>NZ_OZ409858.1:0-3817366 GCF_979258485.1 Microbacterium sp. AC035
GCGCACGCAGGAGTTCTACGACACCGTCGCCGCTGCCGGCGTCGATCTGTTCGTCATCCGCGGCACGACGGTCTCGGCCGAGCATGTGTCGAGCGTCGACGAGCCGCTGAACCTCAAGAAGTTCATCTACGACCTCGACGTGCCTGTGATCGTCGGCGGAGCAGCCACCTACACGGCCGCGCTGCACCTGATGCGCACGGGTGCTGCCGGCGTGCTCGTCGGCTTCGGCGGGGGAGCGGCATCGACCACCCGCGCCACCCTCGGCATCCACGCGCCGATGGCCACGGCCGTCTCCGACGTCGCGGCCGCTCGTCGCGACTACCTCGACGAGTCGGGCGGACGCTACGTGCACGTGATCGCCGACGGCGGGGTCGGCACGTCCGGCGACATCGTCAAGGCGCTCGCGATGGGAGCGGATGCCGTCATGCTCGGTGTCGCGCTCGCTCGCGCCACCGACGCCCCTGGCCGCGGCTTCCACTGGGGCCCCGAGGCGCACCACCCGAAGCTTCCGCGCGGTCGCCGCGTAGAGGTCGGCGGCATCGGCACCCTCGAGGAGATCCTCTACGGCCCCGCACCCGTCGCCGACGGCACGGCGAACCTGATCGGCGCGCTGCGCAAGTCGATGGCCACCACCGGATACTCCGACCTCAAGGAGTTCCAGCGGGTCGAGGTCGTCCTCGCACCGTATGAGGCCTGAGGCACCGCTCGTCACCGTGACTTCACCCGCACTGTTCCCGCCGACCCTCCGCGAGGTCATGCTCCGGGGACGCTGGATCGGGATGCTCGTGCTGTGCCTGGTGGTGGCCGGCGTCTTCGCGTGGCTCGGCCAATGGCAGCTCGAGCGGGCGATCGAGACCGATCCGCCCCCTGCCGGCGCGACCGAGCAGGTGCGCCCGTTGACCGATGTGGTCGAGCCGGGAGAGTACCTGCCGGAGCCGCTGGTCGGGCAGAAGGTCGAGACGTCCGGGGCCTGGATCCCCGACGACTTCCTCATCGTGTCGAGCCGATTCAACGACGACGCGGAAGGCTACTGGGTGACCGGTCAGCTGCGGGTCGCCGAGCGCACATCGATCGCGGTGGCCATCGGCTGGACCGCCGACCGGGCAGTCGCCGATGCGGCCGTGGCGGAGCTGAAAGAGGGCGACGCGGACGCATCGATCGTCGGACGTGTCATCTCCGATGAGGGCCCCTCCGTGCCGCCGAAGGACGATCCGCAGCGTATCGACCGGATGTCGACCGCCGCGCTCCTCAGCCATTGGCACGATATCGACGAGCTCGACGTCTATCGTCCGTACCTGGCCTCGATCACGGCGACCGCAGGTCTCACGGACATCTCCTCTCCAGCGCCCGACGAGCAGTCGCCGGTGAACTGGCTCAACATCTTCTATGCGGCGGAGTGGGCGATCTTCGCCGGGTTCGCGTTCTACCTCTGGTATCGACTCGCGAAGGACCAGTGGGAGCGCGAGGTCGAGGAATTCGAAGACGCTGCCGCCGGCGGGGCCGGCGGGGCCGTCTGAGCGGATGACCGCGCGCATGCGCGCGGCCCGGCGCGCGCATCTGAGCGCGTTCCGTCGCGATATTCCACCTTCGTCAGGGGCGCCTCCGGACATTCGGTGAGGGCTTGGTTACCAATCGGAAAACTCCGTTGAGGTTGTCGGAGGGCCTCCGTATGCTCGCTCACATGTGCGTGAGCTGAGAGGCCGCACAGCCGCGGTTTCACGAGAGCCGTCGCCAGACCACACCCGAGGAGACAACACAGATGATGTCCGCTCCCGACGCCGCGAACCGCCAGGTTCCCGGGTCAGATCGCAGAAGTCGGGGGCGTCTCGGCGTCCTCGCCGCCACCTGCGTCGCCGCTTTGGGCGCCAGCGCCCTGATCGTCACGCCAGCCGCCGCAGACGTCTCGGGAACCGGGGTCGTGATCAACGAGGCGTACCTCTCCGGAGGCAGCGCCGGTGCCGCGTTCACGAACAAGTTCGTCGAGCTCTACAACCCGACGGCGGCGCCCGTCACCCTCGACGGGCTCTCGCTGCAGTACCGGTCCGCGACGGGAACAGGCAACTCCAACGGTGTCGCACCCTTGACCGGTGTCATCCCCGCGGGCGGTCACTATCTGGTGCAGGCGGGCAGCAACGGAGCCAACGGCGCCGCGCTGCCCACAGCCGACGCCGTGAGCACCCTCAACCCCAGCGGCACGAACGGCACGCTCGCACTCGTCGAAGGCACGGCGGCGATCACACTGACCCCCGGCTCGGTCACCGGCGTCGACGGTGTCATCGACGTGCTCGGCTACGGAACGTCGAACACGTTCGAGACCGCCGCGGCGACGCCGCCCACGGGCAACACCGACGTGAAATCGCTCAACCGCACCGGGGGCAAGGACACCGACGACAACAAGGCCGACTTCAGCCTGTCGCCGACCATCACGCCGCAGAACGCCGGCACCGTTCCCGATCCTGATCCCGACCCTGAACCCGAACCCGAGCCGACCGAGGTGTCCATCGCCGACGTGCAGGGCACGGCCGATGTCTCACCGCTGAACGGCCAGACGGTCACGGTCGAGGGCATCGTCACTGCCGACTACCGCACCGGTGGCTACAAGGGCATCGTCATCCAGACCGAGGGCTCAGGCGGCGCGAACGACGCGACACCGGGGGCATCGGACGGCGTCTTCGTCTTCCTGAACGCCCTCGCTCCCACGCTCGCGATCGGCGACCTCGTCTCGGTCACCGGTACCGTCAGCGAGTACTTCGGTCAGACTCAGCTCAACCCGGCGGCGCTGACCGGCATCTCGGTGGTGCAGGCAGCAGCAGGGGTGCCCGAGGTCACGCCTCTTCCCGACTCCGCCGTCGGCACCGACCGCGAGCAGTACGAGAACATGTATGTGGCGCCGGCCGGCACCTACCGACTCGCGTCCAGCCACCAGCTCTTCAACTTCGGCACGCTCTGGCTGAACGCCGGCGCTGACCTGAATGTCAAGAGCACCGAGACCGTGCGACCCGGCTCCGAGGCCTCGGCTATCGCCGCAGCCAACCGGGCGAACCGCATCCTCCTCGACGACGGATGGTCGATCCAGGTGACGAACAACGGTCACCCGAACGACCAGCCGTACTTCACCGAGGACCTCGTCGTCCGCAACGGCGACACCGTCGACTTCAGCGACAGCGGGTACGTGCTCCAGTACGGTTTCGACGACTGGCGTCTGCAGCCGGTCGTGCCGATCGACAGCACGTCTCCCGCCGACCTGAAGGCCGGTTTCGAGGCGACGAACCCTCGCACCGACTCGGCTCCGACCGTGGGCGGCGACGTTCAGGTGGCATCGTTCAACGTCTTCAACTACTTCACGACGCTCAAGAGCGAGAACTCGAACGCGAGGGGCGCGGCCAACGCAGCCCAGTTCGAGATCCAGAAGTCGAAGATCGTCGCGGCGATCAACGGCCTCGACGCCGAGATCGTGTCGCTGATGGAGATCGAGAACTCGATCAAGCTCGGCGGCTCGCTCGACGAGGCTCTCGCCGATCTGGTCGACGGACTCAACGACGCGCTCGGCAGCGAGGAGTGGGACTACGTCCGCACCCCCGACGAGCTGAACGACTCGGCGACGACCGACTTCATCACCAGCGCGATCATCTACAAGAAGGATGCGGTCAGCACCGTCGGCGAGAGCCTCACGGTCACGGACGAGACCGTGTGGGGCAACGCCCGCGAGCCGATCGCGCAGGCCTTCGACATCGACGGCCGCGTCGTCACGGTGGTGGCGAACCACTTCAAGTCGAAGTCGGCGCCGGAGGGCGGTGGCGCCGAGCCGGCTGATGGCCAGGGCTTCTTCAACGCCGACCGTGTGAAGCAGGCGAACTCGCTCAAGGGCTTCACCACGGAGATCGAGGAGACCACCGGAAGCAGCGACATCCTGCTGATCGGCGACTTCAACGCCTACGCGAAGGAAGACCCCATCGAGGTCTTCACGAGCGAGGGCTGGAGCGACGTCGCACGGGAGAAGGCACCGGACGAGCACACATACTCGTTCGACGGCGAGCTCGGCTCGCTCGACCACGTGCTCGCGTCGCCGTCTCTCGCCGAGTCCATCACGGGCGCGGGGGTGTGGAGCATCAACTCTCCCGAGTGGAGCGATCGCGGCTACGCGTTCGGCGCCACTGAGGCGGGCACGCCGTTCCGCTCCAGCGACCACGACCCGATCATCGTCGGCGTCTCCTCGGAGATCCCGCCGGTGAGCATCGACGTCGTCACGATGAACGACTTCCACGGACGCATCGAGGCCGACGGCGCTGCCGCAGGCGCGGCGGTCGTCGCAGGAGCAGTGCAGCAGTTCCGTTCCGAGAACCCGAACACGATCTTCGCCGGTGTCGGCGATCTGATCGGCGCCTCGACCTTCACCTCGTTCATCAACGACGACAACCCGACGATCGACGCGCTCAACGCGGCCGGTCTCGATGTCAGCGCTGCCGGCAACCACGAGTTCGATCAGGGGTGGGAAGACCTGCGAGACCGCGTGCAGGACCGCGCGGATTGGGAGTACATCTCGTCGAACGTCTTCGTCACCGAGACCGGCGAGCCCGCGCTCGCGCCGGCCTGGGTGAAGGAGCTCGACGGCGTGCGCGTCGGCTTCGTCGGCGCAGTCACCGAAGACCTCGACTCGCTCGTGTCCCCGGAGGGCATCGCGGATCTCGAGGTGCGCAGCATCGTCGACTCGGTGAACGCCGTGGCAGACGACCTCCGTGACGGAGACGCGTCCAACGGCGAGGCGGATGTGGTCATCCTGCTCGTGCACGAGGGCGCATCGAGCGTCGAGCTGTCGAGCATCACGCCGGACTCGCCCCTGGGCGAGATCGTCTACGGAGTGGACGAAGACGTGAACGCCATCGTGTCTGCGCACACGCACCTCGCGTACAACCATGTGATCGACGGGCGTCCGGTCATCTCGGCTGGACAGTACGGCGAGAACCTCGGGCTGATGAACATCCAGGTCGACCCGAAGACGAAGGACCTGATCTCGATCACCAACGAGATCAAGCCCCTGACCTCCGGAGGACAGGCGCTGTACCCGGCTGTTCCGGAGGTCGCCGACATCGTCGCGAAGGCGAAGGCGGAGGCTGACGTTCTCGGCGCGGTCAAGGTCGGAGACATCACCGCCGACTTCAACCGCGCTCGTCAGACCAACGGCTCGGAGAACCGCGGTGGCGAGTCCACGATCGGCAACTTCGTCGCGGACGTGCAGAAGTGGTCCACGGGCGCCGACATCGCGCTGATGAATCCCGGTGGCATCCGCGCGAACCTGACGTACGCCTCGGCGAACGCCAGCGACCCGAACGGCAACGTCACGTACCGCGAGGCGGCGACGGTGCAGCCGTTCGCCAACACGCTGGTCACGCTGACACTCACCGGTGTGCAGCTCAAGGGTGTGCTCGAGGAGCAGTGGCAGCCGGCCGGTTCGGCTCGTCCGTTCCTCAAGCTCGGCGTCTCGGAGGGGCTGGTCTACACGTACGACCCCGCTGCGGCGCAGGGCTCGCGGATCACGTCGATCACGCTGAACGGCTCGCCGATCGACCCGACGGCGAACTACACGGTCGCGGCGAACTCGTTCCTGGCGGCGGGTGGAGACAACTTCTTCACCTTCCGCGAGGGCGCGGGCAAGCGCGACACCGGCAAGATCGACCTGCAGTCGATGGTCGACTGGTTCGACGCGAACAAGACCGCGACCCCCGACCTCGCACAGCGCGCGGTGGGTGTCTCGGTAAGCGCGCCGGATGCCGATGGCTACAGCGCCGGTGACCAGGTGACGGTGGCTCTCTCTTCGCTGGCATTCAGCGCGGGGGAGCAGGCGCCGGGTGAGGTGACGCTGTCGCTCGGCGGCACCCCGCTCACAGCGGGTTCGGTCGACCCGACCATCGTCGACACGACCGACGAGGCGGGGCGTGCGACACTCACCTTCACGGTGCCCTCAGGGATCTACGGCGAGCAGCAGCTCGCCGTGGCGGTCGCCGGCACGGGAACCACGGTGCAGGTGCCGTTCACGATCGCGGGTGAGGAGCCGGTGGAGTTCGCAGGCTCGATCGACCTCGGCTCGTCGAAGGTCGCCGCGGGCAAGAAGCTCGTGGTCACAGGTGAGGGCTACCTGCCTGGCGAGACCGTGACCGTCGAGCTGCGACCGAAGAAGGGATCGGCCGTCGAGGTCGGCACCGTCCAGGTCAAGGCCGACGGCACCTTCTCCACCTCCGTGACGGTGCCGAAGAACACCCAGCCCGGCAAGTACACGGTCGCGGTGTCGCAGGCTGACGGGGACGAGGCGACCGCTACGGTCACCGTCAACCGCGCAGGCGGCATCATCGGCGGCATCATCGACTGGCTGTGGGATCTCATCAACGGCTGGTTCTGACCTCGACAGGCGGGGCACCCGCCTGACACGCACGAAGGCCGTCGGGAGCGATCCCGGCGGCCTTCGTCGTTCGCGGGGCCGGAGAAGATGCGCTGGGGTGCAGCGGGCGGAAGATGTTATCGTGCTGGCATGGGGGTAGCAGTCGAGGTCGATTTCGACCAGATCCAGACCATGATCGATGTCCTGCTCGGGGCGCTTTCCGACCTGCAGGCCGAGGGTGGCGCTCTCGACAGCGCATCCCGGCTGATGCTCGCAGGCTGGGACGGCGAAGCCGCAGACGCCTATGAGAGTCGGCACGATCAGTGGCAAGCGGACCATACCTACACTCTCGACGAGCTGACAGGTGCGATACGAGCCCTGCAGCGCGCGCTCGCGAGCTACCGCCATGCCGAAGCGACCATCATCGAACTGGTCGCCTGACGGCCCGAGCCTGGAGCTTTGCACATGACTCCCTCAGATGACCTGACCGCGCGCATCGACGCTCTCCGCATCCAATCCCGTCAGATCGCCTCGGACTTCTCAGCCGAGATGGCGCGATTGACGCGCGAGGTCGCTCAGCGTGACCCACTCGTCGAGATCGAGGCCGACGCCCGCGGGCTCATCTCCTCGGTCGCCGTCGATCCGAGCGGCTACATGAACGCGGCCGCCACCGCCCTCGCCTCCGCCACGGATTCCGCGCTGGCGCTTGCGGGCGTCTCAGCGATGCCGGATGTCTCGACGAAAGCGCACCGGGCCATGCAGCTGTTGCGCGACGGACTGCCGGCTGAGGATGCGATCGACGCCGTGGTCGCCGAGCCCGACGGTGCATCCGAGCGGCACGTCTTCCCGGAGCTGACGGTCGAGATCAACACGCTGGGTCAGTTCTCGGTCACGATCGATGCGGAGTGGAGGGCGTCCGCCACCGCGGTCGAATTCGCAGACGTCGTGAAGACGACCGCGAACACGGTGATTGCACGACGCGCGGGCGATGACGACGGGGGTAGCGATGAGTGACGGGTACACAGTCGACACGGGAGTTCTGAGGGCTGACGCCGAACTCTGGCGAGGTTGGGGCGAGACTCTCGCGACGGGAGCCGACAGCATCTCGGACACCTTCGAGTACTGGGCGTTCTCGGACCAGCCGGGGTTCGAAGCCCTTCGCGACGAATATCTCGCGGCGGCGGCCGACCTGCGGCAGAAGGTTCGCGACGGCGGCGCGCTCTTCCGCGCCATGGGGTCGCGGCTCGAGCAGGTGGCAGAGATCTACGAGAAGACCGAAGACGAGGTCAGCCGCGACATCAGGGGGGCTTGAGGTATGCATCCGGAGGCGATGGGGCAATGGATCATCGACGTGATCGATGATGGTCTCAGAGAGCTCGACAGGGCCGAGCGCGGCGCGCCGGCCATGGCGCGCGAGTGGGCCGACGGCCTTTCGACGTTCGGCGTCCCCTGGCCCGACTGGGCGAAGGATGCCGCATACCACGCGGCGATGGCAGCACTCCTCGCCAACATCGGGATCATGCGGGAGATTCTCAATGCGATGCGCGACGCGGTCGCTCGGATGGGTCTTCCCACGGTGCTGCGTGCCGAAGCGGACAAACTGGTGGAGGGCATCGGCAGTGTGCAGAGCAGCGTCGATGCGGAGTGCACGACAGCGCGGCTGGGCGGTCTCGGCAGCGACGCGTGGGACTCCGACGCGGCGCGGCACTACCTGTCGGCGTATGACAACCACGAGGATCAGGTCGACGAACTCGAGAAGTCGATCGACGGGCTGGTGCGTGTGCTCCGGGATGCGGCAGCGTCGCAGGACGCGTGGTACTCCTCGAATCTGTTCAACGCGATCGGCGGGGTGGTCGGCATCGCCGGTCTCGTCGTCGCCATCATCGGCGGCTTCGCGACGCCCGTCGCGTGGGTGGGACTGGCGATCGGCATCATCGGACTGCTGCTGAACGTGATCGGGTACTTCATCGGGCGCGGCGACTCGGAGTCGCGCGCATCCGTGCTCTCGGGCGTCCTCTCTTCCACGGTTCTGCCTTCGTGGCCCCAGCCGTCGTTCGCCTCATGAGCGGTGGGGGGCCGGCCTCGCCGGGTTGGTACGACGTGCACCGACGCACCCAGAGGTGGTGGGACGGGCGGCAGTGGACCGAGAACGTCATCCACCACGGGCGGCCCACGACAGCCACAGCACTCCGCGCGGCGACGACCAGGATGCAGTGGATGTGGGTCGGAGTCGGCGTCGTCGCCTGGGTGGCGTTCCTCGTCTTCTCGTTCGCCTTCGGTCCGAGCGCGGCGTTCGCACTCGCCCTGCTGCCGGTCGCCGGCACTGCTGCGATCGTCGCCTCTGCGATCACCGGGTCGCGCCTGATAGCGGCTGTTCCCCCTACCCCCGGTGGTCCGGTCCACGCCCGGTGACGGGCGCTGTCATGCCGAGGGGCTGACGATCTCGACCTCGGCCTGCGCGAGTGCGGCCGCGAACGCCGGCTCCGGTGCCGAATCGGTCACCAGGTAGTCTGCCCGGTCGAGCGTGGTGACCTGAGCGAACAGTCGGCGACCGAACTTCGAGGAGTCGGCGAGGATCGCGGTGCGCTCGGCCCGCTGGATCATCTCGGCCATCATGTTCGCGTCGCCCATGTTCGACGTCGAGAAGCCGGCGTCGTCGATGGCGCCCACGGCGATCATCGCCAGATCGCAGCGGATGTCGACCTCCGGTCCTCCCGGCGTCATCATGAACGTCACGGGCCCGGTGGTGGCCTGGGTGATCGCCCGCACGGCGCCACCGAACACGTAGAGGTCGCGGAAGGCGGAAGGCGATATCTCCGCCGGGATCCGCAGGTTGTTCGTGGCGATCGTCAGGTCGCGATGATTGCGGAGCGCTCGCGCGAGGGCCAGGGTGGTCGTTCCGGCGTTGAGCATGACGACCGCTCCGTCGTCGATGAGCCCCGCGGCGAGGCGCGCGATCGTCTCCTTCTCCTCGGTCTGCAACCGAAGACGGACGTCCAGCGCCCGGTCCTTGAGCTGCCCCTCGGTGCTGACGGCTCCACCGTGCGTGCGGATGACCACGCCTTCACGGTCGAGCTGATCGAGATCGCGGCGGATCGTGTCGATGGAGACGTGGAAATGCTCGGCGAGGCCGCCGACGGTCACTTCTCCCACCTGCTCGACATATGAGGCGAGATCCGCCTTCCGGCCCGCCGGGAGGCGGCGCTTGGGCGACGGTGCAGTTGCTTCCATGCACACATCTCTAGCACAGAGGAGCGAGAAAGGCGGCAGAGTTCAGCAGAAAACGGCAGATCGGATGCGGCGGCACTCTCGCCTCCAGCTCGTGCGGTGGCGCCGATTCGCCGAAGACGCTGTGAGTACATCCATCGAATAGTGCAAAGAAATGCTTGACGTTCCCGCAAAGGACGGCATAACATTGCTCAAAACCGCATGAACAAGCATCGAAGCGCGTGTGCGGCACGATCTCGAAGAGGAGAAGTGATGATCACAGTGGGACGAGGGCGACGCATTCTCAAGCTCGCCGGCGCCGCGACAGCAGCCGTGACAGTCCTGGCCGTGGCTGGGTGCGCGGCAGGCGACAGCGGAACCGACGGCGGGGATGGCGGAGACGTCACGATCGAATTCGCGCAGTGGTGGGAGCCCGAACTCCCCGACGGCGAGTTCCGGGCGCTCATCGACGAGTTCGAAGACGCGAACCCCGGCATCACGGTCAAGCTGGTGAGCGGACCGTACGCATCGACCAAGGAGCAGCTCTTCGCCGGAGCCGCGTCGGGCACCATGCCCGACGTCGTCGGCCTCGACGGAGCATGGGTCAACGACTTCGCCTCTCAGGGCGTCATCGCCGACCTGACCGCCCTCATGGAGGAGAACGACTACGACGACAGTGAGCTGGCGAGTCAGATCCAGGTCGACGGCAGCACCTACATGATCCCCGTCGTGAACTTCGTCTACCCGATGTTCACGAACGACACCCTGCTGGCAGACGCGGGCGTCACCGCCCCGCCCGCCACCCGCACGGAGTTCGCGGATGCCGCCTCGAAGGTCTCGGCCCTGGGCGGCGACGTCTCGGGTTGGGTGCTCCCGCTTTCGCTCGAGGCTCCGAACGGCGTGCAGAACGACGTCATGTCGTGGGTCTGGGCCTCGGGCGGCTCGATGCTGAAGGACGGCCAGCCCGACCTGACCAACGACGACGTCACATCGGCGGTCGACTTCATCGGCGGCATGTGGGACGACGGCTCGATCGCCTCCGGTTCCTTCACGATGAAGGAGCAGGACAAGGTCGAGGAGTTCACCAACGGTCGGGTCGGCATGATGATCGACTCGCTGGCCCACATCAACCTGATCCGTGAGACGAACCCCGACCTGAAGTTCTCGATCTCGGCGCTCCCGGCCGAGGACGGCTACGACGGCGAGCGGGGCATCCCCTACGCATCCTGGGGCATCGGCGTGGCCGAGAACTCGGAGCACAAGGATGCCGCGTTCAAACTGGTGTCGTTCCTGATGAGCGAGGAGACGAACTCCGAGCTCTCGACGATGGCGAATGCCTTCCCCGGCAACTCGAAGTCGGTTCCCGGATTCGTGGAGGACGACGAGCTGTTCGCGCAGGCGTTCGAGATCTACCAGGCCGGATACCCCGCGAACGAGTTCACCGGGCTCCCGGTCGCCGAAGAGCTGATGCGTCAGCTCGGCGAGCAGCTGCAATCCGCGTTCGACGGGCAGCAATCGGTCGACGATGCGCTCAAGAAGGCGCAGGAGGCCTGGAAAGCGGAGTTCTGATCTCCTGCTTCCCGAACGAACGGGGTGCCGCATCGCTCCCGATGCGATGCGGCACCCGACCAACCAAGGAGCCACGCTTCCCATGAGTCTGAGAACGTCCGACGACACCGAGGTGATCGTCACCGGGGTCTCGATGTCGCGTCGCCGGCGGCAGCTGCGCAAGACGACCGAGTCGTACGCCTTCCTCTCGCCGACGATCATCCTGCTGTTCGTGCTGATGATCGTGCCGATCGTCATGGTGATCGGCTACTCGTTCCAGGACAACGTGATCCTGAACAAGTCGCCCGAGTTCGTGGGCATCGGCAACTATGTCGAGATCCTGTCGGACCCCCGCTTCTGGAAGGCGACCGGCAACACGATCCTCTTCACGGTGGCGAGCGTGGCGGCGCACCTGGTGCTCGGCCTCGCCTTCGCGATGATGCTCAACAGCCCGCTGCTCGGCCGGTTCTCCCGGTCGTTCTTCCGGGCCCTCTACGTGCTGCCGTGGCTGTTCACGGTCGCGGTGATCGCGGTGCTGTGGCGCATGCTGCTCGCCCCGAACGGGGTGGTCAACTTCCTGCTCAACACCGACATCGAGTGGCTGGCATCGCCGCAGCTCGCACTCGGGACCATCATCTTCATCAACATCTGGGCCGGATACCCCTTCTTCATGGTGAGTCTTCTCGCGGGACTCCAGGGCATCCCCAACGAGCTCAACGAGGCGGCGACTGTCGACGGCGCCGGTGCCGTCCAGCGCTTCTGGAACGTCACGATCCCGCAGCTGCGGCCGATCATCGTCAGCCTCGTGCTGCTCGACCTGATCTGGACCTCGCAGCAGTTCGCCCTCATCTGGATGACCACAGGCGGCGGACCGATCGATGTGACCGAGGTGCTGAGCACGTTCACCTACAAGCTCGCCTTCGCCAAGTACGACTTCTCGCTCGCGGCGACCTCCGCCGTGCTGGTCCTGCTCATGTCGATGGTGCTCGCCGTCTTCTACGTCCGTCACCAGAAAGCGAGGGACTGATCATGGCTCTCACCGTGCAGAACCAGCGCCGCGTCGCGAAGACCGGCATCATGATCGGGCTGATCCTCGGAGCCGTCTTCGCCGCGGGACCCGTGCTGTGGATGCTGTCGAGCTCGTTCAAGTCCAACACGCAGATCTTCGAGCTGCCGCCCAGACTGATCACCGACACGTTCTCGTTCGACGCGTACATCGCCATCTTCACGAACCCCGAGACGATGCGGTTCTTCTTCAACAGCTACGTCGTCGCGGGCTCGGTCACGATCCTGACCCTCCTCGTCGCGATCCAGGCGGCGTACGCGTTCAGCCGCTTCGACTTCCGGGGCAAGCGCATCCTGAACGTCGTGATCGTGAGCGTGCAGGCGGTGCCGCCCATCACTCTGCTGATCCCGTACTTCGGTCTGATGGTGGCGCTCGGTCTCTACAACTCGTACCTCGGCCTGATCCTCACCTACATGGTGTTCACGCTGCCCTACGCGATCATCATGATGACGGGCTACTTCAACACTCTGCCGAAAGAGCTCGACGAGGCCGTCCGTGTCGACGGTGCCGGTTCCATGACCGCCCTGTGGCGCATCCTGGTGCCGATCTCGATCCCCGGCATCGTGTCGGTCGGGATCTACACCTTCATGATCGCGTGGAACGAGTACCTGTTCGCGCTCACCCTCACCCGCACGATCGACATGCGCACGGTGCCCATCGGGATCCAGCTCCTCATGGGGCAGCACTCGTACGAGTGGAACCAGATCATGGCGATGAGCGTGCTCGGATCCATCCCAGTGCTCATCCTCTTCCTCATCTTCCAGCGGTACTTCATCAGCGGTCTCACGGCGGGGTCCGTGAAGAGCTGACGTCGCGCCGACGGACGAACGACCACCACGAAACAGGAGAAAACACGTGCTCTACACCGGCAAATCCATCCTCGATGTCGCCAACGAGAACAACTTCGCCATCCCGGCGTTCAACATCAGCGACTGGGCGATGTTCAACGGAATCATGGACATCAGCGAGCAGAAGGCCGCTCCGGTCATCATCGCGATCCACCCCGACGAGGTCTCGCACATCACCACCGACCTCATTCCGGCGATGCACGCGCGAGCCCACCGGTCGAGCGTGCCGGTCGCCATCCACTGGGACCACGGCGGAAGCTACGAGCAGATCATCGCGGCCATCAAGGCCGGCTTCACCTCGGTCATGATCGACGCCTCCCTGCTGCCGTTCGACGAGAACGTCGCGCTGACCCGCAAAGTCGTCGACGCGGCGCACGCCGTCGGCATCCAGGTCGAGGGAGAGCTCGGCACCATCGGCGCGAACGACAGCTACGGAGAGTCGGGCGCCGCCGAGATCATCTACACGAACCCGGCAGACGCGGTGCGCTTCGTCGAGGAGACGGGCGTCGACAGCCTCGCGATCGCGATCGGCACCTCGCACGGCCTGTACCCGAGCGACAAGAACCCCGAGCTGCGCCACGACCTGCTCGAACAGATCAAGGCCGCTGTCGGGATCCCGCTCGTGCTGCACGGCGGCTCCTCGAACCCGGATGCCGAGCTGCGCCGCGCTGTGGAGCTGGGCGTCAACAAGATCAACATCTCCAGCGACATCAAGGTCTCGTACCACAACCGCATGCGCGAGATCCTCGGCACCGATCAGCGTCTGCGCGAGCCGAATGCGATCCAGCCGGCGGCGCTCGAGGCCATGAAGGCCACGGCTGCTGAGAAGATCGACCTGTTCGGCGCGGACGGCAAGGCCTCGCTGTACTGAACCTCGAACCTCGGAAGGATGATCGGCGACGTGGACAGAAAGCTCGTGCTCGGACTCGGCGGAACCGTCGACTACGAGCTCACGTGGGATTCGTCGGTGTTCGACAGGCTGGCGAACGCGCACGGTGTGCGACGACACGAGCTGACGACCACGGCGCCGATCACCGACGAACGCTCGCTGCTGGTGGCGGTGCTCGCGTTCGTCGCCTCGGGCACCGGGGCGGAGCGGTTCGTCGCCTCGTCCGAGGTGATCGAGGACTTCGTATCGCACTTCGACTACGCGATCACGCTCGGCGGCACCGGGGTGCGGGCGGGGCTCGTGCTCGACGCCCTCGGCATCCCGAGCGTGCAGCACCTGGTGAGCATCGACGAGAATGTCCGTCGGCTGTTGCCCGACACGATCTCGTACATCTGCTCGGCGACCGAGGACACCCTCGACCCGCACCTGATCGTGCAGTACCCGGTCGGCGCGCACGTGCGCCTCACGGACGGCGACGTGCTGTCGCCCGCGCCCAACCGGCTGATCTTCGCGAACGACCCGCCCAACCGGCGGATGCTGCTCTCGGCCGAGCTGCCGGCATCGCTGTCGGACGCCGGGGTGTTCCTCGTCTCGGGCTTCAACACGATGCAGGACCACGACCTGCTCGAGCAGCGGCTCATCGAGGTGCAGCGGGCGATGCAGAGCCTCCCGGATGATGCGCTCGTCTACTACGAGGACGCGGGCTTCTACACGAGGGGCTTCGCCGAGACCGTGCGAGACCGACTGCTGCCGCAGATCGACGTCTACGGCATGAACGAGGATGAGCTGCAGGAGTACCTCGGCCGGTCCGTGAACCTGCTCGACCAGTCCGACGTCGTCCGCGCCCTGCGCGAGGTGCAGATGATCATCCCCGCTCGCGCGCTCGTGGTGCACACCCGCTACTGGGCGATCGCCACCGGACCGGATGCCGTTCGACACCGTGCGGCGCTCGACAGTGCGGTGCGCGTCGCCGCCACCCGCTACCGCGTGGGTGACGGGCTGCGCGCGAGTGATGTCGAGGAGACCTCCGCCCTCGCCCGCCACGGGGGAGGGCGGGCGCTCGTCGCCGCCGTCGAGGACGCGCTGCCGGACGCCGTGGGCGTCGCCGCGTTCTCACTCGATGTCGCTTCGCCGACGACGGTCGGTCTCGGAGACACGTTCGTCGGGGGATTTCTCGCCGGAGTCGTGCGATCGAAGGAGACAGAGTGAATCCGATCCTGCTGCCGTCCAATCGACCCGCCGAGCGCTTCTACCGCGGCGGAGCGCGCATCAGCGAGTTCCGAGGCGAAGCCGTCGCCGCGCCCCGGGAGCCCGAGGACTGGATCGGCTCCACGACCACCGTCAACGGCGAGCGAGCGCTGGGCCTCACGATGCTCCCGGACGGACGGGTGCTGCGTGACGCGATCGAGCGGGATCCGGTCGCCTGGCTGGGCGACGAGCATGTCGCGCGGTGGGGCGCGGACACGCGACTGCTGGTGAAGCTGCTGGATGCCGGGCAGCGGCTGCCCGTGCACGCGCACCCGCACGACGACTTCGCGGCGGCGCATCTCGGTCGCGCGCACGGCAAGGCCGAGGCCTGGTACATCCTCGAGGGCGGCACGGTGCACATCGGCCTGCGACAGGATGTCGAGGCGGCCGATCTGGCCGCGCTCGTCGAGCGGCAGGACGCCACGACGCTGCTCGGTCTGCTGCATGAGGTCGAGGTCGCCACGGGAGATGTGGTGTGGGTGCCCCCGGGCGAGCTGCACGCGATCGGCGCCGGCGTACTGCTGCTCGAGCTGCAGCAGCCGGAAGACCTGTCGATCCTTCTCGAGTGGGGAGACTTCGCGATCGACGGCGCAGCGGTCGGCCATCTCGGCCTCGGCTTCGATCTCGCGCTCGCCGCGGTCACCATGACCGCGCGATCGGCCGCAGACCTCGCCGCGCTGATCTCCGCCGCCCCCGAGTCCGGCTCCGCCTTCCCCGAGGCTGCCGACGAGTACTTCCGAATCGAACGGGTTCCCGTGCGCGGAGCCGCGACCGTCGATCAGGGATTCTCGATCGTGATCGTGAAAGAAGGCGACGTCGAGATCGGCGCGCGGCGACTTCGCAGCGGCTCGACCCTGCTCGTGCCCGACGCGGCCGGAGCGCTCGACGCGACAGGCACGGGCGAGCTGCTCGTGGCGCGCCCGCCGGCGCCCTGAAGCCGGAATCGACGCGGATTCTGCCCGGGTAGACTGAAGTCATGCCCGAACCGAAAGTCGCCAGCTTTCCGGCGATCCGTGGTGCGCTGAAGTTCTACCAGATCGCGTCGATCATCACCGGAGTCATGCTGCTCCTCCTGGTCGCCGAGATGGTGCTGAAGTACACGCCGATCCGACTCGAGCTCTTCGCAGGGGGATCCGGCGGTCTGCTGTGGTTCGCACCCGTGGTCGAGGGGCCCGAAGGCCTCGAATCGACCGGCGACGGACTCAACATCTCGCTCTTCATCCTCGTCGCGCACGGCTGGTTCTACGTCGTCTACCTCTTCGCGTGCTTCCGGATGTGGAGCCTGATGCGCTGGCCTTTCCTGCGCTTCATCCTGCTCGCGCTCGGCGGCGTGATCCCGCTGCTGTCGTTCTTCATGGAGGCCATCGTCGCGCGCGACGTCAAGGCCTACCTCGCTTCGAGGGAGGCCGCCTCGGCCCCCGCCCCTGCCACGGAAGGTGTCCGGTGACCGAACAGTCCGAGACCCAGCAGCGCCCCACGCTCGTCGTCGATTTCGGCGCGCAGTACGCGCAGCTGATCGCCCGCCGGGTTCGTGAGGCCGGCGTCTACAGCGAGATCGTGCCGCACACCGCCACGGCCGCCGAGATCGCCGAGAAGAACCCGGTCGCGATCATCCTCTCGGGCGGTCCGTCGTCGGTGTACGAGGAGGGCGCTCCGCGCCTCGACCCCGCTGTCTTCGACCTCGGCGTGCCGACGCTCGGCATCTGCTACGGCTTCCAGTACATGGCGCAGACCCTCGGCGGCGAGGTCGCGAACACCGGCCTCCGCGAGTACGGCGCGACGGATGCCGTCATCTCGGGTGACGGCGGCATGCTGCTCGGCGGCCAGCCGGCCGAGCAGAACGTGTGGATGAGTCACGGCGACCAGGTCGCCAAGGCTCCCGAGGGCTTCGACGTGCTCGCCACGACCGATGCCACGAAGGTCGCGGCTTTCGCGAACGAGGAGCGCGGCTTCTACGGCGTGCAGTGGCACCCCGAGGTCAAGCACTCCGACCACGGTCAGCGCGTGATCGAGAACTTCCTGCACAAGGGCGCGGGGCTCGCCTCCGACTGGAACAGCGGCAACGTGATCGCCGAGCAGGTCGAGCGCATCCGCGAGCAGGTGGGTGACGCACGCGTCATCTCGGCGCTCTCCGGCGGCGTCGATTCGGCGGTCTCGACCGCCCTGGTGCACAAGGCGATCGGCGACCAGCTGACGGCGGTCTTCGTCGACCACGGCCTCCTCCGCAAGGGCGAGCGAGAGCAGGTCGAGAAGGACTACGTCGAGTCCACCGGAGTCCGTCTGATCACGGTCGACGCGGCAGACGTCTTCCTCGGTCACCTGGCGGGCGTCACCGACCCCGAAGAGAAGCGCAAGATCATCGGTCGCGAGTTCATCCGCGCCTTCGAGAAGGTGCAGCTCGACCTCGTCGCCGAGGCCAAGGCCTCGGGCGGCGCCCCGGTCAAGTTCCTCGTGCAGGGAACGCTCTACCCCGACGTCGTCGAGTCCGGTGGCGGTGCCGGCACCGCCAACATCAAGTCGCACCACAACGTCGGCGGGTTGCCTGACGACCTCGACTTCGAGCTCATCGAGCCGCTGCGCGCCCTGTTCAAGGACGAGGTTCGTGCGATCGGCCGGGAGCTCGGCATCCCCGAGGCGATCGTCGGCCGCCAGCCGTTCCCCGGACCCGGCCTCGGCATCCGCATCATCGGCGAGGTCACCCAGGATCGCCTCGAGATCCTGCGCGAGGCCGATGCGATCGCTCGCGAGGAGCTCACCAAGGCCGGGCTCGACCAGGACATCTGGCAGTGCCCCGTCGTGCTCCTCGCCGATGTGCGCTCGGTGGGCGTGCAGGGCGACGGACGCACCTACGGACACCCGATCGTGCTGCGCCCCGTGTCGAGCGAGGACGCCATGACCGCCGACTGGACGCGTCTGCCGTACGACGTGCTCTCGAAGATCTCCAACCGCATCACCAACGGCGTGCGCGACGTCAACCGCGTGGTGCTCGACGTGACGTCGAAGCCGCCGGGAACCATCGAGTGGGAGTGACGCAGGAGCTCCCACTCGCATAGGCACCGGTGGCACTCGACCGCGCCAGCGGGCGAGTGGGAGTAAGCGCTCCCGCGCAGATGAGGTGAACGGGCACGGACCATCGCGGTCCGTGCCCGTTCGCGGTATTTCGGGCAGGATGAGCCTATGACCAAGGCGCGGACGAAGATCACGGTTATCGGTGCGGGCAGCGTGGGGGTGAGCGTGGCGTATGCGGCGCTGATCCGGGGGAGTGCGGCGGAAGTCGCGCTCTACGACATCGCCACCGACAAGGTGGATGCCGAGGTGCTCGACCTCGCGCACGGCACCCAGTTCACCTCCGCGGCGGTGAGTGGAGGCTCCGACCTCGCGGTCGTCGAAGGCAGCGACGTGATCGTGGTGACCGCAGGCGCCAAGCAGCAGCCGGGGCAGACCCGCATGGAGCTCTCGGGCATCAACGCGCGGCTGCTTCAGAAGCTCATGCCGCAGCTCGTCGAGCGCGCGCCGGATGCGGTGTTCATCATCGTCACCAACCCTGCCGATGTCATGACCGTCGTCGCGCAGCGCGTCTCGGACCTTCCACCGCATCGGGTGTTCGGATCCGGCACAGTGCTCGACACCTCGCGGCTGCGTTGGCGTCTCGCGCACCGGGCGAACGTGAGCACCGCGAGCGTGCACGCAGACATCGTGGGCGAGCACGGCGACACGGAGTTCCCGCTCTGGTCGAACGCGACGATCGGATCCGTGCCGATCCTCGACTGGCCTGCCGATGAGCCGTTCACGGCCGAGGAGCTCGACCGGATCGCGATCGAGGTGCGTGACGCGGCCTACGCCGTCATCCGGGGCAAGGGAGCCACCAACCTCGCGATCGGCGTCAGCTGTGCGCGCATCGCCGAGGCGGTGCTGCACGACGAGCGCGCGGTGCTTCCGGTCGCGACGGTGCTCGACGGCGAGTACGGGCTGCACGGCGTCGCGCTGTCGGTGCCGTCGGTGGTGGGGGCTGCGGGTGCGGTGCCACTGGCCGAGACGCCGATGGACGAGCGTGAGCTGAGCCTGCTGCGGGCCTCAGCCGACGCCATCCGGGCAGCGATCGACGAGCTCGGCTGACCTTTCCGCAAAGAATTTCACGAATATTCGTCGAGCGTGTCGATCTGAGGCATCCTCGTTCGACGTCTTCAATGAGAGGGTCGACAGGCGGCCCCACCCACCAAGGAGAACACCATGAAGTACATGCTGATCATGCGCTCGAACGACGAAGCGGTCGAAGCGTACAAGGAGATGCCGTTCGAGCAGGTCATCGAGGCCATGGGCAAGTACAACGAGTCGATGATCAAGGCGGGTGTGCTGGCTGCCGGTGAGGGCCTCAGCGACGCCGCCGAGGGCTTCGTGGTCGATTTCAGCGCCGAGACGCCGCTCATCACCGACGGCCCTTACGGAGAGACCAAGGAGCTGTTCAACGGCTTCTGGATCCTCGAGGTGTCCAGTCGAGAAGAGGCGGCCGAGTGGGCGAGCCGTGCACCGCTCGGGCGCGGTTCCTTTCTCGAGGTGCGGCGCGTGACCGACGAGTCCGACTTCCCCGCCGACAACGAGTGGATCGAGAAGGAGAAGGGCTGGCGCGAAGAGGAAGAGGCGCGTCGCGCCCAGCAGTGAGATGACCGGCTCTCCCCACAACGAGGCGGCTCGCTCCGCACCTGACGAGGGTGCGCGGCGAGCCGTCGCCGCCGTGTGGCGCATCGAGTCGGCGAAGATCGTCGCGACGCTCACGCGCGTGGTCGGCGACTTCGGACTCGCAGAGGACCTCGCGCAGGAGGCCCTGTTGGATGCTCTGCAGCAGTGGCCCGTCGATGGCGTGCCGCGCAACGGTGCCGCGTGGCTCACGGCAGTCGCGAAGCGAAAGGCGATCGATGGCTGGCGCCGTCGTGAGCGATGGGACGACCGCATGGCTGTGATCGCCCACGACCTGGAGCGTGAGCAGGCCGAGGCGGAAGGCGCGCCCCCGTGGGATCCCGATGCCGTCGACGACGACGTGCTCCGACTGATCTTCATCTCGTGCCACCCCGTGCTGTCACGAGAGGCGCAGGTCGCGCTGACTCTCCGCGTGGTGGGCGGCCTGTCGAGCGAGGAGATCGCCCGGGCCTTCCTCGTGCCGACGGCGACCGTGCAGCAGCGCATCGTGCGGGCCAAGAAGACCCTCGCCGCGGCGAACGTCCCCTTCGAGATGCCACCGCGCGAAGAGCACACGGCAAGGCTGGGAGCGGTCCTGGGCGTGCTGTATCTGATCTTCAACGAAGGCCACGCGGCCAGCAGCGGGCCCGACTGGATGCGCCCAGAGCTGAGCCTCGAGGCTGTCCGGCTCGCGCGCGTGCTCGCGGCGCTCATGCCCCGCGAGCGCGACGCGCACAGTCTCGTCGCCCTCATGGAGCTGACTGCCGCGCGATTCCCCGCCCGGGTGGATGTGCACGGCGACCCGGTGCTGCTCGCCGATCAGGACCGCCGTCGCTGGGATCGCGGCCGCATCGCCCGCGGGCGTGCGGCGCTGGGTGCCGCAGATGCCCTCGGCACAGGTCGTGGCCCCTACGGTCTGCAAGCCGCCATCGCCGAGTGCCATGCGGTCGCCCCATCGATAGACGACACCGACTGGGACCGCATCGTCGTGCTGTACGAGGCGCTCGGCCGCATCGCGCCGTCGCCGGTGGTCGAGCTCAATCGAGCGGCGGCTGTCGCGATGGCGACCGGGCCGGCATCGGCCCTGCAGATCATCGACCGGCTCGCCTCCTCGGGTGCCCTCGCCGGATACCACCTGCTCCCCGCCACGCGGGCGGAGCTGCTGCTGCGGCTCGGACGTGACGAGGAGGCGCGCAGCGAGTTCGCCGTGGCAGCGTCGCTCGCGGGCAACGATCGAGAACGTGCGCTGCTGCGGGCCAAGGCCGACGAGCGCTGAGCGCGCCGCCCGCATGCAGAGAACCGCCCTCTGCTCCAGCGATGCCGGGGGAGAGGGCGGTTCAGGTACTGCGGTATGTCAGCTGCGGGCCTTGCTGCCGCGGTTGACGACCAGGCCGTAGATCAGCAGCACGATGATCGAGCCGCCGATGGCGAGGAGCCAGGTGCCGAGGTCCCAGAACTCGGTCAGAGGACGGTTCAGGATCAGGCTTCCGAGCCATCCGCCGAGGAAGGCGCCGACGACACCGAGCAGCAGCGTGATCAGCCATCCGCCGCCCTGCTTTCCGGGCAGGATCAGCTTCGCGATTGCTCCGGCGATGAGGCCGAGAAGAAGGAATCCGAGAAAGCTCATGTTCAGCTCCTTTGTTTCGTGAGCCCCGGGGTGCCAGGGCTCGTAGGATCCATCGTGCCCTCTCAGCTGATTATCAGCCAACCCCTTGCGCTGATGCCTCCAGATGTGCAAAGAGGCCCGCCTCCCAGGGGAGACGGGCCTCTTGACGAACCGGTTCGCGTCAGTTGTTGCCGCGAGCGATCGCGATGATGCGCAGGATCTCGACGTAGAGCCAGACGACCGTGACCATGATGCCGAAAGCGCCGAGCCAGCCGTACTTGCGGGGAGCGCCGTTGCGCACGCCCTGCTGGATCTGGTCGAAGTCGAGCACCAGCGAGTATGCGGCCATGATGACCACGAGGACGCCGATGATGAGGCCCCAGGGAAGACCGAACAGCGGGCTCGGCGAACCGTGAAGGCCGAACGGGTCGGTGACGACCCCGGTCCACATCAGGACGACGTTGAGGAGCGAGAAGACGAGGTAGCCGGCCATGGCGATCATGAAGACCTTGGTGGCCTTCTTGGAGGCGCGGATCTTGCCGCTTGCGAACAGAGCCAGGGTGACCCCGACGACCGCGACGGTGGCGAGGGTGGCCTGCATGACGATGCCGGGCCAGATGACCTCGAAGAACGCCGAGATGCCACCGATGAAGAGACCCTCGAATGCGGCGTAGGCGAAGATCAGCGCGGGACGCACCTTCTTGCGAGAGGTGAAGGTGATCACCATGGCGAGCACGAAGCCACCCAGTGCGCCGACGATCCACGGCAGCATGTTCGGCTGGAACTGGTTGTAGGGGTTCTGTTCCGGAGCGGCGACGCCGCCGAGAGTCACGAACCAGCCGACGGCTGCGGTGACGAGCAGGATGGCGAAGAGTCCGGCGGTCTTCCAGACGGTGTCCTCGACGGACATGCGGTCGGTCTCGATCGCGCCGGCGGGGGGAGCGGCGTACATGCCCTCCAGCTGCGCGTTCGCGGCGGCATCCATCGTGCCGTGCTGGAACGACGCGGCCTGTGCACCCTGAGCGCCCTGCGGCGCACCCGGGTAGGTCGCGACGTTGCGCGGGTCCTGCTGCTGGAACGCCGGGTTGTTGAAGGCGAAGTTGCTCATGTGGGCCTCACTCCAAAGTGGGTTGTAGGTCGCTTTCCTCCACGATACCCGGAATGCCGGGCCATCAGGGTGTCCTACGCTGAGAGCGTGCCCAGGAAATCGCCTCTCGTGATCGGGCACCGCGGTGCGCCCGGTTACCGTCCGGAACACAGTCGCTCGTCATACGAGCTCGCTCTCGCGATGGGGGTGGATGCGGTCGAACCCGACGTCGTGGCGACGAAGGACGGCGTGCTCATCGTGCGGCACGAGAACGAGATCTCGGGCACGACGGATGTGGCGGAGCACTCGGAGTTCGCGGACCGCAAGACGACCAAGCGCGTCGACGGCCAGGCGCTGACCGGCTGGTTCACCGAGGACTTCACGTGGGACGAGCTGTCGACGCTGCGCAGTCGAGAACGGCTGCCGGAGGTGCGGCTGTCGAGCGCGACCTTCGACGGCTCCCAGGCCATCCTGCGGCTCACTGACGTGCTGGACATCGTGCGTGCCGGTTCGGTCGAGCACGGGCGCGAGATCGGTGTCGTGCTCGAGGTCAAGCACGCCACGTACTTCGCGAGCATCGGCCTCGATCTGGCGCCGCTGATCGAGCGCGACCTGCGTGCTGCCGGGTGGGCGGACGGCGAGCTGCCGCTGATCATCGAGTGCTTCGAGTCGACGATTCTGGGCGAGCTCAGGGCGCGGGGTATCTCCGCCTCGTACATCTACCTGATCGAGGCGTCTGGGCGCCCGTACGACCTTCTGGTCGCGCAGGGCAAGCATGCGCTGACCTACAAGGCCACGGTCACCCCGCAGGGCCTCGACGGGCTCGTCGGTCAGGTCGACGGCATCAGCGTGAACAAGCGGATGCTGCTCGCGGCCGGCAACTCGATCGTCGCCGACGCGCATGCCCGAGGCCTCAAGGTCTTCACGTGGACCGTCCGCCCCGAGAACGCGTTCCTTTCGGCGGAGTTCCGCGGCGCGGGCGGCAAGAGTGCGTATGGCGACTACGAGGCGGAGTGGGGCGTGATCGCTCGGACGGGCGTCGATGGGGTCTTCGTCGACCATCCCGATCTCGGCGTCCGCTTCTTCCGCAGCTGACGGTCGGCGGCTGGCGGCCGGCAAGTGGTCGACTCAGAGCGGGCCCAGCACGTCCGGCACGCGTCGATCGAGATGCAGGGCGCGCAGCGGTGCGATGATCTCCCGCTCCTCGAAGCGGAAGTGCGACTCCATGATCGCTCCGATCCCGTCGAGATGGCGCTCGATGGCGTCGGTGCTCTCGCCGCCCTCGACGGCCGTGCGCAGCCCGCCGAGCAGGTGGGCCAGCATCGAGTGGTCCTGCATGAGCTTGTCGATGACCTCGCCCAGTTCGGGGTGCTCCTCACGGAGCGCGGGGAAGAGCGCGCGGTCCTCGCTCAGGTGATGTCCGTCGAGAGCGGAGCAGAAGCCGATGCAGAACAGTGCGAGCTCGCGCGCGGCATCCGGCGTAGCTGTGTCGTTCTGCAGCGCTGTCCGGGTGGCCTCGAGAGCCGCGCGGAGTCGGGTGTGGGCCCGGCGGAGTTCTTCATCCCAGGCGATCAGGCGATCGGCATCCATCCCGGCCAGTCTAGAACCGGCGTCGGTGTCAGAGCGTGCGGTCGAACGCGCCCTTGCGCGACACGATCTCCTTGCCGAGCGGCATCAGCGACACGGGCACCATCTTGAAGTCGGCGATGCCCATCGGGATGCCGATGATCGTGATGCACAGGGCGAGGCCCGAGACGATGTGGCCGATCGCCAGCCACCAGCCGGCGAGGATCACCCAGAGCACGTTCCCGAGAAAAGATCCGACGCCGGAGGTCGGCTTGCTGACGATCTCCCGTCCGAACGGCCAGATCGCGTAGCGGGCGATGCGGAACGAGGCGATGGCCCAGGGGATGGTCACGATCGGGATGCACAGCAGGATGCCCGCCAGCATGTAGCCGAGGAACAGGGCGAGTCCGGCGAAGATGAGCCAGATGATGTTGAGGATCGTGCGCACGGGTCGATTCTCGCATCGGCGGCTGGGTGTCTGCCGGTTCGCTGCTGCCTCTCGAGGCCCACGGTGCGGCGACCGGCCAGGCTCGGGCGATGGCGAACCGCCACCGGTCGTTCACCATCCGTGCACCTGAGAGTCGTCGGGCGGCCATGGGGCATCGCTGATGTGGAGTCATACCCGTCTGATTCCCCCAGGAGCCCCATGTCCCGCCTGCAATCCGCGGCTGCGGTCACGACGGTCTGCGCGCTCAGCGCAGCCGCTCTGCTCGCCGTGCCCCTCGCCGCCACCGGAGCCGAACTCGGCATCCGGATCAACGAAGTCGAATCCAGCGGAGGTGTTCCCGGAGACTGGATCGAGTTCGTCAACGTCTCAGACGCCGCTGTCGATCTGAGCGGCTTCGTCGTGAAGGACGACGGCGACGACGAGTCGTATGTGTTCCCCGACGGATCTGTCGTCGAACCCGGCGCCCACCTCGTGCTCGATGAGGCAGGCGATGGCGTCAGCGGCTTCACCTTCGGTCTCGGAAAGGACGACCAGGTCCGTCTGCTCGACCAGAGCGCGACGCTCGTCGACCAGACCTCCTGGACGGCTCACGCGGCTGTCACGTGGGGTGCCCGCGAGGTCGCAGGCACGGTCGAGTGGGCGGAGACGACCGAGTCCACGAAGGGCGCGGCCAACGTGTTCGCCCCGGACGCTCCTCTCGGCGGTTCGATCGTCATCAACGAGGTCGATTCGCAACCCGCGGACTCGGTCGAGTTCTACAATTCCGGGGACGCCGCACTCGATGTCTCCGGCTACGAGATCCGCGACAACTCCGACGACCACCGCTGGCAGTTCCTGCCGGGGACGCAGATCGCTGCAGGCGGATTCCTCGTGGTCGAGGAGGGCACGATCGGCCTCGTCGACGGCGTCGAGACCGCGTTCCGCGATCCGATCGGCATCGGCAGTGCCGACCGCATCCGGCTGTTCGACGTCGGTGGCGCGCTGATCGACGACACCCTTCCCTGGGAAGGCCACGCCGCGATCGACGGCGACTCCGCCGCGGCGACGCTCGCACGCTGCCCTGACGGCGAGGGCGCCTTCGTGCTCGCCCACCCGACCATGGGCGGCGCGAACTCATGCGTGATGCCCGATGTGGTCATCAACGAGATCGAGTCCGACGGTGACGCGACCGACTGGGTCGAGGTCGTGAACTCCGGCAGCACGGCGGTCGACCTCTCCGGCTGGACGGTCATGGACGGCGATCCGATCGGCCACGCGGCTGAGACGACGCCGCTGCCCGCGGGTACCGTCCTCGAGCCGGGTGCGTACTTCGTCTTCGACCAGCCGGCGAACTTCGTCTTCGGCCTCGGCAACGGCGACACCGTCACGGTGCGCGATGCGAACCTCAACGTCGTCGACGAGCATGTGTACGACGCGCACGCGGCGGGCGTCCTCGCCCGTTGCGCCGACGGCAGCGGAGACCTCATCGACATCGCGGTCTCGACCAAGGGGCAGCCCAACGCGTGCGGCAACGCGGTGCGCATCAACGAGGTCGAGTCCGACGGCGGATCGCCGGGAGACTGGGTCGAGCTCGTGAACCCGACGGCATCCGACCTCGACGTCTCCGGCATCATCGTGAAGGACGATGACGACACGCACTCGTACGAGATCCCGGCAGGCACGACGATCACTGCCGGCGGGTATCTCGTCATCGAGGGCGCCGACCTCGGCTTCGGTCTGGGTGACGGCGACTCCGTGCGCCTGTTCGACGGCGACCTGCTCGTCGACTCCACCACCTGGGCTGCCGGGCACGCAGCGGTCACGTGGGGTCGCTGCCCGGATGTGACCGGAGCCTTCGCCGTCACCGCGGAGAGCACGAAGGGCGAGGCCAACACCTGTGCAGGGGAGATCGAGGTATCTCCGTGGCCCGGCTCCGCCGAGGTCAGGGTGCTCGACACCGCGCCGACCTTCCTCGAAGACAGCTCCGGCCTCGACGTGCAGGAGACCGCAGACGGATCGTTCCTCTGGGCAGTCGACAACGGTGACGGACGCATCTGGAAGCTCGAGGCCCACGCCGACGGCTCCTTCGCGCAGATCCCCGGTTGGGAATCGGGCAAGCGCGTGCGGTTCCAGAAGGATGCCTCGGACCCCGGCGCCGCAGGCCCCGACACCGAGGGCATCACCGTCGACGGCGACGGGGCGGTCTACGTCGCCTCGGAGCGCGACAACAGCGCCAAGGGGGTGAACAGCAACACCGTCCTGAAGGTCGACCCCGAGTCGTCCGCCGGTGATCTCGTCGCCGAGCAGGAGTGGGATCTGACCACCCTGCTTCCGGCCGTGGGAGCGAACCTCGGCATGGAGGCGGTGCAATGGGTGCCTGATGCTGCGCTCGACGGTGTGCTCTTCGACGACAACACCGGAGCGGCTTACGACTCGGCCGACTATGCCGGTCACGGTGACGGTCTCTTCTTCGTGGCCGTCGAGGACAACGGTCATGTGTACGCGTTCGCGCTCAGTGCCGACGGTCAGGCGACTCTGGTCTCGGAGATCGCACCGGGTCTCGCCGGCGTCATGGCACTCGACTACGACAGCGTGCTCGACGTGCTGTGGGCGGTCTGCGATGACGGCTGCCAGGGCCAGTCGGCGCAGATCACCCTGAACGGCACGGCTCAGCCCGGACTCGCGCACTTCGCCCGCCCCGCCGGCATGCCGGACATCAACAACGAGGGATTCGCGACGGCTCCCGCCTCGCTGTCGGTCGACGGCGAGCGTCCGGTCTGGTGGTTCGCCGACGGCTTCGCGGCGGAGGCGCTGCGCGTCGGCACCCTCCCCGGCGCGACCGCGGAGAATCCGGGAGAGAACCCCGGCGAGAATCCGGGCGAGAACCCGGTGGAGAACCCGGGCGGGAACGCCGACGGGCAGACGCCGCCGGCGCCCGGCAGCGTCTCCGATGGGAATGGTCTGGCTGCCACCGGTGCCGAGCTTCCCGTCGGGATGACCGCGATCGCGCTGCTCCTCGTCCTCGCCGGTGCGCTGATCATCCGTCGGCGTCGCCTGACCCCCTGAGGCGAGCGTCTTCGGGATGGGGCGGGTGCACGGCATCCGCCCCATCCGCCGGCAGTGTCGGTGGCGCGGCCTAGACTCGTAGAGCCATGACCGAAGCCCCCCTCATCGTCCCCGGATCCGTCGGCCCCCGCTCCACCGGAGCACAGGGACAGGACGACCTCCTCGCCGGCCTCAACCCGCAGCAGCTCGAGGCGGTGACCTATCGTGGGCCCGCGCTGCTGATCGTCGCGGGCGCAGGTTCCGGCAAGACCAGCGTGCTCACCCGCCGCATCGCGTCGCTGCTGAGGGCGCGAGAGGCGTGGCCCAGCCAGATCCTCGCGATCACCTTCACCAACAAGGCGGCCGGTGAGATGCGCGAGCGCGTCGAGGCGATCGTCGGCGACGCCGCTCGAGGCATGTGGATCTCGACCTTCCACTCCGCCTGCGTCCGCATTCTGCGCCGCGAGGCCCAGCAGTTCGGGTTCACCAAGTCCTTCACCATCTACGACTCGGGCGACTCGCGCGCGCTGATCAAACGCCTGGTCAAGCAGCACGAGGCCGATGCATACGGGCTCACGCCCGGAGCCGTGCAGTCGCGCATCTCGAAACTCAAGAACGAGCTGTCCGACGCCGACGCCTACGCGCGCCAGGCGAACATGAGCGACCCGGCCGAGCGGATCTTCGTCGAGCTGTTCGCCGACTACCAGCGTCAGCTGCAGAAGGCGAACGCGTTCGACTTCGACGATCTGATCGGGCAGACCGTCCATCTGTTCCGCGCGTTCCCGCAGGTCGCCGACACCTACCGCCGTCGTTTCCGTCATGTCCTCGTCGATGAATATCAGGACACCAACCACGCCCAGTACGCACTCATCCACGAGCTGACGAGGCCCGTGACCGGCGAGAGCCCCGACCCGTATGCCTCCAACGGCATGATGATCTTCGAGCCCGAGACCACGCCAGAGCTCGAGGGCGCCTCGCTCACCGTCGTGGGTGACTCCGACCAGTCGATCTACGCCTTCCGCGGCGCGGACATCCGCAACATCAGCGAGTTCGAGCGCGACTTCCCCGGCGCGCGGGTCGTGCTGCTCGAGCAGAACTACCGGTCGACCCAGAACATCCTCTCCGCGGCGAACGCGGTGATCGGCAACAACTTCGATCGAAAAGACAAGAAGCTCTGGAGCGACAAGGGCGACGGCGACATGATCGTCGGCTTCACCGGCTACTCGCAGCACGACGAGGCGCAGTTCGTGGCCGACGAGGTCGAGTCTCTGCACCGTGCCGGGATGCCCTACTCCGAGATGGCGGTCTTCTATCGCACGAACTCGCAGTCGCGCGCACTGGAAGAGATCTTCATCCGCTCGGCCGTGCCCTACAAGATCATGGGTGGCACGAAGTTCTACGAACGTGCCGAGATCAAGGACGCCCTCGCATATCTCGTGGCCGTCGCGAACCCCGCCGATGAGATGGCGGTGCGGCGCATCCTCAACAAGCCGCGTCGCGGCATCGGCGATGTCAGCGAGACGGCGATCGCCCGCTTCGCCGAGGACCACGACATCACGTTCCGTCAGGCGCTGTCCGTGCCCGAGCAGCTGGGCTTCGGTCCGAAGATCCAGGCGGGCATCGCCCAGCTCGACGCGGTGCTCGCCGAAGCGACCGAGATCATGCTCCCCGCCTCCGGCGAGGTCCCCGCTCCCACCACCGTCGCCGACGGGCTCAGCGTGCTGCTGTCGAAGAGCGGGTACCTCGATGCGCTGCGTGCGAGCCGCGACCCGCAAGACGAGGCGCGTGTCGAGAACCTCGACGAGTTCGTCGCCGTCGCACGCGACTTCGCCCGCAACAATCCCGACGGGACGATCGTCGACTTCCTCACGGAGGTCGCTCTCGTCTCCGATGCCGACGACCTCGACGACGAGTCGGGTTCGGTGTCTCTCATGACGATGCACACCGCGAAGGGGCTCGAGTACGATGCGGTGTTCGTGACCGGAGTCGAAGAGGATCTGATCCCGCACCGCATCTCGGCAGGCGAGCCGGGTGGCCCGCAGGAGGAACGCCGCCTCTTCTACGTCGGCATCACGCGCGCGCGCAAGCGTCTGCACCTGTCGCTGGCGATGACCAGGGCGCAGTTCGGAGAAGTCTCCGTCGCGATGCCCAGCCGATTCCTCCAGGAGATCCCCGCAGGGCTCATCGACTGGCGCCAGTCGCCGGGCGACGTCAACTCCCGCGGTGGCACGCAGTCCCGCGCGCTCAATGCGCGTCGCGGAGGAGGATTCGGCGGATCCGGTTCGGGCGATCGCTTCGGCGTGAAGCAGCTGCCAGGACGCGACTCGCTCAAGCCGCTGTCGACGGCGATGGACAAGTTCCCCAACCGGGTGACGGCCAAGATGCGTGACAACGGCGACCTCGAGCTGGCTGCGGGTGACCGCATCCGCCACTCGGATTTCGGCGAGGGACGAGTCGACGCGGTGACGGGCGAAGGGGCGAAGCGCATCGCGCACGTGCGTTTCGATTCTGCCGGTCAGAAGAAGCTGTTGATCAAGGTCGCGCCGATCGAGAAGATCTAGCCCGGTGGCGGGTTAGGCTGGCAGATATGGCCCTGTTCTCCCGCCGCAAGAAGTCCGCTGACGACGTCGTCGCCGACCACACCGAGACCGAGGATTCTGCCGTCGACGCTCCGGAGGTCGCGGACGCACCCTCCGAACCCGCTGAGGTCACGCCCACCATCGGGATCTCCGTGCAGGCGTTCCGCGGTGTCGGCGCGCAGGCCGGACCCGAGGTCGAGCTGCCCGATGCCGACGCGGCTCCCGCGGCATCCGCGCCGACCACCGCACCTGCGCCCGCAGCGCCCGCTGCACCTGCGGCCGAGCCCGAGCGCAAGCTCCCACTGGCACCGGCGATGCCGCCCGAGCAGACCGAGACCGTCGCGGGCATGAAGGACAACGTCCTGCTGCGTGAATCCCTCACAGAGGTCGAGCAGGGCGCCACGAACGAGCAGCTTCTCGGAGTGCTCCGCCAGGCGCTGCAGGGCCACATGTACATCCGGGTGAACGGCGATGCCCGTGCGCAGATCAGTGAGGGCAAGCCCCTCGCGGTCGCGGTGGTGCGCGATGGCGATCGTCAGTTCATGCTGGCGTTCAGCTCGGCAGCCGCAGTGCGCGACTCCGTGCAGCTCGAGAAGGACCCGACGGCGACATCGGCGGTGGCCCAGCCCGTCACCTCCGTTCTGCAGCAGGTCGTCTCCGGAGATTTCGCCGGTCTCATCGTCGACAACGCCTCCGCCCCGCACCGCGTGGTGTTCCCGACCGAGCTGCTGCAGAAGGCCCTCGAGCAGGCAGACGTCGACATGACCGTCAAGTCGCTCATCGCCGCGCCGCGCGAGCAGGACACCGCAGCCAAGGTCGGTGAGGCGCTCGCGACCAAGCGCATGTGGGTCGCCGTCAACGAGGGCAACCCGGGCGGACAGGTCGGCATCGCCGAGGCGCAGACGCCTGACGGCAAGCGGTTCCTCCAGCTGTTCTCGCACCCGCTCGAGGTGCTCGCACTCGGCCGCGGTGATCGACCGCTGCCGTTCGAGCCGCTGCAGCTGGCGAAGATCCTGTCCAGCCATATCGACATGGCCGGCGTCATCATCGACCCGGCCGGGCCCAGCATCGTCGTCGAGCGCGATGCGCTGACCTCCGTGCTGATCCTGGCGATCGACATCGACGACTGACGGGCTTCCGCACGTCCCACCGGCCCCCTAGGGTCGGAGCATGGCCTCAGAACGCGTGCCCCTGACCGTCACCGATCCTGACGGAGAGCGCGAGGTCGTGCTCTCCAGCCCCAATCGGATCGTGTGGCCGAAGGACGGCATCACCAAGGCCGAGCTCGCGGAGTACTTCCAGCTCGTCAGCACTCCGTTCCTCGAGGCGAACGGCAATCGTCCCGTCTCGCTCGAACGCTTCCGCGACGGGCTGGGCAGCGACGGCTTCTTCTCGAAGAATCCGCCCAAGGGTACGCCCGACTACGTCGACGCCGTCACGGTGACCTACAACAGCGGGCGACGGCATCCGCAGATCGTGCTCAACCGACCGAGCGCCATCGTCTGGGCGGCCCAGATGAACACGATCGTGTTCCACCCGTGGGCGTCGCTCGCCTCTGATCCTGACAACCCCGTCGAGCTGCGGATCGACCTCGACCCGCAGCCGGGAACGGGGTTCGCCGATGCCATTCCCGCCGCACACGCTTTGCGCGAGGTGCTCAGCGAGGTCGGTCTCGACGCGTTCGTGAAGACCAGCGGCAACCGCGGGCTGCACGTCTTCGCTCCGATCGAACCGACGCACGAGTTCCTCGACGTGCGACATGCCGTGATCGCCGCAGGCCGAGAGCTGGAGCGTCGGATGCCGGACGAGGTGACGATGAGCTGGTGGAAGGAGGAGCGCGGGGAGCGGATCTTCATCGACTTCAACCAGGCGAACCGCGACCGCACGATGGCCGGTGCATACAGCCCTCGGGCGCTTCCGGGAGCCACGGTCTCGACTCCGGTGCACTGGGAGGAGCTCGACGGCCTCGACCCCGCCGTGTTCACTGTGCGGAGCATCCCGAAACGACTCGACGAGGTCGGCGATCCGTGGGCAGGCAAGCAAGACAGCCCAGGGCGCATCGACACGCTGCTGGAGTGGTGGGAGCGTGACAAGGAAGCCGGTCTGGGAGAGCTGTCGTTCCCGCCCGAGTTCCCCAAGATGCCGGGGGAGCCGCCGCGCGTGCAGCCCAGCAAGAAGGTCGAGGCCAACTGGGATGCGAACGGCGACCCGATCGACGAGTGAGGGTCAGCCGATGACCTCGGCCAGATCGTATCCCGCAACCGTGTCGAGCTGGTCGTAGGTGCACGAGCGGGCATCGCGGTCGGGTCGCCAGCGTTCGAACTGCACGGTGTGCCGGAACCGCGACCCCTCGAGCTGGTCGTAGCGGACCTCGAGCACGAGCTCGGGCCGCAGCCGCACGAACGACACATCTTTGGACCCGCTGAAGCGCGAGCGCTCGCCTTCTCCGGTGACGGCATCGCCTGCATCGTCGCGCTCGACCAGCGGGGCGAGTTCGTCGACGAGTGCTGTGCGACGAGCGTCGCTCCACGCGGCGACGCCACCGACCTGCCGCAGCGTGCCGTCTGAGTCGTAGAGGCCGACGAGAAGCGATCCGACCCCGGACCCGGATTTATGCACGCGGTATCCGAGCGCGACCACATCCGCTGTGCGGGCGTGCTTGATCTTGACCAGTGTGCGCTTGCCCGGCGCGTACGGCTGATCGAGCGGCTTGGCGACGACTCCGTCGAGGCCGGCGCCCTCGAACTCGGCGAGCCAGCGCACGGCCGCTTCGCGATCGCGGGTCGTGCGCGTGATGTGCAGCGGATGCCCGACCTCGGCCATCAGCGTCTCCAGGCGCTCGCGCCGCTCCGCGAAGGGGACAGCCAGCAGGTCTTCATCGCCGATCGCCAGCAGGTCGAAGGCGATGAACATCGCCGGAGTCTCCGCGGCCAGTCGGGCGACCCTCGACGCGGCGGGGTGGATGCGCTGACTCAGCGCTTCCCAGTCGAGCCGCTGCGCGCCCGCCGGCCCGGTGGCGACGACGATCTCGCCGTCGAGCAGGCAGGGGGCCGGAAGCAACCGGGGGATCGCCTCGACGAGCTCGGGAAAGTACCTGGTCAGTGGCTTCGCTCCGCGTGAGCCGATCTCGACGGTCTCGCCGTCCCAGGCGATGAGCCCTCGGAATCCGTCCCACTTGGGCTCGAACAGCAACCCGCCGGCGGTCTTCGCGGGATCGGGGACGGATGCTGCCGCCTTCGCCAGCATCGGGGAGGGGATCTCGTAGCGCATGGGTCCATCCTGGCGTCGGGGACGCCCCGGCAGAAGTGCGACTTCGGGACCGTCAGTCGAACAGATCGCCGAGCGAGACGCGGGCGCCCGCATCCTTCAGCGCCGTCCGGGCGGCGTGCCACCCGGCCATGCCGTTGACGCCTGGCCCCGGCGGGGTCGATGCCGAAGCGAGATACACGCCGTGCATCGGGGTGCGCCACGGTGCCGTGCCGAGCACAGGCCGGCGGAGCGCCTGCGGGATCGTGAAGGCGCCCCCCAGGATGTCGCCGCCGATCTCCGACGGGTTGACCGCTTCGCGCGACGATGCGGGCACCGAGTGGTGGGCGAGGATGAGGTCGCGGAACCCGGGTGCGAACCGCTCGACCTGACGGGTGATGAGTTCGGTGGCGTCGAGGTCGGAGTCCTGAGGCACGTGGATGTAGGCCCACAGCACCGCTTTGCCCTCGGGTGCCCGACTCGGGTCGAAGACCGATGGCTGCACACTCAGGACGTACGGTCTGTCGCTGATCCGACCGCGGGCGACGGCGTTCTCGCTGTCCCAGATCTCCGCCGCCGACCCGCCGATGTGCACGGTGGGTGACTGCCCCACCTCGGGATTCGTCCAGGGGATCGGGCCGTCGAGAGCGAAGTCGACCTTCGCGGCGGCCGGGCCGTAGCGATAGCCGCGGATCGCCCGCGCATACGCCGTGGGGATATCGGGATGGGTGAGCGTCAGCCGGGGCGATGTGTTCAGCATCAGCAGGTCGCCGCGAGCGGGGTCGCCCCAGTCGAGCGACGCGAGGTCGGTGACGTGGGTTCCCGATTCGACGGATCCGCCATGGGCTTCGAGGTCGGCGACCATGCTGTCGGCGATGCTCTGCGCCCCGCCTCGCGGGTACATCCACCCTCCGGCGTGCGCCTGCGCGGCCAGCAGCAGCCCGGCGGCGGCGCCGGCGAGGGAGGGGAGAGGAGTGTTCGCGTGCGCCAGGACGCCCGCCATCAGGCCGGCGGCCTCCTCGGTGCGGAAGGACCGGCGGGCGAGAGGGGTGCCCTGGTCGAGCATCCGCAGCGCGAATCGGAGAGCCGTGATCGGCTCGCGGGGAATGCGGAGCATCTGATTGCCGGTGAAGTCGACGACACCCTCGACATGTGTGCTCAGCGGGCGCAGAAGCGACAGCCACGCGCGCTCATCGACACCGAGTCCCGCCGCGGTGCGCTCGATGTCTCGCCAGGCGATGCCGGCTCTGCCGCCGTCGAGCGGGTGCGCGTAGGAGATGTCGGGCAGGATCCAGTCGACACGTTCGGCGAGGCCGAATGCCTGGAAGAACGACGAGGAGAGCGCAGCCGGATGCACCGCGGCGCAGACATCGTGGCGGAAGCCGGAGAGGGTCGATTCTGCGGTGCGGACGCCGCCGCCGATGGTGCTCGCCGCTTCGAGGACGCGCACCTCGTACCCGGCTCGCGCGAGGGTCACGGCCGCCGCGAGGCCGTTCGGTCCGGACCCGATGATCGTCGCGCGTGCCATTCGGCCAGTCTTCCATGCCCGGGCGTGAGATCCTTGAGGAAATGAATGAAGTTCAGGGCCCGACCCCCACAGGCAACTCCCGTCCGTACCGAACCCTCGCGGAGGCGCTCCGTGCGCACCGCATCGCCGAGGAGAACCACGAGTTCATCGCGGCGATCACGGATGCCGTCGGCATCTCGTCCTACATCGACCGAGGCCGCTACATCGAGGCGATCCGCCGCGGCGAGGGCGCCTCGCTGCACATCGGCAAGACCTACACCAATGGCTTCACCGAAGACGAGGTCGTCGTCGTCGGCTCGACGCCCCTCCGTCTCCGGGCGAGCGAAGGCCGTGCTCCGTACTTCTTCGTGACGCACCCGAGCGAGTTCCGTCCCATCGCTCCGGTCAAGGCGAAGCGCACCACGACTCCTCGAGTCGCGGCGGCGCCGAAGGTCGAGCGCGCGACGAAGACGAGCGAGCGCGACTACGGCGTGTGCGACGTCTGCTTCATGGTGAAGACCCCGGCCGGTGGGTGCGGCTGCGACTGACGCCGTCGTTCTCCTGCGGCGTCACGGTGTCGCCGCAGGACGGACCACCGGCTCAGGCGAAGGCGCTCATCCCGGTGATGTCGCGTCCGAGCAGCAGTGCCTGCACGCTCTCGGTGCCCTCGTAGGTGTGGATCGCCTCGATGTCGGCCATGTGCTGCATCACGCCGTTCTCGAGCAGGATGCCGTTGCCGCCGAGCAGATCGCGTGCGATGGACGCCACGCGCCGTGCTGCGCGCGTGTTGTGGAACTTCGCCAGTGACGCTTGGGTGGGGCGCAGTTCGCCGGCGGTCTCGAGGTCTGCGAGGCGGCGGCAGTAGAGCTGCATCGCGGTGAGGTCCTCGAGCATGTGAGTGAGTCGCTCCTGCACCATCTGGAACTTGGCCAGAGGCTTGCCGAACTGGATGCGCTGCGTCGAGTAGGCGAGCGCGGCCTCGTAGCAGGCCGTCGCGTGACCCAGCGCCGACCAGGCCACGCCGGAGCGGGTCGCGTAGAGCACGATCGAGGCGTCCTTGAAGCTCTTCGTCCCCGGCAGCACGGAGTCGAGCGGCACCCGCACGTCGTCGAGCACGATGTGCGCCTGGTGGATCGCGCGCAGCGATGCCTTGCCGCGGATCGGCGTCCCGGTGTAGCCCGGAGTGTCCTGCTCCACGAGGAAGCACCGCACGGCGCCGTGCTCGGCGGCCGTCTCGTCGTCGACGCGGGCCCACACGAACGTGATGCCGCCCGAGGCGCCGTTGCCGATCCATTTCTTCGCCCCGCGGATGACCCATTCGTCGCCATCGCGGCGTGCGACGGTCTCGAGTGAGACGGAGTCCGATCCGTGGTCGGGTTCGGTGAGGGCGAAGGAGCCGAAGACCGAGCTGTCGGCGAGCGACGTCAGCCATCTCTCCTGCTGCTCGGGCGAGCCGAAGAGAGCGAGAGTGCGCAGCGCGAGCCCGCCCTGCACGGCCAGCACCGTGCCGAGCGACCCGTCGCCGCGGGAGATCTCCATGTTGACCAGACCCGCCGCGAGAGGGGAGAGACGCGTGAGCGAAGGATGCTCGATGCCGTCGACCACCAGGTCCATCTCGCCCATGCGGCGGGCGGCGTCGAGAGGGTATTCCGCGCGGTCCCAGGCATCCGCCATCTGCGGGCCGACCTCGTCGATGTAGGCCTTGGCTCGATTCCAGGCCGAGCGATCGGCCTCGGGGATGTCGGCGAAGACGGCGTAGTAGTCGCTGTCCTGTCTTCCGGTGATGTCGTACGACGAGACGCGCTCGCCGGGGAGGGGAGAGGCTGCGGTGCTCATGATGACTCCTTCGTGACACCAAGTATCGTACTCCTCGATACTCGGTTCCACGACTCCGTTCGGGGGAGTCCGGCCAGGTCAGTCGAGCTGCGTGCGCAGGCGCCTGGTGACCTCGGCGATCGGCATCGAACGGGGGAACACCGCGACGACGACGTCGTCCGGCGCCTCGGTGGCCGCGTCGGAGGGCACGCCGTAGCGGCGACGCACATCGGCGAGAGCCGTCTGCAGCGTCGACAGCGGCACCTTCTTCTTGCTGCGCAGCAGCTGCCGCAGCACATGGTTGTGCACCGCGGTGACGAGGGCCGAGAATCCGACGGCATCCAGAGGATCGATGCCGGGAAGCGAGCTGCGCAGGTAGTCGTCGAACAGCCGCTCGTAGCGGAACACCGTGATGATCTCGCGTTCACGGAGCACCGGCACCTGGCGGACGATCTGATAGCGCCGACGCGCGAGCTCGGGGTCGTGCGCGAAGTGGGCGAAGACCGACTCGGATGCCGCGCAGACAGCTCCCCAGGGGTCTTCGTGTCCCTCGCCGAGGAACGTCCGCAGCTGCTCGAGCAGCACCTCGTGGTCGGCGAAGACGACATCCTCCTTGCCGCCGAACTGGCGGAAGAACGTCGACCGAGAGACCCCCGCGGCCTTCGCGATCTGCTCGACGGAGGTCTGGTCGAAGCCCTGTGACGCGAAGAGCTCGAGTGCAGCGGCCACGACGCCGGTGCGCAGTTCTGCGGATTCGTGCATGGGATGAGCCTAGACCTCGGCCCGTGGCGGCGCAGACGCCGCCGGATGGGTGATTGCCTTCCCATCGACCGTCCGAGGGCCCCGACGCCTCATCCTCGCCGTCGGGGCCCTCGACCATCATGCGGTGCGACGGCTCCTGGTGGTTTCGGCTCGGCCGGGTCTGCGACGGGCGTGGCGTCCGGCGCGACCGGAGGATCGGCCACCGGGGCGGGCGGGCGTTCCATGGCACCGGGCGTGATGGGCGGAGCCGCGGGCGACGACGAGAAGCAGCGCGAGCTCGGTCACGAGGATCCTCCCAGCCGACGAGTCGCCGAGGAGTCCCCCGCCCTGTACCGGCGCGCGATCTTCAGGAAGAGATCCAGCGCTTCGGCCTCCGAGGCGAAGCGAAGCGGGTCATGGAATATACCTCCGCGCTCGTCGGTCTCCCACACGAGCCAGCCGTCGCCGTCGCTGTCGATCCATGCCGAGGACTCGCGTCGACCTGTGCGGCCGAACCAGTTCGCGGTGGCGGTGAGCGTTTCGGCTGCGATGATGCGCTTCACTTCGTCGGGGGTGAGTTCGGTCATGTGATCTCCTTAAGCAGGCCCAGCGTGATCAGCTGCTGCGCCGTGAGGGCAGCTGCACCTGTACGCCGCCCGCCGGTCGAGCCGAGTCCGGTCGCGATGTCTCCGCGATACCCCTGCGACCCGAGGCATTCGGGCGTGAGCTCGTCAGTCAGGAGCTCGTCCTTGGGCCGTCTCCTGGTACTGGCGGAGGTGTACCGGCCCTCGTGAGGACCGTAGCGGTCGAGTACATCTCCGGGCTGCGGAGTATGCGGCCTCTCTCCCTGATCCGACGCTCGAGAATGCTACCGGACGCCTTCTGGTCGTCGCCCGCGCTCTGCGGACGTAGGGGCGCTCAGGAGGCGGTAGTAGGCTGGGGGATTGATCGATGTCTCGACATCGAGAGAATTCCAGGCCGCAGCCCAGTGAAGGAAGCACAGTGGATCTGTACGAGTACCAGGCACGAGACGTTTTCGAGAAGTACGGAGTGCCGGTCCTCGCCGGCATCGTCGCTGACACCCCTGAGGAGGTGAAGGCAGCCGCTGAGAAGATCGGCGGCGTCGTCGTCGTCAAGGCCCAGGTCAAGACCGGTGGTCGCGGCAAGGCCGGCGGCGTCAAGGTCGCGAAGACCCCCGAAGAGGCGTACGAGGCGGCCAAGGCCATCCTCGGACTCGACATCAAGGGCCACGTCGTCAAGCGCGTCATGGTCGCACAGGGTGCGCGCATCGCCGAGGAGTTCTACTTCTCCGTGCTGCTCGACCGGGCCAACCGCTCCTACCTGAGCCTCTGCTCGGTCGAGGGCGGCATGGAGATCGAGGAGCTCGCGGTCGAGCGCCCCGAGGCGCTCGCTCGCGTCGAGGTCAACCCGCTGACGGGCATCGACAAGGCGAAGGCCGTCGAGATCGCCCGCGCCGCCAACTTCCCCGAAGACCTCATCGAGAAGGTGTCCGACGTCTTCGTCAAGCTCTTCGACGTCTACAAGGGCGAGGACGCGACTCTCGTCGAGGTCAACCCGCTGGTCCGCACCGAAGAGGGCGACATCATCGCCCTCGACGGCAAGGTCACGCTCGACGACAACGCCTCCGAGATCCGTCACCCCGAGCACGAAGCGCTCGAAGACAAGGACGCAGCCGACCCGCTCGAGGCCAAGGCCAAGAAGAGCGGTCTGAACTACGTGAAGCTCGACGGCGAGGTCGGAATCATCGGCAACGGTGCAGGACTCGTCATGTCGACGCTCGACGTCGTCGCCTACGCCGGTGAGAACCACAACGGCGTCAAGCCCGCCAACTTCCTCGACATCGGCGGTGGCGCCTCGGCTGAGGTCATGGCAGCAGGCCTCGACGTCATCCTCGGCGACCCGCAGGTCAAGAGCGTGTTCGTGAACGTCTTCGGCGGCATCACGGCGTGCGACGCCGTAGCCAACGGCATCAAGGGCGCTCTCGAGACTCTCGGCAGCGCGGCCTCCAAGCCGCTCGTCGTGCGCCTTGACGGCAACCGCGTCGACGAGGGTCGCGCGATCCTCGCCGAGTACGCGCACCCGCTCGTCACGCTCGCCAGCACCATGGACGAAGGCGCCGACAAGGCCGCCGAACTCGCCAACGCCTGATCGCAGAGAGACACAAGGACTAGAGAAATGTCGATCTACCTCAACAAGGATTCCAAGGTCATCGTCCAGGGCATCACCGGCGGCGAGGGCACCAAGCACACGGCGCTCATGCTGAAGGCCGGCACCCAGGTCGTCGGTGGCGTGAACGCCCGCAAGGCCGGCACCACGGTCTCGCACACCGACAAAGACGGCAACGCCGTCGAGCTCCCCGTCTTCGCCTCCGTGGCCGAGGCCATGAAGGAGACCGGCGCCGACGTGTCGATCGCCTTCGTTCCCGGCGCCTTCACCAAGGACGCGATGATCGAGGCCATCGACGCCGAGATCCCGCTGCTCGTCGTGATCACCGAGGGCGTCCCCGTGGGCGACTCGGCCGAGGCCTGGGCCTACGCGCAGAGCAAGGGCAACACGACCCGCATCATCGGACCGAACTGCCCCGGCATCATCACCCCTGGTGAGGCGCTCGTCGGTATCACGCCCGCCAACATCACCGGCAAGGGTCCCATCGGCCTCGTGTCGAAGTCGGGCACCCTGACCTACCAGATGATGTTCGAGCTGCGCGACCTGGGCTTCTCGACCGCCATCGGCATCGGCGGCGACCCCGTCATCGGCACGACGCACATCGACGCGCTCGCCGCGTTCGAGGCCGACCCCGAGACCAAGGCGATCGTGATGATCGGCGAGATCGGCGGCGACGCCGAAGAGCGTGCGGCCGAGTACATCAAGGCGCACGTCACCAAGCCGGTCGTCGGCTATGTCGCGGGCTTCACGGCTCCCGAGGGCAAGACCATGGGCCATGCAGGTGCCATCGTCTCGGGGTCGGCGGGCACCGCTCAGGCGAAGAAGGAGGCCCTCGAGGCCGCCGGTGTCAAGGTCGGCAAGACGCCGTCCGAGACCGCCGCTCTGATGCGTGAGATCGTCGAGTCGCTCTAAGCGCTATAATCGAAGAGAAGGCCCTGGACTCCACTCCGGGGCCTTCTTTCATGCCCGGACACTTCTGGCACCCGGGGTCGCGGCCGGTGCAGCGAAAAGGGGCGGATGCCTCAGCATCCGCCCCTTCGTCGTTCCTTCGTCGCTCAGGCGACGCCGAACAGCGCCTCGATGGGACCGCGGGCGAAGAACACCACGAAGCCGATCGCGACGATCCACAGCAGCGGGCTGATCTTCCTGGCCTTGCCGGAGAACGCCTGCACGAGCACCCAGCTGACGAAGCCGGCGCCGATGCCGTTGGCGATCGAGTAGGTCAGCGGCATCACCGTGACCGTCAGGAACACCGGCAGCAGCACGCTGAACTCGGTCAGATCGATGTACTTGATCTGAGCCATCATCATCGCTCCGACGATCACGAGCGCCGCGGCGGCGATCTCGGTCGGGACGATCGACGTGAGCGGGGTGAGGAACATCGCCAGCAGGAACATCCCACCGGTGATCAGGTTCGCGAAACCGGTGCGCGCACCCTCGCCGATGCCGGCACCCGACTCGATGAACACGGTGCTCGACGACGACGAGGTGCCACCACCGACGATCGCTCCGACACCTTCGACGATCAGCGCGGACTTGATGCGGGGGAAGTCGCCGTTCTCGTTCGCGAGGTCGGCTTCCTTCGCGAGCCCGGTCATGGTGCCCATGGCGTCGAAGAAGTTCGAGAACACCAGGGTGAAGACGATCATCACGATCGCGACGAGGCTGACCTTGCTCAAGTCGAAGCCGAAGTCGACGGCGCCGATCAGACTCAGGTCGGGCAGACCGAAGGGCGATCCGGTGAGCGCGGGGACGGTGAGGCCCCAGCCGCCTGCGTTGCCGTCAGCGGCGGCACCGAGGTGCCAGATCGCCTCGACGATCACCGCGAGCACGGTGCCCGAGACGAGGCCGATGAGCAGGCCGCCCTTGACCTTGCGGGCGACCAGGATGCCGGTGATGATCAGCGTCGCGATGAACAGGACGGTCGGGACTGTCGCCACTGAGCCGCCGATTCCCAGACCGACCGGCGGGGATGCGCTGCCGGTGGCTGTCACGAAGCCCGAGTTGACGAACCCGATGAAGGCGATGAACAGGCCGATGCCGACCGTGATCGCGATCTTGAGCTGGAACGGGACGGCGTCGAAGATCATCTTCCGAAGGCCCGTGGCCGCGAGGAGCACGATCACGAGACCGTTGATCATCACGAGCGCCATGGCCTCGGGCCAGGTGACCTGGCCGACGACCGAGAACGCGACGAAGGCGTTGATGCCGAGGCCGGCTGCGAAGCCGAAGGGCAGTCGGGTGATCAGACCGAACAGGATCGTCATCACGCCGGCGGTCAGCGCGGTCGCGGCGCCGACGGCGCTGAAGTCGAGGGTGTTGCCTGCGACATCGGCGGAGCCGGACAGGATGATCGGGTTGAGGATCACGATGTAGGCCATCGTGACGAAGGTCACCAGACCCCCTCGGATCTCGGTGCCGATCGTGGATCCGCGTCTGCTGATCTCGAAGAAGCGGTCGAGGGCGTTCTTGGGTTCGGCCTCTGAGCGGGTGGGGGACGGGGCAGTTGTCATCGGGAAACCTCCGCAGGAGACGATATCGTGTCGCGCGAGTCGCGCGCGCCCCCAGGCGACGACAGGGTTCTCGTCGTAGTCTCGATTCGATATGCAACGCCTCCTCGTCGCGCTCCTCGCCGCCTTCGATGCCGCAATCGCCGCGGCGGTCGGTCTCGTGGTCCTGCTGGCGCCGCTCACGCTGCTCTGGACGCTCTCGTTCGGCGTCACAGCCGACTGGGGAGCCCTCTGGCCTCTCACCGGCTCGCTGTGGCAGTTCGGCCACGGCGTGCCGCTGAGCATCGAAGTGTCGACCGAGGTGCTGCGCACGACGGGCATCGCGCCCGACGCCGCCGCCTTCACGCTCTCGGTGACCCCGCTCGCTTTCCTGATCTTCACGCTGCTGTTCGCGGCTCGCTCCGGCGCCCGAGCCGCCCGTGCAGGTGCCTGGCTGCTCGGCACGCTGTCGGGTTCCCTCGCCTTCGCGGCGATCGCGACCGGAGTCGCTCTGACCTCGCATCTCGCGGCGGTCGAGACGTCCGTCGCCGAGGGCATCCTGCTGCCTGCAGCCGTCTACCTCGTCGGCGCGGTGTGCGGGGCGGTGCGCGTCGCCTGGGAAGACGGGGACAGCGGCATCCTCGACCGCGTGCACGACGTCGTCGACTCGTGGGGCGACTGGGGGCCGGTGCCGAGCGCAGCGGTCCGCGGAGCCGCGTTCGCTGTGGTGGGGGTCATCGCGGTCTCGGCGGTGGCGGTCGCTGTTCTCGTCGCGGCACGAGGCGGCGAGATGGTGGCGCTGTTCCAGGCTGCTCGGGTCGATGCGCTCGGCGCCGGCGTCATCACACTCGGGCATCTCGCGTATCTCCCCACGATCATCGTCTGGGCGGCCTCCTGGCTCGCCGGCCCGGGGTTCGCGGTGGGAGTCGGCACTGCGGTGTCTCCCGCAGGCACCCAGCTCGGAGTCGTTCCCGGCATCCCCGTGCTCGGTCTGCTTCCCGAGAGCACCTCGATCTGGATGCTCATCGTCATCATCCTTCCGATCGGCGCCGGGGCCTTTGCCGGATGGGCTGTCCGCTCACGTCTCGTCTGGGAGGGCACTCCTCTCGCCATGGCTCCTCGTGCGGCGATCGCGGTGGGGATCGGCGCCCTGACCGCCGCGATCGCCGCGATCGCGGCCCTGCTCGCGGGAGGATCGATGGGTCCGGGCCGGCTCGCTGAAGCAGGACCGGCCGCACTGCCCTTCGCCCTCGCTCTGGGTGGCGAGGTCCTGCTCGGCGCGGCGATCCTGCTCCTGTCGCCGCGGAACCGGGATGAGCTCGCAGAAGAGCGCACCGACCGGTGGGTCGCCGAGATGACGGCATCCGACGCGATTGCGAGCGAGTCCGGCGATGCGACGGTCGGCTGGCCGGGAGCATCCCCAGCCCACGACTACGACACTGCGCCGCTCGATGGAGCGGGGGGCTTCCGGCTGCCGAAGCGCGACCCGGGGGATCCCGTCGGCTGACATGCGGGTCGGGCCCTGACGCCGGCCCCGGTAGACTGGGCGCGTGCTCACGGTCGCCGTTCTCATCTCGGGCACCGGCTCGAACCTTCGCGCCCTCCTCGAGGCCGCTCGTCACCCCGATTTTCCTGCGCGGGTGGTGGTCGTCGGTGCCGATCGCGAAGCCGACGGACTCGCCCATGCCGAGGAGTTCGGCATCCCGAGCTTCACGGTTCCGTGGCATGAGCACGAGTCCCGCGACGCGTGGGGCGAGGAGCTCGGACGGCAGCTCGCCGTCTGGAACGCCGACCTCGTCGTGCTCAGCGGCCTCATGCGACTGCTGCCCGCATCACTGGTCGCGAGCCTCGCACCGCGCCTGATCAACACGCATCCCGCCTACCTGCCGGAGTTCCCCGGCGCGCACGGCGTGCGCGATGCGCTCGCCGCAGGCGTCTCCGAGACGGGCGCCAGCGTGATCGTCGTCGACGACGGCGTCGACACCGGCCCGATCCTCGCGCAGGAGCGGGTTCCGGTCCTCGGCGGCGACACCGAGCACACTCTGCACGAGCGCATCAAGCCCGTCGAACGACGACTTCTCATCGACGTGGTGCGCCGCATCGCGACCGGCGAGCTCTCGCTGACCTCCGCATCCTGAACCGATCCCACGCACGCACCCCTCGCACGAAGGAGCCCATCATGGCCGGACCCCGCCACGACCACTCGCTGTACCGCGATCGCGACACCGTCCCGGTGCGCCGCGCACTCGTCTCGGTCAGCGACAAGACCGATCTGCTCGTGCTCGCCAAGTCCCTGTCGGAGGCGGGCGTGCAGATCGTGTCGACGGGCTCGACAGCCTCCACCATCCGCGAGGCCGGGTTCGAGGTGACCGACGTCGCCGCAGTCACGGGCGTCGCCGAGATGCTCGACGGCCGCGTGAAGACGCTGCACCCGAAGATCCACGGCGGTCTGCTCGCCGACCTCCGGCTCGAGGACCACGAGCGCCAGCTCGCCGACCTCGACATCGCGCCGTTCGAGCTCGTCGTCGTGAACCTCTACCCCTTCGTCGAGACGGTCGCCTCCGGTGCCGAGGGCGATGATGTCGTCGAGCAGATCGACATCGGCGGGCCCGCCATGGTGCGCGCTGCGGCCAAGAACCACGCGAACGTCGCGATCGTCGTGTCGCCGCAGTCGTACGGCGGCATCATCAGCGCCATCGAGAACGGCGGCACCACGCTGACGCAGCGCCGCGAGCTCGCGGCTCGCGCCTTCGCCCACACGGCCGCCTATGACACCGCCGTGGCCTCGTGGTTCGCGGAGGGCACGCTCGGTGAGGGGGAGGACCTGCCGACCCACCTGACGATCCAGGCCGAGCTTCTCAACACGCTGCGCTATGGCGAGAACTCGCACCAGCGCGGCGCGATCTACACCCGTGTCGGCGGCCATGGCATCGCTCAGGCGACGCAGCTGCAGGGCAAGGAGATGTCGTACAACAACTACGTCGATGCGGATGCCGCACTGCGCGCCGCGTACGACATGGTGAAGCCCGCCGTCGCGATCATCAAGCACGCGAATCCGTGCGGCATCGCGACCACGGCTCCCAATGCCCTCGACCCCATCGCGAGCGCCCACATCCGTGCGCATGAGTGCGACCCCGTGTCGGCGTACGGCGGCGTGATCGCCGCGAACGGCACGGTGACGCTCAAGATGGCGGAGAACCTCAAGGACATCTTCACCGAGGTCATCGTCGCTCCGTCGTTCGAACCCGCCGCGCTCGAGGTCTTCAAGGCCAAGAAGAACCTGCGTCTGCTGCAGCTGCCGGAGGACTGGCAGCAGGAGCGCATGGACGTGCGCCTCGTCTCCGGCGGCCTGCTGCTGCAGGACGCAGACCGGTTCCCCGATGACATCGTGTCGGTCGCCAAGAACTGGGAGCTCGTCTCGGGCGAGCGTCCGAGCGACGAGGAGATGGAGAACCTCATCTTCGCGTGGAAGGCCTGCCGCGCTGTGAAGTCGAACGCGATCGTGCTCGCGAAGGACAACGCCACGGTCGGCGTCGGCATGGGTCAGGTCAACCGCGTCGACTCGTGCCGGCTCGCCGTCGAGCGCGCCGGTGACCGCGCCGCCGGCTCCGTCGCGGCTTCGGATGCGTTCTTCCCCTTCGCAGACGGCGCGCAGGTGCTCATCGACGCGGGGGTCACGGCGATCGTGCAGCCCGGCGGATCAGTGCGCGACGAAGAAGTCGTGGATGCCGCTCGCAAGGCCGGCGTCACGATGTTCTTCACCAGAGAGCGTCACTTCTTCCACTGAGTATGGCGGCCCGGGCCGCAGCACCCTCGAGCCGTCGTCGGCGCGAGGGGTTTTGCGCTATTTGGGGACGGGAGCGGGGGCCACCGCGATGTCCGATTTCCGCCAGCCGGTGTCGGGTGCCAGTGGCAGAGTAGAGCCATGAGCTTCCCCGTGACCGACTTCGACGAGCGATATCGTGCGATCAGCGCACGTGACACGCGTTTCGACGGTCAGTTCGTGACCGCTGTGCGCTCCACCGGCATCTACTGCCGGCCGAGCTGCCCCGCCCGCACACCCAAGCCGCAGAACGTCACCTTCTATCCGACCAGCGCTGCGGCCCACGAAGCGGGCTTCCGCGCCTGCAAGCGCTGCCTCCCCGAGGCGGCCCCCGGCTCGCCCGCGTGGGATCTGCGCAGCGACGTCGCCGCCCGCGCGATGCGCCTGATCTCTTCGGGCGTGGTCGAGCGCGAGGGAGTGTCCGGCCTCGCCGTGCGCCTCGGATACTCGACACGGCACCTCACTCGACTGCTCTCGACCGAACTCGGAGCCGGTCCGCTCGCCCTCGCCCGCGCACACCGGGCTCACACGGCGCGGATGCTGCTCGTCGGCACGGATATGCAGATCTCCGATGTCGCGTTCTCCGCGGGCTTCGCGAGCATCCGGCAGTGCAACGACACGATCCGCGAGGTATTCGGCCTGACGCCGGGTGAGCTCAGGGCTCGACGGAAGACGCCTGCGTCGACGGCGCCTGGAGCGATCGACCTCGTCCTTCCGTATCGCGGACCCCTCGATGCGTCCGGCATATTCCATTGGATGGCGGCCCGTGCGGTGTCGGGAGTCGAGGAGGCCACCGCGACGTCGTTCTCCCGCCATCTGCGTATGGCGGGAGGGGCGGCGTGGTTCGAGGTGAGTCAGGACGCGGCGGAGCGGCTGCACCTGCGCGCGCGCGTCGCCCAGCTGGGCGACCTCGCTCCGCTGGTGTCCACCGTGCGACGGATCTTCGATCTCGACGCCGACCCGCTCGCCATCGATCAGGCGCTGAGCGCGCACCCGGAGCTCGCTCCGCTCGTCGCACGCACCCCCGGCATCCGCGTGCCCGGCTCGGCGGATCCGCACGAGATGCTGATCCGCGCGATGATCGGCCAGCAGATCACGGTCGTCGCCGCTCGCACCGCGCTCACCGCCCTGACCGAGGCGCTGGGAGAGCGCACAGAGCAAGGGCTTCTGTTCCCCACGATGTCGGCGATCGCCGAGCGAGGAGCCGAGGTGCTCCGGGGGCCGGGGGCTCGCATCAGGGCGATCGTCGGTGCTGCCACGGCGCTCGCCGACGGAACCCTGAGGCTCACGGTGGGAGATGACGGGGTCGAGCAGCGCGCGGCGCTGCTCGCGATGCCGGGCATCGGGCCCTGGACGGCCGACTACGTGCGGATGCGCGTGCTGGGCGACCCCGATGTGATTCTGCCGGGCGACGTCGCACTGCGTGCAGGAGCTGCCGCTGCCGGACTCCCGGGCGATCCGCTGCCTCTCGTCGCATGGGCGGAGCGGGCTGCTCCGTGGCGCAGCTATCTCAGCGCACATCTCTGGCGAGCAGCACCGGCGCGGCCCGTTCGACGCACGCGTGCGTCCCAGACCACCACTCTTGTGAAGGAGACCTCATGAACGCCATCATCCAGACCATCGAGACCCCGGACGGGCCGTTCACCATCCTCGCCGACGAGCATCAGCGAGTGCTCTCTTCGGGGTGGACGGCCGATCAGGCGACGATCGTCGCCCGCCTCTCGCCCCGCGACCGACCGACGGAGGTGCGCGAACGCGACACAGATGCGGCGGCCGCGGCCCTTTCGTTCTATGCAGGAGACCTCTCTGCGATCGATGCGGTCGCGGTCAAGCAGACGGGCACGATGCTGCAGCTCGCCGGATGGTCGGCGCTGCGTGAGATCGAGCCGGGGGAGCCGTTGACCTACACCTCGTTCGCAGCGCGCCTCGGCAACCCGCGTGCGGTGCGGGCAGCGGCCTCGATCTGCGCCCGCAACGCTCCGGCGCTGTTCGTGCCATGCCACCGTGTGCTGCGATCCGACGGCACGCTCGGCGGGTTCGCCTGGGGCCTCGACGTCAAGGCGAACCTGTTGGAACGCGAGGCCGCACGAGGCTGAGGGGGAACTGACGCGACGCCGCCCGAGGAAGACGGCGTCGAGCAATCGGGAATCTCTCTTGCGCTCAGCTTGTTCACAGGAATAGGCTGGTGGGCTGTCGCACCGACCGGACGACATCGCCGAGCCTGAGGAGGACATCATGACATCGATCGCCATCGTGCAGATCGCCGCTCTCGGCTCGACCCCGGTGCGCCCGCTCCGCTAGAGCCCCTTTCCGACACGCACGACCTCACCGGATGCCGGACTCCGAGAGTCCGCTGCTGCGTCCGCCCCCTTCAGCAACCGCTTCCCCATACGAAACTCGTCTGAGAGACATGTCTTCCTCGCCTTCATCGCAGAACGCCTCCTCCTCTTCCTCTCTCTCCACGCCGGCCGCGCTGTGGCGTCTGAAGCCCTTCGTGAAGCCCGTCATCTGGCGGCTCGCGGGTGGTGCGGCCAGCGCGCTCGTGGCCGCGATCATCGCCCTGATGATTCCGATCGTGCTCGAGCAGATCATGCGCGGACCGGTGCAGACCGGCGCGATCGATGCCATCGCCTGGGGCGCGCTCGCAGTCTTCGGCCTCGCCCTGGGTGAGGCGCTGATGGTCTGGCTGCGTCGCCAGTTCGTGCTCAATCCCGCGACGCAGGTCGAATACAAGATGCGCACCGAGCTCTACTCTCGGCTCCAGACGCTGCCGGTCTCGTTCCACGACCGCTGGCAGTCGGGGCAGCTGCTGAGCCGGATGATGCAGGACATCGGCCTGATCCGCCGATGGCTGGCATTCGGCCTCGTGCTGCTCGTGGTGAACGTGCTGACGATCATCATCGGCTCGGTCCTGCTGTTCCGCTGGCACTGGCTGCTCGGCGTCATCTTCATCGTCACCGCCATCCCGCTGTGGATCCGCGGCTACCTCTTCGAGAAGCGCTATGGCGCGCTCACCCGCCGCAGCCAGGACCAGGCCGGCGATCTCGCGACGAGCGTCGAGGAGAGCGTGCACGGCATCCGCGTGCTCAAGGCCTTCGGTCGGGGCAAGCACGCCCTGGGGCGCTTCAGCCGTCAGGCCGAGACGCTGCGCGAGACCGAGATGAGCAAGGCGGGCGCGATCGCGTCGATCTGGTTCTGGCTCGACCTCATGCCCCAGATCGCCTTCGGTCTCAGCCTGATGTCGGGCATCTGGCTGATCTCGCAGGGCGAGATCGACCAGGCGCAGCTGTTCGCGTTCTTCGCCATGGCCGTGGTGCTCCGCTGGCCTATCGAGTCGATCGGCTTCCTGTTCTCGTTCATGCTCGACGCGCGCACCGCGACCGATCGCGTGTTCGACATCTACTCTGAGACGAACTCCATCACCGACCCCGAGAATCCGGTTCACATCGCGGAACCCCGCGGCGAGCTGGCCTTCGAGGCGGCGCACTTCCGGTACCAGGATGCGGGAGCGCACGAGCGCGACCTGCTCGACGGGATCGACCTCGTGCTGCGACCGGGCGAGACCATGGCGCTCGTCGGACTGACCGGCAGCGGCAAGACCACGCTGACCACGCTGCCGACGCGTCTCTACGACGTCACCGGCGGGCGGGTCACGCTCGACGGCGTCGACGTGCGGGAGCTCCCGCTCGCCGAGCTGCGCCAGCACATCGCGATGGCCTTCGAAGACGCCACGCTGTTCTCGGCGACGGTTCGTGAGAACGTGCTGCTGGGCCGTGCCGACCTCGACGTGCACAGCGAGGAGGCCGAGCGTGTGCTGCGCGAGGCGCTCGACGTCGCGCAGGCGGCCTTCGTGGACTCGCTGCCCGAGGGCGTCGAGACCGTCATCGGCGAGGAGGGGCTGAGCCTCTCCGGCGGGCAGCGTCAGCGTCTGGCGCTCGCCAGGGCAGTCGCAGCCAACCCGAAGGTGCTCGTGCTCGACGACCCGCTGTCTGCGCTCGACGTCGACACCGAGGCTCTCGTCGAAGAGGCGCTGCGGCACGTGCTGGCCGACACCACGGCCCTGATCGTGGCGCACCGGCCGTCGACCGTGGCACTCGCAGACCGCGTGGCCCTACTCGAAGCCGGCCGGGTCACCGCAGTCGGAACGCACAGTGAACTGCTGAAGACGAGTCGTCACTACCGGCATGTCATCTCGAGCCTCGAGGCCGAGGAGGCTGCGCGCACGGGCGCGATCCCGATCATCCGGGATGAGCAGGACGAGATCGACGCCGCAGTTCAGGCCGGGATCCGCGAGGATGCCGCCGACCAAGACATCATCACCGAGAAGGAGGTGCAGCGATGAGCTCCGCGATCACCGGAACGCAAGACGAAGACCGCTCCAGCTACACCAAGGAGGAGAGCCGGGCCATCCGCCGTCGGTCGCTCCGACTGCTGGGCTCCCTCGTGCGTCCCCTCAAGGCGCAGATCGCGCTCGCGGCGATCGTGCTCGTGATCTCGACGGCGCTCCAGGTCGCCGGCCCGATCCTCATCAGCATCGGGCTCGACCGGGCGCTCCCCGCAGTGCTCGAGCGCGCGGACTGGATGCCGACCTTCATGATCGGCGGGGTCTACCTCCTTGCCGGTGCTGTCGCGGCGGCGATGATCGCCTGGTACGTCATCATCGCGGCCAAGCTCACCCAGGCGGTGCTGCTCGATCTCCGCAAGCGCATCTTCCTGCACACGCAACGCCTGAGCCTGGAGTTCCACGAGTCGTACACGTCCGGTCGCATCATCTCGCGCCAGACGAGCGACCTCGATTCCATCAAGGAGCTTCTCGACGGCGGCCTCAACGAGCTCGTCTCGGGTGTGCTGTTCGGTCTGTTCACCTTCATCGCCCTGTGCGTGTGGGACTGGCAGTCCGGCCTCATCCTCGCGATCGGCGGTGTGCCGCTGTTCTTCCTGATGCGCTGGTTCTACTCGCGCTCGCAGCTCGTCTACCGCGAGTCGCGCGTGATCAGCGCGAAGGTGATCGTGCAGTTCGTCGAGACGATGACGGGCATCCGTGCGGTGAAGGCGTTCCGCAAGGAGCCTCGCAACGACGTGACCTTCCAGAAGATCGCCGGTGAGTATCGAGACGTCAACCGCCGTTCGATGCTGCTGTTCGGCACGTTCGAACCCGGTCTGATGGGCGTCGCGGCTCTGGTGCTCGGCATCGTCGTGCTCTGGGGCGGCATCCGAGTGTCGGAGGGCGCGCTCACCGTGGGCGTCCTGCTGTCGGCTGTGCTGTACGTGCGCAACTTCTTCGCTCCGATGCAGGAGATCGCGATGTTCCTGAACTCCTACCAGTCCGCCACGGCGGCGCTGGAGAAGGTGTCCGGCGTGCTCGAGGAGGTGCCGACGGTTCCGGATCCCGAGAAGCCGGTGGATCTCTGGGAGTCCCGTGGACACATCGAGTTCGATGAGGTGACGTTCGGCTACAACGGTGAGAAGACGATCCTGCCGAACTTCTCGCTCGACATCCCGGCGGGGCAGACCATCGCTCTGGTCGGCACGACCGGAGCGGGCAAGTCCACGCTCGCGAAGCTGATCTCCCGGTTCTACGACCCGTCGATCGGAAAGGTCACTCTCGACGGGGTCGACCTGCGCAATCTGCATCCGAAGGATCTCCGTCGAGCCATCGTCATGGTGACTCAGGAGGCCTACCTGTTCAGCGGCACGGTCGCCGACAACATCGCCCTCGGGAAGCCGGATGCCTCGCTCGACGAGATCCGTGCGGCTGCGCGCGCGGTCGGGGCGGACGAGTTCATCTCGTCGCTGCCCGACGGGTACCGCACCGACGTCAACAAGCGCGGAGGTCGCGTGTCGGCAGGTCAGCGCCAGCTGATCTCGTTCGCCCGCGCGTTCCTCGCCGACCCGGCAGTGCTGATCCTCGACGAGGCCACCGCATCGCTCGACATCCCTTCGGAGCGTCTGATTCAGGATGCGCTGCAGACGCTGCTCAAGGACCGCACGGCGATCATCATCGCGCACCGTCTCTCGACGGTCGCGATCGCGGACCGGGTGCTGGTGATGGAGCACGGACAGATCATCGAGGACGACACCCCCGAGACGCTCATCAGCGGAACGGGGAAGTTCGCGCAGCTGCATGCCGCCTGGCAGCAGACCCTGGTGTGAACCAGCGGGACTCCTGAACACCGAGGCCACGACCGTTCGCCGGGCGTGGCCTCGGTCGTTCACTGTCGAGACGGCGGAGCGGGGAGCCGCAGGCCTGGGTAGCATCGAAGTATGGATCCGTTGCTGCTCGCCGTCGAGTTGTGGTGGGTCGCGCCCATCGCGGCCGGAGGGGTCGCCGCCGGCGCGGTCGGGTTCCGTCGTCGAAGCACGAAGAGCGGCCGACGCCTCGAGTACGACGCGGCTCGACACGACCTCAAGTCCGCCCAGCAGACAGCGGTCGAACGACGGATGGCCGTCAAGCTCGCCCGGGCCGACGTCGCCCGCATCTCGGCGGAACGCAGCGCGCGTCGGGCCACACCCGAGCAGGTCGCCGGCGCCAAGCGGATGCTGCGCGCCAAGGAGAACGACGCCAAAGCCGCGTCCGCAGACGTCCGCGCGAAGCAGGTGCGCCTCAGTGCCGCGCGTGCGGCGATTCCCGCAGCCTCCGCACCGCGTCCCTTGGAGCGCCTCCAGGCCCAGCACGAGGCGATCGTGGTGCGCTGGATGAGCTACGAGACCGATGCAGGCCTGCAGATCGCGTATCCGGCCATGACCGACGTCAGACAGCCAGCCACAGCGGCGTATCTCCGGGCGGCAGCCCACGCGGTCGAGATGCGTCGCGCCGCCACCGGGCGGGTCAGCGCTGCGGACTTCGCCGCATACCGCGATGCGGTCGCCGACCTCGAGAGGGCCTTCGAAGCGGCCGAGCACGCCGCGAGGCTGCAGGCGGGCGAGACCCCGTCGGCGTCATCGAACTGGCAGAACGCCGCGCAGGACGTCTTCAGCCGATCGGCAGAGGCCATCGATCGTGCCGCAGGCGCCGCCGCGTCGGCCATCGCCGCGTGGAACGAGCGCAAGCGGCCTGACAAGCCGAACAACCGCGACTGAACGCCCGGGTCGGCTGAGTTCGACGCCTCTGCGTTGATTCGCTGGCGCTTTCTGTACCGGTACAGTAGCCTCGGTCTGTACCGATACAGAAGGAGTCGACGATGGAACACCAGATGATCGCGGCACTCGTCCTTGCGGATCGATCGGCCGAAGACCGGGCCGCCGCCCGTCACCCTCACGATCAGCAACGGATCGATGCGCTCCGCAGGAGGGATCGAGCGTTCGCAGCACAAGCGAGAGCGGATCGGCGCAGGCGCCTGCGAGCGGCTCTGGCTCGCGGAATCCGGCGCGTGGCGGAGGCAGTCGAGCCGCCGCGTCCGGCGTGCGTCTCGAGCGTGCACGATCCGTGCTGATCCCGACCGCACCGATCCTCCCGTCGGGCAGAATGGGGGAGGAGGTGGTCGAGGTGGCGCGAGTGACGCTCAAGACGATCGCGGAGCACGTGGGCGTGAGCCGCATGACTGTCTCGAACGCCTTCTCCCGGCCCGACCAGCTCTCCGAAGAGCTTCGCGCACGGATCCTGAGCGCTGCGGACGACCTGGGCTATGCGGGTCCGGATCCGGCGGCACGCGCGCTCGCCCGTGGACGCACCGGGGTGATCGGCATGGTGCTGACGAGCTCACCACGAGACGCCTTCACGGACGATGTCGCCGTCGGCTTCGTCCGGGCGGTCGCCGGTTCGCTCGCCGATGCCGGGTACTCGCTCGTGCTGCTGCACTCCTCCGGGGACAACGGGGTGGTGCCGGCGCGGGACATCGCCATGGACGGCGCCATCGTCTACTCCTGCGCTCCGGCGATGTCGGCGTTCGCCGCTCTGCGAGAGCGGCGACTGCCGATCGTGAACGTCGAGGGCTCGCCTCTCCCCGGGGTGCCGGATATCGGCATCGACAACTCCGCAGGCGCCTACCAGGCGGCGCAGCATCTGGTAGACCTGGGCCACACCCGCATCGCGATCGTCGTCGATGCGCTCGACGCAGACAACGTTCCGTCGTCCGCCCTCACGCTCGACACCGCGTCGTCCACCATCGCCGGAAGACTGGACGGATGGATGCGAGCGCTCGACCAGGCTGGAGTGGATCCGACGGTCGTCGGGACTTCCGGCCTCGCGATCGATGACACGCTGCGTGACCGCATCGACCGGATGCTCGATGATCCCCCGACCGCTGTCCTGGCATTCTCCGACCTGGCGGCGCTCGAGGTCATGGAGCGAGCGAGGGATCGGGGCATCGCCGTCCCCGAGCAGCTGTCGGTCGTCGGTTTCGATGACAATCCGCTGGCCGCACGTGTTTCTCCGGCGCTGACGACCGTTCGCCAGGACATCGATGCCAAGGGGGAGGCGGCAGTACAGGCTCTGCTCCGCTTGATGCGGGAGGACGCCGTGGAATCTCCGCCGCGGCTCCCCACGGAACTCGTGGTCAGGGCATCCACCACGCATCCGCGCAGCCGCCCCGCCTGATCGCTCAGTGCGGTCAGGCCCGCACGGTCCGTGACGCGATCAGCCGCCTGTACCAGTGCCCCGAGTCCTTGACGGTGCGTTCGAGCGAGTCGAAGTCCACGCGCACGATGCCGAACCTCTTGGCGTAGCCGTAGCCCCACTCGAAGTTGTCGAGCAGCGACCACACGAAGTAGCCCCGCAGGTCGACACCCCGCTGGATCGCACGATGAGCGGCGGTGAAGTGCCGTCGCAGGTAGTCGGTGCGCTGAGGATCCGGCACCGAGCCATCCGCTGCGACCTCGTCATCGAACGCGGCGCCGTTCTCGGTGACCATCAGCGGTTGCGCGGGGAACTGCTCCGACAGTGAGACGAGCAGCTCTTCGAGCCCTTCGGGTGCGATGTTCCACCCCATCGCAGTGTAGGGCGCCGGCTGCTCGACGAACTCGACCAGCTGATCGCTGCCTGGCCACGCCGTGCCTCCGGCCGTGCCCTTGTGCCCGTCGTTCTGCTGCTTCTCCGACACCCCGTCCCACAGCCTCACTGTCGCCGTGGAGTAGTAGTTCACTCCGAGCACATCGATCGGCTGATTGATGGTCGCGAGATCGCCGTCGTGCACGAACGACCAGTCCGTGACCGAGGCCGTGTCGTCGAGGAGGTCCGCGGGGTACTCCCCGCGCAGCATCGGGTGCGTGAAGGCACGGTTCGCCAGAGCGTCGATCCGGCGCATGGCCTCGTCCGCGCCGTCGCCGACACCACGCAGCACGTGGAAGTTCAGCGTCACCGAGTAGTCGGGGTCGCCGGTCGACGTGGAGCGGAGCGCCTGGATCGCGCGCCCGTGCGCGAGGTTCAGATGGTGCACGGCAGCCAGGGCAGAGGCCGGCTCATGGCGGCCCGGCGCGTGACCTCCCTGCCCGTATCCCAGATACGCCGAGCACCAGGGCTCGTTGAGCGTGGTCCAGGTGTGCACACGGTCGCCGAGCGCCGCGCCCATGATCGACGCGTATCGCTCGAACGCGTCTGTCGTCGATCGTGAGGTCCACCCGCCGGCATCCTCGAGGTACTGGGGAAGATCCCAGTGGTAGAGGGTGGCCACTGGTCGGATGCCGCGATCGAGCAGCCCGTCGACGAGACGAGAGTAGAAATCGATGCCCGCCTGGTTCACCGAACCGTCTGCCGTCGGCACGATCCGCGGCCAGGCGATCGAGAAGCGGTACGCCTGCAGTCCGAGTTCCGACATGAGATCGAGGTCTTCATCGACGCGGTGGTAGTGATCGCACGCCACGTCGCCGGTGTCGCCGTTCCACACCTTGCCCGGCGTCCGACTGAACGTGTCCCAGATCGACGGCGTCCTGCCGTCCTCGTCGGCTGCGCCCTCGATCTGGTACGACGCGGTCGCCGATCCGAACGTGAAGCCCTCGGGCAGCACGAGTCCGGATCCGCGGTAGTCATCGGCGGGGGAGAGAGTCACAGGGTCACCTCGGACAGGTCGGTTTCGTAGATCTTCTCACGGCCGTCCGGGGCCGTGACGGTCACCGACGTCGATCCCGATCCACCGGGGAACACCCGCAACTGAAGGCCGACGTGATAGTCGTAGTCCGGTCGGTCGGTGCGGGCTCCCCAGGGGAGCGCTGTGCCGGGTCGCACATACAGCGGAAGCGAGTCGAAGGAGTGCGTCTCGCGGCGCCAGCCGCCCCCCGTGACCGTCTCGCCGCTGAGCAGCGACGTCCACTCGCCCTCCGGCAGATAGAACTCCACGGCTCCGTCCTCCGAGAAGACGGGCGCGATGAGCAGGTCCGTGCCGAGCATGTACTGCCGGTCGAGGTACCCGACGGCCGGATCGTCGGGGAATTCCAGCTGCATCGGACGCATCACGGGCAGACCGGTTCTCGAGGCGATGATGCCCTGCTGATACAGATACGGCATGAGCTGCATCTTGAGGTGCGTGAATCGCCTCGTCACATCGACGGCCTCCTCGTCGAACGCCCACGGCACCCGATACGAACTGGAACCGTGGAAGCGCGAGTGCGAGCCGAGCAGACCGAAGGCCGTCCAGCGCTTGAACACGCCGGCATCCGGTGTGCCCTCGAACCCGCCGATGTCGTGGCTCCAGAAGGCGAAGCCGCTGAGTGCCAGCGAGAGCCCGCCACGCAGGGTCTCGGCCATCGATGCGTAGGTCGAGGTGGAGTCGCCGCCCCAATGTACCGGCATGCTCTGTCCGCCTGCGGTCGCCGAGCGTGCGAACAGCACGGCGTCGTCGGCGCCGCGCGCCTCGACGAGCACATCGTGGACCGCGCGGTTATAGAGATCGGTGTACAGGTTGTGCATCCGCTCGGGGTCGGAGCCGTCGGCCCAGACCACCTCGGTGGGGATGCGTTCGCCGAAATCCGTCTTGAAGCAGTCCACACCCTGCGCGATGAGGTCGCGGAGCTTGGACTGGTACCAGGCGGTCGCATCGGGGTTCGTGAAGTCGACGAGTCCCATCCCCGCCTGCCAGAGATCCCACTGCCAGACCGATCCGTCGGCCCGCCGCACGAGGAAGCCCTGATCCGAGGCCTCACGGAACAACGGCGAGCGCTGTGCGATGTACGGGTTGATCCATACGCAGACACGCAGGTCCTTGTCGTGCAGTCTCGACAGCATGCCCTCGGGGTCGGGGAACACGCGGGAATCCCAGACGAAGTCGGTCCAGTTGAACTCGCGCATCCAGAAGCAGTCGAAGTGGAACACCGACACGGGCAGCTCACGCGCTGCCATCTCGTCGATGAACGAGTTGACCGTCTGCTCGTCGTAGTCGGTCGTGAAGCTCGTCGACAGCCAGAGTCCGTACGACCAGGCGGGCACGACCGGCGGGCGACCGGTGAGAGCGGTGTACCGCCCCAGGACGTCCTTGGGTGTGGGACCCGCGAACACGAAGTACTCGAGCACCTCGCCCGATACCGAGAACTGCACGCGCTCGACCGACTCCGATCCGATCTCGTACGAGACGTGGCCGGGGTCGTTCACGAGCACGCCGTAGCCACGGTTGGACAGATGGAAGGGGATGCTCTTGTACGCCTGCTCGCTGGAGGTGCCGCCATCGGCGTTCCAGATGTCGACCGACTGGCCGTTCTTCACCAGCGGCCCGAAGCGCTCGCCGAGACCGTAGATCAGCTCGCCGACTCCGAGGTCGAGCTGCTCGTGCGCGAAGACCGCTCCGTTCGGGGTCGAGCCACCCTGGCGCGCATTGTCGACGATCCCGGCATCGACTTGCGCGTCCGGGGCGAGTCGCACGTATCCCTGGGCCTTGTGCCCGCTTCCGGTCACGCGCCTGCCGTCGACCTCGAACGCGAGATCCCAGGGTGCGCCGTGAGCGACGCGAGCCACGAGCGAGCCCGCGTCGAGGATGCCGCCAGCCTCGGTGATCGATACGGACGCCGCCCCGGAGCCTGCCCCGGGCAGATCGAACCCGCCGTGCCAGCGGCCACCTTCGTGATGCGCGATCCGCACCCGCACCACACCCTCGGCGGGGGAGGAGAGCGTCGTGGTCAGCACCGGACGGTTCAGGGTGTCGCCGCGTTTGGCGATCACCATGGTGGGCGCCGTGATCACGATGCCGGGGCCGTCGGGGGTGTCGGTGGTCTCGGCGATGTCGTAGGCCTCCTGCGCGTAGAGCGCGGTGACGCCCGGACGCAGTTGCCAGAACCCGTCGGTGAACTTCATTACTTGACTGCTCCTGCCGTGATGCCGCGTGTGAGGGTGCGCTGGAAGATGAGGAAGAAGATGAGCGTGGGGATGATGCCGAGGAGCGCCGAGGCACTGGTCGTCGTGACGTCCATCAGTCGATCGCCCTGCAGCACGCTGATCGCGACGGGGACCGTCTGGTTCGCGTTCGAGGCGAGGAAGGTCAGCGGGATGAGGAACTCGTTCCACGTCCAGATGAAGAAGAAGATGAGCAGCACCGACAGCGTGGGGCGGCTGATGGGGAAGACCACGCGCCAGAGGATCTGCCAGCGGCTCGCGCCGTCGAGCGAGGCGGCCTCGAGGATCTCCTTCGGGAACGTGCCGTAGACCGACGACAGCAGGTAGGTCCCGAAGGCCGCCTGGATCACGGTGAAGACGATGATGACCGACCACACGTTGTCGTACAGGCCGACGGACTTGAACATGTAGTACAGCGGGTAGAGCAGAGCCTCCTGCGGCAGCAGGTTCGCGAGCAGGAACAGCAGCACGATCCAGCTGCGCCCGCGGACGCGGCCGATCCCGATGGCGAAGGCGTTCAGCATCGAGATGACGACGGCGAGAACCGAGACGACACCCGCGATGAAGAGCGAGTTCCAGACCTTCTCGGGGAAGTTCACGCGCTCCCAGAACTTGATGATCCCGCCGAAGTCCAAGGTCTCGGGGAAGGCGAGAGGACCGGACGTCGCGTAGTCGACGGGGGACTTGAACGAGTTGACCAGCACGAGGTAGAACGGAGCGACGATGAGCAGCGCGCCGATCACGACGAGCGCGAGCATGAGCCAGTCGATCGGACGCTTCTTGGTCATTCCGCCGCGGGCGCGGGTCTTCTCCGGCTTGCCGGTGACGATGGCGGTGGTGGCGTGCATCAGAGACCCGCCCTTTCCTTGCGCTCGAGCGAGTTCTGCACGCGGATGAAGATGATCGACACGATCACCACGACGATGGTCAGTACGGTGGCGATGGTCGCGCCGTAACCGACGTTCCGCTTGGTGAAGAACTCCTGATAGGCGTAGTAAGCGGGCACCAGGGTGGCTCCGGCGGGGCCGCCGCGCGTGATGATGTACACGGGTCCGAAGACTTTGAGGGCGGCGATCGTGCAGGTGAGCGTGACGACGAAGATCTCTGGGCGGATGATGCTCATCGTGATCGCGGTGAAGCGCTGCAGCCAGTTCGCGCCGTCGAGCTCCGCGGCTTCGTAGAGCTCTGGGTCTACGCGCTGAAGCGCCGCCATGAAGACGACGACGGGGTAGCCGAGCTGCACCCACACCATGACGACCATCAGCACGATGAGGGCCGAGGGCATCTGGCCGAGCCAGTCGTAGGCGGGGATGCCGAACCATCCGAGGATCTGGTTCAGCGCCCCGTCGCCACCCGGCCGGACGATCCAGCCGATCACGATGCCGGCGACGGCGATCGGGAGGATCTGGGGGAGGTAGTACGTCGCTCGCAGGAAGCTGCCCACCTTGCCCCCGAACTTGCGCCCGACGACGTCGAAGAGCAGCGCAGCGACGATCAGTCCGACGATCGTCGGGACGACGACCATGGCGATGATCATCCACACCGAGTTCGTGAATGAGGTCCAGAAGTCGCTGTCGGTGAGGATCTTCTGCCAGTTCTCGAGACCGATGAACTCCGGTGTGCGGACGCCCTTCCACTTCGTGAAGGTCAGATACACGTTCCAGATCAGCGGGACGATGACGACGACGAGGAGCAGGACGAAGCCCGGGAGCAGGTACATCCAGTAGGCCCCGGTCCCACCGCTGCGCTGCGGGATCGACGGCTCTTCGGGCGGCAGCTTCGTGCGGCCCTCGCGGCGGGTGACGAGTGACATGTTCATCTCCAGGAGGATGCGGGGGCGACGCCGTGCGGCCGTCGCCCCCGCGAGCGGATCAACGGAATTCGGACGTGCCCTCGTCGTACTGCTCGCCGAGGTTCGTGTTCGTCGTCTCAGCGTCCTGTGTGCCGGTTATGAGGCCCTGGAGCTCCTGCACGATCACGTCGTAGAACCCGGGAGCGGGCCAGTCCGGGTAGAAGGCGAGACCGTCGGCATCCAGCACGCCGTTGAACGTCTCGATCAGCGCCGCGCTCTTCTCGTCGGTGATGTCGGCCGTGTCGGCCGCGACCGGGAGGCCGCCGTTGTTGCCGATGATCGCCTGGATCTCCGGACGCATCGTGATGTCGATGAACTCGTAGGCGAGCTCCTTGTTCGCGGCGTTCTCGGGGACGACCCAGAGGTTGCCGGACGAGCCGAGCGAGAGGTCTGCGCCCGGGAAGGCGGTCATCGTCCAGTCGAAGCCGGTGGCCTCTGAGACGAAGCGGCCGAACCACCATGAGCCTGACACGAAGATCGGCGAGGTGCCGTTGATGAACGAGACGCCCGCATCCTCGGCCTTGACCGAGGAGACATCCGAGGCGATGTAGCCCTTGTCGACGTACTCCTTGAGTGTCTCGGAGGCGGCGGTGACCTCAGGGCCCTGCCAGTCGACCTCGCCGTCGTAGAGCTGGTAGGCGTCTACGAATTCGCGGTCGCCTTCGAGCAGCGCGAGCTGATACCAGAGTTGTCCGAGGGGATACTCGGCGCCGGCCTCGGCGAGCGGGGTGACGCCCTGCGCGACGAATGCGTCGAGCACGTCGACGAACTCCTCGTAGGTGGTGGGGATCTCCAGTCCCGCCGCGGCGAAGGCATCCTGGTTGTAGTACACGCCGACGAACTCGCCGTAGTTCGGGACGCCGAACCAGGTGTCGCCGCCCATCACGCCGTCTTCCGAGTACTTCGCGGTGGTCTGGAGCGAGGGGGCGAGTTTCTCGTCCCATCCGTACTCGTCGACGGCATCGGAGATGTCGGTGATCAGGCCCGTGGAAGCCAGGAACCCCGCCGTCGCATTGCCCTTGTTGAACTCCATGAGGTCGGGGGCAGCGTCCGTGTCGAGCACCTGGCTGGCGGTCTTCTGGATCTGCTCGAAGGACTTCTCCTCGAACTCGACGGTGGCTCCGGTCTCCTCTTCGAAGATCGCGATCGCCTCGTCCCAGGCCTTGCCCATGGCGCTGTCCGCGCCCTCGTAATGCCAGAGCTTGAGGGTGTCTCCGTCGCCGCCCTCGTCTGCGGAACCGGCGGTGCAGCCGCTCAGAGCGATTCCTGTCGCGGTGAGCGCGGCGAGAGCCGCCAGCGTCTTCGTCCTGCGGGTGGTGCGTGCCATCGTCGGCACTCCTTTCTCAGTGGCCCTGGGGCCGGACACATCAATGGGTCGGGTGTTCAGTTGTGATCAGGCAGTCGTCGAAGCGTTTCGATGACCGCGATGCGGGCGCGATCTCCGCGCGCGGTCACTCTCGAGCGGGAGCGACCGAGCCGGCGGAGTGGTACTCGGGAGGAATGAGGTGGATCTGGGCGGGCGTGCCCCGTTCTTCCAGATGTCGCACGGCGAGATCGACGGCGAGCTCGCACGACTTCTGCGGCACGAGCGGAATCGTGTCGATCGGCACCGCGAGCGAGGAGGTGTCGAACGATGCGGCTGCCGAGATCACCGACACGTCGTAGCCCACCGTCAGCCCATGGGCCGCGATCGCCTCGAGAAGGGTCTCGTGGACGTCGCCGACGGCGTGAACGATGAACGCGCGGACGCCCCGACTCAATGCCAGCTCAGCAGAGGCGCGGACAGCGGCGATGTCGGTCGTCGTGTCGCCGGTCGTCGCCCAGTCGAGGTCGACTCCTCGCTGGGCCGCCCGATCCTGCACGCCGAGGAGCAGTCGTCGGGGGAAGTTCGACTTGCGGTACGAGACCTCCGTCTGGCCGAGCAGCGTGACGGACGTGTGACCGGCATCGGCCAGTCGATCCACCGCGAGATGGCCCGTGCCTTCGAAGTCGAGGTCGACGCACGTCAGACCGTGCGCGTCGTCCGGGATCCCGATGAAGACGCTCGGTGAGCGCAGGGACCGGGCGATGTCCGCGCGTTCGTCGTCCGGCGCGACGTCGAGCACGAGGATGGCGTCGACCAGGTTGCTCGCGGCGACCCGGTTCATCCCCTCGGATGCCTGCTCGTCGGTCAGGAGGAGGATGTCGTAGCCACGGCGACGGGCGGCCACCGCTGTCGCGAGCACGAAGGCCATGTGGGTCGGGGCGTGCGTATCCGCTCGCAGGGGCTCGGTGAGTCCGAAGATCTGCGTGCGGCGACCGGCCAGCATCCGTGCTCCGGCGTCGGGCTCGTAGCCGAGCGTCTGCACCGCGTCCTCGATGCGCCGACGCGTCTTCTCCGAGACCGGGCGCTTGCCGCTGAGCGCGTAGGAGACCGTGCTGATCGACACTCCGGCAGCCTCGGCCACCTCGTGAATCGTCGTCATCGGGACTCCATCGTCGCTGTCACTACTTCATCGAAGCGTTTCGCTTGTGCTTCCGAAAGCGATGATAGGCCGAGGCCGAGACTGCGCGCAACCCTTTTGTGGCTGCTCGCAACAAATTGGGCGCCAGGGTCGCGGGAGCGGTCCCACCACGGAACCGGAGAGGGCGACGGAGCCTCGATGGGGGAGGGGATTCGAGACCCCGCCGCCGGTCTACGAAGTGAGACGGATCTGGGCGATGACTTCGGAGTACTCGGTCTCGCCGACGGGCGTGAATCCGACGCGCAGGAAGAATGCCTCCGGGCCGTCTTCTCCGGCCTCGTAGATGACGTTGACATGGTCGAAGCCGCGGGTGCGGGCCTCTTCGAGCAGGCTCTCGACGGCGAAGCGGCCGACGCCCTTACCCTGGCCCTCGGCGTCGACGTTGATGCGCCAGAGCACCGAGCGGAAGTGCTCCTCCGGGGCCTCGGGGTCGAAGTTCGCGCTGACGAACCCGACGACCTGGTCGTCTTCGAGGACGACCCGCTGCCAGGAGGTCTGCGGGTTGATGACCGTCGCCGCGATGCCATAGGACACCGGAGCGAGGAACTGCTCCTGTCCGGGCTTGAGCGACAGGTTGTTCACGGCGACGATCGTCGCAGCGGAGAGTTCGACCATGCGCAGTTCGGACATAGTCACAGGCTAGCCCCTCGATGGGTCTCCGCGCAGAAACCCTCGACTTTCGTCAGGGGTGCACGCGCGCGGAATGCAGGAAGTCGATGTCCGCCCCACCTCCCGGCGAACGTGCGCCGGGAGCGCCTCAGGTATCTTGGTATCGAGACAAATCTGCCCTCGCGAACGGAGAACCTCCTGGTGACCGACGACGCCATCATCTACACGTACACGGACGAGGCTCCGGCACTCGCCACCGCCTCCCTCCTGCCGATCATCAAGGCCTACACGGGACAGGCGGGTATCGAGGTCGAGACCCGCGACATCTCGCTCGGCGGGCGCATCCTCGCGGCGTTCCCGCAGAAGCTCACGCCGGAGCAGCAGGTCGGCGATTCCCTCGCGGAGCTCGGTGGCCTCGCCACCCTGCCCGAGGCGAACATCATCAAGCTGCCGAACATCTCGGCCTCGATCCCGCAGCTCAAGGGTGCGATCGCCGAGCTGCAGGCTCAGGGCTACGACATCCCGGATTTCCCGGACGAGCCGTCCTCCCTCGAGGAGAAGGACGTCCGCGCGCGCTACGACCGCATCAAGGGCTCCGCGGTCAACCCGGTGCTCCGTGAGGGCAACAGCGACCGTCGCGCCCCGCTCGCGGTGAAGAACTACGCCAAGAAGCACCCGCACCGCAACAAGCCGTTCGCGGAGGGGTCCAAGACCCGCGTCGCCACGCTCGGTCACGACGACTTCAAGAACAACGAGCGCTCATGGGTCGCCGCCCATGACGACGTCCTGAGCTTCCGCCACACCGCCGCAGACGGCACCGTGACGATCCTCAAGGAGGGCCTCAAGGTCCTTCCGCGCGAGATCATCGACGCCACGTTCCTCTCGGCCGCGCACCTCGACGCCTTCCTCGCGGAGACGATGGAGACGGCGAAGAACGACGACATCCTCTACTCGGTGCACCTCAAGGCCACGATGATGAAGGTCAGCGACCCGATCATCTTCGGCCACGTCGTGAGGGTCTTCTTCAAGGATGTGTTCGCTCAGTACGGCGACAAGCTCGCTGAGGCAGGGCTCAACCCGAACGACGGTCTCGGCTCGATCCTCTCGGGCCTCAGCTCCGTCGCCGGCGGCGAAGAGATCGCCGCAGCCTTCGACCGCGCGCTCGCCGAGGGCCCGCGCGTCTCGTACGTGAACTCCGACAAGGGCATCACCAACCTGCACGTGCCCAGCGATGTGATCGTCGACGCCTCCATGCCCGCGCTCGTGCGCAACGGCGGCAAGCTGTGGGGCGAGGACGGCGGCGAAGCCGACACCCTCGCGGTCATCCCGGACTCGTCGTACGCGAGCGTCTACCAGGCCGTGATCGACGACGTGATCGCGAACGGCCCGCTCGACCCCGCCACGATCGGAACCGTGCCGAACGTGGGCCTCATGGCTCAGGCGGCTGAGGAGTACGGCAGCCACGACAAGACCTTCGAGATCGCCGCCCCCGGCACGGTGCAGGTCCTCGACAGCGAGGGCACCGTGCTGATCGAGCACGAGGTCGGCGCCGGCGACATCTGGCGCGCGACGCAGACGAAGCACATCCCGGTCATGGACTGGGTCAAGCTCGCCGTCACGCGTGCTCGCGCATCGGGCGTGCCCGCGGTGTTCTGGCTCGACGCGAACCGCTCGCACGACGCGCAGATCATCGCCAAGGTGCACCAGGGCCTCGCGACGCTCGACACCAAGGGCCTCACCATCACGATCCTCGCCCCCGAGGAGGCCACCCGCTACACGCTCGCGCGCATGCGTCACGGCCTCGACACGATCTCGGTGACCGGCAACGTGCTGCGTGACTACCTCACCGACCTGTTCCCGATCCTCGAGGTCGGCACCAGCGCCAAGATGCTCTCGATCGTCCCGCTGCTTGCAGGCGGAGGGCTGTTCGAGACCGGCGCCGGCGGCTCCGCACCCAAGCATGTGCAGCAGCTGGTGGAGGAGAACTACCTGCGCTGGGATTCCCTGGGCGAGTTCTTCGCGCTGGCCGCTTCACTGGAGCACTTCGCGGACCGCACCGGAAACGAGAAAGCGCGCGTCCTCGCCGAGACGCTGGATGCGGCGACCGGCACCTTCCTCGAAGAGGACCGCTCGCCGGGGCGCGCCCTCGGTACGATCGACAACCGCGGCAGCCACTTCTACCTGGGCCTGTACTGGGCTCAGGAGCTGGCGAACCAGACGAAGGATGCCGAGCTCGCAGCATCGTTCGCTCCGATCGCCGCCACGCTCGCGGAGAATGAGCAGAAGATCGTCTCCGAGCTCAACGCGGTGCAGGGCAAGCCCGTCGAGATCGGCGGCTACTACCGCCCCGACGACGCACTGGTCGAAGCCGTCATGCGCCCGTCCACGACGCTGAACGGCATCGTCGACGCACTGAGCTGACACGGATGAACGAAGGAGGGGCCGGATGCGTGAGCATCCGGCCCCTCCTTCGTCGTTCTCCCCGAGTCTGTCGCGGGAGGCGTACCGCCCGCTCAGCCGGGGACGAAGCTCAGTAGTGGACCGCGACCTCGAGGCCGACAGGGGACCATTCGTAGACGTACTTGGCGACGTCGATCGGCATGTTCACGCAACCGTGGCTGCGGGGGTTGCCGAAGTCGTTGTGCCAGTAGGTGCCGTGGAAGCCCTCGTCGCCGTTGAAGTACGTGACCCAGGGGACGTTCGGCGTCTCGGTGATCGACCCGTCCGGTTCGCGGCTCTTCATCGTCTGCTCGCGCACATGCGCGTACACCCTGAAGTTGCCGGTGTCGGTGGGCGTCGCGCTCTTGCCCGAGGAGATCGCCCACGAACGGACGACTGCGCCGTTCTCGATGAGGGTCGCCGTCTGGGAGCTCAGGTCGACATCGATCTTGCGCACCAGGTTGACCGATTCGAACGGGGTCTCGGCGACTTCGATCGGGAAGACGCCCTCTCCGGCCTCCACCTTCGCAGCGACATCGGATGCGAGGGTCGAGGTGTCGCCGATCGTGCGGCCGTTGGTGCCTTCGGCGACGGTGCGGAGCACTTTGCCGGCCGAGTCGACGATGTTCGTCGCGTTGACAGGGGCGCGATCGACGGCAGCGGGAAGGGAGTCGATCGTCGTCTGGATCGCCGCCTCGTCTGCGACGATGCTCAGCTCACCCTCGTCGTCCACGACCGAGAACCAGGTCGATGCGGTGGCCGGGTCGACGGGGACAGTGCGCTCTTCGCCGATGTAGAAGCCGATCGAGCCGAGCATCGTGTTCAGCGAGGTGGCGAAGGTCGTGGCGTCCTCGTCGGTGACGGCGGGGGCGGCTTCGGCCGGACCGCCGGAGAACTCGAGGCTCTTGCCGCCATCCGCGATCGTGGCGACGATGGCGGCGGTGAGGCCGTCGACGTCGACGGCAGTGCCCGTCGCCGACGGCGTGATCGCATAGCCACCGCCTGCGGCGTCGAAGACGACGCCGGCGTCGACCGGATCTTCGAAGCTCGTCGGCACTGCCTCGCGCAGTGCGGACTCCGCTGTGGCGGGGTCGATGGTGATGTCGGCGGCGACGGGTTCGCCCATCCAGGCGCCGATGTTCCAGAGCGGTCGCTCGGCGAAGGCCTGGTCGGCGAGTGCGTCCGCGTCGATCGCGGCCCCCAGGTCGGCTCCGGTCAGCACGACGTCGTCGCCGGCTCCGGTGAGAGTGACTTCGGTCTCGGCGACGTGACTCTGAATGGTGTCGGCGGCGGCTCCGGGCGTGAGCCAGCCGACGGGGATCCCGGCAACCGTGGTGCCAGGGGCGATCAGGATCATCGATGCGGCGCCTGCGCCGATGGCGAGGGCCCCGACGCCGAGGCCGATCCACAGGCCGAGACGCTTCTTCTTGGGGGCGGGCTCGTTCGGTGCCCAGGCGAGTTGCTGGTCGCCGCTGCTCGGCGGCTGGGAGTCTGTGGGTGCGTCACCGGAGCCGGCGGGCGCGACGGTCTGCAGCTGGTCACCGGAGGCGGTCGCCTCGGTCAGCTTCTCGGTCTTCGCATCCTGCGCTGAGATCAGATCGGTCACGAACATCACCCCCCGGTTTCTCACGTGTCCTTACCGATATGCTACGCGATCGCGTATAACGGGGAGGCAACGGTCCGTGGACCTGTGGAAACGGTGCTCGCGTCAGTCGGTGACGACCGCGAGGCCGTCGATCTCGACAAGCATCTCCTCGCGCGGGAGGCCCGTGAACACGGTGGTGCGCGACGGCAGGACGCCGCTGGGCGTGTGCGCGGTCACGAAGGCGCCGTATGCGTCGTTCATGATCGCGAAGTCCTCTCGCTTGGTCAGATACACGCGCAGCATGACCACATCCTCGAACGTCGCACCCGAGGCCTCGACGATCGCCTTGACGTTCTCGAGGGTGCGCGTGGTCTGAGCCGCGACATCGCCCGGGAAGAGATACTCGTTCGTCTCGGGATCGACGGGGCCCTGCCCGGAGACCTGCACGATCGGCCCCTTGCGGATGCCCTGCGAGAACGTGTGGGCGGGGGCGGGGGCGGCGTCGGTCGACACTCGGATCTTCGCGGTCATGATCCCAGCCTAGTAGCCTTGTTAGATGCCTCTACAAATCCCGGATCCTGTTCTCGGCACCTGGGCGAAGGGTTTCCCTCCGCGATCCGCGGGGCTCCGACTCTCGGAGGTCGCCGGGGCGGGGCTGCACGTGTCCGACCTCGTGACTCCGGTGCTGACAGTCCATGAGGCAGCGCTCGTGCACAACGAATCGACCGTCTTCGCGTGGGCGGCGGAACAGGGCGTCCTCCTCGCTCCGCATGGCAAGACCACGATGGCGCCGGCGCTCTGGCAGCGGCTGCTCGATGCGGGGGCGTGGGGCATCTCGGTCGCGACGCCGTGGCAGGCCGAGGTCGCTGTCGAGGCAGGGGTCTCCACCGTGCTCATCGCGAACTCGGTCACCGATGGAGCCGCGGCACGTCATCTGGGCGAACTGCTCGCTGCGGATCGCGATCTCCGGATTCTGTGCTGGGCCGACTCCGTAGGTACCGTCGGCATCCTCGCAGACGCTCTCTCGGGCGCCGATCGCGAGCTCGACGTGCTCGTCGAGCTCGGTGGCAGGGGAGGTCGCACCGGTGCACGCAGCGTCGAGGAGGGCGAGCGCATCGCCCAGGCGATCCTCGCGGCACCCGGTCTCCGGCTCGCCGGCGTCACGGGGTACGAGGGTCCTTTCGGTCCCGACCGGGGAGACGAGTCGATCGCTGCGGTCGACGCGTACCTGTCGACGTTGGTCGAACTGCACCGGCGTCTCGCATACTCGCCCGGCGTGCGCCCCGTGCTCAGCGCAGGGGGCAGCGCGTTCCCCGACCGAGCGGCGGCGATACTGGCCCCGCACCGGGGCGATGCCGACATCGTGCTGCGGTCGGGGGCGTTCCAGATCCATGACGACGGCTTCTACTCGCGCATGTCGCCGTTCGGACCGTTGACATCCACGGAGCGGCTGCGGTCCGCCATGCACGCCTGGTCGCGTGTCGTATCCCAGCCCGAGGAGAGACTCGCGCTCCTGGACGCGGGGCGCCGCGACGTGCCGTTCGACCTCGACCTGCCCGTGCCCCAATCGGTCGGCGGGCGGATCACTGCGCTCAATGATCAGCACGCGTTCCTCGATCTCGCTGACGGGGCAGAGGTCGCTGTGGGCGACGTCGTGCGGCTCGGGCTGTCGCACCCGTGCACTGCCTTCGACAAGTGGCGTGTGGTGGCCGTGATCGACGACCCTGATGCCGCCGATCCGCGTGTGATCGGAGCGGTGGCGACATGCTTCTGAGCGCCGAGAAGCCCGTGCGGGTGTACCGAGGCGCCACGGTGGTCGACGGAACCGGCGCAGAGAGGTTCGTCGCCGATGTCGCCGTCGAGGGATCGCGGATCGTGGCAGTGATCCGCGAAGGCGACGGGACCGATCTGGAGCTGCCGGCGGATGCGGTGGAGATCATCGCCGCGGGGCGGGTTCTCGCGCCCGGGTTCATCGACATGCATGCGCACAGTGAGCTGGCCGTGCTGCAGGGCGCAGCGCACGACGCCAAGATCCTGCAGGGCGTAACGACGGAGGTGCTGGGCCAGGACGGACTCGGCTACGCGCCGCTCGACGATGCGACGGCAACTGTGATCCCCGCTCAGATCGCCGGCTGGAACGGCACGCCGTCCGCCGTTCCATGGCGTTCGATGAACGACCTCCTCGACGCGATCGACAGGGTCTCGGTGGGCAACGCCGCCGTTCTGGTGCCGCAGGGCAACCTGCGGATGATGGTCGTGGGTCACGAGAACCGCGCGGCCACCCGCGAGGAGATCGCGGCGATGTCCGACATTCTCGGCGAGGCCCTCGACGCGGGGGCGTTCGGAATGTCGAGCGGACTGACCTACACCCCGGGGATGTATGCCGACACCGCCGAGCTGGAGGCACTCTGCCGCGTCGTCGCAGAACGCGGTGGATACTGGGCACCGCACACCCGGAGCTACGGCGGCGGAGCCCTGGACGCCTATCGTGAGGCCCTCGGCATCGGTCGCCGCACGGGGTGTCCGATCCATCTGACGCACGCGACGATGAACTTCGCACCGAACCGCGGGCGGGCGGCGGAGCTGCTGGCACTCGTCGACGAGGCACTCGAGGACGGCGTCGACGTCACTCTCGACACCTACCCCTATCTTCCCGGCGCCACGACCCTTGCGGCGCTGCTGCCGAGCAGGCTCGCAGAGAGCGGAGACCTGCTGGCGACCATCGCCGCTCTCGATGAGGGAGGGCGCGAGGCCGTGCGCGTCGAGCTCGAGGAGACCGGCTGCGACGGATTCCACGGTGAACGCGCAGACTGGTCGGCGATCCAGATCTCCGGCACCTCCTCGCCCGCGCTCGCAGACCTCGTAGGGCGCACCGTCGACGAGATCGCCTCGACGTCAGGCAGACGCGCCGTCGACGTCGTGCTGGACACGATTCTCGCGGACGGCGGTGCGACCGGCATCCTGATGCACATCGGCGACGAGGACAACGTCCGCGCGATCATGCGGCACCCGCGGCACTGTGGCGGCAGCGACGGCATCCTGATCGGTGCGCGACCTCATCCGCGGGGTCGGGGAACCTTCCCTCGCTATCTCGGGCACTACGTGCGTGAGCTCGGGGTCCTCTCCCTCGAACAGGCCGTTCGGCATCTCTCCGGCACGCCGGCGATGCGGCTGGGCCTCGACCGCGGCGACGCACCACGCGGCGTGATCCGCGAGGGCGCGACAGCCGATCTGGTGCTGTTCGATCCCGAGACCGTCGCGGCCGGCGCGACGTTCGATGCACCGCACCGGGCGCCGATCGGGATCGACGAGGTGCTCGTCGGCGGTGTGCCGGTGGTGATCGCGGGGCGCGTGTCCGGCGAGACCCCCGGCAGTGCTCTGACGATGACTCCCGCAGCGCATCGCGCGCCCGTCCCGGACATCCGCTCGGTGATCGACCCGGCCGCTGCGCCCTTCGACTGGACGGTCCGCACGCCCGTCATCGCTCCTGCTGCACTCGCCGGGAGCGCGTCCCGTCTCGGCGGACCTCCCGAGGAATCGGACTCGACCCCCGCGATCACGCTGCGCATCGACGAGTCTCTCGCCGACGAGCCGTTCGCCCGAGAGCGGGTGGGCGACGAAGCCTTCCGGGTGACGGTCGTCGCCCAGGGGATCGACGTCACCGGTGCCGGCCCGGCAGGTGTGTTCCGAGGCGTCACCCTGCTGAGGCAGTTGCGCGAACCGGGCGCTGATCGAGCTCGGATCCCCGCGGGGGTCTGGGAGTCCGCGCCCGCCTACGCCTGGCGGGGAGTGATGCTCGACGTCGCACGGCACTTCCGCCCCGTCGAGGATCTCGAGCGACTGGTCGATCTGATGGCCGACCATCACCTCACGCACCTGCACCTGCACCTCACCGACGATCAGGGGTGGCGCTTCGAGGTGCCGGGGTTCCCGCGTCTGACCGAAGTGGGCGCTCGCCGCGGGGAGACGCAGCGGGGCCACGGGCCTCGGGCGACGGTCGAGACAGGGCTGCACGAGGGGCACTACACAGATGCCCAGCTGCGCGGCCTGGTCGCCTACGCTGCCGAGAGATTCGTGACGGTCGTGCCGGAGGTCGAGTTGCCAGGGCACATCCAGGCCGGGCTCGCCGCCTATCCCGAGCTCGGCAACACGGACGTGGGCGAGCCCGTCGTCGCACCGTGGTCACGTTTCGGAGTGAACCCGCGGACGCTTGCGCCGACGGATGACGCTCTCGCTTTCGGGCGAGCCGCGATCGACGCGCTCTGCGACCTCTTCGAGTCGCCGTGGATCGGCATCGGGGGTGACGAGGTCCCGGTGACGGAGTGGGCCGAGAGCGCGGTGGCGCGCGAGCGGATGCGCGAGCTCGGTCTCGCGACTCCGCATGACGTGCAGCCGTGGTTCACGAGTCAGTTCGTGGCGCACGTCCGCAGCCGCGGACGCACAGCCCTCGCCTGGGACGAGGTGCTCGAGGGCGACGTCCCCGACGGGGTGCAGGTCCTCGCCTGGCGCGGCCCTGTCGCCATGCGGGAGGCGCTGCGGCGTGGCATTCCCGTGATCGCGTGTCCCGACCTCGAGGTGTATCTCGACTATCCCCAGTCGGAGTCGGGGGAGGAGCCGATCCGGGTGGGGCCGCCACTGCCGATCGAGCGTGCATATGCGCTGCGCGTCGAGGACGGCGCGTCCGGTGGGCAGGCCAACGTGTGGACCGAGCACCTCCCGACGAGAGACCGAGTCGACTTCGCCATGTTCCCCCGTCTCGCGGCGATCGCCGAGCGGCTGTGGGATGGTGGCGATCCCCCCGAGTACGAGGAGTTCGCCCGCAGGCTCCCGACCCACCTCAGACGCCTCACCGCGTCGGGGGTGCGGTATCGTCCTCTCGACGGTCCGACGCCGGCGCAGAGGCGTCCTGGAGTGCCGGGGAAGCCTCTCACTCGAGAGGCGCGAGAGGAGATCGTGGCCGGCCTCGTGGAGGGCTTGACCGGGCCTCGCAGCACCCCAGACGGGGTACTCTCGGCATAATGTAACGTTTCCGTAACCCTCCCTGTGCTAACTGAGCCAGGGGTTGCGAAATTTTTGTTCGTAAGGTCTACTAACAAACATGTCCGTATCGGATGGATCGCGTCCTTCGACGTCGCCAGATTACGTCGCCGCGAGCGCACACGCCTTCGGCCCGGGGCGCCACCTGCGCTCGCGATCGAAGGTGCTCCCGGAGCACGCTCGCGGGCACAACCGTGCTCTCGTTCTCCAGACCCTCTATCACTCCGGCGCGATGAGCCGAGCGGATCTCTCGCGAGAGACCGGCCTGACACGGGTCACCATCTCGGACCTCGTCGCCGAGTTCATCGCCGACGGGATCGTCGTCGAGATGGGAGTCCGCGAGACGGTCGGACCGGGCAAGCCGCCGATCCTCATCGACATCGATCGCGTCGGCCATCAGATCATCGGGCTCGATCTCTCGGGTCCCCACGCGTTCGTGGGCGCTCTGCTCAGTCTCGACGGCGACGTGCTCGAGCGCCGCGAGGTGCCGCGCCCCGAGAGCGCAGACGGTGACGCCGCCTACGCCGCCACGCTCGAACTGGCGCGCGCGCTCGCCGAGACCGCCACCCAGCCCATCCTCGGCGTCGGGATAGGCAGCCCGGGTGTCGTGCGCCCCGACGGCGTCGTGCTCAGCTCGCCGAACCTCGGGTGGAGCAATCTGCCTCTCGAGGCGAAGCTCGGCATCGACCTCGACCTGCCGGTGCTGGTCCGCAACGACGCCAACGCCGCCGTGCTCGCCGAGTACACGTTCGGCGAGGCCAAGGCCGACTTCATGCTCATCAAGATCGGTCGAGGAGTCGGAGCCGGAGTCATCACCGGCAGCCAGCCGCTTCTCGGCAGCCGCTTCGCGGCGGGCGAGATCGGGCACGTCGTCGTCGGCACGGACGGCGGACCCCGCTGCGCGTGCGGCAAGGACGGATGCCTCGAAGCCTGGTTGAGCGAGACGAGACTCCGCCCGGCGATCGCTGCCGCTCCCGAGTCGCGAGACGAGATCCTCCGCGATGCCGGCACCCGTATGGGCATCGCGATTGCCCCGATCGTGGCGGCACTGGATCTGTCCGAAGTCGTGCTCTCGGGCCCGGAGGACCTGCTCGACGGAGTGCTGATCGACGCCGCTGTCGAGACCCTGCATGCGCGCACGCTCGAGGGCGTCTTCGAAGACGCGCTCATCCGACGCACCCACCAGGAAGACATCGTCCTGCGCGGCGCGGCCGTGATGGTGCTCTCCAGCCAGCTGGGTGTCTCGTGAGCCGCGCCCTCGTTCGCAAGAGCGCCCACGACCCGGAGACGAGCAGGGGCTCCATCCGATGACGGATGCGATCGCGGTCGGCCTGTCCGGTCGACCCATTCGAGTGGGCCTGGATGTCGGCGGAACCAAGATCGACGCCGTAGCGGTGTCGCCGGACGGAGACCTCCTGGCGCGCCTGCGCCGACCGACGGGATGGGGCGAGGAGGCGGTCGTCGTCAGCATCCTCGACGCCGTCGACGCGCTCGCCGTCGAGGGAGGATTCGCCCGCTCCGCCGTCGAATCCGTGGGCGTCGGCATCCCCGGGCTGGTCGACGCGGATACCGGTCGAGTCCTGCATGCGGTGAACCTGGGCGTCGAGTCGCTGGATCTCGCCGGTCTCGCCGGCCGACAGCTGGGGATCCCGGTGCGCGTCGAGAACGACGTGAAGGCGGCAGCCCTCGGTGCTGCGGTGCTGCGTGGTATCGACGGCTCCATGGCCTACCTCAACCTCGGCACGGGTGTCGCCGCCGGCATCGTCGTCGACGGCACCATCTGGCGGGGCGCACGAGGAACCGCCGGCGAGGTCGGGCACCTCTCGGTCGACCCGAACGGCCGGCTGTGCGGCTGTGGACAGCGCGGATGCATCGAGACCTTCTGCGGCGGAGGTGCGCTCGCTCGTGCCTGGGATCGACCGGGTGCGCTGCCGGTGCGCGACATCCTCGACGCAGCCGATGCCGGAGACGAGCGCGCCGCAGGTCTGCGGGCCGACCTCTTCCACGGCGCGGCCGCAGCTGTGCGGGCACTGGTGCTCTCCGCAGACGTCGAACGCGTCATCATCGGCGGCGGGCTCACCTCGCTCGGAGACAGGCTCTATTCGGGCATCCGCAGCGCCCTGCAGACAGGTGCAGAGGCATCGCCCTTCATGCGTTCGCTGCACCTGGACGACAGGATCGAACTGCTTCCTTCCGGCTCTCCCGCTGCGGCCTTCGGGGCAGCGGTCGTCGGTGCAACCACACCCTCTAAGGAGATCGTTTCCCATGGCTGAAGTCGTCATCGTCGAGAACGCAGAAGCAGCAGGCGCACTGGTCGCCGCCGAGATCGTGGAGTTGATCGACGGGCGTCCGGATGCCGTGCTCGGCCTCGCCACCGGTTCGACGCCGCTCCCTGTGTACAAGGCGCTGCGCGAGAAGCTCGCGGGGCGCGACGTCTCGCAGGTGCGCGGGTTCGCTCTGGACGAGTACGTGGGGATCGATCCGGCTCACCCCGAGAGCTACCGTTCGGTCATCACCCGCGAGGTCGTGGAGCCCCTCGGACTCGACCCGCGACGGATCCATGTGCCCAACGGCGCGCAGGACACGATCCAGCACGCGGGTGACGACTACGAGACCGCCATCGAGGCGGCCGGCGGAGTGGATCTGCAGATCCTCGGCATCGGCACCGACGGACACATCGGCTTCAACGAGCCCGGCTCGTCCTTCGCCTCGCGCACGCGAGTGAAGACCCTCACCGAGCAGACCCGCGAGGACAACGCGCGTTTCTTCGACTCGATCGACGACGTGCCGATGCACTGCATCACTCAGGGTCTGGGCACGATCCTGCGCGCTCGGCACCTCGTGCTGCTCGCCTTCGGCGAGGGCAAGGCTCAGGCGGTCGCGAACGCGGTCGAGGGGCCGCTGTCGGCCATCCTCCCCGGTTCCGCCATCCAGCTGCATCCGCACGCCACCGTCGTGGTCGACGAAGCCGCGGCATCGCGCCTCAGACTCGCCGACTACTACCGCTACACCTTCGCCAACAAGCCGAGCTGGCAGGGCATCTGATCCGAGCGGCTCTCAGGGGTGCGTCGGCTCTCAGGGGCGCGTCGCAGGCCAGGCGAGCGGCAGCAGGTGCTCGAGGCTGAGCGGCGCCAGGGGCAGCGTCTCGGCGTCGGTGGGCGTGATCCAGCGCAGCTCGGCGAGCTCGGCCTGCACCGCCACCTCTGCGGCGGCGATCGAGACCGAGAACGCATCGGCCACGACCCGGTGCCCGGGCTCGTTGGCCGCCTCGGAGACGAACGTGCCGAGGGGCTCGAGGTCGGCCTCGTCGAGTCGCAGACCGAGTTCTTCGTGCAGCTCGCGGATCAGCGTCTGCGACGGCGTCTCACCGGCTTCCGGTTTGCCGCCCGGCTGCATGAAGCGCGTCGTCCCCTGCTTGCGGACCACCAGCACCCTTCCGGCGTCATCGACGATGACCGCCGCACTGACGTGGATGTCAGGCATCGGGGGCGAACACCTTGCCGGGGTTCAGGATCCCGAGCGGGTCGAAGACCCGGGTGATCTGCCGCTGCAGCTCCCACTGGTCCTCTCCGAGTTCGGCGGACAGCCAGCGGCTCTTCAGCGTTCCAATCCCGTGCTCGCCGGTCAGCGTGCCGCCGAGCGCGATCGCGGCCCGGAAGAGCTCGTCTGCGGCGGCCCAGACCTCCGCGGGGGGCTCGGTGCCCTCGAAGATGAAGTTCGGGTGCAGGTTGCCGTCGCCGGCGTGCGCCACCGTGGGAATGGTCATCGAGTAGGCCTTCTCGATGCGGGCGATCTCGTCGAACATCGCGGGCATCGCGCTGCGCGGCACGGACACGTCTTCGATGAGGGTCGTGCCGAGAGCGGACATCGCGGGGTGCATGGCACGGCGGATCGCCAGCAGACGCTCGCCTTCGTCTCGGTCGTGCGACACCTGAGTCGCACCGCGGTGAGCCGTCAGGATCTCCGCGATCGTCGTCGCCTCGGAGACGGCGGCCGGGCCATCCGTCTGAATCGTCAACTGAGCGCTTCCGGCCGCGGGGGAGGGCAGCTCCAGCAGGGCAGCGACTGCGGCCAGGCTGGCGGAGTCCATCAGCTCCATGATCGCCGGCTGTGCACCCGAGGCGGTGACGGCGGCGGATGCGGAAGCCGCTGCGCGCACGTCGGGGAAGATCGCCGTCACAGTGCACGTGGTTCCTTCGACCAACCGGCGAAGCTTCAGCGTGGCGCCGACGACCACGCCGAGAGTGCCTTCCGAGCCGATCACGAGCGACGTGAGGTCCAGCCCCGTGACGCCCTTGACGCTGCGGTGGCCGAGGCGCATCAGGCGACCGTCTGCGAGCACCAGGTCGACTCCGAGGACCGCGTCCTTCACGACGCCGTACTTCGCGCACAGCAGCCCGCCCGCCCCGGTGGCGATGTTGCCGCCGACGGTTGAGATCGCACGGCTCGCGGGATCGGGGGCCCACCAGAGTCCATGCTCTGCCAGCAGGTCGTTGAGGTCGGCGTTGAGGATGCCGGGCTCGACGACGGCGAGCAGGTCGTCTGCCCGGATCTCGTGAACAGCGGTCATACGGCGGGTGGAGAGGACGATCTCTCCTTCGCCGCCGTTCGCCGCACCGGCGAGACCCGTGCCGGCCCCGCGCACGACGACCGGGGTGCAGTGCTCAGTCGCGATGCGCATCACGGTCTGGACGTGCTCCACGGTCTCAGCGTGCACGACTGCGAGCGGGCGACCTGGAGCGGCATGCCCTGACCGGTCGGCTCGGGCTTCTTCGAGGGTGGCGGTGGCGGTGTCGACGATGTCGCCGAGCGCGGCGACGAGCTGATCGAGCGTGCTCATCGGATGCGACGCCGCCCGCTCATGACGCCGGCGCCGACAGCGACCACGGCGAATGCGGTGCCGATGATCGGCTGATCCATCAACCACCAGGCGATCGTGACGCCGACGTAGATCAGGAGCTCGACGACGACTCGCAGGAACGGGTGCAGACGCAGCACGGGCCGCGGGGAGAGGAAGAGAGCCCAGACCAGGATCACGACGATCGGAGCCCCGATCCCGAGGATCACGTTCCATGGGAACGGCCATGTAGCGAATCCCCACAGTGCGAGCGTGCCCACGGCGACGATCAGGACCACCGATCGGACGATGTCGAGGGGAGTGATGCTCGGGCGGTCGACGCCGGGGACGGAGGCGGGATCCTGGGACATGGATCCAGTCTATTCGCCGCGGATGGCGGGTCAGAGCGCGGGGGCGGCCTCGTCCGGAGCCGGGGCGACGTCGTCGACGGGTGCGGTCTCTTCGACGGGCGCGCCCTCTTCTGCCGGGGCGGTCTCTTCCTCGACCACAGGCTCTGCCGGAGGAGCTGTCTCGACCGGCGGAGCTGTCTCGACCGGCGGAGCGGGCTCGGTCGGAGCGACGGGCTCGGTCGGGACATCCGTCTCAGGAGAGTCGACCGGAGTAGCGGGTGCGGCCTCGTCCGTCGGCTCGGGGACGGGCACGATCGCGTCATCCGGAGTCGGCTCAGCGGGTGCGGCTTCGGTGGGATCCTCCGCCGGTACACCGCATGAGGGCGCGAGGAGCACGGATTCGAGGGTCACCCCGAGTGCGGAGAGGCTTGTGGTCACCGGCAGGGCCGGGCCGGCGGCTGTCACGTAGTGGACCTCGACGCTCGCGCTGAGGACGATCTGCACGAGACCGGGTCGCAGCCCGATCGTGCCTGTGCCTGCATCGCTCAGCGAGGTGCTGTCTGCACCACCGTGGTGTCCGCCGAGCAGAGCCTGGATGTCTGCGCCCGGTTCACCGGTCACGCCCACGGTCACGTAGGTAACGGCGCGCGCATCGAGACAGATGTTCGTGAGGCTGACCTCGATCGGCGTCGTCGGTGCAGCCGGTTCCGTGGGGGTTTCGCCGTCGGGGTTTTCTCCGGGGTTCTCGCCGTCGGGGTTTTCTCCGGGGTTCTCGCCGGGGGTTTCGCCGTCGGGGTTTTCTCCGGGGTTCTCGCCGGGGGTTTCGCCGTCGGGGTTTTCTCCGGGGTTCTCGCCGTCGGGGTTTTCTCCGGGGTTCTCGCCGGGGGTTTCGCCGTCGGGGTTCTCGCCGGGGGTCTCGTCGTCAGGCTCTTCCGTCACCGGGGGCGGTGTCTGGGCGGGCGGTGTCGGTGCGGGCGACTCGACCGGTGCCGCAGGCGAGGCGATCGCGGGTGCGATGTCCTCCCCGGGCAGAGGGGTGACGGGTGCTTCTACGGGCGGTGGTATGACCGGCACCGGGTCGGGCTCTGCGTCGTCAACGATGGGCTTCTTGTCGTTGGACATCGATTCGTCGGGTCCGACGTCGGCACTGATCGACGATGAGTCGCTGTCGCCGGCGCTCGGAAGCGATGCTGCCGGTGACGCGCCGGTGAGGCCGGGGATGATCGTGGCGGCCGCCACGACACCGGCGACGACCAGAGCCGCCGATCCAGCTCCGACGAGCGCACCGACACCGCTGAAGATGCCGCCGCTGGCCATCCCGCCGGCTCCGCCGCCTGCCGCACCGCCGCCGCCTGCCGCACCGCCGCCTGCTGCACCCCCGCCGCCTGCTGCACCGCTCGAGGAGCCTGTCGATGCCGCCGTCGTGTGTCCTGCGACGACGACCGCACCCTCGGTGATGCCTGAGGGCATGGCTGCGAGCGCGACGATCGGAGCGCCGCCGCCCTGCAGGGTGGCGAGGTAACCTGCGGAACCGGTGACGCCGAGGACGAGCGGGAGCAGCACGAGAGCCAGACGCTTGGACACGTCCTTCGCCTCGGCGGCGACGATCATGCAGCGTGCGCACTCTTCGAGGTGCTGCTCGAGACGGTTGTGGTCGCGTGTGCCGAGGTTGCCTCGTGAGTAGGCGCCCAGATGCTCGATGGTCCACTGGCAGTCGGAGCCGGCGGCCGCGCTGCGGAGGTGAGCCTGGATCCAGGCCTCGCGAAGCCCTTCGCGCGCCCGGAAAGCGAGCTGCGAGACGGCACCGGCCTTCATGCCGAGAAGGGTTGCGGCCTCCTGCGGCTTCATCTGCTCGATCTCGGTGTACCAGAGCACCTCCTGCCAGCGGGAGGGGAGGCTGCGGAACGCCTGTGCCGTCAGACTGCGATCGAGCGCCTCGTTGGCCGCCTGGTCTGTGCTGTCGGGGTCGGCGACGCTGTCGAGCTCGTCGATCGCCGACTCGCGGCGAGAGCGGCCCCACGCGGCGGCGGTGTTGCGGATGCTCGTGAACAGGTACGCGCGGAAGGAGCCGTTGGGCCCGCCGCCTTTGATGATCGCCTGATAGATGCGGGTGTAGGACTCCTGCACGAGATCGTCCGGGTCGATCGACGACGTGATCGATCGGGCGACCGACATGCCGGAGGGATAGTGCCGCCTCCAGAGTTCGCCGAATGCCGCTGCGTCACCCGAACGGGTGCGCAGGACGAGATCGGCGTCGGCAATCGTTCCCTCGTGCGAAGTGCTGTCCTGATCCACTGTCATCCATCTGTCGTGGAGGGCGAGTGCGCCTCCACATGAAGAGACGCGTGAACCCCATTTTCATCACGCGTCATCTCCATTCTCTCTCCAATCTCTCAGCCTTGCCACCCCTTCCGAGAAACTGGATGCAAATCTTCTTCTCGCGATAAACCCCTGATCAGGAGCAGATCGAGGGGATCCGGCGAAGAACCTCGAAAAAAATCTGGGAAATCGCGTAATGAATCGGCATCGCCTTCGTCTCATCACTAGAGACAAGCCATGGAGCTCCACCGGGGGGCGGAGCTCAGGCGCTGGTGCAAGGGGTAAGTGCACCGGCATGGCGGGTCGGGCACCTCGGGGGAGGAGCGCTCGGCCCGCCAGCTCTCGCACATGGGAGGGAAATGTGACGGGGCCGCCGATCTGGGGAACGGCGGCCCCGCACCCATTCAGGGGTCCGGCAGGAGAGCGCGTCGGCCACTCGATGAGCTATCGCATCCGACTGCGCGACATCGGGTTACGGGCGATCGCCCACCCATACGCGCACGACCTGCAGCTGCGCATCCAGAAGCACCGCGTCGCCGACGTATCCGACTGCGAGGCGGCCGAGTCGGTCTCCGTATCCGATGGCGTCCGCCGGAGTCTCGGTGAGCGCGCGCACCGCCTCAGCGAGCGGTGCCCCGGCGGCGATCGCCCTGCGCAGCGCGACGTCCTGAGTGAGCGTCGACCCTGCGATCGAGCCGGTGTCGTCAGCGCGTGCGATGCCGTCTTCGACCGTCACGCTCACCGCTCCCAGGTCATAGTGGCCGTCGGCGCTGCCCGCGGCGGCCATGGCGTCGGTGATGAGCGCCACGCGCCCCGGCGCCGAGTCGAACACGAGCTTGACCACGTGCGGATCGAGGTGGACATCGTCGGCGATCACCTCGAGCACCACCCGGCGGTCGGCGGCTGCCGCCAGCACCGGCCCTGGTGCGCGATGGTGGATGCCGGGCATGGCGTTGAACGCGTGGGTCAGCACCGTCGCGCCTGCGTCGAAGGCGGCGATCGCCGTCGCGGCATCCGCGCTCGTGTGACCGACCGCGGCCACAGCCCCAGCATCGACGATCAGTCGGATCGCGTCGAGTCCGCCCGCGAGTTCTGGCGCGATCGTCACCTGTCTGATCGTGCCGCGGCCCGCGTCGAGCAGCCGGACGACATCGTCGTGGACCGGAGTGCGCAGCAGAGTCGGCTCGTGTGCTCCATGGTGCGCAGGGTCGAGGAAAGGGCCCTCCAGATGCGACCCGAGGATGTCGGCGTCCGTCTCCATCAGATCGGCGATCTCCGCCACGCGCTGTGCGAGGGCATCGAGCGGCGCCGTGACGAGCGAGATCACCGATCGTGTGGTGCCGTGAGCTCGGTGCAGGGCTCGCGCCGTGCGGATCGCCTCCACGCCGTCGTCGAACGAGGCGCCCGCGCCGCCGTGGCTGTGGATGTCGATGAACCCGGGGGCGAGCACGGCATCCGAACCGGCGACGACGCTCGCATCGACGACCTCGTCTGCCGTGCCCCACGTCTGCCCGGAGCCGACGGCGATGATGCGCCCGTCTTCGATCCGCACCCAGGAGTCCGCGACATCGGCCCCGTGGTCGATCAGTCGGGCCGAATGGATGACGAGCGACCCTGTCGCTGCGGAACCGGTTGTCATCGCTCGCTCCAGGGGATCTCGGGTGCGGGGTGGAAGTCGACGCCTTCAGCCTTCCACAGCGGTGCGAGTGCGCCGAGCCGCACACGGAACGACTCCCAGTCCCGACCGGCAGCGGTACGCGGCGACCAGGCGACCTCCGCCTGAGCGGCGGCCCGCGGGAACACCAGCTGCTCGACATCGCTCAGCGTGCGAGTGGTCTCGCTCCACAACGGCGCCTCGATGCCGAGGATCGCGGACTCCGGCACGTCGAGCACCGAGGTCGGCTCCCATTCGTAGGCGGTGCGGACATCGATGATCGCGGCCCAGGTCAGCCCGAGAGGGAAGTCCGCGGTGTACTTCATGTCGAGGTAGGCGACGTCGGCGGTCGACATGATGAGCGCTCCGCCCCGCTCGACGAAATGCGCGGCCTCCGCGGCATGCGAGCCCTCGGGCGTCGTCTTGCCCCAGTACTGACCGATCGTGCCCTCGGCGATGTTCTTCGCCGCACCGACCTCGTGCCACGCCAGCGGGATCTTGCCCTCCTCGAACACGATCGCCGTCGCGCGCTCGACGAAGTGGTCGAAGTCGGCCTGCGGGGTGCCGAGCGATTCGTCTCCGCCGATGTGGATGAACGGACCGGGCGTCATCTCGGCGAGTTCTCGTATCACGTCGCGCACGAACTCATACGTGCGCTCCTCATGGATCCGGACGCTCGAGTGCCCCACTCCCCATCCGAGGTAGGGCTCGCCGGCCGCGGGGAGCGGCTGACCGAGGCGCCCCGATTCGGCGATCAGCATGTCGTTCATCACGGGATCCTCGACGAGCTCGGGGTACGCGACGCCGATCGCGTGCGTGTGACCGGGAAGGTCGATCTCGGGGATGACGAGCATGTGCCGCTCGGCCGCATACGCCACGATCTCGCGATAGTCGTCCTTCGTGTAGAAGCCTCCGGGGTCGCCGAGCGAGGCGGTCGACGACGCCAGTTCGGTGAGCTTGGGCCAGGAGTCGATCTGGATGCGCCACCCCTGGTCGTCGCTGAGGTGCAGGTGCAGGTGGTTGAACTTGAGCGCGCTGGTGCTGTCGATGAACTTCTTGACCTCGGCGACGTCGAAGAAGTGGCGGGTGACGTCGAGCATGACGCCGCGGCGCTCGAATCGCGGTGCGTCCGTGACCTCGGCGTGCAGCAGTGCCCAGCCTTCGTCGTCTTCGCGGAGCAGCTGCAGCAGAGTCTGCACACCGTAGAACAGTCCGGCCTCGTCGCCGCCGACCACTTCGACGGAGTCGGCGACCCTGAGCGTGTAGCCCTCGGGCGCGGTGGCGGCATCGATGCGGAGCACGATCGCCGATCTCTCGTCTGCGGTGTCCGTGGAGTGGAGGAAGCGGATGCCGCTGCGCCGCTCGGCGGCATCGATCAGCTGGCGTGCGGCCGGGGAGTCGCCGATGACTCGCGTGCTCTCGGAGACGGTCAGCCGGCCATCGCCGACGATGGCGGAAGCGGGAAGAGGAACAAGGGGCATGGAATGGGGAAGGACCATGAACAAAACCTACCCTGCGCGGAGTCGGCAGCACAGGGAAATCCGCTATGCTGACTCACGTCGCGACTGGCGTCTGGGTGGACTACCACCGGGGAGCGACTGACCACGGAATTCGACCGCGCGCCTGGGCCGATAGGTATACCCCTTCGAATCCGTCGTCAGAGGAGCAAGTCATGACCGATCGTTACTTCAACGCCCCGCTCGCCGAGGTCGACCCCGAGATCGCACAGGTCCTCGACCGCGAGCTCGCTCGCCAGCAGACGTTCCTCGAGATGATCGCATCCGAGAACTTCGTCCCCGTCTCGGTCCTGCAGGCGCAGGGCTCCGTGCTCACGAACAAGTACGCAGAGGGCTACCCCGGCCGCCGCTACTACGGTGGCTGCGAAGAGGTCGACGTCGCTGAAGAGCTCGCGATCCAGCGCGCGAAGGACCTCTTCGGCTCGGAGTTCGCCAACGTCCAGCCGCACTCGGGCGCATCGGCCAACGCCGCAGTCCTGCACGCGATCGCCCGCCCCGGCGACACGCTGCTCGGCCTCGCCCTCGACCAGGGCGGTCACCTGACCCACGGCATGAAGATCAACTTCTCGGGCCGTCTCTACGACATCGTCGCCTACGGCGTCGACCCCGAGACCTCGACGATCGACATGGACGAGGTGCGTCGCCTCGCCATCGAGCACAAGCCCAAGGTCATCATCGCCGGCTGGTCGGCGTACCCCCGCACGCTCGACTTCGCCGCCTTCCGCGCGATCGCCGACGAGGTCGGCGCCCTCCTCTGGGTCGACATGGCGCACTTCGCCGGCCTCGTCGCCGCGGGCCTGCACCCGAACCCGGTGCCGCACGCACACGTCGTCTCGTCGACTGTGCACAAGACGATCGGCGGCCCCCGCTCGGGATTCATCCTGACGAACGACCCCGACCTCGCGAAGAAGATCAACACGGCCGTGTTCCCCGGGCAGCAGGGAGGCCCGCTCATGCACGTCATCGCCGCCAAGGCGACCGCGTTCAAGCTCGCGGGCACCCCCGAGTTCAAGGAGCGCCAGGAGCGCACACTGCGCGGCGCATCGATCCTCGCCGAGCGTCTCTCGCAGCAGGACGTGAAGGATGCCGGCATCGGAGTGCGCTCCGGCGGCACCGACGTGCACCTGGTGCTGGTGGACCTTCGTGACGCCGAGATCGACGGCAAGCAGGCCGAAGACCTGCTGCACGAGATCCACATCACCGTGAACCGCAACGCGGTGCCTAACGACCCGCGTCCGCCCATGGTGACCTCGGGTCTGCGCATCGGCACGCCCGCGCTCGCGACCCGCGGTTTCGGCGACGCCGAGTTCACCGAGGTCGCCGACGTGATCGCGCTCGCACTCCTTCCCGGTGCCGATGTCGAGGCTCTCCGCGCTCGCGTCGACGCGCTCGCCGCAGGCTTCCCGCTCTACCCGGAACTGCAGCAGTGACCGCGAAGGTCCTCGACGGCAAGGCGGCGTCCGCCGCGATCAAGGCCGAGCTCACCGAGCGGGTCGCCGCGCTGAAAGCGAAGGGCGTCGTGCCCGGCATCGCGACCGTGCTCGTCGGCGCCGACCCGGCATCCCAGCTCTACGTCGGCATGAAGCACCGTCAGTCCGAGGCGATCGGGATGAATTCGATCCAGCGCGAGTTGCCGGCCGACGCCACGCAGGCCGACGTCGAAGCGCTGATCGACGAGCTCAACGCCGACCCGGAGTGCCACGGCTACATCGTGCAGCTGCCGCTGCCGAAGCACATCGACACCGACGCGATCCTCGAGCGGATCGACCCGGCGAAGGATGCCGACGGCCTGCACCCGACCAACCTCGGCCGGCTTGTGCTCAACGTCAACAACCCGATCCACACACCGCTGCCGTGCACACCGCGAGGCGTGATCGAGCTGCTGCTGCGCAACGACTACGACCTCAAGGGCAAGCATGTGGTGGTCGTCGGGCGAGGCGTGACCATCGGTCGCTCCATCGGACTGCTGCTGACGAGGCGCGACCTGAACGCGACGGTGACTCTGACGCACACCGGCACGGTCGACATGCCACGCTACCTGCGGGAGGCCGATGTGATCGTCGCGGCTGCGGGTGTGAAGCACCTCATCCGCGCTGAGGACGTCAAGCCCGGCGCCGCCGTGCTCGACGTGGGAGTGACCCGCGAGACCGACCCCGAGACCGGCAAGAACCTGGTCTTCGGCGATGTGCACCCCGATGTGGCCGAGGTCGCGGGCTGGGTGTCGCCGAATCCCGGTGGCGTCGGGCCTATGACCGTCGCGCTGCTCATGACCAACGTCGTCGAGGCGGCCGAACGCCTCGTCTGACTCTCGTCGGTCCCGATCTGCGCATCCGGTCCCGATCCGCTGATTTCTCCCGCCGATTCGTCCGCGAATCGGGGCGAGGTCCGCAGATCGGGACCGTCTGCGTTCAGCCGAGCTCGTCGAGCATCCGTCGCTGCTCGGGGGTCAGACCGTCGTGGAGTTCCGTGCGCGCCTCGGTGGTGGCCGGTGCGGCGGGGGAGCCGGGCGCTGCGGCGGCAGGTGCGGACTTCTTGCCCGACACCCTGCCCTGCACGGCGTCGTACAGCTCGCTCGCCTTCGCGCGGAGCCTGTCGTCGACCTGGTCGTAGATCATCCAGCCGAACAGCAGGAACAGCGGGGGAAGCGCGTAGCTCCAGAAGCCGGAGGCGCGGACGCCGCTCAGCCACACGACGGCCATCCAGATGAGGAGCTCGACGAGGTAGACGAGAACGTACTGCACGACCTTCTCTCCGGTCTTGTTGCGGTCGGCTGCGGACTTGGCTGCGGCCTTGCGGAACGCCCCGGTGAGCAGTGGCTTCACGAAGAGTGCCGCGAGAGTCAGGACCACCGCGGCCCAGAGCGCGTGGAACCCGACCGAGACCCCGGCGGACAGCAGGCCGATGAGCAGCAGGACTGCGACGTTGAACACGTAGAGCGCGGCGAACCGGACGATTCCGTTCTTCATGCGACCAGAATTCCACACTCTCGGATGCCGTGGCACCTCGAAGGTGCAGGACGGATCAGCGGGCGGGGAAGGCGCGCTCGACCGCGTCCACCACCGCGCCGTAGACCGAGTCCCACGGAACGAGCGGGGGCGTCACGCCGGCGAGTTCGAGGCTCACGGCGCCGTGCACCTGCGCCCAGACGGTGAGGGCGGCGGCCGGAACGTCCGACTCGTCGACGCGTGCCGCGAGTGCGCGCATCAGCGGAGCCATCGCCGTGCTCATGGTCGCATCGTCGGGCCGGCAGTCCTCGGTCGCGACCCCGCCGCCGAACATCAGGCGGTAGAGGGCGGGGTTGGCCATCGCCCACGACCGATAGGCGAGACCGAGCGCGCGCAGTCCCTGGGATTCGGATGCGGCCTGCGCCTCGCCGAACGAGGCGAATCCGTGCTCGATGACGGCGACGAGCAGTTCGGTCTTTCCTCCGAACAGAGCGTAGACGGCCGAGGTCGAGGTGCCGGCATTCTGCGCGATGTCGCGCAGGCTGATCCGCTCAGGCCCCTTGTCATCGACCATCTCCGCTGTCGCGAAGAGCAGGCGATCACGCAGAGCGACATCGTACAGAGGAGGTCTTGCCATGCGTTCGATCGTACCGTAACGTTGTTGCATAACGCAGTTACATAACAACGTTCCAAGGAGTGGCGCATGGCTCAGCAGGTCTTCCCCGGTCGATTCACCGCGGCCCCCGACCGCTCGGACGTCACGGTCTTCGTGATCGGGATGCGCGCCAACCGCTGGTGGCAGCTCGGCAAGGTGTGGTGGACCGCCAGCAAGATGCCCCCGATGCTGCAGCACCTCGCGACCCATCCGGACGCGGGGATGCTCGGCGCACACAGCTGGTTCGGTCGCACGACGATCCTGCTGTCGTATTGGGAGAGCCCGGAGCACCTGCAGCGATTCGCCGCCGACCGCGATGCTCCGCATCTGCAGCCTTGGCGTGACTTCATGCGGTCGCTGCAGGGCACGGGGAGCGTGGGCGTCTGGCACGAGACCTACCAGGTGCCCGTCTCCGACCTCGAAGCCGTGTACGTCGACATGCCGGTGTTCGGGCTCGCGGCGGCCACCGCCCATGTGCCGGTCGGCTCCGGAACGAAGACAGCGCGCCAGCGGCTGGGCCGATGACGCGCTGTCCTCTGCGAGGGGTCAGGGCTGCGGGTGCAGGCTGCTCTCGATGTTCGTGATGCGTGCCTGCTCGTCGAAGCGGAACGTCGCAGTGCCTGTCGCATCGGCGACAGTGGCACCTGAGAAGGACTCGTCGGTCCAGGTGAGATTCCACCCGGCGAGGCGAGCGGCATCCCACACGGCCGTGCGGGCATCGGGCAGAGTCACGGTCGAGAGGATGCGAGGGAGGACGATCGCGGCGGAGGCGACCGTGAGCGGCGGGAGCGGGGCGTCGAGCAGGAACACCGCGTAGGTGCCCCCGCCGACCGGAGCGAGGTAGTAGGGGGCGCGGCCGGTGAGCTCGACGGCCACGGCGCCGACGGTACGAGCGGCGGCAGTGATCCACTCGGCGTCTCCGGCGGAGTCGGCGGGGAAGGGGAGCTCGGTCTCGCTCAGCTCGACGATGCCGTGCTCGGTTCCGTAGTCGCGCAACTGGGCTGCGACACCGGCCGGGTCGCCCTGCGGGTGCGCCCACGCCCAGAGCAGCGAGCGAGGCCCCGGGGCGATCGTCGCGACGAGGTGGGCGCGAGCGACGAGCTGGCGGGTGCTGTCGGCGTTCGACGTGAACGTCAGCGTCCCCGCCGCCATGTCGGCATCCCAGCGGTTGTCGCCGAGGTCCTCGAGGGCGGTGGCCAGGGAATCCTGACGAAGGGCGGAGAACAGTGCAGCACGGTCTGCGAGCGGCTGGAGCGCGGCGAAGGTCATGCCCACAGTCTCGCCCGAATTGCTATGAATCCGCCAACTCCTCGTGGGCGGAAAGGGCACCTGCCGGCCGCCCCATGTGCCAGACGCTCGGCACGATCAGCGTCGCGACGGCGATCGACGCATAGAGGATCGCCGAGGTGACGAGCACCGTCTCGACGTCGCTGTGGGTGATCAGCCAGCCGTACACGAGGGTGCCGATCGGCATCACGACGTAGCTGCCGAGCATGTCGTAGCTCGAGACGCGCGAGAGCTTGTCACCGGGGATGTTCTCCATCATCGCGAGATTCCAGCCGGTGCTGAAGAGCTCGACGCCGGCACCGGCGATGAACGCGGCGATCGCCAGGAGGACCACGGCCGGGTGCACTCCGAGAACGGTCAACGGGATCGCGAACGCGGCCATGCCGATCATGCCGTAGCGCAGCGGTCGCTTCAGGGGCAGCCACATCAGAATCAGGGTCATCAGCAGGATGCCGACGCCTTCGGCGCTGACGACCCACCCCCAGCCTGCGATGCCGAGTCGTTCGTCGTTCTTCGCGATGTACGGCCCGACGACGCCCCAGGCGCCGATGTGGATCGCGTTCATCACCATGAATGCGATCACGATGACCCAGAGCCACGTGCGGCTCCAGAACTCCTGCCAGCCGACGCGGAGATCGTGGAACATCGTGGTCCCGCCGCCGTGGTCGGGTGGGGGCAGTCGCACCATCGCGAGGACCGGGATCGCGATGACCCAGCCGATCGCCTGCACGACCATCGCCCAGGCGGGGCCGGCAGTGGCGACCACGATGCCCGCGATGATCGGCCCGCCGATCGTCGTCGCCGAGCGCACGAAAGAGAGCATCGCGTTGGCCTGCTGGAGGTGCTCTGCGGAGGCCAACTGCGGGATGATCCCCTGCATCGCAGGCAGCACGAACGCGGTGGATGCTCCGTTCACGACCGACAGCAGGGCCAGCAGCGGAACAGTGGCCGTGCCGGTGAACAGGAGCGCGGCCATCGCTCCGACCGTGACGATGTCGATGACGTAGCAGGACTGGATGATCAGCGCTCGGGGGAGGCGGTCGGCGATGACGCCGCCGAACAGCAGGAACACGATGTTGCTGATCGTGAAGGCGGCGAGCACCAGCGACAGCGATCGTGCGTCGTTGTCGATCTCGAGCACCGCGAAGGCAAGGGCGATCGACGACATCGAGCCGGCGATGAGGGTGATCGCACGGGCCAGGAAGAACCAGCGGAACCCCTTGTCGTGCATGGCCGCGAGGGCGCGGATCATGTCGGCGCCTCGCTTCTCTGCATCCGTCAATCCTGCCACGCCCGGCGGGGCGGTCTCAGGCGTCAGTAGCTGGCGCGGGACGTGTCGTCGGATGCCGGGATGAAGCGGGTGGCGAGAGCCTCGGATGCTCGTGCGAGCATCGCCACGTCGGCACCGACGGCCACGAAATCGGCACCGGCCGCGATGTAGGAATCGGCAGCGGCGGGGTCGAAGGCGTTGACGCCCACGGGTGTTCCGGCACTCCTGACCGCAGCGAAGACCCGCTCCACGGCGGCGACCACCTCGGGGTGCGTCTGCTGGCCGAGGAGCCCCATCGACGCAGAGAGATCCGACGGGCCGACGAAGACGGCATCCACTCCGGCGACCGACGCGATCCCGGCGGCGGCTTCGACCCCGGCCGTCGTCTCGATCTGCACCGTGAGCGACGTGTGCCGGGCAGAGTCCTGCAGGTAGCCGTCGACGCGGTTCCAGCGGGCGCTGCGTGCGAGTGCGCTGCCGACTCCCCGCACGCCCTCCGGCGGGTAGCGCGTCGCCGCGACGGCGGCACGTGCCTCGTCGACCGACGACACCATCGGCACGATGATGTTCTGTGCGCCGAGGTCGAGGACCTGCTTGATCGCCACCGTGTCGTTGGACGGCACGCGCACGACCGGCGCGATCGGGTACGCGGCGACGACCTGCAGCTGCAGCAACGTCGACTCGAGCGTGTTCGCCGAGTGCTCCATGTCGATCAGCAGCCAGTCGAGGCCGGATCCCGCTGCCACCTCGGTCACGAGCGGGCTGCCCGAACAACCCCACATGCCGATAAGCGAACGGTCGGAGGCGGCGAGCTGCTCGCGGAAGGAGGGGCTCAGATGAAGCGGCATTCGATCGTTCCCATCGGTCCGTAGTCGCACAGCACCTGATCGCCGCGCGACACCCACATCGGGCGTGTGAACGATCCTGCCAGGATGATCTCCCCGGCCTCCAGACGCGCGCCGTGCTGGTGGAACTTGTTCGCGAGCCAGGCGACACCGGTGGCCGGATGGCCGAGCACGCCGGCCGCGACGCCGGTCTCCTCGATCTCGCCGTTGCGCGAGAGCACACCGGGCACCCAGCGCAGATCGATCTCGTCAGGCCGCTTGTGCACGGTGCCGAGCACCATCGCACCGTAGGCGGCGTTGTCGCTGATCGTGTCGACGATCGTGCGCTCCTCGAGCTCGATGTGAGAGTTGAGCACCTCGAGCGCCGGAACCGCGTAGTCGATCGCCGCGAGGGCGTCGTCGAGCGTGCAGTCGGGGCCCTCGAGCGGACGCTTGAGCACGAACGCGAGCTCGACCTCGATGCGCACGTTCGAGAAATGGTCGACGGGGATCTCGGCGCCCGACTCGTAGACGGTGTCATCGAACATCACGCCGTAGTCGGGCTCGGTGATTCCCGTGGCCTGCTGCATCGCCTTGGATGTCAGACCGATCTTCCGACCCACGAGGCGACGACCGGCGGCGATCTGCGAGTCGCGCCACATGCCCTGGATCGCATAGGAGTCCTCGACCGTCGCCTCCGGATACCGCGCCGTGATGCGCGGGATCACGGAGTGGTTCCGGTCTGCCTCGGCGAGTTCCGCGGCGATCTGCTCGATGGTGTCTGCTGACAGCATCCGTGTCTCCTCCCTGTCTCAACCTGCGTGCGAATCGATCAGAGCTGGTGACCGAGCTTGTACTCGCCCTGCTTGTACTCGGGCATGTCCTTGTCGTCGTCCGGGCGGGTGTACGAGAACCCGTCGGCGCCGATCGTGACGGCCATCTCTGAGCTGTCGGTGCGGGCGACCACGGGCTGGGGGTTGCCGTCGAGGTCGAGAACGAGCGAGGCCTCGGTGTACCAGGAGGGCACCACCGGGTTGCCCCACCAGTCCCGACGCTGGTTGTCGTGCACGTCCCACGTGATCACCGGGTTGTCGGGGTCGCCGGTGTAGTAGTCCTGCGTGTAGACCTCGACGCGGTGCCCGTCGGGGTCGCGCAGGTACAGGTAGAACGCGTTCGAGACGCCGTGACGGCCGGGCCCGCGCTCGATCGCGTCAGACCGGCGGAGAGCGCCGAGCTTGTCGCAGATCGCGAGGATGTTGTGCTTCTCGTGGGTCGCGAAGCACACGTGGTGCATGCGGGGACCGTCGCCGCCGGTCATCGCCGTGTCGTGCACGGTGGGCTTGCGGCGCATCCACGCGGCGTACACGGTGCCCTCGTCGTCCTGGATGTCCTCCGTCACGCGGAAGCCCAGATCCTGCATGAACTTCACGGCGCGGGGCACATCGGGGGTGACCTGGTTGAAGTGGTCGAGGCGCACGAGCTCGCCGGGAATGTGCAGGTCGTAGCGCCACGACATCCGCTCGACGTGGTCGGACTGGTGGAAGAACTCGATCGGGAATCCCAGCGGATCGACCACGCGCACCGAGTCGCCGACGCCCTTGACGAAGCCTTCGGCGTTGCGGCGCACATCGCAGCCGAGCTCGGTGTAGAACGCGACGGCGAGGTCGAGGTCGGCGGCCGAGCGGACGCGGTACGAGAACGCGGCCACCGCGGCGATCGGGCCCTTGCGCAGGACGAGGTTGTGGTGGATGAACTCCTCGGTCGAGCGGAGGTAGATGGCCTCGTTGTCCTCCTCCGTGACGTAGAGGCCCAGCACATCGACGTAGAACACCCGCGATGCTGCCAGGTCGGTGACGACCAGCTCCATGTAGGCGCAGCGGAGCACGTCAGGGGGCGTGCTCTCGGGGGTGGCGACCGGGTTGTCGGTCTGGATCGGAGCCTCCTGGCTCACGTAGTAGCCCGATGAGGTCAGCGTCTTCGCAGTCTTGTCGGTCATGTCAGGTCCTTGCTCAGTTCTTGCCGAAGGTCGGGTTGTGGGCGCCGCCGAGCGTGATGTGCACACTCTGCTGGTCGGTGTAGAAGTCGATCGAGCGGTAGCCGCCCTCGTGGCCGAGGCCAGAGGCCTTGACGCCGCCGAACGGGGTGCGCAGGTCGCGCACATTGTTGCTGTTCAGCCACACCATGCCGGCCTCGACGGACTGCGCGAAGTTGTGGGCGCGCTTCAGATCGTTGGTCCAGATGTAGGCGGCGAGTCCGTACTTCGTGTTGTTCGCGAGATCGAGCGCCTCTTCGTCGGAGTCGAACGGCGTGATGGCGACCACAGGTCCGAAGATCTCCTCCTGGAAGATGCGGGCGTCGGGGGAGACGTCGGCGAACACCGTCGGCGCGACGAAGTTGCCCTCGTCGAACCCTTCGGGGCGACCGCCACCGGCGACGAGGCGACCCTCGGTCTTGCCGATCTCGACGTAGCTCATCACCTTGTCGTAGTGCTCGGGGTGCACGAGCGCGCCGACCTCGGTCGCGGGGTCGTGCGGGTAGCCCACCTTCACGCGCTTCGCCTGCGCGGCGTACTTCTCGACGAACTCCTCATAGATCGACCGCTCGACGAGGATGCGGGATCCCGCGGTGCAGCGCTCGCCATTGAGGGAGAACACTCCGAAGATCGTCGCGTCGACCGCGGCCTCGAGGTCGGCGTCGGCGAACACGACGGCGGGGGACTTGCCGCCGAGCTCCATCGACAGACCCTTGAGGAACGGGGCGGCGTTGCCGAAGATCAGCTGCCCGGTCGAGCTCTCGCCCGTGAACGAGATGAGCGGCACATCGGGGTGCTTCACGAGGGCGTCACCGGCGTCTTCGCCGAGGCCGTTCACGAGGTTGAAGACGCCCTTGGGCAGGCCGGCCTCCTCGAAGATGCCCGCCCACAGCGAGGCGGACAGCGGCGTGAACTCGGCAGGCTTGAGCACCACGGTGTTGCCCGTCGCGAGCGCGGGGCCGAGCTTCCACGACTCGAGCATGAACGGCGTGTTCCACGGGGTGATGAGCCCGGCGACGCCGATCGGCTTGCGGTTGACGTAGTTCATCTGCTTGCCCGGCACCTTGAAGGCGTCATCGGACTGCGCGACGATCAGGTCGGCGAAGAAGCGGAAGTTCTCGGCGGCGCGGCGGGCCTGTCCGAGCGCCTGGGTGATCGGCAGCCCCGAGTCGTACGACTCGAGCTCTGCCAGGCGGGCGTCACGGGACTCGACGAGGTCGGCGATCCTGTGCAGCACCCGCGAGCGCTCGCGGGGGAGCATCCGCGGCCACGGGCCCTCGTCGAACGCGCGCTTCGCTGCGGCGACGGCGAGTTCGATGTCGGCCTTCTTGCCCGCGGCGGCCGTCGTGTAGGTCTTGTTGGTCACGGGGTCGAGCACATCGAAGGTGTCGCCGTCGACCGAGTCGACGAACGCGCCGTCGATGTAGTGCTGGATGTGGTCGGGCAGATCGGCGGGGATGCGGGAATCGGTCATGACTCGTCTCCTGGGTTGTGGTGAGAACGGGTGTGGAGCGCGTCGAGGAAGGCATCCCTCGTGCGCAGGCGGTGATTTCGGGCGGCGAGCTCGATCTCGAGCGGGTCAGCGCCCGATCGGATCAGCTCGAGGATCTGCGTGTGCTCTTCGACGGAATGCTGGGCGCGGCCGGGCACATAGGCGAACGTCGAGTCGCGGATGCCGGAGAGCCGCGCCCACCCTCGGTGCACGAGGTCGAGCAGGTGCGGGTTCGGGCAGGGCTCGAAGAGCAGAGAGTGGAACTGTCGGTTGAGCTCGGTGAACGCGTGCGCATCGAGGTGCCCGAGCATCTGAGTCATCCGCTCGTTGACGGCCTCTGCTGCGTCGAGCGTCTCCGGGTCGAGCAGCGGTGCCGAGAGTGCCGTGGCCGCACCTTCGACCAGGCCGAGCGTCTGCATGGTGTGCGCGTACTCGCTCTCGTCCACGAGAGTGACGCGGGCGCCGACGTTGCGCTCGAAGGTCACGAGACCCTCGGCTTCGAGGCGCCGGATGGCTTCGCGCACCGGCACGACGCTCATGCCCAGCTCTTCGGCCAGGGAGCCGAGCACGAGGCGGTAGCCCGGGCCGAAGGCATGTGCCGAGATGCGCGAGCGGATCCAGGCGTAGGCCTGCTCCGATTTGCTGGAGTTGGCGACCGCGGTCACGAGTGCGACCCTGCCTCAGACCCCGCGCCCGTGGCGGCCTCGTACTTGGCGCGCCAGTCCGCGTTGAGCGGGAACAGCCCGTCGACGGGGTGCCCGGCCGCGACCTGCTCGGCGATCCAGGCGTCTTCGATCTCCTGAGCGAGAGTGTCGTCCGCGACCTGCTCGGCAAGAGAGGGCGGGATCACGACGACGCCGTCGCTGTCGCCGACGATGATGTCGCCGGGCTGCACCGTGGCGCCGCCGCACGAGATCGTGATGTCGGAATCCCACGGCACGTGCTTGCGTCCGAGGACAGACGGGTGCGCGCCCTGCGAGAAGACCGGCAGTCCGATCTCGGCGACCGCGTCGAAGTCGCGCACGCCGCCGTCGGAGACGACGCCCGCCGCCCCGCGAGCGCGGGCACGCAGCGCGAGGATGTCGCCGAGGGTGCCGGTCGTCGCATCGCCTCGGGCCTCGATCACGATGATCTCGCCCTCGTCGACGGCGTCGAACGTGCGCTTCTGCGCGTTGTAGCCGCCGCCGTGGGTCTTGAACAGATCCTCCCGGAAGGGCACGAAGCGCAGCGTCTTGGCGGTGCCCACGATCTTGCTGCCGGGGATGTTCGCTGAGACGCCGTCGATGAAGCACGAGTGATGGCCGCGTTTGCGCAGCTGGGCGGAGAGGCCGGCGGTCGGCGCCTCCATCAGCTTGGCGCGCAGCGCGGGGGAGAGCACGGGAACAGCCTCGGCAGGCGCAAGTCCGGCCTCTTCACGAGAGCCCCAGGCTTCGGTGCGCTGCAGGTCATCGACGGCGGGCAGCGAGCCGATCTCGGCGTCGAACGGCACGTCGCCCTGCGTGACCGTGGTCACCAGGCGTCCTGACGACGGCGCGCCCTCGGCATCCGGCGCGTCGACCTCGACCTCGACCACGTCGCCCGGGACGATCACGGAGGACCCCGCGGGGGTGCCGGTGAGGATGACATCGCCGGGCTCCAGCGTGAAGTGCTGCGAGAGGTCGGCGACCAGCTGGGCGAGCGGGAAGATGAGACCGGCCGTGGTGTCGTCCTGGCGCAGCTCGCCGTTGACCCAGGCGCGTACGCGCAGAGCGGCGGGGTCGACGGCGCGGGCGTCGATCAGCTCGGGGCCCAGGGGCGTGAATCCGTCGCCGCCCTTGGAGCGGACGTTCGAGCCCTTGTCATTGGCGCGCAGGTCGTAGATCCCGAGATCGTTCGAGGCGGTGACCCAGCCGACGTGGCTCCAGGCGTCATCGAGTGAGACCCGACGGGCGGGGGTGCCGATCACGAGGGCGATCTCGCCCTCGAAGGCCAGCAGCTCGGTGCCGGCCGGGCGTTCGACGGTGCCACCCGAGACGCCGACCGAACTGGCCGGCTTGAAGAAGTAGGAGGGGGCTGCGGGCCGCCGACCCCGCTGATCGGCACGGGAGGCGTAGCTCAGGTGGATCGCGATGATCTTGCCGGGGCGGGTCATGGATGCCGTCACGGGGCGCCTCCTCGCGCTTTGCGTCGACGCCTTGTGCGTCGTATTCGAAATCATATATCATCGTGTCACCCCTCGGCAAGCAACTCGAAACACCTCGTGCGCGAGCCGTGACAATGCGGTCACAATCAAAGGAGACACCCCTATGAGCGGGCAGTCACAGGCGGGGTTCACCCCCACCGGAACAATCGCGACACCGGCCGATCGGCGCCGGGTCGTGTTCGCCACCGTCGTCGGCACCACCGTCGAGTGGTACGACTTCTTCATCTATGCCACGGCCGTCGGCCTGGTCTTCGGACAGCTGTTCTTCGAGCCGCTGGGGGCGAACAGCGCCATCGTCGCCTTCGCGACCGTCGGCGTCAGCTTCCTCTTCCGCCCGCTCGGAGCCTTCCTGGCCGGTCACTACGGCGACAAGCTGGGGCGCAAGACGGTGCTCATGTGGACGCTGATCCTGATGGGAGCGGCGACCGCACTGATCGGTGTCCTGCCGACCTATGAGGCGATCGGCATCGCCGCCCCGATCCTCCTGGTGCTGCTGCGCATCCTGCAGGGCATCTCGGCCGGTGGCGAGTGGGGCGGCGCGGTGCTGATGGCCGTCGAGCACGCGCCGAAGTCGAAGCGCGGGATCTTCGGCGCCTCGCCCCAGATCGGCGTGCCCCTGGGGCTGCTGCTCGCATCGGGCGTGATGGCGCTCATGACCGTCATCGCCCCGGGGGATCAGTTCATCCAGTGGGGCTGGCGCATTCCGTTCCTGCTCAGCGTCGTCCTGATCCTGGTCGGCTACTACGTGCGCCGCAAGGTCGAGGAGAGCCCGGTCTTCATCGAGCTCGCCGAGCGCAAGGAGAAGGCGAGCATGCCGATCGTGCAGCTGTTCCGCAAGCACCTCCTGCTCGTCATCGTCGCCGCCCTCGTCTTCGCCGGAAACAACGCGGTGGGATACATGACGACCGGCGGATACATCCAGGGCTACGCCACCAACCCCGAGGGTCCGATCGGCCTCGAGCGCGGCCCCGTGCTGTGGGCTGTCGCCGGGTCGGCCGTCACCTGGCTCATCACGACTCTGATCGCGGGGTGGCTGTCCGACCGGATCGGCCGGCGCACGACGTACATCATCGGCTGGGTCATGCAGCTCGTCGGTGTCTTCACGCTCTTCCCGCTGGTCAACACCGGCGAGATCGGTCTTCTGTTCGCCGGCCTTGCGATCCTGACGATCGGTCTCGGGTTCACGTACGGACCGCAGGCGGCCCTGTACACCGAGCTCTTCCCCGCCAGCATCCGCTTCTCGGGCGTCTCGATCTCGTATGCGATCGGCGCGATCGCCGGTGGGGCGTTCGCTCCGACCATCGCGACCGCCATCGTGCAGGCCACCGGCTCGACGCAGGCCGTCACCTGGTACCTCGCCGGGATGACCCTGCTCGGCCTCGTGGCGACACTGTTGCTGCGTGATCGCTCCGGCATCCCGCTGGGCCCGGATCACGAGGAGGAGCAGTCGGTGAGCCCGATCCGCGGGCTCGCCAAGGTCTGACGCGCGCCGCATCCAGAACGCACGTCCGCCTCGCGGGCGTGCGTTCTGCGTGTCCCCGGCTCAGCCTTCGAGGGCTTCGCGGATCGCGGATGCCGAGCGCCGCAGACGTGCTGCGATCTCAGCGTCGTCGAGGGCCGTGGCGACATGCACCACCGCGATCGCCGAGGGGCGCTGGCCGCGCAGCACGAGCGGCACCGCGACCGATCGCACGGTGGGGATGACCTCGTCGTGACTCGTGGCGTATCCGCGCACGCGAGCCTCTTCGACCTCCGCGTGCAGGGCGGCGGGCGCATCGCCCGGCCATTCCGAGATCGGGAGCTGCGTGAGGATCGCCTTGCCGGGCGCGCCGACGGTGACCGGGTGTCTGGCGCCCGGGCGCTGCGCGACGCTCGCGATCGCGTGCCGGGGCTCGATGCTCGCGAGCGTGATGCAGTCGTCGCCGTCGAGCACACCGAGGAAGCACGTCATGCCGAGTTCGTTGGCGATCGCGGTCAGCTCGGGGATCGCCTCGGCCTGCAGGTCGTGGGCGACGCCAGCCGCCAGCGCCGCCATGCGAGGACCCAGAGTCACGGCACCCGACGCGTCTCTCCCGATGAGCCGGTGGTCCTCCAGCGTGCGCAGCAGTCGATACGCGACCGAGCGGTGGACCGCGAGTCGCACCGCTATCTCGTCGATCGTGAGCGGGATCCGCGCATCGGCGAGCACTTCGAGGATCCGGATGCCGCGGCTGAGGGTCTGCGAAGCCGGAGTGCCTTCGGGCATGCGTTGCGCTCCCTTGCGTTTCGGGACGAGCGTCCCTAAGCTGTGTTCAATAGTAGAACGTCGTGTTCGAATATAGAACACGTTCGGTTCGAACGCAACACCCGACAGAGACGTCCGGAAGGAATCGACGACGATGCAGTTCCACCACCACGGCTATGTCTCGGGAGACCCGCGCGTGAAGGATGCCGAGGGCATCGGCACCGAGCGGCCCGCAGACCTCCCTGACGAGATCGACGTGCTGATCGTCGGCTCCGGCCCCGCCGGCATGCTGCTCGCCGCGCAGATGTCGCAGTACCCCGACGTGTCCACGCGCCTCATCGAGAAGCGCGAGGGGCGGCTGGTGCTCGGTCAGGCCGACGGCATCCAGCCGCGCAGCGTCGAGACGTTCCAGGCCTTCGGCTTCGCCGAGCGCATCGTCGCCGAGGCGTACAACATCGGCTGGATGAACTTCTGGGGGCCGAACCCCGAGAAGCCCGACGAGATCGTGCGGACGTCGCGGACCGCCGACTACGCCTACGACATCTGCGAGTTCCCGCACCTGATCGTCAACCAGGCACGAGTGCTCGACTACTTCGCGGAGGCCGCCGCGAACGGCCCGGGTCGCATCGCCCCCGACTACGGCATCGAGTTCACCGGACTCACCGTGCACGACGACGGCGAGTATCCGGTCGAGGTCTCGCTGCGCTACGTCGCGGGGGAACGCGCAGGCGAGGAGCGCACGATCCGTGCGAAGTACGTCGCCGGGTGCGACGGTGCGCGCAGCGGCGTTCGTCAGTCCATCGGGCGCACGCATGTCGGCGGCAGCGCGGCGCATGCCTGGGGCGTCATGGACGTGCTCGTCAACACCGACTTCCCCGACTGGCGCACCAAGTGCGCGATCAACTCCGAGGCGGGCAACATCCTGCACATCCCCCGCGAGGGCGGCTACCTCAGCCGGATGTACATCGACCTGGGCGAGGTCGCCGAGGACGACGACCACCGCGTGCGTCAGACGCCGATCGAGGAGATCATCGCCAAGGCGAACGCGATCCTCACTCCCTACACGCTCGACGTGAAGGAGGTCGCCTGGCACAGCGTCTACGAGGTGGGGCACCGGGTCACCGACGGGTTCGACGACGTGATCGACGGGTCGGGCCGCACGCCGCGGGTGTTCCTCACAGGTGACGCCTGCCACACGCACAGTGCCAAGGCGGGCCAGGGCATGAACGTGTCGATGCAGGACGGGTTCAACCTCGGATGGAAGCTCGGGTCCGTGCTCACCGGGCGGGCCCCCGAGGCGCTGCTCGCCACGTACGGCGCCGAGCGCCGGCCTGTCGCCCAGCAGCTCATCGACTTCGATCGCGAGTGGTCGACTCTGATGGCGCGCAAGCCCTCGGAGATCACCGACCCGACTGACCTCGCGACGTACTATCTCGCGACGGCGGAGTTCCCCTCGGGGTTCATGACGCAGTACACCTCGTCGATGATCACCGGCTCCGACGCGCACCAGGGTCTCGCCGTCGGATACCCGCTGGGCAAGCGCTTCAAATCTGCAGAGGTCGTGCGGGTAGGCGACGGCAACGCGATCCACCTGGGACACCACGCCAAGGCCGACGGGCGCTGGCGCGTCTACGCCTTCGCCGGCCGCGACACGGCGAGCCTCGACGCATGGGCAGCAGGGGCTGGGCCGGTGTTCGAGCGGTTCACGCCCGCGGATGCCGACACCGACGCGGTGTTCGACGTGAAGGCGATCTACCAGCAGCCGTATGAAGAGATCGAGGTCACGTCCGCGCCCGCTCTGTTCCAGCCGAAGACCGGTCCGCTCGGGCTCACCGACTGGGAGAAGGTCTATGCCGCTGGGCCGTCGAAGTGGACGGAGACCGACATCTTCGAGGCGCGCGAGCTGTCGCGCGACGGAGTCGTGGTCGTGGTGCGCCCCGACCAGTACGTCGCCGCGATCCTGCCTCTGGACGTCGTGGAGGAGCTCGCCGCATTCTTCGACGGGGCGCTGCTGCCCGCATCCTGAGTCCGTCGCGAGAGCCCCTCGCGCCCTCGGGAGGACACGGGTGAGATGCCTCGCACGGGTGAGGCACCTCTGGCGGGTGTCGGACGCCCCGCGTACCGTGAGGGTCGATGGGCGACGTCGCCCCGACAGGAGGAGTGCGCGATGGAGTGGAAGATCGAGCTGATCTTCGTCCCGGTCTCGGATGTCGACCGGTCGAAGGAGTTCTACGAGAAGATCGGATTTCATGCCGATCACGACCAGGTGCCGTATGAAGGCCTGCGGTTCGTGCAGATGACCCCTCCCGGGTCGGCCTGCTCGATCGCCTTCGGCACCAACCTCGGCGAGGGGCTCTTGCCCGGCCAGCAGAACACGATCCAGGTGGTCGTTCCGGATGCCGACGAGGCGCTCGCCCACCTTCACGGGCTCGGAGTCGCGGCACAGGGCGTCGATGAGCAGGCGTGGGGGCGGTTCGTCACGTTCGACGACCCCGACGGCAACACCTGGACGCTGCAGGAGCTGCCGGACTACAGCGCTCAGGCCTGAGCGCTGTAGGCGTCGTGCTCAGCGCTCGGTGATCGCGAACAGAGCCTCGGGTGCACCCGAGGGGAACAGGATGCGCGCGCCGGAACGGATGTCGTCCACCGGCACCCAGTGCACGGGGCTGCCCTCGTCGAGGATGCGGAGTTCGGCGTCGAGGGGCACGGCATCGAGCGCTGCGGACGACACCGCGAAGACGTGCGCGATCTCGTGACAGGGTGAGCCCTCGTACGTGAAGATGTTCTCGAAGACGCCGAGAAGCTCCGCAGCGTCGACGACGACGTCGAGTTCTTCTGTGAACTCGCGACGCAGCGCCTCCTCCGCCGTCTCGCCGAACTCGATGCCCCCGCCGATCGCACGGAGGAAGTCGAGCCGACGTGAGCGGTCGTGTCCCTCGAGCGCGAGCAGGTGACCGTCCTTGACGGGGAGTCCGACGGCGATGTTGCGGATGGCGGGCATCCCGGAAGGCTAACGCACCGCCCATGCCCGCGAGCGATCAGCCGATCTGCGTCGCACCCCCGGAGACGACGATCCCGCCGCGCGGAGGGATGGTCACCGTGAGCAGGCTCGGCCGCCGGACATGGGCTCCCTGGTGGAGTCGCACGGTCGTCTCGGGGTGGTCGAGTGCGCGCAGATACGCCCCGGTCGATGCTGCGGCCGAGCCGGTCGCCGGGTCCTCGGTGATGCGACCGACGGGGAAGAGGTTACGGGCGTCGAAGTCGGCGGGGCCGGCGGCGTGCAGCACGGTCACGGTGCCGAGCCAGCCGTTCACGCGCATGAGAGCCGCGACCTCGGCAGGGGAGAAGCGGAACTGGTCGAACAGCTCGCGGTCTTCGACGACGAGGATCGGATGCCAGTTGCCGGCGAACGCCTCCTTCGGCGGAAAGCGCTCATCGAGGTCGGACGCAGTGAGGTCGAGCAGTCCGAGCAGGCGCTCGAGCGCTTCGGCGTCGAGGTCGCGCACCTGCGGTTCGACGCTGGTGAACGAGACGGTCACCGCGCCGTCCGCGCCGACCACCGATCGCAGTGCGACCGCGCCTGCGTTCGTGTCGAACACCACGTCGCCCGGGCCGTCGCGCTCAGCGAGGGCCACGGCCGTCGCCACGGTCGCGTGTCCGCAGAACGGCACCTCCGCGGCCGGGGAGAAGTAACGCGCGCGATATCGCGGCGCACCGGAGTCGTCCGCGCGACCGACGAGGAAGGCGGTCTCTGAGAAACCGACATCCGCCGCGATGCGCTGCATCCGCTCATCCGACAAGCCGCCGCCGTCGAGCACGACCCCGGCGGGGTTGCCGCCCTCGGGGGTCGCCGCGAAGGCGCTGTACCGCAGGACACTCGGATCATCCGTCATGACGAGGAGCCTAGCGATCCTGCGGAGTCACGAATTCACGCGGATGATCTCCTGCTGGTACGGCGCGATCACGTCACCCGAGATGCGCAGGTCGAGCAGCAGGAACCTGCGCGTCGCGGGATCCTCTTCCGTCCAGGACGCGAGCCGATCGAGGTCGGCGAGGTTCTTGACGACCACGCCCTCGGCGCCGACCGCAGCGCCGAACGCCGCGAAGTCGACCTCGGGAATCAGCATCGGTCCCTCGGCGAGTCCCTTCAGACCATAGAGGTTGACCTCGGCGCCGTAGGCGGCGTCGTTCCAGATCACTGCGATGCCGCGGCCGCCCGCGGCGCGCACCGCCGACTCGAGGTCGGCGATCGCCATCAGGCCGCCTCCATCCCCAGAGGTGAGGACGACTGTCGACTCCCGGCGGGCGAGAGCAGCACCGACGACACTGGGCCAGCCCTGGCCGATCGATTGGAACGCCGTGCCGACCATCATCATGCGATCGGGTGCCTCGACAGGCCAGTACATGTTCGCCCAGCCGATGAAATGACCGCCGTCCGAGACGACGACGCGGTCGGAGGGCAGGAGCTCTGCGATGCGGCGGGCGGCCGACCGGGGATCCAGGCGCCCGTCGGGGGCGAGGTCGTCGCCCGCGTCATAGGTTCGTGCGGCCGCGACATCGACGGTTTCACGCCACGGCTGTCCGGGCGCAGCTTCGGATGCCGGTGCCGACGCGCCGTGTGCGACCCCTGCCACCTCGGCCTGGCGGGGCGCTGCTCCGAAGTCGTGCCCGGCGTCGGGTCGAGGAGCGGACGACAGGGCGCTGACCCGTGCGACCAGCGCCTCTGCGGCGACACGGGCGTCGGCACGCACGAAGCCGCCGACGTGCGGATGCGTGGCAGCCGGAGCGATGTCGATCTGGAACACCTGTGTTCCCGGGGCGAAGAGCTCGCCGAAGCGCATCGTGAACTGGTTCAGCGACGCGCCGAACACGACTGCGACGTCGGCGGAGTGCACTAGGTCCATCGCCCCGTCCGCGCCGAATCCGCCGGTGACGCCGAGATCGAACTGCGGCTCGGGAAAGACCCCACGGCCGAGAGCCGACGACGCGGTGAGTGCGCCGGTCATCGTAGCCAGCTCTCCGAGGGCCTTCCCGGCGCCAGCCAACCACGCCCCGCGACCGGCCAGCAGGAAGGGGCGGGATGCGCCCCTCAGTGCTGCGGCGATCTCGTCGAGCGTGCCCTCCGCGAACTCGCCGCGGGGAGCGAGCGGCGCGGGGATGCGGGGCGTCGGCGCCTCGGGCACCGCGCCCGCCTCGAGCGATGCCACGTCGTACGGGATGGCGAGCACGACGGGGACGCGGTAGGTCAGGGCATGCTCGATCGCGATGACGGTGGTCGCCGCGGCATCCGCATGCCCGACCGTATAGGTGCGAGCACCGACGGCGGATGCGAGGGCGATCTGGTCGACATCCCACGGGCGCGGGCCGGAGGTCGGCTCGTCGCCCACCACGAGCACGAGCGGCACGTGGGCCTGGACGGCCTCGGCGAGGGCCGTGAGGGTGTTGGTGAAGCCGGCCCCGTAGGTCGAGGTGCCTGCGGCGATGCGGCCGGAGGCCCGGAAGTGCGCATCGGCGGCGACCACTGCGCCCTGCTCATGACGGACGGCGGTGAAGACCGCATCCGTCTGGGTCTCGATCGCGTCGAGGAAGTAGGCGTTGCCGTTGCCCATCACGCCGAAGACGGCGTCGATGTGCTGAGCGAGAGTGAGGGCGACGTGCGCGGAGACGGAGGGCATGCGAAAGCCTTTCGAGACAGGGACGGAGAAACATTCGTATTCCGTATGTGTCTCGCCCCCGCGTCATCGTGGGGAGCTTCGTGCCTCTTTTTCAGGCACCGGCGTCAGAGAGCGCCGGACGGGTAGATCCTATCGCGCCCGGGCCGACGCGGCGCCGACTTGCGCGCGTAACACCATCGAAACGGCGACACGGAAACATGCGGTCATGGAGTCACTGTTCGACGGATACACCTCGCGCCGGTCGCCGCGACGAGCGGGCGCCGCACCCTGGGACGAGATGTTCCCCTCAGACGCATCGGCTGGCGGCGAGGGCGTGCGCCTGCCTTATCAGGACATGTATCCGGCGCTCGCGGCCATGGACGACGCGGAGCTGAGGGCACGCACCGACGCGCTCGCCAGCTCGTATCTCGCTCAGGGCGTCACGTTCGACTTCGCAGGGGAGGAGCGTCCATTCCCTCTCGATGTGGTCCCTCGCGTGGTCGCCGCCGATGACTGGCGCTACGTCGAGTCGGGAGTGAAGCAGCGTGTGCGGGCTCTCGAGGCGTTCCTCGCCGATGTCTACGGGCCGCAGCTCGCGGTGCAGGACGGTGTGATCCCCGCGTCGCTGATCAGCTCGTCCGCTCACTTCCACCGTCAGGCGGCGGGCGTCGTCGGCGCGAACGGAGTGCGCATCCATGTCGCGGGCATCGATGTCATCCGCGACGAGCTCGGAGCCTGGCGCGTGCTCGAAGACAACGTGCGCGTGCCGAGCGGCGTCAGCTACGTGCTGGCGAATCGGCGGGTGATGGCGCAGACGCTTCCCGAGCTGTTCACGAGCCTGCGGGTGCGACCCGTCGTGGACTACCCTGGCCGCCTCCTGCAGGCTCTGCGTGCGGCGGCGCCAGACGGCGTCGATGATCCGACGGTCGTGGTTCTCACCCCCGGCGTGCACAATTCGGCGTACTACGAACACACCCTGCTCGCGCGCATGATGGGCATCGAACTCGTCGAGGGGCGCGACCTGTTCTGCTCCGGCGGGCGCGTGTGGATGCACACGACTGCCGGCCCGACGCGGGTCGACGTCATCTATCGGCGGGTCGACGACGAGTTCCTCGACCCGCAGCACTTCCGTCCCGATTCTGTGCTCGGTGCCCCCGGTCTGATGCTCGCGGCTCGCCTCGGCAACGTCACGCTCGCCAACGCCGTGGGCAACGGCGTGGCGGACGACAAGCTCGTCTACACGTACGTCCCCGACCTGATCCGCTACTACCTGGGCGAAGAGCCGGTGATCCCGAACGTCGACACCTGGCGGCTCGAGGATCCGGGCGCGCTCGAGGAAGTGCTCGACAGGCTCGACGAGCTGGTGGTGAAGCCGGTCGACGGGTCGGGAGGCAAAGGGCTCGTGGTCGGGCCGGACGCATCGCGCGAGACGCTCGACGACCTGCGCAATTCGCTGCGGGCCGACCCCCGGGGTTGGATCGCCCAGCCGGTCGTGCAGCTGTCGACCATTCCGACACTGGTGGAAGACGGGTTCCGCCCCCGGCACGTCGACCTGCGTCCCTTCGCGGTGAACGACGGACACGACATCTGGGTGCTGCCCGGCGGACTCACCAGGGTCGCTCTGCCCGAGGGGCAGCTCGTCGTGAACTCCAGCCAGGGCGGCGGCTCGAAGGACACCTGGGTGCTGGATCCCTCTCTGCTCACCGGGCCGACGACGACCGTGGAGGGCGACCCGGATGCGGCGGCAGACGAGGTGTCGCTCGCCACCGGGGCGATCGCCGTCGTGGCACCGACGAGCGGTGACGCGCACCCGCCGTTCCTCTCGTCGCCGCAGGACGAGGACCTGGAGCTGCGCCATCACCAGCAGCAGCAACAACAGCAACAGCAACAGCAGTCGGGAGGAGCGGGATGCTGAGCCGTATCGCCGAGGCGCTGTTCTGGATCGGCCGCTACGTCGAGCGGGCCGACGGCACTGCGCGCATCCTCGACGTGCACCTGCAGCTGCTGCTCGAAGACCCGTGGGTCGACGAGGACACGGCCTGTCGTGCGCTGCTCTCGGTGATGGGCACGACGGCGGACGCCGATACCGTGCTGAGTCGTGACGACGTGGTGAGCCGCCTCGCCCTCGACCGCGAGCACTCCGCATCGATCGCCCACTCGATCGCGGCTGCGAGGGAGAACGCGCGGCGGGCGAGGGAGATCATCTCGACGGACCTCTGGGAGACGCTCAACGAGTCCAACGCGCGGATGCCGCGTCGGATCGCCTCGGACAAGACGCATCCGTTCTTCCGCTGGGTCCGCGACCGCTCGGCGTTGGCGTTCGGTGTCGTCGACTCGTCGACGAGTCGTGATGAGGCGTGGCACTTCTTCGTGCTCGGCCGATCGATCGAGCGCGCCGACATGACCGCGCGGCTGCTGGCGACGCGGTCGCTGACCGAGGCAGGTGGTCCGAGCTGGACGACGCTGCTGCGCAGCTGCGGTGCCTACGAAGCACATCTGCGCAGCCACCGAGCGGTGCCCACGGGCGCGTCCGCGGTGGAGTTCCTCCTGATCGACCGACTGTTCCCCCGCTCGGTGCTCTCCAGCATCCTGCAGGCGGAGGAATGCCTGCGCGGCATCGATCCGGCCGGCGCATTCGGGGTGCCCGACCGCGCTCATCGCGTGCTGGGGCGCATGCGATCGGAGCTGGAGTACCGGCCGATCGGCGACACCGTGCATCGTCTGTCGGAGAGCATGGAGGAGGTCCAGGTGGGGATGTCTGTGGCGAGTGACGCGATCAGGGAGCGGTACTTCCCGTCGATCGCGATGCCGGTGTGGATCGGAGAGGCGCTGTGAGCCGCCTCAAGATCGTGCACCGCACGGGCTTCCGCTACGAGCAGCCGGCCACGGCGTCGTACAACGAGGCGCGGATGCTGCCGCACTCCCGAGAGGGACAGTTCGTGCTGCAGGCGACGCTCGACATCTCGCCGACGGCCACGCAGCACTCGTACTCCGACTACTGGGACACGCGGGTCTCGACATTCGAGCTGCTGACACCCCACCAGATGCTCTCGGTCACGGCGACGAGTGTGGTCGACGTCAGGCCGCTGCCGACGGCGACCGCCGGGATCGACTGGGATGAGCTCGCAGCCCGCATACCGCAATCGCTCGCGCTGGCCGAATGCGTCGCGCAGACCCCCGCCACCGCTCCTGATGAGGAGATGCGCGATCTCGCCCTGCACATCGAAGCGGAGGGCGGCGGCGTGGACGAGACCGCACTGGACATCTGCCGCGCGGTCGGGGAGGCGATGGAGTACCGCAGCGGTGTCACCGGTGTGGGCTCGACGGCGCGTGACGCCTGGCCCACCCGGTCGGGGGTCTGTCAGGACATCGCTCACGTGGCTCTGGGGGTGCTGCGCGCAGCCGGGATTCCCGCGCGCTACGTCTCGGGGTACCTGCACCCCGACCCGACGGCGGCGATCGGGCAGCCGGTGACGGGGGAGTCGCACGCCTGGGTGGAGTGGTACTCCGGAGAGTGGCGCGGATACGACCCCACCAATCTCGTCGAGGTGGGCGAGTCGCACGTCTACGTCGGGCACGGCCGGGACTACACCGACGTGCCGCCGCTGCGCGGTGTGTACGCCGGACCCAGCGCGTCCGAGCTGTTCGTGTCCGTGGAGATCACTCGTCTCGGCTGAGAGTCGGCAGCGCCCGGGGAGTGCGGCGGTGGGGAAGAATGAGACGATGACGGATGCATCGATCGAGCGCGAGACGCTCACCTGGGACGGCTTCGGATCGGCGACGCGAGACCTCGCGCGCAGCATCCTCGACAGCGGCTTCATGCCCGAGGTCGTGGTGGCCATCGCTCGTGGTGGCCTGCTGCCTGCCGGCGCCATCGCCTACGGCCTCGGCGCGAAGAACTGCGGCGCGATCAACGTCGAGTTCTACACCGGCATCGGCACGGTGCTCGACGCCCCGGAGGTGCTGCCGCCCGAGCTCGACATGGCGTACCTCGACGGTCGTCGCGTGCTGCTCGTCGACGACGTCGCCGACTCCGGTCGCACACTCGCACTCGCCGTGCAGCTGTTGAAGGACAAGGGCGCCGATGTGCGCTCGGTCACGATCTACACGAAGCCGTCGACGATCATCCAGCCCGACTACGCGTGGAAGGACACCGATCTGTGGATCAACTTCCCGTGGTCGTTCCAGGGCACCGTGCGTGAAGAGGATCTCGGACTCGCGCCGTCCGCCTGAGGGTCTCAGCCCCGCTGCAGCGAGCGCAGAGTCTGGATGGTGTCGGCGTCTGCGACGGTCTTGTCGGGGCGATACCCCTTGACGCGGGCGAAGCGCAGCGCGATTCCGCCCGGATAGCGCGGAGACCGCTGGACGCCGTCGATCGCGATCTCGACCACGAACTCGGGGCGCAGGAAGACCGTGCTCTGGGTGCGTCGCGTCTCGAGTGCCGGGAACTGCTCGGTCTGCCAGCGCAGCAGCTCGTCGGTCAGGCCCTTGAACGTCTTGCCGACCATCACCAGACCGCCCGGATCGCCGAACTCGCCACTCGGATCGAGCGCGCCGAGATGCAGGTTCGACAGCCATCCCTGGCGCCGACCAGACCCCCATTCGGCCGCGAGGACGACCAGGTCGAACGTGAGCACGGGCTTGACCTTGACCCACGACTTGCCGCGTCTGCCGGCGGCGTAGGGAGCATCGACTCCCTTGACGACGACTCCCTCGTGCCCCGCCACCAGTGCCTCTCGCGACAGTCGTTCGGCAGCCTCGGGGTCGTCGGTCACGATGCCGGGCATGCGCCACTCGCCGACGACCCTCTCGAGTTCGCCGAGGCGGGTCGAGAGCGGCTCGTCGAGCAGATCGCGCCCGTCGACGTGCAGGATGTCGAAGAACCACGGACGCAGGACGAGCTCGCGCGAGACGTCGGCGCCGAACCGCGACATCGTCTCCTGGAACGGTCGGGGGCCGCCGTCTTCGTCGAGAGACAGAGTCTCGCCGTCGAGGATCAGATCGTGGGCGGGAAGGCCTCGCACGATCTCGACGATCTCGGGCACCCGGTGGGTGATGTCGGCCAGGCTGCGGGTGTACACGCTCACGTCGTCGCCGCTGCGGTGCACCTGGATCCTCGCACCGTCGAGCTTGTATTCGACGGACGCCCGGCCTGTGACGTCGAGGGCTGCGGTCGGGGTCGCGGCGGTCGAAGCCAGCATGGGCAGCACGGGGCGGCCGACGACCAGGCTCACCGCATCGAGCTCGGCCTCGGTGCCGGTGATCGCGAGGAGCGCCGTCTCGCCGAGATCGCCCGAGAGCATCGCCGCTCGCCGTACCGATGCCGCCGGTCGATCGGATGCCCGGGCGATCGCGTCGAGCAGCACGCCGCCGAGCGCGCCGGTGCGCAGCTCTCCCCGCATCGCCCGGGAGAGGAGATCCCATTCGTGCTCGGTGGCTCGGTTCGCGAGCGCCGCGAGCGTGGCGGTGCGCGTCGCAGCGGAGCCGGAACCCGACGTGCGAGCGAGAGTCTCGAACCCCTCATCGACGTCGCCGATCGACAGGGTGGGAGAGTCGGCGTGCGAGACCTCGAGTGCGGAGATCCCGCGCCAGCCGACGCCGAGCCGCCCTTGACGCGGAGCGGCCAGGAGGATTCCGACGACGACGGGGATCTCATCGCGGTCAGCACGCGCGAGCAGCTGCGACAGCGCATCGATCTTGGCGAGGCGCGATGAGGTCGCGGTGACGGTGTCGGCGGTGGAGACGAGCTCCGAGAGCATCATGCAGGCAGTCTCGCATCGGCATCCGACATCGACGACTCCCTTGCTTTCGCCTGTCCAGCCGCAGTAGGAACGTCCGGCTCAGCGCCCGCGGAACTCCGGCGTGCGCTTCTCCTGGAAAGCAGCGAAGCCCTCGCGGTAGTCGTCGGTGTCGCACAACGCGGCCTGAGCCGCGTTCTCGAGGTCGATCGAGTCCCACAGAGCCAGCCGCTCGTCGCGGATGCGCGCGACGAGCTGCTTGCTCGCCAGGAACGCGGCGGTGGCGCCTCGTGCGGCGGTCGCCGCGGCATCCGTCGTCGTCTGCAGCACCTCGTCGTCGGGGAGGACCCGCGAGAAGAGGCCCGAACTCACGGCTTCCGAGCCGCTCATCAGGCGACCGGTGTAGATCAGGTCGAGGGTCTTGTGCGCGCCCAGTCTTTCGACGAAGAGCGCGTGCCCGCCGGAGTCGAGCGTGGCGCCCAGCGCCGCGAAGGGTGAGCCGATCTTGGCGGATTCCGCGACGTAGACGACATCGGTGGCGATCAGCAGCCCGAGTCCGACCCCCAGACAGGCACCGTGTGCGACCGCGAAGGTCGGCGAGGGGAAGCGCGACATTCTCTGCAGCAGCGGCGTCACGAGGCCACCGAGGTAGCCCATGACGTCGTCGTCGCGCGGGTCGACCGCCGAGATGTCCCGCCCGGCGCAGAACGCCCGGCCCTCGCCGCGCAGCACGAGCGCCCTGACTCCTGCCGCGTCGGCCTCGTCGTAGGCGCGACCGAGATCCCGCAGCGCCTGCTCGTCGAGCGAGTTCAGCTTCGCCGGCGCGTTCAGCATGACCGTGGCGACGTCGTCGGCGATGGTGAGATCGATCATCGGATGCTCCTCAGACGTCGTAGTCGACCACGACGCGGTCGCTCGTCGGGTGGGACTGGCAGGTCAGCACGTAGCCGCGGTCGAGCTCGTCGGGTTCGAGGGCGTAGTTCTCGGTCATCGTCACGCTGCCCTCGATGACTCGCGCACGGCACGTGCCGCAGACACCGCCCGCACACGCGAACGGGGCGTCGGGGCGCACCCGCAGCGCCGCGTTCAACACCGACTCGTGCGCATCGACGGGGCTCTCGACGGTCGAGGAGACGCCGTCGAGGTTGACCTCGATGCGGATCGTCTTCTCTCCCGCTCGCACCTCGACGGGCCGCGCTGCTCGCACCGGCTCATCGCCGGTCGTGAAGAGCTCGAACCGGATGTGCTCGCGCGGCACGCCGACGTCGGCGAGCACCTCGCGGCACAGGTCGACGAGCGAGAGCGGGCCGCAGAGGAACCACTCGTCGACGTCGCTCGGATCGATCAGCATCCGCAGGATGGTGCGCAGCTTCTCCTCGTCGATCCGGCCGGACAGTACCGGTGCCGTGCGCTGCTCGCGCGAGAGCACATGGTGCAGCGTCACCCTGGTGGGGTAGCGGTCTTTGAGGTCGGCGAGGTCTTCGAGGAACATCACGTCGAGCGTCGAGCGGTTCGTGTAGAGCAGCGTGAAGCGTGACGAGTCCGAGCGCGTCAGCACGGTGTGCGCCAGTGCCATCAGGGGGGTGATGCCCGAGCCTGCCGCGATGCCGACGACGTGGCGGTCGTCGAGGTCGTCGAGGCCCGAGGTGAACGTGCCCTGCGGGCTCATCACGTCGATCTCGAATCCGGCGTGCAGCCCGGTCTGCGCCCACGTGGAGAAGAGGCCGCCCTCGTCGCGCTTCACGGCGACGCTCAGGCGGGTCGGCAGTCCCGCCTCGATCTCCTCCGCCGTGCGATGCTCGGGGGCGCGACACAGCGAGTACGAGCGGCGCACCTCGGCGCCGTCGAGCGTCGTGCGCAGTGCCACGTACTGGCCGGGCAGGTGGTCGTAGTCGTCGGCGAGCTCTGCCGGCACGGTGAAGGTCACCTCCACGGAGTCGTCGGTGAGTGGACGCACCTCTTCGACGGCGAGAGTGTGGAACCGGGCGCGCTTCTTCGCCGTCGTCGACGCGGCGCGATAGGTGGCGGCTGCCGGAGCGATGCCCGGAGAGGCGAACAGCGACATCAGTGCACCTTGAAGTGGTCGAAGGGCTCGAGGCAGGCGCGGCATTCGAAGAGCGCCTTGCACGAGGTGGATCCGAAGCGGGAGACCTCACGGGTGTCGAGCGATCCGCACCGGGGGCAGCGCACGCTGATGGCGAGCCGGATCGGGCCCGATGAGATCGCCGAGCGCCCGGATGGCGGGGCGATGCCGTACTGCGTGAGCTTCTGCTTGCCGGCATCCGACATCCAGTCCGTCGTCCAGGCGGGGGAGAGCACGAGGCGCACCTCGACCTGCGCGTACCCGGCTGCTGTGAGCGCCAGGATGACGTCGTCGCGGATCGTGTCCATCGCCGGGCATCCGCTGTAGGTCGGGGTGATGTCGACTCGCACGACATCACCGTCGATCGCGACGGCGCGCAGCACGCCGAGGTCTTCGATCGTCAGCACGGGAACCTCGGGATCGGCCACTGCGGCGGCGATCCGCCAGGCGGCTGCCTCGGTGTCCGGGCGCAGGATGTCGGTCACCATGATGCCCCCGGATGCCGTCTGGCGAGCACCTGCATCTCGGCGAGCAGATGACCGAGCGGTGACGCGTGCGCCCCTCGTCTGCCGCCGGCGGAGGAGGCAGAGACGGCGGGTGTCTCCAGCTCCGCCTCGGCGAACACGGTGTCGATGACCGCGTCGAAACCGGGGCGCAGCGTCGACGGGCGCACGGCGGCGTCGCCGAGCCGCTCGATCAGGGGTTCGTCGCGGAAGAGCTCGTCGACGTAGGGCCAGACATCGCCCAGCGCGCGGATGATCCGCTGCCGCGACTCGTCGGTGCCGCCGGCGAGGCGAAGCACCCACTGCACAGAGTGGTCGCGGTGGTAATCGACCTCTTTGAGCGACTTCTCGGCGATCGCCGAGAACGTCGGCTCGGTGCTCCCTCGCAGAGCGGAGTAGAGCTCGAACATGTAGGTCGACACGACGAACTGACGCGCGATCGTCTGCGCGAAGTCGCCGTTGGGCTGCTCGACTATCCAGGCGCTGCGGAAGTCCGGCTCATCGCGGAAATATGCCAGATCGTCTTCGGAGCGTCCGTCGTACGACCCCGCAAAATGCAGGAACGAGCGGGCATGTCCGAGCAGATCGAGGGCGATGTTGCCGAGCGCGACGTCCTCTTCGAGTTCCGGCGCGCGGGCGATCCACTCGCCGAGCTGCTGAGAGAGGATCAGGGCGTCGTCGCCGAGCCACAGCGCGTACTCGGCGATGTCGGCGGATGCCGCCGTGGAGCCTGTTCCCGTGAGCTCCTCGCTCAGTCGCAGCTCGTCGACCGACACGTCGCCGTGCAGGTCGCCGTGGGGGTCCGCATGGATCTCGTTCACAGGTGCGGCACCCCTTCGGACGCCGTGTAGTACACGGCATGCCGGTAGTTCTTGCCTGCGGGGCTCTCGAAGTAGGCGCCCTTGGCATCGGGGTCGCTCGTCGTGATCGCATCCGCCGGAACGGCCCAGATAGACACGCCCTCGCCGCGGCGCGTGTAGAGGTCGCGGGCGTTGCGGATCGCCATGTCGGCATCCGGGGCATGCAGGGAGCCGACGTGCACGTGGCTCAGACCGCGATTCGCGCGGACGAAGACCTCCCAGAGGGGCCACGGTTCGCGTTCGTCGGACCCCGGCGTCGCCATCATGCCACCGCCTTCGTCTTCAGCGCCTGCTTGCGGGCGTACTCGGCCGCGGCCTCACGCACCCACGCGCCCTCCTCGTGCGCCGTGCGGCGGCGCTCGAGTCGTTCGGCGTTGCACGGACCGTTGCCGCGCAGCACCTCGAAGAACTCGTCCCAGTCGATCTCGCCGATGACGTACTGCCCTGTCTCGTCATCGAAGCGCAGATCGGGGTCGGGGAGGGTGATGCCGAGGATCTCTGCCTGCGGCACGAGCATGCCGACGAAGCGCTGGCGCAGCTCGTCGTTGGTGAAGCGCTTGATCTTCCACTTCATCGACTGAGCGGAGTTGGGGGACTGGTCATCCGGCGGCCCGAACATCGCCAGACTCGGCCAGTACCAGCGGTTCACGGCGTCCTGTGCCATCTGCTTCTGCTCATCGGTGCCCTGCATGAGCGAGAGCAGGATCTCGAATCCCTGCCGCTGATGGAACGACTCCTCCTTGCACACGCGCACCATCGCGCGTCCGTAGGGTCCGTACGACGCCCGGCACAGCGGCACCTGGTTGCAGATCGCGGCACCGTCGACGAGCCACCCGATCGCGCCCATGTCGGCCCAGGTGGGGGTGGGGTAGTTGAAGATCGACGAGTACTTGGCCTTGCCGCTGATGAGCTGGTCCATCATCTCGTCGCGGGTGATGCCGAGGGTCTGCGCGGCGGAATAGAGATACAGGCCATGGCCCGCCTCGTCCTGCACCTTCGCCATCAGGATCGCCTTGCGCTTGAGGCTCGGTGCCCGGGTGATCCAGTTGCCCTCCGGCTGCATTCCGATGATCTCGGAGTGCGCGTGCTGCGAGATCTGACGGATCAGCGTCTTGCGGTAGGCATCGGGCATCCAGTCTCGGGGCTCGATGCGCTGCTCGTTCGCGATGAGCTCGTCGAACAGGCGCTCGTCATCGGAGAGTTCGCCATCGACGAGGGAGAGATCTGCGGGGCTGGTCATCATCGACTCCTCGGTATCCGATCGGCTTTACTGACCGGTCGTTAGGTAATTCTGACACGCCCGTCCGTCGTGCGCAAGAAGCGGCGCTCAGCGGGAGCGCGAGACGAGATCGAGAAGAGCGAGGCCGTATGCCTCCGAGGGGTCCGGATGCTCGAAACGCAGGGTCTCACCGGCGATCTCGGCCTCGACGACGAAGGCGTCGGGAAGGCGGGTGAGTGCGCGGAACGTGCCGCGCAGCAGCTCGCGCAGCTGATCCTCGCGGGGGAGCCATACGGCATCCGCCAGCGTGACCGCGTCGAGCGCCCACTCGGTGGTGCCGTTGAAGGCGAGGTCGGTGCCGCTGGGGGTCTGTCTCGCCTCGATCGTCATCGCACTCACGGTGAAGACGTCGGCCTCGGCCTCGAGCTCGACATCGTTCGGGAGGTCGAGCTGGAAGCGATCGCCCTCGGAGGGATGCCACACGAGTCCGGCATCACGCAGGGACACGGCCAGTTCTCGGGTGATCATCGTTCCACGGTAGACGACGTCGTCGGATGAAGGGCCGTGGCGACCCTGTGGACGGCGAGGCCCCCGGTGTCGGCGGTCTCGGGCAGAGTGGAGACATGACTTCCACCCCCTCTGTCGATACCCGCGGCGCTGCACTCTCGGCGCTGCGCGAGCTGGTCGGTCGCTCCGACGCCGACTTCCACGACGGGCAGTACGAGGCGATCGAAGCGCTGGTCGAGGGGCGTCGCCGCGCACTCGTCGTGCAGCGCACGGGGTGGGGCAAGTCGGCCGTCTACTTCGTCGCGACGCTGCTGCTGCGACGGCAGGGTGCCGGGCCCACCGTTCTGGTGTCGCCTCTTCTCGCGCTGATGCGCGACCAGATCGCCGCGGCCGAGCGGGCCGGTGTGCGGGCGGTCGCGATCAACTCGACCAACGCGCACGAGTGGTCGGAGGTGATGGGGCAGCTCGACCGAGACGAGGTCGATGTGCTGCTCGTCTCTCCCGAACGACTCAACAACCCCGCGTTCCGCGAGCAGCAGCTGCCGGCGCTCGTTCGACGGATCGGCATGCTGGTGGTCGACGAGGCGCACTGCATCAGCGACTGGGGCCACGACTTCCGGCCCGACTACCGACGCCTGCGCGACCTCATCGAGCAGATGCCGCAGTCGGTGCCCGTGCTGGCCACGACGGCGACGGCGAACAGCAGGGTCGTCGCCGACGTCGCCGAGCAGCTCGGCACAGGGGGTGCCGACTCCTCGGGCGGCGAGCCGGAGGTGCTGACGATCCGCGGTCCGCTCGCCCGCACCTCGCTGAGGCTCGGGGTGCTGCGTCTGCCCAACTCGGCGAGCCGTCTGGCGTGGCTGCTCAGTCACCTCGACGATCTCCCCGGTTCCGGCATCATCTACACGCTCACGGTCGCCGCCGCGGTCGACACGGCGCGACTGCTCCGCGATCACGGCCACGAGGTGCGCGCGTACACAGGGCAGACCGACACCGACGAGCGCACGGAGTCGGAGGGGATGCTGAAGCGCAACGAGGTGAAGGCACTCGTCGCCACGAGCGCCCTCGGCATGGGGTTCGACAAGCCGGATCTCGGTTTCGTGCTGCACCTCGGCGCTCCGTCATCACCGGTCGCGTACTACCAGCAGGTCGGTCGTGCCGGCCGTGCGAGTGAGAGCGCCGACGTGCTGCTGCTGCCCGGCGTCGAAGACCGCGACATCTGGCACTATTTCGCGACGGCGTCGATGCCCGACCGTGAGCGTGCCGAGCGCGTGATCGGGGCGCTCGGCGACCAGCCGATCTCGACTCCCGCGCTCGAGGCCATGGTCGACATCCGGCGCACGCCGCTCGAACTGCTGCTCAAGGTGCTCGATGTCGACGGTGCGGTGCGGCGCGTGCAGGGCGGATGGGTGGCCACGGGTGAGCCCTGGACCTACGACGCCGAGCGTTACGAACGCATCGCCGGTGAGCGTCGAGCCGAGCAGCAGCACATGATCGACTATGAGCAGACCGACGGCTGCCGGATGGAGTTCCTCCAGCGTTCGCTCGACGATGACACAGCCGCCCCCTGCGGCAGGTGCGACAACTGTGCGGGCATCTGGTTCCCGAGCGAGATCGGCGCATCCGCGACGACTCAGGCGGCGGAGTCGCTCGATCGGGTGGGTGTTCCGGTCGAGCCGCGCCGCGCCTGGCCGACCGGCGCCGACAAGCTCGACGTGCCGGTGAAGGGGCGTATCGCGGCGGGGGAGCAGGCGGGAGAGGGCCGCGCGCTCGCCCGGCTCACCGACCTCGGCTGGGGCGGTGCTCTGCGCGAGCTCTTCGCAGCGGGGGCGCCGGACGCGCCCGTGTCTCCGCAGGTGCTCGGCGGCTGCGTGCGTGTGCTCGCGGGCTGGGGCTGGGCGGAGCGCCCGGTCGCGGTGGTAGCCATGCCGTCGCGTTCGCATCCGCTGCTCGTCGACTCTCTCGCCAGGGGGATCTCCGAGATCGGCCGGCTTCCCTACCTCGGTGCGCTCGACCTCGTGAACGGCGGGCCGACGGGTCAGCCCGGCGGCAACAGCGTCTTCCGTCTCGCCGGTCTCTGGGACAGGTTCAGCGCGCAGGGTCTCGACATTCCCGAGGGTCCGGTGCTCCTCGTAGACGACCTGGCCGACAGTCGATGGACTCTCACGGTCGCCGCGCGCACACTGCGTCATGCCGGCGCCACGGAGGTCCTTCCGTTCGTGCTCGCGCTCCGCGGCTGACGCCCGCGTCAGGAGCATCGATCAGCGCTTCGTCGATGCGTCCCGTTCTCTCGACCGCATCCTCTGAACGGCTGCGGCAAGCAGCGGTACGTCGGATCTCGCAGTCGTCATGACGATGGCATGCGTGGTGTCGAAGTAGCGGTGCGCGAGGTAGTCGCGCATTCCAGCGATCTCCGCCCACGGGATACCGGGCTCGGCCGCGGTCGCGGCTTCGCTGAGGCCCTTGACCGCCTCGCCGATCTCGACGAGCCGTGCACGAATGGCATCGAAGACGATCTCGTCATCGCTGTCGATTCGGCGCTCGTAGCGAGAGACCGCCTCGCAGGCGGCCGCGATGTCCTGAAGCCTCTCGGACGTGTGCCGGTTCACAACGTGACGGCTTCACGTTCGACCGCTTCTGCCACCGCGGGTTTGAGGCCGTCGGAGGGGACAAGGTCGACCGGTCGGCCGAGTATCTTCTCGGCCTCGCGCCGCATCCGCAGCAGATCGAACACGCCGACGGTCGGCGCGACATCGACGGCCAGATCGATGTCACTTGACGCACTCTCGTCGCCGCGAGCGACGCTGCCGAAGAGGCGGATGCGCTGCACCCCGAGCGGCAGGAGTGCGCGCCGGAGTTCACCGGACAGAGCGATCACTCGGTCGCGCGCGCTCTGCTCCTCCGGAGTGCGCGGGGTGACCTCGACGATCAGCCCAGCAGCCGAGATCAGCCGGTCGACCGCGTCGAAAGACGGCTCGCGCCTGCCGGTCTCATATTCGCTGACGACGCTCTGCGTCACGCCAGCCAGTCGAGCCAGAGCGGACTGCGTGAGTCCGCTCTGGCGGCGGGCGTAGCGGATCAACTCGGCGGCGCGACTCATGCAGTGATGATATCGCCTATCCGCGATATCGCGGATAGGCGATTGATCTCTCAGCGCAGGTCGTACACGCGCTTGTACTTGCCCTCGCTGCGGGGCAGCGTGCCGGGCTCCTCGACCTTGACGTCGACGCTGGTGCCGATGTGCATCTTGATGCGGTGGTGGAGCACCGCCGCCGCGGCGTCGCACTCCTCGGCGCTCAACGACGGGTGCCGCTCGATGCGCACTGTCATGGTGTCGAGGTGCGCGACATGGTGCAGCTCGAGCACGAAGTGCGGCGTCAGCGTCTCGATCCCCATCACGAGCTCCTCGATCTGCGTGGGGAACAGGTTCACACCGCGCAGGATGATCATGTCGTCGTTGCGTCCGGTGATCTTCTCGATGCGCCGCAGAGCGGGGTAGGTCGTGCCGGGAAGAAGTCGCGTCAGGTCGCGTGTGCGGTATCGGATGACAGGAAACGCCTCCTTGGTGAGAGACGTGAACACGAGTTCGCCCAGCGCTCCGTCCGGCAGTCGATCGCCCGTGTCGCCGTCGATGATCTCGGGCAGGAAGTGGTCCTCCCAGATGTGCGGCCCGTCTTTCGTGAGCACGCTCTCGCTCGCGACACCTGGTCCCATGACCTCGCTGAGCCCGTAGATGTCGACCGCGTCGATGTTCAGTCGTCGCTCGATCTCCCGCCGCATCTCGTTCGTCCACGGTTCGGCGCCCAGTACCGCCACTCGCAGCGATGTCTTCGTCGGATCGATCCCCGCCGCCTCCATGGCATCCGCGATCGTGAGCAGGTAGCTGGGGGTGCAGAGGATCGCGTCCGGCTCGAAATCGGCGATCAGCTGCACCTGCCGCGCGGTCTGCCCTCCCGACACCGGGATCACGGTGGCCCCCAGCCGCTCGATCCCCGCGTGTGCGCCCAGCCCACCGGTGAAGAGTCCATAGCCGTATGCGTTGTGGACCTTCATCCCCGCGCGGATGCCGGCCGCGTGCAGCGACCTCGCGATCAGATCGCTCCATCGGTCGAGGTCGCCCTCGGTGTAGCCGACGACGGTCGGACGCCCCGTCGTGCCGGACGACGCGTGGATGCGACGGACGTCTGGCATGGGAACGGCGAACATCCCGAACGGGTAGCTCTCGCGCAGGTCGGCTTTGGTGGTGAAGGGCAGCTTCTGCACGTCGTCGAGGGTGCGGATGTCGTCGGGGTGCACACCGTGCTCGTCGAACTTGCGGCGATAGACCGGCACATTCTCGTACGCGTGGTGCACCGTCCACTGCAGGCGCTCCAGCTGCAACCGGGCGAGCCGGTCGGGCGAGTGCAGGTGCGCCTCGGTGCCGATCTCGGTACGTGCTGTGATCATCGTCGACTCCTTCGTCATGAACGGGACACTGAGCGTTCGGGCGCTCAGCCCGGGTGCGATCGGTTCGTGGTGAGCGAGCGGCCGCGCACCTCTGCGACGACATCGCCTGATTCGTCGGTCACCGTCACGTCGTACAACCCATTGCGTCCCCTGACGACCCTGCGCACCGCGCGAGCCGTCAGCCGCTGCCCCGCTGTCGTGGATTTCAGGAACGTGATGTCGGCACCGCCGGCGACCGTGACGCGCTCGTCTTCGTTGCAGGCGATCGCGAAGGCCGTGTCGGCGAGCGTGAACACCAGCCCGCCATGCGTGATCGCGAAGCCGTTCAGCATGTCAGCGCGCACCGTCATCGACACGACCGCCTCGCCGGGCTCGTCGAGCTCGACGATCAGGCCGAGCATCGCCGACGCGGCATCGCGCTGCATCATCGGCCTCATGCGGCTGCGACCTCGGGTGCGGGCTCCTTGCTGACCAGTGTGAGCACGTCGTAGGTCGCGACGAGCTCGTCGGCCTGGTTGCGGATCACGGCATCCCAGCGCACCTCGCCGTACTCATCGGTCTCGCGCGGCGTGATCTGCTTGGCGGTGAGCTCGACGCGGATCGTGTCGCCGGGGGAGACCGGCGTGATGAAACGCAGGTTCTCGAGGCCGTAGTTCGCGAGCACGGGGCCCGGCTCGGGATCGACGAAGAGACCCGCGGCCCACGAGACGAGCAGGTACCCGTGCGCCACGCGGCCGGGGAAGAACGGGTTCGCGGCGGCGGCGGCTTCGTCCATGTGCGCATAGAACGTGTCGCCGGTGAAGTGCGCGAACGTCTCGATGTCGGCGAGCGACACCTCCCGCGAGGCCGAGACGATCTGATCGCCGATGCGGAGCTCGGCGAGCGACTTGCGGAACGGATGCCGACCATCGCTGCGCGCCGCAGCACCCGTGTGCCAGACCCCGGTCAGCGCCGTGAGCATCTCAGGTGAACCCTGCACCGCGGTGCGCTGCATGTGGTGCAGCACCGCGCGGATGCCGCCGAGCTCCTCGCCGCCGCCTGCTCGGCCGGGCCCGCCATGCACGAGGTTCGGCAGCGGAGAACCGTGACCGGTCGAGGAGCGCGCATCGTCGCGGTCGAGCAGCAGCATCCGACCATTGAACGGAGCGATGCGCGTGGCCAGCTCCACCGCCTGCACAGGGTCGTGCGTGGCGAGGCTGGTGACCAATGATCCGCCGCCCCGGGCGACGAGCGCTGCGGCGTCGGCGATCGTGTCATACGTGAGCAGGGACGACACCGGCCCGAACGCCTCCACCGAATGGGCGGCCTCTGACTGAGGGTCGTCGAAGCGCAGCAGCAGCGGCGAGACGAACGCGCCGTCGGGCGAGGGCCCGGTGCTGCCGTCGCGGAGGCGCACCTCGGGGGCATCGGTCGAGCCGATGACGATCCGTCCGCCCGCATCCTGCAGTCTTCCGACTTGACGCAGCACCTCGTCACGCTGCGCGGTCGAGGCGAGGGGGCCCATGGTGACTCCCTCGGCTCGTGGATCGCCCAGCACCGTCTTCGCGGTGAGGCGCGCCTGCACGGCGGCGATCACTGCATCCGCCGACCCGGTCGGCACGATCGCGCGGCGGATCGCCGTGCACTTCTGACCGGCCTTGCTCGTCATCTCGGTGACGAGCTGCCGGACATAGGCGTCGAACTCGGGGGTCCCCTCGGTCGCGTCGGTGCCGAGCACCGAGGCGTTGATCGAGTCGGTCTCGGCCGTGAATCGCACCCCACCGGTCTGCACGGAGGGGTGCGCCTTGAGGCTCTCGGCCGTCGAGGCGCTGCCGGTGAAGCCGACGATGTCGCCGAGTCGCAGGCTCTCGAAGAGGTCGGGCACGCTCCCGCTCACGAGCTGCAGCGAGCCGTCGGGAAGCAGGCCCGACTCGACGAGGATCCGCACCATCGCTTCGGCGACGTATCCGGTGGGCGTCGCCGGCTTGACGAGGGTCGGCATGCCCGCGAGGAACGCCGGCGCGAACTTCTCGAGCGATCCCCAGACCGGGAAGTTGAAGGCGTTGATCTGCACGGCGACGCCGGGCAGCGTCGTGTAGACATGGCGCCCGAGGAAGGATCCGTCCTTCGACAGCGGCTCGACCGGCCCGTCGACGTGCACGCGGCTGTTCGGCAGCTCACGGCGGCCCTTGCCGGAGTACGAGAACAGCACCCCGATGCCGCCGTCGATGTCGACCCACGAGTCGGCCTTCGTGGCGCCAGTGCGGGAGGAGAGAGCATACAGCTCGTCCTTGCGGTCGGTGAGGGCGAGGGCGAACTGCTTCAGCAGCACCGCGCGCTGATGGAAGGTGAGGGCGCCGAGGCTCCGCTGACCCACGGAGCGAGCGTGCTCCAGCGCGCCGGCGAGATCGAGGCCGTCGGTGGAGACGAGGGTGACGACCTCGCCGGTCGACGCATCGCGCACCTCCGCGGACCGCGTGGGGGACGAGGGCGTCCACCACTCGCCCTGGACGTAGCTCGGCAGATACTCGGTCATCTCTCCTCGTTCCATGCGTAGAACCCTTCGCCGCTCTTGCGGCCGAGCTTTCCTTCGGCGACCATCCGCCGCAGCAGATCCGGCGGCGCGAACCGCTCGCCGAGCGTGCGTTCCAGCTCCTCGGCGATGCCCAGCCGCACATCGAGCCCGACGACGTCAGTGGTGCGCAGCGGGCCCATCGGATGCCGGTAGCCCAGAGTCATGGCCGCATCGATGTCGGCTGCTGACGCGACACCCTCCTCGAGCATCCTGATCGCCTCGAGGCCGAGCATCACCCCCAGCCGCGACGACGCGAATCCGGGGGAGTCGCGCACGACGATCGGCGTCTTGCCGAGGGCTGCCACCCAGCGCCCCGCGCTCTCGGTGGTACCCGCGTCGGTCGCGGCTCCGTGCACGATCTCGACGAGTGCCGAGGCAGGAACCGGGTTGAAGAAGTGGAGGCCGAGGAATCGCTCGGGGCGCAGCCGAGCCGCGGCGAGGTCGTCGATCGAGATCGACGAGGTGTTGCTCGCCAGAGTGGCGTGTGCAGGCATGGCGACCTCGGCGCGAGCGAGCGCCTGTTCTTTGAGGTCGCGATCTTCGGGCACGGCCTCGATCACGAGGTCGCTGTCGGCGAAGGACGCGATGTCGGCACCGGTCGCCAGGCGAGCGCCGATCTCCGTCTCGTCGAGGGACGGGTCGCGTTCGACCGATCGACGGATGCTGTCGCGGATGCGATCGAGCGCCGCGTCGGCGCTCGCCGCATCGCGCTCGACCACGCTGACGCGGGACCCTGCGAGCAGGAACGCATGCGCGATTCCTGCGCCCATCCGTCCTCCGCCGAGCACCCCGACCCTGACCGGTGCGTTCTCCGGGACGCTCATCGGCTCTTCCTCTCCAGGAACGCGGTCATGCGGCGGTGCTTCTCCGCAGACTCGAACAGCTCGGCCTGCAGCTCGAGCTCGACAGCCGGATGTCCGGCGCGCGGAGTCCGCAGAGCACGCTTCGTGTACTGCGTCGCCAGCGGATCGTTCGCCGCGATCCGATCGACGATTCCGTGCGCGGCGGCGAGCAGCTCGTCGACCGGATGCAGCGACGACACGAGCCCCCACTGCAGCGCCTCCTCGGCGTCGAGTGCCCGGCCGGTGAACAGGAGCTCGCTCGCCCTGGCATCGCCGACGATCTCGGGCAGGCGCCAGGTCGCGCCGGCCGCGGCGATGATCCCGAGTCCTGTCTCGGGGTTGCCGATGCGCAACGCACGCGTCGCGATGCGGATGTCGGCCGCGTAGGCGAGTTCCGCTCCGCCGCCGAGCGCGTAGCCGTCGATCGCCGCGACCACAGGCATCGGCAGCTGGTGGATGCGGATGAACACCGTCGCGTTGATGCCGCGCATCGCGTCGTCCGCGGTGCGATCGCGCAGCTGGGCGATGTCGGCGCCCGCGGCGAAGACCCCGTCGGTGCCGGTGAGGATGAGGGTGCGGGGAGTCTCTTCGAGCATCGCGCACAGCTCGTGCAGCGCATCGACCGTCTCCTGGTCGATCGCGTTGCGCTTGTCCGGGCGGTCGAGCGTGGCGATGACGCGGTCGTGCCGCTCCTCGATGCGCAGGGTCATGTCAGACGCTCCACGATCATCGCCGTTCCCTGGCCGACGCCGACGCACATCGTGGCCAGTCCGTATCGCGCGTCTTCGCGCTCGAGTCGGCCGAGCAGGGTCACGAGCAGGCGGGATCCGCTGGAGCCGAGGGGGTGGCCGAGCGCGATGGCTCCGCCGTCGGCATTGACGATCGACGGGTCGAGGCCCAGGCGCCGGATGCAGGCGAGCGACTGCGATGCGAAGGCCTCGTTCAGCTCGACGGCTCCGATGTCGCCGAGCTGCAGGCCCGCCTTCGTCAGCGCCTTCTGAGTCGCGATCACCGGACCGAGCCCCATGATCTCGGGGGCCAGTGCGGCGGTCGCCGATGCGACGATCCGCGCGCGTGGTCGGAGCCCGTGCCGCTCGACGGCTTCGGCGCTCGCCACGACGATCGCGGAAGCTCCGTCGTTCAGCGAGCTGGAGTTGCCGGCGGTGACGACCTCGCCGCCTGCGACGACGGGGCGCAGCCTCGCGAGTGCGTCGAGCGTGGTGTCCCGCCGCGGTCCCTCGTCGGTGTCGACGATGCCGTGGCCCGTCTCGACTCCGACGATCTCGGGGGCGAAGCGCCCCGCATCGATCGCGGCGACCGCACGCTGATGGCTCAGGAGCGCGAAGGCATCGGCAGCCGCCCTGGTGATCCCGTCGAGGCGGGCGACCTCTTCCGCAGTCTCGGGCATCGTGAACGTCGCCTTGTCGCGGGCACCCAGCCGGGGGTTCGTGAAGCGCCATCCGATCGACGTGTCGAACGCCGCTCCGGGCTTCGCCCACGCCCGCTCGGGTTTCGCCTGCACCCAGGGGGCACGCGTCATCGATTCGACTCCGCCGGCGACGATGAGGTCGGCGTCACCTGCGCGCACGGCGTTGGCCGCGATCGCGATGGCGGACATGCCCGAGGCGCAGAGCCGGTTCACCGTGAGGCCGGGGATCGAGTCGGGGAGGCCGGCGAGGAGCGCAGCCATCCGGGCGACGTTCCGGTTGTCCTCGCCCGCCTGATTCGCGGCTCCGAGAATGACCTCGTCGATCGACTCGGCGGGGATCGACGATCGAGCGACGGTCTCGCCCACCACGAGGGCTGCCAGATCATCGGGACGGATGCCGGCGAGTGCGCCTCCGTAGCGCCCGACGGCGGTGCGAACCCCGTCCACGAGATAGGCCTCGGACATCGTCATCCTCTCGAACGCCCACGCTGGCGATATTTTCAGACCGATCGGTCAGGAATACGATCTCAGATCCTTCCGCGAATGGCAACTCATCGGGACTGACAGACTGGGGCCATGGCACAGCCCGGAATCGGCGCGCCGGCCCCCAAGCGCGGCCGGCCAGGTTATGACCGCGAACAGGTGCTCGCGGTCGCCGTCAAGGTGTTCAACGAGCACGGCTACGACGCCACCAGCGTCGCCGATCTGAGCGCGACGCTGGGGCTCACCAAGTCGGCTCTGTACCACCACTTCGAATCGAAGTCGGCAATTCTCGCACTCGCGCTCGACGACGCGCTCGATGCACTGGAGGCCGTCGTCGACGACGCGACAGCGCGGCATCCGCTGGCCTCCGACCGCCTGCGGGCGATCATCCGCGGAGCTGTGCGGGTGCTGACCGAGAAGCTGCCCTCGGTCACACTGCTGCTGCGTGTGCGCGGCAACGGCGATGTCGAGACCTCTGCTCTCGTGCGCCGGCGGGCGTTCGATCAGCGGGTGACGGCGATCGTCGCCGAGGCCCAGGCCGAGGGGCTGATCCGTGTCGACGTCGATGCGGCGGTCGCGACGAGGCTGATCTTCGGCATGATCAACTCGGTCGTCGAGTGGTATCGGCCCGGCGGACCCGTCGACCCCGACGAACTGGGGGAGGACATCCTCAGGGTGAGCCTGGACGGACTGCAGTCGCGCTGAGTCGACTCAGTCGTCGGCCGGAGCCACCCGGGGAGGCCAGCTGGTGGCCCCGAGTTCGCGTGAGATGTTTCGCGCCGTCTCCCGGAGCGCGTTCAGCACGACATCGGATGCCGGAGCCTGCGATGTGGGCATCACGACGGCGACCGCGGCGATGATGTCGTTCGAGGCGTCGGCGACCGGTGCGGCGACGGACGATTCTCCGAGCACGGCCTCATCGGTCTCCGAGGCGCTGCCGCGTTCTGCGATGGTGGGCAGATCGAGCAGCAGTCGAGCGACGTCGGTGATCGTGTCACCGGTGAGGCTGTGCAGCGGCCGTTCGAAGACGGTGCGCTGGAAGCCCAGGTCGTGTGCGAGGAGCACCTTTCCCATCGCCGAGGCGTGAGCGGGGATCGCCACACCCGTCTCGAGCATCTGCTGGCTGTCGTCCGGGCGCAGGTCATGGTGGATCACGAGCACCTCGTGGAAGTGCGGTGCGCCGAGCCGCACGGGCAGGTTGGTCCGGCGGGCGAGCTCCTGGGTCCAGCGCATGGCCCGTGCCCTGACGTCGAGCGTGTCGAGGTAGACGTTGCTGAGGCGCAGCAGCGTGGGCCCCAGCATGTAGCGCTGCCCGCCACGCTCCTTCGCGACCAGGCCGTGCTCCCGGAGTGACTTCACGATCCCGTGCACGGTCGACGGGGGGAGACTCAGGGCCAGGGAGAGATCGGTGATGCCGAGGTGGCGCGCTCCCTGCAGCAGTTCGAGCACTTTCGCCGCCCGATCGATGGCCTGGATCATCGAGGCTCCTCCCTCCGGATCGTCGTCGAGCCGGACACTCTCATCGGTCGTCAGGTTGATCTTGACAACTCGACTGCGTCCGAGCATATTCGACATTGACGAATAACTTTCCAATATTGCGAAAGATCGCCACCGCAGAGATCAAGGGAGATCGAACGATGAAGAAGCTCATCAACAACCCCGCCGATGTGCTGGTCGAGTCGCTGCGAGGCGTCGCTCTCGCGCACCCCGAACTGTCGGTCGACCTCGAGACGCACGTGATCACGCGCGCGACGCCGAAGGCGCAGGGAAAGGTCGCGGTCGTCTCCGGTGGCGGGTCGGGACATGAGCCGCTGCACGGCGGGTATGTCGGTGTCGGCATGCTCGACGCGGCCGTCGCCGGTGAGATCTTCACCTCGCCCACTCCCGACCGCGTGCAGGCTGCGACCAAAGCCGTGGACCGCGGTGCGGGGGTCCTCCACATCGTGAAGAACTACACGGGTGATGTGCTGAACTTCGAGATGGCCGCCGAGCTCGCCGCGATGGAGGGCATCGAGGTCGGCACCGTGATCGTCGACGACGATGTCGCCGTGCAGGACTCGCTCTACACGGCGGGGCGCCGTGGGGTCGGACTCACCGTGCTGCTCGAGAAGCTCGTCGGAGCGGCAGCGGAGGAAGGGCAGGATCTCGCCTCGATCGTGGAGCTCGCCCAGCGCATCAACGGTCAGGGGCGCTCGATGGGAATGGCGCTCACGAGCTGCACGGTCCCCGCAGCGGGCAAACCCACGTTCGACCTGCCGGATGACCAGATGGAGATCGGCATCGGCATCCACGGCGAACCCGGTCGTCACCGCGAGCCGCTGGCCCCCGCGTCCGAGATCGCTCGTCAGCTCGTCGAGCCGATCCTCGCCGACCTCGACGCCGCCGGACCCGCGATCGTGATGCTCAACGGCATGGGCGGATCGCCCCTGATCGAGCTGTATCTGATGTACGGCGAGGTCGTGTCGCTGCTCGAGGAGGCGGGAGTGCAGATCGCACGCAACCTGGTCGGCGACTACATCACGTCACTCGACATGGCCGGTTGCTCCCTCACCGTGCTGAAAGCCGACGACGAGCTGCTGCGGCTGTGGGATGCCCCGGTGAACACGCCCGGACTGCGGTGGGGAGCATGATGGCGGCGATCGACACCGCGGCCCTCGCCGACTGGATCCGGCGGTTCCGCGACGTGATCGCCGAGAAGCGCGAATGGCTCACCGAGCTCGACTCGGCGATCGGCGACGCAGACCACGGGGCCAACATGGCGCGCGGGATGGATGCGGTCGTGGCGAAGCTCGACTCGGGCGTGCCGTCCACCGTCGACGAGCTGCTCAAGACGGTCGGCATGACCCTCGTCAGCTCGGTCGGGGGAGCCAGCGGACCGCTCTACGGGACGCTGTTCCTGCGGATGGGCATGGCCGCAGGACCTGTCACCGAACTCGACGCCGCCGGGCTCGCGGCCTCAGCGCGAGCGGGCCTCGACGGCATCGTCGCGCGGGGCAAGGCCGAAGCAGGCGACAAGACCATGTTCGATGCGATGGCGCCCGCGGTGGACGCCCTCGACGCGGCGATCGCCGGCGGGGCGGACCTCGAAGAGGCGACCGTGGCGGCGGCCGAGGCTGCGGCTGTCGGACGCGATGCCACCGAGCCGCTCGTGGCGCGCAAGGGACGCGCGAGCTACCTCGGTGAGCGCAGCGCCGGACACATCGATCCGGGGGCGGCCTCCACGACGCTGCTGTTCGAGGCGCTCGCGCGGGCCACCACGGAATCGTCCTGATGATCGGCATCGTCGCCGTCTCCCACAGCGCTCGGCTCGGGGAGGCGGCCCTCGAGCTTGCCCTGCAGATGGTGCGGGGCGGCGGAGTGCGCGTGCTGGTGGCCGCGGGGGCGGGCTCGGATGCCGACGGCACCGCCGTTCTCGGCACGGATGCCGTGGCGGTCGCCGCGGCCATCGACGAACTGGCCGCCGACTGCGACGGTGTCCTCGTGCTGATGGATCTCGGCTCGGCGGTGCTGAGCGCCGAGCTCGCGCTCGAGCTGCGGATGAGCGACGTCGCTGTTCGTCTCACGCCCGCGCCCTTCGTGGAGGGGTTGCTCGCCGCAGCAGTGTCTGCGGCCTCCGGTGCATCGCTCGAGGTCGTGGCCGAGGAGGCCGCTGCTGCGCTGGGCGCGAAGACCGGCCAGCTCGGCGATCCGGAGGCGCCTGCCCCTCTCGCCGCCCCGGCGCTCGTCGAGAGCGACACGGCGACCCGCGTGGTCGCCGTGCGCAACCCCCTCGGCATCCACGCGCGTCCGGCCGCGCTGATCGCCGAGGCCGCCGCGGGGGCTGATGTGCGACTGACTCGGCTGCCCCACGGGCCGGAGGCAGTGGCGGCCAGCCTGTCACGGCTGCTGATGCTCGGTGCCAGGCAGGGCGACGAACTGCGCCTCTCGGCGACCGGCGCCGACGCCGACGGCGCTCTCGATCGACTGGTCGCGCTGTTCGACGACGGATTCGGTGAAGGAATCGACGTCGCAGAGACACCGACAGAGCTCGTGCACCAGCGATCGATGGATCTTCCGGACGTGGCGCCGGTGACATCCGGGACGGTGCTGAGCGGGCGAGGCGTGAGCTCGGGCCGTGTCGCGGCGCAGACCGTGCTGTTGGCTGCCCCGCTCGACGAACCCGACCCGGGCATGACCATCGAGGCAGACGAGCGCGAGAGCGAAGTGTCGGCGATCGAGTGGGCAGCCGTGGCGGTGGCCGATCAGCTGCGCCGCCGCACGTCGGAGGCGACAGGCGAAGCGCGGGCCATCCTCGACGCCTCGCGTCTGCTCGCCTCCGACCCCGAACTCGTCGCCGACGCGACGGCGCTCGTGCGATCGAAGGGGCGCACCGCCGCCCGAGCCGTCTGGGAGACTGCCGTCGCGCACGAGAAGGGGCTCAAGGCACTGGGAGGTCGGATGGCCGAGCGTGCTGCCGACATCCGCGACGTTCGCGATCGGATCATCGCCGAGATCCTCGAGGTCGAGATGCCGGGTGTCCCGGAACGCGACGAGCCTTTCGTGCTCGTCGCGACCGACCTGGCGCCGGCCGACACCGCCGCCCTCGAGGGCGGCAACTGCGTCGCGCTCGTGACCGAGCAGGGTGGACCCACCTCGCACACCGCGATCATCGCCCGCTCGCTCGGAATCCCGGCGGTCGTCGGGGTCGCCGGTGCCACGGGGATCGCATCCGGCGACGTGATCCTCGTCGACGGCGACCGGGGCACGGTCGAGGTCGACCCGAGCAGCTCCAGGATCGAGGAGGCGAGAGCCGCGGCGATCGTGGTGCCCTTCGACGGAGAGGGAGTGCTCGCCGACGGGCGCCGGATCGCTCTGCTCGCCAACGTCGGCGGGGCGGCCGAGGCGCTGACGGCCGCGGCATCGGGCGCCGAGGGAGTGGGCCTCTTCCGCACCGAGTTCTGCTTCCTCGACCGCGTCGACGCGCCCTCGATCGATGAGCAGGTCGACGCCTACAGGGGCGTTCTGGCGGCGTTCCCGGGGCGGAAGGTCGTCGTGCGCACGCTCGATGCGGGCAGCGACAAGCCTCTGCCCTTCGCGAACGCCGACGCGGAGGAGAATCCGGCCCTCGGCGTGCGTGGATTGCGGATCGCGCGGCGATCGCCCGCCTTGCTCGACGATCAGCTGCGAGCTCTCGCGCTCGCAGCGGAGGCGGAGTCTGCGCTCGTCGAGGTCATGGCTCCGATGGTGGCGACGGTCGATGAGGCGCAAGACTTCGCAGAGCGTGCCCGGGAGGCCGGACTGGAGACGGTGGGGGTGATGATCGAGACGCCCTCCGCCGCGCTCCTCGCCTCCGAGATGCTCGAGGTCGTCGATTTCGTCAGCATCGGCACCAACGATCTCGCTCAGTACACGCTCGCGGCCGATCGACTGCTCGGAGAGCTGGGCGATCTGAACGATCCGTGGCAGCCGGCCGTGCTGCGACTGATCGGGCAGGCGGGTGCGGCCGGACGCCGGTGGAGCCTGCCGGTGGGCGTATGCGGGGAGGCCGGTGCCGATCCCACTCTGGCCGCAGTGCTGGTGGGGCTCGGCGTCACCTCGCTGTCGATGACACCCCGTGCGCTGGGTCGGGTCGCGGCGGCGCTCGCCGGCGTCACGGGCGAGCAGTGCGATGCCGCTGCGGAAGCGGTGTTGAGAGCAGCGACGGCGGCCGATGCCCGCGCCGCTGCCGCTGCCGCACTCAGCGGAGAGTGAGGGGCGGGCGTCGGGTCAGCGACATATGCGATCTCCGGCATGTCTTCCTCTCATTCTGATCTCGACATGCGCGGGCTCCTGGTCGAGGTCGCCTCGGCGCCCCTAGGCTCCGAGGAGGGGACGTCTACATCGGCGAATGACGAGGTCGGAGGATTCAATGGCTGTCTTCACCAAGGGTCGAGCGCGAGTGACGCTCGCCTCGATCGGGATCGGCACCTTGGTCGCCGTGAGCGCCTGCGCCCCGAGTCCTCAGACGTCATCACCTCCGTCGCCTTCGCCGTCGCAGACGACCGCGTCACCAGAGCCTTACGCCGGACCGATCGTGTTCGTCGGGGATGAACTCGACGCGTTCGCGCTCGCCCCAGAGGAGATCGTCGGGATCCTGCCCGAGGCCTCCGACGTCGGCGAGCCCTCGCCGGTGCTCGAACAGGTGTCGGATGGCGGGGCTCTCCCTGCGGATCCGCCGATCTGCGATGCCCTCTATGCCGAGCAGTCACTCGGCAGCGTCGGGGCGAGAACGATCGAGTGGCAGGTGCCGACGGATCCCGCCAATGGGCTCGGCCGGATGACGATCATGCAGTTCGCCGATGAGGCGCAGGCCGAGGGGCGCATGGATCAGTTGCTCCAGGCGGCCGAGCAGTGCGCCGAGTTCGCCAAAGAGGGAGCCATCACCTTCGATGCCGTGATTCCCGAGCCCTCGGAGGATGTCCGGGCGTTCGCGGGCTCACTGATCGACGCGGGTCTCGACTGGCGATCGTTCAGCACGTTCGCGTCGACCGGGAACGTGATCGTCCAGCTGTGGCAGCCTTTCACCGGCGAGCGCACCTTCGACGCCGAGGCCGCCGCCCTGCTGCTGCAGAGCCGCGCCGCGGAGGCCAGGTCGGGACTGATCGAGGAGCTCACCGAGAACCCGCCCGTCGCGGAGACCGACCCGTCCGGCGACCCCGGCGCCGTGTGGAGCGACTGGCAGATCGGTGTCGGCGGGGTCGGTCCGCTCCGCCTGGGCGACTCGGTCGATTCCGCGATCGCCGCAGCGGGACCCGATGTACAGGTCGTCGAGCCCGAGTACGATGGCGGGCCGTGGACGCTCGTCGCCCCCGAGGAGGCCGGGACGATCCTGGTGCATCCCGCCGAGGCCGGCGACGCGGTCTGGTCGATCACCGTCGGGAACGATCGCAGCCTCGGCGAGAGCGTCGTCGAGGGAACTGCGCTGCCGGCTCGGGGCGAGATCCAGGTCGGTGCTCCCGCAGCCGACGCGATGTCCGCCTACCCCGGGGGCACCGTGGTCGATGTCGTGTCTTCGAGCGATCACTACTATGCCGTCACGACGCGCGACGGGCAGGTCTTCCGATTCCAGGCCGATCGCGGGGCCCTCGAGGAGGGATCGACGATCGTCGGCATCACGGTCGAGGACGCCACGGCACGCACGCCGCTCGTCTTCGGCTGACGGCGGGCCGGTCGTGTGACCGACCGGCCCGCCGTCCGGCAGATGTCAGGACTCCGTCAGGCGTGCAGGTCGACGCCCTTGGTCTCCTTCACCATCGATACGGCGATGAGGGAGATCACCGCTGTGATGGCGATGTAGACGCCGATGGTCCAAGCTGCCTGGAACCGGTTCATCAGAGCCTCCGCGATCATCGGTGCGAACGCTCCGCCGAGGATCGCCCCCAGCGCATATCCGATCGAGACGCCCGAGTAGCGGACGTTGGCCGGGAACATCTCGGCATAGAGGGCCGCCTGCGGGCCGTACGAGAGCCCGAGTGCGAACGTCATCACGAACAGCGCGACGAAGTACCAGAGGATGTTCGCGGTGTCGATCAGGAACCACATCGGCACGGCCCAGACGGCGAGCGCGATGTACCCGATCTGGAAGGTGCGGACCCGCCCGAGGCGGTCCGACAGATGACCGCCCCACAGCGTGAAGATGAGCCATCCGAACGAGGCGAGGGTCGTGGCCAGCAGCACGGGAGGACGTTCCATGCCGAGGGCGGTGACCGCGTACGTGGCGAAGAACGCGATGAGCAGGTAGCCGGCGGCGTTATTGCCGATGAAGATGAGCGCGGTGAGCACGACGTGCTTGGTGTTCTTGCGGAACAGGCGGCCCAGCGGCGCGGAGGCCTCCTGGCGGCGACGTCGGAGATCCTCGAACACCGGGCTCTCGTCGACTGCGCGCCTGATCACGTAGCCGACGGCGATGAGCACGATCGACAGCAGGAACGGGATCCTCCAGCCCCACTCGAGGAACGCCTCGGGCGACATCGAGCTCGTCAGCACCCAGAGTGTGGCTGTGGCGAGGATCATGCCGATCGGGACACCGATCTGCGGGAACGCGCCGAAGAGCCCCCGGCGGGTGTTCGGTGCGTGCTCGACGGCCATCAGCGCCGCACCGCCCCACTCGCCGCCGGCCGAGAACCCCTGCAGGATGCGGAGCACGATGAGCAGGATGGGTGCGGCGACACCGATCGCCGCGTAGGTCGGCAGCAGTCCGATCAGGGAGGTGGAGAGTCCCATCATCACGAGCGTGAAGACGAGCATCTTCTTGCGGCCCAGTCTGTCGCCGAGGTGCCCGGCGACGATGGCTCCGAGGGGGCGGAAGAGGAAGGAGATGCCGATGGTGGCGAAGGAGAGTATCTGCGCGAAACCCTTGTTCTCCTCGGCGATCGGGGCGAGGAACAGTGGGGCGAGCACGAGGCCGGCGGCCTGTGCGTAGATGAAGAAGTCGTACCACTCGATCGAGGTGCCGACCAGTGTGCTGGCGAGGACTCGCCGTTCCTCGGCGGGCATTCGCGCCGTCGAGTTGCGGGCGGAGACTGCTGACGTCATGAGAACTCCATTGTTCTGCGGGTGGGGGAAGAGCGACGCTGCGTCGCCCCGAGCTACTTACCGAATGATCGGTCAGTAATTGACGAGAGTAGCGTACGCCGACCCTCGGCCCAAGCGCGAGCCCCTCACACTCTCCCGAACGCACGCAGCGGATGCTCGATGAGCTCGGTCACTCGTCGGAGGAAGCTCGCGGCGTACCCGCCGTCGCACACCCGGTGGTCGAACACCAGCGAGATCTGCACGATGCGGCGGGGGACGATCTGGCCGTCGACCACCCACGCGCGCTCGATGATGCGACCGATTCCGAGGATCGCGACGTCGGGGTGGTTGATGATGGCGGCTGAGCCGTCGACCCCGAGCCCGCCGTAGTTGTTCAGCGTGAATGTCGATCCGCGCAGGCGCTCCGGCGGCATGGTCCCGGCACGGGCGGCGGTCGTCAGCTCGCGCAGCGCCGTGTCGAGCTGTGCGACGGTGAGGTCGTGGGCGCGGGGGATGACCGGAACGACGAGCCCGCGTGCGGTGTCGGCGGCGACGCCGAGATTGACCCCCTCGAACGAGATGAGCTCGGTCGCATCGTCGCTCAGCCGAGAGGCCAGCACAGGGTGATCCTCCAGCGCGAGCAGCACGAAGCGCGCGATGATCGCCGTGAGCGAGGGGGCCCTGCCGCCCTCCGGCGCCATGCCCGCGCGCAGCGCCCACAGCTCAGTGGCGTCGACGTCAACCCACACGGTCGCCTCCGGGATCTCGGAGCGACTGCGGCTGAGCTTCGCGCTCACGGCTCTGCGCAGGGCGGACAGACGCTCGCGAGAGACCACGGTGAGTCCGTCGAGGTTCTTCGCGCTCGTGGTGAGGTGCTGTGCCGCGGCGCCGTCGACCGCATCGTCCACCGCCGCAGCCAGGACATCGGCGCGGGTGATCGAGCCGTCGTGTCCGGTCGGGGTGATGTCGTGCACGTCGAGCCCCAGATCCCGCGCCAGACGTCGGACGAGCGGTGAGCGCACCGCCACCGGACGCCGGGCGGCATGCTCCGCCGGGGTGGGATCATCGGCCTCTTCCGACGTCGGCTCTGACGGTGTCGCGCGCGCACGACGACGACCGGTCGTCACCCGCTCGGAGGTTCCGTAGCCGATCAGGACGTTGCCCGACCCCGCTCGCTCCTCCTCCCGGTAGGCATCGTGCTCGACGGCATCCGCCCCCTTCGGCGCGTCGGGCGCGGTCGGAAGCGCGGGTCGCGTCGCGTCGGCGACCTCGAGCACCGGCGCGCCGACGTCGATCGTCTCGCCCGGCGATCCGTGCAGGGCGGTCACGACTCCGGCGAAGGGCGAGGGCAGCTCGACGATGCTCTTGGCCGTCTCGACCTCGGCGATCGGCTGATCGGTGACGATGGTGTCGCCGACCGCGACCAGCCATTGCACGAGACCCGCCTCGGTCAGGCCTTCGCCGAGATCGGGCAGGCGGAACACGCGGCTCGTGAGCGCGGTCATGATGCGTCCTCCCAGTGCAGCGAATCGATCGCGTCGAGGACGCGGTCTACATCGGGCAGGTACCAGTGCTCGAGCTTCGGCGGCGCGTACGGGGTGTCGAAGCCGGTGACGCGTCGGACCGGTGCCTCCAGATATTCGAAGCATCGCTCGAACACCCGCGCCTGGATCTCGGAGGCGACGCTGGCGAAGCCCGGGGCTTCGGCGATCACCACGGCTCGTCCGGTCGAACGCACCGCGGCCGTCACCGTCTCGTCATCGAACGGCGACAGCGAACGGACGTCGACGACCTGCACGCTCCGCCCCTCGGATGCCGCGACGTCTGCCGCCTCGAGAGCGAGCGGCACCGAGGCGCCGTAGGCGATCAGGGTGACGTCGGTGCCCTCGCGCGCGACCCTGGCGGTGCCGATCTCGGCGACGACCGCGGTGTCGACCTCGCCCTTCGTCCAGTACAGCTTCTTCGGTTCGAGGAAGATCACCGGGTCGGGCGATGCGATCGCTGCACGGAGCATCGAATACGCGTCCTGCGGGGTCGACGGACACACGACCGTGAGTCCGGGAGTGTGAGCGTAATACGCCTCCGACGAGTCGCAGTGGTGCTCGACTCCGCCGATGCCGCCGCCGAACGGGATGCGGATCACGAGAGGCATCCGCACAGCGCCGCGGGTGCGGTTGCCGAGCTTCGCGACGTGACTGACTATCTGCTCGAACGCCGGAAGGGCGAAGGCGTCGAACTGCAGCTCGACGACGGGACGCATGCCGTTCATCGCCATGCCGACGGCGGTGCCGACGATGCCGGATTCGGCGAGCGGGGTGTCGAAGCACCGGTCCTCGCCGAACCGTGCGGTGAGTCCGTCGGTGATCCGGAAGACGCCCCCGAGTGCGCCGACGTCTTCGCCGAACACCACGACCTCCGGGTCGCTCTCGATCGCATCCGCGAGAGCGAGATTGAGGGCGGCGGCCATGCTCATGGTCGATACGGCCGCTGAGCGCGTGTCGACGCGGACGTCATCGTGGGCGATGGTCATCGTGCACCTCCTGCGGTCGCGTGCGTGCGTTCGATCTCGCCCCGCAGCATGTGCCACTGCTCCTCGCGCTGCGGCGATCGGGACTCGGTCACGAAGCGGAAGAGGTCCTCGGGGTCGATATCGGCATCCGTGTTGAGGGCCTCGCGCATCGCCGCGGCCGTCTGCTCAGCCCCGTCGGTGAACTCGGCCTCGAGCTCTTCCGTGAGGGCGCCCGTGCTCGTGAGAAGGGCGCGCAGGCGCGCCAGTGGATCCCGAGCGACCCACCCCTGAACCTCGGCGCGCTCGCGATAGCGGGTGTCGTCGTCGGCGTTCGTGTGCGCCTGCATCCGATAGGTATGCGCCTCGACGAGCGTCGGTCCCTCGCCCGCGCGCGCCCGGTCGACCGCTTCGCCGAGCACCGACAGCACCGCGGCGACGTCGTTGCCGTCGACGCGCTGCCCCGGCATCCCGTATCCGATCGCCTTGTGCGCGAGGGAGGGAGCCGCGGTCTGACGGCTGAGCGGCACCGAGATCGCGAACTCGTTGTTCTGCACGAAGAAGACGACGGGCACCCGGAAGACGGCCGCGAAGTTCATGGCCTCGTGGAAGTCGCCCTCGCTGGTCGCACCGTCTCCGCACAGGGCCACGACCACCGTGCGCTCTCCGCGCCGCTTCGCGGCATACGCGAAGCCGACCGCGTGCAGGAGCTGCGTGGCGAGGGGAGTCGCCTGCGGAGCGACGTGGTGCTCGCGCACGTCGTAGCCCGAATGCCAGTCGCCCTTGAGCAGCACCATCGCCTCGGCAGGAGCGACGCCGCGCGCGATGACCGCCACCGAGTCGCGGTACGTGGGGAAGAGCCAGTCGTCATCCGCGAGAGCGAGAGCGATGCCGATCTGGCAGGCCTCCTGACCGTGCGACGACGGGTAGACGGCCAAGCGGCCCTGTCGAACGAGAGCGCTGGCCTGGTCGTTGATGCGTCGGCCCTCGACGAGGCCCCGATAGGCGGCGAGCAGGGCGTCGGCGTCCGGCAGCGCATAGCGCTCGTCCTCGATGACCCGTCCGTCTGCGTCGATGAGCTGGACCGCGGTCTCGCGCGGCAGCAGATCCGTGTGTTCCATCCGTTCGCCCTCCTTGCCGAACCTGATGAGGACAGCTTGCGCCTCCACCGACAAACGTCCAACAACAATCGCCACATCGTGGATGAATGCGATCCAGTTGCCCCTTCGTGCGACGGAGTGTCAGAATTCGGGCATAGGACGAAGGGGTTCCATGACCACGCTGGACGACACCGACCACGCCATCCTCGAACAGCTGCGGCTCGACGCACGTGCGTCGATGACGGCCATCGCCGAGGCGGTGCACATCTCGAGGGCGGGAGCGCATGCGCGCATCAAGCGCCTCACCGAGGCGGGGATCATCACCGGATACTCGGTGCGCACCGACCCCGTGCTGCTCGGCCACCATGCGAGCGCCTACGTCACCCTCGCGATCGAGCAGGCGACCTGGCAGGACGTCAGCGCTCGGTTGCGCGCCATCCCCGAGATCGAGCACATGGCGCTCGTCGGCGGTGACTTCGACGTCATCCTGCTGGTGCGCGCGAGCGATGCGCGCGACCTCCGCCGCATCGTGCTGGAGGACATACAGGCGATCCCCTCGATCCGCTCCACGCGCACGACCCTCATCTTCGAGGACTTCACCCTGATCTGAGCACGCACCGAGGACATCCCTTCGCACTCGGACATCTGCGGCGCGCTCCTCGACAAGTGTGCGTCCCCGCGGCGTTCGACAATGAGACGACCGCCAGATCCTTGGCACGCGTCCCGCTCGAAGGAGAGTCCCGATGTCCGAATCCGCCGCATCCGCAGCCGCCGCGCTGCTCGACCGCATCCAGGCGCCGGAGGGCGTCGGACGAGACATCCCGGATGCCGCCACACGCGACGTCATCGGGCGCGCGCCCGAGCATTCGGTCGCCGACCTCGACGACGCGATCGCGCGGGCGCGCGCAGCCCAGCCGGGCTGGGAGGCCCTCGGGCACGCGAAGCGCAGCGAGCTGCTGATCGCGGCGGCGGATGCGATCGATGCGAACGCCGAACCCCTCGCGCATCTGCTCTCGCGCGAGCAGGGCAAGCCGCTGAACGGTCCCAACGCGCGCTTCGAACTGGGTGCGTGTTCGGCCTGGCTCCGCACCAACGCGTCGATCCCGCTCGAGTCGCAGGTGCTCGTCGACGACGAGACCCTGCATGCCGAGCTGGTGTACAAGGCCGCCGGAGTGGTCGGGGCGATCGGTCCGTGGAACTGGCCGCTGATGATCACGATCTGGCAGATCGGTCCGTCGCTGCGCATGGGCAACACCGTCGTCGCGAAGCCCAGCGAGTACACGCCCCTGAGCGTGCTGGCGATGCTGGCGGTGATGAACGACGTGCTGCCGGCCGACGTGCTCATCGGCGTCTCGGGCGACCGCGAGGTGGGCGCCCGCCTCGCCTCCCACCCCGATATCGACAAGATCATGTTCACCGGATCGACCGCCACCGGTCGACGCATCATCGAGAGCTCGGCCGGCAACCTCGCCCGTCTCACCCTCGAACTCGGAGGCAACGATGCAGGCATCGTGCTGCCGGGCACCGAGGTGTCGGCGATCGCCGAGGATCTCTTCTGGGGCGCGTTCATCAACACCGGCCAGACGTGCGCGGCGATGAAGCGCCTCTACGTGCACGACTCCGTCTACGACGAGGTCGTCGACGCGCTCGCCGCGATCGCGGCATCCGTGCCGATGGGCAACGGGCTCGACGAGGGCAACGTGCTGGGTCCGCTGCAGAATCGCGCCCAGTTCGACATCGTCTCGCGGCTGGTCGAGGACGCGAAGGGGCGCGGCGCCCGCGTCGTCACGGGCGGCGAGGCGGCGCCCGAGCTCGGCGAGCTGTTCTACCGGCCCACGATCGTCGCCGACATCGACAACGACGCCGCCCTCGTGCAGGAGGAGCAGTTCGGACCCGCGCTTCCGGTGATCAGGTACAGCGATGTCGACGAGGCATTCGCGTTCGCCAACTCGGTCGACGTCGGTCTCGGTGCGTCGGTGTGGTCGAGCGACCCCGAGGCCGCCCGCGAGGCCGCGACGCGCATGGAGTCCGGCACGGTGTGGATCAACTCGCACGGCGGGCTGCACCCGATGGTGCCGTTCGGCGGAGTGAAGAGCTCGGGTTACGGCCTGGAATTCGGTGTCGAGGGCCTCAAGTCCGTCGCCGTGACGCAGGTCGTGTCGGGCCCGGGGCGCAAGGCGCAGGCATGAAGTCCGCGATCGTCGTCGGGGCCGGAACCTCGGGCGCGATCGTCGCTCGACGGCTGGTGGATGCGGGCGTCGAGGTCACGCTGATCGAGGCCGGAGGGTATGACTCGAACCCGGCGATCCACGATCCGTCGAGGGCGGGGGAGCTCTGGCACTCCGCCGACGACTGGGATTTCTTCACCGTCCCGCAGGAGCACGCCGGCGGTCGTCGACTGCATCTTCCGCGTGGAAAGGTCACCGGAGGATCTCACGCGCTCAACGCGATGATCTGGGTGCGCGGCGCGGCCTCCGACTATGACGGGTGGGAGCGCGCCGGGGCGATCGGGTGGGGGTGGAGCACGGTGGAACCCGTCTTCGACGCGCTCGAGCACGATGTGCTGCCCGTCACCGACGACTACGAGCTCTCGCCGATCCAGGCCTCGATCATCGACGCGGCGGTCGAAGAGGGCCTGCCCCGCAATCCGGACTACAACGGCGGCACCCTCGACGGAGTCTCGCAGCAGCAGGTGACGATCCGTGACGGGCGACGGGTGAACACCTGGATGGCCTACGCGCAGCCGATCGCCGACAGGCTCACGATCCTCACCGATCGCGAGGTGCATTCGGTGATCGTCGAGGAGGGCCGTGCCGTCGGAGTCCGGCTCGGCGCCGGCACCGACGCCGAAGACATCTTCGCCGACGAGATCGTTCTCTCGGCCGGTGCGATCGGATCGCCCGTGATCCTCCTGCGCTCCGGCATCGGCCCCGCCGACGAGCTCACCGCCCTCGGCATCCCGGTCGTGCTCGATGCGCCGGGTGTCGGCAAGAACCTGCACGACCACCTGCTCTCCCCGGTCATCTTCACGACGGAGCGACCGGTGGGGCCGCCGCAGCCCGGTGTCTCCGTCACACAGTCGCATCTGTTCTGGCGCAGCCGTGGCGACCTCGCCGAGCCCGACACGCAGCCGATCCACTTCTCCGTGCCGATGTGGGGCGACCTCGAACCGCGCGGTGACGACGGATTCACACTCATGGCCGGCCTGGTGACGCCGCACAGTCGCGGAGCGCTCACCCTGTCTGGTCCGGACCTCGACGACCCGCCACTGATCGACCTCGCCGCACTCGAAGACGAGAGGGATGTCGCCTCGCTCGCAGCATCCGTCCGTCAGTGCCGCCGGATCGGCGCGCAGCCGGCGCTCGCCGACGAATGGGGCGCGACCGAGGTGTATCCGGGACCCGACGTGCTCGATGCGGGGGTCGAGGACTGGGTGCGCCGCACCGCCATCACGTATCACCACCAGGTCGGCACGTGCCGGATGGGGTCGGATGCCGAGGCGGTCGTCGACCCGCTCCTGCGGGTGCGCGGCCTCGAGGGGCTGAGCGTGATCGACGCATCGGTGATCCCCACCGTTCCGACGGGCAACACCAATGCGCCCGCCGCGATGATCGGCGAACTGGGCGCGAGGTTCCTGCTGGGGAGCTGACGCCTGTGCACGTTCGAAGCCCCCTCCTGCGAAGTGCGGGAGGGGGCTTCGGCGTCTCATCCGGCGTGCGAGCTCGAACCCGCACCTCGTCCTGCATGCGGGGTCAATAACGCATCTCGTGCCGCATGCGGGGTCAATAACGCATCCGAATCGCTCCTGAGCGATGCGAATTTGACCCCGCACGGAAAATGCGCGCGCGGGAGCTGCCGCGATCGAGCTCAGCCCGCGGAGTAGACCTCGCGGCCCGCGAACCACGTCGAGCGCACGGGGGTGTGCACGATCTCGTCGGCAGGGCCGGCGATCGCATCCCGCTCGAGCACGACGAAGTCCGCGGACTTGCCGGGCGTCAGAGATCCGGTCTCCGAGCCGAGACCCATCGCGGTCGCGGCATTGATCGTGAAGACCTCCAGCGCCTCCTCGGCGGTGATCGCCTGCTCTGGCCAGAGGACGCCGGGTGCGCGTCCGAGCGGGTCGGCGCGCGTCACGAGCCCCTGCAGTCCCTCGAGGGTGTTCGGCGACTCGCTCACCGGCCAGTCCGAGCCGCCGGCGACGAGCGCACCGGCATCGAGCAGCGAGCGGTTGGGCTGAGAGTGCTCGGCCCGGTCGCCGAGCACCTCGGCCAAGGCCTGCGGGATCACGCCGGGGAACCAGATGAACGGCGAGATGTCGGCTGACACGTCGAGGGCTCGCAACCGGGGGATGTCGTCATCGGCGAGGAACTGACCGTGCGCGATCTGGATCGGCGTGGTGAAGCCCTCGGCGCGGATGTGCTCGGCGACGTCGAGCACCAGACGCGCCGACCCGTCGCCCGTGCAGTGCACCTTGGCACCGAGACCGCGCTCGGCGACCGACCGCAGCCACGTGTGCAGCTCGTCGAAGTCCATGGTCGTCTCGCCGTGGAAGTGGGCGCCGTGCACGGCATCCGCCTTGTAGGGCTCGAGGAACGACGCCGTCCGGGCAGGGGGCACACCGTCGAGGAAGATCTTGACGAAGTCCGGTCGATGGTGCGGGGTTCGGAACTGCTCGCCGAGATCGATGAGCGCGGCGCCGATCGGATCGAATCCGAAGATCTCATCGTTGATCAGCAACGACGAGACGACCCAGGCGTTGAGCTCCTCCGAGCGGTCGAGCGACGCGAGGGCGGCGAGGATGTCGGTCGACACCCCCGCATCCTGGAACGTCGTGATGCCGAAAGAGTTCAGGATCTCGACGCCGCGGCGCGATGCGGCGATGTGCTGCTCCTCGGTCAGTCCGCCGCTGCGGTCGTAGGCCTCCTGCACCGGGATGCCCGCCGCCTCGAACAGCACTCCGGTGGGCGTCCCGTCGTCGGGATCGAGCAGCGTGACACCGCCGGAGGGGATGTCGTCGGCGGTGATCCCGGCGAGTTGAAGCGCCCGCGTGCTGGCCCACCGGTTGTGCCTCGAGTCCTCGACGAGCACGACCGGTCGGCCGCCGGCCGCCTCGTCGAGACGTCGCCTGGTCGCGGTGTTCGCGAGGGTCGGCAGCAGCGTGGTCGACACCGGGCCGCCCACGATCCACGCGTCCGGCGGCAGCGTCTGCGCCTTGTCCCGCACGAGGTCGAGGACGTCGTCGAGAGCGAGCGACGGCGGCAGCGAGAGCTCGAACAGCTCGGTGCGACCGGCCATCGCGTGGTGATTGTGCACGTCGACGAAACCGGGGTAGACCGCGGCGTCCCCGACGTCCAGCATCCGCGTGTCCGGCCCACGGTGCGCCTGCATCTCGGTCCTGGTTCCGACATCGAGGATCCGCCCGTCTCGCACGGCGAACGCCTCGACGACGGGCCTCCGGCGATCCGCCGTGCGGATCATCGAGCCCGTGACGATCAGCTCGGCGGCCGCCATCTCAGACGGCCCCGAACAGGGCGGGCTCGAGCCCGTCGGCGTGATGCGTCGTCGAGAGCAGCCGGCCATGCGCGCCGAACGTGAAGTGGGTCGGCACCTCACCCGACTCGTCGAGTCCGAACAGCACGCCGTGCGAGCGGATCGCGTTGACATCGCGGTGGTCGGCGATCGTCACCGATGCGCAGGGGATCACCTTCTCTCGCCACGCGAAGACGTAGATGCCGGGACGCACCTCCCACACGCTGTTCTCGTCGGTGTCGGCGAGGCCCCGTTCGGGACCGGCGAGGCACTGCCACGAGTACCAGCGCTCCGAGAGGTAGACGTGCTCGTATGCGTGCTCCTCGCTGTACACCCATTCGACGCGGCGGCCGATCAGCGTCGTCGTCGGGGCAGGCTCCGCCCCTGTCACGGTTGCGCCCTCGATGATGCTCGGCGCGAACACGTGCTGCACGCGGGTGCGTCCCTGCTCCGGCGCAGGCAGGATCACCGAGATGACGGCGAGGGCGCGCCCGTGGCGCAGATCGACGACCAGCGACACCGCCTCGTTCGGCAGGTAGTTGTGATGGAACTGCACGAAGTACAGGTCGTCGTCGACCTCGAAGGCCTCGTAGTCGTCGGTGTCGGATGCCGGCGCCGTGGAGTCCTCGGAGCCCGGGCGGTAGTCCCACGTGACCGTGGTGTCGGCGAAGCGGTGCGAGATGCGGGTTCCGCGCGCGTTCACGACCGTGATCTCGTGGCCGCTCAGCGCTGTCGAGTGCGGGGCCTTGTTCGCATCGAATCCGGGGGCAAGGCCCTCGAGCGGAAGCCACGTGGATGTGTCGGCGGGGTTCAGAGTCGTCATGTCTCTCCTTGAAACGGGGGTGGGGTCAGGGGGGGCGTCAGCGATCGCTGAAGCGCTCGAGATCGGAGGCGAGGCCCTCGTAGACGGCAGGTCTGGAGCGCTTGAGATAGGCGCCGTAGACGATGCCGCCGATGAGGGCCACCACGAGAAGCAGCGGCATAAGGCGGATGGCGAGCTCTTCGGATCCGGCGACGATGTTGAAGTTCACGATCGCGAGCACCGAGATCGCGGCGATGCCGAGGAATCCGATCCCCGGAGCGATGAACGTGCTCCACCACCGCGGGTCGCCGGCACGTCGGAAGTACACGACGATCGAGATCGCAGCGAGTCCCTGCAGGATCAGCACGCTCAGGGTGCCGAAGCCGAGCATGGCCGGCACCAGGGTGAGGATGGGGTCGGCGCCGGCGATCGCGAAGATGATCGCCACGATCGCCGCGAACGAGGCCTGCACGATCCCGGCGAGCTGCGGGGCGCCGTTGCGACGGGTGCGGGCCAGAGCATGCGGCAGGATGCGCGAGCGCCCGAGGGAGTAGAGGTAGCGCGTCGCCGAGTTGTGGAACGCGAGCATCGCCGCGAACAGGCTGACCAGCAGCAGGATCATCATCACCGTGGTCAGCGGACCGCCGAGGTACTGCTGCGACAGCATGAAGATCAGGTCGCCCGTCGGCAGGTGCTCGAGAGCCGTGGCCTGTGCCTGCGCGACGCCGGTCGCGCTCACCACGGCCCAGGTGGTGACGCCGAGGATCACGCCGATCGCGATGATCGAGGTGTAGGTCGCCCGCGGGATGGTGCGCAGCGGTTGCTTCGCCTCTTCGCTGAACAGGGCGGTCGCCTCGAAACCGAGGAACCCCGTAGCCGCCAGGAGCAGGCCGATCGGCAGGGACCCCGAGAACACGGCTTCGGGGCTGAACGCGGCCACGTCGTATCCGGTCTGCACGAGCACCGAGACGTCGAAGACCACGAGCATCAGCACCTCGAGCACGAGGCAGACGCCGAGGATCTTGGAGCTGAAGTCGACGCCGACCCTCGCCAGCACGAAGCAGACGACGATCGACAGCAGACCCCAGATCAGCCAGTGCACGTCGAGGCCCGTGAGGTCGCGGATGATGTTCTGCATGAAGAAGCCGCTGGTGCCGATCGTCCCGACCACGAAGAAGTTGTAGCCGAGCGTGGCGATGAGGCCCGCAACGAGACCGCCCGTGCGACCAAGGCCCTTCACGACGAAGGCATAGAAGCCGCCGGCATTCACGAGCTGCTTCGACATCTGCGCATATCCCACGGCGAACAGCAACAGGATCGCGGCGACCAGGAAGAACGCCATCGGCGTGCCGCCGCCGTTTCCGAGGGCGATCGCCAGGGAGGCGACGACCACGATGCCGGTCAGCGGTGCGACGGCGGCGAGCACGAGGAAGACGATCCCGGCGACGCCCAGCGCGCCGGATCGAAGAGAGGTGTGGTCCTGCTGCGTCGTGGACGCAGATATCGGGTCTGCCACGTCGGCTCCTTTGCTGGGTGACGGCCGTGTCGAACGGCATCGAGGATGAGGGGGATCGTCGATAGAGCGAGTCTGCTCGCGCCGTGGGCCCGGCGGTTGACCCTGAGCGAAGGACGATGGTGCCAGCGCGCACAGCCGCCGTGGCCGAGTTCCAGGGCTGCGATCGGCAGAGCAGGATGACCGTGATGACACCGCCGTCCTCGAAGAGCGCCACCGGCGCTACCGCGGAGTCTCGGGGAGATCATGGACCTGCAGCTGAGCGGCACGACCGCGCTGATCACCGGAGCGGCGAGCGGCATCGGGCGGGCGACGGCGCTCGCGCTCGCCGCGGAAGGGGTGCGCGTGGCGCTGCTCGATCGCGATGGGGCTGCGCTCGCTGAGACTGCACGCGGATGCCGTGACGCCGTGGTGCGTGTGGCGGATGTCACCGACGAAGCGCAGGTGGCGGATGCGGTCTCGACCTCCGTCGCGGAGCTCGGCCGGCTGGATGCGGTCGTCTGCTGTGCCGGAGTCTCGGGCCCGGTCGGGTCAGCCATCGACGAGATCACGCTGCTGGAGTGGAACACGGTGTTCGCCGTCAACGTCACGGGCCCGTTCCTCGTGCTCGCGCAGGCGCTTCCCGCGCTGCGTGCATCGGCTGCGGCATCCGTCGTGCTGCTCGCGAGTGACTCGGCTCTCGTCGCCTCCGCCGGCATGGTGCCGTATTGCGCGTCGAAAGCCGCGCTCGTGCAGTTCGGTCGCGCGCTGTCGGTCGACCTTGCCCTTGACGGCATCCGAGTGAACACGGTGGCGCCATCGATCGTCGACACTCCGATGAGTCGCGGCGACCTCGGTGCCGAGGCCTTCGTCGATCCGTCGTTCGCGGTGCAGTCGCCGGCGGACGTCGCCTCTCACGTGCTGTATCTCGTCTCGCCACGCAGCCGAGCGATCAACGGCACGACGATCGTCAGCGACTTCGGGTATTCGGCCCGGTCGGGATTCCCCGCCTGATGACCTCGGAGCCACCGGACGGCGCGCGAGCGCATGAACTGCGCGCGAGCGCGTGAACTGCGCGCGAGCGCACCAGGAACAGGAGCAGACATGGGAATTGCAGTCGGATCGACGGTCTCGGGGCGCGTCGTCGTCATCACGGGTGGCGGAACCGGAATCGGCGCGGCGATCGCCGAGCGGTATGCGGCAGAGGGGGCGCACGTCGTCGTGGTCGGGCGACGGCCCGAGCCGTTGCGAGCAGTGGCGGATGCGGTGGGCGCTCACCCGATCATCGCGGATGCCGCCGACACGGCATCCGCCCAGGCCGCGGTGGCCGAGATGCTCGCGACGTTCGGGCGTCTCGACGTCCTCGTGGCGAACGCTGGCGGACACGGCTTCTCACCCGTAGCCGACACCGACGACGACAGCTGGGATGCGGCGATCCGCGCCAACCTCACCACGGCGTTCGTCATGGCGAGAGAGGCATTGCCGTCGCTGATCGAGGCGAAGGGGCAGATCGTGATCGTGTCTTCGCTCGCCGGTCTCTTCGCGGGGCCGTCGGTGGCCGGATACACGGTCGGAAAGCACGCGCTCATAGGCCTGACGCGGACTCTGGCCCGCGACTACGGGCGACAGGGTGTGCGGGTCAACGCCGTGTGCCCAGGGTGGGTGCAGACCCCGATGGCGGACGACGAGATGGACGAGTTCGCCACACAGGCCGGGCTGGGCTCTCGGGAAGAGGCGTATGCGACCGTCACGGCGGATGTGCCCCTGCGGCGCCCGGCTCGGCCGGCGGAGATCGCGTCGGTCGTGCGGTTCCTCGGCTCGGGGGAGTCGTCGTATGTCACCGGCGCCGTGATCGTGGCGGACGGCGGATCGCACGTCGTGGATGTGCCGACGATCGCGTTCGATCATGCGGGGATGTAGGGGGCGCGTGTGCTCGGTCCCGGCATCGGCGCTCTCGTCCCCGGTCCGGTCGTTCCCGCTCTGATGTCTCTGCGTTCCCCTTCTCGCGTCTCTCGTTTCTTTGTTTCTTGCTTCTCGTATCTCGTCTATCGTCTCTCGCTTGTCGGTCGCGCTTCGTGTGGTTTCCCACCGCATCTCGGGTGCGATCTGGGTCGCACCCGCTGTGTCATTCCGGGAGATCGGAATACGCATCTGATCTGGGCTAATTCAGCGTGGTTTCGGGACTCGAATGTCGGTGGTCCCGGGTTGACTCGGGGGTATGAACAGCACTGCGGAGCTCCTGGATCGGGTCATCGCCGACCTTGACGCGGTGCTGTCCGACGACGCGCTCGCCGGGTTGTCGGATGCGGATCGGATCGCGGTGCTGCAGGGCGCGGGGGCGACGTTCCGCCGCGTGGAGGCCGTGATCGTGGAGACCATCGCGACGGGCGACGCGGCCGACTTTCCGCACTCGGCGGGCTGCCGTGGTCTGAACGAGCTGCTGCAGCGAACGGTGTCGGTCGATGTGCGGGGAGCGGCCAGGGTCGACAAGGTCGTCGATCTGGTGCGGCGGCCGGTGAGTCTGGCGGGGGAGAGGATGCCGGCCCGGTGGTCCGAGATGCGGCTGGCGCTGCTTGACGGGGTGGTCGGGGTCGCCGGGTTTCTGGCAGCGACGGGGCCGATCGAGAAGGTGTGGGATCGCCTCACGGTCGATCAGCGGTTGGCGGCGGATGTCGCGTTGGCGGGGTGTGCGCGCGGGCACGGCCTCGTGGTGGACGCGGCTGATGGCGGCCTGGAGGTTGATGAGTCGGATCCGGCGCCGACTGCGCAGGACTTGAAAGCGCTCGCGGAGGACCTCGCGTCGATGTTCGACCCCGATGGGGAGGAACCGAAGGATGAGGACTCCCGTCGTCGCCGGGGCATCACGATCGGTCGTCTCAAGGACGGCGTGCATGCGATCCGTGGGTATCTGACACCGGATGCTGCTGCCCAGTTGCAGCTCATCCTGGACGCGATCCTCAACCCCAAGGGCGACGGCCCGCCCATGCCCGGAGTGCACTTCGTCCCGAGCGAGGGCGCCGATGCCGATGTGGATGTGGATGTGGATGCGGATGCGGACGCGGCCGCGGACGATGCCGACCCGTTCAATTCAGATCCGCGGTGCGTGCTCGATGACCGCACTGCGTCGCAGAAGCGCCACGACGCCCTCGCGATGGTCTTCGCCATCGCTGCCCGGCACGAGGGCATGCCCACTCTCGGTGGTTCCGCACCGGTCCTGGTCGTCAACGTCGACGCGAAGCACCTCGCCGCCCACGCTTCTCACGGGGCCGGTGTGACCTTCCGGAACGCTGCGACCGGGACGAGCGGCGCCCACCGTGATGGCGGGTGGGCAACGATCCCCGGATCCGGTGCCCACGTCCCCGTCTCCGTGGCGGCCCAGGTCGCCTGCGCCGGGACCATCCAAAGGGTGTTGTTCGATGAGGGCAGGATCATCGGGATCACGACCACCGACCGGGTCTTCACCGTGCACCAACGCCGGGCGATCATCGCCCGCGACAAAGAGTGCCTCATCCCCGGGTGCCATGTTCCGGCATCATGGTGCGAGATCCACCACGTCACCGAACATGCCAGGGGTGGTCCGACTCATACGGATAACGGTGTGCCGTTGTGCTGGTGGCACCACAGATCCCTCGGAACCTCGGGGTGGGAGATCCGGATGGACGACGGCGTCCCGCAGGTGCGAGGACCGAGATGGTGGGATGCCGAACAGCGATGGCGCATACCGAGGCTCAGCGCGGCCGGACTGAAACGCCCCGCGCGGCTCGCCCGGACCGGATGACGTGGGTGAGCGTCACCGACCACCGCGTCACCGATCAGCGAATCAGCGAATCAGCGAATCGTGAGCTCGAATCCGCCGACGGTCGGCACCACGGCGACCTGGGTGAGGTCGTCGACGTGGAAGGTCGGCTCGTGCGACGTCGCGTGCGAGCCCACCCCGATCACCCGCATCCCCGCAGCGTGAGCAGCCTGGATGCCGGCGCCGGAGTCCTCGAACACGACGCAGTCGGCCGGGTCGACACCGAGCAGCTTCGCTCCCAGAAGGAAGCCTTCGGGATCCGGCTTCGACGCCGACACGTTCTCTGCGGTCACGGTCAGCGAGGGCACCGTGAGCCCGGCCTGTCCCATGCGCGCATTCATCAGCGTGAGATCAGCCGAGGTGACGATCGCGTGCGGGTAGGGGAGCAGCGCGGCGAGCAGGGCGTCTGCGCCCTCGATCGCGACGACGCCGTCGACGTCCTCGCTCTCGTTCGCCAGCATCACGGCGTTCTCGCGGATGTTGATCTCGTGATCCCGCTCGGGAAGCATGATCGCCATGCTCTGATGCCCCTGGCGACCGTGCACGACGCTCAACACGGTTTCGGGAGCAATGCCGTGGGGCTCGGCCCACGCCAACCACAGGCGCTCCACGACGGCGGTCGAGTCGACGAGAGTGCCGTCCATATCGAGCAGGACGGCGCGGGCGCTGATGGTCTCGGTCATCCCCTCAGGCTACTGTGCAGCATCTGAGGACTCAGACGGACGAGTATCACCCGCCGAGATACGCGCGGTGCAGCAGTTGCGGATCCTCCTGAAGCGCCTCCGACGTGCCCTGGAAAGACACCTGCCCACCGGCGACCACCACGGCCTCCCGGGCGAGCCCGAGGGCGAGCTGCGTGAACTGCTCCACGAGCAGCACTCCGACGCCGGACTCCGCGATCGACTTCACGATCGGCATGAGACGCATGAAGACCACCGGTGCGAGCCCGAGCGACATCTCGTCGATCAACAGGATTCGGGGCTTCGCCGCGAACGCCCGGGCGAGCACGACCATCTGCTGCTCGCCGCCCGAAAGCAGAGCGGTGGGTGAGTCGATGCGCTTCTCGAGCTCGGGGAACTGCGCGAGCGCAGCATCCAGTTCCGCAGTCGTCCGCGCCGTGAGCGAGATGTTCTCGCGCACGGTCAGCGACGGGAACACGGCCCGCCCCTGCTCGATGTGCACGATGCCCCGGCGAGCCCTCGACACCCGGGACAGCTTGTCGATCGGCTCGCCGTCGAGTATCAGTGACCCCGCGGAGTGCGGGGTCACGCCTGACACCGACTCGATCAGGCTCGTCTTGCCTGCGCCGTTCGGACCGACCAGGGCGAGCACCTCGCCGCCTCGCACCGTCAGCGACACATCCGAGATCACCGGGCCGGCGCCGCGGCTGACCGTCACCCCGTCCAGCACGAGTTCGCTCACTTCAGCAGCTCCGTCTCTCCCATGTACGCCTTCACGACCTCCGGGTTCGCGAGCACCTCGGCCTGCGGTCCGCTCGCCAGCACCCGGCCGAAGTCGAGCACGGTGAGCGTCGGGCACACCGAGCGCACCAGATCCAGGTCATGCTCGATGATGATCAGCGCCACTCCGTAGCGCGCGGGCAGCTCACGCAGGCGCGCGGCGAGAGCGAGGTGCTCGTCGTGCGACAGGCCGGCGGCCGGTTCATCGAGGATCAGCAGCCGCGGACGCGAGATCACGTTCGCCGCCACCTCGACCAGCCGTCTGGTGCCGACATCGACGCTGGAAAGACGCGCACCGGCCGGCGGGCACCCGAAGAACTCCAGGACCTCGTCGATATCGGATGCGGCGAGCCGGCGCCTCGCGACGAACCTCACATATGCGCCGACCGTGAGGGCCGGTGGCACCCTGTCCTGCTGGAAGGTCCTGCGCAGCCCGAGCCGCGCGCGACGCGTCGGCGAGAGACCGGCGAGATCGCGATCACCGAGCATCACCCGACCGCCGTGCTTCGGCAGGAAGCCGCTGATCGCATCGACGAAAGTCGATTTGCCGGCTCCGTTGGGGCCGATGAGCCCCATGATCGATGCTGCCGGCACCTGGAACGACACATCGTCGAGGGCCTTCAGCGCCCCGAACTGCACCGTGAGTCCCTCGACCGTGAGCACCGGCGCGCCGTTCAGCGCGCGCTCGTCGACGGTCGCGGTGGTCGTGGTCGTGATGGCGGCGTCACCCGCATCGGCGTCCGGAGGCAACGCCGTCAGCGTCGCAGACGCCGTCTTGCGATCCGTCCGCTTCCAGATCAGGTTGCGGATGCCCTGCCCGAGGTTTGTTCCGCTGGTGAGCGCCTGCACACCGAGCACGCCGAAGACCACGAAGGCCCAGTCCTGCGGCACGCCCCAGCGCTTCAGCAGCTCCGGCACCAGCACCCAGAGGATGCCGCCGAGGATCGCCATATCGATCAGATGCGCTCCCGACATGACGGCGAGGACGTAGAGGGCGAGCGACTGCAGCGGTGTGAAGCTCGAGGCGAAGGGAAGCTGCACCTGGCCGGCGAGCAGCCCGCCGGCGATGCCTCCGAGGGCGGCCGAGACGGCGAAAGCGGTGAGCTTCGCGCTCTGCACGCTCTGGCCGGCGGCGGCGGTGCCGCGTTCCGAGAACGCGACGGCCTTCCAGCTCGAGCCCCACCGCCCGCGCTGCAGGAAGAAGACGCCGAGTGCGCAGACGGCGAGCACCACGACCGAGAGGAAGAAGAACTCGCGGTCGTTGGAGAACATCGAGGGGCGTTCGACAGCCGTGCCGTCGGCGGACCCGGGGAACTGTATCTGCACTAGGGTCACATCCGCGGCAGCCGCGAAGCCCAGTGTGACGACGGCGAGGTTGACGCCGCGAAGCCTCAGCGCCGGAAGCCCGACGAGGATGCCGACCAGACCGGCGGCGATGCCGCCCAGCCCGAGCCAGACGACGAAGCCGCCCGGGGCCTGCATGACGTTCAGCAGCGACACGATCCAGGCGCCGACCGCGGCGAACGTGAGCTGGCACAGTGCGATCATGCCGGCAGACCCGGTGACGATGCCGAGGCCCAGAATCGCGATCGCCGCGACGACCGCGCTGATCGCGAGGAACACGAAATAGCCCGGAAGCGCCGCGCTCAGGAGGGCACCCACTCCGACCGCGGCAGCGGCGACGGCGAGAGGCCAGGACAGACGGAACCAGGGACGGTCAGCGAGCGGCATCCCACACCTCCTTGCGCTGCGTCCACAGGAGCAGGACGACGATGAACAGGAACGGGAGGAAGTTGCGCACGAGCGCGACCTCGTCGATCTGCGCGACGAGCCCGCCGAGCACACCGAGGACGACTCCGCCGACGACCGCGAGGTCGAGTCGGCGGAAGCCGCCGAGCAGCGCGGCGGCTGCGGCGGGGACGATGAGCATCGCGAGGCTCGTCGCGTCGTTCGACTGCGACGGCGCCACGATCATGATCGCGATGGCACTGATCACGCCGGTGACGAACCAGACGGCGATCGAGAGCGGACGCGAGCGGATGCCGAGGAGCTCGGCGGTCGTCGGCCGCTCCGACAGTGCGCGAAGCTGCGTGCCTACTCTCGTGCGGCGCAGGACGATCCGTACCACCACCGCCGTCGCGATCGCCATGACGACGGTGGCGATCGTCACCTGGCTGATCACGACCCCGCCGAAGGAGAACGCGGGGCCGGCGATGATCGGCGTGAACGGCTGCGGTTTGTTGCCGAACAGGATGAACGACATCGAGATCAGCAGAAGCAGGGGGCCGACGGTCATCGCCGAACGGGTGGTGGTGGAGGCTTCGGAGAGCCAGGTCGCGGCGATCCATCCGATCGCGGCGGAGAGGACCCCGCCGACGAGCACGCCGAGCACGGAGCCGAGCCAGATCGGCATCCCCAGTTCGCTGACGAACCACACGGCGCTGAACGCACCGAACATCCCGGTCGCAGCCTGCGCGAAGTTGACGACCCGCACGAGGCGGGACATCAAGGTCAGGCACACTCCGAGGACCGCATAGAGACCGCCGGCGGCGAGACCGGCGATGGCGCCTTGCAGCATGAGGCGTCCTTTCTGGTGTGAGGGGGAGAGGACCTGCCGCCGAGAATGCGCTCGGCGGCAGGCGAGGGTCGACTACTCGCCGATGCGGAGCCAGTCGTCGGCGACCTTCTCCCAGGCGTTCGTGCCGGACTCGAGGATGATCGGCCACCCGGCGGTATTCTGCGTGCCGAAGGCATAGGGTGTTCCGACCATCGGGTTCTCGATCGGGTCCATCCCGCGCAGCGCCTCGGTCACCGTCTCGCGCGTGATGTCGCCGTCCATGCCTTCGAGCACCTCGATGAAGTAGGTCGCCGCGAGATAGCCGCCCTGACTGAACGAGGTGAGGGGGATCTCGTTCGCCTCCATCAGCTCCCGCCATTCGGAGTTGATCTCGTTGTCGTCCGTGAACGGGTAGAACTCGGCGGGCACGTAGATGCCGGCGCCCGCATCGTCGATCGCGTCAGCGAAGTTCTCGCTGTAGACGCTGGTCAGATAGAGCCAGGTCACGTCGTCCCATCCCTGGGCGTTCGCGGCCTTGACCTGTCCGATCGCGTCGGGCTCGACCGGGTTGATCGCGAGTGCCTTGCACCCCTGCTCACGGGCCTTCACGATGTAGGGCGTGTAGTCCGATGCACCATAGGGCACGGTGTCGTCGACGTACTTCGGCTCCTTGCCGGTGATCTCGGTCCACTTGTCAATCGCGGCCTGATAGGTCGGGCGCGTGGATCCTGCGATCTCCAGCAGGATGCAGATGTCATCGAGCCCCAGCACCTCGGAGCCGTATTGCAGGGTGAGGGTCATGTCGTTGAACGGACCGACGTTCGCGGGGGAGATGTTGTCGCTGGCGAAGCAGCCGGTGTCGACCCCGATGCCCGGGAGCGAGAGGATCTCCTCCTGCTCGTAGTACTTCGCGTTGATCTCGCACTCGATCAGGCTGGCGGAGCCGACCAGCGCGACGGCGCTGTCGCTGCCGACGAGCTCGCGGGCCGATGCGGTGGCGGTCGCCGGGTCTCCCTTGTCGTCGAGGGTCTTGTACTCGATGGTGCGTCCGTCCAGGCCGCCGGCCTCGTTGAACGCGTCGAACACGGCGGCCGCCGCGAGAGATGCCTCGGGGAACGTCGCCGGCCCGCTGATCGTGTTCACGGAGCCGACGACGATGGGGGCGCCTTCGCCGCCTCCGCTTCCGTCTCCGCCGGCGCAGCCGGCCAGGGTGAGGGCTGCCACGGCGATGAGCGCCGCAGTGCCGGATACTCGCTTGTTCATGTGATTCCTGCCTCTCGTGTGCTTCGGGACTGCTGCGGTCAGTCGCGCAGCGCGCGGTTGACCAGTTCGGTGTCGGTGAACTGCTCGAACGCGACGACCCTGCGATCGTTCAGGCGCCAGACGTGCGCGACACGAGCGGCGAAGAATCGACCGGTCGCTCGGTACGTACCCGAGTAGGTGCCGATTCCGACGACCACGTCGCCGCCGTCGATGACCTCGTCGATCGCGACCGTGTAGTCGTCCCACTCGTCCTGGATGCGCTGGAAGACCCCTGCGGCCACGGCATCCGGCCCCAGATACGTGCCGGCATACGGAAAACCCGCAGCCTCGGTCCAGCTCACATCGGCGGCGAGCGGTGCCAGCATGCCGTCGAGGTCGCCACGGTCGCTGGCCGCATAGTGCTCTGCGATGATGTCTGCGTTGCTCATGGGAATCCTTCCTGAGGCCGTCGGCGGGTCAGACGGGCTGAGCGTCGGGATAGTCGACGGAGCCCAGCGGATAGATGTGGCCGCCGCCGCGGGAGTGCTCGGCATCGCCGTCGCCGTTGAGACCGAGGAAGATCCCGGTCGTCATCAGCTGGTAGCCGAGGTCGTGCAGCCAGACGCTGGCCACCGCGATGCGGAACTCGCGGAAGCAGAACAGGTAGAGCCCGTCGGCGAACTTCCACACGGTCGACAGGTCCATGTCGCCGTGACCGCGCTGCACGCCCTCGAGGCACTGCCACGCGTAGCGTCGGCTCGAGACGTAGACGTGCTCGTAGAGATGCTGGGGGCTGTAGCGATAGATGTTGCGCTTGCCGATGAGGTCTCGGCTCGGCCCAGGCACCTCGCCCGTGGCGGTGCCGCCGTCGGTGGTCGCCGCCCAGAAGTCCTGCCCGACCTGAGGCGTGCCTTCGGCCGCTTCAGCCGCGATCCGTGAACGCACGACGGTCGCCCGGTGGGTCGTGGTCGAGTACACGACGGTGATGGCCTCGCGTTCGCGGCTCTCGAGCGGGATGTTCACGAAGACGATGTCATCGCGCACAGCCACGGCGTCGTAGGGGTCTGTGCCGGACTCCGCGAATCCCGCCCAGGTGACGGCGATCGCGTCGAACGTCAATGACAGCGTCGAGCCGTCATCGAGCGTGAGCGTCAGCGCCGTGCCGGACAGCGAGGCGTTCGGCAGCCTGTAGGTGTCGATTCCGGCGGCGAACTCGTCGTAGGTGCGCCATTCGTCCAGCGCTGGGTCGGTCGTGACAGAGGCGGTCATGGTGGTCCTGACGTCGCATGCGGCGAAGCGTCGTCGCTCCGGGCACCGCATCCTCGCGGTGTGCTTGCCTCATGCTCCGGCGCGCCCCGGCATCCGCTCAAGAGAAGCGGCGCCATCGCGCGCCGACAGTCAACCGGCGTGCCCTGCAGGGCAAGGACGGGCCTGGGAATCCGCCGTGGCGTCGGCGGCGCCGCTCACGGCGGATGCCAGGATGAGGCATGCGAACAGAACCCCGGGCCGCCCTCTCGCCCGCGGTCAAGGCGGTGGCCTGGACGGCATCCGTCTTCTTCGCTCTGCTCATCTTCGCCGTGGCGTGGGTGTGGTGCGGAATGTCCTACGAGGAGCAGTTCAGCGAGCAGTCCAAGGCCGTCTCCGCCGGGTCGACGATGGAGGGCTGGGGGTTCACCGTCGGCTTGGTGCCGGTGCTGGTGTTCCACGCGCTGGTCGCGATCGGTGCGTTCTTGGCCGTCCGCGACGGAGGACGCCGCGGAGTGCTGGCGAGTCTGGCGCTGGCGCTGGTGCTCGTCGTCGCGGTATCGCTGCCGGGTTTCGTCGCGGTACAGCTGCTGTACGGAGGCACGATGTTCGCGCCGCCGGTCTATGTTCCCTGACCGGCCGTTCGCCAGGCGCTGCGCACCCGGACTGAACGGTGCCGGGTCAGTGCGCCGCGCGGTACTCGCTCGGCGAGATCCCGAACGCGGACTTGAATGCGCGGCTGAAGTGCGCCGCATCGACGAATCCCCATCGGGCTGCGATCGCGGCGACGGGACGATCCGCGAGCATGGGGTCGAGCAGATCCCGGCGGCACTGCTCGAGGCGACGCGTGCGGATCCACGTCGAGACGGTCACGCCCTGCTCCTGGAACAGGCCGTGCAGGTGCCGGGTCGAGATGAAGTGCGCCGATGCGATGGTCGCGGGTCCCAGATCCGTAGAGGCGAGGTTGCGGTCGATGTATGAGCGGATGCGCTGCACGAGGGCGCGATGAGGGTCGGCCGACACCCCGTCGAGGCCGAGTTCGCGGGTGAACACCGTGGTGACGAGATCGAGCGCGCTGTGCGCCAGCCGGGCTCCCGTCGTGCCGGCGAGCTGATCGAGGTTGCCCGCGAGCTGGGTCAGATAGGGCACGACCATCCCTCCCAGTCCGCCCTGACCCGAGATCCGCACCGCGGTGAGCTGCCCGATCATGTCTGACGGGAGGCTGATCAGGTGCTTGGGGAACATCACGACCATCGTGCGGAAGTCATCGTCGAACACCAAGGAGTACGGTCGATCGGTGTCGTAGACGGCGAGGTCTCCGGCCTGGAGCACGGCCTCACGGTCGTCCTGGATCAGCATCCCGGTGCCGGCGAGCATGAGGCTGAGCTTGAAGTACGACCGGTCGCTGCGTGCGATGAGCTCGGGGGTCCTCTCGACGACGTGCGAGGTGGCCCGCACCTCGTTGACGTGCACCTCGTCGACCGAGGCGCCGCGGATGATCCCGCGGAAGTGGTCGGGCCCGGCCGTCGACACCTGCAGCGGCACGAAGGACTCCGAGACGGCCGCCCGGAATTCGCTGATGTTGCGCGCGACGAGCGTCGATACCGATTCGGCGGGGGCGGCGGGTGCACCGTTCATGACTGATCACCTCGGGTGGTGGAACGACGACGTTGTATACGATCCGTGCCGCGATGCTATCACCGGCACGGTCCGGAGGGCGAGGCTTCTATGATGTGGGCGGAGGCCAGTGATGCGATATCTCGGCGACAAGGTCATGCAGGTCCTGCGTCAGCTGCGCGGACCCGACACAGCGGATGCGGTGTTCGAGGCCACCGCGCTCATCGTCGGGGCGGTGTTCTTCGTGCTCGGCTTCGTGATCGGGTGGCCGGTCTTCTGGGGCAGGGAACTGGCGATCAGCGGCACGGGTTCGATCGGCGCCTTCACTGCCTACGGTGGAGCGATTACCGCCGTTCTCGCCTTCGCGATCGGTCGTCTCGTCGTCAGACCGGCGGAGATCGCCCCGGACGGCACTCGCGACGGCTTCAGCGTTCCGGGCGATCGGCTGCGCTGGTACGACCTCGCCGCGATCGCCTTCGCGCACGCGGCGATCGCCTACCTGGGTTGGCTGGGCATCGCCGAGCTGCTCGACCGCAGCTTCACGGATGCCCCGGTCTTCGCCTTCCCGGGAGCGATCCTCGTGGCCGTGGCGTTCGCACTCACGGCCTATGTGACGTTCTTGAGCGCCGTGGCGCTGACGCCGACCGTGCTCTCGCTCGTCCTGGCCGTCTTCCTCGTGGTGGGAGCATTCGCGGCGATGCTCGCCTCGAGTGATGTGCATTGGTGGCAGGACAACCTGTCGGCGCTCGGGATGAGCAGCAACAGCGCCTCCCTGGCGTTCAACGCCACGTTGATCATCGCTGGCGTCCTGGTGACGACGATCGCACGCTATGCCACAGCGGGTCTCCCGGTCGATGACCGCATCGATCGTCGCGGCCGGCGGATCGTGCGAGGCGGGCTCATCCTGATCGGAATCTTCCTCGCGTGCGTCGGGATCTTCCCCGTCGACGAGTTCTTCCTCGTGCACAACACCGTGGCGACCGGGATGACCGTGGCGTTCGCGGTCATCGTCGTCGGGCTGCCCTGGTTCGTGCGCACGATCCCGCGGGTGTTCGTGGTGCTGGGCTGGATCTACGTGCTCGTGATCGTCCTGCTCGGTGTGTTCTTCGCCGTCGGCTACTACAACCTCACGGCGGTCGAGCTGATCGCGGCCGTGCTGATCTTCAGCTGGATCATCGTGTTCCTCCGGACGGCGGGGTCGGTCGATCCCGCGCGCCGACACGAACCGGTGCAGGCCTGAGGGCAGATCGTCAGCGCAGCGGCTGCGTGGCGTCGGCCGTGCGCTGAAGCGCGTGGATGGTGTGGGCATGCCGACGTTGCGCGACGCCGATGAACAGGCAGTCGACGAGAGCGAGCTGCGCGATCCGGCTCACCATCGCACCGGCGCGGAGCCGCGGCTCGCGGGCACGAGTGAGCAGGGCGTGATCGCAGCTCTCGGCGACGGGTGACGCTGATCCTCCCGTGACACCGATCGTGACGCCCGCCGCTGCCCGCGCGGTCTGCAGGAAGTGCACGGTCTCGCGAGTCGTGCCCGAGTTCGAGAAGCCGATGGCGACCGTCTTCCTGGCTCCGAGCGACGCGGCGGCGCTCGCCTCATGGGCGTCGGTGAGCACGATCGCCGTGTGCCCGATGCGCAGCAGCTTGCGGCCGAGGTCTGCCGCCGCCTGTCCGCTCGCTCCGATACCGAAGAGCAGGATGCGATCGGCGTCGTCGACGGCTTCGACTGCGGCCGCGAGATCGTCGTAGTCGAGGTTGGCGATGGTCTCTTCGATGGCCAGGAGCTCGAGCGCGGCGACCTTCGCCGTCGCCTCGCGCAGGGTGTCGGCCGCGGAGATCTCGGAACCGAAACCGGACGCTGCCGGAAACTGCACGGACTCGCGACCGAGTTCGGTGGCCAGGGCCATCCGCAACGCGGCATAGCCGTTCACGCCGATGACGCGGCAGAAGCGGACGACCGAGGCGACCGAGGTGTCGCATCTCGCCGCGATCTCGGTGATGGTGCTGTCGACCACGATGGTCGGATCGTCGGCGATCGTCCGAGCGATGCGCGCCAGCGACGGCGGAAGCTTCTCGGCCGCCGTGGCGATCGTGGTCTGGATGCTCATGGCTCTCCTGGCTGAGGGCGGGTTTCCGTCGTGTGAACAATTCTTTCATGCGGGAGGGGTGATGCGTAGACTATTTCCATGCCTTCCTCGCGTGCCCTCGTCGCCGTCGACCTCGGCAAGTCGCGATGCCGTGCGGTGATCTTCGGGCCGGGGGATGCCGACGATCGCGGCTCGCACCGCCGGCCCGTCTACGACGGCATCGGCGCACCGGGTCTGGCGGCCGCAGACGGCGTCGCCGCAGCGCTTGCCGCGATCCTTCCGCTGAGAGAGCGGCTCGATGCGCCGATCGCCGCCGTCTCGATCGGCGCGGCGGGAGCCTGGGCGGCCCCCGAAGCCGCATCCGCACTCGCTCGCAGCCTCGCCGACGCGTTCCAGGCGCCGGTCGCGGTGACCTCCGACGTCGTCTCGGCCCACGCCGGAGCGCTCGCGGGCAGGGCGGGCGTGCTGCTGATCGCCGGCACCGGCGCGGCGGCTCTCGGCATCGACGGCGAGGTGGCCACCCTCATCGACGGGTGGGGGCCCGAGCTGGGAGACTTCGGCAGCGGATCCTGGCTCGGGCGGGAGGCGCTGCGCGCTGTGCTGCGCGCCTCGGTCGGCCTCGCGCCCGCGACGGCGCTCACGGACGCGGTGGCGTCGACGATCGGCGGCTCCGCAGCCATTCCCGACTGGCTCTCGACGGACGGCCCGCTGCCTCGCCGCCTCGCCACCCTGGCGCCTCTGGTGCTCGATGCGGCAGAGCACGGCGATCCCGTCTCGACGGAGATCGCCGCCGAGGCGGTCCGTCTGCTCGTCGCATCAGCCGTCGCCGCATCCTCGGGCGACCGCGAAGTCGCCCTCCACGGAGGCCTCACCGAACACGTGTGGTTCCACGCCGCACTCGACGACGCGCTGCGCGCCACAGGCCATGCGGTCGTCGTCTCCGCCGGCGACGCGCTCGACGGGGCGCTCCTGCTCGCCCAGCGCGCTGATCTTCCCCATGAAAGGTTCGTGCATCGTGCCGAATGAACACGCCAGACTGACAGCACTCCTCGACGTCCTCTCGACGCTCGGCACCGAGGCGTCGACGACGGAACGCGGTGATCTGGATCTGCTCGAGACCGCGGAGCTCGTGCGGCGCATGAACGCCGAGGACCACCGCGTCCCGACCGCGGTCGGGGAGCGGAGCGCCGAGATCGCCGCAGCCGTCGACGGCATCACCGACCGCTTCCGCTCCGGTGGGCGCCTCATCTATCTCGGGGCAGGCACCGCAGGCCGCATCGGAGTGCTCGACGCCAGCGAATGCCCGCCGACCTTCGGCACGGACCCCTCGATGGTCGTGGGGCTGATCGCGGGCGGTGAGACGGCGATCCGCGCTGCCGTCGAGAACGCCGAGGACGACGACGCCGCCGCGGCGATCTCGCTGCGGGCTCTCGGGCTCACCGAGCGCGATACGGTCGTCGGCATCTCGGCGTCCGGTCGCACGCCGTATGTCGTGGGCGGTCTCGACTTCGCGAGGGGACTCGGCGCGCTCACCGTCGCGATCGCCTCGAACCCGGCATCCGAGATCGGTGCTGTCGCCGATATCGCGATCGAGGTCGTCACGGGCCCCGAGTTCATCTCGGGATCCACGCGTCTGAAGTCGGGAACAGCCCAGAAGCTCGTCGTCAACATGCTCACCACCCTGTCGATGATCAAGCTCGGAAAGACGCACCGCGGGGTGATGGTCGACCTGCTGGCCACGAACGAGAAGCTGCATGCACGCTCGATCCGCACGGTCACGGAACTCACCGGCGTCGGGGTCGACGAGGCCTCCGCGGCACTGGACGCGGCCGGCGGCTCTGTCAAGCTCGCGATCCTGATGATCTCCACGGGGGCGGCCGCGGACGCGTCGGCTCAGGCGCTCCGCGAGGCCGACGGGATCCTGCGCGTCGCGATCGCTCGACTCTCGTGAGGGGCACGTTCGCCGCATGCTTCCGTCAGGGGCTGCCCGATGACGGCGACGCGCTGACCGCCGACGGCGACGCCGAGGCTCAGTGGCCGCAGCTGCAGCCGTCGCCGCCTCCGCAGCATCCGGCATCCGCCGAGACGTGCGCCTGAGACGACTCGGGCACATCCATCGCGGGGTTCTGATCGAGGAACCCATTCGGCTTGAACCAGAACCCTGCATAGTCGACGGGCATGATCGGCCAGTCCTCAGGGCGGGGGAAGTGCGTGAGGCCGAAGGTATGCCAGAGCACGATGTCCTCGCCGTCGAGAGATCGGTCTCCGGCCGTGTATTCGGGCAGGCCCGAGCCGCCCTGGTGTGCGTTCGGGTATCTTCCGGCGGGCCAGATCTGACCCTGCTCGTGCTGGGTCGCCCACAGGTGTCTGGTCGCGAAGGTCGCACGCGCCGCCACGGACGACGCGGGGTCGGCCATCAGCAGTGCGGTGGGCTGGGGGATCAGGTGGTACGCGGTCGGACGCCCGACGTGGTTCGTGCGCGAGGCACTCTGCACCTCCCAGGTACGCGCGACGGACGAGTCGGCATCGCGCTGAGCGGCGGATTCGGTGGCGAGCTGGGTCTCCGACCACGTGAAGGCGTTGCCGAACGGGTTGTCCGGTCCCATCGGGATGCGCTGGGCGTCGATCTCGAACAGACGGTTCGCCTCGCCGTCGATCGCGACGTCGAGGCGGGCGCAGAACAGGTGCTGGTGCACCGGCGCGAACACCCCGGGGGCGAGTTCGGTGGCATGCTTCTGCCGTACACCGGGTTCTCCGGCGCCGGCGAACACGATCCCGGTGGCCTTGGCCACGACCTCGATCGACCCGTCGAGGTAGAAGTGCCAGTAGAACCCGTAGTCGTAGTTGCCGATCGTCGAGAAGTACGACACCACGAAACGGCGTGACCGGCGCACATCGGAGCGTCCTGCGAGGTCGGTGTGCTTCCAGAGGATGCCGTAGTCCTCCTCGTGCATGCAGACGACGTTGGGGATGCGCACGGGATGGCCGTGGTCGTCGGCGACGTAGCCGTCGAGGTAGCGGATCACCCCCAGGCAGTCGCAGCCGAGCTCGAGGTGGTTGGCGTTCTTGCCGAGGAGGTACTCGCCGGCGTCGAAGTAGCTGATCCAGAAGCGCCCCGGCGCGGTGTCGCCGTAGGGGACGACCATCTCGGGCACGCTGGCCCTGCTCAGCACCGAGCGTCCGTCGAACGCGACGTCATGCAGCACGAGTCCCTCTCGCGCGTTGAAGCTGACCCGCATCGACCAGTTCTCCCACTCGACGAGAGATCCGGTGACGGCGAAGCTCGGCCCTTCCGGCTGTGTGATCTCGATGGGCTTGAGCGTCGTGCGCGCCGCGCCCTGAGCCTCGGGGTAGTAGTTGCCGTGGCCGGCGGGCACGGGCACGTCGCCCTCGTCGTCGATGCGGATCACGCCGCCGGTGGTGAGGTCGATGTGCACGACCAGTCCTTCGACGGGGTGGGCCCAGGGGGAGTCGGCCTCGTCGTACTTCAGGAAGGTGAGGGAGCGGATGACGCGGCGTCCCACCTCATCGGAGCGGCCGGTGTACCCCGGCGCCAGTGGTCCGCAGAACGCGAGTGCCATGTGCTCCGCGAGTCCGCGGCGCGTCATCGCCGCCTGCCATTCGGGGGACGCCTTCGCGATCACCTCGGCGCGTTCGTACTCTTCGAACAGGTACTGAGGTTGGCCGTAGGGCGGCGCATCGTTGGGAACCCGCTCGTTGCGCAGGACCTCGCCTCGGGTGATCGAGACGACGACCTCACTGGCGACACCCGTCGCGGTGTCGAGGAGCGTCGCGTCCACCCGGCGGTCGATGGGGGAGCCTGGTGACCATGCCGCGAGCTCCTGCTTCGTGGGCTCGTCGGGCAGCAGCATCGGCACGCGCACGGACTCGCCGAGAAGTCCTGCGGAGTCGAGCACGGCGCGCGCCGCGGCGATCTCGGCGCCGGTGAGCGGGTCGAGCGGATGCGGGGTCGGGATCCGGTCGATGGAGACGGGCTGGCGGTGGGACATCGGCGTACCTCACTATTTCGAGCGATCGCTCAATAAACGGATTGGATCGATGGTACGACGGCGCGGCGGGGCGCACAAGAGCGACGGACGAGGATTCCGAGGGGCTCGGGCGCCGGCCGGACGCGGCGGCCCCGGCGAACGGCAGGGGAGTGCGGTGTGCTCAGCTGCGCCAGGGGGCGAGGATGCTGTCGTACACCGCGAGGTGCGCTGAGGCCTCCTGTGGCTCGGTGACCTCGATGACCTGCTGCCCGTAGGTGATCGAGCGCAGCAGCTCCATCACGGCGCCGGTCGGAGTCGACGGTGACAGCTCGCCGTCGGTGATCGCCTGATCGAGGGCGTCACGGATGCCCTCCTGCCAGGTCGCGACCGTGGGTGCCCCTGCGTTCGGCGCGGGCGCGAGAGTCGCGATGCGCCCCCAGAACCCGACGACGACGTAGGCCTCAGTGCGCGTGCGGTCGTCGATGGGGAGCACTTCATGCATGAGCGCGTCGAGGCGTGCGAGTCCACTGAGCCCATCCGTGGCCGCGGCGATCCGTTCATCGGTGCGCCGGGTCACGATGGTCGCTGCGGCGCGGATCACATCGTCGAACCCGTCGAAATAGTGCCAGAGCGAGCCTGTCGCGACACCGAGCTCCTTGGCCACGGCACGAGACGACACCGCCTCATGGCCGTCGCGCGCGGCCACGGCCAGCAGCGCCTCGGCGATCTGCCGGCGGCGCTCATCATGGTCTACGACGCGGGGCACATGCCCATCCTGACGCATCCACCGCAGGTATCGCTATTTTGAGCAGTTGATCAATATGATGCGAGTGTGGACCACCTCCTCCCCGCAGCACCGTGGCTGATGGCGCTCGCCGCCGTCGTCTCGGCTGCGGCGTGCGTGGCTGCCTGGCGGGCCGTGCCGTGGCAGGGGCGGCAGAGCGCGCTGATCATGGCGGCGGCGATGCTCGTCATCGCAGTGAGCGGCGGTGATCCGCTGATCGGTCTGGTGACCGGACTCGTCCTCATCGTCTCCGCGATGCTGGGCACAGCCGGCGTGCGGGGCACCCCGGCGGCTGCGACCTGCTGCCACCGCGCGCTGGTCTCCCTCGTCATGGCGACCTGCTCTTTCGAGAGCCTGTCGGCGGGTGACGGGCGCGGGACGACGCAGTCGGTGGTCGAGTCAGGCGGCCACGGTGGGCATGGGCTCGACGGACTCCTCTCGGTGCTCGTGATAGCCGGAGTCATCGGCGTGGTGCTCTGGACGGTCGTCTCCGAGTGGGTGCTCGTGCCCGTGCATCAGGGGCGGACCGCCCGCCTGCTCGCTGTGGAGTCGTGGGCGATGGCGGCGGGAGTCACCGTGATGTGCGTGGGGTTCTGAGGTCACGTCAGTGCGCTCCGCCGAACTCGATCAGCACGACGCCCAGGGCGATCAGTGCGACGCCGATCGCCATCATGACTGAGAAGTGATCCTTGAAGATCACTCGGCCCAGGATCGCGGTGATCGCGACGCCGGCCGCTGACCATACTCCGTAGGCGACGCCCACCGGCATGCCCATGGCGAGGATCGTGCCGAGCAGTGTGAACGCGGCGAGATAGCCGATGACGATCACGGGGATCCACCTCCGGCGACGGAGGCCTTCGGACGCGCGCAGGCTGAGGGTCGCGGTGACCTCGCTCGCGATCGCGAGGGCGAGGAGCAGCCAGGTCATGCTCCGACCTCCGCGAACGCCTCGCGCGGGTGCGACCCGAGCTCGACGAGCAGCACACCGACCACGATCGCGCCGATCCCGATGATCTGCACCGTCCCGAGAAGCTCGCCGAAGAGCACCGTGCCCATGATCGCGGTGAGGACGACGCCGATCGCGGCCCAGATGCCGTAGGCCACACCCACCGGCATCCCTCGATCCAGCACGATCGACAGCAGCCAGAGCGAGCCGGTGTAGCCGATCACGACGGGGATCAGCCACAGCGGATGGGTGAAACCCTCGGCGGCCCGCAGCGACAAGGTGGCCGTCACCTCGAGGGCGATCGCGATCAGCAGCGGTGGCCACGCGGACGGGCGGGAGGTGTCGGTCATCTGGTGCCTTTCGACGCGGGGCGTGCCCGGGGGACAACGCGTCGGATGGTCGCAGGATTCCCTGTCGTGTGGGTGAACGGCGGGCGACAGGCCGCGATTTCAGAACCTCGCCGCGCGGCGCGTACCCTGGACGCATCCCCCGAAGCTCACCCGGCAATCTCGCGCGCCGGCGACCTCGGCGCGCTCACACATGCAAGGACGCAGATGAACGTAACCGCCGCACCCTACGACGACTGGACGGCGAGAGAAGAGCTGGCCGAGCGGATGATCCCGCTCATCGGCGCTCTCAAGCGCGAACGCGACGTGGTCACCTCCCTCCACGGGCACCGACTTCTCGGGCTCTCGGCCACGGCGATCGTGGAGGTCCATGATCGGGTCGCCCAGCTCGGGCATGAACAGCTTCCGCTCGACGAGACCCTCGGGGTGCTCGAGGCGGTACACGAACTCGCACCCGGTGCGTCGTCGCTCGACCTCGCGCGCCTCGCCGCGGGCCACGCCGACAGCGACCTGCCCCTCGACGCGTACCTGGCCGAGGTGCTCGCACCGGCGATGGGTGCGGTCGCGGCAGCGCCCACCGACGTCGTGCTGTACGGCTTCGGTCGCATCGGGCGGCTGCTCGCCCGCATCCTCGTCGCGCACAACGGGGGTGGCAGCGGTCTGCGCCTGCGCGCGATCGTGGTGCGTCGAGGATCCGAGAACGACCTCGTGAAGCGCGCGTCGCTGCTGCTGCGCGACTCGGTGCACGGCCGCTTCGCCGGCTCCGTCACGGTCGACGAGGACGCCGATCAGATCATCGCGAACGGCACCCGCATCCAGGTGATCTACTCCGATGACCCCTCGACGATCGACTACACGGCGTACGGCATCGACGACGCGATCGTCGTCGACAACACCGGACGATGGCGCGACGAGGCGGGTCTCAGTCGCCACCTGGAGTCGACGGGGGTCGCGCGCGTGCTGCTCACGGCGCCTGGCAAGGGTGCCCTGAAGAACATCGTGCACGGCATCAACGACAGCACGATCGAGCCCGACGACCGGATCATCACCGCAGCCTCGTGCACCACGAACGCCATCACCCCGGTGCTCAAGGCGATCGACGAGGCGTACGGCATCGTGCGGGGTCACGTCGAGACGGTGCACTCGTTCACCAACGACCAGAACCTGATCGACAACTTCCACAGCGGTGACCGTCGTGGCCGGTCGGCCGTGCTCAACATGGTGATCACCGAGACGGGCGCGGCGAAGGCCGTGGCGCGGGCGCTGCCCGAGCTCGAGGGCAAGCTCACCGGCTCTGCGATCCGCGTGCCGACGCCCGATGTGTCGCTGGCCGTGCTGCACCTCAGCCTCGAGCGTCCGGCGGTCAGGGCCGAGCTCAACGACTACCTGCGCCGCGTCTCGCTGCACTCGAAGCTGCGCCAGCAGATCGACTACGTCGAGAGCCCCGAGGTCGTCTCGACGGACTTCGTCGGCTCGCACCGCGCGGGCATCGTCGACGGCCTCGCCACCATCGCGAACGACCGGGATGTCGTGCTGTACGTCTGGTACGACAACGAGTACGGGTACTCGTGCCAGGTGATCCGCGTGCTCGAGGTCATGGCCGGTTCGCATCCGATCGTGCTCCCCGAGCGCCGTGAGGTGACGCTGCGCGGCTGAGTGCGCGATGTCCGTCCTGCCCGGCATGATGAGGGCATGAAGACCGCGACTCTGCGCACCGAGCGGCTCCGCTCTCATCGGCTGAGCACTCCGGCGCGCACGGTGACGGATGCCGCGTCGCACATGCTCGCCGTGCAGAGTCAGGACTTCATCGCGGGGAGGTGGGCACTGGCTTCCCGCACGCGCGGCGAGTCCGCGCTCCGCACGGTGGATCGCGCCTTCGACCGGGGCGACCTGGTTCGGGCGTGGACCATGCGCGGCACCCTGCACATCATCCCGGCGCGTGACCTTCGCTGGGTGATGTCCGTGACCGCTGAGCGGCAGCGTCGACAGGCGGCGGGCAGGCGCCGCGATCTCGGGATCGACGCGCCGATGGTCGCGGCGGTCGTGGCGGCAGCCGTGCCTCGCCTGGGTGACGGAGGCCTCACGCGGGCCGAGATGTTCGAGGTGTTCGCGGGTGTCGGCATCGACCCGGCCGGGCAGCGGGGCATCCACCTGCTGAGCGAGCTCACGCTCGACGGCCTGATCTGCCAGGGTCCGGTGGTCGCGCGCGACGGTGTGAGTCGGGAGCAGCGCTTCGTCCTGGTCGATCAGCACATCAGCGAGCATGCGGCCCCCGATGACCCGCTCGCCGAGCTCTTCGTGCGTTACATCGACGGGCACGGGCCGGCCGGAGTCGCTGACTTCGCCTGGTGGTCGGGGCTCACGCTCGGGCAGTCGCGCGACGCTCGGGACCGGGCGACGGGCCGGGTGCACGAAGTCGAGGAGGGCATGTTCGTCAGCGTCGATCGCCTGCGGCGGTCATCGAATGCTCCGTCGGTGCTCGCCCTGGCGGCCTTCGACGAGTACTACATCTCGTACGCCGACCGCACGGCGGTCTGCGCTCCCGAGCATCTCGCGCTGGTCGGTCCGGGCAAGAACGGCATGGTGCGAGCGACGATCGTCGCCGACGGCCGGGTGATCGGATGCTGGACGCACGCGAGCGCCTCGCTCGGCACGCCTCCAGAGCTCTTCGAGTCCGCGGACGAGGCACCGGCGCCAGGCGAGGAAGCGGTGCGCGCTGCGCTCGCGCGGTTCACCCGCTTCCTCGACGGCTGATCCGGTCTGCCGCGGCTCAGCTCACTCGCTCGCGTGACGCCCGAGGAAGTTGTAGACCTCGTTGTCGTCGACGCCGGGGAATGCGCCGCGGGGGAGCGGCGAGAACATGTGCGTGTGCACGCGAGCGCTGGGCCAGGCCTTTCCGTTCCACCGGTCTGTGAGGTCGGCGGAGGGGCGTCGGCAGCACGCCTCGTCCGGGCACGTCGAGACCGCGCGGTCCGCGGTCTCTCGTCCGCGCCACCAGCGGGCGTCGTCGAAGGGAACGCCGACCGTGATCGAGAACTCGCCGTCGGTCGCGGCTCCGGTCTGGGTGGAGCACCAGAAGGTGCCGGAGGGCGTGTCGGTGTACTGGTGGTGCTCATTCGTGCGGTTCTGCTGCGTGAACGCCGCCCTCGCCTGGAACTTGCGACACACCCGCTGGCCTTCGACGGCGCCGGTGACGTCCATCGGCAGGGGCAGATCGTCGTTCTCGTAGACGCGGGTGATCGCGCCGGTGGCGTCGACGCGGAGGAAGTGCAGCGACATTCCGAGGTGCTGCGTGAGCAAGTTCGTCATCCGCATGCCCGCGGCCTCGTGCGTGACGCCGAACGCGTCGCGGAAGTCCTCGACGGCGAGGTTGCGATCCTTCTTCGCCTGCTGCAGGAAGGCCACGGATGCCGTCTCGGGCATCAGGCAGGATGCCGCGAAGTAGTTGATCTCGAGTCGCTGCTGCAGGAAATCGGCGTAGTCGGTCGGCGGGGTGTGGCCGAGCAGGCGATGCGCCATGGCCTGCAGCGCCATGGACCGCAGGCCATGGCCGCCGGGGATCGACGCCGGCGGCAGGTAGATGCGGCCGTTCTCGAGATCGGTCACGGATCTGGTCGAGTGCGGCAGATCGTTGACGTAGATCAGCTCGAAACCGAGCTTGTCGGCCATGATGCTCACCGTGCGGTGCGTGAGCGCACCCTGCACGTGACCGGCCGACCGCAGCTGCTTCTCTGCGAGCTTCTCGATGTCGGCGAGGTAGTTGTTCTGCTCGCGCATCCGCAACCGCAGCTCGGTGTTCGCCCGTCTCGCCTCTTCAGGGGTCGCTATCGCCTCGCGTTCGCGTCGCTGCAGCTCGCGGTGCAGGCCGAGCATGGATTCGATGGTCTCATCGCTCATGCCCTTCGTGACCCGCACCGGAGCGATGCCGAGCTGCCGGAACACGGGACTCTCCTGTGCGCGTTCGAGTTCGATCTCGAGCGCGGCACGTCGGTTCGGCGGCTCGCCGGAGATGAGATCGGTGACCTCGGTGTCCGTGGCCTGCGCGATGGCCTGCAGCAGCGAGAGCTTCGGCTCGCGTTTGCCGTTCTCGATCAGGCTCAGCTGCGAGCCGGCGACGCCGACGAGCGCACCCAGCTCGTCGAGCGTGAACCCCTTCTCGAGGCGGTGGTGCCTGATGCGGTGGCCGAGAGTCGCGAGGTGGATGCCGGAAGGAGCCATTCCTTGATCCTAGCTAAAGAACTTCGATTCTTATCGCACGATATGACGGAAAGTCGCCTCTGAGGGGGAACATGATGGAACAAACGCCCCTCACTTCAAAGGAGTAGTCATGGCGATCGCCGAAGTCTTCACCCCCCGAGCATCATCTGTCGCACCTGTGCGCACCTTCGGGACGGCTCCGACGTATGACACCCCTGCGATGGCAGAGCTCGCCGCGTGGGTCGATGAGATCGCCGCTCTCACGCAGCCGGCGTCGATCCACTGGGTCGACGGCTCGCGTGCCGAGAACGACTGGCTGCTGCGCGGACTCGTCGACGAGGGCAAGCTGATCAAGCTCAACCCCGAGTGGCGGCCCGGCTCGTACCTCGCCCGCTCGCACCCCAGCGACGTCGCGCGCACCGAGGGACGCACCTACATCTCGTCGGAGAACGAGGAGGATGCCGGTCCGACCAACAACTGGGCGCCTCCTGCGCAGATGCGCGAGAAGATGACCGAGATCTTCGAGGGCTCGATGCGAGGCCGCACGATGTTCGTCGTGCCGTTCTCGATGGGTCCGGTCGGCGGGCCGCTCTCGCATATCGGCGTCCAGGTCACCGACAGCGCCTACGCCGTGGCATCCATCGGCATCATGACTCGCGTCGGTGATGCGGTCACTCGCCAGATCGCCGAGGGTGCGCCCTGGGTCAAGACCGTGCACTCGGTCGGCGCACCGCTCGCCGCGGGAGAGCCCGATGTCGAGTGGCCGTGCAACGACGACAAGTACATCGTGCATTTCCCCGAGACCCTCGAGGTCTACTCGTTCGGCTCCGGCTACGGCGGCAACGCGATCCTCGCCAAGAAGTGCTTCGCGCTGCGCATCGCCTCGGTGATCGCGCGTGACGAAGGCTGGCTGGCCGAGCACATGCTGCTCATCCGTGTGATCGACCCCGCCGGCAAGGCGTACCACGTGGCTGCGGCATTCCCCTCGGCGTGCGGCAAGACGAACCTCGCGATGCTGCGCCCCACGATCCCTGGATGGCGCGTTGAGACCCTCGGCGACGACATCGCGTGGATCCGCCCGGGTGAAGACGGTCGCCTCTGGGCGATCAACCCCGAGGCCGGCTTCTTCGGCGTCGCGCCCGGAACCGGCGAGTCGACCAACGTCACCGCGGTCGAGACGCTCTGGGGCAACACGATCTTCACGAACGTCGCACTCCGCCCCGACGGCGACGTGTGGTGGGAGGGGCTGACCGATCAGGCTCCGGCTCACCTCACCGACTGGGAGGGCAACGCATGGACGCCCGACTCCGGTCGCCCCGCCGCGCACCCCAACTCGCGCTTCACGGTCTCGGCCGCCCAGTGCCCGCAGATCTCGGAGGACTGGGAAGAGGCCGTGCCGCTCGACGTCATCCTCTTCGGCGGACGCCGTGCGACCAACGTGCCGCTCGTCGTGGAGGCGACGGATTGGACGCATGGCGTGTTCCTCGGATCCAACATCTCGTCTGAGCGCACTGCCGCCGCCGAAGGAACGGTCGGCGAGCTGCGCCGCGATCCCTTCGCGATGCTGCCGTTCTGCGGCTACAACATGGCCGACTACTTCGGCCACTGGCTGAAGGTCGGACGTGGTCTGCGGTTCGATCGCGCACCCCGCATCTTCCAGGTCAACTGGTTCCGTCGCGGTTCGGACGGTCGCTTCCTGTGGCCGGGATTCGGCGACAACTCGCGCGTCGTCGACTGGATCATCCGTCGCGTCGCAGGCGAGGTCTCGACCGTCGACAGCCCGATCGGCCGCCTGCCGCTGATCGAGGATCTCAACCTCGACGGAATCGACGTGCCGGAGGCCGATCTCGAGGAGCTGTTCTCGATCGACACCGAAGCGTGGCAGACCGAGGCCGACCTCACCGAGGAGTTCTACGACACGTTCGGAGATAAGGTGCCGGCCGCGTTGCGCGCCGAACTGGCGTCGCTGCGCTACCGACTAGACAAGGCCTGACAGACCGGGCGCCGGTTCGGGGGAGCCGGCGCTCTATACCCCAGATCCCCCTACCCCCAGACCGCGAAGGCGGGATGGCTGAGGCGAACCCATGGCTGAGTGGTCTCTGACATCCCGCCTTCGCGCATGTTCCGACGCCAGGTGACGCTGTTCAGGCGAGCAGCTGGTGCCGTGCCAGATCGCGGTAGAGCGGCGTCGACTCGATCAGCTCGGCATGTGTGCCCTGGCCGACGACAGCGCCGTCCTGCAGCACCACGATGAGGTCGCTGTCGATGACGGTCGACAGCCGGTGGGCGATGACGATGAGCGTGCGGTCGGTCGACACCGCGTCGATGGCCTCCCGCATGCGCTGCTCGTTCACGCCGTCGAGAGACGACGTCGACTCGTCGAGCAGCAGGATCGGCGCATCGGTGAGGAGCGCGCGGGCGATCGCCAGACGCTGACGCTCTCCGCCGGAGAGCATCACGCCGTCCTCGCCGACGGGAGCCTCGAGGCCCAGAGGGTCGCGCTCGAGCACGTCGCCCAGGTTCACGGCGCGCAGCACCTGCTCGCAGGCCTCGTCCGAGGCGTTCGGCGAGGCGAGACGCAGGTTGTCGCCGAGGGTTCCGGCGAGCGTGGGGGCGTCCTGCTCGACATAGCCGAACTGCGCGCGCAGCTCGTCGCGCGGATAGGTGCGCGAGTCGTGGCCGTAGAGACGGATCGATCCGCCAGTCGGATCGTAGAAGCGCTCGACGAGAGACAGGATCGTGCTCTTGCCTGCTCCACTGGGTCCGACGAGTGCGACGCGCGCGCCGCGGGGCACGGCGAACGAGACTCCGCGCAGGACCTCTCGCTCCGCCGGGGCGGCCGGGTCGTCGGTCGGCTCGAGGTGGGCGTCGGCGAGAAGCGTCTGCGCCTCCTTCGCAGCGGCCAGCCGTGCGGCGACCACGTTCTCGGGGTAGCGGAAGCGCACGTCGCGGAACTCGATCGCAGGGGCGTGAGGGTCCGCCTCGTCGCGAGGGAAGGAGGCGGCGATCTCGGCATCGTGCTCGGTCTCGACCGGCAGGTTCAGCACCTCTTGGATGCGGCCGAGTGCTCCGAGCGCCTGGTTCACCGAGGTGATCGCTCCGAACGTGGTCGCGAGCGGCATCACGAGCATGAACAGGAACAGGATGAACGTGATCAGCGACGCGATGGTGATGGTGCCCGCCGCGACCCTGAGGCCGCCCACGCCGAGAACGACGAGGAGCGAGACCTGCAGCGCGACGCCGGCGATCGGAACCACGAGCGATGAGATCTTCGCGATGCGCACGCCGATGCTGTAGGCCTCGGAGGCGAGGACGGACACCGTCTCGGTCTCGCGTTCGGTCGCCCCTGAGGCGCGCACGGTGCGGATCGACCCCACGGCGCGCTCGACGCCGGAGGCGAGCTCGCCGACCTTCTCCTGCTGCGCGGTGGAAGCGGTGCGGATGCGGCCGCTGAGCGCGGTGACGACGACGACCGAGGCGCCGATCACGACGACGATGAGCAGCAGCAGCACGGGGTCGATCACGAGCATCGCGATCAGGGCGCCGAGGAAGAGGATCGCGCTGCCGACGGCATCCGCCAATCCCTGGGTGAGCACGGCATAGAGCAGCGTGGTGTCGGTGCCGACACGCGAGACCAGGTCGCCGGTGCGTCGGGCGTCGAACTCGCTGATCGGCAGGTGCAGGATGCGGGAGATCAGCTTGCGTCTGCTGGAGTACACGACCGCTGTGCCGGTGCGCTGCAGCAGATAGTGCTGGTAGCCGGAGATGATCGACGACACGACCACGAGACCGACGAGGATCCAGACGAGGATGCCCAGACCCTGATCGGACTGCACGGTCTCGATGAGCTGGCCGACCAGCAGCGGCTGCGCGAGCGACGTGGCCGCTCCGAACACGCTGAGCACAGCGACGACGATGAGCGTGCGCTTGTGCTCGAAGAGGAAGGGGAGGAGCTGGCGGAAGGTGGCGCGCGGACCGTCGTGCTGCGCGCCGCGTCCGCGTCGGCGTGATGTCGCCGTGCTGGACATGCGGAACCTCGTTCTGAAAGGGGGGTAGTTCGACCGTACTTCGTGCGAGGACGGATTCTGTGGATGGGCTGTATGCGGTTCAGTGCCTGCCGAACCGGCGGTGCGCCGCCTGTTTCGAGACACCGAGCGAGCTCGCGATCGCCTGCCAGGAGTATCCGAGATTGCGCGCACGGCGCACCTGGGTCTCTTCGGCCCTGGCCAGCTCACTGCGCAGGGCGGCGAGTCGGTGCAGTTCCGACAGCGGCTCGCTGCCGTCATCCTGTGCGATCGCGGTCTTCATGGTCATCAGGGGCCTCCTGCGTCAATCTTTGTTGACGCGACGAGAGATGTCAACAGAAATTGACGGACAGGGAAACGCGCGCGATGCGAGACTGGGCCGATGCTGTCTGCATCGAAACCTGTACCAGGCGACCGCGTCGCCGTCCTGTCGCCCGCTTTCGCCGCCCCTGCGGTCGCCCCGGAGATCCACGAGCAGGCTCTGCACCGACTCGAGCAGCTGACCGGACTGATCCCGGTGGAGTTCCCGACCACACGACAGCTCGATGCGAGCCCGGAAGCCCGAGCGGCCGACGTCAACGCGGCCTTCGCCGACCCCGGCATCCGCGCGATCCTCGCGACGATCGGCGGAGACGATCAGATCCTGGTGGTGCCGCACCTCGATCCCGCGGTCGCTCAGGCCGATCCCAAACCGTTCCTGGGGTACAGCGACAACACCAACATCCTCAACTGGCTGTGGGGGCTCGGCATCCGGGGCTACTACGGCGGGTCCACGGCCGTGCACCTCGGGCCGGGTCCCGCGGTCGACGACGTGCACCTGCGCTCGCTGCGAGCGGCGCTGCTCGACGGCGGCACGCTCGAGATCACCGAACCAGGCGAATCGGAAGACAACGGAAAGCGCTGGGACGGCCCCCTCGCGCTCACCGAGTACGGAGACCGGATCGCGACCGAGGAGTGGACCTGGTCGGGCCCTGGAGCGCGTGTCGAGGGTCGCACCTGGGGCGGCTGCCTCGAGAGCATCGATGCGCTCGCGCTCGCGGACCGGCTGCCCACGACCTACGATCTGCGCGGCGGGATCCTGCTGCTCGAGACGAGCGAGGAGCGCCCGCCGGCGAGCTGGGTGGCTCGATGGATGCGCGGGCTGGGTGAGCGCGGGATCCTCGATGCCGTCGCCGGCGTGGTCGTCGCGCGTCCGCCGGTGAGTGATTTCGAGTTCCAGCCGTCGCCGGCCGAGGCCGATGCTCTTCGCGCGGCGCAGCGAGACGCGGTGATCGAGACGGTCTCGCGGTACAACCCCGACGCGGTCGTGTGCGTGGGAGTGCCGTTCGGCCACACGCGGCCGCAGTGGATCGTCCCCTATGGCGGGACGATGACGCTCGACGGGTCGACGCGTTCCATCCACGCGTCCTATTGAGCACGAGACGGCCCACTGAGGCGAGACGACTGAGGGCGGCACCTCCCAAGGAGATGCCGCCCTTCGTGGGACGAACGCGTCAGAGCTCGACCGCAGCCGCGACTCCGAGGTCGGATTCGTAGTCGTTGTCCTTGGTCTCCTTCGACAGCAGCAGTGCGATGAAGGTCAGCACCCCCATCGCCGACAGGTAGAGACCGACGAGCCACGGGGCGCCGTCGCCGAGCTCCCAGAGCCACAGGGCGATGAGAGGCGCCACGGCCGCGCCGAGGATCGACGACACGTTGTACGAGATCGCGGAACCCGTGTACCGGACGTTCGTCGGGAAGAGCTCGGGAAGCAGCGCTCCCATCGGGCCGAATGTCGCGCCCATGAGCATGAACCCGAACACGAGGAACGCCTGCGCGAGTGCGCCGGTGAACTTCGGGTCCATCGCGGGGAGCAGGAAGGCGTTGAACGTGAAGCCGAACACGATGATGAGCCCGGTGACCCACAGCAGCAGCTTGCGACGACCGATCGAGTCGGCGATCGGCCCGGAGAGCAGCGTGAAGATGCCGAAGAACACGACGCCGACGATCTGCATGAGCACGAAGTCGGTGTAGGCGAACCCGAGACCCGGATAGAACTGCGCAGCGAAGGCCGACGCGTCGAAGTCCTTGCCTGTCGCCTCGGCAGCGGCCTGCGCGGCGGCCGACGCCGTCTCGAGCGTGGCCGGCTTCGTGCCGTACGCGAGGGTGAAGTTCGTCATCAGGTAGAAGAGCACGTATGTCGCCAGCATGATGAACGTGCCGAGGATCAGCTGTTTCCAGTGATGACGGAACACGGTCGCGAGGGGCAGCTTGCGGATCGCGCCCTTCTTCTCCGCCTTCTTGAAGGTGTCGGACTCGACGAGCTTGAGCCGGACCCACAGGCCGATGATGACCATGACGGCCGAGAACAGGAACGGGATGCGCCAGCCCCACGACAGGAACGCCTCGGACTTCAGCGCCGGGTTGTCGGCATGCGGCAGCAGCCAGTTGATGCCGAGGAACAGGAAGTTGGCGATGATGAAGCCGAGCGGCGCTCCGAGCTGCGGGAAGGTGCCGTACCAGGCGCGCTTGCCGGCCGGGGCGTTCTCGGTGGCGACGAGAGCCGCACCCGACCACTCGCCACCGAGCGCGAAGCCCTGCGCCAGGCGCAGGATCAGCAGCAGCAGCGCTGCCCACCAGCCGATCTGCTGGAACGTGGGCAGGAGCCCGATGATGAAGGTCGCGATGCCCATCGTGAGCAGGGAGGCGACGAGCGTGGCCTTGCGTCCGAACTTGTCACCGAAGTGGCCGAACACGACCGCGCCGATCGGACGGGCGACCATCGCGGCACCGAACACGGCGAACGACGACAGCAGCGAGGTGGTGTCGTTGCCCGTGGGGAAGAACAGCACCGGGAACACGAGCACGGCCGCTGTCGCATACGCGTAGAAGTCGTAGAACTCGATCGTGGTGCCGACGAGGCTCGCCGTGATGACGCGCGAGCGCGGGTTCGCGGGCGCTGTGGTCGTACTCATGCTGCTCCTTAGTTCCGAGTGCCCGGTATACCAAGGCACCGAGAGATCCTACGCCTTCCTGAACGTTTGCTGGGTACGTATGACGTCGGTCGCACGCGCGTGCGTAGAGTCGGAGGCGGATGCCGAAGCCTACGCGAGACGGGGAGAACCGTGACGACGAGACTGCTGCTGATCGCCGACACTCATGTGCCCGCACGTGCGAAGCGCCTGCCCGAGGCGGTCTTGCGGGCGGTCGAGGACGCCGACATCGTCGTGCACGCGGGCGACTGGATCGACGTCGCGACGCTGGATCTGCTCGAGTCCCGCTCGCGGGTGCTCGTGGGCGTCTACGGGAACAACGACGGCCCGGCGCTGCGCGAACGGCTGCCCGAGATCGCCCGCTTCACGGTCGATGGGGTTGAGGTGGCGGTGGTGCACGAGACCGGGGCGAAGCAGCGACGTGAAGAGCGGATGGACGCCGCGTTCCCGGGCAGCGATCTGCTCGTCTTCGGTCACTCGCACATTCCGTGGGACACCGTCGCCCCCTCGGGGATGCGGCTGCTGAACCCGGGCTCGCCGACCGATCGGCGTCGTCAGCCGGTGTGCACGATCATGACGGTCACCATCGACGGAGGACGGATCGAGGCCACGCTGGTGCCGATCGCATGAGCGCCTCACCTCGCGGCAGCGACGACATCGGCCTTCCCTCGGCATACCGCGCTCCGATGCGCTCGCGCGACGACGACGTGACCGCCGGGCCCGCCGTCGAGCGGGCGCTGGCGCTCGGCGTGTGCGGAGTGGGCGGCAGGCTCGACGATGCACCGGACTCGATCGCCGATGCGCTCGCCGCGGTGGACGCGGTCTACGGAGAGCGGATGGCACGCCGACTCGAGCGGTTCGCGGGGGTGCCTGAGGGGGCGTTCGTCTGGACGCGTGACGCCGACGGGTTCCTGTGGCTGGGCAGGGTCACCGGACCGTGGCGCTACGACGCCTCAGCCGAGGCGCGGAACGTCGACCTCGTGCACGTGCGCGCGTGCGACTGGCTCGATCGTCCGGTCGAGTCGGCCGCGGTTCCGCCGGGAGTGCACGAGGCATTCGCGCGCGGCGGCCGCAACTGGCAGAGCATCACCCGGGCCGACGCCGCTCGTCTCACCGCAGCCGTGTGGAGTTCGCGGACGAGTCGGGAGTGAGGCCGTTCAGTCGGTCTGGCGCAGGTCGCTGAGGATCGCGTCGTATCGGGTGAGGAAGGCGCGTTCGTCGAGCCGCTTGCGACGGAGCCACGACGTGACCTCGTCGTTGCGCTTGCTCGCGTTGCACGAACCGCACGCAGGAACCACGTTCTCGACGGTGTACCGCCCGCCTCGCGAGATCGGCATCACGCAATCGCGTTGCAGAGCGATGCCGTCCGCTCCGCAATATGCGCATCCTCCCCAGGCCTCTCGCAGTGACGTCCACTGCTCGGCGGTGAGGTCGTTGTCGGCCCGCGCCACTCGACCCTGGCGTCGCTTGGCATAGCGCGCGCGAGCGGCAGGTGAGGGAGTGGAGAACCTTCGACGCGGCACAGACACACGGTATCGGGTCGGGTGGCGCTCGGAGGGCTATTCCTCGGTGTCGCCGAGAGCGAGTGCCGAGACGAAGTCGGCGGTCGGGTCGAGCAGGTGCTCGAGCTCGAGCACCACGAGCCTGTTCGCCCCGGCGACGGTCGCGGGTGCGGGCACGAAGAGGGTGCGCTGCGGGCCGTTTCGCCAGTAACGCCCCAAGAAGAACCCGTTGACGAACGCGTAGCCCTTGCTCCAGGCGGCGGTGTCGAGGAACAGATCCGCGGGGGAGTCGAGGTCGAAGTCCGCGACCCACGCCGACGGACCGGTCGGCGCCGCGACCGACGGTTCCGCGACGCGGGATCCGATCTCCGCAGCCAGAGCCGCGACGTCGAGCGGTGTCGAGTGCCACCCGGTCAGCGGCAGGCCGTCGAGCTCGGGCGTGCCGATGAGACCCTTCTGCTCACCGAGTCGGTGATCGTAGTTCACCCGACCTCCCTCTTCGACGAGGATGCTGAGCGCACGGCCTGATGGGATCCGCAGGGAACGGTCATGACGGGTGCGTGAGAGCGTTCCGACGGGCTGACCGTCGACGCTCACCCAGGCGAGGTCGCGCACCTCGTCGAGCACGAGCTGACCGCCGACTCCCTCGGGCAGAGTGATGTCATAGCGGACGAGGGCACTCAAGTGCTCCAGCTCGTCGAACGTGATCGGTGCCGTCGAAGAGAGAGTCGACGCCGCGGCATCCGTCCACGGCCCTGCGGCGACCAGCGGCACCGAGAACACGGGGGCGGGCTCGGCGGTGGCCGGAAGCTCGTCCGGCACCGTGGCGTACTTGGCGATGACGTCGCGGAACGCGAAGAACTTCGCGGTCGGATCGCCCGCCTCGTCGAGAGGGGCGTCATAGTCGTACGAGGTGACGATCGGCAGGTAGCGGCCCTTGTGGTTCGCGCCGTTCGTGAGACCGAAGTTCGTGCCGCCGTGGAACATGTAGATGTTGACCGAGGCGCCGGCGGCGAGGAGCTCGTCGAGGTCGGCGGCCGCTGCGGCCACGTCGGTCGTGTGGTGCACGCCACCCCACCAGTCGAACCAGCCGTCCCAGAACTCCGAGCACATCAGCGGGCCGGTGGGCTGGTGGGCGCGCAGGGTGGCGAGGCGCTCGGCGCTGCGCGATCCGAACGATCCGGTCTTGTGCAGCTCGGGCAGGCTGCCGTCGGCCAGCATCCGGTCGGTGGGCTGGTCGACCGTGGTGAGGGGGACGGTGATGCCCGACTCTCGTGTCAGGGCGACGAGCGCCTCGAGGTAGGCCTTGTCGGAGCCGTAGGCGCCGTATTCGTTCTCGATCTGCACCAGCACCACCGAGCCGCCCCGGTCGATCTGCCGCGGGGCGACGATCTCGTAGACCCGACGGAGGTAGTCGCTCACGTCGGAGAGATAGGTGGGCTCGGAGGAGCGCAGCTCGCGCTCGCCCGCGGTGAGCCAGTTCGGCAGGCCGCCGTTGTGCCACTCGGCGCAGATGTAGGGGCCGGGCCGGACGATCGCGTCCATTCCCTCGGCCTGGATCAGGTCGAGGAATCGGCCGAGGTCGTTCCAGCCTGTGGTATCCCATTCGCCGCGCCGCGGCTCGTGCGCGTTCCAGGCGACATAGGTCTCGATCGTGTTGAGCCCCATCAGGCGGGCCTTGCGGATGCGGTCCTGCCACTGGTCCGGGTGGATGCGGAAGTAGTGCAGGGCCCCGGAGATCACTCGGTGGGGGAGCCCGGCGCGGAGGAAGTCTGTCTCGCCGATGGAGAAGGAGGTCACGATGAGGTGCTTTCGATGGGAGGGCCGGGCGGGGAGCGAGTCCCCGCCCGGCCGGACGTGCGATTACTTGTTGACGGCGAAGCCCTGCGAGTTGCCGTACTCGACCAGGGCGTCCTGCCAGGTCACGAGGCCCTCGTTGAGGTCGGTGCCGTTCTGGTACGACTGGCCCACGGTGTCGCCGAAGATGCTGTTGCCGTAGACCTGGTAGGGCAGGTAGCTCCAGCCCTCGACGACGTCGTCGGCCGCTGCGGCCAGGACCTCGTTGATCTTCTGGCCGCCGAAGTACTCGGGAGCGTCGGCGAGGAACTCCTCGCTCGACAGCTCAGCCGTGGTCGACGGGAAGCCGCCCGACTCGAGGAAGGTCGAGATGCTCTCCTCCGAGTTGTTCAGCCACCACAGGAATCCGGCTGCGAGCTCCGGGTTCTTGCTCTGCGTGGTCACGGCCTGGCCACCGCCGCCGTTCTCGGCCGTCGCCGGTGTGCCGTCGTAGGTCGGCATCGGCGCGACGCGCCAGTCACCGGCTCCGTCGGGAGCTCCGGTGATCAGGTTGCCGGGCATCCAGGCGCCGATCACGAGGGTCGCCAGGCTGCCGTCGCCGAGGGCGCGGAACCACTCGTCGCTCCAGCTGCCGTAGGGGGCGAGGAGGTCTTCCTCGACGAGGCGGTTCCAGTTCTCGGTCCACTTCTTGGAGCCGTCGTCCTGCAGGTCGATCGTGACGTCCGTGCCGGAGGTCGCGAACGGCTTGCCGCCGGCCTGCCAGATCATCGAGGTCGCGAAGCCGGCGTCGCCGGTGTCGTTCGTGATGTAGGCGTCGGGGTTCGCTGCGTGGATCGCCTTCGCCGCTTCGTAGTACTCGTCCCACGTCGTGGGCACGGCGACGCCGGCGGCGTCGAAGACGGCCTTGTTGTAGAACAGCGCCATGGGGCCTGAGTCCTGCGGCAGGCCGTAGATGGCGTCGCCGTCGGTGACGGAGTTCCACGTCGAGGCGGTGTAGTCGTCCTCGAAGTCGGCGAAGCCGTACTGCGAGAGGTCGACGAACGCGTCGGTCAGGGCGAACTGCGGGAAGGCGTAGTACTCGACCTGCACGACGTCGGGGGCGCCGGATCCGGCCTTGATGGCGTTCTGGAGCTTGGTGTATTCCTCGTTGTTGGTACCCGCGTTGACCACGTTGACCTTGACGTTCGGGTACTCCTTCTCGAAGGCCTCGACCTGAGCCTCGGCAGAGGGGGTCCACGACCAGTACGTGATCTCGCCACCCTTCTCGAGAGCGGCCTCGACGGAGTCGAACGAGCCGTCGCCGGCAGCGCTGCCGCCGGAGCCGGTGTCGCCGGTGCTGCAACCGGCCAGCGCCAGCGCTGCCACGGTTCCGGCCGCGAGCACCGCGAGGGTGCGCCGTGCGGCGGGTGAGGGAAGGTGCTTCATTGCTGTGTCCTTTCGGGGGTGCGGTCCAGCATCGGACCGACGTGTGCGGTGCGGAGGGATGCCGGGAGCTACTCCTTGACGCTTCCGGCGGTGAGACCTGACTGCCAGAACCTCTGCAGCAGCAGGAAGGCGATGACGATCGGGATGATCGTGAGCAGCGAGCCCATGATCACGAGGTTGTAGATCGGCTGGGATCCGGCGCCGATCGCCTGGTTGCTCCACTGGTTGAGGCCGACGGTGAGCGGGTACCAGGCGGGGTCGGACAGCATGATCAACGGCAGGAAGTAGTTGTTCCAGGTCGCGACCACGGTGAAGAGGGTGACCGTCACGATTCCGGGTGCGAGCAGTCGCATCGAGATCGTGAAGAAGGTGCGGAACTCTCCGGCACCGTCGATGCGCGCGGCCTCCAGCAACTCGGTCGGCACCGAATCCGAGGCGAACACCCAGATCAGGTACAGGCCGAACGGGCTGATCAGTGAGGGGATGATGACAGCCCACGGGGTGTTGGTGAGCCCCAGCTCGCTGAAGAGCAGGAAGGTCGGCACCGCGAGGGCGGTGCCGGGGACGGCGACGGCACCGAGGACGACGGCGAACACCGCGCGGCGACCGGGGAAGCGGTACTTCGCGAGTCCGTAGCCGGCCATGGTCGCCAGCAGCGTCGCGCCACCGGCTCCGACGACCACATAGAGCAGCGTGTTGCCGAGCCAGCGCAGGAAGATGCCGTCCTGGTACGAGAAGGTCGCGACCAGGTTGTCGAAGAACGCGAAGTCGTCGGAGAACCACAGTCCGAACGAGCTGAACAGACCCGACTGGGTCTTCGTCGAGCTGAACAGCAGCCAGATGAGCGGCACCAGCGTGTACAGCGCGTACATCACCATCACGATGAGCAGGATCTTCGACTTGCGCGGATTCATCAGATCGTGGCGCTTCTGCGAGGGGCGGGCGAGGGGGAGTGCCATGTCAGCGCACCTCCGACTTCGAGCCGCGCAGTTGCACGACGTAGGCGATCACCGCGGTGATGACGCCCATGATGATGGCGATCGTCGCGGCGTAATTGAACTGCTGTCCGGCGAACGAGAGGTTGTACGCGTACATGTTCGGTGTGAAGTACGTCGTGATCACGTTCGGGGCCAGGGGGCGCAGGATGTTGGGCTCGTTGAAGAGCTGGAAGCTGCCGATGATCGAGAAGATGGTCGCGATCACCAGGGCGCCGCGCACCGAGGGGATCTTGATCGAGAAGATCGTGCGCCATGCGCCTGCTCCGTCGAGCGACGCCGCTTCGTACATGTCGGTCGGAATCGTCTTCAGCGAGGAGTAGAAGATCAGCATGTTGTAGCCGACGAACTGCCACGTCACGATGTTGCCGATCGAGACCAGGATCCACTCTCTTGCGAACGGAGTGATCAGGTCGCTGCCGAGGAAGTCGTTGAGGTTCGACGTCAGACCGAACTGGTCGCCGTAGATGTAACCCCACATCAGCACCGCGACGACCGCGGGCACCGCGTACGGCAGGAAGATGAGGATGCGGAAGAACGACGCCCCGCGCAGACGGGCGCTGTCGAGCGCCAGGGCCGCGGCGAGGGCCAGGATCAGCATGATCGGCACCTGCACGACGAGGAACAGCACGACGCGGCCGAATGCCTCCCAGAACTGGGGGTCGGTCAGCGCTCGCACGTAGTTGTCGAACCCGACGAACGCGGTGCCGCCGATCAGCTTCTCCTGGAAGAAGCTGAGGTACAGCGCGTATGCGAGGGGAGTGAGGAACACCAGGGCGAACACGACCATGAACGGGCCGACGAAGGCCCATCCCTTCCAGTCGCGCTTCTCACGCCGGCGGATGCCGTGGTCCGCCAGGGCTGCGGAATCTTGAGTCGTCATTGACGAGAACCTTCTTAGAGATCGGGCGCTCACGGCGCCGTGTGTCAACGTCAACATATTCGATGCGCTGCTAGTGTGTCAACGTCAACACATGAATGGATGAGTGCTCGTGACCTCGGAACAGTCGGCAGAGCCGCCGCAGCGGCGGCGAGACCCTTCGATGGAGGACGTGGCCCGAGAGGCCGGAGTCTCCGGACAGACCGTCTCGCGGGTCGTGAACGCGCGCGGCTACGTCGGGGCCACCACCAGAGCGCGCGTCGAAGACGCCATGCAGCGGCTCGGGTATCGGCCGAACAGCGCCGCCCGCGCGCTGCGCTCCGGTCGATTCCGCGCGATCGGCGTCATCATGTTCTCGTTCAGCTCCTACGGGAACCAGCGCACGCTCGACGCGATCGCGGTGCGCGCCTCGCAGATGGGATACGCCCTCACCCTCATCCCCGTCGAATCGAGCGCCCGCGACACCGTCGCCGGAGCCTTCCGTCGCCTCGAGGAGCACGCGGTCGACGGCATCATCATCGTGATCGAGGCGCACCAGCTCGATGAGGCCGAGGTCGAGATCCCCGACGGGCTGCCCGTCGTGCTGGTCGACTCCAACCGGGGATCGACACATCCCTTCGTCGACACCGACCAGGCGCAGGGCGCGCGGCTCGCCGTCGAGCACCTGCTCGACCTCGGCCACAAGACGGTCTGGCACATCGCGGGCCCGGCGAAGTCCTACTCGGCCGAGCGTCGGCGTGAGTCGTGGCGCGAGACGCTCGAGGCCCGCGGTCTCGAGGCTCCTGAGCCGCTGCAGGGCGACTGGTCGGCCGAATCCGGATACCGAGCGGGGGTCCTTCTGCGCGACGACGAGAGCGTGACCGCCGTGTTCGCGGCGAACGACCAGATGGCGATCGGCGTGGTCCGGGCTTTCCGCGAGGCCGGCCGTGAGATCCCCGGGGACGTCAGCGTGGTCGGCTTCGACGGTCTGCCGGATGCAGCCCAGCTCTGGCCGCCGCTGACCACCGTGCAGCAGCACCCCGAGAAGGTCGGCGCCCTCGCCGTCGACGCCCTGCTCTCGGAGCTCGACGGGGGAGAGCGCACCCAGACCCCGCTGGTCGGCACCGAGCTCGTCGTGCGCGAGAGCACTGCTGCGCCGCGAGCATAGGGCGCTTCAGCACCCCCTCATGTCGTCTCGGGCGCGTCGGCGGCTGCTTCTGCTCGTCGACGGACCATGGCCTCCGACGGGATGCCGCGCGAGAACAGGATCGACAGCAGGCTGATCACGATCAGGCCCACGAACGCCACCCGCAGCGACGAGAGCTGCGACTCTCGATAGATCTCTGCGAGTTCTGCGGCATCCTCGTCGCCGAGTCCGGCGTCGGTCGCGAGACCGGCCACATCGGCCGCCGGCACCACGGTGACGCCTCGATCCGTCGCCGCGTTCACCGTGACCTGCACCTCGCTCGGCAGGTCGCTCGTCGCGACCCCGGAGGCGAACGAGGTCGACAGGGCGCCGATGAGGATCGACCCGATCAGGGCGGTGCCGAGCGATGACCCGAGGTTCTGGAACACACCCTGCAGCCCACCGGCCTCGCTGGTGTCCTTCTCCGAGACGCTCGACATGTTCACGTTGCCGAGCTGCGAGGCGAGAAGGCCCAGGGCGCTGCCCGCGAGGAACATGCCCAGCGCGAAAAGGGCACTCCGAAGGTCATCGGTCACGGATGCCAGCAGCAGAAGCGCGCTGAGCACGAGGGTCGACTGGCCGACCCGCACGATGCGTCGCGGGGACCACCGTCGCGACAGTGCTGTGCCGACCACAGAGAAGAGGATCAGCGAGACCGAGAGCGGGAAGATCTTGATGCCCGTCTCGAGCGCGTCCAGCCCGAGCGTCATCTGCAGGTAGACCGGCACCATGAAGAACAGCCCGGCGGTCACCGCGTATTGCGCACCGAGCACGGAGAGACCGCTGCGCAGCGTGCTGATCGCGAACAGATCGGGCTGCATCAGCGGTGCCCGTCCATCGCGGATCAGTCGTCGCTGCCAGCTGATGAACGCGGCGATCAGCACTGCGCCCAGCGCGATGCACCACGTCGTCAGGGAGACGCCGAGCGGGGCGATCGGGATACCGCCGATCTCCGGCCGATCCAAGGGGATCACCCATCCCCAGGTCTTGCTCTGCAGCATCCCGAAGACGATCAGCACGAGCCCGGCGGATGACAGCAGCACGCTGCCGACGTCGATCCGGATCGACCGACGGGGGGTGGAGTCCGTGATCATGCGGGCGCAGAGCACCACTCCCAGCATGATCACCACCTCGGCGACGAAGACGAACCGCCAGCTGGAGTAGGTGGTCACGGCGCCCCCGATCAGTGGACCGGCGGCGACAGCGGCACCCGAGACGGCACCCACGACGGCGAAGGCGGTGACGCGGTCGCGGCCCTGATAGTTGTCGGCGACGAGGGCCGCGATCGCGGGGATGACCAGCACGGCGCCCAGTCCCTCGATGACCGACCAGCCGAGGAACAGGAATCCCACCGACGGGCTCAACGCCGTGATCAGCGATCCGGCCGCGTAGACGCACGAGCCGATCACGAAGGCGCGTCGTCGTCCCCACACGTCTCCGAGCTTGGCGCCGAAGAGCATGAACGCCGCCATGGTCAGTGTGTAGAACGTGATCGCCGCCTGCATCGCCGCGACCGAGGTGTCGAGATCGTCCACGACGGTCGAGATCGACACGTTCATGACCGTGCCGTCGAGCACCATGACGAACTGCGCGGCGCCGAGCACGATGACCACATTCCACTTCTTCATGACGCCCCCTCGTGTGACGCGTCCGCTCCGGGCGGCGGCCTGCGGGCGCCCCGCATGATGCGCGCGACCGCGGTGATCAGGAACAGCTGCCCGGTGATCGCCTCGGCGACGGCGATCGCCTGAACCCCCGACGAGACCGGCACGATGTTGCCGTACCCGGTGGTCGTCAGCGTCGTGAACGAGAAGAAGAGCTGGGTGGAGAGCGAATCCACGACGTCCGTGCCGAAGGTCGGCGCGACCGTGAGCAGCGCGACCAGGTTGTACAGCAGCGTGAAGAACATGCCGACCAGGACGTACGCGGCGATAGCGGCGAGCAGAGCCTCGATGTCCACGCCACGTCGCCGCACCTGATGCCGGATGATCGCGACGGGCGCGATCAGGAAGGCGATCACGGATGCCGCGGACAGCACGATGTCGAGGCCTCTGCCTCCGGTGCCCAGCACCCCGACGACGACTGTCGCGGCGGCGGCGAGGGCGAGGATCACCCAGGCGATGTGCTGCACCCGCTCGCGCACCTCGGTCACCCGGAGGACGACGGCGACCGTCAGCAGCTGCACGGTCAATGCCCATGGGCTGGGATCCGTCGTCGCCTGGGCGGCGCTGAAGGCGTAGGCGGTGGCAGCGAGAGCGAGGATGAGCCAGTACCCGCTCCGTCCGCTCGGGATCGGGCCCGCGACATGGGCGCCCGCATGTGCGGGGGCCGAACGGAGCGCGGGGGCCGAACGGAGCGCGGGGGCCGATCGGATCATCCGTCTCACCTGTCCCCGGACTCGCGCGGAAGGCCCCCGGACGCGAGCGCGGCGGTGAGCGCGGCGAAGTCCCGATCATTCTGCTCGGCGTATGCGGCGGCGAAGTCGGCGACCGCGTCGTCGAACGCGGAGCCGCGACCGACATATCCGGCGATCTCGACGCGATCGCCGGAACGCGCGTGGGCACGGGCGAGCGTCTCACCGCAGATCCGGGCATAGAGGGTCGCGCCCCGTGCTGTCATCGTGTCCGGATCGCTCCCGCCCTTCCCGTCCTGCAGCTGACGCAGATAGAAGTCGCGGTGCTGGCCGTCGACCCCGACGATCGACTGCCATCCGAGAAAGATGTCGCTCGACGCCTGCATCAGGCGCTGCCCCCGCACCACACGCTCTCCGTGGGAGGCGAACTCGCTCGGACCGAGGAAGCGCTCGAGAACCGATTCCTGTGCCTCCTTCGCCTGAAGGAGCAGCGGATCGTCGTCGTCTCGACCGCTGAACAGCAGCACCCAGGCGCGGGTCCCCACGCTTCCGACCCCGACGACCTTGCGAGCCATGTGCCGGTAGCGGTACTCCTCGACAGGGTGGCGTTCGCCGACGAGCGTCGTCCGATAGGCCGCGATCACGTGCCGCATGACCTCCTCGTCGTCGGAGGCATCGTTCGCGTCTCGGAGGATGTCCTCCACAGGCACGATCAGCGGCGGGGCGGCGATGATCCGCAGATCGCCGTCCACCACGCGCACCAGCTTGCGGAAGGCCTTCCGGTGACCCCGCTTTCGGGCCTTCTCGATCACGGCATCGAGGCGACCGACCTCGTCGTCTCCCGCGCGATCGTCACGGCGTTCCGCGCGCAGCCACTGCTGCGCTCGCTCCGCGTCGAGCCGGTCGTACCACGCGTCGAGCACCGTCGCCTTCGCCGCCTCCCTGATGCCCGTGCGATAGCCGCGCGCAGCGGCCAGCACGCAGGCGCGCCCCTCCTCGGGGGAGAATCCCCGCTGCCTCGACGCCACGGCGAAGCTCGCCGCGAGACGTTTGACGTCCCACTCGAACGGCCCAGGGAGCGTCTCGTCGAAGTCGTTGATATCGAATGTGAGGTTCCGCTCCGGCGTGCTGTACAGGCCGAAGTTCGACAGATGAGCGTCGCCGCAGAGCTGCGTGATGATCCCGGTGTGCCCGGCCGAGGCGAGATCCGATGCCATCAGCAGCGCGCAGCCGCGATAGAACGCGAGGGGCGAGGTCGCCATCCGGGCATATCTCACCGGCGTGAGCTCCCGGACGCGCGATCTCCCCTGCTCCTCCAGCAGATCGATCGGGTCCGGCCTGTCATCCTTCGGCGACCAGATGCCGAGCTGCGATCGTGGCATCCGCGTGCGCGCGGAGCGACCCGCGTCCCGCCGTTCGCCGAAGGTTCTCGCCCCCGTCGATCGACGACTCGTGTCCATGCGGTTCTCCGTTCTCCGAGCGACCGTCGTAGGCGAATCGGACGTCAGTATCACAGGGGGCGGGCGAGCCATCCAGAGGGGGATCATCCGCATCGGGTGATCCTCCTCGCAGCGACACTCCCCGGCGTCGCTAGGGTGACCGCATGACCGAGCTGACCATCGGATCCCTGACCGCTGACCCCACGGAGCCCGTGCACCTCGATGCGCGACGATTCAACCGTCATACGTTCTGGTGCGGGCAGAGCGGCAGCGGCAAGACCTATGCGCTCGGAGTCGTCCTCGAGCAGCTCCTGCTGCACACCGAGCTGCCGATGCTGATCTTCGACCCCAACGCCGACTTCGTGCGGCTGGCCGAGACGAGACCCGGGGCGAGGGGCGACCACGCCGCGCAGATCGCGCAGAGCGACATACGCGTGTTCCGCTCGGGGCATGATGCCGGCGAGCGACTGCACACCCGCTACCTCGATCTGTCACCCGCGGCGAAGGCTGCGGTTCTGCAGATCGATCCGATCGCGGATGCCGAGGAGTACAACGTCCTCCTGCACTGGTCCGTGAGCGCCACGGAGTTCGACACCGAGCGGATGCTGCAGGAGTTCCGCGAGTCCGGCGTTCCCGCCCGGGTGCGCCTCGCCAACCGCATGGAGAACCTTCAGGTGCTCGAGTGGGATCTGTGGTCGCGGGGCGCGGGCTCCGTCGTCGACGTGATCGAGGAGCGCCCGCGGGCGACGGTGCTCGATCTCGGCGGATTCGACCACCCTGCCGAGCCGAAGGTGGCGGCCCTCGCCGTGCTCGAACAGCTGTGGGCGCGTAGGGAGAGCCGACGGCCGATCCTCATCGTGATCGACGAGGCGCACAACCTCTGCTCGCCCGAGCCGCGCACCGCGGTCGAACGAGCGCTCACCGAGCAGCTGGTGCAGATCGCCGCCGAGGGGCGCAAGTTCGGTCTGTGGCTGTTCCTGTCGACGCAGCGGCCGACGAAGATCCATCCGAACGTGCTCTCGCAGTGCGACAACCTCGGCCTCATGCGTGTGAACGCCCCGCGGGACATCGCCGAGTTGGCTGAGGTGTTCGGCTTCGTCGGCGAAGACGACATCCGGCGGGCGCAGGGCTTCGCCCAAGGTCAGGCGCTCTTCGCGGGAGGCTTCATCCCGCAGCCGACGTTCGTGCAGATGGGGGCGCGGCTCACCGAGGAGGCAGGCGCCGACGTCGTGGTCCCGCTGCGTGTCTGAGGCGTCGGTGCGGAGGGTCAGCGCCAGATCGCCGCGATACCTGCGTTGAGAGCGGTCAGGATGCCGACGAGCCAGAACATCACGGTCGGCACCGAGCCGGACTTGCGCTGCTTCGACGTGCCGATGCCGAGGAGTGCGCCGATCACGAGGAGCACGACGAGCTTCGTGCCGATCTTGGCGTAGTTCATCTCGACGCCGTCGGGCAGCCCCCACGGAGCCGCGAGTGCGAGACCGGCGACTGCGGCGATCGTCATGCCGATGCTCATCAGGCGCGTGAACTCGCGCTTGCCACCGAACGCCTGCACCGCCCAGGCGCCGAACAGCACGGCGAAGCCGATGAGGTGCACGAACAGGACGATGTGGCGCAGGGTCTCCATACCCTCACCGTACGAGTGCGCGACGACGGGCCGCCAGCAAGGGCAGGCTGACCTCAGCCGCGCAGCTCGCGCACGAGGAGGGCGGTGCGCAGTGCGGCATCCGCCGCCTCTGCGCCCTTGTCCTCCTTCGAGCCCTCGAGACCCGCACGGTCGAGGCCCTGCTTCTCGTCGTCGAGCGTGAGGACGCCGAAGCCCACCGGCTTGCCCGCATCGAGCGAGACGCGGGTCAGCCCGTCGGTCGTCGCCGCCGAGACGTACTCGAAGTGCGGGGTTCCGCCGCGGATGATCACGCCGAGGGCGACCACGGCATCCGCTCCGCCCGCGAACGCGGCCTGGGCGGCGAGAGCGAGCTCGAACGAGCCCGGCACGCGCACGAGTCGGTACGCCGCGTCGGCCTCGTCGAGGACGCGCTGCGCACCGGCGATCAGGCCGTCGGTGATGACGTCGTGCCAGGTGCCGGCGACGATGACGACCTTCAGTCCCCGTCCGTCGATCTTCTCCGTCTTGGGTGCTCCTGCGCCGCTCATGCGTCATCCTTCCGTCCGTCGGCGAGAGCCTCTGCGAGCTCCGCCTCTCCGATGATGTGACCCATCCGGTCACGTTTGGTCTCGAGGTACTGGTGGTTGTTGGGCCCGACGCCGACGATCAGCGGCACCTGCTCGACGACGTCGAGCCCGAGACCGCGCAGCTGATTCACCTTGTCGGTGTTGTTGGTCAGCAGGCGCACCTTCGACACTCCGAGGTCGGCGAGAATCCCTGCCGCAGCCGCATAGTCGCGGGCATCTGCCGGCAGCCCCAGTGCGAGGTTGGCGTCGACCGTGTCGAGACCCTCCTCCTGCAGGCTGTAGGCGCGGAGCTTGTTGATCAGACCGATGCCCCGGCCCTCGTGGCCTCGCATGTAGATGACGATGCCGCCGTCCTGCTCGATCGCGTCGAGCGCGGCGTCGAGCTGGGGGCCGCACTCGCACTTGAGAGAGCCGAACGCCTCGCCGGTCAGGCACTCCGAGTGCACCCGCACGAGGGCGGTCTCGCTCGGCTCGCCTGACACGACGGCGATGTGGTCTGTGCCGGTGACCCGGTCCTTGTAGGCGAGGAAGCGGAACGTGCCGTGCGTCGTCGGCACGGTCGCATCGGCGCGCAGACTCACGCGACGACTGGCGCGTTCGGGCGACCAGCCGGTGGGGTCGGTCTCGTTGAGGTGCGCGATGAGCTGCTCGATCGTGATGACCGGCACCCCGTCGCGCGCGCCCAGCTCGATGAGGCCGGGAAGCCGCATCATGCTGCCGTCCTCGGCGACGACCTCGGCGATGGCGCCCACCGGGCGGAGACCGGCGAGCTTCATCAGATCGACGGCGGCCTCGGTGTGGCCGCTGCGCTCGCGCACGCCTCCGTCCACGGCGCGCAGGGGAAGCACGTGTCCAGGGCGGATGATGCTCGTCGCGGTCGACTCGGGGTTCGCCAGGACGTTCAGCGTGTGGGCTCGATCGTGCGCGCTGATGCCCGTCGTCACACCCTCCGCCGCGTCGACGCTCACGGTGTAGGCGGTCGAGCGCGCGTCTTCCGACGCCGCGACCATCGGCTGCAGGTTGAGGTTGTCGGCGAGGTCGGCGGGCATCGGCGCGCAGATGAACCCGGACGACCAGCGGACCGTCCACGCGACCCATTCGGGCGTCGCGAGCTCCGCCGACATGATGACGTCGCCCTCGTTCTCGCGGTTCTCATCGTCTGCGACCAGGACGGGCCGTCCGGCACGCAGGGCCTCGAGGGCCTCGGAGATGGTGGAAAGGCTCATCGCGAGCCTCCTTCCGGTGCTGCCCTGAACGCCAGCAGACGTTCGACGTGGCGGGCGAGGATGTCGGTCTCGAGGTTGACACGGTCGCCGACCGTGCGAGAGCCGAGGGTGGTGGCGGCGAGGGTCTCGGGAATGAGCGAGATCTCGAACCAGTGGGCATCGCCGTCGACGGGGCTGACCGCGCTCACCGTGAGCGAGGTGCCGTCGACCGAGATGGAGCCCTTGTCGACCACGAGCGGCGCGAGGTCGTGCGGCAGCGAGATGCGCAGCACGCTCCACTGCTCCCCGGGGCGCACCTCGAGCACGCTGCCGACGCCGTCGACGTGTCCCTGCACGATGTGGCCGCCGAGCCGTGCGCCGACCGGCATCGCCTTCTCGATGTTCACACGGGTGCCGACGGTCGCTGTGCCGAGCGCTGCGACGTCGAGGGTCTGCTTCATCACGTCGGCGTCGAAGGTGTCGGCTGTCGAGTCGACGACCGTGAGGCAGACGCCCGACACCGCGATGGACTCGCCGTGCACGGCGTCGGAGACCGCTTTGGGGGCGCGAACCGTCAGGCGCCAGCCGTCTCCGGCAGGCGCGATGGCGGTGATCTCGCCGATCTCCTCGATGATTCCGGTGAACATCAGGCGGCTCCTTCTTCTGTGGTGAGCGCGGGATGAGCGATCGCCAGCAGGTCCGCCCCGAGAGGCAGCCATTCCTCGATCGTCAGTCTGCGGGCGGCGTCGATCGATCCGACGCCGATGTCTGTGAGGGCCAGCCGATCGCCGCCGAGCAGCACCGGCGCGAGGTAGGCGAGCACGCGATCTGCGAGTCCGTCGGCGACGAAGGCACTTGCCAGCGTCGGACCGCCTTCGACGAACACGCTCTGGATGCCGCGCGAGTGCAGGTCGGCGAGAACATCGTGCAGGTCATGGGTGTCGTAGAAGAGCGGCGTCTTCGGATGCCGACGGATCGCCGCGCCATCGGGGGTCTGACGCGAGCCGATCACGACGGGGACCGGCTGCCGGTCGTAGAGCCCATCACCGTCGCGGGCCGTCAGCGAGGGGTCGTCGGAGAGCAGAGTGCCGGTTCCGACGACGATCGCATCGGCCGCGGCTCGACGTCGGTGGACGTCGGCCCGGGCTTCCGGTCCGGTGATCCACTGACTGCTTCCATCGGATGCCGCCGCGCGGCCGTCGAGGGACTGGGCCCATTTCACGGTGACGTGCGGTCGCCCGAGGCTCTGAGCGGTGAGCCAGCCGTCGATGAGATCGTGTGCGACATCGGCCTGCTCGCCCGAATCGACGCTCACCCCCGCTGAGCGAAGGCGGTCGGCACCGCCGCCCGACACGGCGCCGGGATCGTCGAGGGCGTAGACGACGCGCGAGACGCCCGCCTCGATGAGCGCGACGGCGCACGGGCCTGTCCGCCCGGTGTGGTTGCAGGGTTCGAGTGTGACGACTGCGGTCGCACCGTCGGCGGCGCCGGGTGCGAGCTTCGAGAGCGCATCGACCTCGGCGTGAGGGGTGCCGGCACCGTGGTGCCAGCCTTCGGCGATGATCTCGCCCTCGGGGGAGAGGATGACGGCGCCGACCTGGGGGTTGAGGCCTCGAGGGCCGAGCGCCGCGAGCTCGAGCGCACGGGACATCGCCCGCCGTTCCGCCTCGTTCACTGCCATCCGTGGTCCTCTCTGAGGCTCCGGGGATTCTCCTCGAGGGGAGACGTCGGCAGAACGCGCGCGCGGCGGCGCACCGTGCTGCCTCCCTTCCGGACTAGCGAGGCTGCGCCTCGCACCACCGTCGGTCCCGGAATTCCACCGGATCGGCATCTCGAAGAACCGAGACGCTCGCGGACTGTCACCGCCGGTTCGGATTCTCACCGACCCCGGAGCACGTTGATGCTCTGAGTGTACTCAACACATCCGAATGCATTTCATTCCGCGTCGAAGTGCTACTTGAGCAGCCGCGACAGGCGGCGATCGGCGAGTGGTTTGCCCCCGGTCTGGCAGGTCGGGCAGTACTCCATCGAGCGGTCGGCGAAGAAGACGCTGCGAACGGTGTCGCCGCACACGGGGCACTCCTCGCCGCGACGGGCGTGCACCTGCATCCCTCGGCGCTTCGCGTCTTTGAGGTCGGCCGGCGGCTTGCCCGAGGCCTCGGCCACGGCATCCGTCAGCGTCGTCTGCATCGCGGCGTACAGACGATCGATCTCGTCGTCGCCCAGCTTGTCGGCGATCGCGTAGGGCGACATGCGCGCCGCGTGCAGGATCTCGTCGGAGTACGCGTTGCCGATCCCGGCGATCACACCCTGGTCGCGCAGCAGCCCCTTGATCTGCGTGCGCCTGCCGCGCAGCAGGTCGGCGAACACGTCGCGGGTGAAGGACGCCTCGAGGGGGTCGGGGCCGAGTCGGGCGATGCCCGGCACCTCTTCCGGATCGCGCACGACGTAGACGGCGAGCGACTTCTTCGTGCCTGCCTCGGTGAGGTCGAATCCGCTCTCGTCGGCGAGTCCGACCCGGATGGCTATGGGCGACTTGCCGGGTTTGATCAGCGTCGTCGGCAGATTCTCGTACCAGCGCAGCCACCCTGCCTTGGCGAGGTGGAACACGAGGTGCAGGTCGTCGCCGCACGAGAGCACGATGAACTTGCCTCGTCGCGACGCCGCAGTGATCTTCGCTCCGTGGAGAGCGGTGTTCGGCGGATCGAAGGTCTTCAGCGCGGCGATCGCCCCCACGCTCGTGCGCACGATCGTCCGCCCCACCGCGCGCTCGGTGAGAAACGCGGTCAGGCCCTGGACCTCCGGCATCTCAGGCATGCGCTCATCCTGCCACCGACGTCGGACACGCGGCTAGGGCGGCTCCCTGGAGGATCGGCCAGTCCACCGGCGCACCGTCATCGGTCGGGAGGAGCCCGCCGAACCATCCGTCGTCGCGACCGCGGTCGCTGGTGAGCGCCTGGCGCCCCAGCCCCTCATAGCGGAAACCCAACGCGCGAGCGGCACGGGCCGACGGGACGTTGCCGGCCACCGCGCGCCAGCCCAGCCGAGCCAGACCGAGCTCCTCGAACCCCCAGTCGACGACGGCGCGAGCCGCCTCGACGAGGTAGCCGTTGCCGCGTGCTGATTCGGTGACCCAGTATCCGATCTCCGCGTGCCCGCCGGTGCGGTGCTCGGTGATGTCATGCAGCCCGATCGACGCGACCAGTTCGCCCTCGCGGTAGGCGCACCAGATCGTCTGGCTCCCGTCGGCCCACCATTCGCGGATCAGGCGCACGTAGCCTTCGCCGTGCTCACGCGTGTAGGGGCTCGGCACCGTGGTCCACCGAGGGATCTCCGGGTCCTGACAGGCCGCGGTGATCGCATCGACGTCCGACTCGTCCGGCACGTGCAGGACGAGGCGCTCGGTGGTGAGGGTGACCGGTTCCATCCCGGCATCCTACGGCTCCCGCAGCGCGTGTCCGTGGCGATCCCGATGCCGGTGTCGGTGGCCGCGGCTAGGCTTGTCCGGTGACTGTGCCGGGGATTCTGCGCGCCTTGGAAGAGGCATCTCTTTTTCGTGACGCCCTGACGTGGGCCCAGACCGATGCCGACCTCGGCCTCGTCGACGGCCTCGACGCTCCGGCCCTCGCCGGTCTGCTCGACAAGCGCCGGGCAGCCGGGCATCCGGCCGCGCTCCTGACTGTCGTGCCGACGGGCAGACGCGCCGAGAGCCTCGCCGCGGCGCTCGCCGCGTACATCCCCGATGCCGAGGTCGTGACATTCCCCGCGTGGGAGACGCTCCCGCACGAGCGCCTCAGCCCGAGCCCTGACACCGTGGGCCAGAGACTGCAGACCCTGCGTCGCATCGCGGAGTGGTCGGGCGATCATCCCCTCGTCGTGGTCGCCTCGGTGCGAGCCGCACTCCAGCCGATCGCGGGCAACCTCGGCGAGATCGCGCCGCTCGAGCTGCGTACCGCCAGCAGAGGGCACGAGCTCGACCACGTCGTCGAGCAGCTGGTCGAGCGCGCCTACTCGCGTGTCGACATGGTGTCGCGCCGTGGCGAGTTCGCCGTGCGCGGCGGCATCCTCGACGTCTTCCCTGCGATCTCGGAGCATCCGTTCCGCGTCGAGTTCTTCGGCGACGAGATCGACCAGATCCGCGCGTTCTCGGTCGCCGATCAGCGCTCCCTCCCCGGCGATGTCGACGGCGTCGATCTGCCTCCGAGCCGCGAGCTGCTGCTGACTCCCGACGTACGCGATCGCGCGCGAGCGCTGATCGGCGGGTTCCCGGCGATCGCGGGCATGCTCGAGAAGATGGCGGAGGGCATCCCGGTCGAAGGCATGGAGTCCCTTCTTCCGGCGGTCTCCGGGCCGCTCAAGTCACTCGCCGAGTATCTGCCCGAGGGCAGCGCGACCGCCGTCGTCGACCCCGAGAGGTCGAGTGCTCGGGCGATCACGCTGGGCGAGACCAACCGCGAGTTCCTCGACGCGGCCTGGAGCGCGGCGACCTCGGGTGCGTCGGCGCCCATCGATCTCGGCGCCGGCGACTTCCTCACGATCGCCCGGCTGCGCGAGGTCGTCCGTGACCGCGGCGGCGTCTGGTGGCGCCTGAGCCCGTTCTCGATGGGCGGCGAGGACGCCGAGACCATCGACGCTTCGGTCATCCCCTCGTTCCACGGCAACGTCGACGGCGCGATCTCGTTCGTCGAGGCGAAGGTCGCCGACGGCTGGCGGATCGTCGTGATCGCCGCCGGAGCGGGCCTCGTCGACCGCGCCCGCGATGTGCTCTCCGACCGGGGGATCGCCGCCCGCATAGTGTCCGAGCTCATCGACGCACCCGACACGGGCGTCGCGACGCTCGTCACCGGCTCGGTCGAGGCCGGATTCCAGATCCCCGAGGCCAAGCTCGCCGTTCTCACCGACAACGAGTTCTACGGCCGCACGATCGGCGGTGACCAGCGCGTCGTCAAGAAGCTCGCCTCCCGTCGGAAGAACGTCGTCGATCCGCTGCAGCTCAAGCAGGGCGACTTCGTCGTGCACAACACCCACGGCATCGGCCGCTTCGTCGAGATGACCCAGCGCGAGGTCTCGACCGGCGGGCGCAACGCGACGAAATCGGTGCGTGACTACCTGGTGCTCGAATACGCGCCGTCGAAGCGCGGATACCCGGGCGACAAGCTCTATGTGCCCACAGATCAGCTCGACCTGCTCTCGAAGTACGTCGGCGGTGAGGGGCCGACCCTCTCGAAGATGGGCGGCAGCGACTGGTCGCAGGCGAAGGGCAAGGCTCGCAAAGCCGTGCGCGACATCGCCGTCGAGCTCGTCAAGCTGTACTCGGCGCGCATGAGCGCGAAGGGTCACGCCTTCGGGCCCGACACCCCCTGGCAGCGCGAGCTCGAGGAGGCGTTCCCGTTCGCCGAGACCCTCGATCAGCTGCAGACCATCGACGAGATCAAGGCCGACATGGAGCGACCGATCCCGATGGACAGGCTGCTCTCGGGCGACGTCGGCTTCGGCAAGACCGAGGTCGCGGTCCGCGCGGCGTTCAAGGCGATCCAGGACGGCAAGCAGGTCGCGATGCTCGTGCCGACCACGCTCCTCGTGAAGCAGCATCTCGAGACGTTCACCGAGCGATTCGCCGGATTCCCCGTCAAGGTGCGCCCGCTGTCGCGGTTCCAGTCCGACAAGGAGGCGCGTCTCACTCTCGACGGTCTGCTCGACGGCACCGTCGACATGGTGATCGGCACGCACCGCATCCTCACCGACCAGGTCATGTTCAAGGATCTCGGCCTGATGATCATCGACGAGGAGCAGCGCTTCGGCGTCGAGCACAAGGACACGCTCAAGAAGATGAAGACCAACGTCGACATCCTCGCGATGAGCGCGACCCCGATCCCGCGCACGCTCGAGATGGCTGTCACGGGCATTCGCGAGATGTCGACTCTCGCGACGCCGCCGGAGGACCGGCATCCGATCCTCTCGTTCGTGGGTCCCCGCAGTGACAAGCAGATGGCGGCGGCGATCCGACGAGAGATCCTGCGCGAGGGCCAGGTGTTCTTCGTGCACAACCGCGTGCAGTCAATCCAGCGCGTCGCCGCCCAGCTCGCCGAGCTCGTGCCCGAAGCGCGCATCGCCGTGGCGCACGGTCAGATGGGCGAGCACGCGCTCGAGCAGGTCGTCGACGACTTCTGGGAGCGCAAGTTCGATGTGCTCGTCTCGACCACGATCATCGAGACGGGCCTCGACATCGCGAATGCCAACACGATCATCATCGACCGGGCCGACAAGTACGGTCTGAGTCAGCTGCATCAGCTGCGCGGCCGCGTCGGCCGTGGTCGTGAGCGCGCCTATGCGTACTTCCTCTACGACGAGATGAAGCCGCTCAGCGAGACGGCCGCAGACCGCCTGCAGACGATCGCAGTGAACAACGACCTCGGATCCGGAATGCAGGTCGCGCTCAAGGACCTCGAACTGCGAGGCGCCGGCAACCTGCTCGGCGGCGAGCAGGCCGGCCACATCGCGGGCGTCGGATTCGACCTCTACCTTCGGATGATCGGCGAGGCGGTCGCGACGTTCCGAGGCGAAGACGTCGAGTCGGGTCAGGAGCTGCGCCTCGAGCTGCCGCTGGACGCGCGCATCCCCGAGTACTACATCGACAGCGAGCGACTTCGTCTCGAGGCGTACCAGAAGCTCTCGGCCGCCTCGACGGCCACCGCGAAGGACGACGCGATCGATCTCGTGATCGACGAGCTCACCGACCGCTACGGCACCCCGCCCGACGAGGTCACGGGACTCATCGCCGTCGCTCGTCTGCGTCGTCGGGCCGCCAAGGCCGGACTCGCCGACGTCGTGGTGATGGGGTCGAATCTGCGCATCGCGCCGGCGCGGCTCGAGGACTCGATCAAGGTGCGCCTGCAGCGGCTCTATCCGAAGGCGAAGCTGGTCTCCGGGGGAGAGGCGCTCGTGGTGCCGATGCCGACGATCCCGGCCGCGGTGGGTGTCGGCCTCGAGCCGCTTCCCGATGCCCAGCTGCTCGAATGGGTCGAGCAGCTGTTCACAGCCATCTTCCCGGAGCCCGCGAAGGTCGAGTGACGGGAACCGACTACAGCGAGAAGCCGCCGTCGGTGGTCAGCACCTGACCGACCACCCACGAGCCCGCATCCGTGCACAGCCACCCGATCAGGCGGGCCGGGTCGTCCGGTCGGCCGACACGTCCGAACGGGGTGCCGGCGATCCACTCGTCGACGCCGGACAGATCGCGATCCGTCGTGTCGGCGTCGAGGTAGCCCGTGTTCACCGGGCCGGGATTGACGGTGTTCAGCACGATCCCGACGTCGAGCAGCTCGGCGGCTGTCGAGCGTGTGATCCCCGCCAACGCGGCCTTGCTCGTCGCGTACGAGATCTCGCCGCGCATGGCTCCGTGCCCCTGACCGGAGGTCATCCAGACGACGTGGGCGGTCGGCTTCTCGAAGGGGCCGAGCGTCGGAATGCTGTCGCCGGGGCGCGCGACCGGTGACTCGGGTCCGCCGAGCCCATGGCGGACCCGACGCGCGAGCCCGGCGGTGAGCAGCAGCGAGGCGCGGGCGTTGGCCTGCCAATGCGCATCCAGTCGGTCGGCGGTCATGTCGAAGATCGTGCCGTCGCCGCCGCTCATCGCCTGGTTGCATACGACGATGTCGAGACGGCCGGAGAGGGACGATGCCGCGTCGAGCAGCGATTCGATGCTGTCGGGGTCGCGAAGATCAGCCTGCGCGTCGCCCATCACAGCCCCGGACGCGAGAGAGTCGCGGATGCCCGCGCGCACCGCGTCGAGATCGTCCCCGCCCCAGGGGTGGTCGAGATCATGGGGGCGGAAGTGGTGGAAGAACACGTTCGCACCGAGGGAGGCCAGCGTCGTCGCGGTGGCGAATCCGATGCCGCGTCTGCGCGAGACGCCGGTCACCAGCGCGGTGCGTCCGAAAAGGGGAAGGTCGGGGGAGTGCATGGCAGTGAGCCTTTCGATCGAAGAAGCCGCGGGCACGCCGAATGGCGGTCCGAGGCGGGGGAGGGATCGAGTCAGCTGCACTTCATGGGCGTCAGCGTAGCAGGAGGCCCGGTCAGCCTTCTCGACCCGTGCGCGGCGGCGCTACGCTGGCGTCATGTTGTACGAGCACCTCGGGGCTCGGCCCCGGATCCATGACACCGCCGTCGTCGCTCCCACCGCCGTGATCTCCGGAGACGTGACGATCGGTCCAGACTGCCAAGTGCTGCACGGCGCTGTGATCACCGCCGAGGGAGGTCCGATCAGCATCGGCGAGCATGTCATCGTGATGGAGAACGCGCTCATCAGGGCCACGGCTGCGAATGCCGTGCACATCGGTTCGCACACGCTCGTGGGAACCCTCGCGAGCATCGCCGGGGCGACCGTCGGCGAAGAGGTCTTCCTCGCGTCCGGCGCACGGATCTTCAACGGAGCACTGGTGGGCGACAGATGCGAGGTCCGCGTGAACGCCATCGTGCACCGCCGGGCGGTGCTGCCGTCGGGCACGGTCGTGCCGATCGGCTGGGTCGCGGTGGGTGATCCGGTGCAGTTGCTCTCGCCCGACCGGGAGGCCGAGATCGCAGCGGCTCAGCCCGAACTGGACTTCCCCGGTCACGTGTTCGGAGTGGACCGCGACACCCCCGATCTGATGGTGCAGCTGACCGAGCGCTACGGCAGCTCGCTGGCCCGGCACGCCGACGATGTGCGTCTCGACGCCGACGGCCGCGCGGCGGGTCGAGGGTGAGCGACGGCACAGGGCTCGTCCGACCGGACATCAGCACGGACGACGCCGTGCTGATCGCCCGCGAATGCTACGGAGTCGAGGCGGTGGCCAGCGAGCTCGGCAGCAATCAGGACCGCAACTTCGTGCTGCTCGAACCCGACGGGTCCCGCAGCATCCTGCGCGTCGACAACCCGGTCTTCGGTGATGACGCACGATCCGCGCAGCACGCAGCTCTCGACGCGTATCGGTCGGCGGGCGTGCCTGTTCCCTCGGTGATTCCAGGACGCGACGGGCAGCTCACACAGCGCTGGCGGGGCTTCGCGGTGCGGCGCAGCGAGTTCGCCGAGGGCGAGCCGCTGGTCGATGCGGGGTATCTCGCCCCGATCGTCCTCGCCGAGTTCGGCGCCTTGGCATCGGCATCCGTGAACGCGCTCGCCGGTCTCGCGCACCCGGGGCTCGACCGCGACCAGATGTGGGACATGCGCGTCGCGTACGAGCAGATCATCGGCCTCGCCCCGGCCATCACGGATGCCGAGCTGCGCTCGCGCGTTCGCACGGCGGCGGACGAGGCGCACACGGCTCTGTCGTCCGTCGCCGCTGCGCTGCCGGTGCAGCCGATCCACGGCGACCTCACCGACGACAACGTCACCGGGGTGCGCGGCGCCGATTCCCGACTGCACCCTCACACGGTGCTCGACCTGGGAGACCTGGGGCTCGGATGGCGGGTCGCCGAACTCGCGGTATGCGTCTCGTCGATGCTGCACCACGAGCCCGAGCGCCCGCTTCGGGCACTCGACACCGTCGCGGCGTTCCACGCCGATGCCCCGCTCACTCGCGACGAGGCGGTCGCGGTGTGGTCCCTCGTCGTGCTGAGAGCAGCTCTTCTCGTCGCCAGCGGCTGGCGACAGCTCGCGATCGACGGGGACAACGACTACGCCCGCCAGAGGATCGCCGGCGAGCAGGCGATCTTCGACGCCGCGACCGCCGTACGGCTTCCCGAGGCGACCGAGCTGGTGCTCGCTCGGCTCGGGTTCGAGGCGCCCGAGTTCGAATCGCCGGAGGGGGCTGCGCCGCCTCGCGCGGCGCCTGAACCCGGAGTCGAGGAGCTTGAGACCGGGCGACCCGAGACTCCGGAGGCTGAAGAGCCCGAATCAGGGGAGCCGGAGACGACCGCGCCCGACGCGACTGCGCCGGAGACGACTGTGCCCGATGCGCCGCTGGTCGACGCGGCCGACCGCACGCGCCCCGAGCTGTCGACTCTTCTTCCGGATCTCGATGGTCGCGTGGCCGTGATCGACCCCGGCATCGAGGCCGAGGGGCTGGACGCCGGAAGATGGTTGCGTTCCGACGCCGAAGCGCTCCTCATCGCGGAAGCGCATGCGCAGGGTGCTCGTGCCGCCGTCGTGCCCTACGGTGTGTTCCGGCTCACTCGCACGACGATCGACACCGCGAGTGCCGCCGCCACGTGGCCGATCGAGACCGAGGTGCACGTCGCCCCCGGGCCGTCCTCTCGCATGATCGCGCCGGCAGAGGGCGAGCTGAAGATCACCGAGGGTGCGGTGCGCGTCGCGCTCGACACGGGGTGGGCACTCGAGATCCGAGGCGCCGACCTCGAGCCGAACCGCAGCGGACGAGTCGAGCGGGGCGAGAGCATCGGCAGGCTCGCCGCATCCTTCGAGAACAGGACGATCATCGTCGGGCTCAGGCGGGCGGATGCTCCGACGCTCCCGGCGCTGCGCTCCGATGCGCCTGCTGCCGCGCACCTCGTCGCCCCCGATCGTGTCGAGGCATGGCGCCGCTTCACGGCAGATCCGGCGGGGCTGCTCGGGCTCCCCTCCTACGCGCAGCGGGACGAGGCCGGGCAGGAGCTCACGCGAAGGGAGCGCATCTTCGCGGCCGCACAGGAGCGCTACTACGAGCACCCGCCGCAGATCGAGCGAGGCTGGCGGCACCACCTCGTCGACACGACCGGTCGCAGCTACATCGACATGGTGAACAACGTCGCGGGGCTCGGACACGGCCACCCCGAGGTCGCGGCGGCGGCGAATCGGCAGCTGAAGACGCTCGCCACCAATTCGAGGTTCCTGTTCCGCGGCCTCGCGGAGTACAGCGAGAGGCTGATCGCGCTGATGCCCGAGGGGAGCGGCCTCGACACCGTGCTGCTCGTGAACAGCGGCTCGGAGGCGGTCGACCTCGGCATCCGTCTCGCCCAGGCGGCCACCGGGCGACGCACGGTGGTGGCGCTTCGAGAGGCGTATCACGGCTGGACGATGGCGAGCGATGCCGTGACGACCAGCGCCTACGACAATCCGCATGCTCTCGCGACGAGACCGGATTGGGTGCATGTCGCCGACGTGCCCAATCCCTTCCGCGGCACATATCGCGGCCGGAACACGGCCGACCGGTACCTCGCCGATCTCGCGGCGGACCTCGACCGTCTCGCCGCAGACGGCAGAGAGCCGGCGGCGTTCCTGTGCGAGTCCGTGCTCGGAAACGCCGGGGGAGTGCTCCTGCCCGACGGCTATCTGGCGGGAGCCTACGAACTCGTGCGAGCGCGTGGCGGTCTCGCCATCGCCGACGAGGTGCAGGTGGGCTTCGGCCGCATGGGGTCTACCTTCTGGGGATTCGAGCAGTCCGGCGTGGTTCCCGACATCGTCACGATCGCGAAGCCGATGGGCAACGGCTTCCCCATCGGGGGCGTGATCACCTCGAAGCGGATCGCCGACGCGCTCAGCAGCCAGGGCCAGTTCTTCTCCTCAGCCGGTGGCAGCACTCTCAGCAGCAGCGTCGGTCTCGCCGTCCTCGATGCGATGGTCGAGGACGACCTGCAGCGAAACGCGCTCGAGGTCGGTCGGCATCTGGCAGGCGCGCTTCGAGCGCTGGCGCAGCGGCATCCGATCGTCGGTCCTGTGCATGGTCAGGGCCTCTATCTCGGCGTCGAGCTCGTGCGCGATCGCGAGACGATGGAGCCGGCGGATGCCGAGGCGGCGGCGATCTGCGAGCGGATGCGGGAGCTCGGCGTGATCGTGCTCACCACCTCGGAACGCTCGAACGTGCTGAAGATCAAGCCGCCGCTCTGCCTGACGCCGGAGAGCGCCGACCACGTCGTCGCGATGCTCGACCGTGTGCTCACGGACGGATGGTGACCGGAGGAGAGTCTTCGAATCGAGTCGGTTCTCGGCATGTTAAATGCGTATTTCGAATCAGATCTGCTCTTCCGCTGATGAATATCCCGGGTACATACTGAGCGTCAGTGTCGGACCGCCCGAAGTCCGGCCCATGCGCTGTTCCCGAAGGAGTACTCATGGCCACGCCCATCAAGACGAAACCGCTCGCGCAGGGCGGCGGAACACTGCGCCGCAACCTCGGTCTCTGGGCGATCGTCGGTCTAGGTCTCGGCTACATGACGCCGACCGTCGTGTTCGACACGTTCGGGATGGTGGCTCGTGACACCGACAACGTCGTCCCCGCCGCCTACCTCGTCGCCCTCGTCGTGATGGTCTTCACCGCGATCAGCTACGGCAAGATCTCCCGAGCCATCCCGAGCGCCGGCTCCGCCTACACGTACGTGCGCGAATCGATCCATCCGAACCTCGGCTTCATGGTCGGCTGGACCTCGCTCATCGACTATGTGCTTCTTCCGATGGTCAACTGCCTCATCATCCGCAGCTACCTCGAGGCGCTGTTCCCCGACATCCCCGGCTGGATCTGGGTCGTGCTCTACTGCATCCTCGTCACGAGCATCATCTACATGACGATGCGCGGCACCTCGAACATGAACATGATCCTGCTGGTGTTCTCGATCGTGGTCATGGTCGTCTTCGTGGTCATGGTCGTCGCGCAGCTGATGCGCGGTGAGGGCGCGGCGACGATCGCTTCCGCAGCCCCGTTCATCCACGACGGTGCGACCATCGGCGCCGTGCTCATGGGCGCGACGATCGTCTGCTTCTCGTTCATCGGCTTCGACGCGGTGACCATGTACGCCGAGGAGGCGAAGGACCCGAAGACGATGCCGAAGGCGATCCTCCTCACCGTGCTGCTCGGCGGGGCGATCTTCCTCGTGGCCGCGTATGTGACACAGCTGCGATTCCCCGATTGGAACGAGTTCGCCCCCGGCGGCGACATGCAGTACGTCGAGGACTCCACGCTGCCGATCATCGGAAACCTCGTGGGCGGCAACGTGCTCATGGCCGTGCTGACGGCGGCGGGCTTCTGCGCGACCCTGGCATCGGGGCTCGCCTCGCATGCGTCGGTGTCACGCATGCTGCTCGTGATGGGCCGCAACAACGTGCTGCCGCAGAAGGCGTTCGGCTATATCAACCCCCGCACCCACACGCCGACGTTCAACATCGTGCTGGTGGGCGCGATCTCGCTGCTGGCGATCCCGTTCACACTCGAACTGATCGCCGCATGGATCAACTACGGCGCGCTCATCGCGTTCACCTTCGTCAACATCTCCGTGATCGCATGGTTCGCGATCCGCAAGGGCCGTCGCCACACACCGCGCGACATCTTCTCGTACATCGTGATGCCCGGGATCGGCATGCTGCTCACCGGGCTGCTGTGGGTCAACCTGCACGCGGACGCGCTCACCGGGGGTCTGATCTGGACCGCTCTCGGCCTGATCTACCTGGCCGTGATCACGAGGGGCTTCCGCAAGAAGGTCGTCGCGTTCGACGAGAACCAGCCGGTGACCGGATTCAACAAGGTCGTGAAGGTGCCGGTCGACGAGAGCTGACGACCCGGGATGCAGAAGAGCCGCCACCCGTGAGGGAGGCGGCTCTTCGCACGTGCGCGGGGCGCGAGTGGGTCAGATGACGCCCTGCGCGAGCATCGCGCCGGCGACGCGCTCGAAGCCGGCGATGTTCGCTCCGGCGACGTAGTCGCCTGCGACGTCGTAGCGCTCCGCGGCATCGAATGCGGCGCTGTGGATGTCCGCCATGATCTCGCGCAGCTTGTTCTCGCTCGCATCGAAGCTCCACCGCTGGCGCGAGGCGTTCTGGCTCATCTCCAGCGCAGAGGTCGCGACGCCACCGGCGTTCGCGGCCTTGCCGGGCGCGAACAGCACACCGGCGCCCTGGAACGCTTCGACGGCTGCGGGGACGCAGGGCATGTTCGCGCCCTCCGACACGGCGCGCACGCCGTTTGCGATGAGGGCCTCGGCGGCGTCGAGATCGAGCTCGTTCTGCGTCGCGGAGGGCACTGCGATGTCGACGGGAACCTCCCAGACGCTGCCGCCCTCGACGAACCTGGCACCCGGACGACGGTTCGCGTACTCGACGATGCGGGCGCGCTCGACCTCCTTGATCTGGCGGAGCAGGTCGACGTCGATCCCGGCGTCGTCGACGACGTAGCCTGACGAATCGGATGCCGTGACAGCGGTCGCGCCGAGCTGCGATGCCTTCTGGATCGCATAGATCGCGACGTTGCCCGAGCCCGAGACCCCGACGCGCTTGCCGTCAAGGGAGTCGTTGTGCACGCCGAGCATCTCCTGCGCGAAGAACACCGCCCCGTACCCGGTGGCCTCGGTGCGCACCTCGGCGCCACCCCAGCCGGTGCCCTTGCCGGTGAACATGCCCGACTCGTGACGGTTGGTGATCTTGCGGTACTGACCGAAGAGGTAGCCGATCTCGCGGCCGCCGACCCCGATGTCGCCCGCGGGGACGTCGGTGTGCTCGCCCAGGTGTCGGTAGAGCTCGCTCATGAACGACTGGCAGAAGCGCATGATCTCGGCATCCGAACGGCCGTGCGGGTCGAAGTCGGAGCCGCCCTTGCCGCCGCCGATACCCTGCCCCGTGAGCGCGTTCTTGAAGATCTGCTCGAACCCGAGGAACTTGATGATCGACAGGTTGACCGAGGGGTGGAAGCGCAGGCCGCCCTTGTACGGGCCGAGGACAGAGGAGAACTGGATGCGGTAGCCGCGATTGACCTGCAGACGACCGGCATCGTCGACCCACGGCACCCGGAACAGGATCTGACGCTCGGGCTCGACCAGGCGGTCGAGGATGCCTCCGTCGACGAACTGCGGGTTGCGCGCGAGCACCGGCGCGATCGAGTTCAGCACCTCGTGCACGGCCTGCTGGAACTCCGGTTCGTGCGGGCTGCGGACGAGCACCGTGTCGAAGACGGGCTGCACGGACTCGGCGAGCGGGTGGAAGTCTGCGGAAGACGAAGAGGTCACGCGAAAGAGCTTTCTGATCGGGGGATGGTGCTGCGTGCGATCGTGTCGCGTGAGGGTTCGCCGGATCGGGCGGAGTTTTCACTCTAGCGGGCACGCCGATATGAGGATCTTCACCCAGGCATGCACTCGCTCAGGCGCGATGGGCGTCGATCACCCGGTGTTCTGCAGGCCGGCCGCGACGCCGCTCACCGAGAGCAGCAGCAGGCGCTTCTGCTCGTCGTCGGCACCTGATCCGGTCGCCTCCGCGGGGTCGCGCAACGCGCGCAGAGCACGCAGCTGCAGCAGCGACAGGGCGTCGACGTATGGCGTGCGCAGCTGCACCGCGCGCTGCAGGATCGGCTTGTTCTCGAGCAGTCCGACACCGCCCGTGAGGCGGATGACCCATTCACGGGTGAGCGAGAGCTCGTCCAGCACGAGCTGCGCGAGATCGTCGCGGTCACCGAGTGCGAGGTACTGGCGGGCGATGCGCTCATCGGTCTTCGCGAGGCTCATCGCCACGTTGTCGATCATGGTGCGCAGCAGCGGCCAGTCGCGGTAGGCCTCGATGAGTCGCGCCTCGTCGCCGACCGCCGCGAGAGCCGTTCCGAGGCCGAACCAGCCGGCCAGGTTGATGCGCGCCTGGGTCCAGGCGAACACCCACGGGATGGCGCGCAGGTCTTCGAGCGACTCCACCGACAGTCCGCGCCTGGCAGGACGCGAACCCAGGGCGAGCAGGCCGATCTCCTCGAGAGGCGTCACCGTGGCGAACCAGGGGGCGAATCCCTCGGCCTTCACGAGCGAGAAGAACCGCTCGCGGGAGGACGCGTCCATGACGGCGGCGATGTCGGCGAACCGCGCCGCCGCGTCGCTCGTGTGCTTCTCGACCGACGGCGAGGATGCGAGCAGGGTCGCCGCGGCGACCTGGTCGATGTGGCGCATCGCGATGGCCGGCTCGCCATAACGGGCGAAGATGACCTCACCCTGCTCGGTGAGCTTGAAGCGACCGTCGACCGAGTGCGGCGGCTGCGCGAGGATCGCCGAGTTGGCCGGTCCGCCGCCGCGCCCGAGGGCGCCACCACGGCCGTGGAACAGGGTCAGCTCGATGTCGGACTCCAGCGCCCACTGCGCGATCTTCTCCTGAGCCTCGTACAGCGCGAGGTTGGCCGCGACCGGGCCGACGTCCTTCGACGAATCCGAGTATCCGAGCATGACCTCGAGCCGGTTGCCCGTGGCCGCGAGGCGCGCCTGGAACTCGGGGAACGTCACGGCCTCCGCGAGGATGCCCGGGGCGGCCTGCAGGTCGGCGAACGTCTCGAACAGGGGCACGACGTCGAGCACGGGCGCGTCGTCGCCGAGCGCGTGCGCGGCGAGCCGATGCACGTTCGCGAGGTCGGAGGCCGCCTGCGTGAACGACACGACGTAGCGGCCGGCGGCGCGGAGGCCCCGGTCCCGCTGGATCTCGGCGATCGCGCGGAAGACCTCGAGCACCTCTTCGGTCTGGGCGCTGATCGCCTCGCCGCTCTCGAGCTCCGCGAGGGCCTTCGCATGCACCTGCGAGTGCTGACGGACCTCGAGCTCGGTGAGGTGGAAGCCATACGTCTCCACCTGCCAGATCAGGTGCTGCACACCGCCGAAGGCGTGGCGCTTCGCACCGGCATCCGACAGCGAGGACTGCACCACGCGGAGGTCTTCGAGCAGCTCCTCCGGCCGGGCATACCCCTGCTCGTCGCCATGCCTCGTGGCTGCGACGCGATGTGCCAGAGCGAGCAGCACCCGTCGGTGGGGCTCGCCGGGCGAGCGGGCGGCCAGCTCGTGTGCGACCCGCGGCTCGGCGGCGGCGAACGAGTCCCAGAGCGCCGAGACGGCGTCACTCGGGGGCGTGTCCTCGGCGCTGAGCGTGAGAGTGCGGCCGATGCGCTCGAGCGCGCGCTCGAGACCGCGCAGCACGTGGTCCGAGGCGATCTGCGACGCCTCCCGTGTCACGGATGCCGTCACGAACGGGTTGCCGTCGCGATCGCCGCCGACCCAGGAGCCGATGCGCACGAAGGCGGGGACGACCGGTGCGCTGGAGCCGGAGTCATCGCCACGCAAGGCGTCGTCGATGCGCCGGTACACGTGCGGCACAGTGGTGAACAGCGTCTCGTCGAAGACGCCCATGACCGTGCGCACCTCGTCGGTCGGTGACGGCTTCTCGGCACGCAGGGGAGCGGTGCGCCACAGGGTGTCGATCTCCTCCAGCATCCGGCGGCGTGCACGGTGCTCCTCGGCCCCGCCCTCGCTCGCGGCGTCGTGCTGGGTGAGCAGCTCGGACAGACGGCGGATGCTCGACGACACGGCGCGGCGGCGCGCCTCTGTCGGGTGAGCGGTGAACACCGGGTGGAAGCGCAGGCCCTCGAGGCGACGACGAGCCTCGTCGTCGCCGACCTCGGTCTTCAGGCGCGCGTACGCCGTGGCGACCGTGTCTGCGGCATCCTCGCGGCCGGGCTGGCCGGCGCGCTCGCGCAGCACCCGCACGCGCTGGTGCTCCTCGGCGAGATTCACGAGGTGGAAGTAGCAGGTGAACGCCCTGGCCACCTCGTCGGCGCGCGCGATGCTGAACGACTCGGCGATCGCCGCGGCGCGGTCGAACGCGTCGGAGGTCTCCTCGTCGTAGGCCTGGATCGTCGCCAGTCGCAGGCGCTCGACATCCTCGAAGAGGTCGTCTCCGCCTGCTTCGCGCAGAACCTGGCCGAGAAGGGCGCCGAGCATTCTCACGTCGGTGCGCATGGCATCCGGAATGCCACGGCCCGCTTCGAAACGGCCGATGATGCGGATGGCCGAGGTGTCAGTGGGCTCGGGGAAGGCGTGTTCGGGGGTCACCGTTCGAGAGTATCCCGGGTCGGGACCGTGCTCTGAACGCATGACGGCGCGAGACGCCGGGCACGGGCGCAACTACCATGGGGGCGATGCGCATCTCCGCGAACCCCCTCCGAGGTCAGCAGTTCCCCGCTGTCCTCCTCCTCGTCGCGGCAGGACTCGGCATCCTCCTGGCGAATCTCCCGTCGCACGATGCGCTCGCCGCAGTCCTCGACTTCCATATCGCGGTCCCCGGCACCGTCCTCGACCTCTCGATCGAGCACTGGGTGTCCGACGGGCTGCTCGCGGTGTTCTTCCTGGTCGTGGCGATCGAGCTGCGACACGAGCTGACCCACGGCGAGCTCGACTCTCCGAGCAAGGCCGTGCAGCCGGCGATCGCCGCCGCAGGGGGCGTGCTGGTGCCGATCGCCGTCTATCTCCTCATCGCGGGCGACTCGGCGACCGCCACCGGCTGGCCCATCCCCACCGCGACCGACATCGCCTTCGCGCTCGGCGTCCTCGCCATGTTCGGCCGCGGGCTGCCCTCGAACGTGCGGGTGTTCCTGCTCGCGCTGGCGATCCTCGACGACATCATCGGCATCATCTTCATCGCCGTGCTCTTCGCCCACGATGTGCAGTGGCTGTTCCTCGCCCTCGCCGTCGTCGCGGTCGTGGCCTTCTGGCTGCTGAGCAGACTGCTGCACGCCAAGGGGCACCCGGCGATCGCCGTCGCGATGGTCGTGGTCGGCATCGTCGCCTGGGGCCTCGTGGCGTCGTCTGGAATCCATGCCACGATCGCCGGCGTGATGCTCGGGCTCGTGATGTCGCCCGTCCCTGCCGCGCGCACCCGTCACGCTCTCGAGCCGACGGTGAACGGCGCGATCCTGCCCCTCTTCGCCTTCGTGGCCGCGTTCGTGGTGATCCCCGCTCTCGCACCGTCCGAGCTGTCGCCCGCCTTCTGGGGGATCGTCGTCGCCCTGCCCATCGGCAAGATCGTCGGAATCTCGCTGTTCGGATGGCTGGCGATGCGGATCCGGCCCCGAGGTTCAGCGCCCGCCTTGCCGTTCGCCGACATCTTCGCCGCCGGCGCGCTCGGGGGGATCGGCTTCACCGTCTCGCTGCTGCTGGCCAATCTCGCCTTCGCGACCGATGCGGGCATTCGCGACCAGGCGATCCTGGGCGTGCTCGTCGGCTCGCTCGCGGCGCTCATCCTGTCGGGCGTCATCGTCTCGCTCCGTGCCCGCACCTACCGACGCCTGGGCGTCGTGACCCCGTGACCAGGAGGCAGGGACGATGACGGCAGGGAGAGCGATGTCCGAGGCAGTGCCGGTGAGCGCAGACCGCGACCGCGACGCGCTTCGCGCCGCAGCCGAGACGATGCGGGAGGTACGAGAGCGCTGCGTCTGGTCTCAGCAGATCACGCACCGCGATCTCGTGCCGTATCTCATCGAGGAGTCGCACGAGGTGATCGACGCGGTCGAGAACGGCACGCGCGACGATCTGCGCGAAGAGCTCGGCGACCTGCTCTGGCAGGTGCTGTTCCACGCCGCCATCGCTGCGCAGGATCCGGACGACCCGTTCGACATAGACGATGTGGCGGCCACGCTGACCGAGAAGATGGTGCGTCGGCACCCTCACGTGTTCGGCGGCGAGACCGCGACGACGCCCGAAGAGGTCCTCGTGCACTGGAACGCCGCGAAGGCGGCGGAGAAGCGCACGAGACGAAGCGTGCTCGACGGGATCCCGCGCGGGATGCCGGCGCTCGCCCTGGCGCAGAAGATCGTCGGTCGAGCTGCCGGAGCCGGTGTCATCGACGCCGAGCCGGATGCCGCGGAGGCTGCCGCGAGGCCGACGTCGGAAGCCGAGCTGGGCGACGCGCTGCTGGGCCTCGTCGCGCTCGCCCGCACCGAGGGCTGGGATGCGGAACGAGCACTGCGGGAACGGCTCCGAGGCATCGAGGACGAGGTCCGCGAGGCGGAATCGGGGGACTGAGGCCACGGCCTGCCCCGCCGACCTGGAAGGATGGAGGCGTGGCTACTGTGAACCCGCCGCGCGGAATGCGCGACATCCTCCCCGCCGACAAGGCACGCCGTGAGCGAGTCCTCTCGGTCATCCGCGATCGCTACCGGTCTCACGGCTTCGACGAGATCGAGACGCCCGCACTCGAGGAGTACTCGCGACTGCATGCCGGCATCGGCGGCGACAACGAGAAGCTCGCGTACAACGTGCTGCGCCGCGGCCTCGACGCCGAGGCGATCCGCGAGTCGGCCGACGACCAGGGTGCACTCGCCGATCTGGGACTCCGCTACGACCTCACGGTGCCGCTCGCTCGCTTCTTCGCCAGCAATCGGGGGCAGCTTCCCGGCGTGTTCCGCTCCATCCAGATCGGGCCGGTCTGGCGCGCCGAGCGCCCCCAGAAGGGCCGCTACCGACAGTTCGTGCAGTGCGACATCGACATCATCGGTGACGACTCCTCGCGAGCAGAGGCCGAGCTCATGGTCGCCTCGCTCGACGCCGTCGACGCGCTGGGCCTGGACGGAGCGACCGTCCGCATCAATGATCGCCGGGCACTCGACTGGATGCTCGACAGCTTCGGTTTCACGGGCGAGGAGCGCCCCGGCGTTCTGATCACGATCGACAAGCTCGACAAGATCGGCCCAGACGGCGTCGCTGCCGAACTGCGCGAGCGCGGCTCGGCCGCGACCGCCGTCGACGCGTTCGAGGCTTTCCTCCTTCGTCCGCAGACCATGGAGTACAACCCCTTCGGCGAGCGGCAGATACGCAAGGCGCTCCCCGAGAACGCGCCCGAGGAGATCGTCGGGCACCTCGTCGGCATCGGCGAGGCCGTCGCCGCTGGTCGAGGTGCGACCGACATCCCGCTGGTCTTCGATCCGTTCCTCGTGCGCGGCATGGGCTACTACACCGGCACGATCTTCGAGCTCGCGCATCCGTCGGTGGCGTACTCGCTCGGCGGCGGAGGTCGCTACGACGGGATGATCGGGCGGTTCCTCGGCCAGCAGGTCCCGGCCGTGGGGTTCTCGCTCGGCTTCGAGAGGCTCGTCGATCTCCTGACGACGGGAGCGGATGCCGGCGAGCGTGCCGTCGTGCTCATCCACGACGCCGACGTGCCGGTCGCCGAGCTCGTCGCTCACAAGGCCGGACTCGTGGCATCCGGTGCCAGGGTGCGGTTGGAACGGCGCACGAAGAACGTGAAGGCTCTGCTGGAGCGCTCGGCCGCCGACGGATACACGGAGTTCGCGACCGTGTCCGCGGGCGCTGCCGAACTGGAGCTCAAGCCCCTGTCCTGAGGCTCGGCTCCTCCTTCGCCCGTCGGGCCCGGCTTTCGAACGTCGGGCCCGGCTTTCGAACCCCGGGAGTCCGTCTGCAGGACGACCGCACGGGATGCAGGGGCAGACCGCTGGTTTCGTCCTGCGGACGTGCCCCGGTCCTGCAGACGGACACTGCGGATGCCGTTCACTCGGCGTTCACGCCGGTCGGATCGAATCAGACCATGAGCCGACAGCATCTCGTCGCCTTCACCGCAATCGGTGCCGCGTCGGTCGCGGCCGCCGTCGGCATCCGGTTCGTGCTGACGCGTCAGGCGGCGATCGCGCGTCGGCGCATCGGCAAACCGCTAGGCGAGCGGTCGATCGATGCGGATCGCGTCTGGCGTCGTGCGCTCGACGGCGATCCTGTGCAGCTCCTGGTGCTGGGCGACTCGGTGGCGGCGGGTCTCGGCGCCGAGCGCCGCAAGGAGACGCTCGGCGGTCGGCTCGCGAAGGGCATGGCGCGGCGCATGCGGCGACCGGTCCGCCTGCGCACCGCCGCGGTCGTCGGCTCGGAGTCGCCCGATCTCGCTGCCCAGCTGGCGGGTCTGCCCGACGGGTATGCACCGCACGTGGCCGTGATCGTGGTCGGCGGGAACGACGTGACCCACCGCCTCCCGCTCGCCGTCTCGACGCAGCACCTGCGCGACACGATCCTGCAGCTGCGGCGCCGCGGCACCGAGGTGGTCGTCGGCACATGCCCCGACCTCGGTGCGCTGCGCCCCGTGCCGCAGCCGCTGCGGCGCCTGATCTCCAGCATGTCTCGCAGGTTGGCCGAAGCGCAGGCCGAGACCGCGCGATCGGCGGGGGCGAGCCCTGTCGATCTCCGCAGAGCCGTGGGTCCGATGTTCTTCGACGATCCGGAGGCCATGTTCAGCATGGATCGCTTCCATCCGAGCGCGCTCGGCTATCGGCGCACGGCCGAGGTGCTGCTTCCTGTCGCGTGCCTCGCCGCGGAGGCGGCGCTCAGCTCGCGTCGTCAGCCGGGGCCGCACTGAACGAGGCGGCCCATTCGGCGACGCGACGCGCGCTCTCGTCATCCGAGAGGTCTTCTACCCGGGTCATCACCGACCATCGCACGCCGAAAGGGTCGCGGATGCTCGCGAATCGGTCGCCTGAGACGAAGGCCGACGGAGCTTCTCGCACCGTCGCTCCCGCAGTGACCGCCCGCTCGACCACGGCGTCGACGTCCGAGACGTAGAGGCCCATCGAGTAGCAGTCGTCGTCACCCGAGGGCGCGGGCACCAGGTGATACTCCGGGCTCGGCTCGCCCAGCTGCAGGCGGCCGAGGCCGAAGTCGAGATCGGCGTGGGCGACGACGCCCCCGAACTCCGTGACGTCGACGACGCGAGCACCGAAGACGTCTCGATAGAAGTCGATCGCCTCTCTGGCTCCGGGGATCGCGAGGAACGGGGTGAGCGAGGTCGCGCTGTGCGGGCGGCCGTCGGTGGTGTGTGCGCCGGTCACGCCGGTCGTATTGTCTGGGGTCATGCGTTCACGGTACGGATTCGCGGGCGGCGTGCGCTTGAAGATCCGCGACAGACTGCGGCGCACAGGGCTGCTCGAGGGGCGTGGGTCGTAGGGTCGAGATCATGGATGTCGAGTACCTCGGACCGACGGTGTCGGCGATGTGGCTGACCGTCGCGATCCTCGCCGGTGGGTTCGCCCGCACTCGCAACAGGTCTGCACTGGCGTGGTTCGTGCTCACCGTCTTCCTGGGACCGATCGCGGCGTTCCTGCTCGTGGTGTGGCCGCCTGCTGATCCGGTTGCGGCGCCATCGCCGCGTGTCGCGGGGCCTCCCGCGGCTCGCCCGAGCGACGAGTAGACGTGCGTCCGACCCGAGGGGTGCTGTACCCGGCCCGGCTGCCCGAGTTCCACCGTCTGCCGCCCGCTGCGGCCGCGCGGGATCTCGTCGTGTGGTTCTGGATCCCGGAGTGGTCGATCGAGCCCGGACGATCCTCACGCCAGGAGGTCGTCGGCTACCCGGCGCTGAATCTCGTGGTCGAGCAGGGCGTCGTGACCCTGTCCGGCGCGACGACGCGGGCGTCGCATCGCGACCTGACCGGCACCGGCTGGGCCGTCGGCGCGCTGCTGCGGCCCGGCGCTGTGGGAGCACTCGTCGACGACCCGGGGACGCTCGTCGACACCGAGCAGACAGTCGATGCGCCCGATCTCGCTGACGCGGTGAGTGCTGCGATGGCGACGGGAGAGGGGCGCCGCGAGCGTGCCGCCGCGGTGCTGTCCGACTGGCTCGTGCGCCGGGTCGGACCTCTCGACGAGAGTGCCCGGCACGCGAACGCGCTGGTCGAAGTGCTCATGGGCGATGATGCAGCCGGGAGCCTCGAGGAGGCGGCGCTGAGACTCGCTGTCTCGACCCGCACCCTGCAGCGGCTGTGCCACCGGTATGTCGGCGTCTCGCCGGCGGCGATGATCCGTCGGCGCCGCCTGCAGGAGGCGGCCGAGCGGATGCGTCTCGACCCGGGGGTCGACCTGGCGGGCCTTGCGGCCGAGCTCGGATACTCCGATCACGCCCACCTCACGCGTGACTTCCGCAGCATCCTCGGCATCGCCCCTCGGACGTATCGTGCCGGGTCGTCTGAGCAGTTCCGGGACGAGAGCGCGCGGGCCTGATCACCGCGACAGTCTGAGGCGCGTCATCCGATAGACCACTCCGAGGAGCACGACCACGGTTCCGATCGCCGAGGCGACGACCGGCAGCGTGTTCACGAGCAGGAGGCACCCCAGCGCTCCGATGACCTGCAACGCGCGCGGATAGCGGCGAGCCTCCGCCTGCTGTCGGAACGCCGCGGCGTTCGCGATGAGGTAGTACAGCAGCACCCCGAACGAGGAGAATCCGATCGCATCGCGGAGATCGGCGACGAACACGATCAGCACGACGATGATCGCGATCGCGATCTCGGCACGGCGGGGCACCTGCCAGCGCTCGTCGATCTTCGCGAGGAACCGCGGCAGATCCTGCTCGCGGGCCATGGCCAGGGTCGTCCGCCCGATGCCCGTGAGTAGCGCGAGCAGAGCGCCGAGGGAGGCTGCCGCCGCAGCGACGCGGATCACCGGGGTGAGAGCCGGCCAGCCGGTGGCCGCGGCGACGTCCGCCAGAGGCGTCGTGCTCGTCGCCGCGTCGCCGCCGAGCACGACGATGACCGTGATCGCGACGAGCGTGTAGACGGCGACCGCACCACCCAGTGCGAGGGCGATCGCCCGCGGGATCGTCCGAGCGGGGTCGACGACCTCTTCACCCATCGTCGCGATGCGCGCGTACCCCGCGAAGGCGAAGAAGAGCAGTCCTGCTCCCTGCAGCACGCCGTATGCGCTGGCGTCAGGGAGCGGGGCAGGGGAGGCTGCGGACGACCCGCCGAGTCCGGTCGCGACGACGACGGCGAGCCCCAGCAGCGAGCACACGACGAGGATCCGGGTGACGAGGGCGGTTCGCGTGACGCCGAAGCAGTTGACGGTCGCGAGAGCGACGACCGCGGTCGAGGCGATCGGCACCCGCCAGCCTTCGGGCGCCGCGTAGGCGGCGAAGGTCATGGCCATCGCGGCGCAGCTCGCGATCTTGCCGATCACGAAGCTCCAGCCGGCGATGAAGCCCCACCACGGGCCGATCTCAGCTCTGGCGTACGCGTAGGTGCCGCCGGCCACGGGGTGGGCTGCGGCGAGCTGCGCAGACGCGGTGGCGTTGCAGTATGCGACGAGCGCGGCGATCGCCAGGGCGAGCAGGATGCCGCTGCCGGCGACGCCCATCGCCGGAGCCCACACCGAGAACACGCCGGCGCCGAGCATCGACCCGAGTCCGATGGCGACGGCGTCGCCGAGTCTCAGGCGGCGTGCGAGGGGCATCCCGTCATCGTGCCATGCGAGGGTGAACTCCGAGTGTCTGCGCCACCCTGCGGGTCAGCTCCGCGTGGCGGTGATGCGCTTCTTCTCTCGGATGTAGACCTCACGACGCACTCTCGCGACGACATCGCCGTCGCGGTCGGTGATCACTGTCTCGAACCACTCGAGCACCTTCGCTCCGCCGTGGGCACGCTCGCGGATCTCTGCGGCCCGCTCCCTGCTGACCTCGAATTCGGCGGTGAGGACTCCCCGGCCCGGTTTGAGGAACTCGATCTCGCCGCGGGTGTCCCACACCACGTAGTCCCGTCCGAGCTGGTGCATCACGAGCATGAAGAAGTAGGGATCGGTCATCGCCGACATCGAGCCGCCGAACGCCGTCTTGACGTAATTGCGCGTGAAGACGTTCACGTGCAGCTCGACGGTCGCCTGGGTCCAGTCCTCGCTGAAGCGGCGGATGCGGATTCCGCTGAAGAGGTTGGGGATCCACAGGCTCATGCCCGTGGCGAGGCGGCGGGGAGTGATGCGCATGAGGTCAGTGTGGATGATGCAGCGAGGGAGGCGAAGCTTGCTGGAGGGTTCCGACAGTTGTTATAGTTCTCCTATAACTAGTAGAAATTCAGGAACGCGATGCTGATTCGAATCGATGCCGACAGTGCTCGGCCGCTCTTCGATCAGGTCGCGGCGTCCGTCCGTGCCGACGTCCTGACCGGGCGGCTCGGCCCCGGCGATCGGCTGCCCGCCGCGCGCGAGCTGGCAGATGCCCTCGAGATCAATCTGCACACGGTGCTCCGCGCCTATCAGCAGCTCAGAGACGAGGGTCTGATCGATCTGCGTCGCGGCAGGGGAGCGGTGGTCGCAGCCTCCGCCGCACCTCTGGCCGAGCTCGCACAGGACATCACCGCGCTCGTCGCCCGCGCCGCCTCGCTCGGCGTCTCGTCCACGACCCTGGCCGCCCTCATCAAGGAGACCGACGCATGACCCCCGAGATCCGCAGAGCCCGCACCGCCTACTGGTGGGTGGGGGTGATCCTCCCGCTGGCGCTGATCGCGCTCGCGAGCATCGTCGTGCTCGCCTGGCTCCCCGAGGTGCCGGACCCTGCGGCTATCCACTGGGGTCCCGACGGTGTCGACGGCTTCGCCCCTCGGTGGACGCCCCTCGTCCTGCTGATCGGTCTCGGCGGAGGTGTCGTCGTGCTGTTCGCGTTCATCGCGCTGTTCTCCCACAGACTCCCGCAGCGGGGAGCTGCCGCACCGGTCCCGCAGCCGCAGTGGTCCGCGACCGCGCGGCTGCTCGGTGCGACGAGCCTCGGCATGGCGGGGATGATGGCGACGCTCGCCATCGTCACAACCGCCGCGCAGCGGGGGCTCGCCGATGCCGCGGACGCGGCCGACATCACGCCGTGGGTCCCCGTGTTCCTTGTCGTCCTGGCCGCCCTGAGCGTGGCGGGCTGGTTCCTGCAGCCGAAGACCGCCATCCCCGCACGTCCGTCCGATGCTCCGGCGCCGCCGCTGCCCCTGGCCGATCACGAGCGTGCGGTGTGGATGCGAAGCGTGTCCATCGCGAAGTCGGGACAGATCGTGCTCGGTATCGGGGTGTTCTTCGCGATCGCGATGACTGTCCTGCTGCTCGCGCAGGGGATCGCCGCGGGATGGATCACGGCGGCGGTCTCGCTCCTCCTGGTGGTGGTCGTCGTCACGGGGCTGTCCTTCCGCGTCCGTGCGAGCCCGGCCGGGCTGCGTGTTCGCTCCGCGGCAGGATGGCCGCGTCTCGCCATCCCGGCCGACGAGATCGCGAGCACCCGTTCGATCCAGGTCGACCCGTTCGCCGAGTTCGGCGGCTGGGGATATCGCATCGGCACGGACGGACGGCGCGGGTTCGTGCTGCGCGCCGGCGAGGCCCTCGAGGTCACCCGCACGAACTGGCGGGTGTTCGTCGTCACGGTCGACGACGCGGGCACCGCCGCATCCGTCCTCGCAGCAGCCGCGCGGCGCTGATCCCATCGCCGACCCGCGCACTCAGAGCATCCGACCGAGGAGAACCATCATGAACCGCATCCGCATCGCCGCCGTCATCGCGTTCACCGTGCTCGCCTGCGGGCTCGCCTGGCTCGCGGCTCTGCCCCTGTGGCTGGGCGACGGTCTCGCGGAGCCGGTCGCGGGTGTCCTGCTGCCCGTGATGATGCTGACACCCGCGGTCGCAGCCCTCGTGATCACCTTCACGATGCGCATCCCCGCCCCCGGCGAACGGGTGCGCTTCTTCGGGCTCTGGCCGCTGCGCCCGGCCAAGCGCGTCGTCTGGCTCATGGTCATCGGCTGGCTCGCCCCTCCACTCGTCGTGGGCCTCAGCATCCTGCTCGCCGCGGCGCTCGGGTTCATCCGGCTCGATCCGACCTTCGCGGGATTCTCGGCCGAACTCACGAAGATGCTTCCCGAGGGCACGCCCATGCCGCCGGTCGAGCTCCTCGTGATCTCGCAGATCGCGATGATCCCGCTGGGCGCCCTCTTCAACAGCGTCCTGGCCTTCGGCGAGGAACTGGGGTGGCGTGGGTGGCTCGTGCCGGCGCTGCGACCCCTCGGCACCTGGCCGACCCTGCTGATCAGCGGAGCGATCTGGGGGCTGTGGCACAGTCCGGTGATCCTCCTCGGCTACAACTTCGGCCGCACCGACTTCACCGGTGTGCTCTTCATGGTCGGCGGCTGCGTCGCCTGGGGCATCCTGCTCGGTTGGCTGCGTCTGCGCTCGGCGTCCGTCTGGCCGGCGGTTCTCGCCCACGGCTCGCTGAACGCCGCGGCCGGCCTCGTGATCCTCGTCTCCGCCTCGCAGCCCGATCTCGCGCTCGCCGGCCCGCTGGGCATCGCCGGATGGATCGCGGCCGCGGTCGTGATCGCGATCCTCATCGTCACCGGACAGTTCCGTCAGCAGCCCGAGCTGGCAGGAGCGCCCGGTCGGCTGCTGTCCGCTCCGCGCGACGGAGGACAGTCGCCGCACCCCTCTTGACGGTCCCACTGCCTCGCGGTTTGCTGAGGGCATGGATTCCACTCCCGCCGCCTGGTCCCACGCCGACGCCTATCTCGTCGACACCCTCGTCGGTCACGATCCAGAGCTCGAGGCGGCGCTCGTCGCGCAGCGCGACGCGGGGCTGCCGGCCATCGAGGTCGCGCCGGTCTCGGGCAAGCTGCTGCACCTGATCGCGCGCATCAGCGGCGCTCGCCGTGTGCTCGAGATCGGCACGCTCGGCGGATATTCGACGATCTGGCTCGCGCGGGCCGTGGGGCCGGGCGGCCGGGTCGTCACGGTCGAGGCCGAAGCCGACAACGCCGCCGTCGCCCGCGCCAGCATCGATGCCGCCGGTGTCGGAGACCGGGTCGACATCCGGATCGGCCGGGGGGCGGACGTGCTCCCGACCCTCGTCGGCGGTTTCGATCTCGTCTTCATCGACGCGGACAAGGAGTCGAACACCGTCTACCTCGACTGGGCGGCGAAGCTGGGGCATCCCGGAACCGTCGTCATCCTCGACAACATCGGACGAGAGGGTGAGATCGTGCGTGCGGACTCGACGGACTCCAAGGTCGTCGGCACCAGAGACGCACTGCGGATGCTCGGGGAGGATCCGCGGTTCGACGCGACCGCGCTGCAGACGGTCGGTGCCAAGGGCTGGGACGGCTTCGCGCTCGCCGTCGTGGTGTGAGCCGCCGAGACGGACCCGAGAGGTCGGCGGCGAGCGGGCTAGACTGGGCGCGGATCGACGACGCTCCACACAACGTTTTCTCTGAGCAAGGAGCACATCAGTGGCACTGATCGAGGCTGTAGGCGCACGCGAGATTCTCGACTCGCGCGGTAACCCGACCGTTGAGGTGGAGGTGCTCCTCGACGACGGTGTGGTCCAGCGGGCCGCCGTCCCGTCCGGTGCATCCACCGGCGCATTCGAGGCGTACGAGCTCCGTGACGGCGACAAGAGCCGCTACGGCGGAAAGGGCGTCGTCAAGGCCGTCGACGCGATCATCGACGAGCTCGGCCCGGCGCTCGAGGGCGTGGAGGCGAGCGAGCAGCGCATCGTCGACGCGATCCTGATCGAGACCGACGGCACGGAGAACAAGCAGCGCACCGGCGCGAACGCGATCCTCGGCGTCAGCCTCGCGGTGGCGAAGGCCGCGGCCGACTCCGCCGACCTGCCCCTGTTCCGCTACCTGGGCGGACCGAACGCGCACCTGCTGCCCGTTCCGCTCTTCAACGTCATCAACGGCGGCGAGCACGCCGACAACGGCATCGACATGCAGGAGTTCTTCCTGGCCCCGATCGGCGCCGAGACGTACTCCGAGGCGCTCCGTTGGGGTGTCGAGACCTACCACGTGCTGCGCGGGGAGCTGAAGGCCGCCGGATACGCGACGGGTCTCGGCGACGAGGGCGGCTTCGCCCCCGATCTGCCCAGCAACCGCGAGGGCCTGGACTTCCTCGTCAAGGCGATCGAGAAGGCCGGATTCACGCCGGGCACCGACATCGCGCTGGGCCTCGACGTCGCAGCCACCGAGTTCTTCAAGGACGGCGTCTACCGCCTCGACAACAAAGACTGGACCGGCCCCGAGCTGATCGAGTACTACGAGGGCCTCGTCAACGACTTCCCGATCGTCACGATCGAGGACGCCCTGGCTGAAGACGACTGGGACAACTGGAAGCTCCTGACCGACGCTCTCGGCTCGAAGGTCCAGCTCGTCGGCGATGACCTGTTCGTCACGAACCCGACCCGTCTCGCGGACGGCATCAAGCGCGGCGTCGCGAACTCGCTGCTCGTCAAGGTCAACCAGATCGGGACGCTCACCGAGACGTTCGACGCGGTCAGCCTCGCGCAGCGCTCGGGCTACACCGCGATGCTGTCGCACCGCTCGGGTGAGACCGAGGACACCACGATCGCCGACCTCGTCGTCGCGACGAACGCGGGTCAGATCAAGGCTGGTGCGCCTGCTCGCAGCGAGCGCGTCGCGAAGTACAATCAGCTTCTGCGCATCGAGGAAGAGCTGGGCGAGGCGGCGGTCTTCGCCGGCCGTTCGGCGTTCCCGCGCTACCAGGGCTGAACACTGCTGAGACAGACACACGCCGCCTGAGCGGCACGTACGGAGGAGGAGCCGTGGCACGACGACCGGCTCCTCCTTCGGCGTCTTCGGGTGCCTCCCGCCCCACCACGACGGTGAAGCCGCCGGCCCGCCAGCCGCGGGGAGCGGCGAATCGCGGCTCCCAGGAGCGTCGAGTCGATGTGCGCGAGTGGGCGTCCGGCATCCGTCTCTCGGCGTTCTCGGTCATCATGCTGTCGCTCGTCGTGCTCGGGGCCTGGGTGCTGGTGCCGACACTGGGCACCTTCATCGACCAGAGGCAGAAGATCTCGGCTCTGGAGGAGTCGATCCAGGTCTCCGAAGACCAGATCGCCGCGCTCGAGCAGGAGCGCGAGCGCTGGAGCGATCCTGCCTACATCACCACGCAAGCACGCGAGCGCCTGTACTACGTCAAGCCCGGCGAGGTCGTCTACCTGATCGACAACGATCTCGATCCCGCGGCGCTTCCGCAGCAGCAGGGACCGGTCAGCGACACCCTCGAGGAGACGCCGTCCGACTGGATGCCGCAGCTGCTGCGCACGCTGACATCCGCGGGACTGAGCGACACGGCGGCCGTCAGCCGCTGACGGTCCGCGCATCCGCCGGGGAGTGCGCTCCGAGCATCCTCCCGGTCGGCTCCCGTACGCTGGACGGGTGACCACGCCGCCATTCCCCGCTCCCACGACCGCCGAGCTCGCCGTGGTGTCGGCCCAGTTGGGAAGGACCGCCCGCGGCGTCGTGGGCATCGCGGCCCGATGCGTGTGCGGCAACCCCACAGTCGTCGCCACGACGCCCAGGCTTCCCGACGGAACACCGTTCCCCACGTTCTACTACCTGACGCATCCGGTCGCGACCGCTGCGATGTCGACCCTCGAGGCGACGCAGGTCATGCCCGAGCTCGCAGCACTGCTCGCCGAGGACGAGGAGGTCGCAGCGGCCTATCTCGCAGCGCACCAGGCGTACCTCGCCGACCGGGCGCAGTTCGGCGAGGTCGGCGAGATCGACGGGATCTCCGCCGGCGGCATGCCGACCCGCGTCAAGTGCCTGCATGCTCTGGCGGGGCACGCTCTCGCGGCAGGTCCGGGCGTGAACCCGATCGGCGACGCTGCTCTCGAGCGTTCGAGCTGGTCGCCGGAGAAGTGCCGGTGCGACGACCCCGGCGCCGCCCTGCGTGACGCTGAGGCATCGACCGCATGAGGCGACCGCGGATGCTGCGCAACGGTGCCGCGCTGGCGACGATCGTGGCATCCGTCCTGCTCCTCGGCGCGGCAGCGACCCCGCCGCCCGTGCCGGACGATCCCGCAGACCCGGATCGCGCGGCCCAGTACTGGCTCGACGGCGCCGGCATCCGTGAGGCCTGGCAGACCACTCGCGGCGATGGAGTGACGATCGCCGTCATCGACACCGGGATCGGCAAGGTCCCCGGAGTCTTCGATGACGCCGTCGTGGGCGGCACGGATGTGTCCGGCACCGGAACTCCCGACGGGCGTACCCCGGTGGGAGCCATCGACGGCAATCACGGATCTTGGGTGGCCTCGCTCGCCGCCGGACGCGGCTCCGCAGACGGCAAGGGGATGATCGGAGTCGCCCCTGAGGCCGATCTGCTGTCGATCTCGGTGGGTTTCGGAGCTGCCGCCGCCGTGCCGTTCACCGAGCAGGTCGCGAAGGCGATGCGCTGGGCGGTCGATCATGGTGCCGACATCATCAATCTCTCGTTCACCACGAACACGCTGGACTGGGACCGGAGCTGGGACGACGCGTTCCTCTACGCCTTCGAGCACGATGTGGTGGTGGTCGTCGCCGCGGGCAACCGGGGGAGCGGCACCAACATCATCGGCGCCCCCGCGACGATCCCCGGCGTGCTGACGGTCGGTGGAGTCGATCAGACGGGCACTGCGAGCATCGAGGCGTCGACGCAGGGGATCACCATCGGGATCGCCGCTCCCAGTGAGGGGCTCCGGGGCGTCTCGGCAGACGGCACGGTCGTGCCGTGGAGCGGCACCAGCGGTGCGGCGCCCATCGTCGCGGGAATCGCCGCTCTCATACGATCTGCGCATCCCGACCTCGATGCCGCGAACGTCATCAACCGCATCATCAAGACCGCCATCAAGGTGCCGGGCATGGCAGACCTCCCCGATCCCCTCTACGGCTACGGTCTGGTGGATGCCGAGGCGGCGATCACGACCGACGTGCCCGAGGTCTCCGAGAATCCGATGGGCGACCTCGCCGAGTGGGTCCGGCTGTTCCGACGCGCGGAGACGGTTCCGCAGCCCGAACCCAGCGTCGCACCGGTCGAGGTGCCACCCCTGCCGGATGCTGATGCGCCGTCCGAACCCGGTTCACCGCTGCTTCCCAGCGCTGAATCGCTGCGCTACGGTACCCTGCCGCTCATCGCGCTCACAGTCCCTGGTATCCTGATAGCGCTTGGCGTCACCGCAGCTGCCCGGCGCATCCGATCGGCGCGCGCTCGCACGCCACATCCCTGACTCCCGAGGAGTTGTCCCCCTGTGCCTCAGAACAGCACTGTGCCCAAGATTCTGATCGTCGGTGGAGGCTACGCAGGCTTCTACACGGCGTGGAAGCTGGAGAAGCACCTTCGCAAGGGTGAAGCAGACGTCACCATGGTCGACCCGCTGCCGTACATGACGTACCAGCCGTTCCTCCCCGAGGTGGCTGCCGGCTCGATCGAAGCCCGCCACTCGGTGGTCGCACACCGTCGCCACCTGAAGCGGACGAACGTGCTCACCGCCAAGGTGACCGGAATCAACCACGCCGAGAAGGTCGCGACGATCACCCCTCCCGTGGGAGAGCCGTACGAGTTCTCGTACGACCAGATCGTGGTCACCGCGGGTGCGGTCTCCCGCACGTTCCCGATCCCCGGCATCGCAGACAACGCGATCGGCCTGAAGACGATCGAAGAGGCCGTCGCGATCCGTGACCGCCTGATGTCGAACTTCGACAAGGCCGCATCGCTGCCCGCGGGCCCCGAGCGCGACCGTCTGCTGTCGGTCGTCGTCGTCGGCGGCGGCTTCGCCGGCATCGAGGTCTTCGCCGAGCTGCGCTCGCTCGCCTCGTCGCTGGTGGGCAAGTACCCGCAGCTCAGCTTCGAGGACACGCACTTCCACCTCATCGAGGCGATGGGTCGCATCATGCCCGAGGTGTCGCTGCCGACGAGCGAGTGGGTGCTCAAGGACCTCGCGAAGCGCGGCGCCAACGTGCACCTCGACACACAGCTGACCAGTGCGATCGACGGCAACGTCGAGCTCTCGACCGGCGAGATCATCCCGACCGACCTCATCGTCTGGACCGCAGGTGTCATGGCGAACCCGACCGTGGTCCGCGGTGGCGACCTTCCCGTCGAAGAGCGCGGTCGCATCCAGACCCGTGCAGACCTGCGAGTCGGCACCCCCGAGGCATTCGTTCCGGATGCCTGGGCAGCCGGCGACGTCTCAGCCGTTCCCGACCTCTCCGGCGGCGGAGTCGGCGGCTTCTGCGTGCCGAACGCCCAGCACGCGGTGCGCCAGGCGAAGCTGCTCGCGAAGAACCTCGTCGCCGTTCTGCGCGGTGAGGAGCCGAAGGAGTACTTCCACAAGAACCTCGGCGCCGTCGCGGGCCTCGGTCTCTACAACGGTGTTTTCCAGTCCGGCAAGATCGCCCTCAAGGGCTTCGTCGCCTGGGTCGCGCACCGTGGCTACCACGGCCTCGCGATGCCCACGTGGGAGCGCAAGTTCCGCGTGGTCTGGGGCTGGTGGAACAACCTGTGGCTCGGCCGCGACATGGTCAACCTCGAGACGGTGCAGAACCCGCGCTACGTCTTCGAGGAGTTCGCCGCTCGCCCGCGTCCGGCTGCCGACGCACCTGCGCCCGCTGTCACGGCTCCTGCCGAGCAGGCGAAGGCCGTAGACAAGGCTGCCGATGAGAAGCCCGCCGGCGAGAAGACCGCGGTCAAGAAGCCGGCAGCGAAGAAGTCTGCTGCGACGGCTGCTGCCAAGTAGTCCTCTCCTCGAACGCCCCGACTCCTGGGAGTCGGGGCGTTCGGCGTCTCTGCGAGGGTGTGTCTCGCATCCCGCTCATAGGCGCGATTGCTAGCCTCGGCAGTGCAAGGGGAGTACTCCCGTCTGCGGTGGTGTCGTCATTACGGATACGAAGTCGTGTCCCGGCCCACCGGCCCGCGAGGGTGGAGGAGACCTGGCGTCCGTATCCGCGGACGACCATGGACCCTCACCGCCCTGCTGTCGAGTCCCGTGGTCGTCCACACCACGAAGGAACCGTCACCATGGGAAAACTCAACCGACTGCTCGGGATGGCCGCTCGCGCTCTCGATCTCGACGAGAGCGGATCCCGCACGGACCGCACCGGCTCGCATGCAGCGACGCCGCCTTCACCGGTCGGTCGTCAGGGCGGTACAGATCGCTACGCGCCTCCGCCCGCCCGCCCGGCGGCTCGGGATCCCTACTCGCCTCCTGCACCCGGCGCACCCGGCGCGGCCGGCGCGATCTCGGATGCCGACCGTGCAGCGATCGCGCGATACGACTACCTGCTCGAGACCGCTGATCCGCACCGCGTCGAACAGATCCATCGAGAGGCCTTCGCGCGTCTGACCCCCACTCAGCGTGCACAGGTGCAGCAGCGCATGAATGCCGAGCTCGCACCGGGCGAGCGTCCTGCATCGTCCTCGCCCGATGATCTCGCCCGCGCGGCCGGTCGGTCGGAGGCGGCGCGTCCTGGGCGTATGCGGGGCATACTCTCGCGCGTGCGCGGATTCGGCGCCGCCGGTGCCGTCGGCGGTGCCGCGATGGGGGCGTTGGGGGTCGTCGCGGTGGGTGCGATCGGCAGCGCCGTCGCCGCGCCTCTTCTCGAGCAGGCCGCCGGTCTCGGAGTCGACTTCGACGCACTCGCCCAGGGCGTCGACATCGAGGCGATCGCGAGCGGCCTCGGCGGCGAGGAGCTCGCGGGTGCTGCGGAAGGCGTGCTCGGATCCGCCGGGGAGACCGTCTCCGGTCTCGGCGACACGGCGAGCGAGTGGGGGCAGCGGCTCGGTGACCTCGGGATTCCCGGAATCGGCGATCTGTTCGGTCGATGAGCATCGCGAGCATGGCCGCAGCCGACCCGACGGCGTCTGATCACGGTTTCTCCGGTCTCACCGGATTCGCCGCCGATGTCCTCACCCATCTCGGCGACATCGGTGTGGGTGTGCTCGTGTTCCTCGAGGTGCTCGTCCCACCCATTCCCAGCGAGGTGATCCTGCCCTTCGCGGGGTACCTCAGCCAGAGCGGTGACCTCACCCTCGGATGGCTGATCCTCTGGAGCACTCTCGCGTCGTGGCTCGGCGCGCTTCTGCTCTACTGGCTTGGGGCGGCCATCGGCATCGAACGGGCGGTGCGGCTCCTCTCCGCCACCAAGCTGGTCAGCCGTGCCGACCTGGATCGGGGAGTGGACTGGTTCCGGCGACGCGGCGGATGGACGGTGCTCGTCGGCCGGATGGTTCCCGGTGTGCGGAGCCTCATCTCCATCCCGGCGGGCGCGACGCGCATGAACCTGGTCCGATTCAGCGCGTACACGATCGTGGGAAGCGGCCTGTGGAATGCGCTGCTCATCGGGGTCGGCGCTGTGCTCGGCACTCAGCACGAGCAGCTCGAGCACCTGCTCGGATACCTCGACTACGCCGTCTACTCGGCACTGGCCATCGCGCTCGCCGTTCTGATCCTCCGGCGCGTCCGTGAGGCGCGTGCGTCCTAGGCGCCTTTCGGTCCCACTCGCCCGGTTCGCCGTGCTCCGGGTGGCGTCATCCGAGGCGCTGGCGAGTCGGCCGCGTCACATTCGCGGAAGTCGGCATGACAGTCGCCGGCGTATTCGGCGCCTTCGAATGTGCCAGGGTTTCACATGGTGATCCGCACGCGCTCGCAACAGGAAAGGAGTCGTTCATGAGTCAACCCGCTCTGCAGCCCTCCAGACCGGCTCGAACGCGTCGACGAACGAGGTGGCTGATCGCGGTCACCGCTGTCGTTGCGACCGCCCTGGTCGTCGTCGCATTGTTCGTGATAGGTCAGCGGCCCTGGCTCACCACCAACGTGACGATCTCCCTGAACTATGTCGGCGACGACGGGCATACGTACTCCTGCACCTACGACTACCGCACGTCGTCACGCCTGCCGATGCCCGCCGATATCGCCGAGAGCATGAACGAGCGCGACTGGTCGCAGACGGGTCAGCTCATCTACGACTGGGCGAAGAGCCACCCCGCTGATTCCTGGACGACGGAGGATGAGCTGCCCGCGGACGACCCTCGTTCGACGCGGGCGGACGCATCGTGGAGCCTCGCGAAGGATCGGTACGTCGTGTTCCCGCCGTGGACGATCGACACGGGCGACGGGCGCGAATACGAGCTGTGGTGGGAACAACGACCGGGGAGCGACTGCGCAGACGGCCTGCGATGAGTCCCTCATGACCCCGCACTGGATGTGGGTGCCCCCGCTGGGACTCGAACCCAGACTGAAGCGATTTTAAGTCGCCTGCCTCTGCCATTGGGCTACGGGGGCTCCATGCCGTGACTGGCTCAGAGTACACGGGGAGTGGTGGCCGGACGCGCGACGGGCGCTGCGCGGTGGTCTCTCGCGCTGCGCGGCCCTGGGCGAAGGGAGACGGGCGTCCCAGCGCCCGTCTCCCTGTGATGCTGCTGAGACAGCATCGCTACCCCCCGGCAACCGGCCGGACACGGCCGGTGAGCCCGCCACGAATGACGGTCTCACTGATCAAGACGACGATCCACGGTGTTCATTACGACGGTCGCGGCTAAAGTATCGGGATTCCGAATGGGTTGCGCCTTCGCAGTGCAACTCGATCTCAGAAAGAGTGAATCCGAGTCCACCCAACCCATAGGGTGGGGGAGTGCTCGACCTCACCGCCGATCTGAGCCCCGATCAGGGACGAAGCGCCGTCTCGCCCGAGTGGCAGGACCCATCACGATACTGGCCGCGCCTGTCTGCCGCGACCGGCCATCTGCCGGCTCCCGTGGCGGTGATCGATCGTGAGGCGCTGCGCTACAACGCCCTGGACCTGCTGGTCCGCGCGGGGGGACTGCCGATTCGCGTCGCGTCGAAGTCCGTGCGCGTCCGCTCGATCCTCGACGCCGTGCTGCAGCTCCCGGGGTTCAGGGGGATACTCGCCTTCACCTTGGCCGAGGCCCTCTGGCTCGCCGAGACGCACGATGACATCGTCGTCGGATATCCGACAGTCGATCGCGCGGGACTCGCCCAGCTCTTCGAGTCCGAGGAGGCGGCCAGACGGATCACGCTGATGGTCGACGATCCCGCGCACCTCGACATCGTCGACAGCGTCGCGCCTGCGGGCAGCCGCCCTGACATCCGCGTCGCGATCGACGCCGACGCGTCACTGCGATCCGCCGCTCTCGGCCATATCGGCGTGCGGCGGTCTGCTCTGTTCACCGCTGGCGAGGTCGCCGCTTTCGCACGCACGATCGTGCGGCGCCCCGGATTCCGGCTCGTCGGGCTGCAGATGTACGAGGCCCAGATCGCAGGTCAGGGCGACAAGGCCGGAGCGGACGCCCCGGTGATCCGTCTGATGCAGGCTCGTTCCCGATCCGAGCTGCGCGATCGTCGAGCGGCGATCGTCGGTGCGCTGTCAGAGGTCGCGTCACTCGAGTTCCTCAACGGGGGCGGCACCGGCTCGCTCGAGTTCACCGGCAGCGACGAATCGCTGACCGAGGCGAGCGCGGGCAGCGGATTGCTCGGCGGCCATCTCTTCGACGGATACCGGTCGTTCCGCCCGGCGCCGGCGTCCGCCTTCGCTTTCGACGTGGTGCGGCGGCCCGCCGCCGACATCGCGACCGTGCTCGGTGGCGGATGGATCGCGTCGGGCCCCGCCGTCGCATCGCGGCAGCCGCTGCCCGTCTGGCCGCAGGGGCTGCGCACACTGCCTCGTGAGGCCGCAGGCGAGGTGCAGACTCCGCTGCAGGGTCGAGAGGCACAACGGCTCGGCGTGGGTGACCGCGTCTGGTTCCGCCATGCGAAGAGCGGCGAACCCGCCGAGCGCATCGACAGCTACCAGCTCGTCTCGGGCGATGAGATCATCGGCGAGCTTCCGACGTACCGCGGCGAGGGGAAGGCCTTCCTGTGACCCGGATCGGGGGCACCTGGCAGAACTGGGGAAGGTCGGCGCAGGTCACACCGCTTCGCGTCGAGCGCCCCCGCACCCCTGAAGGCGTGCAGCGCGCAGTCCGCGCCGCGGTCGCACAGGGGCTGACGGTGAAAGCGGTCGGTGCCGGGCACAGTTTCACGGGCATCGCCGTGGCACCCGGGGTGCTGCTGGAGCTCGACGACATGCAGGGTCTGGTGTCGGCGGACGCGGCGACCGGACGAGTCACGCTGCTTGCGGGCACTCGACTGCACCGCATCCCTTCGCTCCTCGCACCGCTCGGCCTCGCGATGGAGAACCTCGGCGACATCGACCGGCAGTCGATCTCGGGCGCGATCTCGACGGGGACGCACGGCACCGGAGCGGGCTTCGGCGGTCTCGCGACTCAGGTCGTCGGTGCGACCCTGGTCACAGCCGCAGGGGAGTTCCTCCGAGTGGATGAGAGGCAGAACGCCGACCTGCTTCCTGCGGTCGCGCTGGGCCTCGGCGCCCTCGGCATCCTGGTCGACGTGACGCTGCAGTGCGTGCCGATCTTCCTCATGGAAGCGATCGATGAGCCGGTGCTGCTCGAGGAGGTGCTCGAGACCCTGCACGACAGGGTCGCGGCATCGGACCACTTCGAGTTCTACTGGTTTCCGCACACGGATGTCGCCCTGACCAAAAGGCAGACGAGGGTGCCCGAGTCGACGAGGCGGCAGCCGCTGCCTGTGGTCGGACGTTGGATCGACGAGACGCTGCTCTCGAACGGCGTGTACCGGGCGGTGTGCGCGGCCGGGCAGGCTGTGCCGGCCATCACTCCGCCTTTCAACAGACTCGCGGTGAAGCTCACGGGCGATCGGCGGTACACCGAGTTGTCGCACCGAGTCCTGACGCAGAGCCGCACGGTGAGGTTCCGCGAGATGGAATACGCGCTTCCCGTGGAGAATGTCGTGCCGGCGTTCCGTGCGGTGTGCGACCTCATCGAGCAGCGCGGCTGGCGCATCGAGTTTCCCATCGAGGTGCGCTTCGCGGCGGAAGACGACAGATGGCTGTCGACGGCGTTCGGCAGGGCGAGCGGCTACATCGCGGTCCACCGCTACTGGCGTGCCGACCCGACCGCGTACTTCGAGGCCGTCGAGCAGATCATGATCGAGCACGGGGGGCGCCCCCACTGGGGCAAGCTGCACACGCAGACGGCTGAGCAGCTGAGCGAGAGCTACCCGCGTTTCGCTGACTTCACCGCGCTCCGCGATCGATTCGACCCCGATCGTCGGTTCACCAATCGGTACCTCGATCGGGTTCTCGGCGCATGATCCGGTTCTGTGCCTGGCCGGCGCACCCAGTCGACGCGCAGGCTGCGCCGATAGGATGAGACAAACACGAGGAAGGGTGGGCCTCTGATGGAATGGCTCGTGCCGGTACTGATCGTCGTCGGTGTGATTCTGCTCATCGGAATCTACCTCTGGGCGACCTACAACTCGCTGGTGCAGCTGAACGTCCGCGTCGATGAGGCGTGGAGTGGCATCACGGTTCAGCTGAAGCGCAGGGCAGATCTGATACCCAACCTCATCGAGACGGTGAAGGGCTATGCCTCGCATGAGAAGGCGGTCTTCGAGAACGTCACTCGTGCGCGAGCCGAGACGCTCTCCGCCGGCAGCCCCGGTGAGGCGGGCATCGCCGAGGGTCACCTTCAGCAGGCACTCCGCAGCCTCTTCGCGGTCGCAGAGGCGTATCCGCAGCTGCAGGCGAGCCAGAACTTCCTGCAGGTGCAGCAGGCCCTCGTCGACACCGAGGACAAGATCCAGGCCGCGCGCCGCTTCTACAACGGCGGGGTCCGCGAACTGAACACCAAGATCAAGGTCTTCCCTAACAATCTCTTCGCAAAGGGACTCGGATTCACGGAGCGTGAGTTCTTCGAGGTCGCTGACAGCGGCGCGATCTCCGAGCCGCCCCGCGTGCAGTTCTGACCCGCGAAAAGGCCCGATGCGCACCGGCGCATCGGGCCTTCTGCATGTCCGGTCGCGGGTGGCGAGTCGATCACAGGGCCTGAGGGTCGCTCACCAGACGTCGAGCTTCACCTCGTCACCGTCGACGGTCACGCCGCCGCGGAGCGTCCAGGACTCCGTGCGATACGTCTCGGTCCTCGGACTGCCGTCCTGACCTGTGCCTGAGACGGTGGCCACGAGGATGCCGCCGTCGGCGACGAAGCCACCGTCCGTCAGCTCCAGGACCGGCAGCTGCTCGATGCGGAAGCGGACGTCGTCGACCGCGGCGAACTCGGTGCCCCACGGGATCCTGATCCCGCATCCGTCGGGAACGGCGTCATCGACGACCTCCGCAGATGTGCACTCCTCGAGGTGGTCGTCCAGCGCCTGCTGCGCGGCCGTGCGCTCATCGTTCTCAGGCGTCGGTGCGCCGCTCGTCGCAGTGGGATCGGCCACAGGAGGGACGTCGCTCGATGACAGCCACAGCCATGACGCCGCCCCCACGACGAGGAGCGCGGCAGCGGCGCCGCCGATCGCCCAGGTGAGGCCGCGGTTCACGACGGCACCTCTCTCGCGTGCACATGGCGACGCACCGAGGTGTCCGGGCGAACCGACAGCGCAGCGTGAAGAGCCTCTGCCGCGGTGCCCCACCGCGAGACAGAGACATGCGCGAGGCCCTGCCAGCCCGCTGCGAGCGCCAGCTCTGCGGCGATCCGCTCGGCGTCGGCATCCGGCCTGGCCTGAGGCTCCCACCAGGCCGACTGCACCTGAAGCGTCGACGTCGCGCGGTCGGCCTTCAGATCGACTCGGGCCACGATCCGGTCGCCGACGAGCACTGGCAGCGAGTAGTAGCCGTATCGCCGCTTGTCGGCGGGGACGTAGATCTCGATCCGGTAGTCGAGCTCGAAGGCGCGCAGCGCTCTGTCGCGGAACCAGACGACGGGATCGAACGGTGTCAGCAGGGCGGCGGCGTCGATCCGGCGCGGCAGCACGGCCTCCCGATGTCGCCAGCTCGGGAGCGGGCGACCACCGCGGTCCCACCCCCGCACCGACACCGGCAGGAGCTCACCCGTGTCGACCAGATCGGCGATCGACTGCGAGACCGCCGCGCGATCGCGGATGCGGTGGTAGTCGGCGAGATCCGACTGCGTCGCGACTCCCGACGAGCGCGCCGCCCGACGAGTGAGCTCGCGGATCGCATCGTCCCGCGGTACGTGGCGCGACAGGATGGCGTCGGGGATCACCTGCTCGGCGAGGGCGTAGCTGCGCTCGAAGCCCTTCCGACCGCTGATCGCGACGTCGCCGGTGCGCCACAGGTGCTCGAGCGCGAGCTTGACGTCGTCCCAATCCCACCACGTGCCGCGCTCGCGGGGCGCATCCTCTCGGAGATCCGCCGGTCGCAGGGGCCCCCGCGCCCGGAGCTCGTCCTGCACCCAGCGCAGGGTGCGAGTGTTGGTGCTCATCCAGGAATCGGGGGCCGCCCATCTGGCGCGGAAGTGATCCATGCGGAATCGCCAGAGCGGCCAGTCGTCGATGGGGATGAACGTCGCCTCGTGTGCCATGTACTCGACGTAGTGGGTCGTGCGTGAATGGAAGACACGATCGAACAGGGCCGGTTCGTAGGCGCCCAGGCGCGAGAACAGCGGCATGTAGTGCGACCGCGCGAAGACGTTGACCGAGTCGATCTGCAGCACGCCGAGACGATCCATGACGCGGTGGATGTGTCGAGCCGACACCGCGGCCGGACGTGCACGTGAGAAGCCCTGCGCGGCGAGCGCCATGCGACGGGCCTGGGCGGCGCTGAGGGTGTCGGTCACCTCGTCAGGGTAGCGCCGAGCGCCGACATCTGCGCCCGGCCCGTCACGACCGGCGGCGTCTGCGCCGTAGACTTGGCCGATGAGCGAAGAGCAGCGTCCGCGGCTGAGAGACCTCTTCCGTCCGCGCCCCGTCTCCCTCGACCGCACGGTGACCACCGAGGCCGACGAAGCGGTCCCTCGAGGGCTGCGCGTCACGGCGGCATACTCCTGGCGCATCCTGCTGATCGCCGCGGTGGTGGCCGGATTCATCTGGCTCGTCATCGAGCTGAAGCTGCTCGTGATCCCGCTCATGGTCGGCATCCTCATCACGGCGCTGCTGTGGCCGGGATTCCAGTGGATGCTGCGCCACCGCTTCCCGCGGTGGCTGGCGGTCGCCCTCTCGATCATCGGCACGCTCGCCATCGTGTCCCTGCTGATGTGGCTCGTGATCTGGCAGGTCCGTGCGCAGCTGCCCGACGTGCAGGAGCGCAGTGCACAGGCGGTCGATGAGTTCCGGCAGTTCCTGCTCACGGGGCCGTTGCACCTGAGCGAATCGCAGATCCAGGGGTACATCGACCAGGCCCTCGAAGTCGTCAACGAGCAGACGCAGACGCTCCTGAACGGCGCGCTCGCGGTCGGGACGACCGCTGCGCACGTGGTGACCGGAGCGGTGCTCTCGCTGTTCATCCTGATCTGCCTGCTCGCCGACGGCCGGGGCATCTGGCGCTGGACGCTGCGCCTCTTCCCGCGCGCAGCTCGCCCCGCCGCCGACGCCGCGGCGAGCAACGGCTTCGCCACGATCGTCAACTACGCCCGAACGCAGCTCCTGGTGGCGGCGATCGACGCGGTCGGCATCGGCGTCGGCGCCGCTCTGCTGGGCGTTCCGCTGGCGATCCCGGTCGCCGTGCTCGTCTTCCTCGGTTCGTTCGTCCCGATCGTCGGTGCCGTAGTGACGGGCGCCATCGCCGTCCTGCTCGCGCTGGTCTACAACGGCCCCTGGATCGCGCTCGCGATGCTGGCCGTCGTGCTCGGCGTGCAGCAGCTCGAGGGCCACATCCTCCAGCCGATCCTGATGGGCTCGGCTGTCAAGGTCCATCCGCTCGCCGTCGTCCTGGTGGTCGCCGGGGGCTCGATGGTCGGCGGCATCCCCGGGGCGCTGTTCGCGGTGCCGCTGGCAGCCTTCGTCAACGTCGCAGCGGTGACGGTCAGCACCGGCGCCTGGCGCACCGGCGACCAACCGAACGCAGACCTAATCTGGAGCACAGTGCCGCGCGAGCGCACACGGAGGAATCGATGAGCGCAGTCCCCAGCCTGACCGAGTTCGAGAACGCCGCTCAGAGTCTGGCTGAGGTGATCACGCGAACGCCGACCCTGCCCTCGCGCGCTCTGTCGGATGTGCTCGGTGCCCCGGTCGTCCTCAAGATGGAGAACCTGCAGCGAACGGGATCCTTCAAGATCCGGGGATCCGCATATCGCCTCTCCCAGCTGAGCGCCGAGGAGCGCTCACGCGGGGTGGTCGCGGCGTCCGCGGGAAATCACGCGCAGGGCGTCGCACTTGCGGCGCAGACCCTCGGAATCCAGGCGACCATCTTCGTGCCGATCGGCATCCCGGTGCCCAAGCTGCTGGCGACCAGGAGCTACGGCGCCGAGGTCGTGCTCGAGGGTGAGACGGTGGCTACCTCGCTGCGTCTCGCCGCCGAGTTCGCCGAGCGCACGGGAGCGGTGATCATCCATCCGTTCGACCACCGCGATGTCGTCATCGGGCAGGGCACACTCGGACTCGAACTGCTCGAGGATGCCCCGGATGTGGACACCATCGTGCTGGGGATCGGCGGGGGAGGCCTCATCGCCGGTGTCGCCGCCGCGGTGAAGGCCAAGGCTGCCGAGCTCGGCCGCACCGTCCGCATCATCGGCGTCCAGGCTGAGAACGCCGCGGCGATGCTTCCCTCGCTCGAGGCGGGATACCCGGTCGACATCGAGACGAAGCCCACGATCGCCGATGGCATCCTGGTCGCACGACCCGGCGCCATCCCGTTCGAGATCATCAAGGACCTCGTCGACGAGGTCGTCACGGTGACGGACGACGACCTCGCACGCGCCATCCTGGTGCTGCTCGAGCAGTCCAAGGTGATCGCGGAGCCCGCGGGTGCGGTCGGAGTCGCCGCGATCCTCGCCGGCAAGGTGAAGGCCAGCGGCAAGACCATGGCCGTCGTCTCCGGCGGCAACATCGACCCGCTGCTGCTGCAGCGTGTCGTCTCGCACGGCCTTGCGGCCTCGGGTCGATACCTCACGATCCGCATCCCGCTGCCGGACCGCCCCGGTCAGCTCGCACGCGTGTCCGAGCTCATCGCCCAGGCGGGAGCCAACGTGATCGAGGCCATGCACACGCGGCACGGACACGGTCTGCAGATCAGCGAGGTGTTCCTCGAGCTCAGCGTCGAGACGCGTGGCGCCGAGCATTCCGAGCACACCCTCGACACGCTCCGCCACGCCGGCTTCCAGCCGATCGTCGTACCGGACTGACGACGTCCTGACATGCAGATGCCCCGTCCGAGTGGACGGGGCATCTGCATGTCAGGACGCTGTGTCGGCGTGGCCTGGGTCAGCCCGTGTAGGTCTCGACGTTCACGATCTCTACCGAGATCGCGCGGCCGTTCGGAGCCTCGTAGGACGACTTCTCGCCGACCTTCAGCCCGAGGATCGCCTGCCCGAGAGGGCTGGCCTCGCTGTACACGTCGAGGTCGCTGCCCACGGCGATCTCGCGGCTGCCGAGGAGGAAGACCTCTTCGCCACCGGCGACCACAGCGGTCACGACCGTGCCGGGCTCGACGATGCCGCGGCTCGCCGGTGCCTCGCCGACCTTGGCCGTCTTGAGGAGGTTCTCGAGGGTGCGGATCCGCGCCTCCTGCTTGCCCTGCTCGTCCTTGGCGGCGTGGTATCCGCCGTTCTCCTTGAGGTCGCCCTCTTCGCGTGCCGCTTCGATGCGCTTGGCGATCTCTTCGCGACCGGTGGTGGAGAGGTGCTCGAGCTCGGCGACGAGCCGGTCATACGCTTCCTGCGTGAGGAAGGGAACCTGAGCGTCAGTAGACATGACGAAGCTCCTTCGGTAGGTACCCGGCGACGTTCCGCGGGGGATATGCCAAGACGCCCCGGCACGGTGCCAGGGCGTCATCTGTCTGGCACGAGTCTAGGCGACCCAGCAGCTGTTCACCAAACCTGTGGTCGCGGCTGCGACGGTGGGAACAGTGGCCGAGAGCGCCTGGGAATGCGTGTCTCCGGCAGGGATCTCGACGACCTTCCACCCGACCACTCCGAACTCCTCGTCGAGTGCCTCGACGACGCAGGCCACGTCCTTTCCCTGCACCCCGGTGATCTGGAAGCGCACGGTGACGCTGTGCTCGTCGACCAGGTCGAACCCGAGGTCGTCGGAGTCGACCGCGTTCATCTGCGACGTGACGATCATCCAGCCGAATGCGCCGACGAGCAGCACGGCGAGGGTGATGACGACGATCCACGGACCCCGTCTGGTGCGGGTGCGGCCATAGCGGTCGTCGAGCTGTTGTGCGGTCGTCACAGGGTGGGTCTTCCGGTCGTTAGGCTGGTAACTCCAGGTTATGCGACCTGCGCATGAAAGGCAGACTCCATGCTTGCTCTGACCGAGACCCCGATGCCGACGCCCACGATGACGGTGGCACCGGAGCTGGTCACGCCCGGATTCGTCGGCTTCGCCGCCGTGGTGATCATCCTGATCGCAGTGATCCTCCTGATCCTCGACATGAACCGTCGGATCCGTCGGGTGCGCTACCGCGAAGAGGTCCGGGAAGAGCTCGACGCCGAAGAGGCCGCTCTGGCGGCAGACGAGGCGACCGAGACCGATGCCGATCTGCCGATCGTCCGCGAAGGCGACGACGACCCCGAGAGGCGCTGACGCCGCACGGAGCGGTTCAGGCCCCGAGTGACGGGGACAGCGGTGCCAGGGCGATGAGCAGACATGCGAACCAATGGCACAGGAACGCGAGAACCGTGCACACGTGGAAGATCTCGTGGAAGCCGAAACGGCCGGGCCACGGATTCGGCTTCTTGAGCGCGTAGACGATCGCACCGCCGGTGTAGAGCAGCCCGCCGACGATGACGAGGACCATCATCGTCGCGTTCGCGACGAAGAGGTCGGCGAGGTACATCACCGCCGCCCATCCGAGGAGCAGGTAGAGCGCTACGTAGAGCCATCGCGGGGCGTTGATCCAGAACACCCGGAACAGGATGCCGATCAGCGCACCCGTCCAGACGAAGACGAGAAGCAGTGCCCCCTTCCCCGGGGGCAGTGCGAGGACGGCGAGTGGGGTGTACGTGCCGGCGATCAGAAGCAGGATGTTCGCGTGGTCGATCCGCTTGAGGGTCATCCTGACCTTCGGGCTCCAGTCGAACCGGTGGTAGAGCGCCGAGTTGCCGAACAGCAGCAGCGACGACGCCATGAACACGGCTGCGGCCCATTTGGCGGCGCCGCCCTGCGCGACGATGATCAGCACCACGCCGGCGACCAGCGCGATCGGGAACGTCGCCGCGTGGATCCATCCGCGCCACGTGGGCTTGATCTCGACGGCGGCGTCGTGCGCGGCCTCGTCCATGAGAGGCAGCTGGGGAACGTCGGGTACCGAGGAGTCGGGTGTGCTCACGCCCTCATTTTAGGCGGGTGGTCAGGCCCGGGTGCGTGCACAACCTGAGCGTCAGTCCGTGTCGCTACGGCGTCGGCACGATAGCGTAGGGAGGTGATGTCACGCGATGTTCAGGGGCGGGGGCCGCTGTACCGGCTCTACACCAGCAGGCTTCGCCGACACCTCGACCCGGAGTCGGTGCCGCATCACGTCGCGATGATGATCGACGGCAACCGACGATGGGCGCGTCAGCTGGGTTACGAGACCCCGGCGGAGGGCCATCGTGCCGGTGCCGCGAAGATGCGGGAGTTCCTCGGATGGTGCGACGAGCTCGGCATCCGCGTCGTGTCGCTCTATCTGCTGTCGAGCGACAACCTGCTCAAGCGCGACTCCGCCGAGCTCGCCGACCTGATCGAGATCATCGCGGAGCTCGCCGAGGCCCTGTCGCGCGAAGGCAATTGGCGAGTGAAGCACGTCGGCCGCTCCGACATCCTGCCTGCGGAGCTCGCGAGGGTGCTCGACGACGCGCAGGAACGCACGCGCGACCACACGGGACTGCACGTCAATCTCGCAGTCGGCTACGGCGGCCGCAACGAGATCGTCGACGCCGTGCGCAGCATCGTGACCGCGCACCAGGCTTCGGGCGGCACCATCGAAGACCTCGCCGCGCATCTCACGCCCGAGATGATCGGCGAGCATCTCTACACCGGTGGGCAGCCGGATCCCGATCTCGTCATCCGCACGAGCGGGGAGCAACGGCTGAGCGATTTCCTGCTGTGGCAGAGCGCCCACAGCGAGTTCTACTTCGTCGAGGCGCTCGGACCCGATCTGCGCCAGGTCGACTTCCTCCGAGCGATCCGCGACTTCGCCGATCGCGATCGGCGCTTCGGTCGCTGATCCGCCCCTCGCAGACGGTCGGTCACGACTCGTTAATCAACACGTAACGAACTGGTGGCGTGTCGAGCCGAGCGAATGTCGGCACCTGGTCGTAGCTTCTAGGCATCGGGCAAGGTGCCCGTCGGGTCGGCCTCAGGTTGACGACTCGTGACCCCCTGGTCGACTCGTTCGAACAACCGGGATTCCCCGGGTCGGGAGTGGGTCGTGACCTCACGTACAGCGCAGCAGTCGACAGGCACCGCGCAGCAGTCCACCCGTAAGACGACGACGCGAGCAGCGTCCGCTGATCCTGATCAGGATCTCCGGACCTATGTGCTCGACACGTCCGTCCTGCTGAGTGATCCGCAGGCCTTCTTCCGGTTCGCCGAGCATTCGGTGGTCGTTCCGGTCGTGGTCATCACCGAGCTCGAGGGCAAACGCCATGACCCCGAGATCGGCTACTTCGCCCGTCAGGCGCTGCGTCATCTCGACGACCTTCGTGTCGAGCACGGGCGTCTGGACTTCCCGGTCGAGGTCGGGGAGGGTGGCACGCTCCGCGTCGAGCTCGCCAACACCGATGCCTCGGTGCTCCCGGCCGGGATCCGACTCAGCGACAACGACACCCGCATCCTCTCCGTCGCCATGAACCTCGCGCAGGACGGTCAGGACGTCACGATCGTCTCGAAGGATCTTCCGATGCGGGTCAAGGCCGCATCCCTCGGCCTTCGTGCAGAGGAGTATCTCGCCGAGCAGGCCGTCGACTCCGGGTGGACGGGCATCACCACGCTCGACCTGTCGGGCGATGAGATCAGCGACCTGTACGAGAGTGAGGTCGGCATCAGCGAAGACGCCAGAGGCCTGGCGGTCAACACCGGACTCATCATCCACTCCGAGCGCGGATCCGCGCTCGGCAGGGTCACCGGTGACGGCGAGTACAAGCTCGTGCGTGGCGATCGCGACATCTTCGGCATGCACGGGCGCTCCGCCGAACAGCGGATCGCGATCGACCTTCTCACCGATCCCGATATCGGGATCGTCTCACTCGGCGGGCGCGCGGGCACCGGAAAGTCGGCCCTGGCGCTCTGCGCCGGTCTCGAGGCGGTGCTCGAGCGACAGCAGCAGAAGAAGATCATCGTGTTCCGGCCGCTGTTCGCCGTCGGGGGTCAGGAACTCGGCTACCTGCCCGGTGACCAGGGCGAGAAGATGGGGCCGTGGGGGCAGGCCGTCTTCGACACACTCGGCTCGGTGGTCTCCGGCAACGTCATGGAGGAGATCGTCGAACGGGGCATCCTCGAGGTGCTTCCGCTCACGCACATCCGCGGCCGTTCGCTGCACGACGCGTTCGTGATCGTCGATGAGGCGCAGTCCCTCGAGCGCAATGTGCTGCTGACGGTCCTCAGCCGCATGGGGCAGAACTCCCGAGTGATCCTGACCCACGACGTCGGTCAGCGTGACAATCTCCGCGTCGGCCGCCACGACGGCATCGCCAGCGTGATCGAGACTCTCAAGGGGCACGACCTCTTCGCCCACGTGACCCTGATGCGGTCCGAGCGCTCGGCCATCGCGGCCCTCGTGACAGAGCTTCTGGAGGGAGGCGAGCTCAGCTGAGCTGACCCTCCGACAGCGGATGCCGTGGTCTCACGGCATCCGCTGTCGTGTATTCCGGAGGATGCGTCGGCGATTCGCTTCCGTCTGCGCAGACGTCGGCATACGCTCGTGGCACCGACCGCAGACGATGGAGTGATGCGCGATGAGTGAGACGACGAAGACCGTAGAAGACGACCGGCTGCCGCCCGTAGCAGTGGATGAGAAGCCGCGATGGACACCGCTGAAGGTCGTGCTCTGGGTGGCGATCGCGCTGCTCGGTGGTATCGCCTGGACGATGCTCGCGATCGTCAGAGGAGAGACGGTGAACGCGATCTGGTTCGTGTTCGCGGCGGTCTGCACCTACCTCGTGTTCTACCGCTTCTACTCGAAGTTCATCGAGCGCAACCTGGTCAGGCCGAACGACCGGCGGGCGACCCCCGCCGAATACAAGGCAGACGGCAAGGACTACGTCGCCACGGATCGTCGAGTGCTGTTCGGTCACCACTTCGCCGCCATCGCCGGTGCCGGCCCGCTCGTCGGTCCGGTGCTGGCCGCGCAGATGGGCTACCTTCCGGGCACGATCTGGATCATCGTCGGAGTCGTGTTGGCCGGTGCCGTGCAGGACTACCTCGTGATGTTCTTCTCGATGCGGCGAGGAGGGCGTTCGCTCGGGCAGATGGCCCGCGACGAGCTGGGCCGATTCGGCGGCACCGCCGCGATCATCGCGACGCTCCTCATCATGATCATCATCACGGCGATCCTCGCGCTCGTGGTCGTGAACGCCCTCGGCGAAAGCCCCTGGGGCGTGTTCTCCGTGGCGATGACGATCCCGATCGCCCTGTTCATGGGCGCCTATCTCCGGTGGATCCGCCCTGGCAAGATCACCGAGGTGTCTATCATCGGCTTCGTGCTGCTGATGGCCGCGATCATCGGCGGCGGCATGGTCGCGGAGACCGATTGGGGCCAGGCGATCTTCACGCTCGACCGGACGACGATCGCCTGGGGCATCATCATCTACGGCTTCATCGCCGCGGTGCTGCCCGTATGGATGCTGCTCGCCCCGCGCGACTACCTCTCGACGTTCATGAAGATCGGTGTCATCGTGGCGCTCGCCGTCGCGATCCTGTTCGTGCGGCCAGAGATCACCGTCCCGGCCTTCAGCGAGTTCGCCTCGGGGGAGACCGGCCCCGTCTGGGCAGGGGCGCTCTTCCCGTTCCTCTTCGTGACGATCGCCTGCGGGGCGCTGAGCGGATTCCATGCGCTCATCGCGTCGGGCACGACGCCGAAGATGATCGAGAAGGAGAAGCAGACCCGCTTCATCGGCTACGGCGGGATGCTCATGGAGTCCTTCGTGGCGATCATGGCCCTCGTGGCGGCGATCTCGATCGACCGAGGGCTGTACTTCGCGATGAACTCGTCGCCGGCCGCGACACTCGGCACCGTCGAGGGCGCGGTGGCGTTCGTCAACGGTCTCGGCCTGACCGGAGTGAATCTGACACCGGAGATGCTCACGAGCACGGCCGAGGCGGTGGGGGAGGAGTCGATCGTCTCCCGCACCGGCGGCGCACCGACGCTGGCCCTCGGCCTCGCGCACATCATGCAGCAGTGGATCGGCGGCACCGGGATGATGGCGTTCTGGTATCACTTCGCCATCATGTTCGAGGCGCTGTTCATCCTGACGGCGGTGGATGCCGGCACCCGCGTCGCGCGCTTCATGCTGCAGGACTCGGTGGGCAACGTCATCCCCCGCTTCAAGGACACTTCGTGGCGAGTGGGCGCGTGGATCTGCACGGCGGTGATGGTCGCGGGGTGGGGCGCGGTGCTCATCATGGGCGTCACAGATCCGCTCGGCGGTATCAACACCCTGTTCCCGCTGTTCGGCATCGCGAACCAGCTGCTGGCGGCCATCGCCCTCGCGGTGGTGCTCACCATCGTGGCGCGCAGACGCACGTTCAAGGTCCTGTGGGTGGTCGCCCTGCCTCTGGCGTTCGTCACGGTCGTGACGGTCACTGCCTCGCTGCAGAAGATCTTCTCGAGCGTGCCGCAGGTCGGCTATTTCGCGAATCATGTCGCGTTCAGAGATGCTCTCGCAGCGGGAGAGACGTCGTTCGGCACGGCCACCAGCGTCGCGGCGATGGAAGCGGTCGTGCGCAACACGATGATCCAGGGCATCCTGTCGGTGACGTTCCTCGTGCTGTCGGTGATCGTCATCACCATCTCGCTCATCAAGGTCATCCAGGCCGTGCGTCCCGGCCCTGTCATCGACCACGAGGACCCGGAGGTGCCGTCGCGCCGCTTCGCACCCGCCGGTCTCATAGCGTCGTCGGAAGAACGGGCGGTCGAGAAGCAGTGGAACGCACAGCCCTCGTCCGTCCAGCCGACGAGGGGGCACTGATGGCTGCCGTGGTGACCGACCATGTTCGGCGGGCCTGGCAGATGGTCGCCTGGTACGTGAACGGCGTGACGGGACAGTCGCGGTACACGTCCTACGTCGCGCACGAGCGGGAACGGCATCCCGAGCGAGAGCCGCTCACAGAACGAGAGTTCTGGCGTGCGCACTATGCCCAGCAGGACACCGACCCGGGCGCCCGCTGCTGCTGAGGGGCCGGAGACGACGGATGCGCCGATCTGCACACGTTGCCGCGGTGTGCACATCGATCTTGTCGAAAGGTGTGCGATCTGGGGCATCGTGTGCAATTCGTAACGCAGACTTCGGTGCGGTGGAATCGCGGATGTCAGTCCCGCGTCGACGAACGGTGAATCGCGGCGAGGATGGCCTTCTGGACCTCCGCCCAGTTGTGCACGATCTGCGCGTAATCGAATCGCAGCGTCTCGTAACCTCGAGCCGAGGCCGCCGAGTCTCGCACCAGATCCTTGTGCCGATGTGAGGCATCGTCGTGATTCGACTTGCCGTCTGCTTCGAGGATCAGTCGCCTGTCGATGACGAAGTCGACGCGCCCGACTCCGTCGATCGTCACCTGGCAGTCAAGCCTGATCCCGAGGAGATGCAGTCTCAACCGCAGCAACGACTCCAGACCGCTGTCCGCATCCGACCGTGCGATATCGACGAGCCAGCGCGCGTTCTGGGGGAGCGCAGCTCGCACCTGTCCACGTGCAGCCTTCGAGAGCTTGCCGAGTCGCCAGGCAGACTCGTAGGCCGCGAAGAACGCTTCGTCGCCGGCGCATCGTCGGAAGTGCACGAGCGCGACGGCGAGAGAGGCCGTAGAGAGAGGGCGAGTCCCCCGGTAGTAGTGGATGACGCAGGTGCAGTCGGGATGCTGATGGCCATGACGGCCGGGACCGAGCCAGACGTGCACGGCGAGTGCCGTGGGCAACGTCCAGATTTCGTGCGCTCGGAGTACGGTCACACAGGTGGTGGCACCCCCGTGCATGACAGCTGTGCGCACGTCGTCCGGTACTGGACCTGACGCGAAGACGCCGGGGCGCAGCCGCTCGATCTCCCCGGAATCGACCCTGCGTGACAGCGTGCGTCGGTCGAACCCGAGACCCTCGAGCCGGGAACCGCGCGCGATGCCGCCGAGTCGCTGAATGGTGTCGGGTGCAGAGAGCATGACGACCACCCTGCCGCCTGCTCGGCGACGCTCCCCGACGCGAAGCCGCGATGAGTGGACAACCGAGCCGGAAAGAGGAGGGGTGGAGGTTGAGTGACTCGTCCCAGGCTGCACAGCCCGTCACGCACAGCGACCATGCGCCGTGCATCAGTGTGCAGGACGGGACGTCGTGTGCAGAACGGGCGAACGGTCGGACGCCGGGCGACAGGGGCCGGAGACGACGGATGCCGCAGGGACTCGGTCCCTGCGGCATCCGTGTGTCAGCGACCGATGATCAACCGGGGTGGGTCATCGACAGCAGGTCGAGCTTCTCGTCGAGCTGCTCGAGCGTCAGGTCGCCGCGCTCGACGTAGCCGAGGTCGATGACCGCGTCGCGCACCGTGATGCCCTTCGCGACCGAGTGCTTGGCGATCTTCGCCGCCGCCTCGTAGCCGATGAGCTTGTTGAGCGGGGTGACGATCGACGGGCTCATGCCGGCGAAGGCCGCGGCGCGGTCGAGGTTCGCCTGCAGTCCGTCGACGGTCTTGTCGGCGAGCACGCGCGAGGCGTTCGCGAGCAGTCGGATCGACTCGAGCACGGCCGTGCCCATGACCGGGATGGCGACGTTGAGCTCGAACGAGCCGGAGGCGCCGGCCCACGCGACGGTCGCATCGTTGCCGATCACTCGGGCGCACACCATGAGCACAGCTTCGGGGACGACCGGGTTGACCTTGCCGGGCATGATCGACGATCCGGGCTGCAGATCGGGGATGTGCAGCTCGCCGAGACCCGTGTTGGGGCCCGAGCCCATCCACCGCAGGTCGTTGTTGATCTTGGTCAGCGAGACCGCGATCGTGCGCAGCGCGCCCGACGCCTCGACGAGTCCGTCGCGGTTGGCCTGAGCCTCGAAGTGGTCCTTCGCCTCCGTGATCGGCAGCTCGGTCTCGGCTGCGAGCAGCTCGATGACCTTCTGCGGGAAGCCGAGCGGAGTGTTGATGCCGGTGCCGGTGGCGGTGCCGCCGAGAGGGACCTCTGCCACGCGAGGAAGTGCGGACTGCACGCGCTCGATGCCGAGACGCATCTGACGGGCGTAGCCGCCGAATTCCTGGCCGAGGGTGACCGGGGTGGCGTCCATGAGGTGCGTGCGGCCGGACTTCACCGCGTCCTTCCACAGCTCGGCCTTCGCCTCGAAGGCGACGGCGAGGTGGTCGAGCGCGGGGATGAGCGTGTCGATGAGTGCCTGCGTGACGGCGATGTGCACGGAGGTGGGGAACACGTCGTTCGACGATTGCGAGGCGTTCACGTGGTCGTTCGGGTGCACATTCGCACCGAGGATCCGCGTCGCGAGAGTGGCGAGCACCTCGTTCATGTTCATGTTCGACGACGTGCCCGAGCCCGTCTGGTACGTGTCGACCGGGAACTCGCCGTCGTGAGCGCCGGAGGCGACCTGGTCGGCCGCCTGGGCGATCGCGTCGGCGATGGCGCCGTCGAGGGTGCCCAGCTCCTTGTTCGCGAGCGCGGCAGCCTTCTTGATGCGTGCGAGCGCAGCGATCTGCGTGGATTCGAGGCCCTTGCCCGAGATGGGGAAGTTCTCGACGGCGCGCTGCGTCTGTGCTCCGTAGAGCGCGTTCACGGGCACCCGCACCTCGCCCATGGTGTCGTGCTCGATGCGGTACCCCTGCGCGTCTGCGCCGCTGTGCTGGTCGGTCATTCCGAACCCTCCTTGGTTGCGGGGCCGTGCCCCTCGGTGTCGTTTCCGTCTGTGTCGATTCCGACCGTGATGACGGGCACCGCTGTGCCCTCGGCCAGACGGTAGTTGGCGCCGACGATGCCCAGACGGCCGTCGGAGACAGCCTGCGAGATCACCTCGGACGACTGCAGCAGGTCCCGGACCGTGTTGCGCAGGTGCTCCTCGCCGACGAGCTCCGCGTCGATCTCGTCGACCGTGGTGCCGCCGCTCTCGGCCAGCACCTTGCGGGCCGCCGGGACGATCGGGGCGATGAGCTTCCAGATGTGCGGGGGCAGGGGAGCGGCGTCGATGGCCGTTCCGTCGATGGCGGCACGCACGGCGCCGCATGAGTCATGTGCGAGGACGACGATCAGGGGCACGTTCAGCACGGCGACCGCATATTCGAGGCTCGCGACGATGGACTCGCCGATCACCTGGCCGGCGTTGCGCACGACGAACAGGTCGCCGAGTCCGAGGTCGAAGATGATCTCAGCGGCGAGGCGCGAGTCGGAGCAGCCGAACAGGGTCGCGACAGGATGCTGCGCGGCGGCGAGGTGCTTGCGGCGAGCCACATCCTGATTCGGATGCCGGGGTGCGTCATCGACGAATCGCTGATTGCCGTCCTGCATCTGCTTCCAGGCAGCAGCGGGGGTGAGCGCGTGGGTCATGTTCACTCCGAGAGGTCGCGGATCTGGGGGACGAGAGACTCCGCGAGTTCCGCGGTGGAGTCTGCGGAACGCGAACCGTAGAGCAACAGGTAGTCGTCACCCGCCTGGGTGCCGATCGCATAGGTGATGTTCTGCTTCGCGCCGGCATCGCCGAGGTCGTAGACATCCCAGTCCAGGCCGCCGATCGACGTCGTGTCGGTGGGGGCGGTGCCGTTGAGACGCTGAGGGGCCCAGGAGGAGTCGGCGTCGAAGGCCTGCGCGAGCTTGATGAATCCGCGCTCGTCCTCCGCGGATGGTGCCAGAGTGACGTCCCAGACCACGGTGGCGCCGCTCGTGAGCTCTGCGGTGTTGACCCGCCAGAAGTCCGCCAGATCGGGCACGATCACGGGGCGATCCATGGTGGACTCCACGTCGGCGGCGATGCCGACCACGTCGATCTTCTGCGTGGTCGCAGGTTCTCCGCGGGGAACGGCCAGCACGATCACCGCGACGATGGCGAGTGTGACGATCAGCGCGGCCACCAGGCTGCGCACGGTCTGGCTCGAGCGGTAGGCCTTGCTCGAGGCGGCCTTGCGTGCGGCTGTCTCGTCGGGCGTCTCCGGACGCCCGAGCTCGGCGACGATGGGAGCCTGCTTGCTCACGATTCGTCTCCCTCGGCGGTGCCGGTCGACGTGGCGCGCGCGGCCTCGAGGCGACGCTTCGCGCCGAGCAGCCATTCCTCGCAGCGAGCGGCGAGGGCCTCGCCGCGCTCCCAGAGCGCGAGCGACTGCTCGAGGGTCGGAGCGCCCTGTTCGAGTTCGGAGACGACCTTCACGAGCTCATCTCGAGCGGCCTCGAATGACAGCGTGTCCACGGGGGTGTCATTCAGCGCACTCACGCCTCCATCCTACGCCGTGCGCAGGGCGCGCTCAGCCGGAACGAGGCACCGGTGCTTCCTCGATCTCACCCTCGGAGCGCGCCGCGATCGAGCCGCGGTCGACTGTGATCGTCAGGCCGCTGCCGGCCGGCGCGTCCGCGGCGTCGCGGAGGATCACTCCGCCGTCGAGATGGGCGATCGCGTAGCCGCGCGACAACGTGGCTGCAGGAGAGAGCGCCCGCAGTGAGGCCCGTAGCTCGCTGGTCGCGCGACCGGCTGCATCATGCTGGCGCCTGATCGTGTCGCGGCCGCGCGAGAGCAGCAACCACACGTCCTGAGATCGCGACTCGATGATCGGATCGGGGGAGCGCAGAGAGGGGCGCGAGCGCAGCTGCTCGAGTTGCGCGATGTCGTGCGAGAGCCGCTGCGTCAGTCTGGTCGTCGCTCTCGAGCGCAGCTGCGCGATCAGAGCCCTCTGCTCGCTGACATCGGGGACGACGCGTTTCGCGGCGTCCGTGGGAGTCGATGCGCGCAGATCAGCGACGTCGTCGAGCAACGGGTGATCGTTCTCGTGCCCGATCGCGCTGACGATCGGAGTGGACGCAGCCGCCACGGCCCTCACGAGACGCTCGTCGCTGAACCCGAGAAGCGTCTGCGGATCACCGCCACCTCGGGCGATGACGATCACATCGACATCGGGGTCGGCATCGAGACGTGCCAATGCGGCGAGGGTCTCCGGCACGCACCGGTCGCCCTGCACGGCGGCGTACTCGGTGCGGAACCGCACCTGGGGCCAGCGCAGCTCCGCGTTGCGGTGCACGTCCTTCTCGGCATCGGACTTCTCGCCGGTGATCAGTCCGATCACGTGGGGGAGGAAGGGCAGGCGCTTCTTGCGGGAGGGGTCGAAAAGGCCCTCCCGACGCAGCTGCAGGCGGAGCTTCTCGAGCTTCTCGAGCTGATCGCCAAGACCGACGTGCTTCATCGCGGACACGGCGAAGCTGAAGTCGCCGGCTTTGACGAAGTAGTCGGCCTTGACCGCCGCGACGACGTGGTCGCCCACGGCCAGATCGCCGGGGATCCGCGGGCGGACGCTCGACCAGATCCGGATCGAGATCTGCGCGTCGGATCGCGTGTCCTTGAGGCGCGCGAAGATGTTGCCGCCGCGCACGTTCCAGGAGGTGATCTCGCCTTCGACCCACACGGTGTTCCAGCGGGCCACGAAGTCGCGGATCGTGCCGTTCAGGCGCGCGACCGAGGTGGGAGCGTCGGCCGACGAGTCGCGCGGAGCGACCGCATCCGCCGGCGGGGACTCGCCGGGGCTCGTCGTGGCTTCGAAGACCGTCATCCGCTCAGTGCACCTTCCCGCTCCTGCTCAGGTTGTCGACGGTAGAATTCAAGAGTGACCTCGACTGCCGTACATCTGCCCCTTCCGCGCGTTCCACGAGTACGTGGCGCGGCCGGGCGGCTTCAGGATAACCCGGTCGTCGGGAACAAGCGTGTTCTGCTCGCCGCTCCGCGGGGGTACTGCGCCGGGGTGGATCGCGCGGTGGTCGCCGTCGAGAAGGCCCTCGAGCGCTACGGCGCTCCCGTCTACGTGCGCAAGCAGATCGTGCACAACATCCACGTGGTGACCGAGCTCCAAGACAAGGGCGCGATCTTCGTCGAGGAGGTCGACGAGGTTCCCGAGGGCGCTCATGTCGTCTTCAGCGCGCATGGCGTCTCGCCAGCTGTCGTCGAGGCGGCATCCGATCGCGGACTCCACGCGATCGACGCGACCTGTCCGCTGGTCACCAAGGTGCACCGCGAGGCCGTCCGGTTCGCCCGCGACGACTTCGAGATCCTGCTCATCGGCCACGAGGGGCACGAGGAGGTCGAGGGCACGGCCGGGGAAGCCCCCGAGCACGTGACCATCGTGAACTCCCCGGCCGAAGCCGACACCGTGCAGGTGAAGGATCCGTCGAAGGTCGTCTGGCTCTCGCAGACCACGCTCTCGGTAGACGAGACCATGGAGACGGTGAATCGCCTGCGGGCTCGGTTCCCCGAGATGCACAATCCGCCGTCGGATGACATCTGCTACGCGACCCAGAACCGCCAGGTCGCGATCAAGAAGGTCGCCGCGAACGCCGATCTCGTGATCGTCGTCGGGTCGGCGAACTCCTCCAACTCCGTGCGCCTGGTCGAGGTCGCACTCGAGTACGGTGCCAAGGCCGCCTACCGCGTGGACTACGCCGAAGAGGTCAAGCAGGAGTGGCTCGACGGCGTCGTCACGGTGGGCGTCACCAGCGGCGCCTCCGTTCCCGAGGTCCTCGTGCACGAGGTGCTGGAGGCGCTCGACGGCGCCGGCTACCGCGACGTCGAAGAGGTCAAGACGGCGGAGGAGGACCTGATGTTCTCGCTGCCGAAGGAACTGCGGCAGGATGCTGCGGGCCAGCGCGACGCGCGTGCGCTGGGGGGCCGTTCTTCCAGCGGGAACGCCTGACGGTGGCCGCCACAGAGGCGGCACCGACGCTGATCGGCTCGGTCCAGCGTGCACTCCGACTCGTCGACATGGTCGCGAACTCTCCGCGCCCGGTGCCGGTCAAGACTCTCGCCATGCGAACCGGCCTCACCCCGGGCACGACCTACAACCTCGTGCGCACGCTGGTGCATGAGGGATACCTCGTGAGCGAGCCGGACGGTCTGGTCCTCGGCGAGAACTTCCCCGCGTTCCGGATGCAGTCCGACGCCGGGGGCGTGTTCTTCGCGCACGTCCGAGCGGCGCTGCGTCAGACCGCCGACGAGGTGGGCGCTTCCGCATACCTGTCTCGATATCAGGACGGCGAAGTGCACCTCATCGACATCGTGGAGGCCACGCGCAGTCCTCGGCTCGATCTGTGGGTCGGTCTCGACTCGAGCGCGCATGCCACGGCGCTCGGCAAGCAGATCCTCAGCGATCTGAGCGGAGAGGAGCGCGCCGACTATCTCTCTCGGCATCCGCTGGAGGAACTCACGTCTCGCACGATCAGTGACCGGCGTTCGCTGCTCGCGGAGCTCGACCGCTCTCCGGGATTCGCCGTGGACCGCGAGGAGTATGCCATCGGCAACACCTGCGTCGCCGTTCCCGTGATCGCCCCGAACGTCAGAGCCTCACTCGCCGTCTCGCTTCCGGTGGGACACCCGCGCTTCGATCGCGGCCTCGTCGGGAAGCTCAAGCTCGTGGCGCGACGGTTGTCGGTGCAGTTGGGGGCGGATGCTCTTGGCGGCGGCGCAGCCCGTCTCGCGACGTCGATCTGACGCAGCACGCGTCGCCCGTCCGGTGCTTCTTCACTATCTGAAGAAGTGCCCCTGGTGCTCGGGCACGCGTTTTCCCTAACATGTGAGTTGTAGTCGTCTGTGCAATCGGCGCTACCGGTGGTGGAACGTCCCCAGCGTTCCTCGACCCACTTGGATGACGAGCGTCCCCAGCGTTCCGAGTCCGCGGCCCCGAGGAGTCCCCACTCCTCCGGGGCCGCCATTCTTTCGGGCCTGCAGTCTGTGAGTCGTGCATCGACCGGGCGGATACCATGGCCGAATGACCGATCAGCGTCCCCAGTACGGCGAAATCGCGACCCTCGAAGAGCAGCGGAGAGCAGCAGGACTGCCGCCGCTGGGTGAGGTGCAGGCTGTGGAGATGAGCGCGACCGAGAGCGTGCCCGCTCGCGGCGACCGAGTCCCTTCCGCCTCGGCAGCGGCTCGTCCGCGTCCCGTCGATCGCTTCGTGACCATCGCACTGCTCGCCTACGGGCTGATCAACGTCGTGATGACAGGGCTGTCGTACCTCGACTTCTCCACCGCGATGAATCAGATGATGACGGTTCTCGGCGTGGACGGCGAGTTCACCAACTTCGCTGAGGGCAGGATCTGGGGCACGGTCGCGGCGATCGTGCTCGCCGTGGGCTGGTCGCTCACCGCTTTCCTGTCGATCCGCCGCCTGCGCACCGGCAAGCTCTCGTGGTGGGTTCCGCTGGCCGGCGCGGCCGTCACTCTGCTCGTGGCGTCTGTGTGCGCTGCGATTCCACTGATGAACGACCCGGCCTTCATCGACTTCGTCGCCAAGACGGCGGGTCAATGACCGTGTGAAACAAGAGATGCCCCCGGCCGTTCGGCCGGGGGCATCTCTTGTTCTCGGGCTGGATCAGCTCCGCGACTGTCCGTATGAGCCCAGCTGGCGCGTGGACTCGACGACGCGAGCGGCCATGGCCGTCTCGGCGATCTTGCCCCAGGCGCGCGGGTCGTACTGCTTCTTGTTGCCGACCTCGCCGTCGACCTTCAGGACGCCGTCGTAGTTCTTGAACATGTAGTCGGCGATCGCCCGGGTGTACGCGTACTGCGTGTCGGTGTCGATGTTCATCTTGATGACGCCGTTGGCCACGGCGAGGGCGATCTCGTCGTCGGTCGATCCCGAGCCGCCGTGGAAGACGAGGTCGAGCGGCTTCGCGCCGGTGTTGTACTTCGCGGCGACCTGCTGCTGGATCTCGCCGAGGAGCTCGGGGCGCAGCTTCACTCCACCCGGCTTGTACACACCGTGGACGTTGCCGAACGTGAGAGCGGCGATGTAGCGACCCTGCTCGCCGAGGCCGAGCGCCTGCACGGCCTGGTCGACGTCGGCGAAGGTCGTGTAGAGCGCGTCGTTGGATCCCTCGTGCGCCACGCCGTCTTCCTCGCCGCCGACGACACCGATCTCGACCTCGAGGATCGCGTTGATGTTCTTCATGCGGGGGAGGAGATCCTTGGCGATCTCGATGTTCTCCGCGAGGGGGACAGCCGAGCCGTCCCACATGTGCGACTGGAAGATCGGGTTGCGCCCGGCCTTGACCTCGTCTTCGGAGGCGGAGATCAGCGGCTCGACGAATCCGGCGAGGGCATCCTTCGGGCAGTGGTCGGTGTGCAGCGCGACGGTGATCGGGTAGTTCTTCGCGACCTCGGTCGCGAAGCGGGCGAAGGCGAGTGCGCCGGTCGCGCGTGCCTTGACCGTGTGGCCGGCGAAGTAGTCCGCTCCACCGGTGGTGACCTGGATGATTCCGTCGGAACCTGCCTCGGTCAGGCCCTGGAGGACCGAGTTGATCGTCTGCGAGCTGGAGACGTTGAAAGCCGGGTACGCGAAGCCGCCGGCCTTCGCGCGGTCGAGCATTTCGGCGTACTGATCCGGGGTGGCGACGGGCATGAGAACTCCTGCAATTTGGGAAGCCGGGACAGCAGTCACTCTATCGGGGCTGACTGGCGGATGCTGTCGGAGCCGGCCGTCCGACCACCTCCTCCTGCGCCCACGTTAAGAATCGCACTTCCTTCACTGGCGCCAGGTCGAAAACAGGCGTTTCAGACCCGTCAGATGATTAGGCTGACCGCATGGTTAGTCTTACAGCGGATCTGAGCCCTCTTCGTCCCGATCGAAACCTCGCGATGGAGTTGGTGCGGGCCACTGAGGCGGCCGCGATCCGTGCTGTCCCCTTCATCGGTCGTGGGGCGAAGGAAGCGGCCGACGGCGCGGCCGTCGATGCCATGCGGGCCTTCCTCGGGACCGTGGCCTTCCAGGGGCGGGTCGTGATCGGCGAGGGCGAGAAGGACAACGCGCCGATGCTCTTCAACGGTGAAGAGGTCGGCACAGGCAGTGGCCCGGAGTGCGACATCGCGGTCGACCCGATCGACGGCACGTCGCTGACCGCGGCGGGGCGTCAGAACGCGCTCTCCGTCATCGCGGTGTCCGATCGTGGATCGATGCTCGACGCCTCCAGCGTCTTCTACATGGACAAGCTCGTCACGGGCCCCGCCGGCGTCGGAGTGGTCGACATCCGCCTTCCGATCGGCGAGAACATCCGCAAGCTCGCGGGAGCTCTCGGAAAGCCGGTCGACGAGATCGTCGTATCGGTGCTGAACCGCCCGCGTCATGAGCAGCTGATCCAGGAGATCCGGGATGCCGGCGCCGGCACGCGACTGATGAGCGACGGTGACGTCGCCGGTGGCATCAACGCTGCGCGTCACGCCGCCCGCACCGACATGTGCGTGGGCGTCGGAGGCAGCCCTGAGGGAATCGTCACGGCGTGTGCCATCAAGGCGCTCGGCGGGCACATCCAGGGGCGGCTCTGGCCTCGCGACGACGATGAGCGCCAGCGCGGCATCGATGCCGGCCTCGACATGGACAAGGTCTACGAAGCCAACGACCTCGTGCGCGGGGACAACACGATCTTCGTCGCAACGGGCGTCACGGATGGTCAGCTCGTGGCCGGGGTTCGCCGAGAGGGTGGGTACATCTACACCGAGAGCGTCGTGCTGCGCGGCGCATCGGGGACCCTCCGGAGGATCGCCTCGGAGCACCTCGTCTCGAAGTGGCTCTGAGCGCCGGGACCTGAGCGAGTCGGTCATCGTTACCGACCCGGTACCGCCGTGCGCAGCGCCGAGCCGAGGTTTCTCGCGCGTCCGTGTCACAATTGTCACTGGATTTGTCGCCGTCGACGGAGCCGCCAGGCACCGCAGGCACAGGAGGGCAGACCGATGACAACGCAGCACACGAATGGTTCCAAGGCCGCGCCGACCAAGATCGTGACGACGCCCACCGGTCGAATCATGCGGATCAACGTCGATGAGGCAGGTGTGCCTCTTCCAACGGGTGCTCCGGCGCCGACCGTGGTCAAGACCGCTGTCACAGACCCCGCTCGCCGCGCTGACGTGCTGTTCCGAAAGCGCCTCGATGAGGGGCATGAAGTCAGCTCCTGGTGGATGATCGGCGCTTTCGTCGTGACCAGCGGCCTCGTCATCCTTCTGCTCAGCGGCGTGCCGGGCGTCGCCTGACCTCAGTTCCGAGTCTCGTCGGGCTCGACCGGCAGGAAGCCCGACCCCGTCTGCGCCGGCACTTCGTAGCCGAGACGAGAGCGGACATCTCCGACGTCTGCCTGAAGCGACGAGTCCGTGTCTGCGGGCGCGTCCTCGGCGTGATGCGGCTGCGGGTGGAGAGCCTTCTCCGAGTCGATCATGAGCTCTGGTGCGGTGAAGCGCCGAGTCTGTGCGGTGACGGCGGGTGGGGCCGAGTCGAGCGTTGACGCGCTGATCCCGGGGAACTGCCGAGCAGTCACGAGCACCCGGCTCTCGAGCGAGCCGGCGAACCTGTTGTAGCTGTCGACCGTGCGCTCGAGCGCACGGCGCAGATCGTCGGCGTGACCGGCGAGCACTCCTAGCCGGTCGTACAGCTGCGTTCCCAAGTTCAGAAGGGCGCGTGCTTCGGTCGAGACCTCCTGCTGCGTCCAGCTATAGGCCACGGTCTTGAGCACCGCCCAGAGATTGACGGGCGATGCGAGCGCCACCTTCCTGCTGAAGGCGTAGTCCAACAGCGTCGGGTCTTCGTCGATGGCCGCCGCGAGGAGCGACTCGCTCGGCAGGAAGCAGATGACGAACTCGGGGCTCGCGTCGAGACCCGACCAATACGCCTTCTTCGCGAGTGCGTCGACATGGGCGCGCACGGCCTTCACATGCTTCTGCATATGCGCACGCCGCTGGGTCTCGTGGGCGTCTCCCAGCGGCAGCGCAGAAGCCTCGAGATAGGCGTCGAGCGGCACCTTCGCGTCGACCGCGATCGACGTGCCGCCGGCCAGGCGGATCACCATGTCAGGGCGGCCCTGACCTCGGTCCGTCGAGATGGTCGATTGCAGGTCGAAGTCGACGTGACGGATCAGTCCTGCCGCCTCCACGACGCGGCGCAGCTGAGTCTCGCCCCAGACGCCGCGCGTGGCGGTCGACCGCAGCGCTCCGGCGAGCGACTCCGTCGTCGACCGCAGCGCCTCGTCCGACTCCTGTGCTCGTCTGAGCTGCTCCGCGAGGGAGCCGAACTGCGCATGCCGTTCCTGCTCGATCGCCGAGACCTTCTGCTGCATCTGTTGCAGGCTCTCGCGAACGGGGGCGAGAGCCGTGAGCACCGCATTCTGCTGCTGCACCCGCTGTGCCTCGGCTCGCTGCTCGAGTCGCGCGTGCTCGACGGCATCCCGGTACAGGTCGTACTGTCGGTCGCGATCGTCTCGGGCGGCTGCGAGCTCCGCCTCGGTGCGGGCGAGATCTGCCGCACCACGCGAACCGCGGAGGAACCACCCCATTGTGGCGCCAGCCGCGAGCGCGGCCAGGAGGAGAACGAGCGTGAGAGCATCCATGTGCTCCATGATGTGCTCGGCCACGGACATTCGTCCGGTGCGACTCAGGCGACCGCGCGCTCCAGAGTGGCGACGACCGGGTCGGTCACCCGCAACTTGAGCACATCGGCCAGGGAGAAGACGTCGGAAGCACCGTTCCTCTGCGCGGCATCGATGATGATGTGTGCGCAGGCGAGCGCGTCCGCGAGCGCGTCGTGGTGTGAGAAGCCGGTGAAGCCGGCAGCCTCGGCGGCTTTCGGGAGCCGGTACGACTCGAGGTCGTAGGTCTTGCGTGCCACCTGCAGGCTGCACAGCGAGCGATACGGCGGGCAGTCGCCGCCGGTGGCTTCCGACGCGCGGCGCAGCACGTTGAGGTCGAAGCCAGCGTTGTGCGCCACGAGCACGTCGGCGCCCGCGAAGGCGCAGAGGCGGTCGAACTGATCCGCCCATGTGGCGGCGTCGAGCACGTCGTGCGCGCGGATGCCATGGATCTTCGTGTTCCACTCCTGGAACTCGTCGTGCCCTGCGGGCGGGCGGATCAGCCATCCGGCTGTCGCGACGATCCGGCCATCGCGCACACGCACGAGGCCGACGGAGCACGCCGAGGCGGGGCTGGAATTCGCCGTCTCGAAGTCGATAGCGGTGAAGTCCAATGGCACATCCCCACTCTCTCCCGGCATCCGATACGCCCCAGGAGGACTCGCCGTAGGCTGGCGACATGAGTACCGACCGAGCGACATCCTTCGGCGCCGAGGCCGCGAACTATGAGGCCGGAAGGCCCGAGTACCCCTTCGAGGCGGTCGCGTGGATGCTCGAGCGCATGCCGCACGGAACGCGCCGAATCGTTGACGTCGGCGCGGGAACGGGCAAGCTCACCAGAGTGCTGGCCCAGGCTCCGGATGCCGAGGTCGTCGCTGTCGACCCTGATCCCGAGATGCTCGCCGCCCTGCGCCAGAGCGTCCCCGGGATCCCGACCTTCCAGGGTTCGGCCGAACGGATGCCGTTGCCCGACGCGAGCGCCGATGCCGCCGTTCTCGGCCAGGCATGGCACTGGGTCGAGCCGGTCGCCGCGTCCGCGGAGATCGGACGGGTCGTCCGCACCGGGGGAGTGCTGGGGCTGATCTGGAACATCCGCGATGAGCGAACGGACTGGGTGCGCCGCTTGACCGACATCATGCACAGCAGCCCGGCGGAGAACCTGGTGAACGGTCCTGGCACCGCAGGGCCGCGCATCGAAGCGCCGTTCGGCCAGGTCGAGACGGAGCGCTGGGAGTGGACGCGGTCGATGACCAGGACGCAGTTGCACCAGATGGCGCTGTCGCGCAGCTACCTGATCGCCGCGCCCGCCGAAGAGCGCGAGGAGATCCTGCGGCAGATGGACCGACTCTTCGACGAACTCGGCGTCGCCGACGGCACGATCGAGCTGCCCTACGTCACGCACGCGTTCCGCGCCGTGCGGGACTGAGTGGCCGCCAGCGGCATCCCGCAGGATGGTCGCACCCACGACCGGTAGACTCCTACCCCGTGGCTCTCACTATCGGAATCGTCGGCCTGCCCAATGTCGGCAAGTCCACCCTCTTCAACGCTCTGACCAAGAACGACGTGCTCGCGGCGAACTATCCGTTCGCGACGATCGAGCCGAACGTCGGGGTGGTGAACCTGCCCGATCCGCGTCTCGACAAGCTCGCCGAGATCTTCGGCAGCGAGCGCATCCTGCCCGCTGCGGTGTCGTTCGTCGACATCGCGGGTATCGTGCGCGGCGCGAGCGAGGGCGAGGGCCTCGGCAACAAGTTCCTCGCGAACATCCGCGAGGCGGACGCCATCGCGCAGGTCGTGCGAGGGTTCGCAGATGACGACGTCGTGCACGTCGACGGAGCCGTCAATCCGGCATCCGACATGGAGACGATCAACGCCGAGCTCATGCTCGCCGACCTCGAGACCGTCGACAAGGCGATCACGCGGTACGAGAAGGAGGTGCGCGGCAAGAAGATCGAGCCCGTCGTCCTCGAGACCGCCAACGCGGCGAAAGACGCTCTCGAGCGCGGTGTGCTGCTGTCCGTCGCCGGCATCGATCTGACACCCATCCGCGAGCTCGGACTGCTCACGGCCAAGCCGGTCATCTTCGTCTTCAACGTCGACGAGGGCGTGCTCACGAACGATGCCCGCAAGGCGGAGCTCGCCGCGCTGGTCGCTCCTGCGAAGGCGATCTTCCTCGACGCGAAGATCGAGTCCGAGCTGATCGACCTCGACCCCGAGGATGCCGCGGAGCTGCTCGCGTCGACCGGTCAGGACGAGTCCGGTCTCGACCAGCTCGCTCGCATCGGCTTCGACACTTTGGGTCTGCAGACGTACCTCACGGCTGGCCCCAAAGAGGCGCGGGCGTGGACGATCCCCAAGGGATCCAAGGCACCGCAGGCCGCCGGCGTCATCCATACCGACTTCGAGAAGGGCTTCATCAAGGCCGAGATCGTGTCGTTCGACGACCTCGTCGAGACCGGCTCGGTCGTCGAAGCCCGCTCCAAGGGCAAGGCCCGCCTCGAGGGCAAGGACTACGTCATGCAGGACGGCGACGTCGTGGAGTTCCGCTTCAACAACTGAAGCGGGTCCAAGTAGGGACGAGGGGCCTGGTGTTCACTCAACAGCAGAAGGTGGCTGTCCGCCACGCCTTCGATCTCGCGGGCTATGACGGTGATCTGCGTACCTTCCCGGATCAGTCGGACGGCGTCATCGTCTTCGTGGTCGGTCGGGAGCCACTCGCAGGTGACGCCCGGTCGCTCGAAATCGTGTTGAGCGAGCTGCTCGGTCGCAGGATCATGGTGACTGAGGACATCGGCACCGCCACAGAGCCGTTTGAGTGAACCGGGACGTCGTGAGTTCAGTATGAGCGACGGGAACTCGGTGGAGTTCCGTATCGGAAACACATCTGGCGGATCGAAGTAAGCTCTCGTCCATGATCCGGGGTAACAGGGCGTCGTTCAGCGTCTACAGCGACACGAAAAGCGTGAGCGAAATCTCCGCGATGCTCGGACTTGAACCCAGCAGCTCAGGCGAGAATGGGGATCTCACCCCGGCGGGACGCGCTGGGAGAGACCTTGCGCCGGAGCATCTGCGCTATCAGCACACCCGTTGGTCGCTCACCGTCGTGAACGAGCCAAGTGACGAAGATCAGACCGGGTTCTCGTCGCTTCGAGAGCTGATCGCGAGGCTGCAGCCCAGTTCGCAAGTGCTTGCGGAACTACGCCAAGGCGGTGAGACCAGGCTCTGGTGGTCCGGAGACTCGGACAGCACGCAAGGTGGGTTCGTTCTGGAGGCGGACCTGATCAGCTACCTTGCCAAGCTGGGGTGCGACGTCTTCGGGACCGCGTATCTCGCCGAGGGCGATGACGAGGATGAGGACGCGACGAGCGACGGCGATGTGGTGGAGTTCCGCATCGGAAACACATCTACGAGCGAGAGCTGATCCGATGGTTTCCCGGCGACTGCACCGGGCGCTCCTACGAGCGCAGGAGGCGAAGTCGATTTTGCGTATCGAGCGCAAGCCGAAGTTCGCCGACCGGGTCGATGGCATCGTGCTTCGGATCGGCGAGCAGTGGATCCTCGTGGCGCAGACCGCCGACGGCGGATACTTCGACGGGTACGTCGTGCTCCGATTGCGCGACGTCGCGCGTGTCACGTCTGACGAGACGTTTGCCCAGGAGTTCGTCAAGACTCAGCCTGAGTGGCCGCCTTCCTTCTCCATCGACCTCGATTTAGACGACGCTGCGTCCGCCCTCGGCGGCTTTGCGCGTCAAGGCGAATTGGTCGGGATTCAGAAGGAGAATGAACGCAGCGCGATCTGGATCGGCACTCTGGATGATGTGACTTCGCGCTATATCTACCTGAACGAGGTTCGACCAGATGCCACGTGGCATCCTCGACCGCTCGGCTACAAGCTGCGGTCGATCACGATGGCTGAGGTGGGTACGCGGTACCTTCTCGGGCTAGCGGCCGTCGCAAGGGCGGGTTCCTCGTCGGTTCGACCCGAGATGGATGGCGACGTCGTGGAGTTCCGCTTCAACAACTGAGGCGGGCTGGCCGCAGCCGGGGACGAGTGCTCTGTGCCTGCCGTCGACGGATTCGCTGACCCTGTCACCTGCGCGCCCATCGCGCTCGTGGTGGCACCGCACCCCACTGTCGGTGATCGATCTCGGTCCTCTCTGCGTGCCGGAGTATCGGGTTCCCGCGGACGCATAGTCCCCAGAACAGCACGCGTCCGCAATCGAGACACTCCACGAAGCTGACGATCGTGTACATCAGCTCTGACTCGAGCAGAGGGATCATGTCCTCGAGCGGAACGTCACCCCGCAGTTCGTGCATCCGGCCGGCGCGGACCCTGTCGATCAGCGCCTCTGTCGTCGCGTCGATATCCCAGGGGAGCGCGCCGACGCCGGGTACCCCGACCGAATCGCAGGTGTCGCAGTCGTCCACGGGTCCAGTCTGGTCGATGAGGCGGTCTAGCCGCGACGCTCGACGTCCTGACTCAGGATCTCGGGCCAGGCTTCGACACCCGCTGGGGTGCGAGCGACCGTCAGGGTTGCGTGCGGGAGCAGCGCGACGAGCGATTCGGCGGTCGACAGCGGATGGCCCGGATCATCCACCCACGCCAAGATCGTCGTCGGCACACCGATTCGCGCCACGGCCTCAGGGCCAGGGAGGTCGCTGAGTCCCGCCCCGCGAAGCAACGACGGCAAGAGAGCGTCGGCGACATCGGGCCATGTCTCCGGCGCACCGACGGTGGCCGGGGGTGGAACTGATCCCCGCGTGGCGGCGTGGAATGCTTCCACACCGACAGACTCGATGAGCTCAGCCGCTGCTCGGTAGTGTGCGGCCTGACCGGGTCTGGTCTCCCACGCGGTGGGCGGCACCATGAGCGTGAGCCCGGTGAAGCGGTCCGGCTCGATCGTCGCAGCATGCAGGAGAGTCGCTGCGCCCATGGAGGGGCCGACCCCGTGGACGCGTTCGCCGGGGAACCAGTGATCGAGCAGTCGCAGCAGATCCTCAGCGAGGTTCTCCCAGCGATAGTCCTCGGGGATCTTCCGCCCGGTCGATCGGCCATGGCCCCGGGCGTCGTATCGCAGCAGTCGAGTTCCGCTGAGCCCTCGACCGAGGTCGAGGTTGAGCACCCGGTCGCGGGCGCGACTCGATGTGAGGCCGTGCAGTTGGACGACGGGGTGTCCGCCTTCATCGCTCAAGGCCACAGCCAGCTCGGCTCCGGGTACCTCGAAAGTGGGCATCAGGCTCCTCGATCGGTGGCTGACCGCGTCGGGTCGGGCAGCCGTGGAGTTTTCAGGTTATCCGGGGCCGATAAGGTACTGCCCATGCGACTGACCAACGTCACGCACCTCCGCCTCCCGTTCGGACGGCTCTGGGGGTACGACGTGAGCGCCTCAGTACTGGGGCGTCGCCTGCCCGTGTCGTTCGATCAGCGACTTCATGTCGGGGCGGGCGACCGACCCGGCTCCTGGATGGCTTTGTCCTTCCGGTTGCCTGCACAGACTCGTCGTGAGTCGATCGCCGACGCCTGGCTGGCTGTCGTGGCCCGCCACGGCACGCTGCGATCGGCCTTCGCGCCCGGCCCGGATGGCGATCCGGTGCTCCACGAGATCGAGATCGGCCCCGGAAGCTGGGCCGAGCATCAGGTCGGCCCAGGTCAGACGGTCAACGACGCGTTGCGGGACATTCTCGACACCGCGTGCTCGCCCTACCGGCATCCTTCGCACCGGCTGTGCGTGTTGGAGACGGCTGCGGGGCTCACTGTCGTGATCGCAGCGGACCACGCGCACGTCGACATGTGGTCGATGCTGGTGATCGCGCGCGACCTGCTGTCCGCGCTCGACGCGGGAAGGGTCGGCGCGAAGCCGATGCCGCGTCCGGCACCCGCCTTCGTCGAACACACGCAGGCACTGTTGGATCGAGATGCTGCGCCAGACCACGTGCGTCAGCGCTGGAAAGACATCATCGAGGACAGCGGTGGTGTGATGCCGCAGTTCCCATTGCCCCTGGGGGCGCCCGAGTTGCATCGCGAGCGAGTGGAAGTGCGCGATGTGTTCGATGTCGACGACGCCGCAGCGTTCGCTGCACAAGCCCGTGACGACGGCGTCTCGACCCTCGCACGCGCAGTGGTTGCGATGACCTCGGTGACCCGCGAGATGGCGGGTGCCCCGCTACGAGCCGTGTTTCCCGTGCACAGTCGCTTCGAGGACACCTGGCATGACTCGGTCGGCTGGTTCATCACCAACTCCGTCCTCGAGTCCGACGTCGCCGAACCGCGCGCAGCGGCGGCGGCGGTGAAGGAGGCGGTGCAGCTCGGTGCGTGGCCGCTCGCCGACGTACTCGCTCCGTGGGGCGGCATGCCCGTGGCTCCCGGGATGTTCGCGATCTCGTGGCTGGACCTGCGCAGGCTGCCCGTGCGCATCGACTCCGTCGGGCTCGACGCCCAGTACGTCAGCGCTGCGACCGACACGGACGGCGTCATGCTGTGGTTCATCCTGGATGAGTCGGGTCTGCACCTGCGATGCCGTTATCCCGACACCGTCGAGGCTCGCGCCAACGTCGGCGGATGGCTGGATCTGCTCGTCGCCAGACTGCAGGCGGATGCGCGGTCGTCAGTGCGTGGACGGGTGCAGGTCGACGGCCGAACCTTCCGGATCGAACGCGCGAGCCGCGACGATATCGAGGCCATCGCAGCGCTGCTGTTCGATGACCAGTTCGGCTCGGACCGCGAGAGCGTCGAGCTCGAACGATATGAGGCGGCGTTCAGCGCGGTCGCTCGCGACAGTTCCAACTACCTGGGGGTGGTGCGCGACAGTACCGACCGCATGGTCGCCACGATGCAACTGACCGTCATCCCGGGCCTTTCCCGCGGCGGTTCGACCCGATTGCAGATCGAGGGACTGCGGGTTGCACCAGGGGAGCGGTCACGGGGCCTGGGCACGGCGATGCTCGAGTGGGCCCACGAATTCGGTCGGGCACGTGGGGCCCGACTGGCGCAGGTGACCACCGATGAAGCACGGGATCGGACTCGCGCCTTCTATGCCCGACTCGGATATCAGACTGCCCACGTCGGGCTGAAACGGCACATATAGCGGCGTACGCTATGCGTGTTGCCGACCGAAGGACTTCGCCGTGTCTGACCACAACGAGCACATACCCGCCCCGGACGAGCCATCAGTCCCGGAACTCGAACTCGACGAGACCGTCGCGCCGAGACCGGAGGAGGAGATCGCCGATGTCTTGCGGACGAAACCCGACCTGGAAGACCGCAGCGATCATTCCGAGTGATAAGGCGTCCGGAGCGTCGACAACTGACGACTGCAGCCGTCGGCGTCAGCGACGCCGCGGACTCTCGCTACGCGACGAGCGTGTGCGGGTAGTCGGCCCCACGGCCCTGGAAGCTCAGGATGCTGGGGTTCTGGATCACTCCGTCGCGGATCTCGATCGCGCGGGTGAGTGTCGAGTTCTCGGCCCATGCTTCGGGACCGGAGAGCACGGTGCGGAGGAAGGGCAATAGAGCCTCGCTGATGTCCCAGGTCGCTGAGTTCCACAGGTACGACGGACTGTGATCGACGGCGTAGTAGTTCACGCCCTGTCCTACCGTGAACATCGGTTCGTCGAACGTCGTCGGAGTAGCCCATTCGAAGCCCATGCCCTCGTCGCAGGAGACGTCGATGATCAGGCTTCCGGACGCGAATCGGTCGAGGTCCTCGGTCCGCAGATACGTCAACGGTGCTGCGACGTCCTGCAGTGTGCAGTTGACGACGATGTCGTATGTCGCCAGGAAATCGGGGAGGAGCACGGGGCCGTCCTCCGTCTCGACCGTGCTGAGGTGCGTGGGCCCGTCCTCGGTGTTGAGCTGAGTCAGATGAGAGTTGTGGATGGGGGAGCCCACCGCCGCGGCGCCGCGCTGCGTGAGGACTTCGATGTCATGGACTCCGTGCGCGTTCAGCGCGGTCACCGCGCCTCGTGCCGTCGCGCCGAAGCCGATGACGACGGCGCGTAGTCGCGGGCCGTAGTCGCCGGTCGAACCGACCAGGCTCAGAGCGTGGATCACGGAGCAGTAGCCGGCCAGCTCGTTGTTCTTGTGGAACACGTGCAGACTCATGTCGCCCTGCGATGTCCAGTGGTTCATGGCCTCGAAAGCGATCAGTGTCAGACGGCTGTCGATGGCGGTCTGAGTGAGGGACGCATCCTGCACGCAGTGCGGCCACCCCCAGAGGATCCGCCCCTCGGCGATCTCGGCCACATCGGCGAGCTGCGGCTTCGGCAGCAGAAGAACATCGGCCGAGGCGAGCACGTCTGCGCGATCGGTGACGCGTCCCACCCGGGATTCGATGTAGCCGGGCTCGAGCTGGAAGTCCGTGCCGTACCCGTGCTCGACGATCATGCGGGAACGCACATCCGCATCGATCCGGTCGAGGTGACGGGGATGAATGGGGAGGCGTCGCTCGTTCTCCATCGAGGAATCGGCCAGCAGGCCGAGGGTCAGAAGCCCCGGTGCTGAAGCGGAGGTCGAGGTGCGTGCAGTGGACGAGCGTGTCGTGTCGGACAACGGGTTCCCATCTTTGGGGAACCAAGGTCAGCTCCTGCCCTGACTCTACGCCCCTGAGCGCGTGCGGGGTCGCGAGGGTCCGACCTCCCCGGACGCGCTCGACTACGCTTGATGTCGACCCCTGACAGCCGAACGAGGAGCCGCGCGCCCATGACCGATACCCAGATCTTCGAGCCAGAGGGCCGCGCCATCCCCTTCGTGGACGAGGGAGACGGCCCGGTCAAGCTGGTTCTGATCCAGGAGCAGGGGCTCGCTGCGGACGTTCTGGGCGTCGCCGCGCATTACCTCGCCGAGGAGGCGGGCTTCCACGTGCTGCGGATCGGGCACCGGTCGAAGTCCGAGGCTACGCTCGACGAGCGCGTCGACGACGTCATCGCCGTGATCGATCACGTCGGCATCGAAGACACCTGGGTCGGCGGTCATGGCTTCGGCGGGACGATCGCACGGGCGCTGGTGGCAGCGCACAGTGACCGGGCCAACGGCCTGCTTCTGCTCGGGGTCGAGGACGTCGACATCGCGGTCGCGCCGGCGATCCCGGTGCTCATCGTGCAGGGAACCGAAGACACGGAGACCCCCGCGGCGAACGCCGAAGCGCTGCAGGCGACGATCCCCGACCGATCGAGCATCAAGACGATCGCCGGCGACCACCTGTTCCCGATGCATCACCCGATCGAGACCGGTGTGATCATCGAGGAATACCTGGACTGGGACTGACCCCGATGGCAGCACCTGGCCGCACAGTCGTCGTCGCGATCGACCTGCAGGCCGGGGTGACACCCGGATGCTTCGACGAACAGGGAGTGCTCTCCCGCGCCGCAGTCCTGGTCGACAGAGCTCGCGCGGCCGGAGTGCCCGTCGTCTGGGTGCATCACGACCCTGTCGGCGTGGGTACCCCTGAGTGGGAGCTGGCGTCTCCGCTGCGCCGTGCAGACGGCGAACCCCTCGTTCGCAAGGAGTACCGGGACTCGTTCGCCGACACGACTCTGCGAGCGACGCTCGACGAGCTGGGGGCGACGCACCTGGTGATCACCGGCGCGCAGTCCGACTTCTGCGTCCGCACCACCATGCAGCGTGCGGCGGCGGAGGGCTACGACGTCACCCTCGTGAGCGATGCGCACACGACGGTCGACACCGAGTGGGACGGCGTGCTGATCTCGGGCGAGCAGATCGTCGCGCACACCAACATGTACTTCTCGGGACTGCGGTATCCCGGGCAGGAGCTCGGGATCGCCACCCATGATCGGGTCCTGCTCTGACGGGAGACCGACGGTTTCCCGTCAGAGGCCCACGTCCGAGATTCCGTTGCCGCCTGAGATGATGGTCTGATGACCGCCACCCTCGTCGCCCAGAATCTGGCGGGCGGCTACGGCCACCGCATCCTCTTCGAGGGGCTCGATCTGACGGTCGCTCCCGGAGACGTGATCGGGGTGGTCGGTGCGAACGGAGCAGGCAAGTCGACACTGCTCCGCCTTCTCGCCGGCGTGGATGCACCGATGGGAGGATCGATCTCGCTCGCACCGACCGATGCGTTCGTCGGTTGGCTGCCCCAGGAGCACGAGCGAGTGGAAGGTGAGACCGTCGCGGAGTACATCGCGCGGCGCACCGGCTGCGCGACGGCGACCCGTGAGATGGATGCCGCCGCGGCGGCGCTCGGCGACCCGACGCTCGCGCCGGCGGGCACAGACCCTGCAGACACCTACTCTGAGGCGCTCGACAGGTGGCTCGCGAGCGGCGCAGCCGATCTCGAGGAGCGCATCCCTGCGGTGCTCGCCGACCTCGGACTCCCGAGCGGGAGCGGTGTCGCCGACGATGCGCTCATGACCGGGCTGTCCGGTGGTCAGGCCGCCCGCGTCGGCCTCGCCGCACTGTTGCTGTCCCGCTTCGACATCGTGTTCCTCGATGAGCCGACCAACGATCTCGACCTCGATGGTCTCGACCGACTCGAAGCTTTCGTCCGCGGACTCCGTGGGGGTGTCGTGCTGGTGAGTCACGACCGCGAGTTCCTGGCCCGCAGCGTGACCCGAGTGCTGGAGCTCGATCTCGCACAGGGCTCGAATCGTCTCTACGGGGGTGGGTACGACGCCTACATCGAGGAGCGGGCGGTCGTGCGACGCCACCTGCGGGAGAAGTACGACGAGTTCGCCGACAAGAAGGCCGATCTCGTCTCCCGCGCCCGCACGCAGCGAGAGTGGTCGAGCCAGGGTGTGCGCAACGCCATGAAGAAGGCGCCGGACAACGACAAGATCAAGCGCAAGGCATCGGCCGAGTCGAGCGAGAAGCAGGCGCAGAAGGTGCGCCAGATGGAGAGCCGGATCGCGCGCCTCGATGAGGTGGAAGAGCCTCGCAAGGAGTGGCAGCTGGAGTTCACGATAGGCTCGGCGCCGCGGTCGAGCAGCGTGGTCTCGACGCTCAGCGGTGCGGTGTTCCGGCAGGGGTCTTTCACTTTGGGGCCGCTCTCGCTGCAGATCGACGCCGGGGATCGGATCGGGATCACCGGTCCGAACGGTGCGGGCAAATCGACGCTGCTTCGAGCTCTGCTCGGGCGGCAGGCGCCGGTCGAGGGCACGGCGAGTCTCGGGAGCAGCGTGCAGATCGGCGAGATCGATCAGGCCCGTTCGCTGCTCATCGGTGACGCGGCGCTCGCGGACGCGTTCGAGGCTCTCGTTCCAGAGCTGTCATCGGCAGAGGTGCGCACCCTCCTTGCCAAGTTCGGTCTGCGCGCCGACCACGTCACTCGACCTGTCGGTGCCCTTTCTCCGGGAGAGCGCACCCGGGCGGCGCTGGCGCTGCTGCAGGCGCGCGGCGTCAATCTGCTGGTGCTCGACGAACCCACCAACCATCTCGATCTGCCGGCCATCGAGCAGCTGGAGCAGGCGCTGGAGTCCTACGCGGGCACCCTGCTTCTCGTGACGCACGACCGGCGGATGCTGGAGGCCGTGCACACGAACCGCCGGTGGAGCGTCGAGAACGGCCAGGTGAGCGAGCGATAGGGCTCAGCGTCCCTGACGCTTCTTGTACGGCTTCGGCTGCCCCTTCACGATGGGCGCGCGGCCCTTGCCTTTGGAGGCCTTGGCCTTGCCACCAGCCGGGCCCGCCGTCTTCGGCGCAGGCGGGGGAGCAGCGGCGACTGTCGCCTGTGCTTCGGCGAGGAACAGCTGGCCGACGTTCGTCAGGCGCGGCGTTCCCTCGCGGTTGATCAGAGCGTGCCCCACCTCGTCCTCGAGCTTGTCGAGAGAGGTGTAGAGCGACGCCAGAGGGATTCCCAGCTGCTCGGCGGCTCGGGGGAAGTGCAGCGTCTCGGCGAGGACGACGTAGCGACGGAGCAATGCCAGCTTCATGCGGGTGAACGATCCTTCTGGATCCGCGACGATCGCGGGTCTCCGTCTAACCTACGCGAGGCGGATGCGAGCGCGCCCCGGGCGCACGGATGCCGCGGCTCGATGAGCCGCGGCATCCGGTGATTCCCGTTCAGGCCACCTGCGGAAGGACCGCGAAGGAGACGGAGCCTTCGTCGTCGACACCGGCGTCGAGCACCTTGTCGTCGAGCGCGGCTGCAGCGGTCTCGTCGAGGAAGAGACGGGTGCCCGAGACCTCCACCACCTGGTCCTCAGGTTCGGGGTCTGGGGTCACAAGGACCGCGAGTCGTGCGCCTCCGTCCGGTCCGGCAGCGGGCGTGGAGTGAATGCGAAGGCCTGCGTCGGTGGCGTCGGTCTGACGGCTGACGAGAGTGTTCACGATTGCGGTGGCGTTATCGGTGAGGGTGAGCACGAGACTCTCCTTCCGGTTGCGGTCACGACGCGGGTGCGGCGTGTCCGGGCCACGATTCCCCACACCCGGGCGTGATTCAACCCGACGCGCCCGGTTCGGAGGGGTCTCCCACCTGATGCAGAGGTTTTCTCAGGAACACCTGCTCGGTTCCGTCACCCTGGGGCACCCGTTCCGCCTCCTCATAGCCGCAGGCCTTGTAGAGACGTATGTTCGCCTCGCTCAGGCTGCCGGTGAAGAGCTCTGCGGTGCTCGCGGTCGAGGATCGCTCAGCCGCGTCGAGCAGCGTGCGCCCGATGCCCTCGCCCTGCATATCGGGCGCTATGGCGATCCGGCCGATCAGCAGCACTCCCTCGTCCTCGACGAATCGGATCACTCCCAGCAGCCGGCCGTTCCTGCGCGCCGTCAGCCCCTTGCTGGATCGCAGCTCGGCCTCGACCTCGGGCAGGGTCTGGGTCAACGGCGGCATGTCGGCGCTGCCGTAGATCTGCGCCTCCGAGACGAACGCCGCTCGCTGAAGGGTGAGCACCTCACCCGCATCCGACTCCGACACCGGCCCGATCACCACGTCTGATGCGTCGCGGTCGATGTCTGTCTGTGCTCTCTCTGATTTCGTCACTGCGCCACGATCCGATGAGACCGGGGGGACTGTCAACCCCCTCGATCCGGACGTCGAGCAGAGCTAGCCTCGCAGTTCCCCAACCCCAGGAGGACTCCATGGCTGAGAAGACCGCGTCCAAGACCGGCAACGCATCCAAGCGCGGAGCGAAGACGACCAGGCGACAGAACGCCGAGAAGGGATTCACCGCATCGGCGACGCTCGCGGCGAACCTGCAGCTGGTGCTGGTCGACCTTATCGAGCTCTCGCTGCAGGGCAAGCAGGCGCACTGGAACGTCGTCGGCCGCAATTTCCGGGACACGCACCGACAGCTCGACGAGATCATCGATGCCGCGCGCACCTTCAGCGACACGGTCGCAGAGCGTATGCGGGCGCTGCACGCAGTGCCCGACGGGCGCACCGACACGATCGCAGAGTCGACGTCGCTCCCCGCGTTCCCGATGGGCGAGGTCTCGACGACCGACACGATCGACCTCGTGACAGCGCGACTGGACGCCGTCGTGGGGACGATCCGCGACGTGCACGACGCCGTCGACGAAGAGGACCCCACCTCCGCCGACATCCTGCACGCGGTGCTCGAGAGCCTCGAGCAGTTCGCGTGGATGGTCAGCGCCGAGAACCGCACTCCGGCCGGTCGCTGACTCTGCGCGGGCGGCTCGTCAGCTGTCCCCGTCCGCCCCGCCTCGTTCGGCCTCGCGCCGTACGAGGCGGGGCAGGACGAGCCAGAGCAGGAGCACGCCCACGAACGAGGAGACGAGCGCGATGAGCCCCGCCGCTCGGTCGACGGTGAAGTCGATGATGAGGGTGGTGACGCCGATCGTGAGTGCGGCGATCGCCACGAGGTCGATCTTCACGATCCGAGCGGCCACCCGCACGAGTTCGGGCTTGCGACGCCGTCCGAACAGCGCTCGATGCATGGCCACCGGGGCCAGCGCCAGAATGGTGGCCACCGCAGCGAGGCCCACCAGCACCACATACACGTCTCGCTGGAACTCGTCCATGTCCTCGAACCGAGGAGTGAACGCCACGGCGAGGAGGAAACCCGTGAGGATCTGCGTGCCGGTCTGCATCACCCGCAGTTCCTGCAGGAGCTCTTCCCAGTTGCGGTCCGCTCGCTCGTTGCGCGTCTCGTCGCGTCCGTCACGGCGGTCGTCGAGTTCCGTGGATGGCACGGTTCGGTCGTCGGGTTCCATGCGGCCAGTCTCGCGGGCGGCCTCGGATCCTGTCCAGCCGCTTGCGCGTCGACGGAGAAGGAGATCATGATGACGCTTCCACCGATCCGAGAGTGGTGGTCGGAACTGTCGCTCGACGCGCGGGTCGAGGTGCTCGGCGAGTCGGCACCGCAGCTGAGCGAACGAGCTCGAGGGGAGATCCGGACGATCACGGGCGCCGTGGTCGGCATGACCGAGACCCTCTCAGACGAAGACCTCGACTACGCGCGCTCGGAGACACGCTTGGAGATCGCCGACGAGGACGCGGACTGACCCCATCGCTCAGCTCTGTTCGAAGGGCTGCTCCTCGCGCAGCCTGGGGGTCGTGCGGCGCTCCGGACGCAGGCCTGCCTTGTCGGCGTAGAACGCACGGATCCGGTCCATGTCGGCAGCCACGTCACCTGTCAGCTCGAGGGTGGGTCCGAGACCTGTGGTCATGGTGGTGCGGTCGACGAATCCGAGTGTCACCGGCATCCCGGTCTCTTGCGCGATCCGATAGAAGCCGGATTTCCAGTACTCGTTTCCTCCGCGAGTGCCGTCGGGCGTGATCACGAGGCCGAAGACGCTGCCGGAATGCACCTGCGCGACGACGTCGTTGACGACCCGTGCAGGGTCGGCGCGGTCGACGGCGATGCCGCCGATGCTCCGCATGATCGGCCCTCGCCAGCCACGGAACAGACTGTTCTTGCCGAGCCAGTGCACCTCGATGTCGAGTCGCCACGCGATAGCCAGCATGAGGACGAAATCCCAATTGGACGTGTGCGGCGCACCGATCAGGATGGTGGGTCGTGTCGGGGTCGCCTCGGCGGTGAGGGTCCAGCGGCTGGCTGCCCAGAAGAGGCGGGCGAGGAGTCGTTTGAGCACTCGTCAACCGTAGGGCAGAACTGCCTGTGACCCGTTCTCGTCTGGCGAGGCTTTTTCGCGCCACCCCGTCGGCACAGGCGTACGATCGAATGATGGCCAAGACACAGGACTCCGCCGAGCAGGACGCACCGACCGTGCTTCAGCCGCTGACCGGGACTCCGAACCTGCTTGAGGACGACGCCGCCGGGTACTGCAGCGGCGGCGTCTGCCACTTCCCTGCGCCGAAGACGCAGTAGCGATCAGACGCCGCCGCAGCGGTGACGGTCAGTGGCCGCCGCCATGTGCCCCGCCGGAGACGTCGTCCGCGGGCTTGCGGACGAACGGGCTCAGAGCGACGGCGGCGAGCGAGATGATCGCGGCGATGAGGAAGGCCATCCGCGCGCCGGGTGCACCGGCGGTCGCGGTATCGAGACCCTCGGCTTCTCCTGCGTGCAGGATGGCGGAGTAGGTGACGGTGAGGACAGCGACACCGGCTGCCCCGCCGACCTGCTGGAGCGTGTTCAGCACCGCGGAGCCGTGCGAGTACAGCGACCGCTGCAGTGATCCGAGCGATGCGGAGAACAGCGGCGTGAAGGACATCGCCAGCCCGACCGACATCGCCGCCTGCACGATGATCAGCACCCACCACACGGTGTGCTCGCCGACCGTCGAGTAGTAGAACAGCGCGGCCGAGACGAGGAGCGTTCCCGGGATCAGCAGCGGGCGCGTGCCACGGGCGTCGTAGACGCGACCCATGAGCGGACCGAGCACACCCATCAGCACCGACCCGGGGAGCAGGATCAGGCCGGACTCGAGCGCGTTGAGGCCTGCGACGTTCTGGAGGTACTGGGGGAGCAGGGTCAGCGTGCCGAACATGGACAGCGCGAGGATAGCCATGATGATGACGGCGAAGGTGAAGTTGGACGAGCGGAACACCCGCAGGTCGAGCAGTGCATCGTCGATCCGCTGCAGCACCAGCTGACGCCACACGAACAGCGCGAGCGCGACGGCGCCGACGACGAGTGCGGTCACGCCGGCAGCCTCACCCGAACCGCCCTCGCCACCGAACTGGCTGAGGCCGAAGACGATGCCGCCGAATCCGAGCGCTGCGAGCGGGATCGAGAGCACGTCGAGGGGGACCTTGCGGGTCTCGCCGAGGTTCGTCATCCACCGGACGCCGATGAACAGCGAGACGAGCGCGATCGGAAGGATGATCGCGAACAGCGCGCGCCAGTGGAGCGTCTCGAGCACCGCACCCGCGAGCGTCGGTCCGATCGCCGGTGCGAGTGAGATGACGAGGCCGACCCGGCCCATCATGCGACCGCGCGACTGCGGCGGGACGACGTTCATGATCGTGGTCATGAGAAGCGGCATCATGATGCCCGTGCCGGCGGCCTGGATGACGCGTCCGACGAGCAGGATCTCGAACCCTGGTGCCACGAGGGCGACGAGGGTGCCGAGCGAGAACGAGATCATCGCGGCGATGAACACCTGGCGCGTCGTGAACCGCTGCAGGATGAACCCGGTCGTGGGGATCACGACGGCCATGGTCAGCATGAACGCGCTCGTCAGCCACTGGCCGAGCTCCGGCGGGATGCCGAGATCGACGTTCAGATGCGGGATCGCGATCCCCATCGTCGTCTCGTTCAGGATCGCGACGAACGCGGCGACGAGGAGGAGCCAGATCACGCGCATGTCGCTGCGGGCGATCTCGCCGCTGGGGGCGGAAGGGGGCGTGGTGATCGAACCGGTGTCGACGGCAGACATACGGCCTCCAGGGCAGAGAAGAAGGGGGAGTGCGCGAGTGCGCGGGAACCATTCAGCGTAACGGCAGGGTCGGACATTTCATTCCGGATGCGGACGAATCCGCTCACAGCGGATGATCAGGATCGGTGCTCGGGCCGCCTCGCCCTGTGCGCTGACTACGCTTGCGGCATGAGCATGGGTGGCGGACGCGGTGGATTCCGCGGGGTGGACGAGAGCGCGCAGCGTCGCCTCAATGCCGAGGCGCCGAGGATCAGCGGTCTGGGTGCCAGAGTGATCAGCCTCTTCCGGCCCTACCGCTGGCGCATCTTCTGGACCGGTGTGCTGGTCGTGATCGGCGCCGCGATCGCAGTAATCCCGCCACTGATCGTGCAGCGCATCTTCGACGACGCGCTGTTCCCGGTCGACGGCGGGGGCCCGCAGCTGCAACTGCTGATCTGGCTCGTCTCCGCGATGGTCGGGTTCTTCCTGGTCTCCGCGATTCTCGGCGTCGCGCAGACCTGGCTGACCTCGACGGTGGGCAACAGCGTCACCGGCGATCTGCGAGTCCGTCTGTTCGAGCACCTGCAGGCGATGGAGCTCGGCTTCTTCACCAGGACGAAGACCGGCGTGATCCAGTCCCGCCTGCAGAACGACGTCGGCGGTGTCTCGGGCGTTCTGACGAACACCGTCACCAGCATCCTGGGCAACGTCGTCACGGTGATCGCCTCTCTCGTCGCGATGATCCTGATCGACTGGCGCCTCACTCTGATCGCCGTCGTGCTGATGCCGTTCCTGATCATCGTGCAGCGGCGCGTCGGGCAGGTGCGGGCGCGCATCGCCGGCGAGACGCAGGAGTCGCTGTCGGAGCTCACCTCGATCACGCAGGAGACCCTGAGCGTCTCGGGGATGCTGCTGTCGAAAGCGTTCAACAGACAGCGCACGGAGTCGCAGCGATACCAGGCCGAGAACCGCAATCAGGTCATGCTGCAGGTGCGGCGAGCGATGAGCGGTCAGGGCTTCTTCGCCGTCGTGCAGGTGCTGATGGCGAGCGTCCCTGCCGTCATCTACCTCGTCTCGGGGTACCTCATCGCCGGTGGCAGCGGTGCGATCACCGCAGGCACGGTCGTGGCCTTCACCACCGTCCAGGCCCGTCTGCTGCAGCCGCTCATGGGCCTGATGCGGGTGTCGCTCGACCTGCAGACGTCCTCCGCGCTGTTCGCCCGCATCTTCGAGTACCTCGACCTCGTGCCCGAGATCCAGGACGCTCCGGACGCGATCACGGTGGCAGAAGCCCCGGGACCGCGGGGGCGGATCGAGTTCGCGGATGTCGTCTTCCGCTACCCGGATGCCGCGCCCGACGCCCGTCCCACTCTGCAGGGGGTGTCGTTCGTCGCTGAACCGGGTCAGCACGTCGCGTTCGTCGGTCCGTCCGGCGCAGGCAAGACGACGGTTCTCTACCTGGCTCCGAGGCTGTACGAGGCGCACGGCGGCGCCGTGCTGTTCGCGGGAGCGGACGTGAAGACCCTCACGCAGGAGTCGATCATCGACCAGGTCGGCATCGTGTCGCAGGAGACCTACCTGTTCCACGCCACGATCCGCGAGAATCTGCTGTACGCCCGCCCGGAGGCCACGGAGGAGGAGATGATCGCCGCCTGCACCGCGGCGAACATCCACCACATCATCAGCGGGTTCGAAGACGGCTACGACACGGTGGTCGGCGAGCGGGGCTACCGTCTCTCGGGTGGCGAGAAGCAGCGCATCGCGATCGCCCGTGTTCTGCTGAAGGACCCGCCTGTTCTCCTGCTCGACGAGGCTACCTCCGCCCTCGACACGGTCTCGGAGCGCGTCGTGCAGGAGGCGCTCGACGAAGCGGCGAAGGGTCGCACCACCCTCACGATCGCGCACCGTCTCTCGACGATCATGGGTGCGGACGTCATCCACGTCGTCGAGGCCGGCCTGATCGTGGAGTCGGGCACGCATGCCGAGCTCCTCGCTCTGGGAGGTCTCTACGCGGAGCTCGCCGCACAGCAGGTGGCCGCGTCGCGTGTGCTCGACACGGAGACGGTCATCGAGTCGACTGTCTCGGGCGGCCTGCGCGCCGCTCTCGCCGACCGCAGGGCCGACCGTGCGCCGGAGGACTCAGCCGGTGCGGATGCGGTCGAGGCGCTCACCGCGCCGGTTCCGCTGCTCGATGTGCCTCGCGGGGACGAGCGGGTGTACCCGGCCGAAGGGTGACACGCCCTCAGTGGACCGACAGGCCGCCGTCGATGAACAACGACTGTCCCGTGACGTAGCTCGCGCCGACACCGGCGAGGAACACTGCCGCCGCCGCGAAATCAGAGGGCAATCCGTTGCGGCCGATCATCGTCCGGGCGGCCAGCGCCGCGATCTGCTCCGGATCCTCCTGCAACCGCGCATTCAGCGGGGTGAGCACGAACCCGGGAACGAGGGTGTTGCTCGTGACTCCGGTGCCGCCCCACGCCTCGGCCTCCGAGCGCATCAGCGACTCGACGGCTCCCTTGGACGCGCCGTAGACGCCGCTGCCGACGAAGGCGCGGTGAGCCTGCTGTGAGCTGATGTGGATCAGGCGCCCGAAGCCTCGCTCGGCCATGCCCGTGGCATACCGTTGCCCGAGCAGGAACGGGGCGAGCGCATTGACGGTCATCGTCGCATCCCAGTCGTCCTCTGTGATCTCGGCGAACGGCGGGCGGATGTTGATCCCTGCGGAGTTCACGAGGATGTCCGGCTCGCCGAACGGCTCGGCGGCGGCTTCAGCGAGTGCGCGGATCCCTGCTCGGGTGCCGAGGTCGCCGACGATGCCGGCTGCGCGGCCACCGGCGCGAGTGAGCTCCGCGACGGTCTCGGCGATCCGGGCTTCTCCTCGTGCCACGACCACCGTGGAGGCCCCCGCCCTCGCGAGTGCGGTGGCGATGCCTCGTCCGATGCCCGAACTGCCGCCGGTGACGACGGCTGTGCGTCCCTCGAGCGAGAAGAGGTCTGCGAGGTACTGGTTCATCGGTCTCCTGGGGCGAGGCTCACCATGCCAGAGCGGCGGTGAGGGCGGGGTCGGGGCGCGCGTCGGAGTGCTCGGGGAGTGCCTCTATCTCGGCGACGAACGCGTCGATCTCCGACGAATACCGGGAATCGGCGTGGGTGCGGGCGATCTCGAGCAGTGGAGGCACATCCATTGCGAGGATCAGCTCGAGCCGGGCCGTGACGGCGGCCTGGGCACCTGCCTCGTGCAGCACGCGGATCCCTCCGCGCAGTGCTTCGAGGTAGTCGCGCAGCACCGGGAGCTGCGCCCGACCCTGCGTGATCGAGGTGCCGTCGGCCCGCAGACGCCACCGCACCACGGTGTCGGGGATGACGTCGAAGCTGCGGGCGCGCGTGTACATCAGCTGCGCGACCACCTGATCCTCGTATGCCACGCCCTCGGGAAATCTCAGATCGCTCCAGAAATCGGTGCGACTGATCTTCGACCACGCGACGATGTTGGCGCTCGCGCGGGGGTGCTCCATGATCGTGGTGCCGAGTCGTGCAGGAGACGTCGCGGCCGACACCCATGGCTGCACCCGCCCGGGGAGGTAGCGCTCGCCGTCGAAGCGCGATCGCACGTAGGCACCGGCGACGAAATCGCTGCCGGTCTCTGCGATGGTGCCGAGGAGGCGTTCGAGCGCCGTCGGGGTGAGCTCGTCATCGCCGTCGAGAAACCCGACGAAGGGGGTGTCGACCAGGTCGAGGCCCACATTCCGTGCGGCACCGAGCCCTCGCGACGCCTCGTGCCGCAGGCTTCGGAACCGTGGGTCCGCCGCAGCGGCCGCAGCGAAGATCTCCGCGGTGTCGTCGGCGGAGCCATCGTCGATGAGGAGAGCGCGCCACCGGGTCTCGGACTGCGAGCGCAGCGAGTCGAGTGCGGCCGGGGCGAAGGCGCCGATGTCGCGGCCGGGGACGATCAGGGTCACGATCGGGGCGGTGGCGGTCACCAGCCGAGTCTATGGCCGCACGCGCTGCTCACGCCGTTCAGCGGTGGGCGACCGCGCGCACCGACTCGCCCACCAGTCCGGCGAGCCGCTCAGGCAGATCGGAGGGCAGTGCCTCGCGTCCGAACGTGAAGCGCACGGAGGTCTGGGCGGCCGAGGGAGACACGCCGCACGCGAGGAGCACGTGCGAGGGCTCGTCGCTTCCGGCAGCGCACGCGGAGCCGCTCGACGACACGACTCCCCGTCGCTCGAGCTCGAGCAGGACGGCCTCGCCGCTGACGCCCGCGAAGGTGAAGCTCGCTGTGCCGGGGAGCCTCGCTATCGGGTCGCCGGTGAGCGATGCCTGCGGCACGAGCGTCTGCACCGCTGAGATGAATCGACCCGTGGACGCGCTGAGTCGAGCGGTGAGCTCCTCGCGCTCGGACTCGGCGAGTTCGAGCGCCGTGGCAAGGGCCACCGCACCCGCGACGTTCTCGGTGCCCGAGCGGCGGCCTCGTTCCTGACCGCCCCCGTGCAGGAGGGGTTCGAGCGCGACGCGCCCGCGCACGGCGAGAGCCCCGATTCCCTTGGGGGTTCCGAGCTTGTGCCCGGCGACCGCTATCGCATCCGCCTCGAGACCGACGAGAGAGAGCCACCCCGCCGATTGCACCGCGTCGACGTGCAGCGGCACCCCGGCGCTCCGGGCCGCTGCCGCGAGTGAGGGCACGTCCTGGATCGTGCCGATCTCGTTGTTGGCGTGTCCGATGGCCACCAGTGCGGTGTCCTCGCGCAATGTCCGCGTCAGGGCGTCCACGGAGATCCGACCGTGAGCGTCGACCGGAGCAGCCGTGACCTCGACGCCGTGAAAGCGACGCAGGTAGTCGGCGGATTCGAGGATCGACTCGTGCTCGATCGGCGACACGACCAGGTGCCCCCGGCCGCGCGCGAGGGCTGCGAGTACGATCCCCTTCACCGCGAGGTTGTTCGACTCCGTTCCGCCGGAGGTGAAGATCACATCGCCGGACCGCATGCCGAGCATTCGAGCGACCCGTGAACGCGCCTCGTCGAGCGCGCTCGCCGCAGCCTCCCCGTACGTGTGATGGCTCGAGGGATTGCCGAACACCCCGGTGAGGAAGGGGTGCATCGCGTCGAGCACCTCCGGGCGGACGGGCGCGGTCGCGGCATGATCGAGGTAGAGCATCAGCGTCAGTCGATCCGCACGTCCAGGCCGAGGTCGAGGGCCCTGGCGGAGTGCGTCAACGCGCCGACCGAGATCACATCGACGCCGGTCGCCGCGATGTCGCCGACCGTGTCGAGAGTCACTCCGCCAGAGGCTTCGACCTGCGCGCGGTCGCCGATGAGCGCCACCCCCGCCCGCAGCTCATCGAGCGAGAAGTTGTCGAGCAGCACGGTGTGCGCTCCGCCGTCGAGCACTGCCGGGATCTGGTCGAGCCGGTCGACCTCGACCACCACGTGGGTGGTGTGGGGGAGGCGAGAGAACGCCTCGCGCAGGGCGGTGGCGAGGTCTACGCCGGAGCGCTTCAGCACTGCGAGATGGTTGTCCTTCGCCATCACCGCATCGGACAGCGAATGGCGGTGATTGTGTCCGCCCCCCGAGAGCACCGCATGCCGCTCGAAGGCGCGGAGCCCTGGAGTCGTCTTCCGGGTGTCGGCGATGCGTGCGGACGTCCCCTCGATCGCGCGCACATATGCTGCGGTGGCTGTCGCGATGCCGCTCATCCGCTGTGCGAAGTTCAGTGCGATGCGCTCGGCGGTGAGGATCCCGCGGGCGGATCCCGACACCGAGGCGAGCACGTCACCGGCCGCGAAGGCGTCCCCGTCACCCACGTGCACGTCGATCGAGAGCGCCGGATCCGTGAGACGGAAAGCCGCCGAGAACACCTCGCCCCCGCTGAAGATGCCCGCCTCGCGAGCGACCAGATCGGCGGTGGCGGTGGCATCCGAGGGGAGCAGGGTCGCGCTGGTGAGGTCGCCCCAGGGGGCGTCCTCCTCGAGGGCTGCGCCGACGACACGGGTGATGTGGGCGGGGGTGAGCATCAGACGGTCTCCAGGAGGGCTGCGGCGACGGGTTCGCGGAAGTGGGCGCCGATCGACTCGGTGCGGGCGAGAGCTGCGGATGCCGTCGCCTCGGCGAGCAGGAGGAGGTTCGCGTCCTCGCGTTGGGCGACGGTCGTGGGGTCGGGGGCGGCGGCGAGCCAGCGACGTGCGGTGGCCATTGCACGGCGGAGGCCGTCTTCCGAACGCAGCAGGCCCACGTGGTCCCACATCAGCCGCTGGAGTGCCGCGCGACTGAACGCGACGACGTGGGCGTCCGCATCATCGGCGAAGGGGCTCTCGCCGCGCAGCAGGCCGTTCGCGCGCTCTTCGCGCGCGGCCACCGGAGGATGCTGCCATGGTGAGTCGAGTGCCGCTGCCGCGCGTGCGCCGAAGACGGCTCCTTCGAGGAGGGAGTTCGATGCGAGGCGGTTCGCTCCGTGCACGCCCGTGCGCGCGACCTCGCCCACCGCGAACAGGCCGGGTATCGACGTGCGTCCGTCGAGGTCCGTGACCACGCCGCCCATGAGGTAGTGCGCAGCCGGCGTCACGGGAATCGGCTCGGAAGACCAGTCGAGACCACGTTCACGCGTCACGCGATCGATCGTCGGGAATCGATGCGCGAGTCGGGGTCTGCCGATCATCGTCGCGTCGAGTCGTACGGGGGATCCCTGCCGAGCGGCCTGGCGGGCGATCGCGCGCGCGACGACATCCCGGGGGGCGAGTTCGCCGTCCGGGTGGCTGTCGAAGACGAATCGCCGGCCTGCCGCATCGAGCAGGGTTGCGCCCTCGCCGCGCACGGCCTCGGAGACGAGGAACGCGGGTCCTTCGGCCAGGATCGTCGGATGGAACTGCACGAACTCGAGGTCCGCGACCGTTGCGCCGACACGCAGGGCTGCGGCGATGCCGTCGCCGGTGGCTCCCAGGGGGTTCGTGGTGTGCGCATAGAGGTGACCGGCTCCGCCCGTCGCGAGGATCACCGCATCGGCTGAGAGGTCGGAGACGACGCCGTCGACCACCACGCGGATGCCGCGCGCGCTGCCTTCCTCGACGATGACATCGGCGAGGAAGGCTTCTTCGACCACGGTGACGTCCGCGCTGCGGACCGCGGCCACCAGCGTCCGGGCGATCGCCGCTCCGGTGGCATCGCCGCCGGCGTGGACTATGCGGGCGTGACGATGAGCAGCCTCACGTCCGAGGAGAAGTTCACCGTCCGGTGAGCGGTCGAATGCGACGCCCCGGGCGATCAGCTCGGCGATCCGGGTCGCGCCCTCGCGCACGAGGACCTCGACGGCGGATACATCCGAGAGCCCTGCCCCGGCATCGATCGTGTCAGCCGCGTGCTGTCCCGCAGAGTCGCCGGCACCGTAGATGCCGGCGACGCCGCCCTGTGCGTAGCCTGTGCAGCCGTCGCCGATCGCGCCCTTCGTCACGACGGTGACCGAATGCCCCGCCTCCCGCGCATGCAGTGCTGCGGTCAGGCCGGCGATTCCCGAGCCGACGACGATGACGTTCATCGAGCGCTCGTCACCACGGGCGGCTTCGCCGCCAGCATCCGCTCGAGAGCGACACGCGCGGGGTCGGCCACGTCGGGCGTCACCGTGATCCGGTTCGGCGTGCGCCCCGCGACGAGCTCTTCCAGCACCCAGGCGAGGTAGCCGGGGTGGATGCGGTACATCGTCGAGCAGGGGCAGACCACCGGGTCGAGGCAGAAGATCTCGTGCTGGGGGAACTGCGCGGCGAGGCGGCGAACGAGGTTGATCTCGGTGCCGATCGCGAAGGTCGTCGGCGTGGTCGCGGCAGCGATCGCTCGGCGGATGTAGTCGGTCGAACCCGCCTCATCAGCCGCGTCGACGACGGCCATGGGGCACTCCGGGTGCACGATCACCCGCACGCCGGGGTGCTCGATCCGCGCCTGGTCGATCTGGTCGACCGTGAACCGACGGTGCACCGAGCAGAACCCGTGCCAGAGGATCACCCGGGAGTCGACGAGCTCGGATGCCGAAGAGCCGCCGAGCGCCTTGCGAGGGTTCCACATCGGCATCTGCTCGAGGGGCACGCCCATCGCCTTCGCGGTGTTGCGTCCGAGGTGCTGGTCGGGGAAGAAGAGCACCCGCCGCCCGCGCTCGAACGCCCACTCGAGCACGGTCTGCGCGTTCGACGAGGTGCAGACGATTCCGCCGTGTCGGCCAACGAAGCCCTTGATCGCCGCGGAGGAGTTCATGTAGGTGACGGGAATCACGGGGACCCGACCGTCGTCGTCCTGCGCGTCGAGGTCGCCGAGAACCTCTGCGAGCTGCTCCCAGCAGTCCTCGACCTGATCGATGTCCGCCATGTCCGCCATCGAGCATCCGGCGGCGAGGTTCGGCAGGATGACGGCCTGGTCGGCGCCGGAGAGGAGGTCGGCGGTCTCGGCCATGAAGTGCACGCCGCAGAACACGATGGCCTCGGCATCCGGTCGCTCCTTCGCGGCGGTCGCGAGCTGGAACGAGTCGCCCACGTAGTCGGCGTGTCGCACCACCTCTTCGCGCTGGTAGAAGTGTCCGAGGATGACGGCACGGTCGCCGAGCACCGCCTTCGCCACGCGGATGCGCTCGTCGAGGTCTTCCTCGCTTGCCTCGCGGTACTCGGCGGGGAGCTCTCCCTGTCGCGGTGCTCCGGTCGGGATGACATCGCCCATCGACGAGCCCGGGCCATACCCGGGGCGGGAGTCGAAGTCCCAGGGGCCGACGGCGAGGTCGGTCGTGCAGGTCGCGTCGGTCGAGGCGCCGGACACGATCGACTGGATCGCATGGTCGACAGAGGCGTCGACCGGCTGGACGACCGGGGTGGGAACGAAGGTGATGCTCATCGTGTGCTCGTCTCCTCAGGGCCGAGGGGGCCGTGATCGGCCAGCTCGACATCGGTGTTGTAGCGGTACAGGCGCGCGGGGCGGTGGCTGCCGGTGCGGAACTGGTCGGTGGGGATGAGGTTGCCCGCTGCCTCGACCTGACGCCGGAAATTCGCGGGGTCCAGGTGTCTTGCGAGAATCGCCTCGTACGCCTCGCGGAGGTCGGCCAGGGTGAATTCGGCGGGAAGGAATCCGTGGGCGACACGGCTGTAGCCGACCTTGCTCCGCAGGCGCCACAGCGCGTAGTCCACGATCTTCGTGTGGTCGAAGGCGAGCGGCGGGATCTCGTCGAGGTCGAACCAGCGCACGTTCTCGGGTGCTCTGCCGGATGCGCGATGCGCGGCGCTCTGCGCGTCGACGTCGTCCTGTCGGAGCAGGGCCCAGTACACGATCGACACGACGCGCGTGGGGGAGCGGTCGACAGCCCCGAAGGCATAGAGCTGCTCGAGGTAGCTCGGGGTCAGGCCGGTGGTCTCCGCCAGGGTCCGTGCTGCAGCATCGACGGGCGATTCCGTCTCGGTGAGCCAGCCGCCGGGGAGGGCCCACTGGCCGGCGAACGGCTCGCGCGTTCGCAGCACCAGAGGCAGCGCCAGCACAGCGGAGCCGTTGTCCGTGCGGCGAAGGGTGAGGATCACGGTCGACACGGCGACGTCGATTCCTCTGCTTTGGGTCATAGGTACCTTAACCTCCCGCTCCGATCTTAGTGTCATCGGGACTGTTAGTGCACCTTCGTGACGTCGCACGCCCTGAAGCCGAAACGTTATATACCAGCGTTCTGGCCTCTTGTCGCCACCAGAGGGATTTGTTAGGTTACTGTCCTAACAAATCCCTTCCGGGATCTGTTACGAACTCCTTCCCGGAGTTCGTCTCCACACCCGGAGAAATCCCTCCTGCAGTGCAGCACCGAGAGGAAATACAGAATGATCCGTAACGGAAGGCGCAAGATCGCGCTCACCGCTGTGGCGGGGGCATCCGTCCTCGCCCTGGGCCTGACGGCCTGTGGCGCAGGCGGAGGCAATGAGGGGAGCGGTGGCGACGGCGACCGCGCTCTTCGTGTCTGGGCCGGCAGCCAGACCCCCATCACCGCGAACTACAACCCGTTCGCCCCGACCGTGCTCCACGGTGCGCTCGGACCGATCTACGAGCCGCTGTTCTTCTTCAACAAGACGGCGGACGCCGAGCCGGTCGGCCTGATCGGCGACTCGTTCGAGTACAACGAAGACGGCACGGCGATCACCATCACCATCAAGCCCGACCTCAAGTGGAGCGATGGAGAGCCGCTCACCGCGGCAGACGTCGCGTTCTCCTTCTCGTACGAGGCGAACAACCCCGAGGGCAACGGCCTGGTCTCCGCGGAGGCGACCGACGACACCACGGTCGTCCTCACCTACACGACCGCGCAGTACACGACCGAGTTCCAGCGTCTCGGCTCGACCTACGTCCTCCCGGAGCACATCTGGTCGGAGGTCACCGACTTCGCCAACTTCGCGAACGAGGAGCCGGTCGGTTCCGGCGCCTACGTGGTCGACAAGACGACGAGCGAGTCGTACACGCTCGTCGCCAACGAGAACTTCCGCGATGCCGACGAGCTCGGAGTGAAGAAGGTCCAGTACATCGCGGTCGACAACAACCAGACCGCGCAGGATCTGCTCGCCGCAGGCAAGCTCGACTGGACGGGCATGTTCATCCCGAACCCCGACGATGTCACGGGCAACGGCGCGATCGACTGGATCAACACCCCGCAGGACCCGACCGTGCTCTACACCTGCTCGAACGCCGAGCTCGGCTGCACAGGTCCGCAGACCGATGTCGCGGTCCGGCAGGCGCTCAACGTCGCCATCGACCGCGCGGCGATCAAGGACAAGGCGTTCGTCGGTCTGACCGGCGACATCTCGCCCACCTTCGCGCTGCTTCCGCGTGATGAGAAGTGGGTCGCGGACTCCGCCAACGAGGTCAGCCCGCAGGAGGCGGACGCCGCAGAGGCGGGCGAGATCCTCGAGACCGCCGGCTACACGAAGGACGGCGACTACTACGCGAAGGACGGCGTGCCGATCGAGCTCAGCCTGATCTCGGTCGACGGCTGGACCGACTACAACGACGCCGCCAAGCTGATCGCCGAGCAGGCAGAAGCGGCCGGCATCAAGGTCACGGCATCCACCGTGCAGTGGCAGGAGTTCTCCGACGCCCGGCAGGGCGGCGACTTCCAGCTCATCGTCGGCGGTGTCATCGGCACCTCGGTCGCCGACCCGTTCCAGATCTACCGTGACTGGTTCGGTGGCACGGCAGTCGAATCCACCAGCCCGGTGGGCACCGAGGTTCCCGCCGGTCGCTGGAACTTCAGCCGGTACAGCAACCCGGTGGTCGACACCGCCATCCAGGCGGCCGTCAGCACGAACGACGAGGCCGAGAAGAAGGAACTGTACGGCACGATCCAGACCGAGATCGTCCGTGACCTGCCCTACATCCCGCTGGTGATCAACGCCACGCAGACCTTCTACAACACGAAGGACTTCACGGGTTGGCCGACGGAGGAGGACCTCTACGCCTTCCCGCCGTCCTGGGGCGCGATCGCCGCGGGCTACGTCCTGACGCAGCTCGAGCCGGCGAACTAAGCACATGAGGTCGGGGGAGCAGGAAGCAAGGTCAGTGACATGAAGTTCTATGCACGAAGAATCGGGTTCTACGCGTTCACGCTGTGGGCCGCGATCTCACTCAACTTCCTGCTTCCCCGGCTCATGCCGGGGAACCCGGCGGACATCATGATCGCCAAGATGCAGCGAGCCGGCGGCGAGGTCTCCGAGACCACGATCCGCAACATCAAGCTGCTGCTCGGCGGTGATGACTCGTCTCTCTGGGACCAGTACATCGCGTACTGGGGTCGCATGTTCCAGGGCGACCTGGGCATCTCCGTCACCAAGTTCCCCACTCCGGTGAGCGAGCTGATCAGCCAGGCGCTGCCCTGGACGCTCATCCTCGTCGGCACGGTGACCGTGATCTCCTTCATCCTCGGCGTCGTGCTCGGCGCCTGGGCCGGGTGGAAGCGTGGCACCTGGGTCGATCACCTGATCCCCGCGACCACCGTGCTGCAGTCCATCCCCTACTTCTGGATGGCGCTGCTGCTCGTCTCGGTCTTCGCGGTCGGACTCGGCTGGTTCCCGATCTTCGGCGGCTACGACGTCTTCGAGTTCCCCGATGGGCCAGAGCCCACATGGGCGTTCTTCACGAATGCGCTCTCGCACGCGATCCTCCCCGCCATCACCATCGTCATCTCATCGGTGGGCGGCTGGATGTTCGGAATGCGCAACATGATGGTGCAGACCATGGCCGAGGACTACGTGCTCACGGCCGAGGCGAAGGGTCTTCGCCCTCGTCGCATCATGACCACCTATGCCGCGCGCAACGCCGCGATCCCGTCGATCGCAGGGTTCTCGATCACCCTCGGCTTCGTCGTGGCGGGTTCGATCGTGATGGAGCAGGTGTTCACCTATCCGGGCATCGGCAAGCTGATGTTCCAGGCGGTCACGAACAACGACTACGCGCTGATGCAGGGGCTCTTCCTCGTCATCACCATCACGGTGCTCGCCGCCAACTTCATCATGGACCTCGTCTATGGCTTCATCGACCCGAGGGCTCGCCAGAATGTCTGACACCGAGAACGCAGTGCTGATCACCAAGGATCAGCCCACGACCCAGCCCGCGAGCACCATCTCGATGGCGACCCACCGGGGGCGCAAGCGCCGCCGCGTGCTCCCCATCACCTCAGGGAAATTCGTCGTCGGCGCGGTCCTCGTGCTGTCGATCGTGCTGTTCGCGATCATCGCCCCGATCTTCTCGCAGGATCCGCGGAGCACCGACAACCCGGCTCTGCTGCCGCCGTCGCCGGAGCACTTGCTCGGCACCACCAAGCTGGGCAACGACATGTTCGCCCAGCTCGCGATCGGCGCTCAGGGGTCGCTCCTGGTCGGCGTCGTCGCCGGCGGCATCGCCATCGTGCTGTCGCTGCTCTTCGGGGTTCTCGCCGGGTACCTGGGCGGATGGCGGGAGGATGGCCTCGCACTGCTCACGAACGTCATGATCGTGATTCCCGGTCTGCCGCTGGTCATGGTGATCGCGTCATTCGTCCCCGAGCGCAACTGGCAGCTCGTCGCCTTCGTCCTCGGCATCACTTCCTGGGCCGGCGCCGCCTACGTGCTCCGGTTGCAGACGAGATCACTGCGCACCCGTGACTACGTCTACGCGTCGAAGGTCGCGGGGGAGAGATCCTTCCGGGTGATCCTGGTCGAGATCATGCCGAACCTGCTGCCGCTGCTCACCGCGCAGTTCCTGTTCGCGATCATCTTCGCGATCCTCGGTGAAGCCGGTCTCTCGTACCTCGGTCTGGGGCCCACCTCGTCGATCACCTGGGGGACCATCCTCAACGACGCGCAGTCCGGCCAGGCACTCGGACGAGGCGCTTGGTGGTGGTTCGTCCCTCCGGGAATCATGATCGCTCTCCTCGGCGCGGGGCTTTCGCTCATCAACTTCGCGATCGACGAGGTCATCAACCCCAAGCTGCGCAATGCGCCCGACGCTGCTCGACGCGTGCGCAAGGCCGCCAAGACGAAGGGGGTCGCCGCATGAGCGCTCCGGATGCCGTGCTGACCGCACGCAACGTGTCGATCGAGTACGAGGTGGATCCGCCGGTCAAGGCGGTCCGGAACGTGTCCCTCACGCTGAACCGCGGCGAGATCCTCGGCCTCGCAGGCGAATCGGGCTGCGGCAAGACCACCCTCGCGTACGGCATGAACCGGCTTCTCAAGGCGCCGGCGCTCATGACCGGCGGTGAGATCGTGTTCCACGACCGCGACGGCCACGACATCGACATCGTCGCACTCGACGGAGAGGGGCTGAGGGCGTTCCGCTGGGACAAGATCTCGATGGTGTTCCAGGGCGCGATGAACTCGCTCAACCCGGTGATCAGCGTCAAGGCGCAGATCTTCGACATCTTCGAGACCCATCGCCCCGGCATGTCCAAGAAGGACAAGCAGGCCAGGGCAGAGGAGCTGCTGACTCTCGTCGGGGTCGACCCGTCGAGGCTCACGAGCTTCCCGCACGAGCTCTCCGGCGGCATGCGCCAGCGCATGATGATCGCTATGGCACTCGCGCTGGATCCGCAGGTCATGATCATGGACGAGCCGACCACGGCACTCGACGTGGTCGTGCAGCGCGGGATCATCCGCGAGATCATGCGGCTGCGCGAGCGGCTCGGCTTCGCAGTGATCTTCATCACGCATGACCTTCCGATGCTGATCGAGATCAGCGACCGCATCGCCGTCATGCTGCAGGGGCAGATCGTCGAGGAGGGCACGGCGGAGGAGATCTACCGCACGCCCCAGCACGAGTACACGAAGAAGCTGCTGTCGAGCTTCCCGAGTCTGACCGGAGAGCGTGGCGATTTCGTCCGAACCGGCAACCAGCCCAGTCAGGAGGAGATCCGATGAGCGCTCACACCCTCGAGGCCCGCAACCTGGTGAAGGACTTCACTCTGCGATCAGGGCTCAAGACGTCGGTCCTGCACGCGGTCAAAGACGTCTCGTTCACCATCGAAGCAGGCAAGACGGTCGCCCTCGTCGGTGAATCGGGCTCGGGCAAGTCGACGATCGCCCGGATGCTGATGAAGCTCGAGACGCCGACGAGCGGGCAGATCCTGCTCGACGGGAAGGAATCCGGAATGCGTGGCCGGGCGGTCGAGGACTACCGCTCGCAGGTGCAGATGGTCTTCCAGGACCCGTTCGCCTCGCTGAACCCGTTCCACACGATCGTCCACCACCTGGAGCGACCGATCAGGCTCCACCATCCGAAGCTCTCCGGCGCCGAGGTGCGTGCGCGCGCCATCGAGCTGCTCGAGCGTGTGCGGCTGTCACCCGGGGAGAGCTTCGCCGAGCGTCGTCCGCACGAGCTGTCGGGTGGCCAGCGACAGCGCGTGGCGATCGCACGGGCGCTGGCGCCCGGGGCACGGTTCATCGTCGCGGATGAGCCGGTCTCGATGCTCGATGTCTCGATCCGGCTCGGGGTACTCAACCTGCTGGCCGATCTGCAGCGGGAGGAGAACCTCGGCGTGCTCTACATCACGCACGATCTCGCGACGGCCCGGCACTTCAGCGACGAGATCATGGTCCTCTACAAGGGGGACGTCGTGGAGCGCGGGCTTGCAGACGAGGTCATCCTCAATCCGCAGCACGAGTACACGAAGACACTGCTGGGCGCAGCGCCAGAACCCGAGAACCTCGGGCGCCTTCGTGATGAGGTCCGGGCCGAGCTGGCGGGCCGCTGACCCCCATCCTGACGCCGTGCTCTCCTGACGCCGTGCTCTCCTGCCGCCTCCCGCTCGGGGGCGTCGGGAGAGCACGGCTTCCTGCGACCTGTGCCGACGACGTCGACCCGCTAGACTGAGGCGACAATTGAAGACAGGCCGAATGAACCCCGCGGGAGAGCCCCGGCGAATGCAGCCGGGCACCGAAGGAGCAAGCCTCCCCGCCAATCTCTCAGGTACGCGTACCGCGCGGTTCCGGCCACTCTGAAAAGCGATATCCAGCGAACCCGGCGACGAGCACCCGCGCGTCCCCGCTCCTCGCCAGATGTCCGCCGACGGTGAAAGCCCAGTCTCTGGGCGAAGCTCTCAGGCCCATGACAGAGGGGGAGTTCCCAGGAGCAGCGTCGCCGCTGTTCCACCCGACCCAGCCCGGGAGAACTCCATGTCCGACCCTCGCTACACCCCTCTGCGTGATCGTCACGAAGCGCTCGGCGCATCGTTCACCGACTTCGGGGGCTGGCAGATGCCGGTGCGCTACACCTCCGACCTCGCCGAGCACCACGCCGTGCGCCAGGCTGCGGGCATCTTCGACATCTCCCACATGGCGGAGTTCCTCGTCACCGGCGACTTCGCCGGGGACTTCCTCGACTACTCGCTCGCCGGCCGGCTGTCGGCGATGGCCGTGGGCAAGGCCAAGTACTCGCTGATGCTGGCCGATGACGGCGGGATCATCGATGATGTCATCGTCTACAGACTCGCAGAGGATCGGTTCCTGGTGATCGCGAACGCGGGAAACCGCGGGTTCGTCGACGCGGCGTTCGCGTCGCGAGTGCGATCGTTCCCCTCGCTGCTCGAGCGCGAGCTGCCCGCCAGGGCCGAAGGCGAGGACCGCAGCTTCGCGGGGTTCATCGGAGATCGAGGAGTCGACGTCGAGGACGTCTCCGACGAGTACGCGCTGCTGGCTGTTCAGGGCCCGGCCTCTGAGGCGATCCTCTCCTCGACGACGGGCATCACCGAGCTCGGCATCCCGTGGTCCGAGCAGAAGTACTACGCATGGGCTGACGCGATGTTCCTCGGCGCGCCGCTGCTCCTCGCCCGCACCGGGTACACCGGCGAGGACGGCTTCGAACTGCTCGTGCGCGTCGCCGATGCGCCGGCTCTGTGGGACGCTCTCACAGACGCGGGGGAGAAGCACGGGCTCGTCCCCGCGGGCCTCGCCGCGCGCGACACCCTCCGACTCGAGGCGGGCATGCCGCTCTACGGACATGAGCTCTCGCGCGAGACGAAGCCGTCTCAGGCCGGTCTCGCGCGAGTGGTGGTGTCCGACAAGGAGGACTTCATCGGCAAGGGAGCGGTGGATGCCGCATCCGACGCGCCGGTGCTCGTGGGCCTCGTCGCCGAGGGGAAGCGCGCCGGACGTGCGGGCTACTCGGTGGTCGACGCAGACGGCACCGTGCTGGGCGAGGTCACCAGTGGTGCTCTGAGCCCGACCCTCGGCCACCCGATCGCGATGGCCTACGTCGAACCGTCTTCCGCTGCCGCGGGAACCGCAGTATTCCTTGATGTGCGGGGAACCAGGATCCCCGCGACCGTGACCGCCCTGCCTTTCTACCGGAGGATGAAATGACCGATCTGAACGCACTCAGCTATACCGACGAGCACGAATGGATCGCCGCTGACGGCGACACCGTGACAATCGGGATCACCGATTACGCGGCTGACAAGCTGGGCGATGTCGTGTTCGTCGAGCTCCCTGCGGTCGGCACGGAGATCGCCGCAGGCTCGGTCGTCGGCGAGATCGAGTCGACCAAGTCGGTCGGCGAGCTCTACGCCCCGGTCGCCGGCACGGTCGTCGAGATCAACGACGCCGTCGTCGACGACCCTTCGCTCGTGAATGCCGAGCCGTTCGCCGGAGGCTGGCTCATCAAGGTCTCCGTCGCCGCGGGTGCCCTCGAGGGCCTGATGGACCGCGACGCGTACGTCGCTCTCACGGAGGGCTGATCGACCAGTGGTCTCTTTCGCCGATCGTCACATCGGAACCACCGCCGCTGCCCAGCGTCAGATGCTCGACGCCCTCGGTGTCGAGTCGAAGCTCGAGGACTGGAGTCCCGTCGAGGCGCTGATGCGTCAGGCCGTGCCCTCCTCGATATTCACCCCCGCCTCCACGGATTCGGTCATCCCACGCGCGGCGAGTGAGACGGAGGCGCTCGCCGAGCTGCGTGCGCTCGCCTCCCGCAACACGGTGAACCGTCCGATGATCGGCCTCGGGTACTACGGCACGGTCACTCCTCAGGTGATCCAGCGCAACGTGCTCGAGAACCCCTCCTGGTACACCGCCTACACGCCGTACCAGCCGGAGATCTCGCAGGGGCGCCTCGAGGCGCTCATCAACTTCCAGACGATGGTCGCCGAATTGACCGGACTCACCACCGCCAACGCGTCGATGCTCGATGAGTCGACGGCTGTCGTCGAGGGGATGCTGCTGGCGCGCCGTGCCTCGAAGAAGGCGTCGAACGTGTTCGCCGTCGACGCGGATGCGTTCCCGCAGACGAAGGCGCTTCTCGAGACCCGCGCCGAGGCCGTGGGCATCGAACTCGTGTCGGTCGACTTCGCCGCGGGGGAGGAACTGCCCGCCGAGCTGTTCGGCGTGTTCGTGCAGTACCCCGGTGCGTCAGGCCGTGTCTGGAACCCCGCCGCCGTGATCGATGCGGCCCACCTCGCCGGCGGACTCGCCGTCGTCGCGGCCGACCTGCTCGCTCTCACTCTCATCTCGTCGCCCGGATCGCTCGGCGCCGACGTCGCGGTGGGAACGACCCAGCGATTCGGCGTGCCGATCGGCTTCGGGGGCCCGCACGCCGGCTACATGGCGGTGCGCGCGGGACTCGAGCGACAGCTCCCCGGGCGTCTGGTCGGCGTCTCGGTCGACGCCGACGGCAAGCCGGCCTATCGGCTGTCTCTGCAGACCCGCGAGCAGCACATCCGCCGCGAGAAGGCGACGAGCAACATCTGCACGGCTCAGGTGTTGCTCGCGGTGATGGCCTCGATGTACGCGGTCTACCACGGACCCGACGGGCTGAAGTCGATCGCCCGGGAGGTCGCGGCGAAGACCGCGATGCTGCGCGACTGGCTCGCCGATGCCGGCGCGGAGATCATCCACGACTCGTTCTTCGACACCCTCCAGGTGCGGGTGCCCGGACGCGCTGCGGAGTTCGCGGAGCAGGCTCATCACGGATTCGGCATCCTGCTGTACGCCGCGGACGCCGACACGATCGGCATCTCGATCGACGAGACCACGACGGTCGCCGAGCTCCACCAGGTCGCTCAGGTCTTCGGCGGTGCCCGGGAACGCGCCTTCGGGTTCTTCGGCTCCGGTTCGCAGGGCGGGCTTCCCGGGGATCTGCTCCGACAGGACGAGTACCTCACGCACCCGGTCTTCCATGCGCACCGCAGCGAGACCGCCATGATGAGGTATCTCAAGAGCCTGGCCGATCGGGACTACGCGCTCGACCGCGGCATGATCCCCCTCGGCTCGTGCACGATGAAGCTCAACGCGGCGACCGAGATGGCGTCGATCACGTGGCCCGAGTTCGCGGGCATCCACCCGTTCGCGCCCGCCTCCGATGTCGCGGGATACCTCGACATGATCACCCAGCTCGAGGCGTGGCTCGCCGAGGTCACCGGGTACGACGCAGTGTCGCTGCAGCCGAACGCCGGATCGCAAGGCGAGCTCGCCGGCTTGCTCGCGATCCGCGGCTACCACCTCGCGAACGGCGACACGCAGCGCACGGTGTGCCTGATCCCGTCGTCCGCGCACGGGACGAACGCGGCCTCTGCGGTGCTCGCCGGCATGAAGGTCGTCGTCGTGGCCTGCGACGAGCTCGGCAACGTCGACCTCCACGACCTGCAGGCCAAGATCGCGGCGCACGCCGACGAGCTCTCCGCCCTGATGATCACCTATCCGTCGACGCACGGCGTGTACGAGCAGGACGTGGTCGCGATCACGACCGCGGTGCACGAGGCCGGTGGTCAGGTCTACGTCGACGGCGCGAACCTCAACGCACTGCTCGGGTATGCCCGGTTCGGCGATCTCGGCGGCGACGTCTCGCACCTCAACCTGCACAAGACGTTCGCGATCCCGCACGGCGGCGGCGGCCCCGGTGTGGGTCCCGTCGCAGCCAAGGCGCACCTCGCGCCCTACCTGCCGTCGCACCCGCTCGCGCAGCGAGCGGAGCACGCGGGCGGATTCGTCTTCGAGGGTGGCGCCGTCTCCGCCGCACCGTACGGGTCGGCCGGCATCCTGCCGATCTCCTGGTCGTACGTGCGGATGATGGGCGCCGACGGCCTCCGCAATGCGACCGCGGCGGCCGTGCTGTCGGCGAACTACATCGCGGCGCGCCTCGGTGAGCACTACCCGGTGCTGTACGCGGGGGAAGACGGTCGGGTCGCGCACGAGTGCATCCTCGACCTGCGTCCGCTCAAGGAAGCGACCGGGATCACGGTCGACGACGTCGCCAAGCGCCTCATCGACTACGGTTTCCACGCGCCGACCATGTCGTTCCCCGTCGCGGGCACGCTCATGGTCGAGCCCACGGAGTCCGAGGACCTCGGCGAGATCGAGCGGTTCATCGAGGCGATGATCATGATCAAGGCAGAAGCGGATGCCGTCGCCTCCGGCCGCTGGCCTGCGGACGACAACCCTCTCGTCAACGCTCCGCACACCGCGGTCTCGCTGATCGCAGGGGAGTGGAACCACGCGTACACCCGCGAGGACGCCGCCTACCCGGTGCACGCCCTGGTCGCAGGCAAGTACTGGCCGCCGGTGCGCCGCATCGATCAGGCGTACGGCGACCGCAACCTCGTCTGCGCCTGCCCGCCCATCGAGGCATTCGCCTGATCAGATGATCGCGTGAAGCGGCGTCGTGTCCTTCCGGATGCGACGCCGCTTCTCATTTCCGTGCATTTCCGGATGTTTCCGCGATATTACGGGATATCACCACTCAGTAACGGTTCATTAGCCGAGCGCGATGTCCGCAGTATGCCGGGATACAGTCAACTATCCCTACGCGTTCGACGATGAGCGCGCAGTCTGATGAATTCCCGTCCACAGGAGGACACAAAGTGAAGCGCAACAAGATCGCCCTTGCGGGCACTGCGCTGTTCGCGATCGGCGCCCTGGCGCTCGCGGGCTGCGCGAGCGGTGGAAGCGACGACGGCGACGGCGGATCCGGTGCAACCGGTGACGCGGACGCCATCATCACCACGAACGGCTCGGAGCCCGAGAACCCGCTGATCCCCACCAACACCAACGAGGTGGGTGGCGGAAAGATCCTCGACGAGATCTTCGCCGGTCTGATCTATTACGACGCCGACGGCAAGCCGGTCAACGACGTGGCTGAGGAGATCACCACGGAGGACCCGCAGAACCTCACCGTCAAGATCAAGGAAGGCCTGACCTTCACCGACGGTGAAGAAGTCACCGCCGACAACTTCATCAAGGCGTGGAACTACGGCGCACAGGCCGAGAACGCACAGCTCTCCGGCTACTTCTTCGAGGACATCGAGGGCTTCATCAACGACCCGGGCGACCCGGCCAACCCCGATGACGACGTCTTCGGTGCGCAGGGCGACATGGCTGGTCTCCAGCAGGTCGACGACTACACCTTCACGATCGCGCTGAACAAGCCGGCCTCCGACTTCGCACTGCGTCTCGGATACTCGGCGTTCTACCCGCTGCCCGACGCGGCCTTCGAGGACATGGAGGCCTTCGGCCAGTTCCCGATCGGCAACGGCCCGTACATGATCGACGGCGAAGACGCGTGGCAGCACGACGTGCAGATCGACCTCGTCCGCAACGACGACTACGACGGCCCCCGCAAGGCGGCCAACGGCGGTCTGACGATCAAGTTCTACGCCACGCAGGAAGCGGCGTACGCCGACCTGCTGTCGAACGAGGTCGATGTCATCGACGCGATCCCGACCAACTCGCTGCCCGTCTTCGCCGACGAGCTCGGCGACCGCGCAGTGAACCAGCCGTCGGCAGTGTTCCAGTCGTTCACCATCGGCCAGTTCCTCCCGCACTTCAGCGGCGAAGAGGGCCAGCTGCGTCGTCAGGCGCTGTCGATGGCGATCAACCGCGAAGAGATCACCGAGACCATCTTCTCGGGCACCCGCACCCCGGCCGCCGACTTCACGTCGCCGGTCATCGCAGGCTGGTCCGACTCGGTTCCCGGCAGCGAGGTCCTCGACTACGACCCCGAGAAGGCGAAGGAGCTGTGGGCCGAGGCCGACGCCATCGCACCGTGGGACGGCGAGTTCAAGATCGCGTACAACTCCGACGGCGGGCACGACGCCTGGGTCGACGCGGTGAGCAACAGCATCAAGAACACGCTCGGCATCGAGGCATCGGGTGACCCGTACCCGACCTTCCAGGATCTTCGCACGAAGATCAACGACCGCTCCATCACCACGGCAGCGCGTTCGGGCTGGCAGGCCGACTACCCGGGTCTGTACAACTTCCTCGGACCGCTCTACGCAACGGGCGCCGGTTCCAACGACGGTGACTACTCGAACCCCGAGTTCGACGACCTCATCAAGGCCGGAATCAGCAACCCCGACGCCGACGCGCAGATCGAGGACTTCAGCCAGGCGCAGGAGGTCCTGTTCCAGGATCTTCCCGCGATCCCGCTGTGGTACTCGAACGTGACCGGTGGCTTCAGCGAGAACGTCGACAACGTCACGTTCGGCTGGAACTCGGTTCCGCTGTACTACGAGATCACGAAGGCCGGCGAGTAAAGTCTGACGGCACTTCACCTGTGAGGCGGTGACGATTCTTCGTCACCGCCTCACAGGCTTGTGTTCGCATGGCTTTCTCTGCCCTCTAAGAAGGGACAAGCGGATGCTCGGTTACATTCTGAGACGTCTTCTGCAGGTGATCCCGGTCTTCTTCGGAGCCACCCTGCTCATTTACTTCCTCGTGTTCGCCATGCCCGGCGATCCGATCCTCGCCCTGTTCGGCGACAAGACGCCGAGTCCGGCAGTCGTCACACAGCTGCGCGAGCAGTACCACCTGAACGATCCGTTCATCGTGCAGTACTGGTACTACATCACCGGCGTGTTCCAGGGTGACCTGGGCACCACCTACTCCGGTCGGCCGGTGTCTGCGGTGCTCGCCGCCACGCTTCCCGTGACCGGCCGCCTCGCGGTGATGGCGATCGCCATCGAGTTCGTGCTGGCGATCATCATCGGCACCATCTCGGCACTGCGCAAGGGCAAGCTGTTCGACAACGTCTCGCTCGTCGTCGCGCTCGTCGCGATCGCGATCCCGATCTTCGTCGTCGCGTTCCTCGCGCAGTACTTCCTCGCGATCCAGCTCGGATGGTTCAAGCCCACTGTCGGCGCGGACAACGGCTGGGGCGGTCTCTGGCTGCCGGCGATCGTGCTCGGGTTCAGCCTCTACGCCGTGAGCATGCGCCTGATGCGCAGCTCCGTCATCGAGACCTTGAACCAGGACTGGGTGCGCACGGCCTACAGCAAGGGCCTGTCGCGCAACCGTGTTCTGCCCGTGCACGTGCTGCGCAACTCGCTGATCCCCGTGATCACCAACTCCGCCACGAACTTCGGCGTGCTGCTCGTGGGTGCCACCGTCACCGAGGGCATCTTCAACGTCCCCGGTGTGGGAAACACGCTGTTCCAGGCGATCCAGCGCGGCGAGGGACCCACGGTCGTCTCGTTCGTGACCGTGTTCGTCATCCTGTACGTGTTGGTGAACCTTCTCATCGACCTGCTCTACGGTCTGCTCGACCCGAGGATTCGCTATGCCTGATCCCACCTCTCAGAAGCACTACGTCGCCCCGATCGAGACGGAGTCGATCGCTGTCGACGCCGTCCGCATCTCCGACAAGCCCAGCAATCTCTGGCGAGACGCCTGGTTCGACGTCCGGCGTCGTCCGCTGTTCTGGTTCTCGATCGTGCTCGCGCTCTTCTTCCTCGTCATGGCGCTGTGGCCGACCCTGTTCACCGCCACACCGCCGAACGACGACTGCCAGTTGGCGAACAGCAACGGCGGCCCGACCGAGGGGCACCCGCTGGGGTTCACGTTCCAGGGCTGTGACATCTACGCCCGCATCGTCTGGGGGTCGCAGACCTCCCTTGCGGTCGGTCTGATCGCGACCCTGATCTCGTCGGTCCTCGGCCTGATCATGGGAGCCCTCGCGGGCTTCTACGGCGGATGGCTCGACGGTCTGCTGTCGCGCATCGGCGACATCTTCTTCGCGATCCCGTACATCCTCGCGGCAGTCGTCGTGATGACCGTCTTCCGGGATTCCCGCTCGGTGTGGACACTCGCCTTCGCTATCGGAGCGTTCGCGTGGGCCTCGACGGCCCGCGTCGTGCGCGCTGAGGTGCTCCGGGTGCGGCAGGCGGACTTCGTCATGGCCTCGCAGGCGCTCGGTCAGTCGAAGTTCAAGATCCTCCTGAACCACGTCGTCCCGAACGCCATCGCGCCGCTCCTCGTCGTCTCCACGCTCGGACTCGCGGCGGCGATCGTCGCGGAGGCCACCCTGTCGTTCCTCGGTGTGGGTCTCGGCAGCGACGTGATGTCGTGGGGCAACGACATCGCGAAGGCTCAGGCCTCGCTGCGTGTCGCGCCGATGGCGCTCATCTATCCGTCGATCGCACTCACCCTCGCGGTGCTGGCGTTCGTCACCCTGGGCGAGCTCATCCGAGACGCCCTCGACCCGAAGGCGAGGGCACGCCGATGAGCGAGCGAATCACCGAACAGGTCCCGCTGCTGAGCATCCGCGACCTCACGGTCGCGTTCCGCACGCAGGAGGGCCTGCGCGAAGTGCTCCACGGAGTCAGCTTCGACGTCATGCCCGGCGAGACCGTCGCGATCGTGGGCGAGTCGGGCTCCGGCAAGTCCACGACGGCCACGGCCATCGTGAACCTGCTCCCGGGAACCGGCGAGGTCACCGCCGGTTCGATCACCCTCGAAGGCCGCGAGCTCACGACACTCAACCGTCGCGAGATCGAGGCTGTGCGCGGTCGGGATATCGGCTTCGTGCCGCAGGATCCGATGTCGAACCTCAACCCGGTCTGGAGCATCGGCTTCCAGGTCAAGGAGGCGATCCGTGCGAACGGCATCGCTCAGGGGCGCGACGCCGCCAAGGCGCGCACCGTCGAGGTGCTGCAGCAGGCCGGTCTGGCTGACGCCGAGAAGCGTCTGCACCAGTTCCCGCACCAGTTCTCGGGCGGCATGCGCCAGCGTGCGCTGATCGGCATGGGCCTCGCGGCCGACCCGAAGCTGCTCATCGCCGACGAGCCGACCTCGGCTCTCGATGTGACGGTGCAGCGCGTGATCCTCGATCACATGGCCTCGCTCACTCGCGACAAGGGCACCTCGGTGCTCCTGATCACGCACGACCTCGGCCTCGCCGCCGAGCGTGCCGACAAGATCATCGTGATGAACGGCGGCAACATCGTCGAGGCCGGCCCCAGCCGCGAGATCCTCGAGAACCCGCAGCATCCGTACACGAAGCGGCTGGTCGCCGCGGCGCCCAGCGTCGCATCGCAGCGTATCCAGGCGGTGGTGGAGGATCGAGGCATCGAGACTCTCGACGACCTCGCCGACATCCCGCCGACGGTGCGCGTCGCCGGGCTCACGAAGGACTATCGGATCCGCCAGGGCGGCTTCCGCAGTGAAGCCTTCCGTGCGGTCGACGACGTCTCGTTCGCGATCCCCCGTGGCAAGACCCTCGCCCTGGTGGGGGAGTCAGGTTCCGGCAAGTCCACCGTGGCGAAGATGGTGCTGAAGCTCGAGGAGCCCACCAGCGGCGTCATCGAGATCGACGGCCAGGATGTGTCGAAGCTCTCGAACGCTCAGGCGTTCGGACTGCGTCGGCGCATGCAGCCCGTGTTCCAGGACCCGTACGGCTCGCTCGACCCGCTGCGCAACATCGGCAACACGATCGCCGAACCGCTGCAGATCCACGGTGTCGGCGACCGCGCGTCACAGCGCGAGCGGGTCGAGGAGCTGCTCGACCAGGTCTCGCTGCCGCGCGTTCTGGCGACCCGGTATCCGAACGAGCTCTCGGGCGGACAGCGTCAGCGTGTCGCCATCGCGCGTGCGCTCGCGCTCAAGCCCGACATCATCGTCCTCGATGAGGCGGTGTCGGCGCTCGACGTGCTGGTGCAGGATCAGGTGCTGCAGCTGCTGGCCGAGCTCCAGTCGGAGCTCGGGCTCACGTATCTGTTCATCACGCACGACCTCGCCGTCGTCCGTGTCTCGAGCGACCTCGTGTGCGTCATGGAGAAGGGAAAGATCGTCGAGCAGGGCACCGTCGACGAGATCTTCGCCAACCCGCAGCAGGAGTACACCGATCGTCTGCTGAAGGCGATCCCCGGGGCATCGATCACCCTCGGCGGTCACTGAGAGTGAGCACCGAACCTCGACCGGAGGCCGCACGGAGATTCCGTGCGGCCTCCGGGCCTGTCTCCCTCGTTCTCTGCTCGCTGCTCGCGCTCTTCCTGCTCGGCGATGCCGTCGTGCGTGCCGGGTGGGGACAGATGCTCCTGCTCGCCCCGTGGGTGCTGCTCGGTCTCTGGGTCGTGTACGAGATCGCCTTCGTCTCGGTCGTGCGCGTCGACGGCGAGGGGGCGATGGTGCAGAACATGCTGCGCCGGACGTCGTTCGGGTGGAGCCGCGTCCGCGACATCGACCTGCGCTGGCAGCTCGTCTTCTCGCTCGACGACGGCACGGATCTCTCCAGTTACGGGGGACCGGCGAGAGCACGTCCGATCCGGCGCCAGGTGCGCGAGGACGACGAGGCCAAGGCGCCTGCCGGACTCCGCGAGCTCACCGAGATCCGGGACCGCTGGCAGGCGGCTCCCTCGACCGCGGACGCTCCGATCCGCCGCACCTGGGACTCTCGGGCGCTCATCGCGCTCGGCGTCATCGTGCTCTGGGCCGTGGCGTCGATCGTCATCGCGAACGGCTGAGCGCGCGGAGCACCGTCAGCCGGGGAGCCCGAAGAGCATCGGCCAGGTGGCCGCCGCCCAGGGGTAGCCGACGAACACCGTGGCGTCGATCAGGAAGTGCGCGACGAGGAACGGCATGAGCCGTCCGCTGCGCTGGAACAGCCATCCGAAGAGCAGCCCCATCGCCAGGTTCCCGATGAACGCTCCAGGGCCCTGATAGAGGTGGTAGCTCGCCCGCAGCACCGATGTGGTGAAGATGATCGCCCAGGGCCCCCAGCCCAGCTGCCTGAGCCGCGCGAAGAGATAGCCGAGCACGACGAACTCCTCCTGCAGCGATGCCCGGGCTGCCGCGAGGAGAAGGACCGGGACCGTCCACCAGTGGGTGTCGAGCCCTGCCGGGTTGACCGCGACGAAGAGTCCGAGGGCACGCCCGGCGAGATACAGACCGAGACCGGGGATGCCGATGGCCGCGACCAGCAGGATGCCTCGACCGACATCGGGTCCGACCCGGGTGCCGTCGAGACCCAGTCGGCCGAGATGCGGTCTGGACGACTGCCACAGCAGGAAGCACACGAGCAGCACCGGGACGAGGGAGAACCCGATCGACAGGACCTGGTAGATCAGGTCGAAGATCTCCCTGTCGCTTCGGGAGGGGTTGAGGGTGGCGGTCTGATCGGCCAGCGGCGTCTCGTCCGTGAGCCGGTAGGCGAGCTGAACGATCGCGTACACCGCCGATTGGCCGAGACCGAGGGCGAGGACGATGGCGATCTCCCACCACAGGCGACTGCGAGAGGGGGCGGGGGAGAGGTCGACAGCGGTCACGTTCCCGATCGTACTTCGAGCGCTCAGGAACGAGTCGTCGGCATACGGTAGTCTGGAACGTCGGCTTCTCGGCAAAACCCCACACTCTTTAGGACATCTGCATGGCGCACGCCCTCCGTTCTGACCTCCGCAACGTCGCAATCGTCGCTCACGTCGACCACGGTAAGACCACCCTCGTCGACGCCATGCTGCGTCAGACGGGCTCCTTCGGCGAACACGCGCATGTCGATGAACGCGCGATGGACTCCAACGACCTGGAGCGTGAGAAGGGCATCACGATCCTCGCCAAGAACACGGCGATCACCTACAAGGGCAAGCATGCTCAGGGCAAGGAGATCACTATCAACGTGATCGACACCCCCGGTCACGCCGACTTCGGTGGAGAGGTCGAGCGCGGCCTGTCCATGGTCGACGGTGTCGTGCTGCTCGTCGACGCCAGCGAGGGCCCGCTTCCGCAGACCCGCTTCGTGCTGCGCAAGGCGCTCGAGGCCAAGCTGCCCGTCATCCTCCTGGTCAACAAGACCGACCGCCCCGACGCTCGCATCGCCGAGGTCGAGGAAGAGGCCCACGACCTGCTGCTCGGCCTCGCATCCGACCTCGTCGACGACGTGCCCGACCTCGACGTCGACGCTCTGCTCGACGTCCCCGTCGTCTACGCCTCCGGCCGTGCCGGCGCTGCGTCGCGCAACCGCCCGGCCGACGGGTCGCTGCCTGACAACGACGACCTCGAGCCGCTCTTCGAGGCGATCCTCGAGCACGTTCCGGCTCCGGAGTACGACGACGAGCACCCGCTGCAGGCCTGGGTCACCAACCTCGACTCCAGCCCGTTCCTCGGTCGCCTCGCGCTTCTCCGCGTCTTCAACGGCACGCTGAAGAAGGGCCAGACCGTCGCCTGGGTCCGTGCAGACGGCACGCACCAGAACGCTCGCATCACCGAGCTGCTCAAGACGCGTGCACTCGAGCGCTACCCCGCCGAGTCCGCAGGCCCCGGCGACATCGTCGCCATCGCCGGCTTCGAGAACATCACGATCGGCGAGACCATCGCCGACCCCGAGGACGTCCGCCCGCTTCCCGCGATCACGGTCGACGACCCCGCCATCTCGATGACCATCGGCACGAACACCTCGCCGCTCATGGGCAAGGTCAAGGGCCACAAGCTCACCGCTCGCATGGTCAAGGACCGTCTCGACAAGGAGCTGATCGGCAACGTCTCGCTCAAGGTCGTCGACGTCGGACGCCCCGACGCCTGGGAGGTCCAGGGGCGTGGCGAGCTCGCTCTGGCGATCCTCGTCGAGAACATGCGTCGTGAAGGCTTCGAGCTCACGGTCGGCAAGCCGCAGGTGGTCACGAAGAAGATCGACGGCAAGACCTACGAGCCGTTCGAGCACCTCACGATCGACACGCCGGAGGAGCACCTCGGCGCCATCACGCAGCTGCTCGCGAACCGCAAGGGCCGCATGGAGAACATGACGAACCACGGCACCGGCTGGGTGCGCATGGAGTTCATCGTCCCGTCCCGTGGCCTCATCGGCTTCCGCAGCGAGTTCCTGACCACGACCCGCGGCACCGGAATCGCCAACGCGATCTCGCACGGCTACGAGCCGTGGGCAGGTTCCATCACGACCCGCCAGAACGGCTCGATCGTCGCGGACCGCTCGGGTGTCGTCACCCCCTTCGCGATGATCGCCCTGCAGGAGCGCATGTCGTTCTTCGTGCAGCCCACGCAGGAGGTCTACGAGGGCATGGTCATCGGCGAGAACTCGCGCGCCGACGACATGGACGTCAACATCACGAAGGAGAAGAAGCTCACCAACATGCGTGCGGCGAGCTCCGACACCTTCGAGTCGATGACCCCTCCGCGCCAGCTGACGCTCGAGGAGAGCCTCGAGTTCGCCCGTGACGACGAATGTGTCGAGGTCACTCCCGAGGTCGTCCGCATCCGCAAGGTCAACCTCGACGCCAACACGCGTGCTCGCGACACCGCGCGCCTGAAGCGTCAGGATGCCGGCTCCTGAGAATCCTCTAAGAGAAGGGCCCTGCGCAGCTGAAAATGACTGCACAGGGCCCTTTTTTCATGAAACACCCAGGCGGGACGTTGCAGAATCGTTACCTTGCGCCTGGGGCAACCTCCCGATGAGTGTCCTGTTACGGGCGTACGACGACCCGAAAGTCGAACCCATGCTTCAGAACACCCGTGCGCTTCGGCGCGCCCACGCGGCGGCATCAGCCCGCAACGCGATCACGGCACGTCGCCCCAAGCTGATTCTCGGCACCATCACCGGCGGCCTGCTCGGTGTCGCCCTGACCGTCGGCATCGTGTCCGCCCCCGCGGCCGGTGCCGAGCTGCCGGACGCCGTCGCCGGCGTCACGTCCTTCGTCACCGGCGAGACCGATCAGCCGGCGAAGAGCGCTGACGACTCAGCCCTGACGATGGTCGCCGCTCAGGAAGCCGTCGCCGCAGCTGAGGCTGTGAACGCCGAGGTCGCGGCATCGGGTCTCGACCTCGGCACTGCACCCTCTTCGGTCGATACCGCCGACGTGACCGCCTGGGTCGCTCAGCTCTCGGACCGCGACGAGTTCTCTGACCGGGAGCTCACGAGCCTCACTGCGTATGCGGTCACCGGGACGGACGAGATCGTCGCTGAGACCGCCGCCCTGCAGGAATCGTTCGTGGCTGCTCAGCAGGCGAAAGCGGCCGCGGACGCGGCTGCAGTGCAGGCGGCGGCTGAAGCCGCGGCACTCGCTCAGACGAACACCGTCGACGGTGCGAAGGCCGCGGCTCGCGACATCGCTTCAGGTCAGTACGGGTGGGGTGCCGACCAGTTCTCCTGCCTGGATTCACTGTGGACCAAGGAATCCGGCTGGAACTACAAGGCGTACAACGCCTCGGGGGGCGCGACGGGGATTCCGCAGGCTCTGCCCGGAAGCAAGATGGCGTCTGCCGGATCCGACTGGCAGACGAACGCGGCCACGCAGATCCGCTGGGGTCTGGGATACATCTCGTCGGTGTACGGCACCCCCTGTAGCGCGTGGGGGCACTCGCAGTCCGTGAACTGGTACTGAGCACCCGGCATCCGACCGGCGTCACCACCGAGACCCACCCCGCACGCGTGCGGCGGTGGGTCTCGGCGTTCTCGGACAGAAGCTGAAACAGGCACTCTGTGCTCTAGGCAGCGCGAGGCATTGCCACTACGGTGAGCGGTGACGGCTGGGGGGTCGTGAACTCGGAGGAGAACGCATGGACGTCGCGGCACTGGCAGACATCCCCCAACAGGTGTCGACCGGGGCGTTGCCGGGGTGGGACAGCGTCGACGAGCTCGTACGCGAAGCCCACCGCCGTTACGCGGATGACCGGAGGGGCGCTGTCGCCGACTACATTCCGGTGCTCGCGGAAGTCGACCCCGAGTTGTTCGGCCTCGCGGTCATCGAGGTCGATGGCGGCCTGCACGACGCCGGAGATGCAGTGCATCCGTTCTCGATCCAGTCGATATCGAAGATGTTCGTCTACGCGCTGGCCATCCAGGAGCACGGCCATGAGCGGGTGCGCGAGATCGTCGGTGTGAACAACACGGGACTCGCCTTCAACTCGTTGATGGCGCTAGAGCTCAATGCGGGGCATCCCATGAATCCGATGGTCAACGCCGGTGCGATCGCCACCACGGCGCTCATGCCGGGGCAGACGGCCGTCGAGCAGTGGGAGCGCGTCCGAGAGGGGCTCTCGGCGTTCGCCGGACGCCCGCTGAGCCTCGACGGGATCGTCTACGCGTCGGAGGCGGAAACGAACGAGCGGAACCGGGCGATGGGATGGCTGCTGCGCAGCTACGGTCGGCTGTCCGGTGACCCGGATGAAGTGGTGGACGTCTACACGCGTCAGTGCGCGCTCAGCGTCACCGCGCATGATCTCGCGGTGATGGGAGCGACACTCGCAGACGGCGGCGTGAACCCGATCACCGGCGAGCGTGTCGTCTCGGCGGATGTGTGTCGCGACACCCTCGCCGTCGTCGCCTCGACCGGCCTCTACGAGACCTCGGGGGAGTGGCTGTTCGAGATCGGGCTGCCGGCCAAGTCGGGGGTCGCAGGAGGCATCGTGGCAGTCGCACCTGGCAAGGGCGCAGTCGCCGGATTCTCCCCTCGTCTCGATCCCGCGGGCAATTCGGTGCGGTCGCAGCTCGCGATCGGACACCTCTCGCGCGCACTCGGGCTGAACCTGTTCGCTTCTGCACCCTCGGCGACCACTCGGCCGACGGACTGACCCCATCCACCGTTCGGAGGACCTTGCCATGACTCAGACCGCCCCGGCGCCCACCAAGACCTCCTGGATGCCGCTCGTCAGCCTCTTCCTCGCCCAGGTGCTCATGTCGTTCAACGTGGCCGCCCTCCCGATCTCGCTCGGTGGCATGGTCAGCGAGTTCGGAGTGCCGCCGACCGTCGCCAGCACGACGATCGTGATGTACGGGCTCGCGGTGGCAGCGCTGGTCATGACCGGCGCGAAGCTCGGTCAAAGAATCGGCTGGGTGCTCATCTTCCGTATCGTGATCGGCCTCTTCGCCGCATCCTCCGTGCTGATGATCGTGTCTCCGAGCGTGGGGTGGGCGATCGCGGGACAGGCTGTCGCCGGCGCGGCGGCGGCGATCATCGTCCCCTCGATCGTGGCGCTGATCGCCGAGAACTATCGCGGACCGCAGCAGGCCACAGCGATCGGCGCCATCGGCTCCGCCAGGGCGATCTCGGGGGTCACCGCCTTCCTGATCGGCGGCACTCTCGGAACGCTCGTCGGATGGCGTCCGATGTTCTTCATCGTGTTCGGCATCGCGGTGGTGGTGTTCGCATTCAGCTTCACCCTCCGTGGTGATCGCGGAGATGCGTCGATCCGCATCGACCTCGTCGCCTCGCTGCTCATCGGCGCGGCGATCGTCCTTCTCACCCTCGGCTTCAACAACCTGAACGGGTGGGGTGCGGTCGCCGCGACGGAGGCTGCGCCCTTCAGCATCCTCGGACTCTCACCCGCACCCGCTTTCGTCGTCGTGGGGATCGTGCTCGGGCAGTGCTTCTTCGTCTGGACTCGGAGGCGAATGGCCGAGGGCAAGGTGCCCCTGATCGACCTCAGCATCCTCGACTCGTCGAAGGAGCGCGCGGCCGTCTACGCGATGTTCATCGTCGTGGCGCTCGAGGCGTGCGTGAACTTCACCATCCCGCTGTACATCCAGATAGTGCAGGGGAGGACGCCTTTCGACACGTCGCTGGCGATGATGCCGTTCAACCTGACGGTCTTCATCACCGCCACGCTCGTCGTCCGCTTCTACAAGCGCTATCCGCCGCGGGTGATCGGCGTCTTCGGTTTCATCCTGACGACGGTCGCGCTCGTCTGGCTGTCCTTCGTCGTGAACAACAACTGGGAGACGCTCCCGACGATCCTCGGACTCATCGTCTTCGGGATCGGTCAGGGTGCGCTCGTGACCCTCGTGTTCAACGTGCTCGTCACCTCCGCCCCCGCCGAGCTCGCAGGGGATGTCGGGTCACTCCGAGGCACGACGCAGAACCTCGCCTCAGCGGTCGGAACCGCCCTGGCCGGCGCGCTCCTCGTCTCGCTTCTCGGACTGAGCATCGGTCGCGCGGTCGTCGAGCATCCTGACCTGCCGCCCTCGCTCGTCGCGCAGGTCGACATGGACAACCTGAACTTCGTCAGCAACGACGATCTCCGCGTGGCGCTCGAACAGACCGACGCGACCCCGGAGCAGATCGACGCGGCGGTGGCCGTCAATGAGGAGTCGCGTCTGGGTACGCTGCGACTCGGGCTGCTGCTGCTCGCAGGCCTCAGCGCGGTGGCGATCCTGCCGGCATCGAGGCTTCCGAGGTACAAGCCCGACGAGATCCCCGACCCGTCACCGGTCGCGGGCGCGGGTCCGGAATGACGCTCAGCGCAGCTCGGAGATGAGAACCGCGCTGGTTCCGGCGACGGTCGCCTCGAACAGGTGCGGTGCGTCGCCGGCATACGAGAGGTAGTCGCCGGGATCGAGCAGCACCGGGGCGTCTGCCGGGCCGATCCGGGCTTGCCCGGAGATGAGGACCACGTGCTCGGTGGTCCCCGGATGATGCGGATCGGAGCGCCGCGGATCGCCGGGCTCGGCGTGGATCAGGTAGACGTCCCGCCGGGCGCCCGGAGGGCTCGCCGACAGCAGGGTCGCGCTGTATGCCGCCGCTGACGACGGCACCCCCGCATGATCGTCGGCGCGGATGAGCGTCGGCGCATTGGTCTGCTGGTCGACGAGGACGGCGAACGGGACCCCGAGCGCGACGCCCAGAGCCCAGAGCGTCTCGACGCTGGGATTGCCCGAGCCGGATTCGAGTTGCGAGACGGTCGCCTTCGAGATCCCCGCGCGGCGTGCCAGCTCGGAGACGGACAGGCCGGCCCTCTCACGCTCTTTGCGCAACGTGCGGGCGATGCGGGTTCGGAGATCCTCCATCTGTTCAGTATGTCAAACGATCGTTCGCTTGACCATCCGTGCGGTGTTGTTCAGAATGATGGTCATGTGTTCACTGCAGCGAACGGTTGTGCGATGACCGCCGAGCGCGAGGTGTGGCGCGAAGCTCTGGGGGTGGTACTGGCGACCAGTGCCTATGGCGTCTCGTTCGGCGCGCTCGCCGTGGCATCCGGGCTCGATGTCTGGCAGACGTGCGTCCTCAGTCTGCTGATGTTCACCGGTGGATCGCAGTTCGCCTTCGTCGGCGTGTTCGCCGCAGGGGGAGTGTCAGCGCTTCCCTCGGCGATCGCATCGGCGGCGCTGCTCGGGGTGCGCAACGTCGCGTACGGCATGCGGATGTCTCCGATCGTAGGCACGACGTCAGGCCGCCGGATCGCAGCGGCGCACTTCACGATCGACGAGTCCACCGCGGTGGCCATCTCGCAGAGTGATCCTCGCCTGAGGCAGGTCGGCTTCTGGGTCACCGGCATCGGGATCTTCCTCGGGTGGAACATCACGACCCTGATCGGCGCGCTGGTCGGCGACGTGCTCGGCGACCCGAAGACCTGGGGGCTGGATGCTGCCGCTGCCGCCGCGTTCCTGGCGCTGCTCTGGCCACGCCTCAAGGAACGCCAGGCCATCGCGGTCGGCGTGGCCGCAGCGGCCGTCGCGGCGGCGCTCACGCCGTTCATCATGCCCGGGCTGCCGGTGCTGGTCGCCGCGGTCGTCGCGATCGTCGTCGGCTGGTTCAACTGGCTGGGGAGAATCGACGGCGCGGCGGCAGACGCCGGGGAGGGTGTTCGATGAGCATCTGGAGTGCGATCCTGCTCGCCGCGTTGATCTGCCTGGCACTGAAGGCGACCGGCTACCTCGTGCCGCCGAGCGTGCTCGAGGCACCACGACCGGCGCGAATCTCCGACCTGCTCACGGTGGCGCTCCTCGCCGCACTCGTCGCCGTGCAGACTCTCGGTGCGGGGCAGGCGGTGGTCGTCGATGCGCGGGTCCCCGCTCTGCTCGTCGCGGGGGGTCTTCTCTGGCTGCGTCAGTCGTTCCTGGTCGTGGTGTTCGCTGCGGCACTCGTCGCCGCACTTCTGCGGTTGCTCGGGCTCGCCGCCTGAGCGGAGCAGATCGTCGGCGCGCGTAGGATCGACTCGTGCGTAACGGTTGGATCTCCCGGGTGCTGTCATGGATCGCCGCGGCTCTCGTCGGCGGCGTCTTCGGCGTCGCCGGGACGATCGGCCACAGTCTGATGTGGGGACCGGTGCCCGTGGGGCTCCTGGTGGGAGCGATCGCGTGCGGCGCGATCCTCGTCGCGATCCGCGCGCTCACCCACGATCGTGGAGCGACTCTCGCCGCGGGACTCGGCATGCTGGGCATGCTGGTGCTCATCTCCGGTGTGGGCCCAGGCGGATCGGTCGTGGTCGAAGACACGCTCAGCGGTCGCATCTGGACCTATCTCGTGGCGGGACTCGTACTGCTCGCCGTGGCGTGGCCGTCGTTCTCTCGGCTACCCGCACGCGTCGAAGCCCAGTCGCCCGTGCCCGCAGAGCGGACCGAGGCATCCGATGGCGATGTGTCGGGTGCCCGGCGACCCCCTGTCCTGGGCGATCGGACGGGCAGCGAGTCGTAGACTGGGGGAGTGACGTATGTGATCGCTCTCCCGTGCGTCGATGTCAAGGACCGCGCCTGCATCGACGAGTGCCCCGTTGACTGTATCTACGAGGGCGAACGCTCGCTGTACATCCACCCGGACGAATGCGTCGACTGCGGCGCGTGCGAACCGGTGTGCCCCGTCGAGGCGATCTACTACGAAGACGACCTGCCTGACGAGTGGCAGGACTACTACAAGGCCAACGTCGAGTTCTTCGACGAGGTCGGGTCGCCCGGTGGTGCCGCCAAGGTAGGCGTCATCGCGCACGATCACCCGATCATCGCCGCTCTCCCTCCCCAGGGCGAGTAGTCCGTGAGCGTTCGCGATCTCGCCGACTATCCGTGGGATGCGGTCGTTCCCTACCGCCAGCGCGCCGCCCAGCATCCGCGGGGGATCGTCGACCTGTCCGTCGGGTCGCCCGTCGATCCGACGCCCGAGCTGATCCGCCGAGCGCTGTCGGAGGCGACCGACGCGCACGCGTACCCGCAGACCGTCGGCACGCCCGCTCTGCGCGAGGCGATCGTGGCGTGGTACGCCCGCCGCAGGAGTGTGTCCGATCTCACGATCGACAACGTGCTCCCGACGATCGGCTCCAAGGAGCTCGTGGCGCTGCTGCCGACTCTGCTGGGTCTCGGCGACGGTGACATCGTCGTGCATCCTCGCATCGCGTACCCGACCTACGAGGTGGGTGCCCGCGTCGCCGGAGCCACGCCGCTGCCTTCCGACGATCCCGCCGACTGGCCCGAGGGCACCAAGCTCATCTGGATCAACACGCCGGGCAACCCGGACGGCCGCACCTGGACCGTGGACGAGCTGTCGGCCGCAGTCCTTCGGGCGCGCGAGCTCGGGGCCGTGCTCGCCAGCGACGAGTGCTACGCCGAGCTCGGGTGGGACGGCCGGTGGGCGACCGAGGCGATCCCGTCGATCCTCGACCCGCGCGTGACGGGCGGCAGCAGGGCGAACCTGCTCAGCGTCTACTCGCTGAGCAAGCAGTCGAATCTCGCCGGCTATCGGGCGGCCTTCGTGGCAGGCTGCGCGCGCATCGTCGGCGAGCTGCTCACCGCGCGCAAGCATCTCGGGTTGATGCCGCCGGAGCCGGTGCAGCACGCGATGGCCGTGGCCCTGGGTGATGACGAGCACGTCGCGGCCCAGAAGGAGCTCTATCGTGCGCGGCGCGACATGCTGCGGCCCGCGCTCGAAGCGGCCGGGTTCCGGATCGACGGCTCTGAAGCCGGTCTCTATCTGTGGGCGACAGAGGGGCAGGATGCCTGGGCGAGCATCGAGAGGCTGGCCGATCTCGGCATCCTCGCCGGGCCCGGACCGTTCTACGGCACGTCCTCCGATCAGCATGTGCGGCTGGCGTTGACGGCTCCGTCCGAGCGGATCGCCGAGGGCGCCCGGCGCCTGCGTGAACAGGCCGTGTAGGTTCTCGCCTCAGACCGCGGGTTCTTTTGTCGGTTGTCACAGTAGGCCTGTGCGCCTACTAGGCTGTAAAGGCGATTCGGTCGTGTATCGACGATCTCGAACAGACCTGGTGCACAGCGCCGTGACATCGCCACATCCGACTTGATGAAGATCCATGAGGAGGCCCGCGTGAGCGCAGCGGCAGAGCAGCAGGCGACAGCGAAGCTGACGATCGGCGAGACGACCGCTGAATTCCCACTCGTGCGGGGCACGGCGGGCAATGACAGCATCGACTTCTCGACGCTGACGCGACAGACCGGCTACACGGGGCTCGACTACGGTTTCGTGAACACCGCGTCGACCAAGTCCGCGATCACGTTCATCGACGGAGACAAGGGCATCCTGCGCTACCGCGGGTATCCGATCGAGCAGCTCGCCGGATCGACGAGCTACCTCGAAGTCGCCTGGCTCCTCATCTACGGTGAGCTGCCCTCGGCCGCGGAGCTCGCGGAGTTCGACGAGAAGATCCGTCGGCACACGCTGCTGCATGAAGACCTCAAGCGCTTCTTCTCGGCGCTTCCGCACACTGCGCACCCCATGTCGGTGCTGTCGTCGGCCGTCGCCGCCCTCTCGACCTATTACGAGGGTCAGACCGACCCGCACAACCCGGAGCACGTCGAGCTGAACATGATCCGGATGCTGGCGAAGCTGCCGGTCATCGCGGCCTACGCGCACAAGAAGAGCATCGGCCAGGCGTTCCTCTACCCCGACAACTCCCTCGGCTTCGTCGAGAACTTCCTCAAGCTCAACTTCGGTGTGCATTCCGAGGAGTACCAGGTCAACCCGGTCATGTCGAAGGCCCTCGAGCTGCTGCTCATCCTGCACGAGGACCACGAGCAGAACGCGTCGACCTCGACGGTGCGCCTCGTCGGCTCGACCGGTGCGAACCAGTTCGCATCGATCTCCGCGGGGATCCAGGCCCTCTCCGGGCCGCTGCACGGCGGGGCGAACGAAGCCGTCCTCACCATGCTCGGCCAGATCCGCGACTCGGGCCAGAGCGTCTCGCGGTTCGTCGAGCGGGTGAAGAACAAGGAAGAGGGCGTGAAGCTCATGGGCTTCGGTCACCGGGTCTACAAGAACTACGACCCCCGCGCCAAGCTCGTCAAGGAGGCGGCAGGCGAAGTGCTCGCCGAGCTCGGCGTCACGGATCCGCTGCTCGACCTCGCTCAGGAGCTCGAGGAGCTCGCACTCGCAGACGACTACTTCAAAGAGCGTCGTCTCTACCCGAACGTCGACTTCTACACCGGCGTGATCTACAAGGCGATGGGCTTCCCGACGCGCATGTTCACCGTGCTGTTCGCGATCGGTCGTCTGCCCGGATGGCTCGCACAGTGGCGCGAGCTGCAGCTCGACCCGCAGACCAAGATCGGTCGCCCGCAGCAGCTCTACACGGGTTCCCCCGAGCGCACCTTCCAGACGCGCTGACATCGAGCACGATGCCCGTCGTCAGCGCCGAGGCTGTCGTCCCGGTCGACCCGGCGACGGCGTTCGCGGTGTCTCAGACGACGGGAGCGGTGCGCCGACGCTGGGACAGGTTCATCAGCGAGCAGCATCTCATGGACGAAGCTGTCGCCCCCGCGAAAGGCGTGCGCACCTTCACCCGGCAGCGGTTCGGTCTCTCGATGGTGAGCCGGTACGTGTCGTACGCCCCGCCCACGAATGTGGGCATGGTGATGGACCGGGGGCCGTGGTTCTTCACCAAGCTCGGCGGGGGCTGGCGGTTCACCGAGGTGCCTGAGGGCACGCTGGCCGTGTGGAAGTACAACTTCTCATGCCGCCCGGCCTGGCTCGCACCGATCGCCGAATGGATCGGCGTTCGTGTGCTCGGCTTCGAGATCCGTCGTCGCCTCGCAGGATTCGTCCGCGGCTGCTCGGACCCGCAGGTTCTGGCGGCGGTGCGGCGCTGATCGCGGCGCCCCCCGCACACTCTGGTTTTTCGCCGAGGGGCGCAGAAAGGCGGGTGCCTCGATGCCTGAGCATCGGCGCACCCGCCTCTATGACAGCGGGGTTCAGCGGCCCTGCGAGCTCCAACCACGGCCGCCCTGGTTGCGCGACTGACCGCCCTGACGCGATCCGCCCTGTCCGCCCTGTCGCGAACCCGCCTGGGCTGCCGGCGCGCCCTGGCCGCCCTGGCCCGAGCGGGGACGACGGCTGCGACGCGACGGCGGGTTGGCGGCTGAGTTGCGCTCGCCACCAGCGGGGCGCTGCTTGGGCGCCTGGCGCTGCTGCTGCTGCTGCTGGATGGGTGCAGGGCGCACGTGCGCGGCGCGCTCGGGAACCAGCTCGGTGACCGCGGCGGTGGTGACGGGCTCGAGTGCGGCGCTGATCGCGGCCTTGCGCAGGAGGTCCTTCACGTCGCGACGCTGCTCGGGGAGCACCACAGTCACGACCGTTCCTGCGGCTCCGGCACGAGCGGTGCGACCTGAACGGTGCAGGTACGCCTTGTGCTCCATCGGCGGGTCGACGTGCACGACGAGATCGACGTTGTCGACGTGCACCCCGCGGGCCGCGACGTCGGTGGCGACGAGGACGCGCACGCCTCCGTCTTCCGGAGCGGATGAGAAGGCACTGAGGTTGCGCTCACGCGCATTCTGCGACAGGTTGCCGTGCAGGTCGACGGCCGGGATGCCGGCCGCGGTGAGCTGCTTCGCGAGCTTCTTCGCCTGGTGCTTCGTGCGGGTGAAGAGAATGCGTCGACCGGTGCCGGACGCGAGCTCGCGCACGAGCTCGGTCTTGTTGTCGGTCGAGTCGACGACCAGCACGCGGTGGGTCATCTCGCCGACGGGAACGCTCTCTTCGTCGACCTCGTGGCTGACCGCGTTCGAGAGGAACCGGCGAGCGAGCGTGTCGATGCCGCGGTCGAGGGTCGCGCTGAAGAGCAGGCGCTGGCCTCCGGCCGGCGTGGCGGTGAGGATGCGGGTGACTCCCGGGAGGAATCCGAGGTCGGCCATGTGGTCGGCCTCGTCGAGGACGGTGACCTCGACGGCGTCGAGCTGCACGACCCGCTGCTTCATCAGGTCTTCCAGGCGGCCGGGGCACGCCACGACGATGTCGACGCCATTGCGCATGGCCTGCTCCTGCGGGCGCTGGCTGACGCCGCCGAAGACGGTCGTGACGCGCAGGCCCTTGGCCTCGGCGAGCGGGGCGATGGTCGCCGCGATCTGAGTGGCGAGCTCCCTGGTCGGCGCGAGCACGAGACCACGCGGGTGGCCAGGACGGCTGTTGCGCGAGGACGCGGAGAGACGGGCGACGAGGGGGAGGGCGAACGCGATCGTCTTGCCGCTGCCGGTGCGGCCGCGGCCGAGGAGGTCACGACCGGCGAGGGAGTCGGGAAGCGTGTCGCGCTGAATCGCGAACGCCTCGGTCTTGCCGTCCTTGGCGAGGACTGCGGCGAGGTCGGCGGGCACGCCGAGATCGAGGAAGGAAGTCATAGGGGAATCTCCGTGAGAATGCACGCACGAACCATCGGGCCGGGTGCGGAAGGGTGGGCGACGGCGCGGGATCGCGCATCGTTTCGCCGTTCGAAATGGCCAGAACCAGGCAAGTGGCGCGGGAGCGTGTCGACGACGCAGACGTCTCGCATCGCGAGGATCGTCGCTTCGACACTATCACGCGTCAGGAGGAGAAGCCTGGGACGCGCTGCTGCTCAGCGCGTCGCTCAGGCGTGGAGCGCCTCGTTGAGTGTGACGCCGACGCCCGCGCGTCGCACGGCCTCGACCGCTCCGCTGAGCGAGTTGCGGCGGAACAGCAGGCCGTCCTGACCGGACAGCTCGGCCCCCTTGACGGTCTTCCTGCCGCCATCGGGGGTCACCGGGCCGTCGAGGAGCACGATCTTGGTGCCGGCCGTCACGTAGAGTCCGGCTTCCACGATGCAGTCGTCGCCGAGCGAGATGCCGATCCCCGCGTTGGCGCCCAACAGCGTGCGGGATCCGATCGAGACGCGGTGCGAGCCGCCGCCCGAAAGCGTGCCCATGATCGACGAGCCGCCGCCGATGTCGCTGCCGTCGCCGACCACGACCCCCTGAGAGATGCGTCCTTCGACCATCGACGCGCCCAGTGTGCCCGCGTTGAAGTTCACGAAGCCCTCGTGCATGACTGTCGTGCCGGGGGAGAGGTGGGCGCCGAGGCGGACGCGCGACGCATCGGCGATGCGCACACCGGCAGGCTGCACGTAGTCGGTGAGCCGGGGGAACTTGTCGAGTCCCTGCACCTGGATACCCGCACGCTGGAGCAGCGGGCGGAGTCGCGCTGCGTCATCGGGATGCACAGGGCCGGCGTTGGTCCAGGCCACGTTCGGCAGGTGGGCGAAGATGCCGTCGAGGTTGAGCTCGTTCGGTCGCACCAGCAGGTGCGAGAGCGCGTGCAGTCGCAGGTAGGCGTCAGCGGTCGACGTCGGCGCAGCATCCAGGTCGACGTGCAGCTGCACGGTCTCGACGGTCACGTTGCGGCGCTCGTCAGGACCGGCGAGCGGCTCGAGCGCCGCGAGGGCGGCGGTTGCATCTTCGGCGCTGGGCGCGACGGCCGTCAGCTCGGGGAACCAGGCGTCGAGAACAGTGCCGTCTCCGGCGATCGTCGAAAGTCCGGTACCCCACACGGTGCGCGCCTCAGTCATGCCTCCACGGTATCGCGACCAGGCGTGGACGATCGCACAGATGTCGGGGTAAGTAGGCTGGGTGCATGATGCTCGACCTGACAGCGTCCTCCGTCGACCTGACCCGTGCGATCTGCGACATCCCGAGTGTCTCGGGTGACGAGAAGACACTCGCGGACGCCATCGAGGAGGCGATCTCCGCCTACCCCCACCTCGAGGTGCTCCGACACGGAAATACGATCGTCGCCCGGACGAATCTGGGTCGTGCGCAGCGGGTCGCGATCGCCGGTCACATCGACACCGTGCCGATCAACGGCAACGTGCCGACGAAGGACCTCGAGATCGACGGTGTCGCCTACCTCTGGGGCCGGGGGACCGTCGACATGAAGAGCGGCACCGCGGTGCAGCTGAAGCTCGCCGCAGAGCTCACCGAGCCCTCGGTCGACATCACCTGGATGTGGTACGACAACGAGGAGGTCGAGGCGTCGAAGAACGGGCTCGCGCTTCTCGCCGCCGTTCGGCCGGACCTCTTCCAGGCCGACTTCGCGATCCTCGGCGAGCCGTCGAACGGCGAGGTCGAGGGTGGCTGCAACGGCACGATGCGCGCCATCGTGCGCACCACCGGCGTCCGCGCGCACGCCGCCCGCGCCTGGATCGGTGAGAACGCCATCCATCGGGCCGCCCCGATCCTCGCGCGTCTGGCCGAGTACCGTGCGAAAGAGATCGCTGTCGACGGCCTGCTCTATCGCGAGAGCATGAGCGCCGTCCGTATCACCGGAGGGGTCGCGGGCAACGTGATCCCCGATGCGTGCGAGGTCGAGGTGAACTACCGGTTCGCTCCGAGCAAATCGGCGGCGGATGCGGAAGCGCACATCCGCAACCTGCTGGCCGGCTTCGACGTCGAGATCACCGATGCCGCCGAAGGCGCGCGACCCGGTCTCGATGCGCCGATCGCCCGGGACTTCGTGGCTGCCGTCGGCGCCGAACCGCGGCCGAAGTACGGCTGGACGGATGTCGCGCGCTTCTCGGCCCTCGGCATCCCCGCAGTGAACTACGGACCGGGAGACCCGCACCTCGCCCACCATGACGAGGAGCGCGTTCCGCTCGCGCAGATCGACGCCGTCGAGCGAGGACTGCGCGCATGGCTCAGTTCGCGCTGACCGCGACCCGTCGATGGGCGGGTGCGCCACTGGCGCTGCGGATCGCCCTGATCTACCTCGCGGCGCGCGCCGTGACGACTGCGATGATGATCGTGGCGGCGACGCAGTCGACGTCTCTGTCGAGGTTCGGGGCCGAGCCGGGGCTCGCCGACTTCATCGTCGGCTGGGACGCGCAGTGGTACTGGCTCGTCGCCGAAGAGGGGTATCCCTCATCCCTTCCCCTCACCGAGTCCGGTGAGGTCGCCGAGAACGCCTGGGCGTTCATGCCGGTGTTCGCTTTCGCCGCCAAGGCGGTCGGGTTCGTCTTCAGTTCGTGGGGGATGGGCGCGTTCCTGCTGTCCTTCGTCGCCGGCTACTTCGCATGTCTGGCCCTGCACCGATTGCTGCACGACCGCATCGGCGCGCGGGCGGCGATGTGGGCGGTGGTGTTCTTCGCCTCGGGGCCGATCGCCGCGATGTTCCAGGTCGGATACGCCGAGACGCTGTTCCTCCTCCTGCTGTTTCTCGCGCTCGATGCCACGGTGCGCCGGAACTACGTCTGGCTGTATCTCCTCATCCCCGTCATGGCCTTCACCAGGCCGGGGATACTCGCGTTCGCCCTCTATCTCGGTCTGCACGGCATCCTCCGCTGGTGGTACCGCAGAGATGACCCCCTCGTGCCGCAGGAGATCGTGCACATCGTGGCGCTCGGCGCGCTCGCCACCGTCGCGGGCTTCTCGTGGCAGGTCATCGCGGGCATCGTCACCGGGGACCCGGGTGCGTATCTCGCGACCGAGCTCGCGTGGCGCCGGAACTGGCTCGTCGGCGGAGTCGACGGGTTCGTGCCTTTCGAGGGCTGGATCCAGGCGTCCCAGTTCTGGTTCGCCCAGTGGGGACTCCCCGGCGGGTGGGGTCCGGTCGCCCTCGCCCTCCTCGTCGTGGCGGCCGGTGCCGCTCTGCTCTACCTGCCTCAGGTGCGTGCGCTCGGTCCCGACCTGAGGCTCTGGAGTGCGAGCTACCTGCTCTACCTGCTCGCCGTCTTCTTCCCGCAGTCGAGCACGTTCCGGCTGCTCCTGCCGTTGAGTCCTGCCTGGGGAGCGCTCGCCGTGCCGCGCTCGCGCGTGTGGCGGCTCGGGGTTCTGGCGGTCTGCCTGCTGGGTCAGTGGCTCTGGATTTACCACATTTACGCGCTCGGGAACACGTTCTGGCAGGTGCCGTGAATGTTAAGGCTTGATGCATTTCTTCATAGGGGACATCCAGGTTCCGGTAACACCCGATAAACTGATCGCATACCACCGGAGGAAAAGGAGCCCACGATGGCAGCGATGAAGCCGAGGACCGGAGACGGACCCATGGAGGCCGTAAAAGAAGGACGACTCATCATCGTGCGCGTCCCGCTCGAGGGAGGCGGCCGTCTGGTCGTCTCCGTGAACGACGCAGAGGCGAAGGAACTGCACGACGTGCTGGCAGCCGTCGTGAAGCCCGCCTGAGAGAACTCGAATTCGCGCACGCGGATTCACGAAGAGGGCGACGGATCATCGATCCGTCGCCCTCTTCCGTCTGTATGGAGTGGAGGAGGCTCAGGCCTCGCCGACACTGATCAGCTGGAGCAGACCTTCACCGGAAGCCGAGACGGTCGCGAGTACGGCGGACGACTCCTGGGTCTCCTGCACGAGAGAGCGGTAGGCCGAGGTCACCTCGTCGCGCTGCACCGGGTCGGCCACGCGGCCGCCGCTGAGAACGCGGGGGACCAGGACCATTCCGCCGGTCCGCACCAATCGCAGCCCGTGCTCGACGTAGTCGATGACGTTCTCGGGGTCGGCATCGACGAGCACGATGTCATACGACGCCTCGTTCATGCGGGGCAGCACGTCGGCGGCGCGACCAGTGATGAAACGAGCCTTCGTCGCGGGGACTCGAGCCTCTGCGAACGCCTGCCGAGCCGCGGCCAGATGCTCGGGTTCGTTGTCGATCGAGGTCAGCACGGCCTGCGGGGCGCCTCGCAGCAGCCAGAGGCCCGAGACGCCGGCCCCGGTGCCGATCTCGACGATCGACCTGGCACCTGTCGCGGCGGCCAGCACGGCGATCTGCGAGCCGACGGCCGCGCTGATCGGCGACGCGCCGAGTTCGATGGCGTGCGCACGCGCGCGGGCGATCGGCGAAGGCTCCACGATCGACTCGCGGATGAAACGTGCGTTCGCATCGTTCTCGCTCATTGCCTGATTCTCCCGACTGAGATATGTGTTCTCCCAGCGTATGCGGTCGGTGCGCGGCACAACGGCAGGCGCGGCGGTAGCCTGGACACATGCAGTTCGGGATCACCTTCGAGAAGCTGCTGCTCATCGGTCTGATCGCTGCGCTGCTCATCGGACCGGAGCGGCTGCCCCGCTACGCCGAGAGCGTCGCGAAGCTCGCTCGGCGTGCCGGCGAGTTCCTCCGCGACACCAAATCACGCGTCCGCGACGAGATGGGTCCCGACATCGACGACGTCGACTGGCGCAAGCTCGATCCTCGGCAGTACGACCCCAGACGCATCATCCGTGACGCGCTCTTCGAAGACGATGCGGCGCCCGGGCCCGCGAGGGCGGACGCGGTCGTCGCAGAGCCTTCGGTGAAGCCCGTGCGGACGCCGAGGGTGCGACCGGAGTTCTCCGTCGCGAGTCCGCCGCCGTTCGATCCCGAAGCCACGTGACGCGAACGGTCGACCCGAGTCGGCTCCGAAGCAGAGACCGGATGGCATTCGTCGTCGCTGCGATCTGCGCCCTGACAGGAATCCTCGTCTGGACCCTGTGGGTGATGCCGATCGTGCGGTCGATCGAGGCCGCCGAGGACGCGCCGATCGGGACGACGATGACCGTAGACCTCGACGCCGGATCGCGAGTGGGCATCTGGACCAGTGGGATCTCCGCCACGCTCGGCACCATGGACTGCACCGTCATCGGGCCGGACGGCGGCGAGCGTCCTCAGCGGGGCGCATCCGCGGTGAGCTGGGACGATGTGCTCTGGTGGATGACGCCGCGGCCGGGGTTCGTGCAGTCCGCCCAGTTCACCGCGGTCGAGGCAGGCGCCCACCTGGTGGACTGCCGGGATTCGCTCGACACGTACGACGGTCTGTTCCTCGTCGCCGGGGACTCGATCGGCGAGGGCAGCATCGGGCTCGGCCGCACCGGCGGCAACGACTTCGCGGTGGGGACTCTGCTCGCTCTCGGAGCGGTGATGAGCCCGCCTCTCGCGGTGGCCCTTCCCCTGGTGATCCTGCTGAGGCGCCTGATCACCCGCCGTGCGCCGAAGCCGTCTCCGGCCTGATCGAGGTCAGCCGATCCTGGACCGCAGCGTCACGATGTCGTCGTCGGACAGCAGCGCACGCGGGATCGCCGTGACCGCGGACGCCCCTCGAAGTCTGAGGAGCACGGCATGTCTCCCGGCACGCACGCTCTGGAAGGTGGTGTATGCGATGTCCGACGATCGACTGCCGGTGCCGACGTGCAGAGAGCTGTCGCCGAGTCGAATCCACACGGCGCTGCCCGGAGGGTTCGCGGCCCGCACCGCGCGTCTGGCGCCGGCGACCGTCATCACGACCGCGTAGACCATGAGGGCGATGCTCGCGACGGGCAGCAGACCCGACGGCCCCTGCGCACCGCCCGTGGCGGTGAGATTGAGGATGCTGACGACGAATGCCGCGACGAGGGCGACCCACATCACGATCGCCGCGGGGCGGGTGAGGGCGTAGATCGCGGCGTCGCGCGCCATGCCTCGCAGCAGCTTCTCGTCGACGGGGAGAGCCACGATCGTGTCAGCCCAGGGTCATCGGGAGCGAACGGCCGGCGAGACCGCGACCCTGGGTGGCGAGGGAGCCCGCGAGTTCGCGGATGGCGACGGCTGCCGCGTCCCCGGGGTCTCTGAGCACCACCGGCACCCCTTCGTCACCGCCCGCCCGGAGCGCGGGACTGAGGGGGATCGATGCGAGCAAGGGCACGGGTTGTGTCTCCGACAGTGCGCTGGCCACGGCGGCGCCGCCCCCTGAACCGAACAGATCGACCACGGTGCCGTCCGGAAGGGTGAGGGCGCCCATGTTCTCGACCACTCCGATCACGCGCTGACCGGTCTGGCGGGCGACCAGCCCGCTGCGGATCGCCACATCGGACGCTGCCGCCTGCGGCGTCGTGACGACCAGCACCTCGGCGTGGGGCAGCAGCTGCCCGATCGAGATGGCGATGTCGCCTGTGCCCGGAGGCATGTCGATCAGAAGGATGTCGAGATCGCCGAAGAACACGTCTGTCAGGAACTGCTGCACCGTGCGGTGCAGCATCGGGCCACGCCAGGCCACCACCGCCTCGCCGTCACGGAGGAACATCCCGATCGAGATGGTCTTCACGCCATGGGCGACGGGCGGAAGCATGAGGTCGTCGATGCGCGTGGGCTGTGTTCCCGCAGGGATGCCGAGGAGTCCCGGGATCGAGAAGCCGTGCACATCGGCGTCGACGAGGCCGACCGAGAGTCCCTGAGCAGCCAGCGCGACCGCGAGGTTCGCTGTCACGGTGGACTTGCCCACGCCGCCCTTGCCGCTCGAGACGAGGATCACCCGTGTGAGCGAGTCCGGCCCGAAGGGCATCTGGCGAGCAGGCCGCCCGTCACGCAGCTTCTCGGTGAGCGCCTTGCGTTCGGACGGCGTCATCACGCCGACCTCCACCTCCACCTCCGCGATGCCCGGCACCGCGGCGGCGGCGGCGCGGACATCGGATTCGATGCGAGCCGCTGCAGGACAACCGACGATCGTGAGCACGATCGCCACGTGCGCGTGTGCTCCCTCGACGCTGATCTCCCTGACCATGTCGAGGTCGCCGATGGGTCTGCGCAGCTCGGGGTCGGTGACGCCGGCGACGGCCGCTCGGACGGACTCGGCAGAGCTCATGATGATGCGGAGCGGCCGCGGGGGCGTCGCTCGGCCGTCTCGTCATCATGCTCGCCGAGCTCGGCGAGCAGGGACTTGAGCTCCTGGCGGAGCACATCGCGGGTCACGACCTGGTTGTTGCGCTCCTCGAGCGACATCCGCAGCGCGACGATCTCTCGAGCGAGGTATTCGGTGTCGGCGAGGTTGCGCTCGGCGCGTTGGCGATCCTGCTCGATCTGCACGCGGTCGCGGTCGTCCTGGCGGTTCTGTGCGAGGAGGATCAGAGGTGCCGCGTATGACGCCTGCAGAGAGAGCATGAGGGTGAGAGCCGTGAAGCCGAGCGCGGCGTCATCGAAGCGCAGGTGATCGGGCAGTAGAGTGTTCCAGCAGATCCAGAGCACGCAGAACAGAGTGAGGATGAGCAGGAACGCCGGGGTGCCCATGGCGCGCGCGACCCACTCGGTGAAACGGCCGAAGCGGTCGCGCGACGTCGGCCGCTGCCGTGGGGTGCCGCGCCCCAGCGGAGCGTCGAGCCGAGGCGAACGGGAGCGGGGCATCAGCGCACCTCCTTGGGGACCGCCGGCTCGTCGCTGTCATGCGTCCGCCAGTCGTCGGGCAGCAGATAGTCGAGGACGTCGTCGATGCTGATCGCGCCGACGAGACGATGCGCGGCGTCGATCACCGGAAGCGAGACCAGGTCGTAGCTCGCGAGCATCCTGGCCACCTCGGCCGCAGATGCGGTGACCCGCACGGGCTCGAGACTGTCATCCATGATCGCGCCGAGACGCTCGTGCGGCGGGTAGCGCAGCATCCTCTGGAAGTGCACCATCCCGAGCAGTCTGCCTGTCGGCGTCTCGAAGGGCGGCAGAGTCACGAACACGGCTGCGGCGAGGGCGGGGTGCAGTTCGTGACGCCGGATGAGAGCCAGCGCCTCCGCCACCGTCGCGTCGGCGGAGAGGATGATCGGCTCGGGAGTCATGAGACCACCCGCCGTGTCGGGGCCGTAGCGCAGGAGCATCCTGACGTCCTCGGCCTCCTCCGGCTCCATCAGCTCGAGAAGCTGCTCGAGACGATTGGGCGGCAGCTGAGCGAGGAGGTCGGCGGCGTCGTCCGGCTCCATCTGGTCGAGGATGTCGGCGGCTCGCTCGTCGCCGAGGCGATCGAGGATGTGCACCTGGTCGTCCTCCGGCATCTCTTCCAGAGCATCGGCGAGACGATCGTCGGAGAGTTCCTCGGCGACCTCGATCATGCGCTGCTGCGGCAGATCGAGCAGGGTGTTCGCGAGGTCGGCGGCGTGAAGCTCGGAGTAGGAGGCGACCAGCTGCTCGGCGGATTGCGACTCACCGGGCGAGTGCTGCTCGGCGACCTCGCTCCAGGCGGCGAAGGTCGTCGGGCCCTTGGCGAACGGCGACGCGCTGGTCTTCGGGCGGCGGAGGAAGAGCTGGCTGACGGCCCATTCGCCCAGACGGTTCGGCTCGATGGCGACGTCTTCGATGACTGCCGTGCCGGTGCCGTCGACGAGGCTGACTCGGCGACCGAGGAGCTCGGCGAGCACCCGTACCTCGCCGGCACGCGGCGAGAAGCGGCGCACGTTGATGAGCCCGGTGCTGATCACCTGGCCTGCACGGATCGACGTCACCCGGCCTATCGACAGGAAGACCTGTCGCCGCCCGGGGATCTCGACGACGAGTCCGATGACACGCGGAGCAGCCGTACTTCGGTACACGATGACGACATCTCGGACTTTGCCGAGCCGGTCGCCCACGGGATCGAAGACGGCGCAACCTGCCAGGCGCGCGGCGAATACCCGTTGTGTGCTCACCCGTCCAGCGTAGTGCGCGGTGTCCTCCCGTGGCCCCCGGCGGGGCTGCCGCACGACACACTCCCGGCCCTGTCACCACAAGGCATGGAACAATGGCGGGATGAGCATGCTGAACCGTCCAGCTGACAGCCGCGATGAGGGCGAGATCGTCGCCTCCACCCGCGATTACGAAGGCGCCCAGAAGACGGTGTCGAAACTGATCGCCCAGGAGGTGCCGGCCCGAGACATCGCGATCATCGGGCAGAGCGTCCGGACGGTCGAGCGCATCACCGGACGCCTCGGCTATGCGGCCGCAGCACGGTCGGGAGCGATCAACGGAGTGCTCATCGGCCTGTTCCTCTCCGCGATCCTCGTGATCGGCAACCCGGAGGTGCCGATCCAGCTCTTCGTCGGGTTCGTCTTCATCGGCGTCGCGCTCGGCATGCTCCTCAGCCTCGTCACGTATGCGATCGTGCGCCGACGCCGCGATTTCGCGAGCGTCACGCAGTTCGCCGCCGACCACTACGAGGTTCGGGTGCAGTCCACCTCGCTCGCGAAGGCGCGTCTGGCTCTCGGCGCGGCGAAGCCCTCCCCGGTGCGCGCTCCGGTCGACCTCGACGAGCCGCCGCGGTACGGTGAGCGCATCGCTCCCGGTGGACAGCCGGCCCCGGCGCCTGCACCTCCGGTGACGCCTCCCGTCTCGCCTGAGGACCCCACTCCCGAAGCCGGGCCCACCCCGCCGCTCGGTGGCCCGGAGGCCGCTCCCGAGGAGCCGACCGTTCCGCCCCGCCCCGCAGATCCGACTGCACCTCCGATCGATACGCCCGACCCCGGCAAGCCCGGACTTCCGCCCACCTCTGCGGGAACCGTCTGATGTCCGACGCTCAGAACGAGACCGGCTCCGCGGCGACACCCGGACACCCTCCGGTTCCTCCGGCCCCGCCCGCGCCGCCTTCCCACGGAGCGGTGCCGCCGGCGCCCTCGTACGGTTACACGCCGCCACAGGCTCCGGGGTACGCACAGCATCCGGCGCCACAGTCACCGGGATACGTCCCTCCCATCGCTCCCGGTCAGGCGTCGGCACCACAGCAGCCCGTCGGATACGCCCCGCCGCAGATGCCTCCCGCGCAGGGGTATCCGGCGCAGGGCTACCCCGCGGGTGCCTATCCCGCAGCTGTGCCGCCCCGCGGCCTGCTCCCGTGGGCTCTCGGCCTCCTGATCCTGATCCCGTTCCCCTTCGTGGGCGGACTCGCATCAGGGATCGCGATGGCGGTCAGCGGCGGAGCGTCGCGTCGCTTCGGCGGTGTGGCCAGCGAGAACGCTCGGGCGGCCGCGAACTGGGGCCTCACCTACCTGCTCGTGTCGACGGTGCTGCTCATCTCGCATTTCGTGATCCTCTTCTCGCTCACAGCCGACTCTCCGTCGAGCGGGTTCTATCCCATCGGCATTCCGATCACGATCTACTTCGCTCTGTCGGTGCTGCACCTCGTTCTCGTGATCGTGGGCATGGTGAAGGCGTCGAGCGGCAAGGTCGTGCGCATACCGTTCGCGATTCCCTACCTGCGCGCCTGATGGTCGAGATCCACGTCGATCTGCCCGCCGGACCGACGGTCGTCTCCGCAGACTGGTCGGCAGGAGACAGCGGATCGACCGTGATCATCGCGCACGGCGCGGGCACCGGCAAGGACCACCCCTTCCTCACGGGCTTCGCCGAGGAACTCGCCTCTCGCGGACATGCCACGCTGCGCTTCAACTTCCCCTACGTCGAGCAGGGACGCAGGATGCCGGGGCCGGCGTCGCATGCGATCGCAACCTGGAAAGCGGTCGTCGCCTTCGCGCGCGAGCGGAACCCGGACGACGCGATCTGGGCGACCGGCAAGTCGTACGGCGGACGCATGGCGTCCATGGCCGTCGCGGAGGGACTCTCCGTCGACGGTCTCGCGTACCTCGGGTACCCGCTGCACGCGCCGGGCAAGCCGGAGAAGCCGCGCGCCGAGCACCTGCCGGCCATCGGCGTTCCGCAGCTGTTCATCGAAGGGACGAACGATCCGTTCATCCAGCCCGTGACGCAGTTCGAAGAGGTCGTGGCGACCTGCCGGAACGCGCGCGTCATCTGGATCGAGGGCGGCGGACACACCTTCGAGGTCAAGGGGCGCAAGCGCCCTGCGTCCGAGATCGGAGCGTCGCTCGCGCCGTTCGTCGCGGAGTTCGTGCAGCAGTCATGAAGGGCCTGCACCACGTCGAGGTCTGGGTGCCTGACATCGATGAGGCCTCGGGCAGCTGGGGGTGGCTGTTCGAACGGCTGGGGCTCGACCTCACGGCCGGGTGGGTCGAGAACGAGCAGGGATTCAAGGTCGAGATCGTCGCGGATCCGCCCGCGTAGCCATCACCCGAGCGCCGTGAGCTCAGCGTCGTCGAGCAGTCGATGCACGGTCGAGAGACCGAGGGTGCTCATCGCAGGATTCGAGGCCTCGTAGTACCAGCCGAGACCCATCGCCTGCTGCAGTGCCCATCCGGCACCGCGCAGCCACTCGACATCCGACGCGCCGACCTGCTCGCGCACTGCGCGTCGGCGGGGCGCGTCGAACAGGTGCCAGGCGGCGACCAGGTCGAGGGCGCGATCCGCAGGGCCGAATCCGCCTCCGTCGAGGACGCCCACAAGGTGATCGCCCCTGACCAGCAGGTTGAACGGGGTGAGATCGCGATGGCTCATCACATCCGGGCCGGAGCGCGGCAGGTCGCGCAGGGCTCCCCAGAGCCGCTCCACGCGAGCGGCATCGATCAGATGGGAGCTTCTGCGGACGCAGAGTCCGACCCACTCATCATGATCGGCGAGGACGCCGCCACGACCCTGGCCGTCGAACTCGCGACCGCGCGCATCCGCGGCCCGCAGCGACGCGATCAGCGTGGCGACGTCGAGTGCCAGACGGTCGGATGTCGCGTGGAGAGCATGGCCCGCCGTCTCGCCAGGCACCCAGGTCTGCACCGACCATGCCGAGGGATACGCCGACGTCGCCGCACCGACACCGAGAGGACGAGGCGATGGCACGGCGCAGACATCTGCGAGTTCTCCCATCGCCGCAGCCTCGGCGGCGAGTACCTCAGCCGACTCCGCGACGAGGGGGAACCGTGCCGCGATATCGTCGCCGATCCGGATGATCGTGTTGACGGTCCCTGCGGTGCCGACCCGCTCGATGGGCATGTGCGCGAACTCGGGGAACCGCTGCGCGATCAGTCGCGCAGCGGTCTCCTCGGTGAGTTCGAGCTCGCCCTCGTGCATGCAGCGGGCTCAGCTCTGGACGCGCGCGATCCAGGCTTCGACCTCGTCGGCGGTGCGGGGGATGTCGGCGGACAGATTGACCGGGCCGTCCTGGGTCATCAGGATGTCGTCCTCGATGCGCACCCCGATGCCGCGGTACTCCGCGGGCACCGTGAGGTCGTCGATCTGGAAATAGAGGCCGGGCTCGATCGTGAACACCATGCCCGGGGCGAGGATGCCGTCGTAGTACATCTCGCGCCGCGCCTGAGCGCAGTCGTGCACATCGATGCCCAGATGGTGCGATGTGCCGTGCACCATGTAACGACGGTGCTGTCCACCGGCGTCTGCATCCAGCGCCTCGTCGGCGGTGACCGGCAGCAGACCCCATTCGGCGACGCGTGCGGCGATGACGCGCATGGCGGCCTCGTGCACCTCGCGGAAGCGCACTCCGATTCGAGCTGCGGCGAAGGCGGCGTCGGCGGCCTCGCGGACGGTCTCGTAGACGCGGCGCTGCACCTCGGTGAAGGTGCCGGAGACAGGCAGCGTGCGGGTGATGTCGGCGGTGTACAGGCTGTCGGCCTCGACACCGGCATCCACCAGGATCAGGTCGCCGGGAACGACTGTTCCGTCGTTGCGGGTCCAGTGCAGGTAGCACGCGTGCGGACCGGACGCCGCGATCGTGTCGTAGCCCTCGCCGTTGCCGTCTTCGCGTGCGCGGCGATGGAAGACGCCCTCGACGACCCGCTCGCCTCGAGCGTGCGCGATCGCCTCCGGAAGCGAGCGGATGACGTCCTCGAAGCCCTGTGCGGTGATGTCGACGGCACGGCGCATCTCGGCGATCTCGTACTCGTCCTTGACGAGTCGGAGCTCCGAGACGAACCGCGTGAGGTCGTCGTCCTCCTCGAGGACCAGCTCGCCCTCGGTGCTCGAGAACTCTGCGAGGTGCTCGGTCGCGACATCGAGGTCTGCGGCGACCCCGGCGAGCGAGGGGCGGGGGCCGATCCAGAACTCGCCGACGGTGGCATCCGCGTAGAACTCCGTCGTGGTGCGGTCTGCGCGCTCGCGGAAGTACAGGGTGACGTCGTGGCCGGCGTCGGTCGGATCGAACACGAGGATCGAGTCGGGCTCGGCGTCCGATGCCCACCCGGTGAGGTGTGCGAAGGCCGAATGCGCGCGGTACGGGTAGTCCGTGTCATTGCTGCGCTGCTTGAGCGAGCCGGCCGGAATGACCAGACGCTTGCCGGGGAAGGCGGCAGAGACGGCGGCGCGGCGCACGGCGGCGAACGGCGCCTGCGCGCGGGGCGCGGGGATCGACTCGGGGCGTTCGGCCCATCCGGTCGAGATCGTGTCGAGGAATCCGCGCGGGAAGGGCTGCTTCCGGTTCGTGGTGGTGGCTTCGACGGGAGTCTCGGTCGTCGGCTCTGCGATCGTGTCGCGTTCTGCGGTGCTCATCCCTCCAGTCTGTCACCTGCGTGACGACTGCGGGATGTCAGCCCGTGGGCTCGAGCTGCACCACGAGTCCGCGATGGTCGCTGCCACCGCCGCCGCCGATCACGACCGATCCGGTCGCCGCCCAGCTGGGCGACGCCATCACGTGGTCGATCGGGGTGCTGAGCAACGCCGGCAGCGAGCTCGGCCAGGTTCCGCTGAAGCCGTTCCCCGTCCGGGTCGCCGCGTCGCGGCAGTAGCCCATATCGCCGCCGTCGACGCCGAGTCCGGCCATGTGATCGATCGTCGCGTTGAAATCCCCGGCGACGATGAAGTCGCCCGCGGGGCACTGGTCGGCGATCCATCGCAGGTCGCTCTGCCACTGCGCCATGTCGTCCATACGCGGTGCGACGGCGTGCACGGCGACGATCCCGGGGCCCGTGCCATCGATCGGCATCAGCACGGCGCTGGGCACCGAGCCGGTGTTGTTCGAGCCGTCCTCCGACGAGGCGATCACCGAGTACTCGCCGAGGTCGGGGGAGACGAGGACGGTCGTGTGCCATGACTTCGGACCGTCGACGACGTCGGGCTTGAACTGCACGTGGTGCACCCACATCGGGTGATCCTGATCGCGCAGCAGCACTGCCACCTGCTCGCCGACCTCTTCCGTGGTCTCGGGCAGCGCGACGATGTCGGCCTCCCGATCGAGGATCTCCCTGGCGATCTCCTCGGCCGACACCTCATCGCCGGCGGTGTTCCAGGTGAGCACCCTGATGCTCGAGTCCGTCGCAGCGGGAAGCGTGTCCGCACCGAAACCCCGGACGAAGCCGATGGCCCCCGTCGCCCCCGCGCCGAGCAGCGCGATGATCAGGACGGATGCGGCGAAGCCGCGCAACGGCTTCGCGAGGAGCAGCAGCAGAGACAGAGCAGCGATGACGAGGAACGCTGCGAGCACCACCCCGCGGGCGGCGACGATCTGAGCGAAGGGGAAGGTCTGCTCGAGACGGAAGAACTGCGGCCACACCACGACCGCCGTCGCGATCGCGAGCAGCACGGTGAAGAGGATCCCCAGTAGTCGAAACATCCCCTTCAGCCTAGAAGTCCTCTCTGTGAAGTCCCTAGAGCGACAGGCGGTCGCGACCGGCGCCCGCCGTCGTCGGTACGCTCGGAGGATGGCCACCGCTTCCCCCCGCCGTTTCGCCGGTCCGTCCGACCTGCACATGCACTCCAACCACTCGGACGGCACGGAGGCGCCGGCTGAGGTCGTGAGCCAGGCGCACGCATACGGTCTGCGCACCGTGGCGCTGACCGACCACGACCGCAGCACGGGATGGGAGGAGGCGGCAGCGGCCACCGCCCGACTGGGGATGACGTTCATCCCCGGCATGGAGCTCTCGGCGAAGCACGAATGGCGCAGTGTGCATGTGCTCGGCTACCTGTTCGACCCGCTCGACGAGGCGCTCAGAGCCGAGACCGATCGGATCCGCGGCGATCGGATCGGTCGTGCCGAGAGGATCGTCCGCAGCATCGGTCGCGATTACGACCTCGACTGGGACGACGTCCTCGCTCAGACCACCCTCGACGCGACCGTGGGTCGCCCGCACATCGCCGACGCTCTCGTCGCGCGGGGGATCGTCCGGGACCGTACCGAGGCGTTCGACGGGATCCTGCACCCGCGCGAGGGGTACTACGAGCCGCACTACGCTCCCGACCCGCTCACCGCGGTACGTCTGATCACGGACGCCGGAGGGGTGGCGATCATCGCACACCCGGCGACGGTCGGGCGGGACCACATGATGCCCCTGCATTTCATCGAGCAGCTGATAGTCGCGGGCCTGGGCGGTTTCGAGATCGACCACCGTGAGAACACCGCGTCAGGCAGGAAGGCGCTGCATGCGATCGCGGCGAAGCACGATCTGATCATCACGGGCTCGAGCGACTACCACGGCACCGGAAAACCGAACCTGCCCGGCGAGAACACCACCTCGGACGAGATGGTCCAGCGGCTCATAGAGCGCGCGACCGGCACCGCCCCGCGCTACGCCTGAGGCCGGGCGTTCGGCGGGCGGCTCACTGCGCGTCGCGGGGCGCGGGACGGCAGAGGGGGCGGATGCCGCTGCTGCAGCATCCGCCCCCTCTCAGGTCGGTCAGGCTCCGGAGACCGGAGCTGCTCCCGCGCCGCCCGAACCTCCGCGACGACGACGGCGACGACGCGCCGGAGCCGGCTTGCCGTCGTGGTGCTCCTTGCCTGCACCGTCGTGGGTGCCGGCGCCCTCGGCGCTGCGGTCGGCCGACGGTGCGGACTGCGAGTCACCGGCAGGTGCCTCGGAAGCGCCTTCTGCGAATGTGGAACCCACCGGGGTCGAACCGCCACGACGACGGCGACGGCGACGGGTGCCACCCTCGTCCGTGCCCTCTGCAGCCACGTCTGCTGCGCGCTCGGGACGCGGCGCTCGCTCGGTCTTCACCGACTGGGTCTTCGGCGCCGAGACGAGACGGCCCTTCGTTCCGGCGGGGATGTCGAGGTCTTCGAACAGATGGGGGCTCGACGAATACGTCTCGGTGGGTTCGGGCTGACCGAACTCGAGAGCGCGGTTGATCAGCGCCCACTTGTGCAGGTCTTCCCAGTCGACGAACGTCACGGCGATGCCGGTCTTGCCCGCGCGGCCTGTGCGACCGACGCGGTGCAGGTACGTCTTGTCCTCGTCGGGAATGGTGTGGTTGATCACGTGGGTGACGTCATCGACGTCGATGCCTCGGGCGGCGACGTCGGTCGCGACCAGCACATCTCGCTTGCCCGCCTTGAAGGCCGCCATCGAACGCTCGCGCTGATCCTGACCCATGTCGCCGTGCACTCCGCCGACGTTGAATCCGCGGTCGCTGAGTTCGTCGACCAGACGCTGCGCTGCACGCTTGGTGCGCGTGAAGATGACGGTCTTGCCGCGACCCTCGGCCTGCAGGATGCGGGCGATGATCTCGTCCTTGTCGAGCGAGTGGGCCCGGTATACGAGGTGCTTGATGTTGGCCTGCGTGAGACCCTCATCGGGGTCGCTCGCACGGATGTGGATGGGGTTCGACATGAATCGACGAGCGAGCGCGACAATCGGGCCGGGCATGGTCGCCGAGAACAGCTGCGTGTGGCGAACGGCGGGGACCTTCTGGAAGATCTTCTCGATGTCGGCGAGGAAGCCGAGGTCGAGCATCTTGTCGGCCTCGTCGAGCACGACCTCGGTCGCGTTCGACAGGTCGAGCAGGCGCTGGCCTGCGAGGTCGATCAGGCGACCAGGCGTGCCGACGACGATCTGCGCACCGGCCTTGAGCTGATCGATCTGGCCCTCGTAGGCCTTGCCGCCGTAGATCGCGACGACGCTGGTCGAGCGGTTGCTCGTGAGCAGGTCGATGTCTTCGTACACCTGCACCGCGAGTTCGCGCGTGGGAACGACGATGAGCGCCTTGACGCCGTGCTCGGGGTCGAGCCCCAGTCGCTGAACCACGGGGATGCCGAACCCGAAGGTCTTGCCGGTGCCGGTCTTGGCCTGGCCGATGATGTCCTGGCCGGGAAGGCCGAGGGGGATGGTCTGCTCCTGGATCGGGAATGCGTCGACGATTCCCTTGGAGGAGAGCGCGTCGATGATGTCTTGATCGATTCCGAGATCAGCGAAGGTTGTCAATGTTCAGAGTGCCTGTCCGGCGACCTGCGAAGATCGCCACGTTCACGGATCCACGCCGTCTTTGTGCCACAGGCGCGGGCCCCGCTCCGACGGCGGGGACACCGACAGCCTACCCGAGGGGGTGGTGACGCCCGGAAGGACCCCGTCGTCCGAGTATTGTGAAGCCCGTGGTGAACTGGTTCTGGAAGCGTAGGACGCCCCGGCGCACACTGACGTTGCGCAGTCGAGGGGATCAAGGCGCAGCGACGCGCGTCGACTTCGCCGAACTGGCCCCCGAGCTGCCGCGATTCCTCGGGCAGGCCGCATACCTGCAGCTGGGGTACTTCGAGACGCTCACCCGACTCATCAGGGCGACGCCCGAGCTCTCCGAGAAGGAGTCTCTCTCGCGCGCCGCCGGCGCTGCGCTCACCAAGCACCGGGCGATCGTCGATGTCATCTCAGAGCGTGGCGACGACCCGACCCAGCTCATGCTCCCGTTCCGTGAGAATCTCGACGCCTTCCGCAGGAAGACGATCGGCGCGCGCCCGAGGGAGACTCTCCTCGCCGTGTACATCACGGCGGGCATGCTCGACGACTTCTACTTCGCCCTCGCATCGAGCTATGGGGACACGGGAGAACGGGTCGCCGAGATCCTGGCTGAGGACGACGCGCGACACGAGATCGTCGCGATCATCCAGGAGACCATCGACGGCGACGGCGAGTGGCGATCGCTTCTGTCGATGTGGGCGCGTCGTCTGGTCGGCGACACGATCCTCGTGTGCCGCTCGGCCCTGCGGCAGCCCGAACTCGCCGCCATGAGCGAAGACCGTGTCGAGCTCGTCTACACCGAGCTGATGGGCGCGCACGCCCGCCGCATGGACGCGATGGGGCTCGCCTCCTAGACGGAGCGATTCAGATGCCGAGTGCGGCTCTGGTCGTGGCGTCCGACCGGCGGCGCGACGCGACGATCGCGACCGTGAGGCCTGCTGCGACCGCTACGGAGCCGACGATGCTCGCGAGCCACAGCCAGATGCTGTCCTCTCCGACGCCCAGCCACTGCAAGCCTGTGTAGAAGAGCGCGGCGAGGGCCGTGGCCATCGCGGGCGTCAGAGCGACCCCGCGCAGCTCGCGGCCACCGATCATGTAATGGGCCGCGATGCCGAGCGCGCACGCTCCGACGAGAGCGAGGAGGATGTACATCGTGGGGTCAGGCGAAGAAGCCGACGCGACGAGACTCCTCGGTGCCGAGCTCGATGTAGGCCAGGTTCGCGGTCGGAACCAGGTAGGAGTTGCCCTTCACATCGGCGAAGCTCAGGTGAGAGGTGTTCTGCTCGAGAGCAGACGAGACCTGCGCGCGGACCTCGTCCGCGCTCGAAGCGGTCTCGAAGCTGAGCTCGCGGCCGGTGTTGATGATGCCGATGCGGATTTCCACGCGTACTCCTGTTTTCCAGTCGACGATGCTGTGGTCGAGTCGGCCTCGGAGGCCGACGACTGCGCCCAACTCTACCGGGCGACGAGGTGCCGGGATCCGCCGACCCGGTCGGTTTCGCCCTGAGCGCACAGCGTCGTGAGACGGCGGCGAGCGGCGATGTCCGTGCGCCGCAGTAGCGTGGAGGACATGACAGAGGATGCCGCGCAGAACACCGTGATCGGTGCAGACGCGTCGGCATCCGGGGTCATCATCGGGGCGCCGGGCACGGGCAAGACCCGCTCTCTCACCGAGCGCGTGGTGCATCTGCTGGACAGCGTCGGGATGCTTCCGGAGCAGATCCTCGTGCTCACACCGAGCAGGCAGGCGGCCACGGCGCTGCGGGACCGCATCGGAGTGCGGATCGGTCAGGCCACTCCCGGCCCGCTGGCCAGGTCTCTCGGGTCGTTCGCCTTCCAGGTCGTGCGCGGAGCGATGGTGCGCGCGGGAGCAGAGCCTCCGGCCCTGCTGACAGGGGCAGACCAGGACCGCCTGATCGCCGAGCTGCTCGCGGGCGATGCGGAAGACGAGCGCATCGTATGGCCGCAGGCCCTGAGCCCCGCGGTGCGCGCATCGAAGGGCTTCCGGTCGGAGCTTCGTGCATTCCTCGCCGAGTGCGTCGAGCTCGGCGCGCGGCCCGAGGAGCTGCGCGCGGCCGACGATGCCGCGTGGTCGGCAGTCGCCGACTTCCTCGTCGACTACCGCGAGGTGCTCGATCAGGCGCGGGCATCGCATCGAGACGCCGCAGATCTGCTCGCCGAGGCATGCACCATCCTGCAGGCGGCTGAGCCGAACGCCCTGGGGCCTCTCGGCGATCTGAGAGTGGTCCTCATCGACGATGCGCAGGAACTGACACGCGGCGGGATCGCGGTGGTCGAGGCGCTCCGCGCGCGAGGCACGGCAGTGCTCGCTTTCGGCGATCCCGACATCTCCTCCGGGGCGTTCCGCGGAGCGAGTCCCGAGCTGTTCGCTCAGCTCGCCGCGGCGCTCGGCGAGGTGCACGTCCTCGACGCGCCTCATCGCCAGGCACGCGCTCTCACATCCCTCACCCGCACCGTCACACAGGCGATCGGGGCTTCAGGCCGCATCGACCACCGACGCGCCCCCGAACCGCTCGACGCACGGGACGCAGGCGCCCCCTCCGGCGTCAGCACCTTCATCGCGCCGTCGCCGCATGAAGAGCTCGACCGCATCGCCGGCGTCATGCGTGAATGGCACCTCACAGACGGTGTTCCGTGGGATCGCATCGCGGTGATCGCGCACGACACCCGCCAGGTGACCCAGCTCGAGTCCGAGCTGGCGGCGCGCGAGATTCCGACGAGGGCCGCGGGTGTGCAGCGTCCACTCGGCTCCGAGCCGATCGTGCGCGACATCGTCGGCATCGTGCGCCTGGCCCTCACCGCACCGGACGACCGGACCTCCAACGACTGGGAGGAGGCGCTCCGCACCCCCTTCGGCGGCATGGATGCGATCGGCCTCCGGCGTCTTCGCGCACGTCTGCGCCATATCGAGCTCGACCTCGGCGGTTCGACTCCGGCTCGGGAGCTGCTGCGTCAGGCGCTGGCTTCGCCCGACCACTTCACCCTCATCGACGCGCAGGAATCCCGACTGGCTGCGCGCTTCGCTTCGACCGTCGCCGAGGTTGCCGACGCGGCGGCCGAGGGCGAGACGATCCACGATCTCCTGTGGCGAGTCTGGGATCAGGCCAGGGCGGTCGACGGGCGCAAGCTCCAGGTCGCGTGGCGTGAGATCTCGCTGCAGCCCAGCGGTGCCGAGACCGCGAGAGCCCTCGACGCCCTCGTCTCGTTGTTCGGCGCGGCGAAGCGATTCGTCGAGCGCACCCCGAATGAGAAGCCCGAGGCGTTCGTGCGTGACATCCTCGACAGCGAGGTGCCCGAAGACTCCCTGTCGAGTCCCGATCGGCCGGGGCGGGTGACCCTGCTCACGCCGGCGACAGCGCTCGGCACCGAGTTCGACGCCGTCGTGGTGGCCGGAGTGCAGGACGGCATCTGGCCGAACGTGCGCCTGCGCGGCGGGATGCTGCAGACCTGGCGCCTCGCCGATGCGCTGCTCGCCGCCCGCACCGGCACCGCCGAGCACCCGCCCGAGACCCTCGACCGGCGCCGTGCGGCGCTCCACGACGAGCTGCGTCTCTTCGTGCGCGCGATCTCTCGCTCACGCCGCAGACTCCTGATCACCGCGGTCGACGACGACGACCTGACGCCCAGCCCGTTCTTCGGTTTCCTCCCACCGCCCGATCCACCCGAGCTGCATGCCTCGGCGGAGCACCCGCTCACCCTGCGAGGGCTCGTCGCACGTCATCGCCGGGTGCTGACGACCTCGACTTCCCTGGCCGCGCGAGAGCACGCGTCCGCACAGCTGGCGGTGCTCGCGAGGGAGGGCGTGCCGGGCGCGGACCCGTCCGAGTGGTACGGCGTGGCTCCGCCGACGACCGACGCCCCACTGCACGACCTCGCGGTCGACGCGGCTCGGGTGTCGCCGTCACGCATGGAATCGTTCGAGGAATGCGAGCTGAACTGGGCGGTCTCCGCACTCGGCGGCGACACCGTGATGCCGCCGTCGGCGGGTATCGGCACCATCATCCATGAAGCGATGGAACAGGTGCCTGACGGAGAACTGGATCGCCTGCGCGAGGTTCTGGCCGAGCACTGGCCCGAGCTCGACTTCGAGACGGCCTGGATCGGTAGGAAAGAGCGCCGTCGAGCCGACCTGTACATCGATCGACTGCACAGCTATCTCTCGGACGTGGCAGAGGAAGGCGGTCGTGTGATCGCCGGCGAGGTCGAGTTCCGATTCGCGGTCGAGGTTCCGGAAGAGATCGGCGCCCCGCCTGCTGTCCGCGCGGTGAGCACCGCACCGGACGAACCTCACCCGCACCATGCGATCGTTCACGGTTTCATCGACAGGGTCGAGGCCTACACCGCCGGCGGCGGGGAACACGCGAAGGCCCGAGGGCAGAGATGGACGCGTATGGCCGATGCGCAGGGAGGAGAGCGCGTCGTGGTGGTCGATCTGAAGACGGGCAAGTACGAGCCGGAGAGCGAGCAGAAGGTCGCGGACCACGCGCAGCTCGCCGCGTATCAGGTGGCGGTGCAGGAGGGTCTCATCGCGGGCGCGGAGTCGGCGGCGCTGGCCGGAGCCCGGCTCGTGCTGGTGGCCAAGACGCTCGCCGGGAGCGACTTCCGCGTCGCACACCAGCACACCCTCGCCGGCCAAGAGCGGGTGCAGTTCCTCGGACGCATCGCCGAGGCCGCTCGAGGCATGTCGGCGTCCAGCTTCACCGCGCACGTCGAGGCGCACTGCGCAGACACCCAGTGGCGCGTCCAGCCGTGCCGCATCCACACTGTCGCCGCGGTGAGCGCGTGACGGCGTGGACGGGAGCGGGGCACGGCATCTCTGCACTGGATGTCGCCGCCGCTCTCGGCCTTCCGGCGCCCACAGAGGCCCAGCAGCGAGTCATCGAGTCGCCACCCGCACCGGCTCTCGTGGTCGCAGGAGCGGGCAGTGGCAAGACCGAGACGATGGCCGGTCGCGTCGTCTGGCTCGTCGCGAACGGGCACGTGCGCCGCGATCAGATTCTCGGGCTGACCTTCACGCGCAAGGCCGCGGGCGAGCTCGCCGAGCGGATCGGCGTCAGACTGGCGCTCATCGACGAGTACGGGAGGAGAGGGCTGCTGCCGCACCTTCCGGAGATCGTGGCGAGCCACTCGCTCGATCGCGTGGCGAAAGCGGCGAACAGTCGTCAGCGCGAGGTCGTGCGATCGCAGGTGCTCGATGAACTCGCCGAGCGCTTCGGCACCGCGGGCGATGCTGCCCCGCTCTCCGCAGAGGACCTGTTGATCCGTCCGAAGGTGTCGACCTACAACGCGTTCGCGGACGGCATCGTGCGCGAGCACGCGGCGCGCATCGGCCGTGAGTCCGACGTCGCCATGCTCAGCCAGGCGGCATCCTGGATGCTGGTGCGGGACGTCGTGCTGCGCGCCGACCTCCCCGAGCTGGAGGAGATCGACCGATCGGTGGCGGGAGTGGTCGACGCGGTTCAGCGCCTCGCCGGCGACTCGCTCGATCACAGGGTCGACCTGGATCGCGCGGATCGGATCGCGCTGCGTCAGGCTGAGGCTTTCGAAACGTACCGGAGCAATGCGGATGTCGCGACCGCCACCGCGAACCTGCGCGCCCTCCCCGCGCTGTCGGTGCTGGTCCGCGACTACATCGCCGAGAAGGAACGCCGCGGTGTGCTGGACTTCGCCGACCAGGTCAGCGGCGCCTACGACATCGTCGAGTCCTCACCCGATGTGCGCGACGACCTCCGACAGCAGCATCAGGTCGTGCTTCTGGACGAGTATCAGGACACCTCCGTGATCCAGACGCAATTCCTGGCGCGGCTCTTCCGCGACTCCGCCGTGATGGCGGTCGGCGATCCCCACCAGTCGATCTACGGTTGGCGCGGCGCCAGTGCAGACAACCTGCACGCCTTCGCGCGGACCTTCTCCGAGCACGAGGCGGTCGGGAACTACAGCCTGATGACGAGCTGGCGCAACGACCGGAGCATCCTCGGTGTCGCCAACCGCATCCTCGGTCCTCTGCGCAGACCCGGATTGGACGTCCCACCCCTCGAGGCTCGCCCGGGTGCGGGCCCCGGCTCGGTCGAAGTGAGCTTCCCGCTCACGGTCGACGAGGAGGCGCGCGCGGTCGCCGAGTGGTTCGCTGCGCGTCGTGCGGCACACGTTGACCCCGCGAAGCCGCACACCGGGGCGGTGCTGTTCCGGTCGAAGCGCCATATGCAGACCTTCGCTGCAGCGCTGGCCGCGCAGGGGGTTCCCCACCGCATCCTGGGCCTCGGCGGTCTCCTCGCGACGCCCGAGGTGGTCGACGTCGTCTCGACGCTGCGGGTGCTGCACGATCCCACTGCGGGCTCTGCGCTGATCAGACTCCTCGTCGGGCCTCGATTCTCGGTCGGGGTCGCCGACATGGCCGCACTGCAGGATCTCGCGGCGGAGCTCTCCCGGCGTGACAGCGGGCTGCTGCCGCTGGACGACGAGCTGCGCAAGCGCATCCGTGCGTCGCGTGGAGCCGACGAGGCGCTGTCCATCATCGACGCCGTCGATGTGCTCCGTGGCCTCAGCGACGACTACCGCCTCCTGTCGGGCATCACCCCAGAGGGGCGCTCTCGCATACGGGCGGCGGGGGAGATGCTCGAACGTCTCCGTCGAGCGTCGTCGTTGCCGCTTCCCGACATGCTGAGGCTCATCGAGCTCGAGCTGCGCCTCGACATCGAGCTCGCTGCGAACGAGACGAGGGGACCGGCGCGCATCGCCGCCACGCAGCTGCGTGCATTCACCGATGAGGTCCGGTCGTTCCTCGCCGCTGATGAGCGGGGGACCATCTCGAGTCTCCTCGCCTGGCTGGAGAAGGCGGAGAGCACGGATGAGCTGGTGCCGCGCCCGGAGCCGCCGGAGCCGGGGGTGGTCCAGCTTCTGACCATCCACGGGTCCAAGGGGCTGGAATGGGATGCGGTCGCCGTGGTGCGCATGGTCGAGGGAGAACTGCCGTCGCGGCCGACGGACACGGCAGGGTGGTTCGGCTTCGGCGTGCTGCCGTTCGCTCTGCGGGGCGACAGTGCGGCTCTGCCGACGTTCAGCTGGCTTCCCCCCTCCGACGAGGAGCTCGATCCGGCCAAGCGGCTCAAGGCGGGGATCGCGTCGCTGACGAGCAGGAGCAAGACGGCGCCGGGCGCGATCACCGTGTTCAAGGACGCCTACCGCGAGTATCAGCAGGAGGAGGAGAGAAGGCTGGCCTATGTGGCTGTCACGCGGGCGCGCAGCCACCTGCTCCTGACCGGGGCGCACTGGGCGGGGCAGAAGCAGCCGAAGGCGCCGAGCCCCTACCTGATGGAGGCGATGGAGGTTCTCGGACGCGGGCCGATCGAGCCCGCGGATCCTGACGAGAACCCCTACGACGGTCCGGGTGCCACGCTCACATGGCCGCTCGACCCACTGGGAGCTCGACGCGGCGTCGTCGAGGCAGCCGCCGCAGCCGTGCGTGCGGCAGCCGAGAGCGACCCGGCGGCCTCCCCGGAACTGGTCCGTCTGCTCACCGAGCGTGCTGCCCGGCTGCGCGGCACCGATGCGGCGCCGCCGACCCGCGTGCCCGCCTCGCGCTTCAAGGACTACGTCACCGACTTCACCGGCACGGTGTCGTCCATCGTCCGCCCGATGCCGGAGCGACCCTACCGGCAGACGCGCCTGGGCACGCTGTTCCATGCGTGGGTCGAGCGGCGAAGCGAACTGGTAGGCGTCGGTCAGCGTGTCGACGAGGCGCTGTGGGAGCTGGATGAAGACGATCTGTCCTTCAGCGAGACCGTCGGAGCAGCGGAGGTGTCGTCGGCCGATGCCGCCGACCTCTCGTCTCTGCAGAAGATCTTCGAGGCCAGCGAATGGGGAACCCTCAAGCCGATCGCGGTAGAGATCGAGATCGACTTCGCGTTGGGCGGCGGCGCACGGTCGGGCGACGACGGCCACATCGTCATCTGCAAGCTCGATGCGGTCTACCGACGCGAGGATCGGGGCGGGCGTATCGAGATCGTCGACTGGAAGACGGGCAAGGCTCCTCGCACACCCAAAGAGAGAGAAGAGCGGATGCTGCAGCTCGCGCTGTACCGCCTCGCCTACCATCGCCGGTTCGGAGTGCCGCTCGACGAGATCGACGTCGCGCTGTACTACGTCGCAGACGACCTCGTCATCCGCGGTGACCGGGTCTACTCCGAGTCGGAGCTCTTCCAGCGCTGGAGCGCTGCCCGCGCTGCTCGCTGAGCTTCATCCTCGGGCGATCCCTCGTCGGAGCCGTCCGCCTTCTCGGACGCCCGGGCATGAGCGTCGCCGCCAGACGAGCTCCGCGCCGTGCCGAGGTCTCCCGAGACCTGGTCGCGCACCGCGGACAGGTCCTCGGTCTCGAGGCCGCCCACCTGAAGACGACGCGCGGCGTCTGCCGTATCGCTGAGGTCGCTCGTGCTCTGGGCGTCGCTGTCGTCGCGCCAGAGATCGTTCGGGTTGTACGCATCGGTCTGCATCGATGTGTCGACGCTCGAGACGGCACTCGCCGGAACCCTGTCGAGCGCATCGAGAGCAGACTCGACACCTTCGTTGCGCGACGCGATCACGCCGAGATCGTCGCTGTGCAGCCCGTTTGCCAGCGCCTCGAGAAGAGCGGCGGCATCGTCGACGATATCGGGGCGGTGCAGCGAGTCTCCGTGCACCAGCCAGCGGGCGAACTCGAGCTCGGCGAGCAGTCGAGCGCGCACTTCGAGCGCCGCGTCGGGGCCGCGGTCGGCTGCGCGCGCGTACGAGGCGTGGACGTCGTCGGCCGCATCGGGCGCGGTCGACAGCCAGGAGAGATCGATCGCCGGGTCGCCGACAGCAAGGGAATGCCATCCGACGAGTCCGGTGACCTCAGGGCCGAGGTCCGGATCGTCGCGGAAGATGAACGAGGTCGACTGCACTCCACCCAGCACCACCGTCGATTCGAAACGCCAGAGGTCGTCGTCGGCGATGGCGTCCCGCCACCTGACGGTGAGCCGAGCGGGGACGCGTCCGGTCGATGCCGCGACGTCGACCAGGCGAGCGAGTTCGTCGCGGCTCTCCTGGGCAGACCGCGTGGTCAGCCCGGCGCCTCGTACGACCGACGTCGGGAGCGCGTGCACAGCGGCGATCGCCGCGCCCATCGACTCGGCGGCGCCTCGGCCGGCCGGCACCATCGCGGCTTCGATCTGGAAACCGGGCAGCAGCTCGGTCACGAGTGCGTGTGCGTCTGCCAGGCGGGTCTCGCCGATGTACTCGGGAGCGCTGAAGGGCAGCATCGCCCGCGCACCGGCCGTCAGCGCCCTGAGCGCGAGGGCCTCGGCGGCGAGCTCCCGAGAGGTCTCGTCGTCGTCTGCCACGCGGATCGCGAGCTCGCGTCCGTCGGCGAGGGTGGCGACGGCGGAGTCGAAGCGGCCGTCACCGTCGGCGCTGAGCGCGCGTGCCCCGGTCACCTCGGCGCCGGGCAGTGCGGCAGTCACCGCCGCGGCTAGAGTGAATGGAGAGCGTCCCATGCCTCCAGGGTAGGTGGACGTGGGGGCGGTCCCGCTTCCGCCACGCCCGTGAGAGAGGGAGCCGATGATCGCCGACAGCAGCACGTCCCTCGACCGCGCCGCGGATCTGCGTGTCGAACCGGGCGTCCTCGATCGGCTCCGCGCCGACGACGCGACGAGGGTGATCGCCGTGCGTGACGGTCGGGTGCGCATCTCCGGCAGCGACCTCGATCCGGCCGCCCTGCTGCGAGTGCCGGCGTCCGAGATCGTCGACGCGACGTGGGCGCTCCTCGGCCGCGACGAAGACGGAAGCGCTCTCCTCCTCGCCGTTCTGCCGCCGGAGGGCGACACCGTCGACGCCGCCCCGGAGGAGGTCTGGCTGGGTCTCCGCGACCTTGGCGCGCGTCTCGACTCCCGCGACACCGAGTTGCTCATCGAGGCCCTCGCGCTGGGTGGCTGGTTGCGCGACGCGCCGTTCTGCCCTCGCTGCGGGGGAGGCACAGAGGTGCGCCAGGCCGGATGGTCGCGTCGTTGCCTCGTCTGCGGTCGCGAGCACTTCCCGCGCACGGACCCTGCGGTGATCGTCGCAGTCGAGAGCTCGGACGGCGAACGGCTCCTGCTCGGTGCGAACGCGAACTGGGGCGGACGGATGTACTCGTGCTTCGCCGGATTCACCGAGGCGGGCGAGTCCCTGGAGTCGACCGTGCATCGCGAGCTCGAGGAGGAATCGGGCGTCCGCCTGGCCTCATTGCGCTATGTCGCGTCTCAGCCGTGGCCCTTCCCACGCTCGCTCATGCTCGGGTTCCGTGCGGTGGCTCTGGACGATCACGTGCTGCGGCCGGACGGCGAGGAGATCATCGACGTGCGCTGGTTCACCCGCGACGAGATCGGGTCCGCTCTCGCCGGCGACGGACCGGTCGGCCTGCCCGGACCCGCATCGATCGCGCGCGCGCTCATCCTCGAATGGTTCGAGGAGCGCGCGTGAGCGCGCTCGAAGCCCTCGACGATCGACAGCGCGAGGCGGCATCCGTTCTGCGCGGGCCCGTCGCCGTGCTGGCCGGCGCGGGAACGGGCAAGACACGGGTGATCACCCACAGGATCGCCCACGGTGTCGACACCGGTGCGTACTCGCCTTCGCGCGTCATGGCGGTCACGTTCACTGCGAAGGCGGCGGGGGAGCTCCGGGGACGTCTGCGCGCCCTGGGCGTGGAAGGCGTCGCCGCGCGCACGTTCCACGCCGCCGCGCTCGCGCAGCTCAACTTCTTCTGGCCGACGTTGGCCGGCTCACCCGCTCCGTCGATCATCGACAACAAGGTGAGGCTGCTCGGTCAGGCCGCCGACTCGATGCGTCTGCGTCCGAGCACCGCGACCCTCCGGGACATCGCCTCGGAGATCGAATGGCGCAAGGTGTCGATGCTCTCGATCGAACAGCACTCGTTGCTCGGTCGCACGATGAGCGGAATCGACTCGGCGCAGTTCGTCGAGCTGCAACAGCGCTACGAGGCGTTGAAGGACGAGCGGCGCCAACTCGACTTCGAAGACGTGCTGCTGGCATGCGCCGGGATGCTCGAAGCGGAGCCCCGCGTCGCCGCCTCTGTGCACGAGCAGTATCGCCACTTCACGGTCGACGAGTATCAGGACGTCTCTCCGCTCCAGAACCGACTGCTCGAACTCTGGCTGGGTGATCGCAAGGACATCTGCGTCGTCGGCGATGCAAGTCAGACCATCTACTCGTTCGCCGGCGCCGAACAGCGATTCCTGCTGGAGTTCGAGCGGCGGCATCCGGAGGCCACGGTCGTACGGCTCGAGACCAACTACCGTTCGCAGGCGCCGATCCTCGAAGCGGCGAACGCCCTCATGAAGGGTCGGCCGGGTGCGCTGGAGCTCATCCCCGCGAGGGAGACCTTCAACGCGGAATCGCCCACGGTGACGGCGTACGACTCCGAGCGCGACGAGGCCGAGGGGATCGCCGCTGCCGTGGCGGCGCGGATCGAATCCGGGGCCTCACCCTCCGAGATCGCGGTGCTCTATCGGGCTCATGCGCAGTCGGCTGTGCTGCAGCAGGCGCTCGCCGCACAGGGCATCCCGACCTCGGTGCTCGGCGGGACGCGGTTCTTCGCCATGCCCGAGGTGCGACAGGCGATCCTGGCCTTGCGGGCCGCTGCCGTCGCTCCGACGGAGCAGGGGTTCCTCCCCGGCGTCCAGCGCGTCCTGCGCGAACTGGGGCTCTCTGAGGAGCCACCTGCCGCCGGGGGTGCGCAGCGCGACGGGTGGGAGGCCCGGCGGGCGATTCTGCGACTCGCCGAGGATGCCGGGCCGGACGAGAACCTGCGAACCTTCAGCGATGCGCTCATGGCGCGAGCGAAAGATCAGCACGAACCCACGATGCGCACGGTGACGCTCTCGACTCTGCACGCCGCCAAGGGGCTCGAGTGGCCGCACGTGCACCTCGCAGGGTGGGCCGAGGGAGCGCTTCCGATCTCGTACGCCACGGGGTTCGAGGCGATCGACGAAGAACGCCGCCTCGCCTACGTCGGCGTCACGCGGGCCGCGCGTACTCTCTCACTGTCGTGGTCGCGCTCAGCGGGGCGAGGGGAGCGGGCGCCGTCGCGGTTCCTGGCAGAGATGGGAACGACTGCTCGCGGCACCGGCATTCTTCGTGAAACGTCACCGAACGCCACTCGCGCCGACCATCGCCGCTGACCTCGACGAACGAGCCCGCTGTCGACGTCTCCGCGAGGAGTCGCGCGACGAGCGTCGCCGCGTCCGCGATCCGCGCGGCACTGATGGGACCTGACGCCCGTCCGATGAGTTGAGCGTGCATCCGGGGCCAGGCGTCATCGCGCTGGCGCTCATGCTCGTCGCGGCAGGTCAGGCAGGCGGATTCTCCCGGAACCACAAGGGGGCCGACAGTCGTCCGCCCTCGCTCGAGCGCCACGGGGAGGTGGGAGGTGTCGTCGCGAAGATAGCGGGCGAAGTGCAGGGCTGCGGCCGCACCCTCGACCAGCACGATTCCGATGTCGCCGGGGTTCTCCCGCACCCCTGCGTCGATGCCCTCGTCGAGAAGTGCCTCGCGCATGCGGTACTCGCATCGCGCGTCGGCGACGTCGATGCTCTCCACCCACGCCGCTCTCGGAGCGGGGGCATCGTCGACGAGCAACGGCTCGAGCCGCGAGAGGAGCATCCGTGCCTCGGCTCGCGGTGCACCGGCGGAGTGCGCGACCACGTCGAAGGCCGTGCGCCGGAACCCGGCGGCCATGCGACCGATCAGACGCTCCACCCACGGCTCCGACGCCGGGATGCGCAGCGTGCCCTCGATCCCGATCTGCAGGGTCTCGCCGTCACGCCAGAGCAGCGGGACGGCGGGGTCCAGGCGGGTGATGGTCTTGGGCGTCAGAGGAGACATCCCTCGATTCTGCGCAAAGCCGAGGTCCGAGTGGGGGAGTCTCCGGCATCCGTGGAAAAGTCAGCGCACGCCGCTCACACTCCGCTCACACGGGGCGGTCTCCTCCGGGGCCGTCGCCGCCCTCGGGGCCCTGCTCACCGTCCGACTTCTCCGGTTCCTCTCCTGAGAAGTCGTCGCCGTCCAGCAGACGCGCCAGGGCCTCGTCGAACTCGTCGGCGACGGGCTGCTCTCCCCGTGCGCTCGCCTGGAGCCGGGCGACCAGCGCAGACGGGTCGTCGATGTCCTCCGAGGTGGGCATGAGGTCGGGGTAGTCCCAGAGCGCGTCGCGCCCCGTGATGCCGACGGCATCGGTCACCGCCTGCCACATCGCCGACGCTTCACGCAGACGACGCGGTCGCAGCTTCAGGCCGACGAGCGCGCCGAGAGCGTCCTCGGCCGGGCCGCCCACCGCGCGGCGACGGCGGGCCGCCTCGGCGATCCTCGCTCCGTCGGGAAGGCGAGACGTGGCCTGGGCGGTCACGACATCGACCCAGCCGTCGATCGTCGCCACGAGATTCTCGAGACGAGCGAGTGCCTCGCGCTGCGCCTCCGTCTGGGTGGGCAGCAGAGCGCCGCCTTCGATCGCCGCGCGGAGCTCCTCTGGGTTCGAGGGGTCGAGGCGGCTCGCGACGTCTTCGAGTGCCTCGACATCGACCGTGACTCCGCGGGCGAAATCGGTGATCTGCGCCATGACGTGCAGGTGCAGCCACTTCGAATGGCGGTACAGGCGGGCGTAGGCGAGTTCACGTGTCGCCAGATAGAGAGTGATCTGGTCTTCCGGGATCTCGAGACCGTCGCCGAACGCCGTCAGATTCTGCGGGATGACAGCCGCAGTTCCGGCCGGAAGCACGGGGATGCCGACATCGCCGCCCGACACCACCTCGAGCGCGAGGTTGCCGAGCACCTGCCCGAACTGCGCGGCGAACACCGAGCCGCCGAGACCGCGCATGAGCTTCCCGGCACCCTGCACGACATCGCGCATCTCTTCGGGCACCTGCGTGTCGAGAGCGCTGGTGAGCGCATCGGCGATGCTCGTCGACACCGGATCGGCGATCTCCTTCCACACGGGCAGGGTCGCCTCGACCCATTCGCCCCGCGTCATCGCCTGGGGAGACTCGGCGAGCTCGGAGATCGTCGTCGCCTCGCCGAGCCACAGGTCGGCGAGTGCGAACGAGTCGACGAGCGAGCTCCGCGAGCCGTCGGTGATCCCGAGGCCGTCGCGGTTGGCGATGTGCAGCGCCTGACGCAGGGCGTTCTCCCAGGCGTCACCGCCGAACGCACCCTGCAGCTGCGACATGATCGTCTGCATCATCGCCGGGTCGATCTGGATCCCATCCATGCCCGACAAGGCGTTCTGCAGCGCCTCGGGGTCGATGTCGCCGGCACCCTGGCCGGACATCATTCGTCGGAGGAACTCCTGGAAGTCCTCGGGGGTCGGGTCGTTGTCTGACATGTCGCTCGCCTCTCAGCACGCCTAAAGCCGTGGCATCTACGCTAGTCACAGGATCGGCCGCGAGACCCCGAAGCGGGCAGATCGCTGTACGCCGCCCGCGAACGACGGAGGAACCCTGTGGATCGAACCCGGCCTGTGAAGCTCGGACTGGGAGTCTGGGCGCTGGTCGTCGCGTTGATCGCGCTCGTCGTGCTCACCTTCCTCCCGACGCCGTATGTCATCCAACGGCCGGGCCCTGTCTACGACACGCTCGGCACCGCCGCCGGTGCGGACGGCGAACAGGTTCCCCTCATCCAGGTCGAGGGTGCGGAGACGTTCGAGACCGCAGGATCGCTCGACCTCACGACAGTGCAGGTCGTCGGCAACCGTGAGCGCACGCCGAGTTGGTTCGAGCTCGCTCTGGCCTGGATGGATTCTTCGCGAGCGGTGGTCCCGCTCGACTCGGTCTTCCCCGAGGGGGTCACCACCGAGCAGCGAGATGAACGCAACGCGACCCTCATGGTCGACTCGCAGCACGAGGCGACAGCCGCGGCGCTCAACGAGCTCGGCTATGACACGGGAGCCGAGGTCGTCGTGCAGGAGGTCGTCGAGGATGCACCGGCGGAGGACGCACTCGAGGCGGAGGACGTCATCACGGCCGTCGACGGCACCGCCGTGACCTCGGCCAAGCAGCTGCGTCAGGCGATCCAGGATGCGGCAGGCGCGCCCGTCGAGCTCACGGTGCAGCGCGGCGGCGAAGAGCAGGTCGTCGAGGTGACGCCCGCGAAGCAGACGGACGGCGACGTGACGACCTGGCTGATCGGCGTGACTCTGCGCACCGACTACGACTTCGAGATCGATGTGACGCTCCAGCTCGACAACGTCGGCGGCCCGAGCGCCGGGATGATGTTCGCGCTCGGCATCATCGACACCATCACCGAGGGAGAGCTCAACGGCGGGCAGAACGTCGCGGGCACCGGGACGATCGAAGCCGACGGGACCGTCGGACCGATCGGCGGCATCCGGCAGAAGCTCTACGGCGCTCGCGATGCCGGGGCGGACTACTTCCTCGCACCGTCGACGAACTGCGACGAGGTCACCGGTCATGTGCCGGACGGCCTGACCGTGATCAGCACGTCGACACTGGAGGAATCGCTCGCAGCGCTCGAGGTGATCGCCGAGGGCGGCGACGTCGGATCGTTGCCGTCGTGCGACGTCGTGACCTCCCCGTGACAGGGATGACAGCCGCAGCACAGTAAGGCGTGCCTAGGATGGGACGGTGACCTCGACTTCTGCACCGAACCCGGCCACTCCCCGAACCTCGCGCCGAATATTCGGCATCTCGTTGGCGATCATCGCCGCGCTGATCGCCGCCTTCTTCGTCTTCGCGTCGCTCTACACCGAATTCCTCTGGTTCGACCAGGTGGGCTTCGAGGGAGTTCTCACCACCCAATGGATCGCCACGGCGGTGATGTTCGTCGTCGGATTTCTCGGCATGGCCGTGCCGCTGTTCGTCGCCATCCAGCTCGCCTACCGGCTGCGTCCCGTCTACGTGCGGCTCAGCTCGCAGCTCGACAGGTACCAGGAGGTCATCGAGCCGCTCCGCCGCCTCGCGATGTGGGGTATGCCGATCTTCTTCGGCCTGTTCGCAGGGTTCTCCGCGGCCAGCCAGTGGAAGACCGTGTGGCTGTGGGCGAACGGTGTGGCCACGGACACGGTGGACCCGCAATTCGGCGTCGACACGGGCTTCTACATGTTCGCGATGCCCTTCTACTCGATCCTCCTGGCCTTCGTGTCGGCGGTGCTCCTGCTCACCCTCATCGTGACCGCTCTGGTGTCGTACCTCTACGGGTCCGTGCGGATCGGCCAGGGCGAACTGCGCATCTCGAAGCCCGCACGCATCCAGCTCGCGATCATCGCCGGTCTCTACCTGCTCGTGCAGGCGGCCAGCCTGTGGCTCGACCGCTACAAGACCCTCGTCGCGCAGGACGACCGCATCGTCGGTCCCGCGTACACCGGCGTCAACGCGACGATCCCCGGACTCGCGATCCTCACGATCATCGCCGCCATCGTGGCCGTCCTCTTCTTCGTCACGGCCGTCATCGGTCGCTGGCGCTTCCCGCTCGCCGCGACCGCGCTGCTGATCGTCGCCTCGCTCGTCGTGGGCGTCGGCTTCCCGTGGGCCGTGACCACCTTCCAGGTGCGACCGAACCAGAACGCCTATCAGGCCGAGTTCTACCAGCGGAACATCGACGGCACGAAGGAGGCGTACGGTGTCGCGAACCTCGAGACGACGCCGTTCGAGGCCGAGACCGACGCCGAGGCCGGCCAGCTGCGCGAGGATGCCGAGACCACGGCATCCATCCGCATCGTCGACCCCGCCGTCATCAGCCCGGCCGTGCGCCAGCTCGAGCAGTACCGTGGGTACTACCAGTTCCAGCAGAACCTCGACGTCGACCGCTACGAGATCGACGGTGAGATGCAGGACACCGTGGTCTCCGTGCGTGACCTCGACATGGAAGGCGTCGACGTCAGCAACTGGAACAACCGCGCTGCCGTCTACACCCACGGCTACGGCCTGGTGGTCGCGGCGGGCAACCAGCGCACGCCCGACGGCGAGCCGGTCTTCCTCGAGCGGGGCATCCCGTCTGACGGTTTCCTCACCAAGCAGGAGGAGTTCGAGCCTCGCGTGTACTTCGGCGAGAATTCTCCCGAGTACTCGATCGTCGGCTCGCCCGACGGCACCGACCCCGTCGAGATCGACTACCCGCGCGGCAAGGACGGCTCGACCGAGACCAAGACCACGTTCGAGGGCGATGGCGGACCGCAGATCGGCAACACCTTCACCAAGCTCCTCTACGCCCTGAAGTTCCAGTCGGAGCAGATCCTGTTCTCCAACCTGGTGAACGAAGAGTCGCAGATTCTCTACGACCGCGACCCCAAGACGCGTGTGCAGAAGGTCGCTCCGTACCTCGAGCTCGACAGCGATCCCTACCCCAGCGTGGTCGACGGACGCGTCGTCTGGATCGTCGACGGCTACACGACGAGCGCGACCTACCCGTACTCGACGAACGTGAGCCTGTCGGAGGCCATCGCCGACTCGAACATCCCGTCGCCCACGCTCGCGATCGACGAGATCAACTACATCCGCAACTCGGTCAAGGCGACGGTCGACGCCTACGACGGCTCGGTGACGCTGTATGCCTGGGACGACAAGGATCCCGTGCTGCAGACGTGGCAGAACATCTACCCGTCGACGCTCAAGCCCGTGAGCGACATGTCGGCTGATCTGATGAGCCACGTGCGTTACCCGACCGATCTGTTCAAGGTCCAGCGGGACATCCTCGGGATCTACCACATCGACACCGCAGGCTCGTTCGCGCAGCAGGACAACCGGTGGCAGACGCCGAACGACCCGCGCAGCGACGCGGTCCTGCAGCCGCCGTACTACCTGACGATGCAGATGCCGGGGCAGGATTCCCCGCGGTTCTCGATGTTCTCGACCTTCATCCCGTCGGCGACGGGCAGTGGTGGAAACCGCGACGTGCTGATGGGCTACCTCGCGGTGGACTCGGACGCGGGGTCTGAAGCCGGCGTGAAGGCCGAGGGCTACGGTCAACTGCGGATGCTCGAGATCGACACCGATACGACGGTGCCCGGCCCTGGACAGGTGCAGAATACGTACAACTCGGATACGTCGGTGGTGCCCCAGCTCAACCTGCTGCAACAGGGTGAGTCGGAGGTGCTCTACGGAAACCTGCTGACGCTGCCAGTCGGTGGCGGCCTGCTCTATGTGCAGCCGGTCTATGTGCAGTCTTCGGAGGGCACGAAGCTTCCTCGTCTGCAGAAGGTCCTCGTGGCCTTCGGAGACAAGGTCGCGTTCGAGGACACGCTGACCGCGGCCCTCGACACGCTGTTCGGCGGTGACGCCGGTGCGGCCGGTGGAGACGATCAGGTCGAGCCGACGGAACCGGATCCGGACACCGGTGAGGTCCCGACTGAGCCGACCGCGCCGACCGACGTCGAGGCGGAGGCTCTCGCGGCGGCCCAGCAGGCGCTGACCGACCGTGAAGCGGCTCTCAAGGAAGGCGATCTGACGAAGTTCGCCGAGGCCGACAAGCGGCTCACCGACGCGGTGAACACGCTGCTCGGACTCGAGGCGTCGTCGGGGGAGTGACAGCCCCGGCCCCGTCTGCACACGATGCCGTCCCTCGTTCGCGAGGGGCGGCATCGTCCGTTTATCCGCTCCATGGGCGGAGCCGGACGAGGGCGCGGCGGACGTTCCGGCGACGCCGGCTCGATCAGCCCGGTCCGGTCAGTCCAGCCGATCAGCCGGCGTCGTAGCGGCAGGTGACGGAGCCCGTGCCGCTCTGCTCGACGACCAGCTCGTCATTCCAGCGAATCTGACAGCTCACTGTCGAGTCCGTGTCTCCGTCCGGGGCGGTGACGACGATCTGCGCCGTATCCCCGGTCGTCGTGAACTGCTTCCAGCCGGTGGAAGACCACTCCTCGTCGTACGTCTGCGTGTCGTCGGCGAAGGAGACCGTGAATGTGGGCCCGCCAGTGGCGCGCACCTCGACCTGCGTGAGGCCGTTGCCGGAGAGGGCGCCGGCTGCCATCACGCCGACCAGCACGAGATCGACGACGAGGGCGACCGCTGCGACGACGACGGCCGCAGTCCCCGCGCGGGGCGACCCGGAGCGTCTCGCTCGGCCGCCCACCAGGAGAGCAACGATCGCCAGTAGCGCGGCGGCTGCAGCGGCCGGGGGGAGCGCTGGGATCGGCAAGACGAGCACGAACAGTGCTGCCGAGAGCAGCAGCGAGACGGCGCCGATCCAGAGGCTGACGATCGCGCGCCGGGATGCGCTCGAAGCGGGCGACTGGCGGTTCCTTGCGGCGCTTCCGGGTGTCTGCGTCATGATGGCCCTCCGTGTCGTTGTTCTTGACGGCAGGGCCGCCGTCGACAGCGGCCCTGTTCGGCGGGACAGTTTAGCGAGTTGATCCGCGTGTGATGCGGTCGTGTGGTCAACCTGCCCGGCAGGACGGTCGACAGGCACCACGTCGTGACGAGCCACGTCGCGGGCGAGTCGAGCGCTCTTGATGCCGCTCGGCTGCGAGGTCCTCGGGAGGCGCACATGCGAAAGGCCCCTGATCGGAATCTCTCCCGATCAGGGGCCTTTCTTGTGTCGCATTCTCGTTGCGGGGACAGGATTTGAACCTGCGACCTCCGGGTTATGAGCCCGGCGAGCTACCGAACTGCTCCACCCCGCGGCACGTTTTATAGCCTAACACGGGATTCGGGAGTCCGCGAATCGAGGCGCGACGGGAACCCATGGGGGAGGATGTGAGCATGACCGAGACCGCTTCAGCCGCCGTTCCCGTCGCCGTGTGCCAGTTCGCGCCGACGGCCTCGCGGGAGGACAATCGCGACCGCATCGCGGAGTTGACGGCGGATGCTGCGGCGCGCGGTGCGCGGCTGATCGTCTTCCCCGAGTACTCGAGCTACTTCGTCGACCCGATGGACGCCACGCTGGCCGAGAACGCGGAGACGCTCGATGGCGAGTTCGTCTCCACGCTGACGGCGCTCGCCGCCGACTACGGCGTGGTGATCGTCGCCGGGCTGGCCGAACGGGCCTCGGACACGACGCACGTGCGCAACACGGTCGTCGCGGTTCGAGGCGACGGACTCCTCGCGACCTACCGCAAGCAGCACCTGTATGACGCGTTCGGCCAGACGGAGTCCGACTGGGTCGAGGCGGGGGAGGTCGGGGGAGCGGCGACGTTCGAGGTCGCCGGACTCAGGTTCGGGCTGATGACCTGCTACGACCTGCGCTTCCCCGAGGTGTCACGCCTCCTGATGGATGCGGGCGCCGATGCCCTGGTGGTGCCGGCCGAGTGGGTGCGCGGTCCGCTCAAAGAGCATCACTGGACGACGCTCCTGGCTGCGAGAGCGATCGAGAACACCGCCTACGTGATCGCCGCCGATCATCCGACCCCGATCGGCGTCGGTCATTCGCAGATCGTCGATCCGCAGGGGGTCGTGCTCGCCGGAGTGGGAACGAACGAGGGCATCGCGGTCGCGGTCGTCGAGCGGGCGGCCATCGAGCGGGTGCGCGCGGTGAACCCGTCGCTGCGGGTGCGCAGATACGCCGTCGGGCCGCGCTGAATCGGTCGAGTGATCAGAAGCTCGACGCGAGTCTCTCTGCGGCGTCCTCGAGGATCTCGACGCGTTTGCACGCCGCGAAGCGCACGAGTCCTGCGTACTCGTCGCGACGCGCCGCCGACACGAAGGCGCTCAGGGGGATCGCCACGACTCCCGCGCGGTCAGGAAGCGCGCGGCAGAACGCGGCCGCATCCGCGCCGCCGAGCGCTGACGCGTCGGCCACGGTGAAGTAGCCGCCCTGCGGCGGGAACACGGTGAACCCCGCCGCGCGGAGCCCCGTGCCGAGAATCTCGTGCTTGTGAGCCAATGTCGCCGCCGCACCCGCGAAGAACTCGTCGCCGAGTCGCAGTCCCACGGCGATGGCGGGCTGGAACGGCGCGCCGTTCACGTACGTCAGATACTGCTTCACTGTCAGCACTGCCGTGATGAGGTCGGCGGGTCCGTGCACCCAGCCGATCTTCCATCCGGTCGCGGAGAACGTCTTGCCCGCCGACGAGATCGTGAGTGTGCGCTCGGCGGCGCCCGGCAGGGTGGCGACAGGGGTGTGCGGGCCGCTGAAGGCGAGATGCTCGTAGACCTCGTCGGTGACGATGATCGCATCGTGCAGCTCGGCGAGACGGACTACCTCTGCGAGCACCTCGCGATCGAACACGGCACCGGTGGGGTTGTGGGGATCGTTGACCAGGATGATGCGCGTGCGGTCGGAGACCGTCGCCGCCAGCAGCTCGAGATCCGGCTGGAAGTCCGGTGCTCGCAACGGCACCGTGCGCAGCCGGGCACCGGCGAGTGCAACGGCGGCCGCATAGGAGTCGTAGTACGGCTCGAAGACGACGACCTCGTCGTCCGGGCCGTCGATGAGGGCGAGCAGAGTCGCGGTCAGCGCCTCCGTCGCGCCGGCGGTCACGATCACCTCGCGCGCGGGGTCCACGTCCAGCCCGTAGAAACGCCGCTGGTGCTCGCTGATCGCCTCGAGCAGGTCGGGGTTCCCTCTGCCGGGCGGGTACTGATTCACTCCGCGGGAGATCGCCGCCCTGGCGGCGTCGAGCACTTCTGCGGGGCCGTCCTCATCGGGAAATCCCTGCCCGAGATTGATCGCACCGGTTCGGGCCGCAGCAGCGGACATCTCTGCGAAGATGGTGGGCGCGACGCTTCCGTCTGGTGCGAGCAGACCGGCTCCTGCTGCCGTGCGCCGCCATGCTCCGGGGATGACACTCATGAAGAACAGGCTAAGGCCATAGGTGAAACTCATCTTCGCCATACGAAACGCACAGATACAGGCGTCACTCTAAGAGGGCGTTGTTGAAGGAGCACACACCATGAACGAAGACAGCACCCAGGACCACTCGGCACCTGCGTCTCACGACGCAGCGCCGTCCACCGAGGCAGCAGAGGTCGTCGACCGTTCGACGACGGATGCCGCCGCAGAGACCACCGGCACCGTCGCCGCTCCGGGGCCATACCAGGGACACCACGTCCCCTCGACGTTCGCGTCGTCGCCCGCTCCGGTCTTCGAAGCTCCGAGTGCCCCGGTGGCACCCGCAGCTCAGACCGTGCCCCAGCCGTACTTCGGAGCACCGGGAGTACAGGCAGGACAGCACCAGCCAGGACAGCATCAGGCACCCATCGGGGCGCCGACCGCGACGTCCCAAGGTGCCGCATTCGGTCTTCACCCCGGAGCCGAGCCCGGCCAGCCGGTCGGCGGCCCCACGAAGGTCAAGGAGTCGAAGCCTCGCGCCGGAGTGAAGTTCGCCGCGATCGTGCTCGCAGCCGCCCTCGTCGGCGGCGTCGCGGGATTCGGCGGCGGAGCGATCCTCAACGGGATCTCCAATCAGGGGTCGACGGGCGTCGCCCAGGGCCCCGAGACCATCACGGTCAACAACCCCGGATCCGTCAACGAGACGACCGCCGTCGCGACCGCGGCGCTCCCGTCGGTCGTCACCATCGAGGTGGCGGGCTCCGATCAGGGCGGCAGCGGGTCGGGCGTCATCATCAGCGACGACGGCTACGTGCTCACCAACACCCATGTCGTCACCCTCGGCGGCGCCGTGGCCGACCCGACGATCCGGGTCACCACCTCGGACGGGCGCATCTTCTCAGCGACGGTCGTAGGGACCGACCCGATCTACGATCTTGCGGTGATCAAGCTCGAGGATGCGACGGATCTCACCCCGATCGACTTCGCCGACTCGTCGAAGCTCAACGTCGGTGACACCGCGGTGGCACTGGGAGCGCCTCTCGGTCTGTCGAACTCGGTCACGACCGGAATCGTCAGCGCCCTGAACCGCAGCATCCAGATCGCCTCATCGGCTCTTCCCGATTCGTCGTCCGAGGACGCTCCGCAGAACGAGCAGGAGACGCCCGAGGAAGGTGAAGGACCGTTCCAGTTCGATCTGCCCGGCAACACGTCGCAGCAGTCGTCCGATTCCATCTCGATCGCCGTCATCCAGACGGACGCGGCGATCAACCACGGAAACTCCGGTGGTGCGCTCGTGAACGCCAAGGGCGAGCTGATCGGCATCAACGTCGCGATCGCGAGCTCCGGGAGCTCCGAGGAGTCGGGCTCGATCGGAATCGGATTCGCGATCCCCGCCAACATCGCTCAGCGCGTGTCCGAGGAGATCATCGCCGACGGTGCAGCCAGCCACGGCCTGCTCGGAGCATCGGTCCGAGATGCGGCCAGCGTCGAGAACGCCGACGTCTCGGGCGCCTACATCGCCGACGTCACGGGTGGCGGCGCGGCGGCCGCCGGTGGCTTGAAAGCCGACGACGTCGTGACCGCCTTCAACGGAGTGCCCATCACGAGCGCGAGCGACCTCACGGCGCAGGTGCGCGCAGCGGCCGCCGGCAGCGAGGCGAAGGTCACGTACATCCGCGGCGGCAAGGAGTACGAGGCCGACGTGACCCTGGGTGAACTCGCCGGCTGACTCGGAAGATCGCGTTCGCAGAGAAGGACGCCACCCCGCGATAGGCTCGCGGGGTGGCGTCCTTCTCTTTCGGCTCCGGCAATGCGGCCAAGCTGCTTCGGATACCGCTCTACCTCGCAGGGCGCGTCGGCACGCTCGTCATCCCGCGCGGCACCCGTTGGGTGTTCGGGTGCGGGGCCGGTGTCGGAGACGGGGCTCTCGCCCTGCAGCGCTTCGCCGCAGCCGAAGGACACGACACCGTGTGGCTCACCTCGTCCGATCGGGAGGACAGCGACGCCGCCGCGCTCGGTCTCCGCACGACGCGCAAGGAAAGCCTGCGAGGGTGGTGGGCCACGGCCCGTGCCGGCGTCGTCGTGGTCACGCACGGTCTCGGCGACGTGAACCGCTATGCCGTGCCCGGCGCATTCGTCGTGCAGCTGTGGCACGGCATCCCTCTCAAGCGCATCGGACTGGACTCGCCCGCGACCACGCAGGTCCCGGACATACCCGGCGGTGCCGTGCTGCGCCGTCTCATCGGCATCCTGTACCGGCGTGCCGCTCAGCGGATCCGAGTGCTGCCGGCCGCGTCGCATCGTTCGAGGGGACGCCTCGAATCGGCCTTCGCGCTCGGTGACGGCCGGGTCGTCGTCACCGGCGAACCGCGTGTCGACGTGCTGTCGTCAGGTGACCCGATCGAGCGTCGAGCGACAGCATCCGACGTCCTGAACCGTGTGCTCGGCGGTCTGCCGACCGGTGCCCGGACCATCCTCTACGCGCCGACGTGGCGCGACGGAGCCGACGATCCGGCGGTCCCGACGGCTGCCCAGTGGGTGGAGATCATCCGAGTGCTCGAAGAGCACGACGCCGTACTGCTCGTTCGCTCCCACCCGCTCGGCGAGGGCGGGTATGCGCCCCCCTTGCCCAGTCGAAGGATCCGGATGCTCGGATCGGTACTGCTGACCGATGTCACCCCCGTGCTGCCGGCAATCGATGTGCTGGTCACCGACTATTCTTCGCTCGCCTATGACGTGGGGCTGCTGAAGATGCCGGTGCTGTTCCTGGCCCCCGACGCTGAGGACTACGCCCGCTCGCGAGGCTTCTACGGCCGATTCCAGGACGTCGCGGGCGACGACGCCCCTGGCAGCTGGGATTCGCTTCTGCCGCAGCTGGCGGCACTGCTGGACGATCACGACGTCTTCGCTGCGCGGTCTGAGCGTTCGGGTACGCTCAGCGCGGAGATGCACGCCTTCCGCGACGGAGGCAACACCCGGCGCGTCTACGAGACAATCCGTGCGCGGGGGATTCCCGCGCCGAAGGGAGCAGCATGACCACGGCCCGGATCGATGAGGCCGCAGAGACGCTGGTCATCGCAGGCGCCGGTCAGCGCCCGACCACGGCGGAGCTGGTCGGGCCCCGCGCCCGTGTGGCCGCTCGGATCAGCGGCGGGGGCAAGACCTGGAAGGCCACCTTCCCGCTGCGTGCGTCGCGGTGGGGCGGCCCGGAGCTTCCGCTGCCCGCAGGGGACTACGAGCTGCGCATCGACGATGCCGAGTTCGACGACCTCCTCGTCGCGCCTGAGGTGCTGACCGGTGTGCGGATCGCCGTCGACGGTGCCACAGTGCGCATCGCGGCGCCGATCGACCCCGCCTACGAGACGAGCGAGGGGCAGGCGACTCTCGAGGGTCGTTATGTCGCGCACCCCGGAGCCACCGAGAACGCCGTCTTCTTCGAGAGCTTCTACGGCCGCACCGTCGGCTGCAACCCGCAGGCCATCGACCGGGCACTCTTCGCACAGGCACCGGATGTCGTCCGCTACTGGAGCGTGGTCGATCTCTCCGTCGCGGTTCCGGACGGAGCCATCGCCGTCGTCGAAGGCAGCCCGGAGTGGTGGCGCGCCCGAGCTGCGTCGCGACTGCTGGTCGTCAACGACTGGCTGCGTCGCAGGTTCGTCCGCAAACCGGGTCAGAAGGTGCTGCAGACCTGGCACGGCACTCCGCTCAAGCGGCTCGCCCTGCATCGGCCCGGATTCGACCCTCGCCGCATGGCGGCCGTCATCAAGGAGTCGCGCCGCTGGGACGTGCTCCTTGCGCAGAACACGTACTCCGAGCGTATTCTCCGCAAGGCATACGCGTTCTTCGGCCGACCGATCTGGGTCGAGGGATATCCGAGGAACGATGCCCTCGTCACCGACGATGCGGCGTCGATCCGCGCCGACCTCGGCATCGCCGACGGCGAGCGGGTGCTGCTGTACGCTCCGACGTGGCGTGATGACCGGACCGAGATGGTCGACTTCGTCGACCCGGAGGAACTCGCCAGGCACACGGACTCCGTCGTGCTCGTGCGCGGTCACTCCCGCACGATCGATACAGGGCGGGATCGAGCCGGAGCCCGCGTCATCGACGTCACCGGTTACCCCGAGACCTCGAAGCTCCTGCTCGCTGCCGATGTTCTGGTCACCGACTACTCGTCGGTCATGTTCGACTTCAGTGTCACGGGAAAGCCGATGTTCTTCCTCGTGCCGGACCTCGATCACTACCGCGGAGAGCTCAGAGGGTTCTACTTCGATCTCGCGACGCGCGCGCCAGGACCCCTGGTCCACTCGCAGGACGAACTCGTCGCGGCGCTCGCGGACAGCGCTCACGAGAATGTCTATGCCGAGCGATACGCCGCCTGGCGGGCGCAGTTCAATTCCCGCGACGACGGGCACTCGGCGGAGCGGGTCGTCGCACGCATCCTCGACCAGGGGTATGTCACCAGGTGATTCGCCCCGAGCTGCCGACCGTGTTCTAGGGGAGCGGAGTGTTGCGAGTGCCGAGGCGCGATGCGTCGACGGTGCCGCGAGCACCCCGCAGCACGCCCCCGAGGAAACCGAGGCCCCATGAGAGATGCATGGTGGGCAGCACCAACAGGGTCCACAGCCTCTGACGTGGCCCGCCGCCACCCGGCAGACAGGCGACGGCGGCGACGAGCAGGAAGTACGCCGCCAGTGGCAGGTAGACGACGGCGGAGACGACGAGCGAGAGCACTCCGGTGAGGACGCCGGTGAGCTGCAGGATCCCGGTGACGACGGCGACGGCGACGAGCACGACGAGCGCCGGGGGAGCGAAGAAGCGGATGCCGTTGCGACGCCCGTATCGGCGCACCAGTTCGCCGCGCCATGCTCCGGTCGCTCGGAACTGACGCGCGAGGCGCACCCAGCTCTCGCGTGGCCAGTAGGTCACGGAGAGGTTCGGGTCGAACCAGACGAGGTGTCCCGCCTGACGGATGCGGAGGTTGAGTTCCCAGTCCTCGCCGCGGCGGATCGACTCGTCGAAGAGCCCCACCTCGTCGAGCACCGTCCGACGCATGACGCCGAGGTACGCGGACTCGGCTTCGCCCTCGTGCGTGCCACCGTGGTACGCGCCTCCACCCAGGCCGACCGGCGAGTTGTAGAGGCGCGCCACCGATGTCTGGAACGGCGTGCGGCCGTCGGCGCGCATCACGCCGCCGACGTTCGCGGCGCCGGTGCGCTCGAGAGTCTGCAGCGCGAGCGCCGCGTAGCCGGGAGCAAGCTCGGAATGCGCGTCGACGCGCACGATGGTCGCGAAGCGGCTGGCGCGGATGGCCGCATTCAGACCGACCGGAATGTGCGCCGCGGGATTGTCGACGAGTCTGATGCGGTCGTCGTCCGCGGCGAGACGCTGAGCGAGTTCGGTCGTGCCGTCGGTGGACGGGCCGAGGGCGAGCACGAGCTCGGCCGGGACGGTCAGCTCCTGGGTCAGCACGGACGCGATCGCTCGCTCGAGGTAGGCGCGCTCGTTGAGCACGGGCATGACGAACGACACTCCGATCTCTGGGGTGGCGATGTCGTTGTCAGGCACATGACGATCATGGCATGCACTGCTCGGACGTTCGCTGATTCGCGCGATCGAGCGCCTCGGGCGGCTGCCGTCGGCTCGCGTCCTCGCACTCGGTATCCTGGAGGGATGGGTGCAGTGTCCGACGCGAAGAAGGCCTACCGTCTGCTGAAGCGGGCGCTCGCCTCGCGCAAAGCCGTGCAGCGCGTGCGACGGCGTCTCGCCGAACGTGAGCCGCATCAGCCGGAGCACTACCAGGTGGCGGTGTATTTCGCCGACGGCGACGTGAACATGTACCAGATGCGGCAGTGGTACCGCCCGCTCGCCGAGCTGTCGAAGCGCTGGCCCGTCGTCGTGCTGTCCCGCTCGGCCACCGGCGCCGACAAGCTGCTCGATGAGGATGGACCGCCGGTCGCCTTCGTTCCCACGATCCGCGACCTCGAGAGGTTCATCTCGTCGCAGGACATCCGTGTCGTCCTGTATGTCAACCAGAACACCCGCAACTTCCAGATGTTCCGTTACGGCAGGCGCTGGCACGTGTTCATCAACCACGGCGAGTCCGACAAGATGTACATGACGACGAATCAGTACAAGGCGTACGACTATGCGCTGGTCGCCGGGCAGGCAGCACGTGACCGTCTGTCGCGGACGCTCTGGAACTGGGACATCGATCAGCGGACCATCGAGATCGGTCGGCCGCAGGCCGACCACTACTCGGGCACGCTGCCGTACGTGCCGGACGAGCGCACCGTCGTGCTCTACGCGCCGACGTGGGAGGGCGACCGCCCGAGCGCCCACTACGGGTCGATCGCCACGCACGGCGAGACGCTGGTCACGACGCTCCTCGCGTCCCGTGGACACCGAGTGATCTACCGACCGCACCCGCGAAGCGGAGTCGTGGACGACGAATACGGCGCAGCGCACCGCCGCATCATCGCGGCCATCGCCGCAGCGAACGCCGCGGACCCCGCTGCTCAGCACGTGTACGACCACGGGCCGGAGCTCGGATGGCAGCTGGCTGCCGCCGACGTCGCGATCGTCGACATCTCGGCGATGGTCTACGACCGTCTGGCCGTCGGCAAGCCGCTGATGATCACGCGACCGGCCGACGAGCGGGCGTCGATCGACACCAACGGCTATCTGTCGGACTGCGAGTGGCTCAGCGCCGACGCTGCAGGCGACATCGTCGCCGAGGTCGAACGCGTCCGTGCCGATGAGGTGGCCATCGCGAGGCTGCGCATGTGGGTGCAGCACTATTTCGGCGACACGACGCCAGGAGCGGCGACCGAGAAGTTCCACGCCGCGATCGAGCGCCTCATGCAGGAGTGGGATCACTGGCAGGCGCATGAGATCGGGGCGGTGCGCACCGACGAGGACGACGACGACGAAGAGGCCGACGAAGAGGAGGTCTGACGATGGACCTTCCGCTGACCGCGGCGGTCGCCGCGCATCTCGAGGTGCTGAACGACGCGGGGTCGACCAACGAGATCCTGAGCGAGCGAGCACGCGAGCCGCTCTCGACTCCGCACCTGTCGGTGCTCCTCACCGACAACCAGACAGCCGGACGCGGCAGACTCGGTCGCTCCTGGACCGCCGCGCCGGGAGCGTCGCTCGCCGTCTCCGTCCTGCTGCGGCGGTTGCCGTCCCCCTCAGTGCGAGGCTGGATACCCCTCGCCGCCGGGGCGGCGATGGCGGATGCGATCGCCGAGCAGCTTCCGGGCCACGAGGTCGCGGTCAAGTGGCCGAACGACGTGCTGGTCGACGGTCGCAAGATCTGCGGAATCCTGGCACAGGCGACGCAGGATGCGGTCATCGTGGGGACAGGCGTGAACACGGCGATGACGGAGTCTCAGCTGCCGGTGCCGACCGCGACGTCCTTCGCCGTCCTCGGCACCCTGGCCGATGCCGATCGGTTGCTCGCCGCGTATCTGCGCGAGCTCGATCGGCTGCTCGTCGAGCTCGCCGCAGTGGGCGACGCCGTGTCCAGTGGGCTCCATGACGCGGTGAGTCGGCGCTGCGCCACGATCGGGCTCGACGTGAGGGTCTCGCTTCCCGGGGACTCCGTGCTCGTCGGAAGAGCCACCGCTTTGGATGACGACGGCCGGCTGCTGGTTCTGGCGGGAGGCGTCGAGACGGCGATCTCAGCGGGTGATGTGGTGCACGTCCGACCTGCATGAGTCTGACACGCCCGGCGTGCGAGCGGCGATGTCGGCGGTTGCGGGCACAATGGAGGGGTGACTCAGCCCGTGACTCTCGGCGGAAGGCCGACGATGCCACCGCCGGGTGCGCCCGCCGAAGAGCTGCTCATCGCTCGGTTCCGCGCACACGCGCGGAGACTCTTCTGGTCGGCGCTGGTGCTGATCGCGGTGTTCGGTGCGACGTCCTTCTTCTACGACAATCTCCCGGCGCCGTTCGAGAACTGGATGCTGTTGAGCTCGGCCGCCGCGATCGTGCTCCTGCTGGCGGTCGTGCCCTGGGTCATCTGGTACTCGCACTCGGTGACGCTCACCACGCGGCGGGTCATCGTGAACCACGGCGTCGGTGCTCGCAACCGGCAGGAGATGTCACACGCGCGCGGCTACACGATCGGGGTCAGACGCGGTGTGATCCAGCGGATGTGGGGTGTCGGCACGATCACGCTCTCCAACGGGGTCGATGCGCCGCTGCGTCTCGCCAACGTGCCCAACGTGACGCTCGTGCACGAGACGCTGGCCGATCAGATCGAGGTCAGCCAGATCCTCGCGCATCGCGATGCGCAGTCGGGGAACGACGGCACGGCCGGATTCTGACCTCCGCACCGCTGCACCGCTATCGGCCATGCGTGAACGGCGTGCGCGCCGATGCGCGAGAATGGTCAGGACGAATGGAGGCGGCCCATGGCGCTGCGCGTTGGTGTGATCGGTGGAGGTCAGCTGGCTCGGATGATGATCGCTCCGGCGGTCGAGCTCGGGCTCGACCTGAGGGTGCTCGCTGAAGACGAGGGGATGTCCGCGCAGCTCGCGGCGGTCGCGGTCGGCGACTATCACGACCTCGATGTCGTCCGTGCGTTCGTCAGAGACGTCGACGTCGTCACCTTCGACCACGAGCACGTCCCGCAGGAGGTGCTGCGGGCTCTCGTCGCCGAGGGCGTCGCGGTGCACCCTGGGCCGGATGCTCTGCAGTTCGCCCAGGACAAGCTCCTCATGCGAGCGCGGCTCGCCGAGCTCGGCGTGCCCCAGCCCGAGTGGGCGCCGGTTCGCGATGCATCCGAGCTGCAGGCGTTCCTCGACGAGCACGACGGGCAGGGTGTCGTGAAGACGCCGCGGGGTGGCTACGACGGCAAGGGCGTGCGCGTGGTCCGAGCGGCGAGCGATGCTCAGGACTGGCTCGACGGGCTCGCCGACGACGAGGCTCTGCTGGTCGAGGAGCTCGTCGGATTCGTTCGCGAGCTCGCGCAGCAGGTGGCTCGCCGCCCAAGCGGCCAGATCGTCGCCTATCCCGTCGTCGAGACCGTGCAGCGTGAGGGTGTGTGCGCCGAGGTGATCGCGCCGGCGCCGCATGCGACCGACCGTCTCGCCCAGGTCGCCGAGGAGATCGGGCGGTCGATCGCCGAGGGACTCGGGGTCACCGGCATGCTCGCGGTCGAGCTCTTCGAGACCGACGACGAGCGGATCCTCGTGAACGAGCTGGCGATGCGCCCGCACAACAGCGGACACTGGAGCCAGGACGGCGCCGTGACCGGACAGTTCGAGCAGCACCTGCGTGCCGTCGCCGATCTGCCCCTCGGCGACACCGCGCCTCAGGCCGCCTGGTCGGTGATGGTGAACATCCTCGGAGGACCGAAGAGCGGCTCGCTCGGCGACCGTTTCGCGGGAGCGATGGCGGAGCATCCGTCGGCCAAGATCCACACCTACGGCAAGGCGCCGCGTCCAGGCCGCAAGGTCGGGCACGTGAACGTGACGGGCGATGATCTCGACGATGCGGTGTACGTGGCCCGTGCGACGGCGGCTCACTTCGACTGAGGGTGCGTCCAGGGGTGTGCCGTTCGGGGTTTCTCCCAGCACCAGACCGTAGCCTGAGTGGGTGACTGAGCCATTGCACTCCTCCGCCGCGCCCCTCGTCGGCGTCGTCATGGGATCCGACTCCGACTGGCGCGTGATGAGCGATGCCTCTCAGTCGCTGACGGACTTCGCGATCCCGCACGAGGTGGAGGTCGTCTCGGCGCACCGCACCCCCGACAAGCTCATGCAGTACGCGCGTGAAGCGCGGGGCCGCGGCATCCGAGTGATCATCGCCGGCGCCGGCGGGGCCGCACATCTTCCAGGGATGCTCGCTTCGATGACGGCGCTGCCGGTCATCGGCGTCCCCGTGCCGCTCGCCTACCTCGACGGGATGGATTCCCTCCTCTCCATCGTGCAGATGCCTGCGGGCATCCCGGTCGCGACGGTGTCGATCGCAGGAGCGCGCAATGCGGGCATCCTCGCCGCGCGGATCCTCGGCACGTCCGACGACGATCTCGCTGATCGCATCGAGGCGTACGCGCTCGATCTCGAAGCGCAGGTCGAGGAGAAGAACGATCGGCTTAAGGGGTCCCTGTGACCCTTGCGCCGCCGCGAGGTACGGCGCGACCTCTGATCGAGACCCACCCCCTGCGGCATCCGAACACCGCGGATGCGGGAACGATGACCAAGCGCGGCTGGTGGCTCGTGCTGCTGAATCTGCTCGTCCCCGGGTCCGCGCAGGTGCTCGCGGGCAATCGTCGGCTCGGGCGGATCGGTCTCGGAGCGACGCTGCTCGCGTGGTTCCTCCTGATCGTGGGCGCGGGTGTCGCTCTGTTCGCCCGTCCCGTGCTGCTGTGGCTCACCGTCGGCGCCGGATGGTTCTCGGCGGTCGTCCTCACGCTCGTCCAGGTGCTGCTGATCGCATACCTCGTGTTGTGGGTGGTGCTCACCTTCGACGTGCTGCGGCTCGTCAGACTGGTCAGAATCCCCGGTCCCTCGAAGTTCGCCATCCCGCTCGTCGCACTGCTTCTGCTCGGTCTCGTCGGAACGGGCACCGGATATGCGGCGTCCTACGTCGGCACCGCGCGGGGAACGATCAACACGATCTTCGGCCAGAGCGGTCCGAGTCTGCCGCCGAGCGAGGGGTACTACAACATCCTGTTGCTCGGAGCGGACAGCGGTGAAGGCCGCGACTCGATGAGGTTCGACAGCATCTCGGTGGTCTCTGTGAACGCGACCACCGGCGCCGTCACGATCACCGGAATCCCGCGTGAGCTTCCCAATGCGCCTTTCAGCGAGGGAAGCCCGATGCAGGCGCTGTATCCGAACGGCTTCGAGGGACACAGCTCGAACTCGTGCGGGTGGAACGGCTGGATGAACCATGTGCGCAACGCCGCGGAGATCTGCCGAGACGACAACGGCACCGGTCTGTATCCCGATGCTGCGGCGCATGGTTCGGATGCAGGGATCGAGGCCACGAAGGATGCCGCCGAGGGTGTTCTCGGGATCGAGATCCCGTACTACGTGTTCGTCGACATGCACGGCTTCGCGGCGCTCGTCGACGCGCTCGGCGGCGTGGACATCAACGTGACGGAGAGGCTGCCCAAGGGCGGTCCGCCCGAGGGCGTGGACCCGTATGACGTCGATGCGTGGGCGATCGGCTGGATCGAGGTCGGGCAGCAGCACATGGACGGCGACACGGCGCAGTGGTATGCGCGATCGCGTTACACGACCAGTGACTGGGACCGGATGAAGCGGCAGCGCGAACTGCAGGAAGCGATTCTCGCGCAGTTCACACCGCAGACCGTGCTCACCCGGTTCAACGAGGTCGCGTCCGCGGGAACCGCACTGATCAGCACCGATCTGCCTCAGGACAAGCTTCCCGAGTTCTTCGACCTGATGACCAAGGCTCGTGAGCAGACCGTCACGACGGTCGAGCTCACCCCCGATCAGGGTGTGGACGAGCATGCTCCGGACTACGGGCACATCCACGAGATGATGCAGCAGACGCTGCATCCTCCGACGGAGACCCCGACCCCGACCCCGTGATCGTCTGCGCCCGATAGTCGAACCTGTGGTCGCACGCCGTGGCCGTCGAACCCGCGGCCGACGGTCCTTCATCGCGATGCCGCGAGTGGCGTCGGCGTGGTTCGCTCACTCGTGGACACATGAGTGAGCCCACGGCCGCCACCTGAGAGTGAAGTGGCGGCCGTGGGCCTCCGGTGCATGACCGGATTCACCAGACGACGGTGATCGGAGGGGGAGGGATCACCGTCGTCCAGTCGATTCCCGCTGAGAGCGGGAACCTGACCTATGCGCGCTTGCGGCGTGTGACACCTGTCGCGACGAGTACTCCACCAGCCACCAGTGCGGCGGCTCCACCTCCGAGAACCCACGGCGACACGCTGCCGCCCGTGAGTGCGAGTTCGAGCCCACCGCCGGTGAGCGGAAGCTCTGTGCCTGCGGACGCGACACCAGGATCGTGGTCGCAGCTCACGGCGGAATCATGGCCGTGTGAGACCGTGACCGTAGCCGTGTATGACCGCGAACCGCCGAAGGCGAGCGCGTAGGAGCCCTCACCGTCGGCCGGCGGGCGGAAGGTGACGACGAGGCTGCCGTCTGCGGCCGCCGTGTTGCCCGAGACGGCGGAGTCGCCGGCGTTGAAGCCGGAGACGGACACCCCGACATTCTCGGACGGCAGGAAGTACCCGGCGCCGAACGCGACGGTCGACACCTCGCAGGTGTCGATGATCGGATCATCGACGGTCACCCGCGGTGTGCCGGCGTACGAGTCCGACTCGGTCGGAACGACCGGCGAGGCAGAGGCGACAGCAGGTGCCATGAGCACGAGTACGCCAGCGGTAAGGCTGATGGCAGCCAGTTTCTTCAGCATGATTCTCCCCAGAAATACACGCGGAATCGCCTTCGAATACACCCCTGCATCCGACTGCGTGAGTTCTTCCTGTCCCCACGACAGAATTGCAGAACTCAGATATTCCCCAGTGGGATTGACCCTACATCATCGAATACGGAAAGTCACGATGCGCAACGCAGTTGCTCGCGAGATGTCTCCGGCGTGTCCACCATGGGCGTGTGGTCGACCACCGTGAGCCGCTCTCCGGCCCCGGTTCCCTGGAACTCGACCGTGATCTTCGACGACTCACCCGGGGCCAGGAGAACCTCGTGCTGAACGGCCGACCGGGAGCCGAGCAGAGCCGTCTGCACACTCGCCTCTTCCCCGTCGCGGTCGATGTGAGACGGAGTCGCGCCCTCGGGGCCGTACACGGTGATCAGAGTCCGTGTCGACCCGGCCGGCACCCCGTAGAACCCGTCAGCGGTCACGTAGGGCGGCAGGGAAGTGCCTGCGTCGGCCGGCGCATCGTTCCTCCACGTCACCGTCACCTGCGTGGTCGGCTCGCCCTCGCAGGTGCCGATCGAGGTCGTTATGGCGGCGTCGGCATAGAAGTCCATCTTGCCGCCGGTGGTGTCGTTCAACAGGACGCCGACGTGAGTCTGGGTGTCGTCCTCTGGCAGCGCTCCGCCGAGAGTCGACGCCGACAGGATCGCCTCCTCGTCCTCGTGCGCGCTCCAGATGCGGATACGCCGCTCGTCTGCCGAGGCCGAGAGAGCGGCGACGAGGTCCTTCGGATCCGCCTGGGTCAGTGCTGCGGAGAGGAGCGCTCCCGCGGCCTGCGAGAAGATCTCGTCCTGTGCCAGCGGATCGGGGACGGCGGCGTAGATCTCGGAGAGCAGCAGTCCCACCACGGTCTCCTCGGTGGCGCTGAACGGCCCGAACGTGAGCGGTCCTGTGGCTGCGACGAGGGTCTCGGTCATCACGGCGTCGACCGCGATGACCCCGTCGACCGGCTGTCCGAAGCGGTTCTGCCAGCGTGTCGCGATCGCAGGACCCGCCTCGGTGAAATCGGGGATGCTCGTGAGGTTCTGCATGTAGCGACCCGGACGATCCTCGAAGAGCGCGACGGTCGACTCGCTGAGCGGGATCGGGGTCTCGAGGGCCGGGAAGTCGGGGACGGAGGCCTGTTGCACGAGGGTGATCCGGCCGTTCTCAGCGTTGAGGAGGGCGATGGCCCCGATGATGCCGCCCGAGGATCGCAGCTCGGCGTTGTTCTGCATCGCGAGCACGTAGTTCCTGGGCCCTTCCGCGCCGAGCATGCTCGGCAGCAGCGCGGACGCTCCGTGCAGCGCTCCGACCACCGTGGCGGCCTGGGTGACGGTCGATCTCATCTCCCGCACTGCGTCGGCGAGCGGCGGCAGAGTCGCATCCGCATCGATGCGGATGGCACGCGTCTCGGCAGACGTCAGCGTCGCGCTCGCGTCAGCGAGCGACGGCTCGATCTGCGCGAACGGCGCCAGATCGACTGCCCCGCCCGAGAGTCCCAGACTCGCCAGGTCGAGCTCGTCGGCGGCCTGCAGAACGGGGACGAGCGCGTCCGAGGCGACGTCGTCGGCGATCGCCGCGACCTCGCTCACCGCCGAGAAATTCGGACCGAGCCATGGAAGGAGACCGAATCCGTGCCAGATCGGATCGGATGTCAGGTCGTGGGCGGATCCCGCATGGTGGGCGATCCGGGAAGAGAGCGATGCTGCCCTGTCGAGGTCGCCCTCGCCGATCGCCTGCTTGAGCTTCGACGATGACGCCGCGACCTCCTGCAGGCTGTTCACCGCACCGATGCCGCGGATGGCGACCCAGCCGATCGCGAGCACGAAGAGGATCACGATCACGCCGATGGTCCACCGCACCCATCGACGACGTACAGGCAGTCGTCCGTCACTCACCCCTGCATTCAAGCACGAAGCGGCATATCAGAGGTGCGCGGTGTCCCCGATCCGCGTCGCTCTCGGTCACGCTCCCAGGTTCGGAGCGCGAGGGCGATTACTGTTGTCGCATGGGTGCTCGGCTGCGTGTGGTTCTGGATCAGCTGACGCATGTCGTGCACGCGGATCATGCGTCTGCGGCATCCGACCTCACCGCGGCGCTGATCTCGACCGCTCCGGCCGGTTGCGAGGTCGAGGCGATCGTCCCGTCCGGTGCCGAGGTGCAGATTCCGGGTCTCACGGATGTGCGCAGACTGTCGCTCGCACGGCGTGAGCTCGCGGCATCGTGGCAGCTGGGGATCGCGCCGGGGGTCGGCGGAGGTCTCATCCACTCGCCGACGTTGATGGCGCCCCTGGTGCGGCATGACCGCCTGCACGACCACGATCAGACCACCGTCACGCTGTGGGATCTGCAGGCGTGGGAAGAGCCCGACGCTCTGTCGAAGTCCGCAGTCGCCTGGCAGCGCGCGATGCTGAAACGAGCGGTCAAGCACGCGGATGCCGTCGTCGTCCCCTCTCATGCGGTCGGCGCGCGACTGGCGGAGATCGCGAAGCTGAGTGGGCGGATCCGCGTCATCCCGGGAGCGGCGCCGTCGGCGCTGGTGGTCCCGTTCGACGCGACTGCCCGACGAGCCTCTCTGTCTCTGCCTGCGGGCTATCTGGTCCTGACGGGCTCCGCTGCGTCGCTCGAGCACGGTTTCCGGGCGGCGATCGCGGCGGGCACGGAAGCCGTGGTGCTCGACGCACCGGAAGGTTCTGAACCGAGGCTGGCCGAGATCGCCGCGGCAGCAGGACTGCCCGAATCGAAGGCGCATGTGCGCGGGGCGCTGACGGTGGCTGACAGGGCAGCGGTCCTCGCAGGTGCGTCCGTCCTGGTGGCCACGAGCGCACGCGCCGTGTGGCCGTGGCGTGCGGTCGAGGCGATGACGCTCGGCGTGCCGGTGGTCGCCGTCGACAGCGGAGTGCACCACGACGTGATAGCCGACGGGGGAGTGATAGCCGATCCGGCGGACGTCGCCGAGGCCGTGGCCGATGCGGTCGGCGACGGCTCACGTCGCCTGAGCGTGCTCGGCACCGATCGGTCGAGATCGTTCTCGTGGCTCGGCGCGGCCGAGCGCGTGTGGGGACTGCACGCGGACCTCTGAGTCCCGAGCCCGCCTCGGGGGCAGGCTCTGATCAGGAGCGCATGACCTCGACGGCATCCGCGCTGGGCCCGTCGAAGCGCACCTTGCCCTTCTGGAGCAGGATGCCTCGATCGCACAGGTTCGAGACCATGTTGAGATCGTGGCTGACGACGACGAGCGTCTTGCCCTGTGCGTGCAGTTCGCGGACGCGTGCGAGGCACTTCTTCTGGAACGGCTCGTCGCCGACGGAGAGGATCTCGTCGATCAGCAGGACGTCCATCTCGGTGTGGATCGCCACGGAGAAGGCGAGTCTGAGGAACATGCCGGATGAATAGTGCTTCACCTCGGTGTCGATGAACTGCTCGATCTCGCTGAACGCGACGATCTCGTCGTACCGTGCCTCGGTCTCCTTCTTGGTCATGCCCAGGATCGCGGCGTTGAGGAAGATGTTCTCGCGACCGGACAGATCCGGGTGGAACCCCGCGCCGACCTCGATGAGACCGGCGACGCGACCGCGAGTGAGCACCGTGCCGGCATCCGGTTCGAGCACCCCGGAGATCAGCTTGAGCATCGTCGACTTGCCGGAACCGTTGAAGCCGAGGAGCGCGACGGATTCGCCCTGTTGGATGTCGAACGAGACGCCGTCGAGGGCGTGGAAGTCCGTGGTCAGCGGCTTGCGACGGATCGCGGCGAGAGCCGTCTCCTTGATCGAGTGCGTGTGCCGGAGCTTGAAGGTCTTGTGGACGTCGTCGATGATGATCCGCGGGAGTGGCTGCGCATCAGAGATCTTGGGCAAAGCGGCCCTCCAGTCGGCGGAAGACGAGCTGGCCGATGACCAGCGCGATGAGTGACGTCACGAGTGCGATGAGCCCGTACATCCATACGTCGGGGATCGGGGAGGCATCGGGTCCGAGCGGGAACCAGACTCCGTAGTGGAACAGCTCGACGGCGGCGGTGATCGGGTTCAGTCGGTAGAGGACGAAGAGCCAATCGGGCACGACCCTGGCGACCTGGGTCCACTCGTACATCACGGGGGAGGCCCAGATCGCGATCATGACGATGATCTCGACGAAGCTCTGCGCATCGCGGAACGTCACGTTGATCGAACCGAAGAAGAGGCCGAGCCCGCTGGCCAGGACCGCGATGATCACCAGGGCCAGGAGGATCGCGCCGATGGACGCGAACGTCGGCGCCCAGCCGAAGAACAGCGAGATCGCGATCACCACGATGATCTGGGGCACCGTGTTCACGGCGGCGATCATCATGCTCGCGATCGGGAACATCTCGCGGGGCAGGTAGATCTTCTTGATCAGCGCCGCGTTGTCGACCAGTGAGCGGGTGCCGTTGGAGAACGCCTCATTGAAGAAGGTCACCACGGTGATACCGGACAGCAGATAGATCGGGAAGAAGTCGACCCGGTCGTTCAGACCGAGGAAGACGCCGATCGCGACGAAGAAGACGACGAACTGCACGAGCGGCTTCACGTAGGACCAGAGCCACCCGAAGATGGAGCCCCGGTAGCGGATCTGCACTTCCTTGCGCACGATGAGCGAGAGCAGATGCCTTTGCCGGAAGACCTCGAGGAGCCCTCGATTCGCGCCAGGAGTCGTCATTCTCTGGTCGTCGGCTGTGCGAGCCTGTTGCACCGCGATTCCACCTTCCGACGCGCCGACGGTCTCGGGCGCACCGTGAGCAATCATACGATCCCTGACGCCTCGTCCCTGGCAGATCGATGGGGAAGCGCCGAACGCGCGGCACAGGCTCAACCCAGGGTCGGAGTCACGGTCGCTGGTAGGATCGCGGAGGTCTCGTGCGTCCGTCGATCCGAAAGCAAACTGTATCCGTGACACCTCTTCAAGCTCTCGATCAGCCTGCACTCTTCCGCTTCGAGGACCCGCAGACGGGTGTGGATCTGTCGGAGCGTGAGCGTCGCCTCCTCGTCGGTGCGCTGAACTTCCATGCGCTCATGGCGCCCCAACGGGCGCTCCGGGTCCATCTCTACGACGGCTCGGTGGAGACGACTCCCCGCCTGACTGACGACAGCACGTTCGACGGGCTCTCGAGGAACAACCGCCACCGTATCGGGAGCTTCGGCATCGTGAGCTCCGTCTCCGTCGAAGAGCGTGATCCCGAGCACACGGAGGCCGCCTCCGCCGCTCTCGTCGCGTCGCCCACCAGGCATCTGCACGTCTCATCCGACAGTGTTCTGAGCTCCGACCCCTACCGACCCCAGCGCCCGGGGCTCGTCGGACGGATCGCACGGAGTGTCAAGTCGCGCGCTCCGCTCCTCTACGACGACGCGCGCGATCTCTCGCTGCTCAGATTCCGCCGCAAGCTCACGACCGCCATCGAGCCTCGCGACTACGAAGGCGAGTTCCGACGTGGGGGTGCGCACGAGGGCGAGGTGATCGTGCCGGCCGCCCCTGCCCCCGAGGGCGCGCAGAAGGCCGTGATCATCGGTCTCCACTGGTTCGAACTCGGCGGCGCTGAGCTCTGGGCCTTCGAGACGGTGCGACTGGTGCGTGAGGCCGGCCTGCTCCCGATCGTGCTCACGAATCGGGACTCCCACCAGCCGTGGGTCACCCGTCCCGAGCTCGACGGGGCGCTGCTCATCCCGTTCTCGGAGCCCACCGTCGAGTCTCAGACGGCCGGCGTCGAACCACTGCTCCGCGCGCTGCTGCGCACCTTCGACGTGCGGGGCGTCGTCATCCATCACAACCAGTGGCTCTACGACCGGGTGGCGTGGATCGCGGCGTCGCGCCCCGGCATCCCCATCGTCGACAGCACGCACATCGTCGAGTACACCGGGGGCGGCTATCCCCTGAGCAGTGCCATCGCATCGAAGTCGATCACCACGCATCACGTGATCTCGCCGAGCCTCGCGCGCTGGATGACAGACGTCCAGCGGATCCCCTCCGACCGCGTGGTCATGGCACCGCTCGGCGGACTCACCGTGAAGCCGAAGGATGCCGTGTTCCGCCCGCGGGTCGAGGGAGAGCAGTTCACTGTCGCGTTCGTCGGCCGCATGGCGCGGCAGAAAGCGCCGGAGGTGTACCTCGCGATGGCGCGCCGCCTGAAACGGCAGGGATATTCGCTGCGTTTCATCCTCCACGGCGGTGGGGAGCTGTCGAGCTGGGTCGATGACATCATCGAGGCGGAGGGCCTGGGGGCCGACATCATCCGGCGCACCTCCGACACCCCGGTCTCCGACACGCTCGACGAAGCCCACGTGCTCGTGGTCGCCTCCCACAATGAGGGACTCACACTGACGACTCTCGAGGCGATCGCGCACGGAGTGCCGGTGATCTCGACGGACGTCGGCGCCCAGGGCGACATCATCCCGGAGACTGCCCTGGTTCCTCGATATGCCCGTCTCGCAGCGCGCCAGCTCGCTGACGCGGTGGGCCCGCTCGTCGACGACGAAGAGGCGAGGGAAGCGCTGTGGCGCAAGGAGCGCAAGGCTGAGAAGAAGCTGCTGTCCCAGCAGTCCGCGAGTTCATGGTTCAAGGAAGAGGTGGGCTCGTGGTGAGTGTCGCTGGAGTGGTCGTCACGTTCAATCGGCTCGAGAAGCTGAAGACCGTGATCGCGTCGATCGAGGCGCAGACGCACCCCGTCGAGACGCTGTTCGTGATCGACAACGCCTCGACCGACGGCACGGCGGAGTACCTTGCCGCGCTCGAGACAGCGGTGCCCCTCGAAGTTGTGACCATGTCGACCAACTCCGGGGGAGCGGGCGGCTTCTCCGAGGGGATGCTGCGCGGATACGCGTCCGGTGCAGATCACGTGTGGATCATGGACGACGACTGCTATCCGAAGCCCGAAGCCCTCGCGAGCCTCATCGCCGGTTTCGACGGGGCGGTCGAGGAACTCGGTGGCGACGTTCCCTTCGCGTGCTCGGTCGTCGAGTTCACCGACGGCAGCATCTGCGAGATGAACAACCCGGTGACGACGTGGGACTGGGGACGCCTGCTCGTCAAGGGGCAGAAGAACGTCATGGTGACCGCGTGCTCGTTCGTCTCGGTGCTGATCCCGCGGTGGGCCATCGCGGAGTACGGGCTTCCCTATTCCGAGTACTTCATCTGGTTCGACGACCGCGAGTACACGCTTCGCCTCACCGCGCGTTGCCCCGGTGTGCAGGTGCTCGACAGCGTCGTCGTCCATGACATGGGGGACAACCGCGGAGTCAACTTCGCGATGGTCGACCGCAAGAGCCTGTGGAAGTTCTCGTACGGTGTGCGCAACGAGGCGTCCTGGCAGCTGCACCATCGTGGCTTCCTGTACTTCGTGGAGTTCGGTGCACGGCTGTTCGTGAGCCTCCACCGAGGCCGCGTTCCTCTGGACCTGCGAGCGAAACTGCTCGGCAAGTGGTTGAAGGGCATCACCTTCAACCCGAAGATCCGCTACCCGGAGGCGGAGGCGGCGTGAGCTGGGTCTCGATCCTGCCCGCGCTGCTCGTCACCGGCGCTCTTCTCTTCCTTCCCGGACTGCTGCTCGGCTTCCTCCTCCGCCTGCGCGGAATGAGGCTCGTCGCGCTGGCCCCCGCGCTCAGCGTCTCGCTCGTCGCAGTCGCCGCCCTCGCGGCGCCGTTCGTGGGAATCCGGTGGAGCATCCTTCCGGTGCTCATCCTCACTGCTGTGGCTTCGGTCGCCGCATACTTCTGGTCGAAGCACGTCGGCACGCCTGTGCCGCTCCGTCAGCGCTCGAGCGCCAGGCAACTGGTCGCCGTGATCGTCTCGATCGTCGTACCCGCCGCTCTCATCGCGTTCGTGCTGGTCAGAAGCATGCACGACCCGGAGTTCTTCTCGCAGCGATACGACAACTTCTTCCACCTGAACGCCGTCCAGTACGTGCTCGACACCGGAAACGCATCGCCCCTGTGGCTGGGCAGCATGACCTCGCCGGCGGGCGTTCCGTTCTACCCGTCCGGCTGGCATGCGATGGTCTCGATCGTCGTCGCGCTCAGCGGAGCCTCCGTGCCGCTCGCGACCAACGCGATGATCATCGTCGTCGCTGCGGTCGTCTGGCCGATCGGCGCGGTGCTCCTCGTGCGCGAGCTCCTGGGCCGCAACCAGATCATGACGGTGATCGCGGGGGCGCTGGCCGCCGCCTTCCCGGCATTCCCCTTCCTGCTGCTGCATTACGGCGTGCTCTACCCGTTGTTCCTCGGCCTCGCCGTCGCACCCGCCGCCATCGTCGTCGCCTGGTGGCTGCTCAGGCCCGGAAGGGTGCCGCGTCGTCAGGACTGGGCGCTCCTGCTGGTGCTCGTGGTGCCCGGTCTGGGTGTCGCGCACCCGGGCGCGCTCATGGCGGTCGTCGCGCTCACGGTGCCTTTCGTCCTCGCCAGGCTTCTGCACGAGGTGAGGACCCCGGGTCGACCGCGACTGATCGGCATCGGCCTGCTGGTCGCATACGCCGCTGCAGGGGTCGTTCTCCTGCAGGTGGTACGGCCCCCGGCCAGCCAGATCTACTGGCCCATCATCAACACGGTTCCCGACTCGATCGGTGAAGTCGTCGCGGCGAGCGTGTACGGCTATCCGAGCTCGCTCGGGATCACCGCCCTGATGATCATCGGCGCATACAGCGTCATCCGCAGAGGCACCTACGCGCGGTGGTCGATCCTCGCGATGGCGGTCATCTCGGCTGTGCTCTACATCATCGTGTCGGCGTCGCCGTATGAGACGCTGCGCTTCTGGTTCACCGCTCCGTGGTACAACAATCCGCCGCGTATCGCCGCCTTCTGGGCGATCGGAGTACTGCCGCTCGCGGCGCTGGGCGGAATCGTCCTCGTGACCTGGCTCCTTCGGCAGCGAGTGCTGACGCGGGTCCGACGGTTCTCCGAGCGCCTGCCCATCGTCCTGATCGCCATCGTCGTGATCGCGCTCGTCGGGGTCACGCAGAACGCCGCGATTCGACAGGCTGCCGCCGACATCGAGTTCACCTACGAGCTCCGACCCGGTGGGCCGATCGTGTCTCCAGACGAACTCGATCTCATGGAGGACCTCGCAGAGCTCGTCCCGGAGGATGCGGTCATCGCGGGAGACCCGTGGACGGGAGCATCGTTCGCGTACGGTGTGAGCGGAAGACGGGTCCTCATGCCCCATCTCCTGATGGACCTCACCGACGACGCTGAAGCGATCAACACGATGCTGAGCACGGATGGCGACTCTCCGCAGGTCTGCGACGCGCTCGAGGACACCGGGGTCGCGTACGTCCTCGACTTCAGTGCCGACGGGGACTTCCAGGAGAACGACGCGGACTACTCGGGACTCGATGACCTCGACAGCTCGCCCTTCGTCGAACTCGTCGAGCAGCGCGGCGACGCGAAGCTCTTCAAGATCGTCTCGTGCGGACTCGGGTCATGACCTACGAGATCTTCGTGCCGTTCTGGGGCGACCCGGATCAGCTCTACGAGACAGTCGAATCCGTCCGCGCCCAGACCGATCCGGACTGGCGGTTGACGATCATCGACGACTGCTATCCCGATGACTCGGTCGCAGTCCACTTCAGTGAAGAGCGGGATGAGCGGATCGTCTACTCCCGGAACGAGCACAACGTCGGGATCACCGAGAACTTCCGGGAGTCGGTTCGGCGTGCGTCGGGGGATTTCGTCACGATCCTCGGCTGCGACGACCTTCTGCACCCGAATTATGTGGAGGTCGTCCGCGCGGCGGCCCGCGCAGTGCCGCATGCCGACGTCATCCAGCCGGCGGTTCAGGTCATCGACGAGAACGGGGCTGTCGTCCTTCCCCTCGTCGATCGGATCAAGCAGCGCCACCTCGCTCCGAAGGGGCGGGGAGTGACTGTCTTCAGCGGCCCGGACATGGCCACCACGCTGATCAGGGGCAACTGGCTCTATTGGCCGTCGCTCTCGCTCCGAGTGGAGACGCTTCGCCGTATCGACTTCACGGACGACCTTCCGGTCATCCAGGACCTGGCGCTGCTGATGGACATCGCCTTCGACGGCGGCACGCTGGCCTACACGCCGACGCTCGCATTCTCGTATCGTCGCCATCTGGAGAGCGCATCCCAGAAGACGCTGCTCGACGGCAGTCGCTTTCTCGATGAGCGGCGGTATTACCGCATCGCGCGCCGATCGGCTGCTGAGCGAGGATGGAGCCGCACAGCGCGGACCGCACGGGTGCGCCTCATGTCGCGGCTGCACGGGATCGCCGCGCTGCCTCTCGTGCTGCGGCACGGCACGGCGCGGGGTGTGCGATCGTCGCTGGCGCACGTCGTCGACCTGAGCTGAGGGCGCGGAGCCCTGCGCGGCAGCTCAGGCGCATGACGGTGGTGTCAGCGCGCTGCGCGGACGCGACGCGATGCTTCACGCCATGCGCGGAGGAGCATCCACCTCGACTGCAGCGCCTTGCGGAGTCCTCGCGGCTTCGGGGCCGACGCATTGGCGTCATGCAGGCGGCGCCGCAGCACCGGGCTCTGGACATGCGCGAGCTCCCGAGCGGTATTGCCGACGGTCGCGATCCACAGATCATGCGACTCGACGAGGAACTCGGGAAAGGGCAGGATGAGGTCTCTGGCCTCGCGTCGGAACGCCATCGCGCACCCGTAGTAGGGCGCGTCGCCCGCGAGCAGACGCAGCTCATTCGCCAGAGAGCCGCCTGAGGGCAGGGCATCGAGGTGCCACGGGCGTCCGGTGAGCGGAGAACGCAGAGGTGCGTCGTCAGGCAGCAGCACGAGGTCGCCGGCCGCGATCGACCGGTCGCGAAGTGCCTCGACCAGCAGCGCACGGCGGCCGGGGACCCACTCGTCATCCTGGTCGGAGAGGAAGATGATCTCGCGGGTCGCTTCGGCTATCGCGGCCTCGAAGGCTTTCACGTATCCCTGGTTCGTCTCGGAGCGGATCAGTCGGATGCGATCGTCTCCGAGAGCGGCCACGACAGCTGCGGTGCCGTCAGTGCTGGCATCGTCGACCACGACCACCTCGTCGCCGGGGAGGAGTCCGTCGAGGATCGATTCGAGCTGGTGCCGGACGAATCGCTCGCCGTTGTATGTCGCCATGCACACGCTCACGGCCTCGGTCATGCGATGTCTCCCTCAGCTGGCGCGACGAGAGCGAAAGCCGATCGCCTCTCCAGGAGCAGATGATGTGTTCCGGCAGCCCCGACGACGGCGAGGATCACGAGCTCCGAGGCCGCGAGGGCGGCGATGATCCCGCTGAGACCCCATTGGGAGCCCAGGACCATGAGCGGGAGTCCGACGAGAGCAGCGCCGAGGGTGCCGAAGAGCACGTAGCGGTTGAGGCCGGCGGGAACCAGCACATTGCGGATGAAGGGGGTGGTCAGACTCGTCAGCGCGAAGGTCGCCCCGAAGCCGAGGAACACGGCGGTCTCCGGCGTCGCCTCCGCACCGAAGAGGAGTGTGGAGAGCAGCGGGCCGAGCAGTGTCAGCGCCGTGCCGCCGATGAGCGCGAGTGCAGCATGGAGTCCGAAGGCCACGAAATGGCGGCGTGCCCGACCATGTGCATACGAGACCTCGAGCACCCACTTCTGCAGAGTGTTCGACAGGACCGTGATGGCGAAGAGTGCGATGCGGAAGAACTTGTCCGCAGAGGTGGCCTGACCGCTGGCCGTCGCGCCGAGGATGCCCTGCGCGAGCGGGATGGGTGCAGACGTGTACGACCCGCCGATCGTCTCCGCCGCGGCGACCGAGAGGTTCGCCCGGTATGCGCGCAGGATCCGCTTCCCCGCGAACGGGGGCACGGGCCGTCGATAGAGGCGGAGGTTCAGCAGCAGAGGACCGGTGAGGAAGCCGATCAGCGTGAGCACCGGGTACCACAGCAACTGCTCCGTCAGCAGGAGGAGGGGAATCGCAAGTGCAACGCTCACACTCACCGGGACGGTCTCGAACAGCAGCACCACTCGCGCGTTGCCCACGCCGACTGCGTACCAGACGACGGTCATGGCCGCAGCGGTGGTCGCCAGGGTGACGAGTGCGGCGACGAGGCGGAACTCGGCGGGGACGAGGAACGAGCTGAGCGCGGCGCCGATCAATCCCGCCGTCACGACGAGCAGGCCGCGGCACCAGAACGAATCACCGAAGATCTGACGCCGGGCGGCATCGTCGGCGCTGAGCGCGATGCGCGCTCCGCCGGAGATGTTCCAGCCGAACCCCGCGATGATCGCGCAGACGGTTCCGACGGCCTGGGCCGTGCCCACGGAGCCCCAGGCCGCCAAGCCGAAGACGTTCGGGATGATGGGGAGCAGGAACAGTGGGGCGATGAAGGAGATCAGAGGAACGGCGCTAAAGCCCGCAAAGCGTGACAGTAGAACCTTCATCGATGGGACTCCTCGGACCATTGCGGCCCAACACCATTCGGGATGGCGGGGACGTGAACGCGTGCGAGCCTAGACTACTGGAGACGGCGTGAAGGAGAGGTCAGGGACCAGATGGTTGGAGTTATCGTGCTCGCCGCCTATCGACCCTCCAAGGAGCTCTTCGCCCGCCAGCTCGCCTCGATCCGCGACCAGACGGTGACGGACTGGGAGTGCATCATCTCGGTCGACGGAGAACTGGAGACCGTCGAGGAGGTCGTCGCCGATGTCGCGGCCGGAGACGACCGCTTCAGGATCCTCGCAGACGGCCGACGTCTCGGCTTCTACCTGAACTTCGAGCGGGGGCTCGAGGCGGTGCCCGCAGAGGCCGAATGGGTGGCTCTGAGCGACCAGGACGACTTCTGGTACCCCCACAAGCTCGAGACACTGCTCCCGCACCTCTCGGAGTCCGCGATCGTGTCCGGCCAGGCCCGACTGGTGGCCCACCCCGGTGATGAGGTGCTCGGATTCACCGAGCGCCGGCAGCTCGACGCCGCATCGACGATGATCGTGAATCAGTTCACCGGCTCGCTGTGCATCTTCCGCGGCGACCTGCTGTCGACGGCGCTGCCGTTTCCACGTCTCTCCTCCCACACCGTCGCGCACGACCACTGGCTCGCGGTCGTCGGGATGGCACAGGGAGGCGGTCTCATCGTCGAGGATGTCGTGCAGGATTACGTGCAGCACTCCGCCAACGTGTTCGGTGATCCGAGCCGTCTGCGGCTCGGCCCGATCGCAACCCTGCGACGAGCCTGGGCCAACGCGGTCGGGTTCGCTGCGCGCTACGAGGGGACCGCCTCTCCTCCGGCGATGGCACGGATGCTGTTCTGGATCTACGCGGGATGGCGTCAGCTGATGGCGCAGACGCTCGTGGAACGGGATCCCCTCTCGCCATCCGCGATCGAGATGGATCGGCGTTTCGGATCGGGGCGGCGACTGCGCGAGACCGTGGGGATGCTGCGTCGAGTCCGGCGCGCACGGGTGGTGCCGATGCCGTTCGTCATCGCATACCTGGCGAGCTGGGCATCGGGGTGGGTGGTCCGGGGGCGTCGACGTAAACCGACTGTGGCACCCTAGACCGTCTCAGGCGGATTCCGCGTCCGGGAGCGGGCGAGCGCGCCAGGTGACACGGGCGGCTTCGGTAGCGAGCGACGGCCGCATCCTGCCCATGCGCTCGTCCCGTCCGTCTCGGAACCCCGCGGCGAGCAGTTTTCGCATGGTCGAGCGGGGCCTCGCCAGCATCCACGCGATCAGGAAGTATGCGTAGTCGGCTCGCGCGTCGCGGCGCAGTCGCGCACGATGCCGCGGGTGGCGCCGCCCCAGCACGATTCGATTCCTGGCCCGGTAGTAGTAGCGGAACGGGGTGCTCAGGGTGAGGGTGGGCAGCAGCGCTCCGAGCGGTCCCGGGATCCGGTAGCGCGCGCCCAGGCGGTGCGGCAGTCGGAGGCCGGGGGCGACGATGCTCGGCAGGTTGGCATCACGGCAGCGGATCTCGAAGTCCGTGTCCACGAGGTCGATGAACAGGGATTCGTCCATCAGGCCGACCCGTTCGACCACGTCGGCGGGGAGGTACATGCCGGATTGGATCGCGTGAGCGGCGTACACGACACCCTGTCGTGTCGACGGCCCGGCTTGGGAGACGTCGGCGAAGAACTCCGGAACGACCGGGCCGGCGGGGACGCGGTGCGCGAGGGCATTCTCGCGGGCGGCGTTCAGAGCAGTGACGAACCCAGGCGCGACGGTCGAATCCTGATCGAACGTCACGATCGCACTCGCGCCGTTGTCGATCGCGCAGCGGATGCCGTGATTCAGCGCGGCGCCGATGCCGGAGTTGTGCTCCAAGGCGATCATCAGTGCTCCGCTCGACGCGATCTCCGCGCGGATCGGATCGAACTCGGGGCCGCTGCCGTCGTCGACCACGATGATCCCGGTGACCTGGGCGCCGAGATCAGCCAGCAGCGGGGGCACCCTCTCTGGGCGATGAACGGTGACGACCGCCCAGACGCCGTCGCTCGGGGCTCGGGACGTCATACCGGGGGAGCGCTGTCGGCGCCGCCGCCCCGGTGCTGAGCCTCCAGGGCCGCGATGCGGCTGTCCAACCTGTCCACCTCGGCGCGCGACAGCGCAGCCTCCTCCGCGACGCGGCGGATCTCGTCCTCAGCCTGGGAGAGCTCCCAGGAGAGATGCAGCGAGACCCCCAGGAGCAGGGTGATCGCGAGAGCGAACAGGAGGTTGGCCGGCACCTGCACCCCGAGCAGCGCAGTCGCCCAGAGCAGGAGCTGCGGGAAGATCCCGAGCAGCAGGACGCTGAGCGCGATCACGATCCACATCACCGCGTACTTCTCGCGGAGGCGTCTCGTGAGAAGCATCCAGAACACCAGGGCGAGGATGAACAGCGAGAGGGCGATCCCGATGGCGACGATCATTGTGCGTCCTCCCGTTCGCGGACGTTCGTCGAGGGGGTCGTCGAACCGGGGCGACGCAGCATCGCCAGGCCGAGGGTGAACACCGAGCGCAGCAGATAGATCGACGCTCCGATCGGGCCCTGGCTCGGGGTGCCGTGGACTCGCGGCCGCATGGCCACGGGCACCTGCGTCACCGTCAATCCGGCGTGGCACGCTGCGACGAGGGAGTCGATGGTGTCGCCGAGGTACTCGGCGGGGTAGTAGCGGACGTACTGCTCGATGGCCCTGCTGTTGGCGGCACGGAAGCCGCTCGTCACATCGGTGAGACGGGTCTTGGCGACTCTGGACACCGTCTTCGCCAGGAACAGCATCGCCCAGTGGCGCGGACCGCGGACCGAATAGTCGCCGACGTCCGCGAAACGAGCGCCGATCGAGATGTCTGCGGTGTCGAGACCGTCGAGGACGCGGGCGATGTCGACAGGATTGTGCTGCCCATCGGCGTCCACCTGGATCGCGCGGGTGTAGCCGTGACGTTTCGCGTACGTGAAGCCGGTGCGCATCGCCCCGCCGACGCCGAGATTGAAGGGGAGGGAGATGACCGTCGCGCCGGCCTCTCGTGCGACTGCGCCCGTGTCATCGGTGGATCCGTCATCGACCACGAGAAGATCGAAGTCGGCACTTGCGGCCCGGATCTCGTGAACGGTGCGTCCGACGTTGCGGGCCTCGTTCCACGCGGGGACGATCACGAGGACACGGTCCGACGACAAACTCATAGTTCCCCGATCCTATCGGATCGACCGGAACGGGACGGTCACGTGATCGGAGCCCCGACCGAGTAGTCGGCCTTGAACGCGGGGGCGATCTGGAGCACCGCGGGTGCGCGTCCTCCGCCGAGTCTCAGCAAGACCGTGATCGACGTCACGTGCCTCAGCTTGCCGTTCTCGTAGAAGTAGATCTCGGGCGTGCCGGTGAACTGCACGAAGTCGACTCCGTTGGTGAGCAGGGGGGACCCGACCTTGAACTGCGAGAGCTGCTCACCCGGGAGCACATACTCCCGCGGCAGCTTTCCTCCGTTGAGCTGGAGCAGGGTCTTGATGCTGCGAACGTGACGCAGCATCCCGTTCTCGAATCGGTAGATCTCGTCGCGCCCGGTGAATCGCACGAAGGAGTTCGAGGGGAGGAACGCAGGGCCGATGCCGTACCACCTGACGGTGGCCTGTGACCAGGGCAGCACCTGCAACGGTCTGGATCCGTTGAGGGCCAGCAGATCGGCCGGGGACTGCACGTGCCGCAGCGTGCCGCCCGAGACGACGTAGATCTCAGCTGCACCCTGCGGCTGGACGAAGAGCGGGACGGAGACCGTCGTCTTCGCCCGGGTCATCGCGCCGCATTCGCCGCTGCCGAGCTTCGTCGGCTTGATGCTGCCGAACTGCGTGCCCGACACCGGATAGACCTTGCCGCCCGCGGCGAGCAGGTTGGTGTTACCGCAGGAGACGATCGGGGTGAGTGTCGACCCGACCTTCGGGTTGGCTGCGACCGAACTGCGCGGTACCACGGTGAGGCTCGTGGCGCCGAACTCGGCGGCGAGGGCGGTGCTGGGCACGTGCACCAGGCGATCGCCGAGGAGCGTGAGGTAGATGTCCTTCGAGTCCGCGGCGCGCACCAGGCTGTTCGCCTTGATGACGAGGAGCCCGTTGCCGATCGATGCAGCCGCTGACGGCTTCATCGAGGCGACATATCCGGACGTTCCTCTGGACACCTCGAGCCACGTCTGCTGGTTGGCGACGTGCCTGCGCAGACCCGCCTGATAGAGGTATACCTCCGGCTCCGCCCCCGAGCGGAAGAACGATCCGACGGGTGCACCCTCGGAGAATCGGTCCGCCGTGGCGCCGGTGAGGTTGACGTACGAGCTGAACGAGTATCCGAACAGCGCGATCTGAGCCGCGTCGACGAAGCGATGCCGGGTGCCGTCGGGCTCCAGGAGGTACAGGGTGCCCGTTCGAGGGTCATGCACGTATCGCGTGACCGGCTTGCCCTCTGGCATCGGGTCGAGATACGCCGCGGCCACCGACACGGCCCCGCCGAGCCTCGACCGCAGAGCGGCGTAGTCCTCGCCTGCGACGACATGGTGGCGCGTGCCGGACTGCACGAGATAGATCTCCGCGCGACCCGGGACCTGCGCGAGGGTGGCCGACGTGGCGCTCTGGGTCTGCGTGCTGCCGAACCAGTCGGTGAAGAGCTGGTAGAAGTTGCGGTTGCCGTAGCTGGAGCACCCGTCCCCACTGCCGTAGCCGGCATTGAGTGCCGCCCGGTTCGGCTGATACGGCGTGTAGTAGTAGAGCGCGGCGGTCGCCTTGTTCTCGACGCGGACCGGTGCCGAGCCGCAGGCCCTGTTGGGGTGGTACAGGATGTTCCAGGTCTTTCCCGGCGCGTAGTACGTGAACCAGCGCCCCTCGGCGTAGATCTGCATCTGCCTGGCCGCACCGTAGATCTGGTAGAAGAAGCCTGCGTATGCGGGGTCACACGCCGCCGTGTCCGGGCAGCCCTGACCGAGCGCCATGTCGAAGCGCCAGCTGCTCGGCCACGTGTGCGTGACGAGGCTCTGCTCCTTCTCGAGCATCACGATCAGCACGCGCGGGTTGATGCCGCAGGACTGCGCGACCCGCGCGATGATCGTGGCCGCCGATTCGTTGGCCGCCCCGCTGTAGCCCCGGCAGTAGCTGTCGGCTGGACGGTTCGGTGTGTTCTGGCGGTAGTCCTTGAGGCAGACGTATCCAGCGCGGCACGACGCCACCTTGCCGCGGAAGAACGAGTCGATCTGACCGGCGGACATGGTGTCGCCCTGGAAGAAGACGGCATCGGAGATGATGTTCCCCGGCTTGAACTGCGCGAGGTTCGCGGTGTCGCGGATCGACGCATCCGCCGATCCCGTCGCCGCAGCTGACGATGTCAGCGCAGTCGCGGCTGTCGAGAGACCGCCGGAGGATGAGGGCGACACGGCACTGGCCGGCGTCGCCACGAGCAGGGATGCGGCGAGGACGACAGCCGCTGCACTGGCGAGGAGGCCGAGCAGGTGGGGGGATTTTGAGCCGGTCACCTGCTCATTGTGACGGAAATGCACAGACGATGCCAGTGTGAACGATGTGACGCAAGTAAATCGTGTCTTTCTGAGTCCCAGCTGGGATGTGGCACGATATGGGGGTGAAAGGCATAATTCTCGCTGGCGGCTCAGGCACTCGACTGCACCCGATTACGATCGGCATCTCCAAGCAGCTGATACCCGTGTACGACAAGCCGATGGTCTACTACCCGCTGTCGACGCTGATGCTGGCGGGGATCCGGGACATCCTGATCATCACCACGCCTCACGACGCCGAGCAGTTCGAGCGTCTTCTCGGTGACGGCTCGCAGTTCGGAGTCAATCTCACGTTCGCGCAGCAGCCGTCGCCGGACGGCCTCGCACAGGCCTTCGTCATCGGAGCCGACTTCATCGGCGACGACAAGGTCGCCCTCGTGCTCGGTGACAACCTCCTCTACGGTCCGGGGCTCGGCACCCAGCTCAAGCGCTACACGGACGTCGAGGGCGGTGCCGTGTTCGCCTACTGGGTCGCAGAGCCCAATGCCTACGGTGTCGTCGAGTTCGACGCCGACGGTCGCGCCGTCTCTCTCGAGGAGAAGCCGGAGCACCCCAAGAGCAACTACGCCGTGCCGGGACTCTACTTCTACGACAACGACGTGGTCGAGATCGCCCGCACCCTCGAGCCGAGCGCTCGCGGCGAGTACGAGATCACCGACATCAACCGCGCCTATCTCGAGCGCGGCGGGCTCCAGGTCGAGGTGCTTCCTCGCGGAACCGCATGGCTGGACACCGGCACGTTCGATCAGATGTCGGATGCCGGTGACTACGTGCGCACCATGGAGCGCCGCACCGGGCTGCGCATCGGCGTGCCGGAAGAGGTCGCATGGCGCCAGGGCTTCCTCACCGACGACGAACTGCGTGAACGGGCCACGAAGCTCGTGAAGTCCGGCTACGGCACATACCTGCTCGAGACCCTGGAAAGAGGTCGTTGATGTCGAACATCCTCGTCACCGGAGGCGCCGGATTCATCGGGTCGAACTTCGTCCACTATGTGGCCGAGCACACCGACCACACGGTCACGGTCCTCGACGCGCTCACCTACGCCGGCAACCGGGCCTCGCTCGCGGGGCTGCCTGAAGACCGTGTGCGGTTCGTGCACGGCGACATCACCGATGCCGAGCTCGTCGACGGGCTCACCGCCGAGGCGGACGCCGTGGTGCACTACGCGGCGGAGTCGCACAACGACAACTCGCTGCACAGCCCCCGTCCGTTCCTGGACACCAACATCATCGGCACCTACACGCTGCTCGAAGCCGCGCGCAAGCACGAGACACGGTTCCACCACATCTCCACCGACGAGGTCTACGGCGATCTCGAGCTCGACGACCCCGAGCGCTTCACCGAGCAGACTCCGTACAACCCGTCGTCGCCGTACTCGTCGACGAAGGCGGGCAGCGATCTGCTCGTCCGTGCCTGGGGCCGCTCGTTCGGCGTGCAGGCGACGATCTCGAACTGCTCGAACAACTACGGGCCGTATCAGCACGTCGAGAAGTTCATCCCGCGTCAGATCACCAACGTGATCCGGGGCATCCGTCCCAAGCTCTACGGGGCGGGCGAGAACGTCAGGGACTGGATCCACGCGAACGACCACTCGTCTGCAGTGCTGACGATCCTCGAGAAGGGTCAGATCGGCGAGACCTATCTGATCGGAGCCGACGGCGAGCGCAACAACAAGGACGTCGTCGAGTTGATCCTCGAAGAGATGGGCCAGCCGCGAGACGCGTACGACCACGTCACCGACCGCGCAGGTCACGATCTGCGGTATGCGATCGACTCCACGAAGCTGCGCACGGAGCTGGGCTGGAAGCCGGAGTTCGCGGACTTCGAGTCCGGACTGGCGGCCACCATCGAGTGGTACCGCGACAACGAGTCGTGGTGGGCACCGTCCAAGGATCAGACCGAGGCGTTCTACGCCTCCAAGGGGCAGTGACCCGATGACCGAGATCGACTTCGGCAAGTCCCTGAGCCGCACTGAGACGACGATCCCGGGGCTCGAGATCTTCGATCTGCCGGTTCACGGCGATTCGCGTGGGTGGTTCAAGGAGAACTGGCAGCGCGAGAAGATGACGGCGCTCGGCCTCGCCGATTTCGGTCCGGTCCAGAACAACGTCTCCTTCAACGATGCCGTCGGAACGACCCGCGGGATCCACGCGGAGCCGTGGGACAAGTGGGTGTCGATCGCGACCGGTCGCATCTTCGGCGCCTGGGTCGACCTGCGCGAGGGCCCGACGTTCGGCGCCGTCTTCACCGCAGAGCTCGATCCGTCGAAGGCCATCTTCGTGCCCCGTGGCGTCGGAAACTCGTATCAGACCCTCGAGCCCGACACCGCCTACACCTATCTCGTGAACGACCACTGGTCGCCGGACGCGTCCTATTCGTTCCTGAATCTCGCAGACGAGACCGCCGCGATCGAGTGGCCGATCCCGCTTGCGCAGGCGGAGGTGTCCGCGAAGGACCTGGCACACCCCCGCCTCGCAGACGTGGAGCCGGTCGCTCCTCGGAAGACGCTCGTGATCGGCTCTGGCGGACAGCTGGGAACAGCGCTCCGGGCAGAGCTCGACGGCATGCACAGCGTCGAGTGGACGACGCGCGCCGAATTCGATCTCGGGTCGGCGACGCTGGCCGACGCCCGCCGATGGCGCGACTACGACACGATCATCAACGCCGCGGCGTACACGGCGGTGGATCGCGCGGAGACGCCCGACGGCAGGCGCGACGCATGGGCGGTCAACGCCTCGGGGCCCGCCGCTCTGGCTCGCATCGCCGCAGAGCACGGGATCACGCTCGTGCACGTGTCGAGCGACTACGTATTCGGTGGAACCGCCGATCGGCCGTACACCGAAGACGACCTCGTGTGTCCTCTCGGCGTCTATGGTCAGTCCAAGGCGGCCGGCGATCTCGCGGTCTCGACCGCGCCGCGTCATTACATCGTCCGCACCTCCTGGGTGATCGGCAGCGGAAGCAACTTCGTCAGCACGATGGCTTCGCTGGCGGCGAAGGGAGTCGATCCGAAGGTCGTCGACGACCAGCGCGGGCGACTCACGTTCGCGACCGAGATCGCTCGCCTCATCCGCACCCTGGTCGAGACCCGTCCGCCGTTCGGGGTCTACAACCTGACCTCCGAGGGTGAGGTCGTCACCTGGGCCGACATCGCTCGCCGTGTGTTCGAGCTCGCCGGCCACGATGCGACGCGTGTCACGGGTGTGTCGACGGAGCAGTACTTCGCCTCGGCGACGTCGCCCGTCGCCCCGCGCCCGCTGAACAGCGTGCTCGATCTGACGCGAGTTCACGGCATCGGCTTCACCCCGCGTGCGGGCGACGAACTGCTCCGGGAGTATCTCGCGCCGTGAGCGTGTCGTTGCGGACCGCGGATGCTCCCGCCGCGGCACCGAAGGCGCGGGTCTTCCGAACCGACATCCAGGCGCTTCGCGCTGTGGCCATCGGATTGGTGGTGCTCAACCACCTCTGGCCGACACGCCTGCCCGGCGGCTACGTCGGTGTCGACGTCTTCTTCGTGATCTCCGGCTTCCTCATCACAGGGCACCTCGTCGGGGAGATGACGCGGACCGGGGGAGTGCGACTCGGGGCGTTCTACGCTCGACGGATCCGGCGGCTGCTTCCGGCCGCGCTGCTCGTCCTGGCGGTGTCGCTCCTGCTCCTCGTGGTGTTCCTTCCCTACCCGCGGTGGGAGCGGGGCGCCTGGGAGGTCGCGGCGAGTGCGGGGTACGTCGAGAACTGGTTCCTGGCATCCATGTCGGTCAACTACTCGGCGCTCAACGATGCGGCCAGCGTCGTCCAGCACTACTGGTCGCTGTCGGTCGAAGAGCAGTTCTACATCGTCTGGCCGTTGCTGCTTTTGGCCGCGCTCGCCGTCGCTCGGCGCACCGGAGGCCCGACGACTCGGCGCGGAGCGAGGGCGAGGACCGCCAACGCGCTGATCATGGTCGTGGCCGTGGTGGGCGTGCTTTCCTTCGCCGCCAGCGTCATCTACACGATCGTCGCACCGCCTCAGGCGTACTTCGCGACCTTCACGCGCGGGTGGGAGTTCGCCGTCGGCGGCGCGATCGCGCTCTTCGGAAGCCGGATACCGCTCGGACGCATGGCCGCTGACATCGTCAGCCTGGTCGGGTTCGCACTCATCGTCTTCGCCGCCCTCGTCTACGATCACACGACGGCTTTCCCCGGGTACACCGCGCTCGTGCCCGTCCTCGGCACCGCGGCCGTGATCCTCGCCGGAGGCGGGTATGCCTCTCTCTGGCACTCGAAGGCGACGGCACTGCGGCCGGTGCAGTGGGTCGGCGGCATCTCGTACTCGCTGTATCTGTGGCATTGGCCGCTCATCGTCGTGGCGCCGTTCGTCATCGGCGGAGAGGCGACCACCCTGTCGAAGGTCGCGGTGCTGGCGATCGCGCTCGTGCTGGCCTCGCTGACGAAGAGGTTCGTCGAGGATGCCGGACAGACGTGGGGGTACTGGCGGGGATCCTCGCGCCGAGCGTTCGGGCTCATGGTCACCGGCATGGTCGTCATCGCTGCTCTCGTGGCCGGAGTCCTCGCGTCGTTCACCGCACGGGTCGAGGCGGACGGACCGCCCGACGAGGTCGTCGCGTCGACCTGCGAGGGTCCCTCGGCGCTCGCTCCGGGGGCCGAGTGCGCCGACCCCTTCGGGGCGGCGGACTATTCGGTGATGACGAAGAAGAACGAGTACTTCTACACCCCTGATGAGTGCGGTGAGTTCCTGCCGATCCTCACCTATGGAGATCTGAAGACCACGCACGAGTGCGACTTCTCGCACGGTGCGAAGGATCCGACACGGGTCTGGCTGATCGGCGACTCTCATGCGCAGCAGTGGCAGGGGGCCGTGTTCGACATCGCCGAGAAGAACGGCTGGATCGTCGACACGAGCTACTACGGAGGGTGCCCCGTGGCCGACGTCGAGTTCATCGGATTCCGCAGCGCGTGGGGTGCCGCCGATGTCGAGAGGTGTCGCGAGTGGTCCCGTGACCTCGCCGACACGGTCGCCGAAGACGACCCCGACCTCGTCATCACCGCGATGGCATCTCGGCTTCAGCTGGTCGATGACGGGAGCGACAGGCCGCAGATCGATCAGATGTCGCAAGGATTGCTGGACTACTGGAAGCGCTGGAACGATGAGGGCATCAAGGTGCTCGCGCTGGCGGATCCTCCGTTCAATGCGGAGGTCCGGAGCCCAGACTGCGTGCTTCACAACGCGGACGAGCCGCGCGCCTGCGCGCGTCCTCGCGCTGAGGCGCACCCGCGCGACCCGATCGTCGCCGCAGGTGCGGCAGCCGGGTCGGCATCGATCAGCGTGCTGGATCTGACGGACCGCTTCTGCGATGCGACCTCGTGCTACGCCGTGGTGGGTGGCATCCCCGTCTACTACGACGCGGATCACCTCAATCTCGAGTACGCCCGACTGCTCGGAATCGAGATCGACGCGGCGGCCGAACGGCTGCTGACTCAGAGCAGATAGGCTGAGAACGGCAGACGGTCGACCCGAGACGACCGCGGCGACAACCCACCGCCGATACGCCCTCCCTCATGACTCAGACGCGACCGACCTGGCCTCGACCTGCCGCGGCTGACTCCGTGCGTCCGCTGACGCACCGTGCCGACATCGATGGTCTCCGTGCGCTGGCGATTCTGCTCGTCGTCGCCTATCACGTGTGGCTGGGCCGCGTCTCGGGGGGCGTCGACGTCTTCCTGATGGTCTCCGCGTTCTTCCTCACCGCGTCGTTCGTGCGGCGGGTCGAGTCTCAGCGCCCGCTCGCACTAGGCGCCTTCTGGCTGCGCCGCTTCCGACGGCTGCTGCCCGCGGCAGCCGTGACGATCGTCGGCGTGCTCGCCGTCGCGCTCGTGGCGTATCCGCAGACCGAATGGCCGCGCGTCTGGCACGAAGCCTGGTCGAGCCTCTTCTACGTCGAGAACTGGACGCTGGCCCTGTCGGAGGTCGACTACTACGCGCGTGAGTCCGTCACGCCGAGTCCGTTCCAGCACTTCTGGTCGCTGTCGGTGCAGGGGCAGGTCTTCATCCTCTGGCCCCTGATCATCGCGGCGGTGTGGGTGGTGCTCCGCCGGCGACGGAGCATGGTCGTCCCCGTGCTGGCGCTCGTGTTCGGAGCGATCTTCGTGGCTTCGCTCGGGTTCTCGATCGTCGAGACCGTGCAGGCCCAGTCGTTCGCGTACTTCGACACGCGCACACGGCTGTGGGAGTTCGCGGCCGGCTCGCTCGTCGCGATCGCTCTCCCCTTCGTCCGAGTCCGTCCTTCGATCGGGGCGGTTCTCGGATGGGCAGGCATCGTCGGCATCGTGATGTGCGGGATCGTGCTCGACGTGCAGGGCGGTTTCCCCGGGTACCTCGCCCTGTGGCCTGTGGTCTGCACGGCGCTCGTCATCATCGCCGGGCGCGACCGCCCGCGTGGCGGTCCGGCGATGATCCTGGAATCAGCGCCATTGCGATACATCGCGCGCGATGCCTACGCGCTCTATCTCGTGCACTGGCCCGTCCTCGTGACCTGGATGATGCTGAGCGGGCGTTCCGAGCCGGGCTGGCTGGCCGGCGCCGGAATCGTCTTCGTGTCACTCGTGCTGGCGCGTCTCGTGTCGATGCTCGTCGAACGACCTCTTCGCGACTCCCGTGTCATCGAGCGTTCGCATCGGCTCGGTGCGCTCGTTCTCGCGGCGTCCGTCGTCGTCGTCGCAGCACCGCTCGCCGCATGGCAGCTCACGATCGAGCAGCGTGAGGCAGCCCTGGTGGCCGGCGACACCGGCGGGTATCCGGGGGCCGCGCAGATCGATACGCCGATCGACCTCTCCGGCGTCGATCTCCCGCTGAGGCCGCTGGCCACGGCCCTCGATGAGGAGTGGGTGGACCTGAAGGGCAGCTGCGCGGGCGACCTCGCGCCTGAGGAGCCGGTGCTGCAGGGCAGCTGCGCTCAGACCGCGAACGCGGAGGATTCGGATGCCTGGCGGGTGCTCGTGATGGGGGACTCCCATGCGCAGCAGCTCATGTCTCCCCTCGCGGTGCTCGCCGATCAGCAGGGATGGGGCATCGTCGCGCTGCTGAAGGGGGGATGCGCGATCGGCATCGGGGCGCCGACCTGGTCGGCCGCGGGTCCGCCGTGCGAGGAGTGGCGCGCCGCCGCGATCGAGTACGCGACCAGGGTGCAGCCGGACGCCGTGTACCTCGTCGTGACTCGGGCGACGCCCGCGTCGCCCGAGGTGCTCGTGGAGGGGATCCGAGAGATCGCCGACGAGCTCACCGCGAACGGGATCCAGGTGATCGCCGTGCGCGACAATCCGCGCTTCGACTTCGACATGTACGAGTGCGCGCTGGAGCAATCGGAGATCCCCCCGGGAGCTGCCGCAACCTCGTGCGATGTCCCCGAACCCGGGTTCGCCGTGGGGGAGGACCTCGACGACCTGGCGGCGCTCGAGGGGGTCGTCGCCGTGGACTTCCGGCCATGGCTCTGCCCCGACGACATGTGCCGAGGATCGATCGGCAACATCGCCGTGTACATCGACGACAATCACATCTCCGACACGTACGGGCGGACCCTCGCTCCGATGCTGCAGGCGATGCTGGAGACCGGAGGCCCTCTCGGCGTCGAGGCGGGCTGACAGGTTGCGCCGAGCCCGCTGCCGGTAGAGTTGTCTGCTGTGTGCCGCGCGACGCCGTGCGGATGTGAGCCTTGTGGGCAGAAAGCAGCAACATGGATCTTCTTGTCGTCGGGTCGGGCTTCTTCGGCCTCACCATCGCAGAACGTGCAGCCGATGCCGGCCGCAAGGTCACGGTCATCGACCGTCGCCACCACATCGGCGGGAATGCCTACAGCGAGGCGGAGGCCGAGACGGGCATCGAGGTGCATCGCTACGGCGCCCATCTGTTCCACACGTCCAACGCCACGGTGTGGGAGTACGTGAACCGCTTCACGAGCTTCACGAACTACGTGCACCGGGTCTACACGACCCACAAGGGAACGGTCTTCCCGATGCCGGTCAACCTCGGCACCATCAACCAGTTCTTCCAGTCGGCGTACACGCCCGACCAGGCGAGAGCCCTCGTGCGCGAGCAGGCGGGGGAGTTCGACGTCAAGACGGCGGCCAACTTCGAGGAGAAGGGCATCGCCCTCGTGGGCCGGCCTCTGTTCGAGGCCTTCTTCCGCGACTACACGGCCAAGCAGTGGCAGACCGACCCGCAGAAGCTCTCGGGCGACATCATCAGCCGTCTCCCCGTGCGCTACACGTACGACAACCGCTACTTCAACGACACGTGGGAGGGGCTGCCGACCGACGGCTACACCGCGTGGATCGAGCGGATGGCCGATCATCCCAACATCGAGGTCAAGCTGAACGTCGACTACTTCGACGAGAGTCAGCCGCTGAACAAGAAGGCGACAGTCGGACAGCTGCCCATCATCTACACGGGCCCCGTGGACCGCTATTTCGACTACACGGCGGGAGCCCTCAGCTGGCGCACTCTCGACTTCGAGCAGGAGGTGCTGAACATCGGCGACTTCCAGGGCACGAGCGTCATGAACTACCCGGACATGGACGTGCCGTACACGCGCATCCACGAGTTCAAGCACTTCCACCCGGAGCGCAAGGACGTCTACGACTCCGACAAGACCGTCATCATGCGCGAGTTCTCTCGTTTCGCCAACCGCGAGGACGAGCCGTACTACCCCGTCAACACGCCGACGGACCGCGACGGTCTGCTCGCGTACCGTGAGCTCGCGAAGGGCGAGAAGGACGTGCACTTCGGCGGACGCCTCGGCACCTACCAGTACCTCGACATGCACATGGCCATCGGCTCGGCGCTGTCGCTGTGGAACAACTCGCTCTCGTAGACTCGGCACTGTGAGTCACACTGCTGCCGGGGCACCCGGAACGCTCCGGCGCTATCTGCATTCCCTGTGGCTGCTGTCGGCCAGGGACTTGAAGGTGCGGTATTCGACGAGCCTGCTCGGGTACCTGTGGTCGGTGCTCGATCCGCTCGTGATGAGCGTGATCTACTGGTTCGTCTTCACGCAGATCTTCAACCGCGATGTCGGTGAGGATCCGTACATCGTGTTCCTCATCAGCGCCCTGCTGCCCTGGGTGTGGTTCAACACGTCGGTCACCGACTTCACCCGCGCGTTCAAGAAGGACGCGAAGCTGGTGCGCTCGACCGCGATCCCTCGATCGATCTGGGTCAACCGCATCGTCTTGAGCAAGGGAGTGGAGTTCCTCTTCTCCCTGCCCGTGCTCGCGGCGTTCGTGATCATCAACCTGGTGGTGGAGCAGGACCCGGCGCACACTGTGCAGGTCGGCTGGGGAATCCTCTGGGTTCCGGTCGCCGTGTTCCTGCAGACGCTCCTTCTCGTGGGCCTGGGGCTTCTGGTCGCCCCGCTCTGCGTCCTCTTCGTCGACCTGGAGCGCACGACCGCGCTGATCCTGCGTGCCATGTTCTATGCGACTCCGATCATCTACAACGTCACAGATCTTCCCGGCATCTTCCAGACCCTCGGTGCGTTCAATCCGCTCGCCGGGATCTTCATGCTGTATCGGATGCCGTTCTTCCCCGACCAGTGGAACCTTTTCACGCTGCTCGTCAGCGTGGGGATGACCCTCGTCATTCTTGCGCTCGGCCTATGGACGTTCCGGTCCCTCGAGCGCACCGTGTTGAAGGAGCTGGGATGAACGTCGCGATCGAGGCCAGGGGGCTGGGCGTCCGTTTCCGCCGAAACCGCCGTGGGCGCCAGAACTTCAAAGACCTTTTCGCCCCTGCGGCGCGGCGGTCGCGCTCCGGAGAGTTCTGGGCGCTGCGCGACGTCTCGTTCACAGTGCAGCAAGGAGAGTCGATCGGCGTCGTCGGGCGCAACGGCCAGGGCAAATCCACGCTGCTCCGTCTCGTCGCGAAGGTGCTGCTCCCGGACGAGGGGGCGGTGAAGGTGAAGGGCGGAGTCGCTCCGCTGATCGAGATCACGGGCGGGTTCGTGGGCGACCTGACTGTGCGCGAGAACGTCGCGTTGATGGCAGGTCTGCACGGGATGCCGCGTGACGCGGTCGCGGAGCGCTACGACAGCATGATCGCCTTCGCCGAGCTGGCCGGTTTCGAGGACACTCCTTACAAGCACCTGTCGAACGGCATGAAGGTGCGTCTGGCGTTCTCGGTCGTGTCCCAGCTCGACGAGCCGATCCTGCTCGTCGATGAGGTGCTCGCGGTCGGAGACAAGGCGTTCCGAGACAAGTGCTACAAGCGCATCGACGAGCTCCTCGCCGAGGGGCGCACGCTCTTCTTCGTCAGCCACAGCGAGCGCGACCTGCGCCGATTCTGCACCCGCGGTCTCTATCTCGACAAGGGCGCGCTCGTGCTCGACGGGCCGATCGCAGACGTTCTCGACCGATACAACGCGGACTACAACCGCGGCTGACACAGGCGGGCAGCCGCCCTCACGGTCATTCGCCGAGCTTCTTCTGCTCCACGTGCGCGTTGACCGCGGCGAGTTCGGGGTGGGCGTCAAGGACGGCCACGATCTCGGACACATCAAGCGCGGCAGCGCCGTGCTCTTCGATGAGCGCCCGGATGACGATCAGGTCGTCAGGGGTGTCCAGGGTCACCCGATAGCGCGAGGCATCGATCTGCTGGGCCACCGAGTGGATGGTCGACCGCGGCGACCGCCCCGTGTAGAGGTAGGGGGTGACGTGTTCCCGCTCCGCCGGTTCGGTGGCGTTCCTGTCGGCCTCGGCGAGCGCTGACGCGGAGAAGACCTCGAAGTCGAACCCGCGCGGGTACGTGCGCTCGAGGACGTTGGAGACGTGCGCGTGAGGGTCATCGAGCTCGACGAATCGGCGAACCCCCTCGGAGATCAGAGCCGGATCGATCAGAGGGCAATCCGATGTCACTCTGACGATGACGTCGAGTCCTGCGGAAGTCGCCGCCCCCGCGAAGCGGCTCAGCACGTCGACCTCACTGCCGCGGAAGACCTCGACACCTCGCGCGTGCCCCAGCGCCGCGAGGGGGTCGTCGGCGGCATTGGTCGTCGTGGCGAGGACGACGGGCAGATCGGCGGCGAGGAGCCTGTCGATATGGTGATCGAGCATCGAGCGGCCGCCGGCGGGGATCAGCACCTTGCCCGGAAGGCGGCTGCTGGTCATCCGCGCCTGGGTGATGATCCCGATACGCGTCAACGGAGAGCCCTGACGAGCGACTCGACGACCTGGTCGACCTGATCGTCGGTGAGCTCCGGGTGGATGGGGAGCGAGAGCTCCTCGGCGTAGAAGGCCTCTGCGTTGGGGCACATGCCTCGGCGGTAACCGGCATCCGCATAGACCGGATGCCAGTACACGGGCATGTAGTTGACCTGCACTCCGATGCCGTCGGCACGCATCCGGTCGAAGACCTCACGACGGCGCCGATCGAGGATGCGCACCGGGTAGAGATGGCGGATCAGATCGACGTGGTCGCGCTGGACCGGCGTGCGCACCCCGTCGACGCCGGAGAGCACCGCGTCATAGCGGCGAGTGATCTCGGCGCGTCGCCGCCTGAATGAATCGAGCCGTGCGAGCTGGGAGATGCCCAGTGCGCACGCGATGTCGTCCAGCCGGTAGTTGAAGCCGAACTCATGGACCTCCTGATGCCAGGCGCCCTCGGTCGTCACCGCGAATCGATCGGCGTCGCGCACGAGCCCGATGAAGTGGAACTCGTGGGCGCGCTGCGCGAGGAGCGGATCCTTGGCCACGAGCGCACCGCCCTCGCCGGTCGTGAGATTCTTCGTGGGGAAGAATGAGAACGTCGTCAGATCCGCGAGGTCGCCGACCGGTCGGCCCTTGTACGTGCTGCCGATCGAGTGCGCGGCGTCATCGAGCACCAGGGCGCCGACTCTCGAAGCCGCGGCGGAGAGCCTGTCGTAGTCCGCAGGGTGGCCGGCGTAATCGACAGCGGCGATCACCGTGGTCCGCTCATCGACGAGCGCGTCGACCGCATCCGGGTCGATCAGCGCAGTGTCCTCCTCGATGTCGGCGAACACGATGTTCGCCCCGAGGACCGATGCCATCGCGGTCGTGGCGATGAAGGTCATCGGTGTCGAGATCACGGTGTCGCCCTGGGCGACTCCGGCGGCGGCATACGCCATGTGGAGCGCCGCCGTCCCCGAGGTCGCGGTGACTGCGCGGTGACCTCCGGCGACCTCGCCGATCCTCGCCTCGAAGGCGGCGACCGCGGGGCCCGTCGTGAGCCAGTCGCCGCGGAGCACCTCGACGACGGCCTGGATGTCATCCTCCGAGATCGACTGACGTCCGTACGGCAGCACCGTCAGATCCCCGCCTCGATGATCTGCGCGATCTCCTCCTGCGAATACCATCGGTCGTTGCTGTCCGAACGATAGGCGAAGCCCTCGGGCACCGGCACTGCGCCCGCGGGCATCTGATAGCCCCAGGAGGCGAGGTCCGGCTGGATGATGAAGTACTTGCCGTCGCTGACCGTGACCGCGCGGCGGCCCTCCTCCGGGCTGATCATCTCCTCGTGGAGCTTCTCGCCGGGGCGCAGACCCACGTCGACGAGCTCGGCTCCAGGAACGACGGCGTGGGCGAGGTCGGTGACCTTCATCGAGGGGATGCGGGGGACGAGGAGCTCGCCACCCTGCATGAGCTCGAACGTGTCGACCACCATCTCGACGGCCTGGGGGAGCGTGATGAAGAACCGGGTGCAGCGCAGATCGGTGATCGGAAGCGGCTTGCCTTCCGCGCCCAGGCGGGAGAAGAACGGGATGACCGAACCGCGTGATCCCATCACGTTGCCGTACCGCACGACGGCGAATCGGGTGTCGTACGCGGCGGCGTAGTGGTTGCCCGTGATGAAGAGCTTGTCGGCGGTGAGCTTGGTCGCGCCGTACAGGTTGATCGGGCTCGAGGCCTTGTCCGTCGACAGGGCGACGACGCGCTTCACGCCGGCGTCGATCGATGCCTCGATCACGTTCTGGCTGCCGAGTATGTTCGTCTTCACGAACTCGAAGGGGTTGTATTCGGCGGTGTCCACCTGCTTGAGCGCGGCGGCATGCACCACGTAGTCGACGCCGTGCAGTGCGCGCGCGAGGCGTCTCTCATCGCGGATGTCGCCGATGAACCAGCGCAGTCGAGGGTCGTCGCCGAACTGCTGTCGCACCTCGTACTGCTTGAGCTCGTCACGCGAGAAGATGACCAGACGGCGGGGATCCAGGTGCGTCAGGGCGTGGCGTATGAACGCCTTTCCGAATGACCCGGTGCCGCCAGTGATGAGGATGCTCGCGCCCTCGAGAACCGACACTCTGTCTCCTCAGCGTTGTCGTGATCGCATGGATGCTCGGGTTGTTCCATGCCCGGCCTATCCTATCGGGTGGGCGCAGGCGCGCCCCGGAGGAGAGGGACGTGCGATGAGCGGGCGACGGGTCCTCCTGCACTGCAACGCTGGTGTCGAGACGGGCATGGGACACCTGATGCGCACGCTCACGGTCGCCCGCGTCGCGCGTGACCGCGGGTGGGTGGCGTCGGTGTTCGGCGATGTCGACGATGCCGGTGCGGACATCCTCCGACGGATGGATCCAGAGCTGGGGCTGTTCACGACTCATGGGCCGGGGGTGAGCATCGACGACTTCGCAGATCTCGCGCGCGGCGTCGACGTGATCCATCTGGACAGCTACCGGGAGATTCCCGATCTCTCATCCCTCGGACCGCTGATCAGCAACATGCAGGACGGTCCGTTCGGTGTGCGTCGTGCCGATCTCGCCATCGATGCCAACCTGGCGGCCGAGCGCACTTTCGCGAGCCCTGAGCGCAGCCTCAGCCATCTGGCAGGCATCGACGCCGCGGTCGTCCGTGCGCAGGTGCTCGCACAGCGCGACGTGCGGAGGCCGCCGTTGACGGTGCCTCGGGTGCTGGTCGTGATGGGCGGCACGGATCCTCACGGTGTGACCGCTCGCGTCGTCGCCGCCTTCGACCGCCTGCCTTCCCGTGTGGAGATCACCGTGATCGACCCCCGCCTTCGTGCGGAGGTGCGCTCAGCGGCGGAGTCCTCGCGTCACTCCGTCGAGGTCCTGGGTTTCGTGGACGACCTCCCCGCGATCGCCCGAGGCCACGATCTGGCCGTGACCGCTGCCGGAACCTCGGTCTGGGACTTCGCCTGCATGGGGCTTCCGATGGCACTCGTCTGCGTGGCGGACAACCAGCGTGCCGGATACCGTCAGATCGTCGAGCGGGGGCTCGCGGTCGGTCTGGGGGAGCCGCCGCATCAGAACCTCGAGGAGCGGATCGGCCTGCTCGGCGATCTCCTGGCTTCTCCGAAATCGCTCGCCTCGACGGCCGCCGCGCTGAAGCAGATCGTCGATGGGCTCGGCAGCTGGCGGATCGTGGCCTCCTGGGAGCAGCTGCTGCACACCCGACCGCACGTCGAGCCTCGGTCTGGCGCACTCGCTCGCCCAGCGACGGCCGAGGACGGGCAGATGCTCCTCGAGTGGCGCAACGACCCGACCGTCCGGCTCAGCTCCCGCTCGCGCGGTGAGATCGATTGGCGATCCCACCGCGACTGGCTCGCGAGAAGCCTCGAGGACCCCGATCGTCGACTCCTGATGATCGAACGCGACGGGATGCCGGTCGCCACCTGCCGCTGGGACAGAAGGGCGGAAGGCGAGTGGGAGATCTCGATCACGGTCGCCCCCGAGAGCCGCGGTCGCGGTATCGCCGCGTCAGTGGTTCAGGCGGCGGAAAGCGCGCTCGCTGCACTGCCCCCGCTTCGACTGGTGGCGGCGGTGCACCACGACAATGTCGCGTCTCGCCGACTGTTCGAGCGCGCCGGTTATCTTCCGCATCTCCCCGCGGATGAAGACGGCTTCCTCACCCTGGCGAAATGGCGACTGTCCTGAGAGCGTGACCTAGAGCACATCCCAGGTCAGTGGCGTCCCGCGTTCCACGTCTCGCGTGAAGGTGCGGCCGCTCACGAGGTCGAAGTCATCGGGGCGGAGTCCTCCGGCCGGACGGATCGACCGCACGTTCTCCGGACTCACCCTGTCACCGGCACGCACGTCGGTGACGACGAACAGAGACCGGCGAAGGGCGAGAACCGCCTCTTCCTGGGCTGTCGGTCCGAAGGACACGCCGCTCGCCGACGCGACCCGTGCCTGTTCCGAGGCCACGACGAGAGCGTGGAACTCCTCGGGCGTGAGAGAGAAATCCGCATCGACCCCGCCATCCGTGCGGTCGAGCGTGACATGCTTCTCGATCACGACCGCGCCGAGGGCGGCGGCAGCGACCGCGACTCCGATACCGAGCGTGTGGTCAGAGAGTCCCACCGGGACGTCGAAGGCGTTCCGCAGCGCCTCGATGTTGCCCAGTCGCGCTTCCTCGGGAACTGCGGGGTAGGCGGCGGTGCAGGCGAGCAGAACCAGCTCGGTGCCGCCGGCGCCGCGGATCGCGGTGACCGCGGCGTCGATCTCGGACAGCGTCGCCATCCCGGTGGACACGATCATCGGCTTTCCTGTGCGGGCGACCTCGCGGAGCAACGGCAGGTCGACGATCTCGGCGGATGCGGTCTTGTACATCTCCACACCCAGGTCCTCGAGGAACGCGACCGAGCTCGGGTCGAACGGGGTGGAGAACGGGATGAGTCCGTGGCTGCGCGCGCGGTCGAAGATCGGCGCGTGCCACTCCCACGGCGTGTGCGCCTCCTGATAGAGCGAATACAGGTTGCGGCCGCCCCAGAGACCATGGTCGCTCGCGACCTGGAAGGCGGGCTTGTTCGAATCGATCGTGAGAGTGTCGGCCGTGTACGTCTGGATCTTGAGGGCATCGGCGCCGGTGGCGGCGACGGCGTCGACGATCTTGAGCGCGCGATCGAGGTCGCCATTGTGGTTTCCCGACATCTCAGCGATGGTGAACACCGAAGAGCCGGCCCCGATGCTCGCCGCGGAGAGCTGAATGGTCTGCGAAGAAGTCACGCCGACAACTCTAGACGCGTCCTGTCGCGGACTCACCGCCGTGCCGCTGGAGTCCTCGTCGGCGTGCCCTAAGCTGAGGTCTCATGGGGCGTGTGACGAATCTTGTCGGTGATGACAGGGCGATGGCCGGTGAGGCCGAGTTCTACGATCGACTCCGTCCGCTCGTGGGCGCGTACGGGCGAACGGCCCCGGTGCGCCGGATCGCCGTCGTCGGCAATCAGCCGCTCGAGCCGTCCGATGAGCGGGCCGAGCTGATCGACACGGCGGACGTCGTGTTCAGAGTCAATGGCTTTCGCGTGGACGACGTCGACGGTGCACGGTCAGTGGGGAGACGCGCCGATGTCGTGGTCTTCAACCGCGGTGTGCGGCCGACTCCCTGGTTCTTCGACGGCTACTCCGAGCGCCTCTATCTGATGATCGAACCGGGGCGCCTGCTCTGGGAGAATCCGAAACTTCCCGCCTTCTGGCCCGAGGATCTCGGGATCGTGACGATGCCGAACCGCGAGGTGGTGCTGCCACTCGGTGAGGCGATGGGCGCTGATCCGCGCAGCGGTGGTCAGTGGGCGACGACAGGGACGGTGATGCTGTGGATCGCGACCCGTCTGTTCCCTCGAGCTCGGGTCGATGCGGCTGGATTCTCGTTCGTCGACTCCCCGGATCAGACGGCCTGGAACCACGCGTACGGCGATCCTTCGGCCGTGGGCGCAGAGCACCGGATAGACCTTGAATCGAAGCTCGTGCGGGGCTGGATCGAATCAGGCCGCATCAGCTACCACCGCTGAACGTCACAGACCATCGACAATCACCCGAATGATTGAGGACTGAATGCTGAACCGACTCCGTCGCAGACTCGACGCCGTCGTCGAACACCGTGTGGATGCGAGAGTGGAGGCCCGAATCAGGCCAGCCCTCGAGCAGTTCGAAGACGCACAGCGCGACTACGAGGCACGCCTCGCCGGCACCCAGGCCGACTTCTCGTACATCAGATCCGAGTTCGACCGCATCGCCCCGCAGGTCGCGGCACTCGAGCAGCGCTTCGAATGGCTGCGGGTGCGGCTCGAAGCGGGAGATCTGGATGCCGAGGGCGCGCTCAGCCGAGCACAGGCCGAACACGAACGCGCGCGAATCCGGCTCGAACTCGCCGCCCACTACGAGGAGCGCCTGCGCCGCCTCGAGTCCAGCGTCGACTGAGCCCGCACGACGCGGGACTCACCCTCGAGGTCAGAGACCGACGACAGCGCGGAGCTCGTTCACGGCAGCGCGTGCGCTGTCGACCGACGGCGTGCCCGCGGTCGCCTCCGAGCGCAGAGCGCTGAGCTTCTGGTTGTAGTCGTCCACAGCCGCGCCCCAGGCGGATTCGATGGATCCGGGAGGTGCGATCTCGCCCAGTCTCTGGGCGTCTGCCTGAAGACTCTCGATCACGGCGGTCGCATCCTGACCGCTCGTCTCACTGGCGATCTGAAGCCCGGTCAGAGCATCGTCGAGCCAGCCGCGCACCTGCCCGCGGAAGGCATCGACGGAGGGGTCTGCGACGGGAGGCGGGGTCGTGACCGGCGTCGACGGTTCCGGCGCCGCCGTCGGCGGAGGGACTTCCGTCTGAGTCGCAGTAGGCGAAGGCGAGGTGGACGGAGACGACGACGCAGACGGCGAGGCGGAAGGGGAGGGTGATCCGCTGGCGCCGGGAGTCGGCGACTCTCCGCGCGGCAGGAGGAAGAACAGCAGCACGCCCACGATGACGAGCGCTGCGACGACCAGTCCGACGATGAGCCAGACCCGACCGCGATTGCGCGGCTTCGGCTCCAGAGGGGCCCAGCGGAGGTCGGGCTGCGGTTCGTCGGTCATGCTGTCAGTCCTCCAGGGCGGGCATGGGCTTCCAGGAGCGATCGCGGCCGAGCTTGCCGCCCTCCTTGAGTCCCCGGAACAGATTGCTCGTTCCTCGCACCGTGCGCTCGACGAACAGGAGTCGGATGAGCTCCTTCGCGAACGTCATCGACGTCCCGAGTCCGAACAGCACGGGGTTGTAGTTGCCATGCACGCGGTAGTAGTGCTTGATGTACGCCCGGTTGCGCATGATGTAGAACCGGTAGGCGTTGCTCGAAGCATTCATGTGACGGATGCCCATGTCCCACTGCTTGATCTCGCGAGTGCGTCGCAGGACGAACTCGTCGACGATCACCGCAGTGGTCTTGCGCGAGGCGAGCCACCCGTACATCTGGTCATCCCAGTAGATGAAGAAGCGGTGGTCGGGCAGGCCGATCTGCTTGACGATCGACCGATGGATGAACATCCCCTCGAAGCATCCGCTGTTCATCTCCTTGAAGCCGGACGAGTCGAAGCCGGACGGCGCGAACGGGATCGGGATCCCCATGCGCTCTGCGATCCGGTACTGCCAGTAGAACTCGCTGCCGTCGTAGTCGTAGCGGCGACCCTGGATGCTCTTGAAGCGCGGAGCCCACTTGCCCATCCTGGCCAGACCGTCCGTCACGACCTCGACGTCGTCGTCCATCATCCAGATCCACTCGGAGCCGAGTTCGTACGCGGTGCGCATGCCCTCGCTGAAGCCCCCCGATCCGCCGGTGTTCGTCTCGAGTCGGCGGTAGACGACCTCGGTGCCGAGCTTCGGGCGGAAGGACTCCACGATGTCGGTCGTGTCGTCGGACGAGGCGTTGTCGATGATCACGACGTGGCCGGGCTTCGGGTCCATCGCGGTGATGCTCTCGAGGAGACCGGTCAGGAGGTGGGATCGGTTGTACGTGACGATGACGATCGTCGCGGACGCCGGGTCGAAGGGGGCGTGAGTCACGAGGTGCAATCTCCGGAGGCTCGGGGCCCGCAGGGCGCCGCGAGCAGATCCACCCTACCCGGAGCAGTTCGGAATCCGCCGAGGGCGCGGCGGGGAGGTCAGCGTTCGGGGCGCAGGGTCGGGATCGCGCCGGTGTGCGCGGCGTCGATGTTCTCGCGCCATGACCTCGTCTGGCCGGCCCGCAGGGCACACAGGACCAGCATGAACCACCCGGCGCCGACCAGGGTGAAGCTCTCGAACATCGACTCCACGGCGAGCGTGACGAGCATGAGAGGCGTCCAGGCGTAGACAACCGAACGTCGCACGCTCGCGACGAGCCAGGACCGCACCGTCGCGATGCCGCCGAACAGGAGGAAGAGCACGAGCCCGCCCGCGCCCAGCTGCAGCAGTACGTCGAAATAGGCGTTCAGTGCGCTCTGATGGTGGTCGTCGAGCAGGAAGTTGATGTAGGTGAAGGGGAACTCGCCGCGGGCCCACGCCCCGAACCAGCCCCAACCCTCCACCGGCTTGAGAGCGACGAAATCGAGGATCGTGTTCCACAGTGTCGCCCTGATCGAGAAGTCGGACCCCGCATCCAGCAGTGCGATGATCACGTGGCGCAGGGCGAAGGCCGCGGCGAGGGCGAGGGCGACGAGCACGCCGAGCACCCATTGCACGATCGTCCGCCGCTCTGCGGGTGCATGACGGACGATGGCGAGAGCGACGGCGACGACGCCGACCGCAGCCGCGAGCACCAGCACGGTGGGCGAGGACGAGAAGAACGCCAGCAGCGCCGCGAGCGCGATCGAGGGGATCGCGATGCGAGCCGTCAGCGACTGCGTCCGCCACTCCACCACGAACGTGATGAGTGCGATCACCGTGACGAATCCGAGCATGTTCCTGCTGCCGAAGATCCCCTGCACCGGGCCTCCGAGGGCCAGATCGCCCTGGATGCCGAGGAACGTGAACGGGGTGTCGAGCAGTACCCCGGAGAGGATCTCCAGGCCGAGCGACACCAGCAGGAGGAACCTCAGTGTGTCGCCGAGGGCTCGGACGGTCTGCAGTGTGTCGCGGATGTGGCCGACGGTGACCGCCAGGAATGCGAATCCGAAGAGCTGCATCCACCCGAAGGCGGTGTCCGACTTGTCGGTCGTCCAGACGATGCTGACGGCCGCCCACGCGAGGAAGGCCAGGAGCGACGAGGGAGCGATCCGCAGGAGCGAGAGCTCCTCGCGCCGCACCCACAGGATCCATGCGCCGAGCACGCACAGCACGGCGATGATCGCGGCGAGGGTGACGTGCGATGCCGCGGCCTCGATCGTGAACGATGAGAAGACCGCCGTGAGGACGGTCACCGTGTACGCGCGAGCGAACTCGGCCGAGCCGAGGAGGTCGTTCAGACGACGTTCCGGCGTCACGGAACCCGCCGGCTTCGCTCGCCGCGTTCGATCACGCGTTCACGTTCGCCCACGCCCACCAGGGGCACGACCTTGAGTTTGAACGTCAGCAGGACCAGCAGCATCCATCCCCAGAGCATGATGGGGGTCGACTCGGTTAGCCCCTGCACGAGCAGCACGACGGTGAACAGGCTCGGAAGCAGTGTGATCGCCGAATAGGCGCGGTCGGACTTCAGGTCCCAGCGAGGTCTGTCGACAGCGAAGAACCACGAGCGCCACAGGAGACTGAGGTACGCGAGCGCCATGAGGACGACACCGACGACGCCGAGCTGCATCAGCACGTCGAGCCACATGTTGTGCGCGTGGAAGACGGTGATGCCGTGATCCTCGATCCATCCGGCGAATGCGGGATCGAAAGGGACCCAGGGACTCGAGAAGCCATTGCCGAAGATCGGATGCTCGGCAGCCCGCGCGAGGACCTTGTCCCAGATCATGTCGGAGCGGCCGGTCAGGTCCGCGCTGCGGCCGAGCAGGGCGAAGAGCGGCTCGCGCAGCAGCCAGACGACGGCGCCGGCGACCACCGCACCGCCGATGGACACCACGTAGAGCCTCGTGCGCCCGCCGGGTGTCGTCGTGCGTCGCATCAGCAGAGCGACGACGAGTACCACGGCCGCGGCCGCAGCACATGCGTAGGCGGTGGCGGATCCGGCTCGGAGGAGGAAGTAGCCGGCCAGCAGAGTCCACAGAGCCAGAGTCGTTCGCCACCGCGCACGGGCGGCGAACAGCACGCCGAACGTGAGGATCGCGAACAGGCAGACGATGGCGAGCACGTTGGAGTTGCCCACGATGCCCTGGATGCGGCCTCCCTCGAGCAGGTTGCCCCGAACCCAGTACCAGTGCGCGTTCGCCTCGCCCTCGGGGCGGACGAAGAAGTTCGGCAGGATCGGAGCGTGCACGACGAGGGCGACCCAGAGCTCGAGCGCGAGGGACAATCCGAGGATCCACTTGAAAGCGGACGCGAGCGCTCGCACGATCTCCTGCCACGACAGCACGTGCACGATGAACAGGGCGTTCACGGTGACGGTCGCGAGCAGGACCCAGGTGATGACGGTCGCTCCCCGCCACTGCGACCAGGCGACCGAGAGCAGAGCCAGCGCCGTGTAGGCGATGGCGGCCCATGGCAGGCGACGCCAGGCGAACGCTGCCGGACGCCGACGCGAGACCATCGGAATGCCGATGGCGAGCGTGGCGATCAGGAACACGATGAGGGTGATGAACGCCCCGATCTCGCCCACGAGGTTGTAGACCGCCGAGTGCGCGAATGTCGCGAAGAGCACGAGGCCGATGTACCCGCGCAGCAGAAGGTGCCCCGTCGACTCGCGCTCTGGAGCGGTGGGCGGGGCGGCGACCGGGTGCTTCGTGTATTGCGCCATCGCGTTCAGGCTACAGCGCGCAGTTCGCGACATACCTGATGCCGTGCGTCGTGGCACGGCGAGTTCGCATGCCAATACCCTGGTGTCATGCTGCTCAGCCTCTCGAATGTGCCCCGTGACTACGCCTGGGGGTCGGCGACGCTTCTCGCTGACCTGGAAGGCCGCACCCCGACGGGGGGGCCTGAGGCCGAGGTGTGGTTCGGCGACCACCCGGGAGACCCTGCGGACGTGCAGGGCGACGGGACGCTCGACACCGTCACCGGGGGATCCTTGCCCTACCTGCTGAAGCTCCTCGCAGCCGCATCGCCGCTGTCGATCCAGGTGCACCCGACCATCGAGCAGGCGAGAGCCGGGTGGGCGCGGGAGTCGGCGCTCGCAGCCACGGACCCGAACCGCAACTATCGCGACGACAATCACAAGCCGGAGCTGATCGTCGCGCTGAGCGATCGCTTCGAGTCGCTGAGTGGTCTGCGCCCCGTCGACGACACCCTGCGTCTGCTCGACGTGCTGGGGCACGGTGCGGGGGTCGAGGCGCTCGCTTCTCGTCTGAGCGGCCGCGGTGACGTGCTCCGCGACACGATCGGCTGGCTGCTGTCGGGCGAGGCGCAGGAGGTGGTGGACGATATCGTGAGTTCGGTGCACGCCGCCGCAGCTTCTCCGTCGGGGGAGTGGTCGACCACTCTTCGCGGGGTCGCGTCGATCGCCGAGACCTACCCGGGTGACCCGGGGGTGGTCGTCGCACTTCTCATGAACCATGTGGTGCTGCGCAGGGGAGAGGGCGTGTTCCTGCGCGCAGGCCTCCTGCATGCCTACATCGCCGGCCTCGGGGTGGAGATCATGGCGGCGAGCGACAACGTGCTGCGCGGAGGCCTCACTCCGAAGCGCATCGACGTGCCCGAGCTGCTCTCGATCCTCGACACCACGACGGGCGAAGTGCCGGTGCTGCGTCCGACGTCGGCGGATGCGATCACCGAGTACCCGGTTCCCGTGGCCGATTTCTCGTTGCGGCGGATCGAGCTCGATGGTGCGAGCGTCGTGATCGATGTGGAGGGGCCGACCATGGTCCTCGCCACGTCCGGTCGTGTGGCGGTGAGCGGAGCAGACGACGAAGTGCGCGATGTCGCGGTCGGCACGGCGGCGTTCGCGACTCCAGACGAGGTGCGTCTGACGATCAGCGGCCGAGGTGAGGCGTTCGTCGCCTCTCCCGGTGCTCCCGACGCACGAGGCTGACCTTCGGGGCGCGCGCGCGACACGCCGCGCAGAGGTCAAGAACCTTCAAGACTGGATTGAGGGTTTACGATCCGCGACTTGACCGATGCGAATGACACGGGTGTAATTAGTTGAGCACGGCCCGCCGAGGGGGCGGAATTTAGGGGTTGGAGAGCGAGATGACGGGTTACCGTTCAGACGTACCGGAGAACTGGTTCGTCGATCCGATCAACCTCGGTGTCCCCGGGGTTCGGAAGGTCGAGACCGACGACGAGAACGCTCTGGCATGGCAGAGCGATGCGCTCTGCTCGCAGACCGATCCTGAGGCGTTCTTCCCTGAGAAGGGCGGATCCACTCGTGACGCGAAGCGGATCTGCACGTCGTGCGATGTGCGTGGCGAATGCCTCGAATACGCGCTCAACAACGACGAGCGCTTCGGAATCTGGGGCGGCCTCTCCGAGCGCGAGCGCCGCAAGCTCAAGCGTCGCGCGAGCTGAGACCCCATCGTCGGCATCGCGTGTGCCGCACCCGCGCTTCGTGCCGCTCCCGAGGACCACATCCGATCCTCATGGCTTCGCGGCCACGCCGCAGCAGGTATGCCCCGCAGCTCTGAGGCGCGCATAGGCTGACCAGGTCATGCCAGCCCGAGTTCATGCAATCATCGTCGCGCGCCCCGGTTCCTCCGCCCGCGCGCAGCTGCTCCGCACACTCGATGCGTTGCGCTCCCAGACCACACCCCCCGCCGCGATCACGCTCGTGATGTGCGGCGATGCCGCCTCTGCCCGCGAGAGCGAGGCCATCGCGAGCGCCGTCGAAGGCATCATCCAGGCGCGCGGCAGCACATCGTTCGCCGACGCGGTCGAGCTGGCCAGACCCCGCATCCTCGAGGGCAGTGCTGTCTGGCTGCTCGCGCACGACACGGCACCTCACCAGCGCGCTCTCGAGCGCCTGGTCGGCACGCTCGAGCGCTCGCCGTCTGCGGCGATCGTGGCGCCGAAGCTCGTGCACACCGACAACGACCGCGAGATCGTCTCGCTCGGGGTCAGCATGACGACCCTCGGACGTGCTGTCGAGCTGGCCGCCGGTGAGCTGGACCAGGGACAGCACGATGGCAGCGACGACGCTCTGGGCGCCGACATCCGCGGCATGCTGATCCGCGGCGAGGTCCGCGATGCGCTGCGACCGGATCCGGCCCTCGCGGGCGCCGACCAGGGGCTCGACCTCGGAGTCCGCGCCCGACTCGGCGGCGGACGCGTCGTGCTCGCGCCGTCGGCGAGAGTGTCGGTCTCGCCCGACGGACCCGGCGCGCTGCCGACCGCGCGAGGTCGGCGCGCGTTCGCGACCAGACTCGCGCAGCTGCACCGCAGACTCGCCTACGCCCCGGCGATCGCCGTGCCGCTGCACTGGCTGAGCCTCCTTCCGCTTGCCCTCTGGCGCTCGATGACCGATCTGATCGGCAAGCGGCCCGAGGCGGTCGCTCCCGAGTGGGCAGCGGCAGTCACGGCGATGTTCCGCTTCGGCGCGATCGCCCGATCTCGCGCGCGGATCCGCTCGTTCCGGACATCGAGCTGGTCGAGCATCGCACCGTTGCGTGTGAGCAGCTCCGACCTGCGTCGACGGCTGGACGACGGTCACGGCAGCGAGGGCGGATCCGCCAGCGAGCTGCGGTTCTTCTCCGGCGGCGGCGCCTGGGCGGTGCTCGGCGCACTCGTGGTCAGCCTCGCCACCTTCACCACCATCCTCGCGTGGCCGGTGCTGGGCGGTGGCGCTCTGCTTCCGCTGCGCGAGACGGTCGGAGCCCTCTGGAGCGATGCCGCCTGGGGGCTTCGGGGCCTCGGGGTCGACGTCGTAGGCCCCGCGGATCCGTTCGCCGCGGTGCTCGCAGTCCTCGGGTCGCTCTGGCCGGGCGCCCCGTCGTTCTCCCTCGTGCTCCTCTGGGTGCTGGCGCTGCCGCTTGCCGTGCTCGGCGGTTGGTTCGCCGCCACCCGTGTCACGGATCGTGCGGGACTGCGCATCTTCGCCGGCATCGTGTGGGCGCTCGCGCCCACCTTCCTGACCGCCCTGATCGACGGTCGTCCGGCCGGCGTGCTGGTGCACCTCCTCCTGCCGTGGCTGTTCCACGCCGCTGCGGTGGCCCATCGTTCGTGGGGTGCGGCAGGTGCCGCCTCGATCCTCTTCGCCGCGGTCGCGGCGTGCGCACCGTCTCTGGCCCCGGCGCTCCTTCTGCTGTGGGTCGTCGCGCTCGGCATCACTCTCGCAGGCGCCCGGATCCGCGGGGCCATCCGCCTGCTCTGGGTGCCGGTTCCTGCTGTCGCCCTCTTCGCTCCGCTCGTGCTCTGGCAGCTCCGACACGGAGACATCATCGCTGCTCTCGCGGATCCCGGCTCGGTCTGGAGCGGGCCGCAGGCGGCAGCCGATGCGGCAGGCAGACTCGCCCTGGCCACGGGATTCCCGTCCGGAGACATGGCCGGATGGGTCTCCCGGGTCGGCCTCGACCTTGCGCCGTGGGCGGGTGTGCTGCTCGCCCCGCTGGCGCTTCTCGCTCTCGGATCGTCGGTCGCTCCGCGCTGGCGAGCGGGCATCACGCTTCTGGTCGTCGCACTCTCGGGCATCGCCACCGCATTCCTCGCGGTCGGCGTCGCCGTGTCCTTCGCCCAGGGCGCGCCCGTCGCGATCTGGCCGGGCTCCGGTCTCAGCCTGGCCTGGATCGGAGTCACGGGCGCCGCTCTCGTGACTCTCGACACGGCGTTGTCGATGCCGCGGGTGAGGGTCCTGAGCGCGGCGGTCGCCGGGCTCTCGATCGCGGTATGCGCGGTTCCTGCGCTCGCGGCATTCCACACGGATCTCTCCGAGCTTCGCGAGGGGCCCGCGTCGACCCTGCCGGCGTACGTCGCCGCACAAGCAGGAGCGGATCGCGAGATCGGCACGCTCGTGCTCACGCCCCAGAACGACGGAGGGCTTGCGACCGAGGTCGCGTGGGGCGCAAGCGAGACGCTGAGCGCACAGACGACGATTCTGTCGACAGCGACCGAGCTGCGCGGTTCCGACCTCACCACGCTGGCGGTCGACCTGCTCTCGGCGCGCGATTTCGATGCGGCCGATGAACTGGGGAAGACGGGGATCTCCTATGTCCTCGTCGCGCAGATCTCGGGCGAGGAGTCCGATCGTGCCCGCTCTCTGCGTACTGCGGCCGTGACGTCGCTCGACCAGCGGGCGGGGTTCGTCCAGGCCGGTTCCACCGATCGCGGTGTGCTCTATCGGCTCGAGGCCGACGCGTCGCCGCGTGCCCCGCTCTCGTCGGCTGAGCAGGCGACTGCGCGCTTCGTGGTCACGATCCAGCTCGCGCTCGTTCTCGCCGCGCTGCTGCTGTCCGTGCCGACGCGTGCATCGCGACGAGCGGCACGTGCCAGGTCGCGCATCGTCGGACGCGCGCCCGAAGAGCCGATCGTTCTTCCGCGACACCCGGAGGACCACGAGGACTCCGAGGGCCGCGATGCCCCTCGCACGTCGACGGGGGACGCTCAGGTCCTTGAGGCTGCGGGAACGACCGACGTCGGCTCCTCAGACGCCGCCGAGCTCGGTTCCCCTGAGCACGACACATCGAGCGGCATGCAGGAGCGTGCCGACACCGATGCCGACACCGTCTCCGATGACGTCGTGGATGGCCATGAAGGCGACGCGGGCGCGACGGACCAGGCCGACGAACACCCCGAAGACGACGAGAGGCAGCGACGATGACCGGCAACCGCGCATTCCGGGTGGCGGCCACCGGCGCTCGAGTCCTGACCGGCGCAGTCGTCGCCGGAGCGTGCGTCGTCGGCGTCGCCTTCGGCATCACGGCGCCGTGGCCGACAGTCGTGCACCAGCCTGCTCAGGCGCAGGTCACGCCTCTTCCCGGCGACACGGTGCTCGTGTGCAACGGAGATCTGCGCGCCGTCGGACGCGATCCCTCCAATCCTCTCGAGATGGTGTCGGCGGCTTCTCCTCAGCTGACGGTGGAGGGTTCGTCGGGACGACCGGAGTCGACCCCTCTGAGCGCGAGGGACCTCGCCGACGGCGGATCCGCGCAGCGCCTCGTCGGCGCCGTCGAAGGACGCCAGGCTCCGCTGCTCGGCGCCACGGAGTCCGCCAGCCTCGCAGAGGCGGATCTGTCGGGTCTCGCCGCCGCTCCGTGTCGCCCTGCCGGCCTCGAGTCGTGGCTCGTGGGCGGGACTGTCGCCACCGGGACCGAGGACCTCGTCGTTCTCACGAATCCGGGCGTCGTGCCCTCCACGGTGTCACTCGGCGCGTACGGCTCAGTGCGGGCGTCGAGCACCGTGATCGTCCCCGCGGAGTCGCAGATCGCCCTCCCGCTGACATCGATCGCCGCCGGATCGGACTTCCCGATCGTCAAGGTGGCGGCGACGGGTGCACCGGTGCGAGCCGTGCTGCAGTCCTCGCTCACCCGCACGCTCGACCCTGCGGGCATCGATCTGCAGGATGCGGTTCCCGCGGCGCAGCGTGAGCCGGTGCTTCCCGGCATCGAGGTCTTCGAGAATCAGGGCGACAACGCCGACATGGCGGTCCTGCGTCTGATGTCGCCCGAGGTCGATTCCCAGGCAGTGGTGAAGGTCAGCGAGGTCGGATCATCGACGGTCTCCGAGGAGTTCACCGTGCCGCTCACCGCGGACGTGCCGACGGAGCTCTCGCTGTCGGCGCTCTCGCCGGGGAGCTACACGATGAGCATCGAATCCGACAACCCGGTGCTCGCCGGCGTGCGACAGCAGGACGTCGCCGGCCCGAAGGACGATTTCGCCTGGGTCACGCCGGCCCCGGAGCTCGAGGACGATGTCTACGTGGCTGTGACTGCGGGGCCGAGCCCCCGCGTGGTGCTCGCCAACCGCGAGGAGTCCGACGCGACGGTGCAGCTCGCTCCCACCGCGGGGGGAGATCCGATCGAAGTCACCGTGCCCGCCGGCTCGTCGGCATCGGTCGATGTCAAGCCGCGCACGGTCTACGCGATGTCGACGTCGGCACCCGTGCATGCATCCGTCGCGATGAGTGCGGCCGGGGAGCTAGCGGTGTGGCCGGTCTGGCCCGCGACGGGGGCTCAGCAGAGCATCACCGTCTATCCGTGACGAGTCCGCCGGCGAGCGGACTCTCCGATCTCAGTGGTCGTGACCGCCGAGATCCCACGGTTCGCGGCCGACGTACTCCGCCGCAGCCCTGAAGACGGCGCTCTCGATAGCCATCCTCCGGTGAGCGCCGTCGTCATGCCCGGGTGGCAGGAGCCGCTCGATCGGAAGCCGGAAGAGCACGATCCGCGCTTTGTCATGGTCGAGGTGCCAACGGGGCACTTCGTCCGTCGCATCGAACGCCGGCATCGCACCGATCTCGAACCGCACCTCCTGCAGCTCCGGCCACGTGCCGCGGAGGAACTCCACCGCAGTGCCGACGGTCAGATCGAATCGGTCGATGCGCCCGTCGAGAGGAGCCAGGGGAGGACGCACGACCTCACTGCGTCCGAGTCGTCCGTGCCGTCCGTGCCTGGCCCCGCGTCGGGGTGCTTCGGAGGTGCGGGGACGGCGGGGCATAGCGAAAGTCTAGGCCGAGTCTGTGGGCCAGGGCGGCGCGGCATCCGCTCGTCGGGAGAACCGGGACGTAGCCTGGCGTGAATGGACGGAAGACTCTGCTCGAAAGTCGGCTGCGCGCGTGAAGCCGTGGCGACGCTCACCTACGATTACGGCGACCAGATGGCGGCGTTGGGGCCGTTGGGCATGGCGCGGCATCCCCATGCTCACGATCTGTGCGCGCAGCACGCGGAGCGGCTCTCCGTGCCTGCGGGATGGCTCGTGGTTCGTCACGAGGCGCTTCGCACCTGAGTTCTTCACTTCGTTGGATGAGACACGCCGCCCGGTCGCGGTGAGTCCTCGACGCATCCGGCTACGCTGACCGCGGATGCGCCAGGGCGGCGCCGCCGGAAAGGCCGCTGTGATCGTCTGGCGACGCTGGATCTTCCCCCTACTCCTCGTGCTCGTCTTCGGAGCGTGCGCCGCAGCTCTCGTGAAGATCGCGTTCTTCCCTGACAGCAGCGAGGCGATGGTCAGCCCCGAGTCGTCGATCGGAGACCCGATCATCCCCGTCGAGCGAGGCTCTGTCGTGAACGCGCTCACTCTGAGCGGCAATGTCGCTCGCGACGACTCCTTCCCGGTGCGCACCGAGGTCACCGGCACGGTCGTCGCTGTGCACGTGCCGGAGGGAGCGACGGTCGCGGCCGGTCAGAAGCTCTTCACGATCAGACAGGACGAACCGAAGAAGGATGTGGATGTGCTGGCGTCCGAGGCGGGTGACGTCTCGGAGATCGCTCTGGTGAAGGGGCAGGTGACGTCCGCGGGCACCGAGATCTTCACGCTCACGCCGGCGCGCTACCACCTGCTGGCGACGGTGGAGCCTGTGCAGCTGTACCGCCTGGTGAACGCACCGTCCGAGGCGTCGGTGACCATCACCGGCGGACCGGCGCCGTTCGCCTGCACGGGAGTGCGAGTGCAGGTGAGTGCGGAGGGCACGGCGAGCGTCAGATGCTCCGTCCCCGGTGACCAGGTCGTCTTCGCAGGTTTGCCGGCGACGATGGACCTCGCGCTCGGACAGGTCGACGACGCCCTGGTGGTCCCGGTCACGGCAGTGCAGGGCGGTGCCGGCACGGGCAATGTGTGGGTCGATGCCGGCGACGGCGCCGAACCCGAAGAGCGCGCTGTCGAGCTCGGCGTGAGCGACGGAGCGATGGTCGAGGTGGTCTCCGGTCTCGAGGAGGGCGAGTCGATCAGGCAGTTCGTTCCCGGATTCGTCGCGCCGGTCGAGGAGTTCTGCTACGAGATCGAGCCCGGCGTCGAGCAGTGCGACAGCGGGATGAGCTGGTGACGCTCGTCGCGCTCAGCGATGTGACCAAGAGCGTGAGACTCGCGGACGACTCGGAACTCGAGATCCTGCGGGGGATCTCGCTGGAGGTGAGTGCCGGAGACCACGTCTCGATCGTCGGCAGGTCGGGCTCGGGCAAGTCCACGCTGCTCAACATCCTCGGGATGCTCGATTCCCCGACAACCGGGTCCGTGTCCTTCGAAGACCGCGAAGTGCGGCGAATGCGCTCCGGGCGGCTGGACAGACTGCGCGGGGACAACGTCGGCTTCGTCTTCCAGCAGTTCAATCTGCTGCCCGGGCGGACGGCACTAGACAACGTGATGATGCCCCTCGGCCATGCGCGGGGTCGGATGTTCTGGAACAGGAGGCAGATCGCCGCCGACATGCTCGAGCGGGTCGGCCTCGGCCACCGCATCGAGCAGATCGCCGACCGGCTCTCCGGAGGCGAGCAGCAGCGGGTCGCGATAGCGAGGGCGCTCGTGCGCCGACCTGTGCTGATCCTCGCGGATGAGCCGACCGGGGCTCTCGACATCGACACGGGAGCATCGGTCATGTCGTTGCTCGACGAGGTGGCCACCGAGACCGATGCCGCACTCGTGACGATCACTCACGACCTTCACGTGGCCGCCCGTGCCCGGCGGCATTACCGGCTCGACGCCGGAGTGCTCGAGACGGCCGATCTCAGTCGCGCATTCGAGGCCTCCACTCTCGCTGCCTCCGTCCCGTCCGCCGCCTCTGCGGACTCGGGAGCGTCCGCACCGGCTGCCATGCCGTCCATGCCGTCCATGCCGTCCATGCCGTCCATGCCGTCCTCACGTCGCGGAGCAGCGTCGTGACCGGCATCCTCGGTGCGCTCTCGGACGCCTGGTCAGAGATCCGCGTGCACAAGCTGCGGGTGCTGCTCAGTCTGATCGGCATCGCGGTCTCTGTCGCGGCCCTCACCGGGGTCGTCGCCATCTCCGAGTATCAGCGCCAGTTCCAAGCCGAGCAGTCGGATCGGTGGGGCGGCCGGGCGGCGACCCTGGTCGTCGCGATCAGCAGCGACGACGGCACGCCGGTCGACTTCGACGCCTTCGACGAACGATTCACACGGGTCACCGACCGATTCGAGTTCAGTCATACCGCGAGGATCGCGCAGGGCATGGTCGTCCCCGTGCAGCTCCCTGACGGCATCGTCGACGTGAACTCGCGATTGATCGACCCGCTCTATTCGCAGATCCATCGCGAGCAGCTGCTCGAAGGACGCTGGATGCGCGATGCCGATGCCGAGGCTCTGTCGCCGCCCGTCGTGATCACCGAGGCTCTGTGGGACCGCATCGGGCGGACACCCGTCGCTCAGCACCCGACCCTGACACTCGCCGGGCCGGCCGGGGGCACCTACCAGGTCGTGGGAGTCGTGCCTCGTCAGGGTTTCGGCGATGAGGAGCTCCGCGTCGACATCCTCTACGACGCATATCGTGCTCGCGTCGACGCCCTGCCGGAGGGCGCATGGCCGCAGTACGAGATCTGGCTCGGGCAGGGGCAGGTCGACGAGATCGCACCGGTGCTCGCGATGGATCTGCGGGCAGGGCTTCCGGAAGGGCAGACCGTGTCTGTCAGCCGTTCTGACTGGGCGGCCCAACCCGGGGCTCTCGATGCGCAGGCGACGTTCGAGATGGTCACCGGAGGCATCGCCGCGGTGATCCTCGCCCTCGGAGCGCTGAGCCTGATCAACATCCAGCTGGTCGCGATGCGGCAGCGGGTGCGTGAGATCGGCGTGCGCCGTGCGTTCGGCGCGACGTCGGGCCGGGTCTTCTTCTCGGTGTTCCTCGAGAGCCTCGTCGCGACCACGGTGGCCGGGCTCGTCGGCATCGCGATCGTGGTCGCGGTGCTCCGCTCCGACTGGGTGGTGACTTCGCTCTTCTACGGCATCCAGGACATCCCCCCGTTCCCGATGCGCGCGGCTTTCGTCGGTCTGGCTGCGTCGATCCTGGTGGGAGCGGTCGCCGGCTTCATCCCTGCGCTGGTCGCGCTGCGCGTCAAGGTGATCGACGCGATCCGCTTCTGACGTGCGCCGGGCGGAGTCCGGAGGAAGGCGCGGTCAGACGCCGACGCGACGACCGGTGAGCTTCTCCGCCCGGCGATCGGCGTTCTGCAGGGCGCGGCGCTCCCGCTCACGCCGGAGCACGGTGATGCCGATGAGCGCGACCTCGGGTGCAGCAGGGGGCGGAGGCGAGACGAACGGCGATGCCTCGGCGAGCAGATCCTGCGCCACCTTCGCCCGGGCGGCCGGCACCATTCGCGGAGCGCTCTGCAGGAACTGCGAGATGCGCCGTGCTAGTCGGTCAGGAAGGCGGGCGACATCGGCGATCTGCGCCCAGCCGGCGAGCATCGGCGGCAGTACGGGGACGCTGGGGATCAGCTTCGGCGTGCGCACGCGCTGGCTGTAGGTGCCGGCGACCATGTCTCCGAGGCGTTGCGATCGGGCGCTGAACGCTCCGGCGAGCACCGCGACGCTGCCCAGCGTCATGTAGATCTCCAGGACGCCGAGGAGTGCTCGGATGAACGCGTGGCGGAATCCGGTCGCGCCCCCGTCGATGCGAACGATGCGACCGCCCACCGCGAGTTTGCCGAGGCTGCGGCCCTTCAGCGCGACCTCCATCGTGATCGGCAGGACCACGAAGCTGATCACGATCGAGGCGATGAGCGCGATCGTGTCGGTCGCCTGGTCGAGAACGCCGATGTCGAGCAGCCAGATCCGCAGGAAGAGGGTGAGGAGGAAGACGGCGAGGCCGACCAGAAGGTCGATGATCGCCCCCGCGGCGCGCAGGAGGAAGCCGATCGGCTGCACGTCGATCGCGACGGCTTCGCCGGAGAGGACCTCGTCGGATGCATCGAGCGCGGCGGACATGAGTACAGTAAATCAGGTGGATGCCGATGCGTTGACAGATGCGCGCCGCGCCGAGTGGGAGCGACTCGAGCAGTTGAGCCGCGCCCGACTCGACGGTGCGGGCGTCGACGAGCTGATCGTCCGGTACCGCGCGGCGTCCGCTGATCTCGCCGAGCTCAAGACCTCGGTGGGCGAATCGCCACAGGGCGCGTATCTCTCGACGATCCTCGTGCGCGCGCGGCTGCGACTCACCGGCGCGTCCGACAACATCCTCACCCAGACCGGCCGCTTCTTCTCCCTGCAGCTGCCCGCTGCCCTCTACCGGCTGCGCTGGACGACACTCGTGGTCGCCGTGTCGTTCATCGCGATCGTGGTCGGCACCGCCGCATGGATCTCGGCAGACCCGGCGCTCCTGGCCACTCTCGGCCCGCCCGACCTGCTCGAGCAGTACGCGGACGAGAGCTTCACCGGCTACTACACCGAGAACCCCGCGGCGGTGTTCATGGGCATGGTCTGGTGGAACAACGCCTGGATCGCGCTGCAGTGTGTCCTGTTCGGCATCACCGGGCTCTGGCCCATCAACGTCCTCGTGCAGAATGCGATGGGTCTCGGGGTATCCGGTGCCGTCATGGCCGCGCATGATCAGGTCGACGTGATGATCCTCTACATCCTCCCGCACGGCCTTCTCGAGATGACATCGATCTTCGTCGCCGCGGCCGGTGGACTCCATCTCTTCTGGTCGTGGGTCGCGCCGGGGCACCGTTCGAGAGGAGAGTCGCTCGCCGCCGAGGGGCGTTCGCTCGCGACGGTGGCGATCGGACTCGTCTTCTCGCTGTTCGTCTCGGGCCTGATCGAGGGTTTCGTGACCGGGTGGGCTCTGCCCTGGCCCGTCAAGATCGGCATCGGCGCCGCTGCGCTCGCCGCGTTCCTGATCTACATGCTCGTCATCGGCGGGCGCGCCTACCGCCGCGGCGAGACCGGAGACCTCGTCGAATACGAGGCGGGGACTCCGAGGCTCCTGGCCGGCTGACGCCTCAGCGGGTCACAGTCGCCCGGCGGCCTTCAGTTCGAGGTATCGGTCGGCGATTCTCGGTGGCAGGGCCTCGGGGTCGGCGGCGATGGCCTCTCCGCCGGCGCGGCGCACCGCGTCGGCCACGTTCTCCGCATCGCGCATGGTGCGTTCGGCAGCGGCCGCGAGGTAGATCTCCTCGCGGGAACCGCGTTGTGCCGCGAGATCAGCGATGCCGTCGTCGGTGACGGAGCCGACGAGGATGGAGGTCGCCCTGCTCGCGTCGGGAAAGGCTCCGAGGAATCCGCGGGCCGACTCGGCGGCGTCCTGCGCCGTCAGCACCACGATCAGCGCGGGGCGGGTCGTCAGGGTGCGAACCGCGGCGAAAGCGCCTGGCCAGTCGGTGTCGACCAGGCGAGCGTGCACCGGGGCCATCGCGTCCGTGAGGGCGGGGAGCAGCGCGGTCCCGTCGACACCGGTGACGCGGGCCCGCACGACGCGGTCGTACATGAGCAGATGCACGTGATCGCCCGCGCGTGCGGCGAGTGCGGCGAGCAGAAGGGATGCCTCGAGGGCGGCGTCGACCCGCGTTCCATCGCCGACCCGTGCAGCGGCGGTGCGTCCCGTATCGATGATGATCACGACGTGGCGGTCGCGCTCGGGCCGCCAGGTCCTCAGCATCGTGGTTCCGGCCCGCGCGGTCGCGCGCCAGTCGATGGACCGCACGTCGTCGCCCCGGACGTACTCGCGGAGCGAGTCGAACTCGGTTCCCTGGCCGCGCACCTGGATGCTCGTGTTGCCGTCCAGTTCGCGCAGCCGTGCGAGCCGTGACGGCAGGTGCTTGCGCGAGGAGAAGGCAGGGAGCACCCGGATCGTTCCGCGAACCCGGTGGCTGGCCTGCCGTCCGGCGAGACCGAGCGGACCGAGCGACCGGATCATCACGAACTCGCTCGCGAGCTCACCTCGACGCCGGGGCAGCAGCGGCACGGAGACGCGTCGCCGTTCACCCGGTGGCACGCTGAGGCGCTGGCGTTCCTCGCCCGCTCCGGCCGTCGGCTGCCATGCGTCGCGGATCACCGCGTGCAGGGTGCGGGTGCCCTGATTCTGCAGCGCGACGCTGACGGGAACCGGTTCACCGATCCGGGCGCGGGTCGGCACGCGTCTCGTGACGATGACGGAGCGCGGACTCGGTGCGAGCAGTACGTCGACCACCAGCAGCAGGACGCACAACAGCACCCAGATGCCCAGTGCGGCGTAAGGCGGGAACTCCGCGAGTCCGGCGAGGACGAGCGGAACGATGCCGACGGCGACGGCGAGTGCGAGACGGCCGGTGACGAACACCTAGATCGGCACCCTGGTCTGCTGCACGACGGACGTGAGCACGGCATCCGCCGACACGCCTTCCATCTGCGCATCCGGGCGCAGCTGCAGTCGGTGCCGCCAGACCGGAACGAGCATGGTCTGCACGTGATCAGGGGTGACCGCGGTGGACGCGTTGAGCCACGCCCATGCCTTCGCGGCGGCCAACAGACCCGTCGAAGCGCGAGGACTCGCGCCGAGCTCGACCGAGGGCGACTGCCGAGTGGCTCTCGCGAGATCGACGACGTAGCCGAGGACATCGTCGGTGACCTCGACACGACCGGCTGCGTCCTGAGCCGCCCGGATCTCGTCGGCGGAGACGGTCGCCTCGACGCCCGTCAGCTCGCGCGGCGAGAAGCCCGATGCATGCTTGCGGAGCACCGACACCTCGGCATCCCGCTCGGGCATCCCCACCACCAGCTTCATCAGGAAGCGGTCGAGCTGCGCCTCCGGAAGCGAGTAGGTACCCTCGTGCTCGATCGGGTTCTGCGTCGCAGCGACGAGGAACGGATCCGGGAGCGGTCGGCTGACGCCGTCGGCGGACACCTGTCGCTCCTCCATCGCCTCCAGCAGGGCGGCCTGCGTCTTCGGGGGCGTGCGGTTGATCTCGTCGGCGAGCAGGATGTTCGTGAACACCGGCCCTGCACGGAAGTCGAACTCTCCCGTCCGGGCGTCGTACACGAGCGAACCGGTGACGTCTCCGGGCATGAGGTCGGGGGTGAACTGCACGCGCTTCGTGTCGAGGCCCAGCGCACGCGCGAACGAGCGTACGACGAGCGTCTTCGCCACCCCGGGCACGCCCTCGAGGAGCACGTGGCCTCGCGCGAGAAGCGACACCAGCAGGCCGGTCACGGTGCCCGCCTGTCCGACGACGGCCTTGTCGACCTCCGTGCGCACACGGTGCATGGCCTGACGCAGTTCGGCGTCGTTGTATGTCTCAGCGGTCACGTGGTGTCCTCGGCTTCCGTTCGGATGGATGGACGGCGGTTCGATGGGATCGACGGATCATTCGGGTCTCCGTTCCGTGAAGGAGGAGGCGTCGACGGCGCTCTCGAGCTCCTGCAGTCGCCGAGCGAGATCGATCAGCGATGGATCGTCCGCGGGCGCCGCGCCCCCGAGGAGGTCGTGCAGAGATCCACGGGGGATGAGGAGCCGGTCGGCTGCGGCATCCGCGACCTCCTCGGCGCCCGCGGTGACAGCGAGTCCGAGCCGGCGTGCGAGCCGGCGCCTGCTGCCGTCACGGATCGCGTCCGCCGCGTGCGCGGCGTCACCTGCCTTCGCCGTCAAGCGTGCCCGTCCATGCATCGTCTCCGAGGCGCGGACGGTCACCGGAAGGGTCTCGGCGACGAGTGGTCCGAAACGCTGACCGCGCCACAGAGCCGCCGTGATGCCGGCGATCATGAGCAGCAGGATGGCGGGTGTCACCCATCCGGGGGTGAGCGAGCCGAGCGTGTCATCGGTCTCGCCTTCGATGTCGGTGTCGCTGAAGCTCGGCACGTACCAGACGACCCGGTCGGTCTGACCGAGCAGCGCGAGCGCGAGGGCTGCGTTCCCGTCCTCGGCCAGGTACGCGTTGCTGAAGAGACGCGCGCCCTCGACGACGACATGCGTCGTGCCGTCGGCCTCGTCGATGAGCACGGCCGCTGCGTCGGTCGCACCGAAGCAGCCCTCGACACCGTCGCCGGGCGTGAACAGCCGGTCAGGGCGGATGGTTCCGACATCCGCGAACTCCGGGGCGTCGCACTCGGCCTGCACCGGAGTCGAATCCGGTGTGGCGTTGTCGCCGATGCGCAGGAGGTTCAACAGATGCGTGCTGCTCGAGAGGAACACGACTCGGTCAGCTGGTTCGATCAGCTCGGCGATCGCGTCGTCGGAGAGCGTGTAGGGATTGGCCATCACGAGGGTGGCGTCGTCATCGAGCGCGGCTCGCGCCTCATTCCGGGAGCGGAAGACCGAGACCTCGACGCCGTTGTCCTCGAGGATCTGGGAGATGGCCATCGCTCCCGAATCGCCCACGCTCTCAGGGTCGAGTGACCCACGCTGATCGGGCATGCGCACACCGACCTGGATCGCGACGAAGACGCCGCCGAGCACGAGCGCCGCGACGACCGCCCACCCGAGAAGGGATCGCGACCGTCTGCCGCGAGGTGCGCGTTCAGCCGTCGACGCCGCGGCGCCGTGGTCCTCGAGAACGCTCACGCCGACACCGCCTCTGGACGCAGTGCGCTGAGGCGGTCGTCCGTCGCGGCGAGCTCGGCATAGCGCTCAGCGGTCGCCGGATGCCGGAGGTAGCGCACGTCGTCGAAGGAGACCGCGGCCTGGCGGATCGGAATCGTCTCCGCAGGGAACACGACCGAAACCTCACGTGCGATCGCCTGCGCCGTCGCTCCCGGGGAGGGATCGATGAGGTCGCGCTCGAGGAGTCCCCTGGCGAGCGCACGGAATCGCAGGATCGTCGCCTCGTCCCAATCGCCTCCCCGGGCGCAGCGATCGGCATCGGCCCGCAGCTGAGCGGCCGAGCGGTCATCATCGGCACCGAGCAGGCCGCTCCCGGGTCGACGGATCGTCTGGGCGCGGCGCGGGCGGCCCCAGATGATGAGCGCCGCCACGAGAGCGCCGAAGACGATGACGCTCACGATGATCAGGGCAGAGGGGCCCACACTGGCGCCGTTGTCGGAGCTGAACAGGTCGGCGAGGAACCGTCCGATGTCGCGCGCGACGAGGTCGAACCAGGTCGGCTTGGCGTCGGCGTAGCGCGGATCGGAGAGCTCCTGCTCGGCCCACTGCCTCGCATCGTCTCCGTCAGGAACCCGCACATCGTCGAGCGAGCGGATCATGCAGATCCTTCGCTGCCTGTTCCCGGCGCGGCCCAGGTCGACTCGTCGGGCGATGCCGGGGGAGCAGCAGGAGGGGCAGTGTTCGGGGGAGCAACGGGAGGGGGCGGGTCAGCGGGCACGACGGATCCCCCGGCGGCCTGCTGGGGCGGCATCGGTGCAGCTGCCGGCGCGTACGGAGGCTGGGCGGGAGGCTGGGCCGGGTACTGCTGCGCGGGGTACGGCTGCGCGGGGTACTGCTGCGCGGGGTACGGCTCGCCCGGGTACGGCTGGGCGTAGGGCGGCTGCGCGGGGTACTGCTGCCCGGCGTACTGCTGGCCCTGGTACGGCTGCGCCGGGTACCCCGAACCGGTGTACGGCTGGCCCTGGTACTGCTGCATCTCATAGCCGGGGGGTGTCATCGCGACCCATTCCGGAACCTGCTTGGGTGGCGGCGCACTCGACACGGCGCGCTCGGGGTCGATGACGAACGGATCGCCGAGCTGCTCGTCCGTCCACCCGAGGTCGCGTCTCTCGACGTGGCTGATCAGCGTCTGGTCGAGACCCTCGTACCGCATCCGGCTGTCGAGATACACCAGGGTGCCCGCGGTGCTCTGGACCACGAGGGTGATGGCCTGCAGAACCAGCAGCAGGATCTGCGGGGCGAGGAGAGCGAAGACGAATCCCATGATCGTCGCGGTGTCGGCAGATCCGGTCGGGGCGATGACCGACCCGAGCATCGAACTCAGCAGGGAGACGGGCAGGCTCACGAGCTGCATCGCCACGCCCATCATGGCGCCGATGAGGAAGGTGACTCCCCAGGCGATCCAGAAGCGGCCGCGGGTGAGGCGCCATGATCGTACGAGCGCATCGCGGAACTTCGCGCGCTCCAGAACGAGGATCGACGGCACCAGGAGCAGCTTGGTCGTGAGCCAGACCGTGAGCGGGACTGTGGCGAGCAGCAGGACCAGGACGAGGATGACGATGCCACCGATGGCCTCGACGGAACCGCCGAGCCCGCTCGCGATGAAGCCGGTGATGATGACGAAGAGGATCACGATCACACCGAAGATGAAGATGACCGAGAGCGACGCGAACGCCGCGAGCCGCCAGAACGACGGGATCATCTTGCGCCAGAGGGTTTTGAGGCTCGCCTTCACCCCGATCGCGGCGAAGCCGATCTCGGCGGCGACGACTCCCTGCATCAGAGCGGTGAAGGCGACGGACGCGAGACCGACGGCGATGCCGGCGACGATGTTCATGGCGATGGTGCCGGCGAACACGGCCTCGAAGTCCGGAGACGAGGGAGAGAGCGACTCGAGCCGCGTGAAGGTCGTGACGAACACGAAGCCCATCACCGTGGCGCTCAGCACGACGACCGCCAGCTGGATCACCACTCCGAAGCCGAAGAGGACCTTGGGGTTGTGCCGCAGCGCGACGAACGATTTGCTCAGCAGCATCCCGAACGTCAGCGGATGCAGGGGGATGATGCCCTTCTTCGGGGCAGGGGTCCACGTCTGGCCGCTCACCGGCACTCCCTCCGTCGTGCGCTCCCATCGTGTCACATGACCCGTCGGCGCGTAGACATGGGGGCCGTGGTACTGAGTGCCATAAGGTAACAGTTATGACCTCACGCATTCTTGTGGTCGACGACGACACCGCGCTCGCCGAGATGATCGGCATCGTGCTGCGCACCGAGGGCTTCGAGCCGGTGTTCTGCGCCGACGGTGCGCGGGCGGTCGATGAGTGGCGCACACAGCGCCCTGACCTCGTGCTGCTCGACCTGATGCTGCCAGGCATGGATGGAATCGAGATCTGCACGCGGATCCGCGCCGAGTCCGGAGTCCCCGTCATCATGCTCACCGCCCGCAGCGACACCGCCGACGTGGTTCGAGGCCTCGAGGTGGGAGCCGACGACTACATCGTCAAGCCCTTCAACCCGAAGGAGCTCGTCGCCCGGATCCGAACCCGGCTCCGGCCCACGTCGCAGAACGTGGGGGAGCAGCTGCGAGTGGGGGACCTCACGGTGGACGTCGACGCCCACGAGGTGCGCCGCGGAACGGCTCCGATCGCGCTGACACCTCTGGAGTTCCAGCTGCTCGTCGCCCTCGCCTCCAAGCCGCAGCAGGTGTTCTCGCGAGAGATGCTGCTCGAGCAGGTGTGGGGCTATCACTACAAGGCCGACACGCGGCTGGTGAATGTGCACGTGCAGCGTCTGCGGGCGAAGGTCGAGCTCGACCCCGACAACCCCAAGATCGTGATGACGGTGCGGGGCGTCGGCTACCGTGCCGGGGGCGCGGGCTAGGCCCACCATGGCCGCGACCACAGCGACCACCACGGCGGTCGCTGTCATCCGCGACTGGCGTGGTTGGCCGACCGTCCTACGAGCGCTGTGGCGCAGTTCCCTGCGGTTCCGAACGCTGACGATCACGCTGCTGCTGACGTCGACGGCGATCTTGATCACCTGCGTCACCATGGCGCTCGTGATCCAGAACGATCTGTTCGAGTCGCGCAAGAACGAGGCGCTCGACGACGCCGCGCGCTCGGTCAATCAAGCTCAGGCGACTCTCGACGCCACTGCGCTCGGCGACGATCCGGCAGCACTCCCGGAGCTGTGGGACAGCGTGCAGGAGGACCTCGGGCGCAACTCGACGGCCGAAGGCCTCGCCGGATTCCGCATGGAGGTCGACCCTGACGTCCCGCTCAACGGCTTCACCGCCGGCCTGAGCGACAATCTGATCACCTCGGGCCTCAGGAATCGAGTGGTCGAGTTCGACGACTGGCAGTCCTGGCAATCCGTGTCGCTCGAGGTCGGGGGGCGATCGGTTCCGGGGATCATCGTGGGACAGCAGCTGCGGGTGCCGGAGGCGGGGCCGTTCGAGATCTACTTCGCATACGACCTGGCGGATGCCGACAACACCCTCACGTTCGTGCAGCGCACCCTCTGGGTCGCCGGGATCGGGCTCGTGGCGATCGTCGCCGCGATCTCCTTCATCGTTCTCCGCACGGTGTCCACGCCGATCGTCGAGGCCGCGGAGACCAGCGCGCGTCTGGCATCGGGCGACCTCGCGGTGCGCATCGACGTGCACGGAGAAGACGAGATCGCGACGCTCGGGCGCTCCTTCAACGCCATGGCTGACAGCATCGAATCCCAGATCAAGGAACTCGGCGAACTCTCTCTCGTGCAGCAGCGCTTCGTGTCGGACGTGTCGCATGAGCTGCGCACTCCGCTGACCACGATCCGCCTCGCCGCCGACATGCTGAACGATCAACGGGGGGAGTTCGACCCGACGACCGCACGCACCACTGAGCTTCTGCACACGCAGGTGCAGCGGTTCGAGACTCTGCTGTCGGATCTGCTCGAGATCAGCCGCTATGACGCAGGATCCGTGCAGCTCGAGCTCGAGGCGACGAGCCTCGCGCACCTCGCCGAGGACATCATCGAGCAGATGAAGCCTCTCGCCGATGACCGGGGCAGCGAGCTGAGGCTCGTCGCGCCCGGCGGGTACTCGCCGGTGGACATGGATCCGCGGCGAGTGCGACGGGTGCTGCGCAATCTGATCGGCAATGCGATCGAGCACGGTGAGGGCAGGCCGATCGTCGTCACCGTGGACAGCAACCAGCACGCTGTGGCCGCTGGCGTCCGCGACTTCGGTCTCGGCATGGACCCGGCCGATGCGGAGCGTGTGTTCGACAGGTTCTGGCGCGCGGACCCCTCTCGCCAGCGCACGCTCGGGGGCACGGGGCTCGGGCTGTCGATCGCGCTCGGCGACGCGACTCTGCACGGCGGCTCACTCGCCGTCTGGTCTGAGCTCGGGGTCGGCACGAACTTCGTCCTGACTCTGCCTCGCAGGGGGGACGCGACGGATGGCCCCTCGCCCATCCCGGTCGAGCCGCAGAACTCTCGCGCCGACATCGACGACGCCACGCAGCCGATCCAGCTCGCCGACGTGCCGGCCGAGCTCTTCGATCGAGGGAGCATCGAATGACGACCATGACGCGGCGCGCGCTGCGCGGACTCGCGATCACGGCCGCGGTGCTCATCCTGTCTGCATGCACGGGTCTACCGACGAGCGGAGACGCGCAACCGGGCAAGCCCCTCGGCTCCTCGCCCGAGGGGCAGGACTTCCTCCCTCTGGCGTCAGGCCCGGTGGACGGCGCAGGACCGGCCGCGATCGTCGAGGGCTTCGTGGAGGCGGCGATCACGCCCGCGGACAACTGGGCCACGGCTCGGAGCTTCCTCACCCCCGATCTCGCGTCGACCTGGCGTCCGAACACCGGAGTGTCGATCGATGTGAGCTCCGCGACCCGCTCGTTCACCTCGAACATCGATGACGACGACGACGTCGATGACGGCGACACGGCCGACGTGCGCGTCTCCTTCGACCAGGTCGCCAGCGTCGACGCGACCGGAGCGTACTCCGAGGCGTTCGGTGCGTCGAACTCGGCCTTCGTGGTCGAGCTCACGGACGGCCAGTGGCGCATCTCCGAAGCTCCTGACGGAGTGGTGATCGATGAGTCGAGGTTCTCGCGTGTGTATGACGACTACGCCCTGCAGTACTTCGACCAGAGCTGGGAACGGCTCGTCCCCGATGTGCGCTGGTTCCCCAGACGCGCCACGGTGGCCACGACCATCGCGCAATCGCTGATCGGCGGTGCACCGAGCCCGTGGCTCGATCCCGCGGTGCAGAGCGCGTTCCCGCAGGAGGTGCAGCTCGCACGCGACTCCGTCCCGATCGATCCGGATCAGATCGCGGATGTCGCACTGAACCGCGCCGCTCTCGGACTCGATCCGACGACTCTCGCGCGCATGCGCACTCAGCTGCAGGCGACCCTCGCGGCCGCGGGGGTGCAGATCGACCAGGTGCGCTTCACCGTCGACGGACGCGCGTTGGAAGCCGGGGTCGTCGAAGTCGTGACCGACAAGGCGGATGCGGGCAGCCTCGTCATGAAGGACGGGACGTTCGGGATGCTGGTGGGCGGCGAGATCACCCCGATCCCGGGTGTCACGGATCAGATTCTCAACGCGGGTCAACCCGTCACGGCGATCGACGTGTCGATCGACAGCTCCCACGCGGCGGTGCAGCTGATCGACGGTCACGTGTGGCTTGCCGGAGAAGGCGGCTTCGATGAACTGGATACGCGCCCCTCACTGGTGCGGCCGTCCATGGACCCCTACGACTACACGTGGTCGGTGCCGTCGAACGCGCCGGCGGCTCTGCAGGCGATCGGCAGCGATGTCGCTCCGCAGGCCATCGCGGGCGCGTGGCCCGAAGCATCGTCGGTCTCCGCCATCCGAGTGTCGGCCGACGGCGCCAGGGTGGCTGCCGCCGTCGTGATCGGCGGCGAGCGCTGGATCGTCGTCTCCTCGGTGATCCGCGACGAGACGGGATTGCCGACCGAACTGGGGCCGACCGAGCCGCTGGCGCAGCTCGACGGAAGCGCCGTGGGTATCGTCTGGCTGGGCGCAGACCGTCTGGGCCTGCTGACCGACCCCGCCGACCGGATGGTCGTCACGCAGGTCGTCGGAGGGCCGGGGACGGCCGAAGTCGCGCCGACGGATGCGGTGTCGATAGCGGGCTCGCGAGCCACGACCGGTCTTCGGGTTCTGGGCGCGGACGGCGCCGTGTTCGCTCGGACCGGGTCGGCATGGAGCGAGTCGATCACCGGAGTCTCGCTCCTCGCCACCAGGGCGGGCCACTGAGCGCGACTGCCTCTGCACGACGAGCCGGTGAGGACTGAGCGTTCACAGCGGATGAGATGCGCAACGGCCCTCGGCCGAAGCGCGCGACGCGTGCGACAGGATCGACGGATGCTGTCGCATCCTCTCGTCCACGCCGTCGGCGTCGAGGTGCTCGCTCTCCTGCTGGCGGCGACCTGCGCGGGTTGCGATCGACCCGAGACGCTGCTGTGCGACGCATGCCGGCAGGGGATCCGGTCCGCGCCGCTCGTGCGACGCACGCCCGACGGTCTCGTCGTCAGCGCCGCCATGCCGTTCGAGTCGATCGCAGCTCGATGCATCCGCAGGCTCAAGGATGACGGCGAGACGTTGCTCGCGCGCCCGCTCGGAGCAGCGTTGGGCGAGGTGCTTGCCGGCGTCGTCGCAGCGCAGGGCGAGGCCGATGCGCCGGTGCGCCTGGTGCCCACCCCGACATCGCGGAGTGCGTTCAGACGACGGGGATACCGCGTGCCCGAACTGCTGATCCGACGGGCGGGGTCGGTGCCCGATCGCCTGCTGGCGCCACGGGGGCGACGCGCGGATCAGCGCGGACTCGATTCGGCCGGCAGAGCGGAGAACGCACGGGGGAGCATGCGATCGCGATCGGTGATCGGGGGCGGAGTCGTCGTGCTCGTCGACGACGTCGTGACCACCGGAGCCACTCTCGATGAAGCGGCACGCACGCTGAGAGATGCCGGCTTCCGAGTCGTGTCGGCGGTCGCGCTCGCCGCGACACTCCGTCTCGGCGAACGGAATGCGAACGCATCGGAGACACGCAGCAAATGACCCGTGACATCCGAGGTCAGGCGGACTACCGTTGGGGGTCACAAGGCGACCACGGTCCGCCCTTGGCCGGGAGGACCGGGACAAGGAGGCAGCAATGGAAACGAGCATCGTTGGCGTCGGGGTGGGTATCACCGATCGATTCCGAACCGTTGTCGAAGAGAAGATCGCCAAGATCCAGACGTTCGCGTCCCGTGCGCAACGGCTGGATGTCAAGGTCACCCACCGGGTGTACCGCAACGGTCATGTGCCGGACGAGACCGTCGAACTGACGCTCGTCAGCAAGGGTCCTGTCGTGCGCGCCGAGGCCACGGACGGAGACAAGTTCGTCGCACTCGACATGGCCGTCGACAAGATGGCCGAACAGCTTCGTCGAGCCAAGGAGAAGCGAGTCGACGGGCGCCAGCACCCGCGTGGGGCGCACTTCGAGAAAGAGAGCGGTGCGCTGGAGGGCATCGATGTCCAGCCCGCGTCCGTGGAGGTGCTTCGCGCAGTCGCAACGGGCGCAGTGCCGATCCAGAACGAGGACGACGAGGTCTACTCGCCGGTGGTGATCCGCACCAAGAACTTCGGCGCGGAATGGATGACCGTCGAAGAGGCGGTCGACCGGATGGAGCTGGTCGGGCACGACTTCTTCCTGTTCGTCGATGTGCGCACCGATCACCCGAGCGTCGTCTACCGACGCAAGGGCTGGGACTACGGTGTGATCGCCCTGGAGACCCAGGCTCCGCCCACCGAGGCGCTCGCCTCCTGAGGCTGACATGACAACGGCCCGGTTCCAGAAGGAACCGGGCCGTTGTCGTGTGTGCGTGGCGCAGGTCAGTCGAAAATCCCGTCGAGGATGCTCCCGATGACGAGACCTCCCAGAATCCCGGAGGCGACGTCGCTGCCTCCGCCGCGTCGGCCGCCGCCGCTCCAGCCGCCACCGCCCCAGCCGTCTCCGCCGCCCCAGCCCTGATCCTGCGGTCGCGACGAATCGATGTCACGCTGAGCGAGCTGCAGTGCTTCGGAGGCGAGGTGCGCGACGCGCCGAGCGCTGACGAGCGCCTCGTCGCGGGTCTCTTCCGCCGGCAGCAGTGCCGACAGGTCGGCGCGCAGCCGTTCCGCCTCGGCGAGGCGAGTGCGGGCATCCGCGCCGATCCAGCCCCGGTGCCCGGCGATGAGTCCGCGGGCGACGCCGAGCTGACGATCCGCGTCGTCGATCGCGTGCTGCACCTGCTGGATGCTGGGCAGCGGGTGTGCTTCCCGGTGGCGGGCGGTGGCGATCGCGTCGTCGAGGGCGGTGTTCGCCTCGCGCAATTGCGAGAGCTCGGCGAAGGGGTCTCCCGGAGAACCGGCGGGCGACAGTGCGCTGAGGGCGTCCTGCAGGGCCGAGACCGCCGCAGTGACAGCGGGCACCTGCGGAGCGGTCCGAGCTGCGATGAGGTCGTTCCGGGAGTCCGCGACGACCTCGGCGAGTGTCGACTCGGCGCGCAGCGCCTCGATCTCGAAATCCTCTACGGCATCGAGCAGAGCGGATGCGCGCCGCGTCGCCTCGGTGGCGGTCTCGAGGGCGAGGTTCGCCTCCTCGTTCTGCTTCGCTGCGCGACGACGCTCCGAGACGGCGGCGCCATGAGTGGCGAACGCGATCAGCTGCTCGGCTTCGGCCGCGCTGGCCGTGATCTGGTGCATCGCCGAATCCGAATAGCGCGAGGAGAGGCGGGCGACGGTCTCATTGGTGTGCGGGATCCGCGCGCTGAGCGTCTCGGCATCCGCTCGGACCTGGGCGATGACCTCCGGTGCGCGACGCACCTTCGAGATCGATGTCGCGAGGTCCGAAGTCTTCTCGTCGAGCAGATCCTGCGCCCAATCGCACAGCTGCATGATCCGCGCGTTGCGGGTGCGGAGCTCTTCGGGAGTGTCAGGGATCTCGTCGTGGTTGAGCTGGTGGAGCTGAAAAGCCTCGCGCAGATGAGTGCGCACAGCGCTCAGTGCCTTCTTCAGGTCTCGAGTCAGCTGTTCGCCGAGCTCGGCCTCCGCGAACGCCAACTCGTCGGAGGTGCTCCTGATGCGCTCGTCAGCAGCGACGAGTGCCTGCTCTGCGCGGCGAGCCAGGTCGGCGTCCTGTGCGGCCAGCTGTTCCTGCTCGCGCTTGCGTCTGCCCCATATTCCAGCCATAGGACTGATCCTAGTTTCCCGGGCCGCACCACTGGCTGTGCATACGCTTCGGGCGAACTCCGCTCAGACGAGCGCTGCGACCTCGCCCCTCGCCGGACGTCCGCGCTTCGGCCGCTCGGCCGTCAGCTCGAGGGCGAGCGCGTGCTGGGGATGCTGTGCGAGCCGCGCCTGCACGTGTTCGAGCCAGCGGAGCTCGGCCTCCGCGGTGAAGATCATCGAATCGACGACGAGCGACCGTGCGAGCCCTTGGGGGCTGTCGTCCTCGCGCGATTCCCTCGCCGTGGCGAGCTCGCCGAGATGCTCCTTCGACGCCGCGCGCTGGGCCGCGATCAGGCGGGTCGCATCCACGCCCGGAAGCGTCACCGCGACGGCCAGCTTGATCGCGAGCTCGTCGCGCACGGCCCGGCTCCGAGCGACGGGCGACGCCAGCCACCGGTCGACCTCGAACGCACCGGCGTCGGTGATCTCCCAGTACACATGGCCCTGTGGATCGGGTGCTCCACGCTCGACCAGCCCGTCGCGCTCGAGGCGCTCGAGCGTGTTGTAGATCTGACCGACGTTGAGTGGCCAGACCGAGCCCGTGCGCCGGTCGAACTCGTGGCGCAGCTGGTACCCGTAGCAGGGGCCCTGCGCGAGGATCGCGAGCAGACTCTGTCGGACCGACATGTGGACCTCCCGGTGTCGTGGATCAATATATACATACTCGGAAACTCCACGGCGGCACGCCATGCAGACGACGCGCAGGTCACGGACGGGTAACATGGCAAGGTATGCCTGGCACGCGCCCGACAAGCGGCGCCGCCGGAACCATCGACAGGGAGATGACATCTGTGGCGAATCCTCTTGAGAAGCTGCTGCGCGCGGGAGAAGGGCGGGTCATCCGCCGCCTGAACCAGGTGGTCAAGGCCGTGAACGCGCTGGAAGAGGACATCTCCAAGCTCACGGACGACGAACTGCGCAACGAGACCGTCGAGCTGCGCGAGCGGTTCGCGAAGGGCGAGTCGCTCGATCAGCTCATGCCCGAGGCGTTCGCCGCGGTGCGTGAGGCGGCGAAGCGCACGCTCGGAATGCGCGCGTACGACGTGCAGATCATGGGTGGTGCCGCACTTCATCTCGGCAACATCGCCGAGATGAAGACCGGTGAGGGAAAGACCCTGGTCGCCACGTTCCCGGCCTACCTGAACGCGATCGCAGGCGAAGGCGTCCATGTGATCACGGTCAACGACTTCCTCGCGAGCTACCAGGCTGAGCTGATGGGCCGCGTGTACCGGGCGCTCGGCATGTCCACCGGCATCATCGTGTCCGGGCAGACTCCGGCCGTGCGCCGCGAGCAGTACGCGTCCGACATCACCTATGGCACGAACAACGAGTTCGGTTTCGACTACCTCCGCGACAACATGGCGTGGCGCAAGGAAGACCTCGTTCAGCGAGAGCACTACTTCGCGATCGTCGACGAGGTCGACTCGATCCTCATCGACGAGGCGCGTACGCCGCTGATCATCTCGGGCCCGTCATCGGGCGAGGCCAACCGCTGGTTCGCCGAGTTCGCGAAGATCGCCCGCACCCTCGAGGCCGGCGTCGACTACGAGGTCGACGAGAAGAAGCGCACGGTCGGCGTGCTCGAACCCGGCATCGAGAAGGTCGAGGACTACCTCGGCATCGACAACCTGTACGAGTCCGCGAACACTCCGCTGATCTCGTTCCTCAACAACTCGATCAAGGCCCTCGCGCTGTTCAAGAAGGACACCGACTACGTCGTCATGAACGACGAGGTCATGATCGTCGACGAGCACACCGGTCGCATCCTCGTCGGGCGCCGCTACAACGAGGGCATCCACCAGGCCATCGAGGCCAAGGAGGCCGTGCCGGTCAAGGCCGAGAATCAGACTCTCGCGACGGTCACGCTGCAGAACTACTTCCGTCTCTACGACAAGCTCGCCGGCATGACGGGTACTGCCGAGACCGAGGCGGCGGAGTTCATGTCGACCTACAAGCTCGGTGTCATCCCCATCCCGACGAACCGCCCGATGGTCCGCAAGGACCAGTCGGATCTCGTCTACAAGAACGAGACCGCGAAGTTCGCTCAGGTTGTCGAAGACATCGCGGAGCGCCACTCGAACGGCCAGCCGGTGCTCGTGGGCACCGTGAGCGTCGAGAAGAGCGAGTACCTCTCTCGACTGCTCGCCAAGAAGGGCGTCAAGCACGAGGTCCTCAACGCGAAGAACCACGCGCGTGAGGCCGAGATCGTGGCACGCGCGGGCCGCCTCGGCGCCGTGACCGTTGCGACGAATATGGCCGGTCGTGGAACCGACATCATGCTCGGCGGCAACGCGGAGTTCCTCGCCGTGCAGGAGCTCAAGGGCAAGGGCCTCGACCCGGTCGAGACGCCCGAGGAATACGAGATCGCGTGGGACGAGACCTACGAGGCGATGAAGGCGATCGTGTCCGAGGAGGCCGAGAAGGTCATCGAGGCCGGTGGCCTCTACGTCCTGGGTACCGAGCGCCACGAGTCGCGTCGAATCGACAACCAGCTGCGAGGCCGTTCCGGTCGTCAGGGCGACCCCGGCGAGAGCCGCTTCTACCTGAGCCTCACCGACGACCTGATGCGTCTGTTCCAGTCGGGTGCCGCCGAGGCGATTCTGGCTCGCACCAACTTCCCCGACGACGTCCCGATCGAGTCGGGCCTCGTGTCGCGCGCCATCCGCAGCGCTCAGTCGCAGGTGGAGTCCCGCAACGCGGAGATGCGCAAGAACGTCCTCAAGTACGATGACGTCCTGAACCGCCAGCGTGAGGCGATCTACGCCGACCGTCGTCACATTCTGCAGGGCGACGACATCGCCGACCGGGTCCAGCACTTCATCGAAGACGCGATCAGCGGCGTCGTGCGCGACCACACGGGTGAGGGACACAACGAGAGCTGGGACTTCGACGCACTCTGGACCGAGCTCAAGACGCTCTATCCGGTCAGCGTGACGATCGACGAGGTCGTGTCCGAGGCCGCCGGTCGCAAGGGCGGGATCACCGCCGACGGTCTGACCCGCGAACTGCTGTCGGACGCGAAGATCGCCTATGAGACCCGCGAGGAGTCGCTCGGAGAAGCGGCCACCCGCGAGCTCGAGCGTCGTGTCGTGCTCCAGGTGCTCGACCGTCGCTGGCGCGATCACCTCTACGAGATGGACTACCTCAAGGACGGCATCGGTCTTCGTGCGATGGCGCAGCGCGACCCGCTCATCGAGTACCAGCGCGAGGGGTACGCGATGTTCCAGTCGATGATGGGCCAGATCAAGGAGGAGTCCGTCGGGTACCTCTACAACCTCGAGGTCGAGGTCCGTCGGGCAGGCGACTCGCAGACCGCCGAGGTCGAGGCGAAGGGCCTCGCTGAAGGCGGGGGAGATCAGCACCTCGAATACTCGGCGGCGAACGATGCCGGCGAGGTCGAGGTGCGCGACGACCGCGGGCAGGTTCAGCAGGCGGCGACCGAGAAGCTCCGCCAGGCTGCTGCAGCGCGTCAGGCGCCGGCCGAACAGGCCGAACCCGAGGAGGCTCCGCGCGGAGCGTTCGGACAGCGTACAGAGGCACCGGCAGCACCTGCCGGCAACCGTGAGCAGCGCCGCGCGCAGAGCAAGAAGAAGAAGTAGCGCGACGTCGATGAAGGGCCGGTCCGGGTGGATCGGCCCTTCTTCGCGTCATTGTAGGCTTGCGCAATGACACCAACGCGCCACTTCGACCAGTCGTCGAAGCTCAAGAACGTCCTGTACGAGATCCGTGGAAACACGCTCGTCGAGGCGGCGCGGCTCGAGGCCGAGGGCCACCGGATCCTCAAGCTCAATACGGGCAACCCCGCCATCTTCGGCTTCGAAGCTCCCCACCAGATCGTGCACGACATGCTCGCGGCGCTTCCGACCGCTCACGGGTACAGCGACAGCAAGGGGATCATCTCTGCGCGCCGCGCCGTGGTCAGTCGGTACGAGGAGATTCCGGGATTCCCACGATTCGATCCGGAAGACGTCTTCCTCGGCAACGGCGTCTCCGAGCTCATCACGATGACGATGCAGGCGCTCCTCGACGAGGGGGATGAGGTGCTCATCCCCGCACCGGATTATCCGCTGTGGACCGCCATGACGAGTCTGGCTGACGGCACCCCCGTGCACTATCTCTGCGACGAGGACAACGGGTGGCAACCCGACCTCGAGGACATCCGCTCCAAGATCACTCCTCGGACCAAGGCCCTCGTGATCATCAACCCCAACAACCCGACCGGGGTCGTCTACTCCCGAGAGGTGCTCGAGGGGATGGTGCAGATCGCGAGAGAGAACCAGCTGCTGCTGCTCTCCGACGAGATCTACGACCGCATCCTGTTCGACGGCGCGGTGCACATCCCGACGGCCACGTTGGCGCCCGACCTCCTGTGCCTGACCTTCAACGGCCTCTCGAAGACATATCGGGTCGCCGGATTCCGCTCCGGGTGGCTCGTGATCACCGGCCCCCAGGGCCACGCGAAGGGCTTCCTCGAGGGGATCAACCTGCTCGCGTCCACGCGCCTCTGCCCGAATGTGCCTGCGCAGTATGCGGTGCAGGCGGCTCTCGGTGGCGTGCAGTCGATCGATGCGCTGATCGCTCCGACCGGACGCCTGCACGAGCAGCGCGACATCGCATGGGAAGGGCTGGAATCGATCCCCGGCGTCTCCTGCGTCAAACCCGTCGGTGCCCTGTATGCCTTCCCCCGTCTCGACCCGAACGTCCACGAGATCAGGGATGATGCGAAGCTGGTCTACGACCTGTTGGTGTCCGAGCACATCCTTCTCGTGCAGGGGACGGGCTTCAACTGGCCGACGCCGGATCACCTCAGGCTGGTCACGCTCCCCGAGCCCCGCGTGCTCGCAGAAGCCGTCGAGCGCCTCGGGAACTTCCTCTCGAGCTACCGCCAGTAGGCGGCTCGTACGCCGTAGATGCGTAGGCCTCTGCGATGCGGCGAACACCGGCGACCAGGGTCGAACGCGGCGTGACGTCTGCCATCGGCCGGGCGTGCAGCAGAGCGGAGTCAGCGGCGCGCTGGTCGAATGGCAGGAACTCGACGTCGGTGATGCCCGCGAACCGCTCGAGAGTGCGCCGGATCTGACCACGTGCGTCGATGCCCAGCGGGCCGGGTCGGACCCGGTTCACGACGACCCTGATGGGGATGGGGGCCGTGAGCCGTCTGAGTTCGGCGTGCTCTCTCACGAAGCGACTGATGCCGAGGGGATCCGCCGACGCGACCGCGATGACCGCATCCGCCTCCTGCAGCGCCGCGACCGTGGCCGCGTGGCGGCGCGGGCCGGTGAGGTCGTAGGTCGCTTCGTCGTCGGCGTCGAACGCACTCGCAACATCGACGACGGTCTCCTCTGCCCAGCTGCGGCAGGCGCGCAGAGTCGTCTGCAGACGACTCGCTCCGAGTTCCGGCCAGCGTCCAGGACGATTGATGCCGCCGAGGACCTCTATCTCTCCAGCGCTCGTCTCGAGGATCGTGGCCAGCCTCGTGAGCTCGGCTGAGTCGAGTGCGCCTAGTTCTGCGCGTCGGCACGCGGCGGCGATACCCGGCGCGTCGTCGCTGAGTCCCAGAAGCAGTGCGAGCGACGGTGCGACGGTGTCGGCATCCACCAGAGCGGTGCGTCGGCCCGTCCGGGAGAGTTCGACGGCGAGCTGGATCGCGATCGTCGATCTCCCGGGGGCGCCGGAGGGGCCCCACACGACCGTGAGGCGATGCGGAGGTGATGCCGCACGCTCGACGGTGTTCGGGATGTCGGCGGTCAGCGCTGCTGCGACCTCCCAGCCGCTCGCATCCGCCGGGAGGGCCGCGATGAGTCCGTAGCGTCCGAGCAGCCTGCTGTCGCCGTCGCCGAGTGGCATGATCCGCACGCCGGCTCTGTCGCACTCGGCCACGAGTTCGGTTGTCAGGACCGCGCGGGTGGCGGCGACGATGGCGGCGTCGATGCCCTCGGGCAGAGGGAGGACTCTGCTCGGTGGCACGATGGAGACCACGCTGATGCCCTCCATCTCGAGCTCGTCGGCCAAGCCGCGCGCACGGGCTTCCGGGACGGCGATGATCACCGAAGTCACGAGGTCGAACCGATCGGCACGACGGAGAGCACCGAGCCGCCGGTGATCGCGGCCAGCACGTCGGCGACATCCGCTCGGTCGATGACAACCTCCGCGGTGGTGCCTTCGGCGGTGAGCATTCCCTCGGTCTTCGTGACCGACGCGACAGTCGCGTCGGCCACGAGGATACGAGGCAGACCCTGGCTGCTGCCGTCGTCGACCGGCGGCGAGTGCCATAGCTCGATCACGCTCCCCGCGGCGACACCTGCGGGGATACCCGTGCTGCTCTCCACCACGATCGTGGTCGTCCTGTTCGCGTCGCCGTCTTCGGCAGCAGCTGTCGCCATGAGCTCTCCTTCGAAGACAGTGCGGGACGCGATCTGGCCGGGGCGCAGTTCCTGCGGTGCCAGGTAGCGATCCGTGACTGTTCCGAGTCCGACCTCGACCACCTGGAAGTCGCTTGCGATGAGGGCTTCACCGAGAGCGATCGTGCGCGTCGCCTGAAGCACCGGAGTCGTGGTGCCGGAGGTGGAGACGACGGCCCAGACGCCGCCGATCGAAAGCGCGACCACCGCGATGCCGATCAGGAACCGCGCGTCACCCCAGAAGGCGCGGCGGGAACGGACGAACTTGCTCATGCCGACATGGTCACAGAAATCGGCGCAGCTGCTCGAGACTTATCCACAGCATCGGATCGGCGCTGGCGCTCCTGCGCGGCAGGGGGAGAATGGGGGCATGCTTCATTCCTCACAGCCCACTCAGGGCTTCCTCGCGCCGGCGCAGGTGGCGGAGCTGCTGAGCATCGAGGTGCACGAGGTCATCGAACTCGTCTACGAGGGACGTCTGCGCGGGTGCCAGCTCGGCGCCCCTGCCAGATGGCGCATCGAGGAATCGAGCCTTTCGGAGTACCTCGCCGAGCAGTCGGAAGAGGCCAGGCGGATGGCATTGTGGCGGCAGGCGAATGAGGCGAGTTTCCCGGAGGTCTGGGGTGCTTCCCGCCGTCACAGCATCTGATCTCCGACGGTCTGCACCGAGGTCACGGCAGAGAACGGGATGATCTGAAAGCTGCGCACCGCTGAGGCGGTCCGTGCCTCTCCCGGATCGTGCAGAGCGAGGTCCAGATGATCTGCTCCGGCCCTGTCGATCGTCCCGTGCATCTCGGAGCCGTCGACGCTGACGATCCTCACCGGGACCCGCCGCCGGGCGAGATCACGCAGGACGAATCCGAGCGACATGCGCTCCCGGAGCGCGGGCACGGCGTCGTCCTCTTCCAGGCTGGACAGCAGCAGGCCGTGATCCACGGTGAGCCCGCGCACCGCGTGCAAGGGAACGATCAGCGTCGACCGCTTGGCCGCCGATTCCTCGGCCTGGGCGATCGTCGTGGCGACCCAATCGGCGCCGAGCGTGTTGAGCCGGGCGCGAACGCGTCTTCCGTGCGGTAGGTCGATCGTCGTCGGAGCGGCTGAGGCGCAGAGCACCCTGAGACGGGTACGAAGCTCGAGCCTCGAGATGCGCAATCGCTCGGATTCGGCATCCAGTGCAGCGCGCTCGCTCTCCCACTCCGAGGCGAGCTGGCCTTCGAGGTCTTCGAACAGTCGATCCCAGTGCACGCGCCCCACCGTAAGTGATGTCCCGGCGGGCATGTACGAGTTATCCACATACATCCCGAACACGGCCCGAACGGCGACTGGGCGCATGCTCTACTTGGCGCAGTCTTCCCGATGGAGAGTGCCTCAGATGATGCTTCACGAGTACTTCGCACCACAGCCGACGCCGCGTGCCGAGCTGCCGGATCCGCATCCGCTGCTGCGGAGCCTGACGCAGGGCGTCCTCGAGGTGCTCGCGGGAGTCAGAGAGGTCGATCAGCTCGCCCGCTGGTTCAATGAAGACGCGTACCGGAGCCTGGTGACGCGAGCGAACCTCTCGGCGAGGGCGCGCAGTGCGAGGGGGGTCTCGCCTGCGCGCCCGACCTTCGAGATCCTGTCGATCCGCGTGACAGAGCCTGTCGACGGGAAGGTCGAAGCAGTCGTCGTCGTCGCCGGGCCGGGACGCACCCGAGCGGTCGCGATCCGGCTCGAGGGACTCGACCGCCGCTGGCGTGCGACGTCGCTGGCCGTTCTCTGAGCCCGCGCGCTCTAGGCTGGTGGGGTGTCAACGCTCAGCGACCTCGCCAATGCCCAGGGCCGTCTTGCCGACAACGATGTCGAGTGGCTGCACCGACTCGCCGGTGACGGTCAGCTTCTCGCGGACCTCGCTTCGGCGGACATCGTGGTCTGGATCGAGACCGACGACGGCTCCTTCGTCGCCGTCGCGCACGCCCGCCCGAGTGGAGCGGCCACGCTGTTCTATCGGGACATCGTCGGCGAGCGGGTGCGCCCTCAGTGGCGCACGCAGGTGCAGGGGGCATTCGATTCGGCGAAGATCGTCGACTCGTCGTCGCCGGACTGGTTCGAAGAGACCCCGACACGTGTCAGAGCTGTGCCGATCGTCAACGAACGCCGCGGCGGCGAACACCAGGCCATGGTCATCGGCGTCGTCACCCGCCACACCAACCTGGGCGAGGCTCGGACGCCGTCTCGGCAGCAGATCACGTTCGACGAGTGCGCCAACGACATCTTCCGCATGATCGCCGACGGCAGCTTCCCGGATCCGGCCGCTCCGACGTCTCCTCGCCGCGGTGCTCCGCGCGCGTCCGACGGCCTGATCCGCATCGATGTCGACGGGATCACGACGTTCGCAAGCCCGAACGCCCTCTCCGCGTTCAATCGCATGGGTTTCGATGATGAACTCGAGGGGGAATCCCTCGCCGAGGTCACCACGAGGCTCGTGCCGCCGTCTCGACAGGTCGACGAGTCGCTGCCCGTCGTCGTCACCGGACGCGCACCATGGCGGACCGACATCGAAGCGCGCGGCGTGACGGTGTCGCTGCGGGCGATTCCGCTCAAGGATCACGGAACCCGCATCGGTGCCATCCTGCTGTGCCGGGATGTCTCAGAGCTGCGCCACCAGGAGCAGGAGCTCATCACCAAGGATGCGACGATCCGCGAGATCCACCACCGAGTCAAGAACAATCTGCAGACGGTCGCGTCGCTGCTTCGCATCCAGGCGCGTCGTACGCACTCCGATGAGGCACGCGATGCGCTGACCCAGGCGATGAGACGGGTCGACTCGATCGCCGTCGTGCATGACACCCTGGCGCAGGGTCTGACGCAGAAGGTCGACTTCGACGAGGTGTTCCATCGCGTCCTCAAGCTCGTGGCCGAAGTCGCGTCGGCGCCGAACACCCGAGCGCGCACTCGGTCGACCGGTCGCTTCGGAGTTCTCCCGAGTGAGTATGCGACACCGCTGGCGCTCGCTCTCACCGAGGTCGTCACGAACGCAGTGGAGCACGGCCTCGCCGGGCAGGAGGGCATGGTCACCATCGATGCTGCGCGCACCGAGGAGAATCTGCGCGTCACCGTGCATGACACCGGCAAGGGGCTGCCGGAGGGGCGGATCGGCCAGGGGTTGGGAACGCAGATCATCCGCACCCTCATCCAAGGCGAGCTCGGCGGATCGATCGAGTGGCGGGGGAGCGAGGGCGAGGGAACCGAGGTGGTCATCGACATCCCGCTTCGCTGGCTGACGAACTAGCCGAAACAATCGGCCGCGGCGTCGAGCGGAGACACAGAAGCGGCCCGAGACATCGTCTCGGGCCGCTTCTGTTCGTTCAGGAGGCGCGGCGGGCGCGAGCGGCGCGGCGCTTGAGGGCACGGCGCTCATCTTCGGAGAGGCCGCCCCAGACGCCCGAGTCCTGGCTGGACTCGAGGGCGTACTGCAGGCAGATCTCGGTCACCGTGCAGGTGGCGCAGACGGTCTTCGCCTTCTCGATCTGGTCGACGGCCGGGCCGGTGTTCCCGACTGGGAAGAACAGCTCGGGGTCGACAGTCAGGCAGGCGGCCTTATCGCGCCAGTCCATGGGGGCTCCTCGGTGTGGTTTTTCAGAAATCGACGCATTGCGACGACTCGGATTTCGGGTGCAGATCGGGTTCAGCTACCCTGTATGAGATACGGACGGATGCCCGCTTTTGTGATGCGGGCGACGAGCCCGCCCCACGCCGCTGTGGGAGCACATGACGCTGTCTATTCTGTTACATGAAACCGGCGAAATCAAGGGTTTCAGCCGTTCTCATTCGATTCTCAGGAGACAACAGTGCGCTCACCCGGCCTCGCTCTGGCGGCCGCCGCGGTCCTCGCGGCAGAGGGTGCTGCGCTGATCGTCTTCGCCCTCATCGAACTCGTCGGGCTCGGCGCGGGCGATGCCGCATCGCTGCCGACTGCGCTCGCCCTCATCGTGCTGACGCTCGTCGGCGCTGTCGCACTCATCGCCTTCGCCGTCGGGACCAGGAAGGGCCATTCCTGGGCGCGCTCAGGTGGCGTCGTCTTCCAGGTGCTCGCCATCGCGCTCGCGCTCGCTTCGCTGACCCTGCAGCCGATCAGCTGGGCGTTCGCCGTCGGAGTCGGTCTGCCGGCGCTGCTGTGCTTCGCGCTGCTGATCGCGAGCACACGCGCTGAGAACGAGCGCCCGGCGGAGTGACTCTCAGGCGTCGATGCCGAGCAGCTTGCGCAGACGCGCGACGTGCCCTGTCGCCTTGACGTTGTACTGAGCGAGGGTGATCGTGCCCTGCTCGTCGAGCACGAAGGTCGAGCGGATGACACCCTCTACGACCTTGCCGTAGTTCATCTTCTCGCCCCAGACGCCGTATGCGGTGTGCACGGCGTGGTCCGGGTCGCTGAGAAGGGTGAAGGTCAGGCCGTCCCGCTCGCGGAACTCGGCGAGCTTCGCAGGCTCGTCGCGCGAGACCCCGATCACCCGATATCCGGCGCCCTCGAGCGACGAGATGCTGTCACGGAAATCGCAGGCCTGCGTCGTGCAGCCGGGCGTCATGGCAGCCGGGTAGAAATACAGCACCGTCTTCCGGCCGTGCAGATCCTCGAGTCGGACGGTCGCGCCGTCTTGATCGAGGAGGGCGAAGTCGGGGGCAGCGGATCCGGGTTCCAGGCGCACAGTCACGGATCCAGCCTACCGGCCGGGCGCCTGCTCCGCCTTGTCGGCGAAGGTCTGCAGCAGCCTCTGCAGCGAGTCCAGGCGAGCTCGCCCTGTCTCGCTCAGCTCGCCGTTCTCGGCCGCTTCGATGAGGGCGCAATCCGGAGCATCCACGAGGTGCGTGCATCCGCGCGGGCACTTCTCGGCGATCTCCGCCAGCTCGGTGAAGGCGGCGAGGATGTTCGCGGGGTTCACGTGCCCCAGCCCGAAGGATCGGACGCCGGGAGTGTCGATCACCCAGCCGTTGCCCTCCTCGCTGACGTAGCGCAGCGAGACGGTCGAGGACGAGGTGTGCCGGCCACGGCCGGTGACCTGGTTGACGTGACCCGTCGCGCGCAGAGCGCTGGGCACCAGAGCGTTCACGAGCGTCGACTTGCCCACACCGGAGTGCCCGACGAAGACCGTGGAGTGCCCCACGAGTGCCGCGCCGATCTCGTCGACGGGCATCTCGTCCTGCGCGCTGGTGAAGACGCGCAGATCGAGTCCGTCGAAATGCGACAGGAACGCGCTGGGGTCTGCCAGGTCCGTCTTCGTGACGACGAGGAGTGGACGTACACCCGCATCCAATGCGGCCACGAGGTAGCGGTCTACCAGGCGGGCACGCGGCTCGGGGTCTGCGGCGGCGACGACGACGAGCATCTGGTCGGCGTTCGCGACGATCACCCGCTCGACCTGGTCGGTGTCGTCGGCGCTGCGCCGAAGCAGGGAAGTACGGTCGGCGATGCCGATGATCCGCCCCAGAGTGCCGTCTTCGCCCGAGATGTCACCGACGACCTTGGCGAGATCACCGGTGACGATCGGGTTCCGGCGGAGTTCCCGCGCCCGCGCGGCGGTGATCATGCGCTCGTCAGGCGTGTCCTCATCGATCAGCACCGAGTACCTGCCCCGGTCGACCCCGAGGACGCGACCGATCTGCGCGTCGTCGTGAGCCGGGCGTCGCTTGGTTCGAGGGCGGTTGGCCTTCGGGTTCGGACGCGTGCGGATGCTGCTCTCGTCGAAGTCCTCGAAGTCGTCGTCGAGGTCGTCGGAGTCGTCGAGCCAGCTCACGAGGATGCGCCCTGCAGCATTCGCTCCCACAGGAGGGTGAACTCCGGAAGAGTCTTGGAGGTGGTGCCGATGTCGTCGATCTCCACGCCGGGGACGCGAAGGCCGATGAGGGCGCCCGTCGTGGCCATCCGGTGGTCGTGGTGCGCGGCCCACGAGCCACCGCGCAGCTGTCGCGGAATGATGCGCAGGCCGTCGGAGAGCTCTTCCGCTTCGCCACCGAGAGCGCGGACGTTCCCGACGAGAGCGGCGATGCGATCGGTCTCGTGAAGCCGGATGTGACCGATACCGCGGATCGTGGTGGGACCGGACGCGAACGCCGCCAGTCCGACCAGCGTCGGGGTCAGCTCGCTCGCCGCGGACAGATCCATGTCGAGCCCGCGGATCTCGGAGCCCGCCCGCACCGTCAGAGTGCCGCTGTGACGGCCGACATGCGCGCCCATGGCCTGCAGGATCTCGGGAAGCAGGGCGCCGGGTTGCGTGGAGTGCACGGGCCAACCCGGCACCGACACGGCGCCCCCCGTGACCAGTGCGGCTGCGAGGAACGGTGCGGCGTTCGAGAGATCGGGCTCGATCGCGATCTCCTTGGCGCGCGGCACGCCCGCCTCGACGAGCCACTCGCCCGTTGCGGGGCGCTCGATCCGTATGCCGCGTCGGCTCAGGGCCTCGATGGTCATGTCGATGTGGGGAAGGCTCGGCAGGTGTTCGCCGGTGTGCACAAGGTGCAGACCCACGTCGAACCGCGGGGCGGCGAGCAGCAGTCCCGAGACGAACTGGCTGGATGCCGAGGCATCGATCTCGACGCGCCCACCGCGGATGCGACCGTGGCCGCGGACGGTGAACGGCAGTGCCCACGTGCCCTCATCGTCGATGTCGACTCCGAGGTCGCGCAGTGCGCTGATCAGTCCGCCCATCGGCCGGTGCAGGGCCGTCTCGTGAGCTGTGAGGTGCACATCGTGCTGGGCGAGGCCCGCCAGCGGCGCGATGAAGCGCATCACGGTGCCGGCCTGACCGCAGTCGATCGTGGTGCCGCCCACGAGCTTGGCGGGAGTGATCGCCAGGTCGGGACCGAACTCTCCGTCGCCGTCGATCTCTTCGATTCCGACGCCCAGGGCGCGAAGCGCGTCGATCATGCGGCGTGAGTCATCGGAGTGCAGGGGAGCGATGAGTCTGCCCGGTCCGTCGGCGATCGCGGCGATGATGAGTTCGCGGTTGGTGAGCGATTTCGAGCCCGGGATCGTCACGGTCGCATGAACGGCTGAGGTGCTGGTCGGCGCGACGTAGACGCCCTGGACAGGGGAGGGGGAATACCTGTTGGCGCTCATCGGTTCCCACCTTAGTAAACGCGAGTGTCCGCATGACCGAATATGGGCGCACGCCGACAAGGAGAGAGCATGCTCGCAACGCTGGAACGCGAGTCCGTCGACCTCACCCGCCTAGACTGGCCGGTGATGGATGACACGGCAACCGCAGAGACGGTCAGCGACCCTCGGCGCGAATTCGAGGAACAGGCGATCCCGTTCATGGATCAGCTCTACGCCGCGGCGATGCGCATGACGCGCAACCCGGCTGACGCTGCTGATCTCGTGCAGGAGACGTTCGTCAAGGCTTACGGGTCCTGGGCGACGTTCTCGCAGGGCACGAACCTGAAGGCGTGGCTGTATCGCATCCTCACCAACACGTACATCAACATCTACCGCAAGAAGCAGCGAGAGCCGTTCCAGGGCACGATCGACGAGCTCGAGGACTGGCAGATGGGCGGTGCCGAGTCGACCACTGCTTCGCACAGCCGTTCGGCCGAGGCGGAAGCCATCGACCACATGCCCGCATCGGTCGTCAAGGACGCGTTGCAGGCCGTTCCCGAGGACTTCAGGTTGGCGGTGTACCTCGCGGATGTGGAGGGCTTCGCCTATCAGGAGATCGCGGACATCATGAAGACACCCATCGGCACCGTGATGAGCCGTCTGCATCGAGGCAGGCGGATGCTGCGGGAGCTGCTGGCCGACTACGCCGTGGAGCGGGGAATCTCCGCGGCCGACCCGAGGAGCACGAAATGACCGACTGCGGCTGCGACAAGGCCCGCAAGGATCTCGAGGAGTACCTCCGCAACGAGGTGTGCAACACGGAGCACACCGAGATCCGCGAGCATCTCGAGAACTGCCCGTCCTGCCGGGATGAAGCGCTCGTGGCGACGACCCTCACCGAGGTCGTGGCGCGCGCGTGCAAGGAGACAGCGCCCGAAGAGCTGCGCGACCAGGTCTTCGCTCGACTGCGTGAGGTTCAGGCCGCGCAGCACTGACAGTCGTCGGGCCGCCGTCGGTGCCCCGGATCGTGCTGTCGTCGTTCGCCCGTAGGGTGGAAGCATGACGGTCATCGATTCACGCGACATCCCTGCCGACCCGACCTCCGCCGAGCACCTGGCCGCAGAAGCGCTGGTCTACCGCGTGGTCGATACCGCGGACGGTGCTCAGTCGGAGAGCTTCCAGCGGGCGATGACCCGAGGATTCCTGGGCGCAGAACCGACACCTGAGGTGCTCGCCTCCGGCCGGTCGGCGTTCGAATCCCGACGCAACATCGGCGTCTACGACGCTGCAGCGACGGATGCTCCGCCCGTCGCCACGATCGACTCATGGGTCACCCCGATGGCGCTGCCCGGCGGCGGCGAGCTGCCGATGTGGGCGATCAGCGGAGTCACGGTGTCGGCGACGCATCGTCGCCGCGGCATAGCGAGGGCGCTCCTCGAAGGAGAACTGCGCGCAGCGGCAGCGGCAGGAGTGCCGATCGTGGGGTTGACCGTCTCGGAAGCGACGATCTACGGCCGGTACGGATTCGGCTCGGCATTGCACATGTCGCGCTTCACGGTCGACACCCGTCGGGCAGGTTGGGCCGGACCCGCATCGGGAGGTCGCGTCGAGTACGTCGACCGCGACATGCTCGCCGCCGAACTGGGGTCGGTGCATGATCGTGTCCGAGGTCATCGCGGCGGACAGATCCCTGGATGGTCCTCGCGATGGACCGGCATCGCGGGATTGTCCCCGAGCGACACCGACCGCGATCAGGTGCGCGGCATCCGCTTCAGAGATGCCGACGGCGAGGTGCGCGGGGCGATGGCCTTCACGCTCAGCGAGCGGAGCGGATCCTTCCGATTCGCACTGAACGTGCGCCTGCTCGTCGCCGAGACTCCCGAGGCGACCGCGGCTCTGTGGGGGTTCGCGTTGCAGCACGATCTCGTCGACGAGGTCACGGCCGACCTGCGCCCGCTCGACGATGCGCTTCCGTGGCTTGTAAGAGACCCCCGCGGTGTCACTCAGACCGTGCACGACCACGGCTGGCTGCGACTTCTCGATCTGCCCACGGCTCTGACGGCCAGAACCTACTCCGCGCAGATCGATGCAGTGCTCCGCGTTCGCGATCCGCTCGGATTCGCGTCCGGAGACTGGCGTCTGCGTGTCGATCAGGCAGGGAAGGCATCTGTCGACTCCGTCGAGGACGTGGCCGTGGACGCCGAGCTCGACGTCTCAGCGCTCTCGATCCTGTTCGCCGGGGGAGTGCGGGCGTCCACGCTGCGCGCGGCGGGCCGGATCGACGCGGACTCGACCGTCGTCGACGCCCTGGATCGCGCGTTCGTCTCGTTCCCCGCGCCGGCCCTCGACATCTGGTACTGAACACGCAGCGCAGAAAGGGGCGCCTCGACCGATGTCGAGGCGCCCCTTTCGCTTCAGCTCGGATCAGCCGATCGTCAGCGCGTCGCGCAGGAGCTTCGCCTGTTCGGCCGCGTGCACCTTGGACGAGCCCGTCGCAGGCGATGCCGACGCGGGACGCGACACCGGACGGAAGCTGCGGTCACCGGGGACATCGGCGAACGCGAGCGCCAGGAACGGCCACGCTCCCTGGTTCTCCGGCTCTTCCTGCACCCACACCAGCTCGGCGTTCGGGTACGAGTCGGTGATGGCCTTCAGTCCGTCGATCGGTGTCGGGTACAGCTGCTCGAGGCGCACGAGCGCCACCTCCGGGTTCGGGTTCTTCTCGAGCTCGGCCTTGAGATCCCAGTGGACCTTGCCCGAGTGCACGAGCACCCTCTTCACCGCAGTGCGGTCGAGATCGCGGCTGTCGTCGAGAACGGGCTCGAAACGGCCCTGCGTGAAGGCCTCGACCGGGCTCGTCGCTCCGCGCAGACGCAGCATGGCCTTCGGCGTGAAGACGATGAGTGGCTTGCGGGGACGGGCGTACGCCTGACGGCGCAGCAGGTGGAAGTACGACGCGGGCGACGAGGGGCGCGCGACGATCATGTTCTCCTGCGCGCACATCTGGAGGAAGCGCTCGATGCGGGAGGACGAGTGGTCCGGTCCCTGTCCTTCGTAGCCGTGGGGGAGCAGCAGCGTGACGCTGGACTGCTGTCCCCACTTCTGCTCGGCCGCGGAGATGTACTCGTCGATGACCGTCTGGGCGCCGTTGACGAAGTCGCCGAACTGGGCTTCCCACAGCACGAGAGCCTCAGGCGCCTCGACCGAGTAGCCGTACTCGAAGCCGAGGGCCGCGTACTCGCTCAGGAGCGAGTCGTAGACGAAGAAACGACCCTGGGACTCGGAGAGGTTCGACAGCGGCAGCCACTCCTGGCCATTCGCGCGATCGTGCAGAGTCGCGTGACGCTGCACGAACGTGCCGCGTCGCGAGTCCTGCCCCGCGAGACGCACCGGCGTGCCCTCGACGAGGAGCGAACCGAAGGCGAGCAGCTCGCCGAAGCCCCAGTCGATGTTGCCGTTGCGGCTCATGTCGAGACGCTTCTCGAGCTGCTGCTGCAGCTTGGGGTGAACGGTGAAGCCCTCGGGCTTGTTCACGAACGCGTCGCCGATGAGCTGGATGACCTCGTTCGAGACTCCCGTGATCTCAGGGGCGCCGACCTGCTCGTCCGCGGGCGGGAGGTCCGGAGCGACCTGATTGGCGCCGGTCTCGGCGGCGTGGGTCTCGGCGAAGGCGATCTCCAGACGGTTCTGGAAGTCGGCCTTGGCCTCGTCGTACTCCTCTTCGGTGATGTCACCACGACCGACGAGCGACTCGGTGTAGAGCTTGCGCACCGATCGCTTCGCCTGGATCAGGTCGGTCATCAGCGGCTGGGTCATCGAGGGATCGTCGCCCTCGTTGTGCCCGCGGCGGCGGTAGCAGACGAGATCGATGACGACGTCGCGGTGGAACCGCTCGCGGTATTCGAAAGCGAGCTGCGCGACATGGATGACGGCCTCGGGGTCGTCGCCGTTCACATGGAAAACCGGCGCCTGGATCGTCTTCGCGACATCGGTCGCGTACACCGAGCTGCGCGAGTCGTTGGGGAGGGTCGTGAAGCCGACCTGGTTGTTGACGACGACGTGGATCGTGCCGCCGGTGCGGTATCCGCGCAGCTGAGACATCTGCAGCGTCTCGACGACCACGCCCTGACCGGCGAACGCCGCGTCACCGTGCACCAGGATCGGCAGCCAGGCGAACGTGCCGATCGGCTTGCGGTCCTGCTTGGCGCGGACGATGCCCTCGAGGACGCCGTCGACCGTCTCGAGGTGAGACGGGTTGGCGGCGAGGTAGACCGGGAGCTCGGAGCCGTCGTCGGCGACGAAGGTGCCCTCGGTGCCGAGGTGGTACTTCACGTCGCCGGAGCCGCGCTGGTTGCCCGGGGTCTGCGTGCCCTCGAACTCCTGGAACACGTGGCCGTAGGTCTTGCCGGCGATGTTCGTCAGGACGTTCAGGCGACCGCGGTGCGCCATGCCGATCGCTGCACCCTCGAGGCCGGCGGTGGCCGCACCCTGGAGGATCTCGTCGAGCAGCGGGACGAGAGACTCGCCGCCCTCGAGTGAGAATCGCTTCTGGCCGACGAACTTGGTCTGCAGGAAGGTCTCGAACGCCTCGGCCTCGTTGAGCTTGCGGAGGACGCGCAGCTGCTCGTCGTGGCCGGGCTTCTGGTACTTGACCTCGACCTTCTCCTGGAACCAGCGACGCTGCTCCGGGTCCTGGATATGCATGTACTCGATGCCGAGCGTGCGGCAGTAGGAGTCGCGCAGTACACCGAGGATGTCGCGGAGCTTCGCGACCCGACGGCCGCCGAACCCGCCCGTGACGAACTCGCGGTCGAGGTCCCAGAAGGTGAGTCCGTGGCTCTCGATCTCGAGGTCGGGGTGCGAGCGCTGGACGTACTCGAGCGGGTCGATGTCGGCCATCAGGTGTCCGCGCACGCGGAACGAGTTGATGAGCTCCTGCACGCGGGACTGCTTGTCGACGCGCTCGGCGAGGTCCACCGCGATGTCGGGGTTCCAGCGGATCGGCGAGTAGGGGATGCGCAGAGCGGCGAAGATGTCGTCGTAGAAGCCGCGCTGCCCGATCAGCAGCTCGTGCACCTTCTTGAGGAACTCTCCGGAACCGGCACCCTGGATGACACGGTGGTCGTACGTGCTCGTCAGGGTGATCGTCTTGCCGATCGCGAGCTCGTTGAGCGTCTTCTCGCTCGCGCCCTGGAACTCCGCCGGGTACTCGAGCGCACCGGCGCCGATGATGCAGCCCTGCCCCTTCATGAGGCGGGGCACGGAATGCACTGTGCCGATGCCTCCCGGGTTGGTCAGCGACACGGTGGTGCCCTGGAAGTCGGCGGCCGTGAGCTTGTTGTTGCGGGCCCGCGTGACGAGGTCCTCGTAGGCGACGAGGTACTCGCTGAACGACAGTGTGTCGGCACGCTTGATGCTGGGGACCATCAGTGCGCGCGTGCCGTCGGGCTTCGGCAGGTCGATGGCGATGCCGAGGTTCACGTGCGCAGGTGCCACGACCGAGGGCTTGCCGTCGATCTCGGCATAGAACACGTTCTGACTGCGGAACTCGTCGAGCGTGCGGATGAGCGCCCAGCCGATGAGGTGGGTGAAGCTGATCTTGCCGCCGCGGGTGCGGGCCATGTGGTTGTTGATGACGATGCGGTTGTCGATCATCAGCTTCGCGGGCACCGTGCGGACGCTGGTCGCGGTGGGGACGGTCAGGGACTCGTCCATGTTCGCGGCGAGGGTCTTGGGCAGACCGCGGAGCGGAGTGACCTTGTCCTCTTCGACGGGCTCCGCCGACTCCGGTGCCTCGGCCTTCGCCGCGGGCTTCGGGGCCTGCGCCGGAATCGGCGCCGCGGCGGCAGGCTTGGTCGTGGTCCGCGCCACGGGCTGTGCGCCGATGACGGGGATGGGGGCGGTCACCGGATGCGCGGGCTGCTCGGCAGCAGGCGCGGGAGTCGCGGCGCCGGTGGCGGCATCCGACTGGTACTTCTCGAGGATGGGCCACCACTCCTTGTCGACGGAGTCGCGGTTCACCTTGTACTGCTCGTAGAGCTCTTCCACGAGCCAGGAATTGGCTCCGAACCCCCCGTCGCCCCCGACGCCGGTCACCTGGTTCGACACGCTCGATCGCCCTCTTTCATCGCTGAAGTCCACGTATGCACAGCAGGACGCGTGATGCGTCCGGGCCCGCACACTCTCGACTTCTAAGCCTAACGTGTTTCCTCGTGCATTCGTCGAAGGCATGCGCCCTCGTCGCCGCTATCTGAGTACCGTGGGGGTATGGAGTTCTCCGGTGAGTCACCCACAGTCGATCTGACCTATTCCGACGTCTTCCTCGTGCCCCGACGATCCGCCGTCACCAGCCGTCTGCAGGTCGATCTGGCTCCGCAGGACGGCACCCCGGCCACGCTCCCGATCGTGGCCTCGAACATGAACTCCGTCACCGGCCCCCGGCTCGCGGCGGTCCTCGCGCGGCGTGGCGGACTCGGAGTGCTCCCTCAGGACATGCCGCTGCAGGGTCTCGATGCCGCGATCCGCGACGTCAAGGCGCAGCCCGTGCTGTGGGACACGCCGATCGTGCTGCCGCCCGAGGCATCGGTGTCCGATGCTCTCCGGCTGATGCCGGCGACCGCAGGGCACGGCATCGTCGTGGCGACAGGGGGAGGTCCGTACGATGCGGAACGCATTCTCGGCATCCTGCCCGCGACTCGCCTCGCCACTGCGCTGACCGATGCGCAGCTGGGCGACCTCGTGCACGCCGGCACGCCGTCCCTCGATGCGGATGACATCGGATCAGAGCGTCATGCGTTCGACGTGATCACCGATGCGGGCGTCGACATGGTGACGATCACGCACCACGGGCACCTCGTCGGGACTCTCAGCGCGCGCAGCGCCCTGCGGTCGACGCTGTACCGGCCGGCACTGGACGGCGACGGCCGCCTCGCCGTCGCTGCTGCGGTGGGCATCAACGGAGACGTCGCAGCCAAGGCGAAGGCGCTCGCCGGTGCCGGCGTCGATGTGCTCGTGGTCGACACGGCGCACGGACACCAGGAGGGGATGCTGCGCGCGCTGAGCGCCGTCGCCGCTCTGGACCTCGGCATCCCGATCGTGGCGGGCAACATCGTCACCGCAGACGGCGTCAAGGACCTCGTCGAGGCCGGCGCCTCCATCCTCAAGGTCGGCGTGGGGCCGGGCGCCATGTGCACGACGCGCATGATGACCGCCGTCGGCCGCCCGCAGTTCTCCGCTGTGCTCGAGACGGCTCAGGCCGCCCAGGAGCTCGGCGCGCATGTCTGGGCGGACGGGGGAGTGCGGTACCCGCGCGATGTGGCGCTCGCGCTCGCCGCCGGTGCCGCGTCCGTGATGGTCGGCTCCTGGTTCGCGGGGACGATCGAGGCCCCGGGCGAGCTGCAGAGCGATGCCGAGGGTCGCATCTACAAGGAATCCTGGGGCATGGCCTCCACGAAGGCCGTGCAGGCCCGGTTCGGCCGTCTCGATGCTTACGAGCGTGCCCGCAAGGAACTGTTCGCCGAGGGGATCTCGTCGTCGAAGATCTACCTCGACCCGTTGCGCCCGGGACTGGAGGACCTGCTCGACATGATCACGTCGGGTGTGCGCTCGTCATTCACCTATGCCGGCGCATCCTCGGTGCCGGAGTTCCATGAACGGGCGCTCGTCGGGCTGCAGTCCGCCGCCGGATACGAAGAGGGAAAGGCGCTCCCGGTCAGCTGGTAGCCGTCAGCGCTCCGAACCGCCGCGATCCCGTAGAATCGTGGACACCATGGACGACCCTCCCAGTTGTAGTACATCGCCCCATTGCCTGCCTCCCCGTCTCGGGAGGAACGACTGATGGACTACATCCTCTTGGGCGTGGGGCTTCTGCTCACTGTGGGCACCGGGCTGTTCGTCGCGAGCGAGTTCGCCCTGGTCAACCTCGACCGCGCCGATCTCGAGGCCCGTCAGGCCCGCGGCGAATCCCGCCTGTCGCTGACCATCAGCGCACTCAAGCACACGTCGACCCATCTGTCCTCCGCACAGCTGGGCATCACGCTGACGACGCTGCTGACCGGCTACACGATGGAGCCGGCGCTCTCGAACCTCCTGGGTCCGACTCTGGTGGCATGGAGCATCCCTGACGCCGCCGTCGGTCCGATCGCGACGATCGTCGCGATGCTGGTCGCCACCGTGCTGTCGATGATCCTCGGCGAGCTGGTTCCCAAGAACTTCGCGCTGGCTCTGCCGCTCGCGACCGCCAAGCTCGTCATGCCGTTCCAGGTCGCCTTCACGACCGTCTTCAAGCCGGCCGTCGTGGTGCTGAACGGCAGCGCGAACGGCGTGCTGCGGAGCATGGGGATCGAGCCGAAGGAAGAGCTCTCGGGGGCGCGCAGCGCCGAGGAGCTCTCCTCCCTCGTGCGTCGCTCGGCGAGTGCCGGGCTGCTCGAAGCCGATACCGCGAGTCTGCTCGACCGCACGCTGACGTTCTCCCGATTGACGGCCGCCGACGTGATGACGGCTCGTCCGAGCATGCACGCCCTCGCTGTCGGCGACTCGGCCGACGACGTCATCCAGCTCGCTCGCCGCACCGGACACAGCCGCTTCCCCGTCTACGACGACGATCTCGACGACATCACGGGTGTCGTGCACCTGAAAGCCGCGATCTCCGTCCCGCGTGATCGACGAGGCGAAGTGCCGGTGGGCGCGCTCTCGACCGATCCGCTCCGCGTCCCGGAGACCGTGCACGTCGACGCGCTCATCTCCGAGCTCAGAGCCCGCGGCTACCAGCTGGCTGTCGTGGTCGACGAATACGGAGGAACGGCCGGGCTCGTCACCCTCGAGGACCTCGTGGAGGAGCTCGTGGGCGAGGTCTCCGACGAGCACGACCGCACGCGTGCCGGAGTCGTCCGCGGCAGAGACGGCATCACCTTCCCCGGAGAGCTGCGGCCGGATGAGCTCCGACGCAGAGCAGGCGTGGAGGTTCCGGAGGGCGATGTGTACGACACCGTGGCCGGTTACGTCATGAGCATCCTCGAACGCGTGCCGTCCGTCGGCGACGAGGTCGACCTCGACACCGGCAAGCTCCAGGTCGTGCGCATGGATGGTCGCCGCGTCGACCGCATCCGATATGTGCCGAGTCCGGAGATGCCGGGAGAGGTGGTCGGACGATGAACGACTGGGGAGGACTTGCCTGGCTGGTCGTGCTGCTCGTGGCGAACGCCTTCTTCGTGGGCGCCGAGTTCGCAGTGATCTCCGCGCGCCGGTCGCAGATCGAGCCGAAGGCGGACCGCGGATCGCGCGCCGCCAAGACCGCGCTCTTCGCGATGGAGCACGCGACGCTCATGCTGGCGACCTCGCAGCTGGGCATCACCATCTGCTCACTGCTGATCCTGAACGTCTCCGAACCCGCGATCCATCATCTGCTCGCGGTGCCGCTGCACGCGTTCGGCTGGTCGGACGGAGTCGTCGATGCCGTGTCGTTCGCGATCGCTCTGCTGATCGTGTCGTTCCTGCATGTGGTCTTCGGCGAGATGGTTCCGAAGAACCTCGCGTTCTCGGTGCCGGAGCGTGCGGTGCTCATTCTCGCGCCGCCCCTGGTACTGGTGTCGAAGATCTTCATGCCGGTGATCTGGCTGCTGAACGCGGCCGCCAACGGCGTGCTGCGGCTGTTCCGGGTCGAGCCGAAGAACGAGGCGGCGTCGACGTTCACGCTCGACGAGGTCGCGACGATCGTCGATCAGTCGCGTCGAGAGGGCGTACTGACCGACACGGCGGGCACCGTGGCGGCCGCGGTGGAATTCACCGACAAGAAGGCTCGCGACGTCGCCGTGCCGCTCAGCGATCTCGTCACGCTTCCGCAGTCGACGACCCCCGATGATGTCGAGAAGGCCGTCGCCCGCTACGGCTTCTCGCGTTATGTGATCGTCGACGATGAGGGAGTGCCGGTCGGATACGTCCACCTCAAGGACATCCTGCGGGCATCGGACGGACCGGGCGCTGCAGAGAAGCTGGTCGAACCGCTGCCCTCGAAGCGCATCAACCATATGGTTCCGGTGCAGGAGGACACCGATCTGGAGGACGCTCTCGCCGTGATGCGACGAGCAGGGCGTCACCTGGCGAAGGTCCGAGACTCCCAGGGCCGCACGACCGCCGTGCTCTTCCTGGAGGACATCCTCGAGGAGCTCGTCGGCGAGGTGCAAGACGCGACCCGTCGCATCCGCGGCCACTGAGCCGGACTCATCGAGAAGCCCCCGGTCCCTGCGGACCGGGGGCTTCTCCATTCCATCGGGCGGTGATCAGCGCCAGCGCGCCCGCTCGTACTGCGGCGGCCAGGCGATGTCGGCACCGAGCTCATGAGCCGCGCGGAGGGCGAAGTGCGGGTCGCGCAACCACTCGCGGCCGGCGAAGATCGCATCCGCCGCGCCCTCGGCGAGTACCTGCTCGGCCTGTTCGGCGGCGGTGATCAGTCCTACCGCGGTCACGGGGATGCGTCCGCCCTGGCGCACGGTCTCGGCGAGCGGCACCTGGTATCCGGGGAACACGCTGATCTGCTGGTGTGCGACGAGTCCGCCGCTGGAGACGTCGATGAGGTCGGCGCCGTGCTCGGTCGCCCAGGCGCTCACCGTCGCCGCCTCGTCGGGCGTGAAACCGCCTTCGGCGTGATCGGTGGCCGAGATGCGCACGAACACGGGTACTCCGTCTCCGGCGACCTCACGGATCGCGTCCACCACTCGGAGGAGCAGCCGAGCGCGGTTCTCGAGCGACCCGCCGTACTCGTCGTCTCGCAGATTCGAGAGCGGGGACAGGAACTGGTGCAGCAGGTATCCGTGCGCACCGTGGACCTCGAGCACGTCGAAGCCCGCGTCGAGGGCACGGCGGGTCGCCGTCGCGAACCCCTCGACGACGGCGTCGATGCCGTCGTGATCGAGCGCTGCAGGCTCCGCGAAGCCCTCGAACGGCACATCAGAGGGTGCGGAGGTCGTCCATCCGCCCTCCGCATCCGGGACCGACCCGCGCTCGTCCGCCCAGGGCCACCAGGTCGACGCCTTGCGACCGGCATGCGCGAGCTGGATGCCGGCTGCGGCGCCGCGCGCATGGATCGCCTCGACGACCGGCACCCACGCGTCGCGCTGCTCGTCGTTCCACAGGCCCGCGTCCCGCGGCGAGATGCGTCCTTCGGGCACGACGGCCGTCGCCTCGGCCACGATCAGACCGGCGCCGCCGGACGCGAACTGGGCGAGGTGGGTGTGGTGCCATTCCTGGACGACGCCGTCGACCGCGCTGTACATGCACATGGGGGAGACCCAGAGCCGATTGCGGAAGGTGACGGAACGGATGCTCAGTGGAGAGAAGAGAATGCTCACTCCTCGACGCTACTCGTCGGGTGGGGCCATGCGGGCCGCCGCACTAACGTGGAGTCATGCCCGACGCACGCGACTGGTCCCGCGAGGACACCGCACGCTTCCTGCGCGTGCCCGGAGTGGATGATGACAAGTACTCCCGTGGGGTCGTCGGCCTGCGCACCGGCTCGTCCGCCTACCCCGGTGCCGCCGTTCTCAGCGTGGAAGCGGCGTGGCGTGCGGGAGCGGGATTCGTCCGATATGTCGGAGACGGTCCGGCAGCGGATGCGGTGATCGCTCGGCGCCCTGAGACGGTGGTCAGCCCGCACGCCGCCGGCGCACGCGTCGGGGCGTGGGTGATCGGCTCCGGGACGGATGCCGCGAGCCGCAGCCGCGCGGCGGAGAGGGAACTGCGCGACCTGCTCGCCGGATCCGTGCCGGTGGTCGTCGACGCGGGCGCGCTGGATCTGGCGCCGGGAAGTCAAGCGCCTCTCGTGCTGACGCCGCATCGACGGGAGTTCGAGCGCCTGCAGGATCAGCTGGGATCCGCTGCCGCGGACGACCGTGTCAGCGCTGTCGCCCGGGTCGCGGCCGACCTCGGTGCGACAGTCCTGCTGAAGGGCGCTCAGACGCTGATCGCCGATGCAGACGGGGGCGTGATCCGAGTGGAGGCGGGAACCGGGTGGCTCGCGACGGCGGGCACCGGCGACGTCCTCGGCGGTGTGCTCGGAGCACTGCTCGCCGGAAATGCCGAGGCAGCGACGGCCGAGGTCGCGGCGGCCGCAGCCTGGTTGCACGGCCATGCCGGCCGCATCGCCGCCGGCATCGGCACGGCGGGCGGTGCGCAGGGTCATCCGATCGTCGCCCTCGACGTCGCAGAGGCTCTGCCTCGCGCGATCGCGGACATCAGCGCGTGAGCCGCACCTCGACGATCCGTCTCGTCGTGCTCTGGAGCGCCTTCGCCGTCGTGCATCTCGTCACGGCGGCCGCCGGCTGGCTTTTCCCCAGTCAGCCGATGGGTGACGTCGTGCTGGTCTACGAGCCCTGGTCGTCTGCTGCGCTGTCGGGAGGGGAGATCGTCGGCATCACCGAGACCTGGGTCTACCCGCAGCTCGCGCTCGTCCCCATGCTGGTCGCCAAGATCCTGTCGACACCGCTCATCGCCGCGCTGGGCGCCTCAGCGGCATACCTGATCGCGTGGGCCGTGCTCGTCGCGGTGCTCGATGCGATCGCCTTCGCGGTGCTCGTCGGACGATCGCCGTCGCAGCCACGGCGGATCGCCGCATGGTTCTGGGTGGTCGCCCTACTCCTGCTGGGACCTATCGGGATGTACCGGATCGACGCGATCACGGTGCCGCTCGCGGTGATCGGCGCACTCTGGTCGGTTCGCCGTCCGGCCGCCGCCGCCGTGCTGCTCACGATCGGCGCCTGGATCAAGATCTGGCCGGGAGCGCTGCTGCTCGCAGCCGTGGTGGCGGCCAAGAGTCGGATGCGTATGCTGCTCACCGCCGCAGCCGTGTCGGCAGGCGTCCTCGTCGTACTGCTCGTCTTCGGGGCCGATACCGAGATGTTCGGATTCCTGACGGAACAGACCGGGCGCGGACTGCAGATCGAGGCCGTGGCTGCGACCCCGTTCCTGTGGCTCGCGATCGCCGGGGCCGCCCGCATCGAGTACAGCTTCGACATCCTGACGTTCCAGATCAGCGCGCAGGGGGCGGACGCCGTCAGCGCGGTGCTCACTCCGCTGATGGCGGTCGTCGTCGTCGTGATCACCGTGATCGGCGGGTTCAAAGCGTCACGCGGTGCGTCGTTCGCCCGGCTGTTCCCTCCGCTCGCGCTGAGTCTCGTCACGACCCTGATCGTCGTGAACAAAGTGGGCTCGCCCCAGTTCCAGACGTGGCTGCTCGCTCCGGTCATCCTCTGGATCGTCTTCGACCGCACGCGAGCCGCGGGCCCCGCGCTGCTCGTGCTCGCGCTGTGCGCCCTGACGTGCCTGGTCTATCCGCTCAGCTACGACGCGCTGCTGCGTGTCGAGGTGCTGCCTGTCGCCGTCCTGACTCTGCGGAACGTCGTTCTCCTCGTGCTCCTCGCCGTCGGCATCCGTGCCCTCGTCCGCGTGCCCGCCCACCGTCCGTCCACCACCCGGGAGTGAAACCATGCTGATCGCCTTCTCCGTCGCGCCGAGCGGCGTCCCCTCCGACGGAACCGAGCGCTCCGACGCGTCGGTCCATGATGCGGTCGCCGCCGCAGTCCGCGTCGTGCGGGAGTCGGGTCTGCCGCACCGCACGACCAGCATGTTCACCGAGATCGAGGGTCCGGACTGGGACTCGGTGATGGATGTCGTCAAGCGCGCCACAGAAGCCGTGATGCCCTTCGGCTCGCGGGTCTCTCTCGTGCTCAAGGCCGACATCCGACCGGGATACACGGGTGAGCTCGACGCGAAGGTCGAACGGCTCGAGGCGGCGATCGAAGACGCGGAGACCCCGTAGAATCGACGAGTGAATCCCTCGACTGAATCGAGGGGTGCGGCGAAGTGGGCGCTCCTCTCCCTCGCCATCGGCAGTTTCGGCATCGGCATGACCGAGTTCGTCGTGATGGGCCTGCTGCCCAACATCGCCGACGAACTGCTGCCCGCTCTGTGGGCGAGCAGCCCTGAGGATGCGCTGAGTCAGGCAGGGTGGCTGATCTCGCTCTATGCGCTCGGCGTGGTCGTCGGCGCCCCGACGATCGCCGGCTTCGTCGCCCGCTACCCTCGGCACCGCGTGATGATCGGCCTGGCGCTGGCGCTGACCGTGTTCAATATGCTGACGGTGTTCCTGCCGACCTTCGAGCTGGTGGGCGCCTCGCGGTTCCTCGCCGGTCTGCCGCACGGCGCCTACTTCGGCATCGGTGCTCTGGTCGCGGCGGACGTCATGGGGCCGGGCAACCGAGCCAAGGGCGTTGCCTTCATCCTCACCGGGTTGACCGTGGCGAACGTCGTGGGAGTGCCCCTGGGCACCTTCCTCGGCCAGCTCTGGGGATGGCGGGTGGCGTTCGCGGTCGTCACTCTCGTCTTCGCCCTCGCGACCGTGTGCATCGCCTTCTTCGTTCCGAAGCACCCCGGATCTCCAGGGCGGACGATGCGCGAAGAGCTCGGCGTCTTCCGCATTCCTCAGGTCTGGTTCACGCTCGGCGTCGGTGCCATCGGCTTCGGCGGGTTCTTCGCCGTGTACAGCTACATCGCACCCCTCGTGACCGAGGTGGCGGGCTCTCCCGAGTGGGCAGTGCCGATCGTGCTGGTGCTGATGGGGCTCGGGATGACAGCGGGCAACCTCGTCGGCGGTCATCTCGCAGACATCGACCTGCGACGCACGCTGCTCTTCGGACTCGCGGCGATGGCCGTGGTGTTCGCCCTTCTCGCCACGCTCGCATTCTGGATCGTCACACTCGCTCTGCTCGTGTTCGTGGTCGGCTTCGTGTCTTCGGTGCTCAGCCCGACGATCCAGACCAGGCTGATGGATGTCGCCGGCGACAACCAGTCGATCGCCGCAGCGATGAACCACTCTGCGCTCAACATCGGCAACAGCCTCGGGGCGTTCCTCGGTGGCATGGTGATCGCCGCAGGATGGGGCTTCGTCGCGCCGTCGTGGACCGGGGCTGCGCTCGCGGTCGCGGGCCTCGTTATCGCCCTGCTGTCCTATCGCTCCGAGGCACGGAGACCGGTGCTCGCTGCGGCGTGAGAGGCGGCACGGCTCGTAGAGTGAGCCCTGTGACCGACCTCGACGATCTGCCCGCGGCCGGGACGGCGGTTCTGCTGCGCCCGACGCCCGAAGGCTTCGCCGTGCTGTTGATGCGTCGGCCTGATCGTGGCTCGTTCCCCGGGGCCTGGGTGTTCCCTGGCGGGAAGGTGGAGCCGTCCGACCGTCGAGAGGGGGCGGACGAGAGCGACGATGCGCGCCGGGCGGCGGTTCGCGAGACGGCCGAGGAGGTCGGCCTGGTCATCAGCGATCCGGTGCTGCTGTCGCGCTGGCAGCCGCCGGTCGAGGCGCCCACCCGCATCCGGACCTGGTTCTTCCTCGCCTCTGCTCCGGACGACGAACCGCGAGTCTCGGTCGACGAGGTCGTCGATGTGGTGTGGCTGAGCCCCGCGGAGGCTCTGTCGAGGCACGCGACAGGGGAACTGACGCTGTTCCCACCGACATGGGTCACGCTGCACCAGCTCAGCCGTTTCGCATCGGCCGATGCCGCCCTCGCCTCGGCAGGGGTGGCCCGACACTTCTCGACCCGCGTGGTCGAATCGACGCACGGCACCCACTTCGAGTGGGACGGACTGCGACTGCGGACCGGCTCCCTGCCCTGGGTGATCGACGAGAGCTAGCTCGCGAGCAGCCGGCGCAGATTGCTGCCGACTGCCTGGGTCTCGATGAGGAAGCCGTCGTGCCCGAAATCGCTGGTCAGCACCACCGCCTCTGTGCCGTCGAGGGTGTTCGGGATGCTCCGGGCGATGCGGTGCTGGCCGTCGACGGGGAAGAGGCGGTCGCTGTCGATCCCCAGCACGAGTGTCGTGGCGGTCACGGCGCGCAGCGCCTCTTCGACGCCACCGCGGTCACGACCGACGTCGTGCGAGTTCATGGCCTCGACGAGGGTGATGTAGCTGTTCGCGTCGAAACGGCGGGTGAACTTGTTGCCGTGGAAGTCGAGGTACGACTCGACGGCGAAGCGACCACCGTGACCGAGAGGCGAGACCCCGGACTGCCAGGAACGCTGGAAACGCTGGTTGAGCTCGATCGGGCTGCGGTAGTTCAGCAGAGCCATGCGCCGGGCCAGGGCCAGGCCGCGATGCGGGCCTTCGCCGTCTGCCAGGTCGTAATACTCGCCACCCTGGAACCGCGGGTCCATGCGGATCGTCTCGAGCTGCACCGTGTTCAGGGCGATCTGATCGGCGGTCGTGACGGGCGGCGACGAGAGCACGGCGAGGCGGGCGACGCGGTCAGGGTGCGAGACGGCCCATTCGAGGGCATGCATTCCGCCCATGGACCCGCCGATCACGGCGGCCCAGGTGTCGATCCCGAGGGAATCGGCCAGGCGGACCTGCGCCGCGACCTGGTCGCGGATGGTCAGGTATGGGAAGCGGGATGCCCACTCGTATCCGGAGGGCGCGATGCTGGCAGGACCGGTTGAGCCCTGGCACCCGCCGAGCATGTTCGGCGCGATGACGAACCAGCGGTCGGTGTCGAGCGGTGCTCCAGGCCCCGTGACATCCTCCCACCAGCCCGCGGTCGGGTGTCCCGCCCCGGCGCCGCCGCGGACATGACTGTCTCCGGTGAGCGCGTGCAGCACCAGGATCGCGTTGTCGCGGGCCTCGTTCAACTCGCCCCACGTCTCGAATGCGAGACGGATGCCGGGGAGCTCGGCGCCGCTCTCGGTCGGGAAGGGCCCGAACGAGGCGAAACTGCGTCCGCCCGCCGGGTCGCCATCTCGCCAGGCGCCGGTCGCGGGTGGTCGTGCGCGAAGCAGACGCACGTCGGCCTCCGTCACGGGCGCCGACGGCACCGTGTCTTCAGAGGTCGTCTGCCAGTCCATGCTCCCATTCTCGCCTGGCACGCGACCCGTCGGCCGCACGTTACGTACCGGGGTGTGCCGCCGTCTGATGTGCCGACGCGTGGTCTCAGAAATCGAGAGTCGTCAGGGTTGCCAGGTGGTCGCTGCTGCCGGCTCGTACCGTGGTCGATTCGAGCACGGTCGCCCCTCGCACGAAGACGTGGTCGATTCTGGCGAGCGGCAGAGATGCAGGCCAGGTGAACCCGAGGGTGCCGTCGGTCGGTCGAACCCAGTCGAGCTGCGACCGGACGGCCCCCAGCGCCGGGTCGGCGGAGGCGGCATTGAAGTCGCCGACGACGACGACGGATTCGGCGGTGTCGGCGGCGACCGCGTCGGCGATACCGGACAGCATCGCGTCTCGGCCGTCCTGCACTCCCGGCCGCACGGAGGCGGCGTGCATGACGTAGACGGCGACGTCGGCATCCGGCGCGTTCACCACCACCCGCAATGCTCGCTTCCAGTCGAGGCCGAGCGACAGCGCCTGCGCATCGGCGATCGGAAGGCGGCTCCAGACGGCGACTGTGCCGATCGCATAGGAGTGCGGGTAGTCGGCGGCGAGCGTGTCTCGGGCGGCGGCGAGGCTGTCGGCGTCGAGCTCCGTCAGCGCGATGATGTCGGCGCCGGAGGCGGCGAGGTCGGCCGCGGATTCCGCTGCGCCGCCGGAGTGCGCGCGCACGTTCTGGCTGACGATCTCGACCGTGGACGTCTTGTCGGCTGCACCCGATGCGAATCCGGGGGCTGAGGGCGCGATCGCCAGCACCCAGACGAGGATGGGCACGAGCAACACCAGGACGACGCGGCGTGCCCGGACGAGCGCGATCGCCGACAGGACTCCGAGTGCGAGGCCGCACCAGGGGAGGAGCGCGGCGGCGGCCGTGCCTACGACGCCGGGGATCCAGACGGCCACGACCATGGCCAGCACCACGAGCCCTGCGACCGCGATGATGCGCCCCGCGCGCGCACTCGAGCGTCGGCGTGTCGGCGAATTCGGCGTGGCGGTGATCGTGAGCTCCTCTGGCAGGCCTCTCATTGTCGGCCGAGCTGTCTGTGCACCGGCCGTACGCGCCCCGGAACACAGCAGGTGCCCCGAGCCGAAGCCCGGGGCACCTGCTGTGTCCGACAGAGGGTCAGGCGCGTGCGGCCTCCGACACGCGGCGAGCCGCGCCGAGCGCCTCGTCGAGGTCGGCCTTGAGGTCGTCGATGTTCTCGATGCCGACCGACAGGCGCACGAGACCGGGGGTGACGCCGGCTGTGAGCTGCTGCTCGGGCGTGAGCTGCGCGTGCGTGGTCGACGCGGGGTGGATCACGAGCGAGCGCACGTCGCCGATGTTGGCGAGGTGGCTGAACAGCGACAGGCTGTTCACGAACTCGCGACCGGCCTCGACGCCGCCCTTGAGCTCGAACGACAGCACCGCGCCCACGCCCTTGGGGGCGTACTGGTTCGCCTTGGCATACCAGGGGGAGGAGGGCAGGCCCGAGTAGTTGACCGACGCGACGTCGTCGCGGCCGTCGAGCCACTCGGCGATCTCCTGGGCGTTCTGCACATGGCGCTCGATGCGCAGTGAGAGTGTCTCGATGCCCTGGATGAGGTTCCAGGCGCTCTGCGGTGCGATGGCCGAGCCGAGGTCGCGCAGCAGCTGCACGCGCGCCTTGATGATGTAGGCGAGCGGGTCGCCGACGGCAGCGGTGTAGCTGGCACCGTGGTACGAGGGGTCGGGCTCGGTGAGCCCGGGGAACTTCTCGACGTTCTTCGACCACTCGAAGGTGCCGCCGTCGATGATCGCGCCGCCGATGGTGGTGCCGTGCCCGCCGAGGAACTTGGTGACGGAGTGCACGACGATGTCGGCGCCGTGCTCGAACGGGCGGATCAGATACGGGGTGGCGATCGTGTTGTCCACGATCAGCGGCACGCCGCCCTCGTGCGCCACGTCGGCGACGGTGCGGATGTCGAGGATGTTGATCTGCGGGTTTCCGATGGTCTCCGCGAAGAACAGCTTGGTGTTCGGGCGCAGGGCGCGTCGCCACTCTTCGGGGTCGTCCTGATTCTCGACGAACGTGACCTCGATGCCGAGCTTCGCGAGCGTGTACTTGAACAGGTTGTAGGTGCCGCCGTAGATCGAGCTCGACGACACGATGTGGTCGCCCGCCTCCGCGATGTTGAGCACCGCGAACGTCGATGCAGCCTGGCCGCTGGCGAGGACGAGGGCGCCGGTGCCCCCCTCGAGCGCCGCGAGACGCTGCTCCAGGACGTCCTGGGTCGGGTTCTGGATGCGGGTGTAGATGTTGCCGAACTCGGCCAGGGCGAAGAGGTTCGCCGCGTGGTCGGCACTGTCGAACACGTACGACGTGGTCTGGTAGATCGGCGTGGCGCGGGCCTTGGTCACCGGGTCGGGAGCAGCTCCGGAGTGGATCTGCTTCGTCTCGAAACGCCAGGTCTCGGGTGCGGACATGTGTTCCCCCTGGAACTGTTGGAAGGTCGGTTCGACTGATGTCGATGATGCGACAGTACGGAATATCGTCGGCTGTCAACAGCGGGTGGGAAATGTGACGTAATGAACTCGGGCCGAATCCGCGGGCTGACGGGCCGGTGGCTCAGGCCTGACCCAGCAGTCTCGCAGCCCACGTGCGAGCGATCATGAACGGCTCGGCGAACGTCGTCATCCCGACTGTCACGATCGCCCCCTCGTACAGCAGCATCATCGCCTGTGCCATCGCACGGGGATCGGGGATCAGCGCCTCGGCACAGAGCTCCTCGAACACATCGAGCAGCCAGATCTTCTGGCGCGACACCTCGGGGAACACCGGGTGGTCGTCGTTTCCGTCGCCGATCTCGGCGCGGGCGTTGATGGCGCTGCATCCCTTCGGGCTGTTCTCGTCAGACCAGGCGATGGCGGCGTCGAAGATCGCGAGCACGCGCTCAGGGCCGGGCAGGGGCACACGGGCGAGATGCGTGGCCACATGCTCCCTCCACCGGGCGTCGCGGTGCTGGAGGTAGGAGACGACGAGCGCCTCCTTCGATCCGAAGCGGTCGTAGAGCGTCTTCTTCGTGACGCCGGCCGCTTCGGCGATCGTGTCTACTCCGACGGCATGGATGCCGCGTTCGTAGAAGAGCCGGGACGCGGCGTCGAGAACACGCTGACCTCCGGGGGTGAGCGGGGCGAGCTCGGGAACGGGCGTCGTCATGCGTTTGACTATACCAGTCTGTATAGTCAAACGCATGAGTAAACAGATCGGTCTACTTCACGCTCTGGTGACTGTCGCCGCGGCCGTCGCCTTCATCGTGACCTGGAGCGCGGGATTCATCATTCCCGCCTACGCCACGGTGGATGTGTCGCCGTTGACGCTCCTCGTATGGCGTTTCGTGCCACTGGCAGTCCTCCTCCTCGCCGTCCTCCTCATCTCCGGTGGAGCGAAGGGGCTGAGTGCCCGCGATCTGCGCACCCAGGCCACGATCGGACTCTTCGCGCAGTTCGGATACTGTCTCGCGGTCTATGGCGCCGTCGCGGTGGGCATAGCGACCGGGACCGTCGCCCTCATCGACGCGGTGCAGCCGCTCGTCGTGGCCGTGCTCGTCGGCCCGGTGCTCGGTCTGCGGGTGCGAGGTGCGCAATGGGTGGGGCTGGTCATCGGAGCGATCGGCGTGCTGCTCGTGGTGCGTTCGCAGTTCGGTTCCTCCGAGGCGCCTCCACTGGCGTATCTGCTCCCGGCCGTCGCGATGGTGTGTCTCATCATCGGCACCCTGCTGCAGCGGAGGTCGGCGGTGAAGAGCGGCGTGCTCCTCACCCTGACCGTCCACGTGACGGTCACCGCGGTGCTGCTCCTCCTCATCGCGGTGGTGACCGGAACCCTGATCCCGCCGGCGTCGGCCTCCTTCTGGCTCGCGGTCGTGCTCACCGCGGTGTTCCCGACACTCGCCGCCTACGGTCTGTACTGGTGGCTGCTGCAACGGGTGGGCATCACCGCGTTGCAGGCTCTGCTCTTCCTGATCGCGCCCGCGACGTCGCTCGCCGGCAGCATCCTGCTGGGAGAGCCGATGACCGTCATCACCGTGACAGGGTTCGCACTGTGCGGAATCGGTGTCGCGGTGGTGCTCACCAGCGAGGCGAGGTCGCGGGAGATGAACGCATCGTCGACCCGAAAGCGCGACGTGGCCGTGCACGAGGCGAGATAGTCGCCGGAACATCGTACGGTGGAGGAATGGTGAACAGGCGTGCGGTCGTGACGGGTGCGAGTTCGGGTATCGGAGAGGCCACGGTACGAGCGTTGCGCGCGCGAGGCTGGGGAGTCGTCGGAGTCGCACGACGTGCGTCCCGGTTGGCGGCGCTCTCAGCGGAGACGGGTGCCTCGACGATCGCGTGCGATCTGACGGATCCGGATGCCGTGGCAGCACTGGTCACCGAGCTCGAGGCCTCTGGGCCCGTGCATGCTCTCGTCCAGGTCGCCGGCGGCGCGCGAGGGACGGACCGGGTCGAGAACGCATCGATCGACGACTGGCAGTGGATGTACGACGCGAATGTGCTCTCGAGCCAGCGTCTGGTCGCAGGTCTCCTGCCCCTGCTGCGGCGGGCCGCGGCGGCAGACGGGCACGCCGACACGGTGTTCGTGACGTCGACGGCCGCGCAGGTGGCATACCCCGGCGGAGGTGGCTACAACGCAGCCAAGGCCGCGCAGGCGATGCTGGTGCACGCTCTCCGCCTCGAGCTGAACGGTGAGCCGATCCGCGTCGCCGAGATCGCTCCGGGCATGGTGCACACCGAGGAGTTCACCCTCAACCGGCTGGGCGGCGACTCGGTCGCTGCAGAGGCCGTGTACTCGGGGGTCGAGGCGCCGCTGCAGGCCGAGGACGTCGCCGACGTGATCGCCTACGCGCTGGATGCCCCCGGCCATGTGAACCTCGACCTCATCACGATGCGACCCGTCGCGCAGTCGGCGAACCATCTGCTCGCTCGCGGCCCGCTGCGCGTGCGACCCATCGACTGAACGATGGCTGCGCGAACTCTGGCCCAGCTCGCCGACGACGGCCTCATCGATCCCGAGTGGGCTGACGCGCTCGCCCCGGCTCAGCAGACGATCACCGCCCTCGGCGAGCGACTGCGCGACGAGCAGGCCGCAGGGCGGGGCTACCTCCCCGCGGGCGATCATGTGCTCCGGGCGTTCGAGCGCCCGATGTCCGACGTCAAGGTGCTCATCACCGGTCAGGACCCCTATCCGACTCCCGGGCATCCGATCGGTCTGTCGTTCGCGGTCGACAGCCACGTGCGTCCGCTGCCGCGCAGCCTCGGGAACATCTACAAGGAGCTCGAGAGCGACCTCGGCATCGCGCCGGCGCCCCATGGAGATCTGACCGCGTGGAGCGACCAGGGCGTGCTGCTGCTGAACAGGGTGCTGACCGTGCGCCCGGGGGAGGCCGGCTCCCATCGCCGATGGGGGTGGGAGCAGGTGACCGAGCTCGCGATCCGCGCCCTCGTCGATCGCGACCGACCGCTCGTCGCGATCCTCTGGGGAAAAGACGCCGCGAACCTGCAGCCGCTCCTCGGCGAGACCCCGGTGATCGTGTCGGCGCATCCGTCGCCGCTCTCCGCCAGTCGGGGATTCTTCGGCTCCCGACCGTTCTCGCGGGCGAACACGATGCTCGAAGGACTCGGCGCGAGCCCGATCGACTGGCGCATCGGCGGCGAGCCCCCTCTAAGCTGATCGCATGCAGTTCGAGCCCGGTGATCGCCGACGTGTGCTGCCGCGCCATCTGCGCCCGCAGCCCGAACCCGAGGTGTTCTCCTATTCGATCCGTCCTGCGCGGTCGGGCGATCTGCCGTACGTGCGCGAGATCTACAACCATTTCGTCAGCAACTCGGTCGTGACCCTCGATGAGCGGCGCAGCAGCATCCCCTACTGGCGGGAGAAGTTCGCGCTGCTGAGCAAGCTCGGCCTGCCCTTCCTAGTGGCGGTCTCGCCGGCCGGAGTCGTGATCGGGTATGCGCTGGCGCAGCCGTGGGCCGGGAAGATGGCGTATCGGTATACCGTCGAGGATTCGATCTACCTCGGACCAGGGGCCGGGGGCAAGGGCCTCGGGGTCGCCCTGCTGCAGGCGCTCATCGACGCATGCGAGCACCTCGGCATCCGCGAGATGGTGGCCGTGATCAGCGACACCAAGGCGGATGCGTCGATCCGCCTGCACGCCAAGCTCGGATTCGTCGAAGCAGGGCGCATGGGTCGCGTCGGACACAAGTTCGGCCGCGACCTCGGCACCGTCTACATGCGACGAGCCCTGCGCCCGAGTCGTCGGCGGAAGTTCTTCAGCACGAGCTCCGGGCGCTGACAGCCGCACTCACACCGGGGGAGCGGGGATCACCGGGATCGCTGCCAGAAGCGTCTTCGTATAGTCCTGCGTCGGACGCAGCAGCACGTCTGCGGTGGCACCTCGCTCGACGATGCTGCCGTCCTTCATCACGACCACGGCGTCGCAGAGGTTCTGCACCACCCCGATGTCGTGCGACACCAGGACCAGCGTGAGGTCGGCGGTGCGCCGCAGCTCGATCAGCAGCTCGAGGATCTGAGCGCGAACGGTCACATCGAGTGCTGACAGGGGCTCATCGCCGACGAGTATGCGCGGACGGTGCACGATGGCCCTCGCCAGGGCGATCCTCTGCCGCTGTCCGCCCGAGAACTCATGCGGATACCGGTCGCCCATATCGGGCTCCAGCCCGACCTGCTCGAGGACCTCACGCACCCTGGCGCGATGATCTCCGTCGATCCCGAGCGCCCACAGGGGCTCACGGACGATCTGCGCGGCGGTCATCCTCGGGTCCAACGATGCGTAGGGGTCCTGGAACACGAGCCCCGTCTGACGGCGCAGCCAGTGCAGCGATCGCGTGGAGGCTGAGGCGTCCACCGTCCTGCCATCGACCGTAACGGTGCCGGATGTCGGGCTGTCGAGGCCCAGAAGCAGCCGGACGAGAGTGGACTTGCCCGATCCGGACTCGCCGATGATGCCCACGGATGACCCCTCGAGGATGTCGAGATCGGTCGGTGCCAGTGCGGTCTGCCGCCGGGTGCGTTCGAACGTCGACCGCTTCGGGACCACGAAGTCGCGTCGCAGCGCCCGGGCCTCGATCAGACTCATCGCGTGCCCCCTTCCGGTCGCCAGAGGGTGGCGGTGGCATCGCGGAGAAGCCCCTGCGTGATCGGGGATGCCGGAGCGGTGAGGAGTGTGCTCACGGGGGCGGCCTCGACCACGAGTCCGTGTTCGAGGACGACGCCCTGGGTCGCCACCTGGGCGAGCACCGCGAGATCGTGCGTGATGAACATGAGCGACATGCCCTGCTCCTCGACGAGGTTCAACAGCAGCGAGAGGATCTCCGCCTGGATCGTGACATCGAGAGCGGTCGTCGGCTCGTCGGCGATGAGCAGGCGGGGCCGGCACGCGAGCGCTATCGCGATCGCCACTCGCTGTCGTTGACCGCCGGACAGCTGATGCGGATAGCGATCGACGATCGCTGCGGGGTCGGGCAGTCGCACGCGCGCTGCCTCCTCGATCGCCCGCTCGCGGGCTTCCCGCCGACCGATGCCCTCGTGGATGCGGATCGACTCGGCGATCTGTCTGCCGATCGTGCGGATCGGGTTCAGTGCGGTGCGGGGCTCCTGGAACACGATCCCGATCTCGTCGCCGCGCAGTCTCGCGAGTTCGCGATCGGGCAGTCCGATCAGCTCGGTGCCGTCCCAGCGGATGCTGCCGCTCGCGACCGCGCCATCGGGGAGCAGGCCGAGCACCGCGAGAGCGGTCAGTGATTTGCCGGAGCCGGATTCGCCGATCAGTCCGAGGCGGGATCCGTCCGGCACCTCGAACGAGATTCCGTCGACGACGGGACGCCCGTCGATGCGGACGACGAGGTCTGTCACCTCGAGGCTCATGCGATCACCGCCGGTGTGTGGGTCTCCGCAGCGCGGTGGCGCAGCGTGGGATCGGTGGCCTCACGCAGGCCGTCGCCGAGGAGGTTGAGCGCCAGCACGGTGATCGTGATCGCGAGGCCGGGCCAGATGACCGAGAGCGGATGCACCCCGATGTAGCGCTGCAGGTCGGCGAGGAGCAGCCCCCAACTCGGCTCGGTGACCGAGGCGCCGAAGCCGAGGTACGACAGTCCGGCCTCGGCGAGCACCGCGACCGCCATCGACCACGAGAGCTGCACGATGAACACCGGGGCGACGTTCGGAAGAAGATGGCGAGCGAGGCTCTGTCCGGTCGTGAGGCCGGACGCCCGCGCGGCGAGGACGAAGTCGCTCTGCTGCACGCGGCGCAGCTCGGGTCTCGTGACACGGGCGATGTTGACGCCGAAGCCGATGCCGACCGACCAGATCACCACCCACAGCGAGCCGCCCCAGACCGAGGAGATCATCATGGCGATCAGCAGCACAGGGAAGGCGATCAGGATGTCGACGAGCACGGCCACCGTCTCGCGCAGCCAACGGGCGGTGAGCGCTCCGAGTGCGGCGAGGGCGATGCCGACGAGGGTCGCGATGACGCCGGCGCCGATGCTGACGAACAACGTCGTGCGAGAGCCCGCCATGAGGAGGCTGAGGATGTCGCGCCCTGTGTCGTCGGTGCCGAGCAGATGCGGCCAGCTCGGGACCGACCAGCGAGCGCGCAGGTCGGATTCCTGTGGATCGAACGGTGTCCAGAACAGCGAGACGAGGGCGGTGAGCGCGACGACGGCGACGACGATCAGGCCGAATCGCCCGGTGGCGGATCGCGCCAGCCTCGGAAGCCAACCGGGCATCACGCCTCCCTCTGCCGCGGATCGATCGCACGATGGATGAGGTCGACGACGAATCCGACCACGAGCACGAATCCGGTGAGGACGAGGAGTTCGCTCTGCACCTTGATGAGGTCGCGCGTGCCGACGTCGGCCACCAGCATCCGTCCGATCCCCGGCAGCGTGAAGAGCTGCTCGATGACGACCGACCCGACGATGATCCCGGCGATCTGGAGACCCAGCACGGTGATGATCGAGAGGCCCACAGCGGGGATGCCGTGCGAGATGAGGGCGCGGGTGCGGGTGAGTCCCTTGGCCGCCGCCGTGCGGACGAAGTCCTGGCCAGCCGCCTGAAGGGTTGCGCTGCGGACGAAACGCATGAGCATCGCCCCCTCGACGATGCCGATCGTCAGTGCGGGCAGCAGGAGCGACTCGATCGCCTTCCAGGGAGTGGTCCAGCCCGTGCGAGGGAAGCCCTGCGGCGGAAGCCAGCCGAGCCAGACCGAGAAGACGACGATGAGCATCATCCCCGCCCACACGACCGGCACAGCGGCGAGGGCCTGTGCGCCGACGCTGAGGGCCGTGCCGCCGTGGCCCCCGCGACGCAGCGCGGCGAGGATGCCGAAGGGCACTGCGATGAGAACGGCGATCAGCAGGGCGAGCATCCCGAGCGGAACCGTCACCTGCGCCTTCTCGAGCAGCTCCTCGCCGACTGATGCGCCCGAGAGCAGTGACGTGCCGAGATCGCCGCGGAAGATGCCCCCGATCCACTCGGCGTACTGTGCCGGAAGGGGGCGGTTGAGGCCCAGCGATTCGCGGAGCGCCCCGACCTCGGCGGGGGAGGCCTGGGTTCCCGCGATCAGCTGTGCGACGTCGCCGGGAAAGACCCGCAGCGTCAGGAAGATCACTGCACTCGACACGAGGAGCCCTGCGATGAGCAGGACTCCTCGGACGAGCGCGTAGCGGATCACGAAGTGCGCGTCATCACTTCTCGGTGGCCACGGTGACGCCGGCCAGGTTGATGCGCGAGTTGATCGAGTCCTCGGGGAAGCCCGTGACCAGCGGGCTCACGGCCGTGATCGTCGCACCGTTGTACAGCCAGTCCGCGGCGTGGTCCTCGGAGACGATCCGAGCGGCCTCGGCGAGCAGGTCTGCGGACTTGTCCGGGTCGACCTCGGCCAAGGCCTCGGTGTACAGGCCCTGGACCTCGGCGTTGTCGTACCCGAAGTAGTACTCGGGGTTCGCGAAGTTGCCGAAGTCGCGCGGCTCGACGTGCAGCACGAAGCTCAGGTCGTAGTCGTGGTTGGTGTAGACGTCCTCCAGCCAGGCCGGGAACTCCACCGAGTCGACGTCGAGGGTGACTCCGACCTTCTGGAAGTCGGAGATGAGAACCTTCGGAACAGTCGTGCCGTAGAAGTTCGGGATCGTCAGGGTGAGCTCGAGATCTTCCTGCCCGGCTTCGGCGAGCAGTTCCTTGGCCTTCTCGGGGTCGTAGGAGACGACGTCGGAGAGGTCCTCGTAACCGGGATCCAGCTCGGGGATCGGTCCGTAGAGCGTGGAGCCCGCGCCGACGGCCTCGACGAGAGCCTCGTGGTCGATCGCGAGACGCAGTGCTTCGCGCACCCGGACGTCATCGAGGGGCGCCTTGGCGTTGTTGAACGCGAGCGTCGCCTTGTCGGTGGTCCGGCCGGTCGTGAGGGAGAAGTCACCGGACTCCTCGAGCTGCGGGGCGAGATTCGGATCCACTGCCGTGAGCACCTGGACACCGCCGTCGAGAGCCGTGTTCACCCCTGCCGTGAAGTCGGGGATGTACTGGAACTCGACCTCGGCGACCCCTGCCGGCTCGCCCCAGTAGGCCTCGTTGCGGGCGAAGGTGATGGCGCTGCCCTTGTTCCATCGCGTCAGGGTGAACGGCCCCGTGCCGTTCTCGGCGGTCTTGAGATCGGTCGTGTCTCCGGTCTGGAACACGAGGCCTGCAGGACCCGTCAACGAGAACAGGAAGTTCTGGTTCGGCTCCGTCAGCACGATCTGCACGGTGGTCGGGTCGGGCGCTGTGATCGACGCCACTGAGGTGAACTCGGCATTGCCCTGCAGCGTGGGGTCCGTGCGCACGGCCTCGTACGAGGCGACGACATCGGCGGAGGTGAGCGCGGTGCCGCTGTGGAAGGTGATGCCGTCGTTCAGGGTGAACGTGTAGGTGAGTCCGTCTTCGGAGACCTCGTAGTCGGAGGCGAGCCGCGGCACGATCTCGTTCTCCTGCGTCCGGCTGATGAGACCCTCGTAGATGTTGTCGATCAGGATCTGCTCCAGCGCGGCGCCGCTGGTGTGACGGATGTCGAGGTTCGTGGGCTCCAGAACGAGGCCCACCTGGAGCGTCGCGTCGGGATCAGGCTCTCCGGCCGGTTCGGTGGTCTCCGGCTCTGCGGCACCTGCGCAGGCGGTGAGGACGATGGCGCTCGCCGCGATCGCGGAGATCAGCGCGAGTCGTCGCGTACGTCGGAACATGGGTTGTTTCCTCTCGGTGCGGCAGTTGCTGTGTGCCGTTGGATCGAGCCTAGGGATGTGTCGGGCGGTGAGGGCGGAATGTGGAACGGAACGTCACATTCCGCGAGGTGGAAGGGACGAGGAGATCAGCGACGCCAGTTCGGCGGGCGCCGTCTCCTGAACATTGTGGGTGGCCTGGATGGCGGTGACGCGTGCATGCGGCAGGCGCTCGCCGAACTCCTGCGCATCCGCCTCGCTCACGAAGCCGTCGATCGCCCGGACCAGGGTCACCGGGGCCGTCGTCTCCGCGAGATCCTGCCATCCGGTGGTGTGGAGCGGGGACGGCGCCGAGACGTCGCCACGGTCGTGCGCGGCCAGCGTCTGAGCGGCCAGGTGCGCGAAGTGGTGCTTCCACTCGACACGGCCGTCGTCACGCACACGGGTGTTCAGGAACACGCCGCGCTCGGTGTCGGATCGGGCGCCTCCGAACCCGAAGGAGATCGCGCGATCGACGAGCTCGTCGCGGGTCTCGAAATCGGTCGGGCCCGCGTAGAACTCCCGCAGGGCGGCCGGTCCGGCAGCGGTGTCGATGCCAGGGGTGATGTCGACGACGATCAGCTCCGAGACGAGGTCGGGGCGGGCTGCAGCGAGGGCGGCGCCGGTGAGGCCGCCGAGCGACTGGCCGACGACCAGCTGTGTGCCATCGGTCCAGGCGTCGAGTGCTGCTGCGACGTCGATCGCGAGCGTGCGAGGGGTGTAGTCCACGTCGCTGCGCCACGACGAGTCGCCGTGCCCGGCGAGGTCGATCGCGAGCACCGGCTGCTGCAGTGCGAGCACCGTCGTGTCCCACGTGTGGGCGTTGAGACCGGCACCGTGCAGCAGCGTGACGCGGGGCGTCTCGTCGCCGAACAACAGCGCGCTGACATGACGGCCATCGGGGAGTGGCAGAGTCACTCTTCGGACGGGCGGCACGGGGACCCCCATCGCCTGCGCCTGTGCGGGAAGATAGTTGAACTCGCTGGTGTCGTTCGCCACCTGCATATTCTGCTCTGCTTTCCGGGTGCTGCGGAAATGCGAGGTCAATTTGTGAAGCGAGAACACTGCTACGGCGCACAAAATGCTCATGAGCGCGCCTACTTGCTTATTGTTCTGCATTCACGGCCACTCGCATCAACTCGCCGAGACGAGTGCACTTCGGAATATCATTGAGGCATGAGCGAGACCCGAGTGCATCTCTCCAAGACCGAGCCAGCGGCCTATCAGGCGCTCGACGCGTTCGCCCGCACGGTCGGGGACATCTGCGCCGCGAACGGCATCGACGATCGGCTCAAGGAGATCGTGATGATCCACTCCTCGCAGCTGAACGGATGCAGCTACTGCACACGTCTGCACGTCGACAGGGCGCTGAAAGCCGGCATCGACACGGATACGCTCATGCAGATCGCGACATGGCGTGAGAGCGATGTCTTCAGCGACCGCGAGGAGGCTGCGCTCGAGCTCGCCGAGGCTTTCACGTTCATCTCCGAGGAGGGCATCTCCGACGAGGTCTACGACCGTGTCGGCGGTGTCTTCACAGAGAAGGAGTACGCGGCCCTGAGCTGGGCCTGCGTCTCGATCAACGCCTTCAACAGGGTCGTCATCGCCGGTCGATACCCTGTTCCGCCGCGCGCCCCGCAGGCGCAGGCATGAGCGTCCTCGAGATCGACGGCGTCAACAACTTCCGCGACGTCGGCGGGCTCCCCGCTGACGGCGGGCGGATCCGCTCGGGGATGCTGCTGCGCTCCGGCCAGCTCTCCGCCGCCACCACGGCCGGTGTGAATGAGGTTCGTCGTCGTGTCGCCCACATCGTCGACCTCCGCGACGGTGAGGAGGTCGCCGCGGAGCCGACCGAGATCGAGGGACCGGACACCACCCACCTTCCGCTCTTCCTCGGTTCCGTGCGTTCGTTCTTCGAGACCGACACGAGTCTGGAAGACCTCTATCTGCATCTTCTGGAGGAGAGCGGCGAGCGGCTCGTCGCCGCCATCCGCATCATCGCGGCCGGAGAGCCGACCCTGGTTCACTGCACCGTCGGCAAGGACCGCACCGGGGTGACGGTAGCCCTCGCGCTCGCAGCAGTGGGTGCCGATCGTGAAGCGATCGTCGAGGACTACGCCCTCACCGAGTCGCTGCTCCCTGCCGAGCGATCGCACCGGATCGCCGCATACCTGAGGTCGCAGCATCCGCAGGCGGTGCACGCCGTCGCGTTGGCCACGCAGTCTCCTGCGCCGGTCATGAGGGCGCTGCTCGAGCAGGTCGACGAGCGGTGGGGCTCTGCCGCCGGCTATCTGCGCGCGAACGGAATGACGGATCAGGAGCTCGCTGCTCTCCGGTCGGCGCTCGTGGAAGAAGTCGTCGAGCAAGGTTAGGCAACCCTTCACGTGCTGTATGATTGTTGAATCATGGAGACCTTCGTCGAGACTCGCAGCACGCGTGCCGAGCGCCGCGCCGCACGTCGTCGCGCTCACCACCTGGTCACTGCCGACGAGCATTCGCTCGTCGAACTCGAGGTCTTCCTCTCGACTCTGCCGCTGTGCGCATCGGGCCGGATCTTCATCGAGGTCGCGGACGCGTCGGACATCGGCGTGATCGAGGCCCCCGGACGCATGACGGTCACCTGGCTCGCACGAGCTCAACGATCGGGTGCACCCGGAACGGGCCGCGCCTGCGCTCCTGGTCAGGCGCTCGCGCGAGCGACCTGCGCCTGGGCTGACGAGATGCTCTGCGACGACGAGCTCGAGACGCACATCACCCTGTTGGGCGGATACCTCGGCACTGCCGACATCGTCGAGCACCTGACGGACACCCTCGACATCCAGCCCGCTCAGATCCACGCGCCCGAGCGGTTCGGACTTCTGCCCCTCGAGCGCTGAGGCTCTGCGCTTCCAAGGCTGAGGGCCCTGCCCTCCTAAGCCTGAGGGCTCCGCTCGTCTACGGCTGAAGGCTCTGGGCCGACTACGGCGCAGACCTGCTGCGGCGGACGTAGTTGCCGTCTTCGAGGCCCGCCTCGATCTCGAAGCGGTTGCGCAGCGGGTCCCGACCCGCGAAGAGATAGAGCACCGGGAGCAGGAAGCCGTAACGCAGCCACTGTGCTTTGTGCACGGCCTCATGTCGCAGCATCGCGTCGCTCGGACGCGTGTCTCCGGTGAGGAAGCAACCGCCCACGCAGACGCCACCGCGATTGAACGTCCATTTCGGCATCCCGCGGAACACCCAGAGTCCCGCTCGTCGCTCGACGGGGCCGGTGCTCCACAGCGAGCCCCAGATCCAGCCGACGGCCGTGCCCCACCAATAGCCGATCCGGCTGATGGGCGAACGGAGGAGGAACGCGGGGATCCGTCGGTCGAGTCGTCGACCGCGGGCCAGGGCGAGCTCGGCGGCCGGACGCCAGTCAGCAGTCATGCGACTGCACCGACGAGACGAAGCAGCGCGCCGAGATCATCGACCGCATCGGCAGGCGACCGAGGGGCGAACCCCGCGATGGTGGCGCCTGCCAGCGGCACGCGTGCCCGCAGCGCGCGGATCGCTGCGCTCAGAGCTGCGGGCGCGAGTCCGAACGGGGCAGGAGAGGAGACTCCGGCGATCTCGGCGGGGTCGAGCACATCGACATCGATATGCACCCACACGCGGCGTGCGCCTGTCGCCTCGACCGCGTCGGCCAGGGCATCGGGCGACTCGAGATCTTCGACGGAGAGCTGTGTCAGGCCGTCCAGAGCGGTGAGCTCGGCCTCATCGAGGTTGCGCATGCCCACCGTGACCACTCGACCACGGGGAATCCCGGGCGTCACGGCGAGCTGAGTCTCGCCCTCGCCGAGCACCGCGCGGAGCGCCATACCCGAGAAGGCGCCGGAGGGCGAGGTGTCGGGCGTGTGCATATCGGCGTGAGCGTCGCACCACACGACGGCGAGGTCGTCTGTCCCACCCGGCAGAGCCGCCAGGGCCGCGACCGTCACGCTGCAATCGCCGCCGATGATCACCGTGTCGGCCGACATGCTCGCATCGACGAGCTCCCTGGTGCGCATGAGTGCGCTGAGGCGGCGAACGCCCGTGCCCAGAGACTCGCCTGCCTCCACCGGCACATCGAGCACGGTGGTCGCCGCACGCGGAAGGTCACCGGCGATCGCCGAGGCGCCGTCGACGAGAAGCATCGCGCGGGCGGCGGGGGAGCCCTGCCACTGCGGGACGACGAGGAAACGCACCATGGGTGCCTCCAGCTGAGAAAGAGGAGCGGGTGCCTCGGACACGAGGATCCGAGGCACCCGCAGGTGTGTCAGGAGCCTTCGATGGCCTGGCGAGGGGCGGAGCCGCCCGCCTTCAGCTCGGCGAGACGAGCTTCGACCTCGGTGAGCTCACCGAGGTCCTCGAGGCTCTCGAACTGCGCGTCGAGGCTCGATGCCGCGAGTTCGATCTTGCCCTGCGCAAGAGCCTCCTGGCGGCGGACCTTGTCTTCGAAACGGCCCAGCTCGCTGGTGGGGTCGAGGACGTTGATCGAGGAGACCGCGTCCTGCACCTTCGTCTGCGCCTCGGCGACCTTCGCGCGGGCGAGCAGCTCGCTGCGCTTGTTCTTCAGCTCGCCGAGCTTGTCCTTCATGCCGTTGAGGCCGGACTTGAGCTTGTCGACGATCTCGGTCTGTGCGGCGATCTGGGGCTCTGCCCCGGTCGCCTCCCGCTCGGCGCTGATCTGGCGCTGGAGAGCGATCTTCGCGAGGTTGTCGAACTTGTCGGCGTCTGCGGCATCGCCCTTGGTGCGCATCTCGTCGGCCTTGCGGCTCGCCGCGAGCGCCTTGTTGCCCCACTCGGTGGCCGCCTGGACGTCTTCTTCGTGGTCGCGCTCCAGCAGACGCAGGTTGCCGATGGTCTCGGCGATGGCCGACTCGGCGTCGGCGATGCTGTTCGTGTAGTCGCGAACGAGCTGGTCGATCATCTTCTGCGGGTCTTCCGCAGAGTCCAGAAGCGAGTTGATGTTCGCGCGGACAAGGGTCGAGATACGTCCGAAGATGGACTGCTTGGTCATGCGTGGTTCCTTTCAGAGGGTCGGACTCGATGTCTGGGGTCGATAGATGTGCGGTTCAGAAGCGTCGCCCTCCCGAACGGCCGCTGCGGCCACTGGAGCGGCTGCCGCCTCCTCCGCCGAAACCGGAGCTGCGGAAGCCTCCGCCTCCGCTGGATCGCCAGCTGCTGCTGCGGGAGGACCCGCCGCCGCCTCCGCCGCCGGAGAGCAGGCCGCCGATGATGCCGCCGAGGATGTCTCCTCCGAGGCCGGATCCGCCGGACCCCGAGCCGCCGAAGATGCTGCCGCCTCCGCCCCATCCGTCGTTCTGGTACCGGCTCGGGCTCATCGCCTCGACGTCGGCCTGAGCAGACGACGTGGCCTGACGGACGAGGTCGAGTGAGCGCCCGGCCTCGGTGAGCGCCGCTTCGGGGTCGGATGCGCGCAGGTTCAGCGCCTGTGTCAGGGAGGCTTCGGCCTGCGAGAGCCGAGTGCGCGCAGTGGACCCGACCGTGCCGCGGCGGGTCTCGATGAACTCCCGCGCTGCGCGGATCTCCGAGCCGGCCTGGGTCAGTGTCTGCTCGAGCATCTGCTGTGCTCGGCGGGCGCGCTCTGCGGCCTGCGTGCCCTGGGCGATCGCGGCATCGATCTGCGCATTCGCCGCGGTGAGGGCGTCGAGGACCCGCTGGGGGCTCCGTGAGGTGCCGGCGAGACCGGTCTGCGCCTGTTGCAGCTGCTGGACGGTCGCCGCAGCGACGGAGGAGATGGCTCCACCGGAGTCGGGCAGCTGCTGCGCGGCGGCGATGTCGGCCTGCAGCTCTGCGACGAGGGCCTGCGCCCGGGCTTCGATGTCCGTCAGCTCCGCGCCGAGCGCGGTGATCGCGTCGACCAGCTGAGCGGCCTGGGCGATCGACTGCTCGGCCGTGCGGATCGCGAAGGCCGCCTCGCCGGATCTGCCGGCGGCGATCGCCTGACCTGCGGCCTCGATCGAACGGTCGGCGAGCAGTGCTCGCTCCTGGGCCTGCGCAGGATTGTCAGCGACGGTCGACAGGGCCGTGGCGTCGTAGGTGTCGGCGAGCGCCGACAGAGCGGAGGAGGCGCCGGCGAGAAGAGGGGTGAGCGCTGCCCGCTCGCCCCTGACCCGCTCGAGCTCCTGCGGCGCGTTCTGCTCGAGCTTGCGAAGGGCGTCGAACGCCTCGGTGTTCTCGTCGAGGACGTCGTCGATCTCGTCGCAGATCTGGATGATGCGGATGTGCCAGGCCCGGCGATCGTGGACAGTGTCCTCGATCTCGTCGTCGAGCTTCTGCTTGAGGTCGAAGGCTTCGGACATCTTGGCCTTGGCGGTCTCGACGGCACCGGTGAACGCCGAGGTGGCCGCCTCGCCGAACTGAGCGACGGCGAATCCGAGTTCCTCCCGGCTCGAGGTGATCGCATCGTCGGCCTGCACGAGTGCAGCTCCCGCCTGCGTCTGCACCTGCTCGTCGGTCAGCGTCGAGAACGGATCGTTCGGATCGGGCTTCTCGGGCATGGCCCCGCGCCTGCGGATCTCTGCGTTCCGACGGGAACGGCGCATGAGAGAGACGACGAGCCAGACGATGAGGCCGAGAGCGATGATCCCGACGACGATGAGCGTGGCGCGGAGCGCGCCGGCGCCGCCGTCACCCTGGATCTCGTCGGCGGCGAGGACGATCATGCCCTCCCAGTCCTCCTGCGCAGCCAGGCCCTGGATCTTGTCTTCCACGTCGTCGAGCTTGCTGTCGCTGAGCGGACCGTCGGGTGCGGCAGAGATGTAGTAGCTGCGCCCGTCCACCGCGATGGCGAGGAGGTACTGCTCGGAGCCCAGGTTGTTGTTCTCGGCGACCGTGTCGGCCCACTGAGCGTTGTCGGTCGGCGAGGTGAAATCGTCGACGAGGACGACGAAGAGATCGGAGGAGGAGTTGTCGCTGAGCGTCTGAAGCCGAGCCTCGACGGCATCCTCTTCGCTCGCACTGAGCACGTCGGCGTCGTCGGTCACGTATCCCGAGTCGAGCGTGACCGGATCGGTCGCAGACGCAGCCGAGACGGAGAAGGCTCCTGCGGCTGCTGCCGCGGTCATTGCGGCCAGCGCCAGCCACCGTGTCTTCATCGTGTTCCCTCCGACCGGCAGCCGAGCCCCATGGCACGAGTCTATGCACTGAGGCCGACACGCGACAGCTTCCGAGCGGGGATGACCGTTCGCCCTCAGCGGAGACACATACGCTGGATGGCATGGACGACAGGTACGGATCGGATGTGCTCGCGGCTGGTTGGCGGGAGCGCGCGGCGAAGCCGGTGCCCCAGATCCCGGCCGAGCTCGATCTCGTCGTCGAGGTCGCGCAGGACGGATTCTGCGGAGCGGTCACTCGGGTGCAGGGCGGCAACGTCGAGCTCGAGGACCGGGTAGGACGCAAGCGCCTCTTCCCCCTCGGCGGCGGATTCCTGATCGACGGATCGCCGGTGCGGCTCACCCCTCCCGCGGCGAAGGAGCAGGGGCTCCGCCGCACGGCATCCGGATCCTTCGTGGCCGCCGACCAGCGGGCGAGGGTCGCTCTGCCCAGCCGTATCCTCGTGGAGGGCAAGCACGACGCCGAGCTCGTCGAGAAGGTGTGGGGAGCCGACCTGCGGGTCGAGGGCGTGGTCGTCGAGTTCCTGCAGGGAGTCGATCTGCTCGACGACCTGCTCGCTGCGGAGCCGCCCAGCGCGTCACGCCGCTACGGCGTGCTGGTGGATCATCTCGTTCCCGGTTCGAAGGAGTCGCGCATCGCGGATGCCGTGGCACGAGGTCCGCACGGGAAGCACGTGCGGATCGTCGGGCACCCCTTCGTGGACGTCTGGCAGTGCGTCACACCTCGGGCTCTGGGTATCGCGAAATGGCCCGAGATCCCTCGGGGAACGGACTGGAAGACCGGAATCTGCCGAGCATTCGGGTGGCCATACGAAACGCAGGCCGACACGGGGCGGGCGTGGCAGCACATCCTGTCGAAGGTGCACACCTACCGGGACCTCGAGCCCGCGCTGCTGGGCCGGGTGGAAGAGCTGATCGACTTCGTGACGGCACCAGCGCCCTGAGCCGCGGTCGGTGGCGTTCCCCGTCGCCGACTACCCTGGAAACATGCCCGAACCCCGCACCTTCCGCGACGAACCGGTCTCGTTCGTGCGCCGCAGCGGCCGGATGTCCGACGCCCAGGAGCGGGCGTTCGAAGAACTCGGACCGCATTACCTCCTCGACGTTCCTCGCGATGTCGCCTGGACCTCGGTGCATCCTGAGGCGCGCCTCGATCCTTCCGTGGAATACGGGCGCGATGCCGATCTGTACGTCGAGATCGGGTCCGGTCAAGGTCACGCGATCGTCGCCGCGGCATCGTCGCGTCCCGCTGACGACTTCCTCGCGGTCGAGGTCTTTCGCGCCGGCCTCGCCCGGACGATGCTCGATGCCGATCGCGAGGGCGCTCGCAACGTGCGGGTGGTCGAGGCGAACGCTCCGGAGGTGCTCTCGTCGTACCTGCCCGAGGCTGCTGCTGCGGAGGTCTGGATCTTCTTCCCCGACCCCTGGCACAAGAAGAAGCACACGAAACGGCGCCTCGTCCGCCAGGGGTTCGGCGACACCGCCGCCCGTGCGCTTCGCGACGGAGGCCTGCTCCGGCTCGCGACCGACTGGGAGGACTACGCCCTGCAGATGCGCGAGGTGCTGGACGCGGAGCCGCTGTTCGAGCGCGCTTTCGACGGTGAATGGGCGGAGCGGTTCGACGGACGAGTCATGACGGCTTTCGAGCGCAAGGGGATCGCCAAGGGACGCGACATCCGCGATCTCGTGTATCGGCGGAAGTCGCGCGCGTGACCGCTGGGCAGCGCACGTCGACGACGGTGCCCGCTCTCGTGCCCGCGCTGCTCGTGTGCGCGGCGGCACCGGCCTTCTTCGTGGTGCAGATCGCCTGGCTCGGCTGGGTGCTGCTCGCGCTCGGCGTCGGTGGCGCGTGGCTCGTCGAACGACGGGTGCCCTCGCCGCCGGATCAGACGGTGAGCGTCGGCGTGCGGCCCGAGAGTGCTCGCGTGATCGGAGTGAGTCGTCAGCCCTCGCTCACCCGTGACCTCTCGCTGATCGCCCTCGGCATGCTCATCGTGAGCGTCATACCGTTGGCGGCGGAGCTGGACAACCTCGCGATGCTGCGATTCACGCTGGCACTCGGCGGGGCGGTCGCGGTGCCGTACGTCGTCTCCCGCTTCGTCTTCCGAGACCGCGCGATCGGCTTTCCCTGGCGTGCGCACCGGCGGTGGGGGCGCCTGCAGTGGGGCTGGCTGGTGGCGGTCCTCGTGCTCGGCTGGTTGATCCTGCCCTTCTACTTCATCACGAGCGGCGTCTACCAGAACTGGCCGGTCGTCGACTCACCCGAACTCATCGCGCGCCTGTTCGTCGGCGTCGGAGCGGTCGGGATCTGGGACGAGCTGTTCTTCATCTGCACCGTCTTCGCACTGCTGCGCCGGCACTTCCCCGATGCGCTCGCCAACGTGCTGCAGATGATCGTGTTCGTCTCCTTCCTGTGGGAGCTCGGCTACCGCGAGTGGGGTCCGCTGCTCACGATCCCGTTCGCCCTCCTGCAGGGCTTCATCTTCGTGCGGACGCACTCGCTCGCGTACGTCGTGACCGTGCATCTGCTGTTCGACGCCGTCGTGTTCGCCGTGCTCGTGCACGCGCACAACCCGGGGCTGCTGCCGATCTTCCTGATCTGACGGCACGCGCGGGTCGATACGATCGAGTCATGCTCATCGTCGGACTCGTCCTCGCCGCGGCCGCTGCCGCTTTCCACGTATTCATCTTCGCGCTCGAATCGCTCAGGTGGACGGAGCCCGAGACGAGGAAGATCTTCGGAGTCGCCAGTGAGGCCGACGCGGTCACCATGAAGGCCCTCGCCTTCAACCAGGGCTTCTACAACCTGTTCCTCGCGCTCACCGCGCTGCTCGGTGTGGGTTTCGTGATCATCGGCCTCACCACGATCGGGCTGACCCTGGTCTTCGCCGGCACGGGGATGATGCTCGCCGCCGCGCTGGTGCTCGTGCTCTCGGATCCGAGCAAGCTGCGTGCGGCCGCGATGCAGGGCACCCTGCCGCTGCTCGCCGTGATCGCGACGGCGATCGGCGTCTCGATCGGCTGACGTCCGCGCGCTGATGGTGTCCGAGGGGTGACTTCCCGCCCGACTCGGGCCACACTCGTTGCATGAGCGACTGGGTTCTGCACGTGGACATGGACCAGTTCATCGCTGCCGTCGAGGTGCTGCGCAGGCCTGAGCTCGCCGGGCTCCCCGTGATCGTCGGCGGCAGAGGGGATCCGACGGAGCGCGCCGTCGTGTCGACGGCGTCGTACGAGGCGCGCGAGTTCGGCATCGGATCCGGGATGCCGTTGAAGATCGCGGCACGCAAGGCCCCGGAGAACGCTGTCTTCCTGCCGGTGGATCATGACGCCTACGAGGCGGCATCGACCGAGGTGATGTCGACGCTGCGCACGCTGCCAGGGGCGGTGCTCGAGGTCATCGGCTGGGACGAGTGCTTCCTCGGCGTCACGACGGACGACCCTGAGGGGGTGGCGCGCATCGCTCAGAGCGCTGTGCTGGAGTCGACCGGGCTGCACTGCTCGGTCGGGATCGGCGACAACAAGGTGCGCGCCAAGATCGCCACCGAGTTCGGCAAGCCCCGAGGCGTGTTCCGACTCACCGCCGAGAACTGGTTCGCGGTGATGGGTGCACGGCCGACGCGGGACCTGTGGGGTGTCGGCCCGAAGGTGCAGAAGAGGCTCGCCGCCCACGGCATCACGACCGTGCGCGAGCTCGCTGACGCGGAGGAGGGGCAGCTCATCGCGGAGTTCGGACCGCGGATGGGCGTCTGGTATCACGGGCTCGGTTCTGGCCTCGGACCTGCCGTGGTCGACGACACCCCCTGGGTGGCGCGCAGTCATAGCCGTGAGACGACGTTTCAGCAGAACCTCACGACGGCTGCGGAGGTGGAGGCGGCGCTGGTCGAGTTGGCAGGGCAGGCCTTCGAGGACTGCGCCGCCGAAGGGCGGCCGGTCGTCCGCGTGCATTTGAAGGTGCGGTACGCGCCCTTCGACACCAGGACGTTCGGTAGAAAGCTGTCAGAGCCGGCGAACGAGCGCGCCGCGGTCGTCGACGCGGCTCTCGCCCTCGGGGCCACTCTCGATCGCGACCGGGAGGTGCGACTGCTCGGCGTTCGTGCCGAGATGGCGATGCCGGACGGTGGTGACTCGACCGAGCGGACACCGGTGCGGGGCAGGATCTGAGCCGCTGATCCGGGGATGTCAGCCGTGGATGACAGCGGCGATGGCGCTCACCTCGATCAGTGCGCCTGGCACGCCCAGTCCGGCCACGAGCGCAGCGGTCACCAGGGGAGGTGCGCCATCGCGTGCGAGCGTCGACGCGACGGCGCCGTAGGCAGCACGGAGATCGGCATCCTGGTGGATGTAGATGGTCCAGCTGATGACGTCTTCGAGGCTCGCGCCCGCTGACTCGAGGGCGATGCGGGCGTTCTGGACGGCTCGGAGCGACTGCTCGGCGGCATCCGTCGAGACGAGTGCGCCGGTCTCATCGACGCCGTTCTGGCCGCCGACGTGGATCGTCGTGGCCCCAGGAGGGATGACGGCGACGTGACTGAAGGCGGGGCTCACGACGAGTCCTGCCGGCTGTGCGAGTGTGATCTCCATGTGCAGAGTCTGCACCTGGGCGCCGACATCCGCACCGAGTTCGGCGGCTGACCACCAGGCGAGCGCGAGGCTGTGGCGATGGTGGTCAGCCGCTCGACTCAGAACTGCAGGAGCACCTTGCCCACACGGCCGGCGGTGTTGCTCGCACGCACAGCGTCAGCCGCATCGGCGGCGTCGAAGACGCCGGCGACAGGCAGGGTCAGGGTGCCGTCGCTGACACGCTGGATGAGTTCGCCGAACAGGGCGCCGCGTGTGGCGGCATCCATCGTCTGAATGACCTTGCTGCCCCAGAACCCCTTCACGGTGGCCTGCTTGAAGATCACGTCGCCGGATGCGATCTCCATGGTGGGGGAGTTCATCGCGCCGAAGGCCACGAGCGTGCCGCCTTCGCCGAGGAGCGACAGCGCGTCGCCCGCCGACGAGCCGCCCACCGAGTCGATGCCGAAGGCGACGTGCGCACCGCCGGTGATCTCGGCGACCTGCTCGCGCCAGCCGTCCTGGTCGGTCGCCACGACGTTCTCGATGCCCTGCTCGCGCAGTTCGTCGACGCCGGCCGCGCGGCGGACCAGACCGATGACGTTCACGCCACGAGCAGCACCGAGCTGGGCAAGCATGCGACCGACCGCGCCGTTCGCCGCGTTCTGCACGATCCAATCGCCCTTCTCGGCGCCGAGGAACTGCAGCAGGCTGATGGTGCTGAAGGGCATCGAGACCAACTGCGCGGCGCTCTCGTCGCTCAGCGACTCCGGCACGGGGATGAGTCCGGCTGCGTCGGCGACGACGTACTCGGCCCAGGCGCCGAACGTGCCGCCCGTGGCGACGCGCTGACCGACGGAGAGGTTCTCGACGCCTTCGCCCAGCGCATCCACGATGCCGAGCGCCTCGGTGCCGGATGCCGCCGGGAGCTCGGGCTTGAAGCCGTAGGTGCCTCGGATGGTCCAGAGGTCGTGGTTGTGGATGGGGGAGAGGGCGATCCGCAGACGGACCTGGCCGGGCCCGGGGTCCGGAGTCGGACGCTCGGTGACGGTGAGTACCTGCTCGGGATCGCCGAACGTGTCGTGAGTGAGGGCGCGCATGATGTTCTCCTTGTGGGATCGGTCGTGGGGATGTTCGAGGGGATCAGTCGTCGGTGACGGTGATCGTGACGTCGATGTTGCCGCGAGTCGCGTTGGAGTACGGGCAGACCTGGTGGGCTGCATCCGCGAGCGACTGCGCCTGCTCATGAGGCAGGTCGGGGAGGACGACCTCGAGCTGCACGGCCAGGCCGAAGCCGCCGTCGCCGTTGGATCCGATCTGCACGCGGGCGCCGACCGACGAGTCGGCGATCTTCACCTTCTGCGCACGGGCGACGGTCTGCAGCGCGGAGTGGAAGCACGCGGCGTAGCCGGCGGCGAACAGCTGCTCGGGGTTGGCTCCGTCCCCGCTGCCTCCCATCTCCTTCGGGATCGCGAGGTCGAGGTCGAGTCGGCCCTCGCCCGTGGTGACGCGGCCGTTGCGGCCTGCTCCGGTGGCGAGTGCTTCGGCGGTGTAGAGAGCGTCCATCGTGTGGATTCCTTCCGGGTTGTGGTCAGTCGGTGTGCTGCAGCCGTGCGGTGAGCTGCTGCAGCTCGGTGATCAGGCGGTGACGCTGGTCGTCGTCCTGCATGCCGGCGAGGGCCGCGACCTTGGTGTGAACGGGTGCGACTTCGGTGCGCAGCGCCGTGCCGGCGCCTGTCAGCTGCACCATGACGACGCGCTCATCGGTCGAGCTGCGGACACGGGCCACGTAGCCGGCCTGTTCGAGCCGCCGCACGAGCGGCGACAGCGTGCCCGAATCGAGTTGCATGGCGTCGCCCAGTGAACCGATGGTCTGCTCGCCCTCCATCCACAGGATGGCGAGCACGAGGTACTGCGGGTAGGTCAGCCCCCAGGGCGCGAGGAGGGCGCGGTACGCCTGCGTCGTCGCGCGGGCGGCGGAGTACAGCGAGAAGCACACCATCTCATCGGTCACGGCCATGACTCAAGCATTGCACGCAATTAGATTGTGCGCAATTTAATGGCGGCAGGCCCGGCGAGACGACGCACGACCTCATTCACAGCAGGCCCGAGATGCCCTTCTGCAGCTGAAGGGCGCCGATCACCAGCAGCAGAGCGGCGTTCATCACGTGGGTGTTCCCGGCGACCCAGCGGCGGGCGGCGTCGAGCATCGGCTGAGAGCTCTCGCCTCGGATCGCGACGTAGAACACCGGCACGGCGATCGGAAGCGTGCCGACGACGACGAATGCCAGAGCGACCCAGACGGCATCGCCGCCGATCTGCGCGAGAGAGATGTCGAGCGCGGCGATGATGGCGCAGGACGCGTCGACGGGATTGAGCACGAAGAGCGCGAGGCCGAGGAACCCGGTGCGCACGGGACGGAAGGTCTCGACCGCATGCAGCCACCCCGGGAGCTGCGGCGCGGCCGCGACCACCTGCTGCGGAGAGGATGCGGCGGCCATCTGACGGATTCGCGCGGAGCCTCTGCGATACACCCACACGGCGGCGCCCACGAGGAAGAGTCCGATGAGGAGGCGGAGGATCGGCACCCAGAGCGGCGGTTCGCGGAGCCCGTGCACCTCGAAGACGCCGAACAGCCAGAGCGCCAGCGCGAGGAGACCGGCGAGACCGACGACCCACCCGATCAGGAACGCGATGCCGTTCGCACTCGCCCGTCGAGACAGCAGCACGGCGACTAAGGCCATGATCGCCAGCGGGCTGAGCACGACTCCGAGCGCGACGGGGATGAGAGTGATCAGCAGCTCACTCATGGCCGCCCTCATCCGTCATCGAGAACCCCCTGCGCACGAACTGACGTGCTGGTCTCAGAGTGCACCGACGGTGGCGTGAATGGTGGGTCTCTCACCCCATGCGGGTGAGGTCCTGCCGCGAGTGTCGATGTGGGAGCGCTCCTACGCGGTGACGTGACGACTGAGAGACGGCCCCTTGTCCGATATACCGGCCATCGCTAGGTTGAGGGCATGGCCTCCCCCACGCGCCTGTCTCGTCCTGTACCCGCTGTGCGTTTCCGCCCTCCGGAACGACAACCGGGAGGCGTGCGGCGAGCGCGTGTGAACGATGCACTGATCGACGCGGCGACGGGACGACAGCTCAGCGTCGTCAGCGCTCCGAGCGGATACGGCAAGACGACGGCGGTCGCCGAATGGGCATCCGGCACAGACGAGCTCTCCTGGCTCGCGCTCACTCCGTCGGATGCTGAACCCGGGTTCCTCGCGCAGGGAGTGGTCGATGCGCTGATCGTCGGCAGTGAGAGAGCGGGCCGCTCCCTTGCGCTCACACGCGGCCTCGTCGACCCCATGCGCGCCTACGCCGAAATCTGCGACGGGCTCGATGCGGTCGACGCTCTCGTGCACCTCGTCATCGACGACGCGCAGCGCGCGGGTGAGCACTGGCGAGACGGACTGCTCGGACTGCTGGCCGATCAGCCGCCGGACAATCTCCACCTGGTGCTCGTGGGGACGACCCTTCTGGACATCACGCTGTCAAGGGAGCATCTGATGGACCCCGGCGCGTTCGTCGGACCCGACACTCTGCGCTTCACGCGGTCCGAGATCGAGCGGATCGAGGGCGTGGGGGCGATGGGGCTGGACGCGGAGACCATCCTCCGCGAGACGCACGGATGGCCCATCGCCGTCAAACTCGTGGCGATCGGGGGAGCGCGGCCGTCATCCGATGCCGCGACGGCATCCGCGTTCCTCGGCGACTACGTGCGCGACCACGTGCTCAGCGCTCTTTCGCAGGAGACCGTCGAGTTCGTGCTCGACGCCGCCATCTGCCATGAGCTCACTCCCGAGCTGGCGAGCGCCGTGACAGGTCGCGCCGACGCAGGGTCGCTTCTCGACGACTGCGTCAGGCTGGGGCTCTTCCTCGATCGGTTCGAAGGACCCCACGGTGTCGTCTACCGCTGGCACGGCTCGTTCGCCCGTCAGTGCATCGAGATCGCCCGCAAGGATCCGAAGCGCAACGCCGAGCGCCACAGACGCGTCGCGCGGTTCCTGGAGCTCACCGACCCGCTGATCTCGGTCGCCCATTCGCTGCGTGCGCAGGATCCGGACCGGGCCAGGGCGACATTCATGAGCCAGTGGATGCGGTTGGTCATGGGCGCGCACGCGGCTGAGGTCGAGCGCGTCGCCACCGTCCTTCTCGGGCACCACCCGGACGACGCCGAGATCCTCGCCGTGCGCGCGTGTGCGACCGATGTGCTCGGAGAGCACCATCTCGCTCGTGAGCTGATCGATCGTGCCGAGGCCGCTCACACGAGGGCCGGGGGAGGATGCTCCACGACGCTCGCGATCGCGCAGCTCTTCGTCGCCGACGACCGCGAGCACGCCATGTCGGCAGGCTCCACTCTGCGCTCCCTGCTTTCCGGCGCGCAAGAACTCGTGAGCGATCGGGCGGCCGTCAACTATCTGATCGGCTGGTCCGAGATCCGGTATCCCACGAATCCCACGCTCCCCGCGGAGTACTTCGGCGCCGCTGCCAGGGAGATCGAGGGGTCAGGGGACGTGGGGCTGTGGAAGCGAGCACTCGGGCACCTCGCCTTCGGCCAGACCTGGGAGGGCCGCTTCGTGGATGCCGCGAGAACGCTCGCCGAGATCGATGCTCCCGGTCCCGCCCTGTCGGCGGCCGTCGGCTATGCGGGAGGCAGCACAGCGGCAGCGGCCGGTCTCGTCGCCTACTGGGCGGGCGAGACGGACGCCGCTGCGTGCCACTTCGAGACTGTGCTGGCCACCAGCGGTCATGACCCGTCGTTCACGGCGATCGCGCGGATGATGTTGGCATACGCTGCCGCGGAAGGCGGCGAGACGGCGGCATGCCGACGAGCAGCCATCGGGGTCCAGGACATCCCGCTCGAGATGCTCCACGGTGTCTCGTGGCCCGTGTTCCGAGAGTCGGCCATCGCGCTGCTCGAAGAGGCCGTCGGAAACGGCGACCGCGCCCTGCGGATCGCCCGACGACACCTTCCGATCCCCGACCTGCCGCTCATCGGCGTCGCGCTCGCCGGGGTGCTCCGGCGCGGAGGCGATTACGCCGCCGCTCTCGAGATGCTGCGCTCGATGCGGATCTTCGCCGAGGTCTCGTACGTCAAGTCGTCGACCTTGATCACCGCGGCAGTCATGCGCCGCCATGTCGGCGACCATGACAAGGCCCACGACCTGTGCGAGGCGGCGATTGCGGTGGCATCAGGCGAGAACGTTCGTCTGCCGTTCGGTCCGCGGGAGACGGCCGTCCGCCGACTGTTGAGCGAGCACGTGCATCACGGCACCGAGTTCGAGGACTTCATCGGCCGGTGCCTCGCCTCAGACACCGCAGGCCCCGCGTCGGGCTCTCTGTCGGAGCGAGAGAGAGATGTCTTCCGGCAGCTGCAGACCTCTCGGACCCTCCCCGAGATCGCGCGAGAGCTGGGGCTGTCGATCAACACCGTCAAGACGCACCAGCGTTCGATCTACCGCAAGCTGGAGGTGTCGTCGCGTCGGGAGGCCGTGCGGAGCACACTCTGAGAGGGTGCCGAGCACGCGGGCCGCAGGTCACGTGCGGCGGCGCGCTCGATCCCACACCGCGTTGGCCGTGGACGCAGACACGGAATGCGTGTCGATCAGGGGATGACCGAGACGGGCGAGGTCTGACGAGAGTCGCGCGAACGACACCGCGTCGAGCAGCTCGATCGGCTCGACGAGGACGACTGCCGCCCACGCGCCGAGGGGCAGGTCCATCGCGATGCGCCGGGCGTCGTCCGTGCCGACCAGACCGGCGATCTGCAGCGACAGCCCGGCGAGGGAGAACTCGGACTCGTCGATCTCGGTGAGGTCGTAGCCGCCTTCGGTCCGTCGATGCAGGAGGAAGAAGTCGAGGAGTTGAAGAGTGCCGGCTTCGACCTGGCGCAGCAGAGCCTCGAGCAACCCCGGACTGGGGCGGTCGGAGCCGATCCTCACGACGAGGATCTGCACATCCCCGAGATCGCGAGTCATCGGTCCGACCACCCCAGTCCTGGGCGTCAGGCCAGGGCCCGAGCCTTGATCGACGCGAACTCCGCCTCGGTGATCGTGCCCGCGGCCAGGAGCCTGGCCGCCTTGTCGATCTCGTCACTCGGGCTGCTGCCGGCGACGCTGCGGATGTAGCTGTCGGCCGCGTGCTGCTGCGCCTGCATGGACGAGACGTTGCGCTCTGCCATGCCGGGGCCGCGGGCGATCAGGTAGACCAGTGCGGTGAGGAAGGGCACGAAGATCAGGAAGATGATCCACAGCGCCTTGAGCCATCCGTTCAGCGCGTGGTCGCGGAAGAGGTCGGCGATGATGTTGAAGAGCACCATCAGGTAGGAGATGAATACGAAAGCCCAGAAGAACCACCAGATGATGGCCCAGAAGCTATCCCATATGGACATTGCAGACTCCTCTCGTTGAGTTTCTGTCTGTGGTGATATTGGCACCGCGGATCACCGAAGTCGCCGCGCCCTCACCCGGAGCGGGCGAGCGGCCATCCGGGCCGTCCGGACGCCTCGGTACAGTCCTCGTGTGGACCAGACGGAACGGCAGGATCCAGCGGCCGTGCCAGCGAACGCATCGCGGTGGGGCCGACTGCAGCGAGTGCTGCCTGCGCATCCGCTGCGCTCCGGTTTCGCGGTGGCTCTCGGTGTGCTCCTGGCGATGGCGCTCGCCGCGACCATCGCAGGCATCTCGACGGTCCTCATGTCGATCTTCCTCGGTGTGTTCCTCGCGCTCGGGCTCGACCCGGCCGTGCGCGCTCTGGAGCGTCGCGGCGTGCGCCGACCGATCGGGGTCGCGATCGTCGCCGTCGCGTTCCTGCTCCTCGTCGTCGTGATCCTCCTGGTCGTGGTTCCGGCCACGGTCCGTCAGCTCGCAGCGGTGGTCGTCGGCGCGCCTGAGGCGATCGACTCGATGCAGCAGAGTGAGTGGTATCTCGATCTCGAACGCAACCTGGGCGTGGATCTCTCGGCGGTGATCGCCGAGGGGCTGCATTCGCTCACGACCCTGTCGTCGTTCCTGACGATCTCGGGGGGAGTGCTCAAAGCGGGGTTCGGTGTCATCGGTGCGGTGTCGAGCTTCGTGATGGTGTCGGTGCTGACGCTCTACTTCGTCGCGTCGCTCGAGAGCATCAAGGCGGCGGCTGCTCGACTCGTTCCCGCCTATCGACGAGCGACCTTCTCGAGACTGCTCGACGAGGTGACGTCGTCGGTGGGCGGCGTGGTCGCCGGGGGAGTCACACTGTCGTCCATCAATGCGGCCGTGGTGCTCGTGCTGCAGCTCGTCGTGGGGTCGCCGGCGCCCGTGGTGCTGGCGATCGTGGCGTTCTTCATCACGCTGGTGCCGATGATCGGCTCGCTGGTCTTCCTCGTGATCGGCGGAGTCGCCACGCTCTTCGTCAGTCCGATAGCCGCCCTGATCTTCGTCATCGCGTACTTCGTCTACATCCAGATCGAGGCCTATATCGTCACCCCGAGGGTGATGGGTCGAGCGGCGGCGGTTCCGAGCGTGCTCGTGATCATCGGGGCGATGATCGGAGCGACGCTGCTGGGCCTCCTCGGCGCACTCGTCGCGATCCCGATCACGGCGTCGATCCTGATCATCGTCCGCCAGGTGTGGATCCCGCGCCAGGACAGCGAGACATCGCCTCCACTGGAGTGATCGACGCCCTTCACCCGCTTGGGGTGAGTGGCGACGTCGTGGTCGCGGCGCCGATGTCAGCATGGGCACATCGCCCGCACCGAGGGCGCGAGCACGGAGGTGACGAGGTGCAGAGACCGCTGGTCGGCGTCACACGTCGGAATCTCGTGAGCGAACTGCTCGCCGGCGTGACCCTCCTCGCGATCGCGATCCCTCTCAACATCGGCTACGCGCAGATCGCCGGTCTGCCCGCGACCGCCGGGCTCTATGCACTGGTGGTCCCGACGATCGTCTACGTGCTCGTCGTGTCTTCCCGACAGCTCGTGGCGTCGCCCGATGCGGCGGCAGCCGCGCTCGTCGCCTCCTCGATCGGAGGCCTCGCCGCGGCCGGGTCCGACGACTACGTCACCATGGCCCTCGCGCAGGCGATCATCTGCGGCGTCATGTTCGTGCTGCTCGCCGTCTTCAAGCTGGGGTTCCTCGCGAACTTCCTCTCGAAGCCGATCCTGGTCGGATTCGTCGGCGGCCTCGCCCTCGACATCCTCGTCTCGCAGATCGCCAAGATGCTCGGTGTCTCGATCGATTCCGGTGGAGAGTTCGTCGACAAGGTGGCCGGGCTCATCGGCGGACTCGGAACCACGAACCCGTGGTCGCTCGCGATATCCGCGGCATCCGTCGCGGTTCTCATCCTCGGGCGGCGGCTGTTGAGAGCGGTGCCCTGGGCGCTCGTCGTGATGGTGGTCGCCACCGTGCTGGTGCTCGGCACCGGGCTCGCGGATCGCGGCGTCGCCGTCCTCGGCGAGGTGCCTGCGGGCGCACCGACCCTCACCTGGCCCGTGCTCGACTGGCAGACCTGGCTGCTGCTCGTCCCGTCGGCGATGGCGCTCACTCTCGTGACGACGGCCGAGGGGCTTCTCGTCTCCCGCTCGTACGGCGAGAAGCGGCACTACCGCACGTCTCCGAACCGCGATCTCCTCGCGTTCGGGGTCGCGAACATCGCCGCCGGGGCACAGGGCAGTTTCGCGGTCGGATCGTCGACCAGCCGCACCGCGGCGATGGACCAGTCGGGTTCGCGCACCCAGCTGCCCTCGCTGGTCCTCGCCGCCGGGACCCTGCTTCTGCTGCTGTTCGGCACCGGGCTCCTCGAGGACATCCCGTCTCCGGCCATCGGGGCCATCGTCGGGGTGGCGATCCTCCCGCTGCTGGGCATCAAGGAATTCGCAGCGCTGTGGCGCATCGATCGCTTCGAGTTCGCCATCGGCGCCGTGTGCTTCCTCGTGACGCTGTTCGTCGGCTCGATCCCCGGCATCCTCATCGCCTTCGTGCTCGCCCTCATCAACCTGGCCCGACGCGCATCGAGCCCGGCGATCGATGTGCTCGCCGACGACGACCGGCCGACGGCTTCGCTCCTCGACGCCGCGCAGCCGGGCACGATGACGGCACCAGGGATCGTCGTCGTGCGTATGGCGGCGCCGCTGTTCTTCGCGAACGCGGATGCCTTCGCGACCGCCGTGCGATCGGCGGTCGAGGCACCAGGGCCGGGAGCTGTGCGCCACGTCGTGATCGACATGGAGGCGGTCACGGACGCCGATGTCACAGCTGCGGAGTCGTTCGAGAGCCTCATGGAATCGATGCGCTCCCACGGTGTCACCGTGTCGTTCAGCCGCCTGCGCGCCACGGCAGTCGACCGTCTGAAGAGACTGGGCATCCTCGACGACCAGAGGGTCTTCGACACCAATCGTGCGGCGATCGAAGAGCTCAGCGAGCACGCGCCGTCAGAGAGAGGAACACGAGATGAATGATTTCCGCTACGGACCCGTGGAGTACTACCTCGTCGGGTTCGAGGGGAGGCATCCGGATCCGAGCATCTTCGGAGCACTGGACGACCTCATAGGCGCGGGGACGGTGCGGTTGCTCGACATCGTCGTCCTGGCCAAGTCCGACGACGGCGAGATCGAGATCTTCGACCTCGAAGACGGCGATCTTCCCGGCCTCAACGAACTCGAGCCGCTCGCAGCCGGACTGGCCGGCGACGAGGACATCGAGACGCTCGCCGAGACCGTGCCCCCGGGGAGCTCGGCGGCCATCGTCGTGCTCGAGCTCGCGTTCGCGCGGACGCTGGCCGAGAACCTCGCACGAGCGGGAGGAGAGGTGCTGCGGACCGACCGCATCCCCGCTCCCGTCGTCAACGCCATGATGGACATCCTCGAGCAGGAAGGAGAGTGACATGCCACTGAGGAGATTCGGCCGTCCGGGACTGATCGGACTCGCCGCGAGAACAGCAGTCGTCGCAGGCACCGCATCCGCGGTGTCCGGCGCATCGATGCGTCACCAGCAGCAGAGAGCGGAGGGACAGTACGAGCAGCAGCAGTACGAGGCGGCGCAGCAGCAGGCGCAGATCGACGCGGCAGCCCAGAACGCCGCGGCTCAGTATGCTCCGGCAGCTCCTGCGGCTCCGGCCGCCGGAGGCGCGGACGACATGATCGCCAAGATCCAGCAGCTGGCGTCGCTTCGTGACTCCGGCGTGCTGTCGGAAGAGGAGTTCGCCGCAGCGAAGCAGAAGCTGCTGGCCTAGTCGGTGGGGCGGGGCGAGGAGAGGGAGGCGTCATGGGTCAGGTGATCGGTCAGCTGCTGCCGCTCGCGGTGGGAATCGCGATCAGCCCGCTGCCGGTGATAGCCGGCATCCTGATGCTGATGTCTCCGCGCGCGCGGTCGACGGGCGTCGGGTTCCTCGTCGGATGGCTCGGGGGGATCGTGATCGTGGCAGTGCTCTTCGCCGCACTCTCATCGATCCTTCCCGAGCAGTCCGGTGATGAGGCCACCCCGATTCTGGGTGTCGTGCAGCTCGCTCTCGGTGTGCTGATGCTGCTCATGGCCGTTCGCCAGTGGCGGGGCAGACCGAAGCCGGGCGCGCAGCCGGAGATGCCGAAGTGGATGCGTCAGATCGACGGGATGACGTTCTTCACGGCTCTCGGACTCGGACTGCTGCTCGCGGCTCTGAACCCCAAGAACCTGCTGCTCGGAGCCAGTGCAGGCGTGACTCTGGGCGGCGCAGGGCTCGGTGTCGGAGACATGGTCGTCGTGGTGGTGATCTACACGATCCTCGCGTCGTCGACGGTGTTGATCCCGGTCGTCGGATTCCTGCTCGCGTCGGAGCGCCTGCGCGCGCCGCTGGGCAGACTGCGCGACTGGCTGCAGGCGGAGAACGCCGTCATCATGACGGTGCTGCTACTTGTGCTGGGTGTGGTGATCATCGGCAAGGGCATCGCCGCCTTCGGGTGAGCGACGCAGAACGGAGGGGACTCGGATGAGTGAACTGGATGAGCTCCGCGAGCGCGTCGTCGCGCTCGAACGGGAGAACGACGAACTCCGCACGCCGAAGAAGCGACGATTCCGAGCGAAGAGCGTCGTCGGTGCGATCCTGCTCGTGCTGGCGGTGGTGCTCGCGCCCGTCGCCGCGATGGGGACCTGGGCTCGACTGCAGCTGGTCGACACCGAGCGTTTCGTCGCGACATTCGCCCCGCTCGCGTCCGATCCGGATGTGCAGGATTTCGTTGCCGATCAGGTGACCACCGCGATAGACGAGCAGGTCGACATCTCGGCGGTCGTCGGCGAGGTGTTCGACGGCATCCGGTCGCTCGGGCTTCCGCCGCGCGCCGACACGGCGATCTCGCTGCTCGAGGGCCCCGCCGCGAACGGCGCGATCTCGCTGATCGACGGAGTGGTGCGCGATGTGGTGCGATCAGACCAGTTCGCCGACATCTGGACGCAGTCGCTGCGCTTCACCCATGAGCGGGCCACGGCGATCATCCAGAACGCACCGGGCACGGCGGTGCAGCTCGGCGACGACGGCGCGGTCACGATCGAACTCGGAGTGGTGATCGACCGGGTCAAAGAGGCGATGTCGGAGCGCGGGATCGGCCTCGCCGACGTGATCCCCGAGATCGACAGGTCGATTCCCATCGCCCAGGCGGATGCCCTCGCGCTGGTGCGCACGGTGTACCAGGTCGCGGACATCGGCGGTTTCTGGTTGCCGTGGCTCGTGCTCGGCCTCTTCGTCGCCGGTGTGCTGCTGATGCGCGATCGTCCCCGAGCTCTGTTCTGGTCGAGCGCAGGTTTCGCTCTCGTATTCCTGCTGCTCACGGCGGGCATGGGCATCGGGCGAGGTGTGTTCATCCGCGCGGTGAGCCCATCGATCATGTCGGCCGCGGCGGCGACCGCGCTGTTCGAACAGCTCACGTCGCTCCTTGCGGGAACGATCGCCGCGCTCGCCCTCGTCGGTGTGCTCATCGCGATCTGGGCGTGGCTCGCAGGCTCGGGTCGAACGGCGGTCGCTTTCAGGGGTCTCCTCGAGAGCGGGTTCTCGGCCGTGCGCGGTGCAGCCGAGCGGCGGGGCCTCACGACCGGTGCCTTCGGTCGAGGGGTGGACCGCTTCCGAGGTCCGATCTTCCTCGTCGGTGCGCTCGCGGCGATGACGCTGCTGATCGTCACGAGGCCGGTCTCCTTCGGGGCGGTCATCGGAGTCGGAGTGGGCCTGCTGGTTCTCGCGATCCTCATCGAGCTGCTGCGGCGGCCGGAGGGGGACGCGGAGGCGGAGGTACCGGCACGTGATCCGCGCGAGGAACGGTTACCGGAGCCTATGACGGAGCCTGCTCCGGATGCCGTGAGCTAGCCCGGCCTCGGCGGCACTCACCCTCGACGGGTGAGCGCCGCTGCATTCGACACGGATCAACGCAGAAGATGGGCGCATGACGGACGATTCGACACCCGAACGCACGAGAGCCACGCGGATCCTCGACGTCGTCACGGTCGTCCTGCTCTCGATCACGGCGGTCGTCACGGCATGGTGCGGATTTGAGGCGTCGAAGTGGGGCGGCGAGATGTCGATCGCCTTCAGCCAGGCATCCAGTGCCCGGGTGCAGGCGGCGTCGGCCCAGTCGACCGCCCAGGCCGCGCGTCAGTACGACCTCACCATCTACACCGAGTGGGTGCTGGCGGAGGCGGACGGCAGGCAGGAGTTGGTGCAGTTCATCGAGCAGCGGTTCACCCCCGAGTTCACGATCGCGTTCGACGCCTGGATCGCTGAAGACCGCGAATCGCAGGGGCCGTTCGTGATGGAGGAGTACGTGCCCCCGGGCACGAGGGAGGCCGAGGAGCTCAACGCGCGAGCCGACGCGAAATTCGACGAGGCCCTCGCCAACAACCAGCGCGGCGACGACTATTCGCTGCTGACGGTGCTGTTCGCCCTGGTGCTGTTCTTCGCCGCACTGTCGCAGCACCAGAGCGCGGTCTGGCGGCGCAGGACATTCCTCGCACTCAGCGGTGTGATCGCCCTCGTGGGGCTCGTGATCCTGCTGACGTTCCCGATCAAGATCTGACTCCGCTCCGATGCAGATGACCGGGGACGAGATGCGACAGCGCTGGCTGCGCTATCGGCGTCGCTTCGGCTCGAGACGCACCATCCTCAGCGACCTCAAGGCCGGAATCGTCTTGGGAGTCGAGAGCGTTCCGGACGGGCTCGCGTCGGGTCTGCTCGCCGGGGTGAATCCCGTGATGGGGTTGAACGCGTACATCGTTGGTACTTTCGCGGGCGCACTCGCGACGGGCTCCGTCTTCATGTCGGTGCAGGCGACGGGGGCGATGGCGGTGATCATCGCCGATGTCCCCGAGGTGCACGGAGACGACGGCATGGGGGCGATGGCCATGTTGACCGTGATGGCCGGGGTCGTGATGCTGGTGCTCGGCATCGCGCGACTGGGCAGCCTCGTCCGCTTCATCCCGACCGCCGTGCTGATCGGCTTCGTCAATGCGGTCGCCGTGAACATCGTGCTGAGCCAGCTCGAGAACTTCACCGGGTTCGACAGCGACGCGGACGCTCGACTGCTGAGGGTCGTCGACATCGTCGCCAATGTGCTGCAGATCAGCTGGTGGTCGGTCCTCGTCGGCGCCGTCACGATCGGGTTGATCCTCGTGCTCGAGCGCACGCCGCTCGGTGCCCTGTCGATGGTCGTCGCGATCGTCGTCGGATCCGTGCTCGCCGTGGTGTTGCCGGACGGAGCGGTCGCGACGATCGCAGACGTGGCGGAGGCGGGACGCAGTCTTCCCTCGATCTCGCTGCCGGACCTGTCGACGTTCTTCGTCCTCATCGTGCCCGCCCTGTCGCTGGCGCTGGTCGGCCTCGTGCAGGGCGCAGCCATCTCCGGATCCATCCCGAATCCAGACGGACGATACCCCGATGCCTCCGCCGACTTCCGAGGACAGGGCATCGCGAACATCGCGACCGGGATGCTGCAGGGCATCCCGGTCGGCGGCTCCATGTCGGCGACGGCGCTCTCCCGCGCGGCCGGTGCGCGCAGCGCGGCGGGCAACCTCATCGCCGCCGTCGTGATGGTGCTCAGCATGCTCCTGTTCGGACCTCTGATCGGATACATCGCGATGCCCGCGCTCGCCGGCCTCCTGATCCTCGTCGGAGTCAGAACGGTCAAGCCGCACCAGATCGTCATGGTGTTCAAGACCGGCGCCGTCCAGATCGCCGTGTTCCTGGTCACCTTCGCGCTCACGCTCCTGATCCCTCTGCAGTATGCGGTGCTCGCCGGAGTCGGGCTCGCCGTGGTACTGCAGATCGCGCGGCAGTCGAATCGCGTACGGGTGCGCCGATGGGTCTTCGACGAGCCGAACGGGCGTCCGATCGAGCAGGATCCGCCGGCAGCTCTCGAACCGGGCGAGACGATCGTGCTGACCCCGTACGGCAGTCTCTTCTTCGCCTCTGCGCCGTCGTTCCGCCAGCAGCTTCCGGATGCCGAACACAGCAGCCCCGGAGCCTTCGTGATCATCCGCCTCCGCGGCACGGACGAACTCGGAGTCACATTCCTCACGATGATCCGCACCTACGCGCAGGAGCTCTCGGCGGTGGGGGCCACTCTCATGGTCGCGGGCGTCGGACCGCGGGTGCAGGCGCAGCTGGCATCGACGGGGGTTCGCGCCGTCGTCGGCGAGGAGAACATCTTCGTCGAGCAGCCCCGACTCGGAGATGCGCTGCAGGACGCGCTCGCCGAGGTGGCGCGCCGCCGAATCGATGCCGGATGACATGACGTTGCTCACCCTCCGCGGGTGACACGCGGGGGCGGGCAGCCCTCGTCGTGGCTAGCCTCCTCGGGACGGGCCATTTCTCACACGGTGACGAAGGAGAGACGATGTCGGAATTCAACGCGGACTTCTCGGGCAAGATCGAGCTGGACGTCCGGGAGTCGGTGCCGGACTGGTCGCCGTACGAGCTGCCGGTCGCACCCGAGGGCGCGCCGAACGTGCTGGTGGTCCTCTACGACGACACCGGCCTCGCCTCCTGGTCCCCGTATGGCGGACGCATCAACATGCCGACCATGGATCGGCTCGCGCAGTCGGGCCTCACATACACGCAGTGGCACACCACCTCGCTGTGCTCACCGACCCGGTCGACCATGCTCACCGGCCGCAACCATCACGTCAACCGCGCGGGCGTGATCATGGAGGGCACGAACGGCTTCCCCGGATTCGCGGGACGTCTCCCGGCCGAGTGCGCCACGGTCGGTCAGATCCTGCAGCAGAACGGGTACTCGACGTTCTGGGTCGGCAAGAACCACAACGTCCCGGAAGAGGACGTCTCCCCGGGCGGGAACCGCTCGATGTGGCCCCTCCAGCTCGGATTCGATCGCTTCTACGGCTTCCTCGGCGGTGAGACGAACAACTGGTACCCCGACCTCGTCGAGGACAACCATTTCATCGAGGCCCCCGCGACTCCAGAGGAGGGGTACCACCTCTCGAAGGACCTCGCAGATCAGGCGCTGCGGATGATCCGCAATCAGCAGTCCTCGAACCCGTCGAAGCCCTGGTACATGTGGTTCTGCCCGGGTGCCAACCACGCGCCCCACCACGCGCCGCAGGAGTACATCGACAAGTACAAGGGCGCGTTCGACGACGGCTATGACGCCTATCGCGAGTGGGTGCTCGCCCGCATGGTCGAGAAGGGCATCGTCCCTGAGGGCACCGCTCTGACGCCCATCAACCCGCTGCCGGACGACGTCGCGAACCCCGCGGACGAGGTACGCCCCTGGGATGAGCTGAACGACGATGAGAAGCGCCTGTTCGCGAAGTTCGCCGAGGTGTTCGCCGGGTTCTCGGAGTACACCGACGCGCAGGTGGGCCGGATCATCGACTATCTCGAAGAGAGCGGTCAGTTGGAGAACACGCTGGTCTTCTACTGCGCCGACAACGGCGCGTCAGGGGAGGGGTCGCCCAACGGCTCGGTCAACGAGAACAAGTTCTTCAACGGGTATCCCGACGACCTCGCCGAGAATCTGGCGATGCTCGATCGTCTCGGCTCCGCCGACACCTACAATCACTACCCCACAGGGTGGGCGGTCGCCTTCTCGACACCGTTCCAGATGTTCAAGCGCTACTCGCAGTTCGCCGGCGGCACCTGCGATCCGATGGTGATCCACTGGCCCAAGGGCATCCGGGCGCAGGGAGAGCTGCGTCATCAGTACCATCACTCGGTCGACGTCGTCGCCACGGTGCTCGACGTGGTCGGCATCGAGATGCCGGAGACATTCCGCGGCGTGCAGCAGCATCCGCTCGATGGGGTCTCGATGAAGTACAGCTTCGATGCGGAGCCGGATGCCGCAAGCGAGAAGAAGACTCAGTACTATGCGATGCTCGGCACGCGAGGGATCTGGAAGGACGGCTGGAAGGCGGCCGCCGTGCACGCCCCGCTGACCGGCAAGGGGCATTTCGAGGACGACGTGTGGGAGCTCTACAACGTCGAGATCGACCGTTCGGAGTCGAACGACCTCGCAGCCAGTGAGCCGGAGAAGCTGAAGGAGCTCATCGCCGCGTGGTTCGAGGAGGCCGACGCCAACTTCGTCCTTCCGTTGGACGATCGCTCCGCGAGAGAGCAGCTCACCATCGATCGGCCTCAGGCCGAGAGGCCCCGGGAGCGCTACATCTACTATCCCGACACCGCAGCGGTGCCTGAGAGCGTCGCCGTCAACGTCCGAGGGCGCTCGTACAAGATCATCGCCGACGTCGTGCTCGATGAGGGCGCGCAGGGAGTGCTTTTCGCCCATGGATCGAGGTTCGGCGGGCACTCCCTGTTCATCAAGGACAACCGCCTGACGTACGTCTACAACTTCCTAGGGATCCCGCCGGAGCAGACGTTCACCTCCGGGCAGCTGACTCCCGGTCCGCATACCCTCGGCGTCGAGTTCGTCCGAGAAGGCCCGGGGGAGCACGGAGAGTCGCTCGGCACCGCCACTCTCTACGTCGACGACCAGGCAGTCGCCTCCGGGCCGATGCGCGCTCAGATCGGCAAGTTCACGCTGTGCGGCGACGGTCTCTGCATCGGATGGGACAGCGCCGATCCTGTGAGCAGCCAGTACGGTGTCCCGTTCCCGTTCACCGGCGGCAAGCTGCTCGGGGTCGGTGTCGATGTGAGCGCCGAGCAGTATCTCGACCTCGAACTCGAGGCCGCAGCGATGCTGTCGCGCGAGTAGCGAGCCGAGCCCCCGCCGCTACTCGGTCGCGGTGAAGGCCTCCTCGACGCTCGCGTGCACGCGGCCCTCGGCGATCATTCGCTGATACCACTCCGTCTTCACCGCGATCGAGGTGGCGCGCTCCGGAAGCGCGGCGATGTGCAGCGCGATGCCCATCGCCGCCAGCTCGCGATCGAGGTCTTCGAGTGTGTCGAGGACGGTGATGGTCACGATGTCCAGTCGTAGGGCGTCGAGGATCACCACCCGAATCGGCTCCGGCCGGCTGCCCGCGATATCGATGATGGCCCGCTCGCACGCGAGGGCGTTGGCGGTGTAGAGCCCGCGGACGGTATGGATCGCGATGCGTCCGTCACGTTCTCCGACGATGTCGAGCTTCGGGATGTTGAGCTCGCGCAGAACCAGGATCAGCGTGAGGGCCACCCCGGCCGCCACCGCGGCGAGCAGCCCGACGGTCAAGCCGAGCACGGCGACGAGCAGGGCGATCCAGAAGTCGATGGGACTGATGCGAGCCCAGCGCACGAGCATCGGGATGTCGATGAGTCCGGCGACGGCGAGGAAGACCATCGCCGCGAGAGTCGCCTGGGGAAGCATCGAGACCACCGGCCCGAGGAAGACCGCGACGACGATCGCGAGCGCGACCGTGACGAGGGTCGCGAGCTGCGTCCTGGCGCCGGCATCCCGGTTGACAGCGCTCTGCGAGAATCCACCTGCGGCGGGGAGAACGGTGAAGAACGTGCCGGCGAGATTGGCGGCCCCGACCGCGACGAGTTCCTGGTCCGCGTCGATCGCCGGTTCCGACATGCGCCGCATGCTGCGCGCGACCGCCGCGGTCTCGAGGAACACCATGACCGCGATCGCGAGTGCTCCGGGCAGCAGTGCACCGATCTGAGTGAGGTCCGGCAGGCCCGGTGTCGGCAGCCCCGACGGCACGCGATCGATGAGTTCCACGCCCTTCTCGTCGAGGTCGGCCAACGCCACGAGGACGATGCCGGCCACGACCACGACGAGAGTGCCAGGGACCCGCGGTGCGAACCTCTTCAGCAGCAAGAGCACGATCAGGCTTCCGACCGAGAGGGCGAGGGTCGGCAGATTGATGCTCCCTGCAGCCGTGATCGCGGCCCCGATCGTGCGAAAGAACCCCTCACCCGAGACTTCCGTCGTCTCGCCGAGGAGCTTCGGGAGCTGCCCGACCGCGACCGTCCCGCCGACGCCGATCTTGACGCCCAGGATCGTCGCCGCACTGATGTTCTCGACCAGTGACCCCCATCGCAGCAGCCGCGCCCCTACCAGCAGCAGACCCACCAGCATCGCCAGGGTCATCAGGCTTCCTGCCGGGTCCTCGACACTCGACGCGACGGATGCCGTCACCAGCGTCGTGGCCGTGAGGGTCGCGATGGTCGAGGTCGTCGACACGCTCATCGCGCGGGAACCGCCGAGCAGCGCGTACACGAGCATCGGGATGATGCAGGTGTAGAGGCCCACCTGCACCGGGAGGTTCGCGATGGTGGCGTAGGCCATAGCCTGCGGCACCACGACGGCGCCGGCTGCGAGACCGGCGACGACATCGGGCACGAGCCATTCGCGACGGTATCCCGCCATGCTCGGCAGGAGAACTCGCGGGGCGCGCCGCGGGGCGTGGTCGCTCATGTGCTCATGTTGGCATCGCTGAGCGGAGCGCTCTGCGGCACGTCACCCGTCGCGGGCGAGGCGTCATCGGTCAGACCTCTTCTCGGGTCTCTTCCCGGTGGGTGATCCGCCGCACGCGGTCACCGATGTAAGAGATGACGAGCGCCGAGGTGGTGCCCACGATCGCGATGCCGCCGATCATCAAGCACACCGCGTACACCCGTCCGAGGGTCGTCACCGGGTAGGTGTCGCCGTAGCCGACCGTCGCGATCGTGACGCACGCCCACCAGATCGCCGTGCCGAAGTCGACGATCGTCGCGTCGGGGGCGCCTCGCTCCACCTGCAGGGTGGCGAGAGAGATGAAGTACACGAACAGCACCGTGTAGGCGAGGGCGAAGGTGATGATCTGGGCCCTGACCGCGTTGCCCGTGCGGCGGTGGAAATAGGGCAGCCCGCGAGCGAGCTCGACCACGCGGAACGCCCGGAACAGGGGGACGAGAACCGAGAGGACGTCGATGGGATGGTGCACGAGGAACGCGATCCGCCCGCCGGCCGGGGTGAGCACCACTCGCACGATGAGGTCGACGACCAGTGCGAGCCAGGTGATCGCGATCTCGACGCCGAGCATGATGCGCACCCATGCGGGGAGGTCGGGCACGAGCACGAGCACGGAGTAGGCGACGATGAACCCGAGGCCGAGCACCGTGAGGGGGACGGTCGCGGCGGACTCCCAGCGATCCAGTGTCGTCTCGGCATCCGCGGGGCTGGAGTCGTCGGCTATCGGGCCGCTCATGCTGCGGGCTCCGGTCGCGCCTGCGCGGGTGATCCCTCGGGCGGTGGGTGGATCAGCATCTCGGGAGCGCGCGAGACGAGCAGCCACGTCGGAAGAACGGCGATGCAGAGCACGGCGAGCACCGTGACGCTGCCGGTGACCGCCACGGCGATGAACAGCGCGATCCACCCGTCTCGGGCGATGGCGAGCACCATCCCGAGCACCCCGCTGGCGACCGCGAGGCTCACGGGGATGTCAGGGATCACGGCGTTCGCGAGGACGCCGATCGCCGTTCCGATGAACACGGCGGGGAAGACGCGCCCGCCGCGGAACCCGGCAGCTGCGGCGATCATCAGCGCGACGACCTTCACCGCCACGATCACAGCGAGGTCGGCGGCGCTGTAGTCGGCACGATTCACTGTGATGGCGGCGGTCTGTTCGAGGCCCTTGAACAGGGTGATCGGGCCGCCGATGATCCCGAGCACCCCCAGCAGCGCCCCGCCGAGTGTCACGTACAGCGCGGGGTGGCCAAGAAGGCGGAACGTGCGGTGCACCAGCGGGAACAGAGCGGCGGCTCCGATGCCGATGGCTGCGGCGACGAGCGCTATGACGCTCGCACTCAGCAGGTCGATCACGGCGACCGTGTCGTAGGCGGGAAGAGGGACGGCGAACTCGGGATGATGCAGCAGCGACATCGTCACCGCGCCTGCCCCAGCGGCGAGCAGCGGCAGGAAGAGCTTGTCCCAGAGTGCGCCGGTCGCCATCGAGCCGACGACGCCGGTGAAGACGAGAGCGGCGGCCACCGGTGTGCCGAACAGCGCTCCGATGGTGCCGGCGGCGGTGACCAGCACGACGAGCTCTCTCGAGACGCCGGGCCACAGGCTGCCGAAGGCTGCGACGAGGATGCCGGTGTTGATGGCGATGATGGGGCTCTCGGGCCCGAGGCTGACTCCGCCGGCGAGGCCCAGCACAGTGACCAGGGCGAGGGAGGGCAGCGCGGTCAGGGGCAGAGGCGGCGCGATGAGATCTGTCGTCGCCGAGTCGCGTCCGCCGTGCCCGGGGAGCAGCTGGATTCCGAGCCCGACCGCGAGTCCGGTGAGGGTGAGCACCGAGAGGATCCACCACGGTGAATCCGGGTCGATGCCGGTGAGCGCCGGCAACCCCGACCACAGCGCCTTCTGCAAGACCGCCGCCAGCTCGTCGAGACCGAACAGGATCAGGGCCGAGACGACGCCGATCAGCACGCAGGGGAGCGAGAGGACGAGCAGGCGGCCGACGGTCCAGCGCGGCAGTTCTCGGGCGGTGCCGGTCATGTCGTCGGTCATCGCGACCACCGCCTGATGCGATGTGCATCCCAGGGGATGCGTCTGACCCTTCGCGCAGTCGTCGTCTCAGGCGAAGGGCGAGCTCCGCGGTCTCCCGAGACCCACCGCAGCCAGAGGGTGTCGTCGCTGCCTTCGAGGAGCAACGTCCGGGTCACGAGCGTCAGCGGGACCGCCAGCAGAGCGCCGACCGGTCCGATGATCACCGTCCAGAACACGACGGCGAAGAAGCTCAGTGTCACGCTCAGGCCGACCGCATCGCTCACGAACTTGGGCTGGACGAACACCTGCAGCACGACGTTCACGACGCAGTACACGGCGATGACGCCGAGCAGCAGGGGCCACCCGCCCACGGCGAGGGCGAGGATGGCCGGTGGCACGAGTCCGATGACGAAGCCGATGTTGGGGATGAAGTTCGTCACGAAGGCCAGGACCGCCCACAGCACGGGCGCCGGCACTCCGAGCCACCACAGCGCGAGGCCGTCGATCGTGGCGACGACGGCACCGAAGACGGTGTTCACCACGTAGTAGCGGCGAATGTTCGTGTTCAGCCGCGCTATCCGCGCGATCGTCTCGGCCTTCCGAGCGCCGAAGACGATCGAGGCATTCTGATATCGCCCGGCATCCACCGCCATCACGACCACATAGGCGCACACGAGGAACAGGGCGACGGCGATGCCGAAGACCGCGCTGCTGACGCCCTGGGCGACGGCGACGAGAGCGGGCACGACGATGCGCGCGGCGTCACCGGAGTCCGAGCTCGGGGCTCCGGTGCCCAGCGCGGCCCAGCTGTCGAGCTGCGATGCGACATGCGTGAGATCGCCACCGGGGGAGAGGTCGCCGAGGAGATCCACGAACTGCACTCCGGCGATCCACACCAGTGCGCCCATCGTGAGCAGCACAGAGTAGGCGAGGAGGATGATCGCCGTCACGCCGAGTCCCCGCGGCCACCCGCGCCGGACGAGAGCGCTGCTCGCCGGGCTGCAGATCACGACGACCACCAGAGCGACCGCGAGCGGCGCGATCACGTCGCGGAGAAGCCATAGTCCCGCCAGTGTGATCGTCGCGCACGCCAGCACCACGAGGACGTGGGTGCCGGCGGCGCGGGGGGTGCTCACGGCACGTCTGCGGGTGATCCGGAAACGCCCGGGAACACCGTCTCCCAGTCGTCTCGCACGCTCACGACGATGTAACCGGCGTCGACGGCGCTCGCGAGTGCCGTCTCGGCACCGGCATCGTACGGAGTGTCCTCGCGGGAGTCGTCGTCATGGTGGATCAGCAGGGCCAGGCCCGGACGTGGACCTCGGCGGGCGAAGTCCAGCATCGGCACGTCGCCGTTGGAGTTGCCGGCAGCGAAGAGCGGTCGGCGTCCGATCCTGCTCCAGATCCGCACCGGCTTCTCCGGCCCGTCGTCGAAGAAGGCCAGTGAAGGCGCATAGCGCACCACCGCCTTCTCCGCGTCGTAGCCGAGCCCGAACGCCGAGCCGATGACGCGTTCCGGCGGGATGCCGTAGTTGCTCTGCGTCATGGGTCGCATGAAATCGCGCTCGCCGCCTGACACGATGTAGCAGGTGAAGCCGTGCTGCTCGAGATACCGGAGCAGCTCCACCATCGGCTGGTAGACCGCATCGGCGTAGCGTCGCTCCAGCACGGGATGTGTCGCGGTCGCGAAGAATTCCGCCACCGACTCGGCGTACTTCTCCACGCTGACGCCATCGGTGAGTCCGCCGAGGGCTTGGAGGATGACGCCCAGATCCGAGTCGTCACCCGAATAGTGCTTGTCGATGGCCGCGCCCAGCCATGCGAGATCACCGCTCACGGCGGCGCGGTACGGCTGCTTCTGCGCCAGCTCCGGGTCGAGCTCGGCGGCCACACGCCACTGTTCGACGACATAGTGGAGCTGCGTCGGCATGGGCTTCTCCGACCAGAGGGTTCCGTCGTTGTCGAACACAGCGATTCGGTCTTCGACGGGGACCGCGTCCGTACCTTCCGTGACCGAAAGGACGAAGTGCTCGATCGCGTCGCGCGTCGCACCCCGGTTCCAGGATCGCAGCTCTGCCGGGTCGTCCATCGCGCTCTCGATTCTCTCGATAATGGTGCGTCGTGCGGGCCGTTCGTCGGCCCATCCTGACACCGGCCGAGCGTGCGGTGGAGACCCCGTCACCCGCTTCGGGCGAGGGAGCGCAGCCGTGCTCGGGCCTCAGTCGGCTGCTGCAGTGGGGCTCCACCCGGAGTCCGGCCCGACAGCCGACGAGATCCGTCGACTGATCGTTGCGAGCTGTCGAGCTTGCGCGGCGGTGATCGCGTCGAAGACGAGCTGCTGCACGAGAGCGTGGTGGCCGGGCGTCGACCGCGTGACCTTCTCGTGTCCCGCCGCCGTCAGGACTCCGAGTGTGAAGCGCCCGTCATCGGGGTCCGCGACGCGACGCACCCAGTCTCTCGATTCGAGACGGGTGACCGCCCGCGAGAGGCGAGAGAGGGTGCAGCTCGCGTACCCGGCGAGCACACTCAGGCGCAGCGATCGTTCGGGTGCCGAGTCGAGAGCGAACAGTATGCCGTGCTCGAAGTGCGTCAGACCGCTGTCGCGTTGCAGCTGCGCGTCGAGCGCGGTGGGCAGCCGTTCGATGAGCGTGGCGACGGATGCCCAGATCTCGAGCTGTTCCGTGGTGAGCGGGGAAGGGTCCTGCTGCTCTGACATGCCCTCAGACTAGGTCATCGTGCCGCTGGGATGGTGATCCGCGAACTTGCCTGAGCAAGTCTCAGGACCTACGGTTAACTTTCCCAAGCAAGTAAAACGGCGCGTGCGCGTCGAGGAGAGGAAGCACCATGGATCTGCAGCTGCACGGGAAGACGGCGTTCATCAGCGGCTCGACGCAGGGCATCGGGTTCGCGATCGCCTCCGCGCTCGCCCGCGAGGGTGTGGACGTGACGGTGAACGGACGCGATCAGCGGCGTGTGGATGCGGCGATCCGGCGATTGCGCGCGGAGCACCCTGGCTCGACGGTCTCAGGACTGGCGGCGGACTTCGCGAGGCGAGAAGACGTGGGCCGCCTGGCGCAGGCACTGGGCGACGTCGACATTCTCGTCAACAACGTGGGAATCTTCGGCCTCGCCGAGTTCGAGACGATCACGGACGACGACTGGAGTCGCTACTTCGAGGTGAACGTCATGAGCGGGGTCCGGCTGTCCCGGCACCTTCTCGGAGGCATGCTCGCGCGCGGTTGGGGTCGCATCGTCTTCATCAGCAGCGAGTCGGGCGTGAACATCCCCGCCGACATGGTGCACTACGGCACGACGAAGGCCGCGATGACCGCCCTCGGCAGCGGGCTGGCCAAGCGCACCAGGGGCACCGCGGTGACCGTGAACACGATCCTCGGAGGGCCGACGTATTCAGACGGGGTGGCGGCGAGCGTTTCAGCGGTGGCAGAGGCGCAGTCCCTTCCGCCCGAGGTGATGAAAGGCTCCATCATCGGTCAGAACCGCACTACGCTGCTCGAGCGATTCATCGAGCCCGATGAGATCGCGAGTCTGGTGACCTACATCGCGAGCCCTCGCTCATCCGCGACCAACGGCGCGGCGCTGCGGGCGGACGGGGGAGTGCTCACCGCGATGTTGTAGCCGCTGCCGTCCCGATAACAAGAAAAACTGCACGCCTCGCGTATTGCTAGCTAAGCTAGTAGTCATGGAACGCTACAATCGCCTGCGCTGGGTGGGCCTGGTCTTCATCAGCATCGCCGTCTCGCTGATCATCGTCGATTCGACGATCGTGAACGTCGCGATTCCAGCGATCGTGGATGATCTCGGCATCACCTCCACCGAAGTGCAGTGGGTGCAGGAGGCATACACGCTGGTGTTCGCCGCACTGCTGCTCGTGTTCGGCAGCCTGGCGGACCGGTTCGGGCGTCGGCGCGTGATGATCATCGGCGTCGTCGTCTTCGCGGCTTCGTCAGTGCTCGCGGCGTTCGCTCCGGACGGCGGGATGCTGATCCTCGCCCGTCTTGCGCAGGGAGTGGGCGGATCGATGATCCTGCCGACCACGCTGTCGATCATCAACGCCACCTTCCGCGGGCGCGAGCGGGGGATCGCCTTCGCGGTGTGGGGGTCGACGATCGGTGGCATGGCGGCGGTGGGGCCGCTGCTCGGCGGATGGCTGACGACTGCCTTCTCCTGGCGGTGGGCGTTCGGGATCAACGTCCCGCTGGGCATCGTCATCATCATCGGCGTGCTCCTCACGGTGGAGGAGTCGCGCAGCGACCGGACGTCGAAGATCGATGTGGTCGGGGCGATCCTCTCGGTGATCACGATGGCGAGCCTCGTGTTCGGTCTGATCGAGGGGCGCACGTACGGCTGGTGGCTGGTCGAACAGCGTCCGCAGGTCGGCGACTGGGCCTGGCCGCTCGATGTCTCTCCGATCCCCTTCGCCTTCGCACTGGCGATCGTGGCACTCGTCGCGTTCATCGCATGGGGTGTGCATCGCGAGCGGCAGGGCAGGTCCACGCTGCTGGCTCTGCGTCTGTTCTCCATCCCCTCGTTCCGCAACGGCAACATCGCGGCGACAGTCGTGTCGCTGGGAGAGTTCGGCATCATCCTCGCTCTGCCTCTGTGGTTGCAGTTCGTTCTGGGTTTCGATGCGCTGCAGACCGGGCTCCTGCTGCTCGCGCTCGCGCTCGGATCGTTCGTCGCGAGCGGTGCTGCGGGGGCGGCCAGCGGGAAGATCGCGCCGGTCTGGGTCGTGCGGGCAGGGCTCATCGCCGAGATCGTCGGGGTCGCGGGTGTCGGCTTCGTGATTGCTCCTGACGCCTCATGGGTGCCGCTCGTCCCGTTCCTCTTCGTCTACGGACTAGGTGTCGGCCTCGCGACCGCTCAGCTGACGGGCGTCGTGCTCGCCGACGTGCCGGTCGACGACAGCGGTGCGGCGTCGGGCACACAGTCGACATCTCGACAGCTCGGCGCAGCACTCGGAGTCGCCGTGCTCGGGACCGTGCTGTTCACGAGTACGGCAGGGATTCTCGCGTCATCACTCGACGCTCGGGGAATCCCCGCTGACGAGCGCGAACAGATCGTCTCGACCGTCGTCGACAGCGCCGGAGCGGCGATCAGCGGGCTGGAGGCGCAGCCCGAGACCGCTGACATCGCGGACGACGCCAAGGCCGCATTCTCCGACGGCACGCGCTTCGCCGCATTGACGGCGGCAGGGTTCCTGTCGCTCGGGTTGCTCTCGACGATCTCCCTCGGGGCCACCGCGAAGAATCGGCGGGAGGAGGACGCATCGGCGTGAGCGCCCCGCGCAGTGCGAGGTCACCTCGTCAGGGTGAGCAGCTCGTGCCGAGACGGTGAGCAGTCGATAGAACTGGAGGCATCACGACGGGGAGAAGACGCACATGACCACTGAGCTTCCAGGAAGCGTTCTGCCGATTCCTGACCAGACCTACGTGGGTCCGATGGTCATGGATGCGAAGAAGATGGAGGAGAAGCTTCCGCCCATCGAGATGAAGCGTCCGCCGAAGAAAGCGCCGAACGTGCTGCTCGTGCTGCTCGACGACGTCGGCTTCGGGGCCTCCAGCGCCTTCGGGGGGCCGGTGCCGATGCCGACCGCCGAACGTCTCGCCGCGGGAGGTCTGCGATACAGCAGGTTCCACACCACGGCCATCTGCTCACCCACCCGGGCCGCGATGCTCTCGGGGCGCAACCATCATCAGGTCGGTATGGGGCAGATCACCGAGACCGCGACACCCTCGCCCGGATACCGCTCGACGCGTCCGAATTCGTGCGTGCCACTGCCCGAGATCCTGCGACAGGCCGGGTACAACACCGCGCAGTTCGGCAAATGCCACGAGGTTCCCGTGTGGGAATCCGGGCCGACGGGGCCCTTCGACCACTGGCCCGCCTTCAGCGGATTCGAGAAGTTCTACGGATTCATCGGGGGTGAGACGAACCAGTGGACGCCCGCGCTCATCGACGGCGTGAGCTTCGTCGAGGCCCCCGACGATCCCGACTATCACCTCATGCCCGACCTCGCCGATCGGACCATCGACTACATCAACCAGCAGAAGGCGCTCACACCCGACAAGCCGTTCTTCGTCTACTTCGCGCCGGGAGCGACGCATGCGCCGCACCACGTTCCGAAGGAGTGGATCGCCAAGCACAAGGGAAAGTACGACCAGGGGTGGGACGCACTGCGCGCTGCGACCTTCGAGCGGCAGAAGGCACTGGGCGTGATCCCCGAGGATGCAGTGCTCACCGAGCGCAGCGAGGGCATCCCCTCGTGGGACGAGGTGCCCGAGGAGCGACGCCCGATCCTCGCGCATCAGATGGAGGTCTACGGAGCCTTCCTCGAGTACGCCGACCATCACACCGGGCGTGTGATCGATGCGCTCGAACAGCTCGAGCTGCTCGACGACACCCTCGTCCTGTTCATCATCGGCGACAACGGCGCGTCTGCGGAGGGCGGCCTCGAGGGGGCATTCATCCTCTCCACGGCCGCCAACGGAGGATCGGAATACGAGACGGTCGAGTTCTGGCAGGAGAACCTCGACAAAGTGGGCGGTCCTGAGGCCTACAACCACTACGCGGTCGGCTGGGCCCACGCCATGTGCACCCCGTACCAATGGACCAAGCAGGTGGCGAGCCACTACGGCGGAACACACAACGGCACCATCGTGCACTGGCCGGGACGCATCGCCGCCAAGGGGGAGGTGCGCGACCAGTGGCATCACGTCATCGATGTCGCCCCGACGATCCTCGAGCTCGCGGGCCTCGCTCAACCGCACACGGTCAATGGCGTGACCCAGGTCCCGATGCACGGCACCTCCTTCGCCTACTCGTTCGACGACGCCTCGGCGGCGGAGCGCCATCACACGCAATACTTCGAGATCATGGGCAACCGGGGGATCTACAACCGCGGTTGGACGGCCCAGACCCGCCACCGCACGCCGTGGGACGTCGTGAGCGCAGCACCGGACTTCTCGGAGGACGTGTGGGAGCTGTACGACACGACGGTCGACTGGACGCAGTCGAACGACCTGTCGAAGGAGCATCCCGAGAAGCTCGCTGAGCTGCAGCAGCTGTTCCTGATCGAGGCGACGCGCTACAACGTCATCCCGCTCGATGATCGCGCGGCGCAGCGCATGAACCCCGAGTTCGCCGGCAGGCCGACGATCGTGCAGGGAGAGACGCTGCGGCTGTACCCGGGGATGACGCGGCTCAACGAGAACGTCGCGATCAATGTCAAGAACCGGTCATGGTCGGCCACCGCCGAGATCGTCGTCCCGGACGACGGAGCCCTCGACGGTGCGATCCTCGCGCAGGGCGGTCGCACCGGAGGATGGTCACTGTTCGGTGAGGGCGGCAAGGTCGGCTTCCACTACAACTACTGCGGGCTGCTCCGCAGCACGGCGCTCTCGGCAGATCCTCTGACCCCTGGCACACATCAGGTGCGCTCCGAGTTCGCGTACGCCGGCGGCGGCATCGGTCGAGGCGGGACGGTCACCCTCTTCGTCGACGGTGATCCCGTCGGCACCGCGGAGGTCGTCCGCACGCACCCGATGTACTTCTCGTTCGACGAGGGGCTCGACGTCGGACAGGACACGGGGATGCCCGCATACGAGGGATATGCGACAAAGGGAGGTGTGTTCTCCGGCACGATCCATTGGGCACAGATCGACCTCGGACTCGACGACCACAACCACCTGGTCGACCCGGAAGCGTGGCTCGAGGCGGCCATGCGGCACCAGTAGAGCAGGACCCGCCGACGGCACGCGCCGGAGAGTCGAAAGACGGACGACCCATCAGGATGGTCCCTCTTCACGTGGCCGGCAGCAACGCGAGGTAACTCTGCGAGGCCAGCCTGTCGTTCAGGTGAGAGGCCCGGTCACTTGTCGATGGAGACCATATTGGCTTCGTCGTGCCGTTCTCCGGACGCGGGTTCGAGTGCCGTCAGCCGGTCGGCCTGGTCGGCAGTGAGCACGATGGCATCTGCGGCGGTGTTCTCCTCCACGCGCGCGATGCGGCGCGTTCCCGGGATGGGGGCGATGTCGTCGCCGCGGGTGAGGATCCATGCCAGCGCGGTCTGCGCGGGCGTAGCGCCGATCTCGGCGCCGATGGAGCGGACCTCGTCGACGAGACGGAGGTTGCGTGTGAAGTTCTCACCCACGAACCGCGGATTGGTCTTGCGCCAATCGTCGTCGGGGATCTCCGCCGCAGAACGGATCTGGCCCGTGAGAAGGCCGTGGCCCAATGGCGAGTAGGGGACGAACCCGATGCCGAGCTCGCGGAGCATGGGAAGGATCTCTGCCTCCACGTCGCGGGTCCACAGCGAGTACTCGGTCTGGAGCGCCGCGACCGGCTGCACGGCGTGGGCGCGGCGGATGGTCTGCGCCGACGCTTCAGACAGTCCGAAGTGCAGCACCTTGCCCTCGGTGATGAGGTCGGCGACCGCGCCTGCGGTGTCTTCGATGGGCGTGTTCGGGTCGACCCTGTGCTGGTAGTAGAGGTCGATGTGGTCGGTCCTCAGACGACGGAGGGAGCCTTCGACGGCTGCCTTCACGTTAGCCGGGTTGCTGTCGATCGCTCCGGGCCCACCGCCGGAGTGCGAGACGAGGCCGAACTTGGTGGCGATCTTCACCTGGTCCCGGCGACCCTCGATCGCCTGTCCGACGATCTCCTCGCTGAGGTAGGGACCGTAGATCTCGGCCGTGTCGATGTGGGTGACCCCCAGGTCGAGGGCGCGGTGGATGGTGCGGATGGACTCGCCGTCGTCGAGACGGCCACCGGTCGTGTAGGTGCCGGCCATGGTCATGGCGCCGAGGCCGATGCGGGAGACCTCGAGGGCTCCGAGATGTGCGTTCTTCATGTCATGTCCTTCTGTCGCCGACTGATGATCCGAGTCAACGCTCTTTCGTCGGCGTCAGCGTGGCCCTACCTATGGGTGCCCCGACAGGGCCCCTCACGATCGCAGGCACCGGCGTAGTTTCGATGTCATGGACACTCATGCCGCCATCAGCGACTTCCTCACCACGAGGCGCGCGAAGCTCACTCCGGAGCAGGTGGGGCTGCCGGACTTCGGCGGCCGCCGCCGCGTCCCCGGGCTGCGTCGCGAAGAGGTCGCCCTCGTCGCCGGGATGAGCTCGGAGTACTACAAGCGTCTCGAGCGCGGGAACGCGGCGGGGGTGTCGGAGTCGGTCATCGACGGGGTCAGTCGAGCGCTTCAGCTCGATGAGGCCGAGCACGCGCATCTGCATGACCTGATCCGGGCGGCCAACGCGGGCGCGCATCCGCAGCAGCGACGGCGCCCTGTCCGCACGACGCAGCTCACCTCCGGAATACGTCAGACCATCGACGCGATGTCCACCGTCCCGGTGTATGTGCAGAACGGCCGGCTCGACGCCATCGCCACGAACGCGCTCGGTCGTGCGGTCTTCTCCGAGATGCTCGACCACGCGCGCCCGCCCGCGAACGCGGCACGCTTCGTCTTCCTCGACGCGCGCGCCCAGACCTTCTACCCCCACTGGGAAGGACAGACTCGACAGATCGTCGCCCTGCTCAGAGCCGAAGCAGGGCGATCGCCGTACGACCGGCAGCTCACCGACCTCATCGGCGAGCTGTCCACCCGCAGCGATCTCTTCCGGAAGCTGTGGGGAGCGCACGACGTCCGCGAGCACCGCACCGGGCTCAAGATCGTCCACCACCCGGTGGTGGGCGACCTGGAGCTCACATTCCAGGCGATGGACCTCGCCTCGGACCGCGGACTCCAGATGATCGTCTTTTCGGCCGAACCCGGATCCGCCACCCACGAGCGCCTGCAGCTGCTCGCCAATCTGGCCGAGACGACAGCCGAAAACGTGATTCGTTGACGATCTCGAAGCAGTCCCGTCGTCGCCTTCGCGGGGAGCGTGAGGGATCCGAGAACAGGGGGCAACGAGAAAGGCCGCCTGAAATCAGGCGGCCTTTGGCGTTGTGGTGTGTGCCCCCGACAGGAGTCGAACCTGCGACCTACGGTACCGGAAACCGGCGCTCTATCCACTGAGCTACGGAGGCGTACCGATCGACAATATCACTGCTCGGGAGTGGTCTCCGACCCACCCGCTTCGGTCACCGGCGCGTCGCCCAGTTCACCGAGCGCCGCGGCCAGCTTCTCGGCGAGGTAACGGTGGCCGTCGGTCGACGGATGCTTGCGGCCGATCTCGACATCGATGACCGACAGATAGTTCTGGTCGGTGATCCAGTCCTGCGCGACGGGGGAGATGTACCACCAGCTGCGGGCCGCGGCCAGTTCGCTGAGATCGGCGTCGATGCGAGCGGTCTCGGCTCCCACAGGCAGCTCATGCGGCGCCGGGCCCAGAATGACGATCGTCGCCTCCGGGTACTTCGCCGACATCGCGTCCCAGGCGGCGGTGACGGCTTCTCTGTACCCTGTCTCACCCTGAGCTCGGTCGTTGATCGACCCCTGCAGGATGATCAGGTCGGGAGTGAGCGTGGGATCCAGGGCGGCGATGCGCTCGCCGAAAGCGGGGCCGTCGAGGCCGGGCTTGAGGTAGCCGCTGCCCCGGACGCCCTCGACGATCGTCTCGCCGCCGATCAGGTCGGCGAGCCGATACGCATAGCCGAGGGTCGGGTCGGTCGCAGCCGAGCCGTAGGTCCAGGAATCGCCGAACACGAGAACAGTCGGATGCTCGGGAAGAAGCAGCGGAACCGGCGCGATCGCGACGGCGTCGCCGGTCGACGCGGCCGCGCCGACGGGCGCTGAGGACGGCACCGGAACCCATGGGCGCCAGATGCCGAGGACGACCGCGGCGAGCGCCAAGATCACTGCGACAGCGAGGCCTGCGACCGGCAGACGACGGCGGGCGGAGGCGGCCTTCATGGCATGACTGTAGATCACGATCCCGCCGTCGCAAATTCCTACGCGTGACGCGCCGTAAACTGGGAGGCCTATGAACCCTGAAACGCTCGCCACAGCCCTCCTCGCCGTCCTCGCACCGATCGCCGAGGAACGACGTCCTGGCGAGCCGCTCGGGCTCACCGCAGCCGACATCGTCTTCGAGCGCCCTCGCAGCCGTGACCACGGCGACTGGGCCTCGAACATCGCCATGCGCCTGGCGAAGCCGTTCGGCACGAACCCGCGTGAACTCGCGCAGCAGATCGCCGACGGACTCGCGCAGGTCGATGGTGTGCAGACCGCGGAGGTCGCGGGCCCGGGCTTCATCAACATCCGCCTCGACGCGGCTGCCGCCGGCGCCCTGGCGAAGCTGATCGTCGATGCCGGCGCGGAGTACGGACACAACGATTCACGCGCGGACGAGTCGATCAACCTCGAGTTCGTGTCTGCGAACCCCACCGGTCCCATCCACCTCGGAGGCACCCGGTGGGCAGCCGTCGGCGACTCGCTGGCCCGCATGCTCAAGTCCCAGGGCGCACAGGTCACCCGCGAGTACTACTTCAACGATCACGGGGGGCAGATCGATCGCTTCGCGCGCAGCCTGGTCGCCGCGCACCTGGGAGAGCCGACCCCCGAAGACGGGTACGGCGGTGGATACATCCTCGACATCGCGAAGCGTGTCGAACTCGCGTACGACGGCGACCTCTCGACGCTGTCACCGGAAGACCTGCAGGAGGCCTTCCGCGCGAATGGCGTGAACCTGATGTTCGACGAGATCAAGGCGAGCCTGCATGAGTTCGGCGTCGACTTCGACGTCTACTTCCACGAGAACGACCTGCACGAGTCGGGGGCGGTCGAGCGCGCCATCTCTCGGTTGCAGGAGCTCGGTCACATGTTCGAGGCCGACGGCGCTCTGTGGCTGCGCACGACGGAGTTCGGCGACGACAAGGATCGGGTGGTGGTGAAGTCCGACGGTCAGCCCGCGTACATCTCCGGCGACCTGGCGTACTACCTGAACAAGCGGGAACGCGGCTTCAACCGGTGCATCATCATGCTGGGCGCCGATCACCACGGATACGTGCAGCGTCTCATGGCGATGTGCGCGGCATTCGGCGATGAGCCGAACGTCAACCTGCAGATCCTCATCGGGCAGATGGTCAACCTGGTGCGCGACGGCCAGCCGATGCGCATGTCGAAGCGTGCGGGAACTGTGGTGACGCTCGAAGACCTCGTCGAGATCGTCGGCGTGGATGCGGCGCGCTACGCACTGACTCGGAGCTCGACCGACTCCAACCTCGACATCGATCTCGACGTGCTGCAGAAGCGCACGAACGACAACCCGGTGTTCTACGTCCAGTACGCGCATGCCCGCACGCACAACGTCGCGCGCAACGCCGCCGACTCCGGGGTGGACCGCTCGGAATTCGCCCCCGAGACGCTCACGCACGAGACCGAGAGCGCGCTGCTCGGCGCTCTGCAGGAATTCCCTCGCATCGTGGCGTTCGCCGCTGAGGTTCGCGAGCCGCATCGTGTGGCGCGTTACCTCGAAGAGCTCGCCGGCCTGTACCACCGCTGGTACGACAACTGCCGCGTGATCCCTCAGGGCGACGACCCGATCGAGACCGTGCACCGCACGCGCCTCTGGCTCAACGACGCCGCAGGTCAGGTCTTCCGCAACGGGCTCGACCTGCTCGGTGTGTCTGCGCCAGAGCGGATGTGACTCCTGCTGCCGTCCGGCGCCGTAGGGCAGGATGGCAGCATGAGCGACGACAACCACACCCTTCCTTACCCCGCTGCGGATTCCGAGCATCCGACGCTCGTGATCCCCGGGGGAAAGGACGGTGCTGCTGTCGACGGTGCCGCGCCACCGGCACGCACGCGCAAGCGCTGGCCGTGGGTACTGCTGATCGTCGTCGTGGTTCTGGCCGCTCTTGTCGTCGCGGCCGAGCTCATCGCGCGCGCGGTCCTGCCTGGCATCGTGCGGGGGATCGTGGTCGAGCAGCTCGATCTGCCCGCTGACCAGCAGCTCGACGTCGAGGCCGACGGCATCCTGCTGCCCCAGCTGATCGGCGGAACGCTCGACAGCCTGCACCTCTCGACCGACTCCGTGACCCTGGAAGGGATCACAGGTGCCGTCGACGTCACCGCCACGGGTGTCCCGCTGCGCGGCGGCGACCTGCGCGGCGCATCGGGCACGATTCGCATCGACGAGTCGCAGTTCACCGATCTGCTGTCGAACACCGATCTGCCGATCGACACGGTCACCCTCGATGCGCCGAACGCGACGGTCGCAGGCTCCGTGAGCGTACTGGGCATCGCGATCCCGATCTCCCTCACGGTGACTCCTGGCGTCGCGGAGGGAGACCTCGAACTCACCCCCGTCGGGCTGACGATCGGCGGACTCGAGGTCGACGCGGATCAGGTCGGCTCGACCCTCGGCGCCCTGGGAGACCGGCTCACCGAGACGCAGCGCATCTGCATCGCCGATCAGCTGCCCGCCGGCATCACACTCACCGGCCTCGAGATCGATGGAGCGGAGGCTGTGATCGACGTCGACGTCGACGGGGCCATCGCGACCGACGAGAGCCTGCTCGAGAAGGGCACCTGCCCTCAGGGCTGACGCTCAGTCGTCGTCGGAGCCGAGGCGGGCCTCCCGCTCGGCCTTCTGCGCCGCGCGGAGCTCCGACGTCGCGAGCGCGACCTCGGCCTCAGCGCGCTGTACCCGTCGCTGCGGGAAGGTCGTCGCACCGAACCGAGCATGCACGCGGTCCTTGCGCTCCTCTTCCGACGTGACGATGTAGGCGCAGGAGATCAGGATGACCTGGGTCGACAGGTTGAGCCAGATCAGAAGCGCCAGCAGCGTGGCGAAGGAGGCGAGCAGCGGATTGCTCGTCGCACCGCCGATGAACAGCCCGGACAGCTCCTGCAGCACGAGCAGGCCGACGCCGCCGATCAGCGCGCCGATCCAGAGGGAGCGCGCCGCTGGGCGGAGACCGGAGAGCAAGCGGAACACGCCCGCGATGAGCACGGTGTCGAGCGCGAGCACGACGATCAGCGAGACGATCCGGATGCTCCATGACGCGACGGCTGATTCCTCGGAGAAGCCGAGCAAACCGCTGAGCCAGGTGATTCCGAGTCGGCCGGCAAAGGTGACGGCCGCCGCGGCGACGAACAGCACGGCGACGCCGGCCGCGAGCAGCAGGTTGCGGAGCATGACCCAGATGAACAGCACGTCTGCGTGCGCGGTTCCGGCGAGGACGCGCACCGCTGTGCGCAGAGACCCCACCGCACCGAGCGCCGACCCGATCAGAGCGATCGTCGACACCGCGCCGGCGATCGACAGTGAGATCGGCTCCTTGAGGTCGTCGGGATTCACCACGCCGTCCTCGCCGATGAGGCCCGGCACCACGGACTGCACGGCGGAGATGATCGCATCCCAGACATCGGGGTTGCCGGCGAGCCACAGTGCGGCGATCGAGAAGCCCAGGAGAACAGCGGCGAACACACTGAACAGTGCACGGTAGGTCACGCTATCGGCGAGCATCGGACCCCGACGCTCGGAGTACAGAAGGAAGGCCCGCACCGGACGACGTGTCAGGGCCCAGCGGATCGCCGCAGTGCTGACGCGCGCGATCGGGCCGGGGCGTCGGGCATCGGGTGCTGCGGATTCGGTGCTCATCTGCACCACCTTACGAGGCGGCAGGATGTGTCCGCAGGGGGTTGACGCCGAGCGTCACCATGACTGATGCGGCATGCCTGGTGCCCTAGAATCGGGGGCAACCTCGCAGTGCGCGTATCCGCCCGAGACCCGTCCCACGATTGGTGTTCCTTGCTTTCCCCTGCCGATTCGCTCGCCCCGGAATGGCTCGTCGTGCCCGACGACGTGAATGATCTCCCCTCCGCCGTCTGGCCGGCCTCCGCGGTGCGCGGCGACGACGGAGCGTTGCAGATCGCCGGCATCTCCGCCACCGCTCTCGCTGAGACATACGGCACGCCGCTGCTGGTGATCGACGAGGACGAGGTGCGTTCCCGCGCCCGCTCCTTCCGCTCGGCTTTCGATGCCGCTGCGGCCGACCACGGCACGACCGCACAGGTGTACTACGCGGGCAAGGCGCTGCTGACCACGACGATCGCGCGCTGGGTGATCGACGAAGGACTCCGCATCGACGTGTGCACCGGGGGAGAGCTCGAGGTCGCGCTCGCGGCAGGCGTCTCCCCGGCATCCCTGGGCTTCCACGGGAACAACAAATCGGTCGCCGAACTCGAGCGCGCCGTGGAGGTGGGCATCGGCACGATCATCGTCGACAGCGCGATCGAGATCGAGCGTCTGGCGGCGATCACCGCCAGGACCGGCACTGTGCAGCGCGTGCTCGTGCGGGTCATCAGCGGAGTGCACGCCGAGACCCACGATTTTCTCGCAACTGCTCACGAAGACCAGAAGTTCGGCTTCCCGCTGCCCGAAGCCGAACAGGCCGTCGCGCGCATCCGTGAGATCCCCGGTCTCGACTTCGCCGGACTCCACTGCCACATCGGATCTCAGATCTTCGGTGTCGCAGGCTTCCGCGAATCGGCGTCGCGCGTGCTGGAACTGCACGCCGCACTGCTCGACGGCGGGCCCGTCCCTCAGCTCAACCTCGGCGGAGGGTTCGGCATCGCGTACACGAGCGTCGACGACCCCACTCCGATCGAGACGCTCGCGGGTGAGATCGTCGCGGCGGTCGCCGAGGGCTGTGCTGCTCGCGGGATCGCCGTGCCCGCCCTGTCGTTCGAACCCGGTAGAGCGATCGTCGGCACAGCCGGCGTGACGCTGTACGAGGTCGGAACCACCAAGGACGTCGCTCTCGACACCGGAGCCACTCGGCGGTACATCAGCGTCGACGGCGGCATGAGCGACAACGCCAGGACTGCCCTGTACGAAGCACAGTTCTCAGCCCGCCTCGCCTCACGGTTCGGCACGGGCGCGCCTCAGCTGAGCCGAGTGGTCGGCAAGCACTGCGAGTCCGGCGACATCGTCGTCGACCATGAGTACCTCCCCGCTGATGTGTCTCCCGGTGACCTGCTGGCTGTCCCCTCGACCGGCGCCTACTGCGCCCCGCTCGCGAGCAACTACAACCATGTCCCTCGCCCTCCGATCGTCGCCGTGCGCGACGGCCGGTCTGCGATCATCGTCCGCGGTGAGACCATCGCCGACGTCCTGTCACGCGATGTCGGTGTCGAGGCGCCTGAGAACCACGGGTGATCCGCGCGACGAACGACGCGATCGCCGACGAAGCATGACTGAACAACCCTCCTAAGGAGAGATGCAATGACGACTGAGTACCGACGACTTCGGGTGGCGCTCCTCGGCGCCGGAGCGGTCGGCTCCCAGGTGGCCGCACTCCTGCTGCGACACGGTGACGAACTCGCCGACCGTGCGGGTGCCACGCTGGAGCTGGCCGGTATCGCCGTGCGCAACCTCGACGCGCCGCGCGAGACGGATCTGCCCAAGGAGCTGTTCACGACGGATGCCGAGTCGCTGATCCTCGGCTCGGACATCGTGATCGAGCTGATCGGCGGCATCGAGCCTGCACGCACGAGCATCCTGCAGGCGATCGGCTCCGGTGCCGATGTGGTGACGGCCAACAAGGCGCTGCTCGCGACCCATGGTCCCGAGCTCTTCGAGGCGGCCGACCGCGTGGGCGCCTCCGTCTACTACGAAGCGGCCGCTGCGGGCGCGATCCCGATCATCCGCCCACTGCGCGACTCGCTCGCCGGTGACCGCGTGGTGCGCATCATGGGGATCGTGAACGGCACGACCAACTACATCCTCGATCGCATGGACACCGAGGGCGCCGACTTCGCCGACGTGCTCGCCGACGCGCAGCGCCTCGGTTATGCCGAAGCAGATCCGACTGCCGACATCGAGGGTTTCGACGCCGCGCAGAAGGCCGCGATCCTCGCGAGCCTCGCCTTCCACACGGCTGTTCCGCTGGACGCCGTCTACCGCGAGGGCATCACGACGATCACGGCGTCGATGATCGACGAGGCGCGAGCCGCCGGCTTCGTGATCAAGCTCCTCGCCGTGTGCGAGCGCATCGAGGCGAACGGCACCGAGTCGATCTCGGTCCGCGTCTACCCGGCACTCGTCCCCACGTCGCACCCCCTCGCCTCCGTGCACGGCGCCAACAACGCCGTCTTCGTCGAGGCTGAGGCGGCAGGCTCGCTGATGTTCTACGGCGCAGGGGCTGGCGGCGTGCAGACGGCATCCGCGGTGCTCGGAGATGTCGTGTCCGCCGCTCGCCGGCATATCGCCGGCGGCGTCGGCGTGGGGGAGTCCACCAGGGCCAACCTCCCCGTGGTGCCGATCGGTCACGTCACGACCCGATACCAGATCACTCTCGAGGTCGCGGACGCTCCGGGCGTTCTCGCGACCGTCGCAGGCATCCTGAGCGACGGAGCGGTGTCCGTCGCCACCGTCGTGCAGACCGTCGAAGGCGAGGGCGAGCCCACCGCTCGTCTCGTCATCGGCACGCACCGGGCCACGGATGCCGCGCTCAGCGCCACGGTCGATGCGCTCGCCGGCAGCTCTGTCGTCGAGCGGGTCGTCTCGGTGCTCCGCGTGGAAGGCGAGTGACGATGCCGGTGGGGCGCACGGTCGAGGTGACGGTTCCCGCGACCAGCGCCAACCTCGGGCCCGGTTTCGACACCCTCGGACTCGCGCTCAGCGTCTACGACACGCTCCTGGTGACGGAGCTCGCGGCAGGCGCGCTCGAGATCGAGGTCTCCGGGTCCGGCGCGGAGGAGATCCCGCGCGATGACTCGAATCTCATCGTCCGCACGATCGCGCATGTCTACGCGGACGTCGAACGACCCCTTCCGGGGCTGCGCATCGTCGCCGAGAACGGCGTACCGCACGGTCGTGGACTCGGATCCTCCGGTGCGGCGGTGGCTGCAGGCATCCTCGCTGCCAAGGGACTGCTCGAGGGCGATGTGGAGATCAGCGACGCAGACATGCTGCGCCTCGCCACCGAGATCGAGGGACACCCCGACAACGTGGCGCCCGCGCTGTTCGGCGGGCTGACGATCGCCTGGGTCGGTGAGCGAGGACCCCAGCACAAGAAGCTGCTGGTGCACCGCGGCGTCTCCCCGCTCGTGCTCGTGCCGTCTTACACGATGTCGACGTCGAAGGCGCGGTCTCTGCAGCCGCCGCATGTGTCGACCGCCGATGCCGTCTTCAACGTCTCGCGCTCGGCCCTGCTCATCGCTGCACTCATGCAGAGCCCCGAGCTGCTTCTCGATGCGACGGCCGATCGTCTGCACCAGGACTATCGAGCCGAGGCGATGCCCGAGACTCAGCGACTGGTTCAGGCTCTTCGCGCGGCAGGCTTCGCCGCGGTGGTGTCCGGTGCCGGCCCCAGCGTGCTGGTCCTCGCTGACGGCCCCGGAAGCCGACAGGACGCCGTGGAACTCGCCGAATCGACGACCGACACCCCGTGGGACGCGCTGCTGCTCGCGGTCGACGTGCGTGGTGGTACAGTGGGGAATCGAGCGGAGGGCTCCACGTAACTGCGTGAATCTGGCCCCATTGCAACTCTGCAAGACCCGCACGCAAACCCCTGTGGCACTGCTCTCACCGAGAATTCTGTTCTTTCCGAGAACCCAGTGCAGAGGCTGGCTGACGCCGAGCGTCAGTCCGTGCGATCGCGCGCAGCACCCGTTGTGCGCGTGCCGCTCATGTCCCCGAGACCAAAGAGGGAGTACTCGTGGAGAATTTCTCCGAGACCCAGAACGACCAGGCGGCACCTGCCGCCGAGGCTGTGGCGAAGGCCGCAAGCTCCGACGCCGCGACCACTGCCGCGACCGAGGTGGCACCGGCCCGCAAGCGCGCTCCGCGCCGCGCGAGCACCGCGACCGCCGCCGCGAAGGCCGAGAAGGCCGCCGCATCCGCAGACAGCGCACCGGCTGCCGAGGCCCCCGCAGCAGAGGCCCCCGCCGCTGACGCCGCCCCCAAGGCCAAGGCCCCTCGCCGCAGTCGTGCGAAGAAGACCGACGCCGACAACGCCGAGGCCTCCGCAGCAGCCGCCGAGGCTCCTGCGACGTCCGCTCCTGCTTCCGCCGAATCCGCCGAGGCTCCCGCGGCCAAGACCGCAGAGGGCAACGCCTCCGCCGACGCGGGGTCCGCAGACGCAGGTTCCGCAGACGAGCCGAAGAAGACCACCGGTCGCGGACGCCGCACCGCCAAGAAGCCCGCGGCCGACACCGAGGCTCCGGCCGCCGAGAAGCCCGCCGAGTCCGCCCCGGCAGACTCCGCTCCTGCCGCCGATTCCTCCTCCGACTCCGCTGACGGCGGCGACGAGCAGGGCGGCCGCAACCGCAACCGCAACCGCAGCCGCAACCGCGGTCGCGGTCAGAACGGCACCGGACAGGGCGGCGAGCAGCAGCAGCAGCAGCAGCAGCCGCAGAGCGCGCCCGCCGAGGACGAGGGCGGCAACGGCCGCAACCGTCAGCGCAACAAGCGCCGCGGCGGTGTGCCGACCGATGAGTTCGACACCGAGATCGGCGAGGACGACGTCCTGGTGCCGATCGCCGGAATCCTCGACGTGCTCGACAACTACGCCTTCGTGCGCACGACCGGCTACCTCGCCGGCCCGAGCGACGTCTACGTCTCACTCGGACAGGTCAAGAAGTACAACTTGCGCAAGGGCGACGCGATCGTCGGCTCGATCAAGCAGCCCCGCGAAGGCGAGCAGCAGGGCCGTCAGAAGTACAACGCTCTCGTGAAGGTCGACTCGATCAACGGCCTGTCGATCGACGACGCCGCGACCCGCGTGGAGTTCGGCAAGCTCACCCCTCTCTACCCGCAGGAGCGTCTGCGCCTCGAGACGGTTCCCGAGAAGCTGACCCAGCGCATCATCGACCTCGTCGCTCCGATCGGCAAGGGACAGCGCGGCCTCATCGTCGCACCGCCCAAGGCCGGCAAGACGATCGTCCTGCAGCAGATCGCGAATGCGATCGCGCAGAACAACCCCGAGGTCCACCTCATGGTCGTGCTCGTCGACGAGCGCCCCGAAGAGGTCACCGACATGGAGCGCACGGTCAAGGGCGAGGTCATCGCCTCGACGTTCGATCGTCCGGCAGAAGACCACACCACGGTCGCCGAGCTGGCCATCGAGCGCGCCAAGCGTCTCGTCGAGCTGGGCCGCGACGTCGTCGTCCTGCTCGACTCGATCACCCGCCTCGGCCGTGCGTACAACCTCGCGGCTCCGGCATCCGGTCGCGTGCTCTCGGGTGGTGTCGACGCTTCGGCGCTGTACCCTCCCAAGCGCTTCTTCGGTGCTGCGCGCAACATCGAGAACGGCGGATCCCTCACGATCCTCGCCACGGCTCTCGTCGAGACCGGCTCCAAGATGGATGAGGTCATCTTCGAGGAGTTCAAGGGCACCGGCAACAGCGAGCTGCGCCTGTCGCGTCAGCTCGCCGACAAGCGCATCTTCCCGGCAGTCGACGTGAACGCGTCGAGCACGCGCCGCGAAGAGATGCTGCTCTCGGCCGATGAGGTCAAGATCACGTGGAAGCTGCGCCGAGCCCTCGCCGGACTCGACCAGCAGCAGGCGCTCGAGGTCGTCCTGGGCAAGCTCAAGGAGACCCACTCGAACGTCGAGTTCCTCGTGCAGATGCAGAAGGCGATTCCGACGCTGCCTTCGGGTCCGCACGGACACGACAGCAACATCCGCTGAGCGGAGCCGGAGTGTTCGAGTCCGTCCAGACTCTGATCGACGAGCATCGCCGGGTGCAGGAGGAACTCTCCGACCCGGCGGTGCACGCCGATGCTGCGCGGGCGAAGCGTGTGAACCGCCGCTACGCCGAGCTGTCGAGGATCGTCGCCGCCTACGAGGCGTGGGTGGCGGCGTCAGACGACCTCGACGCCGCGCGCGAGCTCGCCCGTGAGGACGAGGCGTTCGCCGCAGAGGTCCCGTCACTCGAAGAGGGTGTCGAGGCGGCGCAGGAGAGGCTTCGACGGCTGCTCATCCCGCGGGATCCCGATGACGCTCGCGACGTGATCATGGAGATCAAGGCGGGGGAGGGCGGTGCCGAGTCGGCGCTGTTCGCCGCAGACCTGCTGCGCATGTACATCCAGTACGCGGCCTCGAAGGGCTGGAAGACCGAGCTCCTCGAGCGCAACGAATCCGACCTCGGCGGCTACAAGGACGTGCAGGTCGCGATCAAGGGATCGTCCACAGACCCCGCTCAGGGCGTCTGGGCCCATCTCAAGTACGAGGGCGGCGTGCACCGCGTGCAGCGTGTTCCCGCGACCGAGTCCCAGGGGCGCATCCACACCTCGACCACCGGAGTGCTGGTGTTCCCCGAGGTCGATGAGCCCGACGAGATCGCGATCAATCAGAACGATCTCAAGATCGATGTCTTCCGCTCGTCCGGCCCCGGCGGTCAGTCGGTGAACACGACCGACTCTGCCGTGCGCATCACGCACCTGCCGAGCGGCATCGTGGTGTCGATGCAGAACGAGAAGTCGCAGCTGCAGAACCGAGAAGCGGCGATGCGTGTGCTGCGTGCGCGACTGCTGGCGAAGCAGCAGGAGGAGCTGGATGCGGCGGCATCCGACGCGCGCAAGTCGCAGATCCGCGGCATGGACCGCTCCGAGCGCATCCGCACCTACAACTTCCCCGAGAACCGGATCGCCGACCACCGCACGGGTTTCAAGGCGTACAACCTCGATCAGGTGATGGACGGTGCCCTCGAGCCGATCATCGTCAGCGCCATCCAGGCAGACGAAGAGGCTCGACTCGCCGCGGTGGGCTCCGACTCCTGAGCCGATAGCGCGTGTCTCCTGGTCTGTCCTTCGATCAGGTGCGGGCCGCGTACCGGTGCTCGGGTCGTCCGGTCGCACCGTAGCGCAAGCGCACCTCCACGACGGCTCGTGCGGCGAGAGCCGCGAGGTGCCTCTGTGCGGTGGCGCGGGAGATGCCCACGAGCTCCCCGACCTCGGCCGCCGAGGCCTCGCCGTCGCCGAGTGCGGCGAGCACCAGCTGCTCCGTCGCCGAGCGCGAGACCGATACCGGCTCTCCCGCCCCGTGGAGGATCGCGAGAGCGCGATCCGCGTCCTCCTGCCGCAGGGGTCGGTCGCCGGCGAGCAGGTTGCGGTACCGCGCGTAGCGCTCGAGCAGGCCGACCAGTGCGCGACGGTCGAATGGCTTCAGCAGGTATCCGACGGCACCTGATCTGAGCGCTCGGCGCACGGTCGGCGCGTCGTCGGCAGCCGAGATGAGGATCGCGTCGACACCGGCCTCCCGCACCAGGGCGATGCCGTCTCCGTCGGGGAGGAACACATCCGCCAGGAGCAGGTCAGGACGCGACGAGCGGATGCCGTCCCTCGCCTCGGCGAGCGAGCGCACCGGCTCGAGAGCGGTGAACCCAGGTTGGTCGTCGACGATGCGCTGATGCAGCAGGCCTACGCGGAAGTCGTCGTCGAGGATCAGAACGCGGAGGGGATCGGTCATTGCTTCTCCTGGGTCGTCGAGGGGTCGGACACGGCGCGGCCGATGCGAGCAGCGAAGACAGCGCCGTGCTCCTCGCCTCCCGCGTCGATGATCCAGAGGTCGCCGCCGCGGCGGCGCGCGATGTCTCGAGCCAGGGGAAGACCGAGACCGTGCCCGTGCACGCGATCGGGCTCGTCCTCGCCCGGCGGACGCGGCGCCATCGGGTCGACTCCCGCGAGTCCCGCCCCGGAGTCCGCGACCGTGACCACCAGCGCATCGCCGTCTCCCAGCACTGCGACCTCCACCCAGCGAGGAATCCGCTCTCCCGAGACTGCTGCCGTCACCGCGTTGTCGACGAGGTTGCCGAGCACGGCTGCGACGTCCTCCGGCTCTGCCACGCTCCCGATCAGGTGGGTGTCGTCCGCGATGCGCAGCGCGACCCCGCGCTCACCGGCTTCGATGCCCTTGGCGCCGAGGAACGACTGCAGGAATGGGTCGCTGAGCAGGTCGAGCCTGGCGACGGGGAAGCCGACCGAGCCGCGCTCGACGAGCTCGTCGAGAAAATCCCTGGCGTCGTCGATCCTGGCCGCATCGATGAGTCCGGCGACCACATGCATGCGGTTGGCGAACTCATGACGTTGCACACGCAGGGCAGCGGTCACAGCGCGGACGGTCTCAAGCCGCTCCGTCAACGCGATGAGGTCGGTGCGATCGCGGATGATCAGCACGTCTCCGAGCGGTCGCCCGTCGCGGACGACCGGCCTGGAGTCGAAATACAGCACGCGTCGGTCCACGACGGCGGTCGACATGATGCGCCCGCCGGTCGCCGTCTCGACGACGGCCTGCGGCAGCCCGAGGCCCGCCAGCTGCAGTCCGACCGGCGAGTCGAGGCCGAGCATCCGATCGGCCGCGTCGTTGCTGACCCGAACGACTCCGGAGATGTCGACCGCGAGCACACCGTCGTCGACCCCGTTGAGCACTGCTGTCTGGTTCTGCACGAGCGCGACGAGCTCTTCCGGTTGCACACCGAGCGTGAGCCGCTCCCAGCGACGCCGCAGCAGGAGGAACGCGCTGATCGCCAGAGCGACGGCCGCCGCAGCGGTGGCCCCAATCACGGCGAGCAGCGGCGGAAGATCGTCGAAGACTCCGGTGCGCTCGAACCCCACGCTGACCTCGCCGACGGGCACCCCGGCATCGTCGCGCACCGGAACCTTCGCCCTCGCCGACTCTCCGAGGGTCCCCGTCTGCCAGTCGACGACCTCGTTGCCGGCGAGAACCTCTGCGAACGGTGTGCTGACCATCTCGCCGATGCGGGAGCTGGTGGGGTGGGCGAGACGGATGCCGTCTGCGTCGGCGATCACCACGAACAGCGCGCCGGTGCGCTCGGCGACGCCCGATGCGATGCGCTGCAGGTCTCCGTTCCTGAGCGCCTCGGCATCGGGTTCCTCCTGGGCTGACGAGATGCGTGCGACTTCGGCTCGAACCTGCGGGTCCTCGGCGAGAGTCCTGGCGATGCCGAGTGCGGTCGACTCGGCCTCGGTGCGCAGCTGCTGCACGGCGAGCACGAGGTAGACGCCGGTGCACAGCGCGACCACGAGCGCGACCGTGGCGAGGTGCAGCAGCAGTGTGCGCGTCGCGAATCGAGGTCTCGTGGTCGCCTTCGACACTGTGATCCCTTCGCCCGCACGATCGCGCAATATGCGCAGAACTCACGCTACGCGCACAACGTCCGGGAATGCGGCATACCGCGCTCGCGAGCGTCGGATTGCCTAGTCTCGTCAGGATCCGTCGCAGTCGACGGAGCTTCGACGAAGGAGTCACAGCATGCCCGACGTACTCACCGGCCTGTCAGCGGCCGCAGAAGAGGCGCCGACGTACGACGTCGCGTTCGTTCCGCCGGAGTGGGTGCTCGTGCTCCTCGGATTCACCATGGTGCTGGCCTTCATGACCCTGATCATGACGAAGCGTCTGACTCCCATGGTGGCGTTGATCCTCGTGCCCACCGTGTTCGGACTGTTCGCCGGTGCCGGGCTCGGCATGGGCGACATGATCCTCGATTCGATCGCCACCATGGCGCCGACAGCCGCACTGCTGATGTTCGCGATCATGTTCTTCGGCATCATGATCGACGTCGGTCTCTTCGACCCGCTGATCCGCGTGATCACGCGAGTTCTGGGCGATGACCCCGCAAAGGTCGTGCTGGGCACGGCGATCCTCGCCGGTGCGGTCTCCCTCGACGGCGACGGTTCGACGACGTTCATCATCACGACCTCGGCGATGCTGCCGATCTACCTCCGTCTCGGCATGAGCCCGGTCGTCCTCACCTGCGTCGCCGGCTTGATGAACGGCACGCTGAACATCGTGCCGTGGGGTGGGCCCACCGTGCGCGCCGCGACCGCGCTGGGCCTGCAGCCGACCGACATCTTCGTTCCCATGCTGCCGGCGCTCGGCGTCGGCATCGTCGTGACGCTCGGCTTCGCCTGGATGCTCGGTCTGCAGGAGCGACGTCGCCTCGGACGTCTCGACTCCGAGGCGCTGCTCACGGGCGCAGACGGCGGTGCTCTGTCGACCGTTCCCAAGATCTTCCGCGGTGCCGGCCCGAAGCCCGGCGCCCGTGCGGCGCTTCGCACCGGCAACATCGTCGTCGTCGCGGGCGGGCACGGTCCCGTGGCCGCGGCGAGTGTCGATCCTGCGGACACCGCGATGGCTGACACCATGCTCGACCCGGCACGACCGACCCTGCGGCCGAGGCTCATCTGGTTCAACCTCGCCCTCACGCTCGCCGTGATGGTCCTGCTCGTGCTCGACATCATGCCGCTCCCATACGTCTTCATGGTCGGCGCCGCTGTCGCGCTGCTGGTCAACTTCCGGGGGATCAAGGAGCAGGCGTCCGAGATCGTCGCCCACGCCCCCAGCATCGTCGGAGTGGTGTCGATGGTGATCGCCGCCGGGGTGCTGGTCGGCGTCCTGACCGGCACCGGCATGGTCGACGCGATGGCCACGTGGATCACCGATGTGCTGCCGCCGGCGCTCGGGCCCTTCCTCGCACCCATCACAGGCGTCCTGTCGATCCCGTTCACGTTCTTCATGTCCAACGACGCCTTCTACTTCGGCATCCTGCCGGTGCTCGCTCAGAGTGCTGCGACCTTCGGCATCGACCCTGTCGAGATGGCGCGTGCGTCGATCATCGGTCAGCCGGTGCACCTGCAGAGTCCTCTGGTGCCGGCGATCCTGCTGCTCGTGTCGCTCGCGAGCGTCAACCTCGGCGATCACCACAAGAAGGTGCTCTGGCGTGCGGTGATCGTGTCGCTGGTGATGCTCGCCGTCGGCATCCTGTCCGGAGCCATCCCCTTCTTCGTCGCGCAGTGAGGGCGATATGCTCAGCGCGTGATCACGTTCCTCTTTCGCGCGCTTCTGTACGTCGTGTCCGCCGGGCTCGGCCTCATCGTCGCCGATCTCGTGCTCGACGGCTTCCAGATCCAGTGGGACAAGTGGTGGGGCTTCGTCATCTGCATCCTGATCTTCGCGATCGTGCAGAGCGTGCTCGCTCCCTGGGTCAGCAAGATCGCCGATCGCTATGCGCCCGTGCTGATGGGCGGCATCGGGATCGTGTCGACCCTGATCGCCCTGGTGGTGGTCGTCCTGCTGCCGATCGGCGGTCTGCGCATCGTCGATCTCACCGGCTGGCTGCTGGGCGCAGTGATCGTGTGGCTCGTCACGGCGCTCGGCAGCGTTCTGTTGCCGCTGATCTTCCTGCGCAAGAGGGTCGAGAAGGCACGCGCTCGCTGAGACATGCCGGCCGGCGCCGGGTGCTCTCTCAGATGGAGTAGTCGGGCGCCGTGAGCACGGCCTTGGTGTCTTCGCCGAGGATGCGTGCCCGTGCCTTCGCAGGAACACCGACGAGGATGCTGTCGGCGGGTGCGTCGCGGGTGACCACGGCGTTCGCGCCGACCACCGATCCCTCGCCGATCGTGATCGGTCCGAGGATCTTCGCCCCCGCACCCACGGCGACGCCGTCACCGAGCGTCGGGTGCCGTTTGCCGGAGTCCCTGGTTCGGCCGCCGAGCGTGACGCCGTGATACAGCATCACATCGTCGCCGACCTCGGCGGTCTCGCCGATGACCACGCCCATGCCGTGGTCGATGAAGAATCGGCGTCCGATCCGCGCGCCGGGGTGGATCTCGATGCCCGTCAGCCATCGCGAGACCTGTGACGTCGCGCGTGCCAGCAGGCGGAGCCGCCGGCGCCAGAGCGCGTGCGAGACCCGGTGCGCCCAGATGGCATGCAGTCCGGGATAGAGGAGCGCCACCTCCGCGGCGCTGCGAGCGGCGGGGTCGCGAAGTCGAGCTGCCGCGATGTCCTCGCGCATTCGGCCGATCATGCCCATCGGACGGATCAGGATTCGCGCAGGTGCTCGTACAGGGCGGTCGAGAGGTAGCGCTCACCGAACGAGGGGATGATGACGACGATGGTCTTCCCTGCGGCCTCGGGACGCTGCGCGACCTGCAGAGCGGCCCAGATCGCGGCACCGCTCGACATGCCCACGAGGATGCCCTCTCTGCTCGCCGTCTCGCGTGCGACCCGGATCGCATCGTCGAAGGTGACATCGATGACCTCATCGAGGATGTCTCGGTCGAGGATGGGCGGCACGAAGTTCGGTCCGATGCCCTGGATCTTGTGCGGTCCGGGGTGCCCCTCGGTCAGGATGGGCGAGTCCTTGGGCTCGACGGCGACGATCTGAACGCCGGGAATGCGCTCCTTCAGCACCTGTCCGACGCCGGTGATGGTTCCGCCGGTGCCGATGCCCGCGACGAAGTAGTCGACGGAGCCCTCCGTGTCACGCAGAATCTCCTCGGCCGTCGTCCGGCGGTGGATCGCGGGGTTCGCCTCGTTGGCGAACTGCTTCGCCAGCACGGCACCCGGCGTCCGGGCGGCGATGGCCTCCGCCTCGGCGACCGCGTGCGTCATGCCCTTGGTGGGGTCGGTGAGGACGACCTCGGCGCCGAACGCCTTGAGCAGCATGCGCCGCTCCTTCGACATCGACGCGGGCATCGTGAGGATCACCTTGTAGCCGCGCGCAGCGCCGACCATCGCCAGCGCGATACCGGTGTTGCCGCTCGTCGCCTCGACGATCGTGCCCCCGGGCTTCAGCTCTCCGGACGCCTCCGCAGCGTCGACGATCGCGATGCCGAGCCGGTCCTTCACGCTCGACGCCGGGTTGTAGAACTCGAGCTTGGCCAGCACTGTGGCGCCGAGGCCCTCGGTGACCCGGTTCAGGCGAACCAGGGGAGTGTTGCCGAAAGCGGTGGTGATGTCGGAGTGGATTCCGGGCATGGGGAGAGCCTTCCTGTGCGGGGGGACTGCGCGCTCCAGCCTATGCGAGGGCCCTGGAGGGGTGGGCAATATGACACCTGCCGCGCTCTACGCTTGATCCATGCCCGATCTCTCCCTCGCCTCCGCCGTGCACGCCGCGGCAAGGCAGCTCGCCGATGCGGGCATCTCGGATCCCCTCGTCGACGCCGAGCTGCTGGCGGGCCACGTCCTCGGAATGCGACGAGGCGAGGTGCAGGCCGGCATCATCCGCGGCGATGCGCTCGATGAGGGGGGCGCAGAGTCTCTGCGAGCGCTGGTCGCCCGCCGCGCCGCGAGAGAGCCTCTGCAGCACATCACCGGGACCGCGCCGTTCCGGCATCTCGAGCTCGCGGTCGGTCCCGGAGTCTTCGTGCCCCGGCCTGAGACGGAGACGGTCGTGCAGTACGCGATCGACGCGCTTCTCGGCTCCCCGCTTCCGGAGCCGATCGGGATCGACCTGGGCACGGGCAGCGGGGCGATCGCTCTCGCCATGGCCACCGAGGTGCCCCACGCGCGCGTCTTCGCCACGGAGCTCTCGCCCGACGCCTATCCGTGGGCGGTGCGGAACACCACGGGTGTGGCGAACCTCACGCTCGTGAACGAAGACCTCGCGCATGCGTTCCCCGAGCTCGACGGCACGGCCTCCGTCGTGATCTCGAACCCCCCTTACGTCCCTGACTCAGCTGTTCCCCGTGACCCCGAGGTGCGGCTCTTCGATCCCTCGATGGCGCTCTACGGGGGAGCGGACGGTCTCGACATCGTGCGCGTGCTCAGCGTGCGCGCTCTCGAGCTGCTGCATCCGGGCGGACTGCTCGTCATCGAGCACGGAGAGCTCCAGGGCGAGGAGATCCGGAGCATCCTCACTCGCGACGGATGGCGGGCGGCGGCGACGCATCGCGACCTCACCCTGCGAGACAGAGCGACGACCGCTCTGCGCCCGTGACGCGCAGACACGAATCGCACAGGCATCCCCAACTAGAATCAGATCGTCATGTCCTCCATCTTCGATTGCGGCGATGAGGCCCAGCTCCTCGCCGGCATGCGTCACGCCCGCCAGGCGATCAGCCGCGGCGAACTCATCGTCATGCCCACCGACACCGTCTACGGCGTCGCGGCCGATGCCTTCTCTCCCGCAGCGGTTCAGCGTCTCCTCGATGCCAAGGGGCGAGGGCGCAACCAGCCCCCACCCGTCCTGATCGGCACGAAGGAGACTCTGCATGCGCTCGCAGAGTCGGTGCCGGAGCCGGTACAGCGTCTCGTCGATGCGTTCTGGCCCGGCGGGCTGACCATCGTCCTCCCCGCCCAGCCGTCTCTCGTCTGGGATCTGGGCGACACGCAGGGCACAGTCGCCGTCAGGATGCCCGAAGGGCGCGTCGCGCTCGAGCTTCTCGCCGAGACAGGGCCGCTGGCGGTCTCCAGCGCCAACCTCACCGGTCGTGAGTCGGCGATCTCGGCGCTCGATGCCGAACGCATGCTCGGAGACAGCGTCGCCGTCTACCTCGCAGACGGCGTCAGTCGCGACGGGATCGCGTCGACGATCGTCGACGCGACATCCCTGGTGCCCCGTGGTGCCGAGCCCACCGCCGGCGGCGTGCGCATCCTCCGCGTCGGCGCGGTCAGCCGTGAACGGCTGGAGGAGGTGCTCGGCGATCTGCTCGAGCCTGAGCCCGACGCATCGGAATCGGACGGGGATTCGTGAAGCAGTACCTCTTCACGATCATCCTCACCGCCGCGATCACATTCGCGTTGACCTGGGCGGTTTGGCGACTGAGCCTGCGGTTCAAGCTCTACCCGACCATCCGCGAGCGGGATGTGCACACGACCCCCACCCCGCGTCTCGGCGGGGTCGCGATCTTCCTCGGCATCGCCGCAGCGATCGGATTCTCGGCCGCGAACCCGTTCTTCGCCACCATGTGGATGCCGCCGCAGACCATGTGGTCGATCCTCGCCGCGTCGCTGCTGATCGCCGTCATCGGCGTGGTGGACGACCTGTGGGATCTCGACTGGATGATCAAGCTCGGCGCGCAGTTCCTCGCCGCGGGGATCATCACTGTGGGCGGCGGGCTGCAGATCCTCTCGCTGCCGTTCGGCGATCTGATCGTGTTCTCGAGCTGGCTGAGCATCACCATCACCATGTTCGCGATCGTCATCGTGATGAACGCGGTCAACTTCATCGACGGACTCGACGGTCTCGTCGCCGGTGTCTGCCTGATCGCCAACGGAGTCTTCTTCGCCTACTCCTACATCCTGACGCGTGACACCGGCGCATCCAGCTACTTCAACCTCGCCTCGTTCCTGGCGGCCGTGCTCATCGGCGCCTGCCTCGGATTCCTGCCCTTCAACTGGAGTCCGGCGAAGCTCTTCATGGGCGACTCGGGGGCGCTGGTCCTCGGCCTGCTGATGGCGACGTCGGCGATCGCCGTCACCGGCCAGCTAGAGCCGTCCGCCCTCGACCCGGAGCGCCTCGGGCGATCGCAGCTCCTCGGAGCGTTCATCCCGATCCTGCTGCCGCTGCTGGTGGTGCTGCTGCCGCTCCTCGATTTCGGGCTGGCCGTTCTGCGCCGCATGAACGCGGGCAAGTCGCCCTTCTCTCCCGACCGCAAGCACCTTCACCACCGCATGCTCGACCTCGGCCACCGCGACCGTGATGCCGTGCTGATCTTCTACGCCTGGACGGCTGTCATCTCCCTCGCCGTCCTCCTGATGTACGTGGGCGCCCGCGAGGACTGGCCCGGACAGTACCTCCCCGGCGTCGTGTTCGGCCTCGTGGGAATCGCCGCGTGCCTCGTCATCACCCTCAATCCTCTGCGCCGACGGAAGCCCGCGGCGTCTGCTGAGCCCGACCCGACACCCGTGGAGTCCCCGTGAGCCCGAGCCCCGTTTCCAGCAATCCGATCCTGCGGAGGACGCTGCTCTGGTCCGCCCTCGCGATGGTGGTCCTCGCCATCCTCGCCGGCGGGATCGGCCTACTCGTGGGTGGGGGAGAGGGGCTCGTGAGCGGGCTTCTCGGTGTCGTGCTCGCCATGCTCTTCCTCGGCATCACCGCCCTCAGCATCCTCATCGCCAACCGCTGGTTCGGCGACCCGCTCTACGTGCAGCTGTTCTTCGCGATCGTGCTCGGCGGCTGGCTGCTGAAGCTCGGCCTCTTCGTCGTGATCATGATCGTCCTGAGCGGTCAGCCGTGGATCCAGCCGATGGTGTTCTTCCTGTCGATCGTCACGGGCGTCGTGGCGACCCTCGTCGTCGATGTGATCGTCATCACGAGGATGCGACTGCCGAATGTGAGCGACGCGTCCCTGCCGACCGAGGCACCGACCGACCACGCCCCCGGTGTGCAGCTGCCGACCATCGTGCCGGAGGACCGTGCTCCGGGACGCCACAACCTGATCCCCGAGTCCCGCGACGAGGAGGGGTCGGCAGAAGAGGCGCCGCGGTCTTAGGACACCCTCAGATTCTGATAGTGTTATGACGTGCCCGCCGCTCGTTCGCGAGCGCTTGCGCTTGAAGCACACCGACCATCGTCGCCCCGGTTTTGACCGGTGCCCCGAAGCTGGAGCCCGCGCTGTTCAATCTTGCTGCGACCCTGATGCCCAAACTCGCCTCTGACGGCGAGTTCCACGGACCTTCGATCGACGAGTTCTTCCCGGAGATCCTCTTCCAAGTCGCGGGTATCCCCGTGCACCGAATCCACCTCGTGCAGTTGCTCGCCGTAGTCGTCGTGGTGCTGCTCCTGGTTCTCGGAACCCGCCGCATGAAGATCGTCCCCGGCCGCTTCCAGAGCGTCGTCGAGATGGGGCTCGACTTCGTCCGCACCAACATCGCGCACGATCTGCTCGGACGCAAGGACGGCGACCGATTCCTGCCGATCCTCACCACGATCTTCTTCATGGTGCTGTTCATGAACATCACGGGAATCATCCCGTTCCTGAACATCGCCGGCACGAGCATCGCGGCCGTGCCGCTGACGCTCGCCGTGGTGAGCTACGTGACCTTCATCTATGCCGGTATCCGCCAGCACGGTCTGCGCTTCTTCAAGAATGCGCTGCTTCCGCAGGGCGTTCCCGGTTTCGCTCTCCCGATCGTCGCGCTGATCGAGCTCGTCTCGACCTTCATCCTGCGCCCGGTCACGCTGATGCTTCGACTCCTGATGAACATGGTCGTCGGCCACATGCTCCTGGTGCTGTGCTTCGCGGCCACCCAGTTCTTCTTCTTCACCGCAGGTGGCGGCTGGGCCGTCCTCGGTGTCGGAACCCTCGCCTTCGGCGGCGCCTTCACGCTCTTCGAGCTCTTGGTCGCCGTTCTCCAGGCATACGTCTTCGCCGTCCTCACCGCGGTCTACATCCAGCTCGCGGTCGCAGAAGAGCACTGAGCGGGCCGGCAACTGCCGACCCACCCAACGAAAGGAAAAACCCGTGGACGCTACTACGGTTCTCGCTGAAATCAACGGTCACATCGGAGCTGTCGGCTACGGCCTCGCAGCAATCGGCCCCGCCATCGGCGTCGGCATCGTCGTCGGCAAGACCATCGAGGGTGTCGCCCGTCAGCCCGAGCTGGCCGGCCGCCTCCAGGTCCTCATGTGGATCGGTATCGCCTTCACCGAGGCGCTTGCGTTCGTCGGCATCGCCGTCGCGTTCATCCCGTTCCCCGCGTAATTCATACCGACTTCAGAAGGAGACAGGATGCTGAACGCTCTTGTCACGAACCTCGCAGCTGAGGGTGAAGCGCAAAACCCGCTGATCCCTGCGTGGTACGACATCATCTGGTCGGGTCTGTGGTTCCTCATCATCCTCATCGTCGTGTGGAAGGTCGCCCTTCCGAAGTTCACGGCGATGCTCGACAAGCGGTCCGCCGCCATCGAGGGCAACATCGCCAAGGCTGACGAAGCACAGAAGCAGGCTGAGGCCGCGCTCGAGGAGTACACCCGGCAGCTCGCCGAGGCACGCACCGAGGCCGGTGAGATCCGTGAGGCCGCCCGCGAGGACGGCAAGAAGATCGTCGCCGAAGCCAAGGACGCCGCGTCGAGCGAGGCTGCTCGCATCACCGCGACCGCGCACACGCAGATCGAGGCCGAGCGTCAGACCGCTCTCGTCTCGCTGCGCAGCGAGGTGGGCTCGCTCGCCATCGACCTCGCCGGTGGCGTGGTCGGCGAGACGCTCTCCGACGATGCACGTGCGACCGCAGTGGTCGACCGCTTCCTCGCAGACCTCGAAGCATCCGAGAAGGCGGCTCAGTAATGGGCAGCGCGACCACTCAGGCACTCGCGGCATCCACTCAGGCGCTTGCTGCAGCGAAGGACGTCTCTCTCGACACGGCACGGGAGCTGTTCGCAGCTGCGCGTGCCGTGACGGAGTCGTCTCATTTGAGCGGCGCGCTCGCCGACGCCTCGGCTCCGGTCGTGGCGCGACAGAACGTCGTCGCAGCGGTCTTCGGCGGTTTCTCTCAGGACGCCCAGAGCGTCTTGAAGACCGTCGTCGCTGAGCGCTGGTCCTCGGCTTCACAGCTCGTGGACGGCATCGAGGAACTCGCCATCCGGGCTGCGGCTATCGCTGCACCTCAGGCAGATATCGGGGGAGAGCTGTTCGGCTTCACCCGTGTCATCGCCGCCAACGCGGAACTCGAGCTCGCGCTCGGAAGCCGCCTCGGGGGAGAAGACGCCAAGGGTGCACTCGTCGACAAGCTGCTCGCGGGCGGCGTCAGCGACGCGACTGCGGTGATCGTCTCGGCGTTGGTTCGTCAGCCTCGAGATCGCCGTGTCCGGCAGATGCTCAATCGGGCGACTCGGATCGTTGCAGATCAGGGCGACCGCGTGGTGGCGACGGTGCACAGCGCCAAGCCGCTCACCGATGCACAGCGCACTCGTCTCAGCGACGCACTCTCGCGTCGTTACGACGGCAAGATCTCACTCAACGAGGTCTCTGACCCCGCCGTCGTCGGAGGCCTGCGCGTGCAGATCGCCGATGACGTCATCGACGGCAGCATCTCCGCCCGTCTCGCCGATCTTCGCCAGAAGCTCGCCGGCTAACACGACTTCGCGCGGGGAACCGCGCACCCAGATACAAAGGGAAGACAATGGCAGAACTATCGATCAGCCCCGACGTCATCCGTGACGCGCTGAAGGACTTCGCCGCAGCATACGAGCCCACTGGGGCCGCGGCGACCGAGGTCGGCACCGTCATCGACGCGGCAGACGGCATCGCGCACGTCGAGGGACTTCCCGGCGTGATGGCGAACGAGCTCGTCACCTTCGCAGACGGCACCAAGGGACTCGCGCTCAACCTCGACGAGCACCAGATCGGTGTCGTCGTGCTCGGCGAGTTCACCGGCGTCGAGGCCGGTCAGGAAGTCACCCGCACGGGTGAGGTCCTCTCCGTTCCCGTCGGCGACGGCTACCTCGGCCGTGTGGTCGACCCGCTGGGAAACCCGATCGACGGCCTCGGCTCCATCGCCACTGATGGCGTGCGTGAGCTCGAGCTCCAGGCTCCCGGCGTCATGCAGCGCAAGTCGGTGCATGAGCCGATGCAGACCGGCATCAAGGCCATTGACGCGATGATCCCCGTCGGCCGCGGTCAGCGTCAGCTGATCATCGGCGACCGCCAGACCGGTAAGACGGCCATCGCGATCGACACGATCATCAACCAGAAGGACAACTGGGAGTCGGGCGACGTCAACAAGCAGGTTCGCTGCATCTACGTCGCCATCGGCCAGAAGGGCTCGACCATCGCTTCGGTGAAGGGCGCGCTCGAAGAGGCCGGCGCTCTGGAGTACACCACCATCGTGGCCGCTCCTGCATCCGACCCCGCCGGTTTCAAGTACCTCGCCCCGTACACCGGTTCGGCCATCGGCCAGCACTGGATGTACGGCGGCAAGCACGTCCTCATCATCTTCGATGACCTGTCGAAGCAGGCTGAGGCCTACCGTGCCGTATCGCTCCTCCTGCGCCGTCCGCCGGGCCGCGAGGCCTACCCGGGTGACGTCTTCTACCTGCACTCGCGTCTGCTCGAGCGTTGCGCGAAGCTGTCCGACGAGCTGGGCGCAGGCTCCATGACCGGTCTTCCGATCATCGAGACCAAGGCGAACGACGTCTCGGCGTACATCCCGACCAACGTGATCTCGATCACCGACGGCCAGATCTTCCTGCAGTCCGACCTCTTCAACGCCAACCAGCGTCCGGCGGTCGACGTGGGTATCTCGGTCTCGCGAGTCGGCGGTGACGCTCAGGTGAAGTCGATCAAGAAGGTCTCCGGAACCTTGAAGCTCGAGCTCGCGCAGTACCGCTCGCTCGAGGCGTTCGCGATGTTCGCGTCTGACCTCGATGCGGCTTCGCGTCGTCAGCTCTCCCGTGGTGCGCGTCTGACCGAGCTGCTCAAGCAGCCTCAGTACTCGCCGTACCCCGTCGAGGAGCAGGTCGTCTCGATCTGGGCCGGAACGAAGGGAAAGCTCGACACCCTCGAGGTCTCCGACGTCCTGCGCTTCGAGCGCGAGCTGCTCGACTACCTTCGTCGCAACACGAAGGTTCTCGAGACGCTGCGCGACACCAACGTCCTCGACGACGACACCGTCGCCGAGCTCGAGAAGCACACTGACGCTTTCATCCTGGAGTTCCAGGGTGGCAAGGGACACGCCATCGGCGCTCCCGGCCACGAGGAGCACGCTGCAGCAGAGGCTGAGGACGTCAACCAGGAGAAGATCGTCAAGGGTCGTCGCGCGTAACCGCGTGAGGAACTGAATTCATGGGCGCTCAACTCAGGGTCTACAAGCAGAAGATCAGCTCTGCTCAGACGACCAAGAAGATCACGAAGGCGATGGAACTCATCGCGGCTTCGCGCATCCAGAAGGCGATGGGACGTGTCAAAGCGTCCAGCCCCTTCGCGCGAGCCGTGACGAGGGCCGTGTCCGCCGTCGCGACGCACTCGAACGTCGACCACCCGCTCACCCGCGAGCCCGAGACGATCCGCCGCTCCGCGGTCGTGATCTTCTCCTCGGACCGCGGTCTCGCGGGAGCCTTCAACTCGCAGATCCTCCGTGAGGGTCTCGAGGTTGCGGAGCTCCTGCGCGGGCAGGGCAAGGAGCCGGTGTTCTACCTCGTCGGACGCAAGGCCGTCGGCTACTTCCAGTTCCGTCGCATCGCGGCGGCCGCGGAGTGGACCGGCGACACCGACACCCCGTCGTTCCACACCGCGGAGGAGATCTCGGCGAAGCTGCTCGAGGACTTCGGGCGCGGTGCAGACGACGGCGGCGTCGACGAGATCCACCTCGTGTACAACCGTTTCGTCAGCATGATGACGCAGTCGCCCGAGTCCGTGCGTCTGCTTCCGTTGGAGATCACGGAAGCCGACGACTCGGAGGCCGGCAACGCCGTCTACCCGCTGTACGAGTTCGAGCCGGACGCCGAGACCGTTCTCGACGCGATCCTGCCGGTGTACATCCAGAGCCGCGTCTTCAACGCTCTCCTGCAGTCGTCTGCCGCCAAGCAGGCCGCGACGCAGAAGGCGATGAAGTCGGCCAGCGACAACGCCGACAAGCTCATCACCGACTACACCCGTCTGCGCAACAACGCGCGTCAGGCGGAGATCACGCAGCAGATCGCAGAGATCGTCGGCGGCGCCGACGCGCTCTCATCGAGCAAATAGACCATCAGGAGAGAGACGAAAATGACCCCCACCGCTACGGCTGACCAGCCGGCGACCGCGGTCGTCGGGCGCGTCGCACGCGTCAACGGTCCGGTTGTCGACATCGAGTTCCCGCACGACTCGATCCCCGACATCTACAACGCACTCAAGACCACGATCGTCATCGGCGACTCTTCGGTCGAGATCACCCTCGAGGTCGCTCAGCACCTCGGCGACGACCTCGTTCGCGCCATCGCTCTGAAGCCGACCGACGGCATCGTGCGCGGCCAGGAAGTGCGCGACACCGGCGAGGCCATCTCGGTCCCCGTCGGCGACGTCACCAAGGGCAAGGTCTTCAACGTCATCGGCGAGGTCCTGAACCTCGAGCCCGGTGAGACCATCGAGGTCACCGAGCGCTGGCCGATCCACCGCAAGGCTCCGAACTTCGACCAGCTCGAGTCGAAGACGACCATGTTCGAGACCGGCATCAAGTCGATTGACCTTCTGACCCCCTACGTGCTGGGTGGAAAGATCGGTCTGTTCGGTGGAGCCGGTGTCGGCAAGACCGTCCTCATCCAGGAGATGATCCAGCGCGTCGCGCAGGACCACGGTGGAGTTTCGGTGTTCGCCGGTGTCGGCGAGCGTACCCGTGAGGGCAACGACCTGATCCACGAGATGGAAGAGGCGGGTGTCTTCGACAAGACGGCCCTCGTCTTCGGCCAGATGGACGAGCCGCCGGGAACGCGTCTGCGCGTCGCCCTCTCGGCTCTGACGATGGCGGAGTACTTCCGTGACGTGCAGAAGCAGGACGTGCTGCTCTTCATCGACAACATCTTCCGCTTCACGCAGGCCGGTTCCGAGGTCTCCACGCTGCTGGGCCGCATGCCCTCCGCCGTGGGTTACCAGCCGAACCTCGCCGACGAGATGGGTGTGCTCCAGGAGCGCATCACGTCGACCCGTGGCCACTCGATCACCTCGCTGCAGGCGATCTACGTGCCGGCCGATGACTACACCGACCCGGCCCCGGCGACCACGTTCGCCCACCTCGACGCCACCACGGAGCTCTCGCGTGAGATCGCGTCGAAGGGTCTGTACCCGGCCATCGACCCGCTGACCTCGACGTCGCGCATCATGGACCCCCGCTACTTGGGCGAGGACCACTACCGCGTCGCCACCACGGTCAAGCAGATCCTCCAGAAGAACAAGGAACTGCAGGAGATCATCGCGATCCTCGGCGTCGACGAGCTCTCCGAAGAGGACAAGATCGTCGTGTCGCGTGCACGTCGCATCCAGCAGTTCCTCTCGCAGAACACCTACATGGCCAAGAAGTTCACGGGTGTCGAGGGTTCGACCGTCCCGCTCAAGGAGACCATCGAGTCCTTCGATGCGATCACCCGCGGTGACTTCGACCACGTCGCCGAGCAGGCCTTCTTCAACGTCGGTGGCATCTCCGACGTCGAAGAGCAGTGGGCGCGGATCCAGAAGGAGAACGGCTGATCATGGCATTGCATGTCAGCCTTGTCTCCGCGGATGCGGAGGTCTGGACGGGAGAGGCGAGTCTCGTGGTCGCCAAGACCGTCGAGGGCGAGATCGGATTCATGGCCGGCCACGAGCCGGTCCTGGCGATCCTCGCTCAGGGCGAGGTTCGGATCACGCAGACGGATGGCACCAAGGTGCTCGCCAACGCACAGGACGGATTCCTCTCGATGGAGAGCGATGTCCTGACGATCGTGGCAGGCAACGCGGCTCTCATCGCCTGAGCAGTCAGTTCATCGCGTCCGCCTCGGCTCCCCTGTGGAGCCGGGGCGGACGCGTCTGTATCCCCGAGGTCCCATGAAGATTCTGCTGCCCCCGTCGGAGACCAAGCGACCAGGAGGGAACGGTGCACCCCTCGACGTGAGCGCACTCGCGCTTCCCGGTCTGGCCGCTGCGCGGCACGAGGTGATCGACGCTCTCATCGATCTGGCGGGAGATGAGGATCACGCCCGGAGGGTGCTGAAGCTCAGTGCGAAGCAGGCGGGCGACATCGCGCACAATCGGATGTTGCGCTCGGCGGCCACCATGCCGGCGGTGGATCGCTACACCGGGGTTCTGTTCGATGCTCTCGACTCGGGTAGTCTCGCCCCCGCATCCCGTCGCTGGCTCGGTGCACACGTGTGGATCCACTCGGCGCCGCTCGGCCCCATCGGTGCGCTGGATCCCATACCGCCGTACCGACTGGCCGCGGGGACCTCGCTGCCAGGTCTGCCCCCGTTGCGCCGGCACTGGGCTGACGCGACCACCGAGGCGATAGCGGGGGAGGACCCCGACTTCATTCTCGACCTGCGGAGCGAGGCGTACGTCGCGCTCGGCCCGGTGCCGGACGCGGTGGCCTCCCGTTATGTCCGGGTCGTCACGGAACACGGTCGCGCCCTCAACCACTTCAACAAGAAGTCCAAGGGGCTGCTCGTGCGGGCTCTGGCGGAGGACCGGGCACGGCTGCGATCCCTTCGGATGCTGCGGACGTGGGCCGATCGCCGAGGATTCGTTCTCCGCAGCGCCGATGAACCCGGCGTCGAGGAGCTCGTCGTCGCGGAATGACCGCGCATGACGCGCAGCGGGCTCTCCGCGCGTGTGTCGTTGCCCCGCATATCGGCACACCGATATGGTTGGTGTCGCGGCGCGCACAGCGTCAGCTCCATCGGATCCGGAGGGGATCATGTACAACGACTATTACGACAACGGGGCGGCTATCGCCGGTCTCTTCGTCGTCTTCTTGATCAGTCTGCTCTTCGCACTGGCGTTCTATGTGATCTCGTCGATCTTCCTGATGAAGATCTTCGAAAAGGCAGGTGTCCAGGGCAAGTGGCGCGCGTGGGTGCCGGTGTACAACACGATGGTCTTCGCGAAGCTCGGAGACATCTCCCCGTGGGTCGTCCTGATCGGCATCGGTCTCTCGTTCATCCCGTACCTCAACTTCCTGACGGGCATCGCCCTGGCCGTGGTTCTCGCTCTCGCTGCATGGCGGGTCGGACTCAAGCTGCAGAAGGACGCTGTCTGGGTCGTCCTGTTCGTTCTGCTCTCGATCGTCTGGTACGGCATCAACGCCTTCGACAAGTCCCGCTGGAACCCGAACATCGTTCCTGCTCCGTGGGCAGGCAACGGCTTCCTTGCTGACTCCACCGTCTGGGACGGCGTTCCCGTACAGCCGCGCCCGGTAGCAGGCCCCGGCTATGGCGCTCCCCAGGGCTATGGCGCTCCTCAGCAGGGCTACGCGCCTCCCGCTCCTCAGGGGTACGCGCCGCCTGCCCAGCCCGGCTACGCGCCGCCGGCTCAGCCCGGGTACGCGCCGCCCGCTGCTCCGTCGACCCCGGCGGGCCCCGGTGTTCCCCCGGCTGCGCCGTCCACTCCGCCCACGGCTCCGCCCGCACCGCCGGCAGCGCCTCCGGCGGCTCCGCAGGTTCCGCCCACGGATCCCACGCAGCCCCCGGCGTGATCTGAACGTCACACAGAGCCCTCGACTCCGGTCGGGGGCTCTGTGCTGTGCGGGGAAGACATCTCGCCGTGGCGAAGAGCGTCGGTGGAAGGCGATAACGTGGAGGAATGGTCATTTCGCAGCCGACGATCGACGCCGCGCGACTGCGCGTGACGGTCGGCGGTGCGAGTGCGACCGGGGCAGCGTCCACTACGATGTGTGAGTGTCCTGGGGTAGCCCGACCCGCAGGCGATCCGGAGGCGACGAGTGGCTGAGACGACGACGAAGACGCGCAGCGTCACGGTTGCGCAGCGCCCGCTGCTGCTTTCCTGGGCGGGCGTCACCGACGTGGGTCGGCGACGCGAGACGAATCAGGATGCGTTCTTCGCTGATTACCCGCTGTTCATCGTCGCCGACGGAATGGGCGGTCATGCCGGCGGCGAGATCGCGAGCCAGAGCACGGTCAAGCGACTCGATGCCGTCGTCGCAGCAGGAGCAGTCGATCGCGGATCCATCGAGGGAGCGCTGGAGCTTGCGGTGGCCGACATCGCCGACCACCCCGAGACCACGGACGAAGGAACCGGCACCACACTCACCGGAGTCTTCCTCGAGTTCGAAGACGACGAGCCGCACTGGACCTCTCTCAATATCGGCGACTCGCGCGTATATCTCCTCAGAGACGATCGTCTGGTGCAGATCACCACCGACCACTCGGTCGTCCAGGAGCTAATCGCCGCAGGAAAGATCAGCCCTGAAGAGGCCGAAGGGCATCCGTACAGCAACGTGATCACGCGAGCGGTGGGAGCGAGTGAGCTCACTGCTCCTGATTACGTCACGCTCGATGTCCGGCCGGGCGATCGGTTCGTCATCTGCTCGGACGGCCTGACGAAAGAGTTGACCGATTACGGCATCCAGCATTTCCTCCGCGAGAACGCCGATCCTGCGGCCGCTGTCGATGCGATGCTGGCGGCGGCGCTGGAGAACGGGGGCCGCGACAACGTGACGCTCGTGATCGTGCAGGTCGCGGACGAGTCCTCGTCTGCCGAGGGCGAGTCCTTCTCCACAGCGGGCCAGTCCTCCGAATAGCGTCCGATCGCTGTGGAGGGCGCTCTCCGCGCCTCTCCCGTGAGGTCCACTGGGAGCATGGACTCTCTGCCTATCGCGATCCCCGCCGCACCCGCGCAAGCGCGCAGACCACCGACGCCGTTCATAGCGGCGCTCGTGCCCGTGGCCGCCGGCGTGGTGCTCTGGCTCGTCACCGGTTCCCTCTTCTCCCTGTGCTTCGCCGCGCTCGGTCCGCTGATGATCTTCGCGTCGCTGCTCGACGGATCGCGCTCCCGGCGAAGGGCGCTCCGAGTCGCCGAGACGGAGAGCGCGGCGGCGTGGTCGCTCGCTGAGGCGCAGCTGTCGCGGCTCCACGATGATGAGCGTCAGATGCGATGGCACCGTCGTCCAGACGCGGCGGCCGCCCTGGCGCAGCCGCCCTTGCGCGGCCTCGAACCACCGGACGCCGATACGGAGATCGTCGTGGGCAGCGGCGTCGGCGACAGCGCAGTCCGTGCATCGGGGGGCGACGGGGAGCGTGAGCGCGACTTCCGGATGCGATGCGCCCGGCTCGAGCACGTGCCGGTGACGGTTCCGCTCAGCGGCGGCGTCGGACTCCGCGGAGCCCTCCCCGTCGTCGCCGCTGTCGCGAGAGCGCTCGTGATCCAGTTGTGTCTGAGATTCGGAGCCTCTCAGATGTCGGTGGTCGGCCCACATCTCGAGGAGTTGGGGATCTCGGGGTTTCCACAGGCGCGTTTCGCGCGGCGCGGTTCGTTTCGTCTCGCGGTGGCTCGAAGCGGTGACTCCCGTCCCGCGGCTGACGCTGTGATCTGGCTGCTCGGCCGAGACGAAGACGTCCCTGAGGGCATCACGACGGTCGTCGACGTCCTCGAACCGCACCGGGCGAGGGTTCGTACTCCGCATGGCATCGTCGAGGTCGCGACCGAGTGCATGTCTCGCGATCAGACGGTCGCGACCGGCGAAGAACGCTCGGTCGAGGGCGAGGAGCTGGACTCGCTCCCGGGCGGGGTGGCACTCAGCGATCTCAACCAGCCCGAGTCGCCGGTCGGGCTCGCTGCGGTGGTGGGCCGAGGCGAACGCGCAGACATCGTCCTCGACATCGTCGATGACGGGCCGCACGCCATCGTCACCGGCACGACGGGCAGCGGCAAGAGCGAGCTGCTGGTGTCGTGGGTGACGGCTATGGCGAGCGGCCATGGCCCGGACCGAGTGACTTTCGTCTTGGCGGATTTCAAGGGGGGCACGGCCTTCGAGCCGCTTCGGATGCTCCCGCAGGTCGCCGCGGTCATCACCGATCTCGACGAGGAGGGCGCCCGCAGGGGAGTCTCCAGCCTGACAGCAGAGCTGCGCCGCCGAGAGTCCGTTCTCGCGGAAGCAGGCGCACGGGATGTGCGGGAGATCGGAATGGCGAGGCTGGTGATCGTGGTCGACGAGTTCGCGGCGTTGCTCCAGGATCATGCCGATCTCGGGGTCGTGTTCACTGATATCGCCGCCAGGGGCAGAGCCCTCGGTATGCATCTGATCCTCGGGACCCAGCGTGCTTCCGGTGTGATTCGCGATGCTCTGGCCGCCAACTGTCCGCTCAGGGTGAGCCTGCGTGTCTCAGACGCCGCAGACAGCAGAGCCGTCATCGGCACCGACGACGCGGCCGAGCTTCCGGGCGGTGTGGAGTCCAGGGGGCTGGCGCTGGTCCGTCGTCCTCAGGACGCTGACCCGATGGCGATGAGAGTGGCTCTGACGGGCGCCGCAGATCTGAGGGCGATCGCATTGAGATGGGCTGATGCAGACATCCCGCCCAGCCCGTGGTTGCCTGCTCTTCCGCGCATGCTCCCGTTGGCGGCGCTACAGGCCGAGACCCGGAAGGGCGAAGCCATCCTGGGGCGTGCTGACGATCCCGAGCGTCAGCGACAGCCGCTCGAATTCCTCTCGATCGGCGCCGAGCGCGGAATCGTGTTCCTGGGCGGATCGGGATCGGGGCGTACTTCGGCCCTGCGTGCGCTTGCCAAACAGCACGCGGACCCGATCTGGATACCTGCTGATCCGGAACGTGCTTGGGACTCCGTCGTCGCGCTGGCGGCAGACGGAGCGCGTGTCGCAGGTCTCGTCCTGTGCGATGACATCGACGCCAGGATCAGCGAGCTGCCTCTCGAATACGGCCAGCATCTCGCTCAGCTCTGGGAGAGGATCCTGAGGCACGGCTCCGGAGCCACCTTCGCGCTCACTGCGACCAGAACCTCGGGACCCCTCGGGCGGCTTCTCGACGCGCTTCCGCGCCGAGGGCTGCTGAGAATGCCGAGCCGCGTCGATCATCTGGCCGCAGGCGGCGAGTCCGCGGGCTTCGATCGAGACCGACCGCCGGGGCGGATGCGGATGGGGGACCGGGAGATCCAGCTCGCCTGGGTCCCCGAAGAACGATTGAGATCGTCGGGCTCTGCGCGCGGTGCTTCTCGATATCGGGAAGACCACGATTGGGCGCCGAGGTCTGCTCTCACGGCGCTCATCAGCGGTGGAGTGTCGGCGGTCGCCGAATCACTGGCAGCCGCCCATCCAGGGTGCGACGTCGTGGTGCTTTCAGGTGAGCCTCGCGACTTCGAGGCCCCGGCGCGTCCGACGATACTGCTCGGCGAGGCGGATGCGTGGCAACGTAACTGGCCGCTGTGGCAGCGGGTGCGCAGGGGCGGGGAGGCGCTCATCCGGGCAGAGAACGCGGCCGAGCTCCGGCAGCTCGCGGGCGTGCGAGAACTCCCGCCCTACGCGCGACCGCATGCCGGACGAGCCTGGTCGCTGATCGGGGACGCCGGACCTCGTCGTGTCGTGATCCCTGCCCTCGCGCCCAGGTGATGAGCAGCGCGGTGCGCCGTGCGGTCAGATGCCGCTTCCGGGGCGGACGGCTCCGACCTCCGCGCCGCCGCCGAGCACCTCGAGAGGCAGAGCGGCAGCGAGCGTCGCGACCTCGGAGTCGGTGAGCCCGCCTGCGCGGGCGAGCAGAGTCGCAGCCACGATCGTCGACGCGCGGGCACCGCCATCGAGCATCTTCAGCGCGACGGTCGTTCCGTTCGGAGCGACCATGACCATGATGCCCTCGGCGCCGCCTTTCGCGAACACTCCGAGCTTCTCGATCGCGATGGTGTCAGGGCGACCGGGACCGTCGATGGTCCACGGGTGCTCACGCACCGCGCGAACCAGGGAGCCGGCGACCCGGTGCAGAGCGAAGGGGGAACGGTCCGAGGCGGTGCCGATCCGATGGATCGACCGCGCGAGGCCCGTCAGCGTGATCGCATAGACGGGAGCGCCGCACCCGTCGATCGCGGTGTGGGCGACCTTCTCACCGGTCAGACGCTCGATGACTTCGCGGATGTGCAGCTGAAGCGGGTGCGCGGGGTCCAGATAGCTGTCGGTGGGCCAGCCGGTCGCGACGCAGGCGCGAAGCATCGCCGCGTGCTTGCCCGAGCAGTTCATGCGGATCCGGGTCTGCGCGCCGTGCTCGCGCACGAGTTCGTCACGGGCGGAGGTATCACCGGGCCACGCCGGCGGGCAGCCCAGATGATCCTCGGTGAGACCGCCCTCGGTGAGCACGTCGCGCACCACGGCTGCATGGCGGTCGGTTCCGCTATGACTCGCGGTCGACATCGCGAGCTGCTCCCCGTCGAGAGTCGCCCCGGCGGTGATGCATGCCACCGCCTGCAGCGGCTTGAGGCTCGAGCGAGGCAGGATCACGGCATCCGCGTTTCCATAGCGCGCGACGACATCGCCGTCAGGCGAGAGAACGACCGCGGCCCCCGCATGGCGAGACTCGATGAATCCGCTTCTTTCGACGACGGCGAGTTCCACGGCATCTTGAACGGTGAGAGTCTCCAGCACCTCCCAAGGATATCGTCGGTTGGGCGAACGCAGCGCCAGCCTCCGTGATCGTCGCGCCCATCCTGGTGGCAGACTGTCGCCATGGCAGATCGATCAGCCCCGCTCGGCGAGCACCGCTATTCACTCAGCTCCACCTGGACGGGCAACTCAGGCACCGGCACGAGTGGCTATCGCGAGTATCGGCGCGATGTCACGCTCGAGGTCGCGGGCAAGCCCGACATCCTCGCCTCCGCCGACAAGCCGTTCCGAGGCGATCCGTCGCGGTGGAATCCCGAGGATCTGCTCCTCGCCTCGCTCTCCGAGTGCCACCTGCTCTCGTACCTGCACGCCTGCGTCACCGCAGGCGTCGTCGTCGTCTCCTATCGAGACACCGCCTCGGGGATGATGCGGGAGGACGGCAAGGGCGGCGGCGCTTTCGTCGAGGTGATGCTGCGTCCCGACGTCGTCGTCGCCGACGTATCGATGATCGACGCGGCAGAGCGCGCTCATGCGCAGGCCAACGAGTGGTGCTTCATCGCGAACTCGATGAACTTTCCCGTGCGACACGAAGCGTCGGTGCGCGCCGCGACGAGCTGAGCGGCCGGTGCGCGTCAGCGGCGCTCGTGAGGAAGCGCCTGCTTGATCTTCTCGATCGTGCCCTGCGCGGGAGCCTCGTTGTAGGCGTCGGCCAGCTCCTGGCCGGAAAGGGCATGGATGGCGGCCATGATCTCGTCCGTGGCGAGTCTGCGGGCGCGACCGCTCGTGGCGGGGCCATGGGGGGAGAGATCGAGCGGTTCTCCGAAACGCACCGTGATGCGTTCCTTCAGCGTCGGCATCTTCGCGCCGACCGGCATCACCTTGTCCGTGCCGATCAATCCGACAGGGACGACCGGTGCTCCGGTCTGCAGAGCCAGGAAGGCGACGCCGGTGCGCCCCTTGTACAGGCGTCCGTCGGTAGAACGTGTCCCTTCGGGGTAGAGCGCGACGGCGAGGCCTTCTTCGAGCAGCTGGCGCTGCACATCGAGGGCGTCGAGGGCGGCCTTCCCCGCGCCGCGGCGCACGGAGATGGCGCCGATCGACTCGAAGAACGTCTTGCTGAGCCAGCCTTTGAATCCCGTCCCCTCGAAATAGGTGGACTTCGCCAGGAAATGCACGGGGCGCGGTGCGGCCACCGGAATCGCGATCGAGTCGATGAACGACAGGTGGTTGCTCGCGAAGATGACCGCGCCGTCTTTCGGGACGTTCTCCCTACCCTCGATGCGGGGCCGGTAGATCGTGCGCGCAAGCGGGGTGATGAGGCTGCGACCGAGCGCATAGGCGAAGCCTGCGTGACGAGGCTTCTCAGTCTCTGCGGGCGAAGTTTCGGGCTCCACGGACTGATCTGACGTCATCAGAGCAGATTACCCCGGCAATCATGCCGCGGCGGGAATGAAGCGCCAGCGCGCGCCTCCCAGCATCAGCAAAGGGGCGTGAGGGATGATGGGGTGTCCCGCCCGCGATCCTGAGGTTCAACTGTGCGCAAGCGTCCGCTTATCGTCCTGTCCACCGTCGCCGCGGCGACCCTTCTGCTGGCGGGGTGCTCCGGCGGCTCGACGCCCGAGTCGACCGCCACCCCCGACGCCGGTGCCGAGAGCTCCTGCCTCGCCGACATCGCGTCGGGTGCAGGCTCTGATGCCGTGACCGTCGAAGGATCCGGTGCGGATGTCAAGGTCTCCGTTCCCGAGGGCGCGGATCTTGCTGAGGCCGAGCGCTCGGTGGTGGTCGAGGGCGACGGCGATGACGTCATGCCCGGAGATCTCGTATCCCTGCGGTACCAGCTCATCGATGCCACCACCAATGAAGTGCTCAGCACGTCGGAGCGCGGCCCCGACGGAGTCCTGTCCGCTCTCCTGGCCGTCCAGCAGCCACAGCAGATCGTCGATCCCACGCAGTCGACGGTGTTCACCGTCGCGGCCGAGTGCCTCCCGATCGGATCCAGCGTGGTGCTGACCCTTCCTTCGGCGCAGGAGGGCATGAACCCCAGCGTCCTCTACGTCGAGACGATCGAGCAGCTTCCGACGACGGCGACCGGTTCCGAGGTCGACGCGACCGATGGCATGCCCGTCGTCGAGCTCGACGATGCCGGATCGCCGACGATCACGATCCCCGACTCCGATGCCCCCGCCGAGACCGCGGTGGCCGTGCTCAAGCAGGGCGACGGCGCCGTCGTGGGTGCGGGCGACCTGGTCACGGTGCAGTACCGCGGCGTGAAGTGGTCCGACGGCTCCGAGTTCGACTCCAGTTGGAGCCGGGACGCCGCCCCGTCGCAGTTCCCCACCAGCGGAGTGGTCCCCGGGTTCAAGATGGCACTCGAGGGCCAGAAGGTCGGTTCGCAGGTCGTCGTCGCGATGCCTCCGAAGGACGGCTACGGCGAGGGCGAGATCAACGACGCGGATCTGACCGGCGAAACCCTGGTCTTCGTCGTCGACATCCTCGCGACGACGCCGGTCGAGCAGGCCCCGTAACGCAGAGGAGCCGAGGGCTTGCCATAGGCTGACGGCATGCGTCGCATCATCGTCCTCGGCTCCACAGGCTCCATCGGCACGCAGGCGCTCGACGTCATCCGCGCCAACCCTCGTCGTTTCGAACTCGTCGGCCTTGCCGCCGGGACGAACGCCGAGATGCTCGCGGAGCAGGCCGCGAACTTCCATGTCGACAGCACCGCATTGGGCGCGGCCGAGGCCGAACAGCTCGTGCGCGATGTCGAGGCCGACGTGGTGCTCAACGCGATCACCGGATCGATCGGGCTCGGTTCCACCCTCGCAGCGCTGAAAGCCGGCAGAACCCTCGCTCTCGCGAACAAGGAATCCCTCATCGTCGGCGGCGAACTGGTTCTCGCAGCAGCGGCCCCCGATCAGATCGTCCCCGTCGATTCAGAGCACTCGGCCCTCGCGCAGGCGCTGCGCAGTGGCACCCATGCCGAGGTGCGACGCCTTGTCGTGACGGCGTCCGGTGGGCCGTTCCGCGGTCGCGCGCGTGAACAGATGCTCGAGGTCACGCCGCAGGAAGCGCTCGCGCACCCGACATGGGACATGGGCCGCATGGTCACCACGAACTCCGCGACGCTGGTGAACAAGGGTCTCGAGGTGATCGAGGCGCACCTGCTGTTCGACATTGCCTACGACGACATCGAGGTCGTCGTGCACCCTCAGTCGATCGTGCACTCGATGGTCGAGTTCATCGACGGCTCGACGATCGCCCAGGCATCCCCGCCCGACATGCGTCTTCCGATCTCACTGGGGCTCGACTGGCCGAGTCGCGTCGGTGGGGTCGGACGCCCTCTCGACTGGACCCAAGCGACCTCGTGGACGTTCGAGCCGCTCGACGACGTCGCCTTCCCGGCCGTCGACCTCGCCAAGGCCGTGGGCCGTGCGGGCGCGACATTCCCTGCGGTCTACAACGCGGCCAACGAGCAGGCGGTCGATGCGTTCCACGAGGGACGGCTGCCGTTCCTCGGCATCGTCGACACGATCTCACGCGTGGTCGACGCCCACGAGCCGCCGCAGACGCTGACGGTCGAATCGCTCGCCGAGGCCGAGGAGTGGGCGCGCCGAAAGGCCGATCAGCTGATCGCGCGCGTCTGATCTCCGGCGAGGCCGCGACTCGCCTGAGGGGAGTGGCGGTCGAGGAGCCGGTGCGCAACCGCTGATCGCGACGGCACCGGCGCTCGAGTCAGTCTTCGTCGGGGTAGGGGACGGGCCAGTGCGAATCGGGCACGGGCCACCCGGCCGCGCGGAGCGCCCGTCGTGCCAGCTCTCGGGCGGAATAGGGCGTGCGCACTCCCCGGATGTCGCGATAGTCCTGATGCCCGGGGCCTGCCCACAGGATCGAATCGCCCTCTCCGACCAGTCCGACCGCCGCCACGATGGCCGCCTCGGGCGGCGAGTACTCGTGGATCTCGGCGTCGGGGCGCGCGGTGCGCGCGCCTGCGACGAGAGTGGCCCTGATCGAGTCAGGGTCTTCGAAGCGGGGGTGGTGGTCGGTCACGACGAGGATGTCGCTGCCCTCGACGGCGGTGCGCGCCATGTCGAAGCGTTTGCTGGCGTCGCGGTCCCCGTCGGCACCGAACAGCATCAGCACCTTGCCCGGGGTCACGCGGCGGACCGCGGCGAGCGTCTTCTCGAAAGCGTCGGGCGAGTGCCCGAAGTCGACGAAGACGACAGGGCCGGTGTCTCCGGAGACGAGCTGCGTGCGCCCGGGGAGATGAGCATGGATGCCGCCGTCACGATCGAGGGCGGCGACGATGCGATCCCAGGCATAGCCGCCCTCGAGCAGCATGACGATGGCCAGAGCGGCGTTCGCCGCCATGTGCGGACCGATCACCGGCACCGTGGTCGTCACGGATCCGGCAGGGCCGGTGAGCGTGAACGTAGTCCCCGAGGCTCGTTCGTCGTCGATCACGACGACCCAGTCGGCGCGGGCGGCGGCGTTGGGATCGGCCGCGATCGACGGGGTGCCGACGGTGACGACAGGGATCTCCGCACGCTGCACGACGATCGCGCCGTTGGGCGAGTCGAGGCACACCACTGCGCGCGTCGCCCGATCCGGTCGGAACAGCGGCAGCTTGGCCTCGAAGTACTCCTCCATGTCGGCGTAGTCGTCGAGGTGGTCGTGGCTGAGATTGGTGAAGCCGGCGACGTCGAAGCGGATGCCGTCGACGCGATGACGAGAGAGCGCCTGGGCACTGACCTCGACGGCCACGGCTTCGACATCGCGCTCGCGCATCAGCGCGAGCAGCGCGTGCATCTCCGACGCCTCCGGGGTCGTCAGTCTCGAGACGATGACCTCACCGGCGATGTGGCGCTCGGCGGTCGAGGAGAGTCCGGTGACGACGCCGAGCTGGTCGAGGATGCCCTCGAGCAGATGCGAGACGCTCGTCTTACCGTTGGTCCCGGTGGTGGCGAACAGCAGGGGGAGCGGCGCACCCGCGCCCGTGCCGTAGACCCACGCGCTCAGTGCGCCGAGGACGGCGCGGGGGTCGTCCACGATGAGCACAGGGAGTCCGGCCGGTTCGGCGATGTCGGCGCCGTCCTCGTCGGTGATGATCGCGACGGCCCCCTTCTCGGCGGCGGTGACCGCGAACTCGGCGCCGTGGCGATTCACGCCCCGGATCGCGACGAAGGCTTCGCCGGGACGGAGGTCGGCAGTGGCGAGGGTGATGCCCGACAGGGCGACACCGTTCACCTCGCCGCGGACGTCTCGTGCGAATCGAGAGGCGAGTTCGGACAGCTCGCGCCGGGGCGGGTTCGCGGGGCGGAGCACGGGAGGCAGGCTCGGTTGTTGTTCAATCGACATGTCGCATCCATGATCTCACGGCTCCGGTGGGATCACGGGGTGCGGCACGTCTCCCCGGCTCCATCGAGCCGAGGAGACGCGCCAGGGCGTCACGCCTTGCGGCGGTAGGCCACTACGGAGACGACGAGTGCGGCGATGCCGGCGACGAGGCCGCCCGCGCCCATCGCCGTGCCGAGCGCGTTCGAAGAGTCTGCTTCGTCGGCGGCATCCGAGTCGGCGGCATCCGCGTCTTCGGCTTCCTCCGCGGAGCCGTGCGCCCCGTGTCCGTCAGCGGACGCGGCGACGACCTCGACCACCGGAGCGGGCGCATCGAGGCTGTGCGGGTCTTCGCCGTCCTCTGCGAGCTGCGTCCATTCGGTGCTTCCCTCGACGCACGTCTGGACGACCGGGAAAGCGAGCGAGTCGGGCGTGTCCTCATCGAGCCCGACAGCCATGCTCACTGCGCCGCGCAGTTCGTTGGGCACCGGTGCGACGGCGGTGTAGGTCACGGCGCTGACGAGTCCGTCATCGCCTTTCTCGATGTCGATCGACCAGTTGCTGTCCATGGTGGGCGCGACGGAGGCGAGCCCCTCGGGCATCGTCACCTTGAGCGATGTCGTCGGGGAGTTCTCGCAGCCGTGGGCGAACGAGAAGGTCAGCACGCCGTGGTCTCCTGCGGTCAGCTCGTCCGGGCTGACACTGACGTGGGCGCTGGCCATCGCAGGGATGGCGAGGGCGAGGATCGCGCCTCCGACGAGTCCTGCGGTGACGTTGCGGCGGGTGGTGGTGGAACGCATGGTGGTACTCCTGTGTGCTGATCTGCGGGCGCGGCGGTGTGCGCGGCATCCGCGGGAAGGTGGAACGCCTCGGAGAGGCGATGCGAGATCAGACGTGTGCAGGAGGACCGCGGCGCGACACCGATACCGAGAAGTCGCTCTCGGCCGGCACTCGGATCGCGAACACCGGGAATGCGGGGCTTTCGTGGGCCGGTCGGAACAGCGCGACCGCCTGACGCAGGCGTGCCTGCACCCAGCCGGCGATCGCTCGCACCGACGACTCGCCGTGACAGACCAGAACGGTGGTGATGATCGCTGCGATGACGTGTCCGACGAGCATGAGGGCATCAGGAGCGGTCGTGGCGACCACCGGACCCAGAGCGGCGAGATCGAGATGGTGTGCGTGCCCCGCGAGCGCCGTTCCATCGGTCGGGGTGCCGAGCAGCTGGAACACGAGGTGGAAGAGCCCCTGGCTGACCAGCACGGTCAGAGCGACGCGCGTCCGGGACACTCGGGCGCCGATGAGCAGCGCTGCCAGAGGCACGAGGAGCGTCGCGACGGCGAGCACCAGAAGCGGGTGCGGGGCGGCTCCGCCCGCGGTGGTGTGCGACGCCGCAGCGACCAGAGTGGCGGCGCCGGATGCCGTGGCTGCGCGCAGAAGTCGCAGCTGGCGGGAGGTCACAGGACAAGCCTAACGGTGCGACGTCTGCGCCCCATGCAGCACATGGGGCTTATTCCTAGGCGGCGAGCACTAGCTTGGGGGAGTGGAAGCACTGCTCTATCTGGGTGGCATCGTGTTCATGCTGATCGGCCTCGGCCTGTCGATCGGTCTGCACGAGGTCGGCCACCTCCTGCCGGCGAAGCTGTTCGGCGTGCGCGTCGGCCAGTACATGATCGGCTTCGGCCCGAGGCTCTGGTCCAAGCGCATCGGCGAGACCGAGTACGGGTTCAAGCTTCTGCCGCTCGGTGGATTCATCTCGATGTCGGGGATGTACCCGGCTTCCGCCGCATCCGGTCCGGCGAAGGGCGTCTTCCGCGCACTCGTGCAGGACGCGAGGTCCGCGAACGACGAGACGATCGCGGAAGGCGCGGAGGACCGTGTGTTCTATCGCCTGCCCGTGTGGAAGCGCGTCGTCGTGATGCTCGGTGGTCCGCTGATGAACCTAATCCTCGCGGTCCTCATCTTCACCGTTCTCGTGTCGGGTATCGGGGTGCAGCAGGGAACCACGACGATCGCCTCGGTGAACCAGTGCGTCCTGCCCGCGGGATCGACGGCGACGGAGTGCGAGGCAGGCGACCCGGCGACGCCGGCAGCAGAAGCCGGGATCAGACCCGGTGATGTGCTGGTGTCCGTCGACGGGCAGCCCGTGTCGACGTTCGCGCAGGCGACCGCCATCGTGCAGGCGGCTCCAGGGGAGACCCTGCGACTGGTGGTTCTTCGAGACGGCGCCGAGGAGACGCTGAGCATCACGCCGATCGAGGCTGAGCGCACCATCACAGATGCGAGTGGACAGCCGGTTATGGGCGAGGACGGTCAACCCGTCGTCCGGGAAGTCGGATATGTCGGCATGGCGGCGCAGATGGGCTTCGTCCAGCAACCGTTGTCGGCAGGACCCCAGATGGCGGCCGACACCGTCGCGCGCGTCGGGTCGATGATCGTGACTCTTCCGGTTCGCATCTGGGACACCGGTGTCTCCCTGGTCACGGGGTCTGAGCGCGACCCGAACGGGCCGCTGAGCGTCGTGGGCGTCGGACGCATCGCGGGTGAAGTCGCGGCGATCGATGCGCCGATCCTCAACCGCTTCTCAGTCCTCCTCGGGCTCCTCGGATCTCTGAATGTGGCGCTGTTCGTGTTCAACCTGATCCCACTGCTGCCGCTCGACGGAGGTCATGTCGTCGTCGCGCTGTGGGACGGCATCCGCCGTGCCTGGGCCAAGCTGTTCCGTCGACCGCCGCCCCCGCCCGTCGACGCCACCAGGCTCGTGCCGCTGACCGTGGTCGTCGCCACGCTGCTCATCGTCATGGGGGCTGTGCTGCTCCTCGCCGATGTCTTCAACCCGGTGAACATCTTCGGAGGCTGAATCGCCTTCGAGGCGCGGCTACTTCGGTAGCCGAGTTGCCCCGGCATCCGCTCTCGGATCAGGCCAGCGCGTGCGAGACCAGACGCTCGAGCGTGCGGATGCCGTCCCGCGACAGGATCGATTCGAGGTGCCCCTGGACCGACGCGAATCGGTCGCCACGAAGCGCGTAGACATCGCCGGACTCGGGGTCGGCTGACACGTCGACCGGTCCCGTCGATGTCGTACCGGGGGCCACCCTGGCCGTGAAGGTGTTGTAGAAGCCGATCGATGCGTCCTCGCCGAACACGGGGACCGATTTCTGGAGTCCCTGATGCGGCGCGGCGAGTGGTGTCAGAGCGATGCCGAGACGATCGCTGAGGATCTGATGGCTCAGGCACACAGCGAGCAGCGGCGATCTCGCGTCCACGCGTCGGGCCACGACCTCGCGCAGCCTGCGGATGCGGTCGCTCTCGACGTCGCGGGGATCACCCGGCCCTGGGCCTGCGACCACGAGGTCGGCTGCGTCGAGCTCCGCATCATCGACGTCGCTCCAGGCGCGGATCGTGACCCCGAGCCCGAGGTGACGCAGCTGGTGGGCGAGCATCGTGGTGAAGCGATCCTCGGCGTCGACGACGATCGCGGATCGGCCGGCGAAGGGCCCGGTCAGCTCGTCGCCCTGCGGATTCAGCCAGAAGTCCGCCAGCCGGGCATTGCGCGAGGAGAGAAGCTCCGCGACCGCGGGGTCGTCGGCGAGAGGCTGCCGTTCACCCGGGGCGTCCGCATCATCGCGCGCTTCGGCGACGCTGTCGCGATCGATCGCCCCGATGGCGCCGAGAACACCGGCGGCTTTGCCGTGGGTCTCCGACACCTCGCCGCGCGGGTCCGAGTGCCGCACGAGAGTCGCGCCCACCGGCACACTGAGCGAGCCGTTCTGCAGGTACACGGTGCGGATCAGGATCGGCGCATCGAGGTCGTGCCCGCCCGCATCGTTCGGAGTGAACAGGGCGGCCACGCCGGAGTAGTACCCACGCGGCTTCTTCTCGTGACGGCGGATCACCGCGCACGCGTTCTGCATCGGCGAGCCGGTCACGGTCGGCGCGAACATCGTCTCGCGCAGGATGTCGCGGGGGTCCAGCGTGCTGCGGCCGCGGAGCATGTACTCGGTGTGGGTGAGGCGAGACATCTCTTTCAGATGCGGGCCGGTGATGCGTCCGCCGTCGGAGCACACCGCGCTCATCATCTTGAGCTCCTCGTCGACGACCATGAAGAGCTCTTCCGTCTCCTTCGTGGACGAGAGGAAGTCGATCAGGGTGTCTCGCGTGGCTCCACCGGAAGGGTGGCGGAAGGTGCCCGAGATGGGATTCATCGTCACGACGCCGCCGCGCGCGACGACGTGCGCCTCCGGGCTCGCGCCGACTGCGATGTGTCCGGGTGTGACGACCGCGAAGGTCCAGTAAGCGCCTCGCTCGTGCGTGAGGAGGGCGCGAAACCAGGTGAGCGCGGCTGTCCGGTCGTCGACGTCGATCTCGGCGGTGAAGTCGCGGCGGATCACGAAGTTCGCCCCCTCGCCCCGTCCGATCTCGTCGGCGATCACGGTCTCGACGATCCTGGCGTACTCGTCGTCGGGGATGTCGAACCCGCCGTCACGAAGGGGCACGGGATCTGCAGGCAGTGTCGAGAGCAGCTCGGGCGTCGCGAGATGCAGGTGCTCATCCACCACGATGCATCGCAGGGGTGCGCCGTCGTCCTGAGCGACGAAGCCGCGCTCGCGAACCTGACGGTAAGGCACCATCGTGAAGATCTCGCGGGGGGTGCCGTCGATCGACAGCGGTATGTCAGCCAGCAGTTCGACATCGACGACCTCGCCGGTGAGCAGTTCCACCGATTCGGCGCCGTCGCGTGCGATGAGCACGAAGGATGCGGCCGGGTCTGCGGTGAGCTCGGCAAGACGTGAGAGGGTCATCGGGGTCTCCTGTGCGTGGCTCCGGCTCGGCTCAACGAAAAGACCGCCCCGGAGGCGGTCTGGATTCGTGGGAACGCGAACACACCGCCTAAGAGGCGGGCCACCAGGTGAAGTTCGCGAGCATGGGCTGAAAACTATCACACCGCACGCCAGGGCCCAGGCCGCATGACGCGCGTCAGGGGCGGGCGACTTCCAGCCTGCGTGCATTCAGGCGGCGTAGGCTGGGCGTTGTGCCAGCAGTGAATCTTGGGATGCCGAAGATCCCCGAAGTCCTCGCCCCGCGACGCAAGTCTCGTCAGATCAAGGTGGGCAAGGTGCTCGTCGGTGGTGACGCGCCCGTCACCGTCCAGTCGATGACCACGACGAAGACGACGGACATCAACGCGACCCTCCAGCAGATCGCGGAACTGACCGCATCCGGGTGTGAGATCGTCCGTGTGGCCGTCCCGCATCAGGACGACGCCGACGCGCTCAAGATCATCGCGATGAAGAGCCAGATCCCCGTCATCGCCGACATCCATTTCCAGCCGCGCTACATCTACACCGCCATCGATGCGGGGTGCGGCGCTGTGCGGGTCAACCCTGGCAACATCCGCGAGTTCGACGGCAACGTCGGCAAGATCGCCGAGGCCGCCAAGGCTGCGGGCGTCTCGCTGCGGATCGGCGTCAACGCGGGCTCGCTCGACCGCCGCATTCTGACCAAGTACGGCAAGGCGACCGCTGAGGCGCTCGTGGAGAGCGCCGTCTGGGAGGCTTCGCTGTTCGAGGAGCACGACTTCCACGACTTCAAGATCTCGGTCAAGCACAATGACCCGATCGTCATGGTGAAGGCGTACCGTCAGCTCGCCGAACGGGGCGACTGGCCGCTGCATCTCGGTGTGACCGAGGCCGGTCCCGCGTTCCAGGGCACGATCAAGAGCGCCACGGCTTTCGGCATCCTGCTCGGCGAGGGCATCGGAGACACCATCCGCGTGTCCCTGTCAGCGCCGCCGGCCGAAGAGGTGAAGGTCGGACACCAGATCCTGCAGTCGCTGAACCTCCGCGAGCGCAAGCTCGAGATCGTGTCATGCCCGTCGTGCGGGCGCGCTCAGGTCGACGTCTACTCGCTCGCCGAGAACGTCACCGAGGGGCTCAAGGACATGACCGTGCCGCTGCGCGTCGCCGTCATGGGCTGCGTCGTGAACGGTCCCGGTGAAGCGCGCGAGGCCGATCTCGGGGTCGCCTCGGGAAACGGCAAGGGGCAGATCTTCGTCAAGGGCGAGGTCGTCAAGACCGTTCCCGAAGCGGATATCGTCGCCACGCTGATCGAAGAGGCCAACCGGATCGCGGCCGAGATGGGGCCTGAGGCACCGCTCGGCACCGCTCAGGTCGTCACGGCCTGACCGACCTGCACCCCCCGCCGGTTCGACACGAGGAGTTCCATGCCGTCGTCCACGATCGTCTCCTTCGCGGGAGGCGACCTCACTGGGTCGAGCACCGTCGCACGAGTCGAGACGTCATCGCGGGGAACCGTCGTCGTCGTCGACGCGACCCCGTTCCATCCGGTCGACCACACCTGGCCGGACCAGCCGGGAGATACAGGTGAGCTGTCTGCAGAGGGGAATGCCGTCCGCATCGCCGAGGCCGTGATGGCCGCGGTGTCGGACGAGGGAGAGTTCGCCGTCGGAGCCGAGATCCCCGTCAAGCGGGGCGTGGAGGGATGGACCTGGCTCGTCGGACACCCGATCGACGGCGATGCTCCCGCCTGGCTCGCCGAGGGCGCACGCGTCGAATTGTCGGTCGATGCCCCGCGACGGGCAGGGCTCAGCCGCGGTCACACCGCCTGCCACCTGGCATCACTGGCGTTGGACATCGCTCTCGCCGACCTGTGGCGCAAGGACCCCGGTTCCGATGCTCTGGGCAACCCGAACTTCGAGGCACGGGCGAACCAGTCCAGCCGTATCCATGAAGACGGCGCGGTCGACGAGTACCGCCTGGGCAAGAGTCTTCGCAGGGCCGGATTCGACACCGAGACCTTCGCGACGACGCTCGAGGTTCGCGAGACCGCGATCAACTCGCAGCTGGCCACGTGGGTCGCCTCCGGCGCGACGAGCCGCGTGGTTCCCGAGGGCCCCACGATCGTGGACCGTCGCAGCTGGCACTGCGAACTGCCGGATGGTGACGCGGAGATCCTCTGCGGCGGAACCCACGTCGAGTCTCTCTCCGAGTTCGTCTCCATCTCGGTCTCGCTCAATCTGACCGATCCGCAGCTGCTGGTGATGACCACGAAGGCCGTTCCCGCAGTCTGAGCCTGCTCAGCGTACGAAACCGGCTTGGACGCGCCCGCCGGCGCGGTCGAGCTCAGCCGAGACGCGGGCCGCGAAGGTCGCATAGTCGCTCTCGATCAGAGGGAGCGCCAAACGGTCGGCTCGCTCCATGCTCAGCTCGCGGAGACGCCGAGGGAGCCATTTTCCCGCCCCGATCCAGCGTCCTTCGGTGAGCAGAATGAGCTCTGCGATTCGCTCGAACAGGATGGATGCCTCCACTCGCTGCTCGAGAGGGTCTGTCGAATCCTCCAGATCGTCGAGCACATCCGTGATGACGTACCGGCGGAACGCGCACTCCTGCGCGCTGAGCGAAGGCCCCGCGTCGAGCACGCTCTGCCAATGCGTGCGGAGTGATGCCAGTCGGCCATCGTCGCGGATCGCGGTGCCGTCGACGAGCATGTGCACCGTCACCGGCCGATGCTGCGCGATGCCTCGCGCCGCCCACTCGTCGAACCCCGTCGGGGTGTATGCGAACACCTCGAAGATCTCGCCCTCGAACTCGTGCGTCGAGGCTTCGCTCGTCTGCCCCTCGACGCTGAAGAGCCGATCTCCGAGCACCAGCAGGTCGATGTCACTCGTCGCGGTGCGGTCGCCCCGTGCAGAGCTCCCCGCCACGAGGGCGACGTCAGCTGTGGGGTAGTGAGCGGTGACGAATCGTGCTGCGACGGCGAGGTGATCCACCCCGTCAGCGTAGCCCTCGGTGCGCAGGCGGGTCGGGTCAGAGGGAGACGGCACCCAGCCTGGCGCCTAGCCCGCCGGCGAGCACATGCGCTTGAGCGAGAGGGATCCATCGACAGGTCCATGAGGCCGGAGAGCCGCCGGTCGCCGGATCGGCCTCGCCTGCGCGCCAGACCGCCGTCACATCGGCGTCAGAGGCCTCCATCTGGAAGAAGTGACGCCGTGCGATCTCGTTCCGCGCCGGTGCCAGGTCGTACAACTCCGTTCCGAGACTCCGAGTCACGGAGCCTCGGAGACCCGTCTCCTCGAACAGCTCACGTGCGGCAGCGTGCGCAGGTGCCTCGTGCTCTTGAACGGTTCCGGCGGGGACCTGGACGCCGGTGACCAGGATGTCGACATCATCGTGCGTGAACACCAGCAGGTGCCCCTCGGCGATCACGTAGCAGACGGCCTTCTCGACGATCGGGGTCGACGTCGCGGCAGGAGTCCGGATGAAGTCGGTCGCATCTGCGAGGATTCGGTCGACGCCTCGATCGCGTCGCAGCCCTGCGATCTCGTCTATCGCAAACCATCCCGTCTCGGCCAACTCTCCGTCGGCGAAGATCAGGGGCGAATCATCGGGATCGAGCAGAGGAACGCGGTCGTGACGTAGCTGACGACGTCGTCGTTGGCGTACCGGACGAAGAGGTCCTCCCCGCCGTACGCTCCGACGAGACGATCGATGTCGGCGCGGACCCCGAGCTCTTCGCGCACCTCCCGCCGCACGGCATCCTTCGGATCCTCACCTGGTTCGACACCGCCGCCGACCAGGCCCCATTCCGACGAGTCCACCCGTCGACACATCAGGAAACGGTCACCGCGCCGGATGACAGCCGTCACCGCGGGGAGCAGCAGGAGATCGTGACCGATGCGTTCGCGGATCCCGCTGATATACGGCGATGTGGGCATGGAGCAGAGCCTAGGTGTCAGATCGCGAACTCGATCTCACCCCGGGCGATATCCGTGCTGACGACGCGCAAGGATACGCGCCCTCCGGGCACTGTTCCGGCGGGTACAGGTGCGGATGCGGTCACGGCGGGATCCGCGATCTGGACCGTCGCGCGCTCGCCGCGTATCTCGATCACGGTCGCCTCGACCGTCCCGCCCACGAGCGGGGTGAGCAGTGCGGCTTCGACGCAGTTGATGGTCGCCGAGTCGAGTCTGGACGCGCGCTGCCCCGAGCTCTGCATCAGCGCAGGGAGTTCGGGGAGCGACTCGCGAACCCAGCCGGGCACTTCTCGACCTTCTGACACGGCGAGACAGATCTCGAGGGACCAGCGATCGACGAGGCGACGCAGGGGAGCGGTCGCATGGGCGTACGGAGCCGCAATCGCGGCCTGCTCCGCGTCGCTCGGGGCCGCGCCGTCGAATGTCTCATAGCCCGCGCCCCGGAACAAGGTCGCGGCCGCTTCGAGGACGGGCAGGGTCATCGGGTCGGCGCGATCCAGCTGACGGAGGTAGTCGCCGTATCGTCCGGTCGTCCAGGGGCGCCCGAGAGCCTCGGTCTGATGGCGGAACGCGTCGAAGGACTTCTCGTCGGGTTGCGGCATCGTTCGAAGGATGCCGATGCCGGCACCCAGCATGAGGGACGCTGCTGCCATGCCGGTCATGAGGGAGAGCTGCGCGTTCCATTCCTCGACGGGAAGCGGATGCCGGCGCTCGATCGCGTAACTGCCATCCGCTGCTCTGGTCACCTCCTCATCCGGAAGGTTCAGACTGGCGCCGCCGCGGATCTTCTCCTGTTCGATCCGCAGCGCGCCGATCTCCGGCAGCAGCGCCGCCGGACCGCCCTCGCCGCGGTCGAGCGCGGCCTGGGCGCTGGCGTAGTCCAGCTGGGCGCGGGACCGGATCAGAGCCCGCTCCAGACGGAAGTCCGTGACGACGCCCGAGGAGTCGAGTGCGAACGTCCAGACGAGGGCAGGGCGATCCACATCGGCCAGGAGCGATGCGCGGTCCTCGCTGAGGACCTTGGGGTGCAGGGGAATCGTCCCGTCCGCGGCATACAAAGTCTGGCCACGACGCCGAGCCTCCGCGTCGACCTCCCCACCGGGCGCGACGAATCCGGGGACATCTGCGATCGCGTAGCGGACCGCATAGCCGGAACCGTCTCGTTCGAGGTGGAACGCCTGGTCGAGGTCGCGTGACCCGAGAGGATCCAGTGTCGCGAAGGGGATGTCGCGCAGATCGAGCTCGGGAGTCGCCGCCTTCGTGGCTTCTGCTTCGGCGACGACCGCGGCGGGGAAGTCTGCCGGCGCGTCGAGAGACTCTCGGAGCGCCGCGAGTGCTGCGGCGAGCTCGGTCTGCGCGGCTGACGGGGCAACGTGCGATCGGCGCTGAGGCATGCCCCCACACTATGACGCCGTGGACGCAGGACGGCGTGGTCTCGGGTGTGGTCGCGTTGTCTTCCCACGGTCAGAAGGGTTGTCGGCCGTGGTTGCGCCGCCGAGGGCGTGGTCTCGGGTGTGGTCGAGGTCGCCGTCGCGGGCGGGGTGCCCGCAGGTCGGGAATCGGCATCGTTGATCGCGGGCTCTCAGGTGCCGTGTCAGGGCGGCCGAGGGGCGGTAGCGGTCGACGGCGAGCATCGCCCCGGTGATCGGATGGGTGAGGATCCGAGAGGCGATACTTCGGACGATCGCCGATGCGCCGGGCCCCTCGGGAACCTGTGATTCGCGTGTCCGTCCGACCTAGACCGGAATACTGGGCGCTAGCGTGGAAGCATGACCACTGCTGCGAAGGCCAAGACCCTGATCGGACTCTATGAAGCCCCGGAGATCCTCCGCGTCGTGAACGTGTGGGACGTCGTCTCCGCCCGCGCTGTCGCGAAGCTGCCCGAGACGAAGGCGATCGCGACTGCCGGTCACGGCATCGCCGCCTCGTTCGGTTTCGAGGATGGCACGATCCCCCGAGACATCATGATCGACATGGTCGGTCGCATCGCGGCATCAGTCTCGGTTCCGGTCACCGCCGACCTCGACGACGGGTACGGCGACGCGGGGGAGACCACACGCCTCGCGATCGGTGCCGGCGTCGTGGGAGCCAACGTCGAAGACCGCCTGAAGCCGTTCGACGAGTCCGTCGCGGCGGTCGAGGCGATCGTCAAGGCTGCGGAGGCAGAGGGCGTCCCGTTCGCGCTGAACGCGCGCACCGACGCGTTCGTCCGCGCCGGTCACCGCCCCGTCGCCGAAAGCGTCGCCGACGCGATCCAGCGCGGCCGTGCCTTCCTCGACGCCGGAGCCACAGCGGTGTTCGTGCCCGGCATGCTCGACGCCAACATCACCAGGCAGCTCGTCGAGGGACTCGGCGAAGGCAAACTCAGCGTGATCGGCCTCCCCGGCACCCTCGCGGCGTCGGAGTACGAGAAGCTCGGCGTCGCCCGCATCTCCTACGGACCCCTCCCGCAGCGCGTGGCCCTGACCGCCGTGCAGGAGCTCGCAGCGAGCCTGTACGCCGGTGGCGTCATCCCCAACGGCCTGCCCGCACTCAACTGACGTGTAGCGACTGACGTATCGCGAAACCGAGTGACCACCGGTCAGTAGACTTGCCCGGTGGTCACTCGTCTTTCGAAATTCTTCCTCCGCACACTCCGCGAAGACCCTGCAGGCGCAGAGGTCGCGAGCCACAGGCTGCTGATCCGCGCCGGATACATCCGACCGCAGGCCGCCGGCATCTTCGCGTGGCTTCCGCTAGGGCTCCGCGTGAAGAGCAAGATCGAGACCGTCGTCCGCGAGGAGATGGCCTCGGCAGGTGCCCAGGAAGTGCACTTCCCCGCTCTGATGCCCCGAGAGTCGTACGAGGCGACCGGGCGTTGGGACGAATACGGCGACCTGCTGTTCCGTCTTCAGGATCGCAAGGGCGGCGACTACCTGCTCGCCCCGACGCATGAAGAGGCCTTCACGCTGCTCGTCAAGGACCTCTACTCGTCCTACAAGGATCTGCCCCTCACGATCTACCAGATCCAGGACAAGTACCGCGACGAGGCGCGTCCCCGCGCGGGCCTGCTCCGCGGGCGGGAGTTCACCATGAAGGACGCATACTCCTTCGACGCGTCCGATGAGGGTCTGGACGTCAGCTACCAGGCGCAGCGCGACGCCTACGAGCGGATCTTCCAGCGCCTCGGTCTCGAGTACGTGATCGTGCAGGCGGATGCCGGGGCGATGGGCGGCTCACGCAGCGAGGAGTTCCTGCACCCGACGCCGGTCGGTGAAGACACCTTCGTGCGCAGCGCCGGTGGGTATGCAGCCAACGTGGAGGCGTTCTCCACGGCCGTCCCCGACGCGATCCCCTTCGACGCGGATGCTGCGCCGGTGATCTTCGACTCGCCGAACACGCCGACGATCGAGACGCTCGTGGCCCACGTCAACGCGAACCTCGACGGCGAGTACACCGCGGCCGACACGCTGAAGAACGTCGTGCTCGCGCTCACCCACCTCGATGGCACCCGCGAGCTGGTGATCGTCGGCATCCCGGGCGACCGTGAGGTCGACGAGAAGCGCGCCGAGGTCGCCTTCGCGCCCGCCGAGGTCGAGACTGCCTCCGCCGAGGACTTCGAGAAGAACCCTCTGCTGGTCAAGGGCTACATCGGGCCATGGTCACCGACCGGGGCCGTGCTCGGCGAGGAGTCCGCCACCGGCATCCGCTATCTCGTGGACCCCCGCGTCAGCGAGGGCACCAGCTGGATCACCGGCGCCAATCTCGATCAGAAGCATGCGCACTCGGTGGTGGCCGGACGGGACTTCTTCGGCGATGGAATCGTCGAGATCGCGAACGTCAGGGCGGGTGACCCCGCGCCCGACGGCTCCGGACCCGTCGAGCTGGCTCGGGGTATGGAGATCGGCCACGTCTTCCAGCTCGGACGCAAGTACGCTGAGGCTCTCGGTCTGAAGGTGCTGAACGAGAACGGCAAACTCGTCACGGTCACGATGGGCTCGTACGGAATCGGCGTGACCCGCATCCTCGCGATCATCGCGGAGCTGAACAACGACGAGAAGGGCCTGATCTGGCCCGCATCGGTCGCACCGTTCGACGTGCAGGTCGTTGCGGCCGGTCGTGACCAGGTGGCTTTCGACGTGGCGGCTGATCTCTCTGCCCAGCTCGAATCCGCAGGCCTCGACGTGCTCTACGACGACCGCCCCAAAGTCTCTCCCGGAGTCAAGTTCGGCGACGCCGAGCTCGTCGGCGTGCCGAAGATCGTCATCGTCGGTCGCGGTGCTGCCGAAGGTCAGGTCGAGCTGTGGGATCGCAGCACCGGGGCTCGCGAAGCGGTGTCGGTCGCCGAGGCCGTGCAGCAGCTGACCCGTCGCTGACGGTACAGACCACGAATGCCGCGCCCTCGACCGAGGTGCGCGGCATTCCGTCTGTACGGAGCCGAGTCGCCGGTCAGCAGACGATGTGGCCGTGGTTCATGATGTCGTCGTCAGGCGTGTCCTTCGTGACGAGAGCCTTCAGGGCCCCCGCCGCCATCGCGATCTTGCCCTTGGCGGGTTCCCAGAACTCGGTGACGGTGGGAGTGACCTTGAGAAGTGCGATGCCGGGGGTGTCGAGCCCGTCTTCGAACCAGATGTCGAGGGAGGGCGAGTAGAGCTCTTCCATCTTGGCGCGGTCGTGCACCACGGATGCATTGCCGGCCACAGACACGTAGCGCATTCCCTTCGCGTCGCAATACGAGAGGCCGACCTGGCGGTGGGCCCGCGCTTCTTCCACCTTCTCGGTGTCCTCCGCGGTGAAGAACCAGATGTCTCCCGCGTCGTCCATCTGCCTCGTCGACATCGGCCTGCTCACCAGGTTGCCGTCGTCATCGGTCGTCGTCAGCATCGTGAAGTCGATGTCCTCGACGAGTTCGTGTACGCGTGCGAGTGCTTCGGGTCCAGTGATCTCTGTCATGCGGCCACTGTGCCGCGGGCCGGCAGACTCCACACGGGCGTTGACAAGGCGCCGCGCGCGTGGTGAGGGCGGAGCGCGGCGTTGCGGAGACCCGCTCGACCGGGGCTCGTGACAGGCTGGGGGCATGACGGACGAACCGCTGCCCGAGTCTCTGAGCGCCGAGATCAACAACGTCCTCGACGAGGCCGGAGTGAAGACCGATCGCCGACTGGTCATGCGCATGATGCGCACGGCGGTGCTGCTGGGAGAGGACGGCACGAACCGCCTCGACCTCAAGATCGCCTCCGCCGCCCTCGCCGAGATGAGGGATGCCTTCCGCTTGTTCGCACCGTTCGAAGGGGTACCGAAGGTCACGGTGTTCGGCTCGGCGCGTACCCTCCACGACGATCCGCTCTATGTCCAGGCGCGTGATGTCGCGGCTGCTCTCGCTGCGGACGGATGGATGGTGGTGACCGGAGCAGGACCGGGAATCATGCAGGCAGCCGCTGAGGGTGCCGGCCCCGCGCTGTCGCTCGGCGTATCGATCAGACTGCCGTTCGAGGAGAAGGCCAACAGCCTGATCGCGGCGAGCGAGCACGTGGTGGCGATGAAGTACTTCTTCACCCGCAAACTCATGCTCATCAAGGAGTCCAGCGGTTTCATCTGCCTCCCCGGTGGGTTCGGCACGCTCGACGAGATGTTCGAGCTGCTGACCCTCCAGCAGACCGGAAAGGCCGAGCCGACCCCGATCGTGCTGCTCGATGAGCCCGGCGGCACCTTCTGGCACGGACTCAAGCGGTTCATCGACGAGGATCTCGCGCCCACCGGCGTGATCTCAGAGGGCGATTTCGACCGCGTCGTCATCACAGACTCGGTCGAGTCGGCAGCGGCGGTGATCGCAGGTTTCTGGCGCAACTACGACTCACTGCGGTGGTTCGGAGACACCCTGGTGCTGCGCCTCCGGGCCGAGCCATCCGATGCCGAGGTGGAGCAGCTCAACGAGCAGTTCGCCGGGATGCTGGCGAGCGGACGCATCGAGCGGACTGCTCCGCGTTCGCCCGAGGTCGCCGATGATGACGTGCTGCATCTTCCTCGTCTTGCTCTGCACCTCGATCAGCGTCAGGTCGGCGGTCTCTTCCGCCTGATCGGCGCGATCAACTCGCTGGAGTCCGCTCCCGCGCTGTGATGCCGCCCGCAAACGCGGCGAGATCGATCGAGCACCCGAGAATCCGCTCCGCCGCGCGGTGCCCTGAATAGAAGGCCGCCCCCACGGTCGCGGGCTCGTCACCCCACGTCGCTTCGCCGGCGAAGTGCAGCACTCCGTCGACAGGCCCCGCGAGTTCGTCATGGTCGTGGTGCGACGACCCGAGCGCGAGATGTGAGTACGAGCCTTTCGAGAACGCGTCCTTCCCCCAGCGGGTGATCCAGTGAGCGATGGGCTCGCCGACCGCATCAGGGTAGAGGGCGCGGAGAGCGCTCACGACATCCGCGACGATCTCTTCGTCGGAGAGCTCTTGCATCCTGCGGCCGAACGGGCCGGCAGCGAAGGTCAGCAACGTCGGAACTCCGCTCACCGCTGACACGTCATACCAGGAGTGCCAGTGCTCTCCCGCCTCGCCGAGGGCCCGCAGGACGTAGCTCTCCTCGTTCCAGAAGCGTTCGGGGAACTGGATGAACACCTTGTTGAACACCCCCATGCCCAGTCGGGCGATCGGCCCCGCGACGCTGTCGGGCAGGGGAGGAGCGAAGTCGATCGATCCCGCCTTGAGCACGCCCAGCGGCACAGTGACCAGCGCACTGCGCGCCGAGAACTCGCCGTCGTCGGTCGACACCGTGACCCCGGCATCCGTGCGCGCGATGCGGGTGACCACCTGGCTCAGGCGGATGTCGAGTCCGGCGGCGATGCGCCGAGGGAGCTCGTCGTACCCACGGGGGAAGATGACCTCGTCTCCGTCGATCGCGTCCTCGTCGAGCCCGTGCGCGTCGAGGTCGCCGATCCATGCTCCGCACTGCTCCTCGACGCGATGACGGAAGAACTCCCGGATCTCGTCGATGCGCTCAGGGTCGAAGCCGGTGCGGTCGAGCGCGCGCTCGGTGACATCGAGATAGGTCTCACCGGGCGAGCACCGTTCGATCTCGTCGACCAGCAGGCGATCCGCCTCGTCGACGTCGGACACCCACTGCGAGGTGCGCGCGGCATCCATCGGCCTGCCGTCTCCGTCGAAGTTCTCGATGGGCCGCCCTCCGGCCTGGAAGCTGCCGACGGTGTACTCGAGCGTCGGGATGCCGAGTGCCTGCACGAGGTCCCACAGCTCGGAGCGCGCGATGCCGTGCACCCAAGATGCGCCGAGATCGACGGGGAAGCCTGCGGCGCGATCGGTGTGCATCCGGCCGCCGATGCGGTCCCTCGCCTCGAGGACGATGACGTCCGCTCCGGCGTCGGCGAGCATGCGAGCCGCCGTCACCCCGGACATCCCTGCCCCGATCACGATGGTGTCGTATGCCGTCACTGAGTCCTCCTGCACGCTCGGCACCGCATCGGTGCGGCTGCCCTCGTGGCGACCGGCGGTGGGCACAGGGTATCGTGGTACGGATGTCGCGCGTGCACACCCGCGCGACGAGAGCTGAATAGGGAGTCGTCATGGATATCGAACTGAGTCTGCTGCGTGGGATCGAGAAGGAGAAGGCGATCCCCTTCGATGAGCTGGTCTCGATCATCGAACAGGCCATCCTGACCGCCTACTCCAAGCACGTCTCCGCAGAAGGAGCCACCCCCGAGGGCGTCCGCGTCGAGCTCGATCGTCGAACCGGGCACGTCGCCGTGCTGCAGGTCGTCAAGGACGAAGAGGGCGCGATCATCGGGGAAGAGGACGCCACGCCGGATGACTTCGGCCGGATCGCCGCCTTCGCCGCGAAGCAGGTCATCAGCCAGCGTCTGCGCGACATCGCGGATGACGTGGTGCTGGGGGACTTCAAGGACAAGGAAGGCGACATCGTCGCGGGCGTGATCCAGCAGGGACCGAATCCCCGCATGATCCACGTCGATCTCGGAGCTGTCGAGGCGATCCTTCCGCCGGAGGAGCAGGTGCCCGGCGAGGAATACACCCACGGCTCACGCCTCCGCGTGTATGTGACGAGCGTCGCGAAGGGGCTCAAGGGGCCGCAGATCACCGTCTCGCGCACGCACCCCGGCCTCGTCCGCAGGCTGTTCGCACTCGAGGTTCCCGAGATCGCCGCAGGTCTTGTGGAGATCGTCTCGCTCGCCCGAGAGGCCGGTCACCGCACGAAGATCGCCGTCCGAGCCAACGACCCGGCGATCAATGCCAAGGGCGCGTGCATCGGTGAGATGGGGCGCCGTGTGCGCGCCGTCACCGAGGAGCTGTCAGGCGAGAAGATCGACATCGTCGATCACGACCCCGAGCTCGCCGCCTTCGTCGCGAATGCGCTTTCTCCTGCCAAGGTGACCAGCGCGTTCATCCTCGACGCGAACACCAGGGCCGTGCGTGCACTCGTGCCGGATTATCAGCTCTCCCTCGCGATCGGCAAGGAGGGGCAGAACGCCCGTCTGGCTGCGAAGCTCACCGGCGCGAAGATCGACATCCAGCCCGACAGCGTCCTGGACTGACCTCTCGTCACGTCCGACTCGCGCTCGTCGCGTGAGTCGGACGGGAACACAGGTGTAAGATGGAACCCGTACGAACGTGCGTCGGCTGTCGCACGCGTGCTCCCCGCGCCGCTCTTCTCAGAGTGGTGTCCCAGGACGAGATCCTCATCATCGATGAGCGAGGCGTTCTGCCAGGGCGAGGCGCGTGGGTGCATCCGACACCGGAATGCATGGATGCCGCTCTGCGGCGCCGTGCTTTCGGCAGAGCACTTCGCGTGTCCGGCAATCTGGACACGCGGATCATCGAACAATACCCACCAAGAAACAAAGGCTGAACGGCTATGGAAACAAAGTGAACGGCTCGAAATGAGACCCGTCCGCGACTAGTGGTCTGCCCTGTCTGGGTGGACCGACCCCAGACAGGAGAATTGTGGCTGGTAAACCACGCGTACACGAGATCGCCGCCGAACTCGGCGTCGACAGCAAGATCGCACTTGCAAAGCTCAAGGAACTCGGAGAGTTCGTCAAGAGCCCCTCTTCGACCATCGAACCGCCGGTGGCGCGCAAGCTTCGCGCTGCCATCGAGTCGGATGCCTCGCTGAAGGCATCCGCTGACGCGGCTCCCGCAGCGGCCAAGACCGGTGCAGCCAAAACCGGTGCAGCCAAGCCCGGTGCAGCCAAGCCCGGTGCTGCAACACCCGGTGCTGCAACGCCCGGTGCCTCGAAGCCCGGCGCCGCCAAGACCGGCGGACCGACTCCCGGGCCCAAGCCCGGGCCCAAGCCGGCCCCCGCGCCGGAGGAGCCCGTAGCCGCCCCGGCTCCCGAGGCTCCCGCCCCGGCCGCTGAGGCTCCTGCCGAGGCCGCTTCGACGGATGCAGCGTCCGGATCCGCTGCGCCGAAGTCGAACGACGGCGGCGCGCCGAAGCCCGGCGCACCGCGTCCCGGCAACAACCCGTTCTCGTCGGCGCAGGGCATGGGCCAGCGTCCGGCTGGTCCGCGCCCCGGCAACAACCCCTTCGCCTCGGCGCAGGGCATGGGCCAGCGGCCGAGTCCGACTCCCGGCAACATCCCGCGTCCGCAGGCTCCGCGTCCCGGTGCCCCGCGTCCGGGTGCGCCTCGTCCCGGTTCCCCCCGTCCCGGCGCTCCGCGCGGCGGGCAGGGCGGTCGTCCCGGTGGCGCACCGTTCCAGCAGCGTCCCGGCGGTCCCGGTCGTCCCGGCGGTGCCGGTGGACCCGGTGCCGGTCCCGGTGCTCGTCCCGGCGGTGGCTTCGCAGGCCGCCCCGGTGGTGGCGGCGGTCGCGGTCGTGGTCCTGGCGGAGGTACCGCAGGTGCCTTCGGCAAGGGCGGCGGCAAGAGCAAGCAGCGCAAGTCGCGGCGGGCGAAGCGGCAAGAGTTCGAGATGCGGAGCGCCCCGGTCGTCGGTGGCGTCAACGTCACCCGTGGCAACGGGGAGATCATCCGCATGCGCCGTGGTGCGTCGATCGCGGACTTCGCCGACAAGATCGAGACGCTGACCGGCTACACGGTTCAGCCCGGAACCCTCGTGACGATCCTCTTCAACCTCGGCGAGATGGCCACGGCCACCGAGTCCCTGGACGAGGCGACGTTCGAGGTGCTCGGTGAGGAGCTCGGATACAAGATCCAGATGGTCTCGCCCGAGGACGAGGACAAGGAGCTCCTCGAGGGCTTCGGACTCAACCTCGCGCAGGAGCTGGAGGAGGAGGACGAAGACGACCTCGAGATCCGTCCGCCCGTCGTCACCGTCATGGGTCACGTCGATCACGGTAAGACCCGACTGCTCGACGCGATCCGCCAGACCAACGTCATCGACGGTGAGGCCGGCGGCATCACGCAGCACATCGGTGCGTACCAGGTGTGGACGGAACACGAGGGCATCGAGCGTGCCATCACCTTCATCGACACCCCGGGTCACGAGGCGTTCACCGCCATGCGTGCTCGTGGAGCGCAGGTCACAGACCTCGCGATCCTCGTGGTCGCAGCCGACGACGGCATCATGCCCCAGACGGTCGAGGCGCTGAACCACGCTCAGGCGGCGAATGTGCCGATCGTGGTCGCGGTGAACAAGGTCGACAAGCCCGACGCCAACCCGGCCAAGGTTCGTCAGCAGCTCACCGAATACGGTCTGGTCGCCGAGGAGTATGGCGGAGACGTCATGTTCGTCGACGTCTCGGCTCGGGCGAACACCGGCATCCAGGAACTCCTGGACGCTGTGCTGCTCACGGCTGACGCGGGTCTCGACCTCACGGCCAACCCGAACAAGGCCGCTCGCGGTGTCGCCATCGAGGCGAAGCTCGACAAGGGCCGCGGATCCATCGCCACGGTGCTGATCCAGTCCGGAACGCTCCGGATCGGTGACGCGATCGTCGCAGGAACGGCGTACGGCCGTGTGCGTGCGATGGCAGACGAGAACGGCGAGCAGGTCCTCGAGGCCTACCCGTCGCGTCCGGTGCAGGTGCAGGGTCTGAACTCGGTGCCGCGTGCAGGCGATGTCTTCATCGTCACCGAAGAAGACCGCATGGCCCGTCAGATCGCTGAGAAGCGTGAAGCGGTCGAGCGCAACGCCCAGCTGGCCAAGGCCCGCAAGCGCATCTCGCTCGAGGACTTCACCCGTGCTCTCGAAGAGGGCAAGGTCGAGTCGCTCAACCTCATCATCAAGGGTGACGTCTCCGGTGCCGTCGAGGCACTCGAGGAGTCGCTGCTCAAGATCGAGGTCGATGACTCGGTGCAGCTCCGCATCATCCACCGCGGTGTCGGTGCGATCACGGAGTCCGACGTCAACCTCGCGACGATCGACAATGCGATCATCGTGGGCTTCAACGTCCGCCCCGACACGAAGGCGCGCGAGCGCGCCCAGCGTGAGGGTGTGGACATCCGGTTCTACTCGGTGATCTACAACGCGATCGACGAGGTCGAGAGCTCGCTCAAGGGCATGCTCAAGCCGGAGTACGAAGAGGTCCAGTCGGGTGTCGCCGAGATCCGCGAGGTGTTCCGCTCCTCGAAGTTCGGCAACATCGCCGGTGTCATCGTGCGATCGGGAACGATCACGCGAAACGCCAAGGCTCGCGTCATCCGCGACGGTGTGGTTGTGGCCGATGGTCTCGCCATCGAGTCGCTGCGTCGCTTCAAGGACGACGTCACCGAGGTGCGTACGGACTACGAGGCCGGTATCGGCCTCGGCAAGTTCAACGACATCCAGATCGGTGATGAGATCGAGACGACAGAACTGATCGAGAAGCCTCGCGGCTGATCGAGTTCGATATCTTCGGGCGAGGGTGCGTGATGCATCCTCGCCCGAAGAGTACGTAGAGGGAGAGAACAATGGCTGGTGAACGACAGGCCCGACTTGCTGATCGCATTCGAGTGATCCTTGCGGAGCGGCTCGAGAAGGGGCTGCGAGACCCGCGCCTCGGCTTCGTCACGATCACGGATGTCCGTGTCACAGGAGACCTGCAGCATGCCTCCGTCTTCTATACGGTGCTCGGCACCGAAGAGGAACGTCTCTCCAGTGGCGAGGCTCTGACCTCCGCCACCGGAATGCTGCGCAGCGAGGTTGGGAAGCAGCTCAGCACGCGCCTCGTGCCCACGCTCGAGTTCATCCCGGATGCACTGCCCGAGAACGCCGACCACATCTCGGCTCTCCTGCGCGAAGCGCAGCAGCGAGACGCCGAGGTGGCGAGGCTCGCGTCCTCGGCATCCCACGCGGGCGAAGCGGACCCGTACCTCCGCCAGGAAGACGACGACACGAAGTCCTGAATATCGGAGCCCTCGTCTGCGGGTCCGACTGTCTTGATAACCTCAGCTCGACGGGCGTTCGCCCGCGGGGACTGGGGGGTTCGACATCGACGTTTCGCGTGCGCTGGGGGCGGCAGCAGTCGCGCCTGCGGCTGTCGAGAAGATCCTCGACGACCTGCTCGAGAACGACCTGAGTTGCGCGCCGCATGTCGCGGCGCGACTCGCGTTCGAGCTGTCAGAAGATCCGCACACGATCCTGGCGGTCGCCGCTCGTCTCGACGCTGCTCAGCGCCACGGTCTCAGCGCGCTCCCGTCGCCGTTGCCGATGGTGCCATCGGTCGAGGCGCTGTTCGCTCAGTTGGAGCTCGATGATCGAGACCGTGAGGTCCTCGTCGCCGTGTCGCTGCGGCTCGACGACAGGCTCGACCCGCTGGTGGATTTCGCGGGTCGGTCCGCCGCAGAGCTCACCCGAGGTCCGCTCGGAGCGCTTCTCGACATCCACGCGGGTCGAGTCCGCCTCGCCGACCCTCGGCTGGCGATCTGGTTGCGCGCGACGACGGCGTCGGCCGCGGCCGCCTCGGTGCACGCGAGATTGAGCAGGCTCTTCGATGAACGTGGTGAGCGGGTCGACGCCGACTGGCATGGTGCTCGTGCAGCGATGCACGGGGAGCCCGTGACCGCCGACGAGCTCACCCGAATCGCCAGAGCGCATTCGGAGGCGGGCCTGAGCGAGCGGGCTTTCCACCTCGCGGCCGAGGCCGCGGCGCACTCGAGCGGCGTGGAGCGGGATGAGGCGACTCTCGTGGCCGGTGTCGCAGCGATCGCCGCAGGCTACGCCGTCGAGGCGGCGAGACGACTGGGGAGTCTCTTTCCGAACGGCGCAGAGCTCTATCGTCTGCAAGGTCTCGGCGGGTGGCTGGTCGCCGAGGCGCATCTCCGCGGCGGTGTGCCTGAGGTCGACATGAGCGCGGTCCAGCCTCGCGTCGATGATGCCGAGCATTGGTACTCGTGGGCACGGTCCACGGCGTTCGCAGCGATGCTGTGTGCCGAGCGCGGTGACCGCCGGGGGATGCGGTCGTGGCTCGAAGCTCTGCGGACGTCGAGTGCGCGGGTCGACGCTGACCAGGATCTTCGGGACCCGGTGATCGCTCTCGCCTGGCTCGTCATGGGCGACGGCGAGATCGACCATGTGCGCGGCGCGGGTCCGCTCACCGGAGGCATGCTCCGCGCTCTGCAGGCCGCGCTGGACGGGGACGTCGACAGGGGCCTCAGCCTGCTTGCAGCGGGAGACTCGCCGGTCGGCGGGGGAGTGGACCCGTTCGTGGCCGGTTTCGAGCTCAGCCCTCTCATCGCGGCGTATCGAGCGGTGGTCGAGGTGCTGCTGCTGATGTGGCGTGGTGACATCGGAGCTGCGCGCGACAGGATGATGCGTGCGGCCATCGAACTGCCCGTCGCCGTGCCGTTCGCCGGGCTCGGCGTCGTGATCGCTCGGCGCCTCGACCTCGCGGTTCTCGGTCGGCTGGGGCCGATCGCGAGGGCTCTCACTGCTGCGCTTCCCGCCCCTCTCCGCATCGATCAGCTTGTGGATCGAGGCATCGAGGCGTTCCTGTCAGGGCACTCAGCCGAGGCGGCGGCGTGCATGCGGCTCTGGAGAGATCGCGGCGCCCCGCAGCCGACGCTGTCGGTTCCCGGACTCGAGGAGGCCATCGTCGTCACGCATGGCGCATCGTGGACCCCTCGTCGGATCGAGCCGCCCGAGATCGCGCTCGCCCAGCGACTGCGGGTGCAGATCACCAGCTGCTCGGACGATGAATGGCGCGTCGAGCGTCCGCTCGTCGTCGCTGCCGCTCGCACCTTGACCTCGCCGTTCTCACGCGGGCGAGTCGAAGCGATGATCGGCACGAAGTCGCTGATCAAGGGCGATCTCGAACTCGGCCGAGAGCATCTGTCGATGGCACGGAACCTTCTGGAGGTCTCCGGTGCGACCGCCTGGGCGAGGGCCATCTCGGTGCGTCTCGAACGGGTGGAGAGGGCGGACGGGGTCAGCGTCCTCGGCGACCCGCTGTCGGCGTGCCGGCGAGTCTGGGAGTCGATGCTGACCGCTCGCGAGCTCGAAGTCGCGATGCTGGCGGTCGGCGGTGCCTCGAACCGCGACATCGCCGACTCGCTCCATGTGTCGGTGCGCACGGTGGAAGTGCATCTGGGCCGCGTCTTCGCGAAGCTCGAAGTGCGGACCCGCGTCGAGCTCACGGTGCTCGCCCACCGCATCGGGCAGTTCATCTGACCCGCATGATCAGCGGGGGAGCGACAGCATCTCTCCATCGGCTTCGGCGAGGCCGTCGACGATGAGAGAGTCGATCGCACGGTCGCGCTGAAGAGCATCCGGCCACTCGGCGAGCACGGAGTCGATCAGAACGGGCTCAGGTGCCGCGGCTCGCAGGATCCGGAGCACTGCTCCGCGGGCCTGACGGTCGGAGCCCTCGAAGGCGGCTTGACGCCTACGGGTGTCGCCGGTGTCCGGCCGCCCCGCAGCCACCCACGCGCACCCGTCGACCAGAGGGCATATATCGCAGCGCGGCGACCTCGCCGTGCAGACGGTCGCGCCCAGCTCCATCGCCGCAGCGTTGAACACGGCGGAATCCGCCACATCGGCGGGGAGCAGCGAATCCATCAGCTCCAGATCGCGGCGCGAGGGAGGGCCCGGCTGCGCCTGTCCGAGGATCGCCCGTGCCATCACGCGTCGTGTGTTCGTGTCGACGACGGGGTGTCGAGCTCCGTAGGCGAAGACGGCCACCGCTCTTGCTGTGTAGTCGCCGATTCCCGAGAGCCTGAGCAGGTCGTCCACGTCCTCGGGGACGATTCCGCCATGTCGTTCCGTGATCTCGACGGCAGCGCGGTGCAACCACAGGGCGCGGCGGGGATAGCCGAGGTTGGCCCATTGCTGCAGCACGTCGGAGGTCGAGGCGGCAGCCATCGCAGCGGGGGTGGGCCACCTGTCGAGCCACGCCTCGAGGTGCGGAATCACCCGGTTCACGGGGGTCTGCTGCAGCATGAACTCGCTGACCAGCGTGCCCCAGGCGCCGAAGTCCTCATGGAATCGCGGGCGCCTCCACGGCAGATCGCGTGCCGCGCGTCGATACCAGTGCGCAAGAGGCAGAGCCACCTCGGCGGCGGGACGCGATGTCGAAGGCACCTCGACAGCCTAGGCGAACAGGGATCCCCTAGGAGGGACCAGGGGGCATGGTCGGCGTGCGTGCGTGCGATGAAGCGCTCGCACGCATCGTAGGCTTGAGAGATGGTCTCGCCCGGCATCCTCCTCGTCGACAAACCAGCTGGACTGACCAGCCACGACGTCGTCGCACGCACCCGGCGTGCACTCGGCACCCGCAAGGTCGGGCATGCGGGAACCCTCGACCCCATGGCAACCGGTCTGCTCGTGATCGGCGTCGAGGGCGCGACGCGACTGCTGACCTACATCGTGGGAGCCGACAAGACCTACGAGGCCACGATCCGTCTCGGGCAGACGACGGACACGGACGACGCCGATGGCGAGATCCTGACGCGGGCCGCTGCGGAGTCCTGGGACTCGGTCACCCCCGACCGCGTGTCCGCCGGGATCCGGGCACTCACCGGGGCGATCTCGCAGGTGCCGAGTTCGGTGTCGGCGATCAAGGTCGACGGACGCCGCGCGTACGACCGCGTGCGCGCAGGGGAAGAGGTCGTGCTGGCCGCGCGCGATGTCACCGTCTCGCGCTTCGAGGTCATCGCCGAGCGCTCGACCGCAGGGTCTCTGGACCTCGACGTCGTCGTCGACTGCTCCTCCGGCACCTATATCCGCTCGCTCGCTCGTGATCTGGGTGCCGCCCTCGGTGTCGGTGGGCACCTCACAGCTCTTCGGCGCTCACGCGTCGGCGACTTCGACGTCGCAGATGCGGTGAAGGTCGACGATGTCGTGGAGACGGCGCTGCTGACCCCGGCCGCGGCGGCCGCGCGGGTCCTCGATCCGCTGCCGGTGTCGACCGAGGAAGCGAGAGACCTCCGTCACGGTAAGAGGCTGATCGGACAAGCCGATCGGATGACCGGCTCCCTGGCGGCCGCGATCGATGAGGACGGCGTCCTCGTCGGAGTCGTCGAAAGACGCGGGGCCGATCTCAAGAGCGCCATGAACATGCCGGAGGCAGTCGGATGATCCTCTGGCTGACCATCGCCCAGGTGGCGGTCGCGGCCGCTGCTGGCGTGTTCTGCGTCGTGCTCGGTCTGGCCGGTCGGCGTCCGAGCGACTACACCGTCGGAGCGCTCGCGCTGGTCGAACTGCTCCTCGTCGTCCAGGTGGTGGTCGCGATCGTGGCGCCGTTGGCAGGAAACCCTCCTACGGGTGATCTGCTCGAGTACTGGGTCTACCTCGTGTCTGCGGTGCTCCTGCCCGTGGGTGCCGTGCTGTGGGCGCTGATGGAGCGCAGTCGCTGGAGCACCGTGATCCTCGGTGTCGCTGCTCTCGCCGTCGCGATCATGGTCTGGCGTATGCACGTCATCTGGACCATCCAGGTCGCCTGAGCCGGTCGAGCGCGCATCCGAGTCCTCCCGCCCGGATCTAGAATGGGGGACGCTATGAGCACCACCGTTCCCACCTCCCGCATGACCGGCATCGGCCGTGTCCTCGTGATCGTCTACGCCGTGATGGCGCTGGCGGCGACCGGTCGAAGCTTCGTGCAGATCTTCCGACAGTTCGGCGAGGCACCGCTTGCCTACACACTCTCGGCACTCGCCGCAGTCGTGTACATCCTCGCCACTCTGGCGCTCGTTCTCGCGAGTCGTCGCGGCTGGTACGCGGTGGCGTGGGTGGCGATCGTCTTCGAGCTCGCCGGAGTCCTGGTGGTCGGTTCGCTCAGCATCTTCTTCCCCGAACTGTTCCCGCACGACACCGTCTGGTCGATGTTCGGGCGCGGATACCTGTTCATCCCGCTCGTGCTGCCGGTCTTCGGCATCTGGTGGCTGCGCACCCATCGGCCGGCCCGCGAGGCACAGCCATCTCTCCGCGCCGAGGTCGACGCATGATCGTCTTCCGGGACCCGAGCGAGGTGCCCGCCGGCTTCGGCCCCTCAGCGGTGGCCATCGGCAAGTTCGACGGCGTGCATGCCGGTCACCGAGCGGTGATCCGGCGCCTGAAGGAGATCGCGGCGCAGTCGGGAGTCCGGGCCGTGGCAGTCACCTTCGACCGCAACCCGCTCGCCGTGCTCCGACCGGATCGCTGCCCCGAGAACGTGGTCACCGTGGGCCGCAAGCTCGAACTGCTGAGCGAGCTCGAGCTCGATGCCACGCTGCTTCTGACCTTCGATGAGGAGTTCGCGGCGCGCAGCGCCGAGGACTTCGTCGCCGGCATCCTGACCGGTGCGCTCCATGTGTCCACGATCCTCGTGGGAGAGGACTTCCGGTTCGGCAGGGGCGGAGCAGGTGACCCCGAGCTACTCAGAGAACTGGGGCCGAAGTACGGCTTCACCGTCGAGGTCGTGGACGACGTGTTCCTCGACGGGTCGGACCGCCGAGTCTCGTCGACATGGATCCGAGAACTCCTGATGGCCGGCGACGTCACTGCCGCGGCACGCGTGCTCGACCGCAATGTCGATGTGCGCGGCGAGGTCGTGCATGGACTCAAGCGCGGACGGGAACTCGGTTTCCCCACCGCGAACCTCTCGGCATCGGTCGACTCGTTCGTCCCTGCCGACGGGGTGTACGCCGGTTGGCTCGTCGACCATGAGACCGGACTCCGGCATCGAGCAGCCATCTCGGTGGGCACGAACCCCACGTTCGACGATGTGCTCGAGCGGCAGGTCGAGGCGCACGTGATCGGCGAGACAGATCTCGACCTGTACGGTCACGACGTGACCGTCGAGTTCGTGGAGCGTCTGCGCGGCATGGTCGCGTTCGAGGGGATCGAGAAGCTGAAGACGCAGATGGCTTCCGACGTGACGGATGCCGAGAGCGTGCTGTCGCGTCGCTCCCGCTGAACTCCGCCCGAACTCTGCGTGTCCTGATCTGCGTCGCTCAGGCCGCATGGCATAGAATGGGTCTCGGTGGTCCTTGATCCTCGAGCGACATTCGCTCGTAGACGATCACCGGAAATACTGTTCGTACGGTCCTGGCTCACGCCACACGCGGACACCGAGAACGGCCGACTCATCCCATGGATGCTCCGGCCTTCACGCTCAGGAGGAGCATGCCGACCACGGCAACCGCCGCAACACGGCGCAAGAAGACATCTCGTCGCGATGATGAGGCACCCCTCATCCCGATTCTCGCCCGCAAGGTGCGTGAGATCGAGGCGAAGTCGCAGCGAGGAAAGCTCGGGCCCACCAACCGGGTCAAGTTCCAGGTCATCGCGTTCCTGGTGCGCGAGGAGCGCGCGAGAGTCAAGGCCGATCCCGAGATCGCCGACGCCGCGCGTGCCGAGCTGCTCAAGCGCCTCGACGGCGTGGCCACGATCCTGGCGAAGACGGCAGCACGCGACACATCGCTGATCCAGCTCCTCGAAGCCGATCAGGCGACCTCGCCCGTTGCGAAGCGCATGCGACGCGACTGGCTGCTCGAGTCCGGTGCCGAACTGGCCCCCGAAGAGCTCATCATCGCCGACGTCGCCCCCGTGCAGACGCCGATGGTGTCCGCCGGGATCGCGGAGCGCCAGGTGACGCCGCCCTCCGTCGAGGCGCGTCAGCTGGCGAACCCGTTCCTCGCCCCGGATCTCACCCCGCGTGCCACCACGACCCCTCGTCGACGCCTGGACGGCTGGGAGCTGATGGGGCCCCTGTACAAGGCATTCGAGACCGGAGCCGGGGGAGGAGCCGCGAGCATGGACCTGCCGCCGGCTCCCGAGTACGATCACCTCTCGCCCAAGGGCCTCGAGGTCATGGTGCACCAGTCGCGCTTCCTCGAAGCGGTGCGCGAAGGACACCGGAGCTTCCTGCTCGCCGACGAACCAGGCCTCGGCAAGACCGCGCAGTCGGTTCTCGCCGCATCCGTCGCCGGCGCCTACCCGCTGCTCGTCGTCGTTCCCAACGTCGTCAAGATGAACTGGGCGCGAGAGGTCGAGCGGTGGACTCCGCAACGCAGGGCGACGGTGATCCAGGGTGATGGCACCGACATCGACGCGTTCGCCGACGTGTTCATCGTGAACTACGAGATCCTCGACCGTCACATGTCGTGGCTCGCGTCGATCGGTCTTCGCGGCATGGTCGTCGACGAGGCCCACTTCATCAAGAACCTCAGCTCTCAGCGTTCGCAGAACGTGCTGTCGCTCGCGAACCGTGTGCGCGAGCGGACACCCGGCGGCAACCCGTTGATGCTCGCGCTCACGGGCACGCCGCTGATCAACGACGTCGAGGACTTCGATGCGATCTGGCGCTTCCTCGGCTGGACCACAGGTGAGAAGCCGGGGCCGGAGCTGATGGAGAAGCTCGATGCGACCGGCTTCACGCCTGCCGACAAGGCGTTCTACCCGGAAGCGCGTGAAGCCGTGATCTCGATGGGGATCGTCCGGCGCAAGAAGAAGGACGTCGCAGCCGATCTGCCCGACAAGCTCATCGCCGATCTGCCCGTGCAGCTGGACGATGAGTTCGGGCGCGGCATCCGTCAGGCCGAGCGCGAGCTGGGCGAGCGGCTCGCCGCTCGATACCGGCGGATCATCGAGGCCCGAGGGGACCGCGGACTCGCACCGGGCGAGATCGACCAGGACATCGTGCGTCTGGTCGCTCAGAACGAGCTCGAGGAGTCGAAGGCCGCCGGCACCGGCGGCGACAACGTCTTCACCATGGTGCGCCGCATCGGTCAGGCGAAGGCGCATCTCGCGGCCGATTACGCGGCCCAGCTCCAGCGTTCGGTGGGCAAGGTCGTGTTCTTCGCGAAGCACATCGATGTGATGGACCAGGCAGAGGCGCACTTCGCCTCCGCCGGCATCCGGTCGGTCTCCATCCGCGGTGACCAGACCTCGACCACGCGCCAGCAGGCGATCGACGACTTCAACAGCGACCCTTCGGTGGGCATCGCGGTGTGCTCGTTGACCGCTGCCGGCGTCGGCCTGAACCTGCAGGCGGCATCGAACGTCGTCTTGGCCGAGCTGTCGTGGACTGCGGCGGAGCAGACGCAGGCGATCGATCGCGTGCACCGCATCGGACAGGATGAGCCCGTGACCGCTTGGCGGATCATCGCGGCCCACACGATCGACGCGAAGATCGCGGAGCTCATCGATCAGAAGCAGGGGCTCGCAGCGCGTGCACTCGACGGCGAAGCTCTCGATGAGGCTGCTGCCGAGCCCGTGCAGCTCGGTGCTCTCATGCATCTGCTCCGAGAGGCTCTCGGAGCCGTCTGAGCCCTGCGTGATGCCACGGAGATCGGCGTTAAGAACCTCGGTTCTTGACGCCGATTTCTCGTGATGAGCGACCTGCTTTCTCATTTGTCACGAATCGTCTCGGATCACCCGCAAGATCACCGGTTTTCATCGCCTCGAATGGCGCCCGGTCGGTTCGGAGCGCTAGTGTCGATCGCAGGCACCGTCGCCTGTTCCCCCTTCCACTGAACCGTCTGAGGCAAGCATGAAGATCGGCATTCTGACGAGCGGCGGCGACTGCCCCGGACTCAACGCGGTCATCCGCGGCATCGTGCTCAAGGGCACCACCACCTACGACCTCGAGTTCGTCGGCATCCGCGACGGCTGGCGAGGCGTGGTCGACGGCGACTTCTTCCCCCTCACGCGGCATGAGGTGAAGGGCCTGTCGAAGGTCGGCGGCACGATCCTCGGCACCAGCCGTACCAACCCCTACGAGGGGGAACGTGGTGGCGCCGAGAACATCGCCAAGACGCTCTACGGGCACAAGATCGACGGCATCATCGCGATCGGCGGCGAGGGCACCCTCGCAGCGGCCGACCGCCTCGCCAAGGATGGCATCAACGTCATCGGCGTGCCGAAGACGATCGACAACGACCTTCGCGCCACGGACTACTCCTTCGGATTCGACACGGCTGTCAACATCGCCACGGACGCGATGGACCGCCTGCGCACCACCGGCGACTCCCACCAGCGCTGTATGGTGGCCGAGGTCATGGGCCGTCACGTCGGCTGGATCGCTCTGCACGCGGGCATGGCAGCGGGCGCGCATGCGATCTGCATCCCCGAGGTGCCGATGTCCATCGACGACATCACCGCACTCGTCTCGAGCGCGCACGACCGCGGGCGTGCGCCGCTCGTCGTCGTCTCCGAGGGGTTCAAGCTGCTCGGAATGGACGAGGCCTACAGCGACAAGGGCCTCGATGCGTTCAACCGCCCTCGTCTGGGCGGCATCGGCGACCAGCTCGCTCCTGCGATCGAGCGCATCACGGGCATCGAGACGCGCGCGACGATCCTCGGGCACATCCAGCGGGGCGGATCGCCGTCAGCGTTCGACCGTGTGCTCGCCACCCGCCTCGGACTCCACGCGGCAGACGCGATCGTCGAGAAGGCATGGGGCCAGATGGTCGCGATGCAGGGCACCGATATCGTCCGCGTCCCGTTCGCAGAGGCACTGGGCGAGCTGAACACGGTTCCCCGCAGCCGTTACGACGAGGCTGCAGCGCTCTTCGGCTGATGCCGGAGCAGTTCCCCGTCAGTCCGCACGGGCGTCGACGCGAGACCAGGGCCACCGACGTGAATCAGGAGGATTCCGATTGAAGTCTCCTGATCTCAGGCGGTTGTCCTGAACTCGGTTGGTGACGCGACTCATCCCCGCCGATGCAACTGCTGGGCGATCGCCGTACGCATCACGTTCAGGACCAGTTGTGGTTGGAACAGCACCTGGTGGTAGTCGAATCGGAGCACGGTGTAGCCGCGCACGCGCAATCGCGCGTCTGCCTCGATATCGCGCCGTCGATCCTGGGCACTGCTGTGGTGGGCGAATCCGTCCAACTGGACCGCGAGGCGATCACCGATCAGGGCATCCGGCGGGTGCCCGTCGATCCATACCTGCTGGACGACGACCACCCCGATCGAGCGCATCAGTATGACGAAGTGGGTCTCGAGCCCGGAATCGGACAGGACGTCAGCGACCGCAGCGATGCGTGATGCTCGCGCGCTGCGCCATTCGATGCGGCTCAGTACTTCCGGGGCGATCAGGCGCCTGTTGAGTGCGGACTCCCAGACGGCGAGCGCCGTGGCGGGCTCCTGGCATCGCGCGACGTGATGCAGCACGTTGATCAGCGGATCCAGGACAGCGTGTGGTCCGGTCGGTGCCGGTCCAGATGACCAGTGCACGTGCAGGCCGGCTGAGTCCAATCGCGCCGCATTCGGAGCGACGGCGATGTGGATCTCGGCGGTAGCCGGCGTCCACAGCGCGAGTCGTCGTGCGGCGGTCACGCACGTGAGACGCCCGCTGACGCCGACGGCTGCGAGAACCGCTGGATCGCATGTCCTCGATGCGATCCAAGAGCGGCGGAGCCGCAGCATCCGCCCGGAGTCGACAGCCGAGGCGACAGCGTGTCTGCTGAATCCGGCCGCGTAGATCTCCGTGGTGTGTGCTGCTCCGTCGCGCTCGCGAAGCCAGTCCTCCAGTCGCATCCAGTCACTCTGCAGCCGCACGCCCTCTCATGGGGCCAGGCGGCTCTGATGTGTATCGAATCGGATCAATCGCCGAATGTGCAGGAGCGAGTGCAGCTGTCGGAAGCAGGACAACAGTGCCAGATCAGGCTGATGCTGTGTGGTGCGTCCTGATCTCAGCCCGTCGCCCTGAACTCAGATCACCGAGTGTGGAGCGTCAGTCCGCGGCGAGCCCGACAGTGTCGAGGATCCAGGCGAGCTCGAAAGCGCGCTCCTTCCACGAGTTGTACCGACCGCTGACACCGCCGTGTCCGGCGACCATCTCGCACTTGAGCAGCGCGTCGGTCGCGCCGGCGACGCGCAGGGCTGCGATCCACTTCGCGGGCTCGACGTAGAGGACTCGGGTGTCGTTGAGCGAGGTCACGGCGAGGATGCGCGGGTAGCGCACCCCGTCGCGAACGTTCTCGTACGGCGAGTACGACTTCATGTACTCGTAGACGTCGGCGCCGTGCAGCGGATCGCCCCATTCGTCCCACTCGATCACGGTCAGGGGGAGCGAGGGGTCGAGGATCGTCGTGAGCGCATCGACGAACGGCACAGCCGCCAGCACACCGGCGAACAGTTCGGGAGCGAGGTTCGTCACCGCCCCCATGAGCAGTCCGCCGGCGCTTCCCCCCTCGGCGACCAGGCGCTCGGGAGTCGTGACGCCCTGCTCGATGAGGTGCTCGGCGCATGCGACGAAGTCGGTGAAGGTGTTGCGCTTGTTCAGCAGCTTCCCGTCCTCGTACCACTGCCGGCCCATCTCACCGCCGCCGCGGACGTGTGCGACGGCGAAGACGATCCCTCGATCGAGTTCTGAAAGGCGTGCGACCGAGAAACCGGGATCGATCGAGTGCTCGTACGAGCCGTAGCCGTAGAGGTGCACAGGTCGCGCCTCGGAGCCCGGCTCGCCGAATGAGCGATTCCAGACGAGCGAGATCGGCACGCGCGTGCCGTCCGCTGCCGTGGCCCAGTCGCGCTTCTGGCCGTAGTCGAGGGGGTCGTACCCGCCGAGCACGGTGACCTGTTTGCGCAGGTGGAGCTCGCGGGTGGCGAGGTTCAGCTCGTAGACGGTTCCCGGGGTCACGAACGACGTGTATCCGAGTCGAAGGAAGGGTGAATGCCACTCCGGATTGCCGCTGACGCCCGCAGAGTACAGGGGTTCCTGGAAGACGATGTCCTCCACCGCATCCGTGGCGTAGTCGAGGAGCCCGACACGCTCGAGCCCTTCGCGGCGGTACTCCACCGTCGCGAAGTCGCGGAACGCGTCCATCCCGAGCAGCCGGCGGCCGGGCTCATGCGCCAGGACCACGCGACGGTCTCCCTGAGGGTCGGATGCTGAGACCGAGACGAGCTCGAAGTCCAGGGCCTCGTCGTTGTGCAGGATGAACAGGCGGTCCTCGCCGCCGACCACCGCGTGCTCGAGCGAGTACTCGACGCCCTCTCGGCGTGGCCACACGACCTGAGGTGCGGCGGTCAGATCGCCCGAGAGATCGACGAGGTACTCCTCGCTTGTGATGCTCGATCCGACAGCGATCACGAGGTACTTGCGGCTGCGGGTGATGCCGGCGCCGAGCCAGTACTTCTCATCGGGCTCATGGAAGAGCTTCACGTCATCCGAGACCGGCGTGCCGAGGCGATGCAGCCACAGGGTGTCGGGGCGCCATGCGTCATCACGGGTGGTGTAGAGGATGCCGGTGCCGTCGGGCGTGAAGAACGCGCCACCCGTGTCGGGGATCTCATCGGCGAGAGTCTCGCCGGTGACGAGGTCGCGCACGTGGACCGTGTAGAGCTCGTCGCCCTCGAAGTCGGTCGCCCAGAGCAGCTTCGTCGCATCGTCCGAGGTGTCGAACGCGCCGAGGGAGAAGAACTCGTGGCCTTCGGCCTCGGCGTTGCCGTCGAGCAGCACGGCCTCGCCCGGCACCGCCACGCCAGGCTCCAGCACCGGGGGAGTCCAGTCGTCCTCGCCCGCGGCGGTTCGGCAATGGATGCCGTACTGCGCGCCCTCCTCCGTGCGGCTGTAGTACCACCAGCTCCCGCGACGCGTGGGGACGGACAGGTCGGTCTCCTGCACGCGGCCCTTGATCTCCTGGAACAGCGTCTCGCGCAGGTCCGCCAGGTGGGCGAGTTCGTCCTCGGTGTGGGTGTTCTCGGCTTCGAGGTGTGCGATCACCTCGCCGGAGTCCTTCTCGCGGAGCCATTCATAAGGATCATCGAATGTGTCGCCGTGGTGCGTGCGGAGGGTCGAGCGGCGGTCTGCGATCGGGGCATCAGTCACGAGTTCCACGCTAGCCCAGGTCGAGTTGACCGGTACCCGGGAGGGTGGGAGGATCTACCGGGGCCGGTTAACGGAAGTAAAACCCACGGTGAACTCTTCGTTCGTCACGTCGATCCCGTCGACACCTCTCCTTTCTTCCTCAACGACCGAAAGCGAACGGTGGAAACCGCAGCCCTCATCGTCGTGCTGGTTATCGTGCTGGCACTCTTCTTCGACTTCACCAACGGGTTTCACGACACGGCCAACGCGATGGCCACGCCCATCGCGACAGGTGCGCTCAAGCCCAAGACAGCTGTCCTTCTCGCGGCAGTGCTGAACCTCGTCGGCGCATTCCTCTCGACGGAGGTCTCCAAGACCGTGTCGCACGGGATCATCCGCGAGGACACCATCCAAGGCGACGTGTTCCTCCCGATGATCTTCGCCGGTCTGATCGGCGCGATCACCTGGAACATGTTGACCTGGCTGCTGGGCCTGCCTTCGAGTTCGTCCCACGCGCTCTTCGGCGGACTCATCGGTGCCACGCTGGTCGGCGTCGGGGTCGGCGGCATCGACTTCGGCATGGTGCTGTCGAAGATCATCCTCCCCGCGCTCATCGCCCCTCTGACGGCAGGCGTCATCGCGTTCGCCGCGACCAAGCTGGCCTACTCGATCACTCGGCGCTATGACGGCAAGCCCGATGGGCGGGACGGCTTCCGCTGGGGCCAGATCTTCACCTCATCGCTGGTGGCACTCGCGCACGGCACGAACGACGCCCAGAAGACGATGGGCGTGATCACCCTCGCCCTCATCACAGTCGGTTGGCAGAACAGCGAGCAGGCGGATCCGTACCTCTGGGTCATCATCGCCTGTGCGGTCACGATCGCCCTCGGAACGTACCTCGGCGGGTGGCGGATCATCCGCACGCTGGGCAAGGGCCTGACCGAGGTCAAGCCTGCCCAGGGTTTCTCTGCGGAGAGCTCGACAGCCGCGACCATCCTGGCCTCCAGCGCCTTCGGCTTCGCGCTCTCGACCACCCAGGTGGCATCGGGGTCGGTCATCGGCTCGGGACTCGGTCGCCGTGGATCGACGGTTCGCTGGCGGACCGCCGGTCGGATCGCGATCGGCTGGCTCCTCACGCTTCCGGCGGCAGGTGCCGTCGGCGCTCTCGCGGCCCTGCTCATCACGTGGCTCGGGCTCTGGGGAATCGCGATCGACACGGTCCTCGCTCTCGCCGTGATCATCGGCCTGTTCCTCCGCTCCCGCAAGGACGCCGTGACCCCGGCGAACGCGATGAGCGACGTCGCCGAATCGGGTCTCGCGATCGACCACCCCGACTCGCCTCCTCCCACGCGCCGGCAGCAGCGGATCATCGAGGCGAAGGCCGAGGCGAAGGCCCGCGCTGAAGCCCGAGAGACGGCCAAGGCCGCGGCCCGGGCCGACGCGAAGGCGAAGGCGGAGGCGAAGGCCGCGAAGAAGGCGCCGAAGACGGGCGCCGTGACGAAGACCGACAGCCCTGAGAAGGCGGACAGCGAGGAGTCGAAGTGAGTGTCGGCATCGACTGGGGCGCATTCGTCCAGGTGTTCCTCGCGGCTCTGATCGGAGCCTGCGCGGTCGTGACGTTCTACGCGTTCGGCCTTCGACTGCTGGTCCGCAGCGGCCATGCGCCGGTCGTGAGTCCGGCGGCGTTCACCGACGCCATCACCGTGATCTCCGAGAAGGAACTCAAGCGGGCGGCGAAGCAGGCGGCCAAGGCGGCGAGGAAGAGTCCACTCACCGAGGGACAGCGACGCATCGCGCTATACGGCGCTTACGGGTGCTTCGCGCTCTGCGCAGTCGCTGTGGTGGCCGGCATCCTGATCATCGTCGTCGGGCACTGACCGCGACGTCCGGCATCGACCGGATTCAGCGCAGGAGGCCGGCGACCAGGTCGTCGACGATCTCGTCGGTCGACGTTCCGGGATCGATCGGAGTCGTCAGCCGATCGAGCAGGAGCCCGTCGATCGCGTAGTGGAAGAGTGCGATCTCGCGTCGACCCCCCGGGAGACCGGCTGCCGAGTTGAATGCGACGTCGGCGTCGAGCCCCGCTCTCTGCCACGCACCCAGGAGGGCGCCGACTTCGGGGCGCCGGCTGCTCTCGAGTCGCAGCTCGAACAGCGCCAGCGTGACATCGCGGTCGTCGGTCAGACGCCTGACGATATCTCTCACGTAGTCGGCGAAGAGCTCCCTGCTGGGCTGCGCGGTCGACCTTCGGGCGAGGTCGGCATCGCTCGGGGCGAGGCGTTCGCCGATCCGCTCGACGAGGCCTTCGACGAGTGCGTCCCGGCTGCGGAAGTAGTTCGACGTGGTCCCCGACGGCACACCGGCCACGGTGTCGACGGCGCGATGTGTGAGCCCGCGAGAACCGTCCGTCGCCAGGACGGTCAAGCCCGCATCCGCGATGATCCTTCGCCGTGCCTCGTTCTTCGCCATCCGAGCACACTATCGCGACTACTACAGCTGACGTGGAGCCGTCATGGTCCGATGTCGCCATGCGGCCTAGGCTGAGAGCATGTCAGCGCCTTCCGACAGCGAGTTCGTCTTCGGTCGACATGAGCCCGCAAGTCATGTCGTGATCCACGTGAGCGACCCGCACTTCCTGGCGGGGGGAGTGCGGCTCGGCGGACGCTACGACGTCGAATCGAATTTCGCCCGCACTCTCGAGGCGATCAGGGTCGTGCATCCGCACCCGGCGGCCATCGTCATCACCGGTGATCTGACGGATCTGGGGGAGCCGGATGCCTACCGGCGACTCCGCCTCGCGGTGGAGCCCGTCGCCCGAGAGCTCGGGACGACCGTCGTCTGGGTGGCCGGTAACCACGACGAGCGCCCTGCGCTGCGTGAGGGGCTGCTCGACCTGCCCCCGACCCAGGAGCCGGTGACGGGAGTATGGGACCTCGACGGGCTGCGGCTGATCGCGCTCGACACGAGTGTGCCGGGGTGGCATCACGGTGACCTGGACGCAGATCAGCTCTCGTGGTTGGCAGAGGTTCTGCGCGAACCGGCGCCGCACGGCACTCTGCTCGCGATGCATCACCCGCCGCTGCCGAGCCACCTTCCGCTCTTCGACATCCTCGAACTGCGGCACCAGGACGAACTCGCAGCGGTCATCCGCGACACCGACGTGCGCGGCATCCTCGCCGGACACCTGCACTACTCGTCGCACGGCACCTTCGCGGGGGTGCCGGTGAGCGTGTCCTCGGCGACCTGCTACACGATGAACGTCGCCCGCCCTGCCGCCGACGTGAACGGCATGGATGCCGCACAGGCTTTTCAGATCGTGCATGTGCGTCCCGAGACGATCACGCACACAGTGGTGCCCGTGACGGACGCACCGACCGGTGATCACTTCTCACGGGCATGGCTGGAGAAGATGGCGCGCCTCAGCCCGGACCAGCGCCTCGAGGCCTTCTCGCGCAAACGCTGACCCGCCGTCGTATCCCCGGCAGCGCATGCATGCAGGCGTAGACTGGATGCATCCCCCGCACCACACACTCGCCACTACCCACAAGGATGTGACATGGCTTCTGCCGCGCCTGCCCCCACCCGCACCGAGACCGATTCGCTCGGGAGCATGGAGATTCCCGCCGACGCGTACTGGGGGATCCACACTGCCCGCGCCGACGCGAACTTCCCGATCACCAAGCGTCCGATCTCGGTCTATCCCGACCTCGTCGTCGCGCTCGCGATGGTCAAGCAGGCCAGCGCCAGGGCCAATCGCGAGATCGGGGTCCTCGACCCCGAGCGCGCCGATCTGATCGACCGAGCGGCTCAGCGTGTCATCGACGGAGAGTTCCACGACCAGTTCACCGTCGGTGTGATCCAGGGTGGGGCCGGCACCTCGACGAACATGAACGCGAACGAGGTCATCACCAACATCGCGCTCGAGCTGGCCGGACGGCAGAAGGGCGACTACGCGTTCCTGTCGCCGATCGATCACACGAACCGCAGCCAGTCGACCAACGACGTCTACCCGACTGCCGTCAAGATCGGTCTGTCGCTGACGCTGCGGTCTCTGCTCGAAGAGCTCGATCTGCTGCGCATCTCGTTCCTGCAGAAGTCGCACGAGTTCCACGACGTGCTCAAGGTCGGACGCACGCAGCTGCAGGACGCCGTGCCGATGACTCTGGGCCAGGAGTTCCACGGCTTCGCGTCGACGCTCGGCTTCGATCACACCCGCCTCACCGAGAACGCCTCGCTCATGTTCGAGATCAACATGGGTGCTACGGCGATCGGCACCGGCATCACCACCCACGTCGACTACGCGCCCGCCGTGCTGAAGCATCTGCGCGAGATCACCTCGCTCGACCTCGTCACCTCCGCCGACCTCGTCGAAGCCACCAGCGACACCGGCTCGTTCATGTCGTTCTCGTCGACGCTGAAGCGCAACGCGATGAAGCTCTCGAAGATCTGCAACGACCTGCGGCTGCTGTCGTCGGGGCCGCAGGCCGGTTTCGGCGAGATCAACCTGCCCGCGATGCAGGCGGGTTCCAGCATCATGCCCGGCAAGGTCAACCCGGTGATCCCGGAGGTCGTCAATCAGGTCGCGTTCGCGGTCGCCGGTGCCGACATGACGGTCACGATGGCGGCCGAGGCGGGTCAGCTGCAGCTCAACGCCTTCGAGCCCGTGATCGCCCACTCGATCTTCCAGTCGATCACGTGGATGCGTCAGGCGATGTGGACGCTCCGGGTGAACTGCGTCGACGGCATCACCGCGAACCGCGACCGCCTCGGTGCGATGGTCGGCGCCTCGGTCGGCGTCATCACCGCCCTCACGCCGTTCATCGGATATGCGGCAGCGGCCGCTCTGGCGAAGACCGCGCTGCTGACCAACCGCAACGTGGCCGATCTGGTCGTCGAGGCGGGTCTGATGTCGCGCGAAGAGGTCGTCAAGCAGCTGTCGCCCGCGCGCCTGTCCGGTCTGGAAGCGATCACGGCCGCGATCCCGGTGATCTCAGCCGAGGACCTCATCGAGATCTGACGAGACGTGCAGAAGGGGCCCCGGCGGATATCCGCCGGGGCCCCTTCGCTCTGTGTACGTACGAGGCGTCAGTCCAGCACTCGACAGTGGGTGGTGAGCTCGCCGATCCCGTCGATGCCGACCGTCACGGTCGAACGATCACGGAGGAAGATCTGCGGGTCGCGAGAGTAGCCGGCTCCTCCGGGGCTGCCCGTGGAGATCAGCGTGCCGGGCAGCAGAGTCAGCGACTGCGAGAGGTGCGCGATGAGCTTCGCGACCGATCGGACCATCTGGTCGGTGCTCGCGTCCTGCACGGTCTGGCCGTCTACGACCGCCCAGATGTGGAGGTCCTGCGGGTCGGCGACCTCGTCGGCCGTGACCGCGAACGGACCGGTCGGGGTGAACCCGTCGAAGGACTTGCACCGTGACCACTGAGCTTCCGAGAACTGCACGTTCCTGGCGGTGATGTCGTTGACGACGGTGTAACCCCAGACATGCGAGAGGGCGTCGGCCTCGGCCACGTCCTTCGCAGGCGTGCCGATCAGCACGCCGAGCTCTGCCTCGTAGTCCACGGCCTCGCTCAGCGCTCGCGGCCACGACGTCGTCTGCTCATGGCCCGTCAGCGAGTTGGGCCACAGCGTGAAGACGGTCGGAGCCGCGTCGGTCTTCAGGCCGAGCTCGCTCGAGTGGGCGGCGTAGTTCAGGCCGACTGCGAGAACCGCGGGCGGGGCGATGACTGCTGACGAGAACGTCCAGTCTTCGAGCGGATGCCGGGTGGCGGTGCCGCTCTCGACAGCAGAACGAAGCGCGGCGAGCGTCTGCTCTCCTCCTTCGATCAGCTGCTGAAGCGTCGCAGGGGGGTCGGGAAGGAGGTCGGAGACGAGGATGGCATCGGCACCCTCCACGACTGCGAGATGCGCAGCAGGGGAGTCGGCACGACGCAGATGAGCGAACCGCATGTTCCTACGCTATCCGCTGCTCGGGTCGATTGGATGGAGGAAGTCACCAGACCCGAGGGAAGTTGGTTGTTCGCCATATGCTTTGGCTATGAGTTCCGGAGGACCGTCCCAGCCATCGCCGTACACGCCGCCGCCCGCGCAGCAGCCGCCCGCGCAGCAGCCGACGTATCCGCAGCAGCCGCAGCAGTACTCCGCTCAGCAGTATGCGCAGTCGAACTACGCACCGGCCCACTTCACCCAGCACCCGGGGTATGCGTCGGTCCTCGCCCAGCCGACTCCCTACTCCCCGCCGGCCCCGGCCGCCCCATCACCTGCCCCGGGTCTGCCTGCGCTGCCCGCAGCGCGCCGAGGTGGCCGGGCCGCCCTGTTCTCGCTGTTCGGGTTCCTCGGGCTGCTGATGCTCGGGCTGATCGCCTACTTCGGGTTGTTCCTCGGGCCACTGGCGTCGATCATCGGTCTCGTTCTCGCGCTCGTGCCGCTTGCGATCGTCTTCTTCGTCGTGCGCATGATCGACCGATGGGAGCCCGAGCCCAAGTCGCTCGTGTTCTTCGCGATCGCCTGGGGTGCCATCGCCGCCGTGGGACTCACGCTTCTCGTCGACCTGGGCCTGACAGCCGTGCTGGGGCTCAGGGGGGAGGTCGCAGGCGCCGTGATCCAGGCTCCCATCGTCGAGGAGTTCTGGAAGGGCTTCGGAGTCTTCCTGATCTTCGTCATCGCGCGTCGATCGTTCGACGGACCGGTCGATGGGGTCGTGTACGGAGCCCTGGTCGGCGCCGGATTCGCGTTCACCGAGAACATCCAGTACTTCGCCATCAGCCTCATCGAGGGCGGGGGAGAGCAGCTGACGGTGACGTTCATCCTGCGCGCGATCATGTCGCCGTTCGCTCACGCCATGTTCACCTCGCTCACCGGCCTCGCGATCGGTCTGGCCGCTCGACGCCACGCCTCGACGGGTGCTGCGCTCGGTTTCGGTCTCCTCGGGATGCTGGGGGCGATGGTGCTGCACGGGCTGTGGAACGGATCGTCCTTCGCGAACTTCTTCCTCCTCTACTTCGTCCTCCAGGTGCCGCTGTTCGTCGGATTCATCCTCGGCATCATCGCCTTGCGGAGAGAGGAGTCACGTCTGACGAAGGCGCGTCTGGGCGACTACGCGGCTGCCGGATGGTTCACCCCCGAGGAGGTCACGATGCTGGCCACCCCTGCGGGGCGCAAGACCGGTCTCGCCTGGGCGTCCCAGTTGCGCGGTGATCGACGTCCGCTGATGCGCGAGTTCATCAAGGACGCCACGACGTTGGCATCCGTCCGTCAGCGGGCGATCACGGGCCGCGACCCGATGGCTCCTGCAGACGAGCAGGCCCTGCTCGCTCGCACGCGCGCCGCCCGGGCCGCCCTGCTGGCGTACTGAGGCAGCCCCGTCATGACCCGCTTCATCCTCGTCCACGGAGCGGGCGACACAGGGTGGTCATGGCATCGGCTCGCTGCCGTCCTGCGGGAGCGCGGACACGAGGTGATCGCGCCGGATCTGCCGGGCGACGACGAGTCCCTCACGCTCGTCGACTATGCGGATGCCGTCGTGGATGCTGTCGGCGGACGACGAGGGGGAATCGTCGTCGGTCACTCGTTCGGCGGGTTCACCGCGCCGATCGTCGCCGAGAGGCTGGCGGCGGACTCTCTCGTGTTGCTCGCTGCGATGATTCCGATGCCGGGGGAGTCTCCGGATGACTGGTGGTCGAACACCGGCTTCAGCGCGGCGGTGGAGGCGCAGGCTGCTCGCGACGGCGGTCTCACGGGGAACGATGATCCGTTCGTCGGCTTCTATCACGATGTACCTCGAGCGACGGCGGAAGAGGCGATGGACCGCGAGAGAGCACATCCGTCCGAAGCCGCGATGGCAGCTCCCTGGCCTCTCGCCGACTGGCCGAGCGTGCCGACGAGGTTCGTCGTCTGCACCGAGGACAGGTTCTTTCCACCTGCGTTCCTCCGAGAACTCGCGCGCAAGCGACTCGGCGTCGCCGCAGACGAGATCCGGGCCGGTCACTGCGTCGCGCTCAGTCGCCCGGAAGAACTCGCGTCGATGCTCGTCGAGTATTCGGCCGAGGTGCGTGGCTGAGGAGTCGCGAAGAGCTCCCCGTCGCAAGACTCAGCGCCCGGTGCTGCGGCGATGCCTGCATGTCTACCGGGCGCTGAGTTGGTCTGTAAACAGGGTGCACCCGGTGCGCACGAGTGTCAAGGGCTTGGAAAGGGAGAGCGACACTGAGCGCATCGCGGTTTCGCCCTCAGCGGAGCGATCCCGTTGACCGACGGCCCACGGCTCGGGTTGGATGGAGAGCATGACTGATCGCACAAAGCCTGAGTTCGACGCCCCCACCGGCCCCGCCCCCGCGGAGCTCGTGATCCGCGACATCATCGAGGGAGACGGTGCCGAGGCGAAGCCCGGTGACACCGTGACCGTGCACTACGCCGGTGTCGAGTTCGAGTCCGGCGAGGAGTTCGACTCCTCGTGGGGACGCGGCGAGACCATCCAGTTCCCGCTCCGCGGCCTGATCCAGGGCTGGCAGGACGGCATCCCCGGAATGAAGGAAGGCGGGCGCCGCGAGCTCGTCATCCCGCCGCACCTCGCCTACGGCCCTGTCGGCGGAGGACACTTCCTCTCGGGCAAGACCCTCATCTTCATCATCGACCTCGTCGCCGTCGGCTGACCGGATCACCGCCGGAAGGCGCCGTGCCCCATCGGGGTGCGGCGCCTTTTTGCGTGCGCGGAGGGGATTCCGCACATTCCGGGAATACATGCATGTGCATGTAAGTTGTAACGCGTGACGCCGTGAACGCGGCCCCTCATCCGTTGCCGCGCAATGCGGCTGATGTCTCCCGAGGAGAAACCATGACCAGCATCGACATTCCCGGTTACCGTCCCGGCACCTGGGTGCTCGACCCGTCGCACAGCGAGGTCACCTTCAGCGTGCGCCACATGATGATCTCGAAGGTCCGTGGCACCTTCGGTGTCAAGAGCGCGACCCTGATCGCCCCCGAGAACCCCCTCGACGCCCGCGTCGAGGCCAGCGTCGACGTCACGTCGATCGACACCAAGGACGAGGGGCGCGACACGCACCTCCGCTCCGGCGACTTCTTCGACACCGAGAACTTCCCGACCATGGAGTTCGTCTCGACCGGTGCGCGCACCGAGGGCGGCGAGCTCTTCGTCGACGGCGACCTGACGATCCGCGGCATCACAAAGCCCGTGAGCTTCGAACTCGACTTCGGTGGCTTCGGTTCCGACCCGTGGGGCAACTACAAGGCCGGCGCGTCGGCCAAGACGGTCATCAACCGCGAGGACTTCGGCCTGACCTGGAACGCAGCCCTCGAGACCGGCGGAGTGCTGGTCGGCAAGGATGTCACGATCAGCCTCGACCTGCAGGGTGCTCTGCAGCAGGACTGATCAGCTGATCTCGAGAACCCCGGGCCCCTCAGGGCTCGGGGTTCTCTGCGTCGTACGCACGGAAGCCAGGGCTGCGGCGCGCGAGCAGAGCGACCAGGGCGATCACGAGCAGGCCGCCGATCAGCGGGGGGACCCACAGTGTCGTGAGGGTCGCGAGCGTGCCGGCATAGAGCGCGCCGATGCGAGGGCCACCGGCGACGACGATGATGAAGACGCCCTGCAGACGGCCGCGCATGCTGTCTGGCACCGCCGCCTGCATCATCGTGTTGCGATAGATCGAGCTCACATTGTCGGATGCGCCCGAGAGGGCGAGTGCGACGCACGCCGCAATGATCAGCCCGACATTCGGAACCTGTTCGGTCGCTCCGGCGGAGAGGGCCCCGGCCACCAGGACCGCGCCGAACAGCAGGATGGAGGCGCCGTATGCCTCGACCGCACGCTCGATGCCGCGTCCGTGCCAGCGGTACTGCACGACCCGTCCGGAGAAGAGGCTCGAAGCGAAGGTGCCGGCAGCGACGGCCGCGGTGAGGATGCCGGTCGTCACCGCTCCTCCGCCGAGGAGGACTGTCCCGAGAGCGGGGAACAGCACGAGCGGCTGTCCGAAAGTCATGGCGATGATGTCGACCACGTATTGCATCCGGATGTTGCTCGCTCGGCGCAGGAATCTCCATCCGTCCACGAGCGACGCGAAACCCGGCCTCACGATCTCGCCCTCGGGGCGAAGCGGAGGCAGGCTCCACAGCCCGAGGAACATCGACAGCATCAGGATCACATCGAGGGTGTAGGTCCATCCGTACCCGGTGAGTGCGACGAGGATTCCCGCGATGGCGGGTCCGGCCATCACCGTGAGTCCGAATGCCACCCCGTTGAGGGCGGACGCGGCGGCGAGCTTGTCGCGGGGGATGAGCCGCGGCACGATCGCCGTACGGGTGGCCATGCCGACCGAGTTCGCCGCGGAGTTTACGATGCTCAGCACATACAGCCACCAGATGGTCTCCGTGCCCGTCCAGGTGAGCGCAGCGAGCAGCGCGGTCGAGGCGAAGGTCACCGTGGCGGCGATCAGTGCCACCCTGCGACGGTCGAATGCGTCGGCGAGCATCCCGCCGTACAGCCCCGCGAGGATCATCGGCACGAGTCCGGCCACGGCGATCATCGAGACCGCGAAGGTGCTCCCGGTGAGTGCGAACACGTGCAGCATCACCGTGACGATCGTCAGTTGGCCGCCGATCCCCGCGAGGACCGAGCCGATCCACATCCGCGCGAACGCCGGGCTGGCCTTGAGGGGGCTGAGGTCGATCAGGTGGCTGCGCGCGGCGCTCACGCCGAGTGTCCGTCATGCATGGTTCGAGGTTATCCGAGGCGCCATCGGGCGCGCGCAGTCGCGGTCTTCCAGCGGCATCGAGTCCTGGTAGACTCTTCAGGTTGCCGTTTGATCGGCCGCGGATAAAGAGAGCTCACGCATCAGGCGTCGGGCACCGCGCAACAAGCAGAGAGGGGATCGAATCTATGGCACTGGAAGCAGACGTCAAGAAGGCGATCATCGAAGAGTACGCGACGCACCCCGGTGACACCGGATCCCCCGAGGTGCAGGCCGCGATGCTGACGCAGCGCATCAAGGACCTCACCGAGCACCTGAAGGAGCACAAGCACGACCACCACTCGCGTCGTGGCCTGTTCCTGCTCGTGGGTCAGCGCCGTCGTCTGCTCGGCTACCTCCAGAGCGTCGACATCGAGCGTTACCGCTCGCTGATCGCACGCCTGGGTCTCCGCCGATAACGCAGAGCGCTCCAGCGTACAATCGCGCAGAACATTCTTGAGAAGGCCGCCCCAGGTGTGGGGCGGCCTTCGTCATGTTCCAGGGGTTGACCTCGCACCAGCTTTCCCGTAGGAAAGTAGGGAGCTTTCCATCTGGAAAGTAAGAGGGGGGCATCATGGAGCAGAAGCCTGTCGACGGCTACGAGGTGCTCGCACCTCCCAGCGCGGACATCGCCAAGAGGTATCTCGACGAGGCTGAAGCGGTCGCCACGCGCCGTGAGCTCACGGTGGATCGTCGAGCGCTGGCATGGCTGCAGATCGTCAATGCCGTGGCCACGGCGGCGTATCTGGCGGTTTTGGCGTTCGCCCTCCGGGCTGACAGTGTCCTCGCCTCGCAGACCATCGTCTTCAGCTTCCTCGTGTGGGTTCAGCTCGCGAGCGGAATGGCGCAGCGCAGCGGCATGCAGCGTCGCCCCTCGTGGTCGAACTGGCCGATGCTGGTCGCAGGCGGGCTCCTCGTCACCGTGGCGCTGGTCGCTTTCGGCTTCGCTGTCTGGGCGCCGGGCTTTCCGGCGATCGGAGTGCTGATCCCGCCCGCACTCGTCCTGTTCGGCTTGGGCGGCTACGGAGCGGCACAGCTCGCCCGTGCGTCCGGCGACGTCCGCCCGCCGCGCTCGCGCCCACAGCCTCTTTCGCGCGTCATTCGATGGGGGACGATCCTCGTCGGCGTCGCGCTCGGGGTGCTGATCACGCTCGCGTCGGCGCCGAACGGAGTGCTCGCGAGCGTTCTGGTCATGCTCGTCCTGCTGATGCTGTTCGTCTGGATGTTCGCGTTCAGCAGCGATCTCGGGCTGCCTGCGATCGGTGCATCCTGGCGATGGCCGCACCTGACCGTTTTCGCTATCTCGGTCTCGGCGCTCTCCGCGGTCGTCCTGCTCCCCATTCCCTTCGATGGGGGAGCGCTGGCGGGGGCCTCCGTGATCATCCTGTTCGTCGCCGTCTCCTTCATACCCGGGCGTGATCTGCGTGACTGACGGGCCCGCGGCGCCCCACCCCCGCACCCGGCTCGACGACAACTTCGCGTCGCCGATCCGCTTCTCGCTGATGGCGTCGCTCGGGGATGGCATCGAACTGGATTTCGCGACGCTCCGCGAGATCCTCCAGTGCGGTGACTCGCCGCTGAGCAAGGCCATCACGCACCTGCAGGCGGCGGGGTACGTCATCGCGCGAAAAGGGAGCCTCGGCAGCCGTCCTCGCACCTGGGTCTACTCGACCGCCGCAGGCCGCGCGGCCTTCGCCGGCCACCTCCAGGCGCTGCGCGAGATCGTCGCGCTCGGAGGCGGTCCCGCGCTGTGACCGGTGTCAGACCTTCGCGCCGACCAGGTCGGGGTGATGGATCGCTGCGACATCAGGATGCGCGCGCAGACGTGACTTCATGGCGTTCTCGCCGTAGGTGGCGTGGATGGGGTTGCTCGGATCCTCGGTGATGCCGGTCGCCTCCGCGGCCAGGTCGGCCGGGAGAGACAGGAGCGGCAGCTGCTGGTCGAGCGCGGGGTTGAAGAAGAAGGGGATGGAGATGCGCTCCTCCGGTGCCTTGGGGGAGATCACCCGGTGATTGGTGGCCTTCAGGTAGCCCCCGGTCGCATACTCGAGCAGCTCCCCGATGTTGACGACGAACGCGCCGGGCACGGGCGGAGCCGACACCCACTCGCCGTTCCGCTCCACCTGCAGCCCACCCTTGCCGGGCTCGACCCAGAGCAGGGTGAGCACACCGGAATCCTTGTGCGCGCCGACGCCCTGCTGGGGCTCCGGCTCATGCGTGCACGGGTAGCGGACGATCTTGATGAGCGTCGACGGGTCGCGGAACGGCACATCGAAGTACGACTCCTCCGCCCCGAGGGTGACCGCCCATGCGCGCAGCAGCTTGTGTGCGACCTCGGTCAGCGTGTCGTGCCACTCGGTGACGACCGCCTTGAGCTCGGGCTGGGCTGCCGGCCAGAGATTCGGTCCGGTGAGGCGGTTGAAAGCGGGTCCGCCCTCGATGGGTTCGCGCTCGGGGCCGATGTCGATCTGCTCACGCCAGTCCACCTTGCCCTGCGTCCGTTCGCCCCCGACGCGGGTGTATCCGCGGAAGTGGGGGCTGTTGACGTTCTCGATCGCGAGCTTCTCCTCTTCGGGAAGAGCGAAGAAGTCGAGCGCGGCCCGGTGCAGGCGAGCTTCGAGCTCGGGGGAGACGCCCGTGCCCGTGAGGTAGAAGAAGCCCACATCATGCGTCGCTGCGCGTAGTTCGTCTCGGAATCGCGCTGCGGCCTCGGGGCCGGCATCGAGCTGGGACAGGTCGAGGATGGGGAGCGAGAGATCAGCCATGCATCGAGCGTAAATCGGTCGTGAGGCGGACGGTCGAGTGTTGCGTCGCATTACTCTCCTCGCTCCTCGGCGCGTGTACGAGGCGACGGCGATCTGATGATAATCTCTCCGAGGTAAGGGATGCCTTACCTCAGTCTTATCGCAGAGAGTCTCATTCCGTGCTCGCAACGTTCCTGATCGGTCTTCGCGAAGGCCTCGAAGCCGCTCTCGTCGTCGGCATCCTCGTGGCCTACCTACGTCGCCTCGGCCGAAGCGACGCGCTGCCGCGACTCTGGGCCGGCGTAGGGCTGGCGATCGCTCTCGCTCTGGGCATCGGTGCGATCCTCACCTTCGGGGCGTACTCGCTGACGTTCGAAGCGCAGGAGCTCATCGGCGGACTGCTATCCCTGCTTGCTGTCGGCATGGTCACCTGGATGATCTTCTGGATGCAGAAGGCCGGGCGCACCATGAAGGCGACGCTCGAAGGGGGGCTCGATCGGGCTCTCACGCACGGCGGCCTCTGGGCCCTGATCGCGATCGGCTTCGTCTCCGTGGCCAGGGAGGGGATCGAGACGACTCTGCTCCTGTGGTCGATGGTCCAGTCGTTCGGAGACGCCCCCGCCGCACTGCTCGGAGCGATGCTCGGCCTCCTCACCGCCGTCGTGATCGGATGGCTGCTCGCCCGCGGCGCCGTCCGACTCGACCTCCGCCGGTTCTTCACCTGGACGAGCGGCTTCCTCGTGATCGTCGCCGCCGGCGTGCTCGCCTACGCGATCATGGACCTTCAGGAGGCCGGTGCGCTGCCCGGACCCTTCACTTCTGCAGCCCCCATCGACGCCCTCACCGGCGCCGTGGCACTCGGTTGGGCGGCGTTCCCGTTCGGGTGGGCGTTCGACGTGACGAACGTCATCGCCCCGGACGGAGCATGGGCCACCATCCTGCAGGCGACCGTCGGCTTCATGCCGCGGATGACGTGGCTCCAGGTCACGGCATGGGCCGTCTATATCGTCGTCGTCGGATTCTTCTTCGTCCGCGGACTGCGCGCGCGTCGGCCGAGCACGCCTCGTTCGTCGACGTCTGCAGACCGTGACGTCTCGACCCCCACTCTCACCCAGCAAGGAGCAGCATGACCACCTCTCGCCGAATCCTCGGTGCTGTCGCCGCAGCCGGCGCCGCAGCGCTCGTCCTCAGCGGCTGTGTCGCCAAGAGCGATGCCGCAGCAGGCGCCGCGTTCGACGTCTCGTCGACCGACTCAGAGTGCGCCGTCTCCGCGACGACTGCCGAGAGCGGCACGCTCACGTTCGACGTGACGAACGACAGTGCACAGACCTCGGAGTTCTACCTGCTCGCCGACGACGGACTGCGCATCGTCGGCGAGGTCGAGAACATCGCGCCGGCCGCCTCCCGCACACTCACCGTCGTGGCGCAGCCAGGCAAGTACTTCACGCTGTGCAAGCCCGGAATGATCGGCGAGGGCGTCGGCAAGTCGGAGTTCACGGTCACGGGCGACCGGGTGGAGGTCGAGGGAGAGGACTCGGAGCAGAAGCAGCAGGCGGTCGACCTGTACGCGGCATTCGTGAAGGACCAGGTCGGGCAGCTGGTCCCCTCCGTCGACGAGTTCGTCGCCGCGTACGAGTCGGGTGACGACGAGGCCGCTCGCGCTCTCTTCCCCCAGACCCGCGCCTTCTACGAGCGCATCGAACCCGTTGCGGAGGCGCTCGGCACGCTCGACCCGCGCATCGACTTCCGCGAGGTCGACGCCGTCGCCGACGGAATCGACTGGACCGGCTTCCACCGCATCGAGAAGGATCTCTGGGTGCCGGCTCAGGACGCACTCAACGCCGACGGCGAGACGCCCGCCTGGCAGGACTGGGCTCCCTCGACGACCGAGGAGCGCGCCGATTATGGCGACCAGCTGCTCGCAGACGTGCAGGAGCTCTACGACTATGTGCACTCCGACGACTTCACGACGGCTCTGGACGACCAGGGGATCGGCGGGATCTCGAACGGTGCGATCGCACTGCTCGACGAGGTCGCGACCGGCAAGATCTCCGGTGAGGAGGACTGGTGGTCCGGAACCGACCTCTACGACTTCGCCGCCAACGTCGAGGGCTCCAAGATGGCCTTCTCTCTCGTGCAGGACTTCGCCACCGCGCAGGGCGATGACGGCGCAGCGCTCGTGACCGAGATCGAGGACGGATACGCGGCTCTCGAAGAGTCGCTTGCGGCGCACGGCTCGCTCGACGAGGGCTTCGTCGGTTACTCGGAACTGACCGACGCCGACAAGCGCGAGTTCACCGACCTCATCAATGCGCTCGCCGAGCCGCTGTCGCAGCTCACCGGCACAGTCCTCGACTGATTCGAAGGGTACGATCTCGCAGGTGAACGAACGCTCGAAGGATGCAGCTGCTGCCGACTCCACGCCGGAGTCGGCAGCTGCTGCCTCCTCTTCCACGGGCCTCAGTCGACGTGGCCTCCTCGGCCTCGCGATCGGCGGGGGAGTCGCCTCCCTCGCAGTGGGAGTGGGCGGCGGACTGGCCGGTGGCGTGGCCCTCGGCCGTGCCAGAGCAGACGCGGACTCGCAGGTCTCGTACGAGTTCTTCGGCGCGCATCAGGCGGGGATCACCACTCCGGTGCAGGAGCATCTGCACTTCGCCTCGTTCGACATGATGCCGCGGACTGATCGGGACGATCTGATCACACTGCTGCAGGACTGGACGTATGCGGCGTCGCGAATGACCAAGGGGCTCGAGGTGAGCGCGACGGGCGCCGTCGGAGGTGACTCCGAAGTGCCGCCGGATGACACCGGTGAAGCTCTCGGCCTCCCGGCCGCCGGGCTCACGATCACGTTCGGCTTCGGGCCGAGCCTGTTCGAGAACGAAGACGGCGACCGCTACGGAATCGCCGCTCAGCGGCCGCAGAAGCTCGAGCGGCTTCCCGCGTTCGTGGGCGACGACCTCGACCCGCAGGCGTCGCACGGCGATCTGTGCATCCAGGCCTGCGCCGATGACCCGCAGGTGGCTGTGCACGCGATCCGCAACCTCAGCCGTATCGCCTTCGGGCGCGCACGCCTGCGCTGGTCGCAACTCGGTTTCGGCAAGACCTCTCGCACGACCTCCGCTCAGGCGACCCCGCGCAACCTGTTCGGATTCAAGGACGGCACGGCGAACATCCTCGCCGACGACGCCACCGCCCTCGACGCGAATGTCTGGGTCGGAGCATCGGATCAGCCCTCCTGGATGGCGGGAGGCTCGTATCTCGTCGCTCGGAAGATCGCGATGCTGATCGAGACCTGGGATCGGGTGCGGCTCTCGGAGCAGAACACGATCGTGGGGCGCGACAAGGGCGAGGGTGCTCCGCTCTCCGGCGGCGACGAGTTCGCCGCACCGGACTTCGGCTCCTCGGCGATAGACCAGAACGCGCACGTGCGGCTCGCGCACCCGGAGCAGAACAACGGCATCCGGATCCTTCGCCGGGGTTTCAACTACGTCAACGGCAACAACGACCTCGGCCGGCTCGACGCCGGGCTCTTCTTCCTGTCATATCAGCGCGATCCTGCTCAGTTCATCTCACTGCAGCGACGGCTGTCGACCGACCGGATGAACGAGTACATCACGCATGTCGGCTCGGGCATCTGGGCGATCCCCGCCGGTGCGAAGCCCGGATCGTACGTCGGCGCCGGGCTCTTCGCCTGACGGTCGCGGAGCGCGGTCAGGCGCCCAGCGTCTCCGCCACGAAAGCCGACATGGCGTCTGCGCCGAAGTGGTCGTCAGCGGTGATCGTCACGACGGCATCGCCGCGGAAGATGAGCAGCTGCCCGTAGGCGCCGTGCAGTCGCCAGGCCGCGCCTGGGCCGTCCCATCCGGACAGCGCATAGCGCTCGTATCCCGGGTTCTGGCCCGCCGTCACCCAGTCGGAGTGCATCGCGTCGATGACTGCCGGGGAGACGAGACTCCGCCCCTCCCATTCCCCACGATCGCGGATCAGTCGGCCCAGGCGGGCCATCTCCTCGGTGCGCAACGCGATGCCGCCGCCGGCGACGATCCGGCCCTGCGGGCAGCGCTCCCACCCGATGTCGTCGAGGCCGAGAGGAGAGAGCAGCCGCGGACGCAGATAGTCGACGATGTCGCCCACCCGTGTTGCGAGGACCGCCATCGCCGCGTAGGTGCTGGCGTTCGAGTACTGGAAGACGGGTCCGCGCGATGGGCGCGAGAGGAACTCGTGTGCGAGGTCGGGCCAGTCGGTCATCATGGTCTCCGACCAAGCGAGGTCGATGCCGCTCGACATCGAGAGCAGGTGTCGGAGCGTGATCCGATCGACTCCGTCTCCGAGCGCGAGATCCGGGACGTACGCGGCGATCGGAGCGTCGAGTGACACGAGGCCCTCGTCGGCGGCGATTCCGGCCGTGAGGACGCACACGCCCTTCGCCACCGAATGGATGTCCTCGCGGACGTCGGCTGTCCACCGGTGCTCTGCGGCATCGGCCCCGACCAGCACATGAAGCCCATGGGCGCCGAACCCCGAGACGTTCACGTGGTCCACCAGGCGGTCGCGGATCGTCTCGGCTCTGGTCACTCCTTCAGGTTAGCCGCTGCCCTGTGGCGCGGCCGACGGGATCCGGTGGGGTCGCTGCGGTGGCCTTCGCGTCGGGCCAGCTCAGGGTCTCGGAAGAGCCATCGCGGGCGGGGCTCGACCAGGGGGCGGAAGAGCCAGCGCACGGGCTTCGTCGCGAGTGCGAGGGCCAGCACCACGGACAACAGGGTCACGAGCGGCAGCCACAGCCATGTCGGATCGAGATCGCGCAGCACGCCGGACTCGCGGAACGGGTAGAGCACGAACGAGTGCAGCAGGAACACGTACATCGTGTACTGGCCGAATCTCGTCCACCAGTAGGTGCCGCGGGGGATCAGAGCGAAGAACGCGGCGCTCAGGAGCACTGCCAGCAGCATCAGAGCGATGCGCACGCCACCCGCCCACCACTGCTCTCCGCCGAGGTCCGCGTACGCATCCTCGTAGAACAGCCAGTGGCGCAGGTCGATCTCCTTCCAGACGTCGATCCACTGCCAGGCGGCGAAGCCGGCCATGCCGAGCACGGCTGCGCTGGCTGCGCGGATCCACCAGGGGCGGACTTCGAGGAGGCTGAAGCGGGCGACCACATCGCGCTCGCGCAGCCACCATCCGAGCGCGAAGAACGGCAGCAGGCCGAGAGTGCGCGACAGTGAGAACGTGCTGTCGACGTTGGGCAGATAGCCGACCCCGACCGAGATGATCACCGTCCACAGCAACGGCCATCGGAGCAGCGCGAGGTAGGGGAGCACGAGACGGAAGATGCCGAGTGCGAGCAGGAACCACAGTGTCCACGACGGCTTGGTGAAGTTCGGGTCGGCCTGTCCTTCGACCAGCCACTTCGTCAGAGTCCACAGGAATTCGAAGATGACATAGGGCAGCAGGATGTCGGTGATCACGCGCGCCATCTGAACTCGCGTGGGGGACCCGGACTTCGAGAAGTAGCCGGAGATGATCGCGAAGGCCGGCATGTGGAAGGCGTAGAGAGCGAGGTACGAAGCGAGTGCGATGTCGGAGTCGTAGGTGAGGCGTTGGATCGCGTGCCCGAGAACCACCAGGACGATGCAGGCGTAGCGGGCGTTGTCCCAGAACGGGACGCGCTTGCGGGGCTTCTGCACGGATCCGGTGGCGGGGTTCGTCGTGTCGGCTCCGGCACTGTTCATCCTCTGAGGCTACTCGGGGAATAAAGTTGCTCGCATCGCGTTGACTCAGATACATTCAAATGAATAGAACCGGATGCAGGGCACCCGATTCGGAGAAGACGGAGCAATCATGAGTGAGCAGGCAGGCGTCCCGGTGCAGTTCGGAATCATGTCGGTCAGCGACATCACCCGCGACCCGACCACCGGCGAGACGCCGAGTGAGCAGGAGCGGATCAAGGCGACCCTTGCGATCGCCAAGCACAGTGAAGAAGTCGGCCTCGACGTCTTCGCGATCGGCGAGCATCACAACCCTCCCTTCTGGTCGTCGAGCCCCACGACATTCCTCGCGGCACTCGCAGCGCAGACGGAGCGTCTGATCGTCTCGACGTCGACCACTCTCATCACGACCAACGACCCGGTGCGCATCGCCGAGGAGTACGCGATGCTGCAGCACGTCTCCGACGGGCGTATGGATCTCATGCTCGGCCGCGGCAACACCGGGCCGGTCTATCCGTGGTTCGGCCAGGACATCAGGCAGGGCCTCCCGCTCGCGATCGAGAACTACGCGCTGCTGCACAAGCTGTGGCGGGAGGACGTCGTGAACTGGGAAGGCAAGTTCCGCACCCCGCTTCAGGGCTTCACCTCGACCCCGCGTCCGCTCGACGGAGTCGCGCCGTTCGTCTGGCACGGATCGATCCGCACCCCGGAGATCGCGGAGCAGGCGGCCTACTACGGTGACGGCTTCTTCGCGAACAACATCTTCTGGCCGAAGGAGCACTATCAGCGTCTGATCGAGCTGTACCGTCAGCGCTACGCGCACTACGGTCACGGCACCCCCGAGCAGGCGATCGTGGGCCTCGGCGGGCAGGTCTTCATGGCTGCGAAGTCGCAGGACGCGGTGAACCAGTTCCGCCCCTACTTCGACAACGCCCCCGTGTACGGTCACGGACCGAGCATGGAGGACTTCACCGAGATGACCCCGTTGACGGTGGGCTCGCCTCAGCAGGTCATCGACCGCTACGCCGCGATGCGCGAGCACTACGGCGACTATCAGCGCCAGCTGTTCCTCATCGACCACGCGGGCCTGCCTCTGAAGACGGTGCTCGAGCAGCTCGACATCCTGGGCTCCGAGGTCGTGCCGGTGCTCCGCAAGGAGCTCGCGAAGGACCGCCCCGCATCGGTCCCCGATGCTCCGACACACGCTGCGCGGGTGAAGGCGGAGTTCGGCGACGGGCCGACGCGTCAGGCGCGCCCCGGTGCGAACCGTGGCGACAACCTGACGGGCGATTCGCCCTATCAGGACTCTCCCGCCCCCGCGGGCGCAGCGTTCGGACTCAGCCGGAAGGAGGCTTGAGATGACCACTCGTCGTATCGCAGTCGTGTCTGCCGGGCTCTCGAACCCGTCGTCCACGCGGATGCTCGCGGATCGCCTCGCGGCGGAGACCGTGAAGGCCCTCGCGGGCCACGACATCGAGGCGAGCGTCGACGTGATCGAGCTGCGCGACTACGCCCACGACATCACGAACAACCTGCTCACCGGATTCGCGCCGCCCGCGCTCGAGACCGCGATCAACACCGTGGTGTCGGCGGACGCGCTCATCGCCGTCACGCCGATCTTCTCGACGAGCTACAACGGGCTCTTCAAATCGTTCATCGACGTGCTCGATCCGGACGCCCTCACCGGGAAGCCGGTGCTGATCGGAGCGAACGCCGGCACGGCTCGGCACTCGCTCGCGATCGATTACGCGATCCGACCGCTCTTCGCCTACCTGCATGCCGACGCGGTCTCGACCGGCGTCTTCGCCGCATCCAGCGACTGGGGCGGGGCCGGTGACGACGTCGCTCCGCTCGCGAAGCGCGTCGAGAAGGGCGCGCGCGAGCTCGCCGAGGCGATCGCGAAGCGCGAGGTGGCTGCGGCAGCCGACCCGTACGACCCGGCGACCTATCTCGGGGAGGGCCGTTCGTTCGGCCACATGCTCGGCGGTCTCGCCGGCGAGTAGACCGCGACACCCGGATCATGGGTCACCCGATGGGCCATGACGCCATCGACAATGTCCGTGGGGCATCGTACGGTGACGTCATGGCCCACCTGTCTGTGCTGGACGCTGCGCGACGCGCGCTGCGCGGAACCCTTCTTCTCCCCGGTGACGAGGCTTTCGATCGCGCCCGTCGACCGTGGAACCTCGCGATCGAACAGCATCCGGTCGGTGTCGCCGTTCCCGCCGGTCTCGACGATCTGCGCACGCTCGTCGGCGCAGCGCGCGATGCGGGTGTCACGATCGCCGTGCAACCCTCAGGGCACGGTGCCTCCGGCGATCTCTCCGGCGCCGTGATCCTGCGGATGACGGCATTCGACGAACTCGAGGTCTACCTCGAATCCGGAACAGTGCGCGTCGGCAGCGGGGTCCGCTGGGGAGCCGTGGTCGAGGCGCTCGAGGGCACCGGCTGGGTCGCCCCGGCGGGAACGAGCCCGGTCGTCAGCGTCGCGGGCTACACCCTCGGCGGCGGCCACTCGTGGTTCAGCCGCACGGCCGGGCTGGGGTCCGACAATCTCCGCGCTGTGTGGATGCTGCGCAGCGACGGCGCGCATGAGCGCGTCGACGACCACAGCGACCCCGAGCTCATGTGGGCGCTGCGGGGCGCGGGTGGGGTCATCGGCATCGTCACCGCGCTCGAGATCGACCTGGTGCCTGCACCCGCCGTGTGGGGGGCTGAGCTCACATTCGACGCCTCGGATGCTGGCGCGGTGGTGCGGGCCGTCCGAGACCTCGCCGCCGACGCGCCGTCTTCACTGAACGTGTTCATGAACTCGATGCGGATGCCCGATGTCCCGCAGCTGCCAGAGGAGATCCGCGGACGCAGCTTCATCACCGTGCAGGCGCTGTCGACGAACGGCGCTTTCGATGATCTGCTCGAGGGGGTGAGTCGAGCCGGCACGGTGCGCCGCTCGGTCTCCGGGGCCACATCACCGAGAACCATCGCCGCGTCGAGCGGGGAGCCCACCGATCCGACGCCCGGGCGAGGCGTGTCGGCAGCCCTCTCATCGCTCGACGACGAGACGATCGATGAGTTGATGCGTTTCCGCGAGCAGCCGGACCAGTGGCCGATCATGGGCATCGACATCCGCATGCTCGGCGGAGCGCTGGAGAATCCGAGACGTGCGGGTCTCGCGACTCTGCAGGGGGTCGATTGGCTGATGCACGCTCTGGTTCCTGTGTTCCCGGGAGCCCCGAGCGAGCCGGGAGACGCGAGCATGGCGGGGTTCAGTGACGTGCTGGCACGGGCGACGGCGCCGCACACGATACCCACCTTCCTGGGCCCGGGGCAGACCCTGGAGCGCTGCGCCGAGGCGGCATCGATCGACCGCCTCCGTCGCGCTCGCGCGCTCGCCGACCCCGAGGCCCTGCTGCACGAGGGGCGCCTTTCGCGCTGACTCGCGGCGAGCGGCAGGCCGGCAGGCCGTGGAGAGCGCTGAGAGCCGCGAACGGCAGCCGACGATCCGGCACTCAGACGGATCCGTCGGTGCGACGGTTCCACTCGTACTCGGTCTCGGGACGTCCGCGAGCGCCGTAGCGGGCGCTGCGGAGGACGATTCCCGATGCAGCGAGATGCTCGAGATACCGGCGTACGGAGACCCTCGACATCCCGAGTCTCTGAGCTGCCTCACTCGCCGAGAGGGCGCCGGCCGTGCGGAGCTCGGCGGTGACCTTCTGCAGAGTCGCCCCTGAGAGCCCCTTCGGAACCGGTATCGCTTTCGTCGTACGACCGAGCAGCGCGTCGATCTCCGCCTGGGTCGCCTCGCCATCCGTGGATCGTGCCTTCTCGCGGTGCGCTCGGTATGCCGTGAGACGCTCGTCGAACACCGCGAAGGAGAACGGCTTGACAAGATACTGATACACGCCGAGAGCGACCATCTGCCGCACGGTATCCGCGTCGCGGACGCCGGTGATCGCGATCACATCGACCGACGCCGCACGGGCACGGAGTGCGCGCAGCACGTCGATGCCCGAGCCGTCAGGCATCGTGATGTCGAGAAGGATGAGATCGAAGGCCTCTCCACGCGGCTGCTCGAGCACGGCGCTCACCGCGGCACGTGCTCGGGTGCTCTCGCCGGCGACGACGAAGCCATCGATCCTCTCGAGGTACGAGCGGTGGAGCTCCAGCGTGAGAGCGTCATCGTCGACGATCAGTGTGCGGATCACGGTGCGCGCCTCTTTCGCGTCGGTGGCAGAGCAACTCGGAATGTCGTCGGGTCGGCCTCGATGTCCACGGTCCCGCCGACGCCGAGGACCACGGATCGCACGAGTGCGAGTCCGACCCCGCGCCCCTGTGAGCCCGCCGGTTTCGTCGAGAACCCTTGCAGGAAGATCTTCGTCCGCAGCTCGGAAGCGATCCCCGGCCCGCTGTCCGCGACAGCGAGCACGATGCCGCCGTCGATCGACGGCTCGAGCGTCACCTGAACCCATCGTTCGGTTCCTGCGGACGCGGCATCCATGGCGTTGTCGATCAGGTTGCCGAGAACGGCCACACTGTCGACCGGCGAGAGGGGCGATCGCGGAGTGTCGGGATCGATCTGCAACCGCCAGTCGATCCCACGCTCCTTCGCCTGCGAGGCCTTGCCGAGCAGAAGGGCGCCCACCGTGGAGTCGCCGGCTTGTCGCGCAGTGACCTGATCGATGAGCGATTGGCTCTGACGTGAGGTCTCGGTCAGTATCTCGATCGCCTCGTCCGCACGCCCCAGCTCCAGCAGAGCGACAGCAGTGTGCATGCGGTTGCCGTGCTCGTGCGTCTGCGCCCGCAGGGCATCGCCCAGCGTGCGCAGTGACTCATAGGACGACACGGCGTCGCGCACCTGCCCCGGCGGGAGATCGCCCGCGATGCGCCGCGTGAAGCGGCGAGCGGCCCAGGCTCCGAGAAGACCGAGGGCGACCAGGCCCGCGGTGATACCGAGCGACAGAGGGAGCCTGCGGATCAGGGTGTCGGAGATCGATTCCGTCGTCACGCCGGCTGACACCCAGCCGACCAGGTCGCCATCGGCCGCGGTGACCGGAACGATCGTCCGCACCGAAGGACCGAGAGTGCCGGTGAAGACCTCAGTGAAGGTTCGGGGGCTGTCGGGGATCGTGCCGAGGTACCTCTCACCGATCTGCTCCGTGTCGGGGTGAGTGACCCGGGTGCCCTGCGGCGTCATGATCGTCACGAAGTCGAGATCCGCGCCGACGATCACGTCGAGTGCATAGGGCTCGAGAGCGCGAGTGGCCGCGTCGACGTCGCCGGCGTCCAACGATTCGGTCACCAGCGGTGACACGGCGAGTGTCACGGCTGCCGCCGCCGTGACCCGCTCAGCCTCGGTGTGCGTGGTGCGCTGCGCATCGGTGACGAGGAAGACGGCGACCAGGCCGCCGACGACGAGCGCCGCGATCAGGAGCACGACGAACACACGTGAGGCGACGCTGCGGGCGGGTCTCATCACGTCCTTCCGATCATCGGTGATCGCGGAGCCGGCATATCAGTGGTGACCAATACGACCACAAATGGCGTTGCCGTGTGAAGTCCGCGACGGTGAGCTTACCGAAGGCGACGGCGCCCGAGGGCATGCGACGAAGACGTTCATGATCAAGGAGGAAAACATGGCCATCACGACAGGGTTCTCACTTCCCGGATTCCACTGGCGGCGGGGCAAGCAGGCGTGGGACAGGCACACGTGGCTGTATGTCTCGGTGATCATCGCCGTCGTGCTCGGCGCGGCGGTCGGCCTCATCTGGCCTGAGGTCGGAAAGAGCCTCGAGCCGATCGGCACAGGCTTCGTCGCCCTGATCAAGATGATGATCGCGCCGATCATCTTCTGCACGATCGTGGTGGGCGTCGGGTCGATCGCCAAGGCTGCGACGGTCGGCAAGATCGGCGGCCTCGCATTGCTCTACTTCATGGTCATGTCCACGTTCGCGCTGGCGATCGGTCTGGTCGTCGGCAACATCATCCACCCGGGCGCCGGCCTCGACATGGCCAACTCGACCTACGACGCGACGAAGACCGAGGCGAAGACCACGACGGAGTTCATCCTCGGGATCATCCCGACGACCTTCTTCTCGGCCTTCACCGGCGAGAGCGTGCTGCAGGTGCTGTTCATCGCGCTGCTGGTCGGCTTCGCGCTCCAGGGGCTGGGCGACAAGGGCGCTCCGATCATGGACGCGGTGAAGAACCTGCAGAAGCTGGTGTTCCGCATCCTCGGCATGATCCTGTGGCTGGCACCTCTCGGCGCCTTCGGGGCGATCGCCGCCGTCGTCGGGAAGACGGGCATCGCCGCCATCTGGAGTCTCGGCGTACTGATGATCGCGTTCTACATCACCTGCTTCCTGTTCATCGTGGTCGTGCTGGGGACGCTGCTCTTCGCGGTGACCCGGGTGAACATCTTCAGCCTCGTGAAGTACCTCGCCCGCGAGTACCTGCTGATCGTCGGCACTTCGTCGTCGGAGTCGGCCCTTCCGCGGCTCATCGCGAAGATGGAGCACATCGGCGTCTCGAAGCCGGTCGTCGGGATCACCGTGCCCACGGGATACTCGTTCAACCTCGATGGCACGGCGATCTACCTGACGATGGCCTCTCTCTTCATCGCGACCGGCATGGGTCAGCCGATGACGATCGGCGAGCAGATCGGCTTGCTCGTGTTCATGATCATCGCGAGCAAGGGGGCAGCCGGTGTCACCGGCGCCGGACTCGCCACGCTCGCCGGTGGCCTGCAGGCGTACCGTCCCGACCTGGTGGACGGGGTCGGCGTGATCGTGGGCATCGACCGTTTCATGTCGGAGGGGCGCGCGTTGACCAACTTCACCGGCAACGCGGTCGCGACCCTGCTCATCGGCACCTGGACGCACCAGATCGATCGCGCGCGGGTGCAGCAGGTGCTGAGCGGTGCGCTGCCGTTCGAAGAGTCGTCGCTCGATGGCGTCGACGACCACGGGATGGCAGACGAGAGCAACGCCGCCGACATCCAGGGACTCAAGGAGTCCGCCCTCGACGAGATGGCCGCGAAGGAGGAGAGGGCGCGAGCGCGAGCAGCGCAGAACTGAGCAGGAGACGGAGAAGAGGGATGCGGGAGCCGACGACGGTCGGCTCCCGCATCCGTGTGGTCAACCGCTCTTGCGTCGGAACTCGCGCCGCGTCTGCGGGGCGGGCGCGCCGTGGACGGCGGAGTCGCCATCCAGGTGGGCTTCGCCCTGCCGGTGGTGCGCGTTCTTCTTCTCGAGCGCTTCCTTGAACTTGCGCTTCATCTCCTCGCTGGAGGAGGCGCCTTCTTCGGTGCTCATGCTCGCCAGCCTAGGGCACGCTCCTGACCGGTGGGTGGATCACTTCCGGGCCCGGCGCGACACGACGTCGATCACAGCGCCGAGACCGACCGCGATGGCCACGGATACCGCGACCGCGACCACAGGGCCACCTGGCACCAGCGCGCCGACGACGGCACCGACGGACGCCTGGTAGACGGCCCACCCGAGGGCCGCCACTGAGACGAGCAGCAGATATCGGCCGGGGTGGATGCGCGAGGCGCCGGCGACGAGATTGATCGCCAGACGGGCGAACGGCACGAAGCGTGCGGTGAAGAGCACTGTGGCGGTCCCGCCGTCGAGGCGACGTCGCGCCCAGGCGAGGGCCTGGCGCACACGTGGCGCGCGCATCCATCTCCAGCGTTCGGTGCCGACGGTGCGGCCGATCAGGTAACACGCTGTGTCGCCGGCGGCGGCCGCCACTGCAGCGCACACGATCACCGCCCAGAGCGGGGGAGTGCCGGTGGTCGAGGCGACGGCACCGAGCGCGGTCACCGCGATCTCCCCCGGGATGACCACGAAGAATGCGTCGCCGAGGACGAGGAGGCTCATGATCACGAGGGCCCAGGGGCCGCTGAGCAGGTCGGTCGGCACACCTCCACAGTGCTCGGCGCAGGTGAACGGGAACCAACGTCCGGATAGCCGGTGACCAGCGCTCCAGCATCCGGTGAACTTCTGGTGCCAGGGGTCGTTTCCTGCATGCCGCGTGCGCCGGTGGCAGCATTCTGAGGATGTGAGAGTCGCGATCGTGACAGAGTCCTTCCTTCCGCACATGAACGGTGTCACCGGGTCAGTACTTCAGATCCTCAGCCACCTCGAACGCGCAGGCCACGACGCGCACGTGGTCGCCCCCGACGCGGTCGGCATGCCCGCCGAGCTCCACGGAGCGGCCGTCGAACCCATGCCCAGCCTCCCGCTCCCGGGCTATCGCAATGTACGGGTGGGGACCTCTCCGGCACGCCAGGTCGCGGCATCGCTGCGCCGCTTCGCTCCGGATGTCGTGCACCTGGCCTCGCCCTTCGCTCTCGGATGGCGAGGCGCGCTCGCCGCGGAGCAGCTCGGCGTGGCCTCGGTCGCCGCGTACCAGACCGATGTCGCGGCATACACGCAGAGGTACCGCATCCCCGTGGCGACGGGTGTCGCGCACGCGCACATCGCCCGGCTTCACCGCCGTGCGACCCTGACGCTCGCTCCATCGCCTGACTCGGCGCACCAGCTCGCCGCGCTGGGCGTCGATCGCGTCCGCCTGTGGGGCAGAGGGGTCGATTCCGAGAGATTCCAGTCGGGCCGCCGCAGCGCGTCGCTGCGTGCGGAGTGGGGGCCCGAGGTCGTGATCGGCTATGTGGGGCGGCTGGCCCCGGAGAAGCAGGTCGAGGATCTGGCGATCCTGCAGACGATCCCGGGGACGCGCCTCGTGATCGTGGGCGACGGACCGAGCAGGTCCCGGCTCGAAGCCCTGATGCCCGGCGCTCTGTTCCTCGGGCACCTCGAAGGCGACGTGCTCGCGGCGGCGATGGCATCGTTCGACGTGTTCGTGCACCCAGGGGAGAGCGAGACCTTCGGCCAGACCCTGCAGGAGGCCCACGCCAGCGGGGTGCCCGTCATCGCCACGGGTCGCGGCGGCCCCCTCGGCCTCGTGCGCATGGGGATCGACGGCTGGCTCTATCGGCCGGGGGATCTCGACGATCTGCGGATGCGCGTCGCCGACCTCACCGGGGACGCGCGCAAACGCCGGGCCTTCGGCGCCGCGGGACGCGAAGCGGTGCAGGGGCGCAGCTGGGCGAGCATCTGCGATCAGCTGCTGGGGCACTTCGACGAGGCACGCGAGCTCCGGGCAGTGGATGCCGGGCTGCGCGCGCGCCGCCTGTCGCGTCCCGAGCCCAGCATCCCGGTCGACTCCCGCCGTTGGCAGCGTTACGTTGCATTGGGGGACTCCCTCACCGAGGGGCTGTGTGACCCGGCACCGGACGGTGCCCTTCGCGGATGGGCCGACCGACTCGCGCTCCTGCTCGCCGCGCGGGGTGGGCTCCACTATGCGAACCTGGCCATCAGGTCGAAGCGGGTGCGCGATCTGTGCGTCACGCAGCTTCCTCGTGCTCTCGAACTCGAACCGGATCTCGTGTCGATCCTCATCGGCGCCAATGACCTCGTGAAACCGAACGCCGACGTCCCGGCGCTCGCCGCGGAGCTCGAGGGCGCGGTCATGCAGCTCCGGAGCATCGGAGCGGATGTCCTCCTCGTCACGCCCTTCCTTCCTCGTCGGCGCGCGGCCGCGCTGTTCACGCGGCGGTTCGCGGCGTTCGCCACGGCCCTCACGGGCATCGCGGCACGCACCGGCGCCATCCTGATCGACACGGACCTGCACCCGTCGCTTCCCGATCGCCCCAACTGGGGCGAGGACCTCGTGCACCTCAGCAGTCGTGGCCACAGATTCCTCGCGTACCGGGCGGGGGAGGTGCTCGCCGTGCCGCACGCTGACGCCCTCGGAGTCCTCGACGCGGCTCTGCATGAGAACGAGCCCATCGGGCCGGGGCTCTGGTGGCGCCGACACGCGCTGCCGTGGGTATGGCGACGGCTGCACGGACGCGCTGCGGGAGACGGACGCGTCGCGAAGCACGACGGGTACGTCTACCTGGGGCGATCGAGCGCCCCGCGCAATGTCGCCGTCAGCTGACTTCTGGAGTCTCGCCGCGTGCGTGCGTGCGGTCGTCAGAACCCTCGGGGAGCGCGCCGCCGCAGGCTGGTCCGATGAACCGGAGCTGCGATGCCGAGGAGTTTCGATGCCGCGCTGATAGGCTGGACGAGGTCGGCGTGTGCCGACCGGACAATTTCATATCGACTCATGGAGCGATCGGCGGAGAGCTGGTCCCCTGTGGTGGGTTCCTCGGCACGACGTCGGGTGGCTTTCTACTGGTGGCCAGCGCAGGTGAGATTCGCGGGAATGCCCGCGCGCCCATATCCGTCAGCATCCGCTCCTTCATGAATGCGCTCGCGCGTCATACGGACTCGCGAGTCTAAACAAAGAAGGAGAGACCTCTTGGAAGGTCCTGAAATCACCGCCACCGAGGCCGTTCTCGACAACGGCCGCTTCGGCACCCGCACCATCCGCTTCGAGACCGGCCGCCTCGCGCAGCAGGCTCAGGGCGCAGTCGCCGCGTACCTCGACGGCGAGACCATGCTCCTCTCGGCCACCAGCGCCGGCAAGCACCCTCGCGAGGGCTTCGACTTCTTCCCGCTGACGGTCGATGTCGAAGAGCGCTCGTACGCCGCAGGCAAGATCCCCGGCTCGTTCTTCCGTCGTGAGGGCCGCCCCTCGACCGAGGCGATCCTCGTCTGCCGTCTGATCGACCGTCCGCTGCGTCCGTCGTTCGTCGACGGTCTGCGCAACGAGGTCCAGGTCGTCATCACCGTGATGTCGATCGCTCCTGGCGAGTTCTACGACGCTCTGGCCATCAACGCCGCTTCCGCGTCGACGCAGATCTCCGGCCTGCCCTTCTCGGGTCCGGTCGCCGGTGTGCGCCTCGCGTTCGTCCCCGGCCACGGCGAGCACGCCGACCAGTGGGTCGCGTTCCCGACCGCCGAGCAGGTCAGCGAGGCCGTGTTCGACCTGATCGTCGCCGGTCGTGTCGTCACCAAGGCCGACGGCACCGAAGACGTCGCGATCATGATGGTCGAGGCTGAGGCGACCGAGGGCAGCTGGAACCTGATCAAGGCCGGAGCCACGAAGCCCGACGAGACCATCGTCGCGCAGGGACTCGAGGCCTCGAAGCCGTTCATCGCGCAGCTGGTCAAGGCTCAGGCAGAGCTGGCAGCCACCTCGTCGAAGGAGCCGGGCGTCTACCCGGTCTTCCCGGCGTACAGCCAGGAGGTCTACGATTTCGTCGCCGGCCGCTCGTACGACGACCTCGTCGGCGTCTACCAGATCGCCGACAAGGTCGAGCGTCAGACGTCCGACGACGCGATCAAGGATCGCGTCAGGGCCGAGCTCATCGAGGCGACCGAGGCGGGCAACCTCCCGGCCGCCGCTCCGCTCGAGTTCTCCGCGGCGTACAAGTCCGTCACTAAGAAGATCGTCCGTGGTCGCATCCTCACCGAGGGCGCTCGCATCGACGGTCGTGGACTCGCGGACATCCGTCCGCTCGACGCTGAGGTGCAGGTCATCCCGCGCGTGCATGGCTCTGCGATCTTCCAGCGCGGGGAGACCCAGATCCTGGGTGTCACCACACTGAACATGCTCAAGATGGAGCAGCAGATCGACTCGCTGTCTCCCGTCACGAGCAAGCGCTACATGCACCACTACAACTTCCCGCCGTACTCGACCGGTGAGACCGGCCGCGTCGGTTCGCCGAAGCGTCGCGAGATCGGGCACGGCTTCCTCGCCGAGCGCGCCCTCGTGCCGGTGCTGCCGAGCCGCGAGGAGTTCCCCTACGCGATCCGTCAGGTGTCCGAGGCGCTGAGCTCCAACGGCTCAACGTCGATGGGTTCTGTCTGCGCGTCGACCCTGTCGCTGCTGAACGCGGGTGTGCCGCTGCGCGCAGCCGTCGCCGGCATCGCCATGGGTCTCGTCTCCGATGAGGTCGACGGTGAGACCCGCTATGCGGCGCTGACCGACATCCTCGGCGCGGAAGACGCTCTGGGCGACATGGACTTCAAGGTCGCGGGTACCGGTGAGTTCATCACCGCCATCCAGCTCGACACGAAGCTCGACGGCATCCCGACCTCGGTCCTCGCCGGTGCGCTCACGCAGGCCCGCGACGCTCGTCTGACGATCCTCAACGTCCTGAACGCCGCGATCGACGCGCCCGACGAGATGGCGCCGACCGCGCCTCGCGTCATCAGCGTGCAGATCCCGGTCGACAAGATCGGCGAGCTGATCGGCCCGAAGGGCAAGACGATCAACGCCATCCAGGACGAGACCGGTGCTCAGATCTCCATCGAGGAGGACGGCACCGTCTACATCGGCGCGACCGATGGCCCGTCGGCCGAGGCCGCTCGTGCCCAGGTCAACGCGATCGCCAACCCGACCAACCCCGAGGTGGGCGAGCAGTTCCTCGGAACCGTCGTCAAGATCGCGACGTTCGGTGCGTTCGTCTCGCTGCTTCCTGGCAAGGACGGCCTGCTGCACGTCACCGAGGTGCGCAAGCTCGCCGGTGGCAAGCGTGTCGAGAACGTCGACGACGTGCTGTCGGTCGGTCAGAAGATCCTCGTGAAGATCACGAAGATCGATGACCGCGGCAAGCTGTCGCTCGAGCCCGTGCTCGACGACGCTCCCGCAGCTGACGCAGCTTCTGCTGAAGAGGCCGCCGCCGAGTAATCGACGCCGTCTCCACACGGAGCCCGGGTCGTCCTTCACGGACGGCTCGGGCTTCGTCGTATCCGATGTGACCAAACCGTTATCGGAAGTTCTCGCGCCGTTCCCCGGATTGGTCGGCGCGTTCGCGGATCTCGCTTACTCTCGAAGTACGCACCGGGGGGTGCAATCGAGGCAGTGACGCAGGTCGGTACGCACCGATCGACGGGGGTGAGGATATGCGGTTGTTCAGCGTAGGCGCAGGAGCGTCGGCTGAGCGTGCGCAGCAGGGCACGGCAGAGCACCCGTCCGCGCCCATACCCATCGTCGGCCCCGGCATAGGAGAGAGCATCCGCGTACCTCTCGGCGAGACCGGTCTCGATACTTTTCCGCTGATGCTCGGCGCGGCCGAGTTCGGCTGGAACGTCGATCTCGAGACGAGCCACGGGATCCTCGACCGCTACGTGGAGTTCGGCGGCAACGCGATCCACACCGCTGACGGATTCTCCGGCGGCCGCAGCGAGCACATCATCGGTCAGTGGCTGCAGTCCAGGGGGCGGCGCGATCGTGCCCTGTTGAGCGTGCGGATCGGAGCCCACGCCGACAACCCGGGCCTCGGCTCGGTGAACCTCGTCCGCGCGGTCGAGGGCTCGCTCGTACGTCTCGGCGTCGACCGCATCGACGTGCTGTATCTCGACGCGACTCTCGATCGCACGACGAACCTCGAAGACACGCTCGCGACCGTCGAGTGGATGGTCGATGCCGGGAAGATCGGCGCGCTCGGGGCATTCGGCTTCGCGCCGGAGCGGCTCGTCGAGGCTCGAATCCTCGCCTCCGCGGGCTACCCGCGCATCGAGGTGATCGATTCGCCGTACAACCTCGTCCGTCGTCAGCCCTTCGAGGGCGATCTCCGTCTCGTCGCGGGCGCTCAGAACCTCGCCGTGACGCCGTCGCACGCTCTCGAGCACGGCTTCCTCTCCGGAAGGCACCGCAGCAAGGCTCTGACCTCGCGCGGTGTGCGCGGAGAACAGCTGCGCGGCCACCTCAACCGTCGCGGCACGAAGATCCTGCGGGCCCTCGACCAGGTGGCGACCGAGCTCGAGGTGCCGGTGGCTGCCGTGTCCATCGCCTGGCTGCTCGCGCAGCGCACCATCGCGGCACCGATCGTGAACACGTTCGCGACCGACCATGTCGACGAGCTGATGCAGGGCGCGGGCGTCACTCTCTCGCGCGCTCAGGTCGCCGAACTCACACGCGCCGGCAACTGAGCGTCGTAACGCCTCTGTCACAGACCTGACATAGGGTGGAGTGGATCCCGGCGGACGCTGTCGATGAAGCGAGCGAGTTTGTGACGCATTACATATATCTGGTCAGACACGGTGAACATCAGGACGCCGAACACGGTCTCGCTGACGGACCCCTGTCGCCACGCGGCCAGCGTCAGGCCGAGCTCATCGCCGACAGGCTCTCAGGACTCCCGCTCGATGCCGTCTGGCACTCACCCCTCCTGCGGGCGAACGAGACGGCTCGGGCGATCGCTCAGCGGCTCCCGTCGGTAGACCCTGAGCCCACCGCGCTGCTCTTCGACTGCGTGCCCACGGGGATGACCGACGAGACCCCGGCCGCCTACGAGCCGTTCTTCGGATCGGTCACCGAGGCCGAGCTCGACGCCGGCCGCGCCCAGATGTTCGACGCGGTCAACGAGTTCCTGGTGCGCAAGCCGGGCGACGTGCACGAGGTGCTCATCACTCACAACTTCGTGATCTCCTGGTTCGTGCGAGAGGTCCTCGGCGCCCCGGAATGGCGATGGATGACCTTGAATCAGGCGCACTGCGGGCTGACCGTGATCGCGCAGAAGCAGGGGCGTCCGTGGACGCTGCTCACTCACAACGACACCGGGCATCTTCCTGTCGAGCTGCGGACGGGCATTCCCGACGCGATGCCGGTCTGATTCCCGATACCCCGGCCCGCCGCGGCGGGCCGCGTGCCGTGGAGAAATAGACTGAGCGCATGACCACGCAGGTAGCACTCGTCGGCGGAACCGGGAAGCTCGGATCGATCATCGGTGCGGTGATCGATGGGCTCGAGGGCTTCGAGGTGAGTCGCGTGCTCACCTCTCGAAGTGATCTCGCGGAGCTCGACGGTGCGGATCTCGTGATCGATGCCACCACGCCCCAGGTGAGCGTCGACGTCGTGCGCGCTGCGGTGGAACGTCAGATCAACATCCTGGTCGCGACCTCCGGATGGTCCACGGAACGCATCGCTCTGGTGCGTCCTCTGGTCGAGAACGCGGGTACGGGGGCGGTCTTCATTCCGAACTTCTCGCTGGGATCCGTACTCGGCTCCGCGCTGGCCTCCGCAGCTGCGCCCTTCTTCGGATCGGCTGAGATCGTCGAGGCGCACCACGAGGCGAAGGTCGACTCTCCGAGTGGCACCGCGGTGCGCACTGCCGAGCTCATCGCCGCCGCACGAGCCGAGCAGGGCCCCGTCAGTGCTCCGCATGCCGACCAGCGTGCGAGAGGGCAGCAGGTGGGCAGCGTGCCGATCCACTCGCTCCGGCGTCCTGGCGTCATCGCGAAGCAGGAGATCATCCTCTCGGGACCGGGCGAATCACTGACGTTCACTCACGACACGGTCGAGCCTGCGCTCGCCTACGCGCCGGGAATCCGTCTGGCTGTCCCGTTCGCGGCCCAGGCGAATGGAGTCTTCGTCGGCCTGGAGAGCATGATCGACATCGGCATCCGCTCGTGATGTCGCGTATCGGCGTCGGCCTCATGGCCGCGGCGCTGCTGGTCTATCTCGCGGTCGCCGTCTGGTTGGCCGTGATGTTCTTCGCCGTCGGGACGCCGGTGTCGATCGGCATGGGCGTCGCCCTGATCGTCCTCGCTCCGATCGGCGCGTGGGCACTCGTCCGCGAGATGCAGTTCGGATTCGCGGCCGATCGCCTGGGACGTGCGCTCGACGCGGAGGGCGGTATGCCCGAAGCGGAGTCCGAGCTCACGCCCAGCGGGCGTATCGCCCGAGCCGACGCCGACCCGCTGATCGCGAGATACGCGGAGATCTCCGACGCCGACCCGACGGATTGGCGTGCGCGGTACCGCCTGGGCGTCGTTCAGGATGCGGCGGGGCGTCGGAAGGACGCCCGCGCCAGCATCCGTGAGGCGATTCGAGTGGCTCGCGGCTGACCGGACTCAGGCGAGCGTCGCCTCGAGCGTGATCTCGATGCCGGCCAGAGCCTGGGAGACCGGGCAGCCGACCTTCGCCTCGGCGGCGATCCTCTGGAAGTCGTCGGGGGAGAGACCGGGAACGACGGCGTTGACGTTGAGGTGGCTTCCGCTGATTCCGACGCCGGGCTTGAAAGTGACCGATGCGCTCGTGTTGACGCGCTCCGGCGGAGTGCCGTTCTCCGAGAGCGCGTGCGACAGGGCCATGCTGAAGCACGACGCGTGAGCCGCGGCGATCAGTTCCTCGGGCGTGGTCGTCGTGTCGCTTCCCTCGCTGCGAGCCTTCCAGTTGATCGGGAAGGTGCCGAGCTTCGACGAGGAGAACGCGACGGTGCCCGAGCCCTCTGCGAGAGATCCGGTCCAGGTGGTGGTGGCTTCGCTGGTGACGGGCATGATTCCTCCGTTGTATCGCGCGTTGCTCGGTATGCGGATCGCGTGTCCGGCCAGCCTATCGACCGGGTGCGCCGGGCGGAACAGCGGCCTCAGGCTGCGCGTGCGGCGCGGCCGACAACACCTGCCCGCTGCAGCAGCAGATAAATCTGGCACCCGAGGCAGAACGAGAACGCGGCGTTGAGGAAGGCCGCGATGAACGCCGCTGCCGTCGCGACGGGCAGCGCCCAGGGCACCCCGGCAAGGTGAAGCACGAGCCCGATCGTCACGACGAAGAGACCGACGCCCTGAGCGAAGCGAGGAGGACGCGGGTCCTCGAGCTCGCTCGGAGGTGCCAGTCTCGGGCGCAGGAACCGGCGGAACAGCAGCCCCCAGGGCGCGGTCCTCGGCGACAGCACACTCCACAGGAACAGGAGCGCGATCACCACGGTGAGGAGGAACCCCGGGTCCAGCGCCCGCTGCGCGAGCGTCGCGGAGCTGACAGCCCATGTATCTGAACCCAGGCCGGCCGAGGCCAGCGGCTGGTAGGCGAACCAGCCGAACGTCCTGGCGGTCGAGATGCCGACCAGCCCGAGGAACGTCGCGACGAGCAGCAGCACCGCCGTGATCGTCGCTGCGAATCGCGGCCCCCTGGGGTCGATGCCTGCGGGTGCGGTCATCTGTGTTCCATCCTTTTCCGTCTCATACGGCGGCCAGTGCTTCGTCCAGTGCGTGACGATGGGGCACGCCGTGGAATCGGGCGCGGACTGCGCCGGAGCCGTCGACGATGAAGGTCGTCGGCGTCTGCAGCACTCGGTAGCGGGCTGACAGGTCCGGCCGATGAGTCAGGTCGACCTCCACGTGGTGCAGGCCGGCCGACTCGGCGGCGTAGCCCCTCAGCATCCGCCGCACCTTAGGACAGCGAGTGCACATCTCGGTGCTGAACTGCACGAAGGTCGCGCGGTCGCCCAGCTCCAGGTCGCCGGCGTCGACCGGGTCGAATCTCAAGTGGCCGCCCCGGCGACGTCTTCCGTCCAGGAGACGCAGCACGATTCCGATGGCGACGGCGAACACCAGCAACGCTGCGGCGATAGCGAGGGCGAGCGCGGGCGACATGGGTCGAGAATACGGTGATCCGAAAGCGTCGAGGCCGATGTGTCGCATCGTGACGATCCGACTCCTCCGCCCTCGGGGCGGGTAGTCTGGCACACATGAGCGCAGCCGTCCCGACGCCGTATGAAGACCTTCTCCGAGACGTCCTGGAGTCGGGCACCCACAAGTCGGATCGAACCGGCACCGGGACCACCAGCGTCTTCGGCAGGCAGATCCGCTTCGACCTCTCGAAGGGGTTCCCGCTGATCACGACGAAGCGCGTGCACTTCAAGTCGATCGCCTACGAACTCCTGTGGTTCCTCAGGGGAGATTCGAACGTGAAGTGGTTGCAAGACCACGGCGTCACCATCTGGGACGAGTGGGCCGACGCATCCGGAGATCTCGGCCCCGTCTACGGAGTGCAATGGCGAAGCTGGCCGAAACCCGAGGGCGAGAGCATCGATCAGCTCGCGCAGGTGATCGAGCAGATCCGTCAGACACCCGACTCCCGTCGCCTCATCGTGTCTGCCTGGAACCCGGCGGACATCCCCGACATGGCGCTCGCGCCCTGCCACGCCCTCTTCCAGTTCTACGTCGCAGACGGCAAGCTCTCCTGCCAGCTCTATCAGCGCAGCGCCGATCTCTTCCTCGGGGTCCCTTTCAACATCGCGTCCTACGCCCTGCTCACGCTGATGGTCGCGCAGCAGGTCGGACTCGAGCCCGGCGACTTCGTCTGGACGGGTGGTGACTGCCACATCTATGACAACCACCTGGAGCAGGTGAAGGAACAGCTCACTCGCGACCCATTCCCGTACCCCACGCTGCGGTTCGCTCAGAAGCCCGAATCGATCCTCGATTACGGCTACGAGGACTTCATCGTCGAGGACTATCAGCACCACGCTCCGATCCGGGCGGCGGTCGCGGTATGACCTGGGTGGGGCTCATCTGGGCGGAGGCGCATGGCGGCGTCATCGGCGCAGAGGGCGGCATGCCCTGGAACGTCCCCGAAGACCTGGCGCATTTCAAAGAGGTCACCCTCGGTGCTCCGGTGATCATGGGACGTAAGACGTGGGATTCGCTTCCTGAGCGTTTTCGTCCGCTCCCCGGGCGCGAGAACATCGTGATAACCCGTCAGCAGGACTGGACCGCGGACGGGGCTCGTCGCGCGGCGGCCGTGACGGATGCCGTACGCGGCCACGACAGGGTCTGGATCATCGGGGGAGCCGAGATCTTCCGCCTCGTGATAACGGACGCGGACCGCCTCGAGGTCACAGAGCTCGACATCGACGTCGCCGGCGACGCCTACGCGCCTTCCAAGGCGGGGTGGCGCCTCGTCGACGAGGGGGAGTGGCAGACGTCACGCTCCGGAGTCCGCTACCGCTTCCTCGGTTACGAGCGCTGATGCCCACCGCATTGATCACCGGTGCAAGCGCCGGACTCGGTGCCGAGTTCGCGCGCCAGCTCGCCCGGCGACGAACCGACCTGATCCTCGTCGCGCGATCCGCGCAGTCCCTCGACGCCGTGGCGGCCGAGCTTCGAGGTGAGTACGGGGTCGCGGTCGAAGTCATTCCTGCGGATCTCTCCGAGTCCGAGGGAGTCGAACGCGTGGCTGCGCGTCTGCGCGACACCGCGGATCCTGTGGATCTGCTCATCAACAACGCAGGATTCGGTCTGCCGCTCCGGTTCGCAGACAACGACATCGAAGACGAGGTACGCCACCTGCGCGTCCACGTCGAGGCGTCGATGCGTCTCATGCATGTTGCGCTCCGATCGATGCGCGGACGCGGCGGCAGGATCATCAATGTCGCCTCGGTGGCCGGCTTCATCTCGCGCTCGACGTATTCGGCGTGCAAGGGGTGGCTGATCGGGTTCAGCCGATGGGCGAATGCGGAGTACTCGCGGGACCGTGTCACGGTGACTGCAGTGTGCCCCGGGTTCACGCACACGTCCTTCCACGAGCGGATGGGGCTCGAACCGGGGCACGAGGGTGTTCCCGGATTCATGTGGCTCGATGCGCGCAACGTGGTCCGAGAGGCTCTGCGGGACGCTGCTCGCGGTCGTGCCGTCTCGATCCCGTCCCTGCGCTACAAGGCCATCGTGGCCGTGGCTTCCATCCTGCCGAGTTCGCTGACGTCCGGCGTCGCACGGCGCGGCCGCGTCTGACGAGAGCGCAGGTGCGCCTGCGTCAGCGGAATCTGCCCAGGCGGATGCCGGCGTAGGCGATCGCCGCCACGGTCTCTCCATCGGTGATCCGGCCGTCCGCGATCATGTCGAGGACCTCGGCGAACGGAACCCAGGTGACGGCGTCGATGCCCTCCTCTGCCTGGCTGTGCGTCGAGTCATCCGCCGGCGCCATGACGCGGGCGAGGAACACATGCTCTGGCGCGTGGGCGATCCCGTTCAGGGCGTTCATGGTTCCGAGGGACGTCCAGTCCTCGGCGACGAACCCTGTCTCCTCGAGCAGCTCGCGCTGCGCGGCTGTGAGCGGATCCTCACCGTCGCTTCCTCCGGCAGGCACCTCGATTGAGACGCCTGTCGTGTATCGCTCGAGCGAGACGAGGCAGACACGGTCTTCGTCATCGAGCGCGACGACGAAGACAGCCGGATGCCGCATGGTCACGACGCCGTAGATTCCGTCGCCCCCGGGGCCCGTGACCTTGTCCTCCCGCACCTCGATCCACCGGTTCTCGTACACCGTCGACGACTCGCGTGTGACCCATGTCATGGAGTCGAGCCTATGCGGATCCCTAGTATCGACTGCATGGGATGGCTGTTCGGGAGGAAGCGTGACTCTGAGGATGCCAACGAGCTGCTGCGCCGGTACAACGAGGCCGAAGCAGCGCGACTCGCTGCGATGACCTCCGGCGTCGCCGAGGAGACGGCGATGGGCGTCAGCATTCGCGTTCCGGGGTCGGCTTCGCTGTCGGTGCCCTCGAGTTCGACCACGTTCCTGGTCGAGGACGTCTTCACCATCACCGGGCGCGGAACGGTGGCGACGGGAAAGGTCACGTCGGGCACGCTGCGGGTCGATGACGACATCGTGGTGCTGCGCGACGGAGCTCTGCAGGCCCGGACGCGGATCACCGGCATCGAGATGTTCCGGAAGCACGTGGACGAGGCGACGGTGGGAGAGCTGTCCGGTCTGGTGCTCCGTGAGAAGATCGCGATCGCGCGCGGAGATGTCATCCGCCTCGCCCCGTCTGGGTGAGCGGCACGCTAACCGATACGCTGGGGGCATGACGCACTCGGGCAACCCCTTCGGACAGGTTCTCGTCGCGCTCGTCACTCCGATGACGGCCGACGGTGAAGTCGATTGGCCCGCCGTCGAGAAGCACATCGATGACGTCATCACCGCTGGTGCTGACGGGATCGTCGTGACGGGAACGACCGGCGAGACCTCGACCCTGACGGACCCCGAGAAGCTCAAGCTCGTCGAGGTCGGGAAGTCGGTCTCCGCTGGCCGCGCCAAGATCATCACAGGCGGCGGGTCCAACGAGACCGCGCACGCGATCGAGCTGTACAAGGCCAGCGAGAAGGCCGGCGCAGACGGGATCATGATCGTCACGCCGTATTACAACAAGCCGACGCAGGCCGGCATCCTGACCCATTTCCGTCTCGTGGCCGATGCCACCGACCTCCCGGTGATCCTCTACGACATCCCCGGTCGCACAGGCGTCCCCATCAAGTACGAGACGATCCTCCGGCTCGCGAAGCACCCGAACATCCTCGCCATGAAGGACGCCAAGGGAGACTTCTCCGAGGTGAGCCGCGTGCTGAACCAGACCGACCTCATGTACTTCTCCGGAGACGACGCCAACGTGCTGCCGCACCTCGCGATCGGCGCGACCGGCTTGATCGGTGTGACCGCGAACGTCGCTGCGGCGCCATACCGCACCATCATCGACGCCGTCAACCGAGGCGATCTCGCGACCGCGACCGCTGAGCACAAGCGGCTCGAACCGCTGGTGCGCGCCGTCATGACCCACGTGCCAGGCACCGTCGCGGCGAAGTACATCCTGCACGGGCTCGGCCGCATCTCGAGCCCGCGCGTGCGTCTGCCGCTCGTCGGACCCGAAGAGTGGGAGGCCGCTCTCATCGAGGACGAGCTCGATCTCGTCAGGGACGTCCCCGGCGCAGACTTCTCCAACTTCCGCCCCGACCGCAACGCGGCCGCGGGCGGTGCCCTGCCGAAGGTGCACGGCACAACCCGCTGAGACCGAACGCGGTGAGCCGCGTCACAACGAACGAACGGACGCGTCGCGCGTCCGACTGAGGAGACAGCATGTCCATCCCGATCGCAGACCCCGCAGCACTCGAAGAGGGGACGCTTCGGGTCACCCCGCTCGGCGGCCTCGGCGAGATCGGTCGCAACATGACGATCTTCGAGTTCGACGGCAAGATCCTGATCGTCGACTGCGGAGTGCTCTTCCCCGAGGAGCACCAGCCCGGGGTCGATCTGATCCTGCCGGACTTCGAGCCGATCAAGGGTCGACTCGATGACATCGTCGGCGTCGTCCTCACCCACGGGCACGAAGACCACATCGGCGCGGTTCCGTATCTTCTGCGTCTGAAGAGCGACATCCCGGTGATCGGTTCCGGCCTCACGCTCGCACTCGTAGAGGCGAAGCTCAAGGAACACCGCATCAAGGCATACACGCTCACTGTGAAAGAGGGGCAGCGCGAGAAGGTCGGGCCCTTCGACCTCGAGTTCATCGCGGTGAACCACTCGATCCCCGACGCCCTCGCGGTCGCGATCCGCACGCCCGCCGGCCTCGTGCTCGCGACCGGCGACTTCAAGATGGATCAGCTCCCGCTCGACGGGCGCATCACCGACCTTCGTGCCTTCGCCCGCCTGGGTGAGGAGGGGGTCGATCTCTTCCTCGTCGACTCGACCAACGCCGACGTGCCGGGGTTCACCCCCACCGAGCGCTCGATCGGCCCGGTGCTCGATCAGGTCATCGGCAAGGCGCCGCGACGCGTCATCGTCGCGAGCTTCTCGAGCCATGTGCACCGAGTGCAGCAGGTCCTCGACGCCGCAGCGGCGCACGGCCGCCGGGTGGCTCTGCTCGGGCGCAGCATGCTGCGCAACATGACGATCGCCGAGGACCTGGGCTACCTGAAGGTGCCGAGCGGTCTGCTGATCGACTACAAGAAGGCGCGAGACCTTCCCGACGACAAGATCGTCTACATGTCGACCGGCTCTCAGGGTGAGCCGATGGCCGTGCTCAGCCGGATGGCGAACCTCGACCACGCGATCGAGCCCGGTGAAGGTGACACCGTGATCCTCGCGTCGAGCCTGATCCCCGGAAACGAGAATGCCGTCTACCGTGTGATCGACGGACTCACCAAGCTCGGCGCGAACGTCGTGCACAAGGCGAACGCCAAGGTGCACGTCTCGGGGCACGCCGCGGCCGGCGAGCTGATCTACTGCTACAACATCCTCAAGCCCAAGAACGTCCTTCCCGTCCACGGCGAGTACCGTCATCTGATCGCCAACGCCAAGCTGGCTCAGGACACGGGAGTCGCCGCCGAGCGCACGATCATCGCGTCGAACGGCACCGTCATCGACCTGAAGGACGGCGATGCACGCGTGGTCGGCCAGCTCGACCTCGGATTCGTCTACGTCGACGGGTCGACTGTCGGCGCGATCACCGACGCCGATCTCAAGGACCGCCGGATTCTGGCCGAGGAGGGCTTCGTCTCCGTGATCGTCGTGGTCGATGCTGCAACGGGTCGCATCATCTCTGGGCCGGAGATCCACGCTCGCGGCATCGCTGAAGACGACTCCGTCTTCGACGACGTCACACCGAAGATCATCGCCGCGCTGAAGGAAGCCTCCGGCAACGGCGTGCGCGACACCCATGCGCTCTCACAGGTGATCCGCCGCACGATCGGGCGCTGGGTCAATCAGAAGCTCCGTCGTCGCCCGATGATCGTTCCGCTCGTCATCGAGGCGTGATCGCAGCCGCGCCGCTCGCGGGTTCACAGTCGACCGACACTCGGCTGTAACGCGAGCGGCATACGCTCTCCTCATGCCGGACGACTTCTCGATCCGACCCGCCGAACAGGCGGACGGGAGCTTCCTCGGCGACATGGTCGTCGAGGCGGCGAATTGGCGCTCGGGCGGGGCGCGACCACGCCACGAGATCCTCACCGCGGTCGAGCATCGACGCTACGTCTCCGGATGGATGCGACCGGCGGATGCGGGCTTCCTGGCCATAGACGCGGACGGGCGGCCGATCGGCGCAGCGTGGTACCGCATGCTCGTGCCAGACGACGCGGGTTTCGGATTCGTCGGAACCGCCGTGCCGGAGCTCATCATCGGCGTGCAGCCGATCTGGCGTGCTCACGGCGTCGGGCGCACTCTGCTTCGACGCCTCGTGGTTCACGCCCGGGAGCAGGGGCACCCTCGGCTCAGCCTCAGTGTGGAACGGGACAACTTCGCCCGGACGCTGTACCGATCGGAGGGATTCGTGGTCACGGACGCAGGAAGCGTGCGCGACACGATGGTGCATCGCGGGTCCTGACCCACGGCTGCTACGCGGGCGGATGACACCGGAATGCCGCGTCATTACGGGGATTGTCGGCCTCTCGACGTAACGTGAGATCATGGCCAGGAGTACCACGAAGTCAGCGCGCGCGTCCGAGAGCGCCACGCCTCGCCCGAAGAGGCAGGCTGCTCCGAAGGCTCAGGCAGCGCCCAAGAAGTACATCGACGAGATCGACAAGCCGCCTGTGGCGGTGCGGGCCTGGAACGGCCTCGCCCATGGTGTCGGGGGACTGTTCCGAGCATTCGGTCCCGAGACCCTCGAGAAGGACGATCGGCGCGACGGCTTCCCCCTCCTGCTCGTGCTGTTGGCGATCGCCGGAGCGGTCAACGAGTGGTTCTTCATCGGCAACGAGGTCGCTGCCAACATCAGTGCCTACTCGGTGGGGCTTCTGGTCGGACGCGTGGCCTTCGTCATGCCGGTCCTGCTCCTGCTGCTCGCCGGCTGGCTGTTCCGTCACCCGTCGTCCGTGCATGACAACGGGCGGATCGGCATCGGGTTCGGACTGTTTATCCTCGCGCTCGCGGGCTTCTGCCACACGGCTGCCGGCCGTGCCGATTCCGCGGGGCTGCTCGTGCGGCCACAGCCCAAGGACGGCATGCCCGCGCTCAGCGAGGCGGGCGGACTGTTCGGCTGGATGCTCGGGGAGCCGCTCTCCTACCTCACCGCGGTCGGTGCGTACGTCGTGCTGTCGGTCCTCGCCGTTCTCAGCGTCCTGATCCTGACCAAGACCCCGCCGAACCGCATCGGTCAGCGACTCGGAGATCTCTACGCGTGGATGTTCGACGCCGAGCGGCCGGAGAAGACCGCGAAGGATGCCGCCGCGGTCGATGAGGCAGACAAGGTCGACGATCCGGATGTCCTGCCGTGGTGGCGACGCAACAAGACCGGTCGCGAGGAGGATCCCGACGAGGGGACTCTCGGATCCGACGACATCACCGCTCTGCTCACCACCTCGGAGCCGACTCCTGCATACGACCAGGCCGTCGTCGTGGAGAACCCCTCGGATGCCGCGACTGAGGTGCTGTCAGACGTGCGCTCGGTAACCGAGTCGTTGGCCGGGCAGCAGACCACCGCACTTCTCGATGACGAGTCCGACACGGGCGAGATGCCCGAGCTGCCGGGACTCGACGGCTTCGGAACCGCAGGGCCGGGGGAGCGGGGCCCGCAGGCGCCCGTGACTCCCTACGTGCTTCCCTCGCCGGGACTCCTGGTCGAAGGCCCACCTCCGGTCATGCGGTCCGAAGCGACCGACAAGGTGATCGAGCAGATCACGAGCGTGCTGACGCAGTTCAAGGTCGATGCGAAGGTCACCGGATTCTCGCGTGGTCCGACGGTCACTCAGTACGAGGTGGAGGTCGGCCATGGTGTCAAGGTCGAGAAGATCCTTCAGCTGAGCAACAACTTCGCCTACGCGGTCGCATCCAACGACGTGCGGATCCTGTCGCCGATCCCGGGCAAGAGCGCGATCGGCATCGAGATCCCGAACGCCGATAAGGAGATGGTGGCGCTCGGGGATGTGCTCCGGTCTCCGGCAGCGCACAAGAGCACTCATCCGATGACGATCGGCGTCGGAAAGGACGTCGGCGGCAACATCGTCATCGCGAACCTCGCGAAGATGCCGCACCTCCTGGTCGCCGGTTCCACAGGGTCGGGTAAGTCCAGCTTCGTGAACTCGATGATCACGAGCCTTCTCATGCGCGCTCGGCCCACCGACGTGCGGATGGTCCTGATCGACCCGAAGCGCGTCGAGCTGACCAGCTATGCGGGAGTGCCGCACCTGATCACACCGATCATCACGAACCCGAAGAAGGCCGCCGAGGCTCTCCAGTGGGTCGTGAAGGAGATGGACATGCGGTACGACGACCTCGCGTCGTTCGGATTCCGCCACATCGACGACTTCAATCGGGCGGTGCGCGCCGGAGAGGTCGAGCTCCCGGTCGGCAGTGAACGTGTCCTCAAGCCCTACCCGTATCTCCTCGTGGTGGTCGATGAGCTCGCAGACCTGATGATGGTCGCGCCGCGAGATGTCGAGGACTCGATCGTCCGCATCACCCAGCTGGCGCGCGCGTCCGGCATCCACCTGGTGCTCGCGACGCAGCGACCGAGCGTCGACGTCGTCACCGGTCTGATCAAGGCCAACGTGCCGTCGCGCCTCGCTTTCGCCGTGACGAGCGTCACGGACAGCCGCGTGATCCTCGACAGCCCCGGTGCTGACAAGCTGATCGGCCAAGGTGACGCCCTGTTCTCGCCGATGGGATCATCCAAGCCGTTCCGTCTGCAGGGTGCGTGGGTCGATGAGAAGGAGATCGACGCGGTCGTCAAGCACGTCACGCGTCAGGCCCGTCCCGACTACCGCGCGGATGTGCAGGAAGCGCTGGAGCCGACGAAGAAGAAGGAGGTCGACGAGGACATCGGGGACGACCTCGAACTCCTTCTCGCGGCAGCCGAACTCATCGTGTCTTCGCAGTTCGGCTCGACGTCGATGCTGCAGCGAAAGTTGCGTGTCGGCTTCGCCAAGGCAGGTCGCCTGATGGACCTCCTCGAGTCGCGAGAGATCGTCGGCCCGTCCGAAGGGTCCAAGGCACGTGACGTGCTGGCGACGGCCGAGCAACTGCCCCAGGTCATGGCGAAGCTGCGAGGTGACGATGCTCCGCCGAAGCCCGCCGCTCCCGCCGCCGCGACCGCGGCCGGAGCGCCGCACGACCCGATCGAGGCCCAGTTCCAGGGGCTGCCGGTGGTCGAGGCTGAAGACGACGGCGACGAAGACGCCTGGGGACTGACAGGAAGAGACTGATGAGTATTCCACGGCAGCTTCCCAACGCGATAACCATCGCGCGCATCCCGCTCGCGGTGATCTTCTTCGTCCTGCTCCTGATGGGCGGAACGTACGGGCTCGACGACATCGTCATCCGATGGGTTGCGGCGATCCTCTTCGTCGTGGGCATCTCCACCGACTGGGTCGACGGCTACCTCGCACGTCGCCACAACATCGTCTCGGACTTCGGCAAGCTGTGGGACCCGATCGCCGACAAGCTGCTCACCGGGGCGGGCTTCATCGGCCTGGCCGTGCTCGGTGAGCTCAACTGGTGGGTCGTGATCGTGATCCTGATCCGCGAGTGGGGCATCACGATCCACCGCCTCATGGTCGCGAAGGAGCACGTCGTGGCTGCCGCGTGGATGGGCAAGGTCAAGACTGCGGTCCAGGCCGTGGCGCTCTCCTGGGCGCTGCTCCCGCTGCACGTGGTGATCGGGGCCCAGCTGTGGGTGGTCGGGACCGCCATCCTGATGATCCTGGCGCTGATCCTCACGGTGGCGAGCGGCATCGACTACATCGTGGCTCAGGTGCGAGGGTCACGGAAGCCGTCGTGACGTCTGCGTCGGAGGTGCTCGCCGCGCTGGTAGATCGTGGCTGGACCCTCGGTATCGCGGAGTCGCTGACGGGCGGCGCTCTCGCTGCAGAGTTCGTCTCGGTGCCAGGTGCATCGGCGGTGTTGCGGGGAGCGATCGTCGCCTATGCCACCCCGGTGAAGCACACACTGCTGGGCGTCGACGACGGACTGCTCGACGCGCATGGACCGGTGCATCCCGGCGTCGCGCTGCAGATGGCAGCGGGGGTGCGCCGCGCCCTGGAGGTCTCGGGAACTCCCGCCGACGTCGGCGTCTCGACAACGGGGATCGCTGGACCGGAGTCACCGGACGGTCAGCCCGTCGGAACAGTGCACATCGCCGTCGTGACGCCGGATTCCTCTGTGAGCGAGTCATTCAGGTTCGACGGCGATCGCGCGCAGGTCCGGGCTCAAGCGGTCGACGCGGCCGTGGCGATGCTCGCGCGGATCCTCCGGGAATAGCTGATGCGGACGTTCCGTTATCCCCTATGTGCTCACACCGAAAGCACAGCGTGCGAAGGTAGATTTTGTGAAGGTCGGTAGGACTAGACTGGCGGTCTCCTTGAGGGAGACCTCGAGAAGGCGATCTGGGAGGAGGTTCCGATGATTCTTGTACGACAAGAAATCGGCGATGTGCTGAGGGACTTCCGCCTGCAGAAGGGGCGTACGCTCCGGCAGGTTGCGAGCAAGGCATCTGTGGCACTCGGCTATCTCAGCGAGGTCGAGCGGGGCCAGAAGGAGGCGTCGAGCGAGATTCTCGCCTCGGTGGCCGATGCTCTGGATGTTCCCATCTCGATCATCATGCGAGAGGTGGGAGACCGCATCTCCGTGCTCGAGGGCATCCAGGTCTTCCCTGATGTCGTTCCGGATGACCTCGTGGCTTCCGTAGAGCCAGAGCTCTCGCTCCACTGAGCTTCGGATCCTCTTCATCCTCTGATGCGTCGCAGTGAGTTCCTCCGCGCAGTCGACGCGGAATTCGGTGGTCGAGGGTCGTCTCTCATCAGCGACCTCATCCTGACTCAGCTGTCCGGCCGTACTGCCGACCAGGCATTGGATGCCGGCGTACCTCCGCGTGACATCTGGCTGGCGCTGTGCGCCGAGACCGATGTGCCTCAGGAGCGGCGGCACGGGGCCGGGCGCCTCGAACCGCGCAAGCGATGACGCCCTGACGCGTTCGACACGCGTTCGACTAACGACACGCCGTAGCGGCGTGTCGTCGAATATGTGTTCGAAACGGGCGTAGTCTTCTGCACAAGTGGTTCAGAGACGGTGTTCTCCCTGTTTCGCGGAGCTGACGACGCAATGTCCGAGGTGCCTCGTACGGTGAAAAGCAAGCCGAAGAGCCATACGCCTTGTCGGAGAGTTCCGCCCAGCCGGGAGGACCGCGACAGCCTACAGGCGGCACCACGCGAGCATAAGGAGCACGTCATGCCATCACCCGCTGACCGCGAGAAGTCCCTCGAGACAGCCCTCGCCCAGATCGACCGTCAGTTCGGAAAAGGCTCGGTCATGAGACTGGGCAGCGACGAGCGCGCACCCGTCGCCGTCATTCCGACCGGTTCCATCGCTCTCGACGTCGCCCTCGGCGTCGGTGGGCTCCCGCGTGGACGAATCGTCGAGATCTACGGCCCCGAATCCTCGGGTAAGACGACGCTCACGCTGCACGCGATCGCGAATGCACAGCGCGCTGGTGGGATCGCGGCCTTCATCGACGCCGAGCATGCGCTCGACCCCGACTACGCCGCGAAGCTCGGTGTCGACATCGACGCCCTTCTCGTCTCGCAGCCCGATACGGGTGAGCAGGCTCTCGAGATCGCAGACATGCTCGTCCGATCCGGCGCCATCGACCTGATCGTCATCGACTCCGTCGCGGCTCTCGTGCCCCGGGCCGAGATCGAGGGCGAGATGGGTGACTCGCACGTGGGTCTGCAGGCCCGACTGATGTCGCAGGCGCTGCGAAAGCTCACCGGTGGGCTCAACCAGACGAACACCACGATGATCTTCATCAACCAGCTGCGCGAGAAGATCGGCGTCTTCTTCGGATCACCCGAGACGACCGCAGGTGGAAAGGCGCTGAAGTTCTATGCGTCGGTCCGCATGGACATCCGCCGCATCGAGACGCTGAAGGACGGCACCGACGCAGTCGGAAACCGCACCAGAGTCAAGGTGGTGAAGAACAAGATGGCTCCGCCTTTCAAGCAGGCGGAGTTCGACATCCTGTATGGCATCGGCATCTCGCGCGAGGGCAGCTTGATCGACTTCGGTGTGGAGCACGGCATCGTGAAGAAGTCCGGCTCGTGGTACACCTACGACGGTGACCAGCTCGGTCAGGGCAAGGAGAACGCTCGATCGTTCCTGCTCAAGAATCCCGACGTCGCGCTTGCGATCGAGACGCAGATCAAGCAGAAGCTCGGCATCGGGGGAGCCACCGAGGCGCCTGCCGACGAGCTCGCCGAGCGCCGTCCGGCATGACCATGATGGTTCGCGGTTGTGAAGCAGCCGGAGCGAACCGTGAGTGATGGCGGGGGCGGGCCCGAGCAGCTCGCCCCCATCATCCCTCTCTTCGGTCGTGATGACACGCGGGCGAAGCAGGCCCGCCGGGATCCGGAGGGCGAGGGCGTGACGACTCGTTCGTCCGCCGACGCCGGGCTGTGGAAGTCGACAGACGACGACGGATCGAACCGTGATTCGAACCCGGTCGCACCCATCGATTCGCGTGGCCCCAGTGAGCGTCATCCCGCCCGCGGCGCAGCAGCTCGGTCTGCCCCGAGGTTGCGTGCATTGCAGGCCCAGGACACGGGATCAGACGACGTCGTGGGAGTCGACCCCGCGCAGCTGCGCGCCGAGGCTGAGGAGCTTCTCGTCCGCAAGCTGCGGACTCGATCGCTCTCCCTGTCAGAGGCGCGGATGGTTCTGAGGGGCTATGGACAGAACGCCGAACGGCTCGATTCGGCGGTGATCGACGACGTGATCGACGATTTCTGTCGGCGCGGCTACCTCGACGACGCCCTTCTCGCGGGACAACTCGTGACGTCCGGAATCGAGCGCAAGGGGCAGGGACGGGTAGCGCTGTCGAGGGCACTGTCGCAACGCGGCATCCCTCGCGAGGTGATCGATGCGGCGCTCGACGACGTTCCCGACGATGACGCCGAGCGCGCGCTCGAATACGCGCGATCGAAGGCGCGAGCGATGTCTCGGCTGGACGGCGACACTGCGTTGCGGCGCCTCGTCGGTCAGTTGTCTCGCCGTGGCTACAACGGCGCCATCGCGATGACGGCCGCGAAATCTGCTCTTGCCGAGGCCTCTTTCGGGTCGTCGTCATCGGGCGTGCGATTCGTCGACTCGGACTGACGACGGCGAGGGCCTCAAGCTCTCGCCACAGCGGCGACGTCTGGGATCGGCTCGTAGAATGGGGAGATCATGACTATCCCTCGCAGTGAGCCGACGATCATCGCGTCGTCGTCAGCAGCAATCGACCTCGACGGGCGCCAGCGCTCGTACGAGGTCCGCACTTTCGGCTGCCAGATGAACGTCCACGATTCGGAACGACTCTCGGGTTCGCTCGAGAGCGCCGGATATGTCCGCGCGACTGATGGCGCCGAGGCCGACGTGGTCATCATCAACACGTGCGCGGTGCGCGACAATGCCGCAGGCAAGCTCTACGGCACACTGGGCCAGCTCGCGTCGGTCAAGCGACGCAAGGACGGGATGCAGATCGCCGTCGGCGGCTGCCTGGCGCAGATGGACAAGCAGGCGGTGCTCGATAAGGCGCCCTGGGTCGACGTCGTCTTCGGCACGCACAACATGGGTTCGCTTCCCGGACTTCTCGAGCGCGCGCGCCACAACGGAGACGCGGAGCTCGAGATCCTCGAGTCGCTCGAGGTGTTCCCGTCGACGCTTCCGACCAAACGGGATTCTGCGCACAGCGGTTGGGTCTCGATCTCGGTCGGATGCAACAACACCTGCACCTTCTGCATCGTTCCGAGCCTTCGTGGCAAGGAGAAGGACCGCCGCCCGGGCGACATCCTGAATGAGATCCGCCTGCTCGTCGACGACGGCGCCATCGAGGTCACCCTGCTCGGACAGAACGTCAACTCCTACGGGGTGGAGTTCGGCGATCGGCAGGCTTTCGGCAAGCTGCTTCGCGCTGCGGGTGAGATCGACGGGCTCGAGCGCATCCGCTTCACGAGTCCCCACCCCGCCGCATTCACCGACGACGTGATCGACGCGATGGCGGAGACTCCCAACGTGATGCCGCAGCTTCACATGCCGCTCCAATCGGGCAGCGACCGCATCCTCAAGGCCATGCGCCGTTCGTACCGCAGCGAGAAGTTCCTCGGAATCCTGGATCGCGTCCGTGATCGTATTCCGCACGCTGCGATCACCACCGACATAATCGTCGGATTCCCCGGTGAAACCGAGGAGGACTTCGAAGACACGATGCGGGTTGTCGAACAGGCACGGTTCTCGAGTGCCTTCACGTTCCAGTACTCGATCCGCGAGGGCACACCCGCTGCGACCATGGAAGACCAGGTTCCGAAGGCGGTCGTGCAGGCACGCTACAACCGGCTGATGGCGCTTCAAGAGCGCATCTGCCTCGAGGAGAACCAGAAGCAGGTCGGACGCGTGGTCGAGGTGCTCGTCTCGACGGGTGAAGGCAAGAAGGACGCCGAGACCCACAGACTCACCGGACGCGCCGAGGACAACCGCCTCGTGCACTTCGAAGTCACCCCCGGATCCGCTGTCCCGCGACCCGGCGACGTGGTCTCGGTGACGATCACCCATGCGGCCCCGTTCCACCTGCTCGCAGACGACCCGACGGGCTCCGCGCTGCGGATCCGCCGCACACGCGGTGGGGACGCCTGGGACCGCGGACAGGCGGAGTCGTGTGCCGTGCCTGCACCGAGCTCCGGCGACGGCACCCGCGCCGTGTCACTCGGCCTTCCGACGCTCCGCGTCGGCAGGTGACCGCTGCTCGAGGCATGACCGCTCCGGCGTCGAAGGGCGCGGACAGGGTTCCGCGGCTCTGGGCGGTCGTGGGTGCGACGGGCACGGGCAAGAGCGATCTCGCCCTCGATCTCGCTGAGACGCTGCGCAGTCGAGGCAACGCCGCCGAGATCGTGAACGCCGATGCCATGCAGCTGTACCGCGGAATGGACATCGGCACAGCGAAACTCGCGCCGGCTGACCGCCGCGGTATCCCGCACCACCTGTTCGACGTCCGGGAGGTGCACGAAGAAGCCGCCGTCGCCTGGTACCAGCCGCTGGCGCGTTCCGTGATCACCGACATCCAACAGCGTGGCGCCGATGCCATCCTCGTCGGCGGGTCGGGTCTGTACGTCTCCAGCGTGGTGTTCGACTTCGCCTTCCCGCCCCGCGATCCGGTGATCCGTGAGCGGCTGGAGCGCGAGCTCGACAGTGAGGGCGTGCACGGAATGCTCGAGCGGCTGCGTGCGCTCGACCCCGCGACGGCGTCCCGCGTCGATCCCAAGAACGGCAGACGAGTGATCCGCGCTCTCGAGGTGATCGAACAGGGCAGTGCCACGCACGGCGCCGCTCTGCCCGAACAGCCTGCACTCTGGCAGTCCGGCACGCGTCTGATCGGTCTGCACGTCGAACGTGCAGCGCTGGTCGAGCGGCTGGACGCCCGGGTCGAACGCATGTGGGAAGCGGGACTGGTCGATGAAGCGCGAGAGCTCCGAGGGCACGGGCTCGAAGACGGCGTGACGGCGCAGCGTGCTATCGGCTACACCCAGGCTCTTGCGCAGATCGATGGCCGCCTCACCCAGGTCGAGGCCATCGCCGAGACGCAGGCGCTCACTCGACGCTACGCCCGCCGCCAGGTCTCCTGGTTCAAGCGGTATCCCGGACTCGCGTGGTACGAACCGCCCGTAGACGTCGCGTCGCTCGTCGCGCCCTGAGGCGCCCGACGCACCGGTCTCGGTGGCTGATGTCGGTGCCCGATGAGAAGGTTGGAAGATGGCAACGCACTTCTACACCGCGAGCAGCATCGACGGCTTCATCGCGACCGACCAGCACTCCCTCGACTGGCTGCTGAAGCAGGACATCGACGAAGACGGCCCCATGTCCTACGCATCCTTCGAGAAGACGATCGGCGCGTTGGCGATGGGAGCATCGACCTTCGAATGGGTCATGAACCATGAGGAGGGCCGGTGGGGGTATGAGCAGCCCACCTGGGTCTTCGCCCACCGACCACTCGAGCTTCCGGCCGACGCGAACATTCGCATCGCCGAGGGCGATGTGACCGCGGTTCACTCCGAGATGGTCGCCGCCGCAGGCGGAAAGGATCTCTGGGTCGTCGGCGGTGGTGATCTGGCCGGGCAGTTCGCCGACGCCGGTCTTCTCGATGAGGTGTGGGTGCAATACGCGCCTGTGACACTCGGTTCAGGGGCGCCGTTGCTGCCGAGGGCTCTGGATCTCGAGCTTCTCGAGGTCGCCCGCAACCGTAACTTCATGTGCGGCCGCTACCGCGTGCGTCGTGGCTGAGTCGTCGACTCCCGTGCCCTCGACGGAGAACTGGGCGGTGAGGGCCTTCGATCCGTCCGACACTGAGTCTGTGGTCGCTCTGTGGAGCGAGGCGGGACTCACACGGCCATGGAACGACCCCCGGCTCGACATCGAGCGCAAGCTCACCGTGCAGCCCGAGCTGTTCCTGGTCGTCGAGGACGGCGAGGCGAGGCCGACCTCACCGCGGATCATCGGCACGGTGATGGCTGGTTACGACGGGCACAGAGGATGGCTCTACTACCTGGCGACCGCAAAGTCGCACCGCCGTCAAGGGATCGCGCGCTCGCTCGTCCGAGAGGCCGAACGGCTGCTTCTCGATATGGGATGTCCGAAGGTGCAGCTCATGGTCAGAGAAGGCAACGAGGGTGCGCTGGGCTTCTACGATGACCTCGGGTACGAGCGCTTCTCCGTGTCGAACACGGGAAGGCGTCTGATCGTCGACGCCTAGCCGAGATCTCTAGACTGGGTGGATGGTCGCATTCACCAAAGGGCACGGGACCGGCAACGACTTCGTCATCATCGCCGACCCCGACGGCGTTCTCGAGTTGAGCGCCGAGCAGGTCTCCGTACTCTGCGATCGGCACCGAGGCATCGGCGCCGACGGCATCCTTCGCGTCGTTCGCTCTGCGGCGATCGCCGACGGGAAGGCGGCACTCGCGGAAGAGCCGGCTGCCGAGTGGTTCATGGACTACCGCAATGCAGACGGTTCCCTCGCCGAGATGTGCGGCAACGGCATCAGGGTCTTCGCGCACTACCTCGTGCGCTCCGGCCTCGCCACGATCGAGCCCGGCTCCACACTCCCGATCGGGACACGTGCCGGCGTGCGTGACGTCACACGCAGCGATACGGGTTACCAGGTGGACCTCGGCCTGTGGAAGCTCTCCGGCGGCGACCCGCTCGTCACCGCCGACGGGCTGCCCGTCACGAGGCCCGGCCTCGGTATCGACGTCGGAAATCCGCATGTCGTGGTCGCACTCGCCTCCGACGCAGAGCTGGCGTCCCTCGAGCTCCACCGCGCTCCCATCCTCGATCCGACACCGCCCGCAGGTGCGAACGTGGAGTTCGTCGTCCCGGGGGAGCCGCTCGTGAGGGACGGGATCGGACACGTCTCCATGCGCGTCTCAGAGCGCGGGGTGGGGGAGACCCTCAGCTGTGGCACGGGTGTCGCTGCCACTGCTCTGGCTGTGCGCTATTGGGCAGGTGAGAAGGCGCCGGACAATTGGCGCGTGGACGTGCCGGGCGGCACGCTCGGCGTGCGCATGTTCCCCGCCGAAGACGGTGAGCACGTCGCCCTCGCCGGACCGGCCCAGCTCGTCTTCAGCGGCGAGGTCGACCTGATCTGATGCAGGCGACCGACCGGCCCGACCTGGTCGTCTTCGACTGCGACGGTGTCCTCGTCGACAGCGAGAAGGTGTCGATCGAGGTGGACCGCAGGGTTCTCGCGGATCTCGGATGGGCCATCTCACACGACGAGATCCTGCACCGATTCGTCGGACGCTCCTCCGCGTATTTCCGTGCTGAGATCGAAGCGCATCTCGGGAGATCGCTTCCCGACGACTGGGAGGCGCCGTACCAGTCGTGGTACCTCGACGCGTTCGCACGCGAGTTGACGGCAGTGGCCGGGGTAGAGGCAGCACTCGACGAGATCACGACGGCGACATGTGTCGCATCGAGCGGATCTCATGCGAAGATCTGGAGGAACCTGGCGCAGACCGGCCTTCTTCCGCGATTCGCTGGACGGATCTTCAGCGCCGACGACGTCGCGAACGGCAAGCCTGCTCCGGACCTGTTCCTGCACGCGGCCGAGCGTCTCGGTGTCGACCCGGAACGCTGCGTGGTGGTCGAGGACAGCCGATTCGGAGCGCAGGCAGCCCGGGCCGCGGGCATGCGGGTTCTCGGCTACGCCGGTGGACTGACCCCGGCCGAGTGGCTGGAACGCGAAGGCGCCATAGTGTTCACGGACATGCGCGATCTTCCCGAGCTCGTGCGTCGATGATCACCGACGACGCGACGCCTCAGACGAGCGTGATCGGCTCGGTGGGCGGGGTGCCGTGCTTGCGCACCTTCAGGATCCGGTATCCCTTCGAGGTCGCAGTCCGGTGGACGCTGAAACCGGGATGGAACGTCGCGCCGATCCAGCGCTGCAGCGAATCCGCGCCGAGGTTGCGCTGCACGACGAGCCACGCATCGCTGCGCTCGTCCAGCCGAGGGATCCACTTCTCGAGCAGTCCGTGAAGTTCGTTCTTGCCGACTCTGATCGGAGGATTCGACCGGATCGAACGGAATGTCACATCGGCGGGAACATCCTCGGGGAGAGATGCGTTGATGTTCTTGAGACCATGAGCCGCGGCGTTGCGCCGTACGAGATCGAGGGCTCGCTCGTTCACGTCGACAGCCCAGACGGTCGCGTGAGGTGAGGCCAGGGCCATCGACAACGTCACGGGCCCCCACCCGCTCCCGAGGTCGAGAAGATTGCCTCCCGGCGGAACGGGAGGCATGTTTGCGAGAAGGACGGCAGTACCGGCATCCAGCCGATCCGGGCTGAAGACGCCACCAGCGGTGGTGACGTCCAGCTCACGGCCTGCGAGCGTCACACGGATCGATCGCAGGTTCTCGGGGCTTGCCGGGGCCGCGGTGAAGTAATGGTCGGACCCCATACCGTGAGCGTAGCGGACAGTGCGGGCTAAGGTTAAGGCTCGCAACAAAACCCAGAGATAAGGGACGGATGACGGAGACCAGCACACACTCCACCGGTGACGAAGCAGTCGATCGCGTACTCGCGAATGCGGAGAAGCGAACGGAGGCACGTGTCTTCGGCGCCGCACAGGCGCTGCAGGACCATTCGACGGCCTCGCACGCGTCCTCGGACGGCGACCAGTGGGACCTCGAGGATCGTCATGCGCTGCGGCGCGTCGGCGGTCTCTCCACCGAACTCGAAGACGTCACAGAGGTCGAGTACCGTCAGCTCCGGCTCGAGAACGTGGTGTTGGTCGGCGTGTATCCGCAGGGTGCCCAGGACGATGCAGAGAACTCGCTCCGCGAGCTGGCGGCACTCGCCGAGACAGCAGGCGCGGTCGTGCTCGACGGCGTTCTCCAGCGACGGCCGCATCCGGACGCTGCGACCTACATCGGCCGCGGCAAGGCTCAGGAGTTGAAGGGCATCGTCGCAGCCACCGGTGCAGACACCGTGATCGCAGACACCGAACTCGCCCCCAGCCAGCGACGCGCCCTCGAGGACGTCGTCAAGGTCAAGGTCATCGATCGCACCACCGTGATCCTCGACATCTTCAGTCAGCACGCCAAGAGTCGCGAGGGCAAGGCCCAGGTCGAGCTGGCGCAGCTCGAGTACCTGCTGCCGCGTCTGCGCGGCTGGGGCGACTCGATGAGCCGTCAGGCGGGTGGCCAGGTCGGCGCCGGCGGTGCCGGTATGGGCTCACGTGGCCCCGGTGAGACGAAGATCGAACTCGACCGTCGCCGCATCCGCACCAAGATGGCGCTTCTGCGGCGTCAGATCCGCGACTTCGGTCCGGCCCGAGAAGCCAAGCGTGCCGAGCGCAAGCGCAACACGATCCCATCTGTCGCCATCGCCGGATACACCAACGCCGGCAAGTCGAGCCTGCTCAACGCGCTGACGAGCGCCGGGGTCCTCGTGGAGAACGCCCTGTTCGCGACGCTGGATGCGACCGTACGCCGGTCGGAGACCTCGGACGGGCGCGTCTACACGCTGACCGACACCGTCGGGTTCGTTCGCAACCTTCCGCACCAGCTCGTGGAGGCGTTCCGTTCGACGCTCGAAGAGGTCGGCGATGCGGATGTCGTGCTGCACGTGGTCGACGGATCGCACCCCGATCCCGCCGGTCAGCTGCAGACGGTGCGTGACGTGATGGGCGACGTCGGCGTCCGCGACATGCCGGAGCTTGTCGTCTTCAACAAGGCGGATCTGATCGCCGACGACGAGCGCCTCGTGCTGCAGGGCCTCGAGCCGAGAGCGCACTTCGTCTCGTCGCGGTCGGGTGAGGGCATCGAGGAGCTTCGAGCGGCCATCGAAGAGGCGCTTCCGAAGCCCGCAGTCGAGGTGCACGCGGTGGTTCCTTATGACCGCGGTGATCTGGTCGCAGCGATCCATGAGACGGGGATGCTGCTGTCGGTCGAGCACAGCGAACAGGGCACCGTCGTGCACGCGCGAGTGTCGGAGCGGCTCGCGGCCGATCTCGCGCCCTTCGCCGTGCGCGTCTGACGGGCGAGGTTCAACGCGCGAGGAACCGCGCCTCGACTGTTGCCGAGATGACGATCTCGTCGGGCTCGTACTCCATCGACGCTCCACCCGCGTCTGCGGACTCCTGCATCATGGCCCCGCGCATCTTCGCCACCCCGGCGAACGGCTGGACGGGGGCGGGCGCGATCAGTCCGACATCGGCGATCTCGACAGGGACGACGGTGCCGAGTCCGAGCGCTGTCGCGTACGCCTGTGCACGGGTGACGGCCACTCCGACCGCCTCCGCCGCGACCTCTCGTTCTATCCGCGAACTCGTCTCGGTGGTGAGATGCCAGTTGACCCAGCCGACCTCGACTCCGTCCCATGCCGATACGTCCGAGACCCAGAGCGAGAGCTCGGATGCCTCGCCGAAGGTCGCAGTCAGATCGATACTGGCGTAGTACACGGGCGCGAGTCGCTTGCCCTCGCTGTTCCACGGACGTTCGGCGCGAACGGAGAGGCGTTTGCTCGACCAGTCGACGACGATGCCCGTGTCCCGCCGCGTGGTGATGCTCTCGCGAACCGGCTCGGTGAGATGCATGACGCGGTCGACCACCGATGCGCGGTCGGCGCCTTCTGCGCGGACGGTGACGCGGATGGTGGCGCGTTCGGGCGCGAGCCGCGCCTCGTGTTCGCCGCGGACGGTGACAGTGACTTCGCTCATGCCGTGACTCTACGCCAGCACGCTGATGAGGCGAGGAATGGCGCAGCCGCTGCGAACGTTGTAGTCTATGAGGCTCGGGGACTCCGGTTCCCGAGGTGAAAAATCAACAGTGTGACAGCGGCTCCTTCGAGAGAAGGACCACGGGGCTGATCGGTTTCGACAGCGCCTGTGAATCCACGAGAAGCGGGCCGAGGATGCAGAGTTATCTCGTAAACGCTCTCTGCAAAAAAATAGTTGCCGAAACCAAGCGCAACGACTTCGCCCTCGCTGCATAAGCGAGCCCGATAGTCCGTCAGGCCGTATGTGATTCCGATACGGATCCTGGCGTCATTTAGGAATCTTGCTGCGTGATGGCGTCTGGACGTCACGTGGGACTCTTCCCAGGCTGGGCTCGTCGACTTAGGTGTCTGTGACAAAGGTCGGAGCCGAGCAGAACGTCTTCACAGACTGCGCCCGGAGAAGGCGTGGAGACTCAGCGTTGGACGGGGGTTCGATTCCCCCCAGCTCCACCACGTCGCTGTCACAAGCAAGAAGGCCCGCCTCCCTGGTGATCACTGGGGAGGCGGGCCTTTTTCTGCTCTGTCGTGAGTCGCGGTGGCTCCAGCGGCGACGACGGCGCTGGCAGTGTGTCGCCGGGGTCGCCCGGTCGCCCGGGTCGCTAAGGGCCGGGTACGCCCGCGGCGGGCACGCGGAAGCTGTCGCCTTCGTGCCACCACACGCTGGACCATCTGGCGAGGACTGCATCCCGTTCTGCCGCGTCCGCCGTGTAGAAGTGATGGGCGGCGGAGTTCGACCAGAATCGAGCCACCGGAACGGTGTCGGCCTGCGGGGAGTCCACCGGGTACACGTAATAGGCGACCCCTTCGTCCTTCCAGATGTTCGGCCACCTGGCGGAGACCGCAGCACGCTCGGCCGGGTCTGCGGTGTAGAAATGCCCCGAGTACGTGCTGCTCCAGAATCTGTAAAGCGGGATGGTGCCTGCGACCTGGGTCGTGAACGCGGTGTAACGCTGTCCTTCATAGGTCCACACATCGGGCCAGCGTGCGATGATCTGATCGCGTTCCGCCGGGTCTGCGGTGAAGAAGTGCCCCTGGTAGACGGGGCTCCAGAATCGGTGCACGGCGACGGGCTCTGGCAGGGGTGGTGCGGATGGCTGCCCGACAGACGGCATCGCCGGGAGCCAGGCGTCCGGTTGAGCGCCGCATTCTTTGAGGAGCGTCTGGATGGCGTTCTTCTCGGTGGGGTCGACGGACAGGTTCCAACGCCATTTCACCGCGACCCATTCGGCGACGTAGGTGCACCGAACGTGACGGTAGGACGGCATCCACGAGGCGGGATCCTTGTCGGCCTTCGCCGTGTTGACGGCCGCGGTGACCATGGTCAGAGTGCGGTAGTCGTCGACGTCGTTGGAGTACGCCTTTCGCTGTGCGTCGGTCCACGACCATGCGCCGGATACCCATGCCTCCTTGAGCGCGACGAGGTGATCCATCTCCACTGCGGCGGGGTCGACATGCGTGACGTTGTCGTAGTAGGACAACCACTGACCCGCGGAGACGGTGCAGACGCCGGTGACGGTCGCGGGCACGTCCGTCTCCTCGAGGAGCACCTCCTGGCGGGTGCGGCATCCATCCCGGTCGAGGTCCGCGCCTTCGAAGAACAGGTCGCGGTCGTACTTCACGGTGGCAGGCGCTTCGACGCGCAACTGATCCAGGAGCGTGGCGACGAGTATCCGTTCCTCCGAGGTCGGAGGCGCTGCCAGAGCCGTCGAAGGAGTGAGCCATACGACGACGACAGCGACCGCCACGAGAGAGGCACCCAGGATCCGATTGCGCATGCCACTCCCTGTGAAACGGGCTCCGCCGTGGAGTCCCGCGCTCAGGATACACACAGAATACCGGTACGCCGACGAGCGCGTTCGGGTGCGCGTATTCCAGCCGACCCGTCTTCGCCGCCGGTGATCAGCGGCCGGTGAGTCGGTCGAGGGCTTTCTGTGCGGTGCGGAGATCTTGTTCCGACTCGCGCACGCGCTGTGCGCGAACCTGTTGCTCGGTCTCCGCCTTCTCGGCGTCCCCCCGCACACGCTCTGCTTCGCGGCGCACTTTCGCCAGATCGGCTTCGAGATCCTGCTCGCGGCGTGTGAGGTCCTCGATCTTCACCACAGCATCGCGGAGCGCTCGATCGGCTGCCGCCGCTTCGCGCGCCGCGTCGTGGTGCGTCTTCTCCGCTCCTCTGAACGCCCTTTCCGCGTCCCGCCGCTCTCTGCGAGCCTTGACCTCGTCGAGAGGCTTGGCGGCGACCGAGGGCGTGCCCGGTGCCCCTCCACCGACGATGCTGTCGACGATGTCTGCGAACGTGCCAGCGGGTTCCAGCTCCCGGACGAGCCTGGCGGAGGCGACGGCCGCGGCGGCGGTCGGATCGAAGAACGCGGCGCTGATGGTCTGTTGAACCGCCTCGCGCGTCGACGCAGTGACGCGCTGTCCCCGGGCTTCGGCGAGTTCGGCGGCGTCGGCGGCGAGTCTGCTCGTGAGTGCACGTCGATCTCGGCCGAGCTGCGCGAGAGCCCGAGCATCCAGATCTTCCTGCGCTTCGCGCAGCTCCTCCGCGAGCTGCAGGGCCTCTCCGAGCTGCGAGCTGCGCTCGTGGGCGAAGACGTTCACCACCCAGGCTGCGACCGACGGCTTCTTCAGAGCACGGATCCGAGCCGCGAGATCGGCGTCTTCGACGTCATCCGCTCTCCTGTTGCGTGCGGCCACGAATTCTGCCGGCGATCCGGTGTAGAGCGTCACCGCGATGTCAGCGAGCTCGGAGTCCATGCGAGCGACGATACACCGCGCAAGTTCTGTGCCCCGGGGCGGCGTCGCGTGCACGTCGAACGCCGTCTGAATCAGTATTCTGGTTGGCATGGCAACGCTGTTCTATGGCGCGTCGGACGTTCCGATCCACATCGAGGACCGGGCACTCGCGCATCTGAAGATCGTCATCGCGACGAAACTCCGCCGACAGGAGAGTTTCACTCTGTCGTGGCGTCACCCCGAAGGGGAGCCGGGCGGGCGGTCCACCATCTGGATCCATCCGTCCATCCCGCTTCGCTTCACCTTCGACGAGCCGGAACAGCCTCAGCTGAACCCGCGGTGGATCGACGACCTCATGCAGTCGGTGAACTCCACCGGCGGCATTCTCCTGGTTGACGAGGTGATCGACGCACCGGCGCAGTGAGCGCGCCGCGCGGCCGGTCGGGGTCCGATCAGGCGGACCACTCGATCAAGATCAGGCCCTGGCGCGTGTCCGCGAACTTCACCCATCCGTCGCCGAACAGGTAGGTCATGCCGTATCCGTCTTCGTCGGTGCCCATCGCGAACTGCGGGTTCTCGGTGATGTAGATGCCGTCAGGGCCGTCTTCTCGGGTCCAGCCTTCTGCCAATAGCGAGGACTGCGCCTTCGTGGCATCCTCAGCGCTGATCGGCGACCAGCCGTAGAGCTGACCGTGGTCGGAGGCGACGCTGTAATCGGCCCAGAAGCAGAGGAGGCCGTCGGCCAGCGTCACGCCGCCCACCACGAACTCCTTCTCCTCGAACGACCATCCCTCGTCGGTGAGGACCTGCACCGTGCCGGCTGACACGATCGTGTCGCATGCGGGCTCCGCCGCGGGCGTGGTGGGCGGAGTGCTGGCGGGCTGAGACGTGGCTGTGGGAGAGGGCTTCGGTGCGTCCGGCCCGGGGGACGCAGAGCCGTCGGGCGCTCCTGCGCAGGATGTCAGCGCGACAGTGAGCAGCAGAGCGCCCAGCGCGGCGGAGGTGAAGCGGTTCATCGGGCGAGCCTTCATCAGGGTTCAGTCGTGCAGAAGATCGAGGAAGGCGTCGTGGAGGATGCCGTTGGTGGCCAGTGCCGACAGGTCCGAGATCGTCTCAGCGCCATCGAATCCGGTCATCCGGCCGCCGGCCTCGCGCACGATCGGCACGGCAGCGGCGACGTCGTACTCCTTGACGCCGAACTCCGCGACCATGTCGATTCGCCCCTCGGCGAGGAGCATGTAGGCGTAGATGTCGCCGTAGGCGCGATCACGCCAGACCCGGTCGGCGAGCGCGAGCAGCTGATCGATGTGCCCGGACTCGGCCCACTGGGTGATGCTCTGGAAGCTGACGCTGGCGTCGTCGAGAGACGACACGGAGGATGCTCTGACGCGACGGGGGCCGCTTTCCGTCGCGGTCCATGCTCCCGAGCCTGCGGCGGCCCACCAGCGGCGTCCGATGGCCGGCATGCTGACGACGCCCACCTGGGGGACTCCGTCGACCGCGAGGGCGATCATGGTGCCCCACAGCGGCACTCCGCGGAGGAAGTTCGCTGTGCCGTCTATCGGGTCGATGATCCACTGCCGGTCGGTGCTGCCTTCGGCGCCGAACTCCTCGCCGAAGATGCCGTCGCTCGGTCGTTCGGTGGCGAGGATCTCGCGGATCGCCCGCTCGGTCGCGAGGTCCGCATCGGTGACATGCGAATGGTCGGCCTTGGTCGAGATCTCCAGGTCGGGGCTGTCGAACCGGGGGAGGGACTGCGCGTCGGCGGCGTCGGCGAGTCGGAGGGCGAGTGCGAGGTCGCGAGAGAGGTCGTCGACGCGGGGGGAGGCGGTCACGAGTCCAGGATAACCGCCCGGACACGGGACTCTGAGAGGGGTTGACATGATGCGACACGCGCGGCGAACGCCGAGGACCCGGCTCGATTTCGCCCGGCGGCGATCGGCTGGTAATGTAATTCCTCGGCCGGGGAATACCGCGCCACGCACCTCTAGCTCAATCGGCAGAGCAACTGACTCTTAATCAGTGGGTTCTCGGTTCAAGTCCGAGGGGGTGCACGGATCAGCCTCGATGACTCTCGCCAGTCATCGGGGCTTTTCTGCACCCACGGAGATGCCGAGGATCAGGCTTCCGGTGCGCTAGCGTGATGCAAACGCTAGGGGGGGATGGCCATGTGGAGACTGGTGAAGGTCTGTGCCGTCGTGACTGTCGCGACATCTCTCGGCTGGGGACTGACGAGTTGCTCAGCCGCCGAGAAGACGGTCGACCACACGACCTCGTCTGTCACACTCGCGCCTGAGGAAGCCCTCGTCGTCGATTTCGGCGAGATCAATCCGTCGGTCGGCGACGCGTGGGTGATAACTCGCGAGCCCGACCCGGCCGTGCTCGGTCCGGGCGATGAGCGGACCCGATACCTCGGCCAAGACGGCGAGACCGGCGCTCCCAGTGAGGTCTCGTATCGTTTCGCGCCGGTCGGCGACGGCACCACGGTGATCCAGTTCGAGTACCAGTTCCGCGGGACAGTGCCCGAGGACGTCGACGATCAGCAGACCGCCGAGATCACGGTCACGGTGAAGTAGCGGTCGGTCACCCGACCGCGATGACGTCTCCGTCGGTGAGGTGCCGAAGGGAGTCGAAGGTCAACGGCATCACCGTGTGCGGGTGCCCGGCCGCTGCCCAGAGCTCTCGGTGCTCGCGGAGATCCTCGTCGATGTACGTCCGGAGCCGCGTCGGGTGCCCGACCGGGGCGACCCCGCCGATCGCCTGGCCGGTGGCGTCGCGGACTACGGATGCCGGTGCCATCGCGATCGTGGTGGCACCGATGCTTCGTGCCAGGACCTCGAGATCGACCCGGTGCCCACCGCTCGTCATCACGAGCACGGGGGTCTCGTCGGCGACGAACACGAGGCTGTTCGCGATCGCTGCGACATCGCATCCGATTGCGGCGGCAGCCTCGCGGGCGGTCCGCGCGGAATCAGGCAGGACGCGTATCTCGGCCGTGACGCCCGCGTCGATGAGGTGCTGCTGGACGAGCCTGCTGCGCTCGGGGAGGTCGTTCATGACCCCACGGTATCGAACGCAGCAGGCCCGAGTCTCAGGCGGCGTCGCCCAGCAGGATGGCCTCTGCGTCTTCGACGGCGGCGTCATCCGGCTCGTCGTCGATGTGTGCGAGGATCCTGCGCCCGAGGAAGACGGTCAGAGCGGCGACGAGCACCGCGATGCCTGCCACGAGGTAGGGGACCGTTGCATCGAATGCGTGCCACAGAGCTGCCGCGAGCGGCGGAGCGATGGCTCCGCCGAGGAACCGCACCGAGGAGTACGCCGACGAGGCCACCGAGCGGGGCAGATCCGTCGCCTCCATGACCGCTTCCGTGAGCACGGTGTTCATCACGCCGAGGAGCAGCCCGCCGACCACGATGCAGACGACGAGGGCGACTGCCGACTCGACCAAGAGCCCGGCGACGATCAGATCGACCGCGAGAAGCGGGAGGACCGTGAGGATGACACGCGTGCGTGACATCCTTCGCATCAGCAGCGGTGCGACCCACACGCTCGTCACGGCGAGCGCGATGCCCCAGCCGAAGAAGGTGAAGCCGATCCCCATCGCCCCGAAGCCCAGTGGGAACGGCGAGAAGGCGAGCAGGATGAAGAACCCGATGTTGTAGAAGAACGCCGCAGCGGCCAGCACCGCGAGCGCGGGGTTGCCGAGGGCCTTGAACGGCGCCGAGAACGGCACGGGGGTGCGCTTCTCGCCCGGCCCGCGCAGCAGCACGAGGACGGCGAGGAACGCGATGGCCATCAGCGCCACGACGCCGAAGAACGGTGCGCGCCAGCTCTGTTCGCCCAGGAGGCCCCCGAGGAGCGGGCCGATCGCGATGCCGAGGCCGAGAGCCGCCTCATACAGGATGATGGCCGCGGAGCTGCCCCCTGCGGCCGAACCGACGATCGTCGCCAATGCGGTCGAGATGAAGAGCGCATTGCCGAGTCCCCACCCCGCACGGAAGCCGATGACCGCGTCGACGCTGCCGCTGAGCGCGCAGAAGAGGGCGAACACGACGATGAGGGCCAGTCCGATCAGCAGGGTCTTCTTGGCGCCGATGCGGCTCGAGATCCAGCTGGTGACGAGCATCGCGAGTCCGGTGACCGCGAGGTAGCTCGTGAACAGGAGCTCGGTCTGGAACGGGGTCGCCTGGAGCGACTCCGCGATCGCCGGGAGGATCGGGTCGACCAGGCCGATTCCCATGAAGGCGACGACGCACGCGAAGGCGACGGCCCAGACCTGGGCCGGTTGCTTCCACACTGAGGTGGCGGGGGTGTTCACTCTGCTGCTCCTGTCGAGTCGGTGATGGTGTGTGCCGCGAGGATCTCGGCGGCGCGTGTCAGGATTCCCCACTCGTCGGCATCGAGGTCGGCGAAGCGCGGAGCGAGCGTGTCTCGGAACTCCTCGCGCCACGCCTGCAGTGCGCGGGAGCCTGAGTCTGTGACGGCGACGGCTATCGCGCGCGAGTCGTCGGCATCGGGGGAGCGGAGGACGAGTCCTTCGCGCTCCAGATTCCCGATGAGTCGCGTCATGCCGGGTTGGGTCGTGCGTGCCGCAGCCGCGAGCTCTCCGACCCGCTTCGGTCCCGATTGCTCGAGCAGGCTCAGCACCCGCCACTGGGCCGCAGGTGCATCGTTACCGGCGTCCTGAGCAGCGATGCGGCCGAGCGCGTATCCCGAGAGCACGAGGGAGGGGATGACATCCTGGCGATTCATACCACTAAGTATATACCAGAGGGTATGTAATGATCCCGAGTCAGCGTCGGGCGCCGGCGATCCGCGCCGAGAGCTGGTGCGCGTGGGCGAGGAGTGTCCTGCCGAGGTCGCCGATGCGATCGGGGCCGAAGCGGAATCCGACACCGGTCAGACTCAGCGCCCATTCCGGTCGTCCAGACCGATCGAACACGGCCGCGCCGAGTCCCCAGCTGCCTTCGACGATGAGTCCTGGATTCACCGCGTAGCCCCGCTCCTTGGTCTCGCTCAGGCGAGTTCTCAGAGGTCCGGTGCTGTGCTGGCGACCCCAGGTGCTCTCCAGCTCGGGATGACGGTCGAGATAGGCGTCCACATCGTGGTCAGGCAGGAAGGCCAGGATGGCGAGGCCAGCGCTTGCCACTCCGAGCGGGAACCGGACTCCCTCGCTCAGCACGAAGGACCGGATCGGAAATGACCCTTCCTCGCGGAGCAGGCAGACCGTCTCGTCGGCCCTGCGCACCGAGAGGAAGGCGCTCTCCTCAGTCCTCACCGCGAGGGAACGGACGATGTCCCGGGCGAGTGCGGTCACGTCGTACCTCGCGGCAGCCACGGATCCCATGAGAAAGAGCTCCGGCCCGGGCATCCAGCGCGTGCTGGACTCTTCGCGGTCGACCAGCCCTTCCGCCCGGAGCGCGGACAGGAGTCGATGGGTGGTCGAGCGGGACAGGTCGGCGGAGCGGGCGAGATCCTGCAGTGACGCTCCCTCGTGCCCGCTGGCGGTGACGAGCCGGAGGAGCTTCGCGGCGCGAGCGATCGCCTGGGCTCCCGGAACGACGGCGTTCGATTCCATAATGTGGACGCTACGCCCCGAAGCGACCACATGGCAACATGCGCCTTTCGCTCAGGCGACCAGGAGCGGATGCTGAACAGGTATGCCTTTCGAAGGAGCAAGCGTGATCGACAAGCAGTGGGCGAGCGCCGCAGAAGCGGTCGCAGACATCGAGGACGGTGCGTCCCTCGCCGTCGGGGGCTTCGGACTCTCCGGTAACCCGATCGCGCTGATCGAGGCGCTCCTCGCTCAGGGCACGAGCGGGCTCAGCATCGTCAGCAACAACTGCGGAGTGGACGACTGGGGGCTCGGCATCCTGCTCGCGGCCCGCCGCATCCGCAAGATGACCTCGTCGTACGTCGGGGAGAACAAAGAGTTCGAGCGGCAGTTCCTCTCCGGCGAACTCGAACTCGAGCTGACCCCGCAGGGAACGCTTGCCGAGAAGCTCAGGGCGGGAGGGTCTGGGATCGCCGCATTCTTCACCCAGACCGGCGTCGGCACGCAGGTCGCCGAAGGTGGACTCCCGCGACGCTACAACCCCGACGGCAGCATCGCGGTGGCGTCTCCGGCGAAGGATGTTCGCACCTTCGACACCGCGGAAGGACCACGTGAGTATGTGCTCGAAGAGGCGATCACCACCGATTTCGCGCTGGTCCATGCGCTGGCGGGGGACAGACACGGGAATCTGATCTTCAACAAGGCGGCGCGCAACTTCAACCCGCTCGCGGCGATGGCCGCACGAATCTGCATCGCGCAGGTGGAGCAGCTCGTCGAACCGGGCGAGCTGGATCCGGACCGCGTCCATCTGCCGGGTGTCTTCGTGCACCGTGTCGTCGATGTCGGCACCGACATCCCGAAGCGCATCGAACGTCGAACCGTCACGCCGGAAGGAGTCTGACATGGCGCTCACACGCGATGAGATGGCCGCTCGCGCTGCAGCAGAGCTGCGGGACGGCTCCTACGTCAACCTCGGCATCGGGCTGCCCACGCTCGTGCCGAACCACGTGCCGGAGGGCATCACCGTCGTGCTGCAGTCGGAGAACGGCATCCTCGGAGTCGGGCCTTATCCGCACGAGGATGCGGTGGATCCCGACCTGATCAACGCAGGCAAGGAGACGGTCACCGTCCTGCCGGGTGCTGCGTACTTCGACTCCGCGACGAGCTTCGGGATGATCCGAGGCGGAAAGATCGACGCAGCGATCCTCGGAGCGATGCAGGTGTCCGCGAGCGGAGACCTGGCGAACTGGATGATCCCCGGAAAGATGGTGAAAGGCCCCGGCGGCGCGATGGATCTCGTCCACGGTGCCGCGCGCGTCATCGTGCTGATGGAGCACGTCGCGAAGGACGGATCGGCGAAGATCGTGCACGACTGCTCGCTTCCCCTGACCGGCCGTCAGGTGGTCGATAGGATCATCACCGACCTGGCGGTGATCGACGTGACACCGGAAGGTCTCTCGCTCGTCGAGCTCGCACCGGGCGTGACGGTGGAGCAGGTCGTGGCGGCGACGGAGCCGGCACTCACGATCCCCGAAGAGCTGCACGACAGATGAACGCACAGAACGGAGGGGCGAAGATGACCGCCCAAGACCACTCGAGCGACGCGGACGTCGTGATCGTCGCCGCGGCGCGCACTCCCCAGGGTCGCCTCAAGGGACAACTGGCGAGCTTCAGCGCACCGGAGCTCGGCGCATTCGCGATCCGAGGTGCCCTCGAACAGGGATCCATCGATCCCTCGGACGTGGACGCCGTGATCGTCGGCCAGGTCCTCGCGGCCGGCTCCGGACAGAACGCCGCGAGACAGGCAGCGATCGGAGCCGGCATCGGCTGGGACGTTCCCGCCCACTCCGTGAACAAGGTGTGCCTCTCGGGTCTCACTGCGATCATCGACGCGGCTCGGATGATCCGGACGGGAGACGCGGCGGTCGTCGTCGCGGCCGGGATGGAATCGATGACCAGGGCCCCGCACCTGCTTATGGGGTCGCGGGACGGATGGACGTACGGCAGCGTCGAGGTGCTCGATCACATGGCCCACGACGGCCTCACCGACGCATACGACAAAGAGAGCATGGGCGCGTCCACCGAGCGCCACAACGCCCGCTACGAGCTGACGCGCGCGGCTCAGGACGAGGTGGCGGCGCTGTCGCATCAGCGGGCCTCGGCGGCTCAGACCGCCGGCGTGTTCGACGACGAGATCGTGTCCGTCGCCGTTCCCCAGCGCCGGGGTGAGCCGTTGCTCGTCACCGCCGATGAGGGCATCAGGCCTGACACGACCGTCGAGTCGCTCGCGGGCCTTCGGCCGGCGTTCGCCGAGGGCGGCTCGATCACGGCCGGCAATTCGTCTCAGATCTCCGACGGAGCGTCGGCGGTCGTCGTGACCACCCGCGCCACGGCGGCGACCAGAGGCTGGTCGGTGCTCGTGACCGTCGGCGCGAGCGGGCAGACCGCAGGGCCGGACAACTCGCTGCAGGCCCAGCCCGCGCGGGCGATCGAACGCGCGTGCGAGAAGCAGGGCATCACACCCGCAGACCTCGATGTCGTCGAGATCAACGAGGCGTTCGGAGCGGTGGTCGCACGGTCTCAGGTCGAGCTCGGTCTGAGCAGCGACGTCGTCAACATCCACGGCGGCGGCGTCGCGATCGGTCATCCGATCGGAGCATCCGGCACGCGGCTCGTCGTGCACGTCGCGCATGAGCTCGCGCGCCGCGGTTCGGGCACCGCTGCCGTCGGGCTGTGCGGTGGCGGAGGACAGGGCGAGGCGCTGATCCTCACCCGCTGAGGCGAGTCAGCGCTTGAGGGGCTTGATGCCCTTCGACTCCTTCTTGGCTTCCTTCTCGTGCTCCCTCTGCTGCTTCGCGTAGACGGGCGAGTCCGGCGAGACCGGTCGTCCCTGCTTCGCGCGGCGCGTGTCGATGACCGCTCCGATGGCGAGGGCCAGACTGATGCCCCAGCTCACCCACGCGAGAGCGGATCGCCACGTGAGCCGCGTGTCGCGGGAGCCGCGAAGAAGGGTGGTTCCCGTCATGATGGCGCCGAGGAGTCCGGTTCCCGAGAGGTAGTTCATGCCCTCACGCTACCTTCCGTTGGCCAGGCCGCGCTCAGCCTTGACAATCGGGGCCGGATTCTGTCAGGCGAAGCTGCGATGAGCGTAAGGTACTCGGACGCCGTTCTGCCGCGCGCGGTACGATGGGGGAGTCGCGGCTGGTCCGCGGCCGCAATCCGTGTATCTACCGGCCGCCGGCTTTCCGGCGGACAGCGGCGGCACCCGACCCCGCGTCTGCGGACGCGCGAGAGCCCATGACACACGCAACTCCCAGCCCTCAGAACCACGCCCCGACGCCGACCCCGACGCCGGAGGCACCTGGACTGCTCCGTATCGCGGGCCTGCCGTACTTCATCATCGCGTTCATCGCCCGGCTGCCGTTCGCGATGATGGTCGTCGGAGTCCTCACCGTCGTCGTCTCGGCGCGAGGGTCGCTCTCGCTCGGCGGTCTCACCTCCGCAGCCGTCGGCCTGGGCACGGCGTGCTTCGGTCCCCTGCTGGGCGCCGCGGCCGACCGTTTCGGCCAGCGCATGGTGCTGCTGATCCTGGCGATCGCCAACGGGGCGATGCTGGTGCTGTTCGCCGTCGTCGTCTACACCGGGGGAGCGGACGCTCTCGTGCTGATCTCCGCCTTCGGCATCGGCGCGACGGCCCCGCAGGTCGCCCCGATGTCACGATCCAGACTCGTCACGATGATCGCCGACCGGATGCCGGAGTCCCTCCGCACCCGCACCGTCTCGGGAACCATGGCGTACGAGTCCGCCGCCGACGAGACCGTGTTCGTGTTCGGGCCCTTCATCGTCGGCATCCTCGCGTCGGCGATCGCGCCGTGGGCCCCGCTCATCGGTGCGGCTGCGCTCACGGTGGTGTTCGTCGGCGCATTCGCCCTGCACCCGAGTGCGCGTGCCGTCTCCGTGCACCGAGATGAGCACGGCAGGGCACCGTCGTCGGTGTCGGAGCTCTTCAGTGCGCGTCTGCTGATCGTCGTCATCGGCATCCTCGGAGTGGGGATGTTCTTCGGCACGATGCTCACGGCGCTCACATCCTTCATGGCCGATCGAGGCGCCCCTGAGCAGGCAGGGCTCCTCTACGGTGTCATGGGCGTCGGCTCGGCGATCCTCGCCCTCGGCGTCGCGTGGCTGCCGGTGCGCTTCTCGCTGCGCGCTCGCTGGTTGATGTTCTCCGGCATCCTGCTTGCGGGCAGCCTGCTGCTGCTCCTCGTCGACTCGCCCGCGATGATGATGGTCGCACTGGCGATCATGGGCATCGGAATCGGACCGACCCTGGTGACGCAGTACAGCTTCGGCGCTGCGCGCAGTCCGCTCGGCCGCTCGGCCACCGTGATGACGATGCTCGGCTCGGGGATCGTCGTCGGCCAGTCCCTCGGAGCGGCCGTGGCAGGGGAGCTCGCCGAGAGCGTGGGAACGGGCAGCGCCCTCGTCCTGCCGATCATCGCCGCCGGCGTAGCGTTCGCTTCCGCCCTTGTCAATTGGCACCTCAGTGCGACCGGACCTCGCGTAGCCTCGGTCTGAGCTTCTGTAGCCTGAGGAGCAACCCCACTGCATCGTCAGGAGCACTCACCAATGTCAGTCGCAGATTTCGTCGTCGTCGCCAACCGACTTCCCGTCGACCGGGTCGTGGGTCCTGACGGAGACGAGGAGTGGCGGACCTCCCCGGGTGGTCTGGTCGCGGCTCTCGAGCCGATGATGCGCAGCGCGCGCGGGGCCTGGGTGGGATGGCCGGGACAGCCTGACATCGAGCTGGACCGATTCGAGATCAACGGCATCGACCTGATCCCCGTGCCCCTCAGCGCCGAAGAGGTCGCCGACTACTACGAGGGCTTCGCCAACGACACGATCTGGCCGCTGTACCACGATGTCATCGCGCCCCCGCAGTACCACCGCGAATGGTGGGAGGCGTATGTCAAGGTCAACCGTCGGTTCGCCGAGGCCGCTGCCGACGTCGTCGCACCCAACGGCACGGTATGGGTGCACGACTATCAGCTGCAGCTCGTGCCGCAGATGATCCGGGAGCTGAGGCCCGACGTCACGATCGGGTATTTCCATCACATCCCGTTCCCGGCGCACGGTCTCTACGCGCAGCTGCCCTGGCGCGATCAGGTGCTCAAGGGACTGCTCGGCGCCGACGTCATCGGATTCCAGCGTGCGCAGGACGCCACGTACTTCCTGACTGCCGTGCGCCGTCGCCTCCGCTACGAGGTCAAGGGGTCGGCCGTGGCGATCCCGACGGACGACGGAGGCACCCGCACTGCGGTCGCCAGGGCCTTCCCGATCTCCATCGACACGGCTCCGTATCTCGAACTCGCAGCCCGCCCCGAGGTGAGGGCGCGGGCAGCCGAGATCCGAGCGAGCCTCGGCAATCCCAAGAAGATCCTGCTCGGCGTCGACCGGCTGGACTACACGAAGGGCATTCGGCACCGCATCAAGGCCTACGGCGAGCTGCTCGAAGACGGGCAGCTGAGTGTCGACGACGTCACGTTCGTGCAGGTGGCGAGCCCGAGCCGTGAGCGCGTCGATGCCTACGTGCACCTTCGAGACGAGATCGAGCTGGCGGTCGGCCGCATCAACGGCGATCACGACACGATGGGCCACACGGCGATCCGGTATCTGCACCAGGGCTATCCGCGCGAGGAGATGGTCGCGCTGTACCTGGCCGCCGACGTCATGCTCGTGACCGCCCTGCGCGATGGCATGAACCTCGTGGCGAAGGAGTACGTGGCGACCCGGGCCGACAATCGCGGGGTGCTCGTGCTGAGCGAGTTCACGGGTGCCGCCGATGAGCTGCGACAGGCGGTGCGGGTCAACCCTCATGACATCGCCGGGCTGAAGGACGCGATCATGACGGCGGTCGCCATGACGCCGGCCGAGCAGGGCAAGCGGATGCGGTCCCTGCGGCGCCGCGTGCTGGAGAACGACGTGAACGCCTGGTCGTCGTCGTTCCTCCGCGCGCTCGCTGACGTCCGCCGACGCTGATCCGCCGGGTCATACTGGGAGGACACCGCCTCGATTGGAGACCCTGTGACCCGTAGCTGGACCCCCGGAGAAGCAGACCCGGCGCTGAGCGCCATCGCAGCCACGCCCAGGCTGGTCGTCGCCCTGGACTTCGACGGCACGGCGTCTCCGCTCGTCCCTGACCCGATGGCCGCGCGCGCTCTCCCAGAGGTCGCGACTCAGGTCGCTCGGCTCGCTGCCCTGCCAGACACAGTGGTCGCCTACGTGTCGGGGCGAAGCATGCACGACCTGAGGGTCATCACCGAGCACACGGACGATTCGCTGATCGCTCTGGCCGGTTCGCACGGCGCCCAGTACTGGTACCCGGGTGTCGGCGATGCCCCGACCGACGGTGCCGAGACCGCTGAGGGGTCCCGTGAGGAGCTGTGGGAGGCTGCGCGACCGATCATCGATCGTTACGAGGGTGCCGAGCTCGAGCCCAAGACCTTCGGGATGGGCGTGCACACGCGCACTGCCACGCCCGAGGTCGAGAAGGCGGTGTTCGCCGAGATCGACGCTCTCGTGGCCGAGCGGTTCCCGCACTGGCGTCGGCGTGCCGGGCACCGTGTCCTCGAGTTCTCATCGAGGAACGAGGGCAAGGATGCCGCCATGGCGGCCCTCCGCGAGCACTTCGACGCGACCGGAATCCTGTTCGCGGGCGATGACGTGACGGATGAAGACGCGATGCGCGTGCTCACCGACGGTGATCTGGGCGTGCGGGTGGGCCCGGGGGAGAGCGCCGCCGTGCTCCGTGTGGGGAATCCACAAGAGATGGCTCAGCTTCTGGAGGCGCTCGCGGACGAGCGCACCTCTCGGCGGGAATAGACTTCCGTCATGTCCTCGCATGATCCCTCCAGCAGCGCGCCCATCGACATCAAGCCCCGCAGCCGCGTCGTCACCGACGGCATCGAGGCGACGACCTCCCGAGGCATGCTCCGTGCCGTCGGCATGGGCGACGCCGACTGGGACAAGCCCCAGATCGGCATCGCCTCCAGCTGGAACGAGATCACCCCCTGCAATCTGAGCTTGGACCGTCTCGCTCAGGGTGCGAAAGAGGGGGTGCACTCGGGCGGCGGCTACCCGCTGCAGTTCGGCACGATCTCGGTGTCCGACGGAATCTCGATGGGCCATGAGGGCATGCACTTCTCGCTGGTGTCGCGCGAGGTCATCGCCGACTCGGTCGAGACCGTGATGATGGCTGAGCGACTCGACGGATCGGTGCTGCTCGCCGGCTGCGACAAGTCGATCCCCGGCATGCTCATGGCCAGCGCCCGCCTCGACCTCTCCAGCGTCTTCCTCTACGCCGGCTCGATCGCACCCGGTTGGGTCAAGCTGTCGGACGGCACCGAGAAGGACGTCACGATCATCGACTCGTTCGAGGCCGTCGGCGCGTGCCGCGCGGGTCTCATGAGCGAAGAGGACCTCAAGCGCATCGAGTGCGCGATCGCCCCGGGTGAAGGCGCCTGCGGTGGCATGTACACGGCCAACACCATGGCGTCGGTCGCCGAGGCCCTCGGCCTGAGCCTTCCCGGCTCGGCCGCACCGCCCGCTGCGGATCGCCGCCGCGACTACTTCGCGCACCGCTCGGGCGAGGCCGTCGTGAACCTGCTCCGTCAGGGCATCACGACCCGTGACATCCTCACCAAAGAGGCGTTCGAGAACGCGATCGCCCTTGCGATGGCCCTCGGCGGTTCGACGAACGTCGTGCTGCACCTGCTCGCGATCGCGCGAGAGGCCGAAGTCGAGCTGAGCCTGCACGACTTCAACCGCATCGGCGACAAGGTGCCGCACGTCGCAGACATGAAGCCGTTCGGCAAGTACGTCATGAACGACGTCGACCGCCACGGCGGCATCCCGGTGATCATGAAGGCGATGCTCGACGAGGGTCTGCTGCACGGAGACGCGCTCACGGTGACAGGCAAGACGCTGGCCGAGAACCTCGCGGACCTCGACCCGCAGCCCATCGACGGCGAGGTCATCCACACGTTCGACAACCCGATCCACGCGACCGGCGGCCTGACGATCCTGCACGGGTCGCTCGCCCCCGAGGGCGCGGTCGTGAAGACCGCGGGCTTCGACGCCGCCGTATTCGAGGGCTCCGCCCGTGTGTTCGAGCGCGAGCGTGCCGCCATGGACGCCGTGGCCAACGGCGAGATCGAGGCGGGCACCGTCATCGTGATCCGCTACGAGGGTCCGAAGGGCGGACCGGGTATGCGTGAGATGCTCGCCATCACCGCGGCCATCAAGGGCGCGGGGCTCGGAAAAGATGTACTACTCTTGACTGACGGACGATTCTCAGGCGGCACAACCGGCCTGTGCATCGGCCACATAGCACCCGAAGCGGTGGACGCAGGTCCCATCGCCTTCGTGCGCGATGGTGATCTGATACGGGTCGATATCGCAGCTCGCTCTCTCGACCTACTCGTCGACGAGGCGGAGCTCGCCTCCCGCCGCTCTGGCTGGGAGCCGCTACCCCCGCGCTATACCCGTGGCGTTCTTGCCAAGTACTCGCGTCTCGTGCGGTCCGCCGCCGAGGGCGCGACGACCGGCTGATCCACGTCGGCTCCGGCTTCCCGCCTCCGACGTCGCCAACAGACCATCAGAAGGAGTGTCATGACTGCTGACACCGTCTCGGCTGTGCCGAGGCCGCCCGCACCCAAGTCCGCCGCACCGGAGATCTCCGGAGCCGAGGCCGTGGTCCGCACGCTCGAGCTCCTCGGCGTCAGGGACGTCTTCGGTCTTCCCGGTGGCGCGATCCTGCCCGTCTACGACCCGCTCATGGACGCCGCCGAGCTCCGGCACATCCTGGTGCGACACGAGCAGGGAGCAGGCCACGCTGCCGAGGGCTATGCCTCCTCGTCGGGCAAGGTCGGCGTCTGCATCGCGACCTCCGGTCCCGGTGCCACCAACCTCGTGACTGCGATCGCGGACGCCTACATGGATTCGGTGCCGCTGCTCGCGATCACCGGTCAGGTGTTCTCGACCCTGATGGGCACGGACGCGTTCCAGGAAGCCGACATCGTCGGCATCACGATGCCGGTGACCAAGCACTCGTTCCTCGTGAAGGACGCGTCAGAGATCCCCGGTGCCATCGCCGCGGCATACGAGATCGCATCGACGGGTCGACCCGGTCCGGTGCTCGTCGACATCACCAAAGACGCCCAGCAGGCCATGGCGCCGTTCGTCTGGCCGCCCAAGTACGACCTGCCGGGGTACCGACCCGTGACGAAGGCCCACGGCAAGCAGATCCAGGCGGCCGCTGCGCTCCTGGCCGAGGCCAAGAAGCCGGTGCTCTACGTCGGAGGCGGTGTGATCCGCGGTCGTGCGTCGGCCGAGCTGCTCGCTCTGGCCGAGACGACGAACGCACCGGTCGTGACGACCCTCATGGCTCGCGGCGCGTTCCCCGACTCGCACCAGCAGCACCTGGGCATGCCGGGCATGCACGGCACCGTTCCCGCGGTGCTGGCGCTGCAGGAGGCCGACCTGATCGTGTCGCTCGGCGCGAGGTTCGACGACCGTGTGACCGGCAAGGCCGCACTCTTCGCACCGAACGCCAAGGTCGTGCACGTCGACATCGATCCGGCGGAGATCTCGAAGATCCGCACAGCCGATGTGCCGATCGTCGGTGACGTCCGCGACGTCCTGGTGGATCTCGAGTCCGCGTTCCGCACGGCCGTCAGCACGACGACCCCCGACACGGAGGAGTGGTGGTCGTACCTCGACGGGCTGCGCACCGAGTTCCCTCTCGGATACGCGCCGACCACCGACGGCCTGCTCGCGCCGCAGTACGTGATCCAGAGGATCGGCGAGCTGACCGGCCCCGAGGGCATCTATGCCGCGGGCGTCGGACAGCACCAGATGTGGGCCGCGCAGTTCATCAAGTACGAGCGACCCAACGCCTGGTTGAACTCCGGCGGTGCGGGCACGATGGGTTACTCCGTCCCCGCAGCCATGGGCGCCAAGGTCGCCGAGCCCGATCGCGTGGTGTGGGCGATCGATGGCGACGGATGCTTCCAGATGACGAATCAGGAACTCGCCACCTGCACGATCAACAACATCCCGATCAAGGTCGCGATCATCAACAACTCCTCGCTGGGCATGGTGCGCCAGTGGCAGACGCTGTTCTACGACGGTCGCCACTCGAACACCGACCTGAACACGGGCCACGGCACCGTGCGCATCCCCGACTTCGTGAAGCTCGCCGAGGCCTATGGCTGCCTCGCGATCCGCGTGGAGAAGGAGGAGGAGGTGGACGCGGCGATCAAGCTCGCACTCGAGACGAACGACCGCCCCGTCGTCATCGACTTCGTCGTCAGCGCCGACTCCATGGTGTGGCCGATGGTTCCCCAGGGCGTGAGCAACAGCTACGTCCAGTACGCCCGCGAGCACGCGCCCGCTTTCGACGAGGAGGACTGACCATGTCGACTCACGTGCTGAGCCTCCTCGTGGAGAACACCCCCGGTCTGCTGACCCGTGTCGCGGGTCTGTTCGCACGCCGCGGATTCAACATCGACTCGCTCGCGGTGGGTGTGACAGAGGTGCCTGGCATCTCGCGCATCACCGTCGTCGTCGACCTCGAGGATCTTCCTCTCGAACAGGTGACCAAGCAGCTCAACAAGCTGATCAACGTCATCAAGATCGTGGAGCTCGACTTCCCGACCTCGGTGCAGCGGGAGCACATGCTCGTCAAGGTCCGCACCGACAACGCGAACAGGTCGAACGTCATCGAGGTCGCGAACCTGTTCCGCGCTTCTGTCGTCGACTACGCGTCCGATGCGCTGGTGATCGAGGTCACCGGCGATCGGGGCAAGGTCGACGCCATGCTCCGCGCCCTCGAGCCGTTCGGCATCAAGGAGATCGCGCAGTCGGGTCTCCTCGCCATCGGCCGCGGCGGCAAGAGCATCACCGAGCGCGTCCTGCGCGGCTGATCAGACTTCACACACGTACACGAACACCAATCAAGGAGAAAACCAGTGAGCACCGAGATCTTCTACGACGCAGACGCCGATCTGTCGATCATCCAGGGCAAGAAGGTCGCCATCGTCGGCTACGGCTCGCAGGGTCACGCGCACGCGCAGAACCTTCGCGACTCGGGTGTCGAGGTCGCGATCGCTCTCAAGGAGGGCTCGAAGTCGGCGCCGAAGGCGGAGGAGGCCGGATTCGCGGTCAAGACCGTCGCGGACGCGACGCAGTGGGCCGACCTCATCATGATCCTGGCGCCGGACCAGCACCAGCGCACGATCTACAGCGAGTCCATCGCCCCGAACCTCGCCGAGGGCAAGACGCTCGCCTTCGCGCACGGCTTCAACATCCGCTTCGGTTACATCGACGCTCCTGAGGGCGTCGACGTGATCCTCGTCGCTCCGAAGGCGCCGGGCCACACCGTCCGTCGCGAGTTCGTCGCCGGTCGCGGCATCCCCGACATCATCGCCGTCGAGCGCGACGCATCGGGCAACGCCTGGGCGACCGCCCTGTCGTACGCGAAGGCCATCGGCGGCACCCGTGCCGGTGTCATCAAGACGACCTTCACCGAAGAGACCGAGACCGACCTGTTCGGCGAGCAGGCCGTGCTGTGCGGTGGCGTCAGCCACCTCGTGCAGGCCGGCTTCGAAACGCTCACCGAGGCGGGCTACCAGCCGCAGATCGCCTACTTCGAGGTGCTCCACGAGCTGAAGCTGATCGTCGACCTCATGTGGGAGGGCGGCATCGCCAAGCAGCGCTGGTCGGTCTCCGACACGGCCGAGTACGGCGACTACGTGTCGGGTCCCCGCGTCGTGACCCCGGAGGTCAAGGAGTCGATGAAGGCGATCCTCGCCGACATCCAGAGCGGCGCGTTCGCGAAGCGGTTCATCGACGACCAGGACAACGGTGGCGAGGAGTTCCTCGCACTGCGGGCCAAGGAGGAGACGCACCCCATCGAGGCCACCGGCAAGGAGCTGCGTTCGCTCTTCGCATGGAAGCAGCAGGACGAGGACTACGTCGACGGCAGCGCTGCGCGCTGACGCTGGTTCGATATTCGAAGGGCCCGGTGCGATCCGCACCGGGCCCTTCGTCCTGCGGCGGGGGAGTCACTCCGCGGCGGGCGCGTCCTCCACCACGGCGGGGGCGTCGTCACCGTTCGCCCACACGGGTGCGGGTAGTACGGTGTCGACCTGGCCGCCCTGGATCTCACGCAGTGCCGCCTCGATGTCGTCCGCGTTGAGCGGCACAGCGAGACCGCATGTGTTCAGCTCGGATGCGAACTTCAGCGTGAGGCGGGATTTGCCGGCCTCCACGGCTTCTGCTGTGGTGCCGATGCGCTTCTCGCTGCCCGTCTGGATGTCCGACACGTCTTCGCAGACGTGGTAGACCGCGCCTCCGTCGACCCACACGACCTCGTCTTTGCCGAGGAGCTGGATCACCGCAGACTGATCTGCCGTGTACTTCTCGACGGACGGCGGGTTGAAGTCCACTCCGATCACCGTGGCGAGCAGAGCGAGGACCACGCCGACGATCCCGGCGGTGGTCTTCTGGCCCTTGCTCATGTCCTTATTGAGGAAGATGAGGATGACCAGGGGCAGGAACGCGACGATCGCGATGATCGCGCCGAGTTGGTTCTGCACGAAGAAGCGCACCGTCTCGGACCTGCGCGCGGGGTCGAGACGGTTCGCCTTCTTCCACAGGATCGAACCGGTGATGGCGAGGGCTGCGATCACCACGAGCAGCACGAGGAGCGTGATGAACGCCCACTGCGGGAACACCACGGTGACGCCGCGGTCTTCAAGCAGACCGGTATCCGGATCACGGACGAGGGCACCGTCCTCGCCGACGTATTCACGCTGGCGGAGCAGCCAGAAGATCGCGACCGCTTCGGACGCGATGGCGATCGCCCACAGCGCGGCCGCTATCCAGCGGAACATCGTGGCCTTGGACTTGGCGGCGGCCGTCGGCTTCCACCCGGCCGCGGGTTCGTCGACGGAGCCGTCAGAGGGGCTCTGGTCGGCGCTCTTGTTCTGCTCGGCCACGATCGTCCTTCCGGAGAGGGCCCCGGTGGCCCAGATGCCCCCGAGCATAGTGGACGACGTGTCCTACGCTGGGGACATGACTTCCGATTCCGACGACGCCCTGAGCTGGGACGGTGACGACGGCGTCGCACCGAAGGCGCCCGCACCCGAGAAGTCCGACAGAGAGGCATCCGCGCCCCGTGGTGGCGCCTCCGAAGATGCAGCCCTGCCGGACGGGTGGAACGCCGTCGGCCGGGGGAGCGAGGCCGTCGGGCGCGTCGAGACGGATGGCTCGGTCACGATGCCCGAGGAGCCGGAAGCGACTCACCTCAGCACAGCGATGCTCCTGACACTCGGGGTCGTCGGTGGGGTATACCTGCTCTACAGCATCGGCTGGGTCGTCGGAGGCCTGCGGCTCAAGCCGCTCGCCAATCTGATCGTCGCCGATGCCATGTACGTGCCGTGGTTCGTGCTCGCGGTGGCGGCGCCCGCGCTCTGGTTCCTCGCGGTGTGGGTCCTCACCCGGGCCAAGGCCGCCTGGATCCGCATCGGCCTGCTCCTGCTCGGAGTGGTGCTCCTCGTGCCGTGGCCCTTCGTGACGGTGGGGGTGATCGGATCATGACCGAGCAGCAGTCGGCACAGCCGGCGACCACCGGATCTCCTCGGCGGCTGAGCGCGGTCGTTCTCGGCATCGCAGGGCTCTTCTACGCCTACGCGGTCTGGAACGCCGTGGCCCACCTGATCTCGATGGCACAGAGCGGACTCACCGGGATCGGCTGGGTGACGCTCCTCTTCGGTGTGGTCTTCCCGGTGATCGTCTTCGTCTTCGCCTATGGGATCGGTCGACGGCGTCGAGCAGGCGAACTCGCGTTGGTGCTGCTGGCCGGCCTCGGCGTGGTGGCGGTGTTCTGGCTCAGTCTGATCGGCTACAGCATCCTCAACCTGTCGGAGCTCGTGACGTCGGTGGTCTGATCCACACCGTCACACGGCACGGAGCAGCAGGAGCGCTCGGGTACAGTTGAGGTGATCGCGCCCCCATGGTGTGCGGCGCATCGGCCCCCTGTCGCGCTGCCCCGAAGGATCCCTGTGCCGAAGCCCGTCGTGCTCATCGCCGAAGTTCTCTCTCCCGCCACGATCGAGGCCCTCGGCCCCGACTTCGACGTCCGCAACGTCGACGGCACCGATCGTGAGGCGCTCTTCGCCTCGCTCGCAGAGGCCGATGCGGTGCTGATCCGCTCGGCGACGCACATCGACGAGGAGGCGCTGACGCACGCGCCGAAGCTGAAGGTCGTCGCCCGCGCGGGTGTCGGACTCGACAACGTCGACATCAAGGCGGCCACCGCGGCCGGCGTCATGGTCGTCAATGCTCCGACGTCGAACATCGTCTCCGCCGCCGAGCTCACGGTCGGACACATCCTCAGCCTCGCCCGTCGCATCCCGGCGGCACACGCCTCGCTCGCCGCCGGCCAGTGGAAGCGCAGCTCGTTCACGGGCGCCGAGCTCTTCGAGAAGACCGTCGGCATCGTGGGGCTCGGCCGCATCGGTGCGCTCGTCGCCGCCCGCCTCGCCGCGTTCGACATGCGCGTCGTCGCGTACGACCCCTACGTCACGTCGGCCCGCGCGCAGCAGCTCGGCGTGCAGCTCCTTTCACTCGACGAGCTCGTGGCTGAGGCGGACTTCCTCACGATCCACATGCCCAAGACGCCCGAGACGACCGGCATGATCGGCGCCGAGCAGTTCAAGGCCATGAAGAAGACCGCCTTCGTGGTGAACGTCGCCCGCGGTGGCCTCATCGACGAAGAGGCACTCCACACGGCCCTCGTCGCCGGTGAGATCGCCGGTGCAGGCCTCGATGTCTTCACCTCCGAGCCGCCCGCCGAGGGGGGAACCGCTCGTCCGCTGCTCGACCTCCCCAACGTCGTCGTGACGCCGCACCTCGGTGCGAGCACCGAGGAGGCGCAGGAGAAGGCTGGCGTCTCGGTCGCGCGTTCCGTGCGTCTCGCGCTCGGAGGCGACCTCGTTCCCGACGCGGTCAACGTCGCCGGTGGCGTCATCGATCCGTATGTCCGCCCCGGTATCTCGCTCGTCGAGAAGCTCGGTCAGATCTTCGCCGCTCTCGCGACCTCGCCTCTCACGAGCCTCGACGTCGAGGTGCACGGCGAGCTGAACGACTTCGACGTCAGTGTCCTGAAGCTCGCGGCGCTCAAGGGCGTCTTCACGAACATCGTCAGCGAGACGGTCTCGTACGTCAACGCTCCGCTGCTCGCCGACCAGCGCGGCATCGCGGTCCGCCTGCTCCAGGACGACGTGAGCGACGAGTACCGCAACGTGATCACCCTGAGCGGCGCGCTCTCGGACGGATCGCAGCTCTCGGTGTCCGGCACCCTCACCGGTCCCAAGCAGGCCGAGAAACTGGTCGCCATCAACGACCACGCACTCGAGCTGCCGATCGAGAAGCACCACGTCGTGATGCTCTACACCGACCGCCCCGGAATCGTCGCGGTCTACGGGCAGAAGTTCGGTGAGGCGGGCATCAACATCGCGGGCATGCAGATCTCGCGTCTCGGCGCCGGCGACCAGGCCCTCAGCGTGCTCACGCTGGACTCGCCGGTGTCCGACGACCTCCTCGACGACCTGCGCAGCGAGATCGACGCCGACCTGTTCCGTCAGATCGAGATCACCGACATCTGAACAGCGCAGACCCGGATCAGCGGAGCGGAAGGGCAGGCCGAAAGGCCGCCCTCCCGCTTTCTGCGTGTGGGGCCGGGAGTCAGGGTGCCGTCGTGCGGAGCACGAGAGCGATCAGGTCGGAGAGCTCGTCGCTGCGGGGGACCAATCGCTCCGGTCCGTGCACATCGAGCGAGTTGTTGAAATAGAGCCCGTCGCTCAGCAGCATCACGAGGTCGAGGCTCGCTGCATCCCGCACGTGGGGGCGGATCGTGTCCTCCCACCGGTCCCGGTTCCTGCGCAGCGCGTCGGCTGCCGGAGCCGAGCCGCCCTGGGCGAGTCGCGTCGCAGCGATCAGTACGCGATCCAGCGCATCGTCCTCCATGACGGAGGTGCGCACGTAGTACGCCACCGGCCCCTCTTCTGCCGTCGTCATACGCTCGAGATCCGCCGTCGTGAGCGCGTCGAGGCGTTCGATCAGCCCTGCGGCCAGATCTTCTTTCGATCCGAAGTGGTAGAGCAGCCCGCCCTTCGACACGCCGGCGGCCTTGGCTGTCGCGTCGAGGGTGGCTGCGCGCTCACCGTCTTCGATGACGATCGCTTCGAAGGCGTCGAGAACGCGTTCTCGGGCCAGGGGAGGTCGGGGCATCGGGGTCCTCTGTTCGTCTTGCATCACAGTAGCGCGGCAGTGTGACGATTCTGTTACTATACCATCTGGACGGTTTAGTAACGAGGCCGTCGTGATCCTGAGAGGTGTTCCATGACCCGTACTGCGTCGATCCCGACGACAGAGACGGATGCTCCCCGCGTCGGAGCCCGCGGCTGGGCGGCGCTCGTCGTCCTCATGCTGCCGGTGCTCCTGGTGTCGGTGGACAACACGGTGTTGAGCTTCGCGCTCCCTGAGATATCGATCGCACTCGCACCGACAGGTGCCGAGCAGCTGTGGATCATCGACGTGTACCCGCTCGTGCTCGCCGGCCTGCTCGTGACGATGGGAACCCTCGGTGACCGCTTCGGACGTCGTCGGATGCTGCTGATCGGTGCGACCGGTTTCGCCGCAGTCTCGGTTCTCGCAGCCTTCGCGCCGACCGCGGGTCTGCTGATCGCCGCTCGCGCACTTCTCGGCTTCTTCGGGGCGATGCTGATGCCCTCGACGCTGTCGCTCCTGCGTTCGATCTTCCAGAACCGCGACCAGCGTCGCCTGGCCATCGCCGTGTGGGCGTCGGCGTTCTCCGCCGGTTCTGCGCTCGGTCCGATCGTGGGCGGGTTCCTGCTCGAGCACTTCGACTGGGGGTCCGTCTTCCTGATCGCCGTGCCGGTGCTCATCCCGCTCCTCATCGCCGCGCCTCTGCTGGTGCCGGAGAGCCGCGACCCGAACCCGGGGCGCATCGACATCGTCAGCATCGTGCTCTCGATGGCCGCGATGATCCCCGTCGTCTACGCGATCAAGTCGCTCGCCGTCGACGGTCCGAGTCTCACGGCCGCAGCATGGGCACTGCTCGGCGTCGCCATGGGCTATCTCTTCGTGCGACGTCAGACGCGCGCCGAGGTGCCGATGCTCGACATGGCACTGTTCCGCCGCGGCTCGTTCTCCGGAGCGATCCTGGTGAACCTGCTGAGCGTGGTCGCGCTGGTCGGCTTCCTGTACTTCGTCTCGCAACACCTGCAGCTGGTGCTCGGCCTCTCGCCGATGACCGCGGGAGCAGCACTCGTCCCGGGCATGGTCGCGATGATCGTGGCAGGGCTCTCGGTGGTGCCGATCTCGCGTCGGGTGCCCCCGCACATCCTCGTCCCGGCAGGACTCGTCTTCTCGGTGGCGGGCTACCTGCTCGTCGCGTTCACGACGGTCGACCACGGCGTCGCCCCCCTCATCCTCGCGTTCGTCGTGCTCGGGATCGGCATCGGCGGCGCCGAGACGATCTCGAACGAACTGATCCTCTCCAGCGCTCCGGCGGAGAAGGCGGGAGCGGCGAGCGCCGTGTCGGAGACGGCCTACGAACTGGGCGCCGTTCTCGGCACGGCAGTGCTCGGTGGCCTCATCACCGCGTTCTACCGAGGCGCGCTCGTAGTTCCGGATGGCATTCCCGCCGAAGCCGCGCATGCAGCGACCGAGACGCTCGCAGGCGCCTACACGGCCGCGCAGGAGCTTCCGGCACAGCTCGGAGATGCGCTGTGGGACGCGGCATCCGCGGCATTCGGCTCGGGCGTCATGGTGACCTCGCTGATCGGCGCGGGGCTGGTCGTCCTCGCCGGAGGGATCGCGGCCGTCACACTGCGCAAGGCTCCCACGCACTGACCAGTACTCTGGGAGAACCGGCCCGCTCGGCATCCGCCCGAGTGCTGGCCGGTTCATCCCGATGCAAGGAGTGTCATGTCGCGTGTCGTGAAGCTGGCCGTCATCCCCGGTGACGGAATCGGCCCAGAGGTCGTCGCCGAGGCCGAGAAGGTACTCGATGCGGTCACCGCCTCCAGCGATGTGACGTTCGACAAGACCCGCTTCTCGCTCGGTGCGGCCCGGTACCTCGAGACGGGGGACACGCTCACCGACGGCGACCTCCAGTCGATCTCCGAGCACGATGCGATCCTGCTCGGCGCGGTCGGCGGCACGCCGGGCGACCCCCGGCTCAAGGACGCGAACATCGAGCGTGGCCTGCTGCTGAAGCTGCGCTTCACGCTGGACCACTACGTCAACCTGCGTCCGTCCAAGCTGTTCGCGGGTGCTCCCGGACCGCTCGCGAACCCGGGCACGATCGACTTCGTCGTCGTGCGCGAGGGGACCGAGGGTCCATACGTCGGCAACGGTGGCGCGATCCGCAAGGGCACACCTCACGAGGTCGCCAACGAGACCTCCGTGAACACGGCGTTCGGCGTCGAGCGAGTCGTGCGCTACGCCTTCGACCTCGCCGAGCGGCGCAGCAAGAAGGTCACGCTCGTGCACAAGACCAACGTGCTCGTGCACGCCGGTGCCATCTGGCAGCGAGTCGTGAACGAGGTCGCCGCCGAGCACCCCGATGTGGCTGTCGACTATCTGCACGTCGACGCAGCGACGATCTTCCTGGTGACCGACCCCTCGCGCTTCGACGTGATCGTCACCGACAACCTGTTCGGCGACATCCTCACCGACCTCGCCGGCGCGGTCACCGGAGGCATCGGCCTGGCCGCCTCGGGCAACATCAACCCCGACGGTGCGTTCCCGTCGATGTTCGAGCCGGTGCACGGATCCGCTCCCGACATCGCGGGTCAGCAGAAGGCCGACCCCACCGCGGCCATCCTGTCGGTCGCGCTGCTGCTCGACCACCTCGGATTCGCTACGGAGGCCGCTCGTGTGAGCGTCGCCGTCGAATCCGACATCGCGACCCGCTCGGGTGCGCGCAGCACGGCGGAGATCGGCTCCGCGATCACTGCTCTGCTCTGACCGACAGGCGTAGGCTGAGACGGCGCGAGGATGCGCGCCGCACGAGGAATGGATGACGAGATGACGACCATCGACGCCGAGACCACCGTGGCTCCACTGGAGTTCGCGGTGACCAAGAACCTGACCGCCGCGACGCCGGGACGCGTCGCCGAGGTTCACGAGAACCCCGGCTTCGGCGTGGTCTTCACCGATCACATGGTCGACATCTGCTGGTCCGTCAAGGGCGGATGGCACCGCCCGCGCGTGCAGCCGTACGGTCCGATCCCGCTCGACCCCGCTGCCTCCGTGCTGCACTACGCGCAGGAGATCTTCGAGGGCATCAAGGCTTATCGTCACGCAGACGGTTCGATCCACACCTTCCGCCCCGACCGCAATGCCGCCCGGCTTCAGGCCAGTGCACGTCGACTCGCGCTGCCCGAGCTGCCGACCGAGTACTTCATCCAGTCATTGCGCGAGATCATCGCGGTCGACGGCCGCTGGGTGCCGTCCGGGGCCGACCAGAGCCTCTACCTGCGCCCCTTCATGTTCGCCAAGGAGGCCTTCCTCGGCGTCCGCGCGGCGCAGAAGGTCGCGTACTACGTGATCGCCAGCCCCGCGGGCGCCTACTTCAGCGGCGGCGTGAAGCCCGTGCGCATCTGGCTCTCGGAGGACTACGCCAGAGCGGGCAAGGGCGGCACGGGCAAGGCCAAGACGGGTGGGAACTACGCGTCGAGCCTGCTCGCTCAGAGCGAGGCAGCGTCGAAGGGCTGCGACCAGGTCGTGTTCCTCGATGAAGAGCGCAACGTCGAAGAGCTCGGTGGCATGAACGTCGTGTTCGTCTTCAAGGACGGCCGGGTCGTCACGCCCGAGTCCGACAGCATCCTCGAGGGCATCACCCGGGATTCTCTGCTCCAGCTCGCAGAGGACCGCGGTTACACGGTCGAGAAGCGACCGATCTCGATCGACGAGTGGCGCGAGGGCGTGGCATCCGGCGACATCGTCGAGGTGTTCGCGTGCGGCACCGCCGCGGTCGTGACGCCGATCGGCGCCCTGGTGGGCGACGGATTCGACGAGCCGCAGCCGCTCGGCGAGCTCGCTCTGTCGCTGCGTGAAGAGCTCACCGACATCCAGTACGGCCGCCGGGACGACAAGCACGGCTGGCTCCTGCGCCTCGACGCCTGAGCACGTCGCACTGACGAGGCCCCGCTGTGCGCACGCTGCACAGCGGGGCCTCGTCGTCCGGCACTCTGGCTAGGCTGGTGGGATGAAGATCGCCCGATTCAGCCATGACGACGCCATCCTCTTCGGGATCGTCGACGACACCGACCTGGTCGTCCTCGCGGGCGATCCGCTCTTCGCCGGGTACGAGCCCACGGGAGACCGTGTCCCGATCGCCGATGCGGTGATCCTCGCGCCGGTCATCCCTCGATCCAAGATCGTGTGCGTCGGCAAGAACTATCACGACCATGCCGCCGAGATGGGGGGAGTGGCCCCCGAGGAGCCGCTGCTGTTCCTCAAGCCCAACACCGCCGTGATCGGCCCCGGTGACGCCATCGTGCGCCCCTCGATCTCTGAGCAGACCGAATACGAGGGCGAGCTGGCTGTCGTCATCGGACGCGTCGCGAAGAACGTGAAGGCGGCGGACGCTCTCGACCACGTCCTCGGCTACACGATCGCGAACGACGTCACCGCGCGTGACCTCCAGCGCAAGGACGGCCAGTGGGCTCGGGCCAAGGGCTTCGACACGTTCTGCCCTCTCGGCCCGACCATCAGCACGGAGTTCGATCCGTCGGTCGCGACGATCAAGACCCGAGTCAACGGCGAGGTCCGTCAGAAGGCCCCGCTGACCGACATGATCCACTCCGTCGAGGCGATCATCGAGCACGCATCGGCTGCCTTCACACTGCTGCCAGGCGACGTCATCCTGACGGGCACACCGGCCGGTGTGGGCGAGTTCGTCGCCGGCGACACCGTCGAGGTCGAGATCACCGGTCTGGGTATTCTGCGCAACACCGTGCGCGACGCCGTGCGCGCATCATGACCGTGGTCGCCCTGACGGCGGCTCAGCAGACAGCGGTGCAACGGAGAACCGTGCTGGTTCTCTCCACAGGGCAGGTCCTGGGCGGGATCGCCTTCGGGGCGACGGTGTCTCTGGGTGCGCTTCTCGCAGCCGACATCTCCGGCAGCGACGCACTCTCGGGGCTCGCGACGGCGTCCGTCACCCTCGGCGCCGCGCTGTGCGCCATCCCGCTCGCGCGCCTGGCTGCCAAGATGGGCCGACGCCGAGCCCTCACATTGGGAAACCTCTTCGCCCTCGTCGGCATCGCGGTGGTGATCCTCGCGGCGTCGTTGCGGGTGTTCCCGCTGCTGCTCGTCGGCATCCTGATGATCGGCGCCGGCAATGCGGGTAATCTGCAATCGCGGTTCGCCGCGACCGACCTCGCCGCACCGCAGCATCGCGGAAGGGACCTCTCGATCGTGGTCTGGGCGACCACCATCGGCGGTGTCGCTGGGCCGTTGCTGCTGGGGCCGGGGGAGATCGTCGGGGCCGCGATCGGCATGCCGCCACAGACCGGTTCGTACGCCTTCTCGTTCGTCGCTCAGTGCGTCGCGCTCGTCCTGTACCTCGTTGCGCTCCGGCCCGACCCGCTTCTGGCAGCGCAGCGGCTCGCCTCGGCGGCCGCGAAGGCGACGGGCACTGTCGTCGCCGACCGACCTGTGGTCGCGCGCTACGCGATGTTCGCGGTGGCCGGTTCGCACGTGGTGATGGCCTCCGTCATGGCGATGACCCCTGTCCACCTCGCCCATATGGCGCACGGTGCACACGGCATGGCGCCCACCCCGGCCGATGTCTCGGCGCTCGTGGGCATCACGATCGCCCTGCACGTCGGAGGCATGTACGCGCTGTCGCCCGTCTTCGGCATCCTCGCCGACAGATGGGGGCGGCTACGAGTGGTTCTGCTGGGTCAGATCCTTCTCGCCGGGGCGCTCGCCTTCGCCGTCTTCGCGAACGATCGGGAATGGGGCGTGATCGTCGCTCTCATCCTGCTGGGGCTCGGATGGAGCGCGGCGACGGTGGCAGGGGCCGCGCTGCTGACCGAGTCGAGTGCCCCCGAGATCCGCACGCGCAGGCAGGGCCGCAGCGATTCGCTGATGAGTCTCTCGGCCGCAGCAGGCGCTGTGCTCGCGGGTGTGGTGCTCGCGAACTTCCAGTACGCAGGGCTCGGGATCGCGGCATCGGTGATCGTCATCGCCATCGTCGTGCTGTCGCCGCTCGGCCGCTCTCGCGGATGAAGGACTGGGCGGGCACCGGACGCGCATACGCCGACTCCTACGCGTCGCTCTGCGTCGGGACCGCGGAGGCCCTGCTCGGAGCGTTCGGAACCCCTGGGGAGCGGACGCTGCTCGACGTGGGGTCGGGCACAGGAATGCTCACGGCCGCATTCGCCGATGCCGGCTGGGAAGCGACCGGATGCGAGCCTGAGCCGACGATGCGAGACGTGGCGCTGCGCGAGCATCCCGCGATTCCGGTGCGCGACGGAACGCTGCCTGACCTGCCTTTCGAGGACGGCCAGTTCGACGTCGTCGTGGCGAACTTCGTGCTGAACCACGTCGCCGACCCGCGCGCATCGGCCGGTGAGCTGCTCCGTGTCTCCGCCGACCTCGTCGCGGCCACGATCTGGACGAACTCGCCGACGTGGCTCTGGCGAGAGGTGTGCGAGCGTGCGGCACTCATTCCTGCGACGGGGGAGCGACTGCCGCCGGAGAAGGACTTCGAGCGCACCGTCGAGGGCTTCGCGACGATGCTCGACGACGCGGGGTGGGTGCGCCCGCAGGTGAGGGAGATCACCTGGACGTGGTCGGTGAAGTCGACAGCGCTGTGGGCGTCCGCCGAGGGAGGCGTCGGGGGAGCCGGGCAGTTCTATCGAGCACTCGACGACACCGGTCGGCGGTCGTTCCGCGCGGCCTTCGACTCCGTGTGCGACGAGCGCTCAATCGCCGGCCGCCTTCCGCTGGCCCATTCTGCTGCGGTCGCCGTCGCGTCGCGGCGCTGAGTCCGGGCGCGGTCGGAGTGCTCCGCGATCCCTCGGCGCCGAGACCGCCTGCGCGGGAGCGGCGCCGAGGGTGCGGCAGCGCGGAGCTCAGGTGTACCAGGTCGGCTCGGGCACCTCATTGCGGAGCACGTAGTCGCCGACCTCCCGCTTCTTGTACGCGATCGGGTCGTGCAGGCTGTGCGTGCGCAGGTTGCGCCAGAAGATGTCGAGGCCGACCGAGTTGGCGGACGCGCGTGCACCGGTGAGCTCGTAGATCTTCGTGGCCACCTCCAGGCCGTCGTCGATGATGCGCAACTTCCCCGCCGCGATGCGCACGGCGATCTCGCCCCGTCTGCGTGCAGTGAGCTCTTCGCGCGGGGCGTGCAGCACCGCGCTGATCTCGGAGCCCACCGCATCCAGCAGTGCTTCGTCCGCCCACAGCTTCGAGGCCAGCTCGCCGTAGCCTTCGAGCAGATACCACTCGTCCGTCGCATGCTGCTTGTCGTCGCCGCCATACGGCCAAGGGCGGGTGGTGGATCGGGTGTAGGCGGATGCCGTCTCGAGCGCACCCTGTGCGATGCCGAGGTAGAAGTTCGCGAACACGAGCTGGATGGTCGGCACGTTCAGGGTGTTGTAGGTCAGAGGCTGGAACACCCGATCGACGAAGCCGGCCGCCGCGGACCAGGGGACGCGGACGTCCCGGATCTCGACCGAGCCCGATTCGGTGAGTCGCTGGCCCAGGTTGTCCCAGTCGTTCGCGAAGACGATTCCCTCCTGCGCCGTGGGGACGATCGCGAAGATGTGCGTCTCCGTGCCTTCGAGGACGCCTTCGAGAACGGTCAGATCTGAGATCTGTCCACCTGTCGAGAAGGACTTCCTGCCGGAGAACACCAGGTCGTCGCCGTCCTCGCGGACCACGAGGTCGGAGTCTCGGGGGTTGACGGCGCCGCCGAAGACGAGGTCGTTCGCGGTGTACAGCTCCTCGACCGCGGCGATCTGCTCTTCCGTTCCCACGAGACGGGCGGCCCACGCCCACAGGTAGTGGTAGCCGAGGACCTGTCCGAGCGAGCCGTCGCCGCGGGCCACCGCCCTGATCACCCGGTACGCGGTGTCCCAGCTCTCGCCGGCACCGCCGTGGTCGCGAGGGCCCAGCAGCGTGACGAGACCCGAGTCCTTGAGCAGCTGGACTTCGGCCCGGGGCGTCGCGTTCGCCCGGTCCCTCTCGACGGCATCCACCGCGAGGATGTCGGCCACCTCCTCGGCGCGGTCGATCCATTCGAGGCTCGTCTGAGGTCGTGGTGCGCCCCTCCAGCGATCGCTGAGGCCTGTCGTCACTGCATCCGTGATTGTCACGTCGTCACCCTTCCGGTTGGTCGATGCGGCAACGATAGGAGCGCGACGGGGCCGAGTGCGGGTTGTTACCCAGGGTGAGGGACTGTTACCCACGGTGACCACTCGTCACCGGGCCGCGATGGCGGGCGGATCGGAGCGGTCGAGACGGCACCCGGCAACTAGAATCAATGGGATATGGCTACCCCGCACCCCCTCACCACGACCGCCAGCGGAGCCGACGTACGCGTCCGCTTCTGCCCTTCGCCGACCGGACTGCCGCATGTCGGCATGGTCCGCACAGCCCTTTTCAACTGGGCGTACGCCCGCCACAACGGCGGGAAGATGGTGTTCCGCATCGAGGACACCGACGCTGCCCGCGACAGCGAGGAGAGCTTCCGACAGCTCGTCGACGCCCTGACCTGGCTCAAGATCGACTGGGACGAGGGCGTCGAGGTCGGCGGCCCGCACGCTCCCTACCGTCAGTCCGAGCGCCACGACATCTATCGTGGCGTGATCGACAAGCTCCTCGCTTCCGGTGCCCTGTACGAGAGCTTCTCCACCGCGGAGGAGATCGACGCTCGCAACGAGGCCGCCGGCCGCGCCAAGCAGCTCGGGTACGACAACCACGACCGGGACCTCACGGCGGAGCAGAAGGACGCGTTCCGCGCCGAGGGGCGTCAGCCCGCGCTCCGTCTGCGAGTGCCGGACGAGGACCTCACCTACGTCGACCTGATCCGTGGCGAGGTCACCTTCCCCGCAGGATCCTTCCCGGACTTCGTGGTGGTGCGTCCGAACGGCATCCCGCTGTACACCTTCGTGAACCCGGTCGACGACGCGCTGATGGGCATCACCCACGTCCTGCGCGGTGAAGACCTGATGCCGTCGACGGCTCGCCAGCTCGCGCTCTATGCGGCGCTGATCGAGGCAGAGGTCACCACGTTCGTGCCCCGCTTCGCCCACATGCCCCTGGTGCTGGGGGAGACCGGAAACAAGAAGCTGTCGAAGCGCGACCCGCAGGCTGATCTGTTCCTGCACCGGGATCGCGGCTTCATCCACGAGGGGCTGCTGAACTACCTCGCGCTCCTCGGCTGGTCGATCGGCCACGACCGTGATGTGTTCACACTCGACGAGTTCACCGAGGCGTTCGACATCGTCGACGTGAATCCGAACCCGGCACGCTTCGATCAGAAGAAGGCCGAGTCGATCAACGGCGACCACATCCGCAATCTCGACGAGAAGGACTTCGCCGAGAGGACGATCCCGTACCTCGCTGCCGCGGGCCTCTTCGATGAGCCCACGCACGAGCAGCTCGTGCTCGCTTTCCGCGTCGCGCCGCTCGTGCAGGAGCGCGTGCAGCTGCTCGGCGACGTGCCTGGCATGGTCGGGTTCCTCTTCACCGACGATGTCTCATACGACGCCGACGCGCTCAAGGGGCTGCCCGCGAACGCCGGTGAGGTCCTCGATGCCTGCGTCGTCGCGCTCGAGCCGGTCACCGAGTTCACGCCCGAGAAGATCCAGGAGGCGCTCGCCGAGGCGCTCGTCGAGAAGCTCGAGCTCAAGCCTCGCATCGCCTACGGCCCTCCCCGAGTCGCGATCACCGGCCGTCGGATCTCGCCCCCGCTGTTCGAGTCCATGGAGCTCCTGGGCAAGGACGAGTCGCTGCGGCGCCTCCGGTCGCTGTCGGAGTTCCTCGCGAACTGACGATGCCGTCGGGCGGGGGAGCATCGGCTCGGTGCTCTCCTGCCCGTCGTGATCGTCGAGTGCCTGCAGCGACCGGCGGGCGACGCGCCCGGACGGATCGAGGCGTTTTGGCATTCGGGCCACGGCTCGGGTAAGCTTGACTCTCGGTGCGAGACTCCGGTTTCGCCCTTGGGGTATGGTGTAATTGGCAACACGGCGGTTTCTGGTTCCGTTGTTCTTGGTTCGAGTCCAGGTACCCCAGCAAGACGAAAACCCCCGCTCAGGCGGGGGTTTCGTCGTTTCTGGCGGACTGCCTACTCGCACTCGCCGATGAACTCGAGGTAGCACACCGCCTCGTGGGTCACGGCAGGCTTGTAGTCGTCGTTGGAGACCTGGCGAGTGTCGATCTCAGGTGTCTGATGCAGGCTCCCATAGCTGCCGAGGGTCGCCACGTAGAAGCCGTCGCCGTCCTGTGCCTTCATCTCGTCGATCGCGGCGCTGTACTCCGTGCACAGGAGCGTCGCGGTCTCGGTCAGCTCGACATCGACGCAGGCGGCCGTATAGGTCGCGACCATCAGGTTCGTGCAGTCGGTCCAGTCCTGGTTCACCGAGCACGGGTTCACGTCATCCATCGTGACGTCGACGCGGCCGGTCTCGTATTCTTCGCTGTGGAAGGTCTCGGGTTGTTCAGCCACATCGGTCTTCGTCCAATGACGTGCGGTGGCGAAGGCGAAGACCACGACGATCGCCACGATCAGCAGCAGAGCACCGAGGATCGACAGGGTCACCCACAATCCGACCCGCTTCCTCTTGCCGGACTCGCCGTCGGGCGCCACCGGAGAACCCGGATACACGGGTGAAGCGCCGGGAGCGACCCCATACCCCGGGTACGCCTCAGCCGCTGCGTAGGCGGGTTCGGGCGAGCCTGCGAGCACGCCTGGCAGCGGTGTGGTCTGCTGCACGTCAGGGGAGGGGATGCCGTCGTATTGCGCGGGCGGAGGAGCGTCGTGCGACCGCGCGTCGTACGCGGGCGGAGGGGGCGTCGGCTGAGTCGACAGCCAGTACGAGTACCAGCTCTGAGTGGAGGCCGGGTCAGCGGCGACCTGCCCCGCCTCGATATCCGTCAGCTGCAACCCGAGGGCGGCCCGCAGATCTGCTCTGGTCAGGGATTCGCGGAACTCCTCGAGTGTCATCGTCATAGTGATGAGGATGTCAGACGCCCGGTGCTGTCGACAATCCTCATGCGTCGGCTCTGACGAGGGCCTCCTGGGCCTGATCGCCATCACCTAGCAGGTCGAAGGCATCCGGCGCCATGCCCTTCACCGGACGACGTGGCGACGGCATCGTGATCGACGACGCACGATGCGGCGAGAGGACGAGGATGGCGCTCACGAGAGTTGTGCCCGGCGAGACGCCGGGGATCCGGCGTGTGAGATCGGGCTCCGGATTCCGATACGTCGATGCCGGCAACACGCCGGTGGACGAGCCGGATCGCGAGCGCATCCGCGATCTGGCGATTCCCCCGGCCTGGAAGGACGTCTGGATCGCCGCCGACCCGCTCGCGCACATCCAAGCGGTCGGCACCGACGACGCGGGCCGGCGCCAGTATCTCTACCACCCGCTCTGGCGCACGGGGAGGGATCAGCGCAAGTTCGCCCGAGCGCTCAAGCTGGCAGCGGCCCTGCCTGCGGCCAGGGCCAAGGTCACGCGCGCCATCGGCGGACCGGGCCTGACGCGAGAGCGGGCGCTGGCGGTGTCTTTCCGTCTGCTCGACGACGCCGCGCTGCGCATCGGGTCGGAACGATATCTCGTCAAGCACGGCAGCCGGGGGCTCAGCACGTTGCGTCGCCGTGACGTCCGAGTGGACGGAAGCACCGTCTCACTGAGTTTCCCCGCCAAGAGCAAGCAGGTCGCGTCCATCGAGATCACGGACGCACCGCTGGCCGATGCGCTCTCGGAGTTCGCCGTCGGGTCGCCGCGTGCGCCTCTGCTGGCCTATCGGAAGGGGAGGAGACGCGTGCGCCTGACGTCGGGCGAAGTCAACGACTACCTGCGGGAGGTCGCCGGGACGGCTTTCACGGCGAAGGACTTCCGCACGCTGCACGGCACGATCCTCGCGGCTGACGCCCTCGCACGGATCGGTCGACTCGAGACGAAGAACGAGCGGCGGCGCGCCGAGCGCCTCGCTGTCCAGGCGACGGCGACGGCACTCGGCAACACGCTCGCGGTGGCGCGGGGGAGCTATATCGACCCGCGCGTCTTCCGTCTCTACGCACGTGGGCGGACACTCGACCTGAGCGTCTCGCCCGAGACAGCGATCCGCCGGCTGCTCGGGCGCTGAGGGGACTCAGCTCTCTCGGGGATAGGTGTAGAAACCTTCACCGGTCGCCACGCCCAGCTTGCCCTTGTCGATGTACTGCTCCTTGAGCAGCTCGGCGAAGCGCTGCTGCTTCTCGCCTCCCATCCGGGAGATGTTGTATGCCGTGGTCAGCCCGACGATGTCGTAGATCTCGAAGGGGCCAGCCGGGGAGCCCGTGCCGATCCGCCACGTGGCATCGATCGCCTCCGGTTCGGCGATCCCGTCGACGAGCAGGTCGGCGCCGGCCTGGAGGAAGGGCACGAGGAGCGAGTTCAGCAGGTACCCGGCCTTCTCCTTCTTGATCTGGATCGGGACCATGCCGATCTGAGCCGCGAACTCGACGACCTTCTCGTAGACGGCGGCGTCGGTGGCGGGTGTGCCCATGACCTCGGCGGTGTTGTGAGACCAGATCTCGTTCGCGAAGTGCAGGGCGAGGAAACGGTCCGGGCGCCCCGTCGACTCTGCGAGCGCACTGGGCAGCAGGGTCGAGGAGTTCGTCGCGAAGATCGTCCTCGCCGGTGCGGCGTCGGCGAGAGTTCGGTAGATGCCCTGCTTGAGCTCGAGGCTCTCCGGCACAGCCTCGATGATCAGGTCGGCCGAGGCTGCGGCTTCAGCGAGGTCGGATGTGAGACGGATGCGGCCGATCGCCGCCTGCGCACCGCCGTCTGCGGCGTTCTCGACTCCGTCGGCGACGTAGCGCCCCACCAGACCTTCGAAGCGCTCGGCCGCGCGGTCGAGCGCAGGCTGATCGATGTCGTAGGCGACGACATCGAAGCCGTGGAAGGCGGTCTGGAACGCGATCTGCGATCCGAGCACGCCGGTGCCGAGAACGGTGATGTTCTTCATTTCTCTTCTTCCTCTGGTGGCCTTGTGGGCCGTGGGTCAGGCAGGTTCGTCGCCTCTGTCGAAGCGCTGGAGGTCATGCGCGAAGCGCTGCACCTCGGCATCCGTCCATCGGGCGAGATGCTCATCGATCACGCCCTGCAGCGAACGCAGCGTGTTGCGGAAGACTTCTTCGCCCTCGGTTGTCAGCTCGAGCGGACGGCCACGCCCTGAAGATGACGGTGTCTCCTGCACCAGGCCGAGAGAGACGAGCGTCGAGAGCTGACGCGACACGGTCGATCGGTTGAGGCGGAACATGCGGGCGATGTCCGTCGAACGGATCCCAGGGGCGTCGGCGATCGCCATGACGATGGACTGATCGGTGATCGACAGGCTCGGTTCTTCGGCCCGTGCGTCGACGAGGCCGCGACGCGTGATCGCGACGAGGGATCGCAGGACGGCGGCGCTGTCGCTCTGGCGTCCGTATGAACCCTCCTGCTGTTGCATAGTGCAACTCTACGCCTGTTTGTTGCGTGATGCAACGCAATGGTCGTCCTCCTCCGCTGACCTCAGATGGAAGGATGGAGACATGGACACAGCCAATCTCTCGCGAGAGGAGACTGCGGCGCGATCCGCCGCCGTCTCCGTGAGCAGCATCCGCGTCGAACTCGACCTCACGGGTGCACCCGAGCGGGCGCGCAGCGGGTTCTCCACGACCACCACGTTGGAGTTCACCACGACTGCGCACTCGACCTGGCTGGACTTCATCGGAGAGAACGTCGAGCGAGTCGTCGTGAACGGCGTCGAGCGCGATGTGGTCTACGACGGTGCGCGCATCGAGCTGCACGACCTCTCCGACACGAACGTGGTGCGTGTCGAGGCGGTCGGAAGCTACAGCCGCTCCGGCGAGGGGCTGCACAGGTTCCACGACCCCGTCGATGACCGGACCTACTTGTACACGCAGTACGAGCCGGCCGACTCGCGACGCGTGATGGCCTGCTTCGAGCAGCCGGACATCAAGGCGCCGTACACCTTCGTGATCGATGCCCCTGCGGGCTGGGAGGTGCTCTCGAACCAGGTCGCGGCGACCGTCGACGCCGGAGTCGGGGTGCAGCGTGTGGAGTTCGCCCCGACGCTCCCGATCTCGAGCTACATCACCTCCGTCGCGGCGGGACCTTACGCCCGGGTCGACGGCGAATGGGCGCGCGGTGATCAGCGCATCGCGCTCGGCGTGTTCGCTCGGCAGTCGCTCGCGCAGTACCTGGAGTCCGAGGAGATCCTCGAGATCACGCGCCAGGGGCTCGACTTCTTCACGGATGCCTTCGCCTACCCCTATCCCTGGGGCAAGTACGACCAGATCTTCGTGCCCGAGTACAACCTCGGAGCGATGGAGAACCCGGGACTCGTGACGTTCACCGAGGCGTACCTCTCGCGTGGCGCTGCGACCGACGCCCAGCGCGCTGCACGGGCGAACACGATCCTGCACGAGATGGCGCACATGTGGTTCGGCGACCTGGTGACGATGAAGTGGTGGGATGACCTGTGGCTCAAGGAGTCCTTCGCGGACTACATGGGCTCGCATGCCTCAGCGGTGGCGACGCGCTTCCATGACGCCTGGGTCAAGTTCGCCGCCAACCGCAAGGCGTGGGCCTACCAGCAGGACCAGCTGCCGACGACCCACCCGATCGTCGCGGACATCACCGACCTCGAGGCGGCGAAGCTGAACTTCGACGGCATCACCTATGCCAAGGGTGCCGCGGTGCTGAAGCAGCTCGTCGCCTTCGTCGGTGATGAGGCGTTCTTCGAGGGTGCCCGTCGGTACTTCGCCGCGAACGCCTTCGGCAACACGACTCTCGACGACTTCCTCGTGCAGCTGAGCGCGGTGTCCGGCCGCGACATGACCGAGTGGTCGCAGGCATGGCTGCAGACGACCGGGGTCTCCACGCTGCGCCTCGAGCGTGAGGCGCATGGCGGCGCCGTACTCGTGCAGAGCGATCCTCGCCCGCATCGTCTGCGCATCGGTCTCTATCACCGCGTCGACGGGCGGGTGGTCCGTCGCGACCAGCTCGCGCTCGACATCCACGAGGAGCGGACGCCGATCGACGTCCCGGACGCCGATCTCGTGCTTCTCAACGACGACGACCTCACCTATGCCAAGGTTCGGCTCGACGACACCTCGTTGACGACGGTGCACGAATCGCTGTCTTCCATCGACGATCCGCTCGCGAGGGCCGTCGTGTGGTCGTCACTCTGGAACGCCACGCGCGACGGCGAGCTGACGGTGGCGAGATACACCTCGATCGTGCGCGCGCATGCCCCGCACGAGCCAAACATCGGTCTGCTCGCCGGCATACTCGCGAACACCCTCTTCGCGATCCGGAACTATGCGAGCGACCACGAGCGACAGGATGAGCAGCGGGCGTGGGTGGAGACGTCCTGGGCTGCGCTGCAGGCATCGGATGCCGGCAGCGATGCGCAGCTGTCATGGGCGCGTGCTCTCGCGTCCGCGTCGGTGTTCGACGACGTGCACGCGACGGAGGTCCGCGCGCTTCTGCGCGGCGAAGCCCCGGCGGGTCTCACCATCGACCCTGATCTGCGGTGGCAGCTGCTCACAGCTCTCGTCACGACAGGACACGCAGGGGCCGATGACGTCGCCGCCCAGCTGGAGTCCGACGATACGGGAAGCGGTCGCACGGCTGCTCGCAGGGCACTCGCCGCGCAACCGGATGCCGCGGTGAGGGCCGCAGCCTGGGATGCAGCCTGGAACGACGGAACGCTCAGCAACGATCATCTGGATGCCGTGATCGCGGGCTTCCGGGCTGGCGGACGCCGTGATCTCATCGCGGGGTTCGACGCCGAGTATTTCGAGAGGATCGGTGACGCGTGGGGCACGAGGAGCATCGAGCTGGCTCAGCGGCTGGTCGTGGGGCTGTTCCCCGCCTCGCCGTCGCTCGATCTCGTGGATGCGTGGCTCGAGGACAACAGCTCGGCGCCTGCGGCGCTGCGCCGGATCGTGATCGAGCAGCGTGATCACCTGACCCGAGCGCTGCGCGTTCGAGCGTTGCAGGGCTAGTCCGCGTCGAGTTCGTCGGCGGTGCTCGCCCCCACGGCGAAGTACTCGGGTCGGTCGTCGCTCTGGGTCAGGAGGACGAGGGCGATGTACGCCGCCCACGCTCTGGCGCGGATCCAGGTGGCCTCGTCGTATCGGGCTCCGGTCGCTCTGCGGAAGGTCTTGCGACCTGATGCGTCGAAGATCATCCACGACGACGCGAGGTCGTAGGCGGGGTCGCCGACCGTGACGTCGCCGAAGTCGATGAGCGCAGTGAGCGTGCCGTCTGCCACCAGCACATTGCCCGGGTGTAGGTCGCCGTGGATCCAGACCTGCTCCGAGCAGACCGATGCGGTGAGACCCGCGGCCCAGGCGTCTCGAAGCGTCGTGCGATTCGCGAATGCGTCGAGTCGTGGCCGTATCGCGTCGTCTCGAGTGCTCAGGGCGCGTCCTCGAACCGGGTTGAGCGGAGCATCCGCAGGGGCGGGGACATGCAGCGCACTCAGGGCGTCTGCGAGTCGCGGCGCCCACGCCGTGTTGTCCGAACGTGACGATGCGAGCGCTGTCGTTCCGGCGATCCAGGGGACGACCGACCAAGGACGTGGAAAGTGCTCGCTCGGCTCCCCGGCGATCACGGGGACGGGAGACCGAATGCCGATGGCCGCCAGTGCAGAGCCGATCACGGGTAGCGCGCGCTGCTCGTTCGCGATGAGGGGCACGGCGAGCTCGCGCCTCGGCAGTCGCACGACGAGCTCCGACCCGAGTCTCCACATCGAGTTGTCCCAGCCGTCGGCGAACTGTCTCAGTGGCAGGCCGGCGAGATCGGGGCGGGTTCGCCGGAGAAGCTCTCGTACGCCGCTCTCGTCGAGCGAGTACTCGGCGGAGGGGGAGTCCGCCACGGTCAGATGTCGAGCGAGTCGCCCGGTTCGAGCACAGAGAACTCTCCGCCGCCCTGCTCGGTCGCCCACTGCAGTCGCTGGCGGTGCATCGTCTTGCCTGCGACAGACAAGGTCATGTCGTGAGTGCCGAAAGCCCGACGCGGGTGCACCGCGAGGACGTAGTCCATGGCCTCACCGATCTTGAGCCAGGGGGCCCCGAGCGGAGCGGCGAGCGTGCCGACCTCGACGCCCTCCGGCACCGCGTAGGAATCGCCGGGGTAGTAGAAGTCGTCGTTGACCAGCACGCCCACGTTCTCGACGGTGGGAAGTGACGAGTGGATCACCTCGTGCGTGCCGCCGAAGAAGCGGAGCGTGAACGCGCCGACCTCGACGGTCTCGCCCGGAGCGACCACTGAGATGTCGTAGCCCTCGGCCGCACGGGCAACGCCAGCGGGAGCGTAGATCGGAGTGCCGGGGGCGGCGCGGAGGATCCGATCCAGGTGCTCGGGCGTCCAGTGGTCGGGGTGCTCATGGGTGATCACGACGGCGACGAGACCCGAGAGATCGTTCAGGGGAGCGGTGAATGAGCCGGGATCGATCAGGAGGATGTCATCGCCCTGCTGGATGCGAAGAGCGGCATGTTCGAATTTCGTGATGCGCATGAGGTGAGTCAACTCCTTCGCGGCCTCGCTGGCAAACCGTCGAGCCGGTGCGCCACGCCCGGGAATCGATGATGGCTCGGCTCGATTTGGCGGCGCGAGAATCGTCATGGCATACTTGTTGAGTTGTCGCGGCACGGAAACGTTCCGCCAGACGGCCCCATCGTATAGCGGCCTAGTACGCTGCCCTCTCACGGCGGTAACGCGGGTTCGAATCCCGCTGGGGTCACACAACACACGAAAGCCCTCGGTTCTCCGAGGGCTTTCGTCGTATCCGGGGCGCACCGCCGCCCGCGAGGAGGTCAGGCAGCGTTCCTGCGTGCCCCCGTCAACCACAGTGCGAGAGCGACGACTCTAGCGGCGACGGGAGGCTGTCGACGGGAGCGGCCGCAGGCGCGGTCAGGTCGTCGGTGCGAGGGCGAGCTGCCGGAACGTGCGGTTGCTCAGCGGCAGAACTATGAGCGCCATCATCGTGCCGCCGAAGAGAGCGAACGGCACCCAGACGGCCGTGATCGAGGCCAGCAGACCGAACCCCGCCATGGCGACGGGCATGAGACAGTCGTCACCGAGACGGGTGATCGAGCCCATCCGGCCGAGGTAGGCGGTGTCGACCGTGGCAGAGAAGGTGGCGCTCAGGAGGACCGAGGCGTACCCCGCAGTTGCGCCGATGACGAAGGCCGCGGTCGCGACCGCCCACGCCGGGCCCCAGCCGAGTGCGATGATTCCGGCGCCCTGCACGACGAGCGCCCAGAAGCCGGCGAACGCCTCTCTTCGCGGTCGCCACTTCACGACCGAGACGGCGCCGAGCGCCGCACCCAGTCCGAGCAGCGCCTCGAACAGTCCCACCGCCTGGGCGCCCCATCCCTCGTCGTGCGCGCGCAGCGCGAGCCCGATCCCCACGGCCGGGCCGACCGCGAGGTTGAGTCCCGAGAGCGCGACGACGAGGGTGCGCGTCGTCGGGTGACTGCCGAGATGGGTGAATCCGCGGGCGATGCCGTGCAATGTGGACTCCTTCGCCGCGCGGGCGAGCAGGAAGCGCGGCCGGAGCCAGATCGCGATGAAGGCGATGACGAGACTGAATGTGAGGGCGTTGACGGCCGCGCTGCCCACGAGCCCCGTGTAGGCGACGAGCACGCCGCCGATCGCCGCGCCGGCCATGGTTCCGAGGCGCGACGCGGTCTGTGCGAGCGCACCATAGGAGGGGAGATCGCCCGGGCGTACGAGCTGGCGGGCGACGGTTCCGGCCGACGGCTCGTAGAACGCGTCGCAGACTCCGAAGGCGATCGCCGCGAACAGCAGCACGCCGACGGTCGGCGGGGTCGCGAAAACCCAGAGGGCGACGGAGACCAGCACGCCGACTCGCAGCACGTTGAAGAGCATCATCACCCGCCGGGCATCGGAGCGGTCCGCGATCACACCGCCGAAGAGCAGCACGATCGCCCGGGGGATCGTCCCGGCGGCGACGATGAGCCCGGCGATCGCGGGCGAGGCCGTCTGCACGGCCGTCCAGGCGAGGGCGATGGTCCACAGGGCATCCCCGGCATCGGAGAGCGCCTTGACGGCGATCCAGGCGTGCACACGGCGGTCTCGTCGAAACGCCGGTGGCTCCGACAGCTGCACGGGGTCGACCGCGGTGCTCATGGCGTCGTCGGGAACGCGTGCGCGAAGAAGAAGATCGGCGTGCGCTCCTGCCCGTCCTCGAGGTCGACGGACGCCCGCCATTCCTCCATCGTGCGCAGAAGGCGCGCGCTCAGATCCCGGAGCTCGTCAGGAGACGCCCAGGCGGTCGTCTCGGTGTTCGAGGCATCGTACGCCGCATAGGCGGGGTCGCCATGGCGTCGCTGCCACCGCTGAAGGCGATCGATCTGCATCCGGATTCCCTGGCGCTGCGCCTCGCGTGCCAGCAGAGCGTCGGCGGGGGAGTCGACGTAGTCCTCCGCCGACCAGGTGAGGCCGCGTCGAGCGAGCTTCCACCAGCTGGTACGACGGTCGCCGGAGGGGTCTTCATCGCGTTCGACGAGCCCGGCTCGTTCGAGCATCCTCAGGTGGTGACTGATGCTCCCGACCTGACTCCCGAGCGATCGTGCGAGCGTGGTTACCTGCGAGGTGCCGTACAGCAGCAGGTAGTCGTAGATGCGGCGGCGCAGCGGGTGGTGCACCGCCGTGATCACCGAGATGTCTTCCATGGATGCAACGGTAAATCCGGGTCCAAATTCGCACAAGACTTCTTGTATACCCCGGAAAAACAACGAAAAGGCCGCCCTCACTGGGAGGGACGGCCCTTTCGGGGGATGCGGCTCAGCCCTCGGCGGGCGGTTCGCCGACTGCCCGGCGAGTGCGCCGTGCGCGCCGGATGAGCCAGATCACCAGCACGACCGCGCCGGCGAGGGCGAGCCACGGCAGGAGGAAGCCGAGCGCCACGACCAGTGCGTTCAACGACACCACGAGGCCGTTCCAGCCGGCGAGAAGGCCGTCTGCGAAGCCGGCCGGATCGGCGGTCGTCGGCGGCGTCGTGCGGGTCAGCTGCACCTGGAGGCTCGACATGGCGACCTGGTCGTCGAGAGAGGCGAGCTGCTGTTCGTACGACTCGAGCTGCGCCTGGCGGTCCGTGAGCGCGACCTCGGCCTCGATGAGCTCCGCGACCGTGCCGGTCTGGGACATCAGCTCGGTGAGTCGCTGCACCGATGCCCTGGTGGCATCCACGCGCGCACGCAGATCGATCGCCGTGGAGGTGACATCCTGTTTCGAGATCGACGACGAGAGCACGTCGCCCGAGTCGGCGAGGTCGTCCATGACGGCGGCGAGATCGGCCGAGGGCACGCGGATGCTGATCCAGCCGTATCCGGGGTCGGAGGGCGTAGGCTCCGAGGTGCCGTCGACGGCCACGCTCTGGCCGATCTCGGTGCTCTCGACATAACCGCCACGAGACTCGGCGAGTGCGGAGATCGCGGCGGCGGCGTCGCCGATGTCCTTCACCTGCACTGTGGCGTTCGCCGTCGCGATGATCTCGCGGTCGGCGACGTCGACGGCGCCGGGTGCCAGGTTCGAGGATTCCGCAGAGTCGGATGCGGCTCCGGGCGCGCTCTGATCGAAGGATCCGGAGCGCGAGTCCTCCACGGCGACGCCCGCAGGCATCTCCCCGCTCCCCGCAGTGCTCATGGCGCTGCCGCCCACGATGCCGAGGATCGGGGGAGTGACCAGGACGCCCACCACGAACGCAGCGGCTATCCCGGTGCCGGTCAGCCAGCGGCGGCGGCGCGTTCGCGACCTGGCAGCGGCGGGGGTCTCGCGGGGGCGCTCGGCCGTGATCTCCGCGAATACCGAGCGCTCGATGCGCGCCACCGCGGCATCGGTGAGCTCGGGCAGCTGCTCGGTGCTGGTCTTGTCGTTCATGCGTCGCTCGCTTCCTTCACGGCACCGCGCAGTCGGGTGCGGACTCGGGAGAGACGGTTCCGGACGATGGCATGGCTCACGCCGAGCTCCTCGGCTGCGGCCTGGTAGGCATAGCCTTCGGCGGCGCAGAGCCGGAAGATCGCGCGGTCGAGGTCGCTCAGGGTGCCGACCTCGGCGGCGATCCGCTCCGCGAGTTCCGCGGTGATCACCTGCTCCTCGACGCTGATCGTCGAAGGCAGGGTCTCATCCGCCGCATCCGTCGTGTGGGCCTGGTCGCGCCTGCGCTGACGTAGGCGGTTCGCGGCCTGGAAGCGGCATATCGTTGCGAGCCACGGGAGGATCGAGTCCCCCTGCAGCTCGAACCCCGGCAGCTTCCGCCACGCAGTGACGAAGGTCTCCTGGGTCACATCCTCGGCATCGGCGGGGGAGCCGAGCATGCCATGGGCGATCCAGTAGACCGGGCGGACATACGAGCGGTACAGCTCGCGGAAGGCGCTCTCGTCACCTGCCGCGGCCTGAGCCGCCCATTTCTGATCACTCGTCTGCACTGGCATCCCGATTCCGTTCGGTGTCTCTCACCTGGGAAGTGTCGGAAGATGCCCCATCGTCTCAGATCAGTGCGCGGGCTGGGCGTGTGCCTTCGCGAGCGTCTGCTGAGACATGCGGTCGATCCAGGCGAGTGCCACTGCCGACACGATGAACACCATGTGGATGACGACCTGCCAGAGCACGCCGATGGGGGTGTACTTCTCGCCGTCTGTGCTGATCCCGTTCTCGCTCATGCCACCGACCTCGATGAAGGTCTTGAGCAGGTGGATCGAGGAGATCCCGATGATCGCCATAGCCAGCTTCACCTTGAGGACGTTGGCGTTGACGTGCGAGAGCCACTCGGGCTGGTCGGGGTGACCGTCGACATTGATGCGCGAGACGAACGTCTCGTAGCCTCCGATGATCACCATGATGAGCAGGTTGGCGATCATCACGACGTCGATCAGACCGAGCACGGCCAGCATGATCACCGCTTCGTCGAGGTGGGAGATGTCGTGGATGACGCCCTCGATGAGGTGCCACAGCTCGACCATGAAGACGATCACGTAGACGAGCTGCGCGACGATCAGCCCGAGGTACAGCGGGGCCTGCAGCCAGCGACTGACGAAGATGAGGGATCCGATCGCCCGAGCCCAGGAATTCTGCGGCCTGGAGGCGAGGGGAGGCATGTCGTTCGTGGCGCTGTCTGGGCGCGAGTTCGAGGTCACGTCGACTATTCCACCACGGCCCCTCCGCTCCGCTAACATTGGTGACGCGAGAGGGAGTATCCCGCAAGCGCATCCACCGTCATCACGAGCACCGTCATCGCTGCTCCGGTCGTGCGACGCACTCTGTGCGTGGGAGAGACTTTCGGCGTTCTTCCTACCCTCCCGAAAGGTGCTGTACGCCCTTGGACATCCCCGTCTGGTTCGAGATCACCTCGATGATCGTCCTCACGATCATCCTGATCGGCGACCTGCTTCTGATCCGCCTTCGCCCCCACATCCCCTCGACCAAGGAGTCGACGCTGTGGGTCGTGTTCTACGTCGGACTCGCACTGCTGTTCGCGGTGCTCCTCGGCAATGTCGCGGGGTGGCGCAACGCGGGCGACTTCATCACCGGCTGGGCGCTCGAATACAGCCTGTCCATCGACAACCTCTTCGTCTTCGTGCTGATCATGGCCCAGTTCGCGGTCCCGCGACGCCTGCAGCAGCAGGTGCTGATGGTCGGCATCATCATCGCGCTCGTCCTGCGTGGCGCGTTCATCCTCGTCGGAGTGGCGATCGTCGAGCACTTCTCGCCGATCTTCTACATCTTCGGTGCGTTCCTCATCTACACCGCTATCAAGCAGGCGATGCCCGAGGGTGATCACGACGGCGAGGTCAAACGCGAGAACTTCGTCGTGCGGCTGCTGCGTCGTCGCATCGACATCAGCGAGGAGTACGACGGAGCGAAGCTCCGCACGACCGTCGGCGGCAAGCGCATGTGGACGCCGATGGTCATCGTGTTCATCACGATCGGCGTCACCGACCTGATCTTCGCGATCGACTCGATTCCCGCCATCTTCGAGATCACCACCAACGGATTCCTCGTCTTCGCCGCGAACATCTTCGCGCTCATGGGGCTGCGTCAGCTCTACTTCCTGCTCGGCGACCTGCTCGACCGCCTGCGTTACCTGCATTACGGCATCGCCGTGATCCTCGGCTTCATCGGCATCAAGCTGATCCTGCACGCACTGCACGAGAACGAGCTGCCGTTCATCAACGGCGGCGAGCATGTCGAGTGGGTGCCCGACATCGACAACATGGTCTCGCTGGGCGTCATCGTCGTGGCGATGACCGTCGCGACGGTCGCGAGCCTCATCGCGTCTTCGCGCGAGAAGTCAGCGGCGAAGAAGGCACCGCTCGTCGAGTGATCGCAGCTCGCTCACTCGGCTGACCAGAGGAGCTCCGCTTCGAGGGTGAGATCGATGACCTGACCCAGCAGGGCGCCGAGTGAGTTCGACTGCAGCAGAGCGTATTGGTCGTACTCGCCCAGTGGTGCGATCGCGGCGAGCTGCCAGGCTGCGGCGAGCGGGTCCTCCGACAGCTCGGTGTCGGCATCCCAGGGCGAGTCCGCGCGCGCGAGGACCCGACGCACGATCGCCTCGGCTTCGGTGCGCAGGGGTGTGAGGGCGTCGTTCCAGGTCAGCTCAGGCAGCTGCGTCACCTCGGCGCGCGGGAAGGGCGCGTCGTCGAGCCACTGATCGACCGTGAAGCGGGCCGTGCCGACTGCGAGGGTGTGCAGCACCTGCGCATCCGCCGCCACGCTGACCAGCCTGGCCATGGTGCCGATCCTGCTGCGTCGATCGCCGCCGCCGACCTCGTGACCGCGCTCGATGAGCACGACGCCGAACTGCGGGTCGTCGTCGTCCAGCAGGTGCCCGATCATCGTGAGGTATCTCGGCTCGAAGACGCGCAGCGGCAGCGGCGTGTAGGGAAAGAGCACCGAGCCGAGCGGGAACATGGGCAGTTCAGCCATGCTCCCCAGTCAACACCCCGGGACGTACAGTGAACAGATGCGCAGACCTCAGCCCGTCGTTCCGTCGCCCGGACAGGAATCCGTGTGGGACTATCCGCGGCCGCCGCGGGTCGAGCAGGTGCGCGAGCGCATCACCATCCGCCTCGGGGGCGATCTCATCGCCGACACTCTGAGTGCTGTGCGGGTGCTCGAGACGAGTCATCCTCCGGTGTACTACCTGCCGATGGCCGACTTCATCGCGGGCGCTCTCGTGGACGCCCCTGGCTCATCGTTCTGCGAGTTCAAGGGCGCCGCGCGCTATCTCGACGTGCGCGGCGGAGGCCTGGTCGCACCCGGTGCGGCATGGAACTATCCGCATCCGTCCCCCGGCTTCGAGGTGCTCCGCAACAGCGTCGCGGTGTACGCAGGGCCGATGGACGCGTGCACCGTCGGCGGCGAGGTCGTCGTTCCGCAGCCGGGCGGGTTCTATGGCGGCTGGGTCACGTCGTCCGTCGTCGGGCCCTTCAAGGGCGTTCCCGGCTCGATGGGCTGGTAGCCCGCCCGATCAGAACGCGCGAAGGTTGGCCTGCAGTCCGCCGTCCACGTACTCGCGACGCAGGATCCCCCGGCGACGCAGCACCGGCACGAGCTCATCGAGCGTGCGGTGCAGCGTGACGGGGTGGAAATCGCCCCACAGCAGCACGCCGTCGTTGCCCCACTCGCCGAGTTCCTCGATCAGATCGGCAAACTCCTCGGCCGTCCCGACGAAGCCCGAACGGTCGGCGATGCGACCGGCGCGGGCGAGGGCGGTGAGGTGGGCGCGCAGCGGGGCATCCTCTCCGCGGTCGCCGATCAGACGCTGGATGCTGCCGCGCGAGACATGCTCCCCGAAGATCGACACGTCGAGCGGCCGGTCGAGATCGAGCGAGGTGAGGTCGGTCTCGAGATCGCTCGACTGCTTGCGCGCGATCTGCACGAGTGCCGTGTCATCGGGGTGTGCCGATGCGGCGACGATCCGGTCGGCCTCCTCCGCAGATGGAGTGATCACGGGCTGGATCGCGAAGAGGATCTTGATGTCGGCGGCTGAACGCCCGGCGGCGATCGCCGCACCGTGGATCTTCGCGCGATAGGCGCGCACGGATGCTTCGTCCAGCGGAGCGAGGGCGAGCTGGACATCGGAGTTGGCGCCGGCGAATCCGAGGCCGCGCCCCGAGCCGCCGGGGGAGACGATCGCCGGCTCACCGTCGGTGAAGGGCACGGCGTTCAGAGGGCCGTCGAACGAGAAGTGCTCTCCGCGGTGCCGCACGGTGTTCAGGTTCGACCCGTCCGCGAACACCTCGGTCTCCCTGTCTCCGACCAGCGCTCCGTCTCCCCAGCTGCGCCAGAGCGAGCGGATGCCCGAGAGCCATTCCTCGGCTCGGTCGTAGGCGGCATCGTGGCCGAGCTGCGCTGCCGCTGAGAAGTGACGCGCGCTGCCTGTGTCGGTCACCACGTTGAGCCCGAGACGGTGGCCGCTGAGGTGCTGAAGGGTCGAGAACTGCCGCGCCGCCGTATAGGGGAGGTACGCCGCCGGATTCACGGTGGGCACGACTCCGAGATGCTGAGTCGCCTGGAACAGGTAAGGAGCGAGGAGCAGCGGATCGTGTTTGGGGCCGCCGAAGGCATGGCGCACGCGGAGGTCGATCGTGTCCGGCGAGCCGAGCGACGGCGCATCCTCGATGACGACGAGATCGAAGCCCGCCTGCTCGAGCGTGCGCGCCGCCTCCTGATAGATCTCGGGTCGGGTCCAGTCGTAGTCCCAGTCGAGAGAGGGGTATCCCCACCCCTGCGGGCCGAAACCACGGGCGAGGAACCAGCCGAAGTGCTGAGGCCTGCTCATGCGACGGCTTCCCGCGCCGGCTCCAGCACCCGCGCGAGGTCGGCGATGAGATCGGAGACGTCTTCGATGCCGACCGACACCCGGAGCGTTCCCGGCCGCACGCCGAGCAGGTCGCGCTCGTCGGGCGTCCGGTGCGAGTGGCTGGTGGTCGCGGGATGCAGCACGAGCGAGCGCACGTCGCCGATGTGGGTCATGTGCGTGAAGACCTCCACGCTCTCGATGAAGTCGCGTGCCGCGTCGAGCCCTCCGCGCAGCGTGAACGTGAAGATCGATCCGTACCCGCCATGCAGGTACTTTCGAGCGAGTCGATGATCCGGGTGGCTCTCCAGGCCGACGTAGTCGACGCTCTCGACCGCGTCCTGGGCTGCCAGCCACCTGGCCACCTCGATCGCGTTCCGGGACTGGCGCTCGACACGGAGCCCGAGAGTCTCGGCGCCCTGTCCGATCAGGAACGCGTTGAGAGGAGACGGCGAGGCGCCGAAGCGGGGAGCCACCGACTCGCGGGCGTAGGCGATCCGAGCGTTGCCGCCGTGACGGGCGAAGACGCTCGGGAAGCCCCCGCGGCCGGGGAGCACCAGGTGCGGTGCGTTGTGACCGGCCTTATCCGCGTCGAAACGACCGTCGTCGAGGATCACACCGCCGAGCACCGATCCATGACCCGCGAGGAACTTCGATGCGGAGTGCACGACCATGGCGGCGCCGTGCTCGATCGGACGGAGCAGGAACGGCGTGGCGAGGGTGTTGTCGACGATGAGCGGGATCGCGAACTCATCCGCGATCGCGCTCACTGCGGCGATGTCGAGGATGTCGTTCCGTGCGTTCGCGATCGACTCCGCGAACAGTGCGCGCGTGGTGGGGCGGATCGCATCCCGCCACGCATCCGGATCGGCGATCTCGTCGATGAACGTCGTCTCGATGCCGAGACGAGCGAGGTTGTCGAGCAGGAGCCCCCGGGTGCCTTCGTAGATGTGCGTCGAGGAGACGATGTGGTCTCCGGCGCCGGCCACGGTGAGCAGAGCCGTGACGACGGCGGCCTGACCGCTCGCGACGAGCACCGCTTCCGCGGCCGACTCGAGGGAGGCGAGCTGTCGTTCGACGGCGCGAATCGTCGGGTTGCCCGTCCGCGTGTAGCCGAAACCCGCGCCGGTGCCGAAGTGGTCCGCAGCGTGATCGAAGTCGTCGAATTCGAAGCCCGCCGTCAGATAGATCGGTGTCGCCCTCGACGACGCGGCGCCTTGATTCCGGGCGGCATGGACCGCTCTGGTGGCGAAGCCGGTCGTGTCGTCGGTCATGCGGATGCCTCTCGAAGGTGCGGGTGACAGTAGCGTGTCACGCGGCGACTCCGGTCGCTGAAGCGGTGGTAATCTGACGTCATGCGGATCGTGCTCCTCCTTAGCGGCCGCGACGAGACCTCGTTCTGAGCCCCTCCTCGTCGCGGAGTCCATCGTGGGCCGAACCGCCAGCCTCAGGAGAGACGCAATGAAGATCCCCGCAGCAGATACTGCTCCCGCCCGACCCAGGACCCTCGCTGAGAAGGTCTGGGACGACCACCTCGTCGTCAAGGGCGAGAACGGCGAGCCCGACCTCATCTACATCGACCTGCACCTGGTGCACGAGGTCACGAGCCCTCAGGCGTTCGACGGCCTGCGATCCGAGGGTCGTCCGCTGCGTCGGCTCGACCTGACGATCGCGACCGAAGACCACAACACGCCGACGTGGGACATCGACAAGCCCATCGCCGACCTCACGAGCCGCACCCAGATCGAGACGCTGCGCCGCAACGCCGCCGAGTTCGGCGTCCGTCTGCACTCGCTCGGTGATGCCGAACAGGGCATCGTGCACGTCGTGGGTCCGCAGCTCGGACTGACCATGCCGGGCATCACCGTGGTCTGCGGAGACTCCCACACGTCGACTCACGGTGCTTTCGGTGCCATGGCGTTCGGCATCGGTACCAGCGAGGTCGAGCACGTCATGGCGACCCAGACGCTTCCGCTCAAGCCCTTCAAGACGATGGCGATCACCGTCGAGGGCACTCTCCGACCCGGGGTCACCGCGAAGGACATCATCCTCGCCGTGATCGCGAAGATCACCACCGGTGGTGGTCAGGGATACGTTCTGGAGTTCCGCGGCAGCGCGATCCGCGCGCTGTCGATGGAGGGCCGGATGACCATCTGCAACATGTCGATCGAGGCCGGCGCCCGCGCGGGCATGGTCGCCCCCGATGAGACGACCTTCGAGTACCTGAAGGGCCGCCCGCACGCACCCGAGGGTCAGGACTGGGACGACGCCGTCGCCTACTGGCGCACGCTCCCGACCGACGAAGGGGCGGCGTTCGACGCTGAGGTCTTCATCGACGCCGACGAGCTCGAGCCGTTCGTCACCTGGGGCACCAACCCCGGTCAGGGCAGCTCGCTGTCGGCAGCGGTTCCGGACCCCGCTCAGATCGCCGATGCCAACGAGCGCGCCGCCGCCGAGCGTGCTCTCGAATACATGGATCTGACCCCCGGCACGCCGCTCAAGGAGGTGCCGGTCGACGCCGTCTTCATGGGGTCGTGCACGAACAGCCGCATCGAGGACCTCCGGGCGTTCGCGTCGATCATCGAAGGCAAGAAGAAGGCCGACGGCGTCCGCGTCATGGTCGTGCCCGGTTCGGCCCGCGTCCGGCTCGAGGCCGAGGCGGAAGGCCTCGACAAGATCATCAAGGACTTCGGCGCCGAGTGGCGATTCGCCGGCTGCTCGATGTGCCTCGGCATGAACCCCGATCAGCTCGCTCCCGGGGAGCGTTGCGCGTCCACGTCGAATCGCAACTTCGAGGGTCGACAGGGCAAGGGCGGTCGCACGCACCTGGTGTCGCCGCTGGTCGCCGCGGCGACCGCGATCCGCGGCACGCTGTCGAGTCCCAGTGATCTGAACGAGATGGCGGAGGTCTGACCATGGAGAAGTTCCTCACCCACACCGGTATCGCCGCTCCGCTGAAGCGCTCGAACGTCGACACCGACCAGATCATCCCTGCCGTCTTCCTCAAGCGGGTCACGAAGACCGGCTTCGAGGACGCGCTGTTCCACGGTTGGCGCCAGGACCCCGATTTCGTGCTCAACCAGCCCGCCTTCCAGGGGGCGTCGGTGCTCGTCGCCGGACCGGACTTCGGCACCGGATCGAGCCGGGAGCACGCGGTCTGGGCGCTCCGCGACTTCGGGTTCGCGGTCGTGCTGAGCCCTCGGTTCGCCGACATCTTCCGAGGAAACTCGGGCAAGCAGGGCCTCCTCGCGGCCACCATCTCCGAAGAGGATCTCGAGCTGATCTGGGCCGAGATCGACCGGAATCCCGGGGCATCCATCACGGTGGACCTCGAGGCGCGGGTCGCGTCGATCGGTGAAGTCCAGGCTGACCTCGGGATCGACGATTACACTAGATGGCGGCTCCTCGAAGGGCTCGATGACATCGGGCTCACCCTGCGCAACGAAGACAAGATCGCGCAGTTCGAGGCCCGTCGCGAGTCGTGGCGGCCCCGGACCCTTCCCGTTCAGTGAACGGCGGGGCGGGGGAGCAGAGGGCGACCCCGCCCCGAATTCCGTTGAATGAAGTGAGGCTCCGAATGACGACACCTGTGCGCGACGCTCTTCCGGACGGAGTCCCCCCTTTGACCGGAGACGTACTCGCCATTCGAGGCGGACGCCCTTTGCGCGGCCGTGTCGACGTCAAGGGCGCGAAGAACCTCGCGACCAAGGCGATGGTGGCCTCCCTGCTCGGCGAGACCGTCAGCGTGCTTCGCGACGTGCCAGCCATCAGCGATGTCGCAGTCGTCCGCTCGCTGCTCGAGGTGCACGGTGTCCGGGTCTCCGACGGCGATGAGCCGGGTGCTCTCGTCTTCGACCCGAGTGATGTCGAGTCGGCGCACTTCGAGGAGATCGACGCGCACGCCGGTGCCTCCCGCATCCCGATCCTGTTCTGCGGCCCGCTCCTGCACCGTCTCGGTCAGGCCTTCATCCCGGACCTCGGCGGATGCCGCATCGGCGACCGTCCGATCGACTTCCACCTCGACGCGCTCCGCAAGTTCGGCGCCATCGTCGAGAAGCTGCCGAGCGGCATCCGACTCTCGACGGGCGGAGCCCGCCTGCACGGCGCCAACATCCACCTGCCCTACCCGAGCGTCGGTGCCACCGAGCAGGTGCTGCTGACCGCAGTCAGGGCCGAGGGCACGACCGAGCTGCGCAACGCAGCCATCGAGCCCGAGATCATGGATCTGATCGCCGTCCTGCAGAAGATGGGCGCGATCATCTCCTACGAGCCGAACCGCGTCATCCTCATCGAGGGTGTCGAGACGCTGCGCGGTTACGACCACCGGTCGATCTTCGACCGCAACGAGGCGGCCTCGTGGGCGTCTGCGGCGCTGGCCACCGACGGTGAGATCTTCGTCGGCGGAGCCAAGCAGCAGGAGATGCTCACCTTCCTCAACATCTTCCGCAAGGCGGGCGGCTGGTTCGACATCCAGGAGGACGGCATCCTCTTCCGCCGCGACGGCGAGCTCAAGCCCGTCGTGGTCGAGACCGACGTGCACCCCGGCTTCATGACCGACTGGCAGCAGCCGCTCGTCGTGGCGCTGACGCAGGCGAACGGCCGCTCGGTCGTGCACGAGACGGTCTACGAGAATCGTCTCGGCTTCACCGATGCGCTCGTCAAGATGGGCGCCGACATCGTCGTGCACCCGCGCGGGCTGCAGGACGGGCCGCGGCGTGTCCCTCGCCGGGATCTCGAGCAGGCGGCCGTCATCACCGGGCCCACCCCGCTGCACGCCGCAGACATCGTCGTGCCCGACCTGCGCGGCGGGTACAGCCACGTGATCGCTGCGCTGACGGCCGAGGGCGAGTCCAAGGTCTCCGGAGTCGACATCCTCAGCCGTGGCTACGAGAAGTTCCTCGCCAAGCTCGATGCCGTGGGCGCCGACTTCGACGTCATCCGGTGACCCGGATGGGTTCCCGATCGCGTGAGACGACGCGGCCCAGTGTGTTCTGGCCGCTCGCAGCGATCGCCGTGCCGTTGATCTCCCTGCTCGCGAAGATCCGTATCAGCGGCGCCGAGAAGCTTCCCCGGGACGGCTCGTTCGTGCTGGCGCCGAACCACTATTCGGAGTTCGATCCGCTCATCGTGGCGCTCGCGGTGTGGCGGATCGGGCGCGCCCCCCGATTCATGGCCAAGGAGAGCCTGTTCAAGGTCCCTGTGCTCGGATGGATCCTGCGTCGCACCGGGATGATCCCCGTGGCTCGTTCGTCGTCGGCATCGGCCGCGAAGCAGACGCTGAAGCAGTCGGCCGAGCTGGTCGAGCACGGACGCGGCGTGATCGTGTATCCCGAGGGAACTCTGACGCGCGACCCGGACATGTGGCCGATGCGCGGCAAATCGGGCGCGGTTCGACTGGCGCTGACCGACGGCATCCCGTTGATCCCGATGGCCCAGTGGGGCACGCAGGAGATCATGGGGCGCTATCAGAAGGGTCTGAGCCTGTGGCCGCTGCGCAAGCGCGTGGATGTCGTCATCGGCGACCCGGTCGACATCTCCGATCTGCGTGGTCGCGCGGGCGAGACGGCAGCGCTGAACGAGGCCACCGACCGACTGATGAACGCGATCACGGCGCTGCTCGAAGAGCTGCGCGGCGAGAAGGCGCCGGCTGAACGCTGGAACCCCGCCTCACACGGACAGAAGGAGACGGGTCGCCTTGACTCCTAAGCGCAACACGCCCGCGGGCCCGCGGGTCGCCGTCATCGGCGCAGGCAGCTGGGGAACCACGTTCGGAAAGATCCTGGCCGACGGCGGCGCACAGGTCACGATGTGGGCCCGCCGCGCTGAGCTGGCGCACGAGATCGACGAGGCCAAGCGCAACTCTCGCTACCTGCCCGGCATCAATCTGCCGCGCACGATGGCGGCGACGCATGAGCTGGCGATCGCACTGCGTGATGTCGACCAGGTCTACCTCTCGGTGCCGAGCCAGTCTCTGCGTGAGAACCTCAAGGCGCTGCGGCCCCTGCTGGCCGAGAACGACGCGAAGATCGTCAGCCTGATGAAGGGCGTCGAGCGCACCACGGGGCTGCGGATGAGTCAGGTCATCGAACAGGAGCTGCGGTGCGATCCCGATCGGATCGCCGTGGCCTCGGGACCGAACCTCGCGCTCGAGATCGCCCGCGAGCAGCCCACGGCCGCCGTGATCTCCTCGCGCAGCCAGGAGACGGCCGAGGAGGTCGCTCGCGCCGCACGCAACAGCTACTTCCGCACCTTCGTGAACACCGACGTGATCGGCACGGAGTTCGGGGGAGTGCTCAAGAACCTCATCGCCGTGGCGATCGGAATCGTCGACGGCGTCGGGTACGGCGAGAACACGAAGGCGTCGATCATCACGCGCGGTCTCGTCGAGATGACCGACTTCGCCGTCGCGAACGGGGCCCACCCGGAGACGCTCCAGGGCCTCGCCGGGCTCGGGGACCTGATCGCGACATGCCAGTCTCCACTGAGCCGCAACAACACGGCCGGGCGCCTTCTCGGCCAGGGCTACAGCTTCCAGGACGTCGTCAAGCAGATGCAGCAGACAGCCGAGGGCCTCGCGTCCGTCGCGCCGGTACTGCAGCTCGCCCGCGAGTCCGAGGTGCACATGCCCATCGTCGAGCAGGTGAAGATGGTGCTCGACGGCAAGATGAACCCGCGCGACATCGCACCCCACCTGACGACGGACGACGACACCCCGCAGGGTGAGAGGACCAACCATGGACAAGCAGACGGTGGTGGTGCTCTTCGGAGGGCGCTCCAGCGAGCATTCGATCAGTTCCGCAACGGCGGGCGGAGTGCTGGGCGCGATTGATCGTGACCGCTACGCGGTGATCCCCGTCGGGATCACGCGCGAAGGGGCGTTCGTCCTCGAGGACGACGACCCGTCGAAGTTCCCCCTCGATGCCGCGCATCTCCCCGAAGTCGCAGACAACGGCACCAGGGTGCTGTGGCCGGAGCCCGGCGGAGACCGGACGCTGCGCGTGGTTCGCCCGGACGGAAACACCGAATCGCTCGGCCGTGTCGACGTCGTGCTGCCGCTCCTGCATGGACTGCATGGCGAGGACGGAGCGATCCAGGGGTTCTTCGAGGTCATCGACATGCCCTACGCAGGCTGCGGCATCCTCGATTCGGCGGTCTCGCTGGACAAGCACTTCACGAAGCTTGCACTCACATCCGCGGGTATCGCAGTCTCGCCCGGGATCACAGTGCGCAGGAACGAGTGGCAGGACGCTCCGGCGATGGTCCGCGATCGGATCGCCGCGCTGGGCGACGTGGTCTTCGTCAAGCCGGCGAGCGCCGGATCGAGCGTCGGCGTGTCACGCGTCGACCATGGGGACGGCCTCGACGCCGCGATGGAGATCGCGTTCGCCGAAGACGGCAAGGTTCTCGTCGAGACGCAGGTCGTCGGCCGTGAGATCGAGGTCGGCGTTCTGGCTGGGCGTGCCGGAGAGCGGGCCCGCGCCTCGCTGCCCGGAGAGGTCGTGCTCACCTCGCGGAGCTTCTACGACTTCGAGGGCAAGTACCTCGGCGGTGACGGCGTCGAGATCGTGTGCCCCGCCGACGTCGACGATGCGCTGATCGAGCGCCTCCGCGAGACCGCGGTGCGTGTCTTCGAAGCGGTGGATGGCAAGGGACTCGCCCGCGTCGACTTCTTCGTCACTCCCGCAGGCGACCTCGTCGTCAACGAGCTGAACACGATGCCGGGATTCACGCCGATCTCGATGTTCCCGAAGTGCTGGGTGGCATCCGGACTCAGCTACGGCGACCTGATCTCCGAGCTGATCGAAGCGGGTCTGCACCGCTGATCAGGTGGCGTTCGGTCAGCCTTCGGTCGATCCCGCGTCAGGGGATTCCTCGGTTGGCACCCGGTCTGTGCACCGAGCCGTCGCCGGTTCGAGGCCGGACTGGATGCTCGTCGAGAGGCTCTCGACCACCGTGCGGAAGTCGATCTCCTCGCCCCGGCGGATGATCACCTCGATGGCAGGATCGCGACCGTAGGTCACCAGACGCTGGCGTTCTTCCTCCTGGTCGAGAACGAGCCAGTCGACGCTGCCGATGGTCGTGCAGACTTCGGTCGACGGTGCCGGCGGTTCGACGCCGCAGCGCAGTACGACCGTCGGATCGCCCCAGGCGCCGGTGGCTTGGGCATCGGTCCACACGCGGTCCAGATCGCCCACGGCGTCGGGAAGCAGCACGGAGACCTCCGCGCATGCCGGATTGTTCGCATCGTCGGCCGGCTCGAGGTGGATCGTGGTCGAGCATCCGGAGAGGGCTGCGACGAGGACCAGCGACCCCGCGATGACGGCGAGACGACGAGAGCGGGGCATGCATCCAGGCTACCTTTGACAGCATGCCTTCCCGACCTCGCGACGATGATCCGACCCTCGGCGATCTTTCGGAGGGGGAGATCCTGCGGGCGATTCTGGCGAGGACTGCGCAGGCCAGTCACACGATCATCGGTCCCGGCGACGATGCGGCGGTGATAGCTGCTCCGTCGGGGTCCGTGGTCGCCACGACGGACACGCTGGTGCACGGCCCCGACTTCCGACTCGCGTGGTCGTCGGGCTATGACCTCGGGTGGAAGGCGGCGGCGGTGAACCTCGCCGACGTGGCCGCCATGGGGGCGCGCCCGACCGCGCTGCTCGTCGCGCTGGCGGTTCCGCGCGATCTGAGGCTCTCTTTCATCGAACGGCTCGCCGACGGCTTCCGCGAGGCGTGCGCGGCCCTGGCTCCGGGCTGCGCGGTGGTCGGCGGAGACCTCACCGTCTCCGACGTCCTCACCGTGGCCGTCACCGCGCTCGGCGATCTCGAGGGGCGGACGCCGGTGACGCGCTCGGGTGCGCGAGTCGGAGATGTGGTCGCGGTGGCGGGCGAACTCGGTCACGCCGCGCACGGACTCGCCGTCCTCTTCGGCAGGTTCCGTGATGGTGAGACACCTGTCGCTGTCGACCCGTCGGTGCTCGGACAGGGGGAGAGGGCCGCGCTGGCGGCGCAGCTCCGCCCGTCGCCGCCGATCGGCCTCGGACCTTTCGCGGCTACAGCCGGAGCCACAGCGATGATGGACATCTCGGATGGCCTCGCACTGGACGCGCGGCGGATGGCGGCGGCCTCGGCCGTCACGATCGCCCTAGACAGCGCCGCGCTCGGAGACTCTCCGCAGCGTGCTCTCGCCGGCGGTGAGGATCATGCGCTGCTCGCCACCTTCCCTCCGGGGATGCTGCCGTCGGGCTTTCGCATCATCGGGGTCGTGAGCCCACAGGGCGAGCATGATCTGCTGGTCGATGACGCTCCCGCAGACGTGAGCGGCTGGGACCCCTATCGTGACTGGGATTCGGCCTCGGGCTGAGGTGTCTCGGGTGCGACCGCGGGCTCGGCCCACCACAGAGCGGTGTCGCCGTAGGCCCTCTCACGGATCAGATCCAGGCCGGCTGCCCGGAGGTCGGGAGGCGTGGAGCGCCGTGCACGCTCGATGATCACGAGGGCGTCGGGTGCGAGGCACGGCGCGAGCGCGATGAGATCCGCGGTCATCGCGTCGTCGTCGAGGTCGTAGGGCGGGTCCGAGAAGACGAGGTCGTATGGACCGGAGGCTCGCAGCAGGAACGACCTGACCGTGCTCTGGTGCACCCTCGCGCCGGGTGCGCCGGCCTTCGCGACCGTGGCTGCGTTACGACGGACGACTCCTGCAGCCTCTCTGCCGTGCTCGACGAGATCAGCACTGGCCGCGCCGCGGCTCAGCGACTCCAACCCCAGCGCGCCCGAGCCCGCGTAGAGATCGAGCACTCGGGCGCCGACGATCGCGTCGGCCGACTCCAGTGCTCCGAAGAGCGACTCCCTCACGCGGTCGCTGGTGGGTCGCGTTCCCGCGTGGGGGACGTCGAGCCGCGCGCCACGCGCCTTTCCGGCGATGATCCTCGTCACCCGTTCACGATACGACAGCTCCGGCGCACGTCGTGTCCGTGCGGCCTCCTAGACTCGGATCATGTCGCTCACGCTGGATTCGTCGCTGGAGGATGCGCTGGGCTCCACGCCGGCGAAGTCCCTCGATCGGGCGTTCGGCATGAAGACGGTCGGCGATCTCGTGTCGCACTATCCCCGGCGATATGCCGACCCTGGGGAGCTGACTCCCATTCGCGAGCTTCCGCTCGGTGAGACGGTGACGATCGTCGCCGAGGTGCTGTCGTCGAGCGCCAGGGCGATGCGCAATCGGCGGGGCGCGATGGTCGATGTCGTGATCGGCGACGGCATCGGCAAGATGTCTCTGACGTTCTTCGCGAAGAACCTCGGCGCGGCCAAGTGGCGCTCCGAGGATCTCGCCGTCGGTCGGCGAGGCGTCTTCTCGGGCAAGGTCGGCGAGTTCAATGGGATGACGCAGTTCGCGCACCCGGAGTACGAGCTGTTCGATGACGAGGATGCGGCCAGGCGGCGTGCGGACGCCCGCGCCGCCGTGCTGATCCCGATCTACCCCGCGACGTCGACGCTGCAGACCTGGCAGATCGCGAAGTTCATCACCCGCGTGCTCGATGGTCTCGGTGACGTGCCCGAGCCTCTCGCCGCGGATGTCCGGCAGCGGGAGGAGCTGCTGACCGCGAGAGAGGCGCTCGAGCAGATCCATCGCCCGAAGACCCGGAACGACATCGATCCCGCAGTCCGCACTCTGCGCATGCACGAGGCGCTCACGCTGCAGACAGCTCTCCTTCAGCAGCGCGATGCAGTGCGAGCGCTCTCCGCCACGGCGCGTGCGGCGAAGCCCGGCGGGCTGCTCGAGCGCTTCGACGCGTCGCTGCCGTACGACCTCACGCCCGATCAGCAGACCGTCGGCGAGCAGGTCGCGAAGGACCTCGTCGGCTCGTGGCCGATGAATAGGCTCGTGCAGGGAGAGGTCGGCTCCGGCAAGACGCTGGTCGCTCTGCGTGCGATGCTCCAGGTCGCCGAGTCCGGCGGCCAGGCCGCGCTCATCGCGCCGACCGAGGTCCTTGCGGGCCAGCATCTGCGGTCGATCTCGAAGATGCTCGGACCCCAGCTGGCTCCGCTTGTGATGCCCACGCTGCTCACCGGGCAGATGCCGGCCGCAGCGCGTCGCAAAGCCGCCCTGCGCGTCGCCTCCGGGCAGGCGCTGATCGTCGTCGGCACCCACGCACTGCTCGGCGAGAAGACGACCTTCGCAGATCTGGGGCTCGTCGTGGTCGATGAACAGCACCGGTTCGGCGTCGAGCAGCGCGAGGCTCTCCGTGCCAAGGGCTCCAGCCCGCACGCCCTCGTGCTCACCGCCACACCCATCCCGCGCACCGTTGCGATGACGGTCTTCGGCGACCTCGACACATCGGTGATCCGCACGATGCCGAAGGGGCGGGCGGGAATCGAGTCGTTCGTCGCCCCGCTCGCCGAGCATCCGGGGTGGTTCAACCGCGTCTGGGAGCGCGCCGCCGAGGAGATCGCCCAGGGGCGTCAGGTCTTCGCGGTGTGTGCCGCGATCGACACCACGAAGAAGACGGCAGAGGCGGGAGAGCCCGCAGTCCTTCAGCCCGAGGGTGCATCCGGACCGCGGTGGGGCGTCGTTCAGCTCGACGAGGCGCTCGCGACGCATCCGAAGCTCGGCGGTCTCCGTCGAGCCGTGTTGCACGGACGCATGCCGTCCGATGAGAAGGACGCGGTCATGCAGGCCTTCGCTCGGGGTGAGATCGATCTGCTGCTTGCGACGACGGTCATCGAGGTGGGCGTCGACGTGCCCAACGCCTCGACCATGATCGTCCTCGACGCCGACCGCTTCGGTGTCTCCCAGTTGCATCAGCTGAGGGGTCGCGTCGGCCGAGGTGGCGTACCAGGATTGTGTCTGCTCGTGACCGAGGCGGAGGCCGGCTCGGTGGCGCGCGAGAGGGTCGACGCGGTTGCAGCGACCCTCGACGGCTTCGCCCTCGCTGAGGTCGATCTCGAGCTCCGAGGCGAAGGCGACGTGCTCGGCGCAGCGCAGGCGGGCGTGCGGTCGTCGTTGAAGCTGCTGCGCGTGGTCAAGGACTCCGGCCTGATCGTCAGGGCGCGCGAGCTCGCAGAGGTGATCCTCGCAGCCGACCCTGGCCTCGATGCGAACCCCGGGCTCAGATCTGCCATCGAACGACGGGTGAGCGACGATGATCGCGCAGCCCTGGCGAAGAACTGACCAGCACGGCGTGCCCTAGGCTGGGGGCATGAGCAGCCGGATCGCCGTCGTCCCGGGTTCCTTCGACCCGCCGACCCTTGGCCACCTCGACGTCATCCGTCGGGCGGCCAAGCTGTACGACGAGCTGCATGTGCTCGTCGTTCACAACCCCGGCAAGGAAGCGATGCTGCCGATCGCGGCGCGACTCTCGCTCATCGAGCAGTCCATCGCCGATGAGGGCATGGACGGCAACGTCATCGTCGGATCGTGGAGCATGGGCCTGCTCGTCGACTACGCGCGTGACGTGGGAGCCGGCGTGCTGGTCAAGGGGATCCGGTCGCAGATCGACGTCGCCTACGAATCGCCGATGGCGATCGTCAACCGGCACCTCGCCGACATCGAGACGGTCTTCCTCCTGCCTGACCCCGCGCATGCTCTCGTGTCCAGCTCGCTGGTGCGACAGGTGGCCGGGCTCGGAGGCGATGTGTCGCCTTTCGTCCCTCCCGCGGTCGCCGCCTTCCTCGACACGGGGTCTCGCGGCATCTGACGCCGCGCTTCCGCACACCGCGCTCAGCCCGAAGCCAGCCTCCCGCCGCATCTAGCCGGTACCATTGCTGGGTGCGTTCCCGAATGAGTGGTCCTTTCGTCCTCCCCGTCCGCGACATCGTCCGCAAGCCGGGAGAGATGCGCGAACATGAGTTCTCCGTGACCCTGAAGGATGCCTGGGGAGAGGGCATCGTGTCGTACGAAGCCGGTTCCGAACTCGACCTGGATGTCCGTCTGGAGTCGGTCCACGAGGGCATTCTGGTCTCTGGAATCGTCGATGCGGAGTACTCCGGCGTGTGCGGTCGGTGCCTCATCGACATCACTCGGCCCGTCGAAGTCGAGTTCCAGGAGCTTTTCGCGTATCCTGGTGAGGAAGAAACTGACTTCGAGGTTCAAGACGACCACGTGGATCTTGAAACTCTAGTCAGGGATGCGGCCGTATTGGCGCTTCCATTTCAGCCGGTGTGTCAGCCGGATTGCCCCGGGCTCGACCCGGAGACGGGCGAGAGGCTGACAGCGAACACCGACAAGGAGCAGGCGGCTCCCATCGATCCTCGGTGGAGCGCGCTCCAGAACATCACAGACCAAGACGGCACGGAAGAATCTCGTGCCGCCGAGAAAGAAGAGAGCTAGTCATGGCTGGTAACCCCCCGAAGCGCAAGGTATCCCGTTCGAACACCCGCTCGCGCCGCGCGCAGTGGAAGGCGGCGCCCATCGCTCTCGTCAAGACCATCGAGAACGGCAAGGCCGTCTACAGCCGCCCCCACCAGGCGAAGGTCGTCACCGACTCGCAGGGCACCGAGCTGTTCCTCGAGTACAAGGGCCGCAAGGTCGCCGACGTCTGAGTCGCGACTTCACTTCTGTGACTGAGGTCCCTGGGGGGACGAGACCACTCCCAGAGAAGCTCCGCGTCGACATCGACGCGGAGCTTCTGGAGTTGGCGCTCACCCATCGCTCATATGCCTATGAGCATGGCGGCATCCCTCACAACGAACGTCTCGAGTTCCTCGGCGACTCCATTCTCGGCCAGGCCGTGACGGTGATGCTCTTCACGACCCATCCAGGGCTCGATGAGGGCGAACTCGCCAAGCGGCGCGCGAGTGTCGTCTCGACGGTCGCTCTCGCCGAGGTGGCGAGAGGCATCGATCTGGGCAGCCATCTGCTGCTCGGTCGAGGCGAGGAGCAGACGGGCGGACGCGACAAGGATTCGATCCTCGCCGACACGATGGAAGCCGTCATCGGCGCGACCTATCTGTCAGCGGGGCCTGAGTCGGCCACCGAGCTCGTGCTCCGTCTGACCGAGCCGCTGCTTGCAGACCCCGAGCGCTATGGCGCTGCGATGGATCCGAAGACCAGTCTTCAAGAGCTGGCTGCGCGCGTGGGTGCCATCCCGCCGCAGTATTCAGTGGAGGCGAGCGGTCCCGATCACGATCGTCGCTTCGTGGCGACCGTGAGCGTCGGCGATGTGCAGATGACCGGCAAGGGCAGCAGCAAGAAGACCGCAGAGATGGCGGCCGCGCTGAGCGCGTGGCGCTTCCTCAACGAGCGTGCCTGAACTCCCCGAAGTCGAGGTGGTGCGAGCAGGTCTCGCTCCTGCGGCGGTCGGTTCCGTCATCACCGGGGTGAGCGTGTTCGACGAACGTGCGCTGACTCGTCACCCCGCGGGGGCCTCCGACTTCGTCGCGCGACTCGAGGGGCGCACCTTCACCGCCGCCGAGCGACGAGGCAAGTTCCTCTGGCTTCCGCTCGACGCCGACGATTCCGCGTTGATCGCACACCTCGGGATGAGCGGGCAGATGCTGCTCCGCGCGCCGGATGCCGGAGCCGAGCGCCACGAACGGATCCGCATCGGCATCGAGCACCCCCAGCATGGCGAGCTCGCGATCGTGTTCGCCGATCAGAGGACGTTCGGGTCGCTGGCGGTCGACCGCCTCGTGCCGGACGGTCCGACGATGATTCCCACGCAGGTCGTGCACATCGCTCGTGACCCCCTCGATCCGCTCTTCGACGACGGCACTTTCGAGCGCGCCCTCCGAAAGCGAGGCAGCGCTGTCAAGCGAGTGCTGCTCGATCAGCAGGTGATCAGCGGGGTGGGCAACATCTACGCGGACGAGGCGCTCTGGGCAGCGCGCATCCACCCGGAGACTCTCGCGACAGCCCTGTCGACATCGGCGACGCGGCGTCTCCTCGCCGAGATCCGAGTGGTGCTCGCGAAGGCCCTGGCCGAGGGAGGCACGAGTTTCGATGCCCAGTACGTCAACGTGAACGGCCAGGCCGGATACTTCGCGCACTCCCTCAACGCGTACGGTCGAGGCGGTCAACCATGCCCTCGGTGCGGCACTCTGATCCGTCGCGAGGCTTTCATGAACCGGTCGAGTCATTTCTGCCCGCGCTGCCAGCGCCGACGCTGAGAATCATGCCGTCTCGAACGACCGCGCCAGCAGCGGCCGGGTGGCACGCGTGCTCAGCCAGACGATTCCGATGCCTGCCGAGAGCACGATGCCGATGGTCAGCAGCGACTCTGGCGCGGTGATCAGGGCTATCCCGAGCAGAGGGAACACGAGCACGGCTGCGCAGGTCGCCGATCCGATGGCGGTGACGAGCAACGGTGACATGATCGCGCGGCGACGGGCCGAGTCGACGGTGTCGAGCGGCATCCCGAGATGGTGCAGACTACGGTGCAGCTCGCGCTGGTCGAGCACGGAAGCCGCCTGATTGACTCCCACGGACGCTGCGACCATCAGGAAAGAGGCGACGAGCGTGACGACGAGACCGGTGCGCATGTCCGCGGCGAGTGCTGCATCAGCGTGCGTCGCGTCGCCGCTGCTCATCACGTTCATCAGAGAGACGCCGGTCCCCGCGAACACCGCCATGAAGCTCGTCATCGCGATGCCACTCACCTGACGCCAAGCCGCCTTGGGCGAGTCCAGTACCAGACGGGCGGCGAGCAGACGCTCGGGTCGGTCGGCCCTGCGCAGCTGACGCGATGCTGTGACTTTGAGGATCCACGGCCCGATCACGTTTAGCACGGCCAGCGCCACCGCGAACAGCACTGCCAGAACGGTGATCGTCACCGCGAGACCCGCGACGGACGGGAAGATCTTGACGAGGACGAAGACGAGGGCGAGAACCGAGACGCCGATGATCGCACGGAACCAGTGCACCGGCGACGCCGTCGTCCGCAGGCGCACCCCGAGCGGTGACACGATCACTCGTCGGAGACCCAGCACGGCGCTGCCGGCCGCCACAAGGAGGACCCCGCCCACGACCGCCACGATGTTGAGGGGAGAGAGCAGCACAGCACCGGCGCCGAGAGCCGTGCCACGGAACGGGATGAGCCCGATCAGGGGAGCGGTCGCCAGATGGACGACCACTCCGGCGACGGCACCTGCGGCCGCGACGAGCATCGACTCGATCACGGTGGCGACGCTGACACCCATCGGGGTCACGCCGAGAAGACGCAGGGTCGAGAGCCGCTCTTCGCGGCGGCGGGCCGAGAGGCGCGCTGCCGCTCCACCGAGGTTCATCAGCGGCACGACGAGGAGCACGAGAGCGATTGCAGCCAGTGCCTGATAGATCGGCGCGTAGTCGTCGGTCCATGTCCAGAAGGACTGCGCACCGCCCACGACGGTCAGCACCAGAGCGGTGACGACGCCGAAGGCGACCACAGGGAGCGCGAGGACAGCGCTCTCTCCTTTCGCCGGTCGGAGAAGGAGTGCGAGAACTCGCGCGTTCATGCGGACACCGCCGATGAGACGATCTGTCCGTCGCGAACCGCCACGACGCGCGAGCATCGCGCGGCGACGTCCGCATCGTGGGTGACGACGAGGAGCGTCCGCCCTTGCCCGGTCGTCGACCACAGCAGTGCGTTCATGACGTCCTGCGAGGTGTGGGAGTCGAGCGCACCGGTCGGCTCGTCGGCGAACACGAGGTCCGCGCCGGTGGCCTGGGCCCGTGCGATCGCGACGCGCTGCGCCTGCCCGCCGGAGAGCTCGCCGATGCGGCGGTCCTCCATCCCCGTGAGGCCCAGCGCGGCGAGCCAGGAGGCGGCATGGGCCGTGGCATCCGCTCTCTTCACTCCGTTGATCATCGAGGCGAGCGCCACGTTCTCGACGGCAGTGAGCTCGGGGATGAGGAGCCCCTGCTGGAAGACGAACCCGAATCTCTCCCTGCGCAATCGCGAACGAGCGGATTCACCGAGTCCCGCGATCTCCACAGGCTGCCCGGTCGAGGGGTGGAAGGTCACTGTGCCGGAGTCCGGCGTGACGATGCCGGCGAGCACATGGAGGAGTGTCGTCTTGCCGGATCCGGAGGCACCCATGATCGCCACCGACTCGCCGCGATGGATCGTGAGATCCACCCCGGCGAGTGCGCGGGTGGTGCCATAGGACTTGGTCAGGGAGCGTGCGTCGAGGACGGAGTCGTTCATGCTTCCAGCCTCGCGACGCCACCGGGGGTGCGGCATCGGCCAGGCGGATGATCAATCTGCGCGCGCCTACACCGCTCGGATGATCTCGGTCAGATCCGCTTCTGCCACGCTCCGGCATAGGAGACCGGCGCGAACCCGATCGCCTCGTTGATGCTCAGCATCGGCCGGTTCTCCTCTGCGTTGAAAGTGGAGACCGTGGGAGAGAGCGGCATCACCTCTCGCCAGTGCAGGAGATTCGCGCACTTCACTACAGTGCCGAGCCGATGCCCGCGGTGCCCCCGAGAGACCAGGGTGCCGAGCTGGTGTGTGACTCCAGATCGGTCCGCTCCGACGAGCAGCTCGTTGTACGCCACTATGTCCCCGCTCGGCACGTGCTGCACCGCGACGATCGACAGAGCCTGACCCGCGCCGGTCAGCCGTCTCTCTCGTCGCACGACTCGCTCCGCGTCCCATTCCTCAGCGACGAAGTCCATCTCGCCGCTCGGGGCATCTGTCGAGAGGCGAGCGAGGATCGCCGCATAGCCGTCTCGGAACTCGGACGGTGTCGGAGCCATCCACTGCAGCACGCGATAGTCATCGCCCGCTGCCGCCTGCGCCGACTCCAGAGCTGCCAGGAGCGGAGCGGGATCCGACTGCAGATCCAGCTCGCTGTTGCGTTCGACCTGTTCGAAGTCGTATCCGCGGGCTTCGAGAGCATCCGACAGCGGATTCGCGGGGATTCGGCCCCAGCCCGTCTTCGGGGAGATCATCCGTTCGGATTCGACCGGTCGGTGGAGCGTCCATATCTGCACCAGAGACCTACCATGGGCCCGAGCCTCCGACTCCGCGAGTGAGAGGAGGGCATCCTCGACGCCGATTCCCCAGTGCTTCTCGGGCACGAGGAGGTCGGCTTCGGCCGCCTTCGCATCCGCTTCCCTGGCGTAGGCGATCGTGATCATGCCCACGATCTCGTCACCGTGCCTGGCCACGAATCCGGTCTGCAGCGTGTCGCTGGAGTCCTGCCAGGATGCGAGCATCTGCGCGGCGTCGGGGGCGATGTCCGGCAGGCCGACCAGCTCGTCGCAGATCTGCCGGTTGAGCTCTCCGTAGGCGCGGAAGTCCGAGCCGTCCGCGGCGTCCAGGGTGGCGGGGATGACGAGCGGCGTGACCGTCAGTGTGGTGGTCGTCATGACAGTTCCTTCTTCCAGGCGCCTTCATAGGCGATGGCCGTGAAGCCCATCGCCTCATTGATCGAGAGCATCGGCCGGTTCTCCTCGGCGTTGTAGGTGATCACGTCGGGGGACCCGGGGGCGACGCCCGCCCACGACAGGAACGCGTCGCACTTCACGAGCTGTCCCAATCGGTGGCCGCGATGCTCCTTGAGCACCAGAGTGTCGTGCTGATGGGTGGTGGCGCCCAGATCCGGTCCGATGCGGAGCTCGGTGAAGGCACTCAGCTCGCCCGTTCGGACGTGCTGCGCGACGGTGACCTGGATGACCTGCCCATCTCCTCCACTCGTTTCTCAGAAGCGATCAGGCGCTCGGCATCCCAGACCTCCTCGTCGGTCTCGAGATCGGCAGACGGCGCATCGGTCGACATGCGCGACTTGAGCCACGCGTAGCCCTCGACATGCTCGGGCGGCGTGGGGAGCATCCACCGGATGACGCGATAGTCCTGAGAGAACGCGCGTGCGTCTTCGCGCAGCTCCTGAGCACGCCGAACCGTCTCGGGATTCACCTCGAGTCGACTCACCCGGTAGACCTGCTCGAGGCTGAACCCGTGGCGGACGAGGAATCGCGCGACGTGGTCGTCCGGCACGCTGCCGAAGCCGGTCCGGGCTTCGAGTCTCGGCCCTTCGCTCGCCTGCTGCTCCGTCCAGTTCTGCACGACCGTGCGGTCATGCAGTCGAGCGAACGCTTCGACGTGCGGCAGGATCGCCGTCCCGATTCCCCGTCCCCAGACGCGCGGGTGGATCTCGATCGAGGCGATGGCCACACGCGACCCCTCCTCGTGCGGGATGTCGATGACAGTGCGTCCGACGATCTCTCCTTCCACGCGAACCGTCCACACCGCGGTCGTGCGATCCTTGCGGGAGCGCAGGATCGGAAGCAGCGCCTCTGGTGTGAGGTCCTGTTCGGTGCGACCGGTGAGTTCGCGATAGACGGCGTTGCGTACCCGAGCGAGCTCGCGGAACTCAGCCGCGTCAGCCGCATCCGCCCGTGCCGGCAGCACGAGCGGATGCAGCGACGCATCTGCGGTGAGCGGAATGCTCATGGTGATCTCCAGGTCAGCGCAGCTGACGCTGCAGGTCGTAGGTGAGCAGGGCATACGTCTCGCCCGCGGTGCGGTTCCGCCGATCGAGATGCAGCGCGTCCGCCTCGAGGCCGGTGACGCGGTGCGCCGGACGAGGGCGCTGAGCCCGCTGGAGCAGCCAGAGGCCGATCCTGAGCGAGAGACGATCTGCCAGCGCGAGGCGCCGCAGCTCATCGGGTGCGGGGATGTGGAGGACCTGATGGTCCTCGGTATCCGGAGGGTGGGGGATGCTGCGATACAGCGTGGTGTTCACGATGATTCCTTCGAGGTGAGTGGTGGTGATGGGTCAGCGCTGACGCAGAGCGCCGCGAAGACGGCCGGCGGAGCGCGACGAGAGTCGAGAGCCCAGCGCGCCGGAAGGCGATCGCCGGGGTCGGCGGTGATCCGTGATCCGGTAGGGATCAGAGGGTGGGGCGCGGAGACACGCGAGCGAGAAGCCCCGTCATCGATCGGAGACCGGTGAGTGGTTCGGGGCGGAGTTCTCGGGCTGCGGTTCTACGAGAGAGCGCCGAAACGGACGCCGGTGGTTACCGAGTGCGCAAGGCGCGGCGCGAATGGCGCGGCGAGGCCAGTGGCCTGAGCAGTGAGCTGAGTGATCATCGGTAACCTCCTTTTCGTGTGGCGATCCGGAGGTTACGGTAGCGAAACCCGGGCGTGTCCGTCAAGCACCTCCGGCGTGGTTCGGCGTGTCGCGCCTGATTCCGGTTCACTCCGCTCCCGCGCGGGATGCCGGTTCTGAGCCGTCATTCCGGTAGCGTGTGGGCGTGATTCACCCCGGAAGCGCGGCACGCGCATGCATCTGAAGAGCCTGACCCTCAAGGGGTTCAAGTCCTTCGCGCAGCCGACCAGCTTCGTGTTCGAACCGGGCGTCACCTGCATCGTCGGACCCAATGGATCGGGCAAGTCGAACGTCGTCGACGCCCTCGCCTGGGTCATGGGCGAACAGGGAGCGAAGACTCTGCGCGGCGGCAAGATGGAGGACGTCATCTTCGCCGGCACGTCGACGAGAGGGCCGCTCGGTCGCGCCGAGGTGCAGCTCACGATCGACAACAGCGACGGCGCCCTGCCGATCGAATTCGCCGAGGTGACGATCAGTCGGACACTGTTCCGCAACGGGGCGAGCGAGTATGCGATCAACGGGGAGAACTGCCGGCTGCTCGATCTGCAGGAGCTGCTCAGCGATTCCGGTCTCGGCCGGGAGATGCATGTCATCGTCGGTCAGGGGCGTCTGGACACCGTGCTCCAGGCTTCGCCCGAGGACCGTCGTGGATTCATCGAAGAGGCCGCAGGCATCCTCAAGCACCGCCGACGCAAGGAGAAGACCCTCCGAAAGCTCGACGCGATGGAGACCAACCTCACTCGACTGAGCGACCTCGCGGGGGAGATCAGACGTCAGCTCAAGCCTCTGGGCCGCCAGGCCGAGATCGCCCGAGAAGCGCAGACGATCGCCGCTGTCGTGCGTGATGCCAAGGCGCGCATCTTCGCAGACGACGTCGTCGCGCTGCGCACGGCACTCGCCGATCACACTCGCACGGAGCACGAGCGGCACACCGAACGACTCGTGCTGTCCGATCAGGCCGAGGCGGTGCGAGGGAGCATCACGCGCCTTGAGCAGGATCAGAACTCGATCGCCGTGGATCAGGCGCGAGGAGTGGCATTCGGTCTCGAGCAGGTGCAGGAGCGGATGCGCGGGTTGTACACCCTCGCCAATCAGCGACTCGCGCTGCTCGGCTCGGAAGAGGACGACGCGGCGGTCACAGCCGTCACGGTCACTCAGAGCACGATCGACGAGGCCAAGGACCAGATCACCGAGATCTCCGCGGGCCTCGGCGACGCTCAGGACGCCGCGACCGTGGCGAGCCGCGAGGTGGTGCACGCACGCGCGGAACTCGACACGCTCGATGTGGACATCGCCGAGCAGAGCGCACTCGTGTCGGAATACGACATGCGGCTCAGCTCGTTGCGAGGAACAGCCGATGCGGCCGCGTCGGCCCTGGCCGCGGTGCGCGGTGCGGTTCTGCGGCAGGAGAACGCGCTCGAGGCGGCGAACGCGCGTCGCCGCGCCGCAGCCGAAGCACTCGAGGCGATCGATGACGCGGAAGCCCCGGAGGGGACAGCAGCAGAGCACTCCGCCGCATACGAGAGTGCGCAACGTGCCGCCACGGCAGCCGAGGCCGAGCGAGAGACACTCCGCGAACGCCTGCATGCGGCAGAGCGTGAAGTCGACGCGCTCACCGCCAAATCGGCGGCACTCGGAAGCGCGCTCGCGATCTCCGGAGGCGCCGCCGAGATCGTGAAGGCAGGCGGCGCGGGTGTTCGCGGCCTTGTGGGTGACTCCGTGCAGGTCAGGAACGGGTTCGAGGCCGCGATCGCTGCCGTGCTCGGTTCGCTGGCCGAAGGCGTCCTCGTGGAGAGGGCCACCGATGCATTCGCTCTCGCACGGGATGCGGCGGACCAGCGCAGGGGAGTGGTGGATTTCGTCGTCGCCGACGCGACGCGCCCGTCGATCGAGCTGCCCGCTCTCGACGGTGTGACGCCGGCGGTCGATACGGTCACGGCTCCGGACGGCGTCCTCGGAATCCTGTCTCACGTCGTCATCGCCGCGAGCCTCGACGCGGCGCGCACTGCGAGAGCCGCGCTCGACGTCGCCGGCGACACCACCACGACGATCGTCACGACGGCCGGTGACGTCGTCACCGCGCAGACGCTTCGTACCGGATCCGGAGGCGAGCGCTCCCGTCTCGAGCTCGCCGCCGAACGGGACGCGGCGAACGAGCGCCTGGCCGAGGTGCAGGTCATCGTCGATTCACTGCGTGAGGCTCGCGAGGACGCCGACGAGGCTGTGGAGACGTCCCGTCGCCAGGCGAAGGACGCGCTTCGAGCGTTGCGGGAGCACGACGCCGCGCTGGCCACTCATGCGGAACAGGTGAATCGCATCACGGTGACCCACGAGTCGGCGGTCGCCGAATGCGAGCGGCTCGAGGCGGGACTCGCACAGGCGCAGGGCGCGGTGCAGGATGCGGAGGCGAAGGCCGAAGCCGCCAGGGCAGAGTTGGACGCGGCCGTCGCCGCTCCACGGCCCGTGCTGGATGCCTCTGCGCGTGATGGTCTGCTCGAAGCGCTCGAGCTGGCGCGCGAAGATGAAGTCCGAGCTCGTCTGGAGATCGAGACGCTCCGCGAGCGTGTTCGCGCTGCACAGGCGCGTGTTGTCGGCCTCGAGCGACAGCGCGAACAGGAGCGGGACGCCGCCGCCGAAACAGCACGTCGAGCGGTCATCCGGCGCGCACAGCGCGAAGCGGCATCCGGAGTGGCGCAGGAGCTTCCCCGGATCCTGGACTCGATCGATCGGTCTGTCACCGAGGCTCGGGTCGCGCTGGCCGAGGCCGAAGCCGCCCGATCGGCACAGAACCACGAGCTCACCGCGCTTCGCGCGCAGGAGACCTCCCTGCGGGAGAGGCTCGCCGGGCTCACGGAAAGCGTCCACGGCCTCGAGCTGCAGATCCACGAGAAGAAGCTGCACCTCAACAGCCTGCTTGAGCGCGTGGCCTCCGAACTCGCGTTGGATGAAGATATTCTCGTTGCGGAATATGGCCCCGATCAGCCCGTTCCCCGTGATCCTGGAGTCGTGGTAGCGGAAGACGACCTCCTCGACGACACGGCGATCCCGTTCGATCGCCGGATTCAGCAGCGCCGGCTCGCCGACGCCGAACGCAAGCTCGCGCAGCTCGGTCGAGTCAACCCGCTCGCGCTCGAGGAGTTCGCGGCGCTCGAGCAGCGCCACGCCTTCCTCACAGAGCAGCTCGCGGATCTGACGCAGACGCGCCAGGACCTGCTGACCATCATCGCCGACCTCGACGAGCGGATGCAGACGATCTTCGCGAGCGCGTTCGAAGACACGAGGGTCGCGTTCGGTGAGGTCTTCCCTCTGCTGTTCCCGGGCGGATCCGGAAGCATCTCGCTCACGGATCCGGAGAACATGCTCACGACGGGCATCGAGGTCTCGGTGCGTCCGGTCGGCAAGAAGATCGAGCGGCTGTCTCTGCTCTCGGGCGGCGAACGCTCCCTTGCGGCCGTGGCCCTGCTGGTCGCGATCTTCAAGGCACGCCCGAGCCCGTTCTACATCCTCGACGAGGTCGAGGCGGCCCTAGACGATGCCAACCTCGGCCGCCTGCTCACCGTCTTCGAGCAGCTTCGCGAGAGCTCGCAGCTGCTCATCATCACGCATCAGAAGCGGACGATGGAGATCGCCGACGCCCTCTACGGGGTCTCGATGCGCCAGGACGGTGTGTCGGCGGTGGTCGGACAGCGCGTGGGCGACCGGGCGGCGGCCGGCTGACGGCGCTACCCGTAGGCTGGAGTCATGGCGGAGAAGTCGTGGTCCCTCACTCGCGCGCTGCGCGGGATGTTCGTCAAGCCCACTATCGACGAGACGACGTGGGAGGACCTCGAGACGGCCCTCATCACGGCCGACTTCGGCCCCGACATCAGCGAGCGTGTCGTCGAAGAGCTGCGCGAGAAGGTCGAGCGCTACCGCACGACCGATCCTCAGGATCTCCAGCGGATGCTGCGGGAGACGCTCGAGGAGCACTTCGCGAAGTTCGACACGACCCTGAAGCTCACCGAGCGGCCCGCGGTCGTGCTGGTCGTCGGCGTCAACGGCGTCGGCAAGACCACGACGATCGGCAAGTTCACGAAGTTCCTCCGCGGGTTCCAGCGCAGTGTGGTCGTCGGAGCAGCCGACACGTTCCGCGCGGCCGCGGTCGATCAGCTCGCCACCTGGGCTCAGCGTGGGGGAGCGGCCATCGTCCGCCCTCAGCAGGAGGGCCAGGATCCGGCGTCAGTCGCCTACCAGACCGTCGAGTTCGCTCAGCGCGAGGGGATCGAGATCGCGATCATCGACACGGCCGGCCGACTGCACACCAAGGGAGGGCTCATGGACGAGCTCTCGAAGATCCGCAGGGTGATCGAGAAGCAGGCTCCCATCAGTGAGGTCCTGCTCGTCCTCGACGCCACCACGGGTCAGAACGGCGTGATGCAGGCGGAGGCGTTCCTCGAGCATGCAGGCGTCACCGGACTCGTCCTGACCAAGCTCGACGGCTCGGCCAAGGGCGGCTTCGTCCTCGCTGTGCAGGAGCGCACCGGCATCCCCGTCAAGCTTCTCGGCCAGGGCGAGGGCATCGATGATCTGACCGGTTTCACCCCCCATGTCTTCGTCCAGTCGCTCGTCGGCTGATTACGGGACTACCGCCGCGAGCACGAGGCTGGTTTCATAGCGTTATGGCGATCGAACACGACTACTTCGGACTCCTGTCCTCAGGGCCCGACGGCTCGATCTTCTGGTCTGAGACCGTGGAGCTCGGTGACCAGAGCGTCACCGTCGATCTCACGGCTCCTGACCAGGACGATGTCTCTGCCGACGCGCTCGACATCGCCGCTTCGCTCATCGCCGGCATCGAGAACGTCGACGCCGTCTCGAGGCGGGGCATGCTCGCAGAGGTCGATGATCGCACCAGCGAGGTCACCGAGTACATCCTGCAGCAGCAGGAGGCCTACGGAGATGAACTCGAGGACGTCCTCGTCGACGTCAGCGGCGACGCCGCCGTCGACATCATCCGCTCCCTGCGACTCATGAGCATGACGATCCTCGCCGACGAACACGGTGGGTCCGAGCCCTTCGCCGTGCTGGAGTACGCGCTCGACGCCACCACCACTGACGACGTCCTGCTGGTGAACCTCGGCTCGGACGGCAGCGTGCAGTCGGTGATGAGCGCCGACTGACGCTCACCACCTCGGCTTCGGTCAGACCGCCTGAGCGAAGCCGAGATCCGCGCTCTCGGCGATGTGGGCGAGGTGCGAGGGGATCTCGCGTCCCTTCGACGCCATGGACTGCGCCCACAGCCGACCCGCTCGGTAGGACGAACGCACCAGAGGTCCGGCGAGCACGCCGAGGAAGCCGATCCGCTCCGCCTCCTCCTTGAACTCGACGAACTCCGAGGGCTTGACCCATCGGGCGACGGGGAGATGGCGAGGGGAGGGGCGCAGATACTGCGTGATGGTGATGATGTCGCATCCGGCATCGTGCAGGTCGTTCAGTGCCTGCACGACCTCTTCGGGCTCCTCGCCCATTCCCAGGATCAGGTTCGACTTGGTGATGAGACCGGCGTCCCGCGCCTGGGTGATCACGTCGAGCGAGCGCTCGTATCGGAATGCCGGACGGATGCGCTTGAAGATGCGAGGCACGGTCTCGACGTTGTGCGCGAAGACCTCGGGGCGGGCATCGAAGATCTGGCCGAGGAACGCGGGATCGGCGTTGTGTTCGTTGGCGAGCAGCTCGACGCCGGTGTTCGGGTTGAGCTCGTGGATCTTCCGCACGGTCTCCGCGTTCAGCCAGGCGCCGGTGTCGGGCAGATCGTCGCGTGCGACGCTGGTGACGGTCGCGTAGCGGAGGTTCATCCGCACGACGCTCTCGGCGACACGGCGCGGCTCGTCCGTGTCGTAGGCATCGGGCTTGCCCGTGTCGATCTGGCAGAAGTCGCACCGGCGCGTGCACTGCGATCCGCCGATGAGGAAGGTCGCCTCTCTGTCCTCCCAGCACTCGAAGATGTTGGGGCAGCCGGCTTCCTGGCAGACGGTGTGGAGGTCTTCGCTCTTGACCAGCGAGTGGAGCGCCGTGTACTCGGGCCCCATCTTCGCCTTCGTCTTTATCCATTCCGGTTTGCGTTCGATGGGAGTCTCGGCGTTGCGGATCTCGAGGCGGAGGAGCTTGCGTCCTTCGGGTGCGGCGGTCATGCGTATGCTCCTGCGTGGTCGGCTGTCATGTATTCAGCAAGGAAGGCTGCAGTGACCGAGTCGGCTATGTCGACGGGGGAGACGTCCGCCCCGATGACCTCGCTCACCGTGGTGACTCCGGCGTCGGTGATCCCGCAGGGGATGATGCCGCCGAACCCGGCGAGACTGTTGTCGCAGTTGATCGCGAAGCCGTGCATCGTCACGCCCTGCTGCACGCGCACGCCGATCGCCGCGACCTTGTCCTCGGACAGAGGACGGCGTACCCACACCCCGCTGCGCCCCTCCACCTGGTATCCGTCCACGCCGAGTGGCCGGAGCACGTCGATCAGGATGCGCTCGAGGCGACGCACGTGCGCGACGACGTCCATCGGCTCGGGCAGCCGGACGATCGGGTAGCCCACCAGCTGCCCCGGTCCGTGCCAGGTGATCTTGCCGCCGCGGTCGACGTCGATCACGGGTGTCCCGTCGGTCGGGCGCTCCTGCGGCTCGGTGCGCTTGCCGGCGGTGTACACCGCCTCGTGCTCGAGAAGGATGAGCGTGTCAGGGCGAGTGCCGTCGACGACGTCGGCGTGGGTGCGGCGCTGCAGATCCCAGCCGTCGGTGTAGGGGATGCAGTGCGGGGCGAACCCCGGGGTGAGGATGTCGAGCATGTGCGGTCGCTCTCGGTCAATTGATGGATTGCGTCTAAGAATACTCCTCCGTGCTGCCGAAGGCGCGTGGCGGCGACGCGCGGTAGCGTGTTGACATGAGCAGCACGAGCAGAGCGGGGCGGCCGAAGGCGTCTTCGCGCGAGACCCTCGCCGAAGCTGCCTGCGAGCTGTTCCTGGAGCGGGGATACGACGCGACCTCTGTCGCCGACATCACCCAGAGGGCAGGTGTGAGCCGCTCGAGCTTCTTCAACTACTTCTCGTCGAAGAGCGACGTGCTCTGGTCCGGCCTCGACGACCGGATCGGTCGCGCAGTCGAGGACCTGGTCGCAGAACCCGAGGATCGCGACGGCACGCAGGTGAGGCGCATCCTCTCGGCTCTCGTCGCGGACTTCGCGCCAGACAGCCTCGCTCTCGCGATGACGAACTCGTCGGCCATGGGTCTCGACGACGAACTCGAACAGGATGCCGCTCTGCGCCAGGCTCGTCTCGCGGCAGCGCTGGCCGATCTCGCCCGACGCTCCGGTGTCGCCGCCCTCACGGCGGACATCGCCGCAGCGACCTGGGCTGCGGCTGTGCTCGCCGCTGTGCGCGCGTGGGCTGAGGGCGGCGCCGGCCGAGGTTCCGTGGGCGACCGGTTCGCCGACGCCGTGCTGGCGATCGGCCGACTGCCGTGGGTCGTCTCGGCGCCCTGATCTCCCGCGGACGAAATCGCGCGAGCCGGACAGGTCAGGAGTGAGACACCGTTCCCGACCGAGGAGACACCATGGCCACCGACCCGCTCGACGAGATGCTCGATCTTTCCGCGCCTCCCCACTCGAAGCCGGAACCCGCGGACATCCGGGCCGTGATCCTCGCAGCGCGCGCCGAGACTCGATCGCCTCGTCGGGGTCGTCGGAGAACCGTGCTGAGCGCTGCGCTGGCTCTCTTCCTCATCGGCGGCACGGGTGTGGCGGTGGCGTCGTCCGATTGGCTCTGGAGCCCTGGTCTCGAGGATCCGGATCGGATCTACAGATACACCTCGCCGACCTGGGGGCAGTGCGAGCTGAGGTTCAGCGCGCTCGACACACACGACCTGTTCATCGACGCCGAGGTCAATCGAATCATCGATGACTGGTTCGCGACCACCGATGTCGAGGCGGCGGCAGCCCCTCTCGTGCCGGGGATCCTGGCCGAGCTGGAGGAGGATCGGGCGGCGGACACGCAGGCCGAGCCCGACCCCCGGCAGGCCGACCTCGATGCCTGGACTGCGCACGGAGTGGCTGTCGACGAACTCGTGCACGAGGAGCTCGCCGAGAACGGCTTCCCCAGCGAGACGCTCGGGGGAGCCGAGTCCCACAGTCAGGTGCACTGCGACGACGAGGACTGGGGGGACGGGGAATGAGTCGAGATGCAGACCTGACCCGGGCGCTGGAGGTGAGCGCTGCCGACCTGCTCGCCTACCTCTCGCGTCGGGTCGGCCCCGACGACGCACCGGACCTCCTCGGCGAGACCATGGTCATCGCGTGGCGTCGGTCATCCGATCTTCCCGACGAACCGGAACGCGCTCGGATGTGGCTCTTCGGCGTCGCCCGAGGCACGCTCGCGAACCACGAGAGGGGCCAGCGGAGGCGCTGGGCGCTCGCGGATCGGCTGCGGATGCAGGGGCGGGAGAGGCACAGCTCGCCTGCTGCCGACGAGGGACTCGAGGTGCGGGACGCCATCGCGCGGCTCGATCCCGATCTCGCGGAGATCGTCCGGCTCGTGCACTGGGATCGGCTGCCGCTCGTGCACGCGGCGGAGCTTCTCGGCATCCCTTCGTCGACCGCGCGCGGGCGTTATGCCCGCGCCCGAGAACTGCTCAGGGCCGAGCTCGCGGTCGGTGCCGCTCCGAGCGCGGAGAATGGTGCCGGATTCGCGTAAACTCGGTCTCACCATGGCTACCTTTGGCACGCTCTCCGATCGGCTCACCGAGACCTTCCGCAACCTTCGCACGAAGGGAAAGCTCACTGCGGCCGACGTCGACGGCACCGTGCGCGAGATCCGTCGTGCACTGCTCGACGCCGACGTCGCGCTGACCGTGGTGAAGGAGTTCACCGCGAAGGTCCGCGAGCGAGCGCTCGGCGACGAGGTCAGCAAGGCGCTGAACCCCGCGCAGCAGGTCGTGCAGATCGTCAACGAAGAGCTCGTGCAGATCCTCGGCGGAGAGCAGCGTCGTCTGCAGTTCGCCAAGACCGCGCCGACCGTCATCATGCTCGCGGGGCTCCAGGGCTCCGGTAAGACGACCTTCGCCGGCAAACTGGCGAAGCAGCTCGAGGGCGAGGGGCACACGCCCCTTCTCGTCGCGGCCGACCTGCAGCGTCCGAATGCCGTCAACCAGCTCCAGGTCGTGGCTGAGCAGGCCGGCGCGACGGTCTACGCCCCGGAGCCCGGAAACGGCGTGGGCGACCCGGTCAAGGTGTCGCGCGACGGCGTGGAGCATGCGCGCCGCCACCAGCATGACGTCGTCATCATCGACACCGCGGGTCGCCTCGGTGTCGACGCGGAACTCATGAAGCAGGCGTCCGACATCCGCAAGGCGACCGACCCCGATGAGGTCCTCTTCGTGATCGACGCCATGATCGGTCAGGACGCGGTGAACACTGCTCGCGCGTTCCAGGAAGGCGTCGACTTCACAGGCGTCGTCCTCTCGAAGCTCGACGGCGACGCCCGCGGTGGTGCAGCGCTCTCCGTCGCATCCGTGACCGGTCGCCCGATCATCTTCGCCTCGACGGGTGAGCGCCTCGAAGACCTCGAGCCCTTCCACCCCGATCGCATGGCCAGCCGGATCCTCGATCTCGGCGACATCCTCACCCTCATCGAGCAGGCTCAGCAGGCCTTCGACGAGGAAGAGGCCGTCAAGATGGCCGAGAAGCTCGCGACCGAGCAGTTCACCCTCGAAGACTTCCTCGATCAGCTTCAGCAGATGAAGAAGATGGGCTCGATGAAGAAGATGCTGGGGATGCTTCCCGGCATGGGCCAGATGAAGCAGCAGCTCGAGGACTTCGACGAGCGCGAGATCGACCGCACCGAGGCGATCATCCGTTCGATGACACCGGGCGAGCGTCGCAACCCCAAGGTGCTCAACGGTTCGCGTCGTCTGCGCATCGCGCGTGGTTCGGGAATGACCGTCACGGACGTCAACCAGCTCGTGCAGCGCTTCGATCAGGCAGCCAAGATGATGAAGACCGTCGCCCGCGGCGGCACACCGAACATCCCCGGAATGGGCTCCATGCCCGGTATGGGCAAGCCGGGTGCGTCGTCGAAGCGCGGCAAGAAGGGCAAGTCCTCGGGCGGATCCCGCTCGGGCAACCCCGCGAAGCGTGCTGCGGAGAATGCGGGGCTCACCTCGGCCTCCACGCCGACAGGCTCGGGTTTCGGTCTCGGTGGCGCCAAGGCGCCGAGCGAAGCAGATCTCGCAGAGATCCAGAAGCTCTTCGGCAAGAGCTGACGTTCTTCACGGACGGGTCGCCGCGAGAGCCTCCTCGGTCGACGGTGTGAAGCCCCTTCGTGGCCTCCACAGCGCTGCAAGCTGTCCCGTGACGAGCGCGCCCAGCACGAGGGACATTCCGACGGCCTGAATCGGCGTGAACGTCTCTCCGGCGAGGAGCGTGCCCAGTATCGTCGCGATGACGGGGGAGAGCAGAGCGAGCAGTCCGGGGGCGATGACGGGCAGCTCCTGGATGCCGCGGAACCAGAGCGTGTATGCGATCAGACCGCCAACGGTACCCAGCCAGAGGTAGCCGAGAACTGCGCGGCCGTCGATCGACGGAGGGAGCCCCTCGAACGCGAGCGCGAGAGGCAGCAGGAACAACCCGCCCGCAGTCAGCTGCCAGCCCGCGTATGCGACCGGCCCGACGCCGGATGGGCGGCCCCAGCGCTTGGTGAGGATCATCCCGAGAGCGGTCGCGCTGACGCCCCCGACCGCCGCGATGATCCCGACGATGTCGAGCTCCGCGGCCGGACCCAGAACCACGAGAGCGACACCGCCGGCGCCGACCGCGGCTGCAGTGGCAGTGAGAGGGCGGATCCTGTCGCGGAGTACGAGTGCGCCCAAGCCCAGGATGATCAGCGGCTGCACTCCGGCGACGGCCGCCGCGACGCCGCCCGGCAATCGCTCGGCGGCCAGGAACAGCAGCGGGAAGAAGGCGCCGATGTTGAGGATGCCGAGAGCCAGCGACTTCAGCCACCAACCGTGAGGAGGCAGAGTGCGGCCTATCGCAAGCGCCACGAGACCCGCGGGCAGCGACCGGAGAAGGCCAGCCAGCAGCGGATGATCGGCGGGCAGCAGCTCGGTCGTCACGATGTAGGTCGTGCCCCAGGAGAGCGGCGCCAGCGAGGTGAGGAGCAACATGGTCAGCCGGTTCATGAGTGTCAGCCTGATCCAAGCGCAACCATGAGTCCAACGCATGTTTGGCATGTCACTCATGAACATGGATCATGTAAGCATGGACCTGCAGCAGCTGAGGTACGTCATCGAGGTGGCGTCGTTGTCGAGTTTCACCCGCGCGGCGGAGCGCTGCTTCGTGACTCAATCAGCGCTCAGTCATCAGATCGCCGCGCTGGAACGTGAACTCGGGCAGCGCCTGTTCGTGCGCTCGAGTCGCAGCGTGAGGACGACGGAGGCAGGGGACGCATTCGTCGCTCACGCGAGGATCGCGGTCGCTGCAGCGGATCACGCACGCGAAGCCGCAGCGCAGGCCGCTGGGCGAGTGGTCGGCACCCTTCGTCTCGGGGTGATCCCGACCGTCACCGCGGTCTCTGTTCCGCACGTGATCGCCCGATTCAGAAGGGCGCACCCTGAGGCGCGGGTGCACCTCATCATGGGGAACAGCGATGCCCTGGTCGCCGGCGTCCGTCGAGGGGAGCTCGACGTCGCACTGCTCGGTCTGCGCGACGAGGTGAGCCCCAGCGGTGTCGCGTCGAGAGAGCTCGCGCGCGAGAGCCTGGTCGCCGCCGTACCTTCGACTCATCGATTCGCGCGCCGCACAGATCTCACGCTGGAAGAGCTCGCCGGAGAGGTCTTCGCGGACTTCCCTGCGGGCACGTCGGGGCGCGTGCAGAGTGACGCGGCGTTCGCGTCGTCCGGCGTGCCACGCGATGTGTCGTTCGAAGCGGACTCCGCGGAGCTCATTCTCGGACTCGTGTCGGCCGGGCTCGCGATCACGCTGTTGGCGCCGGGTGTCATCGCCGCCACATCGTCCGACGCAGTCGCTGCCGAGATCATCGGCGGACCGGTGCGCGTCGAACATGTCGCCTGGGACGCGAAAGCACCGCGGGCCGTCGCCACTGCGTTTCTCGATGTCATCGCATCGGTGACATCCGGGGGAGAATACGAAACGGGCCCGGAGGAATCCTCCGGGCCCGCCTCCTCAGGATCCTGAGGTCACTTCACGTCCTCGTCGACCCAGTCCATCGACTTGCTGACGGCCTTGCGCCACAGGCGCAGCTGGCGGTCGCGCTCGCCGTCTTCCATCGACGGCTCCCAACGACGGTCTTCCTGCCAGTTGGCGGAGAGGTCGTCGAGACCGTTCCAGAAGCCGACTGCCAGACCGGCGGCGTACGCGGCACCCAGCGCGGTGGTCTCGGCGACGACCGGGCGCACGACGGGCACGCCGAGCACATCGGCCTGGAACTGCATGAGCGCATCGTTCGCGACCATGCCCCCATCGACCTTGAGTTCGGTGAGGTCGACACCGGCATCCGCGTTGACCGCGTCGAGAACGTCGCGGGTCTGGAATGCGACGGCTTCGAGCGCTGCGCGGGCGATGTGGTTCTTGTTCGCGTAGCGGGTGAGGCCGACGATCGCACCGCGGGCGTCCGGACGCCAGTACGGCGCGAACAGACCGGAGAACGCGGGGACGATGTACACGCCGCCGTTGTCGTCGACCTGCTTGGCGAGCTCTTCGACCTCGGGGGCCGAGCCGATGATCCCGAGCTGGTCACGGAGCCACTGGATCAGCGATCCGGTGACGGCGATCGAGCCCTCGAGAGCGTAGTGGGTCGGTCCGTCGCCGAGCTTGTAGCCGACGGTGGTGAGCAGTCCGTTCTTCGAGTGGACGATCTCCTCGCCCGTGTTGAAGATGAGGAAGCATCCGGTGCCGTAGGTGTTCTTGCTCTCGCCCTGGTTGAACGCGGCCTGGCCGAACGTAGCGGCCTGCTGGTCGCCCAGGATGCCGGCGATCGGCGTCTCGCGCAGCAGCGACGAGTCCTCGGCCGCACCGTAGACCTCGGAGGAGGAGCGGATCTCCGGCATCATAGAGCGCGGCACGCCGAACGCCTCGAGGATGTCGTCGCGCCACTCGAGCGTCTCGAGATCCATGAACATCGTGCGGGAGGCGTTGGTGACATCGGTGACATGCACACCGCCGTCGACGCCGCCCGTGAGGTTCCACAGCACCCAGCTGTCGGTCGTGCCGAAGACGAGGTCGCCCGCCTCGGCCTTCTCGCGCGCACCGTCGACGTTCTCGAGGATCCAGGCGATCTTGGTGCCCGAGAAGTAGGTGGCGAGAGGCAGGCCCACGACGGGCTTGAACCGCTCGACGCCACCGTCGGCCGCGAGGCGGTCGACGATCTCCTGCGTGCGGGTGTCCTGCCAGACGATCGCGTTGTAGACGGCCTTTCCGGTCGTCTTGTCCCAGACCACTGCGGTCTCACGCTGGTTGGTGATTCCCACGGCGGCGATGTCGTGACGTGTCAGGTCGCCGCGGCTCAGCGCGAGGCCGATGACCTCCTGCACGTTGCGCCAGATCTCGGCAGGGTCGTGCTCGACCCAGCCGGCCTTGGGGAGGATCTGCTCGTGCTCCTTCTGACCGGTCGCGACGATGCTGCCCTTCTTGTCGAAGATGATCGCGCGGCTGGAGGTGGTGCCCTGATCGATGGCGATGATGTAGTCGGCCATTGTGTTCTCCTTTGAAGTCAGGTTCGGGTTCAGGCGAGGTTGAGCAGAACGGGCGCTGCGACGGCAGCGAGGACGCCGCCGATCAGCGGACCGACGACCGGGACCCACGAGTACGACCAGTCGCTCGAGCCCTTGCCCTTGATCGGCAGGATCGCGTGGGCGATACGAGGTCCGAGGTCACGTGCAGGGTTGATCGCGTAACCGGTGGGGCCACCGAGCGACGCACCGATGGCGACCACGACGAGTGCGACCGGAAGGGCGCTGAGCGGGCCGAGGCCGCCGGGGACGCCGATCTCGATGTCGCCGTAGTCAGCGAACGCGAAGATCGCGAACACCAGGACGAACGTGCCGATGACCTCGGTGACGAGGTTCCATCCGTAGGAGCGGATGGCGGGGCCGGTCGAGAAGACGCCGAGCTTGTTGGCCGGGTCGGGCTCCTCGTCGAAGTGCTGCTTGTAGGCGAGCCACGTGAGGATCGCACCGACGATCGCACCGAGAAGCTCGGCTCCGGTCGCCACCGCGAACTGCGAGAAGTCGATCTTGCCCGCGACGAGAAGGCCGATGCCGACCGCCGGGTTGAGGATGGCGCCGGAGTACGCCGAGACGAGGACACCCACGAAGACCGCGAGGCCCCATCCCCAGTTGACCATCAGGAAGCCGCCGCCGAAGCCCTTGTTCTTGGCAAGAGCGACGTTGGCGACGACACCGCATCCGAGGAGGATCAGCATCGCGGTGCCGACGAACTCCGAGAGGAAGTAGAGACCGAGATTCACTTCAGTCATGTCTTCATTGACCTTTCTTGAGTGCCAGAGCCCCATAGCTCTGGCACTTGTTGGGATTTACGCCGCGTGGAGGGCGGCGTTCGGATCTCTCGTCAGCCGCGTGCGCGGGACGAGATCTGGAGTCCATGTCGATCGTTCAGCATCGTACGCGTCTGGTCGAGCTCGGCATCCTGACGTGCACGGTCCCAGTGGAGCAGAGGAGCCAGGGCTGCGGCAAGCTCTTCGAGCACATCCGCATCGGCGTGGCCGGTGAATGCGATGCTGGTGCGTCGCATGACGACATCCTGCAGGCGCGCCACCATCTCGTTCTCCACCATCCAGGCGAGCTCACGAGTGGAGAGGTCATCGCCGGCGAGAGGAGCGTCGTCACCCTGCTCGATGAACTCCCAGACCTGTGCCGCACGTGTTCCATAGCGGGCGAGGAGGCGCTCGGCGCGGTCACCGGCGCCCGGCAGGTTCTCTTGGATCCAGATGCGACGGGCCTTCTCGGTGCGCGGGAAGTCGCGACCTCCGCCGATGGCTCGTCCGGCGGTCGAGACCGTGCGAGTGCGGCCGATGAGATCGAGCACCACGTCGGACAGAGACTCGCCGAGTGCACGGAACGTCGTCCACTTGCCGCCGACGAGGCTCACCAGCGGAGCAGCGCCCTTCTCGTCCACCTCGATGCGGTAGTCACGGGACACGAACCCCGGTGCGGTGTCCTCGTGGCGAGGAAGCGGACGGATGCCCGAGAAGTTGAAGACGATCTGCTCGCGTGTCACGTCGATCTTCGGGAACACGTGGTGGATGAGGTCGAAGAAGTAGTCGATCTCCTCCTCCGTGCACACCGCCGGCTCGCGCGGATCCGCGTCGATGTCGGTCGTCCCGACGAGCACGCGGCCCTTGAGCGGGTAGATCAGCACGATGCGCCCGTCGGAGTGCTCGAAGAAGATCTCGCGTCCACGCGTCGCCTCGAGCAGCTCCGGGTGATCGAGAACGATGTGAGACCCCTTGGTCCCTCCCATGAAGCGCGTTTCGTTGCCGAGCGCGTCATTGGTGAGATCCGTCCAGGGCCCGGAGGCGTTCACGACCACGTCTGCCGTGACGGAGAACTCCGTGCCGCTCTCGCGATCGCGGAGGACGACCTTCTCTCCGTCGCGGGCGATCGCCTCGATGTAGTTCAGTGCCACGGCGCCCGGATGCGCGGCGCGACCGTCCTGAAGGACGTCGAGCGCCAGACGCTCCGGATCGTGCATGGAGGCGTCGTAGTAGGTCGCCGTGTACTTGATGTTCGGGTCGAGCGAGGGCAGCTCGGCGAGCGAGCGCTTGCGGCCCAGGAAACGGTGACGAGGGACCATGCCCCCGTCGCGCGAGAACGTGTCGTAGATCGTGAGCCCGACCTTGATGAGGAACGCGCCGCGCTCCTGCGGCTTGCCGCTCTTGTGCGTGAGGAAACGCAGGGGAGCGGAGAGGATCCCCGAGAAGGTGGAGTAGATCGGGATCGTGGTCTCGAGCGGCTTCACATAGTGAGGCGCGATCTTGAGCAGACCGTTCCGTTCCTCGACGGACTCGCGGACGAGCCGGAACTCGCCGTTCTCGAGGTAGCGGATGCCGCCGTGGATCATGTGGCTCGAGGCCGCGGAGGCCCCGGAGGCGAAGTCTCCCCGTTCGACGAGCAGGACGTCGACGCCCTGAAGTGCGAGGTCACGGAAAGCGGAGATCCCGTTGATCCCGGCTCCGATGACAAGGACGCTCGTGCGTCCGGACTCACGGACGGCGCGGACTTCGGCGCGTTCCGGTGATGAGTGTGTCGACTCGATCATCTTCGACCCTTCTCTGTGCGTGTTCCCAGCTTCGACCCGATCGACCACCATGCGCAAGCCCGCTGCACATATGTGCAAAGATCGACGCGAGGAGGTCGTCATGGGCCAGTCGGACGCCGGATCACGCGATTCAAAGCTGATCGCCGCGCTCACCGCCGCGCAGCTCTACTACATGCAGGACAAGACCATGGAGGTGATCGCGAAGGAGCTGAAGACCTCGCGATCGTCGGTCTCCCGTCTGCTGAGCTTCGCGCGCGAGAGCGGACTCGTCGACATCCGCATCAACTCTCCTCTGGAGCGTCTGGGGATGCTGGAGCAGCGCATCAGAGACAGACACCGACTGGTCGCGCACGTCGTACCCATCCCGGAGATCGTCAGCGAGGTCGAGCGCCTCGAGCGTGTGGCTCTTACAGCGGGGCGGCTGCTGTCGCAGTTCGTCGACTCCAACATGATCGTCGGCGTCGCGTGGGGATCGACGATCAGTGCAGTGAGCCGGGGGCTCACTCAGAAGGAGACGCACAACACGACCTTCGTGCAGTTGAACGGTGCGGGAAACACGCAGACGAGTGGCGTCGAGTATTCGAGCGACATCCTGCAGCGCTTCGGCAGCGCGTTCGGCGCGCAAGTGCAGCAGTTTCCCGTGCCGGCATTCTTCGACGACCCTTCGACGCGCGAGGCGATGTGGCGCGAGCGAAGCACGCGGCGAGTGCTCGATCTGCAGTCGAAGATGGACATCGCGGTCTTCAGCCTCGGCTCTCCCGCTGCGGAGGTGCCCAGCCGCGTCTACGTCGGGGGCTACCTCGGGCGCGATGACTATCGGAGCCTCCGCGAGGACCACGCGATCGGCGACGTGGCAACGGTCTTCTTCCGCGCCGACGGATCATGGAGGGACATCCGTGTGAACGCTCGCGCTACCGGTCCTGGCCTCGACAGGCTGCGGCGCGTGCCGAGGCGGGTCTGCGTCGTATCGGGAGTGCCCAAGCTCGCGAGCCTCCGCGCGGCGATCGCCGCCGAACTCATCACGGATGTGGTTCTCGACGAGGGGCTGGCGCGCCGACTCGTGGAGGACTGACCCTTACGGCTCGTCGGTCGAAGATTCGGGGCCTGAGCGGAACTCCCGGATCAGATGCTGCACGACCGCCCCGAGGTCACCACCTGTCGCGTTGGCGATCGTCAGCTGCCGTTCGTAGCTCGCGCCGCTCTCGAGTATCGTGTCGATGCTGCCGAACTCGCGCACGCAGCCGAGTTCGACTGCGACCGGTGCGAGCTCTTCGAGCACCTCGGACAGATGCTCCCGCACGGGGCGCTGGGTTCCCGCCGAGTCCACGATCACTCGGGCGTCCAGACCGTAGCGCGCCGCGCGCCACTTGTTCTCGCGGTGATACCACGCCGGCATCTGTGCGAGAGTGCGGCCCTCGTCGAGCTGCCGCGATAGATGCTCCACCAGAACCTGCACGAGGGCGGCCACCGCTGCCAGCTCCGGCAGTGTGGAGAGTCCGTCGCAGGCCCGGACTTCGATCGTTCCCCACCGTGGGGCCGGCCGGATGTCCCAGCGCACCTCGGTGGCATCCGCCATCACGCCGGTGCGCACCATGTCGTCGAGATAGGCCTCGTAGTCCGACCAGTCGTTCAGCGGCCAGGGGAGTCCGGCAGTGGGCAGCTGCTGGAAGACGAGGGCGCGGTTGGATGCGTACCCCGTGCGTTCACCCGCCCAGAACGGACTCGACGCTGAGAGCGCCTGCAGGTGCGGGAGGTATGCCGCGAGGGCATTGATGATGGGGATGACCTTGCGCCGGTCCTCCACGCCGATGTGGACGTGGATTCCCCAGATCATCATGTTGCGCCCCCACCACTGGGTGCGCTCGATCAGGGTGTGGTACCGGGTCTTGTCCGTCACTTCCTGCTGGTACCACTGCGCGAACGGATGACTGCCTGCAGAGAGCAGTTCGACACCGGCCGGATCCGTCGCCGAGCGCACGGCCGCTATCGCGTTGGCGATGTCATCGACCGCATGCGCCACCGAATCGCCGATGCCGCTCGTGACCTCGATGGTGTTGGTGAGCAGTTCACCCGTCACGGTATGACGTTCGTCGGCGCTCTCGTGCTCGAGCGCCGACAGCAGCTCGGGGGCGCGGCCGACGAGATCACCGCTCACCGGATCGGCGAGCATGATCTCCCATTCGAGGCCTACGGTGGACCGGGCCGATGACGCGAAATCGAGCTTCACGACCACAGTCTGACATGCGGTGTCGGCGACACGGCAACCGCCGTGTCGCCCCGTTTCGCTCCTGGGCCGCGGATCTGGCAGAATAGAAGGTCGGACGACGTGCTCGACCCTCTATCCAGCACTCGTCCTCCCTATTTGAGCTTCCGCCGGGTGTGCACCCCACTCTCCAGGCGATCGGTTCGTCAACTTCCACACAATTCAGGAGAATCGTGGCTGTCAAGATTCGTCTCAAGCGCCTGGGCAAGATCCGTGCGCCGTACTACCGCATCGTCGTCGCCGACTCGAAGACCAAGCGCGATGGTCGCGTGATCGAAGAGATCGGCAAGTACCACCCCACCGAGGAGCCCTCGTTCATCGAGATCGACTCCGACCGTGCGCAGTACTGGCTGTCCGTCGGCGCTCAGCCGACCGAGCAGGTCGCAGCGCTGCTCAAGATCACGGGCGACTGGGGCAAGTTCAAGGGCGACAAGGACGCGAAGTCCACGCTCAAGGTCAAGGAGCCCAAGGTTCCGTTCGAGATCGACGCTTCCAAGAAGTCCGTCGTGAAGCCCAAGGTCGAGAAGAAGGCAGAGGCTCCCGCTGAGGAGGCTCCCGCCAAGGCCGACGCGGAGGCCGCTGAGGCTCCCGCCGCCGACTCCGAGTAATCCGTCGTGCTCGCCGCCGCGCTCGAACACATCGTCAAGGGGATCGTCGATCACCCTGAGGATGTCCGCATCAACGCCTCCACCTCGCCGAGAGGCGATCTCCTCGAGGTGCGCGTGCACCCCGACGACCGTGGACGTGTGATCGGGCGCGGCGGCCGCACCGCGAAGGCACTGCGTACGCTCATCTCCGCACTCGCGGACGGGCGTCGTGTCCGTGTCGATGTCGCGGATGACTGACGTGGTGTCGACAGACCGCAACCAGGGCAAGAACCAGCTGCGCGTCGGGCGCCTCGTCAAGGCCCATGGCCTCAAGGGTGCTCTCAAGCTGGAGCTCTACACAGACAATCCCGAGCGGCGTTTCACGACCGGCGCCGAGTTCACGTTGCAGGTGCCGGAGGCATCTCCGTGGCACGGGAAGACGGTCGTCGTGCGCGAGTATCGCGTCATGAACGGCAACCCCGTCGTCTTCTTCAAGGACGTCGACGACCGTGAAGGCGCTGAGACCCTCGTCCGAGCGATCCTGTGGATCGATCAGGACAACGACGAGGTCGAAGACAACGCGTGGTTCGATCACCAGCTCACTGGTCTCGACGTCGTCCGCGACGGAGACGTGGTCGGCAAGGTCGTTCGAATCGAGCACTTCCCGGCACAGGATCTGCTCATCGTCAGGTCAGGCGACCAGGACATCATGGTGCCTTTCGTCGAAGCGATCGTTCCGACGGTCGACGTCAGCGCCGGACGCGTCATCGTCACGCCGCCCGCCGGGCTCTTCGAAGAGCTTCCCGACGCTTCCGAAGCGACGGAGGCGGCGGAGTCCTCGGACGCCGACGCCACCGAGTGACCACGGGTAGGGTCTGCCCGTGCGCATCGACGTCCTCTCCATCTTCCCGTCCTACTTCGACGGTCTGACGCTCTCCCTGCTCGGGAAGGCGCAGAGCGCCGGCATCCTCGACCTGCGCGTCCGAGATCTGCGGGACTGGACCTCTGACCGCCACCGCACCGTGGACGACACCCCGTACGGCGGCGGAGCGGGAATGGTGATGAAGCCCGAGCCCTGGGGGCTCGCGCTCGATGAACTGGCTTCGACGGCTCCTTCCGCCGACGGCCGACCGCCGACGATCATCTTCCCCTCGCCCGCGGGCGAGGTGTTCACCCAGGCCACGGCACACGATCTCAGCACTCGCGAGCACGTGATCTTCGGATGCGGTCGCTATGAGGGCATCGATGAGCGGGTGTTCGAATACGCGGCGTCGCTCGGCGAAGTGCGACTCATCAGCCTCGGCGACTACGTCCTCAACGGTGGAGAAGTCGCGACCATGGCGATGATCGAGGCGATCGGTCGCCTGATCCCCGGCGTCGTGGGAAATCCGGAGAGCCTGGTCGAGGAGTCCCACGAAGACGGGCTCCTGGAGTATCCGTCGTACACGAAGCCGTCAGTGTGGCGAGACCGGGCCGTGCCCGAGGTGCTGTTGAGCGGCAATCATGCCGTGATCGCCGCGTGGCGTCGCGATCAGCAGATCGAGCGCACGCGCCGCCGCCGCCCGGATCTGCTGCCGGACGATCAGCGCTAGAGCATACGTTCGGTCCCTCGATCGATCTCGAACACCACATCCTGCGGGTGTCTCAGCGACAACGCGGAGACGCCGTCCAGCCCCCGGAGGTCTGCGCGGAGCAGCCGGCCGAACATCTCGTGACTGACCAGCAGAGGGAGACCCCTCGAAGCCCAGCCGCACGATGAAAGCGCCCTGCGGGCCCGTCCTCTGGCCTGGGCATAGCTCTCGCCGCCCGGAAAAGCCCAGCCGTACCTGTTAGCAGCCCTGTCCGCGCGCGCCGTGGGGAATCGCTGATCGATCTCGTCCCAGGTCAGTCCTGCCATCTCGCCATGATCGAGATCGGCGAGCTCCGGCACCTCGATGAGTTCTGCGTCGATCCGGTCCGCGATGATCACCGCCGATTGTCGTGCGCGGCCGAGCGGGCTCGAGCAGACGGTCGTGATCCCACGATCGGCCACGCGCTCGGCAACGCTCTGCGCCTGTCTGACGCCGTCTTCGGTCAGGGGTGAGTCGAGCTGTCCTTGCAGCCGGCGCTCGAGATTCCATCGGGTCTGTCCGTGCCGAACCAGGAACAGATGATCAGGCACATGACGATCCTCCGGAATCATGCACTCAGGATGGCACAGCCTCACCGTCCCGGGCCGGGTCATCCCGCCGTCGTCTGATAGCGTCACGGCATGGTCGACGACGTGCTGGCGAGATCCTTCACCCTCACCGGCGCGGACTACGACCGCTACCGCCCGGGTTTCCCGCCAGCTGCAGCCGACGTCGTGATGCCCCACGCGGTGCGCACAGTGCTCGATCTCGGCGCCGGCACCGGCAAGTTCACCGAACTGCTCGTGGGACGAGCACAGCGGGTCATCGCCGTCGAGCCGTCGGAGTCGATGCTCGCGATCCTGCGATCGAAGCTGCCGGGGGTCGAGGCGCATCCTGGCAGCGCCGAACGAATACCGGTCGGGTCCGGCACCGCAGACGTCGTGACGGTCGCGCAGGCTTTCCATTGGTTCGATCGGGATGCCGCGTGCTCGGAGATCGCGCGAGTGCTCGCTCCGTCGGGAGCGCTCGGACTCGTCTGGAATCGCTTCGATCCGTCGTGTGCGTGGGATCGAGCGGCTCACCGGATCGCGCACCCTGCGCTCGGGGACTCAGACGCGACCACGAGCACAGCGGCGGATGAGCTTCCCGGCTTCGACTTCGTGCGTCGTGAGCAGATTCACTCGGCGGAGCGGATTCGACGCGACGCGTACCTCCGTCGCTGGTCGACCGTGAGCACGTTCCTCGTCGCTGATGAGGTAACGCGCGCCCAGTGGCTCGAGGCCATCGAGGCGGTACTGGATTCAGACCCCGAGACACGGGGTCATGACGAGTACGACCTGCCGATCGTCACGGATGTGTTCGTCTATCGCCGCGCGTGAAGTGGCCGAGCAGAGCGGTGAGTGTCAGCGGACGCCGAGGAACGATCTGTCGGTGAGGATGACCGGACCATCGGCGGTCACTGCGACGGTGTGCTCCGAATGAGCGCCCCTCGATCCGTCGACGCTCCGGAGGGTCCAGCCGTCCGGGTCGGTGACGAGTTCGTCGGTGGTCTCGAGCAGCCACGGCTCGAGGGCGAACACCAGGCCCTCGCGCAGCGGGAATCCGCGCCCGGCCCGACCGTCGTTGGGAACGTGGGGGTCGCCGTGCATGATGCGCCCCACACCGTGCCCGCCGAAATCGGTGTTGATCGAGTAGCCCTCGCCGTGCGACACCGCAGCGATGGCCGCCGAGATGTCGCCGATCCGGTTGCCGACGACCGCAGCGCCGATCGCCGCGTCGAGCGCGCGCTCCGTCGTGTCGATGATGCGAAGGTCTTCGTCGCGCGGACTGCCCACGACGAACGAGAGGGCAGAGTCCGCCACCCAGCCGTCGACAGACACCGCGAAGTCCAGCGAGACCAGGTCGCCGTCGCGAAGCGCGTAGTCATGGGGGAGTCCGTGGAGCACCGCGTCGTTGATCGACGTGCAGATCACCTTGCCGAACGGGCTGGCGCCGAAGGACGGGTGGTAGTCGATGTAGCACGACTCCGCTCCGGCCTTGCGGATCAGATCGTGCGCGCGACGATCGATCGACAGCAGATTCGTGCCGACCTTCGTCTCGTCGCGCAGGGTTGCCAGTGTCTCAGCCACGAAGCGACCGGCGGCGCGCATCTCGTCGATCTCGGCAGGGGTGCGCAGTTCGATCATCGGGTGTCCTCTCGTCCCCTCCATTCTCCCCGATCTCCCGGACGCAGGCGTGCGCGCGGAGATCGCGCGCTCACAGCGAACACCGGGACGATGCCGAGCTCCTCGTCGTACCATTTGTGACATGTGGTTGCGTCAGGCGTTCTTCCGGTGGCTGATTCCGGCCGCGTTCCTGCTGCCGCTCTGGCTGCTGGTCGGGTGGGGCGTGTTCCAGGGCGGATGGGCGATCCTGTGGGTGCTGTTCATCGCTGTGCCGTCGGTCTTCGTCGGTCAGCTCCTTCTCACCCTCCTGACCCGCTCCCGTCCGTCGGTGCGGGTCGAACGAGCGGTCTCCTGGTGGGATGTTGGCGGCTTCACGCTCTGGCACGGGTTGACGATCGCGGTCGGGTGCTTCATCGACGGCGCGTTCGGCTGGCTGCTCGCGGCAGCGGTGGTGGTCGGCATCGGCCTCGTCTGGCTGCAGCTCTGGCAGCTGTGGAACGAGGCAAAGGGAAGCGGAGCGCGGATACGCGAGACCATCGCCTGGTCGTCGGTGCCCGGCGTCGACGAGCCCGCGCCTCAGACCCGCGCGCACGAAGTGATCGTGGTGCGCGAGAAGGATTCTCGGGACTGACGGAATAGCACGCGGCGTTTTGGCCGTGCGCAGCATCCATGGCAGAATGAGTGTTTGTGCCGTGACCGGTTCTGCCTCAGGGGAGCCCACGGATGCTTCGGCTCCGTTCAGCACACACCTCTTCTTGTTCCTACTTACATCATGCAACCGACCTGAGGCGAGTGCAGAGAGAGACGATCATGCAGATCCTCGACGCCGTCGACGCAGCTTCGCTGCGTTCAGACGTTCCCGTCTTCAACCCCGGTGACACGGTCAACGTACACGTGAACATCACCGAGGGCACCCGCTCGCGTATCCAGGTCTTCAAGGGCGTCGTCATCGGCCGCCAGGGCGACGGCGTGCGCGAGACCTTCACCGTTCGCAAGATCAGCTTCCAGGTGGGCGTCGAGCGTACGTTCCCGGTGCACTCCCCGGTGATCGACCACATCGAGGTCGTCACCCGCGGTGACGTGCGTCGCGCGAAGCTCTACTACCTCCGCCAGCTGCGGGGCAAGAAGGCGAAGATCAAGGAGAAGCGCGACAACTGACGCGCAGGTTCTCCACAGCACCCCGGGACACGATGTCCCGGGGTGCTGTGTTCTCCCCGGGGTGTGCGACCCTTGATGATGCCGTCTCAGTGCGGTGCGAGACTGTGAAGGAACCCCTCATGACGACTGACTCCGCCGCCGCGTCCACTCCACCGACGAAGCGGCGTCGCGGGTTCCTGGTGTTCCTGCGAGATGTCCTGGTGATCGTGGTCATCGCCGCGCTCGTCTCGTTCGTCGTGAAGACTTTCGTCGTCCGCTCCTTCTACATTCCATCTGCCTCGATGGAACGCACCCTCATGGTCAAAGATCGCATCCTCGTCGATGAGCTGACTCCCCGGTGGACCGCCTACGAACGCGGCGACGTCGTGGTCTTCAAGGATCCGGGCGGATGGCTCGACGGTCAGCCGCAGACCCCGGCTCAGCCTCCGCTCATCGAGGCCTTCGACTGGATGCTGAACGTCATCGGCATCTCGGCCACAGACTCTCAGGATCACCTCGTCAAGCGAGTGATCGGGCTGCCCGGCGACCACGTCGTGTGCTGCAACGCGCTGGGTCAGATCACGGTCAACGGCGCGCCGATCGACGAGCTCAGCTACCTGAACCTGCCGGACGGCGACACGGCGGCGTCCAACGATCCCTTCGACGTGGTCGTCCCGGAGGGATCCCTGTGGCTGCTGGGAGACAACCGTGACCGTTCGCGGGACTCCCGAGCGCACCAGGATCTTCCGAGCGGTGGCTTCGTGCCGATCGAGAACGTCGTGGGCAAGGCGTTCTTCACCACATGGCCGTTCGACCGGATGGGCACGATCGACGGTCATCACGACAGCTTCAACGGCGTCCCGGACTCGGAATGACGGTCGTCGCTCCGAAGCTCACTCTGGAGCGCAGGCTGCTGAGCGAGTGCGATCTCATCATCTCCCTCGACGAGGTCGGACGCGGCGCGCTTGCCGGCCCCGTGGCGGTCGGAGCCGCCGTGATGGATGCAGCCGGTGCGCGCCGCCGTGTCCCGGAAGGACTGCGGGATTCGAAGCTCGTCACCGAGAGACGACGACCTGATGTCGCCGCGAGGGCCGCGGCGTGGGTGCAGGCGTCGGGAGTCGGCTGGGCGAGTGCGGCCGAAGTCGATGAGGTGGGCATCATGCGTGCCCTCGGGCTCGCGGCGTCTCGCGCCGTGCAGAGTGTGGTCGACTCGGGCGTCGTCCTCGATGGAGCGCTCGTGCTGCTCGACGGCAATCACGACTACGTGTCGCCCGTGCACCCGGTTCCCCTGCGCGTCCGGCCGGTGGTCAAGGGCGACCGTGACTGCGCGTCGGTCTCGGCGGCATCGGTGATCGCGAAGGTCGCCCGCGACACGTACATGGCCGAGCTCCACGAAGGTCACCCCGCCTATCAGTGGGACAGGAACAAGGGATATGCGAGCCTCGAGCACCGCGACGCGATCAGGAGCCTCGGGCTCTCCCCGCACCACCGGTCGTCCTGGGCGATCGCAGATGTCCCGACTCTGTTCTGAGTCTGCGTGCGGCATCGAAGTGCCGCCGACTCTAGGATGGAGGGATCATGGATGAGGAAGCCTTCGACGACTACGACCGCGAACTCGAGCTCGCGCTGTTCCGCGAATACCGCGACGTCGTCGCACAGTTCCAGTATGTGGTCGAGACCGAGCGGCGGTTCTACCTCGCCAATGAGGTGAATGTCGTACGCCGCGACACCGAGCACGACTTCTACTTCGAGATCTCGATGAGCGATGTGTGGGTGTGGGACATCTATCGCGCCGACCGCTTCGTGAAGGCTGTGCGGGTGCTGACCTTCAAGGACGTCAACGTCGAAGAGCTGCAGCGCCGCGAGTTCGAACTGCCCCAGGAGCTGTCGCTCGACGGGGAGTGACATCTTCTGCACCGCCCGGGCTTCTGACGGGTTCTCCAAGGGTCTCGGCTCGTCGACCCCCTCGGGGCGCTGCGCGTCGAGGTCGATCGACAGGCTGTCAGCATGGCAGCGAAAGACGAACTCGGTAGATCCGGCGAAGAACAAGCGGTCCGGTACCTGACTGGCATCGGATACCAGGTGCTCGACCGCAATTGGCGATGTGCGCAGGGCGAGATCGACATCGTCGCGCGCCGCGGACGCCATCTCGCGGTCGTCGAGGTCAAGACGAGAAGGACGATCTCTCACGGGCACCCATTCGAAGCGGTGGACGCCCGCAAGATCCGCCGGCTCTGGCAGCTCGCGTATGCCTGGGCGTCCGATCATCCCGACCAGGCCGATGGGCTCAGGATCCGGATCGAGGCGATCGGGATCATCGGCACAGATCCACAGCACAGTACCCTCGAGCACCTCGTGGACGTGTCGTGAAGACTGCGCGCACCTGGGCGGTCGCGCTCACGGGGGTGGATGGGCACATGGTCGAGGTGGAAGCGGACATCTCGAACCAGACGCCCGAGTTCAAGATCATCGGGCTTCCCGACAAATCTCTCGGGGAAGCGGTTCAGCGTGTGCACAACGCGTGCAAGAACACCTCTCTCGCCCTTCCCCGTCGTCGGCTGACGGTCAACCTCTCGCCCGCGAGCCTGCCGAAGCAGGGCGCAGGCTTCGATCTCAGCATCGCCGTCGCTTCTCTCGCAGCCGGGGGAGCGTTGTCGAGCCGGTCCATCGCACGCGTGGTGCACCTCGGTGAGCTCGGGCTCGACGGTCGACTCCGGCCAGTACCTGGGGTGCTGCCGTCCGTGTTCGCTGCCGCCCGCGCAGGGTTCGACACCGTGATAGTCCCCTGGGGCAATGAGGCAGAGGCCAGGCTCGTGCCGGGCATAGAGGTGCGGCCCGCGGCGAGCCTTTCGCAGGTGGCTGTCTGGCATGGCGCCGAGGTCGACGTGCTCGATACCGATCCGGTCGCGTCGGCAGCGGTCGCGCGCGAGCGCCCGGAGGAGCTCGACCTCGCTGATGTGGTGGGGCAGGAGGACGCCGTGCGCGCCTTGATCGTCGCCGCGGCGGGTGGCCATCACATGCTGCTCAGCGGCCCGCCGGGGGCAGGCAAGACGATGCTCGCACGAAGGCTGCCGGGCATTCTGCCCAGCCTCACCGAAGATGAAGCGCTCGAGGTGGCCTCGATCCGCTCGCTCGCGGGGGAGTCTGTGCGGAGTCTCGATGTCATGCCTCCGCTGGAGTCGCCGCACCACAGCGCTTCCGTCGCAGCCCTCGTCGGAGGTGGATCGAGGTCTGTTCGCCCGGGGGCGATCTCTCGAGCGCACAGAGGCGTGCTCTTCTTGGACGAAGCGGCCGAGTTCTCGAGAGTCGCACTCGACGCACTGCGGCAACCGCTCGAGTCAGGTGTCATCGAAGTGAGCCGATCGGGCGTCACGGCGCACTTTCCCGCGAGTTTTCAGCTGCTCCTGGCGCTCAATCCCTGCCCGTGCGGCAACTACGGAGTGCGTGGTGCGGAGTGCACGTGCCCGTCTCTGGCGATCCGGCGGTACTCGACGCGGCTCTCGGGTCCGCTGCGCGACCGCATAGATGTGGAGCTGCATGTCTCCCGGGTGTCCGCCTCCCAGGCGATGCGCGGAGACCGCACCGGCATGACGAGTGAGATCGCGCGCGCGAGGGTCATCGAGGCGCGTGAGCGAGCAGCCGCACGGTGGCGCGGGACACCATGGCTTCGCAACGGTCAGGTGCCCGGATCTCGGCTGAGACAACTCGATCTGCAGATCTCCGGTGAGGCGAGAGCGCCGCTCGACCGGGCTCTCGAGCGGGGAACGCTCACTCTGCGCGGATACGACAGAGTCCTGCGGCTCGCGTGGACCATGGCGGATCTTGCGGGAGCCGACAGGCCAGGACGCGACGAGGTGGGCCAGGCGCTGTTTCTCAAGAGGGGATACGCATCATGATCGAATCACTCGCAGGCGACGCTGCGGTGCGGGCGCTGCTGGAAGAGGTCCGGCCGCCTGGTGACGTGGAGGACGCCCTCGCCCGGGTGTCGTGGTCTGTGCTCGCCGAGCCGGGCGATGGCGTGGCCGGGACCCTCATCGAGCAGCTCGGCCCCTCAGACGCACTCCGGTTCGCATTGGGCCGAGAGAATGCGGCGACCTCGGAGATCGGCGGTCGGGCTCTCGTCGACGGGCGGGCTCGGTGGACGATCCGCGCCGAGAGGCGCAGCGTGGTCGACGCGCTCCGTGGGGGCCGGGATGTCGGAGCCCGGCTGCTGCTCCCTGGAGATCCCCTCTGGCCGAGTTCTCTCGACGATCTCGGGGTGCACGCGCCGACGCTGCTCTGGGTGCGCGGAGATCCGATGCTGCTGAGCGCGGCGCCCAGAGTCGCGATCGTCGGCGCCCGGGCATCGAGCGGATACGGTGAGATGCTCGCCGGCGACTTCGCAGGCGAGCTGGCCGCCGAGGGTGCGGTCGTCGTGTCCGGGGGAGCGTACGGCATCGACGGTGCAGCGCACCGCGCCGCGCTCGGGGTCGGCGGAAGGACCATCGCCTTCCTCGCCGGCGGAGTCGATCGGGCATATCCCCAGGGCCATCAGCAGCTTCTACGCCGAATCGTCGAGACCGGCGCCGTGGCGAGCGAGGTGCCCTGCGGTACGGCTCCGACGAAGTGGCGATTCCTGTCGCGTAACCGACTCATCGCTGCGGTGAGCGACGCGACGGTTGTGGTCGAGGCCGGCTGGCGAAGCGGGTCGTTGAACACGGCAGGGCACGCAGCTGCACTCGGGCGACCACTCGGCGCAGTGCCCGGGCCGGTGACATCCGCATCGTCGGCCGGCTGTCATCGGCTCCTGCGAGAGTACGACGCGCGTTGCGTCACGACGACAGCCGAGATACGCGAGCTCTGGGCCGGCGGGCGGCCAGAGACATCTCCCGGAAGAGGAACAGACCCGGACCAGTCCCGTGTGCTCGACGCCATGAGCACGCGTGCGGCGCGGGCCGTTCTCGAAGTTTCTCGAAGGTCGGGACTCGCCCCGGAGAGAGTGAGTGCGTTGCTCGGGCTGCTCGAGCTCGACGGAGCGGTCCAGCGCGCCGATGGGGGATGGCAGAGGACGCAGAACGGCGAGCGGCGCGGCTGATGCTTCGCTGATCCACGCTCCGGCACACTTGATCCATGGAGTTCGCGGCAGCCGCACATGCCTTCACCGACCACCTTTCCCTGGTACGTCGGCTGTCATCCGCGACGGTGCGCGCCTACCGGTCAGATCTGCGGGATCTCGCCGAGACCGTCGGAGAGCTCGAGCTCGACCAGGTCACACTGGAGACTCTCCGCGACTGGCTCTGGCGGGCGACTCAGCGCGGGGACGCCCGGTCGACGCTGGCACGGCGAGCGGCGGCGGCGCGGTCGTTCTTCAGCTGGGCTCAAGAGCAACAACTCGTCGACCACGATCCGAGTCTGCGTCTCATGGCCCCCAAGCGGGGGCGAACGCTTCCCACCATCGCCTCGCAGGACGCGATGACGACCCTGCTCGATGCGCAACGCCGGGCCGCCGCTGCCGGTGAGCCGATTCCGCTCCGCGACCACGCGATTCTCGAACTGCTGTACGGCGCCGGCATCCGCGTCTCCGAGCTCTGCGGACTCGATGTCGACGACCTGGACCTCGATCGAGGCACGGCGCGCGTGCTGGGCAAGGGGTCGAAAGAGCGAGTGGTGCCCTACGGGGTCCCTGCGCGCGATGCTGTCGGCTCGTACCTCTCTCGAGGGCGTCCCTCACTCGCCGCTCGCACAGCGCGGCCTTCTCCCGCCCTGTTCCTGGGCAGTCGTGGCGCGCGCATCGGACCGCGCGCGGTGTACTCGCTCGTCGCCGAAGTGCTCGCGCCTTTCGTCGGCGCAGATACCGTAGGTCCGCATGCGCTCAGGCACACCGCCGCAACTCATCTCCTGGACGGCGGCGCAGACCTGCGCGCGGTCCAGGAGATCCTCGGTCATGCGAGCCTGGGAACGACGCAGATCTACACGCACGTCTCTGCGGAGCGTCTCACTGCGACCTATCGTCTCGCCCACCCCCGCGCGTGAGCGCGGGCGCTGCGTCTCTCACGGTGCGGCGCAGCAGGGGAGGAGCACCGCTCGCGGAACCGGGCCGAAGAGCAGCATCGGGTTGATGTAGGCGCCATCGAGCCGTACTCCCAGATGCATCGCGCCGACCACCGTGTGGCCGCCCGCCGCGACGGTGCCGACCGCCTCGCCGGCGGAGACGGTGTCGCCGGGGGTCAGTGTGGAGGACAGCGGTTCGAACGTCGACACATAGCCTCCGGGATGCTCGATCGTGATCAGGGGTCTGTCCACGACGGTCCCTCGAAACGCGATCATCCCATCGGCAGGCGCCAGGACGATCGTCCCCTGCGCCGTCGCGATGTCGATCCCCCTGTGGCCCGCCCCGTACTCGTGGGCCGGAGCTCGATATGGGGACGCGACCACCCGGGGAGCATCGATCGGCCATCGCCAGAGCGGATGCGCACCGTCCGTTGCAGATGCGCTCGCAGTCGTCGGGATCGGCGGTACGAGAGCGACGACGATCATCAGAAGGAAGGCGGTGGTCGCGCGAGTGCCGGTACTCATGGGGCAATGCTCCGTCACGGAGGCGAAGAAGCATCGGGCTGGACGGACACCCCCGCGGATCGTGTGCGGAATGTGTGACGCGGCTCTGATGTGCAGGGTGAGTGAGGGCCCCGCTTCCTGTATGCTGGGGGAGCACCTCGATCTCGAGGTGACTACGCGTGCCCAAAGCGACTTCAGTCGTGGCATCCACTCCCACAGGTCCTGTTTTCACTCAGGCGGGAGTGCGCCGGGCACCAGGGAGTTCGATCGTCCGATCGACTTGACAACCTCAAAGGCGCAGAACCGCGCCAGAACCAGGAGACGACCATGGCTGTGGTCACCATCCGCCAGCTGCTCGACAGCGGCGTGCACTTCGGACACCAGACCCGTCGGTGGAACCCGAAGGTCAAGCGCTTCATCCTCACCGAGCGCAGCGGCATCCACATCATCGACCTGCAGCAGTCGCTCGGGTACATCGACAAGGCATACGACTTCGTCAAGGAGACCGTCGCCCACGGCGGCACCATCCTCTTCGTCGGCACCAAGAAGCAGGCGCAGGAGATCCTCGCCGAGCAGGCGACGCGCGTGGGCCAGCCCTACGTCAACCAGCGCTGGCTCGGTGGACTCCTCACGAACTTCCAGACGATCGCGAAGCGTCTCGCCCGCATGAAGGAGCTCGAGGAGCTCGACTACGAGAACCCGTCCGCTTCAGGCTTCACGAAGAAGGAACTCCTCCTCAAGAAGCGCGAGCTCGACAAGCTGCACAAGTCGCTCGGCGGTATCCGCAACCTCACCAAGACGCCGTCCGCCCTGTGGGTCGTCGACGCCAAGCGTGAGCACCTCGCCATCGACGAGGCGAAGAAGCTCGGCATCCCGGTGATCGGCATCCTCGACACCAACGCGGACCCCGACGACTTCCAGTACCCGATCCCCGGCAACGACGACGCGATCCGCTCGGTCTCGCTGCTCACCCGCATCATCGCGGACGCAGCGGCAGAGGGCCTCCAGCAGAAGCACAACCCCGAGACGGGCGACGCTGAGCCGCTCGCCGACTGGGAGAAGGAGCTTCTCGAGACCCCCGTTCAGGAGTCCGCTGACGCCGCCGCCGTCGAGACGCCTGCCGATGAGGCCGCCGTCGTCGAGACGCCCGCTGCCGACGAGACCGCTGCTGACGAGGCCGGTGCCGAGGCACACGACGAGGCGATCGCTGATGCTTCCGGTGAGGAGACCGCTGAGGTCGCCGACGCCGAGGCAGCAGACGCCAAGTAATTCCGCGACCACCACACACATCACGAAGCAAGGAGCCACCACACATGGCCAACTTCACCATCGCCGATCTCAAGGCGCTCCGTGAGCAGCTCGGCACGGGAATGGTCGACACCAAGAAGGCGCTCGAGGAGGCTGACGGCAACGTCGAGAAGGCCACCGAGATCCTGCGTCTCAAGGGTGCCAAGGGCAACGCGAAGCGCGCTGACCGCTCCACCAGCGAGGGCCTCATCGTCGCTCGCGAACAGGGCGGTTCGGTGACGCTGATCGAGCTCGCCTGCGAGACCGACTTCGTCGCGAAGAACGAGCGCTTCATCGCGCTGGCCGACAAGGTCGCCGACGCCGTCGCAGCCGTCAAGGCCGATTCGGTCGAGACCGCTCTCGCCGCCCAGGCGGGCGACAAGAGCGTCGAGCAGGTCATCTCGGAAGAGGCCGCGATCATCGGCGAGAAGGTCGAGCTGCGTCGCGTGCGCACGATCTCCGGCGACAAGGTCGAGGTCTACCTGCACCGCACGAGCAAGGATCTGCCTCCGCAGATCGGTGTCGTCGTCGCCTACACGGGTGATGACGCCGAGACCGCTCGCAGCATCGCGCAGCACATCTCGTTCGCGAACCCGTCGTACCTCTCCCGCGAGGACGTTCCGTCCGACGCCGTGGAGAAGGAGCGTCAGATCGTGACCGAGATCTCTCGCAACGAGGGCAAGCCGGAGGCGGCGCTGCCCAAGATCGTCGAGGGCCGTGTCTCCGCGTTCATCAAGCAGGTCGCCCTGCTCGAGCAGGACTACGCGAAGGACAGCAAGCTCTCCGTCGCTCAGGTGGCGAAGGACGCCGGGATCACCGTGACGGACTTCGCGCGCTTCAAGGTCGGCGCGTAACACCGTCGAAGGGGTTCGGATCAACGCGATCCGAACCCCTTCTTCATGCCCAGAAGGCACTATCTTGAATCGGGACGAGAGGATCACCCCCATGACCGAACGCACAGGACGCCGTCGCGTCCTTCTGAAGCTCTCCGGCGAGGCGTTCGGCGCCGGCCAGCTCGGCGTCAACCCGGACATCGTCAGTCAGATCGCGCGCGACATCGCTGCGGCGGTCGATCGGGTCGAGGTCGCCATCGTCGTCGGCGGAGGCAACTTCTTCCGCGGAGCCGAACTCAGCCAGCGCGGGATGGACCGCGGCCGAGCCGATTACATGGGAATGCTCGGCACGGTCATGAATGCTCTCGCCCTGCAGGACTTCCTCGAGCAGGCGGGTGCGCCCACTCGCGTGCAGTCGGCCATCTCGATGACTCAGGTCGCTGAACCGTACATCCCGCTGCGGGCCGAGCGGCACATGGAAAAGGGCCGTGTCGTCATCTTCGGCGCCGGAGCGGGCCTGCCGTACTTCTCCACCGACACGGTCGCAGCACAGCGCGCTCTCGAGATCGGCGCGCAGGAGGTCCTCGTCGCCAAGAACGGCGTGGACGCGATCTATACGGCCGACCCGAACAAGCACGCCGACGCGGAGCGCATCGAGCGCGTCACGTATCGGGATGCACTCCAGCGGGGGCTCAAGGTCGTCGATTCCACGGCGTTCAGTCTCTGCATGGACAACAACATGGATATGCGCGTCTTCGGTATGGAACCTGCCGGCAACGTCACGCGTGCGCTCCTGGGAGAGCCGATCGGCACTCTCGTCACCGCCTGAGCGCCTGACGGTGCTCCCGGGCCATGCCCGATAGAATTTCAGAACACCCCGACGATAGGAGTCACCGTGATCGCGGATGTCCTCGCTGAAACCACCTCCCGTATGGCACGAGCGGTCGAGGCCGCCAAGGAGGACTTCTCCACGGTGCGCACCGGCCGCGCCAACCCGCAGCTGTTCCAGAAGGTGCTCGTCGACTACTACGGCACGCCCACTCCGCTCGCTCAGCTTGCCTCGCTGGCGAACCAGGAGGCGCGTACGCTCATCATCACGCCTTACGACAAGACGGCTCTGAAGGGCATCGAACAGGCGATTCGCGACATGCCCAATCTCGGTGCGAACCCCACGAATGACGGCAACCTCGTTCGCGTGACGATGCCTGAGCTCACGGCAGAGCGCCGCAAGGAGTACGTCAAGCTCGTCAAGACCAAGGCGGAGGACGCCAAGGTGCACGTGCGCGGCATCCGTCGTAAGGCGAAGGACGAACTCGACGGCCTCAAGAGCGAACTCGGTGAAGACGAGATCGCTCGGGGAGAGAAGGAACTCGACGCCCTCACGCGCCAGCACGTCGATCTCATCGACGACGCACTCAAGCGCAAAGAGGCTGAACTCCTCGAGGTATAGGCGGCATGTCCGACGAACCCACTGATGACGGCGCCGACAAGCCGCAGACGCGCCGCGCGGCGCGCGACTCGTCGACGTCGACCGGCGCCGTCCCGCTGGTCGACGGCGCCTTCGCGGCGTTCGACGCGACGAGCATCCCGCCCCGTCCGCCCCATCCCGCCGACGAGCGTGCGATGACAGAGTCGCCGCTGGACACTGCTGAACACAATGCGATCAGAGAGCAGTGGCGGGCCAAGCGCGACGAGTTCGGCACGCATGTGACGCATGCTCGAGGTCAGCTCGATCAGGCCAACGAGCGCATCAAGGAGCGCACAGGGCGCGACCTGATCCTCGCGACCCTGATCGGACTCGCGTTCGGGGCCGCGCTGCTCGCGTCGCTGTTGTTCATCAAGGTCCTCTTCGTGCCGTTCGCGCTGGCCGCTGCCTTGCTCGGGGTCTACGAGCTCTCATTGGCGTTGCGTGCATCGGGTCGACGGATCGACGTGATCCCGCAGTTCATCGCCGCGACCCTGCTCGTGCTGTCCGCGTTCTTCCTCGACCTGTGGTTCGTCTGGGTCATGCTGTTCTTCGCCGTCGCATTCGTGATCGTCTGGCGGCTGGTCGCCCAGATGATCGCCAAGGACGGCAGAACCTACGGGGATGTGCTGACGGATGCGGTCATCGGCGGGTTCGTCCAGATCTACGTGCCGTTTCTCGCTGCCGTCGCACTCATCCTGCTCAAGCAGGAGGGGGGCCAGTGGTGGGTGCTGAGCTTCATCGCGATCGCCGTCGTGGCCGACACCGGAGCGTATGCCGCAGGACTGGCCTTCGGGAAGCACCCCATGGCGCCGAAGATCAGTCCCAAGAAGACATGGGAGGGATTCGGGGGAGCTGTGGTCGGGTCGATCACGGCCGGTGTGCTCCTCGCTCTCTTCCTGCTGGACCTGCCGTGGTGGATCGGCGTGATCTTCGGCGTCGCCATACTCCTGTCCGCGACCCTGGGCGACCTCGGCGAGTCCATGCTCAAGCGCGATCTCGGCATCAAGGACATGAGTTCCTGGCTCCCGGGCCACGGAGGGCTCCTGGACCGACTCGACAGCATCCTGCCGTCGACCGTGCCCGCGCTGTGCCTGTATTTCCTCTTCTCCTCCTGGGTGGTGCTGTGATGGTCTCCGACGACGTACAGACATCGGACGCGGCCGTTCAAGGACCGCCGGCGTTCTCCTTGACCACCGGCCGTGTGCGCGGCTATCACCGGTCTGCGGTCGACACTTTCCTCGCGGCCGCCAGAGCGGCGTTCGAAGCCGACGCCGACGACCTCAGCGCGGCCGATGTCCGTGTGGCATCCTTCCCTCTGGTCAAGAACGGCTATGTCGTGGCCGAGGTCGACGCAGCGCTCGGGCGAGTGGAAGACGCGCTGGCAGCTCGCGCGCGCGATCGAGTCGTACGCTCGCAGGGCGCGGGAGCGTGGGTCGAGCAGGCCCGCGACGATGCCCAGGTCATCCTCGACCACCTCGCGCGTCCGAAGCGGCAGCGTTTCGCTCGCACAGGCCTTCTCACCTTCGGCTACCGGATCGATGAGGTCGATCATGTCGGCACCCGCATCGCACGCTATCTGCGGGATGGCGAGCCCCTGACGGCCGAGCAGCTGCGCTCCGCCGCGTTCCGCATGCAGCGCGGGGGGTACCGGGAGGAGCAGGTCGATGCTCTGCTCGATGCGACCGTCGACGTGATCCTGGCCGTTCGCTGAGCGTTCCGATGGCCTACTCGGGCCTCACCGGGTAGACTGCCACTCATCGTGAACTCCCGAAACGACATGACATCCCATCGAAACGACGTCGCGCCTGTGCCCGCATCGGCGACTCTTTCGGCGCGCAACGGCAGTCGTCGACGGGGCGTCGCAGGATTTTTCAGCGGTCTCGCGGTCGTCGGCTTCGCTGCGGCCATGGTGGCACCGACCGGCGTCGCTCTCGCCCAGCAGCCTGAAACGGTCGGCCCGGAGTCGGCATACTCGGCCGCACTCAGCGAGACCCAGAATCTCACCGTCACCGCAGAGGGCGCCGCGATCGCACCGGTTCAGCGAGGCACTTTCTCGGTCTACGTGACACCCAAGCCGACCCCGACACCGACGCCGACCACTGCGTCTTCAGGTTCGTCGGGATCATCGAAACCCGGTCCCAGCGCTCCTCTCTTCTACACCGGAGGGGGAGCTCCTGCCGAGTGGATGGCTGCTGCGGGCATCGCGGAGTCTGACTGGGGCTACGTCGACTACATCGTCTCCCGCGAGAGCGGGTGGAACCCGAATGCGACGAACAAGTCCTCAGGTGCATGCGGTCTCGTCCAGGCACTGCCCTGCAGCAAGGTTCCCGGCAACGGCTACGACCCGGTCGATAACCTGCGCTGGGCGACGGGATACGCCACGGGACGATACGGCAGCTGGGCCGGCGCTCACGCCTTCTGGACGAACAACCACTGGTGGTGAGCCGGCGTCATGCCTCGCTCTCGCAAACGGCGTCCGGCGCGCCCTGACGCTGAAGACTCGCTCGAACGCCTTCTGACGTCCTGGAAGCGCACAGAGATGCGTCGAGGGTCGGAGTGGACAGTGCAACCGGTGTCGGCGGTGCAGGCTCTCAAGGAGTACATCTGCCCGGGATGCGGGCGCAGCGTCGTGCCAGGCACCGCGCACCTCGTGGTCTGGCGTGCGGACGGAGTTCTCGGCGATGCCGCGGATCTCGCCGCACGAAGGCACTGGCACACACACTGTTGGAGGATTGCGTGAGCATGGAGATCCGTGGACCGATCGAACTCCCGGCACGCCGGGAAGACATCGTGCTGGAGACGGCGGATGAGCTGAGGCTCGTCGGCGAGTTGGTGATGCCCGAGTCATCGACGCCTGCGGCCACTCTGGTCACTCTGCACCCACTGCCGACAGCCGGTGGGTTCATGGACTCGCACATCATCCGCAAGGCCGCAGCTCGACTGCCTGCGCTGGCTGATCTCGCAGTGCTGCGGTTCAACACCAGAGGCACCACCTCGCCACGCGGCACCAGCGATGGGGCTTTCGACGGGGGAGCGGCGGAGCAGTTCGACGTCGCAGCGGCGATGGAGTTCGTGCGCGAGCGAGCTCTTCCGCGCCCGTGGCTTCTCGGCTGGTCCTTCGGCACCGAACTCGCCCTGAAGTACGGGCGGGAGCACGACGTCGAGGGCATCATCCTCCTGTCTCCGCCGCTCCACCGTGCGACGGACGCCGAGGTCGCGGCGTGGGCGAACTCCGACGTCGACGTGGTCGTGCTCGTTCCCGAGCTCGACGACTACTTACGCCCGGCCGAAGCACGCGATCGCTTCTCTGCGATCCCTCACGCGAAGCTGATCGCCGTCGAGGGCGGCAAGCACCTCTGGGTGGGGGAGAGCCAGACGCGGCGCGTCCTCACCGAGATCGTCGCTGCGGTGAATCCGGCGGCTCTCCCGCTTCCGACCGAATGGCCCGAGGCCTAGAGCTCGTTCATCCGGGGGATCAGCACCTGCCGATAGAGGATCAGGATGCTGGCCGCCACGGGGATCGCGATCAGCGCGCCGAGCAGGCCCAGCAGGCTGCCTCCTGCAAGCGCCGCGACCACGACGACCGCACCGGGCACCGACACTGCTCGGCTCATGATCCTCGGGGAGATGATGTAGGCCTCGATCTGCATGTAGATGAGGTAGTAGATCGCGGCCGCGATCGCTGTCGCCGGCGAGCCGAGTCCGGGGATCAGACACACGAGGACGATGATCGTGGACCCCGTGAGAGTTCCGACGAGCGGGATCAGCGAGAAGAAGAAGGCCACGACGGCGAGCACCGCGGGGAACGGCGCATCGATGATCGTGAGGAAGATCATGCTCAGGATGCCGTTGATGACACCCTGAGTGACCTGACCCATGACGTAGTAGCCGACCGAATCGGTTATCTGCTCGGCGAGGTCGATGAATCGCTCGCGCTTCGATGCGGGGGCGAGCTGATAGACGGCGCGCTTGAGCGACGGCGTGGATGCGGTGAGGTAGATCGTGAGGATGAGGATGATGAAGGCGCCGAACAGTCCGCTCACGACGGCGCCGCCGGCCGCGAGGACGCTCTGGCCGATCGACCCGCCGATCTGGGCGAGGTTGGTCTCGAGCCAGTTCGTGACATAGGCGAACACATCGTCGACCTTGAGGTTGGGGAAGGTGTCGACCATCCACTGGCGCAAGTCGCTGAGGAAGGTGCCTCGCTGGACGATGGCCGTGATCTCGGCGATGAGCTGCGAGATCTGATCGACGAGCACGGGGATGACGATCAGGATGATTCCCGCGAACACACCGAGAACGGCGAGGATCGTGATGAGCACGGCGAGCCAGCGCGGGAGCCTCCTGCGTTCGAGGAACGAGACGAGCGGGTCGAGCCCCAAGCTCAGGAAGAGCGCTGTGCCCACGTACAGCAGCACCGTCGAGAGGCTTTCGACGCTGCCGATCAGCAGGATGCCCAACCCCACGCCGAGCGTCGCCACGAGAGCGGTACGGAACGGGTTGTGGATCTTCATCGCTGCTCCTCGGAATGGGGGACTCTGCAAGCGTATCCACCGCATAGCGACAGGCCGCGACGACGTGCCGCGCGCGACCCCGGCGTGCCCCTCGTGGGCAATGCACAGGTGATTTCGCTAGTCTGAAATGTCGAGTGTTGCGACTCGGGCGTGCGTCCGGGCCGTGTGAGGAGACTATTCGTGCGTTTCGTATGGGCCGTTGTGGCCTTCGTGCTGGCTGCGGGACTGATCGCTGCAGGCGTCGCGCAGCGAACCATCTTCATGGGTCCGTCGACCCAGGAGGTCTCAGTCGCTGTAGAAGAACCCGCCCCCTACGTGCTGCTGGACGGCGACGTCCTGCGAGAGCACCCCGGGTCTCAGACCCTGCTCGTGCGGGGAGAAGGCGAGATCTTCGCGGCGTACGGGCGGACGGCCGACATGGAGGCGTGGCTGGCTGACGCCTCCTACAATCACGTGACCGCGGGCAAGGATGGCGAGCTCGAGGCGGAGCTGGTTCCTGCCGGTGCAACGGACGATGGTGATAAACCCACGGCATCTCCGGCACCGACGGAGAGCCCCGCCCCCGCGGAGACGCCTGCCCCGTCCGCGACCCCCGCCGAGGACGGGGCAGCCGCGGAGACGGGCCGCAACCCGGCCGGCTCCGATCTCTGGCTCGATTCGTTCACCGAGACCGATGCTCTCATCGTGGACAACATGCAGATCCCCGAAGGCGTCAGCCTGATCATCGCGTACGACGGCACCCAGGACGCTCCAGACGACATCGCGATCTCGTGGCCGCTCGACACCTCGACGCCTCTTGCCGGTCCGCTCATGGCGGCAGGCGCCGCCATGCTCCTCGCCGGGCTGGTGCTCTATGTCCTCGCCATCCGTCACCAGCGCCGCGGGCGTGGACCGCGTCGCAAGGGCCCTGGCCCCCTTCCGGCTACGGAGCCGATCGATGTGGCTCAGCTGCCGCCGTCGGAACGCGCCGCGATCGAGGGCTCAGCAGCGGATGCACCTGAAGTCTCCGCACCCTCCGGGGAGGGAGCGGACACGGCTGGAGCGGGAAGCGAAGGGTCGGATGATGCGGCCGGCGCGCAGAGCCCCGACCGGGATCGAAAGTCCGAGATGCGTGCGACGACAACGGATCGCAGGCGCCGCCTGCTCGCGTTGCCCGCGCTCGCGGTGACGGCGCTGCTCGCGAGCGGTTGCTCGCCCGACTCCTGGCCGCAGTTCGGAGAGGGTACGCCGTCGCCGTCGCCCAGCGCGACCGTGATCGCCCCGGAGAACCAGAAGCCACCCGCAGTGACCGAGTCGCAGGCGAAGCGAATCCTGCAGGAGGTGTCGACGACTCTCTCCGACGCGGACGCGGCGATGGACATCGCTCTGGCGGGAACCCGTCTCGATGGGCCGGCGCTCACAGCGCGCACGACCGAGTACGCGCTCCGGACCGCTCTGCCGGAGACCCCGGTACCTGCAGTGATCCCGACCGATGACGTCGAGGTCGTGCTGCCCGAAGCCACCGACCGGTGGCCGCGCACCGTGCTTCTGCTCTCGAAGGATGCAGCGGACGACACCGTGCCGCCGGTGATCCTCACCATGACTCAGCAGGATCCGTGGTCGAGCTACAAGGTCACGAACATGGCCGAGATGTCGGCGGACGCCGTCTTCCCCGAGGTGGCCGCGCCGTGGCTCGGGACCTCGCTCGTGCCGGACGATTCCGCGTTCCTCAGCCTCCCGCCGAGTGAGCTGGCAGCGACGTTCGCAGACATCGTCGATGCGGGGGAGACCAGCGCGTCCTACGGGCTCTTCGATGAGATCTCTCAGAATCTCGCCCAGTCGATTCGCGACAGTCGCCAGGCCGTCGTGCAGAACCTCGCTGACAACGGCGCTGCAGAGACCTCGCAGACCGCGTTCGACATCATCCCGGCGGATTCCGCACCGGTATCGATGGCAACGCTGGACAGCGGCGCCATCGTGGCTGTCTCGCTCGTCGACACGGAATCGGTGACGCCGACGTCGGCGGACGCCGTGATCCGCTTCGGCGACAACGCGCAGGCGAAGGCACTCACGGGCGTGACCGAGTCCGCCAAGGGTGTGACGACCAAGTACGAGTTCCAGCTGTTCTTCTCCGTTCCCTCGCAGGGATCGACGGAGCAGATCCGTCTTCTGGCAGTCCGACAGGACCTTCTCTCCGTCGAGGTGATCAAGTGACCGATATCTCTCCCGCCGCGCTCCGAGGAGCCGTCGACCTCTCCTCTCTGCGAAACCGCCCGGCGGCGCCGGCTGCGGGTGCGCCGAGTCCTGCTCCCGGAACCGCTGACATCGTGGTCGATGCGACCGACGAGTCGTTCGGCCAGATCCTCGAGCTCTCGCGCACCGTGCCGGTGGTCGTGGACCTCTGGGCGGAATGGTGCGGTCCGTGCAAGCAGCTGAGTCCGATCATCGAGAAGGTGGCGCGGGAACTCGGCGGCAAGGTGCTTCTCGCCAAAGTCGATGTCGATGCCAACCCGCAGCTCGCTCAGGGCTTTCGCGCGCAGTCGATCCCGATGGTCGTCGCCCTCATCGCCGGTCAGCCGGTCCCGATGTTCACGGGGGCGGTTCCCGAGCAGCAGGTCAGGGACGTCTTCGCGCAGTTGCTCCAGCTCGCGGCTCAGAACGGCGTGACGGGAACGTTGAACGTCGGCGAGCCGGCCGAGGGACAGGAGGAGCCGGCGGAACCGCCGATGCCGCCTCTGCACGCTGAGGCCTTCGCCGCCATCGAGACGGGCGACTACGCTGCCGCGATCGTGGCGTATGAGAAGGCGCTGTCAGAGAATCCCCGCGACGAGGACGCTATCGCCGGTCTGGGGCAGGTTCGGCTCCTCGACCGGGTCCAGAAGCTCGACCTGCACGATGCGCGGGCGGCGGCTGCGGCTGGTCCGCGAGACATCCAGGCGCAGTTCGATGTCGCTGATCTCGACCTCGCCGGCGGACACGTCGACGATGCGTTCGGAAGGCTGCTCGACCTGTTCGCTCAGCTTCCCTCGGACGAGCGGACGCCGGTCAGAGCGCGCCTGATCGAGCTTTTCGGCCTGATCGGTGCCGCAGACCCTCGCGTCGTCTCTGCGCGGAACAGGCTCTCTTCGCTGCTCTTCTGACGCGACGACATGGCTGACCAGCCCAGTGGGGCGGTCAGCCATGAACGGCGGCCGTGAAGGGTCAGCCGTGGCTGATCGTGGGCACGTGGGGGTCGCCCTCGTGTCGCAGCCACAGCGTGGACAGTGCAGGAATCGTGACGGTCGCGATTGCGGGTCCGCCGTCCTCGGCACGGGCGACGACCATGCCGAGATTGCCCGATCCGCGGCCGCCGTACTCTGCGGCATCCGTGTTGAGGATCTCCTGCCATACGCCGGCGACAGGCAGGGTCAGGCTGTGGCCGCTGCGCTCGACGCCGGCGAAGTTGCTGATCACGACGACGCGGCCACCGTGTGCGTCGCGGCGCTCGAACGCGATCACGTTCGGGTCCCAGCTCGGAGCGCCGAGACGCGCGAACGAGGAGCCGTCGTTGTCTCGCTCCCAGAGCGGGGCCTGGGCACGATAGGTGCGATTGAGCTGGCCGACGAAACCCTGCAGTTGCGCATGCGACGGCTGCTCCAGCAGCCACCAGTCGAGTTCGCGGGACTCGGACCACTCCGCGAGCTGCCCGAACTCCTGCCCCATGAAGAGCAGCTTCTTGCCAGGATGGCCCCACATGTACGCCAGGTAGGCACGAACGTTCGCGAGCTTGTGCCAGTGGTCCCCGGGCATCTTCGCGAGAAGGCTGCCCTTGCCGTGCACGACCTCGTCATGGCTGATCGGCAGCAGATAGTTCTCTCCGAACGCGTAGACGAATGAGAACGTCATCTCGCCTTCATGGTGCGATCGGTACATCGGGTCGCGTTCGATGTACTGGAGGGAGTCGTTCATCCAGCCCATGTTCCACTTGAACCCGAAGCCCAGTCCGGCGTGGTCGGTCGGCGCGGTCACCCCGGGGAAGCTCGTCGACTCCTCTGCGATCATCAGCACGCCCGGGTGCAGGCGATAGGCGGTCGCGTTCACCTCCTGCAGGAAGCGGATCGCCTCGAGGTTCTCCCTGCCCCCGTGGATGTTCGGCTCCCACTCACCCTCATTGCGGGAGTAATCGAGATAGAGCATCGAGGCCACGGCGTCGACCCGAAGGCCGTCGACATGGAACTCGCTCAGCCAGAAGAGCGCGTTTGCCACCAGGAAGCCACGCACCTCAGGGCGGCCATAGTCGAAGATGAGGGTTCCCCAGTCCTGGTGCTCGCCGCGTCGAGGGTCGGGATGCTCGTAGAGCGGCTGCCCGTCGAACTTCGCGAGGGCGAAGGCATCCTTGGGGAAGTGCCCTGGCACCCAGTCCATGATCACGCCGATCCCGGCCTGGTGGAGCCGGTCGATCAAGTACCGCAGATCGTCGGGGCTGCCGAAACGACTCGTCGCGGCGTAGTAACCGCTCACCTGGTATCCCCAAGAGCCGCCGAAGGGGTGCTCTGCGAGCGGCATGAACTCGACGTGCGTGAAACCGGCTTCGTTGACATGGGCGATGAGGGGATCGGCGGCCTCGCGGTAGCTCAATCCTCCGCGCCAGGAACCGAGGTGGACCTCGTAGATTGACAGCGGCTGGGCGACCGCATGTGTCGCCGCACGGCGCGTCATCCAGGCACCATCCGACCAGGCGTACGTCGACTGCGTGATGACCGATGCCGTCTCGGGCGGGACCTGCGCCGCCTGGGCCATCGGGTCGGCCTTGAAGATCCAGGAGCCGCTGCGCGTGCGGATCTCGTATTTGTAGGTCGTGCCGATCGCGAGGTCGGGGATGAACAGCTCCCAGATGCCGCTCACACCCATCGAGCGCATCGCGTGGGCTTCGCCGTTCCAGCCGTTGTGCTCGCCGGCCACGCGTACGGCCGTGGCGTTGGGAGCCCACACGGCGAATGCGACACCGGGCTCGCCCCCTGCAACCTGTGCGTGCGCACCCAGCACCTGCCACAGCCGCTCGTGCCGTCCCTCCGCGATCAGATGCAGGTCGACGTCGCCGAGCGTGGGGAGGTGTCGGTAGGGGTCGCCGCTGATCGTCTCGTCGTCGTCACCGTATGCGGTGGCGATCCGATAGGGGACGGGGGCGCCATCGTGCTGAGCCTCCCAGATCCCGTGCGCGACGTGATCGAGATCCAATCGGCTTCCGTCCGGGAAGACCGCGGCGACCGAGGAGGCGAGAGGACGACGGGCACGGATGACCGTGACGGTGCGCTCTCCTGCGTCTGTGAACGGGTGCGAGCCCAGCACGGCGTGCGGGTCGTGGTGGGCGCCGGCCGCCACTGCGGCCCAGTCCGATGACGTCGTGGCATCTTCGACGTAGCTCATGCTCGTCTCCTCACCTTCAGTATGTGCACCGGTTCGGCGAAGGCGTCGAGGCGCACGTAGTTGTGGTCGGCCCACGTCCAGACTGCTCCGGTCAGCAGGTCCTCCACTTCGAACGGCTCGCCCGGCGGAACACCCCAGATCGTCGTGTCGAGATGAACTGTGGTCTCACGAACCGAATGCGGATCCACGTTCGCGATCACGAGGACCGTGTCGGAGTGGCCGGTGCCGGTGAAAGCCGCATCGAGGTGCTTGCTGTAGACCAGCACGGAGTCGTCGTCACTCCAGTGCACGGAGAGGTTCCGGAGCTGGCGAAGCGCCGGATGCGCGCTGCGGATCTCGTTCAGCCGACGCAGCAGCGGGGCCAACGACTCACCGGCAGCCTCCGCACCCTCCCAATCACGGAATTTGAACTCATACTTCTCGTTGTCGATGTTCTCCTCGGAACCCGGGCGTGCGACATTCTCGAAGAGCTCGTATCCGGCGTACACGCCGTAGACCGGAGCAGCGGTGGCCGCGATGCACGCGCGGATCCGGTAGGCGGCGCGTCCGCCGAACTGCAGGTATTCGGTGAGGATGTCATGCGTGTTCACGAAGAGGTTCGGTCGCATGTAGTCGCTGGTCTCGTGGGAGACGCTGGTGAGGAACTCCTCGAGCTCGGCCTTGGTGTTTCGCCAGGTGAAGTAGCTGTAGCTCTGCTGGAATCCCACGGCGGCGAGGGCGCGCATCACTGCAGGTCGGGTGAAGGCCTCGGCGAGGAAGATCACGTCCGGGTCCTGCGCGTTGACCGTGGCGATGAGCCACTCCCAGAACTGGAGCGGCTTCGTGTGCGGATTGTCGACCCGGAAGATCTTCACACCCTCGCGCACCCAGTGCTGGACGATACGCAGCATCTCCTGGTAGATGCCGGCAGGGTCGTTGTCGAAGTTCAGGGGGTAGATGTCCTGATACTTCTTCGGCGGGTTCTCCGCGTAGGCGATGGTGCCATCGGGCAGGGTCGTGAACCACTCCGGGTGCGCGTCGACCCACGGGTGATCCGGAGATGCCTGCAGAGCGAGATCGAGAGCGACCTCCAGACCTTCGCTCTTCGCAGCTCGCACGAAGGCACGGAAATCAGCAGGCTTGCCGAGCTCGGGGTGGATCGCGTCGTGGCCGCCATCGGCGGAGCCGATCGCATACGGCGAACCCGGATCGCCCGGCTCCGTCGTCAGCGTATTGTTCCGGCCCTTGCGGTTCGTGGTCCCGATCGGATGGACGGGGACCAGGTAGATGACGTCGAATCCCATGGCGGCGACAGCAGGAAGGCGTTTGGCGGCCGTTCGGAACGTCCCGCTCTTGATCGTGCCGTCCTTGAGGCGCTTCGCGCCCTCCGAGCGCGGGAAGAACTCGTACCATGCGCCGACGCCTGCGGCTGTCCGCTCGACCAGCAGCGTGTGCGCTGCTGACGCCGAACGCAGTGTCATGAGCGGCCGGTCCCGGAAGAGAGCGGCGAGCTCGGCATCCGTCGACGCGGCGATCGTGGTCGCGGCGTCTCCGCCGGACAGTGCGGCGGCGACGTCGTCGAGACGTCTGCGCTGAGCTGCAGGGCGGTCCTTCTGGCCCGCCGCGCGCGTGAACAGCTCGGCGCCGAGTGCCGCCATCACAGGCACGTCGACGCCGGCGGCGACCTTCACCTCGGCGGCGTGAGCCCAGGTCGCGAAGTCATCGGAGAACGCTTCGAAGCGAAACGTCCAGCGACCCTGCAGGTCTATCGCGATCTCGGCACCCCAGCGATCGCTCCCGTCCAAGAACGGGGTCAGTCTGTGCAGCGTCTCGTCACCGTCGGGCGAGGTCAACCGAAGCTGCACGCCGATGAGATCGTGCCCCTCCCGGAACGCGACCACGCTGAACGGAACCACCTCGCCGACGAAGGCCTTCGGTGCGAAACCGCCTGGTACGGCCGGTGTCCCACCGACGAGCGGAATGCGAGTCGCTACGAGCCCGTCGCCGTCCGAGACGGCGCCCAAGGGGCGCGTCGGGATCTGCGCGGGGCTTCGGAGAGCCTTCGGACTGATGCTGCTCATACGTGCGGCCACCCCCCGAATGTACCGCTACGGACGTGGACCGGGTAGCTCGCTGAGAGCACCGGCGCGCCGCCGCTCATTCCACGCGGAAGAGTCGCATGGAGGTGCCGGGGATGGGCAGGATGTCGCCCGGGGCGAACACCTCGCCGCCGGCATCAGGGCGCTCATCCGCGCTCGACCACAGGGACACGAAGCGCGTCGCATCCTCGAGATCCTCCGGGAGACGGACGTCGATGGGGGACTCCGTGCCGTGCACGATGAGGAGGATGCGGTTGGCCGCCTCGAGGTCGGGTGTCGAGGCCGCGACGTACTGCAGCGTCCGGTTCCCGGGGTCCGTCCACTGCTCGCTCTCCATCGTCTCGCCGTTCTGGTCGAACCAGTCCATGACTGAGGCGTTGGGGATGTGCTCGCCGAGTCGCGCGTATCGACTCGGACGCAGAGCGGGGTTCTCGGAACGGAGCTGGATGAGCCGAGCGACGTGTGCTCGCAGGTCTTCCTGCCAGGGCTCGGCGTCCCATCCGAGCCAGGTCATCGACGAATCCTGGGCGTAGGCGTTGTTGTTGCCGCGCTGCGTGCGTCCGACCTCATCGCCTGCCGTGAGCATCGGGATCCCCGCCGACAGAAGCAGAGTGCCGAGCAGGTTGCGCATCGCCTTGCGGCGGGCTGCGAGGATGGCCGGATCGTCGGTCGGACCCTCGATGCCGTGATTGAACGCGCGATTCATGTCGGCGCCGTCGCGGTTCTGCTCTCCGTTCGCCTCGTTGTGCTTGACGTCGTAAGACACGAGGTCGTGCAGCGTGAATCCGTCGTGTGCCGTGACGAAGTTGATGCTCGCGAGCGGGCCCCTCTCGTCCGCGAAGGTGTTCGAGGACCCGGCGAGACGCGTGGCGAAACCGCCGATGCCGACAGGAGCAGAGGCACGACGCGCGTAGTCGATGTCGCTCAGCCAGAAGTTCCGCACCCGGTCGCGGTAGCGGTCGTTCCACTCCAACCAGCCGTTCGGGAAGTTGCCGGTCTGCCAGCCGCCCATGCCGACATCCCACGGTTCTGCGATGAGCTTGGTCTCGCGGAGGATCGGGTCGTTCGCGATCGCGGTGAGCAGGGGGTGCTCCGGTGTGTAGGTGTGCGAGCCGTCTCGCGCGATCGCAGCGGCGAGGTCGAACCGGAACCCGTCGATCTGCATCTCCTGCGCCCAGTAGCGCAGAGAATCGAGCACGAGCCGAGCGCCGGCGTCCGTCGAGGTGTCGAGAGTGTTGCCGCAGCCCGTCGTGTCGATGTAGGCGCCGGACGCGTCCTGCCGGTAGTAGCTCGCATTGTCGATGCCACGCAGACTCGAGCGAGGACCGCCGAGTCCCTCTTCCGACGTGTGGTTGTACACGACATCCAGGATGACCTCGAGTCCGGCTTCGTGCAGCAGCCTCACCATGCCCTTGAACTCGGCGAGAACCGCCTCGGGGCCGCCCTTGCGCGCGTCCTCGGTCGCATAGGCGTTGTGCGGCGTGAAGAAGTTGAGGGTGTTGTAGCCCCAGTAATTCGTCAGGCCGCGCTCGAGCAACCGCGGTTCCGGCACGAAAGCCTGAACGGGAAGCAGTTCGATCGAGGTGATACCGAGAGAGTGGAAGTATTCGATCATCGCGGGGTGTGCGAGCCCGGCGTAAGTGCCGTGCAGGGCAGGAGGCACGTCGGGCTGCCGCTTGGTGAGCCCCTTCAGGTGGCCTTCATAGATCACCGTCCGATCGAGGGGGATCCGCGGCTTGACGGAGTCTCCCCAGTCGAAGCCGTCGACGATGACGACGGAACGCCACTCCTCATAGCCGTCGCCCTGGGCGAGACCCCGGGCATAGGGATCCAGCAGCAGGGTCTCGGGGTTGAACGTGTTGCCTGGACCGTGCGGGCCTCCGACACGGACGGCATATCGGGTGCCGGGCTGGAGCAGCTCCGTGGTCACTTCCCAGATGCCGCCGGGAAGGCGGGCGAGGTCGACCTGATCGATCACCCAGTCGAGGTCGGTGGCATCGAAGACGACGAGTTCGATCGACGACGCATTCTGCGACCAGACGCGGAGGGTCCCGACGCCGTCGTGAAGGCGCACACCGAGGTTGTCGAGTGCAGTACCGCCGGGCACGGTGATGTCTCGGATCGCGGGCATGAGTACACAATAGAGGGCTGCGCTCGGGTCTCAGGACCGCGTGCACTCAGTTCCATGTGCGCTCGGGAGGCTGGAAATGGGGGAGAGTTGAGGGATGCAGCACTATCTCGATCACGCCGCCACGACCCCGCTGCGCCCCGAGGCGCGCGAGGCGTGGCTGGACGCGAGCTCGATCGTCGGCAATGCGTCGTCGACGCATGGCGCGGGGCAGGAAGCGCGGCGCCTGCTCGAGGAAGCGCGTGAGCGCTCGGCTGCTGTGCTCGACTGCGACCCCATCGAGGTCGTCTTCACCTCAGGGGGCACCGAGTCGATAAACCTCGCGCTGCAGGGGCTCTGGCACGCGCGCCCGGCGGGGACGGATGCCATCGTGATGCCCGATGCGGAGCACCACGCAACCGTCGACACGGTCGAGGCCCTGGTGGCGGCTGGGGCGGTACTGCGTGCTGTTCCGGTATATGGCACGGCAGCCATCGACCTGGGCGTCTTCGCCCAGCAGCTTCCGGGTGCGGCGCTGGCGACCGCGCTGGTCGCGAACAACGAGGCGGGGACGATCAACGACGCTGCGATGCTCGCCTCGGCGACCGCGCGCGCACACGTTCCACTGCACCTCGATGCGGTGTCGGCACTCGGTCATCTTCCGCTGTCCTTCCGTGCGCTGAGGGGCGATGCGTCAGACGCAGCCGGCCTGGTCGCGATGAGCGTCGCGGGGCACAAGATCGGGGCGCCGGTCGGTGTCGGTGCCTTGGTCGCCGCTCGCACCGCCCGGCTCTCGGCGCTGCTCCGCGGCGGCGCACAGCAGAGGGGGCTCCGTGCCGGGACGCAGGATGTGGCGGGCGCAGCGGCGTTCGCCACCGCGCTCGAACTCGCCGAGTCGGAACGGGAATCGGAGTCGACTCGGCTCGCGGCGATGCGCGACCGGCTGGTCGACGGCATCCTGACCCGAGTGCCTCAGGCGGAGTTGCTCGGGCACCCGTCCGAGCGGCTCCCCGGCAACGCGCACGTGCTGTTCCCCGGCGCAGTGGGTGAGAGCCTGCTGTTCCTCCTCGACATGGCCGGCATCGCCGCGTCGACCGGATCGGCCTGCCAGGCAGGGGTCGCAGAGCCGTCGCATGTGGTGATCGCCATGGGACGCAGCGAGCAGGATGCTCGCAGCGTGCTCCGGTTCACACTCGGGCGCACCTCGACGGACGCCGACGTCGATGCGGTTCTCGCCTCGATCGCCGACGTCTACGCGAGAGCTTCCGGCTCCGGCTCAGCCGCACGCTCGTAGACTGGTCGTATGAGGATTCTTGCGGCCATGAGTGGCGGAGTGGACTCCGCAGTCGCGGCCGCGCGTGCCGTGGAGGCGGGGCACGACGTCGTCGGAGTGCATCTCGCGCTCTCCCGTGCGGGAGGCACGCTGCGGACGGGGAGCAGAGGCTGTTGCACCATCGAGGACGCTCTCGACGCACGGCGTGCAGCAGATCTCCTCGGCATCCCCTTCTACGTCTGGGATTTCTCGGAGCGATTCCGTGAAGACGTGATCGCCGACTTCGTCTCCGAGTACCAGGCGGGGCGCACTCCCAATCCGTGCATGCGCTGCAACGAGAAGATCAAGTTCGCCGCTCTGCTCGAGCGCGCGATCGAACTCGGCTTCGACGCCGTCTGCACGGGGCACTACGCGACGCTGATCCCTACTGACGCCGGGCTCGAGCTGCACAGGGCTGCCGACAACGCGAAGGATCAGTCGTATGTTCTCGGTGTCCTGACGGCCGAGCAGCTTGCGCACACCTACTTCCCGCTCGGAACCACGCCCTCGAAGGCCGTCGTGCGTGCGGAGGCGGAAGCGCGCGGTCTCAGCGTGGCCCAGAAGCCCGACAGCCACGACATCTGCTTCATTCCCGATGGCGACACCCGGGGCTGGTTGGCCGAGAAGGTGGGCACTGCGACCGGGGAGATCGTCGACCGCACGGGCTCCGTGGTCGGTTCGCATGAAGGTGCGCACGCGTTCACGGTAGGCCAGCGTCGTGGACTCAAGCTCGGCGTTCCGGCGGCAGACGGCAAGCCCCGGTTCGTGCTCGAGGTGCGGCCGGTGTCGAACACCGTGGTCGTCGGTCCGAAGGAAGCTCTCGCGACGCGAGAGATCTCCGGAGACAGGTTCAGCTGGGCGGGCGCCGCGCCCGTGGACGCGGAGTTCGACTGCGAGGTGCAGATCCGGGCCCATGCGGAGCCGGAGGTCGCTCGGGCCTTCGTGTCGGCGGACGGCGTGCGCGTCGTGCCGGTCGAGCCTCTCAACGGCGTTGCCCCTGGCCAGACGGCGGTGCTGTACGTCGGCACTCGTGTGCTCGGCCAGTTCACCATCGACCGCACGGTGTCTGCGGTGCCGGTCGACGCGTAGCGCCTCCCTGAGGATGTCGGTGGCCGCTCGTAGACTGGCGGAGTGCCGGAGAACATCTCGCTGGAAGAAGCCCGTATAGAAGCCGACGAGCTGACCACTCGCATCCTCGAGGCGAAGGACGCCTACTACGGGCGTGACACCTCGCTCGTCGACGACTCCACGTACGACGGATGGATGCGCAGGCTCGAAGAGCTCGAACGCCTGCATCCCGAGCTTCAGGGTCAGGATTCCCCCACCCAGATGGTGGGCGCTGCCGAAGCGACGGGCCTGGCGACCATCGAGCACGCCGAGCGGATGCTGAGTCTCGACAACGTGTTCTCCATCGAGGAGCTGAGGGAATGGGCCGCGAAGACGAGGGCCTCGGCAGGACGTGACGTCGACTGGCTGACCGAGCTGAAGATCGATGGTCTCGCGATCAATCTCCGTTACGAGAACGGCCGGCTGACCTCTGCGGCGACCCGCGGCGACGGCCGCGTCGGCGAGATCGTCACCGAGAACGCTCTGCGGCTGCCGGAGATACCGCTCGAACTCACCGGCTCGGGTCACCCCGCGATCGTGGAGGTTCGCGGCGAGGTGTTCATCCCCGTGGCTGCCTTCGAACGACTGAATGCCGCACAGGCGTCGTTCCGCGACCGCGCGTATGCCGACGCGCTGGCCCGTTGGGACGCGCGCGCGGGCGCGAAGAAGCCCTTCGACGAAGAGAAGGCTCGCACAGCCGCGGCGCGACGTTTCCCCTCCTTCGCCAACCCGCGGAACGCGGCCAGCGGGGGGCTCCGGCAGCAGATCGACAAGAAGAACGGTCTCGAGCTCGAGGCGGGGATGCTGCGCATCGAATCACTAGCACTCTACGTGCACGGCATCGGCGCGTGGCCGGACCCGCCCGTCGCCGCGCAGAGCCAGGTGTACGAGCAGCTCGCAGCATGGGGTCTGCCGACGAGCCCTCACACCAAGGTGTGTACGACCATCGACGAGGTCGCGGCGTTCGTCGAGTACTTCGGTGAGCACCGGCACGACATCGAACACGAACTCGACGGCATCGTGGTCAAGGTCGACGAGCTCTCGCTGCACGATGAGCTCGGCGCCACGAGCCGAGCCCCGCGCTGGGCGATCGCTTACAAGTACCCACCCGAAGAAGTGCAGACGAAGCTCCTCGACATCGTCGTCTCGGTCGGTCGCACCGGCAGGGCCACGCCGTTCGCGGTGATGGCTCCCGCCCAGGTGGCAGGCTCGGTGGTCAGGCAGGCGACTCTGCACAACAAGGACGTGGTGAAGGCGAAGGGCGTGCTCATCGGCGACACGGTCGTTCTGCGTAAAGCAGGCGACGTCATTCCCGAGGTGCTCGGTCCTGTGGTCGACAAACGCGATGGCACGGAACGCGAGTTCGTCATGCCCGTCGAGTGCCCGGAGTGCGGCACACCGCTGCGTCCGATGAAAGAAGGCGACATCGATCTGCGCTGCCCGAACGCACGCTCGTGCCCAGCGCAGGTGCGTGGTCGTGTCGAGCACATCGGATCCCGCGGCGCTCTCGACATCGAGGCTCTCGGCGAAGTCACGGCGGCGGCGCTCACACAGCCGACATCGCCTGCCGTTCCGCCACTCGAGACCGAGGCAGGGCTGTTCGCGCTCACTCTCGAAGAGATCGTGCCGATCGAGCTGTTCGTCCGCGACGCGGAGACGGGCTTGCCGAAGGAGGACGACGACGGGCTCGTGAAGACCCGAGCGCCGTTCCGCCGCAATCCCACGGCCGCCGAGAAGAAGTCAGGCCTCGAGGGGCCGCAGCCGTCATCGCAGGCCGTCACGCTCCTGGCCGAGCTCGAGAAGGCCAAGACGAAGGACCTCTGGCGACTTCTCGTCTCTCTGAACATCCGTCACGTCGGCCCTGTGGCTGCGCGGGCGCTCGCCCAGTGGTTCGGCTCCCTCGATGCCATCCGCTCCGCATCTCGAGACGAGCTCGCCGCAGTCGAGGGAGTCGGAGGCATCATCGCCGACTCGCTGCTCGCGTGGTTCGAGATCGATTGGCACCAGGAGATCGTGCAGCGGTGGGCGGAGGCGGGTGTGCAGTGGGCCACCCCTGGGCACCCGGGGCCGGGCGCGGCGATCGTAGAGGGCGGCGTCCTCGACGGGCTGACCATCGTGGCCACGGGATCCCTCGACGGCTACACTCGCGACGGAGCACAGGAGGCGATCATCAGGGCCGGCGGCAAGGCGGCGTCGAGTGTCTCCAAGAAGACCGACTTCGTGGCGGCCGGGCCGGGAGCCGGGTCGAAGCTCGGGAAGGCCGAGGAGCTGGGTATCCGAATCCTCGACGCGGCGCAGTTCCACATCCTCGTCACCGAGGGGCCGGACGCGCTCGGATGAAACGCTACGGACCGCTGATCGTCGTTCCCGGCGCTCTGGCCGTCGGCGACCCGGGACGACACCACCTGCGACTCACGCCTGACGCTGTGCTCTTTCGCGAGGGCAGCGAGAATCGAGGAATCGTCCCATGGGGCCAGGTGGAGCGGGTGCTTCTCGACGTGCCGGTGACGCGCTTCCGGCTGCCGGGTCTGGTGAGCACGATCGTGATCGGTGCGCTCACGTTTCTCGCTCTCTCGGATCTGGGACTGGACCCGGATGACGGCACGGTCGACGTGCTCATCGACGGAGAATCGACCACCGCGCCACTCAGCCGCCACCATGTCGGCGGGTATTGGGCTCCCACGATCGACGGCGCCCACAGGCTGCTTCAGCACCTCATCGACAACCCGGAGCAGCGGGCGCTGCTCGCTCGTCCCGAACCGCTCATCGATGTGGCAGCGCGCCTCGCTCGCACCGCGTCGACCGGAACGTCAGGCTCCTGACGTGCTCATGCTCCGGCGATGCGTTGGAGCAACTTCGGTGATCCGGCGAACCCGAGTCTCCGATACACAGGAACTGCTCGCTCGCTCGAGTGCACGGTGATCCTCGACGCGCCGGCACTGTTCGCATGGGCTGTCGCTGCGTCGACGAGAGCTGTTCCCACACCTGAACCACGGTGCTCGGGCAACACGAAAACGCTCTGGATGTCTGCCGAGAGGCGGACGCTCGCACCGGGGCTCGGCACTCGGGGCAGCAGCGCGATCCAGGCGGCGCCGATCATCGCACCATCGACCGTCCGCGCGACGAACGCGGTGTGTGTGGCCCGATGAGCTTCCCACCATGACAGGAGCACATTCGCGAACGAGTCGAAATCCGCGGCGTCGGCACCGGCTCTGTCGATCCACTTCAAGCGCGCCAGACCCCGGACGTCTTCGGGTCCGGCGCGCTCGATGTGCATGTCTCGGTCAGTCCTTGTGGCGCGGCTTGCGGAACGGCTTCTCGCCACGATCGTCGGTGCGGGCCGGACGGTCTTCGCGATCGTAGCGGGGGCGGTCGTAGCTACCCCGAGCGCCGGCATCGCGGGGTCCGTCGTTGCGTCGCGACGCGGGGCCGCGGTCGGGCTTGATCTCGATCAGACGACCGGAGATGCGAGTGTCCTTCAGCTTCTCGAGCACTGACGAGTCGAGGTTCGCGGGCAGCTCGACGACCGTGAAGTCGGGCCGGATGTTGATGGCGCCGAAGTCGTCGCGGCCGAGGCCGCCCTCGTTGGCGAGCGCGCCGACGATCTGACGAGGCTCGACGCGGTGACGTCGACCGACCTCGATGCGGTAGGGCTTGTAGTCACCCCGCCCGCGACGCTCACGGGGCTCGCGCGGCTCGCGCCTGTCGCGGTTGTTGTTCTCGCGCGGCGGACGGTTGTCGTACTCGACGGCCTTCGTCAGCGGGTCATCCGAAGGGTCGAGCAGCAGCGGTGTGTCGCCCTGCGCGACGACCGCGAGTGCGGCTGCCACATCGGCCTCCGGCACGTCGTGGTTGCGCACATAGTGGGCGATGATGTCGCGGAACTTCTCGATGCGCGCGTTGTCGCCGAGCGCCGTCGTGATCGCGTCATCGAAGCGCGCGAGACGCGTGGTGTTGACGTCGTCCATGCTCGGCAGCTGCATCTGCGCCGGCTGCTGGCGGGTCGCCTTCTCGATCGACTTGAGGAGGTAGCGCTCGCGAGGCGTGATGAAGCTGATCGCGTCGCCCTTGCGCCCGGCGCGGCCGGTGCGGCCGATGCGGTGCACGTAGGACTCGGTGTCGGTGGGGATGTCGAAGTTGATGACGTGGCTGATGCGCTCGACGTCGAGACCACGGGCGGCGACGTCCGTTGCGACGAGGATGTCGAGCTTGCCGTCCTTGAGCTGGTTGACGCTGCGCTCACGCTGCACCTGCGCCACATCGCCGTTGATCGCGGCGGCCGAGTAACCGCGAGCCCGCAGCTTCTCGGCGAGCGTCTCGGTCTCGTTCTTGGTGCGGACGAACACGATCATGCCGTCGAAGTTCTCGACCTCGAGGATGCGGGTCAGCGCATCGACCTTCTGCGCGTAGGACACCACGAGGTATCGCTGCGTGATGTTGGTGCCCGTCGCGGTCTTGGACTTGATGCTGATCTCTTCGGGATCGCGCAGGTACTTCTGCGCGAGGCGCCGGATCTGCGGGGGCATCGTCGCGGAGAACAGGGCGACCTGCTTCTCGACGGGCGTCTGCGCGAGGATCTGCTCGACGTCTTCCGCGAAGCCCATCTTCAGCATCTCGTCGGCCTCGTCCAGCACCAGGTACTGCAGCTGGGAGAGATCGAGAGTGCCCTTGGCGAGGTGATCCATGATGCGGCCGGGCGTTCCGACGATCACGTGCACGCCCCGGCGCAGAGCGGAGAGCTGCACGCCGTAGGCCTGGCCGCCGTAGACGGGCAGCATGTGCACGCCCTTCATCTTCGAGGCGTACGACTCGAAGGCCTCGCAGACCTGCAGGGCGAGTTCGCGCGTCGGTGCGAGCACCAGCGCCTGAGGCGTCTTCTGCGAGACGTCGAGGCGCTCGAGCACGGGGAGCGCGAAGGCGGCGGTCTTTCCCGTGCCGGTCTGCGCCATGCCGACGACATCGCGTCCCGCGAGGAGGGTCGGAATGGTCGCGGCCTGGATGGGGGAGGGGGTCTCGTAGCCGAGATCGCGGATCGCCTTGAGGACGGGTCCGGTGATACCGAGTTCCTCGAATCCAGGGGTCTCGGGGGCTTCGGTGGGTACAGCGTCTTCAGGGGTCACTGATCAAGGGTAGCGCGTCGCGTCTTCCCGCGCCTGTGAGGGCGCCCTCAGGAGCCCGAGGTCAGCGCCAGGAGCCGCTCTCTGACCTGTCGTCGCAGCACCTTGCCGATGAGGGACTTCGGCAGCTCGTCGACGACGAAGATCCGACGAGGCACCTTGTAGGGGGTGAGGATGCTGCGCGCGTACTCGCGGATCGCCTCGACGTCCACGTCGGTTCCGGCATCCACGACGATCGCAGCGACGACCTCCTCGCCGGAATGGTCGCTCGGCAGGCCGACTACGGCGGCATCCGCGACCTGCGGGTGCTGTCGCAGTGCGCTCTCCACCTCTGTCGGTGCGACGTTGAAGCCGCCGGTGATGATGAGCTCCTTGATGCGGTCGACGATGCGGATGAACCCCGCATGGTCGACCGTCACGATGTCTCCGGTGCGGAACCAGCCGTCGACGAAGACGGCGTCGGTCTCCTCCGGCTTGCCGTAGTAGCCGGAGAACACCTGAGGACCGCGCACGAGGAGCTCGCCCGCCGCGCCGGGTTCGACATCGACGGTCGGATTCTCAGGATCGACCACACGGCACTCGGTGCCGGGCAACGGGAGCCCGACGGTGCCGGGGACACGGTTGTCGGCGACCGGATTCGCCATCAGAACGGGGGAGCACTCGCTGAGCCCGTAGCCTTCGACGAGGAAGCCGTTCGTCGCAGCCTCGAAAGGCACCACGAGCTCGTGCGGCAGCGCCATCGCACCGGAGATCGCGACCTCGATGCCGTCGAGTGACACGCCCTGGGAGTTCGCCGCGGTGAGCAGCCGATCTGCGATCGGCGGCACGAGCGGAAGGAAGGTCGCCGGGTGCTTCTTCATCACATCGAGCACGAGATCCGGATCGAATTTCGGGAACAGCACGAGGCGTGCGCCCATCGACATCGCGAAGGTCAGGCACAGGGTGAGGCCGTAGGCGTGGAACATGGGCAGGACGGCGTAGACGACGCATCCCTTGCCTCGCTGGATGGAGGGCACCCAGGCTTGCGACTGAGCGGCGTTCGCGAGCAGGTTTCCGTGGGTGAGCGCCGCTCCCTTGGGAGTGCCCGTGGTGCCCGACGTGTACTGGATGATGGCGAGGTCGCCGGTGGCCGGCTTCGGGTGGGTCGCCGCAACAGGGGGCGACTGCACGAGTGAGTCCCATGTGACGGTTCCGCGTACGCGCTCCGTGAGCGCCGCGCGAGATTCCCGCGCCTTCGCCACCGGCAGTCGCAGAGCCACGCGCGTGAGAAGAGGCATCGCCCGGGTGACGTCGACGGAGATGACGTTCGTCACGGCGAGATCTGCCGGGAACTCCTGCACCGTCGCCACGACCTTGTTCCAGACGATCGCGTGCTTCGCGCCGTGGTCCTCGAACTGCTTCCGCAGCTCGCGCGGCGTGTAGAGCGGGTTGTGTTCGACCACCACCGCGCCCAGACGGAGCACCGCGTAGAACGCCACGATGTGCTGAGGACAGTTCGGCAGGACGATCGCAACCGGATCCCCGGTGCGCACGCCCAGCTCCCGCAGACCCTCGGCGGCGCGGTCGATCGCCTCCTGCAGCTGCGCGTAGGTCGTCTCACGGCCGAAGAACTGCAGTGCAGGAGCGTCCGGGTAGTCGCGAGCGGATGCCGCGACGATGTCGATCAGAGATCCCGAGACGGGGGCGAGATCGTCGGGGACGCCGTCCGCGTAGCTGGCGATCCAAGGGCGGGGAGGCTGGTACGAGCTCACCTGCCCAGCATAGGACCGGCCCCGCTCGTCTGCGGGAGACGTCGGACACGGCAACTAGACTTGGGTCGTGTCTGAAATCACCCCTGATCTTGTGCGCCATCTTGGCGTCCTCGCGCGCATCCAGCTCAACGACGAAGAGGTGACCCGGCTGACGGGCCAGCTCGACGCCATCGTCGACAACATCGCGAAGGTGTCGGAGGTCGCAAGCCCTGACGTCGCCGCGACGAGTCATCCGATCCCGCTGAGCAACGTCTACCGCCCCGACGTCGTGGGCGAGACCCTCACGCATGAGCAGGTGCTCCAGAACGCGCCGGATCAGGCCGACGGCCGATTCCGCGTCACCGCGATCCTGGGAGAAGAGCAGTGAGCGACATCATCCGTATGACCGCGGCCGAGCTCGCCGACAAGCTCGTCAGTCGCGAGATCTCCAGCGTCGAGGCGACGCGCGCGCACCTCGACCGCATCGCCGCGGTCGACGGCGACGTGCACGCGTTCCTGCACGTGAACGACGGCGCGCTCGATGCCGCGGCGGCCGTCGACGCCCAGCGCGCCGCCGGTGAGCAGCTGGGGCCGATCGCCGGTGTGCCTCTCGCCATCAAGGATGTGCTGGTCACGACGGACCAGCCGACCACGAGTGGTTCGCGGATCCTCGAGGGCTATCGCTCGCCGTACGACGCCACCGTCGTCGCTCGCTCGCGTGCCGCGGGGCTCATCCCGCTCGGCAAGACCAACATGGACGAGTTCGCCATGGGGTCGTCGACCGAGCACTCCGCGTACGGGCCCACCCGCAACCCGTGGGACCTCGACCGTATCCCCGGCGGTTCGGGAGGCGGGTCGGCTGCGGCCGTCGCCGCGTTCGAGGCGCCGCTGGCGCTCGGCTCCGACACCGGCGGATCGATCCGCCAACCCGCGCACGTCACCGGCACGGTCGGCGTCAAGCCGACCTACGGCGGGGTCAGCCGCTACGGCGCGATCGCCCTCGCGTCCAGCCTCGACCAGGTCGGTCCCGTCGCGCGCACCGTGCTCGATGCAGGGCTTCTGCACGATGCGATCGGCGGTCACGACCCGAAGGATTCCACCTCGCTGCGCGATGAGTGGCCCTCGTTCGCCGACGCCGCCCGGGAGGGCGCGCGCGGAGACGTGCTCAAGGGACTCAAGGTCGGCGTGATCCGGGAGCTGCCCGACAGCGGCTTCCAGCCCGGCGTGGCCGAGTCGTTCCGCAGCGCCCTCGCTGTGATGGAGGCTCAGGGAGCGGAGATCGTCGAGATCGGCGCCCCGCACTTCGAGTACGGTGTCGCCGCGTACTACCTGATCCTTCCCGCGGAGGCATCCAGCAACCTGGCGAAGTTCGACTCAGTGCGCTTCGGTCTCCGCGTCACCCCCGACGGCAACCCGACCGTCGAGGACGTCATGTCCGCGACGCGTGACGCCGGTTTCGGCGACGAGGTCAAGCGCCGCATCATCCTCGGCACCTATGCGCTGTCGGCCGGATACTACGACGCCTACTACGGCAGTGCTCAGAAAGTCCGTACCCTCATCCAGCAGGACTTCGCCAGCGCCTTCGCGGAGGTCGACGTGATCGCGACGCCGTCGGCACCGACCACCGCGTTCAAGATCGGCGAGAAGATCGACGATCCGCTGCAGATGTACCTCAACGACATCACGACGATCCCGGTCAACCTCGCAGGCGTCCCGGGGATCTCGATCCCCAGCGGCCTCGCGGCAGAGGACGGGTTGCCCGTCGGCATCCAGTTCATCGCACCGGCGCGGGAGGACGCACGGCTCTACAAGGTCGGCGCGGCGGTCGAGACGCTTCTCGTGGATTCGTGGGGAGCGCCGCTCCTCACGCGTGCACCCCAGCTCGTGGGAGGGACCCGCTGATGGCCACCGCCAAGCTCATGGACTTCGACAAGGCGCTGGAGCTGTTCGAGCCCGTTCTCGGGTTCGAGGTGCACGTCGAGCTCAACACCAACACCAAGATGTTCTCCGACGCGCCGAACCCGGCGAACGAGCTCTACCACGCGGCTGAGCCGAACACGCTGATCGCTCCGGTCGACCTCGGTCTGCCGGGCGCGCTGCCCGTCGTCAACGAGACCGCCATCCGTTCGTCGATCAGCCTGGGTCTCGCGCTCGGCTGCTCGATCGCTCCGTCGAGCCGATTCGCCCGGAAGAACTACTTCTACCCCGACCTCGGCAAGAACTACCAGATCTCCCAGTACGACGAGCCGATCGCGTTCGAGGGATCCGTCGAGGTCGAGCTCGAAGACGGAACGATCGTGCAGATCCCGATCGAGCGCGCGCACATGGAAGAGGATGCGGGCAAGCTCACCCACATGGGTGGAGCGACCGGTCGCATCCAGGGTGCCGAGTACTCGCTCGTCGACTACAACCGCGCAGGCGTCCCGCTCGTGGAGATCGTCACGAAGGTAATCTTCGGCACCGAGCACCGCGCACCGGAGGTGGCCAAAGCCTATGTCGCGACCATTCGCGACATCGTCCGCAGCCTCGGGATCTCCGAAGCACGCCTGGAGCGCGGCAACCTCCGCTGCGACGCGAACATCTCGCTGCGCCCTCGCGGCCAGGAGAAGCTCGGCACTCGTACCGAGACCAAGAACGTGAACTCGATGCGCTCCGTCGAGCGTGCCGTGCGTTACGAGATCCAGCGTCAGGCGCAGATCCTCGCCGACGGCGGAACGATCACGCAGGAGACCCGGCACTGGCACGAAGACAGCGGAACGACCTCGCCGGGTCGCCCCAAGTCGGATGCCGATGACTACCGGTACTTCCCCGAGCCCGATCTGCTCCCGGTGGAGCCGGCTGCCGAGCTGATCGAGGCGCTCCGAGCGCAGTTGCCCGAGCAGCCCGTGGCCCGTCGGCGCCGACTGATGGCCGAATGGGGTTTCACAGACCTGGAGTTCCAGGACGTGCGGAACGGCGGGCTGTTGGAGGTCGTCGAGGCGACGATCGCCGCCGGCGCGACTCCTGCCACGGCCCGCAAGTGGTGGACGGGCGAGATCAGTCGTCTCGCGAACACGCAGGAGAAGGATGCCACGGAGCTGATCTCCCCCGAGAACGTCGTGGCGCTGCAGAAGCTCGTCGATGCCGGGACCCTCACCGACAAGCTGGCCCGTCAGGTGCTCGAGGGAGTCATCGCCGGTGAGGGGACTCCGCAGGAGGTCGTCGACAGCCGCGGACTGGCGGTCGTCTCGGACGACGGTGCACTCATCGCCGCGATCGACGAGGCCCTCGCGGCTCAGCCCGACGTGCTAGCCAAGATCAAGGATGGCAAGGTCCAAGCGGCCGGAGCCGTGATCGGTGCTGTGATGAAGGCGATGAAGGGTCAGGCGGACGCAGCCCGAGTCCGCGAACTCGTCCTCGAGCGCGCTGCACAGTAACCGGATCCCCCGGACCTCGTGTCTGAGGTCGGGGGGAGAATGGTCTCATGGGACACGGTGACGGCAGAGGGCGCATCGTGTCGTCCGCCGACGCCGACGACACCGGCACGAGCATCCTGCACGTCGACATGGATGCGTTCTACGCGGCAGTCGAGGTGCTGGACGACCCGACTCTGCGGGGCCTGCCGCTGATCATCGGGTCACCAGACGGCCGATCAGTGGTGTCCAGTGCCTCTTACGAGGCCCGTCGCTACGGCGTACGTGCGGCGATGCCCGTTTCCCAGGCGTTGCGCCTGTGCCCGTCGGCGCGCATCGTTCCTCCGCACTTCCATCGCTACCAGGCGGTTTCGCGTCAGGTGATGGCGATCTTCGAGTCGTTCACGCCACTGGTCGAGCCGCTGTCGGTCGATGAGGCGTTCCTCGACGTGCGGGGTGTACGACGGCTCTGGGGCAGCCCTGCGCAGATCGCGCATCTCGTGCGCGAGCGGGTCAAGGACGAGGTGGGCATCACGTGCAGCGTGGGGGTCGCGGCCACGAAGCATGTGGCGAAAATGGCGTCGACGATCTCGAAGCCCGATGGCATGCTCGTGATCGCGGCATCCGAGACCCAGGACTTCCTCGACCCGCGGCCGGTGCGCGCGATGTGGGGCGTGGGACCCAAAGCAGCCGAGGCTTTGGAGGGTCGCGGAATCCGCACGGTGCGCGACATCCGCACGGCGTCGCGGGCGATGCTCGACCGCGCCGTCGGTCCGGCTCTGAGCGCTCGGCTCGCGGATCTCGCACGGGGTGAGGACCCACGCGCCGTCGAGACGGAGCGCATCGAGAAGAGCATCGGGCATGAAGAGACCTTCGACACCGACATCTCGGATCGGTCGTTCCTGAGAGCGGAACTCTTGCGTCTCGCCGACCGTGTCGCGGCGCGCCTGCGGAAAGCCGAATGGGAGACGGCGACGGTCGCCATCAAGATCAGGTTCGACGACTTCCGCACGCTCAGCCGTTCGCAGACGCTCTCCGAGCCCACCGCGGTGGGCCAGCGCATCGGCGAGGCCGCTCAGGCGCTCTTCGACCAGATCGAACGACGAGACCCCGTGCGACTGGTCGGCGTGCGCGCAGAGAAGCTGCGGCCGGCTGGTGGCAGCGGATTCGGCCTCTGGGACGAGGACGAGGACTGGCGGCGGGTCGAAGGCGCAGTCGACGACGCCGTTGCACGGTTCGGCATCGCCACGATCAGCCGCGCGAGGCACATCGGCCGTGGCGACGGGCGTGGTGCCGCGCAGCACCCCCGCGCGCACGGGCTGGATTGACCCTTCTCCGGACTGATTCCTGGGCTAGCGTGGAGCCATGCCCAACATTGCACTGGAACTCGGACAGCAGGCCGCCTCCTTCGGCGTCAAGAGCGCGTACGGCGAGCCGCAGGATATAGATGGGGCGACCATCACCCCGGTGGCGTTCACCTACTCCGGCTTCGGCGGAGGAAGCGGTGATGGTGCCGAAGGCGGCGGGGGCGGTGGCGTGTCGATCCCGGTCGGCGTCTATGTGCGCCGTGAGGAAGGACTCAGGTTCGAGCCGAACATCGTGACGCTGCTTGTCGTCGCTGTGCCGTTCGTCTGGGCGACCGGACGTGCGCTCTCTCGCATCATCCGTGCCCTCAAGAAGTGATGACCCGGTCGCTGCAGCCCTCGAGCGTGCCGCGACCTCGATCGTCGACGACATCCACATGCTGGCGGCGGCGAATCCGGTCGTCCTGATCGACGGTCGCAGCGGAGCGGGAAAGACGACTCTCGCGCGCATGCTCATCGAACGCTGGCCGATCGCAGGACGGGTGCAGCTCGTCGCGCTGGACTCGATCTATCCGGGGTGGGACGGGCTCAGAGGCGGAGTCGAGCGCGCGTTGGAGGGCATCCTCCGCCCGCACGGCAGAGGTTACCTCGGCGAGTGGCGACGATGGGACTGGGGGAGTGGCACCGAGGCGGAGACTCACGCAGTGGACCCCGCACTCGGGGTGCTCATCGAGGGGAGCGGGATCCTCACTCCTGCCACGGCTGCGATCGCGGATGTCCGCGTCTGGGTCGAGTCCGCAGAGACCGGCCGTAAGGCGCGAGCGCTGGCGCGAGACGGCGACACGTACCGTCCGCATTGGGAACGCTGGGCCCAGCAGGAGGCGGATCACATCGTGCGCGACGATCCCCGCGCGCTCGCGACCCGAGTCGTCGAGGTGCCGTAGTTCTCAGAGGAGTTCGTCGGCGGCGTCGATCGTGAGTTCCAGACGGTATCCGAGCCAGTCGTAGACGCCGAACCTCGGGTCTTCGGGGTCATGATCGCCATCGCTCTCGATGCCGAGGCGCTCCGCGATCACGAGACGCAGTGCGGTGAGGGTGCGCAGCCACGCGTCGACGTCGGTCGGAGGGATGTCGAGGTCATGCTCTGCGAAGGCCTCGCTCTGTGACATCTCGTCGAGATCACCGCGCATGCCGGCGAGGGCGGTGCGAACGATGTCCGCGTCCAGAGCACGTCGATCGAGCAGGCCATCTCGAGTCGCCTCCCGGAATTCCCGAGATGATTCCTCGTCCTCGGGATAGGGATCGGGAACCAGGCGACCGATCGCGGGATCCTCGACGTCGCGATTCGCGCCGACGAGATCGCGGAAGTCATCGACGAGCTGCGCGAGCTGCGCGCCCTCGACTCGAGCCATACGTATCCGGACCATCGGCTCGATCATCTCGCGGTCCTTCGCACAGTCGCCCACAGGCCGTAATCGTGCATCGCCTGCGCGTGCACCTCCATGGTCTCGCGAGGCCCCGTCGCGACGATCGCCTGGCCGTCGTGGTGCACCTGCCGCATGAGCACCGTCGCGCGCTCGAGCGAGTAGCCGAAGTAGGTGCGGAAGACTCGCACGACATAGCTCATGAGGTTGACGGGGTCGTTCCACACGACGACCTCCCATGGCTCCAGTGGAGCTGCCGAGAGATCGACCAGTTCGTCGACGTCTGGCGTCGCGAGGGGACTCATGCCCACCCCAACGTGTGGAGCTGCTCGTCGTCGATGCCGTAGAAGTGGGCGATCTCATGCACCAGTGTGGTGTGCACCTCGTCGCGCAGTTCGTCCTCTGTGTCGCACCCAGCCAGATGCGGCTCGCGGTAGACGACGATCCGATCGGGGAGTTCGCCGGAGCCGTACTGCGTACGTTCGGTGAGGGCGAGCCCGTCGTACAGCCCCAGCAGGTCGAGGCTTCCGTCCTCCGGGCGATCCTCGACGACGAACACCACGTTCTCCAGACCATCGACCATCTCGTCGGGCAGCCGATCGAGCTCGTCGATCACGAGTTCCTCGAAGTGCGCAGCATCCATCTCCATCAGGTCCAGCCTATTGCCGGCAGAGCGCGCGGAGCATCAGTGGAGGAAGACGAGGATGCCTGCGACGGCGATGAAGAGGACTCCGAAGACGCCGTTGAGAGTCCGTTGTCCTCTCGCCGATCGTGTGAGTCGGCGGAAAGGCCGAGCCGCGGTGGCGAAGAACCCCCACATCACGACGATGTCGACGATGATGACCGTGACGATGAGGGTGAGGTACTGGGGGAGCTGCGGCTCGTCGAGGCGGATGAACTGAGGGATGAATGCGAGGAAGAACACGATCGCCTTCGGATTGAGGAGGTTCACCCAGAACCCTCGTCTGATCATCGACCAATGCCCCTCGTGAAGGTCGACAGTCGCCCCTTCGTCGGCGGCGGGGAGCTTCGGTCGCGTGAGGATCAGACGGATGCCGAGGAACACCAGGTATGCCGCGCCGGCGTATCGGATCACGTTGAACAGCACTTCGGACTGCGACACGACGAGTCCGAGGCCCGCCGCGACGATCACGACGTGCACGATGAGAGCGAGCTGCTGCCCGAGAATCCCCCAGATCGAACGACGCCAGCCCTGACTCAGAGCATTCGACATCGTGTTGATGGCGCCTGCCCCCGGCGTGAAGCTGATCACCACACAGGCAGTCAGAAGCGAGAACCACACGGGGAGCGACACCCCGCAATCCTATGGGTGGCTCACCTCCACCCGATCACGGTCGGTCGGGTCCGGTTCTGCGAAGGCGCCGAGACACAGAGAAGGCCCGAGTCTCTCGACTCGGGCCTTCTCTGAGTGGGGTGAGTAACGGGACTCGAACCCGCGACATCCGGCACCACAAGCCAGCGCTCTACCAGCTGAGCTATACCCACCATGTGCCGATCGCGATCGGCAACCAGACGAGTCTATTACATGTTCGGGGTGAACTCTGACACGGTGCGCGCCGCGATGTCGCGAGCATCGTCGCTCGACGGGCCGGGCTCATCGACGAAGACCGCCTCGCGGTAATAGCGGAGCTCGCGAATGGACTCGAGGATGTCGGCGAGGGCGCGGTGCCCGCCGTCTTTCGCCGGCGCCTGGAAGAACACCCGGGGGTACCACCGCCGCGAAAGCTCTTTGATGCTCGAGACGTCGACATTGCGGTAATGCAGCCACTGGTCGACCTGAGTCATGTACTTGGCCAGGAACATCCGGTCGGTGCCGATGGTGTTGCCCGCAAGCGGAGCCTTGCGTTCGACAGGGGCGAATCTCTTGATGTATGCGAGGGTCTGCGCTTCGGCCTCTGCCAGCGAGACACCATGGGGGATCTCCGTGATCAGCCCTGACGTCTCGTGCATCTTCGTCACGAAGTCGTTCATGTTCTCGAGTGCTGCATCGCTCGGACGGATGACGACCTGGAAGCCGGGGTCGACCGGTCGGAGTTCGAAATCGGTGACGACGACGGCGATCTCGACGAGCTCGTCGACGGCCAGATCGAGACCGGTCATCTCACAATCGATCCATACGAGGCGGTCGTTCTCTGAGGCAGATACCATTTCGCTATCCTATCGACGGCTCCGACATCCGAGTCGGGCGCGGTACGGTAGATCTGTGCGCCTCCGTAGCTCAGGGGATAGAGCAGGAGCCTTCTAATCTCTTGGTCGCAGGTTCGAATCCTGCCGGGGGCACCATCACCCGAGCAGTGCGGTCATCCGTTGCGCAACGCGGCCACCGCATCATCTGCGCTCCAGAAGTCGCCGACGAGTCGGAACGATGCCGTGGCGAGATGGAGGCGTTCAGCCCGGTAACGCACCCCGAGAGGATCGGGCATGAGGCGCAGGTGTCCGAGGACCCGCTCCTTCGCGTCCTGAACCCGCCAGAGGCGAGCGGAGGCGCGCACGAGGTGCTCCTTCTTGGCCGTCAGCCTCGGTGTGGCGTAGGGAACCTCGGGTACGGAAGTGATCAGGGTTGCAGACATCGAATCTCCTTTCCTGATTCGAACGTATGACCGACCACCGACATTCGCGGCCTGGGACTGCGCAGTGCCCGAGACGCAGTCGCTCTGCACATTCGGACCCCGAGTCGGGTTGTTCAGGGTGCCCGTGTTCTCGGCATCGCCGAGGTCGTGACACGCCCCATTCTGAGGTTGTCCGGACGCACGCTCCGGGAACAGAGGAGAGAACATGCATGACACAGTGACCATCGTGGGCAACGTCGCCACCGATCCCACCCAAGGGCGAACGACCAGTGGAGTTCCCGTGACCAACTTCCGACTCGCCAGCACTCATCGGCGATTCGATGATGCGACGCAGACGTGGGTCGATGTGATGACGAACTGGTACTCGGTCGCGGCTTTCCGTCAGCTGGGGGAGCACGCGAAGGTCTCGCTGCGCTCCGGCGACAGTGTGATCGTGACGGGGAGGATGAAGATCCGTGCATGGGAGAACAACGGCAAGCAGGGCACGAGCGTCGACATAGATGCCGACGCGATCGGCCACGACCTCCGGTGGGGGACGACGGCGTATCGCCGAAGTGCGCGATCGGCGGCCGATGCCTCTCCCAGGAGTTCGATGACATCGGATCCGCAGGACGAGACACGGCACCCGTCGCAAGCGGAAGGCTCCATCTCGGACCTCGACACGTCATGGGCGGCGGCGGACAGCGGGCTGTCGGGAGATGGGGGCGACCTCGTGGACTCGTCTCCCGCAGGCACGAGCCCTCTCTGAGGCGTCGTGGCCGCTCGGCGTCGGCGCCCATGTCGCGCATGAGTGCGATCGCCGTGCGTGTGCGGGGGAGGACACCCTTAGACTCGATTCGTGCCTCGACGACCGGACTCCTCCGCACCGCGCGCGGCGATCGCGACAGGCGTCGCCGTGATGATGGCGCTGCTGCTGACCTCATGCGGTCCGACCTCATCGCCTTCAGTCACGCCGGAACCGACGGATGCCGGTGCGAGCCCCAGCCCGTCGACGCCCCCCTCCGATCCCGTGTATGTCGCGGACGGCACCGCGGACGACAATCTGCCGCTGTTCGCAGCCGTGACCGGTGAGGTGTGGGCGTCCGATCAGAGGGTGTCGGGTCGCGCATACATCGACGCCTTGACGGCCGCAGGATTCGACCGCGCCGCCATGCAGGTGACCCAGGACGTCACGACGGTCGGCAACCCGGTCGAGAGCCTGATGTTCGCCGTACGCTGGGGCGACACGGAGTGCCTCGTCGGTCAGGTGGGTCCGTCGACGGGCGAACCGGTCACGGTCGTCATGCCCCAGCTGGCCGAGGGGCGTTGTCTCGTCGGTGCGACGAGGACGATCGACTGGTGATTCGCCCTTTTGACGACGCGTGTGGCAGTTCGCGCATCCGCGTGTTCAGAGGTTGCGTCTGCCCTCGGTAGCGGCCCTCTCGATCGCCGGTAGGCTGGAGTGTCGATCTTCGACGCCAACAGAAGGAGCGTTTTTCGGTGGCTGAGTACATCTACTCGATGGTTCGTGCGCGCAAGGCGGTGGGCGACAAGCTCATCCTCGACGACGTCACGATGGCTTTCCTCCCCGGTGCCAAGATCGGCATGGTGGGCCCGAACGGCGCTGGTAAGTCGACGATCCTCAAGATCATGGCCGGTATGGACACGCCGTCCAACGGTGAGGCGAAGCTGTCTCCCGGTTTCTCGGTCGGGATCCTGATGCAGGAGCCCGAGCTCGACGAGACCAAGACGGTGATCGAGAACATCCAGGACGGTATCGCCATCAAGGCGAAGGTCGACAGGTTCAACGAGATCTCGATGCTGATGGCAGATCCCGATGCCGACTTCGACTCGCTCCTCGCCGAGATGGGAACCCTGCAGGAGGAGATCGACGCTGCGGACGGCTGGGACCTCGACTCGCAGCTCGAGCAGGCCATGGACGCCCTTCGCACGCCCCCCGGGGACGCGGCGATCGCCCCGCTCTCCGGAGGCGAGAAGCGACGGGTCGCACTCGCCAAGCTGCTTCTGCAGAAGCCCGATCTGCTGCTGCTCGACGAGCCCACCAACCACCTCGACGCGGAGAGCGTGCTCTGGCTGGAGCAGCATCTCCAGGCCTATAAGGGCGCGGTCATCGCCATCACTCACGACCGGTACTTCCTCGACCACGTCGCCGAGTGGATCGCCGAAGTCGACCGTGGCCGCCTGATCGGCTACGAAGGCAACTACTCGACCTACCTGGAGAAGAAGGGCGAACGCCTCGAGATCCAGGGCAAGAAGGACGCCAAGCTCGCCAAGCGCCTCAAGGAGGAGCTGGAGTGGGTCAGGTCCAGCGCGAAGGGTCGCCAGACCAAGTCGAAGGCTCGACTCGCGCGGTACGAGGAGATGGCGACGGAGGCGGAGCGGACCCGGAAGTTGGACTTCGAGGAGATCTCGATTCCCGCGGGGCCTCGCCTCGGCAGCATCGTGATCGATGCGAAGAAGCTGCAGAAGGGCTTCGACGGCCGGGTGCTCATCGACGGTCTCAGCTTCAACCTCCCGCCGAACGGGATCGTCGGCGTGATCGGGCCCAACGGTGTCGGTAAGACGACCCTGTTCAAGACGATCGTGGGCTTGGAGCCGCTCGACGGCGGTGACCTCAAGATCGGCGAGACTGTCAAGATCAGCTACGTCGACCAGTCGCGCTCGAACATCGACCCCGACAAGACGCTGTGGGAGGTCGTCTCTGACGGCCTCGATGTCATCACGGTCGGCAAGACGGAGATCCCCTCACGCGCGTACGTCTCGAAGTTCGGATTCAAGGGGCCGGACCAGCAGAAGAAGGCAGGTGTGCTCTCCGGTGGTGAGCGCAACCGTCTGAACCTGGCCCTCACGCTCAAGGAGGGTGGCAACCTGCTCCTCCTCGACGAGCCCACGAACGACCTGGACGTCGAGACGCTGGGTTCACTCGAGAACGCGCTTCTCGAGTTCCCCGGCTGCGCTGTGGTCATCACCCACGACCGGTGGTTCCTCGACCGCATCGCGACCCACATCCTCGCGTACGAGGGCACCGACGAGAAGCCCGCTCAGTGGTACTGGTTCGAGGGCAACTTCGAGGCGTACGAGGAGAACAAGATCCAGCGACTCGGCGCCGACGCGGCCAAGCCGCACCGCTCGACGCACCGCAAGCTCACGCGCGACTGATCGCTCGATGTCCGACCTGACACCGGGACCCCGGCTGCACATTCCGATCCACCTCCGCTGGGGCGATCTGGACGCATTCAATCACGTCAACAACACCTCGATGCTCAAGCTGCTCGAGGAGGCGCGCGTGCGCGCGTTCTGGCGTGCGGGTCCCGGTGAACAGGCGCCCTCGACCGCCGTGCTCGACTCAGGCATCGACGAGGGCACCCTGACGCTCATCGCGCGGCAGGAGATCGAGTACCTCGCACCGGTGCCCTATCAGCGTCGCCCGCTCGAAGTGCAGATGTGGTTCGGCAAGCTCGGTGGCTCCAGCGTCGAGGTCTGCTACGAGGTGCACAACGACCCTGCAGCCGAGCCCCGCACGATCTATGCGCGGTCGACCGCGATCATCGTGCTCGTCGATGCCAAGACGGGCCGGCCCACCCGACTCACCCAGGAGATGCGCGACGCGTGGGAGCCGTATGTCGGTCCCTCCATCGAGTACACCCACCGTTGACCCGAGGCGCCCGCGATCAGGCCGGGTCGGGCACTCTGACCATGATCTCCTGCGCCACGGAGGCCACCAGGTCGCCCGACTGCGTGTAGATGCGTCCCTGAGCAAGACCTCGGCCGCCACGAGCGTTCGGCGACTCCTGGAGGTAGAGCAGCCATTCGTCGACGCGAGCGGGCCGGTGCCACCACATCGCGTGGTCGAGGCTCGCCACCTTCAGCCCGGGAAGCCCCCAGTACACGCCATGGGCGCGCAGGATCGATTCCTGGATCGTCATGTCGCTCAGATACGCAAGAGCTGCCCGATGGATGCGCTGATCGTCAGGAAGAGGCGCCTTCATCCGCATCCAGACACCCTGCTGCGGTACCCGGGAATCCTCGCTCGGCAGGAACATCGGCGAGTCGATGTGGCGGACATCGGCGGCGCGATCGCTGAGCATGCGAACGACGCCGGACGGCAGGCCGTCGACGCGCTCCTCGTCGGGCAGTAGAGAGTCCGGACCAGGGATGCCGTCGGGCATCGGAACTGCGTGCTCGATGCCCGGATCGTCGTCCTGGAAGGAGGCGATCATCGAGAAGATCGGCACCCCGTTCTGATACGCCTGCGAACGACGGGTCGAGAAGGACCGCCCGTCGTGGATGCGATCGACCGCGATCGTGATGCCCTGGCTTGCGTCGCCGGGCCGAAGAAAATACCCGTGCATGGAGTGCACTGCACGATCTTCCGGAAGCGTCCGTTCCGCGGCGAGGAGGCTCTGGGCGAGCACCTGGCCGCCGTATATCCGCCCAGAGGGCATCGGATGCGAAGACCCCGTGAAGATGTCCTCCGTGGTGCGGGCCTGAGTCGAATCGAGGTCCAGCACGTCCAGGAGCTGTTCGACGGTGCGAATCGCGTGTGCGTCGGCGGTCATGAGTTCCTTTCCGCGACTGCGGATGCCGCTGGCGTTGCTAGTTTAGAGGGTGTGCCCCACCAGCTTCTTCTCGCAGACGCCGAGACCGCGAAGGACGTTCTGACCTTCCTCGGCCGAGCGACCCGCATCTCCGATGAGGGGGTTCGGCTGCAGGCGGCGCGGGGTGTTCTCGCGCTCACCGGGGCCGCTCTCTCGCCTCAGGGTCTGTTCGACCAGACCCCGACGGTGCTGGCGATGCGCGTCGTGCAGGCGGACCCTGAGCTCGAGTGCGATGTCGTCGTCGCATCTCTCACGGCGACCGACGATGAGCGCGCGCTGGGTCTCCCCGAGACAGGTCTTTCGCCAGCGTGGGCCGGAGTCGCTCCGCCGCGAGGCCAGTGGCTGACGGTCTCGACTCTGGCAGCATCCGTCATAGCCCGGCGTGCGCAGTGGGGGATCAGCGCCGTAGCGCGCGGAGCGACGCCCGGGTCGGGGGAGGAAGCCGTGAGAGCGCTCCGTGCAGCGATCTGGGGCGAACCCGATGAGGATCTCGGCGGCCTGCCGCGCGGAGTCGCCTTCGCAGCCGATGCGTTCGGCTTCATCTCCGGCGAGGAGGAAGTCCCTGTCATGCAGTCCGGGCGATGGACTCGACTCGCTTTCCGGCGGGGCCACGTTCTCGCTCGAGGGCCCGTTGCCACAGGGCTGACAGCGGTCCGAGGCACGGGCTCCGCCCGATAGCGGCGTCGGGCTAGAGGCGCGGTCACCCGAGGAGTGCCGTCGACCGACGGTGCGAGCGTGAGGTCACCGGGCCGCGGCGCGTCCGGCTTGGCGGCCCGAGAAGAGGCACCCGCCGAGGAACGTTCCCTCGAGCGCACGGTACCCGTGAACTCCGCCCCCGCCGAAGCCGCTCGCTTCGCCTGCCGCGTACAGACCGGGAATCGGTGAGCCGTCGGCTCCGAGAGCGCGGCCATCGAGATCGGTGGTGATCCCTCCGAGTGACTTCCTGGTGAGCACGTGCAGCTTGACGGCGACGAGAGGTCCGGCGGCCGGATCCTGAAGGCGATGCGGAGCTGCGGTGCGGATCAGCTTGTCGCCGCGGTAACCGCGCATCGAACGCAGCATGCCGATCTGGGCATCCTTCGTGAACTCGTTGTCCATCTCCAGGTCACGTGCGATGACCTCCCGCCGCACGTGATCGATGTCGAGTGATTCTCCGCCTGGATGCTTCTGCATTTGCTCGAGCAGCGATTCGAGGTCGTTCTCGACGATGAAGTCCTCTCCTTCGTCGAGGAACGCCTGCACCGGACCCGTCGGTCCCTTGGCGAGCCGGGACTTCACGAGCAGTCCGACATCCTTGCCTGTGAGATCGGGATTCTGCTCGCTCCCCGAGAGGGCGAACTCCTTCTCGACGATCTGACGTGAGGCGACGAACCACGAGTGGTCGTAGCCGGTGGCGCGGAGGTGAGCGAGCGTGCCCAGAGTGTCGAAGCCGGGGAAGAGCGGCACGGGCAGTCTCCTGCCCGTGGCGTCCAGCCAGAGCGAGGACGGCCCGGGGAGGATTCGGATGCCGTGCGACGGCCACACCGGATCCCAATTGGTGATGCCCTCGACGTAGTGCCACATGCGGTCGCCGTTGATGAGGCGCGCACCGGCCACCTCCGACACGGCGTGCATCGAACCGTCCACGTACGAGGGGACCCCCGTGAGCATGTGATCAGGCGGCACACCGAGACTGGCAGGCCATGCGGCGCGGACGAGGTCGTGGTTTCCTCCGATACCGCCCGACGAGACGATCGTGGCACCGGCGCTGATCTCGAAGTCGCCGATCGCGTGCCGTGACGACTCGACGCCGCGAGCGGCAGGGCTCGACTCCAGGATCGTCCCGCGCGCGCCGGTGACCGCTCCGTCCGTCATGATGAGCTCCGTCACGCGATGACGGGGGAGGATGGTGATCCGGCCGTCGCGCTCGCCCTGTTCGACCGCTGAAGCGAACGGCGCGACGACACCCGGCCCGGTGCCCCAGGTGATGTGGAATCGGGGGACCGAGTTGCCAGGGCCGAGTGCACCGTACCCTCCGCGCTCGGCCCAGCCGACGACCGGGAAGAAACCCACTCCGCGCTCGCGCAACCAGGAGCGCTTCTCTCCAGCGGCGAACTGCAGGTACGCTTCGGCCCACCGTCGCGGCCAGTCGTCTTCAGGGCGATCGAACGATGCGGTCCCGAACCAGTCCTGTGTGGCGAGGGCGAGCGAATCGCGGATGCCCATCCGCCGCTGCTCGGGAGAATCGATCAGGAACAGGCCGCCGAACGACCACCAGGCCTGCCCGCCGAGGTTCGTGCGTGGCTCCTGGTCGACCAGGATCACACGACGGCCGGCGTCCAGCGCCTCACCTGCTGCGACGAGACCGGCGAGCCCCCATCCGATGACCAGGACGTCTGCAGACAGGGGCGTGTTCGTCATGTGCTCTCCGTTGATTCCTGACGTGATCGGGTCTCGAGCGTCGGGCGCCCGGCCGAGGGCGTGCCGATGCCGGACGCCTCGAATGTGTTCACCATGGCATACGCGGCGCGTTCGAGGTAGTCCCACAGCGTCGATTCGTGGAGGGGCGACAACTGCGCCTCGTCCACAGCCGTCCGCATGTGTCGGAGCCACCGGTCACGAGCGTCGGGGTCGACGTGGAAGGGCATGTGGCGCATCCTCAGGCGGGGGTGCCCTCGCGTCTCGCCGTAGGTCGTCGGGCCGCCCCAGTACTGCTCGAGGAACATCAGCAGCCGCTCCTCGGCGGGGCCGAGGTCCTCTTCCGGGTACATCGGCTTCAGCACCGGGTCGAGGGCGACTTCGCGGTAGAAGACCGACACGATCTTCGCGAAGGTCTCGCGACCACCGACCTCGTCGTAGAACGTCACTTCTGGGAGCTCCCGTCGTCGTTCGTCTTCTTGCGCCGCCAGATTCCACGATCCGGGATGACGGGCACGCCGGTGACGGCGTTCGGACGTGTCTTGGGCGGATTGGCGCCCCGGACGCGGCGGGCACCTTCGAGACCGGTGGGCACCACGGTCGTCATGCTCGGGAGGACGACATCGTTCTCGAGCATCGCCGATCGCAGGCGCTTGCGGAGCTCCTGGGCGACGTCGTCCTTGGCGTTGGCGCGAGCTTTGATGACGAGGCGAACGACCAGCGCCTCGCCGTCGATCGACTCGAGACCCCACAGCTCCGGCTTCTCGATGATGCGGGTTCGCCACTTCGGGTCCTTCGAGAGCGCGAGCGCGGTGTCGAGCATCGTCTGCTCGACCTTCTCGAGGTCGGAGTCGAGCGGCACGCCGAGGTCGATGATCGCCCTGGCCCAGCCCTGCGACATGTTTCCGATGCGGAGCACCTCGCCGTTGCGGACGTACCAGAGTGTTCCGTTCACGTCACGCACTTGCGTGATGCGCACACTGACGTACTCCACGACACCGCTCGCGAGGCCGAGGTCGACGACGTCGCCGATGCCGATCTGATCCTCCGCCACGATGAACATGCCGTTGAGCACGTCTTTGACGATGTTCTGGGCACCGAAACCGAGACCCGCGCCGACAGCCGCAGTGAGGAGCGTCAGCGAGCCGAGCAGTGTCGGAGTGAGGTGATTGACCACGAGGACGATGGCGATCACCACGAGCATCACGTTGACGATGTTCTGCAGGATCGTGCCGAGCGTTCGGGTGCGCTGCACGAGGCGCATATCGGCCAACGGAGAGCGCTCGAGCGCCTGGGTGTCGTCGACCGCTGCTTTGTTCTTCGCGCTGTCGACGATGCGGTGTACGACGCGTCGGATCACCACTCGCAGCACAAGGGCGATGAGGACACAACCCGCGATGATCGCGACTACGCCGAGCGCCTGCAGGCCCACGTCACGGAGCACGCCGAGCGTGTTCGTCCACCAGGCGGGAAGAGTGGTCTCAGCAGGCTGGGGAGTGACTTCGAAGGGGATCATCATCACTCCAGATACTAACGATCAGGCCTCTGTGCGGGCTGGATGCACCGCGCAGAGGCCTGATCGCAGAAGCCGGCTCAGTCCTCGGCGTCGCGGGACTGTGCAGCGAGGGCGCGCTCGACGTCGGCGAGGTTCTCGAGCACGAGACGGCGCAGCGCCGGTGCCGCGTCCTGGTTGGCAGACAGCCAGGCCCGCGTCGCATCACGGAGTTCGACGTCCGCGATGGCCGTCGGGAACAGGCCGACGACCAGATACTGCGCGATCTGATAGCTGCGAGACTCCCAGATCGGCACCAGCATGTCGAAGTACGCGGGTACGAACTCGCGAAGAGCCTCGGCGCCCGCCGGGTGCACGAAGCCGAGCGCCGCGGAGCGCACAATCGTGTTCGGGGCGTCGTCACGCTCGATCAGCGACGCCCAGGCGGCCTTCTTCGAGGCGGAGTCGGGCAGCGCCGCACGTGCCTGTGCGGCGAACTCGCCGCCCTTCGACGTGTTGTCCGACGAGAGTGCGGCATCGATGGAAGCGGCATCCGTCGCACCGATCGTGGCGAGTCCGACGAGCAGCTGCCAGCTGAGGTCCGCGTCGATCTCGAGACCCGGGAGCGTTTCCTCGCCGGAGCGCAGCCGACCGATGATGCCCGCATGCTCTGGCGTCACGAGCGCGTTCGCGAACGCCGTCACGAACTGCAGCTGACTGTCGCTTCCCGACTCGGCGGACTCTGCGAGCGCCCAGAGCCCGTCCGCGACCTTCTGGCGGGCGGCGAGGCGAGCCTCCGGTGTGACGTAGAGCGTCGCGGCGCTGCGCAGCTGCGCCAGCGTGGTGCGGACAGTGGTGGACTCCGTCTCGCGGCCGATGTTGCCGAGTACGAGGTCGATGTAGTCGGAGGCCGCGGTCTCGGCATCGCGGGTCTGGTCCCATGCCGCTCCCCAGACGAGGGAGCGGGCGAGGGGATCGGTGATGTCGGCGAGGTGCGCGATCGCGGTGGCGAGGGAGCGTTCGTCGAGGCGGATCTTCGCGTAGGCGAGGTCGTTGTCGTTGAGCAGCACGAGATCGGGGCGCTTGAGGCCGTGCAGCTCGGGGACCTCTGTGCGGTCTCCGTCGACGTCGACCTCGGCGTAGTGCGAGCGCACGAGAGCGCCGCCCTGGAGGGAGTAGAAGCCGATGCCCAGGCGGTGAGGACGGATGGTCGGGTAATCGGCCGGAGCGGTCTGCGTCACGGCGAATCGCGTGATCGTGCCGTCGGAGTCATCTGCGATCACCGGTTCGAGAGTGTTGACGCCCGCGGTCTCGAGCCACTTCTTCGACCAGGTGCTCAAGTCGCGTCCGCTGGTGGCCTCGAGCTCGGTGAGCAGGTCGCTGAGCTCGGTGTTGCCCCAGGAGTGCTTCTGGAAGTACTGCGATACGCCGGCGAAGAACGCCTCGATGCCGACCCAGGCGGCGAGCTGCTTGAGGACCGAGCCGCCCTTCGCGTAGGTGATGCCGTCGAAGTTCACCTGCACGTCTTCGAGGTCGTTGATCTCGGCCACGATGGGGTGGGTCGAGGGAAGCTGATCCTGGCGGTAGGCCCAGGTCTTCTCCATGGCGTTGAACGTCGTCCACGCCTCGGTCCATTCGGTGGCCTCAGCCGTCGCGATCGTCGACGCCCATTCCGCGAACGACTCGTTCAGCCAGAGATCGTTCCACCACTTCATCGTGACGAGGTCGCCGAACCACATGTGCGCCAGTTCATGCAGGATCGTGACGACGCGGCGTTCCTTGACGGCATCGGTCACCTTGCTGCGGAACACGTAGGTCTCGGTGAAGGTGACCGCGCCCGCGTTCTCCATGGCACCCGCGTTGAACTCGGGGACGAACAGCTGGTCGTACTTCGCGAAGGGGTACGGCACGCCGAACTTCGACTCGAAGTAGGCGAAGCCCTCGCGCGTCTTGTCGAAGATGTACTCGGCGTCGAGGTGCTGCCACAGGCTCTTGCGACCGTAGACGCCGAGCGGGATCACGCGGCCCGATGCGCTGGTGAGCTCGGAGAACGTCGCCTCGTAGGGGCCTGCGACGAGCGCCGTGATGTAAGAGGAGATGCGGGGCGTCGGCTCGAAGCCCCAGGTCGCCACCGAGTGGTCGTCGTGGACGATGGGCTCGGGCGTGGGGGAGTTGGAGACGACCTTCCAGGATGCCGGTGCCGTCACCGTGAACTGGAACGTCGCCTTCAGGTCGGGCTGCTCGAACACGGCGAACACGCGCCGCGAGTCGGGGACCTCGAACTGCGAGTAGAGGTAGACCTCGCCGTCGACCGGGTCGACGAATCGGTGCAGGCCCTCGCCGGTGTTCGTGTACTCGCAGTCGGCGTCGACGACGAGGACGTTCTCGGCCTGCAACCCGGCGAGCGCGATGCGCGAGTCGGCGAAGACCTCGTCGGGGTCGAGCTGCTCGCCGTTCAACGAGATCTCGCGAACGTCGCGTGCGATCAGGTCGATGAAGGTGTGGCTCTCCGGTGTCGCGGTGAACCGGACGACGCTGCGGGAGCCGAAGACCTCCGCACCCTTCGTCAGGTCGAGCGAGACTTCGTACGACTGGGTGTCGATGACGTCGCGGCGCTCCTGCGCTTCGATGCGGGTGAGGTTCTCTCCAGGCACAGCTGTACTCCCAGGGGTGAGGGGATGCTGCCGCAACCCAGCGCAGTTGGCGCCCACGGCAACCATGACAGCCTACGCCAGCACGGCGGCCTGACTCACTTCCAGGAGATGAAAGAATGGACGGGTGACCGCGATCGAGCCGAACACCGTCCTCTTTGCTTCCGATGCTGCTGCCTCCGGCGCGCCGTACATGACCACCCCCGTGGCCTATGACGGCATCCTGCTCGCCGGCTTCGGCGGCCCTGAGGGACAGGATGACGTCATCCCGTTCCTCCGCAACGTGACGCGGGGCAGGGGGATCCCGGATGAGCGTCTCGAAGAGGTCGCGCACCACTACCGCCACTTCGGGGGCGTGAGCCCCATCAACGGGCAGAACCGCATCCTCAAGGAGGCGCTCGAGGGCGAGCTCGCCCGCCGTGGCATCGATCTTCCGGTGTACTGGGGCAATCGCAACTGGAGCCCGTACCTCGAAGAGGTCGTCACCGAAGCGGCAGCCGATGGCAAGACGACGCTGCTCGCCTTCGCCACGAGCGCCTACAGCTCGTTCTCGAGCTGCCGGCAGTACCGCGAGGACTTCGCGCGAGTGCTCGAGGAGACGAAGCTCGGCGAGACGGTCACGATCGACAAGATCCGTCCCTTCTACGATCACCCCGGTTTCGTCGAGTCGTTCGAGACGGGCGTCCGCGAGGCCGTGGAGACCTTCCTCGCTCAGGGCATCGCTCCCGCCGACATCCAGATCCTCTTCTCGACGCACAGCATCCCGACCGCGGATGCCGAGCGTTCGGGCGCCCGCGACATCGATTGGGGAGAGGGCGGCGCGTATGCCGCTCAGCATCTCGCCGTCGCCGCCTGGGTGATGGATCGGGTCCGCGAGAGCGTCCCGGACGCAGCTGACGTCTCATGGGAGCTGGTCTACCAGTCCCGTTCGGGCCCCGCCTCGCAGCCGTGGCTCGAGCCTGATGTGTGCGACGTCATCGGCGAGCTGCCCGCACGCGGTCGCAAGGCCGTGGCGGTGGTGCCCGTCGGTTTCATGAGCGACCACATGGAGGTGCTCTGGGACCTCGACACCGAGGCCGCTGAAGCGGCGGAGGAAGCGGGACTCGCCTTCACGCGCACTCCGACGCCCGGGGTCGCTCCGTCGTTCGTCACCGGCATCGTCGACCTGATCGTCGAGCGCCTGGAGGGTCGTCCCAATGAGGAACGCCCCCATGTGACGTCTCTTCCCGGTGCGTTCGACGTGTGCCGCCCCGGTTGCTGCGAGAACGTGCGGGCGGGATTCAAGCCGGCCGCTGCCGGCGTGGCTCCGTGAGCACGCGCTGACCTTCGGCGCTTCTAGGATGGATGCCATGCGCATCCATATCGCCACCGATCACGCCGGTCTCGACTTCTCGACACAGCTGCAGGATCATCTGCGCCGTGCCGGGCATGAAGTCGTCGACCACGGTCCGGTGGAGTACGACGCGCTCGACGACTACCCCGCGTTCTGCATCCGCGCGGCACAGGCGGTCGTGTCAGACCAGGCAGCCGGCATCCGGACGCTGGGTGTGGTCTTCGGCGGCTCGGGCAACGGCGAGCAGATCGCCGCGAACAAGGTGGAGGGCGTCCGCGCCGCACTGGTGTGGAACACGTCGACGGCTGAGCTGGCCCGCGAGCACAACGATGCGAACGTGATCTCGATCGGGGCGCGTCAGCACACCTTCGACGAGGTCACCTCGTTCATCGACACCTTCATCGCGACGCCGTTCTCATACGACGAGCGCCACGTCCGTCGCATCGGTCAGATCGCAGATTTCGAGCGCGACGGATCGCTGCTTCCGGATCCGCGGGCCTGATATGCCCGAGGGTCACTCCGTCCATCGCATCGCTCGACAGTTCGAGCGGAACTTCGTCGGCAAGACGATGCTCGCCTCGAGCCCGCAGGGACGTTTCGCCGAGGGTGCGGCCGTTCTGAACGGTCGCGAAGCGATCAGCGTGCAGGCGGTGGGCAAGCAGATGTTCCTCGAGGCCGAGGGAGATGTGTGGCTGCGCGTGCACCTCGGTCTCTACGGAGCCTGGGACTTCGCGGGAGAGATCCTGGTCGACCCCACCATCGCCTCGGCGAACGGTCGAATGGGACAGACCAACCAGCGGGGCACGGTGGTCGACGAGGAGATCCTCGACGACGCGGGCGAGAACTCGCTCGCCTCGATCGGCGCCCCCCGACGCACTCGCGTGCACGTCCGCATGTCGGAGCAGACGAAGGGCCTTGCTGACGAGGGTCTGGAATGGCCGCCCCCGGTCGTCGGCCAGGTCCGAATGCGTCTGATGACCGACATCACCGCTGCAGATCTGCGGGGGCCCACCGCCTGCGTCCTTCAGACCCCTGAAGAGATGCTCGCCAGCGTCGCGAAGCTCGGTCCCGATCCACTCGTGGGTGATCCCGCACAGAACGAGGAGCGCTTCGTTCAGGCGGTCCGCAAGAAGCCGACGGTGATCGCGCTCCTGCTGATGGATCAGGCCGTGGTGAGCGGCATCGGCAACGTGTATCGCGCCGAGATGCTGTTCCGCCAGCGATTGAACCCGCACACGCCCGGCCGCGAGGTTCCGGAAGACATCGTGCGAGCCCTGTGGCACGACTGGGTGCGTCTCCTTGCCATCGGCGTCGAGACCGGGCAGATGATGACCATGGACGACCTCTCGCCCGATGCGTACCGAGCCGCGATGGCGAGCCGCGACGACCGGCACTGGGTCTACCATCGCGCCGGGCTGCCCTGCCGCATCTGCGGCACCGAGATCGCTCTCGAGGAGATCGGGGCACGCAAGCTGTACTGGTGCCCACGCTGCCAAGCGTGACCCGGCGGCCATAGGCTGAGGGGATGCGTCAGAACCCCAGTTTCACGCTCGCTGATGTGCCCGAGATCCGTCGCATCATCGATGCGAACCCTTGGGCGACGATCGTGAGCCACGGTCCCGATGGGCTCGTCTCGTCGCACTACGTCGTTCTGCTCGATGAGGATCGCGACGACCTCACGGTCGTGGGCCATGTCGGGCGGCCGGACGACCTGATCCACGGCCTGGGCGAGAGGGAGCTGCTGGTCGTCTTCCAGGGACCGCACGGCTACATCTCACCCGGATGGTACGGCGATGTGCAGTCGGTGCCGACCTGGAACTACACGGCCGTGCATCTCGCGGGGACTCCCGAGATACTCGGCGATGACGAGAACCTCGCCGTGTTGGACCGGCTGGTCGACCGTTTCGAGGGGCGTATGCCTGAGCCTCGGCGCATGTGGGAACGGCCGAACGATCCCGCATTCGTGACGCGGCTCGCCGGAGGGACAGTGGGCTTCAGACTCACCCCGATCAGAGTCGTCGCCAAGCGCAAGCTCAGTCAGAACAAGCCGCTCGAGACCGTGGAGACCGTGATCGCCGAGCTCGAGGGTGATGGCCCGTACGCACACCCCGAACTGGCGGCCGAGATGCGTCGCGCGCAGCAGGCGCGCGCCGGAGCACGTTCGTGATCGGGATCGGGGAGCGGGTCGGCACACTTGTCGGGGTGCGGGTCTCCGGCCCCGGGAAAGAATTCCTGATCGACGACGAACCCGTCGACATATTCGTCGAGGACGGCCGAATCACTGACATCGCCCCGACGGGAGCTCTCGCGCCGCAGGGCGAGACCCTCGAAGGGAACGGAGCATGGGCGGTGCCCGGCCTCTGGGACAACCACGTCCACACCGTGCAGTGGGCACTGGCTGCGGAGCGCGTCGCCCTCGGCGGTGCGGCCTCCGCATCGGAAGCGGCTGCGATCATGGCGGCAGCGGCACCCCTTCCGGACGGGCGGAAGGTGGGCAGCGGATTCCGCGATGCGATGTGGCCCGATCACCCCACACTCGCGCTCCTCGACAGTGTCACCGGGGGCGTGCCCACCTACCTGATCAACGCGGATGTGCACAGCACGTGGCTCAACTCGGCGGCCCTGCGGATCGAGGGATTCGACAGCGTCGACGGAATGCTGCGCGAGCAGGACGCGTTCGAGATCTCCCGTCGACTGAATGCCGTGGATCCTGATCGCGGCGACGCGGCGGTCCGGGACGCGGGCGAGCGAGCAGCGTCCCGAGGGGTCACAGGTCTGGTGGACTTCGACATGGCCTGGAACGCCGACGCGTGGCCACGTCGAGTCGCGGCGGGGTTCGCCGCTCATCGCGTCGAGTTCGCCATCTATCCGTTCGACCTCGAGCGAGCCATCCGTGCGGGTCTGAGGTCGGGCGAGCTGCACCAGGCCGAGGACGCACCGGAAGCCGGGCGCGACCTGATCCACGTCGGGCCGCTGAAGATCATCAGCGACGGTTCGTTGGGCACGCGGACCGCCGCGTGCTCGCACGCATATCCGGGTGATCCTGAGAACTTCGGAGTGCTCACGGTGCCGCCGGCAGAGCTCGTGGATCTCCTCACCACCGCCACCGGAGCGGGACTCGCGGTCGCCGTGCACGCGATCGGCGATCGCGCCGTCACCGGTGCTCTCGACGCCTTCACCGCGTCAGGCGCGGTCGGGACGATCGAGCACGCCCAACTGGTCAGGCACGCCGATCTCGCGCGGTTCGGAAGGCTCGGCGTCGTCGCGAGCGTGCAACCGCAGCACGCGCTCGACGACAGAGATCTCGTCGGACGGCACTGGGCTGGGCAGACCTCGATCGGATACCCGCTGGGCGCCCTGCGCGACGCCGGAGTGGAGTTGCGCTTCGGATCCGACGCACCTGTGGCGCCGCTCGATCCGTGGCAGGCGATCGCCGCCGCTGTCACCCGCACGGACGACGACCGCGATCCCTGGCACCCCGAGGAGCGCCTGACGCGCGAGCAGGCTCTCCAGGCGAGCGTCCGCAGCGCCGTGCGTCCAGGCGAGCTCGCCGACATCGCGCTGTGCGGCTACGACCCTCTGACCGCCTCGGGAGCGGAACTGCGCGGGATGCCGGTGACGGCGACGATGGTGGCGGGTCGGCTCACCCACGGCGGATGACGCCCGGAGCACGAAGAAGGGCACCGGAGAACCGGTGCCCTTCTTCGTCAGACGGTTGCTTACGCGGCGATGTGCGACACGAGGAACCAGCGGTCCTTCTCGAGTCCGCGCATGATCTCGATCGCGACGTCCTGGCTCGTGAGGTCGACCTCGTCGAGCCCGTCGATCGCAGCCTTCACGTCGACGAGGATCGCGTCGATGTCGGAGATGACGGCGCGCACGAGCTCATCGGACTGGGTGAAGCCCGCGGGAACCGAGGTCGCGCTGCCCTTGGCAGCCACGGCGCTGATGCGCGCGTCGATCGGCAGACCGAGGGCGACGATCCGCTCGGCGGCGGTGTCTGCGAAGTCCCCAGCGTGCGCGACGATCGTGTCGAGGAGCTCGTGAACGCCGACGAAGTTGGCGCCGCGCACGTGCCAGTGCGCCTGCTTGCCATCGATCGTCAGCGCCTGAAGTCCGAGCACGACGGGGGAGAGGAACTGTGCCGCTGCAGCTGCCACGGTCGGGTCGCTGGCGGTGGTGGAAACGGTCTGTACCTTGCTCATCTTGACTCCTCCGGAGTTGTCTCTTCGTGCCTGATGATGACAACGCTACTCGTCTGAAAACATTCCGCAAGCAAGCGAAGGCTCGGCTTAGTGCCCCGGAATCACGCGGAAATTCGGCGTTCAGAGGATAGTCTCACCTCATGAGCATCGCAGCAGGAGCCTCTGTCCTCGCGCTCCCGGGGAAGGCACCGTCGTTAGCCGACGACGTGTTCATCGCCGAGGGAGCTCGCGTCGTCGGCGACGTCTCGATCGCTGCGGGTGCGAGCGTCTGGTACAACGCCGTGCTCCGGGGCGACTCGGCAGCCATCACCATCGGCCCCGGCAGCAACGTGCAGGACAACGTCTCGGTCCACGTCGATGCGGCTCATCCCGTCGTGGTCGGAGCGAAGGTGTCGATCGGTCACAACGCGGTTGTCCACGGATGCATGATCGGAGACGGTTCGCTGATCGGCATGGGGGCTGTCGTCCTCAGCGGCGCCGTCATAGGCGCAGGCTGTCTCATCGCTGGGGGAGCAGTGGTGCTCGGAGGCACCGAAGTGCCCGACGGTTCGTTGGTGGCCGGGGTTCCCGCGAAAGTGCGCAGATCGCTCAGTGACGATGAGCGCGCGGATCTGATCGCCAATGCCGACATCTATCTGGGGCACCTGGAGACCCACGGCGCCGCCACGCCGATATGACCGGGTTCGCCCGATAGGCTGGTCGTCACGGGGCGGTGGCCAAGCTGGTTAAGGCAGTGGGCTCATAACCCAACGATCGCGGGTTCAAGTCCCGCCCGCCCTACTCCTGACTCTCCAGAATCCGCGAGTTCCGCGTCGGGTCTCAGCCCGAGCGTCGAGGACCAGGGCAACAATTACGCAAGCACGGAATCTCCCGGGCGGAGCCGACGACCAAGCAGGACAACCCGCCCGTGTTCAGTCTCACGCCTGCGGGTCGCGGCTCCGCCATCTGCGGCGGCCCGAGGACGTGCCACACTCGCCGACGAAGACGGTGAGGCGAGCGATGGCGCGCTTCATATCGCCACGCTCTGGTCCTCCGTCCACCAACGGCGTACATTCGACCCACCACACGTCGCGCGATGCCCCTTCTCCAGCGAAGCAACAGACCTTGCCCCAGAGTGTCGCCCAGCCGTTCTCGGCCGTGGTTCATGCAATCTCTCGAAGGAGAACCCGATGCGGAAGACGATCAAGGATGCCTTCGCTGCGTCTGGAGTTGCACTCTGCGGGATACTGCTCGCAGGGTGCGCATCGCCCTCATCCCACGTTGCGGAGACGTCAGTTCCAGTACCGACCGCGTACGACCTGATCGGGGACTGGAATTCCCCCGATTTCGACGTCGAACCTGTCACCGAGGTTGACGAGATGACTGCGTTCTCGGAAGCAGGAATCATCGGTAAAGTCGCCGGATTCACGCAAGGGGAGCTCGACACGAACGCACCCGAAGGCACTCCGAATTACTCGCCCGTTCTGCTGAGGATCGATGTCAGCCGAACAGTTGCCGGTGAACTGACGGACCCGACAAGTAAGTCGATCTACGTCGCCTTGCCTGGCACCCTGGGCGCCTCCGAGTACGAAAGGAGCGTCGGCGCGGGGACCCCCGTGGTGGTTTACGTCAACGACATCACTTCCGCCGACGGGCTCGTGGGCATGTCTCTGAGGAGTGGCGCACCTGAGGGGACGACCATCTACACAGTCACCCATCCCTCGGGATTGGCGTTTGAGCTCGGCGCCGGCGACGGGCCGAACCAGCGCTCGACCGCGAGCGACGAAGCCGTACTCGTCTTCCCGTATGAATCGGGAGTGGCGCGAGGCGTCGGCGTCGACGACTTGGTTCCTGGAGAAGAAGTCCCCGTGCTCGTCCAAGCCCCTTGAGCCCATCCCGCTTTCGTCTGCGGGTTCACGTCCCGCCCGCCCTACTCCTGCTGTTCGATCCGGCCACCTGACCTGTCGAGCGCGGTCGCCTCAGAGATGATGTCGCGAGGATGACGCCGGCGGCGACGCCGCCGAGTCCGCCGAAGACCATGTCGCCGATCGTGTCCTGGTACGTGACGAAGATCTCGTCGCTGAGGTAGGCCCAGCCCAGCCACTCGACCATCTCCCACATCGCGCTGAGTGCGAGGGCCAGGAGCGGTGCGAGGACGAGCGGAGTTCGCGGCCGGGCGCCGTGGTCGCGAGTCATCGTGACGACCTCTGCCCGGGTGAGGATCAGCGCGGCGATGATGGTCAGAACGCCCGTGCAGACCAGGTGCACGACCAGATCCCACCCCGGGATAGTCCGGTACAGGTCGAGGACGTTGCTCCACGCGGCCACGAGCACGGTCGCGCAGACCGCCAGATCGAACCACCCGCGCAGACCCAGCGCTCGTGGCAGCATCAGGGCCGGAAGAGCGAGTGCGGCGATGCCGGCGTCCGTCGGCCCGAGCCAGATCAGAGCAACGCCGACGCCGATGATCCCCAGAACGCGCAGAGCGTCTGCAGACCACTCCGCGAGGGAATGAGGCGGGCGGAGGAAGTCCTCTCTCACTGTGTCTTCTTTCACTGTGTCTTCCCGTCCAGATGCAGCAGCGCCTGCACTGCCAGGTGATCGGAGGGTCTGATCCCGTCGAAGACACGTGCGTTGATGGCGGCAGCACGCACCCGCACGTCTCGGCTGACGAGCATCCAATCGACGCGCCGCCCCGTGAGACGCGGTCGCCCATATCCGTTGAGTGTGCTCCACAGCGGCGTCAGCCGATCTTCCGCGGCGCTCCAGGTATCCGTGAGCTCCGCGTGCGAGAGAAGCGCGCGTACAGCGCCGGAGCGGGGACCGGCATTGAGATCCCCCATCACGATCGTCGGCAGGCCACGCTCGCGGACCACTGCGGAGATGGCCTCGGCCGATCGTCGTCGCGAACGAGAGGACAGGTGGTCGAGATGAGTGTTGACGACGAGGAACCGCACGCCCGTCGACCTGTCGGTGAACTCCGCTGTCACGAGAATGCGGGGGAGGACGTTGCCCCAGGACCGACTGCCCCGTTCGTCAGGGTGCGCCGAAAGGGCCCGCTGCTCCCATTCACGAAGCTCCAGTCGTTCCGCGTCGTAGACGAGGGGAGTGCCCTCGCCCGTGCCTTCGCGTGTTCTTCCTCTGCCCACGAACCGGTGAGCGGGGCTGAGTGCTCGGGTGACGACCGTCATCGCGTGCGGGAGCACCTCTTGCAGCCCAAGGATCGTCGGCAGTTCCGAGCCGAGCAGTTCGGCGACGGCCGGGGCACGGACGCTCCAGCGGTCGCGTCTCGGAGACAGGGGGCCGTCCATGGCGCGGCGGAGGTTGAACGACATCACGTGCAGCGACGGTGCGGCGGCCGAGCCGATCAGCGGGGACCTGGTCATCGCGTCCTCCGCGGTGCGGGGCCGAGCAGACGACGTCGGATCAACAGACGTGCCCATCGGACGGGCGGGAAGTCGCGCGGCCAGTGCACGAGCACGCTGCGAAAGCCTCGGTGCACACGCCTGCCGAACTGGCCTGCGGTGAATGGTCTCATCGACATCCCCATCGACTCACCCGGGAGCCGAGCGATCCGGTGGTTCTCGCCGAGGTGGAAGGCGAGGTCGAGGTCATCGTGGATGTGAGGGTCGCCCCGATGCACGTCGGCACGCACCGAGTGCCACGCCTCCCTGCGGAACGCGAGGTTCGAGCCGAACAGCGGCCGATGGCCGAGTGTCACGCGCAAGACGCTGGAGTAGGCCCCGAGATAGAGCCGAGCGAGCGGGATGCGAAGTGCGTGAGGTCCGTCGGTGAATCGTGCCCTTCCGGTGACCGCGTCGGTATTCTCGTCCTCCCGGAAGGCGGCGAGGACGGCGGAGATCCAGTCAGGATCAGGTACGCAGTCGGCATCGAGGCGGAGTATCAGATCACCGCGCGCGGCGTCGTATCCGGTGGACGCCGCAGCCGAGATGCCGGGTTCGAGGCATGTGAGCACCCGTGCGCCGGAGGCGTGAGCAACGGATGCCGAGGCGTCGGACGAGTCGTTGTCGACCACGATGATCTCGTCGGCCGGCGACTGCTGCGCGCCCAGAGCCCGCAGGCACCGCGCCAGCAGCACCGCGTCGTCCTTGACCGGGATGATCACGGAGGTCGTGGGGGAGCGGGCGGGTCGCGTCCACGGATCGATCGAAGGCGCACTGCCCGTCACCTGGTCCTCGTTTCGTACCGTCATCGTGACGATCGTGTCATCGATCAGCAGAGCGGACGAGGGACTTGACACCGGCGGAGCGCACCCCGACTGCGCAGGGGAGTCAGCGAGCGTCCGCGGCCTGCAGGTCGGACGAAGGCTCGATCAGCTCGTCGACGAGAGTGATGCCACCGCTCGAGTTCGCCGAATGAGCGAGATCCTCGATCCATCGACGGCTGAGTTCCGGCGCCTCACTCTCGTCGAAGACGAACCGCAGGGGGATGGAGGGATGCAACCACACCGTCGAGCGGCCTTCGGGATCGCCCTCCGGGTGCTTCCAGGTCAGTGTGAAGCTCTCGTTGCGACGCAGTTTCGTAGCGACGACGACTTTGAGGTGCGCGAGTGCCCGATCGTCGATATGGATCGGCTCCGAGGCGCCGTAATAGAGAGAACCCATATCTCGGAATATATGCGTCCGGGCGCATCCCTTCGCGCCGCCCGCCCTCGGCGCGCGACGCACACGAACAATCTGTTCGCAAACTGTCATCGGCGGTGCTTCGTCGCGGTCACAGAAGGAAGCACGCCGAAGGTGTCGCGATACGCGGCTGCGAACCGGGAAGGATGCGAGAAACCCCACCGGCGGGCGACTGCGGCGACCGTCGAATCCGCCCCGGACTGCAGGTCGCGATGGGCGCCGTCGAGGCGCGCTCGTCGCAGCGACTCAGCCGGTGTCGAATCGAGTGCTCGTCGGAACGCGTACTGCAATCCCCGTGTCGAGATGTGGACGGACGCCGCGACGTCATCGACGGTGATCGGACGGTGCGAGTTCTCGGCGATGAAGTCGAGAGCACGGCGCACCGTCACCGGGGCCGCAGTGCTCTGCGTCGGGCGATGGCGATCGAACCGGCTCGTCGTCGCGAAGGCCGCGAGCGTCGTCGCGGCCGCATGCCGTGCCAACTCGCTGCGGAGGATCTCGTCGTCGTCCGTGCTGTTCTCGAGAGGTGCGGCGCTCTGTTCGAGATAGGCGAACATGCGATCCCAGGTCGCGGCAGCGTACGCGGAGCGCGGGGAGAGATCGGCTATGCGAATGGAGAGGTCATCGTCACCACTGATCCGCTGGGCGAGTTGCGACAGCGAGTCGCGTTCGAAGACGAGTGCTGAGACTCGGGCTCCCGCGTCCCATCGCGCATGCACCCGTGGTCCGTCGGAGATCCACGGGCGACTCGCATCGAGATCGCCCCGATCGGAGTGCACCCGTGCGTCCGGACCGTCCACTCGGCACACCAGAACCTGGTCGTGGGGTTCTGCTGTCGAGCGGACCTCAGCCGCGAGGTCGTAACGAACGAGGCTCACACCCCCGAGATCCGCAGAGTGCCAATCGAAGCGGAACCGCGCGGGGTCGACGTCGTGCAGTACTGCCGAGGGGACATACTGCTTCCACGTGCTCTCCACGCGCGAGACGTCACTGGTTCGAAACCGCATCGCGAGGCACCTCCTCGGGGGTGCGGTGTGCTCGCACCGGCCACGTGCCGTCGAGGCGCTCCTCAGGGTCGAGGCGACCGATCCGGATGAAGTACTCCGTGAGGCTCGCCGCCTGGGAGCGGGCCCACCCGATCTGGCGGGTGTGCAGTTCTTCGAGAGTCTCGGGGAGCATGAACTGCCGCGCCAGTGCCTGAGCGACCCGGCCTGCGGCTACCGCATCCGCAGCCGCCTCATGGGCGTCCTCGAGTCGCACGGCGTAGAGAGCGGCGACCACCTGCAGGGTGCGTTTTCCCGGGCGATACCTGTCGTACGCCTTGTCGATCACGAGAGGGTCGATGATCGGGGAGGGATTCTCCAGCGGGGCGATTCCGTGGCGATGCGCCTCGTGCGCCAGGAGGGAGAAATCGTATGCCGCGTTGTACGCGACGATCGGAACCCCCTGCGAAAGCAGGGATCTGAGGGCAGCGGTCACTTCGCCGACGACCTCAGCACCTGGACGTCCGTGCCGGCGGGCGTGCTCGGTGGTGATGCCATGCACGGCGGTGGCACCGTCGGGGATCGGCATGCCGGGATCCGACAACCAGTCTTTCGCGGCGATCTCGCGTCCGTCGGCATCGAGGAGCCCCACGTGAGCGGTGACGACCCTGTCGTGCTCCACATCGACACCGGTGGTCTCGAGATCGAACACGCCTACACGGGTGATCCAGTGCGGGAGCGCGGGGATCGGGGGCATGATCTCACCGTAGAACCGGGGTCCGACATCCGCGCGGAGGCACACGGAGAGTACGCAACCGTCGACTCTAGACTTGGTGCATGAGCGTCCCCTCTCCCTACGCAGACCGCCTCAGCCGATTGCCGGTCGTTCGCCACGAGGTCGAGGTGAGAGGCGGGACCACCGTGTTCTGGGAGTACGGACCCGCTGACGCCGACGTGACGATCATCGCGGTGCATGGATTCCGAGGTGAGCACCACGGCCTCGAGCCGGTCCTCGCTTTCCTTCCCGAGGTTCGTGTGATCTCTCCCGATCTTCCCGGATTCGGCGAGACGGCACCCGTCGTCGGACGTTCCTACGATCTCGACGAGTACGTCGCGTGGCTCACGGAGTTCGCCGCGGCGGTGGCTCCCGGAGCGGTGGTGCTCGGACACTCTTTCGGATCGATCGTCGCCTCCGCGGCGGTCGCCGCGGGCCTCGAGACACCGCGACTCATCCTGATCAACCCGATCGGGGCACCTGCGCTCGAGGGGCCGAAGGGCATCATGACGCGCCTCGCCGTCCTGTACTACTCGCTCGGGGCGCGCCTGCCCGAGCGAGCGGGCACAGCGCTCCTGCGCAATCGTCTGATCGTCAGGGTCATGAGCATCACGATGGCCAAGACGTCGGATCCGCAGCTGCGGCGGTTCATCCACGACCAGCACGACACCTATTTCTCGCGCTTCGCCGACCGCGACGTCCTGCGGGATGCGTTCGTGACGAGCGTGTCGCATGACGTGAGCGAGTTCGCCTCATCGATCTCGACGCCCACGCTGCTCATCGCTGCCCAGCGAGACGACATCACCCCTATCGAGGTCGAGCGACAGCTCGCGACCCGCTTCGACGACGCCACTCTGGTCGAGATCGCCGAGGTCGGTCACCTCATCCACTACGAGACGCCTGCTGAAGCTGCGGGCGCGGTTCGCCGATTCCTCAGGATTCCCGTCGCGCGAGGCCGATGAGGCCGGCGACGCGGAATGGGATCACCTCGCCCATGGCGAGAGAGGTCTCGGTGCGTTCGACGCCTTCGATCGACAGGATGCGGGCGTCGGTGTCGAAGAGGTGCCGGGCGTCCCTGCACGCGACGCGCGCGAGCAGGTCGATCGATCCGCTGAGTCCATGCGCCTGCACGACCTCGGGGATGCGCGCCAGCTCGTTGATGATTCGCGGCAGCTCGGTCTGACGGACCCCGATGCTCACGAACGCCTGAAGAGGGAACCCGAGCACATCGGTCGAGAACGACCGCTCGTAGGACTGGAAGATCCCGGTCTGCTCGAGTCTCGCCATACGGGCCTGAATGGTGTTGCGCGACAACCCGAGGTTCTCCGCGAGCGCCACGATCGTGACGCGCGGGTCGTCGGCGAGGGCTGCGAGGAGTTCCAGATCAATGCGGTCAAGTCCGGCCATACTGCCAAACGATAGCAGGGTGGCTACCGCCGATATTTGGCAACATGCTCAAGCCGATCGCGGTTGCTTGAGCGAGGTGATGAGCGGACGTACGCTCAAGTCAACCGGCGATGAGGCCGGGGCCGAGCGTAGAACCCGTGACGACGGCCACGAATGAGGAGGACGATGATGTCACCGCAGATCACCCCGATCGCCGACACGGCACAGGATCTCGAACTCTCCGAGCGCATCCTCTCACCGGAGGGCGAGCGAATCCCGAACCCGTTGCTCGATCCCTACGTCGATGACGTCGATCCGGCGCAGCTGCGGGCGCTCCATCGCGACATGGTCATCCTCCGACGCATCGACGCAGAGGGCGTCGCGCTTCAGCGTCAGGGACAGCTCGGGCTCTGGGCGCCCTGCCAGGGACAGGAAGCGACCCAGATCGGCACCGCGCGGGCACTCGCTCCGAGCGACTACGTCTTCCCGAGCTACCGGGAGACAGGCGTCATCTACGCACGCGGCGCGAAGCCCGGCGACTTCGTCCGCATGTGGCGTGGCGAGGAGGGCGCCGGCCATGACCCTGCCGAGCTTCGGGTCGCTCCGCTGCAGATCATCATCGGAGCGCAGACGCTGCACGCCGTCGGCTATGCGCTCGGCATCCGCCATGAAGGAACGGACGAAGTCGCCGTCACCTACTTCGGCGACGGCGCCACGAGTCAGGGTGATGTCAATGAGGCGATGATCTTCGCCTCGTCGTATCAGGCCCCGGTCGTCTTCGTCTGCCAGAACAACCACTGGGCGATCTCGGAGCCTGTGACGGTGCAGTCGAAGTACCCGATCGCGGGACGGGCGCCCGGGTTCGGAATCCCGAGCCTCCGGGTCGACGGCAACGACGTTCTCGCGTGCATGGCCGCGATGCGCTGGGCGCTCGCGCACGCCCGCTCGGGAAGGGGCCCCGCTTACATCGAGGCCGTCACGTATCGGATGGGTCCGCACACGACGGCCGACGATCCGACTCGCTACCGCAGGGACGACGAGCTCGAGGCATGGCGTCGCCGCGACCCCATCGCGCGTCTGGAAGCGCATCTGCGGTCTATCGGCGAGCTGAGCGATGAGCATGTCGCTGAGACGCAGAACGCCGCGGACATCGCGGCACGCGAGATGCGCGCCGAGTGCCTGAGCATGGTGACGCGCACACCGCTCGCCGTGTTCGACGGCGTCTATGCGGAGCCGCACGCGGGGCTGGAGCGTCAGCGGGACGAGTACGCCGCGTACCTGGCCTCCTTCGACGGCGAGGTGTGAGCATGACCCAGCTCACTCTCGGCAAGGCGCTGGGCGCCGGTCTTCGCCAGGCGATGCGCGACGACGACAAGGTCGTGCTGCTGGGGGAGGACATCGGCAGGCTCGGCGGTGTCTTCCGCATCACGGACGGACTCCTCGACGAGTTCGGCTCGAAGCGCGTGATCGACACGCCCCTCGCGGAGTCCGGCATCGTCGGCATGGCTGTCGGGCTGGCGTTCCGTGGCTATCGGCCGGTCGTGGAGATCCAGTTCGACGGCTTCGTGTACCCCGCGTTCGATCAGATCGTCGCTCAGGTCGCCAAGCTGCACTATCGCACACAGGGTCGGGTCAGGATGCCGATCACGATCCGCATCCCGTGGGCCGGCGGGATCGGCGCGGCCGAGCACCACTCGGAATCGCCGGAGGCGTACTTCGTGCACACGGCAGGACTGCGGGTGATCGCCGTGTCGAATCCTGAGGACGCTTACCGGAGCCTGCGTCAGGCCATCGCGTCGGACGACCCGGTGGTCTTCTTCGAGCCCAAGCGGCTCTATCACCACAAGGGCGAGGTCGACCTGGACTCACCGCTGGCGGATTCTGCGCCGATGGGACTCGCGCGCGTCGTGCGAGCAGGCGACGATGCGACCCTCATCACCTACGGAGCGATGGTGGCGACCGCGTTGCAGGCGGCCGAGGCTGCCGAGGACGACGGCATCTCGCTGGAGGTGATCGACCTGCGTTCACTGTCGCCCGTCGACTACGACACGGTCGCGACGTCGGTCCGAAAGACCGGACGGGTCGTCGTCGCCCACGAGGCGTCGCGTGAGGCGGGCGTGGCTGCCGAGGTGATCGCGAGCATCACCGAGCGATGCTTCGAGTACCTCGAGTCTGCCCCGCTGCGTGTGACGGGGCATGATGTTCCCTATCCGCCGGCCAAGCTCGAGAAGTACCACCTGCCGGACCTCGACCGGCTGCTGGATGCCGTCGACCGCGTGCTCGATCGTCCGAACAGCCTGACGGGAGCAGACGCATGAACGCGGAATTCCGACTGCCGGATCTCGGTGAGGGGCTGACCGAGGCCGAGGTCGTTCAGTGGCTCGTCGCGCCCGGCGACACGGTCACGCTCAACCAGACACTCGCGGAGGTCGAGACGGCCAAGGCGATCGTCGAGCTTCCTTCTCCCTACGAAGGGGTCGTCGCCGCCCTGCACGCTGAGGCGGGAGAGACGATCGCAGTGGGGGCTCCTCTCATCGAGTTCGATGTGGAGGGAGTCGATGAGTCGCCGTCGGCGGACTCAGCCGCAGGCGAAGGGCAGGAGAAGGCACAGCCCAACCTCGTGGGCTACGGAGCCGCACCCACGGCGTCGGGGCGGCCCGCTCGCCGCGCCCGTCGCGCAGCCGGCGTCAGGGTGACGACCGACACCGCTGTGCTCGAGGCGGCACCGCATGACGCCTCGCCCACTGCGAACGTCGAAGTCGTCGTCGAACGGCCCCGCTCCACCCCTCCGGTGCGCGCGTACGCGAAACGCCTCGGCATCGACCTGGCTCTCGTGGCCGCATGGGTCGGAGATCGCGTGATCACTCGGGGCGACATCGACGATCACGTCTCTCGCACCGGAGCGTCCGCCGAACAGGCCGCCCCGGCCCCACGACATGCAGCGGTTCCGAATGACGCGAGCGGGCTCCAGGGACCCTCGCGAGAGACGCGAATCCCCATTCGCGGAATTCGCAAGCGCACCGCGGCCGCGATGGTCGAGAGTGCATTCACCGCGCCGCACGTCACGGTCTTCCACACGGTCGACGTGACATCGACGATGGAGTTCCTCGAATCGCTGCGAGGAGACCGGTCACTGGCCGAACACCGGATCGGTCCGCTCGCGGTCGTGGCTAAAGCGGTGTGTCTCGCGCTGAGCCGCGCGCCCGGTCTGAATGCGCGGTGGGACGAGGCCGCCGGAGAGATCGTGCAGTTCGGTTACGTCGATCTCGGCATCGCCGCGGCGACCGAACGCGGACTCATCGTGCCGCACATCCGCGACGCGGAGGCACTGAGTCTCATCGAGCTCGCGGATGCCGTGAAGTCACTGGCCACCACAGCGCGGGAGGGCAGGACATCTCCGGCGGAACTGTCCGGTGGCACGTTCTCGATCTCGAACATCGGGGTGTTCGGAGTCGATGCGGGCACGCCGATCCTCCCGCCGGGACAATCGGGGATCCTCGCTGTCGGTGCTGTCAGACGCCGTCCATGGGAGCACCGCGGCGAGATCGCCCTGCGCCAGGTGATGACTCTCAGCCTCTCGTTCGATCACAGGATCGTCGACGGAGCCGAGGGCGCGAAGTTCCTCAAGGACGTCGCCGATGTGCTGGAGGAGCCGGGTCGGGCGATGCTCCTCAGATAGTCGCTCGGAGCGCCGATTCCGCCATCGCGGCGAGCACTGCCGCGGTGGCGGAGTGCTGTCTGGCTGCTGCCCGCGTGCTGTGCGGTGTCGAGTTGATCAGCCCGAAGCACGCCTGCACTCGCAGCCGGAGCTCGTCGGCGTCGGCCTCGACGAGGGGCTGCAGTGTGTCTATCCAGAGCTCGATGTAGGCGCGCTGCAGTCGTCGGACCGCGGCGTGATCGTGAGGTGCGAGGTGCACGACGTCTCGATCGTGCACGCGGATCACGTCGGCGTTGCCGAGCGCGAAATCGACATGGAAGGCGACGAGCGCGCGGACGCGCTCCTCGGGAGTGGGGCCGTCAGCGGCGACCCGGGTGCCGCCCGCGACGAGATCGTCGCTCACCTTGATCAGCACGGCGCCGAGAAGCGCCTGCTTTCCCGCGAAGTGGCGGTATACGGCCGGGCCGGACACGCCCACTGCGGCGCCGATGTCTTCGAGACTGACGCCGTTGTACCCGCTTTCGGCGAATAGTCGGGCGGCCTCTCGGAGGATCGCGTCCGACCGCTCCGCCTTCGCGCGATCGCGCGCTGTGAGGGGGCTTGTCATCTCAGTTAATCCTCGCTAACCTGATGCGGTCGGTTAGTGAACACTAACCGAGAAAGCATCGAGTGCGCCAGGGCGATGACGCCGGCGCCCTGTGGTCGAGGAGGACGTCACGATGCCCGCAACCCAGCAGTCCCTCGCTGCCGAGCTGCACGAACGGCTGGCTGCAGCATCCAGCGGCGGTCCCAAAGCGTCTCGTGAGCGGCACATCGCTCGGGGCAAGCTGCTTCCGCGAGATCGAGTGACCAGACTCCTCGACGAGGGCAGCCCTTTCGTCGAGATCGCACCGCTCGCCGCGGACGGGCTTTACGGGGGAGAGGCGCCGGCCGCCGGAGTGATCGCCGGGATCGGTCTCGTGCACGGACGCCACGTGATGGTCGTCTGCAATGACGCCACCGTGAAGGGCGGAACGTATTACCCGCTGACCGTCAAGAAGCACCTGCGCGCGCAGGAGATCGCGCTCGAGAATCGACTGCCCTGCCTGTATCTCGTCGACTCGGGCGGCGCTTTCCTTCCTAAGCAGGACGAGGTGTTCCCCGATCGGGAGCACTTCGGCCGCATCTTCTTCAATCAGGCGCGGATGTCCGCGGAGGGCATCCCGCAGCTGGCCGCTGTGCTCGGTTCGTGCACGGCCGGCGGCGCCTACGTCCCGGCGATGAGCGATGAGACCGTGATCGTCCGGGACCAGGGCACGATCTTCCTCGGTGGCCCGCCGCTCGTCAAGGCGGCGATCGGCGAGGTCGTCTCGGCCGAAGAGCTGGGCGGCGGCGAACTGCACGCCCGGCGCAGCGGTGTGGTCGACCACCTCGCCGAAGATGACGAGCACGCGCTGGAGATCCTGCGCGACATCGTGGCCACGCTGCCGGCGCCTCTCCACCCGGTGTGGGAGGTGCAGGACACTCGTGAGCCCGCGGAGTCGGGGTCGCTCTACGACGTCGTCCCCGTCGACGTCAACGCCGCATACGACGTGCACGAGGTCATCGCGAGGCTGATCGACGGCGACACGTTCCGGGAGTTCAAGGCGGAGTACGGCACGACGCTCGTCACCGGGTTCGCGCGGCTGCACGGGCATCCGGTCGGGATCGTGGCGAACAACGGCGTGCTGTTCAGCGAGTCCGCGCTGAAGGGCGCGCATTTCATCGAGCTCTGCGATCAGCGCGGCATCCCCCTGGTGTTCCTGCAGAACATCTCAGGCTTCATGGTCGGGTCGGACGCTGAGGCAGGGGGCATCGCGAAGGACGGAGCCAAGATGGTCACCGCGGTCGCGAGCACGCGCGTGCCGAAGCTCACGGTGATCATCGGCGGCTCCTTCGGCGCAGGCAACTATTCGATGTGCGGACGGGCCTACTCGCCGAGATTCCTGTGGACGTGGCCGGCCAGTCGCATCTCGGTGATGGGCGGCGCCCAGGCGGCGTCCGTTCTCGGAACGGTCAAGGACGACCAGCTCGCAGCACGCGGACAGACCTGGAGCTCCGACGAGCGAACGGCCTTCGAACAGCCCATCCGTGAGCAGTACGAGACTCAGGGCGAGCCGTATTACGCCACTGCTCGCCTGTGGGATGACGGCATCATCGACCCGGTCCAGACCCGCGACCTGCTGGGGCTCGCCCTCGACGTGGTCGCGCGAAGCCCCTTGCCGGAGCCCCGCTTCGGCCTCTTCAGGATGTGACCGCCACTATGAACAGCTCTGCCGCCCGCGAGTTCGACACCGTCCTCGTCGCCAATCGAGGCGAGATCGCACGGCGCATCATCCGCACGCTGCGGACCATGGGCATCCGCAGCATCGCCGTGTACAGCGATGCGGATGCCGACGCGCCCCACGTGCGCGAGGCCGACGATGCTGTGCGGATCGGCGCGGCCCCGGCCGCCGAGTCGTACCTCGACATCGACGCCGTCATCGCCGCCGCGCGTGCGACCGGAGCGCAGGCCATCCACCCCGGCTACGGCTTTCTCTCTGAGAGTGTCGGGCTGGCGGAAGCCTGCGCTGAGAGCGGCGTCGTCTTCATCGGGCCGTCGATCGACGCGCTCCAGATCATGGGAGACAAAGCCAAGGCCCGCGATCATGTCGTCCGATCGGGAGTCCCCGTGGTGCCGGGGTTCGACGCGAGAGGTCTGTCGGATGCGGAGATCTCCGAGGAGGCGGACGCTGTCGGCTACCCCCTGCTCGTGAAACCGAGCGCGGGGGGAGGCGGAAAGGGGATGGAGGTCGTCGAGGCGCCGGCCGGCCTGGGCGCCGCCCTGGCCTCTGCGCGACGGGTCGCGCGATCGGCGTTCGGTGACGACTCACTGATCCTCGAGAAGCTCATCCGACGCCCCCGCCACATCGAGGTGCAGGTCTTCGGCGACACGCATGGCACCGTGATCGCCCTCGGCGAGCGCGAGTGCACGCTTCAGCGTCGCCACCAGAAGGTCATCGAAGAGGCTCCCTCTGCAGGCATCCCCGACACGACCAGGGACCGTCTGCTCGAGGCCGCCACGCAGGCCGCGGCGAGCGTCGCGTACGTCGGTGCCGGCACGGTCGAGTTCCTGATCGACGCGGATGCCCCGGACCAGGTGTTCTTCATCGAGATGAACACACGCCTGCAGGTCGAGCATCCCGTCACCGAGGAGGTGACCGGACTCGACCTCGTCGCCCTGCAGATCCGTGTCGCCGCTGGAGGACGTCTCGACCCCGCGCCGCCGGTTCGCGGGCACGCCTTCGAGGCCCGCGTGTATGCCGAGGCGCCCGAGCGCGGGTTCCTTCCCTCGACCGGTCGCATCCTGCTCTTCGACCCGCCTCAGGGCGTGAGGGTCGATGCAGCGGTCGAGACCGGCAGCGAGGTGACGGGATTCTACGATCCGATGATCGCCAAGGTGATCGCTTTCGGAGATGATCGGAGCACTGCTCTCCGCCGCCTCGACGACGCCCTGAGCAGAACCGTCGTGCTGGGCGTGGACACGAACATCGCCTTCCTCCGGCGGCTCTGCCGCGATGAGCGGGTGACGGCCGGCGACCTCTTCACCGGGCTCATCGAGACTCTTCTGCCGTTCGAGGAGGAGCCGCCGTCGCCGACGATGCTGGCGGCTGCAGGCCGCGCCGTATCGCACGTCGACGACGCGGTCGGCGAAGCGAGGAGGGCTCGACGGGCGGGTCAGGTGTGGGAGGCGCTCACCGCTCGCGATCGTCGAGAGGTCTCGTTCCTCACCGACCATGGCGAGGTGATCCCCGCGCCTGCGTCCGCCGGTCCTCGATCCCGTGCGGCGGTCGCGACGGACGTCGACGGCGACATCTGGGTGAGCGAGGAAGGGCGCACGGCACACCTGCGACCGCTGGATCGCAGGGCCCGCATGCTGCACCGCCTCGAGGCGCGAGAACGGCGTGCGTCCGAGAGCAGACCGGACGCGCGCTCCCCGATGCCGGGAAGCGTCGTGGCCGTGCACGTACGCGACGGTGATGTGGTGACCGCGGGCACTCCTCTCGTCTCGATCGAGGCCATGAAGATGGAGCACCCGGTGCTCGCCCCCCACGACGGGACGGTGCGCCTGACGGTCGCCGTCGGCGACCAGGTACGACGCGATCAGCAGGTCGCATATATGACGACGGAGGAGATGTGAGCATGTACGAGCTGACCGAGGAGGAGCGCGAGCTCGCCGCGATGGTGCGCGACTTCGCCGAGACGGTCGTCGCGCCGCAGTCCTACGAAGCGGACCGCACGCACACCCTCTCGATGGACGTCGTGACCCAGATGGGTGATCTCGGACTGTTCGGTCTTCCATTCCCCGAGGAGTACGGCGGCCAGGGAGGCGACTACATGGCCCTGGGCATCGCGATCGAGGCGCTCGGGCGCGTCGATCAGTCGATCGCCATCACTCTCGAGGCCGGAGTCAGCCTCGGAGCGATGCCCGTGTTCCGCTTCGGGTCCGAGGACCAGAAGCACGAGCACCTGCCTGACCTGCTCGCCGGCCGCGCCCTCGCGGGGTTCGGTCTCACCGAGCCGGAGGCCGGCAGCGACGCGGGAGCGACCCGCACGACCGCTCGTCGTGACGGGGATGAATGGGTCATCGACGGGTCGAAGCAGTTCATCACCAACTCGGGAACCCCGATCACCCGGTTCGTCACCGTGACCGCCGTCACCGGCAACGAAGGCGGGCGCAAGCAGATCTCGACCATCATCGTCCCCAACGGCACCCCGGGATTCACCGTCGAGGCACCGTACGACAAGGTCGGATGGAACGCGTCCGACACGCATCCCCTCAGCTTCGCGGGCGCACGCGTGCCCGCGGGCAACCTTCTGGGGAAGGAGGGGAGCGGCTTCCGCAACTTCCTCAGCATCCTCGACGAGGGACGGATCGCGATCGCCGCACTCTCGACCGGTGCGGCCGAAGGCTGCCTCGAAGCAGCAGTCGACTATGCGAAGAGTCGCACGATCTTCGGCAGCGCCCTCAGCACGCGGCAGAACGCGCAGTTCACTCTCGCGCGCATGCGCGCGAGAGTGCACACCGCTCGTCTCGCCTGGCATCATGCAGCGCGTCTCCGCGACGCGGGTCGACCGTTCGCCGAGCAGGCCGCGATCGCGAAGCTCGTCGCAGGAGAGGCTGCCATGGACAACGCCAGGGACGCGACGCAGATCTTCGGCGGCAACGGCTTCATGAACGAGTTCCCGGTCGCCCGTCACTATCGCGACTCGAAGATCCTCGAGATCGGTGAGGGCACCACCGAAGTGCAGCTGCTGGTCATCGCGCGGGCGCTCGGACTCGCCGGGTAGCGTGGCAGACATGACCGTGCACGACATCGTCCAGCGGGGGCTCTTCTTCGAGGAGTTCGTCACAGACGCGCGATACCTCCACCGCCCTGGACGCACCGTGACCGAGGCTGACAACGTCCTCTTCACGACCCTCACGATGAACACCCAGGCGCTGCACCTCGACGCGGCGTTCGCCGACGCGCAGCAGCCTTTCGGCGCGCGTCTGATCAATTCGATGTGGACGCTCTCGACGATGGTCGGGGCATCTGTCGCGCAGTTGACTCAGGGCACTCTCGTCGCTCAGCTCGGATTCGGTGAGATCGCCTTCCCGCACCCGCTGTTCGCCGGAGACACGCTGTACACCGAGAGCGTGATCGTCGAGAAGAGGCTCTCGACATCGCGACCGGGCCAGGGGATCGTGACCATCTCTCATACCGGACGCAATCAGGAATCCACGGTCGTCGCGACGGCGACCCGTGCCGTTCTCGTCCACTGCCTGCCCGGGGAGGAGGCATGAGCTTCGACCTCGGGCCCGCCCTGCTCTTCTGTCCGGCGGACCGCCCGGAGCGCTTCCAGGGGGCTCTCGAGAAGGCGGACGCGGTCATCCTCGACCTCGAAGATGCCGTGCTTCCCGACGCGAAGGCCGCCGCTCGCGGGCATCTCATCGACGCCGATCTCGATGCCGACCGAGTGATCGTCCGCGTGAACGCGCCGGGCACTGATGCCTTCACCGCGGATCTCGCTGCGCTTGTCCAGACCGAGTTCCGCACCGTCATGGTCGCAAAGACGGAGAGCGCGGACAGTCTCGCCGCCTTCGATGAGCGGTTCTCGCTGATCGCTCTGTGCGAGACGGCGAGGGGCATCCATGCCGCGGAACTCATCGCCGCGCACCCCCAGGTCGTCGCGATGATGTGGGGCGCCGAAGACCTCGTGGCCTCCCTCGGTGGGACATCGAGTCGCACGGCGCAGGGCGGCTATCGCGACATCGCGCGCTACGCGCGCTCACGGGTGCTCTTGGAGGCAGGCGCTCAGGGCAAGGGCGCCATCGACGCGGTGCACGTCGACATCGAGGATGTCGCCGGTCTCGAGTCCGAAGCGGTCGACGCTGCGGCATCGGGGTTCGTCGCGACCGCGTGCATCCACCCGAGTCAGGTCGCGGTGATCCGCTCGGCGTATGCGCCCGATGAAGCCAGCCTCGAGTGGGCCCGCGGAGTCCTCGCGGCCGCCGCGGGCGAGCGCGGGGTCTTCCGCTTCAGAGGACGCATGATCGACGAGCCCATGCTCAGGCACGCTCGCTCGGTGCTCGGCCGCGCGCGCTGATCAGACGCTGATCAGACGCTGATCAGACGCGGGTCAGACGAGGATCCCCTGGTCGATCAGGCGCAGTGAGCCTGGAGAAGCCTCGAAACGGTGCACCGAGCCGTTCGCGAGGACCTCGCCCGCCCGCGGCAGCGTGCCGCCGGAGACGTGGTCGATCAGCGATCGGATCACACCCCCGTGCGTCACGACGATCACGGACTCCGCCACCGGTGCCGATCGACGTCGGGCGTCACGCGCGATCGTGTCGAGTGCGACGAGCGCTCTCTCTGCGACTCCTTTCAACGTCTCCGCCCCGGGAACCGGCGACAGCCAATCGCCGTACTTCTCGATGTACTCCGACACGAGCATGCCCTCGCCTTCGCCGAACTCGCGCTCGCGCATGTCCGGCACCAGCACGGGGGAGCCGAGACCCAGGCTCTCGGAGATGATCTCGGCCGTCTCCCGTGCGCGCTTCAGCGGGCTGGCGTAGATCGAGTGGTGCGTGACGCCTTCGAGGAGACCTGCGGCGGTCCGTGCATCCGCGCGGCCCTTCTCGTTCAGAGGGATGTCGGTGGACCCCTGGATCCGGCGTGCCAGGTTCCAGTCCGTCTGGCCATGGCGGATCAGGGTGAGCAGAGTCATTCGAGGAGCTCCTGGATCGCGGGGAGCACATCGCTGGTGCCTGCGGCGATGGTGGCATCGGCCCAGACATCCGCGCGCGTGGGCTCACGGTTGATGATGATGAGCGGGATGCTCCGCCGTCGTGCGCGTTCGACGAGCCGCACGCCGGAGTTGACGACGAGGGACGAGCCGGCGACGATCAACGCGTCGCTGGCTCGGAGCAACGACTCAGCGGCTTTGAAGCGGTCCTGCGGGACGTACTCGCCGAAGAACACGACGTCAGGCTTCAGCATCCCCTCGCATACCGTGCACACGGGGACGATGAAGCCGTCGGTGCTCTCGGGGAGCACATCGCCGTCGGGGTTCAACGCCACGTTCTCGGGGACGGTGATCCATGGGTTCCGCTCTTCGATCTGCACGGCGATGTCGCGACGGTCGAAGACCTGGCCGCATTTCAGGCAGAGCACCCTGCGCATCGTTCCGTGCACTTCGATGACATGGGAGCTGCCTGCTCGCAGGTGCAGACCGTCGACGTTCTGGGTGATCACACCGCTGACCTGGCCCGACGACTCCATCGCCGCGAGGGAGAGATGCCCGGGATTCGGCTGGGCCCGAGCGAACGCCCGCCATCCGAGGTGGCCGCCGACCCAGTAGCGGCGCCGTGCAGCCTCGTCGGCGAGGTACCGCTGGATGGTCATCGGATCGGACCGGTTGCGGGATCCCTCGCCACGGTAGGCGGGGATTCCCGAGTCCGTGGAGATGCCGGCGCCGGTGAGCAGTGCGATCTTGCGACCGCGCAGGAGTTCGGCGGTGCGAGCGATGGTGGCCGACAGTTCGACCGGACTCGATGCGCTCACAGGACCTCCCTGTGCGAGTCTACGGCGTGCGCAGCGTGGTCGATGCGTCGTGGCTCACCGCGGAGTCGGGGATCGAGCGATGGCAGACTGGGGCTCGTGGAACTGCTGCGCGTGACGAATCCGGACGACCGACGACTCGACGACTACCGCGGGCTCACCGACACCGCGCTCCGGACCGTGAAAGAACCGGCCGGCGGGCTGTACATCGCCGAATCGACGAAGGTGATCGCTCGGGCGGTCGCCGCGGGCCATCGTCCGCGTTCCGTGCTCGTGCAGGAACGCCGGGTGGATGACATCGGAGCGATCGTCGGCGACCTCGACGTGCCGGTGTACGTCGTCCCTGACCAGGTGGCCGAATCTGTGACCGGTTTCGCCGTGCACCGGGGCACGATCGCATCGATGCATCGTCCCGTGCTGCCGACGGTGAGCGAAGTGCTCGCTGGCGCCTCGCTCGTGCTGATCCTCGAGAACGTCGGCGATCACACCAACGTCGGCGCGGCGTTCCGTGCGGCCGCCGGCCTCGGAGCAGACGCCGTGCTGGTGTCGCCCGGGGGAGCGGATCCGCTGTATCGCCGCAGCGTGCGCGTCAGCATGGGGACCGTGTTCCAGGTGCCATGGACTCGCATCACGGACTGGGAGTCGGCAGTGGCGGACCTTCACGCTGCGGAGTTCGACGTCGCCGCTCTGGCTCTGCGCGATGATGCGATGACGCTCGACGCCTATGTCGCGAACCGCCCCGAGCGCGTGGCTGTCGTCATGGGCGCCGAGGGCGACGGGCTCTCCCGGACAGCGCTCGACAAAGCGGACACCGTCGTGACGATTCCCATGTCCGGCGGGGTCGATTCGTTGAACGTCGCGTCGGCCGCGGCGGTCGCGCTGTGGGCACTCAGGTCGAGCTGAACGACCCCGAGGGGTGGTCAGTCGGCCTTCGGGAAGATGATCGGGGAGGGCTCGGGGCGCTTGGCCACGACGTGATCGCCGGATGACTCGTGGCGCAGGCGCCGCAGGACCCAGGGAACGAGGTGCTCCCGTGCCCAGCCGAAGTCCTCGGTGCGTGCCTCGCGCCAGGTGCGGAGCGGGATCGTCTCGGGCTGCATGGCCTCGAGCTCGTTGGGCACGTTGAGCGCACGCAGTGCCATGCGGGCGACCTCGTGGTGGCCGAGCGAGTTGTAATGCAGCCGGTCGTCGTCGAAGAACCGCATGTCCTGCACGACCTTCAGCGCCCACTGGTCGGCGACGATGCAGTCATGCCGCTCGGCGATCGCGCGGACGTTCTCGTTGTAGATGGCGACCTTGCCGCGGAAGGCCCGGAAGACGGGGGTGAATGCCGTGTCGACTCCGGTGAAGAGCAGAATGGCGGCGCCCGTCGACGACAGCCGGGCGACGGCATCCTCGAGCTGGGCGGCGATGGCGTCGGGGTCGGTGCCTGGACGGATCACATCGTTGCCGCCGGCGCAGATCGAGATGAGGTCTGGGTGCAGCGCCACGGCGGGCTCGATCTGATCGCGCACGATCTGGGCGATCAGCTTGCCGCGCACGGCGAGATTCGCGTAAGCGAAGTCGTCGACCTGGCTCGAGAGCACCTCGGCGACGCGGTCCGCCCAACCGCGGTGGTCGCCGGGGCGGGAGGGATCGGGATCGCCGATGCCTTCGGTGAACGAATCGCCGATCGCCACGAACCGTCGCCACGGGTGCGAGGTCTCGTTGTCGGCGTGCGTGGTGGGGGTCGAATCCGGGTCTGTCATCCAGCTCTCCTTCACGGACGGACGCTGCCGTAGACGGCGACTGCGCAGTGACCGAGCCTACTCGGGTGCGAACGGCGAGTGAGGACGCGCGCGGGTGAGCGCTCGAGCGTGCCGAGTGTCCGCGGCAGCGATTATCGTTGTCTCGATGCTCTCTCCGTCCTTTCCTCAGCGCGCCCCTTGGGGAACCGCTAACAAGCTGCGCGCGTGGCAGCAGGAGGCGCTCGAGCAGTACTTCCAGGCGGATCAGCGTGACTTCCTCGTGGCGGCGACACCGGGTGCGGGAAAGACGACGTTCGCCCTCACCCTGGCTGTCGAGCTCATGCGCATGGGCGAGGTGAACCGGATCATCGTGGTCGCGCCGACCGAGCATCTCAAGACGCAGTGGGCTGATGCCGCGGCTCGCGTGCACATCCGTCTCGATCCCCGATTCCGCAACAGCCACTGGGCTCCGGCGCGTCACTACCACGGAGCCGTGGTGACCTACGCGCAGGTGGCCGCGAAGTCGTCGGTCCACCGTCATCTGACCGAGGACGCGAAGACGCTCGTCGTCCTCGACGAGGTGCATCACGGCGGCGACGCGCTCAGCTGGGGCGACGCGATCCGCGATGCGTACGGACCGGCCAAGCGCCGACTGCTTCTCTCCGGCACCCCGTTCCGGAGCGACACCGCGCCGATACCGTTCGTCGAGTATCACCCCGACGAGTCCGGTGCCCGGATCTCCCGCACCGACTACAACTACGGCTACGGGCGGGCGCTGGCCGACGGCGTCGTCAGGCCCGTGCTGTTCCACATGTATGCGGGCAAGATGCGGTGGCGCACGAGCAGCGGCGACGAGCTCGAGACGCATCTCGGTCAGGACAACACCAAGGACGTGACCTCGCAGGCATGGCGCACCGCGCTCGATCCCGAGGGCGAGTGGATGCCTGCGGTGCTCTCGGCGGCGGATCGTCGTCTGACCGAGATCAGGCATCATGTGCCGGATGCCGGGGGACTGGTGCTCGCGACGGACCAGACTGTCGCGCGCGCCTACGCCAAGATCCTGCACAGCATCACCGGCCAGCAGCCGACTATCGTCCTGTCCGATGACGCGACGGCCTCCGAGCGCATCGAGAAGTTCAGCAACAGCGAGGATCGCTGGATGGTCGCGGTGCGCATGGTGTCGGAGGGCGTCGACGTGCCCCGACTCGCGGTCGGGGTCTATGCGACGTCCTCTTCGACCCCGCTCTTCTTCGCGCAGGCGATCGGCCGCTTCGTGCGGGCGCGCCGCAGGGGTGAGGCGGCGAGTGTCTTCCTCCCTCAGGTTCCGGTGCTCATGGGGCTCGCCAACGAGATGGACAAGCAGCGCGACCACGCGCTCGATCGTCAGTCGAAGGACGACGATGGTCTCGAGGACTCCCTGCTCGAGTCGGCCAACCGCGAAGACGACGCATCGGACGCGTTGACCCAGGAGTTCAGCTATCAGGCGCTCTCATCGGTGGCGCACTTCGACCGGGTCGTGTTCGAGGGCCAGGAATTCGGTCAGCTCGCCGAGCCCGGAACGCCGGAGGAGGAGGAGTTCATCGGCTTCCCCGGCCTCCTCGAGCCCGAGCACGTGCACGAGCTGCTGATGCAGCGCCAGGCGCGTCAGACCCGTCTGCGGGAGACGAGAGAAGCCGAGGCCGGGCCGACCGAGACGACCACGCTCCCCGCGCCGCTGCATCGCACGCTTCGCGAGCAGCGCCAGCTGTTGAACAGCCTCGTGGGCCTGTATGCCCGTCAGAAGGGCGAGCCGCACGGTGCGGTGCACGCCGAGTTGCGCCGAATCTGCGGTGGGCCTGCGGTCGCACAGGCGACAGTCACACAGTTGCAGTCGCGCATCGACGTGCTCCGCAAGCGCGTCCGGTCCTGAATCCGGCCCTCTGTTCGGAAGCCCGAAAAGCTGGCAATCCTGCTTCCGGTGCGCCCGTGACAGGAGCTCGAAGCTAGCGTTGAACGGTTGCCCCGTCCTCGGGCACCGTCGATCAGGAGACTTCATGACAGCCCCCGCTGCCGCAGAGCCGACCACAGCAGACCGTCGCCGCTGGGCTCGCTACCTCGTGGAAGAACGCGCCGAAGGGCTCGTGTACCAGAAGCTCGCCAGCCGTCGCACGGGGGAGGAGCGCGAGATCCTGCTCAGCCTCGCCGATGCCGAGCGTCGACACGAACAGCACTGGCTCGATCTGCTGGGCGCCGAGCCCGGGCGACTGCCGCGAGCAGGCGTCCGGTCACGCCTGCTCGGATGGATGGCCGGCCGGTTCGGGTCCATCTTCGTCCTCGCGCTCGCGCAGAGCGCCGAGGCCAGATCCCCGTACGACTCAGAGCAGTACGCGACTCCCGCCATGCGCGCAGACGAGAAGGTGCACTACGAAGTGGTCCGCGGCCTCGCCGCGCGTGGCAGACGCCGCCTGTCGGGTTCCTTCCGTGCGGCTGTCTTCGGAGCGAACGACGGCCTCGTGAGCAACCTCGCCCTCGTGCTCGGTATCGGGGCCACAGGTGTGAGCTCCGCTTTCGTCCTGTTCAGCGGGATCGCGGGTCTGCTCGCCGGGGCGCTGTCGATGGGAGCGGGGGAGTTCGTCTCCGTGCGCTCTCAACGCGAGCTGCTGGCGTCGACGGAAGCGAACGAGGACGCCGCGGCGTCCGCTGCCGATCTCGACATCGACGAGAACGAACTCGCTCTGGTCTACCGTGCGCGCGGTATCGGACAGCAGGAGGCCTTCGAGCGCGCACGTCGGATCGTCGATGCCGCACGCGCCGGAGTCGAGCGCACGTCGACAGGGCCGATCCACATCCACGCAGCAGACGACCACGAGATCGTCGGCAGCGACTGGACAGCGGCCATCTCGAGCTTCCTTCTTTTCGCGTCTGGCGCGATCATCCCTGTCCTGCCGTGGATCTTCGGTCTCGAAGGGACCACTGCGGTCATCGTCGCGCTCGTGCTGGTGGGTGTCGCTCTGCTGTCGACGGGAGCGATGGTCGGGATCCTGTCGGGAGGTCCGCCCCTGCGTCGAGCGCTGCGGCAGCTGGCGATCGGTTTCGGCGCTGCGGCTGTCACCTACGTGCTCGGTCTGGTGTTCGGCGTCGGAGCGCTCTGACGCCGACGCCATCCGTCGGCCGGGATTCGAGGAATTCACCTCGAGTTCTGGCCGAGGACACGACAAAGACGCGGGTACGAAGAAGGCCTCGGATATCGTGTGGATATCCGAGGCCTGTCTGTGCGCGGAGGGGGACTTGAACCCCCACGCCCTTACGGGCACTACGACCTCAACGTAGCGCGTCTACCATTCCGCCACCCGCGCAGGTGTTGGATGTTCGTTGCCGAACGAAGATTTACATTAGCACGAGCTTCGAGGCACTCAGAAACCGACGGTGACGCCCGGGCGCGCCACGTCGTTTCGATAGCCTGGACCTCATGACTGACCTGGCTCTCCCCGAGGTGGTTCGCATCGCGAGCGACCTGATCCGATTCGACACCTCGAACTTCGGCGGAGGCAACGCGAAGGGCGAGCGTGAGGCCGCCGAATACGTAGGCGCCTATCTGCAGGATCTCGGCCTGGACGTCGAGTACTACGAGCCGATCCCGCGCCGCACGAACGTCATGGCGCGCGTGCCCGGACGTGATCGCAGCAAGCCGGCGCTGGTCGTGCACGGGCATCTCGACGTGGTGCCGGCGATGGCCGACGACTGGAGCATCGACCCGTTCGCGGGAATCGTGAAGGACGGCATGCTCTGGGGCCGGGGTGCGGTCGACATGAAGAACATGAACGCGATGATCCTGACCGCGGTGGGCGACCTCCTGCGTGCGGGGGAGCAGCCCGAGCGGGATCTGGTGCTCGCGTTCTTCGCCGACGAAGAGAACGGCGGCGTCGAAGGATCGGCGCTCGTCGTGCAGAACCACCCGGAGTGGTTCACGGGAGCGACCGAGGCCATCAGCGAGGTGGGTGGCTATTCGATCACGGTCGACGAGCGCCGCGCCTACCTGCTGCAGGTGGGGGAGAAGGCGCTCATCTGGATCCGCCTGGTCGCCAGGGGGCGTGCGGGCCACGGAAGCCGTCTGCACGACGACAACGCCGTCACGAAGCTCGCCGAGGCTGTGGCGGCCCTCGGACGCACGCGGTGGCCCCTGCGACTCACGCCCACCACCGAGGCGCTGCTGCAGGGCCTGAGTGCGTTGACCGGGCGCTCGGTCGACGACCCCGATGCCCTCGCGGCAGCCGCCGGCCCCGCTGAGGCGTTTCTCCGCTCATCGTTCCGGACGACGACGAACCCCACTGCTCTCACCGCGGGGTACAAGCACAACGTGATCCCGGAGCGGGCGGAGGCATTGATCGACGTGCGGGTGATTCCCGGCACCGAAGACGACGTGCTCGCCGAGCTGCAGCAGATCGTCGGCGACGACATCGAGATCCAGACTGTCGTACGGGACATCGGCATGGAGACGCCATTCGCGGGAGACCTCGTCGACGCGATGGTTGCGAGTCTCGGTCGTCACGACCCGGGAGTGCCGGTCATCCCGTATCTGCTGGGTGCCGGCACCGACAACAAGGCGTTGGCCTATCTCGGGATCACCGGGTACGGGTTCGCGCCCCTCCGCCTGCCTGCCGACCTCGACTTCACCGGTATGTTCCACGGGGTCGATGAGCGAGTGCCCGTAGAATCGCTTGTCTTCGGTCAGCGGGTGCTGGCCGATCTGCTGCGCACGTATTGAGCTCTCTGCTCCGCGTCCGCGCACCACGAATCAGAAAGCTCCTCCATGCACTTGTTCGAAGCGCTCATCCTCGGCATCGTCCAGGGACTGACCGAGTTCCTCCCGATCTCCTCCAGCGCCCATCTGCGCATCCTCGGCACCTTCCTGCCGTCCGGCGAAGACCCTGGCGCGGCGTTCACCGCCATCACGCAGATCGGCACAGAGGCGGCGGTGGTGGTGTTCTTCTGGCGCGACATCGTCCGCATCATCGCGCAGTGGTTCCGCTCGCTGACGGGCCGGGTTCCGCGAAGCGATCCGGATGCTCGGATGGGGTGGATGATCATCATCGGCAGCATCCCCATCGTGGTGCTCGGACTGCTCTTCCAGGATCAGATCGAGACGGTCTTCCGGTCGCTCTGGATCGTCGCGATCATGCTGATCGTGTTCGGCATCCTGCTGGGCATCGCCGACCACGTGGGTGCGAAGCGACGGAAGCTCGATCAGCTCACCTATCCGCACGGCATCGCCTACGGCTTCGCGCAGGCGCTCGCGCTCATCCCCGGCGTGTCGCGCTCAGGCGGGACGATCACGATGGGGCTGTTCCTCGGTTACGAGCGGGCGGCAGCCGCACGCTATGCGTTCCTCCTGGCGATCCCGGCCGTGTTCGGCAGCGGCTTCTACCAGGTGTTCAAGAGCTGGGACGAGCCCTCGTTCTTCTCCTTCGGAGACACTCTCGCGGCGACAGGCATTGCATTCGTCGTGGCCCTCGGAGTGATCGCGTTCTTCATGAACTACATCTCGAAGCGCAGTTTCCTGCCGTTCGTGATCTACCGCATCCTGCTGGGAACGGTGCTCCTGGTCCTGCTCGGCACCGGATTCATCGCGGCATAGCAGAGCGCCCCGGAGCTCCGAGCTCAGCGCTTGTGGTCTCCGGGGCCGTCGCCGCGACGCTTCAGATAGCGCTCGAACGCCTGGGCGATCGCGTCACCCGAGGCATCGGGGGAGTCCCACGTGTCGCGCGTCTGCTCGAGCTGTCGGATGTACTCCGTCATGTCCTCGTCATCGGCGGCGGCGGCGTCGATCGACGCCTCCCATGCAGCGGCCTCTGTGCGCAGGTGATCGCGGGGGACGTCCACTCCGGTCAGCTCCTCGAGCCGGTCCAGCAGCGCGAGGGTCACCTTCGGTGACGGAGTGGCCGACGCGACATAGTGCGGGACGCTCGCCCAGAGGCTGGCGGTCGGGATGCCGGCGCTCTCGGCGAAGTGCTCGAACACGCTGAGGATGCCGACCGGCCCCTCGTAGAGCGAGCGCTCGAGGCCATGAGCCTCGCGGACCTGCTCGTTCTGGCTCGAGGCGAAGATCGAGATCGGTCGAGTGTGGGGCACATCCGAGAGCATCGCGCCGAGGGTCACGAACCCGGTGATGTCGTCGCGAAGGGCGACGTCGATGAACTCCGCCGCGAACGACTGCCAGGTGCGCGCGGGCTCCACTCCGGTGAGCACCCAGAACTCGGGGCCGGGCCCGGGGTCGCGCGGACGCCACAGCCCGGCTTCGGGCCAGGTCAGCTGACGCCGGCCCTCGGCATCCATCTTCGTGGCAGGGCGGGTGTACTGATAGTCGAAGTACAGCTCCGGGTCGATGGAGTGCACGAGGTCGTAGTCTTTCGCGGAACGCAGCGCGGCGACCGCGCCGCTCGCGGCCTCACCCGCGTCGTTCCAGCCATCGAAGGCGACGATGACGATGCGTGAACCGAGGACATCCATCGTGGGCTCCCTTCGCCAGTTCCGGATCGGTATCCCTCCAGGCTAGTCCGACGGCGCGGGGACCGGGCGGAGCCACGGGTAACATGGTTCGGTGAGCAGACAGCCCCGCGCGATCCTCTGGGACATGGACGGAACACTCGTCGACACCGAGCCGTATTGGATGGCAGCCGAGACGGCGCTTGTCGAATCGTTCGGCGGAAAGTGGACCCACGAGGACGCTCTCCAGCTCGTCGGCAACGGTCTCATCGACAGCGCGATCATCCTCCAGAACGCGGGTGTCGACATGGATGCCGAGTCGATCATCTCGCTCCTCACCGATGGAGTGCAGCATGCGCTGCGGACGCAGGGCGTGCCGTTCCGCCCCGGTGCCCGCGAGCTTCTGCAGGATCTGAAGTCGGCGGGGATCCCCACCGGCCTCGTCACGATGTCGTTGCGTCGCATGGCTCTGAGCGTGGTCGACCTGATCGAGTTCGAGGCCTTCGACATCGTCGTCGCGGGCGACGACGTGACCCACCCCAAGCCCCATCCCGAGCCGTACCTGCACGCTGCGTCGTCGCTCGAGATCGATATCACCGATGCCGTGGTCATCGAGGACTCTCCGACCGGACTCCGCGCGGGCATCGCCTCCGGCGCCGTCGCTCTCGGCGTGCCGCACATCGTCTCCCTCGACGACGTCGGGGCGCACGAGCTCTGGCCGAGCCTCGAGGGTCGCACCGCCGCCGATCTGATCGAACTCTTCGACCGCAAGACCTCCATGACGGGAGCCACCCGATGACCGATATCACCTCACCGCGGCCGAGCGGGCCGTTCAGGGAGGGCGATCGGGTGCAGCTGACCGGGCCCAAGGGACGCCTGCACACCGTGACCCTCCGCGAGGACGGGGAGCTGCACACCCATCAGGGAGTTCTCCGGCACCGGGACCTCATCGGGCTTCCCGACGGTTCGGTGGCCGCGAACAGCTCAGGGCACGAGTACCTCGCCCTGCGGCCTCTGCTCCGTGACTTCGCGATGTCCATGCCACGCGGTGCGGCGATCGTCTACCCGAAGGATGCGGCGCAGATCGTGATGCAGGCCGACATCTTCCCCGGCGCCGTCGTGGTCGAGGCGGGCGTCGGATCAGGTGCCCTCTCGCTCTCCTTGCTTCGGGCCATCGGTCCGGTCGGGCGTCTGGTGTCATTCGAGCGCCGCGAGGACTTCGCCCAGGTCGCGCGCGGGAACGTCGAGACCTTCTTCGGAGAGACACCCGACACCTGGAACGTGGTTGTCGGGGACCTCGCGGATGCGCTTCCGAGCGAGTTCCCCGCGGGCTCGGTCGATCGCGTCGTCCTCGACATGCTCGCACCGTGGGAGTGCATGGACGTCGTCGCCGACGCGCTCACCCCCGGTGGCGTCGTGCTCTGCTACGTGGCGACAGCCACCCAGCTGTCGCGGGTCGCCGAGTACATCCGCGGCACCGGGCTGTTCACCGATCCGGAGGCATCCGAGACGATGGTGCGAGGCTGGCACGTCGAAGGACTCGCCGTCAGGCCCGATCACCGCATGGTGGCTCACACCGGGTTCCTGCTCACGGCACGTCGGCTCGCACCGGGTGCCGTAGCTCCCCAAGTGAAGCGCAGGGCTTCGAAGAGCAGCTACGGCGATGCGGATGTCGACGCGTGGACCCCCGGCGCCGTCGGCGATCGGGAGATCAACGACAAGAACCTCCGCAAGAGAGCCAGGGAGGCGGCCAAGGCCGCCGAAGGGGCGCGTCTTGCATCCGGTTCGCGCGAATCCGAGCCACCGACGGAATAGACTGGAGCGCGTGCGTAAAACGTCCGCCGTTCTGGCCACCCTCAGCCTCGCCGTCCTCACTCTGACCGGGTGCGCTTCGGCGCCTTCGTTCGCCGGGGAAGCCTGCGATCGTGCGGCCGCGTCGACCGCGTCCGTCAAGGATTCGGTGTCCGTGGACGGCGATCTGGGCGAAGCTCCCGACGTCACGGTCTACAGTCCGGTCAAGGCGGACGAGACCTCCTTCGCCGACGTGATCACCGGCGAGGGGAACACCCTCACGTCGACTTCGCAGCCCATGGTGCTCGACATCGCCTTCTACGGCGGAGAGAGCGGCGAGAAGCTGTACGAATCCGAGTTCAACGGCGACCCGAGCCGGGTGCACAGCATCTCCTACTGGGCTGAGCGGTCGGCCGGGCTCGAGACGGTGCTCGAGTGCGCCACCGGCGGCAGCCGGATCGTCGCCGTGCTGACACCCGAGGACTTCGGCGAAGCCAATGTCGAGGCATTCGGACTCGCGAAGGACGAGAACGTCGTAGCGGTCGTCGACCTGCAGGACGTCTATCTGGCACACGCCGAAGGAGCGTCGCAGTTCAACGACGCCCGTGGCCTGCCGACCGTGGTTCGTGCTCCCGATGGAACCCCGGGTGTGATCATCCCCGACAGTGATGCCCCCAAGGAGACCGTGACCCAGACTCTCATCAAGGGTGATGGCGCGAAGGTCGAGAAGGATTCGACGATCGTGACCAACATCATGGCCCTGGGCTGGGACGACAAGACCGTCACCTCGAGCAGCTGGGGTGCGGAGCCCAACATCGGTCCGGCTGCGAAGGAGCTCGTCGGAGCGACCGTCGGGTCGCAGCTGCTCGTCGTCGTGCCGGAAGCCGACGGCACCCCGGCGACCGCGATCGTGGTCGACATCCTGGGCATCGTTCCCGTCCCGGAGCAGTGATGGCTGCCCGTATTCCCGCGGAAGAGCGTCTGACGAACCTCGTCGTGGCGCTCATGGCCACGGAGATCGGGCTCACCAAGCAGCAGATCCTGGACAACGTGTCGGGCTATCGTCAGCGTGCCGACGCGGGAGTGCGCTCCGACGCGCTCGAGAAGATGTTCGAACGCGACAAAGACGAACTGCGCACTCTCGGCGTCCCGGTCGAGACGATCGGCGACCAGGCCGATCCCAACGACCTGCGCGAAGCCCGTTATCGTATTCCGCAGGCGGAATACGATCTTCCGAGCGATATCGAGTTCACCGCGGCGGAGCTCGCCGTGCTGCAGCTGGCCGGCAGCGTCTGGAGCGCCGAATCCGCATCGGGCGATGCCAAGGCCGGCGTGCGCAAGATCCGGGCGCTCGGGATCGACGGCGACGAGCCGATCATCGGCTTCGCGCCAAGGATCACCGCTCGCGATGCCGCATTCCCGCAGCTGCAGGACGCGATCGAGAAGAGTCGAGTCGTCGTCTTCGACTACCTCAAGCCGGGGGAGGACGCTCCGCGCCGTCGGAGCATTCGTCCGCTCGCTCTCGTCGACTACGAGGCGAGATGGCATGTCTTCGGCGTCGACGTGGACATCGAGGAGGATCGCATGTTCCTGCTCAGCAGAATCGTCGGCGACGTCAAGATGACAGCGAAGGCCTTCGACCCGTCCCTGCGCGAAGGAGCCGGCGAGCGTGCACTGAGCGGTCTCGATCGCGTCGCGTCTCAGAACTCCGCGCTGCTCGAAGTCACCCCTGGAACGGAGGCGTCGCTGCGTCTGGGCCGCCGCGCGACGCCGGCGGCACCCCAGGGCATCCTCGTTCCCTTCGTCGACCTGCACATCTTCGCCGATGAACTCGCCTCGTACGGTCCCGAGGTGCGCGTGGTCGAGCCCGTGGCGCTCCGCTCCGCCGTCGTCGATCGCCTGACCGCAGTCGTCGCGAAGAACTCAGAAGCAGGGGAGGCGCGATGAGCACCCCGTCCAAGCCGCTGCTCGCGGCCGACCGCGTACGCGTCTACCTCACGCTCGTTCCCTATCTGCTCGAGCACGGTCAGGTCTCCCTCGCTGAGGCGGCCGCGGAGTTCGGGGTGACCCCGGCGGAGATGCGTCAGATGGTCGAGAAGCTGACCGTCATCGGACTGCCGGGTGACTCAGGTTTCTGGCAGCAGCCACAGGAGATGTTCGACATCAACTGGGACCTCCTCGACGAAGAGGACGTCATCGAGATCACGAACGATGTCGCGCTGCGACGGGTTCCGCGCTTCACCGCCCGCGAGGCAGCGGCTCTGCTCGCAGGTCTGCAGATGGTCGCGGCCGTGCCGGCGGTCTCCGACTCCGGACTCGTCAGCGGTCTCATCTCGAAGCTCTCGCGCGGTGCGGCAGACGCTCCGGCAGAGGTGGTCGTCGCGCCGAGCGCCGTCGACGAGGTGCGCCAGGTCGTCTCACGGGGTGTGCAGAACGGCGTCGCCGTGTCGTTCACCTATCAGGCACCCGATGCCGCGCCCACGACGCGCACCGTGGATCCGGTGCAAGTGTTGATCACCAACGCGCAGTGGTATCTGCAGGGCTGGTGCCATATGCGGCAGGCGATGCGGACGTTCCATCTGGATCGGGTGAGCGACGCGCATCTGACCGAGATCCCGATCACCCATGCCGGAGACCACGTCCCTGAGGCATTCGCGGCCGTCGAGGACGAGGGCGAGGTTCGAGTTCGCGTGCCCGAGCGGATGGCGCCACTGCTCGGAGACTTCCTCACCGCCGACAACGCGGACGTGAGCGACGGGATCGTCACCGTGCGGCTGCACCTCGCCGACCCCCGGGGAGTGAAGCGACTGGCGGCGAAGTTCGGCGGAGCCCTCGAAGTCGTGGACCCCGGCGTCGCCCGCACCGCAGCGCGAGAATGGGCTGCTGCGGGACTCGCCCTGTATCGCCACCCTGACGGCGACAACGCCCGGTAGACTTTCACAAACGACGAAGGAGAATCATGGGCGCTTTCGGTTGGCCACATCTGCTGATCATCCTCGCCGTCATCCTGCTGCTCTTCGGTGCGGCGAAGCTGCCGGCACTCGCGAAGAGCCTCGGTCAGTCCGCCCGGGTCTTCAAGGGCGAGATGAAGGCGATGAAGAACGAGGACGCGACTGACGCCGCGAACCCCGCATCCCCGACCCCCGCGACTTCGGTCGCAGACACGACGGTGACGGCTCGCGACACGGATCCGGGTCAGCCTCCTCGATCCGCATAGTTCGTGTCCGCTCTCGAATCCGCCGACCAGGAGACGCCGGGCCGCGACAGGCGGATGTCTCTCGGCGCGCATCTGGTCGAGCTGCGACGGCGACTCTTCATCGCGGCCGGTGCGCTCGTGGTCGGGATGATCATCGCGTTCGTCATCACCGGGCCCGTCATCGATCTGCTGTCGATCCCGATCGCCGCCATCGCCGAAGAAGAAGGCCGTGAGTACGTCGGTCTCAACTTCACGACCGTGACCAGCGGGTTCGATCTGCGCATGCGCATCGCCTTCGCCATCGGACTCCTCATCTCCGCACCGGTGTGGCTCTGGCAGGTATGGGCATTCGTGATGCCGGGGCTCACCAAGAAGGAGACCCAGTACACCTGGGGGTTCCTGGGGGCAGCCATCCCTCTGTTCTTCGGCGGGTGCACAGTCGCCTTCTTCGTCCTGCCACACGTCATCGAGATCATGGCCTCGTTCGTGCCCACGGGCATGGCGCAGTTCTTCGACTACGCGACGTATTACGACTTCGTCTTCAAGTTCCTGCTGGTGCTCGGCATCGCCTTCGTCCTCCCCGTCTTCCTCGTCGCGCTCAACCTTGCGGGCATCGTCTCGGGCAAGGAGATCCTCAAGGGCTGGCGCGTGGCGATCCTCGTCTGCACGATCTTCGCGGCGGTCACCACGCCGCCCGCGGATGTCTTCTCGATGCTGCTGCTGATGGGGTCGATGATCGTGCTCTACTTCGCGGCGACATTCATCTCGATGCTGTTCGATCGGCGCAAGCGCAAGGCTGACGCGGCCGCGGGCATCGAACCCGTGAGCGCATGAGCTCGCCGGCAGAACGGTACGCCGCGGCTCGCGAAGCCGCGGGGCATCCGGCGACCATCGGCTTCGCTGCCAACCAGAAGTTCGAGCTCGACCCGTTCCAGATCGAAGGGTGCCATGCGCTCGAGGACGGGCGGAGTGTGCTGGTCGCGGCGCCGACGGGTGCGGGAAAGACGATCGTCGGGGAGTTCGCGATCCACCTCGCGATGCAGACGCCGAGCGACAAGGCCTTCTACACGACGCCGATGAAGGCGCTCTCGAACCAGAAGTTCCGCGAGCTGGTAGACGTCTACGGGGCCGACGATGTGGGTCTGCTGACCGGCGATACGAACATCAACGGCAACGCCCGGATCGTCGTCATGACGACCGAGGTGCTGCGCAACATGATCTACGCCGATTCCGCGGCGTTGCGCGACCTCCGGTATGTGGTGATGGACGAGGTGCACTACCTCGCCGACAGGTTCCGTGGGGCCGTGTGGGAAGAGGTCATCATCCATCTGCCGCAGCAGGTGCGACTGGTCTCGCTGAGTGCCACGGTCTCGAATGCCGAGGAGTTCGGCGACTGGCTCGACACGGTTCGCGGCGACACCGAGGTGATCGTCTCGGAGATCCGACCGGTGCCACTCGAGCAGCATGTGCTGGTGCGCGACGACCTGCTTCCGCTCTTCGACGACCGCGCGGGAATCGCGACAGCGCAGGTGAATCAGGAGCTGATGCGCATCCGCTCCTTCACCGGTTCCAACTATGAGAACAACCGCGAGGCGCAGTCGTATCGCAGCAATCGTCATGCCGGACGGCAGGCGCAGCGTCCGCCTCGCGGAGGACGTCGACCCGTCCGCTCGGCGAACGTGCGACGGATCGAGCGCATGGACCGCCCCGATGTTGTGCGGTTGCTCGAGCAGGCGAACCTTCTGCCGGCGATCTTCTTCATCTTCAGCAGGGTCGGCTGCGACGCGGCGGTCCAGCAGGTGCGCAGATCGGGTGTCCGGCTGACATCGACCGAGGAACGGGCCGAGATCCGCGCCATCGTCGAGGACAGAACCCGGTCGCTGCAGGACGAAGATCTCGGAGTTCTCGGTTATTGGGACTGGCTGGAGAACCTCGAACGCGGCGTGGCCGCACACCACGCCGGGCTTCTGCCCGCCTTCAAGGAGGTGGTGGAGGAGCTCTACAAGCGCAAACTCGTGAAGGTCGTGTTCGCGACCGAGACGCTGGCGCTGGGCATCAACATGCCTGCGCGCACCGTGGTGCTCGAGAAGATGGAGAAGTTCAACGGCGAGGCCCGCGTGGCGATCACCTCGGGGGAGTACACGCAGCTCACCGGACGAGCCGGGCGACGCGGCATCGATGTCGAGGGCCATGCCGTGGTCCAGTGGACCGAGGGGATGGATCCGCAGGCGGTCGCTGCACTCGCCTCGCGACGCACCTATCCGCTCAACTCGAGTTTCCGTCCGACCTACAACATGGCCGTCAACCTGATCGATCTGTTCGGCAAGCAGCGGGCTCGCGAGGTGCTCGAATCGTCCTTCGCTCAGTTCCAGGCGGATCGGGCCGTCGTCGGACTCGCCCGTCAGGTGCGCGAGGCGGAGGAGTCCCTCGAGGGCTACAAGGCGGCGATGGTCTGTGACCATGGTGACTTCCTGGATTACGCCTCGATCCGTCGAGAGCTCAGTGACCTCGAGAAGAAGAACCGCCAGGACTCGAACGCTCCCCGGGCGTCGCGCGACAAGCGCATGAAGCAGATCCAGGGTCTGCGCACCCGGATGCAACGTCACGGTTGTCACCGTTGTCCAGATCGTGAATCCCACGCCCGCTGGGCCGAGCGCTACTGGAAGCTCAAGCGGCAGAACGACCGTATCCGTCGTCAGATCGAGACGAGGACCGGAACTGTGGCTCGTGTCTTCGACCGCGTCGTCGAGGTGCTCGAGACCCTCGACTACCTCCATCGAGACGAGGATGACGAGACCACCCTCACCGAAGCCGGCCGGACCATGCGTCGCATCTACGGGGAGCGTGACCTGCTGGTCGCCGAATCTCTGCGGCAAGGGCTGTGGAGCGGTCTGGATGCACCCTCGCTCGCCGCGATGGCCTGCTGCCTCGTCTACGAGCCACGCCGCGACGAGGCGAACTCGGGCGAGCGCGATCTGCCACGGGGGGCTTTCCGCGCGGCGTACGAGAAGACCACGACGCTGTGGGCCGAGCTCGACGACCTCGAGAAGGATCACCATCTCCCGGGTTCCGAGCCGTTGGCCGCCGGTCTCGCCGGAGCCATGCACTCATGGGCCCGTGGCGGGATGCTGGATCGCGTCCTGGTCGACGCGGACATGGCCGCAGGAGACTTCGTGCGCTGGGCCAAACAGACCATCGACCTGCTCGACCAGCTCTCCATCGTCGCCGAGGACGGTGCGCTGGCGCGCAATGCGCGCGTCGCTCTCGATGGTGTGCGCCGCGGCATCGTCGCCTACTCCTCGATGTGAGAACGGGACCCATGCCTGATTCCCGAGTGCGACAGCGCCCTCTTCTACCCCTTTCGCTCGCCCTTCCAGCCGCCGCGGCGGCTGCCCTCCTGATGGATCTCGCCTACCCGGACACCGCGGTGTGGGCGCTGGCGTTCCCGGCCACCGCGCTGCTGCTCGTCGCGCTGATCGGCCGTCGGGCCGGAGGCGCGCTCGCGGTGGGACTCGTCTACGGTGTGATCTTCTTCGGACTCCTCGTGTCGTTCACATCGCGCTATCTGGGGCCGCTGCCCTGGGCCGCGCTGAGCGTCCTCGAAGGCGTTCTCACGGCAGCGGCCTTGATCCTGACCACCCTGGCCTATCGCTGGATCCCCAAGGCCTTCCCGAGCGCCTGGGTGCGGCTCCTGCTCCTTCCGGTCGTCGTGGCCGCCCTGTGGGTCGGGCGAGAGCTGTTCGTCGGCTCCTGGCCCTACGGAGGCTTTCCCTGGGCACGGCTGGGCATGAGCCAGGCCGAGAGTCCGCTGGCCCCCATCACCTCGTGGGTCGGCGTCAGCGGTCTCAGCTTCCTGATGGTGTTCCTCGTCGCCCTCGTCATCCAGGTGGTTCGCGAACGTGCTTGGCGCCGCCCGACCGCGCTGATCGCACCGGTCATCGTCACGGTGGCCCTGCTGGTCACTCCTCTGTTCCCCACGACAGTCAGCGGGTCTATGCGCATCGCCGCCGTGCAGGGGAACGGGCCGAGCGGGTATTTCGACGAGCGCGAACCGTACTCGCTCATCGACGCGCAGACAGACGCGACCGAACCGCTCTACGGCGAGGACGTCGACCTTCTGGTCTGGCCCGAGGGATCGCTCGACTACGACCCGTTCCAGTCGGATTCGCTGACGCGGAGGATGAGCGCGATCGCCTCGCGGATCGGCGCGCCGCTGCTTGCCAATGCCGCGACGGAACGTGAAGGTCTGTTCTACAACACGTCGATGCTGTGGACGCAGGACGGCGCCGACGGCCAGCTGCATGACAAGCGGCATCCGGTTCCCTTCGGCGAGTATGTACCCGACCGCCCCTTCTTCAACGCCCTCGCCCCTGACCTGATCGGTCTCATCCAACGCGAGTACACGCCGGGCACGAATCCACCGGTCATCGATGTCGACGGAGTGAAGGTCGGGCTGGCGATCTGCTTCGACGTGATCTACGACGACGTCATCAACGAGGGGATCGGAGACGGCGCGGAGGTGCTCGTGTTCCAGACGAACAACGCCGACTTCCGTGGAACCGATGAGAACCTGCAGCAGCTCGCTTTCGCGCGGATGCGCGCGATCGAGACGGGGCGCAGCGTGGTCAACATCTCGACCGTCGGAACCAGTCAGGTCATCCGACCTGACGGGTCGACCGTCTCGAGTCTGGATGCGGGAAAGGCCGGAGCGCTGCTCGAGGATGTCGAACTGCGCTCCGGCCTGACCGCTGGAATGGTTCTCGGCCCCTGGATCCAGCAGATTCTGCTGTGGGGCGGGTTGGGCGCGCTGGCCTTCGGGTGGTTGCGCGCCCGCCGGCGCTAGGCGCCGATCTTCTCGCGGGTCGGGTCTTCGCCCGCACCGCGGCGCGCGCGGATGAAGGCGAGTCGCTCTTCGAGGAGCTCTTCGAGCTCCGCGCGGGTGCGACGCTCCAGGAGCATGTCCCAGTGCGTGCGTGCGGCCTTCTCGTCGGTGGCGTCGAGCGTGACGGCCTGGCCGTCGACGTTCAGGCGGGCGTCCGCTCCGCAGGCACGGCATTCCCAGGTCTGGGGCGGCTCTGCGTCCGCCGAGAACATCAGGTTCGTGACATGGCCGCAGGTGTCACAGATGTAGGTGGTTTCACGGCGCTCCATGAAAACGACGCCCTCTTCGCTCTGTAGGCTCTGGGCGCCGAGTCGGATGCCGCGTAGGCTGCGATCTGCCATTGTGTGGTCCTCTCGTCGCTGTCAGGTATAACGCTCCAGCCTGTGCGCTTCATCCACGCGAGCGGATTCTCGGCGCGATTCACAGCGGAATCCCAGCGCCGCAGCGTAAAGGCGGCGTGGCGCGATCAGCGGCCGACTGTGGCCAGGGCGACGTCGGCGCGGTCGGTGACGATCCCGTCTACGCCGGCCTCGACGAGCCGTCGCATCGAGCCGGCATCGTTCACGGTCCACACGTGGACCTCGACGCCGCGTCGATGCGCGGCGCGCAGCAGGGACGTGGTGAGGATCTTCACTCCGCGATGACGCTCGGGGATCTGCAGGACGTCGATGTCGCGCAACGCCCGGCCGGGGGAGAGGCGGACGGCCGAGAGCGCGCTGACGGCGGCGATGGTGCGGCTGCCACCCGAGGTGGCCGGTCTGAGAGCGGCACCGGCCCGGAGCACGGATGCGATCGTGGCGCGACGGTCGGCATCCGAGAAGCTGGTCACGAGCACACGATGCGTGTGGTCTGCGAGGATCGGGCCGAGGGGCTCGGCGGCCTCGGTCGTCTTCACGTCGATGTTGAAGCGTGTCGTCGGGAACGCGGCCAGTGCTTCCGCGGCGGTGAGGAGTCCGCCGTGGTCGGCGAAGACCCTGGCGAGCTCACGTGTGCGCACATCCCGCACGGGTCGGGGATCACCGACAAGGCGCTGCAGCGTCGCATCGTGGAACAGCACGACGTCACTGTCGGCCGTCATCCGGCAGTCCGTCTCGATGTACTCGGCACCGGCGGCGTGAGCCGCTGCGAAGGCCGCTGCCGAGTTCTCCCAGACGCCGGAGTCCTCGCCCGCCGCGGTGATCAGACCGCGGTGGGCGAGGACTCTGGGGTGGGCCGCCTTCTCGAAGTAGGGGTGCGTCACGCGCCCGGGTAGTTCGTCGGAGGCTGGCCGGGCTTCGGCGTGAACGCGGAGCCGATGCCCTTGAGAGCTTCTGTCAGTTCGCTCGGGATGATCCAGAGCTTGTTCGACTGCCCCTCGCTGATCTTCGGCAGCATCTGCAGGTACTGGTAGGCCAGCAGCTTGTCGTCCGGCTCGCCCTGGTGGATGGCGGTGAAGACGTTCTGGATCGCTTCGGCCTCACCCTGTGCGCGCAGCACAGCGGCCTGCTTGTCACCCTCTGCGCGGAGGATCTCCGCCTGCCGCGCGCCCTCGGCCTCGAGGATCGCCGACTGCTTCGTTCCCTCAGCCGTGAGGATCGCCGCGCGCCGGTCACGCTCGGCGCGCATCTGCTTCTCCATCGAGTCCTGGATCGAGATCGGCGGGTCGATCGCCTTCAGTTCCACTCGGCCGACGCGGATGCCCCACTTACCCGTCGCCTCGTCGAGCACGACGCGGAGCTGGCCGTTGATGTTGTCGCGGCTGGTGAGAGCCTCTTCGAGGTTGAGACCACCGACGACGTTTCGGAGCGTCGTCGTCGTGAGCTGCTCGACGGCGCCGAGATAGTTCGCGATCTCGTACGTCGCAGCCCGGGCATCGGTCACCTGGAAGTAGACCACGGTGTCGATCGAGACCACCAGGTTGTCCTCGGTGATCACAGGCTGCGGCGGGAAGGACACGACCTGCTCGCGCATGTCGATGAGGGGCCGCAGCCGATCGATGAAGGGCACCAGGATGTTGAGTCCCGGCATCAGCGTCTTGTGATACCGGCCCAGACGCTCGACCACCCCGGCGGTGGCCTGAGGGATGATGCGGATGGACCGAGCCAGCGTGACCACCACGAAGATGATGATCGCGATGACGAGGATCCACCCGATCGCTGCGGGAATGAACGATGCATCGTCCAAGAGGTTCTCCTAGTCGTTGACGGGACGGACGGTCGCGGTCGCGCCGTTGATCGCGATCACTGCGATCGGTGACCCCTGGGGGATCGGCACGGCCCCGGCGGTGCGGGCGGTCCAGGTGTCGCCATTGCTCAGCTTCACCTGGCCCGAGATCTGGGTGATGTCCTGCAGCGCGGTGCCGCGCAGGTCGAGCAGCGCTTCGACGTTGGACTTGGTCGGGTCCTCACCGCGATGCAGGCGTTTGATCAGCGGTGGACGGAGGAAGAGGATGAAGAGCGCGGCCGCCGCTGCGGCGATCAGCACTTGCACCCACACCGGGATCCCGAGGAAGTCGGTGACGAGTCCGACGACGCTGCCGAAGCTCAGCATCAGGAAGGTGAAGTCGAGAGTCAGCATCTCGATCACGAGGAAGATGGCGATCAGGATCAGCCACCCGATCCATGCCCATTGGTCGATGAACTGTACGAATGTCGCGAAGTTGTCCATGCGGCCTCCTTTGCGGTCAACCTATCACGCAGCGCGAGCCCGGTCCCGGCTCGACGGGGTCGGCTTGATAGTCTGAAACCGCCGTGTCATCACGGCGATTCACGCATCAGAGGAGTCACCGTGACCGACGTTCTTCCCGCAGGTTCTCTCGAGGGCAAGGTCGCCCTTGTCACCGGCTCGTCACGAGGGATCGGGGCGGACACCGTGCGCTACCTCGCTGAGGCCGGCGCCGACGTGGTCATCAACTTCCGCAACAAGGCGCCGCGCGCCGAGAAGCTCGCCGGCCAGCTGCGCGAGCTCGGACGACGTGTGCTCGTCGTCGGCGCGGATCTCACGGATCCCGCGTCGGTCGGTGAGATGTTCGATGCGGTGAAGGCCGAGTTCGGTCGCCTCGACGTGCTGGTTCTCAACGCATCCGGGGGCATGGAATCCGGGATGGCGGAGGACTACGCCCTGACGCTCAACCGCGATGCGCAGCTCAACGTCCTCGACGCGGCTGCCCCTCTGCTCGGCGACGGGTCCCGAGTCGTGTTCGTCACGAGCCACCAGGCGCACTTCATCCGCACCACGCCGACGATGCCGGAGTACGAGCCGGTCGCGCTGTCGAAGCGCGCCGGCGAAGACGCGCTCCGGGAGCGCATCCCGGCTCTCGCGGAGAAGGGCATCGGATTCACCGTCGTCTCGGGCGACATGATCGAAGGCACGATCACGGCGACGCTGCTCGAGCGTGCGAATCCCGGCGCGATCGCCGAGCGCCGCGAATCCGCAGGCAAGCTCTACAACGTCTCGGAATTCGCGGCAGAGGTCGCACGCGCGGCGGTCGATGCTGTGCCTGCTGACAACACCCGCCTCGTGGGTGATGTGAGCGCCTTCGCAGCGGAGTGAATCGCTGAGACGAACGCAGAGAGCCCCGTCCGGACGGACGGGGCTCTCTGCGTTGCGAGGAGAGTCAGATCGCGGAGTCGGCCTTCGCCGAGGCCACGAACTCCTTCGCGTCCTTTCCGAGGGTGATCGCGCGGACGATCTGCACGATTCCGAGGACGACGAGAGAGATGCCGAGAACCAGCCAGAGGACCGCCGCTGCGTACAGCGGGGAGAAGAGCACGACGATGCCGGCGATGATGCTGAGGAGCGCGTAGAGCAGCGTCCACACCCGCGAGCCGTCTCGGCCGAGGAGAGACAGCGCCACCACTCCGTCGACGATCCAGCTGATGCCGATGAAGATGACGACGACGAGCGCGAGCGTCGCAGCGGCGACGCCGAGGTTGGCGAACGCGATGACGCCGGCCACGATGTAGACGAGGCCGAGCACGATGTGCCCCACTCGAGCCCAGCCGCCCTTGACGCGCGAGAAGATGCCGAGGCCGACATAGACGAGGCCGGCGATCACGAGGTAGGTGGCGAAGATGCCGGTGACGATGACGGCGGACTTGGCAGGCCAGACGAGCAGGACGATGCCGGCGATCAATGCGATGGCGCCGGAGACCGCGAGGACGACGCGGATGGACTTGAACAGAGATTTCGCTTCGGTAGCGAGGGGATCAGTCATGGTGGGGGACCCTTTCTGAGAAAATCCTGTGAGGGATGCTGACAGAGTAGCGCTGTCCGGGGCGAGATTGGGGAAGCTGATATCGATATGTCGTGGGAGTTCACACTCGGATACGAGAGGACATGCGAAAATCGTGAGGTGAACCCGGACGACGATGCGCGGCTCCGCGAGCTCGTCGTGATGCGCAGAGTGCGGGATCGCATCGATCGCGACTACGCCACGCCCCTCGACGTCGAGGCGCTCGCGCGCGGCGCGCACATGTCGGCGGGGCACCTCAGCAGGCGCTTCAAAGAGACCTACGGCGAATCGCCCTACTCCTATCTGATGACCCGTCGGATCGAGAGGGCCATGGCGCTGCTGCGTCGTGGCGATCTCAGCGTCACCGAGGTGTGCTTCGAAGTGGGATGCTCCTCACTCGGCACCTTCAGCTCTCGATTCACCGAGCTCGTCGGTGTCCCACCCCGCGTGTATCGTGAGCGCGCAGCCGATGTCGAGGGAATTCCCACCTTCCAGGCGAAACACGTCATCAGACCGATCAGGAATCAAGAAGCACCGCGCACCGATGCGCATCTAACGTGAACCCATGAACATCAGCATCCACTACGCATTCCTCCCACACACCGACGCCGAGGCCGCCCTCGGCTTCTACCGAGATGCCCTCGGTTTCGAAGTGCGCAACGACGTCGGCTATGACGGCCTGCGATGGCTCACTGTCGGTCCGCAAGGGCAACCAGGGACTTCGATCGTGCTGCACCCGCCGGCCACGGACCCCGGTATCACCGACACCGAACGCCAGACGATCCTCGAACTGATAGCCAAAGGAAGCTACGGCGCGCTGACGCTCGCGAGCGACGATCTCGACGCCGTGTTCGAGCGGCTCGTCGACAGCGGTGCCGACGTGGTCCAGGAGCCCATGGACCAGCCATACGGGGTGCGCGACTGCGCGTTCCGCGACCCCGCGGGCAATCTGCTCCGAATCAACCAGGCCGGCTGACGCCGGTCCCTACTCGAGGATCACCATGACGACGACGCACCCCGCAGACGGCCACGACATCATCCGCGTGCAGGGTGCGCGCGAGAACAACCTGAAAGAAGTGAGCGTCGACATCCCCAAGCGTCGTCTCACGGTGTTCACCGGGGTCTCCGGATCGGGCAAGAGCTCGCTGGTCTTCGACACGATCGCCGCCGAATCGCGGCGCATGATCGACGAGACCTACAGCGCGTTCGTCCAGGGGTTCATGCCGTCGGTGCCACGCCCGGACGTCGACGTGCTCGAGGGTCTCACGACCTCGATCATCGTCGACCAGGAACGCCTCGGGGCGAATCCACGGTCGACCGTCGGCACGGTCACCGATGCGAACGCGATGCTGCGGATACTCTTCAGCAAGTTGGGCCAGCCTTACATCGGCGGCCCCACGGCGTTCTCCTTCAACATCCCCACGCAGAAGGCCAGCGGCGTGATGACAGGGCCGGGCGGAGAGAAGAAGATCGTCAAGGACGCGATCTACCTCGGCGGGATGTGCCCCCGATGCGAGGGCAGGGGGTCGGTGTCCGACCTCGATCTCTCCCAGATCGTCGACGAATCGAAGTCCCTCGATGAGGGGGCCATCATGGTCCCCGGGTACACCGCGGACGGCTGGATGGTCAAAGGCTTCTCCGCGTCGGGTTTCTACCCCGCCGACAAGCCGGTCGCGGAGTTCACCGAGAAGCAGCGTCAGCTCTTTCTCTACGGTGAGGTCACCAAGGTCAAGATCTCGGGCATCAACATGACCTACGAGGGGCTCATCCCCAAGATCACCAAGTCGATGCTGTCAAAGGATCTCGACGCCCTGCAGCCCCACATCCGGGCATTCGTCGAGCGCGTCGCGACCTTCGCAACCTGCCCCGAGTGCGACGGTACGCGTCTCACCGAGGGCGCTCGATCATCGAAGATCGAAGGCGTCAGCATCGCCGATGCATGCCGCATGCAGGTCACCGATCTCGCTGAATGGGTGCGCGGTCTGGAGCTTCCGGGCGCCGCTCCGCTGCTCGAGGCGCTCAGCGCCAACCTCGACGCGTTCGTCACGCTCGGCCTGGGGTACCTGAGCCTCGACCGTCCCTCCGGGACGCTGTCCGGGGGAGAGGCACAGCGGATCAAGATGCTGCGTCACCTCGGCTCGTCGCTCACCGACGTCACCTACGTGTTCGATGAGCCGACCATCGGCCTCCATCCCCACGACATCCAGCGGATGAACACGCTCCTGCTGCGTCTGCGAGACAAGGGAAACACCGTGCTGGTCGTGGAGCACAAGCCCGAGACCATCGTGATCGGCGACCACGTGGTCGACCTCGGTCCCGGCGCCGGGAGTGCAGGAGGCGAGATCTGCTTCGAGGGGACGGTCGAAGGACTGAAGGCCAGCGGCACGCGCACCGGCGATCACCTCGACGATCGCGCAGTGCTCAAGGGATCGGTGCGCGGCAGCACCGGTGCGATCGAGATCCGTGGCGCGACCGCGAACAACCTGCAGAACGTCGACGTCGACATCCCCACCGGAATCCTCACCGTGGTCACCGGGGTGGCCGGCTCAGGCAAGAGCTCGCTGATCCACGGATCGGTGTCGAAGCTCGAGGGGGTCGTCGCGATCGACCAGGGGGCGATCAAGGGGTCCCGGCGCAGCAATCCGGCCACGTACACCGGCATGCTCGAACCCATTCGCAAGGCGTTCGCGAAGGCCAATGGGGTCAAGCCCGCGTTGTTCAGTGCGAACTCCGAGGGAGCCTGCCCGACATGCAAGGGTGCGGGAGTCATCATCACCGAGCTCGGTTTCATGGACACGATCGAGACTCCCTGCGAGGACTGCGGCGGCAAGCGATTCCAAGCTGCCGTCCTCGAGTACAAGCTCGCTGGTAAAGACATCACCGAGGTGCTCGACCTGCCCGTCGCGGAGGCGAGGGTGTTCTTCTCCGAGGGCGAAGCGAAGCTCCCGGCCGCAGCCGCGATCCTCGGACGCCTCGAAGATGTCGGCCTGGGCTATCTCTCTCTCGGGCAGCCGTTGTCGACTCTGTCAGGCGGCGAGCGTCAGCGCATCAAGCTGGCGATCCAGATGGGGGAGAAGGGCGACACCTACGTCCTCGACGAACCGACCACGGGGCTCCATCTGGCTGACGTGCAGAACATCCTCGGTCTCCTCGATCGACTCGTCGAATCAGGCAAGACCGTGATCGTGATCGAGCATCACCAGGCCGTCATGGCCCACGCCGACTGGATCATCGACATCGGGCCCGGTGCAGGTCATGACGGCGGTCGCGTCGTCTTCGAGGGCAGCCCTGCAGATCTCGTCGCAGCGAGGTCGACGGTCACGGGGGAGCACCTGGCGGAGTACGTCGGCGCGTAGGGGAGAGGCCGGGTCAGGCCACGTCGGGCCGGGTCATCAGCGGCGATGTCAGGTGCACCGTCAGATCCGTGCCAGTGAGCGGACTGGTCACCCAGACGAGTTCTGCAGTTCCACCCCGAACTGTCAACCGCACCCGATGCGGTGTGCTCACGATGCGCATCTCACACACGAACGCCTCGTCCTGCCATGCCCCGCATGCGACGACCGGGCGCCCCAGAGGACTGCTCTCGGACCAGCAACCGTAGCCTGCGTGCACGGCGAACGAGTCCGCGAACTGGATCACCCACCCGCCCGGCCGCGCGTCGATCACGAGCGGAGTACCGTCCGGCAACGCGGATCCTTCGAGCGCGCCGTCGACGGTGGCGGTCACAGGCATCGAGGCTCGCCGCTCGTCACCGTCGACCGTGGGCATGGCCAGCTGTCGAAGCCGCCGAGCCAAGATGGCATCCGCATCAGGGCCGCCGGGTATATCGACGCCGGGGAGCAGACAATCCCAGATCGCGTCGAGCACCTCCTGGGCGTGTTCGACCTCGGTGTGCGCGGCTGTCAACACGACGACCAGATCGAAGTCGGGAACCACGACGCATTGCTGGCCGAAGGCGCCGTTGCCGTGGAAGCCGTGTCTGGACATCCAGATCTGATATCCGTAACCGGCGTGAAAGTCCTTGCCGGGCGCACCCGGCGAGTAGTGCCGACTGTCGATGTGCTTGCGAGTCGCACGGTCCATCCACTCCCGAGACAGCAACTGTCGTCCTCGCCAGGCGCCGCCGCGCAGCATCAACTCACCGAAGGCTGCCACGGCCTCCGTGGTGAGATGCAGGCCGTGAAAGCCGAACTCGGCGCCGCTGCCGACTCGATCCCACTCGACATCGGTGATACCCATCGGCTCGAAGAGCCGCTGGGCCAAGAGCGTGGACAGCGACCTACCGCCGACCTGCTCGACCATTCTGGCCAGTACGAAGGTGGTCGCGTTGTCGTAGGTGTGCTGGATCCCGGGTTGGGCCTCGATCGACATCCGCAGATAGCCTCGCACCAGATCCTGCGGCTCGAGTTCCCACGCACCCGCCAGCGTGTCCTCGGCGTGTCCGGCGGTCATCGTCAGCAGGTGGTGAACCGTGAGCAGACGTGCGCGGGGCGGCATGTCTGGGGGGACGTGAGCCGGGAGGATGTCGATGACCCGATCGTCGAGTTTCAGCAGCCCGTCGTCAATCATCATCCCCACGGCCATCGCCGTGAAGGATTTCGTCAGCGAGTAGAGCAGGTGCGGCCGAGTGGCCGAATATGGCGCCCACCATCCCTCCGCGACGACCCGGCCTCGGCGCGTGATCATGAGCGAATGGCACTCGATGTCGAGATGCTGCAGTCGATCGAGTAGTGCGCCGATCGCCGGAGATGAGATGGCAACGGACGAAGGGGTCGCACGTGGCAGAATCACGACGTCATCGTACGGGTACCTCGCCGATATGGCAGGTCTCCGAAGGTCAGTCCTTGTGGGCGACGATCGTGTAAGTGCACGGCACGAGGTTGCGCTCGGCCTCGGGCCAAGCGTACCCGCGGGGGACGTCGACCATTCGAGGGCTGAATCGCCAGGGGAGGGTGCGGCCCTCGTCGAAGTGGACGAGACGGAGCCCTGCGCGAAGCAAGGAGCCGAGGATCTCGGAGAGGGGGTGCGGCCACTCGTACGTGCGCGGGTGAGTGACCTTGCCGTCTCCGGCATAGGTGGACTCGTCGTCCCATTGCTGTGCGCGGCCGTCGCCGAAGTACGGGTAGCGCGTCGTGAGCCCGGGTGCATCCTCGTCGAGTGCGAGCAGCGCCGGATGGCCGTCGCGGATGAAGAACGTGCCGCCCGGGCGCAGCAATGCGACGATCTGCGCAGCCCACCGATCGAGATCCTCGAGCCAGCAGATCGTCCCGATGCTCGTGTACACGACGTCGAAGTCGCCAGACACTGCGTCGCGCGCATCGAGCACGTCGGTGTGGACCCAGGTGGCTGAGACGCCCGTGCGGTTCGCGAGCGCTTCTGCAGCGCGGAGCGCGGGCTCTGAGAAGTCGACGCCCGTCACGATCGCCCCGGAGCGTGCCAGCGAGATGGTATCCGTGCCGATGTGGCATTGGAGATGGCAGAGATCGAGTCCTGACAGGCTCGCGCTGGGCAGGAAGCGAGTGAGCACCGGCAGGTCGTCGGTCACGACGTCGCTGATGTGACCCGGCTCGTCGAACGCATCCAATCCGTACGCAGCTTGGTGCAACGGCACGCGGTCGTTCCAGTTCTGCAGATTCGCGCTGCGCGCGGCTTCCCAATCGATCTCGACGTTGCTTCCGTTCACGTCTCGAGCCTATCGACAGCCTCGTTCACGCTGATCACGGTAATGCCGATAATGCACATTATGTCAGCTCGAACCGGGAGGGGCCTCTTCTCTCGGGTGGGGATCGCCTTGATGGAAAGCGCCGCGTCGAAGGTCTGCTGCGCAAGTACACCCGTCGGAAGCGCTGCAGCAGAGGGATTCCTCTGTCGGCCGACGCTCGTGAGGGTCATCACCAGGGAGTGCCATGAAGGTCGATGTCACCCTGCGGCCACGGATCTGCGCCGGCGCCTGAGGTGGACGCGAACACGAATATCGGCCCCGCTGAAGATGTCACCGTCTCGCTCGCGTCGCTCATCGACACGTGACGCTCCACCGCATCAACCCGCGACCACCCGGTGCGTTCGTAGAACGACGCCACCTCTTCTCGGCACCCGAGGTAGCCGAAGTCCACGCGATCGTCGTCGCGCATGACCTGTTGGGCGTGAGCCATCACGCGACGGCCGACTCCGTCGGAGCGCCACTCCGGATGGACCAGGACTCCCCCGGTTCCAGCCACCGCGACCTCTCGGTCGCCGACGCGGATGACGCGCCGTTGGAATCCGACATGCGCGACCGCGATCGCGCCATGGAAGATCACCGTGTGGACGTCAGCCGGTGAGTAGCCGTACGGGCGGTCTGGGTTCCACGCTCCGTGCTCTGCTTGGTACTCGCGGTCGAAGAGATCTCGCAGTGCGGCCGACTGAGAATCGGACAGAGCGTCGTGCTCGACGATGACGACGTGTTCGGTCATTCAGAATCCTCCGCGAGTCGGATCGACGATGGTGGCGTCGGACGTAGCGCCCTCACCGTCAGGATGTTCCGCCCGTGCTCGCTCGCGGGGCGATCACGAGCTGAGTCCACGAAGCCGAGCTTCTCGAGCACGCGGCGCGAGGCGACATTCCATTCCCAGACGCTCGCCCAGGCTCGCTCATGGCCTGCTGAAACCGCCCAGGCGAGAACGGCTGTGGCGGCCTCCGTCGCGTACCTGCGATTGTGGGCGCTGCGCAGAAGTTCGAACGCGATCTCCGGCTCGCCCTCTGCTCCGTTGTCCTTGAAGATGAGTCCGCAGTAGCCGTACACGTCGCCGGTCGCAGCGTCCTCTACAGACAGCAGGTCGGAGCGCTGCCTTCCCTCGTTCGCGATCCGGGCCGCTATGTCGGAGACCGTCGGGCGCCCGTCGGCATCGAGCTTCCGACGAGCGGGCACGCGCTCGTCACGCTCGGTCCACAGCCGGTGGAATACGTCCGCGTCCGCGATCGCCTGAGGTCGGAGGACTAATCGCTCGGTTCGCAGAGTCTCCCCGCCCAGAGCGCCCCGCGAGCGGAGAGCGGTGTTCACTCCCCTGCCGCCGATCCGGTCTCGACGAGTTCGGCCAGCGCCGACGTCACCGAACCCCAGCCTTCGAAGAAGCCGAGGTCTTCGTGCAGATTCCGCGCGGCGGGATCACCGTGGCGCACGATCACACGATACGCCGTACCGTCGGCGTGTTCGTCGAGGATGATCTCCGCCGTCATCGAGACCGGCTCGGGCTTCGCCGGCCGCCAGGAGCTGTCGATGGCGTTGGTGAAGACCAGTCGTCTCTCGCGCTCCACGACGAGGAAGATCCCATCGGTATGCGGCAGGTACTCCCCTGCTGTCTCGCGCATGCTTGTGACGAAGGCGCCACCGGGTTGCACGTCGAGCCGATCGACCCGTGCCTGCATGGGCGCGGGTACCCACCACCGGGCGAGAAGCTCAGGGTCGGTCCACGCGCGCCACAGCGACGACGGCGACGCACGGATCGTCCTCTGCAGAGTCAGGTCGAGTCGCGGGTCGAGTGCGGTGCTGGTCATCGGGTCTCCTCCGGATCGGTCACGAGGGCTTCGAGGCGGTCCGTCCGGTCATCCCAGACATGCCGTTGCTCCTCGATCCAGTCCTCCACGACTGCGAGACGGTCGCGGTCGAGTATGCAGGTGCGCACGCGACCGCTCTTGAAGGTGCGGATGAGCCCGCTGTCCTCCAGCGTGCGAATGTGCTTCATGAACGACGGGAGCGTGATCGCGAAGGGGTGGGCGAGCTCCCCCACGCTTGCGGGACCGCGGCCGAGCGCGCGGATGACCTCGCGCCGTGTGGGGTCGGCGAGAGCCAGAAACACCTCGTTCGCGCCGTCATGGTTAGCCATGAGGATAAGTATTGTGCACGCAGATGGTTAGCGCAAGAGCATAGTATCTGCGGGTCTTACCATGCAGATGAGTCCCTCCCGATCGTCCCAGGAAGCGACCCTCTCGAAACCGCGAGATTCGTAGAGGCCGATCGCCGGAGCCCGCCACTCCCAGACGGACAGACGGACGCGCCCGGATGTCCGTGCCAGCGCAGCATCCAGCAACGCAGATCCGAGTCCACGTCCGCGGAGGTCCGGATCTGCCCAGAGGCGCTTGATCTCGCCCTCTCCCCCATCGACCCGGACGACCACTACTCCGACGGGCCGCTGTTCGATCGAGGCGAGAAGGGTCGTGCAATCCGCGTAGGCTGCGCGTGGATCCGCTACCTCCCGCTCATATCTCTGAGGCAGCACTGTCGTCGGCGCAACCGACTCTCCCTGGCCATGCGTGATCTTCTCCATCTCCGTCTGCAGGAGATAGGTGCGAACGAGCTCACTCACCGCGGTCGTATCGGCGTCGTCCCACAGCGACTCACGAACACGGATCGACGGGCGGCGCTCGTCGTGCGAAGGGTGAGAATGAGGTTGGGACGTCACATCCTCATTCTGCCTTCACTGTGCGGCCCAGACTCCCAGCTCGTTGCCGCTGGGGTCGACGAAATGCAATCGCCGACCACCAGGGAAGTCGTACGGCCCCTGGGTCACCGCGCCACCCGCTTCCGTGATCGCAGCCTGAGTCGCATCGAGGTCGTCCGAGTAGAGCAGCACGAGGGGACCGCCGGCCGGTCGTGCCTGGTCGGATGCCAGTAGGCCGCCCACCTCCGACCCGTCGCCCGTCGGTGAGGCGATGCCGGCGTACGCGGGGCCGTAGTCGACGAAGACCCACCCGAATGCATCTCGATAGAAGCGCTTCGCGGTGTCGAGATCATTGACGACGAGCTCGACGTAGTTGATGGAGTGGTGCACAGGTGCAGGAGTCATGCGGCCACGGTAGCGAGAGCGTCGGACATTCGACAGCCCATGCTCCGAGAGTCCGCGCGTCGGGATACCGCCGGACCAGGAGTACCGTGGGAGGAGTGCAACAGGTTCCCCGCTCTCCCGTGACCACCCCGGGTTGGAGGGCCTGGCTCATCTGGGGCGTAGGTGTCGCGGCGTACGTCCTCGCGATCACGAACCGAACCTCCCTCGGTGCCGTCGGTGTGGAGGCAGCCGACCGGTTCCAGGCGGACGCCTCGACCCTCGCCCTGTTCGCCGTCGTTCAGCTCGCCGTCTACGGCGGCATGCAGATCCCCATCGGCATCCTGCTCGATCGTTTCGGCTCCCGCCCGATCATGACGATCGGCATGCTGCTGATGGCCGCAGGCCAGCTCGCCATGGCCCTCTCCCCCGGTATCGGGATCGCCATCTTCGCTCGCGTCCTGCTCGGCGCCGGCGACGCGGCGATCTTCCCCGCGGTGCTCCGGCTGGTGGCGACCTGGTTCCCCGCACAGCGGGGACCGATCATGGTGCAGTTCACCGGCATCATCGGTCAGGCGGGCCAGCTGGTCGCTCTCGTTCCTCTGGCAGCTCTTCTGCACGCGACCACGTGGACGATCACCTTCGGCAGCATCGCCGGGCTCGGCGTCCTGTTCACGATCCTCGTCGCGCTCGTGATCCGCAATCACCCGGTCGAGCGTGGTGCAGACGTGACGGTCAACACCGACACGGGCGTGATCCGCGTGGTCACCTCGGCGATCGACACCGGCGTCGGGATCCGAGCGGCGTGGGCTCACCCCGGCACCCGACTCGCCTTCTGGTCTCATTTCACGACTCCGTTCGCCGGCACAGCCTTCATCCTGCTCTGGGGAATGCCGTTCCTCACCGCGGCTCAGGGCCTCGACACCGCGCACGCGGCGGGGATCATCTCCGTGTACGTGGTCGCCGGAATGGCGCTCGGTCCCATCATCGGCGACCTGTCGCGACGTCTGCCGAATCAGCGCTCGCTCGCACTCGTCCTGCCTGCGGTCGGGGTGCAGTTCGTCGCCTGGCTGGTCGTTCTCGCTCTGCCCGAGCCGGCGCCACTCTGGCTGCTCTACGTGCTCGCCGTCGCTCTCGCGACTGGGGGCCCGGCGAGCATGATCGCCTTCGACCACGCGCGCACCCACAATCCGTCGCACCGCCTGAGCACGGCGACCGGAGTGACGAACGCGGGCGGGTTCATCGCGGCTCTGATCGCGATCTTCCTCATCGGCCTCGCGCTCGACCTTCAAGGGGCAGGGACCCCGGAGACCTATTCGCTGGAGGCGTTCCGGGTCGCGTTCCTCATGCCCATCCCGCTCTGGATCCTCGGCGTCACCTTCATCCTGATCGAGCGCAAGCGCACGCGCATCAGGATGGGCTTGGATCCCGAGAGGCGGCGCTGACGGCTTCTAGGATGATGCTCATGCCCACGACCTTCACCTTCTCGAACGACCGCGCCCTGATCGATCGCGCGCTGGTGCATCGCTGGCTGAGTGAGGAGTCGTACTGGGCGAAGGGCCGTAGTCGCACGGCCCAGGATGCCGCGATCGACGCATCGCGCAACTACTCGATCCGCGACCAGGACGACCGGCAGGTGGGGTATGCCCGCGTCGTCACCGATGGAGTGACCTTCGCACGGCTCTGCGACGTGTTCGTCGACACGAGCGCACGCGGGCACGGAATCGGGCGGATGCTGGTCGAAGGCGTGCTGGACGACCTTCGCGACTCCTCGACGGTCAAGCGCATCATGCTCGCCACCAGCACCGCCAGCGGCCTGTACGCGCAGTACGGCTTCGCTCCGTCGGCCGACCCGAAGCACTACATGGTGAAGCTGATCGATCGCGGGTGACGTCAGCGCCCGGGTCGCCTCAGCGGCGTCCAACCGAACGGTACGGCGCCGTCGACGAACGCCCGCTCGCGATCTGCTCGCACCGACCACCCCTGTGCATCGTCCGAGGTGTCGAAGGCCCCTCGGGCGACGCGCATGCCGACGTCCTCGTGATGCATCCGGGGTCCTCCCCCTCGGCGCACGGATGCCCGCACACTCCAGGAATCGTCCGCGAATCCGCCACCACGGAACACCCGGTAGTCGCCGTAGCGCGCCGGATCCAGAAGATCCCAGCACCACTCCCACACGTTGCCGAGGGTGTCGAAGAGTCCGTTGAGGTTCGGCAGCTTGCCACCGACCTCCTGCGGCGAGGAGATCGCATCGGCACTCGTCCAGGCGGCGTCAGCAAGAGGGGCGTAGTGAGGACCCACCGAGCCCGCCCTGCAGGCGTACTCCCATTCGGCCTCGGTGGGCAGCCGATACCCGTCCCCTGTCGCATCCCAGCTGACCTCCTCGCCGTCGAACCGATATACCGGATCAAGGCCTTCCCATTCGGAGGCGGCATTGCAGAAGTGGACGGCGCGCAACCAGCTGATATCGACAGCGGGTCGCCGAGGATGCCGAGACGCGATGGGCAGGATCTCCGCGAGCTGCTCCTCGGTGATCGGGAACACCCCGATCTCGAAGTCCTCGACGGCGACCGTGCGCTCGACTTTGCGGCGCGCATCGTGAAGGGTGACGGAGCCGCCGGAGATGTGGCGCATCTCGATGTCGGTCACGCGTGCGGAACCCTCTCGACCCAGTCGGGGTACTTCGCCGCACGGCCGTCACCGGAGGAGGTGCGTGTGACTCGCCGCCTGACCCAGGGGCCGACGTACTCGCGGTAGTAGGCGAGTCCTGCCGGGCCGCCCGCAGTGAGAGAGGTCGGAGACCACCACGTCGACGGCGGCTCGAACCCCAAGCCCTGCAGCACCCGCGCGGCGACGCGGTGGTGACCGGCGGCGCTCATGTGCAGGCGATCGGCCGACCAGTACTTCGCGTCCGCGAGCTCTCGATCGGGCCAGTTCAGCGCCCGCACGACGTCGTCGCGACCCTCGACCCTGCGCAGCACGGCGTCGGAGAGCAGGTCGCCGCGACGTTGCACGAGCGCCCCCATCGGAAGCTGCCCGCTCGGGTTCGCCCCGGAGAGCAGAATCAGGGTGACGCCCTCTTCGTCGCACCGGCGCAGAACCCGACTGAACGCGTCCGCGATGTGCTCGAGGTCGGTCCTCGGTCGGAGCATGTCATTGCCGCCGCCGTTGAACGAAAGATGAGTCGGCCGCAGTGCGAGCGCGGGCTCCAGCTGCTGCTCGACGATCGGCCAGGCCAGCTTGCCGCGGATCGCGAGGTTCGCGTAGCTGATGGAGTGACCGGCGGCATCCGCCCAGCCCTGAGCCACGAGATCCGCCCACCCTCGTTCGCGACCGTCCGGCAGAACGTCACCCACTCCCTCGGTGAAGGAGTCTCCGATGGCCACATAGCGAACGTCAGTCACCTCGACAGCCTATTCCCGCGCACGGACACGGCGGGCATCAGCGGTCGTCGAGTGCCATCCCGCCGCGATCGACCAGGCCCCAGGCCGCCGCCGCGGCGACGATGAAGCATGCTCCGAACACCGCGAACAGCACAGGTGCTCCCCCGGCGACGAGCACGACCGGCACGGCCAGCGGGGCGACGATCGACGCGATGCGGCCGACCCCCGCGGCCCAGCCCGCCCCGGTTCCTCGCAAGGATGTCGGGTAGATCTCCGGGGTGACGGCGTACAGCGCACCCCAGGCGCCGAGATTGAAGAACGAGAGTGCCATGCCGGAGGCGATGATGGTCGCCTCGGTCGTCGAAGTCCCGAAGAACACCGCCGACACGGCCGATCCGACGAGGAAGACTGAGAGCGTCGTGCGCCTGCCCCACACCTCGATGAGCCATGCGGCGACCGCATAGCCCGGAAGCTGGGCGAGAGTGATGATGAGAGTGAACCCGAAGGAGCGTACGAGATCGAAGCCCGCGTCGACCAGGATGCTGGGGATCCAGATGAAGGCGCCGTAATACGCGAAGTTCACGCAGAGCCAGACGATCCACAAGCACAGGGTGCGCACCCGGAACTCCGCGTTCCACAGCGTGGTCAAGCGCGCGCGTGCGGTGACGGCGATCGCTCGCGAGACCGGCTCTCGCCTGATCGCCGGCCCTGGTTCGACACCCGCGTCCGCTTCGAAGGTCGCGACGATCCGGTCGGCCTCGGCGATGCGCCCGCGTGAGGCGAGCCATCGCGGAGACTCGGGCAGCCCCCACCGCACGATGAGGGCATAGACGGCGGGGATCGCGCCGAGGGCGAAAGCCCATCGCCAGCCCTCGTCGGACGCGGGGATCACGAAGAAGCCGATCAGCGCGGCGGCCGTCCAGCCCAGTGCCCAGAACGCCTCGAGGATGACGATGAGCCGGCCTCGGATACGGGCCGGCGCGAACTCGCTCACATAGGTGGAAGCCACGGGAAGCTCGGCGCCGAGCCCCAGCCCGACGAGGAACCGCAACACGAGGAGAGCAGCGAGCCCACTCACGAGGGCGCTCGCTCCCGTTGCGACGCCATAGATCAGGAGGGTCAAGGCGAAGACCTGGCGCCGCCCGAGCCGGTCGGCGAGGAGGCCGCCGAGGGTCGCGCCGATCGCCATTCCGATGAAGCCGACGGACGCGATCCATCCCGCATCCGTCTTCGTCAGGCCCCACTGCTGGGTGAGCGCCGCGAGGATGAAGGAGATGAGTCCGACGTCCATCGCGTCCAGCGCCCAGCCGACACCTGAGCCGGTGAGAAGACGGAGGTGGCGGCGCGTGAACGGGAGCTCATCGAGACGCCCGGCGATCGACGCCCGGCTCGGCAGCGCGGTGTTGGCCATTCCTTCATCGTAGAGGGCCGCACCGCGCTGCCGAGCTGCGCGTCAGTCGCGGTCGGCGAGCAGGCGGCGCACCCGAGGGATGACCTCGGAGCCGTAGAGTTCGACGCTGCGCATCATCGCATCGTGTGACAGCGTTCCGGTCGCGTACTTCATGTCGAATCGACCGAGCCCGAGTGTCGTGACGGTGTCGGCGATCTTCGCCGCGACGCGATCGGGTGAGCCGACGTAGAGCGCTCCGGCCGGGCCCACGTCGTTCTGGAAACGTGCCCGGCTGTACGGAGGCCATCCACGCTCGCGGCCGATGGTGTTGTTCATCGCCTCGAACCCGGAGTAGGCGGCCTCCCATGCCTCTTCGTCTGTGTCGGCGATGTGGCCCGGCGAGTGCACGGCGATCGGGTGCGAGGTCGTGCCGAAGGAGGCCACCGAACGGTGGTACAGGTCGACGAACTGACGGAAGCGACCGGCGGGGCCTCCGATGATCGCGAGCATCAAGCCCAATCCATGACGTGCGACCCGCACGACGGACTCCGGGCTGCCGCCCACCCCCACCCAGGTGCGCAGGCCGTTCTCCGTCTTCGGGAAGACGTTCGCATTCTCGAGCGACGCGCGCATCGTTCCGGACCACGTCACAGGCTGCTCGGTGAGGAGTTCGACGAAGAGTTCGAGCTTCTGCTCGAAGAGGGCGTCGTAGTCGCGGAGGTCGTAGCCGAAGAGCGGGAACGATTCGATGAACGAACCGCGGCCGAGCACGACCTCTGCTCGTCCGTTCGAGAGAGCATCGAGAGTGGCGAAGCGTTCGAAGACGCGCACGGGGTCGTCCGAGGACAGCACGGTGACGGCGGTGCCGAGGCGGATGTCCTTGGTGCGACCTGCGATGGTGGCGAGCACCATCTCCGGCGCCGACACCGCGAACTCCGTGCGGTGGTGCTCCCCCACGCCGAAGAAGTCGACCCCGACGCTGTCGGCTCGCTCCGCCTGCTCGACGATGTTGCGGATCGTCTGCGCGCCGGTGAGGAGCTCGCCGTCGTCGCCTCTCGTGATGTCGCCGAAGGTGTCCAGCCCGAACTCGATGCTCATGTCAGCCCTTTCTATTCAGCTGAATGAACAGCGGACCCGACCGTCGCATTCCCTCAGCGCGTCAGAAGGGCGGTTCGGAGCGTGTCGAGTCCGACACCTCCCATGTCGAGAGCGCGCTTGTGGAACTCCTTGACGTCGAAGTCCGCGCCCCGTTCAGCCTGATAGGCGTCACGCACCTGCTCCCAGATGCGCTGGCCCACCTTGTAGGACGGCGCCTGGCCCGGCCAGCCGAGATAGCGGTTGACCTCGAACTGGACGAACTGATCCGACATGTTCACGTTCTTGCGCATGAAGTCCAACGCGTAATCCGCGTCCCAGATGCCTTCGCCGTCGAGGCGCGGCTTTCCGAGGTGCACACCGATGTCGAGCACGACGCGGGCCGCACGCATCCTCTGGCCGTCGAGCATGCCGAGGCGGTCGGCCGGGTCGTCGAGATAGCCGAGCTGCTGCATCAGGCGCTCGGCGTAGAGCGCCCATCCCTCGGCGTGACCGGAGGTGCCGGCGAGCAGACGACGCCAGGAGTTGAGCTCGGCACGGTTGTAGACCGCCTGTGCGATCTGCAGATGGTGCCCCGGTACGCCCTCGTGGTACACCGTAGTCAGTTCGCGCCACGTGTCGAACTCGGTGACGCCCTCGGGAACCGACCACCACATCCGGCCCGGCCGCGAGAAGTCATCGGTCGGACCGGTGTAGTAGATGCCGCCCTCCTGGGTCGGCGCGATCATGCACTCGAGGGTGCGGATCGCCTCAGGGATGTCGAAGTGCGTCGCGCCGAGTTCCGCGACCGCACGGTCGCTCGTCTCCTGCATCCAGCGCTGCAGCGCCTCGGTGCCGACGAGCTTGCGAGCCGGGTCGGCCTCGAGATGGGCGACGGCCTCTTCGACCGACGACCCGGGAAGGATCTCGTTCGCGATCGCGGTCTGTTCGGCGACCATGCGGGCGAGCTCTTCGCGGCCCCATTCGTAGGTCTCGTCAAGGTCGATGGTCGCACCGAGGAAGCGACGGGAGTTCAGCGCATAGAGCTCTCGACCCACGGCATCGGTCTCGGTCGCCGCCGGTGCCAGCTCCTCCGCGAGGAAGCTGCGCAGCTCGTCGTATGCGACTCGCGCCGCAGCGGAGTTGTCGGCGAGGGTGCGGGCGAGGGATGCGGGGAGGTTGCCCTCCTGGGGAGACGCCTCGGCGACGAACGCGGCGAAGAATCCGTCATCAGCGGTGTACCGGTCGATCTGCGTCGCGACCTCGACCACCTGACGCCGAGCGGGGGTGACTCCGGCGGCGATGCCTGCGCGCAGGGTCTCGGTGTAGCCCCGGAGGGCGCCCGGCACCGCAGCGAGACGGGTCGCGATGACGCTCCAGTCGTCGCTGGTGGCCGTCGGCATCAGATCGAATGACGAACGCACATCCTGGGGCACGGAAGCGATGACGTTCAGGTCGCGGAGGTGCCAGTCGGCGTCATGGAGCTCGAGGTCGAGGCTGAGCTCAGCGGAGAGATCGGTCTTCGTGACAGCGTCGATCGCATCGACCGGCTCGAGTGCCTCCAGCTTCGCGAGCGTCGAACGGGTCGCTGACGCGATCTGCTCGTGCCCTTCGGGGCTCAGGTCGCCGAAACGGTCATTGACCTCGTCTCGGCCGATGTAGGTGCCGAGCGTCGGGGCGAGCACCGCGATGGTGTCGACCCACTCATCGGCGACTCTGTCGATGGCAGACGGTGTGCGAGGGGATGAGGTCATCCCTCCAGCGTAGCCCTGCACCTCAGGCGCAAGATATCGGCATGCCCGTCACAGGGCTCCAGGCCCTGCCCCTGCCGTCGCGCCCACCCTTGCGCGGTGGCGCTCAGTGAGCTGCTTCGTTCCAGTCCTGTCCGCGCCCGACCTGGACGTCGAGCGGCACGGTGAGATCCGCTGCGTCGCCCATCCGCGCTCGAACGATCCGCTCGGCCGCGTCCCACTCCCCCGGAGCCACTTCGACGACGAGCTCGTCATGGATCTGCAGCAGTGCGCGCGAGGCGAGGCCCTCTGACCTCAGATCCTCGTGGATGTGCAGGAGCGCGATCTTCATGATGTCGGCCGCGCTTCCTTGGATGGGCGCGTTGAGCGCCGCGCGCTCCGCGTTCTCGCGCAGCACACGGTTCGGGCTCGAAAGATCGGGGAACGGTCGGCGCCGTCCGAAGATCGTCTCTGTATACCCGACCTCCTTGGCCTTCATGACGGATGCCCTGAGGTAATCGCGCACCGCCCCGAACCGCGCGAAGTACTCGATCATCAGCTGCTTCGCCTCCGACTGCTCGATGCGGAGCTGCTTCGAGAGCCCGAAGGCCGAGAGACCGTAGACGAGCCCGTACGACATCGCCTTCACCTTGGTGCGCATCGCAGAGGTCACATCGCTCGGCTCGACTCCGAAGACGCGCGCGCCGACGAACCGGTGCAGATCCTCACCGCTGTTGAACGCTTCGATGAGACCTTCGTCGCCCGAGAGGTGGGCCATGATCCGCATCTCGATCTGGGAGTAGTCGGCGGTGAGCAGCGACTCGAAGCCCTCTCCCACCTGGAAGGCGCTGCGGATGCGACGGGATTCCTCGGTGCGCACCGGGATGTTCTGGAGGTTCGGGTCGGTGCTCGACAGACGTCCGGTCTGGCTGCCGGTCTGCACGTACGTCGTGTGCACGCGCTGATCGGCCTGGATGGCGGTGTCGAGGGACTCGATGATCTGGCGCAGCTTCGTCGCCTCGCGGTGCTGCAGCAGCAGACCGAGGAACGGGTGCGGGTGGGACTCCTGCAGGTCAGCGAGCACCGCGGCATCCGTGGAGTAGCCGGTCTTGGTCTTGCGGGTCTTGGGGAGCTGCAGGTCGTCGAACAGCACCTCCTGCAGCTGCTTCGGAGATCCGAGATTGAACTCGCGCCCGACGATGCCGAACGCCTCCTGTGCGAGGCCCTCGGCGCGGGTCGCCAGCTCTCCGGAGAACGTCGAGAGCACGTCGTGCGAGACGGCGACTCCGGCGACCTCCATGTCGGCCAGCGTGAGCAGCGTCGGAAGTTCGATGTCGGTCAGCACGGTCGCGACCGACTCGGGGATGTCCTCGCGCAGTGCGGTGGCGACGCGAAGCGCGAACCATGCCTCCTGCGAGGGCGTGGCGCCTTCGGTCTCGGGAACGAGCTGCGATGGGTCTGCCTCGGGGAGCTTCTCACCGAGATAGCGCTCGACCAGGTCGGAGAGGGTCTTGTCGGGGAAGCTCGGACGCAGCAGCCACCCGGCGAGGCTCGTGTCGTACGCGAGTCCCTGGAGGCGGATGCCGAGGCGCAGCAGCGCCTTCACCTGTGGCTTGGCGTCGTGCAGCACCTTGGGACTCGCGGACTCGAGCCATGGGCGAAGCACGCCGGCTGCCTCATCGTTCCAGTCGAGTTCACGGAGCTCCTTCTCCGTCGCGGCCCCCACACGGGTGGGCGCGCCGTTCTGCACCAGGATCCGCAGCGCGACGTCGTCCGTCTGGGCCTCGGCCCAGCTGATGAAATCCGCCGCGGTGACCTGGGTCGGCTCCGGCAGCACCACAGACGTCGCCGGGTCATCGGCCACCTCGCCCGCACCGACCGCCTCGAACACGCGAGGCAGCAGAGTGCGGAACTCGAGACGGGCGAAGATGTCGCGCACGGCCTGGGCATCGATCGGCGTGACGGCGAGATCGTCCGGTGCGACGGGAAGTTCGACGTCACGCAGCAGTCGGTTGAGTCGCCGGTTGCGGCGAACGTCTTCGATGTGGTCGCGCAGATTGCCGCCCACGACGCCTTTGATCTCGCCTGAGCGCTCGAGCAGATCGTCGAGCGAGCCGAACTGGGTCAGCCACTTGACGGCGGTCTTCTCGCCCACCTTCGGCACACCGGGAAGGTTGTCACTCGTCTCGCCTACGAGGGCGGCGATGTCGGGGTACTGCTCTGGCCTGACTCCATAGCGCTCCTGCACCGTCACCGGGTCGTACCGCTTGAGCTGCGAGACGCCCTGCACCGATGGGTACAGCAGCGTCACGTCGTCGGTGACCAGCTGGATGGTGTCACGGTCGCCAGAGACCACGAGGACGTCGTAGCCCTGCTCCGCACCCTGCGCCGCAAGCGTGGCGAGGATGTCGTCGGCCTCCACGCCCTCTTTCGTGAGCACCGGGATCGACATCGCTGCGAGGCAGTCCTGCAGCAGCGGGATCTGCCCACGGAACTCCTGGGGCGACTCCGACCGGGTCGCCTTGTATTCGGGATAGACATCCGTGCGGAACGAATGGCGAGACGTGTCGAACGCGATCGCCATGTGCGTCGGCTGCTCGGCCTTGATGAGGTTGACCAGCATCGACAGGAAGCCGTAGATGGCGTTCGTGTGCTGATTGTCTTTGGTCGTGAAATTCTCGACCGGGAGGGCGAAGAAGGCACGATAGGCGAGCGAATGGCCGTCGACGACCATGAGGGTAGGCTTTGCGGAGTCCGTCACCCTGTCAGCCTAACGAGGACGACAGACACCCGCTGAGGAGGAACCATGAGCGACACCGCGACCAGTGCAGGACTCGACTGGGCGACAGCCCGCGGCATGGGCGCGCTCGCTCAGAAGATGGGCATGGAGTTCCTCGAGTTCACCACCGAGCGCTGCGTCGCCACGCTGCCCGTCGAGGGCAACACTCAGCCCGTCGGTCTGATGCACGGCGGCGCGTATGTCGTGCTCGGCGAGTCGCTGGGATCCATGGCCGCGAACCTGCACGCGGGTCCGGGGCGACTTGCCGTGGGGGTCGACATCAATGCGACCCACACGCGATCGGCGACTTCCGGCGTGGTGACCGGCGTGTGCACGCCGGTCCACCTCGGCCGCAGCATCACGGTCCACGAGATCGTCGTCTCGGACGATCAGGGTCGCAGGTGCTCGACGATCCGGATCACGAACATGATCAAGGACGTTCCCGAAGCGCGCTGAGCGGCTCGTCCAGCAGCAGCTGGAACAGCAGGTGGTCCTGCCACTCCCCCGCGATGCGCAGATACTGAGGCGCGATGCCGATGCGCTCGAAGCCGTTGTCCGCGAGCACCAGCTGTGAACCGGAGTTGTGCAGCAATGTCGCCGCCTGAAGGCGGTGCAGTCGTACCTCGTCCCGTGCATATGCGGCGACGCGGCTAACCCCGCGGGAGGCGAGACCACGACGGAGCCGAGTCTTGTCGACCCAGTAGCCCAGGTCCGCGTTCCAGAACGCACCGCGGACGATGTTGTTCAGGTTGATCCGTCCGCGGATCTCACCGTCGGACGACTGGATCACGAAGCGGATGTTCCGACCGGCGGAGGCTTCGATGACGCACTGCTCCGCGTGGAACTCCTGCCACTCCGGAGTGAAGAACTCCGACTCCCTCAGCGGCTCCCACGGTGCGAGATGCTCGCGATTCGCTGAATACGCTCGTGCGAGCGCGGCACCGTCGCCGATCCGCACCGGACGAAGCACATGGTCCGCGTCGAGCGGCTCCACAGACTACTTCTTCGGTGCGAGCTGCTCGATGATCGCCTTGGCGACATCCTGCATCGTGAGGCGGCGGTCCATCGATGCCTTCTGGATCCAGCGGAACGCCTCGGGCTCGGACAGCCCCATCTTCTCGTTCAGCAGCCCCTTGGCCCGGTCGACGAGCTTGCGGGTCTCGAAGCGCTCGACCATGTCGGCGACCTCGGCCTCGAGCGTGATGATCTGCTCGTGGCGGGCGAGGGCGATCTCGATGGCGGGCAGCAGGTCGTTCGGGGTGAAGGGCTTGACCACGTAGGCCAGCGCTCCGGCCTCGCTCGCTCGCTCGACGAGCTCCTTCTGGCTGAACGCCGTGAGGAGGACCACGGGGGCGATGTTGCCCTTGTGCAGCTTCTCGGCTGCGCTGATGCCATCGAGCTGCGGCATCTTGACATCCATGATGACGAGGTCCGGGCGCAGCTCGGTCGCGAGAGCCACAGCGGTCTCACCGTCACCTGCCTCACCGACGACATCGAAGCCGTTGTCGCGGAGGATCTCGACGATGTCGAGACGGATCAGCGACTCGTCCTCGGCGACGACGACGCGTCGGGGTGCGGATGACGTGGGCTGTTCTGCTGCCTGTTCTTGCTCGGTCACAGACCCATCCTAGTGGAGACCACCTCCGAGGTCCCCCGATGGCGCGGCGGGTGAAGGTGAAGGCGGATCGTCTGCGCTAAAGTCGAAGGCGCGACACACGAGCCGGCGTGGCGGAATGGCAGACGCGGAGCACTCAAAATGCTTTGTCCGAAAGGGCGTGTGGGTTCGAGTCCCACCGCCGGCACATCAGTTCAGATGCTGTTCCATACCCGACCGTCGATCAGCAGATACCGGTCGAGGGCGGGGCGTATCGCCGCGAGGATCATCCGCTCCGCGGCCGCAGGGTGATCGGCGGTGACGACGTCCCCCGGGACCATGGCCCTCAGGATCGCGTCGAGGTTCTCGTCGGTCGCATCGACGCACATTCCGCCGACCAGAACCGGTTCGTAGAGCTGTCCGTCGTACACCCGGTGTCCGTCGGGTCCGAGGATGGTGTCGCCGGAGCGCGTCTGTGCGAGGTACGCGGGAACGCACGCGATGGCGTCGTAGGTGCGGAAGCGGCGCCGGAGTCGGTATCGGACGCCGATGCTCCCCGGCTTCCTGGAGAGCGACGGCGCGTCGTCGGACTCCGATTGATCGCCGATGCCGCGGCACGGAGGTGCGGATGGCGCTCCGACCAGCGGGCGGGAGCGCTCGGGTGGCTCGGCCACGGCGGGGTCGATGGTCAGGTCATCCATGGTTGGGGGTGCGGGGCCGCCGAGATGCGGGCGGCCTGCGCCTGCACCAGAGTACAGGGCTGTGGCTGAGAAGCAGCGAGGCCGCAGGCGGGCGGTAGCGACTGCGGAGCGCCGACCTGCAGCTCATCGCTCCGCCAACGCGGCGACCTCGGCGAGGACTCGGGGATTCGCGAGGACCCGAAAATGCCCGCCGGAGTCGAGACGCACGTTCTTCATCGCGCCGGCGAGCTCGCTGCCCTCGGGGATGTGCGGATCGAACTCGGCGTAGACGGATACGATCCGTTCGTTCACGTCCCGCTGGCGCGCGAGCTGGACGATGGAAGGGTCCGAGGGCGCGAACGCGCGGAGCGAGCGCACCGGCAGCATCCGCGCGTAGCTGGAGCCGCCGAAAGGCGTGGCGACTGCCACCATCGCGCGCACGCGAAAGCCCGCTGGACCTGCCATCGCCATCTTGCCGGCGAGGCCTCCCTTGCTGTGCGCGACGATGAGCGCATCGGTGAGCTGCGTCGTCTCGAGGAAGTCGGTCATGAGCTGGGCCGATTCTACGACGGGCCGGCGGTTGCGCCTGAGCGAGTCGAGGACATGCACGGGGTGGCCTCTGGCGTGGAGTGCCGTGATGAGCGGCTGCATGAACCGCCACGTCTCGTACACGCCTGGAAGGATGATGATCGGAGCCTCCGAGCCGCTCGCGAAGGATCCGGCGTCCCGTCGGTCGAAGGCGGCACGCAGCTGCCAGTACACGGCGTAGGTGTAGTCGGCGATCCACCAGCCGGCTCGTCTCAGCGCGCGGATTGCGTCCGCCCCTCGATCACCGCGCCGAGAGAGAAGGGTCATGTCATCAGCGTAGTTTCGGTGCGCGACCTCGCACCAGCGGCTTGACACGGTCCGGCGAAGCTTCGCCGAGGGACGAGGAAAGGGGCGGAACAATCGTTCCGCCCCTTTCCTGTTCGACCTGGATCAGATCGTCGCTTCCTTGTAGATCGGAGCAGCGCCGTTCACGGCGTCTCCGACCTTGTGGACGCGGATGTCGTTGGTCGAGCCCACGATTCCGGGAGGGGAACCGGAGATGACGACGACCTTGTCTCCCTCGACGGCGAGACCGCTCGAGAGCAGGTAGTCGTCGACCTGCAGGTACATCAGGTCGGTGTGCTGGACCATGTCGACGAGCTTCGACTGGATCCCCCACGTCAGCGCCATGCGGCGACGGATGTTCGGCTCCGGCGTGAACGCGATCATCGGGATGCGCGAGCGCAGACGCGACAGACGACGCGCCGAATCGCCCGACTGGGTGAAGACGCAGAGGTACTTCGCCTCGACGAACTCGGCGACCTCGAGAGCGGCCAGGGTGATCGCGCCACCCTGGGTGCGGGGCTTGGTCGTCAGAGGCGCGATGCGCTCCAGACCGTGCTCCTCGGTCGACTCGATGATGCGAGCCATCGTCTCGACGACGACGACCGGGTAGTCGCCCACGCTGGTCTCTCCCGAGAGCATCACGGCGTCGGCTCCGTCGAGCACCGCGTTCGCGACGTCCGACGTCTCGGCGCGGGTCGGCACGGGGCTGTTGATCATGGACTCGAGCATCTGCGTCGCCACGATGACCGGCTTGGCCATACGACGCGCCAGCTCGACGGCGCGCTTCTGCACGATCGGGACGGCCTCGAGCGGAAGCTCGACACCGAGGTCGCCACGCGCGACCATGATCGCGTCGAACGCGTCGACGATCCCCTCGAGCGCATCGACGGCCTGCGGCTTCTCGACCTTGGCGATGACCGGGACCTTGACGCCCTCTTCAGCCATGATCTCGTGCACGCGCGTGATGTCTTCCGCGTTGCGGACGAACGACAGGGCGATGAGGTCGGCGCCGATGCGAAGGCCCCAGCGGAGGTCGTCCTCGTCCTTCTCGCTCAGAGCGGGGACGTTGACGGCGACACCGGGAAGGTTGATGCCCTTGTTGTTCGACACGGCGCCGGCGACGATGACGCGGGTCGTGACGGTGACGCCGTCGGTCTCGACGACCTCGACGCGGACCTTGCCGTCATCGATGAGCAGGAAGTCCCCCGGCTTGACGTCGTTGGGCAGGCCCTTGAACGTCGTGCCCGAGATCTCCTTGTTGCCGATGATGTCTTCGGTCGTGATCTTGAAGATGTCGCCGGCAGCGAGGTCGTAGGGGCCGTCCTCGAACTTGCCGAGTCGGATCTTCGGTCCCTGCAGGTCGACGAGGATGGCGACGGCGCGGCCCGCGTCGTCGGCTGCCTTGCGGACGTTGGCGTAGTTGTTCTCGTGCACGGAGTAGTCACCGTGGCTGAGGTTCAGACGGGCGACGTCCACGCCGGCGTCGATGAGTGCACGTACGGTCTCATACGTGGAGGTGGCGGGGCCCAGGGTGGCGACGATTTTCGCGCGTCTCAAAGATTGCTCCAGGGTAGTGGGGGATGGAAATCAGGCGACGGTGCCGCGGCTCAGCCTACGCGGGCTGGAGGCCGATAGCGACTTCATGCGGGCGCACCGGCTCGGGCAGCACGGTCGTGCCCATGAGGAAGCGGTCGACGTTCGCCGCAGCCGCACGGCCCTCCGCGATCGCCCAGACGATGAGCGACTGCCCCCGACCGGCGTCGCCGGCGACGAAGACACCGGGAACGGTCGATTCGTAACTGTCGTCGCGCCGGAAGGCACCGCGGTCGGTGACCTGCGGAAGCGTGTCCTCCGAGTAGCCGTCCTGCTCAGGTCCGGTGAAGCCCATCGCGATGAGCACGAGGTCTGCCGGGATCTCGCGCTCGGTGCCGCTCTTGGGCACGCGTCGTCCGTCGATGTACTCGGTCTCCGCGACGCGCAGCGCGCGCACCTCTCCGACATCGTTCGAGAGGAACTCGACGGTCGAGGCGAGGAAGACGCGCTCACCGCCTTCTTCATGTGCGGAGGCGATCTCGAACAGCGTCGGCATCATCGGCCAGGGCTGGTGCTCCGGGCGCTCGGTGCTCGGCTGCTTGCCGATGGCGAGATTCGTGACGCTGATCGCGCCCTGGCGATGCGCGGTGCCGATGCAGTCAGCACCGGTGTCACCTCCACCGATCACGATGACGTGCTTGCCCTCAGCGGTGATCTGCTCGGGGACCTTGTCTCCGGCGACCGCATGATTGGACTCGACGAGGTACTCCATCGCGAAGTGCACTCCGTCGAGATCGCGACCCGGAATCGACAGGTCGCGGGGAACCGTGGAGCCGGTGGCGATCACGACGGCGTCGTAGCGAGCGCGGAGGTCGGACCACGAGATGTCCTTGCCGATCTCCACTCCGGCGCGGAATCGCGTTCCCTCCTCCTGCATCTGGCGAAGGCGCGACTCGAGCTGACCCTTCTCCATCTTGAAGTCGGGGATGCCGTACCGCAGCAGACCGCCGATGCGGTCGTCCCGCTCGAACACTGCGACGGTGTGACCCGCACGGGTGAGCTGCTGCGCGGCTGCGAGCCCCGCGGGTCCGGAGCCGACGACGGCGACAGTCTTGCCGGTCAGACGGGCGGGAGGCTGCGGCTCGACCCAGCCCTTGGCGAAGGCCTCGTCGATTATCGAGACCTCGATCTGCTTGATCGTGACTGCGGGCTGGTTGATGCCGAGCACGCACGAGCTCTCGCACGGTGCCGGGCACAGCCGACCGGTGAACTCAGGGAAGTTGTTGGTCGCATGCAGGCGATCGATCGCCGCACGCCCTTCTCCGCGCCAGGTCAGGTCGTTCCACTCGGGGATGAGATTGCCCAGCGGGCAGCCCTGGTGACAGAACGGAACGCCGCAGTCCATGCAGCGCCCGGCCTGACGCTTCAGCACAGCCTGGTCGCCGGCCTCGTAGACCTCTTTCCAGTCCATGATGCGCACGGGCACAGGTCGACGCTTCGGAAGCTCACGCTCGGTGACCTTCAGAAAACCTTTGGGATCAGCCACCGGTCACCTCCAGGATGCGGTTCCAGACGATGTCGCCGTCGGGGTCGATGCCCTCGGCGACTGCTTCTTCGCGCATGCTGCGCACGGCGGCGTAGTCCCGCGGAAGCACCTTCGTGAACTGGCCGGCGGTCTCATCGAACCGCGCCAGGATGTCGGAGCCGAGCGGCGAAGCCGTGCGCTCCACGTGTGCGACGATCAGGCTGCGCAGCACTTCGAGGTCGGCACGGTCGAGCGGTTCGAGCCTGAGCTCTCCGCTGCCGAGCGACTGGGCGTTGATCTTGCCGCTGTCGAGCGAGTGGATGTACGCCACTCCCCCGGACATGCCGGCGCCGAGGTTGCGACCCGTCGAGCCGAGGATCACCGCGACTCCCCCGGTCATGTACTCGAGCGCGTGGTCTCCGACGCCCTCGACGACAGCGGTGGCACCGGAGTTGCGGACGAGGAATCGCTCGCCGACGACGCCGGAGAGGAACATGGTTCCCGACGTCGCGCCGTATCCGATGACGTTGCCGGCGATCACGTTCTCGTGCGGCGCGATGGCAGAGCCTCGAGCCGGACGGATCGAGATGTCGCCACCCGAGAGCCCCTTGCCCACATAGTCGTTCGCGTCGCCTTCGAGGCGCAGCACGATGCCCGAGGGAAGGAACGCTCCCAGTGACTGACCGGCCGTGCCATGCAGTGTGACGTCGATGGTGCCACTGGGAAGCCCCGCCGCGCCGTGGCGCGAGGTGACCTGGTGGCCCAGCATGGTGCCGACGGCGCGCTCGGTGTTCGCGATGGGCAGTTCGACCACGACCGGCTCTCCGTTGAGGAGAGCGGGCTTCGCGATGTCGATGAGCTGCACATCGAAGTGCTTCTCGAGCTCGTGATCCTGGGTGCGACGGCTGCGACGCGGCTCGCTCGCGGGGAACGCCGGGCCCTCGAGCACGGGGCTCAGGTCGAGACCCTCTGCCTTCCAGTGCTGCAATGCCGCGTTCGCCTCGATGAGCTCGGCGCGTCCGACGATCTCGTCGATCGAGCGGAAGCCGAGCTCCGCCAGGATCTCGCGCACCTCTTCGGCGATGAACTCCATGAAGTTCACGACGAACTCCGGCTTGCCGGTGAACCGCTCGCGCAGCACGGGGTTCTGCGTCGCGACGCCGACAGGGCAGGTATCGAGGTGGCAGACCCGCATCATGATGCACCCGCTGACGACCAGCGGCGCAGTGGCGAAACCGAACTCCTCGGCGCCGAGGAGAGCGCCGATGATCACATCGCGCCCGGTCTTCAGCTGGCCGTCGACCTGCACCACGACGCGGTCGCGCATGCCGTTCAGCATCAGCGTCTGCTGCGTCTCGGCGAGACCGAGCTCCCAGGGGGTGCCCGCGTGCTTGAGCGAGTTCATCGGGCTCGCGCCCGTGCCGCCGTCGTGGCCCGATACCAGGATGACGTCGCTGAGCGCCTTCGCGACGCCCGCGGACACCGCGCCGATACCCGACTGGCTGACCAGCTTGGTGTGGATCCGCGCCTCGGGGTTCGCCCGCTTCAGATCGAAGATGAGCTGCTTCAGGTCTTCGATCGAGTAGATGTCGTGATGCGGCGGCGGCGAGATGAGGCCGACGCCGGGCGTTCCGCCGCGCGTGCGGGCGACCCAGGGGTAGACCTTCTGCGGAGGCAGCTGGCCGCCCTCGCCGGGCTTGGCGCCCTGGGCGAGCTTGATCTGGATGTCGTCGGCTTCGGTGAGGTACAGGCTCGTGACACCGAAGCGTCCGGAGGCGACCTGCTTGATCGCGCTGCGACGCTCGGGGTCGAGCAGACGGTCGGTGTCCTCGCCGCCTTCACCGGTGTTCGACTTGCCGCCGAGCCGGTTCATGGCGATCGCCAGCGTCTCGTGAGCCTCTTTGGAGATCGAGCCGTAGCTCATGGCGCCGGTCGAGAAGCGCTTCACGATCGCCGAGACCGGTTCGACCTCGTCGAGCGGCACCGGCTTGCGCGTGCCTGTGCGCAATGTGAACATGCCGCGGAGGGTCTTGAGCTCCGCCGCCTGATCGTCGACCATCTTCGTGTACTCACGGAAGATGTCGTAGCGGCGTTCGCGTGTCGCGTGCTGCAGCTTGAACACCGTCTCCGGGTTGAAGAGGTGCGGTGAGCCGTCGCGACGCCACTGGTACTCGCCACCGGTCCACAGTCGCTCGTGCGCACGAGCGGCCTCATCCTCGGGATAGGCGTAGTCGTGACGCGCCTGGTTCTCGATGAAGATCTCTTGGATGCCGATGCCGCCGAGCTTCGACTCGGTGCGGGTGAAGTAGCGGTCGATGAACTCCTCGCTCAGACCGACGGCCTCGAACACCTGAGCGCCGGCGTACGAGGACACCGTGGAGATGCCCATCTTCGACATGATCTTCAGGACGCCCTTGCCGAGCGCATAGATCAGGTTGCGGACGGCCTTCTCGGGGCTGATGCCCGTGATGTAGCCGGTGCGCACCAGGTGCTCGACCGTCTCCATCGCGAGGTAAGGGTTGACCGCCGAGGCGCCGTAGCCGATCAGCGTCGCGACGTGGTGCACCTCGCGCACATCGCCCGCCTCGACGATCAGACCGACCTTCATGCGGTTCTCGCGACGGATCAGGTGGTGGTGCACCGCCGACACCATGAGCAGCGAGGGGATCGGGGTCAGATCCTTGTTCGAGTCGCGGTCCGACAGGATGATGAACTCGGCGCCGCTCTCGATGGCCGCGTCGACCTCGTCGCACATCTCGGTGAGACGCTTCTCGAGCGTGTTCGAACCGGCGTCGAAGTGATAGAGCCCGCGGATCGTGACGCTCGAGCGGTCGGGCATCGCCTTGTCGATGTGGCGGATCTTCGCGAGCTCGTCGTTGTCGATGACCGGGAAGTCCAGCGACACGGTGCGCGTGTGGTCAGGGCCCCAGGTGAGCAGGTTGCTCTCCGGGCCGAGACCCAGCTTCAGGCTCGTGACGACCTCTTCGCGGATCGAGTCCAGCGGCGGGTTCGTGACCTGCGCGAACTGCTGCGTGAAGTAGTCGAAGAGCAGGCGAGGACGCTTGCTCAGCACGGCGATCGGCGTATCCGATCCCATGGCGCCGAGCGGCTCGACACCGGTCTGGCCCATCGGCGTCAGGAGGAGGCGCACTTCCTCCTCGGTGTAGCCGAACGTGCGCTGGCGGCGGGTGATCGACGCCGGCGGGTGCACGATGTGCTCGCGCTCGGGCAGGTCGGCGAGACGGACGGAACCGGCATCCAGCCACTCCTGCCAGGGGTGCATCGTCGCGAGGTCGTGCTTGATCTCCTCGTCCTCGATGATGCGCTGCTGCGAGGTGTCGACGAGGAACATCTTGCCCGGCTGCAGGCGCCCGCGGCGCTTGATGCGCTCGGGCTCGAAGGTGAGCACGCCGGTCTCCGAGCCGATGACGATCAGACCGTCGGTCGTCTCGGTCCAGCGACCGGGGCGCAGCCCGTTGCGGTCGAGAGTCGCGCCGACCACGGTGCCGTCGGTGAAGATGAGGGCGGCCGGGCCGTCCCACGGCTCCATCTGGTTCGAGTGGTACTCGTAGAACGAGCGCAGCTCGGGCGAGATGTCGGACTGCTTCTCGTAGGCCTCGGGCACCATCATCATGATGGCGTGGGGCAGGCTGCGGCCGGTGAGGGTCAACAGCTCGAGCACCTCGTCGAACGATGCCGAGTCACTGGCGCCGTCGGTGCAGATCGGAAGCAGCGGTGCGACATCGCCGAGGAGCTCGGATTCGAGCTGCGACTGACGCGCCCGCATCCAGTTGCGGTTGCCGCCCACGGTGTTGATCTCGCCGTTGTGCGCGAGCATGCGCAGCGGCTGAGCGAGCGGCCACGACGGGAAAGTGTTCGTGGAGTAGCGGGAGTGCACGACCGCGAGCTCGGACATGAAGCGCTCGTCCTGCAGATCCGGGTAGAACGGCTCGAGCTGCAGGGTGGTGACCATGCCCTTGTAGCCGAGCGTGCGAGCCGAGAGGGAGACGAAGTAGGCGCCCAGCTCGTGACCCGCGCGCTTGCGCAGACGGTACGCGACGCGATCGAGGGCGATGCCCGTGAGCGGGGCATCGGAGTGGGTCGCTCCCCCGGCGCTCACGAAGAGCTGCTCGAACGCGGGACGGGCCTCGTCGGCGAGCTTGCCGAGGTTGTCGTTGACCGTGGGGACCTCGCGCCAGCCGAGGACGCGCAGGCCCTCGGAGCGGGCGATCTTCTCGATGCCGGCCTTCTGCTGACGACGCTCGCTGGAATCACGCGGGAGGAACGCCAGACCCGCGGCGTACTCGCCGACCGGGGGCAGTTCGAAATCGGTGACCGCTCGCAGGAACGCATCGGGCATCTGCGTCAGGATGCCCGCACCGTCTCCGGTGCCGGCATCCGAGCCGATCGCACCGCGGTGCTCGAGGTTGCGCAGCGCTTCGAGCGCCAGCGCGATGATGTCGTGGCCCGCTTCGCCACGCAGGGTAGCGACCATGGCGAGGCCGCAGGCGTCCTTCTCGAACGCCGGGTTGTACATGCCCTGCTTCGGGGGGTAAGCGCCGGAAGCGCCGTAGGGAGGCTGAAAATACACCAGTACCGTCCTCAGATCTGCAGCTGACCCGGGGACGTCATTGGCCGGGTGGATGTGGTGGGGTCCGCACGGACCGGTCGGCTATCGAGCGCCTTCGGTGTCCGTGGGAGCGGTGCTTGTGGCGCTGGCTCCTGCGGCGACTTCTTCGGACGGAGGCTCACTCACGTCCACGAAATCGGAGGGATTGTCCTGCGATTCTACATCAGCGTTCAGGTCGGTCCGGCCGCGACCGGGCTGGTACGGCGACGGCTCGAGTCCGGGGTGACGACGCGACTGCACGATGAGGATCGCGAGACCCACGACGATGCCGATGATCGCGGCCCAGACGTTGCTGCGCAGGCCCAGGATGATCTCGCTCGGATCGATGCGGATCGACTCCCAGACGACTCGGCCGGCGCTGTACCAGATGAGGTAGATCGCGAAGAGACGACCCCACTGGAACGCGGTCGCCTTGCGGCTGAGCCACAGCAGGACGATAACACCGAGACCGTTCCAGATCACCTCGTAGAGGAAGGTCGGGTGGAAGAGCGTGCCTTCCGGGAGCCCAGGGGGGAGCGCGGAGTTGTCAGCGGGGATCTCGAGACCCCACGGCAGGTCGGTGGGGAGGCCGTAGAGCTCCTTGTTGAACCAGTTGCCGAAACGGCCCATGGCCTGCGCGAGCAGAAGTCCGGGTGCCAGCGCGTCGGCGAACGTCCAGAAGCGGATGCCGGTCCAGCGGCACCCGAGGTACGCGCCGATGGCGCCGCCGATGAGCGCGCCGAAGATCGCGATGCCGCCCTCCCAGATCGCCCAGACGGAGCCTGGTTCGAACGGGTTCCAGGTGTTCTTGCCCTCGCCGAAGTAGAAGTTCGGGTGGGTGAGCACGTGGAAGATGCGCGCGCCGATGATCGCCAGCGGAACGGCGAGGATCGAGATGTCGATCACGACCCACGGCTCTGCCCCGCGCCTCGTGAGGCGGTGGTTGGTCAGCAGCACGGCGGCGATGATGCCGGCGATGATGCAGAGCGCGTAGAAGTGGATCCGGAGCGGGCCGAGGTCGATGTAGGAGACCGGGGGGCTCGGGATGCTGGCGAGCACGCCGCTGAAGGTGCTGTGAAGCGCGAGGGACATGAGTGCGATTCTAGTTCTCGTGTACGGGGCGTGCCGACGACGTGCCGACTGCCAGGTTTCGGGTGACCTCCGCGAGAGCGGGGATGCCGCCGTCACGCAGGGCTCGGACGAGTGCGGTGCCGACGATGGCGCCGTCCGCATACTCGGAGACGCCGGCGATCTGGTCGGCGGTCGAGATGCCGATGCCGACGCAGGCTCGAACGTCGCCGTGCTCGCGCAGGCGGCCGACGAGAGTGCGGGCGGCCCGGTCGAGCTCGGTGCGCTCACCCGTGATGCCCATGGTCGAGACCGTGTAGACGAACCCGGTCGAGGACTTCACGACCAGCTCGAGCCGCTCGTCCGACGAGGTGGGCGCGGCGAGGAAGACACGGTCGAGACCGGTGCGCTCGCTCGCGGCGATCCACTCCCCCGCGACTTCCGGTGTGATGTCGGGGGTGATGAGCCCGGCGCCACCTGCGGCGAGCAGGTCGTCGGCGTAGCGATCGACCCCGTACTGGAACACGGGGTTCCAGTACGTCATGACCAGCACGGGCACGTCGGTTGCGGCGGTGATCGCGCGCACGGCGGTGAAGAGGTCCTTCATCTTGAACCCGTTCGCGAGCGCCGCAGTGGTCGCTTCCTGGATCACCGCGCCGTCCATGACCGGGTCGCTGTAGGGCGGGCCGAGTTCGATGATGTCCACGCCGTTCTCAGCGAGGGCGATGGCCGCCTGGATGCTGGTCTCGAGGTCGGGGAACCCGACCGGCAGGTACCCGACGAAGGCGCTGCGACCGGCCTCATGGGCTGCGGCTATCGCCTGTTCCACGCGGCTCACAGTTCCGGCTCCCCCTTCGACGCGGCTGCCTCGGTATCGCTCTCCTCTTCGACGTCGTGCGCGAGCGCCTCGGCGTCGTAGAGGTCGAAGTAGCGGGCGGCCGTGTCCATGTCCTTGTCACCCCTGCCGGAGAGGCAGATGGCGAGCACCGCATCAGGGCCGAGCTCGCGACCGAGGCGCATCGCGCCGGCGAGGGCGTGCGCCGACTCGATCGCGGGGATGATCCCCTCCGTCCGGCTGAGCAGACGCAGCGCCTGCATGGCCTCGTCGTCGGTCGCCGGAATGTACTCGGCACGTCCGATGTCAGCGAGCCAGGAGTGCTCCGGCCCCACGCCCGGGTAGTCGAGACCTGCGGAGATCGAGTGCGACTCGACGGTCTGCCCGTCCTCGTCCTGCAGCACATAGGTCTTCGCGCCGTGGAGGATTCCGGGTCGTCCTCGTTCGATGGACGCCGCATGCCGGGGGGTGTCGACGCCGTCGCCGGCCGCCTCGACTCCGTAGAGCTTGACACCCTCGTCGTCGAGGAAGGCATCGAACATGCCGATCGCGTTCGATCCTCCTCCCACGCACGCGATGACCGCGTCGGGCAGGCGGCCGACCTCGTCGAGGAGCTGCTCTCGCGCCTCTTCGCCGATGATCTTCTGGAAGTCGCGGACCATCGCGGGGAACGGGTGCGGGCCCGCGGCGGTGCCGAAGATGTAGTTGGTGGTCTCCACAGACGCGACCCAGTCGCGGTAAGCGTCGTTGATCGCATCCTTCAGGGTGCGCGAGCCCGACGTGACAGCGACGACCTCGGCCCCGAGCAGTCGCATCCGAGCGACGTTCAGCGCCTGACGCTCGGTGTCGACCTCACCCATGTAGATCGTGCACTCGAGGCCGAACAGCGCGGCCGCGGTGGCCGTGGCGACGCCGTGCTGGCCCGCACCGGTCTCGGCGATCACACGCTTCTTGCCGAGGCGCTTGGTCAGCAGCGCCTGCCCGAGCACGTTGTTGATCTTGTGGGAGCCGGTGTGGTTCAGATCCTCGCGCTTGAGGAAGACTCGCGCACCACCGGCGTGCTCGGCGAACCGCGCGACTTCGGTGAGCGGAGACGGACGGCCCGCGTACGAGCTGAGCAGCGACGCCAGCTCTTCGCGGAACTCCGGGTCGACGATCGCATCGGCGTACGCCGCGGAGAGCTCGTCGATCGCGGCGATCAGGGATTCGGGCATGTAGCGCCCGCCGTATTCGCCGAACAGTGGACCGTGCTGGTCTCGCAGGCTCATCACGCCTCCAGGAAGCTCTTGAGTGTGGCGACCGGGTCGCCCGTGACGAGCGCCTCCCCGATCAGTACGACATCCGCGCCCGCAGAGCGGTAGTGCGTGACGTCTTCAGGTGTGAGGACCGCGGATTCGGCGATCTTGACCGCGGAATCCGGGATCCGGTCGACCAGGCGACCGAACAGGTCGCGGTCGAGCTCGAGGGTCTTCAGATCGCGCGCGTTGACGCCGATCAACGGAGCGCCGAGGTCGATCGCGACCTCGAGCTCGTCGGCCGAGTGCGTCTCGACCAGCGGAGTCATCCCGAGCTCGGTGATGAAGCCGAACAGATCGCTGAGCACGTGCGGGTCGAGACCGGCGACGATCAGCAGCACGAGGTCGGCACCGGCCGCACGTGCTTCGAGCACTTGGTATCGGTTCGCGATGAAGTCCTTGCGCAGCACAGGCAGCGACACGCGGGCCGTGACGGCCTCGAGATCGGCGAGGCTGCCGCCGAATCGACGCTCCTCGGTGAGGACGCTGATCGCCGATGCACCGCCTGTCTCATACAGAGAGGCCTGGAGTGCGGGATCGGGGATCTCGGCGAGGGCACCGCGTGACGGGCTGGCGCGCTTCACCTCCGCGATGATCTTCACTCGCTCGGAGGGAGCGAGGAACGCGAGAGCATCCTTGGCGGCGGGGCGTGCGAGAGCCTCGCGTTCCACCTCGGCCAGAGGCCGGGTGAGAGCGCGACGTTCAGCGTCTGCGACTGCGCCGGCCGTGAGGTCGGCGAGCACCATTAGTGCGCCTTCGGAGAGTACTTGGGGCCCTTCACGCCATAACCGGCCCTCGAGACGAGCCATCCCACGAGCGCACCGATCGGAACGATCGCGGCACCCACCCAGATCAGGGCGACCCAGACCGGGCTGAACTCGGCGAGGCAGAAAGCCAGCGTGCCGATCGTGAAGCCGGCGAGCATGATGATGACGCCCGTCCATGCGGCAGGCGAATGTCCGTGGCCGGGGTCAGCGATCGGGTTGGTCATGGTCTCCTCCGGGGGACGACGGGCGGTTCGGGTCAAGTCTATCGGGGTCAGCGTGTCGGGTCGGTTCCGCGGGACAGGTCGTCCCACGAATCGATCGCGTCCACCGGCCCGGCGGTCGCATCGACGTGCGCCGCATCCGTGCGATACCGGCGACCCCCGCGCTTCCATCCCCGCCACGTGAGAAGCACGACGAGCGATGCCGCCAACAGGATGACCCAGCCGATCAGCGTCATGACTGGCCAGGCCGAGAGCTCGATGCCGGCGACGACATCGGCGATCGCCGCGCTGCCCGCGAGCCCGGTGGTCTCGGTGACCGTCGCGCCCACAGCGCTCAACGGCTCGGTCAGGAGCAGCTGGAGAGTGGTCCAGCCGAGGAAGAGCGCGGCTGCGGTGGCGAGCACGCCGAACACGAGTCGCATCACCGGGCCGACGATCGAGAGCGCGATGCCGAGTGCCAGGACTGCGAGGCTCAGAGGAGCGAGCAGCGGCAGCGCTGACGCGCCGGGCACGAGGATCGACTCCCCGGCATCCGCGCGTTCGACCGTGAGCCATGTCTGCGTCGACGAGATGATCCCGATCGCGCCGGAGAGAAGAAACCCGGAGACGGCGATCGAGCGACCTCTGCGAGCGAGCGTCATTCGGCCGAGCTCCCCTCGACGGCGTGCAGATCCGTCGTGTCGAAGCAGGTGCGGGTGCCGGTGTGACACGCGGGACCCGTCTGGTCGACGCGCAGCAGGATCGCGTCGCCGTCGCAGTCGAGCCTCGCCTCGTGCACGACCTGGATATGGCCCGAGGTGTCTCCCTTGCGCCAGTACTCCTGACGCGAGCGCGACCAGTACACCGCGCGTCCAGTCGTGAGGGTGCGGCGGAGTGCCTCGGCATCGACCCAGGCGAGCATCAGAACCTCTGCCGTGTCCCACTGCTGCACGATCACCGGGGCGAGGCCGTCGTCGTTGAAGGCGACCTGAGCGATGCGCTCCTCGACATCGCTCATCGGACGAGCACCCCCTCCGCACGCAGCGCGTCCTTGACGTCGCCCACCGTGAGCGCGCCGGTGTGGAACACACTGGCTGCCAGGACCGCATCCGCCCCTGCCTTGATCGCCGGGGCGAAGTCTGAGGCCTTTCCCGCACCGCCCGACGCGATCACGGGCACCGAGGCGGCCTCGCGCATCAGCTTCACCAGTTCGAGGTCGAAGCCGTCTCGCGTGCCGTCGGCGTCGATCGAATTGACCAGCAGCTCGCCTGCCCCGCGCTCTGCCGCCTCACGCGCCCAGTCGAGCGCGTCGAGGGTGGTCTGAGTGCGCCCGCCGTGGGTGGTGACCACGAAGCCGGAGGAGGTGCCCGCCGCCCGCTTGACGTCGAGAGACAGCACCAGCACCTGCGCACCGAAGCGGTCGGCGATCTCGCCGATCAGCTCTGGGCGAGCGATCGCGGCGGAGTTGACCCCGACCTTGTCGGCGCCGACCGAGAGCAGCCGCGCCACGTCGTCGACACTGCGCACTCCCCCGCCGACTGTCAACGGCACGAACACCTGCTCAGCCGTGCGCTGCACGACGTCGTACGTCGTCGCGCGGGCGTCGACGGTCGCGGTGACGTCGAGGAACGTGATCTCGTCTGCGCCCTGCGCCGCGTAGTGGCGAGCGAGTTCGACCGGGTCGCCCATATCGCGCAGGTTCTCGAAGTTGACGCCCTTGACCACGCGACCGGCGGCGACGTCGAGGCACGGGATGACGCGACTCGCGAGCGTCATCAGAGCCTCGCGTTGTGGATCGCCGTGACGAGGATCGCGCGAGCGCCGAGCGCGTACAGCGCGTCCATCACGGGATTGACCCTGGCACGCGCCACCATGACGCGGACGGCGACCCATTCCGGGTCGCGCAGCGGCGAGACGGTGGGCGATTCGATGCCGCCCGCGATCTTCACAGCCTCGTCGAGGAGAGCAAGCGGCAGGTCGTAGTCGATCATGACGAAACGGCGAGCGACCATGACACCACGCAGGCGTCGGAGCAGGGTCTCAGATCCCTCGGCATCCTGGGGGCCGGCGATCAGGACGGCCTCGGACTGCAGGATCACCGGTCCGAACACATCGAGCCCGGCCTGACGCAGCGTCGTCCCTGTCTCGACGACATCGGCGACGGCGTCCGCGACGCCGAGCCGCACTGCTGACTCCACTGCGCCGTCGAGGGGCACCAGGTCGACGGCGATGCCCCGCTCGTCGAGGAACGCGTCGACGAGGCCGGGATACGACGTCGCGATGCGCAGACCGTCGAGCTCGGAGACGTCGGTGTAGCGCCCCGAGGGCGCGGCGAAGCGGAAGGTCGACCCGGCGAAGCCGAGCGCCTCGATCTCGCGCGCACCGGGCATGCGGGCGTCGAGGAGCAGGTCGCGACCGGTGATGCCGACGTCGATGGCGCCGGAGCCGACGTAGGTCGCGATGTCCTTCGGGCGGAGATAGAAGAACTCGACGTCGTTGTCGGCATCGACGACGTGGAGCGTCTTGGGATCACGGCGACCGGCGTAACCGGCCTCCGCGAGCATGTCGGCGGCCGTCTCGGAGAGAGAGCCCTTGTTGGGAACAGCAATGCGCAGCATGGGAAGCCTTCAGATCGAAGCGAGTGGGGCGGAGCGCTTCACAGATGTCGGTAGACGTCCTGCAGGCTCAGGCCTTTCGCGATCATCATCACCTGGACGTGATACAGCAGCTGCGAGATCTCCTCGGCCGCGGCCTCGTCGGACTCGTACTCGGATGCCATCCAGACCTCGGCGGCCTCCTCGACGATCTTCTTGCCGATCGTGTGCACGCCGCCGTCGAGCTCTGCGACCGTGCCCGATCCCTCAGGACGGGTCTCGGCCTTGACGCTGAGCTCGGCGAACAGCTCGTCGAAAGTCTTCACGATTCCAGGCTAGCGGCTCTGGCGCGGTCTCTGAGCCGAGTGACGGCCGCCTCGACGTCATCGGCCCCGTAGATCGCCGATCCCGCGACGAACGTGTCGGCGCCGGCGGCGGCCGCCGCCTCGATGGTCGCATCGGAGATGCCGCCGTCGACCTGGAGCCAGACGTTCGAGCCTCTGCGCTTCGCCTCGTCGGCGAGAGCACGCAGCTTCGGCATCGTCTCGGGCATGAAGCCCTGACCGCCGAACCCCGGTTCGACGGTCATGACGAGGATCTGGTCGAACTCCTCGAGCACACTGTAGAGCCCCTCGGCGGGAGTGTCGGGCTTGATAGCGACGCCCGCCCTGGCCCCGATGCCGCGGAGAGTGCGAGCGAGCGAGATCGGATCAGCGGCGGCCTCGAGATGGAAGGTGACGCTGGCGGCCCCCAGCTCGGCGTAGGCGGGCGCCCAGCGCTCCGGTTCGGTGATCATCAGATGGACGTCGAGTGGAATCGGGCTGGTCGCCTGGATGCGCTCGACCATCTGCGGCCCGAATGTGAGATTCGGCACGAAGTGGTTGTCCATCACATCGACGTGCGCGAAGTCCGCGGTCGCGATCTTCGCGAGATCGCGCTGCATGTTCACGAAGTCGGCGGCGAGGATGCTGGGGTTGATGCGCGGTGCGCTGGGGAGTTCCACGTCTCTAGTCTCTCTCTTCGGAGTTCGCGTCGCCCTGCTCGGTGCCCCTGCGCTGGAGAAGCGCCAGGAACATGGCATCCGTGCCGTGACGATGCGGCCACAGCTGCACCCGACCGGAACCGTCGTCGCCGAGGTCGATCGGCGAGTCGGAGATGCTCCGGAGCACGGCACGCGCGTCGATCTCGCCGAAGTCGGAGCGGCCACGGAGCACCTCTTGGACGACGCCCGTCGTCTCGGCGAGATGCGGCGAGCAGGTCACGTACGCGACGATCCCGCCAGGCGCGAGTGCGTCGAGCGCGGAGCTCAGGAGTTCGACCTGCAGCGGCACGAGCTCTGCGACGTCGGCAGGGGTCTTTCGCCAACGCGCCTCCGGCCGCCGTCTGAGGGCACCGAGGCCGGTGCAGGGCGCATCCACGAGGATGCGATCGAAGGCACCGGGGTGGGTGGCACCGAACGAGCGCCCGTCCTCCTCGTGCACCACGACCTCGCCCGGCACGGCACGCAGCGCGTTGCGCACGAGACGTGCGCGTGTCGGGATGACCTCGTTGGCCTCGAGCGTGACGTCGTGCTCGCGGGCGACAGCGGCGAGCAGCGCGGTCTTGCCGCCAGGACCGGCGCACAGATCGAGCCAGCGCTCGCCAGACGCGATCGGGGCGGCCGCCGTCAGCGCGAGCGCCACCAGCTGAGAGCCCTCGTCCTGAACGCGAACAGTGCCGCCGGTCGCGGCGATCACACGATGCGGGTCGCCGCCCGGCGATCCGTAGGCCGTCGGCGCATACGGTCGCCGGGGCTCACCCGGCTCGGCGAGTCCGGGGAGGGCGACCAGCGTCACCTCCGGCGAGGCGTTGTCGGCGTCGAGGAGGTCGTCGAGTTCGTCGGCGCGTCCCTCGGCCGCGAGAGCACGCCGCAGCGCTCTGATGACCCAGACGGGGTGCGCGGAGCGCAGTGCCAGACGCTCGTCATCGGACCGCGCCGAGCTCTCGATGCGCTCCTCCCACTCCCCCGGAGTCTCGCGGGAGATCCGGCGCAGCACGGCGTTCGCGAAGCTCGATGCGCCTCGGCCCTGAGTCGAGGCGACCAGGTTCACGGACTCGTTCACAGCTGCGTGGGAGGCGACCCGTGTGGCGAGCAGCTGATGGGTGGCCAGACGCAGTGCGTCGAGCACGCCGGGGTCGATCTCCTCCGCCGGCCGATCGGCGGCCGCGGCGATGATCGCATCGTAGGTGCCACGACGGCGAAGCGTTCCGTACGCGAGCTCCGTCGCGAGCGCGGCGTCCTGCGGGTCGAGGCGCGCCTCGGCGATCGCCGGAGGCAGGATCAGGTTGGCGTAGGCATCCGACTCGGACACCGCACGAAGCACGTCGTACGCGACACGACGCGCGGGCTGCACCGTGCGCTGCGCCCCGCGAGACTGGTCGCCGCGCTGGCCCTGAGACTGACCATCCCGCGCGTGACCTCCCCGAGTCTGACCGCCTCGCTGCCCTTGCGGTCGCCCCTGCGACCTGCTCTGCGAACCGCCCGGACGGCCGTCGCGACGCTTCGCGTCTTCCTGGCCGCTCATGCTCCGGCTCGCAGACCGTCGGTGTCGCGTTGACCGCGCCACCAGTCGACCGCGTTCATCGCACCCTTGCCTGCCGGCTGCACACGAGTGACCGCCAGGGGGGTTGAGCCCGTGCCGATGAGGAGCGACGACTTCGTCGCCGTGATCTCCCCCGGTTCGAGCGGGACGACGTCGCTCGACGGTGCTGCCTCGAGGATCTTCAGGCGGAGCCCGTCGACGGACGTGTGCGCCCCGGGCTCGGGAGTGACGCCCCGGAAGCGCGCGAACACCTGCGCGAGGGGCTGGCTCCAGTCGAGCAGTCCGTCGTCGAGAGTCAGCTTCGGTGCCAGGGTCGGCTCTCCGTGCTGAGGCACCGCTCGTGCTGTGCCGTCGACGATGGCCTGCACGACCTCTGCCGTCAGCTGCGCCCCATCGATGGCGAGGGTCTCGAGCGCCGCGTCGGCCGTCGCCCCTGCGGCCACGTCGACGACGCGAGTGGCGAAGACATCGCCCGCGTCGAGGGCGGGGACGAGCTGGAAGACGCTTGCTCCGAGCTCGGCATCGCCGGCGATCAGCGCGCGCTGCACGGGGGCAGCGCCCCGCCACTGGGGCAGGAGCGAGAAGTGCAGGTTGATCCATCCTCTGGTCGGGGTCGAGAGCAGCGGCTCTCGCACGAGTCCGCCGTACGCGACGATCACGCCGAGCTCGACCTCCAGCGCGGCGATGGCCTCTGTCGCCTCGTCGTTGAGACGCGCAGCCTTGATGATCGGCAGGCCGAGGTCCATCGCAGCCTGAGCGACCGGCGACGGCGTCAGAACCTTCTTGCGGCCCAGGGGCGCATCAGGTCGCGTGACCACAGCCGCGATGTCGTGCTCGGCCGCGAGGCGGAGGAGGGTGGGGACTGCTGCCGATGGTGTGCCGGCGAAGACGAGACGCATGAAGGTGCTCCGGAGGGATGCTGTGTGTGGATCGGGGAGATCGGATCGGTGCGGACTGATCAGAGCTCTGGGTCGAGGATATCGAGCCGAACCGAGAGCGTGCTCCTAGTCGACTTGCCCTTGCCCCGACGATTGCTGACGGCTTCGGCGACGACGACTGCTCGCAGCGCCGCCGCGACCTTCGATCCGGCGCCGTACTCGAATCGCACGAGCGCGCGCACGCGCGGCGGATAATCGTCGGACTCGATGGGCACAGGGCCCAGGACCGCATCGGACGGCAGCGCGAGCTCCTGCAGCGCTGCCAGCGCACGGCCGACCGCCGCAGCGGACCCTTCGACGAGGGCGACGCGCGCGGCCGGCGGCATGTGCAGCGGGGCGCGCTCGGCGAGCTCGGCGCGTGCGTAACCGGACTGGTTCCATGTCGCGAGCGCTCGGGCGATCGTGCCGTCGACTCCGACGAGGTGGATGGGCGCCCCCGGCGCTGCGAGTGCGGCCGCGTTCGACCACCACCGCAGGCAGGACTCGCCGATGCGCAGATCGGGGGCCTGGAGCATCCGCGGGCCGTCGAGCAGCACCACCGCGCGGTAGCCCCCTTCTGCGAGCGGCTCGGCACCGCGCGTCGCGACCACCAGAGCCGGTTTGTCCGCGACGTGCTCGACCGGGTGCGCGCTGTCTGCGACGATCACGCGGACCCCGGGGAACGCCTTTCCCAGCTCATCGGCGGTCCGCTCGCTTCCCGAGGAGGCCAGACGCAGCTTGGTCGATGAGCACGTCGGGCAGGCCCAGGCTCGCGCGCCCCTGCCGCACCAGGCACAGACCGGCACCGCACCACGATGCTTGGCCCCCAGAGGCCCGCCGCAGTGCGCGCATCTGGCGGGCGCGCGGCACTCGGCGCACACGAGGGACGGCGCGAAACCCGGGCGCGAGACCTGAACGAGCACCGGCCCCTCGGCTGCGGCGTTTCGCGCCGACAGGAACGCCGACGACGGCATCCGCTGTGCGGTCGGCGCGTCCATCTCTTGCGGGGTGCTCAGGATCACCCTCGGCATCACACGCCGCGCGGCTCGCACGTCCTGCAGATAGCCGTGCGCGACGAGGCGCTCGACGTCTGTCGTGCGGGTGTGACCGACGAACAGCAGCGCGGAGTCCTCCTGCTCCTGACGGAGCAGCGCCGCGTCGCGCGCGTTGATGTAAGGGGCGAGCGGCTCACCGAGCAGCGGATCGCCGTCGTCCCACACCGCGACGAGCCCGGCACGCACCGGGGCGTACACGGCAGAGCGGTTGCCGACCACGATGCACGGCGCATCCTCGAGAGATCTGAGGAAGGAGCGGTATCGATCGGGGTTCGTCTGTCGCGAGTCGTGTCGCACGACGGCCTCGGGCGGGACGAGCGCCCCGAGCGCAGCGAGCAGCAGATCGAGGTCTCGATGATCCGGCACGATCAGGATGCTGGAGCGTCCGGCGGCGAGCATCCGCGTCGCGGTCGAGGAGAGCAGAGCGGCCCAGCCCGGCTCGCCCTCATGCTGCATCGGGATGGCCTCCACCGCAGCCCTGCCCGCGTTCTCGAGAACCTCCTCGAGGTGGTCGTACGAGGCGAGGAGCGAGGCGGCGGAGGCGACGGCGTCCTCGGTCGGCACTGGCGCCGGCGCGTCAGCGGTCCAGGCCTTCTCGACCCGCACCTGGCGCTTGGGGATGACGAGACGCAGCACATCCGACGCCGACCCGGCCGCGCGGTCGGCTGCACGACGAGCCAACCGGTACGTGCGTTCGGGGAGCACGGGAACCTGCGAGACGACGCTCTCGACCTCGGAGAGGGGCCTGTCGGCGTCGTCCTCCGTGTCGATCTCGACCACATACCCGTCGATCATGCGGCCGGCTGTGCGAAGCGGCACTCGCACGCGCACCCCGACCGGCACGTCCCCGAGCTCAGTCGGGAGCGCGTAGTCGAAGAGCCGATCGAGCTGAGGAAGCGGCGAGTCGAGCAGAACGCGCGCGATACGACGGCTCTGTGTCGTCATGAGCGGATCGCCATCAGGCCTTCGCTCCGTCAGAGGCCAGCAGCGCGTCGCAGCTCGTCAGCGCGGTCGGTGCGCTCCCAGGTGAACTCGGGCAGCTCGCGACCGAAATGCCCGTAGGCGGCGGTCTGGGCGTAGATCGGGCGCAGCAGATCGAGGTGCTCGATGATCGCCTGCGGACGGAGATCGAAGACCTCGTCGATCGCGCGGGTGATCGCCTCGTCCGACACCTTGCCGGTGCCGAAGGTCTCGACGTAGAGACCCACCGGGCGTGCGACGCCGATCGCGTACGCCACCTGGACCTCGAGCCGGTCGGCGAGTCCAGCCGCGACCGCGTTCTTGGCCACCCATCGAGTCGCATAGGCACCCGAACGGTCGACCTTCGACGGATCCTTGCCGCTGAACGCGCCGCCACCGTGACGTGCCGCTCCCCCGTAGGTGTCGATGATGATCTTGCGTCCGGTAAGACCCGCATCGCCCTTGGGCCCACCGGTGACGAAGGGACCCGCAGGGTTGATGTAGTAGGTGATGTCGTCGAGATCGAGTCCCGTGGTCTCGAGGATCGGGTCGATGACGTGCTCGCGTACCTGCGCCTGGAGCTCGTCCTGAGAGATCTCGGGGTGATGCTGGGTCGAGAGCACGATCGCGTCGACGGTCTTGGGCGTGAAGCCGTCGTACCCGAGCGTGACCTGGGTCTTGCCGTCGGGGCGGAGGAACGGCAGCGCGCCGGAGCGGCGGACCTCGGCGAGACGCTCCGCGATGCGGTGTGCGGTCCACGCCGCCATCGGCATCAACTGGGGCGTCTCGTTCGTGGCGAACCCGAACATGATGCCCTGGTCGCCGGCCCCGAGTCCGTCGAGCGGATCGACCGACGAGCCGTCGCGGTGCTCCTGGGCGTTGTCGACTCCGTGGGCGATGTCTGTCGACTGCTCGCCGACGGAGATGCTCACGCCGCACGAGTCTCCGTCGAAGCCGGTGTCGCTCGACGTGTAGCCGATGCGGTTGACGACCTGTCGGACGATCGTCGGGATGTCGACGTACGCCTCGGTGCGGATCTCGCCGGCGACATGCACGAGGCCGGTGGTCACCAGCGTCTCGACCGCGACCCGCGAACCGGGGTCTTTCGCGATGAGGCCATCGAGGATGCTGTCGGAGATCTGGTCGCAGATCTTGTCCGGGTGTCCTTCGGTGACGGACTCGGACGTGAACAGACGCAGCGCGCTCATCAGGGCTCCAGAACGGAATCGGACAGCAGGAAGGGGGTGGCTCCCATGATGGACCGCACCGCCGACATCAGTCGGCGGTGCGGTCATCGGACGTCACTCGGCGTGACGGAGGCGGAGCTTGTCCTCGTTGATCTCGTGCAGAGCGATGGTCAGCGGCTTGTCCTCGACGGAGGAGTCGACGAGCGGACCGACGTTGTCGAACAGGTTGCCCTCGTGGAGGTCGGAGTAGTAGTCGTTGATCTGACGGGCGCGCTTGGCCGCGTAGATCACGAGTTCGTACTTCGAGTCGACACGGTCGAGCAGGTTGTCGATGGGGGGATCGATGATTCCGTTTGTGTGGTGTCCGGCCATGGTGGGACCTCCTGATCAGGCGACGGGATCGTCGCGAAGACGGTGCAGCGGGCGCGCGAAGACGCTCAGCGCGCAGAGCTCGAAGACAATTCTACGACCTCCGCGGCCGCTGCGGCGACGTCCTCGTTCACGATGAGGTGGTCGAACTCGTTCTGCGCGGCCAATTCGACCTTCGCAGTGCGCAGTCTGCGAGCACGTTCCTCGGCGCCTTCGGTGCCTCGACCGACCAGTCTCTGAACCAGTTCGTCCCAGGTCGGCGGCAGCAAGAAGATGAGTGTCGCCGCCGGCTCGGCCTTGCGCACCTGGCGGGCACCCTGCAGGTCGATCTCGAGCAGCACGGTCTTGCCCGCGGCCAGCGCGGCATCGATCGGCGCCCGGGGAGTGCCGTATCGCGACTTGTTGTGCACGACCGCGTATTCGAGGAGCTCGTCCTCGGCGATCAGCCGATCGAACTCGGCATCGTCGACGAAGTAGTAGTGCACGCCGTCGATCTCGCCCGGTCGCGGCGCACGGGTCGTCGCCGAGACCGAGAGGTGGATCTCGGGGTTGTTCTCGCGGATATGGGCTGCGACCGTCCCCTTGCCCACTGCGGTCGGGCCGGCGAGCACGAGCAGCCGGCTCCGTGCGCCGCGTGGCTGCAGGCGAGGGAAGCGCGAGTCGAGCCACTGCGACAGCGCCGCCCGCTGCCGGACTCCGAGACCCCCCAGTCGTTTGACCGGCGAGATGTGCAGCTCGGCGAGGATCCGGTCTCGCTTGCCCGCTCCGATCGCGGGGAGAGCGAGCAGGAAGTCCGTGATGCGCATCGAGCCCTCGACCGAGTCGGGATCGGCGGTCGCCCGCTCGAGCACCGACTGCGGGGTCACGACGCGCGTCGTCATATCGCGCTTGAGGGATGCACGGGCACGGCGTCGCTCGACCGCCTTGCGTGCGGCGGCAGCACGGTCGACCTCGGGGACGGGACGGGACTCAGCCACGGCCGGCCTCCCTATACTCTGCGACGCGAGCGTCGATGGCGGCGGCGAGACCGGCGGGTCCGGCCGAGAGGATGCTGCGGCTCTCGCTCGCGATGACCGCGGGGCTCATCGAGCCGAACCGACGGTGCAGGTCTGCCGGAGTCGCACCCTGGGCGCCGAAACCGGGGGCGAGGATGGGCGCCATCGGCGCGAACGCGGCGATGCCGGCATCCGTCCAGTCGACCGTCGCTCCGATGACGAAACCGAGGCTCCCCCACTCGCCCGCGTCCGTGTGCTCGGCGTTGCGGGCCGAGACGACCGAGATGATGTCCGCGGACACCGCACGGCCGGTCTCCGAGACCGAGCGCTGCAGCGTCTGCGCCTCGGGGTTGCTCGTGGCGGCGAGCACGAAGAGACCCTTGTCATGCTCATCGGCGAGGGCGAACGCGCCGTCGAGCGCGCCGACCCCGAGGAACGGGTTCACAGTCAAGGCATCGGCTTCGAGCGGAGAGCCAGGGGTGAGCCACGCCGCGGCATAGGCATCCATGGTCGAGCCGATGTCCCCGCGCTTCGCGTCGGCGATGACGATGAGCCCGGCCTCCCGTGCAGCCGCCAGCACCTCTTCGAGCGCTGCGAATCCCGCGGAGCCGAAGCGCTCGAAGAACGACACCTGCGGCTTCACGATCGCGGCACGGCCGACGGAGGCATCGACTGTGCGGAGGCCGAATTCGCGGACGCCGGACGCGTCGTCGCCGAGCCCCCACGACGCGAGCAGCGCCGCATGCGGGTCGATTCCCACGCACAGCGGGCCGTGCTGCGCCACGGCGGCACGGACCCGTTCGCCGAAGCGTGCGCTCACACCGCAGCCTTCCGGTCGAGTGCGTACTCCTGCAGGCTCTTCACCTGGAAGCCCTCGTGCGCCGCATCCATGCCGCTCACCGCGGCGCCGAGCACCGCCATCGTGGTGAACAGCGCCTTGTCTGCGGCGACGGCCGCAGCGCGGATCTCGTATCCGTCTGCGCGCGCCGCGCCACCCGAAGGCGTGTTCACGACGATGTCGATCGACCCGTCGTTGATGAGATCGACGATATTGGTCGCTCCCGACTCCTGGGTCTCGCTGTACTTCTCGACCACCGTCACCGCGATGCCGTTGCGCGAGAGGATCTCGGCGGTGCCCTCTGTGGCCACGATCGTGAAACCGAGCTGCTGCAGGCGGTGCGCCGGCAGGATCACCGCGCGCTTGTCGGAGTCGGCCACCGAGATGAACACGGTGCCGGAGGTCGGCATCCCGCCGTATGCGGCAGCCTGGCTCTTGGCGAACGCGGTCGGGAAGTCGCGGTCGATGCCCATGACCTCGCCGGTCGAGCGCATCTCCGGTCCGAGGATCGAGTCGACCGTCTTGCCGTCTGCGGTGCGGAAACGCTTGAAGGGCAGCACAGCCTCCTTGACCGAGACAGGGGCATCGAGAGGCACGCGCGAGCCGTCCTGCTGTGGCAGCATGCCCTCGGCGCGGAGCTCGGCGATCGTCGAGCCCACCATGATGCGGCTCGCCGCCTTGGCCATCGGGATGCCCAGAGCCTTCGAGACGAACGGCACCGTGCGGCTCGCGCGCGGGTTCGCCTCGATGACGTAGAGCACGCCGGCGCTGATCGCGAACTGCACATTCAGCAGTCCGCGGACGCCGACGCCCTTGGCGATCGCGAGGGTCGCCTCGCGCACGCGGTCGATGTCGGTGCGGCCCAGCGAGACGGGCGGCAGGGTGCAGCTGGAGTCGCCGGAGTGGATGCCGGCCTCCTCGAGGTGCTCCATCACGCCGCCGATGTACAGGTCGGTGCCGTCGTAGAGCGCGTCGACGTCGAGCTCGATCGCATCGTCGAGGAACCGGTCGACGAGCAGGGGCTTGCCCTCCTCGATGATGACCTCCCCCGCCGTGCGCACGAAGTACTCGCGCAGCGACTCGGCGCTGTACACGATCTCCATGCCCCGGCCGCCGAGCACGAAGCTCGGACGCACGAGCACGGGGTAGCCGATCTCGTCGGCCACGGCCACCGCGCCGTCGGCGTTCACAGCGGTGCCGTGACGCGGTGCGATGAGCCCGGCCGAGTCGAGCAGCTGCGAGAACAGCTCGCGCTCCTCGGCGATGTCGATGGCCTCGGGGCTCGTGCCGAGCACCTTGTAGCCAGCGGCCTCGATGCCCTTGGCGAGGCCCAGCGGCGTCTGGCCGCCGAGCTGGCAGACGACGCCGAGGATGGTGCCGCTGGCGGCTTCCGCGTCGAGCACCTCGAGCACGTCCTCGAGCGTGAGCGGCTCGAAGTAGAGCCGATCCGACGTGTCGTAGTCGGTGGACACCGTCTCAGGGTTGCAGTTGACCATGATGGTCTCGAAGCCGGCGTCCGACAGCGCGAACGACGCGTGTACGCACGAGTAGTCGAACTCGACGCCCTGGCCGATGCGGTTGGGACCCGAACCGATGATCACGACCTTGGTGCGATCGGACGGCGTGACCTCGGTCTCGAAGTCGTAGCTCGAGTAGTGATACGGCGTGAGGGCCGGGAACTCGCCGGCGCAGGTGTCGACCGTCTTGAAAACGGGGCGGATGCCGAATCCGTGGCGCACGCCGCGGATCTCGGCCTCGTCGTCGCCCCGGAGCTGCCCGATCTGCACGTCGGAGAAGCCGTGCTCCTTGGCGTAGCGGAGCGTGGCCGCGTCGAGCTCGGGCGCCGTGCGCACGGTCTCGGCGACCTCGTTGATCAGCACGATCTGGTCGATGAACCACGGGTCGATCGCGGTCGCCTCGAACGCCTGCTCGACCGTCGCTCCCTTGCGCAGCGCCTGCTGCAGGGTGACGATGCGGCCGTCGGTCGGGATCTTCGAGATCTCGAGCAGCTCGGCCGCCGAGCGGTTCTCCTCGCCCCAGTGGAAGCTCGAGCCCCGCTTCTCGAGCGAGCGCAGAGCCTTCTGCAGCGCGGTCGCGTAGTTCCGACCGATCGCCATGGCCTCGCCGACCGACTTCATGGTGGTCGTCAGCGTCGCGTCGGCGGCCGGGAACTTCTCGAACGCGAACCGCGGCACCTTGACGACGACGTAGTCGAGCGTGGGCTCGAAGCTCGCGGGAGTGACACCGGTGATGTCGTTGGGGATCTCGTCGAGGCGGTAGCCGAGAGCGAGCTTCGCCGCGAGCTTGGCGATCGGGAACCCGGTGGCCTTCGAGGCGAGGGCGCTCGAACGTGAGACGCGCGGGTTCATCTCGATCACGATGATGCGACCGTTGCTGGGGTCGACGGCGAACTGGATGTTGCATCCGCCGGTGTCGACGCCGACGGCGCGGATGATGTCGATGCCGATGTCACGGAGCTTCTGGTACTCGCGGTCGGTCAGCGTCAGCGCCGGGGCGACCGTGATCGAGTCGCCCGTGTGCACGCCGACGGGGTCGACGTTCTCGATCGAGCAGACGACCACCGTGTTGTCGGCGGTGTCCCGCATGAGCTCGAGCTCGTATTCCTTCCAGCCGAGGATGGACTCCTCCAGGAGCACCTCGGTGGTCGGCGAGTCCCGGAGCCCCGCGCCACCGATGCGGCGCAGGTCCTCCTCGTCGTAGGCGAAGCCGGAGCCGAGGCCGCCCATGGTGAACGACGGACGGACGACGAGCGGGTAGCCGAGCTCAGCTGCGCCCTCGAGCAGATCGTCCATGGTGTGCGCGATGATGCTGCGCGCCACGTCTGCGCCGGCATCCAGCACCAGCTGCTTGAAGATCTGGCGGTCCTCGCCCTTGTTGATGGCCTCGAAGCTCGCACCGATCAGCTCGACGTCGTACTTCTCGAGGATGCCGTGGTTGTGCAGCTCGATCGCGGCGTTGAGCGCGGTCTGACCGCCGAGGGTCGGCAGGATGGCATCCGGACGCTCCTTGGCGATGATGGTCTCGATGACCTGCCACGTGATCGGCTCGATGTACGTCGCGTCGGCGAAGTCGGGGTCGGTCATGATCGTCGCCGGGTTGGAGTTGACCAGGATGACCCTGACGCCCTCTTCGCGGAGGACGCGGCACGCCTGGGTGCCGGAGTAGTCGAACTCGCAGGCCTGACCGATGACGATCGGGCCGGAGCCGATGACGAGAACGGAGTTGATGTCGTCGCGCTTGGGCATTACTTGGCGTCCTTCTTGCTGGCGATGACCATGTCACGGAACCGGTCGAAGAGGTAGTTGGCGTCGTGGGGGCCTGCGGCCGCCTCCGGGTGGTACTGCACCGAGAATGCGGGGATGTCGAGGGCGCGGAGGCCTTCCACCACGTTGTCGTTCAATCCGACGTGGCTGACCTCGACCTTGCCGTAGCCGTGCGGGCTGTCGAAGGAGCCCTCGAGCGGGGCGTCCACCGCGAAGCCGTGGTTGTGCGCGGTGATCTCGACCCGACCGGTCGACTTGTCGAGCACGGGCTGGTTGATGCCGCGGTGACCGAACGGCAGCTTGTAGGTGCCGAGGCCCAGCGCGCGACCGAGCAGCTGGTTGCCGAAGCAGATGCCGAAGAACGGGAGGCCGTCGTCGAGGACCGCACGGAGCAGCTCGACGTGATCGCCGGACGCTGCGGGGTCGCCGGGTCCGTTCGAGTAGAAGACCGCGACCGGATCGATCGAGCGAATGTCGTCGATCGTGACGTTCTGGGGCAGCACGTGCACCTCGAAGCCGCGGGCCGCGAGGTTGTCGATCGTGGCCTGCTTGACGCCGAGATCGAGGACCGCCAGGTTGCCGACCCTCTCGCCCATGGCCGTCGTCACCGTGGCGACGTCGACGGACACCTGCGCCGAGAGGTTCTGACCGGCCATCTGCGGCGCCTCGCGCACCAGGCGCAGCTGCTCCTCGGCGTCGATCTTCGCGGCGTCGCCCGAGAACACGCCCCCGCGCATCGAGCCGGCCGAGCGGATGTGTCGGGTGATCGACCGGGTGTCGATGCCGCTGATGCCGACGATTCCGTCGCGCTCGAGGATCTCGTCGAGCGAGGCGTTGGCTCGCCAGTTCGAGACGACGCGCGAGGGGTCGCGGACGATGTAGCCGGCCACCCAGATGCGACGGGACTCGGGGTCCTCGTCGTTCATGCCGGTGTTGCCGATGTGCGGGGCCGTCTGCAGGACGATCTGACCTGCGTACGAGGGATCGGTGAGCGTCTCCTGGTAGCCGGACATGCCGGTGGCGAAGACGACCTCGCCGAAGGTGGTGCCACGCGCGCCGTATGCACGGCCCGTGTGGCGGGTCCCGTCTTCGAGGACGAGGACGGCGGGTTCGGGGAGGGCTGTCATGACGTTGCTCCTGTGTCGGGGGCGGCGGTGTCGTCCGTGGCCGGGACGAGACGCTGCAGTTCAGAGATGAAGTTCTGGGGGTCACCGTCGGTGAGGCGCAGGTACGAGTCGACGATCGTGTCGTCGTCTGCGCTCCAGGCGACGCGGACGAGCCCGCCGGGTTCCACGACGCGATCGATCGTCACCGTCGCACGGTCGACGCTCGCGAGCCGTGCGGAGGCGATGAAGACTGTCGGCGCGCCGTCGAGGCAGAGTGCGAGCCCGCGATCCGTGACGGCGACCTCTCCCCTGGCACGGTAGGCGAGCGGATGCAGGGTCAGCCGTTCGAGAGGCTGTCCGTGCTTGGTCGTCGAGACGTAGAGCACCTCGTGACGGTCGATCACCTCGGCGTGCTCCGGCACACCGAGAGGTGCCGCGAGACCCGAGTCGCGTCGGAGTCGTCGTCGCCATGCGGTGAACATCACGACGAGCACGAGGGCCGCCACGGCGATCGTGATCGCGATGGCGATGTCGCGTGCGCTCATGCGTTCAGCTCCTCGACGACATCCGCGCAGTCGACCGTCAGAATTCCGCGATGCACCGTGAACTCGACGCGACCGGGAAGATCGCGGCCGAGGTACGGCGAGTTCACGCTGCGGCCGTGCAGGTCCGCCTCGGTGAAGACACCCGCGACCGAAGGGTCGTAGAGCGTGATCTGGGCGGGAGCACCTGCTTCCAGAGGCAGCCCGTGGCCCGAGAGCCGTCCGATCCGTGCGGGCGCGGCACTCATCACGCGAGCGACGTCCTCCCAGCCGATCAGGCCGGTCTGCACCATGGACTGGTGCACGACGCGCAGCGCGCTCTCGACTCCGACCATGCCGTTAGCGGCAGCCTGCCACTCGCACGACTTGTGCTCGCTCGGATGCGGTGCGTGATCGGTCGCGACGATGTCGATGGTGCCGTCTGCGAGTCCTTCACGCACCGCGAGCACGTCCTCTTCACGACGCAGCGGCGGATTGACCTTGAAGCGCGCGTCGTAGCCGCGCACGAGTTCATCGGTGAGCAGCAGATGATGCGGGGTGACCTCGGCCGTGACGTCGATGCCCCGCTTCTTGGCCCAGCGGATGATGTCGACGGAGCCTGCTGTCGAAAGGTGGCAGACATGCAGACGCGAGCCCACGTGCTCGGCGAGGAGCACATCGCGGGCGATGATCGATTCCTCGGCGACCGCGGGCCATCCGGCGAGTCCGAGTTCGGCCGAGACGGTGCCCTCGTTCATCTGGGCACCCTCGGTGAGGCGGGGATCCTGTGCATGCTGCGCGATGACTCCGCCGAAGGACTTCACGTACTCGAGAGCACGCCGCATGATGAGCGGGTCGAAGACGCAGAAGCCGTCGTCGCTGAAGACGCGGACGCGAGCGCGCGACGTCGCCATCGCTCCGAGCTCGGCGAGTCGTTCGCCCTTCTGCCCGACGGTGACGGCGCCGATGGGCTGGACCGTCGCGTACCCGGCGGCTTCACCGAGAGCGAGCTCCTGCTCCACCACGCCGGCGGTGTCAGCCACCGGTGAGGTGTTCGGCATCGCGAAGACTGCCGTGAAGCCGCCTGACGCGGCCGCCCTGGTGCCGGTGAGGATCGTCTCGGACGCTTCGTAACCGGGCTCGCGCAGATGGGTGTGCAGATCCACGAGTCCGGGAAGGGCGACCAGGCCGTCGGCGTCGATGACTCGCGCGCCCGCACGGCTCAGCCCGGTGCCGATCTCGGCGATCAGACCGTTCTCCACGATGATGTCGGCGCGCTCGGCACCGAGAAGCTGTGCGCCGGTGATGACGAGGGTCTCGCTCACTGGTCTCCCCCTCGTTCGTCGTCTCGTTCTCCTGCAAGGAGCAGGTACAGCACCGCCATGCGGATGGACACTCCGTTCGTCACCTGTTCCAGCACGGTCGAGCGCGGGGAATCGGCGGCTTCGGAGGAGATCTCCAACCCTCGGTTCATGGGTCCGGGGTGCATGACAATGCTACCGTCCGGAAGTCCGGCCACACGCAGTGCGTCAAGACCCCATCGCCTGGAATATTCCCGCTCAGTGGGGAAATATGCGGCGTTCATGCGCTCGAGCTGGATGCGGAGCATCATCACGGCATCCGGCCCGTCTGCCAGAGCCTGGTCGAGGTCGTAGACGACCCTCGCAGGCCAGAGGGAGACGTTCTGCGGCACCAGGGTGGGCGGAGCGACCAGAGTGACCTCGGCGCCGAGCGTGGCGAGCAGCCAGACGTTCGACCGCGCGACTCGCGAGTGCAGCACGTCGCCGACGATCACGACCCGGATGCCGGCGAGATCGCGACCTCGGCTGTCCGCTCCGAAGCGACGCTTGCGGATCGTGAACGCGTCGAGCAGCGCCTGGGTCGGGTGCTCGTGTGTGCCGTCGCCTGCGTTGACCACTCCGGCGGAGATCCATCCGCTGGTGGCGAGGGTCTGCGGCGCACCTGACGCGGGATGGCGGATGACGACCGCATCCGCGCCCATCGCCTGCAGCGTCTGGGCGGTGTCCTTGAGGCTCTCTCCCTTGGAGACGCTGGATCCCTTGGCCGCGAAGTTGATCACGTCGGCCGACAGCCGCTTCGCCGCGGCCTCGAAGGAGATGCGGGTTCGCGTCGAGTCTTCGAAGAAGAGATTGACGACGGTCTTGCCGCGAAGGGTCGGGAGCTTCTTGACCTCGCGCGACTGCGTGTCGGACATGTCCTCGGCGACATCGAGGATGCGCAGAGCGGTCTCGCGATCGAGGGTGCGGGTATCGAGGAGGTGTCTCATGCTTCGATCGTCACCTCCTCGGCGCCATCGTGCTCGGCCAGCCGCACGTTGACTCGCTCCTGCCGGGAGGACGGGATGTTCTTGCCGACGAAATCAGGGCGGATCGGCAGCTCGCGATGGCCCCGATCGACGAGGATCGCGAGGCGGACGATCGACGGGCGCCCGATCGACTGCAGCGCATCGAGTGCGGCACGGATGCTGCGCCCGGAGAAGAGCACGTCGTCCACGAGGACGACGGTCTTGCCGTCGATGCCACCGGCGGGGATGTCGGTCGGACGAGGAGACCGCGTCGGCTGGGTGGCGAGATCGTCGCGGAAGAGCGTGACATCGAGGGCTCCCACCGGAACGGTGGTCTGCGCGATCTCGCCGATCACGGCGGACAGGCGATGTGCGAGAGTGACTCCGCGGGTCGGAATGCCCAGCAGGACGAGGTTCTCGGCCCCTCGATTGGATTCGAGGATCTCATGTGCGATGCGGGTCAGTGCCCGCGAGATATCGGCTTCATGCAGCACGGTTCGTGCACTCATCGGCCGCTCCCTTCTCCGCCTCACAGGACGGTGTTAAAGGTTGCTTGATGCACCCAGTCTAGCGCGGCTCAGCGCCACTGCAGGACTTCGCGCACGACCGCCTGGGAGGCGGGCGACCCGTCGTTCGCTATGCCCGAGAGAGACTCATGCGAGAGCATGGCGCCCTCGGCCCCTGCGGCGGCGGTGATCTGTTCCAGCGCGGCAGTGACCCGTGGAGCCGCCGCCCGCGCATGCGTCGCGTCTCCGCGTGCCGAGGTGTGGGGGAAGACGACGAGCTCGCCGACGCCTGCCGCGACGGGCCGCGCGGCGGCGACGACGAGTGTCGGGGGCAGCACGGGCTGCAGCGCATGCGGCAACGGGAACGGGAGGTCTTCGGTCAGCAGTCCGCGCCACCAGCTGCGCTTCGAGCCTCTCTCATCGCCGATCTGCAGCGCCGTCGCCGTCCACTCCGAGCCTCGCTCGCGAAGACGGCGCTCGAAGTCATCGTCGAGGCGCTCGAAGCCCACGCCGGTCAAGAAGTCTGCGGCGATGCGCACGAGCCGTTCAGGATCCGAGCGCACGATCCACCGGGCACCACGCAAAGGCCCGTTGTATTCGAACCGCGACGTTCGGGCGTCGCGACCTGACCCCTGCGGATGCGGGGACCGCGACACGTCAGCTGGCCTCACGGAGCACAGCGTCGCTGACCTCGTCGATCTTCGTGGAACGGATGGGGTGGCCGCTCGTCGACAGGCAGCGGCCCGTCTTGAGGTCCCACTTCCAGTCATGCATGCTGCAGGTCAGGATGCCGTCCTCGTCGACCTTCCCGGTCTTCGTCAGGTCGGCACGCAGATGCGGGCAGCGGCGCTGCACGAGCCACTCGCCGATCTCGGCATCCTCGGTCTGATCCGTCTGCTCCTGGTACCAGTTCTCGACGTACTCGATGCGGTCGACCGACAGGCACTTGAGGAAGGTCGTCAGGAACTCGTTGAACTTTCCGCTGCGCCCCACCTGGAACTGCATCGAGAGGAAGATCGAGTTCGACCAGTCGATCTCATGTTCGCGGATGTTCGTGGAGACGAGGTCTGCAGGGATCGTGTACCAGTAGATGCATTCCTCGCCGGCGTACTCGCGGACCTTCGCCCGAGGGAAGTCCACGACCATGTCGAGGTCGCCGATCTTGAATCGGACGCAGCCGCCGACTCCCAACCGGATGGTGCGTGACTTCTTGAGGAGCGGCTCCCACCAGGCCTTCAGCTCTTCGAGCATCTCGGCGGCGGGCAGGACCTCGGCGCGCGAGGCTTCCTCATCGAGGATCTCCTGCTGACGCGAGGCGCGCTGCTCTTCGAGGTAGTCCCACTTCTCGTCGAAGATGTGGGCGAGTTCGGCCTCGGTGTACAGCGACTGCTCGGAGGACACCTCACCGGCATCGACGGTCACGACCGTGCCCGGTACGAACAGGTGCCCGTCGTACTGCGGCGAGAGCTCGTTCATATGCGCGAGGAACTGCTTCTGATCGGTGAAGATCGACTCTCCGTTGCGGCCGAGCCCGTTGAAGTCGAAGAGATCGTCGCGGAGGAACATCGGCGGGCCGGCCATCGGGAAGACATGCGGCGCATCGACCTTGTCGATGTAGTACATGGCGCGCTTGTTCTGCGCGTCGCGCTTGAGCTTCGCGAAGTTCTGCTTCGCGTCCAGCGGCAGGTCGTAGACCATGGGCCACCAGATCGCGCCGGAGACCTGCGTGAAGTACGCGTCGGGTTTGCCGAAGTGCAGCAGGGTGTCGAGGTCGAGGGGGTGGGAGTCGTTCTGGTTCAGCATCGATCCCGTGCCGTCGTCGACGCTCAACGACGAGTCGCCGATCGGGCCGTCACTCGGCGCCCGGAGCGGCGTGATCATGATCTTCAGATCGCCGCGCTCGATGATCTCGCCCGCGGGCGCGTAGGTGATGTTCGTGTAACCGAGCGCCCTGATGTCCCGCTCGAGATCATCGATCGGGTATTCGGGCAGCAGCACCTCGATATCCTTGCGGATGTAGCGCTCGAGCAGCGCGGGATCGAAGTGGTCGCGGTGCCGGTGCGAGATGTAGAGGAAGTCCGCCTCACGGCCGAATCGCTCCCAGTCGAGCCCGCGGTTGTCGGGGAACGGGAACCACGAGCCGAAGAAAGAGGGCCCGAGAACCGGGTCGCAGATGATGTTCCCGCCGACTGTCTCGATGAACATCCCGGCGTGGCCGAGTCCCGTGATCCGCATGCATTCCTCCTGAAGTGAACCGTTCGATTCTACCGACGGGGTCCTGGGCGGATGCGGTGACCCGGCCGGAACAAATCAAGCCTCGTCGAACAGACCCTTGATGTCGTCGGCCGTGAGCGACTGTGCGAAGAGCTCGTCGTCGTCCATCACCGCGGTGAAGAGCCTGGCCTTGCGACGCTGGAGCTCGAGGACCTTCTCCTCGATCGTGCCGGTCGAGATCATCCGATAGACGAACACCTGATTCGTCTGCCCGATGCGGTGCGTGCGGTCGATCGCCTGCTCTTCAGCGGCGGGGTTCCACCAGGGGTCGAGCAGGAAGACGTAGTCGGCCTCGGTCAGCGTGAGTCCGAATCCGCCGGCCTTCAAGCTGATCAGGAAGACGGGCTGCTCCCCCGCCTTGAACCCGTCGATCACCTGCTCTCTGCGCCGCGTGGACCCGTCGAGATGCGCATAGGGGATGCCCGCGGCCTCGAGTCGCTCCGCCGCGAGATCGAGGAACGAGGTGAACTGGCTGAAGACGAGCGCGCGGTGCCCCTCGGCCTGAAGCTCGACCACGCGCTCCAGAAGGGTGTCGAGCTTGCTCGAGCCGATCTCCGCGTCGGCCTCGTCGACCAGTGCAGGCGCGAGACTCAGCATGCGCAGCAGTGTGAGGGAGCGGAAGACGATGAAGCGGTTGCGATCGAGATCGTCGACGAGCCCGAGGACCTTCTGACGCTCGCGCTGAAGCACGACGTCGTAGAGGGCCCGGTGTTCCGGGCTCATCTCGACCTCGAGAATCTGCTCCTGCTTGGCAGGGAGGTCGGGCGCCACGAGCTCTTTCGTCCGTCGCAGCATCAGAGGCCTGACGCGACGGCGAAGCTGCGCGAGGCGCCGAGCCCGGTACGCGCCGCCCTCCTCGTTCTCGGGGATCTTCCCCTTCTCGATGGGCTGGATGTAGCGGTCCTTGAACTTGCGAGCCGAGGGGAACAGGCCAGGGGCCGCGAGTTTGAGCAGCGACCACAGCTCGGAGAGGCTGTTCTCCATCGGCGTTCCCGTGACGGCGTAGGTGACGTCGGCGTGGAACGTCGAGATGGCGCGGTGGAGTCTGGTCTTGGGGTTCTTCACGAACTGCGCCTCATCGAGGATCAGTCCGGCCCACTCGACCTCGCGGAACTCCTCTTCATCGAGTCGTGCGACCGTGTACGAGCTCACGACCAGATCACTCGACCGGGCAGCCTCCCTCAACGCGTCAGCTCGCTTGCCACTCGTGCTGTCGACGATCGAGACACGAAGCCCCGGGGTGAACCGGGCGGCTTCAGACCGCCAGGTGCTCAGCACCGATGTCGGAGCGAGCACGAGGAACGGCCGGGTCTCGCCGGCTTCTCTGGTGTGCTGCACGAACGTGAGCAGCTGCAGGGTCTTGCCCAGGCCCATGTCGTCGGCGAGGATCCCTCCCAGCCGATGACGCCACAGGAAGACCAGCCAGTCGAAGCCGGTCTTCTGGTACGGGCGCAGGTCGGCGTGCACTCCTGCAGGCACCGGCGTCGCAGGAACCCCGGTGGCCTGGCGAAGACCGTCAGCCGTCGCGCGCCAGCTGACAGCCGGCTCTGCCTCATCCGCGAGATCCTCGAACTCCTCCCAGAGATCCGTCTGGTAGCGACTGATCCGTGGACCCGTCTCCCATTCGTCGAGTTCGCCCGCCTCCTCGATGAGGTCACGGAGACGATCCAGCGACGGATGGTTGAGCGAGAAGTACCCGCCGTCGGAGAGCAGCAGCTTCTTGCGCCCCTTGCTCAGCGCCGTGAACAGCGGTCCGAACGGGATCGTCCGGCCGTCGATCGTCACGAGGATGCCGAGATCGAACCAGTCGGAATCCGTCGACTCGACGGTCGTGACCTTGACCTCAGGGTCACCCGTGAGCTCGCGGTAGGCCTTGCGCTCACCGCTCGATTCGACGCGGACACCCACGGCCTCGAGCGCGGGCACACCCTCCGCGACGAACGCCGCCGCGTCGATGTCGTGGAAGGAGCCGCTCGGCCTGAAGCTCGTCGTGCGGAACTCCTGCCATGCGGATTCGATCGCCGCCCGTTTGGCGGTCTCGACGGCGGCGTCGCGCACAGCCGCGTCGTTCCAGGCGAACGGCACACGCCCGAACTGGCCGTAGGTCCACTCGAAGGAGTAGCTCACGACATCGCCGCGCTCGTAGCTCACGGTCAGCACGGGCTCCGGTTCCGGAACGTCCGGCAGCGCGACGGCTCCGACCGTGCGCACCGTGCTGCGCCTCGCCAGCAGCGGATAGGCGTCGGTGATGAACGCCTGCTCGTCATCGGAGGGCACGACGATCGGATCGGATGCCGCGAGCAGCGCCCTCGTCTGCTCGCTCAGCGGCGCCTCGGCGAGGACGATCTCGATCCGTGCGCCCACAAGGCCAGCCGAGTACACACCCGTGCGGCCGATCGGGTGCACCTCGCGGTCGGGAACGTCTCGATCATCGATGCGCACTTCCGCGGACACCGCCAGGGAGCCGTCGTCCGTGCGCGAGATGCGTGCCGAGACCTCAGCGCTGGTCGCGATGCGCACCGATGCGCTCTTCTGGCTCGCGACGAGCGGGATGCCGAGCTCGGCTCCGGATCGGAGATGCCGCCAGAGCAGCGGGGACTCGACCTGATCGAGTACGAGCCACTCGCCGGCGTTGCCTGAGAGCAGTGAATCCCGCGAGATGCTGAGCAGGTCGCCGAACCAGCGGTTCTGGTCTCTGCCGAACTGCGACGCATCGCGACGCACGGCGTCCCAGCCTGCGCCGCCCTGGATCCAGGCCCCGGTCTGCGCGCTCCGCATCATCGGGCGGATCGCCAGCAGCAGCTCACCGTTCGGACGAGCGAGGTCGCGTGCCGTCGCTGCACGAACGGGACGCGGTCCCCAATGGTTCTCGCTCCGGGACTCGCGGTGCCGCAGCTCGATCCCGAGCGCGAGTCGCTGCGGGTGCCGAGACACTGACGGGTCGAGCAGGCTGCGCCACGACGGCGCCGAGGCGCTGCGAGGCGCGGTCGTCTCGGGCTGCGCGTCGGGCTGTCGCTGAAGAACAGCGGCTTGCTGGGAGTACTCGTGCACGTTGGACGCGAGCAGCGTGGCGACCACGTGCTTGCAGCCGCTCCGCACCGGGCACGAGCAGCGGGTCGTCCGCGCCCGCCGTGTCCCGTTCGACGAGTGGAAGAGGATCTCGGTCACATACTGGGCATCCGCGCTGCCGCGAACGTGCCCCTCGAGTTCGAGGAGGTCCTCATGCCAGACCACGTCCAGCACGTTGCCCGCGCGGAAGTATGCGAGACCACGTTGGTAACCACCCGCATCGGTGATGTGCATGAGATCTCGAAGATCGACGTGCGGCGCGGGCATGCCCCCATCCTTCCCGCGGCCTCCGACATCTCGGCGACCGCGCCCTGAGTCGTCGCTCAGGCCGCGCGAGAGACGCGGGCGAGCACGCCGTGCACGAATGCGCCCGAATCGTCGGTGGAGAACTCCTTGGCGAGCTCGACCGCCTCATCGATGGCGACGGCCGTCGGCACCTCGGCGTTGAAGAGGATCTCCCAGACGCCGATGCGCAGCAGCGCACGGTCGACTGCGGGCATCCGCTCGAGCTTCCAGTCGCGGCTGTGCGTCGTGATGAGCTCGTCGATCTCGTCACGGTGATCGATGATGCCGTCGACGACTTCACGCGCATACAGCCAGGAAGCCTCACGGGCGGGCTCGCTCGCGGCTCGCTTGGCCTCTGCGGCCAGGGTCACCGATACCTCGTCGCCTCGGACGTCAGCGGAGAACAGGATGTCGAGTGCGCGCTTGCGCGCCTTCGTACGGGCGCTCACGCCTTACTTCTCGCGACCGAGGTAGTCGCCGGTGCGCGTGTCGACCTTGACCTTGGTGCCGGTCTCGACGAAAAGCGGCACCTGGATCTCGTAGCCGGTCTCGAGCGTCGCCGGCTTCGTGCCTGCAGACGAACGGTCTCCCTGCACACCGGGCTCGGAGTAAGTGATCTCGAGGATCACGGAAGCCGGGAGGTCGATGTACAGCGGGTTGCCGTTGTTGAGTGCGATCGTGACCTGCTGGTTCTCGAGCAGGAAGTTCTTCGCGTCACCGACAGTCGCAGCGGGGACCGTGATCTGGTCGTAGTCGGTCTGGTCCATGAACACGTACCCGTCACCATCGGTGTACAGGTACGTGTAATCACGACGGTCGACGTTTTCGATCTCGATCTTCGCGCCGGCGTTGAACGTCTTGTCGACGACCTTGCCGCTCATCACGTTCTTGAGCTTGGTGCGGACGAACGCGCCGCCCTTGCCGGGCTTGACGTGCTGGAACTCGACGACGCTCCAGAGCTGCCGCTCGATGCTGAGGACGACGCCGTTCTTGATGTCTGCGGTAGATGCCATGCGCTGGGCTTTCCGTTTCTGGAGTCTGGGGGCCGCTCGCGTCCGAGGTGGACTGGGGTGGGCCGAGAGTCGATTCTACGCGATGAGCGCTGCGAGCTGCCGCACGGCGCTCGCATACCCGTCGACACCCTCGCCGATCACACGCACCGCCGCGACGTCGTGAAGGTAGGAATGATGCCGGAACTCCTCCCGCGCGTACACATCGGAGATGTGCACCTCGGCGAAGGGCAGCGCTACTCCGGTCAGGGCGTCTCGCAGCGAGACGCTCGTGTGCGTGAGTCCCCCGGGGTTGATGATGATGGCTGTGCAATCCTCCCTGGCGGCATGGATGGCGTCGATCAGCACCCCCTCGTGGTTGCTCTGCAGGGCCCTGAGCTCATAACCCTCCTCCGCGGCGGCCTCAGCCGTGAGCCTCTCGACATCGGCCAGAGTCGCCGTGCCGTAGACCTCGGGCTCTCGGCTGCCGAGCAGGTTGAGGTTCGGTCCGTTGACGAGCAGGATGCGGCGGGTCACTCGCCGATCTCCTGATAGGCGGCGAAGAGCAGCGACTCGTCGGGGGCCTGCAGCACGGTGGGCTTGGCGATGTCGTCGAGGAGGATGAACCGCAGCATGCCGCCCCGGCTCTTCTTGTCGCGCTGCATGGTGGCGAGCAGCTGCGGCCACGCACCGGCACGGTAGCCGGTCGGCAGCCCGAGCGAGTCGAGGATCGTGCGGTGGCGCTCGGCGGCGGAGTCCGACAGCCGCCCGGCGAGCCGTGACAGCTCCGCCGCGTACAGCATGCCGATCGAGACCGCCGCCCCGTGCCGCCAGCGGTATCTCTCCGCGTGCTCGATCGCGTGGCCGAGGGTGTGACCGTAGTTGAGGATCTCGCGCTGCCCCGCCTCCCGGAAGTCGTCGGAGACGACCTGGGCCTTCATGTCGATCGCGAGCTCGATCGCCCGGCGGAACTCCGGCGTCGTCGTGTCCACGGCGCGCGCGGGGTCCGCTTCGATGATGTCGAGGATCTCGGGGGACCAGATGAATCCGGCCTTCACCACCTCCGCGAAGCCGGCGGTCGCCTCGTTCGGGCTGAGGCTGGCAAGTTCATCGAGGTCTCCGATCACCGCACGGGGCGCCCAGAACGCGCCGACGAGGTTCTTGCCCTCGGCGGTGTTGATCCCGGTCTTGCCGCCGACGGATGCGTCGACGAGGCCGAGCACGGTGGTCGGCACCTGAACGAGCTGCACCCCGCGCAACCAGGTCGCCGCGACGAAGCCGGCGAGATCGGTCACGGCTCCGCCGCCGTATCCGACGACCGCGTCCGAGCGCGTGAAGTCGGCTTGGCCCATCACCTGCCAGCAGAAGGCGGCCACCTCGATGCGCTTGCCCTGTTCGGCATCCGGCACCTCGGCGAGCAGAACCTCTCGCTGTCCGTTGTCGACGTCGGCGAGCAGCCGATCCCTGAGCTCCGCCGCGCGCGCGGCGAGCGTGGGCGGGTGCACGACGAGCACCTTGCGCACTCCGGCGTCGAGGGCCGCGGACACCCGATCGAGGATGCCCCGTCCGATCGAGATGTCGTAGGGGTTCTCCCCCGTCACGCTGATGCTTGTCGTACTCATCCCAGTTCCCTCCTCCATGCCACGATGTCGTCGGCTATGCGCTGCATGGGGCGCCGCGACGTGTCGAACGTCACCGATGCCACCTCGTCATACCAGTCTCGACGTTCTTCGAAGATCTGCGTCCATCGGCCGACGGGGTCATCGCCCGCGAGCAGCGGGCGTCCGTCGCTGTGGATGCGTTCGGCCACCGCCGCAGGGGTGACGGTCAGGAACACGACCGGCTGCTCGAGCAGCAGCGTCCGCGTGGCCGGGTCCGTCACCGCCCCTCCGCCGAGAGAGACCACCCCGCCCGCCTGCAGAGCCGCTGCGACCTCGGCGCGCTCGAGCGATCGGAAATGCGCCTCTCCGTGCTCCGCGAAGATCGCGGGGATGGGGCCGTGTGCGGCGACCACGCGCTTGTCGGTGTCGACGAAGGGCACCCCGAGCTTGCGTGCGACGCGACGCCCGACGCTGGTCTTGCCGGCCGCCATCGGACCGACCAGTACCAGCGTCAGCCGGTCAGCCTCGCTCGTCATGCGCGATGAGCGCCGCCTCGGACGCGGGCGTCGTGCGCAGCTCGGCCGGAATCGCCGCGAGATAGCCGTCGAGGTTGCGGCGCGTCTCGCCGATGCTGTCGCCTCCGAACTTCTCGAGCACGGCATTGGCGAGCTCGACCGCAACCATGGCTTCGGCCACGACACCGGCCGCAGGCACAGCGCAGACGTCGGATCGCTGATGGTGCGCGGTGGCATCCTCTCCGGATGCGATGTCGATGGTGCGCAGAGCGTGCGGCACGGTGGCGATCGGCTTCATGCCCGCGCGCACACGCAGCACTGTGCCGGTCGACATGCCGCCTTCGGTGCCTCCCGCGCGGTCCGAGCCGCGCGAGATGCCCTCTGCGGTCGCGAACAGCTCGTCGTGCGCGGCGGAGCCACGTCGACGCGTGGTCTCGAAACCGTCGCCGACCTCGACCCCCTTGATCGCCTGGATGCTCATCAGGGCCTGCGCGAGACGCGCATCCAGACGGCGGTCCCAGTGCACGTGCGAGCCGAGCCCCGGCGGAAGACCGTAAGCGAGGACCTCGACGATTCCGCCGAGGGTGTCGCCGTCCTTCTTCGCGTCATCGACTTCGGCCACCATGAGAGCGGAGGTGGCCGCGTCGAAGCAGCGCAGCGGATCGGCATCGAGCCGCTCGACGTCATCCGGGGTCGGAAGCGCAGCACCGTCCGGCACCCGGACGGGACCGATCGACAGCGTGTGGCTGACCAGGCGGATGCCCAGTTCGCCGAGGAACGAGCGGGCGATGGCGCCGAGGGCGACCCTGGCGGCCGTCTCCCGGGCACTGGCACGCTCGAGGATGGGACGCGCCTCGTCGAAATCGTACTTCTGCATGCCCACGAGATCAGCATGTCCCGGTCGCGGGCGCGTCAACGGTGCGCTCCGGCCACGGGACTTGTCGGTCAGCTCGACGGGTTCGGGATTCATGACCTCGATCCACTTGGGCCATTCCGTGTTGCCGATGCGGAGAGCGATCGGGCTGCCGAGGGTCTTTCCGTGGCGGACGCCGCCCGAGATCGTCAGCTCGTCCTGCTCGAACTTCATGCGCGAGCCGCGCCCGTAGCCGAGCTTGCGACGTGCGAGATCGGCCTGGATCGCCTCGGAGGACACCGGGACGCCCGAAGGCAGACCCTCCATGACGGCAATGAGTTCTGGGCCGTGCGATTCGCCGGCAGTGAGCACGCGGAGCATTGCTCTAGTCTCCCACGCGTTTCGACCCGGATCGTGCCGCGTGACGACCGTTCACCGCAGAGCGGCCCTCATCGCGGCGACCACGGCGTCTTCGGACGGCAGCGGAACGCTCTGATCGCCGTGCAGGAAGATCCGGACCTGACGCACGGCCTGACGCAGCAGCATCCCCTCGCCGGAGACGGCGCGTCCGTCTCTCCAGGTGGAGGCGAGCGCCGAGGGCCAGGGCGAGTAGGCGACATCGAACAGCACTCCCCCGCTCGCACTCAAGCGTGCGGAGGTCGCGTCGTCGAGGGCCGCTCCCCCGGGAAGCGTCGCAACGGTGAGACCGACGTCGACCGCATCTGCGTCGAACGGGGACGACGAGACCTCGACCCCGAGCCGTCGACCGATAGCCACGAGCTCGGCTGCACGCTCAGGTCGGCGTGCGCGCACTTCGATGGAGCGGGATCCTCCTTCGACGCACGCGACCAGGGCGGATGCGGCTGTGGCGCCGGCCCCGAGGATGCGCACGCTCCCGATGCCGAGGAGCGCATGCTCGCCCAGAGCGTCCACGATGCCGCCGACGTCGGTGTTGAAACCGTGGATGCCGTCCGTCAACAGCAGTGTGTTCACCGCGCCGGTGAGGTCCGCGTAGCGATCGTGTGTTCGCGCTGCTCGATGCGCCTGCTCCTTGAGGGGCATCGTGAGCGACAGCCCGCGCCATGAATCGTCCAGAGCGCCCAGAGCGCCGCTGAACGAGGCCTGATCGACCTGGAGACGCGTGTACTCCCAGTCGAGTCCGAGCGCCTCGTATGCCGCAGCATGCAGTCGAGGGGACTTGGAGTGCGCGATCGGGTCTCCCCACACCGCGAGGCGCCGCTGGGTCATCCGGCCGAGCATCCCCCGTCGGGGTTCTCCTGGCACCACTGCTCCCACTTCTCGACTCCCTGCAGGTGCTCCTCGTAGGTGACCGAGAACTGGGTCTCTCCGGTGGCGAGGTTCGTCGTGACGAAGTAGAGCCATGGACCGTCTGCGGGATGCATCGCCGCGTCGATCGCCGCGTAGCTCGGGCTGGCGATCGGCGTGACCGGCAGGCCCGTGTGCACGTAGGTGTTCCACGGGTTGTCGTCCTCGAGGGCCTCGGCAGAACTCGAGACGACACCCTCGTGGAGCGAGCCGTATCCGTACTGCGCAGTCGAGTCCATCTGCAGCTTCATGTCGATGTCGAGACGGTTCTCGATCACGCGAGACACCTTCGGGAAATCTGCGGTGAGGCCTTCACGCTGGATGATCGATGCGATGGTCAGGACGCGCTGCGCGTCCTCCGCAGGCACAGCGGCTTCCGTGAGCGCTTCCTTCGTGCGATCGACCATGCGCTGGACGACCTGGGTGGCGGTCACCTCCGGATCGAACGTGTAGACGGCCGGGAAGAGCCACCCCTCGAGGCTCTGCGCGCTGACACCGTAAGTCGCAGGATCCGCATCGACCGCCGCCTGGAGCTCCTCGATGGGCATCCCCAGAGATTCGGCCATGTCGGGCAGCGAAGATTCGATGGTTGCACCCTCGCCGACGCTCGCAGAGTTCTCGCGCTTGTTCTCGGGGTTCTGGAGCGCCTCGAGCGCCGCTTCGGCCGTCATCTTCTCCTTCAGGGAGTAGATGCCCGGGTAGAAGGTCACCGCGACGTTCTCGGTGACGAGATAGTCGTAGAAGACGTCCTCCGTGCGCGTGACGCCGGCCTCGTACAGTGCGGTCGACACCGGTGAGCCCGTGTCGCCCTCATGGATCGTGACGAGCACCTCGCCGGTGGCCATCCCCGGCTCCCAGTCCTTGGGATCGCCCCAGCCGAGGGCATCGCTGATCTTGTCGCCGTACGCGTTCCACGCCCAGACGCCTGCGCCGACGATGCCGCCGATCACGGCGAGGACGATGACGAGGGCGACGAGGCACCCGGTGCGTCGCTTCTTCTTCGCCGGCGGTCGGTTTCCGGTGTGATCCTCCGGATGTCCGTGGAAGAGGTCCTCGAGCCGGCCGCCAGCTGCGGAGCCATCCCCGGCCCGGGCGGGCGGCACGTCGCCGGCGGGCCCGTCAGAGGTGAGATCGGAGGCTCCGTCGGCGGGAGCAGCCGCATCCTCCGACGGCATGGACGACGCGGCCGAGCGAGCGTCGGCCGCGTCGCGGGTCGCGGCCGTCGGCATCGCGCGGGTCGACACGTCCTCACCTGTCGAGGTGTCCGGAGACGTGCCTGCAGGAGCAGCGGACGGCTGTGCGGCCGCGGCTTCGCGCGCCGCTCTCCGAGACCCGGGTGCGGGTGGCGTGTTGTCGACCGTCGGTATCCGCTGCGACGGGTCGGGAAGGTTCTCGAACAGGTCACCCAGGCGGGCGTCCGGATCGTGCTGAGGCGAAGCACTCTCACGTTCGGGCATTATCGGGGGGACTCCTCGTCGAGCGGAATCGTGGCACCGGTCGGGTTTCCGGTGCTCTTCTCCGTGTCGATCGCCTGCTGCAGCAGGACCACCGCGGCGATCTGATCCACAATGCTACGAGAGTTCTTCTGTGATCTGCCCGAAGAACGCAACGCGGCGTGTGCCGTGACGGTGCTCAGCCGCTCATCGACCAGCCTGACGGGCGTGCCGGTGCGAGCATGCAGAGCAGCGGCGAACTCCCGGGAGTCCGTCGTCGACGCAGTGTCCGCACCCATGAGGTTCACCGGAAGCCCGACCACGAACTCGAGCACGTCGAAGTCCTCGGCGATCGCGGCGATCCGGTCGATCGCCTGTTCGTTCCGCTGAACCGTCTCGACAGGCACCGCGAGCATGCCGTCCGGATCGCAACGCGCGACCCCGACGCGTGCCCGTCCGACGTCGACACCGATCCGCACGCCGCGGCGGAAACCGCTCACGCTGACTGCAGCTCCTGCGACACGGCCTCGAGCGCGGCCGACAAGGCGGCCACATCCGTGCCTCCGCCCTGAGCGACGTCGTCACGACCACCGCCGCCTCCTCCGAGCACCGAAGCGGCGCGCTTCGCGAGTGCTCCGGCCTTCGCTCCGGCTGCGCGAGCGGCATCGTTCGTCGCGACGACCACCACAGGGCGACCGTTGACCGAGGCACCGAGGGCCACGACCGCAGCGTCGGAACCGAGGCGGTCCCGGACACCGAGGACGAGCTCGCGCACGTCGTCGGCCGAAGCCACCTCGCCGAGCGACTGCGCAGCGACCCGGAACGCGCCGACGCGGCTCGCCGCATCGGCGATGGCGGGAACACGACCTGCGCGCTCCTTGGACTCGAACTGCGCGATGCGCTTCTCGGCCGCCTTGAGGCTCGCAGAAAGATCGGCGATGCGCTCGGCCAGCTGGTCGCGAGGTGTCTTGAGCGAGGTCGTCAGCTGCGACACCAGCGCCCGCTCCGCCGCGAGCTCCCGGAAGGCGTCCTGACCGACCAGCGCTTCGATACGGCGGTTCGACGCGCCGACGGACGATTCGCCGACGACGCTGACGAGACCGATCTCCGCGCTCGTGCTGACGTGGGTGCCCGCGCACAACTCGCGCGACCAGGGACCTCCGATGTCGACCATGCGCACGACATCGCCGTACTTCTCGCCGAAGAGAGCCATGGCTCCGGCTTCCTTCGCCTCGTCGAGCGTGACGATGCGGGTGGTGACCTCGAGAGCGTCGTTGACGGCGCGGTTCGTGATCTCCTCGATCTCGGTGCGCGTGTCTGCCGAGAGCGCCTGAGACCACGAGAAGTCGAATCGCATGTACCCGGCGCGGTTGAGTGAACCGGCCTGCGTGGCGGTCGGCCCCAGAGTGTCGCGGAGCGCCGCGTGCACGAGGTGAGTCGCCGAATGAGCCTGGCGCGCAGCGCGGCGATTCGCCGCGTCGACGACGGTGGTGGCCGCATCGTCGACGGCGACGACACCGCGAGTGATCTCGACGGTGTGACTGATGAGTCCGGGCACCGGGCGCTGCACATCGAGCACCTCGAGTTCGAACCCGGGTCCGACGATCACGCCCTTGTCGGCGACCTGGCCCCCGGACTCGGCGTACAGCGTGGTCTCGGCAAGCACGACTTCGGCGATCTGTCCCTCGGCCGCGCTGCGAACCGTGTGACCGTCGACGAGGATGCCGAGGATGCGCGAATCGACCTCGAGCTCGGAGTATCCGTCGAAGCCCGTCTCGCCCAGCGCACGGAGATCGCGGTACACCGAGACGTCCGCGAGCTGACGCTTGCGATTGCGTGCATCGGCCTTGGCGCGTGAGCGCTGCTCCTGCATCAGCGTGTCGAACGCCTCGCGGTCGACCGCGAGACCCGCTTCCTCCGCGACCTCGAGCGTGAGATCGATCGGGAACCCGTACGTGTCGTGCAGCAGGAAGGCCTCGGAGCCGCTCAGCGACGCTCCGCCGCTCTTCTTGGTCTCGTCGAGCGCGAGGTCGAGGATCGTGGACCCCGATGCCAGCGTGCGCCGGAAGGTCTCCTCCTCGGCGATGGCCGAGGCGGAGAGGGTCGCCCACTCCTTCTCGAGCACCGGGTAGGCGGACTTCATCGCGTCTCGCGAGGTGGCGAAGAGCTCGGGGAATACCGGCTCGTCGACGCCGAGCAGTCGCATGGAGCGGACCGTGCGCCGCATGAGGCGTCGGAGGATGTAGCCGCGTCCTTCGTTGGACGGGCGGACGCCGTCCGACAGCAGCATGAGCGACGAGCGCACATGATCAGCCACCACTCGGAAGCGCACATCGTCTTCGTGCACCGCACCGTAGCGGCGGCCTGAGAGCTCGACCGCGCGGTCGAGCACCGGGCGCACCTGATCGGTCTCGTACATGTTCTCGACGCCCTGCTTGAGGAAGGCGACGCGCTCGAGCCCCATGCCCGTGTCGATGTTCTTCTGGGGCAGTTCCCCCACGATGTCGAACTCGGTCTTGCCACGGATGTTCTCGATGAAGTCCTGCATGAACACGAGGTTCCAGATCTCCAGGAACCTCGAGTCGTCGGCCGCCGGGCCGCCGTCCTTGCCGTACGCGGGGCCGCGGTCGAAGAAGATCTCGCTGTCAGGTCCACCGGGGCCGGGCTGGCCGGTGTTCCAGTAGTTGTCGGCGCGTCCCAGACGCTGGATGCGCTCGGGCTTGAGGCCGATGATGTCGCGCCAGATGGCCTCGGCCTCGTCGTCCGTCTCGTACACGGTGACCCAGAGGTCCTTCTCGTCGAACCCGAGCCCGCCGTCGGCCTCGGAGCTCGTCAGCAGCTCCCACGCGTAGCGGATCGCGCCCTCTTTGAAGTAGTCGCCGAACGACCAGTTGCCCATCATCTGGAAGAAGGTGCCGTGACGCGCGGTCTTGCCGACCTCTTCGATGTCGTTGGTGCGGATGCACTTCTGCAGGTCGGCGATTCGCGGATGCGGTGCGGGCACGACTCCGGTGAGGTACGGGATCATCGGCACCATCCCGGCGACCGTGAACAGCAACGACGGATCGTCGCTGACCAGAGAGGCCGAAGGGACGATGAGGTGGTCGTGCTTCTCGAAGAAGTCGAGATACCGTTCCGCGATCTCCGCAGTTTTCATAGGGGTGCCAGGTGTCCTTGCGTACAGGGTGTGGAAGGGCGTGCCGACTGACGAGGGGTCGCGGCGAGGGTGCCGTGACGGTCAGTCGTCAGCGGGGTCGGTGAGACGAGCCTGCTCCTCGCGGAAGGCATCGCCGACGATCCCGGTGAACTCGTTGAAGCGGGCGTCGACCTCGGCGAGGATTTCATGACCGCGCGGGTCGTTGTTCATGAGATGCGCCGCGATGAAGCCGCCGATCACACCGATCAGGAACCACTGCACGTTCTTCATGTCGCCATCCTTGCCTCTGGCCCGCGTGGGCGCGGTGCTTCCATCGTATGCGGAAACGACAGAAGGCGTCGGGTGACCCCGACGCCTTCTGCGGAAAAGCTGAACTCAGCGAGCTGCGTAGTACTCGACGACGAGCTGCACTTCACAGGTCACGGGGACCTCGGCGCGCTTCGGGCGACGAACCAGGCGAGCCTGGAGCTTGTCGAGCTCGACCTCGAGGTAGCCGGGAACGGGAGGCAGGACCTCGGCGTGACCGCCGGCCGCTGCGACCTGGAAGGGCTCGGTGCCCTCGCTCTTGGCCTTGACGTGGATGAGCTGACCCGGCTTCACGCGGAAGGACGGGCGGTCGACGAGCTGACCGTCGACGAGGATGTGACGGTGCACGACGAGCTGACGAGCCTGTGCGGTGGTGCGGGCGAAGCCCGAACGCACGACGAGGGCGTCGAGACGCATCTCGAGCAGCTCGACCAGGTTCTCACCGGTCAGGCCGTCCTGACGGCGAGCCTCGTTGAACGTGTTGCGCATCTGCTTCTCGCGGATGCCGTACTGCTCGCGCAGACGCTGCTTCTCACGCAGACGGACGGCGTAGTCGCTGTCAGCCTTGCGCTTGGTGCGGCCGTGCTCACCCGGAGCGTAGGGACGCTTCTCGAGGTAGCGGGCGGCCTTCGGGGTGAGCGGGATGCCGAGTGCACGGCTCAGACGCACCTTGCGGCGGTCCTGGGACTTCGTGGTCACGAAGTTATCCTTCCGATGACGTGGTCGCGTCTTTCACGACTCACGGACGTATCGTCCGCGTTCTTCCTTGGAGCGCACGCCGGGGCGCCAGCAAGGTGGGGTGTGAACGAGGAGATGCCCGAAAACTTGGTTTCGAGCCGATCCAGTCTAACAGATTCGCGTCAGCGGCCGTCGAGGATGCGACGGATGCGCTCCAGGCGGGCCGAGATGTCGCGTTCGGCACCGAGGTTCTTGGGCTCGTAATAGCGTTTTCCCCGCAGCTCGTCAGGCAGATACTGCTGCGGAAGGATGCCGAACTCGCTGTCGTGCGGGTAGACGTATCCCCGACCGTGGCCGAGCCGCTTGGCACCCGGATAGTGCGCATCGCGCAGATGCAGCGGCACCCGCCCGAAGCCTCCGGATCGGATGTCGGCGATCGCCTGGTCGATCCCCACATACGCCGCGTTCGACTTGGCGGTCGTGGCGAGGTAGACGGTCGCTTCAGCGAGCGGAATACGCCCCTCCGGCATGCCGATGAAGGCGACCGCATCGGCAGCGGCGACCGCGATAGAGAGCGCCTGGGGGTCGGCGAGTCCGACGTCTTCAGATGCGGAGATCACGAGACGTCGCGCGATGAAGCGGGGGTCCTCCCCCGCTTCGATCATCCTGGCGAGGTAGTGCAGTGCGGCGTCGGGATCTGATCCGCGGATCGACTTGATGAACGCGCTGATGACGTCGTAGTGCTCGTCGCCCTGGCGGTCGTATCGCAGCAGCGCCTTGTCGACGGCCTGAGCCACGTCATCGGCGGTCGCGGCGGGCACCGCGCCTTCCTCGCCCTTGGACAGAGCGACGGCTGCCGCCGCCTCGAGCCCGGTGAGCGCGCGACGCGCATCGCCGGAAGCCAGTCGGATGAGGGCAGCGCGCGCGTCATCGGCCAGGGTCACCGCACCGTTGAGTCCGCGCGCATCGATCACCGCCCGATCGACGAGCAGCCCGATGTCGTCGTCCGTCAGCGGCTGCAGGGTGAGGAGCAGCGACCTCGACATCAACGGCGAGATCACCGAGAAAGAGGGATTCTCGGTGGTCGCGGCGATCAGCAGGACCCAGCCGTTCTCGACCCCGGGCAGCAGCGCGTCCTGCTGCGCCTTGGTGAATCGGTGGATCTCGTCGAGGAACAGGATCGTGGTCTGGCCGTACAGGTCGCGCTGGGTGATCGCCTCCTGCATGACCTCACGCACGTCCTTCACGCCGGCGGTGATCGCCGAGAGCTCGACGAACCTGCGACCGGACGACCGCGCGATCGCCTGCGCGAGGGTCGTCTTGCCCGTGCCCGGCGGCCCCCAGAGGATGATCGACACGGCGCCCGGCGAGGTGGCGGCAGGGTCGGCCAGGGCGACGATCGGGGAACCGGCACGCAGCAGGTGCTTCTGACCGGCGACCTCGTCGAGAGACACAGGGCGCATGCGCACGGCGAGAGGCGTCTGCCCGGAGAGCAGTGCGGCTGCGGAGGTCATTCGTCCAGGCTAACGCGGGGCGCCGACACTTCGGGCGGGAGAGGCCGGCGCGATCTCGACGGTAGGCTCTCAGGCGACGTTGCACATTCACGTCCAGTAAGGGAGCACGCAATGGCCGGACGCGGGAAGAGCACGCAGCAGTCGCGCACCGAGGCGGAGCGCGCGCGCCTGCACACCGCCCGCAAGACCTGGCACGAGGGGCAGATCCGCCGTCGCGCCCGCGACAACGTGATCGCCGTCGTCGTCGGCGTGCTCATCGTCGCCGGCGCCGTCGTGAGTCAGGTCGTGCACGCTCAGGTGAACCCGCCCGCGCCCTCCCCCACGCCGACCGTCGAGCCGACCGACGCGCCCTTGCCGACAGAACCCGCGAGTCCCGAACCCGCCCCCTCAGACGCTCCGGCCGAGTGAACCCGCGGTTCGCCCTCGTCTGCAGCGCACGAACTGCGACATCTGCTGATCCGTCGGCTCCTGCCGCGGCCCTCAGTACTCGGTGACGGCGAGGCGGTAGCCTCTCTTCACGACGGTGTGCACGAGTTCATTGCCCCCGAGTGCCTCCCGCAGCCGAGCCACGGCGACCTCGACCGCGTGTCCGTTGCGCTCGGCCCCCGGAAGCACCCCGCCGAGCTCGGCCCGCGAGAGCACACGGCCACCTGCCGAGGCCAGCGCTTCTATCAGCGCCGCCGCCGAGCGCGAGAGCGGGATGAACGCGCCGTCCACGAGGACTCCGCCGCTGCGGACCTCGACGAGGCCCGCGTCGGTCGGCAGCGACGGCGCCCTCCCTCCTCCGAAGTGCGCGATGACCGTTCGGGCGAGCGATCCGAGTCGCCCTCGGTCGGCGATCGTGGTGCGGAGGTTCGCGGTCTGCAGGGGTGCCGCGGTGATCGGCCCCACGCACGCCAGCAGGAGGCGTCCCGACTCGGCGCGCCTTCTGATGCTCTCCAGGGCGCCCGACTCCTCGGCGAACGCGATCCACGATGCCGCTCCCGGCGCCGAGGTGAACAGCACGGCATCGGCTTCTCCGCCTGCGGCTTGGAGCGCCGAACGTCGCACCACGTCAGGATCCGGAGGAGGACCCCAGCGGTACACCGTGATGCTCAGCACGTCGGCTCCGGCATCCGCCAGCAGCTCGTCGAGTCCGTCCGCTCCGGCACCGTGATGCTGCACGAGGATCCGCTTGCCCGCCACGCCGGAGGCGAGGAGGTATTCGCCCACCTCGGCAGACGTCTCGGACTCGGCGACCCAGTCGGCGGTGAAACCGGCCTGCTGGATCGCACCGTGCGCCTTCGGACCTCGGGCGACGAAGTGGGCGCCCTGCAGCGCCGCGTCGAGCTGCCCGTCGAGTCCGTGCTCGTGCGCCGCGTCCATCCACCCGCGGAACCCCACCCCGGTGGTCACGATCACGATGTCCGGCGGAGAGCCGATGACCCGCTCGGTGCGGGCGAGCAGTTCGGCGTCATCGGAGTTGGTGACGATGCTCAATGCGGGCGCTCGATGGACGACCGCTCCCCGACGTTCGAGAGCGGTCGCCAGGTCGATCGAACGGCGGTCGGCCGCGACGATGATCGTGCATCCGGCCAGCGCCGAGTCCAGTGCCCGCGCGGTCGTCATGTGATACTCTCCGCGATCATCGCCGGCGTCGGCAGCAGGAGCCCCGCCCGAGCGACTTCACCGATCACGATGACGGCCGGGTTCACCAGCTGGGCCGACGCCGCATCCTCCGCCGCCCGCGCGAGGGTGCTGCGAATCGTCCGCTGCCTCTCGGTGTGCCCGTTCTCGACGATCGCCACGGGGGTGTCGCCGGACACGCCGTGCGAGACGGCCGATGCGGCCAGCCGCGGCAAGGATGCCACCCCCATCAGGATCACGGTGGTGACAGACGGATCTGCCATGGATGCGAGCGCACTCGCGGTGAGCTCGCCGTGCCCGTTGACGATGTGCACACCAGACGCGACGCCGCGGTGGGTCACCGGGATCCCCGCGGCCTGGGGCACGGAGATCGCGCTGCTGACGCCCGGCGTCACGCTGACCGGCACGCCGGCTGCTTCGCACGCGAGAACCTCTTCTCCGCCCCGCCCGAGCACGAACGGGTCGCCGCCTTTGAGGCGCACCACCCGGTGCCCGGCGAGAGCGCGATCCACCAGCAGCGCGTCGATCTCGTGCTGCGGTACAGGATGATGGCCCGGTCGTTTGCCGACGTCGATGATCTCGACGTGCGGCGGAAGCTCGTTCCTGAGCTCCTCGAACGGCCCGAGGCGATCGGCGATCACGACATCGGCCGCCATGAGCAGCCGGTACGCGCGCACCGTCATGAGATCGGCGGGACCCGGCCCTCCTCCGATCAGATCGACCCTGCCCACTCGTGCTCGCCTCATGAGTCCGTGCTCTCCGGCGTCCCGACGTAGACGTCGCCGTCTTCTATCGCGACCGGCCACACCCGCAGCGCTGCCGGCGGCTTGCCGTGGGTCTCGATGCACTCGCCGGTACGGAGGTCGAAGACCTGCTTGTGCAGCGGAGAAGCGACGGTGGGGGCGTCTCCCCGGCTGCCGACGATCCCGCGCGAGATGACGTGCGCGCCGGTGAACGGGTCGAGGTTGTCGACACCGTGCACCGTCCCGTCCGGAAGGAGGAACAGCGCCACCTGCTGTCCGTCGATGAGGGCCGCGCGCCCGCGCTCGACCTCGAGGTCGCCGATCGCGCACACCCGCACGTGCGTGGAGGGGTCGATTGCGATGCTCATCGACGCACCTCGAGAGCGGTGCCGGCGATCAGGACCCCGCCGGTCCGTCGCTCTTCCGCGGTGGCCGGACGGATCTGACCGCGTTCCGAGACGTAGGCGAGCGACGGATCCGGGGTGTCCGCCGCATTCACGAACGACCGGAACCGTTCGAGTTTGGTGGGGTCGGCGAGGGTCGCCGCCCACTCGTCCTCGTAGCGATCGACATGCTGCGCCATCGCCTCATCGAGGTCGGCGCAGATACCGAGACTGTCGTCGAAGATCACGCTCCGGAGGCCGTCGAGGCCTCCTTCGAGATCCTCGCACCACGGAGCCGTGCGCTGCAGACGATCGGCCGTACGGATGTAGTACATGAAGAACCGATCGATGGCCGTGATCAGACCTTCGTCGTCGAGATCGGAGGCCAGCAGCTGGGCGTGCCGCGGAGTGAACCCGCCGTTTCCGCCGACGTACATGTTCCATCCGGTCTCGGTGGCGATCACTCCGACGTCCTTGCCCCGCGCCTCCGCGCACTCACGAGCGCATCCAGACACGCCGAGCTTGAGCTTGTGTGGCGCGCGAAGCCCTCGATAGCGGAGCTCCAGCTTCACCGCCATCCCGACGGCGTCCAGCACTCCGTACCGGCACCAGGTCGAGCCGACGCACGACTTCACCGTGCGCAGGGACTTGCCGTATGCCTGTCCCGATTCGAAGCCTGCGTCCACCAGACGCTGCCAGATCACCGGCAGCTGCTCGAGCCGCGCCCCGAACATGTCGATGCGCTGACCGCCTGTGATCTTCGTGTACAGCGCGAAGTCCTTCGCGATCTGGCCGATCGCGATCAGGCCCTCCGGGGTGACCTCGCCGCCGGCCATTCTCGGCACGACCGAATAGGTGCCGTCCTTCTGCATGTTCGCCATCACGTGGTCGTTCGTGTCCTGCAGCGTGGCGTTCTCCCCGTCGAGCACGTGAGCTCCGACGAGGACCGACAGGATGCTGGCGATCGCCGGCTTGCAGATGTCGCACCCACGCCCTCGTCCGAACCGGTCGACGATCGCACTGAAGGTCGTGAGCTGCGCGACGCGCACCGCGTCGAACAGCTGTCGGCGTGAGAGATCGAAGTGCTCGCACAGGGCGTGAGACACGGTCTGACCGAGCTTCGTCAGCTCCTGGCCGACGACCTTCTTCACCATCAGGACGCACGAACCACAGGTGGCGCCGGCTTTCGTGCATCCCTTGACCGCGGCGGCATCGGTGCAGCCCTCGTCGTGCACCGCCTGGCGGATGCGCCCCGCCGTCACATTGGAGCACGAGCAGACGACGGCCTCGTCCGGCAGCTCTCCGCCGGGGGCCTCATTGCCTCCTTCCGGCAGGAGATATGCGGCAGGGTCTGCTCCGAGCTTTGCGCCCACCAGCGGCCGCAGGGCGCCGTAGGCTGCCGCGTCGCCGACGAGGATCCCACCGAGCAGCGTCTGCGCGTCGTCCGACAGCACGAGCTTCTTGTAGACCCCTGCCACAGGATCGGCATAGACGACATCGAGAGCGTTCGGCGTGGTCGCCATCGTATCACCGAAGCTCGCCACGTCGACGCCCGAGAGCTTGAGCTTGGAGGAGTCGTCGTATCCGGGGAACGCCGCGTCGCCGCCGAGGAGCCGGGTGGCGGCGACCTCCGCCATCGCGTAGCCGGGTGCCACGAGGCCGACGCACCGGCCTTCGAAGCTGGCGACCTCGCCGATCGCCAGAATGTGCGGGTCGGAGGTCGCGCACCGGTCGTCGATGATGATCCCGCCCCGCGGATCCACGAGCATCTCCGCGTTTCGTGCGAGTTCGTCGCGCGGCCGCACGCCCACCGTGAAGACGACGACGTCGGCTCTTTCGACTGAGCCGTCCTGGAACTCGAGCGCGGTGACCGCACCCGAGGTGTCGGGGTCGAGACGCGTCGTGCGCGACTGGGTGCGCACCGAGATCCCGCGCGCTTCGAGCAGTCGCTTGAGCATCCCTCCACCCGCTGAGTCGAGCTGCGCCGACATCAGGCGATCCGAGTACTGCACGACGGTCGCCTCCACGTCCATCCCCTGCAGCGCGCCGGCGGCCTCGAGGCCGAGCAGACCTCCGCCGATGACCGCGCCGCGCAGCGGACGGCCGAGCACTCCGCTCCGCTGCGTGACGAAGTCCTTGAGGCCCTGCACATCGTCGAGGGTCCGGTAGACGAAGCAGCCGGGCAGGTCGGCGCCGTCGACCGCGACCTTGGCGGCGTACGAGCCCGTGGCGAGCACCAGCGTGTCGTAGGGGATGCTCGTGCGCGACCTCGTCGTGACGGTGCGTGCCGCGCGGTCGATCCGCAGCACCCTGTCATCGGGGAGGAACCGCACGCGGAAGTCGTCGAAGACCGAAGGATCGAGCTCCAGATCCTCCGGCGTCGATCCCGAGAAGAACCCGCTGAGACCGACCCGGTCGTACGGCCTGCGCGCCTCGTCGCCGATCACCGTCACATGCAGGGGTGTCTCAGCTCGACTGATCAGACTCTCGACGAAACGGTGCGCGACCATACCCGCACCGACGACGACGATCTCCTTGGGGGTGAGGAAGACCTCGCTCATGCTGCTCCAATCGCCGGGGGACGTCGTGATGGCGACGATAGGAGCCTGGTGTTTCCCAGATGTGACGCGTGGTGTTTCGTGCGTCGAACGATTCGCTCACAGATCGGTAACGGCCATTGTGAGATCCGAGCACCACATTGCAACCTCGCTCTCGTACTAGGCTGAAGCTCGTCCTTTCCGCCTCCCGCGGGCCCTACCGCGCAAGGAGAATCACCGTGTCTGCCACAGAGCCGTCGAAGCCGACTCCCCCCGTTCCCGCTCCCCCTGCCGCGCCCCTGCCGCGGAAGGTGCCGACGCCCGCAGCTGTCGCCCCGACGGGAGCAGCTGCCGCAGCCGTCACCGCGTCGTCCGATGCCGCGAAGTGGGGTCGTGTCGCAGACGACGGCACCGTCGAGGTTCGCGAGGGTGAGGAGTGGCGCGTCGTCGGCCAGTACCCTGACGGCACCCCCGACGAAGCTCTCGCATACTTCGTGCGCAAATACGAGGACATCGCTTTCAAGGTGCACACGCTCGAACAGCGTCACCAGGCAGGTGGCGCCTCCGCCGCCGATCTCGTCAAGCAGGCAGGGCATCTCCTCGCCGAGGCGACGGATGCGGCCGCCGTCGGCGACCTCGCCGGACTCCGCGAACGCCTGAACGCCTTGACCTCGTCGCTGTCCGAGGCGACGGCTCAGGAGGCGCAGCAGGCGAAGGAACTGGTCGACAAGGCCATCGCGGAGCGCACCGCCCTCGTCGAGCGCGCCGAGGAGATCGCCGCCCGCGATCTGTCGAAGGTGCAGTGGAAGCAGGTCACCGCTGAGCTCGGCGAGCTCTTCGACGCCTGGCAGGCACAGCAGCAGAACGGTCCGCGCCTGTCGAAGGGCGTCTCGCAGCAGCTCTGGAAGCGGTTCCGCGACGCGCGTGGAACCGTCGACAAGGCACGCCGTGCCTTCTATTCCGAGCTCGACGACACGCACAAGAGCGCCCGCGATGCGAAGACCCGTCTGGTCGAACGTGCGGAGGCCCTCGCACCCCGCGGCGTCGACGGCATCCCGGCGTACCGCACCCTTCTGGACGAGTGGAAGGCCGCGGGCCGTGCCGGGCGCAAGGCCGACGACGCCCTCTGGGCGCGGTTCAAGGCGGCCGGTGACGCACTGTACTCGGCGCGTGCCGAGCAGTCCGCTGCCGAAGAGGCTGACTCCGCCCCGAAGATCGAGGCTCGTCAGGCACTGCTCGAAGAGGCTAAGGCCGTGGCCGATGAACCGAACATCAAGCGTGCGCGTGCACTGCTCACCGGCATCCAGCGCCAGTGGGATGAGATCGGTCGTATCTTCCCCCGCGACAAGGAGCGCGCTCTCGATGATCGACTTCGCGTGATCGAGCAGGCGCTCAAGGCTCGTGAAGAGGTCGACTGGAAGAAGAACAACCCCGAGACCAAGGCACGCGCCAACGACATGAGCTCGCAGCTCCTCGAGGCGATCGAGAAGCTCGAGGCCGAGCTCGCCGCCGCGGAGAAGTCAGGAGACAAGAAGGCGGCCAAGGCTGCCGCCGATGCTCTCGAAGCGCGACGCACCTGGCTCAACGCCCTGGGCGGCTGACCTTCTCCACAGATCCCCGGATCGACTCGGAACGCGGGATGCACCGCGCCAGACTGGCGTGATGCATTCCGCTTTCCTGTACCTGCCCGGCGTTCGCCTCACGATCCCCGAACTCAGCGCGGCGAGGATCGACGGGCACCTGGTCGATCTCGGCGAGGGGTACATCCCCGCTGATCTGATCGAGACCCCGAGTGCGCGAGCGGCTGCGATCGCGACTCTCGTCCCCGTCCACACTGCGGCCTCCGGGCCGTCCGCAGCATGGATTCATGGGGCCGGCGACACGCCACCCGCGCGCCACCACGTCAGGCGCGCGGTCAGCCACCGCATCCGCCCTGCGCTGCCTCCTCGGGTGATCCTGCACGACACCGCGCTTGCTCGAACGGACGTCGTGCTGCTCGGCGGAGTTCCGGTGATGAGCCCTGAGCGCACGATGGTCGACCTCGCCCTCGGACTGCATCGCGACGAGTCGCTGCGGCGATGGATGCTTCTCCTCGCCCACGCCGAACCGGGGCTCGTGCGGATTGCGCTCAGCGAACTCGACACCATGATCCGCGTGCCGGGGAAGCTGGCCGGACGCGGTGCGCTTGAACGACTGCTCGTCAGGACGAGGTGACGCGGTAGACGTCGTACACCGCGTCGATGCGACGCACGGCGTTCAGCACGCGGTCGAGGTGCACGGCGTCGCCCATCTCGAACACGAAGCGGCTGATCGCGAGACGTTCGTCCGTGGTGCTGACCGTCGCCGACAGGATGTTGACGTGGTGCTCGCTCAGCACCCGGGTGACGTCGGAGAGAAGACCAGACCGGTCGAGAGCCTCGACCTGGATCTGCACTCGGAACACGCTCTTCGTCGTCGGCGCCCAAGACACCTCGACGAATCGGTCTTCCTCGCTCTCGAGTGCCTTGACGTTCGGGCAGTCGGTGCGGTGCACCGATACGCCGCTGCCGCGCGTGACGAATCCGACGATCGCATCGCCGGGCACCGGGGTGCAGCATTTCGCGACCTTGACCAGGATGTCGGATGCACCACGCACGAGAACGCCCGAGTCGCCCGAGCGAGGCTCGCGAGAGGGCATGCTGCCGGGGAGATCGATGGGACCCGTGGCAGGGTCGGTCGCCGCGACCAGCGCCGTGACCTTCTCGAGCACCGACTGCGTCGACACATGCCCCTCGCCCACGGCGGCGTACAGCGCCGAGACGTCTTCGTAGCGGAGCTGGTGAGCCACCTCGGCGAACGAGTCCTGACTCATCAGGCGCTGCAGCGGCATGTTCTGGCGACGCATCGCGCGAGCGATGGCCTCCTTGCCCTGCTCGATGGCCTCCTCGCGCCGCTCCTTCGTGAACCACCCGCGGATCTTGTTGCGTGCACGGGTGCTCTTGACGAAGCCGAGCCAGTCCTGGCTGGGGCCGGCATCGGGGTTCTTCGACGTGAAGACCTCGACCACATCGCCACTCTTCAGCTCCGACTCCAGAGGCACGAGACGTCCGTTGACCTTCGACCCCATCGTGCGGTGCCCGATCTCGGTGTGCACTGCGTAGGCGAAGTCGACGGGTGTCGCGCCGGCGGGGAGTCCGACCACACGCCCCTTGGGTGTGAAGACGTAGACCTCTTTGGCGCCGATCTCGAAGCGGAGAGAATCGAGGAACTCCCCAGGGTCAGCGGTCTCCGCCTGCCAGTCGGAGATGTGCGCCAGCCAGGCCATGTCGCTGTCTGATGCGCGCACCTCGGCCTTGCCGCCGTTCATGCGCTCTTTGTACATCCAGTGCGCCGCGACACCGTACTCGGCCTGCTGATGCATCTCGTGCGTGCGGATCTGGATCTCGACCGTGCGTCCGGACGGACCGATCACCGTGGTGTGCAGGGACTGGTAGAGGTTGAACTTCGGGGTCGCGATGTAGTCCTTGAAACGGCCGGGAAGTGGTGTCCATCGCGCGTGGATCGCGCCGAGGACGGCATAGCAGTCGCGCACGGAGGCGACGAGCACCCGGATGCCGATGAGGTCGTAGATGTCGTCGAACTCACGACCTCGCACGACCATCTTCTGATAGACCGAGTACAGCTGCTTCGGGCGTCCGACGACCTTGCCGCGGATGCGGAGATCGCGCAGATCCTCATCGATCTCCTCGACGACCTGAGCGAGGTACTTCTCCCGCTGCGGGGTGCGCTGGGCGATGAGGTTGTGGATCTCGTTGTAGATCTTCGGGTGGAGGACGGCGAACGAGAGGTCTTCGAGCTCCGACTTGATCGCCTGGATACCGAGGCGGTTGGCCAGCGGCGCGTAGATCTCGAGAGTCTCCTTCGCCTTCTTCGCGGCCTTCTCAGGCGGCACGAAGCCCCAGGTGCGTGCGTTGTGCAGCCGGTCGGCGAGCTTGATGAGCAGGACGCGGATGTCCTTCGACATCGCGACGATCATCTTGCGGACGGTCTCGGCCTGCGCGCTCTCGCCGTACTTGACCTTGTCGAGTTTGGTGACGCCATCGACGAGCATCGCGACCTCGTCGCCGAACTCGGCCGTGAGGTCGGTGAGGGCGTAGCCCGTGTCCTCGACGGTGTCGTGCAGCAGTGCCGCCGCGATCGCACGAGGTCCGAGGCCCATCTCGGCGAGGATCTGCGCGACCGCGAGCGGGTGCGTGATGTACGGCTCGCCGCTCTGACGCTGCTGCCCGGCGTGCTTGTCCTTGGCGACCGTGTAGGCACGCTCGATGACCGCGAGGTCGCCCTTCGGATGGTTCGCCCGCACCGTGCGGATGAGATTGTCGAGATCGTTGACCCTGGGCGCGCGGGAGAAGATGCGGGGAACCAGTCGTCTCAGGCTGGATCCCTGCGACGCCGTCTGCGGTTCCGCCATCCGCTCACCTCCGAATCACAACAGCTTACGCGTGCTCTGCGGGGTGCGGCCCCGCAGAGCGGGGACTATCAGGCCTCTGCGGTGGCGAGGCTTCGAGCCTCGCGGATCTTCGCGTCGCGCGCCGCGATCTGCGGCTCGTTCTCACGGAACAGCGAGTACAGCGGCGCGGCGACGAACAGCGTCGAGTACGTCGCGACCAGGATGCCGACGAAGATCGAGAGCGAGATGTCGGTGAGCGACTCGGCGCCGAGCCAGAAGGCGCCGATGAAGAGCACGGCTCCCACGGGCAGTGCCGCGACGACCGACGTGTTGATCGATCGGATGAGCGTCTGGTTCACCGCGAGGTTGACCGATTCGCCGAACGTCCGAGACGAGTTCTCGCCGTCCTCCGTCGTGTTCTCTCTGATCTTGTCGAACACCACCGTCGTGTCGTACAGCGAGTACGCGAGGATCGTGAGGAATCCGATGACGGCGGCGGGCGAGATCTCGAAGCCGGCAAGGGCATAGACGCCGACCGTGATGACGAGCACGTCGAGCAGTCCGATGATCGCGGCCGCAGACATCTTCCACGTGCGGAAGTAGATCGCGAGGATCAGGAAGGTCAGTGCGAGGAAGATCGCGAGCCCCCACAGGGACTGCTTGGTGACGTTCTCTCCCCACGCCGGTCCGATGAACGACGAGGTGACGCTCTCGGGGTCGATGCCGTAGGCGTCTGCGAGGGCGTTGGCGACCTGCTGCGTCTCAGCCGCGCTCATCTGATCGGTCTGGACGCGGATGTCCTTGCCGCCGACGACGACGACCTTGGTCGCCGCTCCCGGCACGACGGACTGCACTGCTGTCGTCGCGGTCTCCTGCTCGAGACTGTCCGGTGCCTGCACGGTGAACTGCGATCCGCCGGTGAACTCGATGGAGAACTGGATCGGGCGGAAGAGGGGCACCAGAGCCGAACCGACGACCAGCACGATCGCGATGATGAACCACAGGCGGCGCTTCGCGACGAACGGGAACGATGTCTTTCCCGTGTAGAGGTTGTTTCCGAACTCGTTCATGGAAGCCATCAGGCGTCCCCCTCGCTTCCGGTGCGGCTGGATCTGTCACCGGCTAGTGCTTCGGCGCGCTTGCGCTCTGCGATGGTCTGACGGCGCTCGGCTTCGCCCTTGGCCCTGGCGTTCTTCGCGCCGCGCCCCGAGGAGGCGGCGGATACAGCGCGGAACTGCGATCGGCTGCGGTACACCGCGCCGAGCGAGTCCGGGTCGAGGCCCGAGAGCTTGTGACCCCCGCCGAAGAACTTCGTGCGGGCGAGGAGCTGCATCACCGGGTGGGTGAAGATCACGAAGATGAACACGTCGATGAGGGTCGTCAGACCCAGTGTGAAGGCGAAGCCCTTCACTGTGGAGTCGGCGAGGATGTAGAGCACGACCGCGGCGAGGATGTTGATCGACTTCGAGATGTAGATCGTCCGCTTGGCTCTGCCCCAGCCGTCTTCGACCGCCGAGGTGATCGACTTCCCGTCGCGCAGCTCGTCTCGGATTCGCTCGAAGTAGACGATGAACGAGTCTGCGGTGAAACCGATCGAGACGATGAGACCTGCGACGCCGGCGAGCGACAGACGGAAGCCGAGTCGCCACGCGAGGATGCAGATGATGACGTAGGTGAGCACCGCCATCACCGCGATCGAGGCGATGATCACCGTTCCGAGTGCCCGGTACACGATCAGCGAGTAGATCGCGACGAGTGCGAGACCGATGAGTCCGGCGATGAGACCGATCTGGAGCTGCTGGGTTCCCAGCGTCGCCGAGATCGTATCGTCGCTCTGCACCTCGAAGCTCAGCGGCAGCGCGCCGAACTTGAGCTGGTCTGCCAGAGCGGTCGCGGACTCCTGATCGAAGTCGCCCGAGATGCTGGGGCGACCGTCGAGGATCTGGCCGTTCATCCGCGGTGCGCTGATCACCGAACCGTCGAGCACGAAGGCGAACTGGTCACGCGGCGAGAGCTCCGCCAGGCGGTTCTGGTTCAGTCGGGTGCTGACCTCGCCGAACGCCTCGGCGCCGTCGCCGTTCATCGTGAGCTGCACGTTCCACGCACCGGACTGCGGATCGCGGCCGGCGGTGGCGTCCGTGATCGCATCACCGGTGAGCTCTGTCGGACCGAGCAGGTACTTCGCCTGACCGGAGGGATCGCACGCGATGAGCGGCTGATCCTTGGGCGCATTCGACGGATCGTTGTCGGGGTTGGCGCAGTCGTACGCCTGGAACTCGGCCGCGAGCTTCTCAGTGACCCATGACAGGTCGCTCGCATCCGTCGGCTCGGCGGTCGGGGTGTCGTTCACCGAGTCGTCCGGCGCCGGGTAGGCAGTCTCGTTGCCGTCCTCACCCACGAAGGTGTTCGTCCCCGCGGTCGTGGCGAGCACGGGGCGGAACTCCAGCTGCGCGCTGGACTGGATGCGGGCGCGGGTCTGCTCGTCGGCCACACCAGGGATCTGGACCACGATGTTGCGGCCGCCCTCGGTGGTGATGTCGGCCTCGGCCACGCCCGACGCGTCGACGCGCTGACGGATGATCGACGCGGCCTGGTCGAGCTGCTCCGGCGAGGGCGCAGCTCCATCCTCGGTCTCCGCGCTCAGCACGATCTGCGTGCCGCCCTGAAGGTCGAGCGCGAGCTCAGGGGTCCAGGAGCTCTTCTCGAACACGTGGACGCCGAGGGCGTTGATGCCGAAGAGGACGCCCGTCACCAGGAGCAGGCCCATGAGGACCCGCCAGGCATGACGGACCGGGGAAGAAGTGGCCACGTGTGATCAGCTTTCTAAGATGCCGGAGTGCCGAGGTGGTGCAGCGCGGAGGCTACTTGTCGTCGGCGTCGCGCTCGAGACGACGACGGGTCTCTTCGGTGGTCTCGATGGCCGGAGCGTCGTCGACGATCGGAGCCTCGTCGATCACGACGACCGAGTCGTCAGCGTCTTCGATGAGAGCGTCCTTGGGCTCCACGATGCGCAGGATCGCCTGGCTGTGCACCTCGATGACCGTGCCGGGCGCGATCTCGACGAGCGCGGGCGAATCGAGGTCATCGTGGTCGTAGGCCACGATCGTGCCGTAGATGCCGCCCTGCAGAAGCACCTTGACACCGGGAACGGTCTTGGTGGCCTTCTCCTCCTGCTCTGCCTTCATCTGCTTCTGGCGCTTGCGTCCGTTGACGAACATGAAGACGACGAGCACGGCGAGAAGGCCGAAGAGGAGGATTTCCATGGGCATGGTGGCGAAGGGCCTTTCTCAGGTGCGCGCACCAGAAAACGGGCGCGCAGTTCTATCGGGGGAAGTCTTCAGTGATTATAGGTCATCAAGACGAAGTGCCCCATCGGGGTGTGCGATGCCGAGGTGGCTGTAGGCCTCCGGCATCGCCACTCGGCCGCGTGGTGTCCGGCCGAGGAATCCGATGCGCACGAGGTAGGGCTCGACGACGCTCTCGACGGTCTCGGCCTCTTCGCCGACCGCGACCGCGAGTGTGCTGAGGCCGACGGGACCGCCGCGGAAGCGGCGCACGAGAGCCTCGAGGACAGCCCGGTCGAGGCGATCGAGACCGATGGGGTCGACGTCGTAGAGCTCGAGCGCTGCCCGAACTCCGTGCAGCGACGCCTCTCCGCCTCCGTGGACGAGCGCGTAGTCGCGCACCCGGCGGAGAAGGCGGTTCGCGATTCGGGGCGTGCCGCGCGACCGGCGCGCGATCTCCGAGAGCGAATCGTGGGGCAGATCGACACGCAGCATGAGAGCCGAGCGAGCGATCACCCGTTCGAGCTCGGGCTCGTCGTAGAACTCGAGATGGCCGGTGAACCCGAAGCGATCGCGCAGCGGGTTCGGGAGGAGCCCTGAGCGGGTGGTCGCGCCCACGAGCGTGAACGGGGCCAGATCCAGAGGGATGCTCGTCGCGCCCGCCCCCTTTCCGACCATGATGTCGATGCGGAAGTCCTCCATCGCGAGGTACAGCATCTCCTCCGCCGAGCGCGCCATCCGGTGGATCTCGTCGATGAACAGCACCTCACCGGGTACGAGGCTGGAGAGCAGAGCGGCGAGGTCGCCCGCATGCTGGATCGCCGGTCCGCTCGAGAGCCGCAGCGGGCGCTCGCTCTCATGCGCGACGATCATCGCCAGCGTGGTCTTGCCGAGTCCTGGAGGGCCCGCGAGCAGGATGTGGTCGGGCGGACGGTTCTGGATGCGCGCGGCATCGAGCAGGAGCTGCAGCTGCCCGCGCACCTTCTGCTGGCCGACGAACTCGCCCAGGCTCGTAGGGCGCAGCGCGCCCTCGATCGCGAGCTCGGTGTCGTCCGACGGCTCGGCGGCGTCGCGGACGTCAGACACGCGCCGGCCCCAGGAGAGCCAGGGTGCGGCGCAGGAGCGGCGCCACGTCGGATCGCTCTGCCTCAGAGGCCTCGGCGGCGGTCTGAGCGGCCGCTTCGGCGGCCACCTTCTCGGACCACCCGAGGCCCACGAGAGCGGCGGTCACCTGGTCGACGACATCGACCGGACCGGACTTCGTCGGCTTCGACCCGGCGCTCACAGGATGCACCTTGCCCGCGAGCTGCAGGACGATGAGCTTGGCCGTCTTCGGTCCGATCCCGGAGACACGCCGGAACGGCGCGTCGTCCTCGCCGGTCACGGCCTCCGCGATCTGGTCGACGGTGAGGTGCGAGAGCACGCCCAGCGCGGACTTCGGTCCGACTCCGGTGACGCTGATCAGCAGGCCGAAGATCTCCAGCTCGCTGCGATCGGCGAAGCCGAACAGCGACAGGGAGTCTTCGCGGACGATGAGGCTCGTGTGCAGCAGCAGCTTCTCGCCGACGGTAGCGGTGTGTGCCACGTCGGCGGGAACCGCGACCGAGAATCCGACGCCGCCGACGTCGATGATGACCTGATCGGCGGTCGAGTGGAGAACAGCGCCGTGCAGCGAGGAGATCATCCGACCAGCCTACGCACCCGATCGTAGATATGTTCGAGCGACACGCTCCGCGTCAGCCCATGCCTTCTGGGCGGGCGTCAACGACTCCTGCCCGGGCGCCCCGGCCGCTCCTCGTCGCCAGGCGTGACAGAGCGCGATCGCCAGCGCGTCCGCGGCATCGGGCGGTTGCGGAGGAGCGTCGAGGCGGAGGATCCGAGCGATCATCGCCTGGACCTGACGCTTGTCGGCAGAGCCGTAGCCCGTCACAGCCGCCTTCACCTCGCTCGGAGTGTGCGTCGCCGCAGGAAGGCCGGCCTCGGCGGCGAGCAGCAGCGCCACGCCGCTCGCCTGCGCCGTTCCCATCACGGTGTGGGTGTTCTGCTGTGCGAACACCCGCTCGACCGCGACCGCGTCGGGGCGATGCGTCTCGATCACCTCGCGGATGCCGGCGGCGACCAGCGCGAGTCTTTCGCCGATCGGGAGGTCAGGCGCAGAGCGGATCACTCCGACGTGCACGAGCGTGCCCCGACGAGCGCGGTCCACATCGACCACGCCGACGCCGCATCGGGTGAGACCCGGGTCGATGCCGAGCACGCGAAGCGAGGAGGAGGTCACTCCCCCAGGCTAAGCGTCGTACCGAGGGGCGAGCCGTCGGCGCGCCTACGCGTCGTCGTTCTCGAGCTCGGCCTGCACGTCGGCAGTGAGATCGAAGTTCGTGAAGACGTTCTGCACATCCTCGCTGTCTTCGAGCGCATCGATGAGGCGGAAGATCTTGCGTGCGGTGTCTGCGTCGATCTCGACCTTGAGGTTCGGCACGAACTCCACATCGGCCGACTCGTAGTCGATGCCGGCCTCCTGGAGCGCGCTGCGCACGGTGACGAGGTCGGTCGCCTCGGTGATGATCTCGAAGCCCTCGGCGTGCGGCTCGATCTCTTCGGCTCCTGCCTCGAGAGCGGCCATCATGACGTCGTCCTCGGTCGTCCCCTCGGAGCCGACGACGATGACGCCCTTGCGGCTGAAGTTGTACGCGACGCTGCCGGGGTCGGCGAGAGTGCCGCCGTTGCGGCTGAGCGCCGTGCGCACCTCGGCCGCCGCGCGGTTCTTGTTGTCGGTCAGACACTCGATCATCATGGCGACGCCGTTCGGCCCGTAGCCCTCGTACATGATCGAGGTGTACTCGACCGCTTCGCCGCCGATGCCCGCTCCGCGCTTCACCGCGCGGTCGATGTTGTCCTTGGGGACCGAGGTCTTCTTCGCCTTCTGGACGGCGTCGAAGAGGGTCGGATTGCCCTGCAGGTCGGCTCCACCGAGCTTGGCGGCGACCTCGATGTTCTTGATGAGCTTGGCCCAGGACTTGGCGCGCCTGGAGTCGATGATGGCCTTCTTGTGCTTCGTGGTGGCCCACTTGGAATGCCCGGACATATTTCTCCGCTCGTCGTATCCGCCCGTGGGCTCGGCCCAGGGCATCGTCCATTCTATCGAACCATGATCGCGCCATGCGGCTGCACACGTGTCGAGGGGCTCCGGTGCGCCGCTGGTGGCGTCGGACCGACGCCGGACGCTCCCCCTCTGGCGTGACGCGCCGCGCGGGTGTACTCCTGACTCATGGACGACAGCGTCGACGATGACAGGATCCGCGGATTGGAAGCCGCTCACCGCGCGGCGCTGGAGTTCCTCGGCTCGCTCGACGACAGACCGGTGTGGCCGCGCGCCACCCTCGCCGACATGCTCGATGCATTCGGTGGATCGTTGCCCGCCGAGGGCATGAGCGCCGAGGCTGTCATCGACGAGATCGCGTCACGGGCGGATCCCGGCCTCGTCGCGATCCCCGGCGGACGCTTCTTCGGATTCGTGATCGGCGGCACGCATCCCGCAGCTCTCGCCGCCGACTGGCTCGTCTCGGCCTGGGACCAGAACTCGGGTTCGGCTCTGCTCACGCCGACCACCGTCGCTCTGGAGCGCGTGGCGGGACGATGGATGCTCGACATCCTCGGCCTGCCCGAGTCGGCGAGCGTGGGCTTCGTCACGGGCGGCCAGATGGCGAACTTCACCTGCCTCGCGACGGCGCGCAACGCCGTACTCGCCCGAGCGGGATGGGACCTCAGCGAACACGGGCTGCGGGAATCTCCGCCGATCCGGTTCGTCGTCGGCGCCGACCGTCACGGGTCGATCGACCGAGCGGCCCGCTTCCTCGGGATCGGCCGCAGCGAGATCACCGTCGTCGAATCCGATGACGAGGGGCGCATGCGCCCCGACGCGTTGAGCGAGGTCCTGGACAGCGGCTCAGGACCGGCCATCGTCTGCCTTCAGGCCGGTGAAGTGCACACCGGAGCGTTCGACGACTTCGCGGCACTCGTGCCGATCGCCCACGAGCACGGCGCCTGGGTGCACGTCGACGGGGCCTTCGGCCTGTGGGCCGCCGCATCCGAGTCGCTCCGGCCGCTCACGATGGGCATGACCGACGCCGACTCGTGGGCGACCGATGCGCACAAGACACTCAACGTGCCCTACGACTGCGGCATGGCCATCGTCCGCGACCCGGCCGACTCGATCGCCGCGTTCCGCACCGGCGGCGACTATCTGATCTACACGAGCCTGGATCCGTGGGATGTCACCCCCGAGCTGTCCCGTCGTGCACGCGGCGTCCCCGCCTGGGCGGCGATGCGCAGTCTGGGACGGGACGGCATCGCCCACCTGATCGACGGGCTGCACGAGAACGCGGTCGCGATGGCCGAGGGGCTTGCCACGATCGACGGCATCCGCATCCTCAACGACGTAGGCTACACACAGGTCATGTTCCGGCTCGAAGACGACGATGCGACCCGCGCCCTCGGTGAGGCCGTTCTCGTCGAGGGCACGGCCGCTCTGACCGGCGCCGAATGGCGGGGTCGCGCAGCGCTGCGCTGTTCGATGTCGTCCTGGGCGACGACCCGAGCCGACATCGACCGCACGGTCGGGGCGATCCGGACCCTTGTGGCCGGATGAGCCGCGTCGAGTCCGATCACTCGCCCCCAGCGGGCAGGCCCACCTTCGGCCGAGCCCACGAGCGACCGCGGGTGTCCTTGAGGATGTCGTACTCCACGTCCACGTGCGGTTCGATCGCGCTGTACTTGTCGTTCGGCGCACCGATCACGAGCTGGAAGCCGAGACCCCGCCACGCGCCGATCGCCCGTTTCGTGAAGTGCGCATCGGCCTTGATGAGCGCCTCGTCCATGAACACCGGCGCGTATCGAGGACGCGCAGCCCCCGCGTCGCCGAGCTGATATCGCAGCGCGGCACCCACGATGAACGCGACGAGCTCCTGAGACTCTCCGCCCGACTTCTCGCCGATGTGGTCGTAGAGCGCGACGTGCTCCCGGGTCGTGGCGTGGATCCGCTCGGCGCTCACCCTGACGTGGTTGCGCACATCGATGAGCTCGGCGAAGTCCGGTGCGGTTCGCCGCATCCGGCCGATGAGGCGACTCATCCTCCGGTAGACGCTCTCGCGATCGGCGTCCGTCGTCGCCGCCTCGATCAGTCCCCGCACCTCGCGCAGCTCCCTGCGGAACCGTCTGCGTGCCTCTGACTGGTTCTCGCGCGGCGTGATCTGCAGGCGATGCTCGTCGTCGTAGAACGGCAGCTCCTCCATGATCCGGTTGATCGGGTCGATGCGGTTCTTGATCTCGCGCAGCGAGCGGCCGAGAGTCGAATCGAGACTCGTCAGATCGTTTCCGGAGAGCTTGAGGAGGCTGTCTCTCCACTCGGACTCGAGCTCGTGCAGCCCGTTGGTCTCGAGTGCCTCGAGAATGCCCTCGAACTCGGCGACGGACTCGTCGGGGTCGGGCAGGATCGTGAGCGTGTCCCAGCGCTCGAGGAACCCGGTCATCAGGCGCCGCATCTGCTCGCGCTGGTCGGCGTGCGCCGCGGCTGCCGACGTGCGATCCTCGAGCAGCCTGGTCGCCGCGGTGCGCAATGCGGAATCGAGGTGGGCGAGTCGCTCCGACGCCGTGACGCTGACGGCCGCGTCCGCACCGAGGAAGCGCGCGTCGAGGAAGGAACGGTGCCGCTCCTCGAGCGCAGTCTCCGCCGCCTCCGCCGCATCGACGATCCGCTGACAGGCGTCGACCTGGTCGGTCACCTCGACCCAGCGGTCCTGAGCGAGCGTGAGATCGCCGCCGAGGCGGGAGTTCTCGTCACGAAGCCGGGCCGCACGCTTCCTGAGTTCCTCGGCCTGAGCTCGCAGCTCCGCGATCTTCGGATTCTCGTCGGTGACCTCGGCCTCGACAGCCAGCCACCGAGAGCGCTCGGCCGAGACGGCCCCGACGTCGATCTGATCCCAGGTGAGGTCCTCGATCTTCGCGTGCGCCTTTGCTGTGGCCTCGATCCTGTCGAGGCCCGCCTCCGCCTCCGCAGCCGCCGTTGCCGCAGCATCCCGTCGACTCTCCAGATCGCTGATCTGCTCGTCGAGCTCCCGCAGCCGGCGGGCGTTCGAGAACCCGAGAATGTTCGCGCGGCCGTGCCCGCCGTGCGACCCGCGGTCGCCCTGCGAGACCTGTCCCGAGAGTGTGAGCGCGCGAGGGTGCTCGGCGAGCTCGGCCGAGGAGTCGACGCACACGTACTCGAACCGTTCGCGGAGTCGCTGCTGGAGCCACCCGGTGAACGGCGTGGAGCGGTGATCGAGACGACCGGGGAGCGTTCGCGGGTCCGCCGTCGTCGACTCGGCGAGCCCGGTGTGCACGCCTTCGTAGCTGATGCGCTCGGCGGTGCGCACCGTGTCGATGGCGGCGCGGAACCGCCCGAGGTTCGAGACATCGATCAGCAGCGTCCGCGCGAATCCGCCGAGCGCGAGGTTGAACGCGTCCCGCCAGGGCTCGAACTCGGTGCGGACCTCGATCAGCTCGCCGACGAAGGGCAGATCCGTCGGAGCGAGCCCGGCCGCCTGAGCGAGCAGGGCTCGCGACTCGTGCAGATGCGCAGGAATGCTCCCCCGCAGCTCTCGGGTGCGGTCCCGCTCGGCACGCACCCGGGCCAGCTCCGTCTCCGCCGTCCGGCGCGCGGACTCGGCGTCCGCGAAGGCCGCACGCGCATCCCGGAGACCCGCCTGCGGGAGTTCGCGACCGAGGCCGGCGAGCAGGTTCTCGAACCCGGCGGCATCATGCACCTCGACGCCGAGCTCCCCGGCCAGGGCGTCGAAACGAGCTCGCTCGCGCTGGATGTCCTCGAGTCGGCGCTCGACGCCGCGCAGCTCGCGCTGGGCGGTCTCGAGACGATCGCCTCCCGACTGTCGCAGCACATCGAGAAGCCCCTCGCGCTCGACCTCGGCCGCGGCGATGAGGGCGTTCTTCTCTCTGACCGCCAGGTGGAGGGCCTGGGTCCGGTCGCGCAGGTCCGTCTCCACCTCGCGCAGCAGGTCGAGACGACGCTCGGCGCTCCACAGAGCTGCGAGAGAGGTCGACTCGGAGAAGACCCCGACCTCGTCCACGACCCGCATCCGCTCCGTCGCTGCCTCGATGCGCTGCGAGATCCCGCGGATCGGCTCGAGTGCCGCCACCTGCTGCTTGGCGACCAGCATCCGCGTGCGTGTGCTCTCCAGCTCATCGAAATGAGCGACCACCGCGTCGGCGGTCGCCATCGTCTCCGGCTCCTCGAGCACGAGCTTCTTGTACAGGTCGTCGACCGTGGTGATCTGCTGGCCGGCCTGGATGCGGGCGAGGAGGCTGATCGCCTTCGCGCCCGAGCCTGCGGCGCCGATACCGAGCACGGCATGCAGGCGCGCCGAGAACTCGCGATCGGTCGCGACGGGATCGAGCCCGACGGCGCGCACCGACGCATCGCTGAGACGCTGCGCCGCGCCCCGCTCGAGCCGGCTGAGATCGAAGGCGCCGTCGATCGTGGCGCGCAGCCTGGTGGTGTCTTCGAGCGTGCGGGCGTCCGCAGGGATGTACCACCCGCGCACCGCCGTGAAGCGGGAGCCGTCGTGGTCCAACCAGGTCATCGAGACGGCACTCCACGTGTCCTCGCCGTCGCCGCGCAGCACGCGGAGCTTCGTGCCCTCGTCGGTGCGGGACTCGTCGATCTTGCCCCGACCGTACGACAGGATGTTCCGCTGCTCCTCGCCGCGCGGCCGCCCGGTCACCCCGCCGTTCGAGGCACCGTTGAACGGAGTCGTGTGCGGCATCATCAGGGCGATGTAGCCGTCCATGAGCGTGGACTTGCCCGACCCCGAGCCGCCGCACAGCAGCGTGGCATCCGGCGAGAACCGCACCCGGTGCGGTCCGCCGTCGTAGCCGCCCCAGTTGATGAGCTGCAGCTCCTCAGCGACCCACTGCTGGCCGCGGGAGCGCGCGGGGATCATCCCGAAGAGCGTGTCCATCATCGTCATCGCGCCACCACCGCCTGGGCCCGCAGCCACTCGCGCAGCTCCTTGAGCGTCTCGGCGCTGAGCACCACCTCGACGAGCGCGGTGATCCGATACCGCCCGCTGGTCTCCTCCTGCACGATGCCCTCTCGGTCCAACCTGTCCAACGCGCTGCGGATCGCTCTCTGCTGCTTCGCGGTTCCGCCGTCCACGTCGGCGAAGTAGCTGAGGACCGTCTGCTCGACGTCCTCGATGTCGATCCGCACGGAGCCCTCGCCCGACGCCGACTCGCGCTGATAGACGGTCCGCAGGTGCACCAGGACGAGCGTCTCCGCACGGGAGTACGGAGAGTCCTTCAGCAGCACGGGCATCTCGACCTCATCGGAGCGCAGCTGCTGCTTGTACGCGAAACCTCGGGCATGATCGATGATCAGCCGCAGGTAGATGTCGTTGAGTCGCGACTCGATGACCTGCTGATGCTCGAGCAGCAGGGTCCACTCCCGGCGGTTGCGCTCCATCGAGATGAAGCGGCGCTGGAGGAGGTGCACGAGCACCCGCCTGATCTCCGGGTCGAGCGTTCCGCGGTCACCCGGGAAGTGCGCCTCGAGGTCGTCCTCCATCGCCGTGGGGGCGATGAAACCCTCGTCCGCGACGGCTGTGGTGAGGTCGTCGTCACTCATCTGCATCTTCTTTCGTGCTGCGGGCGGTCACGGTGCCGAAGGCGAACCGGCGAGTCGTCCCGTCGGGTCTCAGGGCTTCGACCGTCGAGATCCCGTCACCGTCCGTGAGTCCATTGCGGTGCGCGATCTCGAGAAGGCCGAGGAGATCGACCGGACGTCTGGCCGCGTCAGGCACCGCCCTGAACGCCTCTGCGAGATCGAAGTCTGCATCGAGCCCGGCGAGGTACGCCTCGAGCTCCGCATATCGCGGACCGCCCCACGCCCGGGTGTCGTGATCGAGGAAGTCGACATCGTCCGCGTCGGCGAGGGGCGCCGGAGCACGAGGAGGACGGATGTCGCTGGTGGTCTGACGCAGATGCCCGAGGTCGATCAGCGGCATGCTGCGCACCGGGTCGACGACGGTCGCGGGGCCGGACCACCCGTGGAGTCCTGCGATGACGTCTCGGAGGAGGTCGTCGATCTGACGATCACGCAGCGGATCGTGGGTCTTCACCTGTCCGGTGATGACATGCGAGGCGTGGCGCTGAGCGGCCAGCACCTCCTCGACCCCCAGCTCCACTCGTCGCGCGATCGCGTCGAGCTCGGCACGCTGCGTGCCGTCGAGCATGCGGGCGAAGGGCAGGTCGAGAAGGCCGCGGAGCTGCTCGGTGAGGGCGTCGATGCGGTCAGGGTCGCCGATCAGGCGCAGGGCTCCCGCGAAGGCGCGTCCCTCCGGGGTCGACTGCATCACGTCCTGCGCACGCTGGAGGTACTCGCGCAGCACCTCGCTCGTCGGCCTCTCGTCCCTTCGGAGGTGGGCGACGACGTCGCGCTGCATCGCTCTGAGCGACTCGGCCACACGAGTGAAGTCGGCGGGGAGCTCGCGCGCCAGGTGCAGCACGTTCTCCGCTTCCTCGAGGAGCTCCTCGTCGTCCGTAGGGTCCGCGTGTCCGGTTTCCTGGATGCGAGCGATCTCGGCGTCGAGCAGATCGCGCTCCGCGCGCAGTCGTGACAGGCGACGAACCGGGTCGACCTCGGCGCTGACGGAGAGATGATCCACGGCATCCAGCAGGGTGCGGACGCGGGAGTTCGACACTCGAGTGCGCCCCCCGCCGGTGCGGCCCGAGATTTCGAGTGCGGCGACTGCGTGAGCAGACAGACGATAGACCTCGACGTCGTCATCGATCTGCTGGATCAGCCAGCCGAGACGCACCCAGTTGCGGCATACGTCACGTCCGGTTCCCGAGGGCAGTTTCCGGTCGTCCTCGTCGTACCCCGCCGCGCGGAGCTCGTCGAGCACCTCGGCCAGTTCGGCGTGCGCATCAGCGACCGCGACCGAGGCCCTGTCTGCATTGAACAGAAGGGAGAGTGATGCGACGACGAAAGGGGCGAACCGTCCGTGCAGGAGATCGAGGGTAGGGGTGCTGAATGCGGTGACGGCACGCGCATACGCGGCCTCAGCCCTGGATCCAGTCACTCGAACGAGAATAGTCCGCCCTCAGGCCCGCGCTTGTCATGCCGCGGTCCGTGGCGGGTCGCACCACAGCACGTCAGCCCCTGGCGACGTACTCCCGGACCCCCTCGAGGAACATCTCGTGGAACCGTGTCTCGCCGTCGACCTCGGGATGGAAGCTCGTTCCGAGGAGCGCTCCCTGCCGCACCGCGACGATCCCGCCGTCCGGCAGCGAGGCGAGCACCTCGACTCCCTCGCCTGCGCGTTCGACGATCGGCGCACGGATGAACGTCGCGTGCACCGGCACATCGCCCAGCAGCGGCACGTCGAGCCCGATCTCGAACGACTCGGTCTGACGACCGAAGGCGTTGCGGCGCACACTCACGTCCATGCCGCCGAACGACTGCTGCCCCTCGATGCCGTCGAGCACCTCGTCGGCGAGGAGGATCAGCCCGGCGCAGGTGCCGTACACCGGAAGCCCGGCAGCGATCGCGGCGCGGATCGGCTCCTGCATCCCGAAGATGCGCGACAGCTTGTCGATCACGCTCGACTCGCCGCCGGGAATGACGAGGCCGTCGACGGCCGCCAGCTCCTCCGGGCGACGCACCGGCGCGACCTCGGCGCCGAGCCCGGCGAGCAGGGTGGCGTGCTCGCGCACGTCACCCTGCAGAGCGAGGACGCCGATCCGTGGGTTACCAGCCACGCTCGGCCAGGCGGTGCGGTGCGGGGAGGTCGGAGACGTTGATGCCGACCATCGCCTCTCCGAGCCCGCGCGAGACCTCCGCGATGACCTTCGCGTCGTCGAAGAACGTGGTCGCCTTGACGATCGCCTTCGCGCGTTCGACCGGGTTGCCCGACTTGAAGATGCCGGATCCGACGAACACGCCGTCGGCACCGAGCTGCATCATCATCGCGGCGTCAGCAGGAGTTGCCACACCGCCGGCGACGAACAGCACGACGGGGAGCTTGCCGGTCTCGGCGATCTCCGCGACGAGCTCGTACGGTGCCTGCAGCTCTTTCGCCGCGACGAACAGCTCGTCCTTGGGCAGTGCCGTGAGAGCGGCGATCTCGCCGCGGATCTTGCGGATGTGCTTCATCGCCTCGGAGACGTCGCCGGTGCCGGCCTCGCCCTTGGAGCGGATCATCGCGGCCCCCTCGTTGATGCGGCGGAGCGCCTCGCCGAGGTTGGTGGCACCGCAGACGAACGGCACCGTGAAGCCGTACTTGTCGATGTGGTTCACGTAGTCGGCGGGCGACAGCACCTCGGACTCGTCGATGTAGTCGACACCGAGCTCCTGCAGAACCTGCGCCTCGACGAAGTGGCCGATGCGCGCTTTGGCCATGACGGGAATCGAGACCGAGGCGATGATGCTGTCGATCATGTCGGGATCGCTCATTCGCGAGACGCCGCCCTGCGCGCGGATGTCGGCGGGGACGCGCTCGAGGGCCATGACGGCGACGGCTCCGGCGTCTTCGGCGATCTTCGCCTGGTCCGCCGTGACGACATCCATGATCACCCCGCCCTTGAGCATCTCGGCGAGACCGCGCTTGACGCGCGACGATCCGGTGGTGGTCTGTTCTGTCATGAGAGCTCCTGTCGGGGAAGCACGATGTGCGTGGGTGTCGAACGATGTCTCGTTTGATCTAGGCCAAACAGTAGCACTGTCCGGAACGACCTAGAATCAGTGCTGAGGACCCATGAGCGACCAGATCACCGGAACGACCGCAGCGGACATCGCCGACAGCGTGCGCGGCCTGCGCGACCGCGGAGTCCTGCGCGCAGGCAGCCCCCTTCCGCCTGTCCGCGAGCTCGCCGCGACACTCGGCGTCAACCGCAACACGGCGGTCGCCGCATACCGGCAGCTCGCCCAGGCGGGGATCGTCATCTCGCGCGGCCGGGCCGGCACTGTCATCACGGGTCTCGAGACTGTCGCACAGGAAGGCTATGCATCAGACACCGTGCTGCGCGACGTCGGCACAGGCAACCCCGACCCGCGGCTGATCCCCGATCCGTCGCAGGCACTCGCCACGGTCGCAGGGCGACCCGTGCTCTACGGAGAGCCCGTCATCGACCGCGGTCTCGAGCTCTGGGCGCGCGAGTGGATCGCCGGCGACATCGGTCACGTCGACTTCGGCATCACCGTGACCAGCGGAGCGGTCGACGCCGTGGAGCGTCTGCTCGCCCAAGCGCTGATGCGCGATGACGCCGTCGCGCTCGAAGATCCCTGCTTCCTGGCCAGCATCCACACGGTGCGGCTCGGGGGGTACCGTGCGGTCCCCGTGCCCGTCGACGACCAGGGCATGACGGTTCAAGGACTTCGCGACGCGCTGGATGCCGGCGTCCGCGCCGTGATCTGCACTCCCCGAGCCCAGAACCCGACCGGCGCGAGCCTCACGGCCGCCCGGGCCGCCGAGCTGCGCGCCGTGCTCGCCAACCACCCATACGTCCTGGTCATCGAGGATGATCACTTCTCGATGCTGTCCCACCGGCCTTACGAGTCGCTCATCGGACCGGAGCACCGACGGTTCGCCCTCGTGCGCTCGGTCTCGAAGTTCCTCGGTCCCGACATGTGCCTCGCGATCGCCGCGACCGACGCGACCACGGCTGAGCGCCTCGCCATGCGGCTCAGCCCCGGCACCACATGGGTGAGCCACCTGCTGCAGCGCCTCACGCTGACCCAGCTCACCGACGACTCGGTCGTCTCGCGGATCGCCGAGGCCCGTGAGCACTACGCCGCCAGGAACACCGCGTTCGCCACCCGTCTGCGCGAGCAGGGACTCGACTCCCCCGCCACCGACGGGCTCAGCCTGTGGGTCGAGCTCCCGAAGCCGGCGCGGATCGTCGCAGAGCGACTGATGCGACGCGGCTGGCTGGCACGCACAGGGGACGATTTCGCCCTCGACGAGCGAGCCGAGCCCTCACACCACCTGCGACTCACCGTGCACGATCTGTCCGACGACGACGCGGACACGCTCGTCGCCGATCTCGTCGCGGCCGTGCGATGATCACCCGCTGCGGGATCCTTCCCGCCCTCACTGAAAGGATCGGAGAATGAAGATCCTCTCCATCCAGTCCGCCGTCGCGTACGGCCATGTCGGAAACTCCGCCGCAGTCTTCCCCCTGCAGCGCATCGGCGTCGAGGTGCTCCCGGTCTACACGGTGAACTTCTCGAACCACACCGGCTACGGCGCCTGGCGTGGCCCGTTGATCGATCCGAACGACGTTCGTGAGGTCATCACGGGCATCGAGGAGCGCGGAGTGTTCGGCGAGATCGACGCGGTGCTCAGCGGTTATCAGGGTGGCGAGGGCATCGGCGATGTGATCATCGACGCGGTCGCGCGCGTCAAGGCGGCCAATCCTGACGCGGTATACGCCTGCGACCCGGTCATGGGCAACGCGAAGTCAGGATGCTTCGTCGCACCCGCCATCCCGATCCTGCTGCGTGAGAAGGTCGTCCCTGCCGCCGACATCATCACCCCGAACCAGTTCGAGCTCGGCTTCCTCACCGGCACTGAGCCCGACACGCTCGAGTCCACACTCGCCTCGGTCGACCTCGCGACGGCGATGGGTCCGCGCACGGTGCTCGTCACGAGCGTGGAGCGTCCCGACCGCGAGGAGGGCACCATCGAGATGCTCGTCGCCGACCCCGCCGGAGCGTGGATCGTGCAGACGCCCCGCCTCCCGATGAAGGCCAACGGCTCGGGCGATGTCACCGCGGCCCTCTTCACGGCGCACTACGTCGAGACCGGCGACGCGAAGACGGCGCTCGAGCGCACGGCATCCAGCGTGTTCGATCTGCTCGCCGCGACGCTCGAGGCGGGGGCGCGCGAACTGCAGCTCGTCGAGGCGCAGGAGTTCTACGCGAACCCGAGGATGCAGTTCACCGCACGCCAGGTGCGCTGACCCGCCGCTCTACGGCTTCGGCCAGGCGTCCGCCACGGCTTCTCGCACTTCGCCGAGCAGCTGGGGCAGCGCTTTGGTCTTGGCGATGATCGGGAAGAAGTTGGCGTCCGACGTCCACCGAGGCACGATGTGCTGGTGCAGGTGGCCGTCGACACCGGCACCGGCGACGGCGCCCTGGTTCATCCCGATGTTGAAGCCGTCGCAGCGCGACACCTCCCGCAGCACACGCATTCCGATCTGGGTCAGCACGCCGATCTCGGCGACCTCTTCTGGCGTGGCCTGGTCGTAGGTGCCGATATGGCGGTACGGGCAGACCAGGAGGTGCCCCGAGTTGTACGGGAAAAGGTTGAGCAGCACGTAGGCCGTCTCACCCCGGGCGACGATCAGCCGCTCGGCATCCGGGAACTTCGGCGCCTCACAGAACGGGCACTCCTCGCGCAACGGCTCGGGGCCCGCCTGGATGTACGCCATCCGGTGCGGAGTCCACAGCCGCTGGAACTCGTCGGGGACACCGGCGAACTCGCCGGCGTCCTCCCACGGCTCGGAGGGGGTCGTCACGCCAGATCCCCTGCCGTCTGCACGAGCGTGTGCGCATCGATCGCGGCACGGATGCGCGACACGGCATCGGAGATCGGCACGCCGTTCTCCTGCGTGCCGTCGCGGTAGCGGAACGAGACGGTGCCCGCGTCGCGGTCCTTCTCCCCCGCGATCAGCAGCAGCGGGACCTTGCCGGTCGTGTGCGTGCGGATCTTCTTCTGCATCCGGTCGTCGGAGTCGTCGAGCTCGGCGCGCACGCCCTGTGTACGGAGCGTCTGGACGATCTCGCCCAGGTAGTCGGCGAATTCGTCGGCCACGGGGATGCCCACGACCTGCACGGGAGACAGCCACACGGGGAAGTCGCCCGCGTAGTGCTCGAGCAGAATGGCGAAGAACCGCTCGATCGAGCCGAACAGGGCACGGTGGATCATGATCGGACGCTTCTTCTGCCCGTCCTTGTCCATGTACTCGAGTTCGAAGCGCTCGGGCAGGTTCGGGTCGACCTGCACGGTCGACAGCTGCCAGGTGCGGCCGATCGCGTCGCGCGTCTTCAGGTCGATCTTCGGTCCGTAGAATGCCGCCTCACCGGGGACCTCCGTGAGCTTGAGCCCGGATGCCACGGCGACACGACGCAGGGCATCCGTCGACGACTCCCAGAACTCGTCGGAGCCGATCCACTTGGACTTCTCGTCGTCCTTCATCGACAGCTCGAGCTCGAAGTCGGTGAGACCGAAATCGCGCAGCATCGACAGGATGAACTCGAGGACCTTCGAGACCTCCGCCTCGAGCTGATCGGGCGTGACGAAGAGGTGCGAGTCGTCCTGGGTGAAGCCGCGCACGCGGGTGAGTCCGTGCAGCGCGCCCGAGAGCTCGTTGCGGTAGACGGTGCCGTTCTCGGCGAACCGCAGCGGCAGGTCACGGTAGCTGCGCGCACGCTCCTTGTAGATCAGGATGTGCATCGGGCAGTTCATGGGCTTCAGGTAGTAGTCCTGGCCCTGCTTCGTGATGTTGCCCTCGTCGTCGCGCTCCTCGTCCATGACGATCGGCGGGTACATGCCCTCCTTGTACGTGACGAGGTGGTTCGAGGTGAGGAAGAGGTCTTCCTTCGAGATGTGCGGGGTGTACACATACGTGTAGCCGCCCTCGATGTGACGCTTGCGCGCGTGCTGCTCCATCTCGCCGCGGACGACTCCGCCGCGCGGGTGCCAGACCGAGAGACCCGAGCCGATCTCCTCGGGGAAGGAGAACAGGTCGAGCTCCTTGCCGAGCCGGCGGTGGTCGCGCTTGGCGGCCTCCTCGAGACGGTGCTGGTACTCACGCAGCTCGTCCTTCGACGGCCAGGCGGTGCCGTAGATGCGCTGCAGCTGCGGGTTCTTCTCGCTGCCCCTCCAGTACGCGGCGGCGATGCGGGTGAGATCCCAGCCGTTGCCGATCATGCGGGTGTTGGGCAGGTGCGGGCCGCGGCAGAGATCCTTCCAGACCACCTCGCCGTCGCGCGTCGTGTTGTCGTAGATCGTCAGCTCGCCCTCGCCGACCTCGACCGATGCGCCTTCGGCTGCTTCTTTGCCGCCCTTGAGGCCGATGAGCTCGAGCTTGAACGGCTCGTCGGCGAGCTCTGCACGCGCCTCGTCGTCGGTGACGACGCGGCGCACGAAGCGCTGACCCTCCCGGACGATGCGCTGCATCTCTTTCGTGATGGCCTTGATGTCCTCGGGCGTGAACGGAGTGTCGACGCCGAAGTCGTAGTAGAAGCCGTCGTTGATGGGCGGGCCGATGCCGAGGTTCGCCTGCGGGTTGATCCGCTGCACCGCCTGCGCGAGCACGTGAGCCGCCGAGTGACGGAGGATGTTCAACCCGTCGGGGCTGTCGATCGTGACCGGCTCGACCTCGTCGGCGTCGGTCACTGTCGCGGCGAGGTCCTTGAGGGTTCCGTTGACGCGCATCGCGACGACTGAACGGTCAGAGAACAGGGCGAAGCCGTCTTTCGGCTGAGCATTTTCAGGCACTGCACACTCCATCTGGGTCTGGATCTAGGCTACTCGCATGGCCGGGGGCGATTGACCGCTACGACACCGTCTCGGAGGCCGTGTTCGCCGCTGTCGGCGCCAAAATGATGATCGCCGCTCCGACGAGCGCGATGGCGGATCCGACCCAGTCCCAGATCGTCGGCTTGAAGCCGTCGACGATGATCCCCCAGGCCAGCGAACCTGCGATGAACACGCCGCCGTACGAGGCCAGCACTCGTCCGAAGTTCGCATCCGGCTGGAGCGCCGCGATGAAGCCGTAGGCGCCGAGCGCCATGACGCCGAGCACCGCGAACAGCCACCCTCGATTCTCTTTGACCGCCTGCCAGATCAGCCAGGCCCCGCCGATCTCGGCGACGGCGGCGAGCACGAACAGGATGCTGATGCGCAGGATGGTCATGGCTCCCAGTGTGGCGCAGAGCCGCGCACCGGACCGCTCCGCTCAGGCTCCGGCGACGACCATCCCCGACTCGTAAGCCAGGATGACGAGCTGGGCCCGGTCGCGAGCGTCGACCTTCGCCATGATCCGATTCACGTGGGTCTTCGCGGTGTGCGGCGAGATCGTGAGTCTCGCAGCGATCTCCGTGTTCGGGAGCCCCTCGGCGACGAGCGTCAGCACCTCGCGCTCGCGCGGGGTCAGGAGAGCGAGGGCGGTGGTCCATCGCGCGGCGGGGTCCGGTCCGCTGCGCCGGACCGAGCGAGCGATCAGGGCGCGCGTCGCGGTCGACGACAGCAGGGCCTCTCCCCCGTGGACTAACCGCACCGCGCGGACGATCTCCTCGGGTTCCGCAGCCTTGCCGATGAAGCCGCTGGCACCTGCGCGAAGTGCCGCGACCACGTTCTCGTCCTCTTCGAAGGTGGTCAGGATCAGAACCCGCGGCTGATCGGCAGCGTCGTTCTGGTCGCGGATGAGCGCTGTGGCGGCGATGCCGTCCAGCTCCGGCATCCTGATGTCCATGAGCACGACGTCGGGTGCGGTCGTCTTGGCCAGACGCACCGCATCGAGACCGTTCGATGCCTCACCCGCGACCACGAGGCCACCGTCGATGAGGATGTCCCGCACAGCGTGTCGCACGAGCGGCTGGTCGTCTGCCACGAGCACCGAGACGGTCATGGCGCCCCGACGCTCTCGACCGGGATCCACGCCTCGAGTGAGAAGACCCCTCGGTCGCTGCCGAAGTGTGCGGCTCCGCGCACCGCTCCGAGCCGCTCCTGGATGCCGCGGAGCCCGTTGCCGGGGCTCTGCGAAGCGGGTGAGACGGCTCTGCTCGGGTTCACGACCGTCACGTGCAGGGCCGCGCTCTCGATGCGCAACGCGACCGTCGCGGTGCCCCCGAGGCCGTGTTTGTGGGCGTTCGTGAGCGCCTCCTGCAGCACCAGATACGCGACGTGGTCACTCGCCGGCGAGAGGGCGAATCCGTCGTCGTGTCGCCGAAGGTCGACGCGGAGACCGCCGCGCCGGAATCTCTCGACGAGGGTGTCGAGATCCGCCAGGCCGCGCTGCGGACGGAGCTCATCGTGGTCGTCGGGTGCGTCAGAGCGGAGCAGCGACATGAGGCCTCCGATATCGCTGAGCACGGTGCGAGATGCGCTGCGCACCGTGGTGAGTGCCTCTCTGGCGCGCTCCGGCCTGGTGTCGAGCGCCGAGGAGGCGACACCGGCATTCAGGCTGATCACGGCGATCTGGTGGGCCACGACATCGTGGAGGTCCCTGGCGATGCGCACCCGTTCCTCGGCGACACGTCTGCGTGCCTCGTCATCGCGGGTCCGCTCGGCGCGCTCCGCGCGCTCGGTCATCGCGGCAGCGAACTCTCGGCGTGACCTGGCGGCGTCTCCGAGCGCGCCGCCGAGGGCCAGGAGCAGGACGAACTGCAGCGCGGTCGAGTCGAGGAGATCCCCCGCGAGCGCCCAGCCGTTCGAGAGGAACGCGACGACGGCGGAAGCTCCGACCGCGATCAGTCCGATGCCGCGGCCTCGTCGATCGATTGCCGCGTAGCAGCCGAAAGCCGCGGCGACGAGCGCGCTCGGAGCGATGGTGCCCGCTGCCGCCGACGCGACGGCGCAGACCAGACAGATCGCCAGCACCGCGAGCGGCCAGCGACGACGGAAAGGCATGGCCGCGGCGGGGAGGAGCGCCGGTGCGAGGAGAAGGCCTCGCGCCCGGAAGGACTCATCGGGGAACGGCAGAACCGCGAAGACCACGATCAGCGCGACGACCACGACATCATTCGGCCGAAACCCGTCGCGAGATTCACGGATCGTCGGCATACCTCCAGTATTCCGTGTGTCGGCGTCTCCCGGATCGTCCTGCCGGATGACATCCGCATACCGCAGACGCGGTACGCGGGTGTCTGCCGAGGGCTGACGCGCAGGCACTCCGCGTTCGTCAGGCTGGAGAGCAGGCGCGCGTTCCTTCCGATATCCGCGTGTGCCGGGAAGGCCATCGTGCGCAGATCCCTCAGGAGAGCCCTTGTCGCGCTGACCGCGATCGGCGCCGTCGTCGCGGTCGGCCTCACCACCACGACGGTCGTCGATGCGGTGGCCACGGCCGTCGAGCAGGATCGGATCGAACCCTATGGGCGTCTGGTGTCGGTCGACGGCCGGGAGATGAACGTCCTCATCACGGGAGAGGGTGCGACGGACATCGTGCTCCTGCCGGGCTTCGGCACGGCCTCGCCTGTGCTCGACTTCGAGCCGTTGGTGTCCGAACTCGCGACGGATCACCGGGTGATCGTCGTCGAACCGTTCGGATACGGCCTGAGCGACGGCACCGACACCGACAGGACCACGGCGAACATCGTCGGCGAGATTCACGAGGCTCTCCAGGCGCTCGAGGTCGACGAGTACGTGCTGATGGGGCATTCGATCGCCGGGCTCTACGCCATCGAGTATGCCGACCGATATCCGGATGAAGTGACGGCGTTCGTCGGCATCGACACCAGTGTGCCAGGGCAGCCGAGCATGGACACGGAGTTCCCCACCGGCCTGTTGGGCGCGGCGAAGAGTCTGGGGCTCATCCGGCTCGCCGCGAGTCTCGTAGGAGATGGCCTCGACGACGCCCCCTACACCGACGAGGCTCGAGAGCAGATGTCGCTGATCAGCCACCGGACCTCGCTCGCTCCCACGTATCTGAACGAGATGGCGCACATCAGGACGAACTTCGCGGATGCGGCCGGCACTGCGTTCCCGGCCAGCATCCCGCTCCTCCTGTTCGTGCAGGCGGACAATGCGAAGAACCCGGACTGGACCCCGCTGCACGAGCGCCAGGCGGCGGCAGCGGACGACGGCACCGTCGTACCGATCGACGGCGAGCACTACCTCCACCACACCCGTTCCCCGGAGATCGCCGACGGATTCCGTGATTGGGAGGCGGCCCGCACCCTCGAAGAGGAGTGAGCCGAGGTAGCGTGAGCGGATGGTCAGAGCACTCGCGCGCTGGATCCTCGCCCTCGCACTGGGCTCGATCGGCGTCATCCACTTCGTCAGCACTCGCGGGTTCCGCGTGGTGGTGCCCGATTGGGCGACGACGCTCACCCGCCTGGACAAGGACACGATCGTGATCGCCTCCGGCGCGGCAGAGGTCGCGCTCGCGGCGGGGCTGCTCGCCCTCCCCCACGAGCGGCGCCGCATGGGCATCGCGACGGCCGCGTTCTTCATCGCCGTCTTCCCCGGCAACGTGCACCAATGGCACACGCATCGCTCGACACCGGGGCTGGACACCGAAGCTCGCCGGTTCGGGCGACTGTTCCTCCAGCCGCTGCTCGTGCTCTGGGCGCTGTGGTCTACGGCTCCGACCCCTGTTCGGGCGGGTCGCGGGCGCCGTCGTACCCGCTGAGACAGCCCGCAGGCAACCCCCGCCCGCCGATTCCGTGGAGCGAGTGAGAATGGAGACATGGCCTCTCCCTCGCTCGTCTGGCTCCGCGACGACCTCCGACTCGCTGACAACCCGGCGTTGCGGGCCGCAATCGATCGTGATGAGCCCATCGTGGTGCTCTTCGTCCTCGACGAGGAATCGCCCGGCATCCGTCCGCTGGGTGGAGCCGCCCGCTGGTGGCTGCACCATTCGCTCGCGTCTCTGAGCGAACGCCTGCGCGAGCTGGGGGCGTCGCTGGTCCTCCGGCGCGGTTCCGCCGAGCGCGTCGTGCGTGAAACCGTCACCGATACCGGGGCCACGGCGGTGTTCTGGAACCGTCGCTACGGCGGCCCGGAGCGGGATGTCGACTCGGCACTCAAGACCTCGCTGCGCGCCGACGGGCTCGAGGTGACCTCGTTCCAGGCTTCGCTGCTGCACGAGCCATGGACCGTGAAGACCGGCAGCGGCACGCACTTCTCGGTGTTCACACCCTTCTGGCGCGCCTGCCTCGCGCTCCCCACGCCGCGTGCGCCACTCCCCGCGCCGCGAAGCCTCGACGGAGTCGCCAGCGCGCCGGCCTCAGACGACCTCGATGACTGGAACCTGCTGCCCACCCGCCCGGACTGGGCCGGCGGACTGCGCGAGACCTGGGAGCCTGGCGAGCCCGCAGCGCGCGCTCGCCTGCACGCCTTCCTGCACGAGGACATCGGGTCGTACGACCGTGCGCGCGACGAGCCATCGGCCGGTGCCACTTCCCTTCTCTCGCCTCGCCTGCGCTGGGGCGAGCTCAGCCCGTTCACCGTCTGGCATGAGGCAGTCGACGCACACGGCGCCGCAGGTTTCCTCTCGGAGCTCGGCTGGCGCGAGTTCGCCTGGCATACGACGTTCCACTCGCCGGATCTGGCGACCGTCAATCTGCGCCGACAGTACGACGCGTTCCCGTGGCCGCCGCTCGATCCGGCGCAGCTCGAGGCGTGGCAGCACGGCGACACCGGCATCCCGCTCGTGGATGCGGGCATGCGCGAACTCTGGCACACCGGCTTCATGCACAATCGGGTGCGCATGGTGACGGCGTCGTTCCTCGTGAAGAACCTGCTCATCGACTGGCGCCGCGGCGAGGAGTGGTTCTGGGACACCCTCGTCGACGCCGACGGTGCGAGCAATCCCTTCAACTGGCAGTGGGTTGCGGGATCCGGAGCGGACGCTGCGCCGTACTTCCGGGTCTTCAACCCCGAGCTTCAGGCCAAGAAGTTCGATCCGCAGGGTCTGTACATCTCCCAATGGGCATCGGATGCTCCGTCAGAGCCGATCGTCGATCTTGCCACCACACGCAAGGGCGCGCTCGCGGCGTACGACGTCGTCAAGCGATCGTCACAGCCGACCTCCTGATTGCAGTACGGCCGGTTCGTCGCGCCGGCTGATGCCCGAGAACGCTCAGTGGCATGTCGCGCCGCCTGGTCGACTGACATGATTGCGTTGTGCCACGTCGTCGCTTCTCCGCCGGTGCTCAGACCGCGCTCGCTCTCACGATCCCGCTGGTGCTTCTCGCCGGATGCGCGGCGGACCGGCAAGTCAACGAGTCTGAGCCGTCGGACGCAGCGCCCCCAATCGCCGCGATTGGCAGCACCGATGCGTGGGTCGTTGTGATGTTCGAGGACCGTCCCGAGAAGTTCGACGGGAATCTCATGGACGCCCTTCTCGACACCGAGATGAAGGCCGACGAGGCCCTCGCAGAGGCGAATGCCGGGATGATCGACGGCAACGATGTCGGCGCGTACGGCTACGAGCTCTACTTCGTCGGAGATGACGCGGAGTCGATGTGGGACGTTCTCGAACCGATCTTCAGCGATGCTCCCGTCGCGTGGACACGGGTGGAGCTACGGAGTGGGCTGGAGGACCCTGCTCCGACGCTCATCACCGCCGAGTGAACGATCTCGTCGCTGCCTCATTCATCGAGAGCTCCCCGCACAAACAAAAAACCCCCGGAAAACCGGGGGTTTCTCTGTGCGCGATACTGGGATCGAACCAGTGACCTCTTCCGTGTCAGGGAAGCGCGCTACCGCTGCGCCAATCGCGCCCGTTCGGGCTATTCAGTTACTGAGGTGGCGACGGGATTCGAACCCGTGTAAACGGCTTTGCAGGCCGGTGCCTAGCCGCTCGGCCACGCCACCGTGTGGATTGACCCCACGTGCGGAAGGCCTTCCGAAGAAGGCCCCTGCACTTGAGCGGATGACGAGACTCGAACTCGCGACCCCAACCTTGGCAAGGTTGTGCGCTACCAACTGCGCTACATCCGCGTTGTTCCCGGTTGTTGTCCCGGGCACTTATGAAACATTAGCCGATGATCGGCGACTGTCCAAACCGAAACCGAATCTCGCGCGTGTCTCTCAGGGTGGTCAACTTCGCCTCCGACCGTCGGGTAGTATCGGTTGACGTACCCCACAGGTATGGGCGATTGGCGCAGTTGGTAGCGCGCTTCCTTCACACGGAAGAGGTCATCGGTTCGAGTCCGGTATCGCCCACAGTAACGAAGCCCCATCAGGGAAAGAAAGCCTGATGGGGCTTCTTCGTGCGAGGTCAGGGTGGGCATCGTGGTCGATCGCGTTCGAGCGGAGGAGATCGCACAGCGGAGGGACTCTCTCTCCGGGTCGCGCGACCCTGATGAGGAAGAGCCCCTCGACCGGAGCGTCATCGATGCGGTCCCCAGACCATGGCCGATGAACGCTCTCGAGCGCGATGCTACGTCCGATCAGCGCAACATCACATCCCATGGCGGATACCGATTCCCGGGCGTACCCTAGGTGGGACGAAACACGGTGGCTCGGACCGGTGCGTGGTCACCACCAGGAGGTTCGAGGTCGGCCGGGCCCCTGAGAGGGCCCTCGAATCGCCGCGTATCCGCAACCACTAGATACACCGATGTATTGGCGATACGTTGGGCCGTGGCCATACAAAACACGGCCTTGAGCCGGTGGAGTTCCCCAGCGAAGCCGGTTAGGTGTCCCGATGGGTACCCCAGGACCGGTCGGGGCACCGTTCCGCGTCGGAATGGCGCTGCTGCAGGTCGACTGCGTCGAGACCCCTCGCGTGATGGCCTCCTTCCTCACCGGTTGCGCCGATGCCGCGCGGCGATCACCGGCACCTCTCGAGTGGCAGGACTCCGACCGCAGCACGCCCACCTGCTAAGTTAGGGTCACCTAACCATGCCGCGGGACGACAGATGGGGAGACGATGTCGCTGATCGGACAGCGCCCTGCAGAGTCGGAAGTCTGGCGCATAGACACGAACTCATTCGTACTGTCGGACCACAGCGAATGGGGAGCCCATTCCCACGAAGACCGTCATGAGCTGCTCTGGGGAGCACGCGGGGGCCTGACCGCCGACACAGACGACGGCTACTTCGCCATCCCCGGATCGCTCGGCCTCTGGATCCCCGCCGGGGTGACCCATCGCGTGGTCGCTGCCGCAGGAACGACCTTCCGCTGCACCTTCATCACCGCCGACATCCCTCCCATCGCGAGGCGGACGACCGCGGTGGCCATGCCCGAAGTGGTGCGCGCGGTTCTCGATCGCCTCGAAGCCTCCCCCTACCTTTCGGCTTCCCCGCGTCTGCACGCCGAAGAGCTGGCCCTGAGCCTCCTCGAACCCGTCGAGGTGTCGACGGTCGACCTCCCTCTCCCCCGCGACATGCGGACGCGACGAGTCGCCGAGACTCTGCTCTCCGACCCATCCGACGACAGGTCACTCGAGGACTGGGGTCGTCACGTGGGCGCGAGCGCCCGCAACCTGTCTCGTCTCTTCGCGGCAGAGACCGGCATGAGCTTCTCGACCTGGCGCACTCGCGCGCGCATGCGCCGCGCCATCGAATGGCTCGCGGCCGACCACACCGTCGCGTATGTCAGCCGGCGATCGGGCTATGCGACACCGAGCGCGTTCGTGCAGGCGTTCCGGCGAGAACTCGGACGCACGCCGGGCGAATTCGCCTCGGTGCGGAACGACGCCACGAAGAAGTCGGCCTGAGCGCGACACGGACTGGCACCTGTGCGACACACGGGCGATCCATACTTGGTAAGCCAAGCCTTAGCTAACTTCTTCGGCGCCTCCCGAATCCACACCTGGAAGACGATCCATGCGCTCCACACCCCTCTCTCTCGTCGCGCTCGCCGCGACCGGACTCCTGCTCACCTCCTGCGCCGGCTCGACAGCCGCCGGCTCCTCTGAGGAGGGGCGAACCGTCGAGCTGACCACTCCCGCAGGCGTCGACATCACGATCCCCGCCGAACCGCGGTCCGCGCTCGGCTTCTACACGACCGACCTCGACATCCTCATCACCCTCGGCTTCGAGCTCGCAGACACCCAGCCGATCCGCGACGACTTCACATCGTTCCCCGACTTCTTCCCGCAGGAAGAGCTCGAGGGGCTCGACACCTTCGGCAATTTCCCCGAATTCAACCTCGAGGCCGTGCTCGAGGCGGAGCCGGACTTCATCCTCAACGGCCTCGGCTATGAGGAGGACCTCGACGGCAAGCTGCAGAAGATCGCTCCCACCTACACGTACAACGCGTTCGACGGTGGTGACTGGCGGGATGTGGTGGCTCAGGCTGCCGAAGACCTCGGACGACAGGATCAGTGGCAGGCCTGGGTCGATCAGTACGAAGAGCGCGTCGCCGACATCAGGGCCCGTCTCGACGCTACCGACATCCACCCCGTGGTCGCCGACGTCGGCTACTTCGAAGGCCATGTCACGACATCCTGCTACGGCGTCCCCTGCCTGGTGTTCGCCGACCTCGGCCTCGAGATGCACGAGCTCATGAACGCCACCGAAGACGGCCTCCCGGCGAGCGATGACTATGCGAGGCTCAGCCCCGAGCAGGTCGGGCAGCTGGACGGCGTGGATGTCGTCTTCACGGGTGCGGACGAAGACGGCACCGTGTGGATCGAGGACGACGACGCGCTGAAGCAGAATCAGCTCTGGCAGGACCTGCCCTTCGTCCAGGGCGGCGCCTATCACCCCTACAACTACGAGATGATCTACGGCTCCCCCAGCGGCATGGACGCGTTCCTGACCGTGGTCGAGAAGGCGCTTCTCGGATGATCGTCAATCTGATCCACCGGATCGTCGTCGAACGCGTGCAGCGCCTGAGCCCCTGCATGGTCCGCATCGTTTTCGGAGGTGAGGGGCTCGACGGATTCGTCTCCACCGGGGTCGGAGACGAGTACTTCCGTGTCTTCTTCCCCGCTGAAGGGCAGCACGAGCCGAATCTCCCGTTCCCTACCGAAGACGGCTATTGGGACTTCGCCGACGGCGTCGAACCGGCTCCGATGCGCACCTACACGGTTCGCGGATGGGATGCCGAAGCCGCCGAGCTGACGATCGACTTCGTCGTGCACGACGGCGGCGTCGCGGCAGCCTGGGCGCTGAACGCCCGCCCCGGCGACGTCGCGGGGGTGAACACTCCGAAAGGACTCTACGATCCGCCGGCCGAGATCGAGTGGCAGCTGCTGATCGCCGATGCGACCGGGCTGCCCGCTGCCGCGCGCCTCGCCGAGAACGCTCCCGCTGGCGTCCGCACCCGGGTCGTCCTCGAGGTCTCCTCCCCCGAGGACGAGCTCGACATCCGTCCGGCCGACGGCGTCGAGTTGCACTGGGTGCACGGCGGCAACGGCCACGCGCCCACGCGTATCGAGGAGATCCTCCGTGCGTCCGAGCTTCCGAGCGGTCCTGGCTATGTCTGGGTCGCAGGGGAGACGAAGGCGACCCGAGGCGTCCGCAAGCATCTGCGCCACCAACTCAAGCTGCCCGCGTCTGCGTACAAGGTGATCGGGTACTGGACGGAGAACGCCGAGGCGTGGCGGGAGCGCTACGACTCGCTCGATGAAGGCACCCACGCACGCCTCATGGCGATGTGGGATGACGACACCCGTCCCACAGAGGACATCGAGGAAGCGTACGAGGCCGAGCTCGAGAAGCTGGGCCTGTGACCGCCGACTCATGACCGACGTTCTCACGGAGGAGCAGACACCCCGGGTCTCGGCCTCGCGCCGGGGCCTGGTGATCGTCCTCCTCGCCATCGCACTGGTGATCGTCTGCACCGCCAGCATCTTCTCCGGCTCGCAACGCATCGGCGTCGACGAGGTCTGGAGCGGGCTCACCACGGGTGAGGGCGACCCCGGTGCGATCGTCCAGGGCATGCGCATCCCGCGCACGGTGATCGGTCTCGCCGTAGGCGCCGCACTCGGCATCGCCGGTGCATTGATCCAGGGCTTCACGCGCAACCCGCTCGCTGACCCGGGCATCCTCGGCGTGAATGCCGGCGCAAGCCTCGGCGTCACGATCGGGGTCGCATTCTTCGGACTCAGCGCCGCCAGCGGATACATCTGGTTCTCGTTCGCCGGAGCCATCGTCGCGACCGTCCTCGTCTACCTGATCGGATCCGCGGGTCGCACGACGCCGGATCCGATGCGGATGACCCTGGCCGGCGTAGCTCTCGGCGCCGTGATGGGCGGTGTCGTGGCGGCGGTCGGACTGCTCAACCCCCGTGCCTTCGACGCGATCCGCACCTGGAACGCCGGATCGCTGACCGCCCTCACTCCTGACGTCTTCACTGTGATCCCGTTCCTGCTCGTCGGTCTCCTACTCGCCTTCTGCCTTGCGCCCTCCCTCAACGCGCTCGCGCTCGGCGACGACCTCGCGACGGCTCTCGGATCGCGGGTCGTCCTGACCCGGACGCTCTCGATCGTCGCCGTGACTCTGCTGTGCGGCGCAGCCACCGCGGCAGCCGGACCGATCGCCTTCGTGGGTCTGATGGTTCCGCACGCCGTGCGCTGGTTCGTCGGCTCCCATCAGGGGTGGATCCTCCTCGGCACGCTGTTCGCCGCCCCGCTGCTGCTGCTCACCGCCGACGTCGTCGGGCGATCGGTACTCCGCACCGGAGAGCTTCCGGTGTCGGTGATGACGGCGCTGATCGGCGCCCCCGTGCTCATCGCACTCGTGCGTCGGCGGAAGGTGAGCGGACTGTGACCGCTCTTCTGACCTCGCCCGTCGCGGTCGATGCCGGCCCACGGGTCTTCACACCGCGTACGTCCGTGTTCTCGCGACGGATCGGCGTGCGTGCGACGATCGTCGCCGTGCTCGCGCTCCTGGCCGCCGCAGCCCTCGGCGTCTTCGCCCTGACCCTCGGCGATGTCGCCTTCTCCCCCGGCGAGGTGCTCCTGACGTTGCTCGGTCTCGGCGAACCACGCGCTGAACTCGTGATCATCGAATGGCGACTGCCCCGTGTGCTCGCAGCACTGGTGTTCGGCGTCGCCCTGGGCATGGGCGGCGCGATCTTCCAGTCGCTCACCCGCAACCCGCTGGGCAGTCCCGACGTCATCGGATTCGATGCCGGCGCGTACACCGGCGCGCTGATCGTGATCACCACGACGGGTATCAGTGTCGCCTCGACCGCAGCAGCTGCTCTCGTCGGCGGCGCCACGACGGCTCTGCTCGTGTACCTCCTCGCATTCCGACGGGGATTCACGGGTTTCCGGCTGATCATCGTCGGCATCGGAGTCGCCTCGATGCTGGCATCCGTCAACACCTGGATCGTCCTCAACGCGGATCTGCGGATCGCGATGCTCGCCAGCGCCTGGGGCGCCGGCTCCCTCAACGTCATCACCGCCGAGCAGGTCTCGATCGCCGCGTGCGTGATCATTCCCATCGGGGTGGCGGTGGCGACGATGGCGGATCGGATGCACCTGCTCGAACTGGGCGACGACACGGCATCTGCCCTCGGCGTTCGAACCGGCGGCACCCGTCTGATGCTCATCGTCCTCGGCGTCTGCCTCACCGCCGCCGTCACCGCCATGGCGGGACCGATCGCCTTCATCTCTCTGGCCGCCCCGCAGGTCGCACGACGTCTGACCGGCTCAGCGAGCGTGACCCTCACAGCATCCGCAGCCGTCGGAGCACTTCTGCTGATCGCCAGTGATGTCCTGGCGCAACGACTGTTCGCACCCACCCAGATCCCGGTCGGCATCATCACGGTGTGCCTCGGCGGCCTCTACCTGGTCTGGCTGCTCATTCAGGAAGCGAGAAGACGATGACCATCGCCGACATCGACATCGACAGCGCTGCGCGGCTGCGCGCAGACGACCTCACGATCGGATACGACGGCCGCGTCGTCTCCGAGCATCTCGGCGTCGACATCCCCACCGGATCGTTCACGGTCATCGTCGGACCGAACGCGTGCGGCAAGTCGACGCTGCTGCGCGCCTTCGCCCGCCTGCTGAAGCCCCGGACGGGACAGGTGCTGCTCGACGGTCGGGCGATCACCGAGCTGCCCACCAGGGAGGTCGCCCGGCGTCTCGGCCTTCTGCCGCAGACGTCCATCGCTCCCGACGGCATCCGGGTCTCCGACCTGGTGGCGCGTGGGAGGCACCCGCACCAGACGATCCTGCGCCAGTGGTCGCACCGCGATCAGTCAGCGGTGGCGGCAGCGCTGACCGCCACGGGCACGACAGACCTCTCCGGGCGTCTGGTCGACGAGCTGTCGGGTGGACAGCGCCAGCGCGTGTGGGTGGCGATGCTGCTGGCACAGGAGTCGCCCACCATGCTTCTCGACGAGCCGACGACCTTCCTCGACATCGCGCATCAGTACGATCTGCTGCGCCTGTTCCACGAACTGCACGGGGAGGGGCGCACGATCGTCGCCGTGCTCCACGATCTCAACCAGGCGGCGCGATTCGCCGATCACATGATCATGATGCGCGACGGCCGCATCGTCGCTTCCGGCGACCCTGCATCGATCGTGACAGGCGACCGTGTCGAAGAGGTGTTCGGGCTCAGCTGCAGCATCATCCCCGACCCGCACACTGGCACTCCGCTCGTCGTCCCCCGCTGACTGCGCGCTGCGGACGACGTCAAGACAGTGCGGTCCGGCCACGCATTGTTAGCCTGACGGAGTGACGACCCTGCTGGAAGATTTCCTCTCCGACGACCGCAGCCGCGTGATGCACGCAGTGTGGGAGACGATCCACTCCAGAGATGCCGAGACTCTCGACCCTCTTGTCGCAGCCCTCCCTCAGCTCAGGCGTGAGGCGACGAGGCTCGATCTGGGTGGGATGGTCTATTCGAACAACGCCAACCTCGAGCACGCACTCCTCAAACTCGAGCAGTATCGCGACGGGAAGTGCTGGTGCGCCGTCTACCCTGGCCTGCTCACGCACGACCCGCGCAAGGAGGAAGCGCACGGGAACGTCCGGATCCTCTCCACGAGTGAACCCGGCTGGTCGATGACCTACCTCTGCGAGTGCACCGTGTGCGGACAGGTGTTCGACATCGAGCAGGGCGATCACCACTTCACCTGGTGGAACTGGGTGCCCCGCGGATTGAAGAGGCGTAGAGGCGAGGTCTGACGTCGGTGGATGCCGGTAACGTGCCGACCGTGCCGGCCATCCAGCTCCCCACCCCCTGCTCGCTGTGCGGCCACGCGGATGCAGTGCGCGTGGGTGCCGCTCTGATGTGCGCGTGGTGCGGATGGCGATACGGGGACTCGCCGGATCCGGGACTGCCGCGGCCGGTGATCGAGGTCGTCTACTACATCCGCTACGACCGCCGAGTGAAGATCGGCACCAGCCGTCGTCCCCGTCAGCGCCTCTCCAGCATCCGTCACGAAGAGCTCCTGGCCTTCGAGCGTGGGGGTCGGGATGTGGAGCAGGCGAGGCACCGGGAGTTCGCGGAGGCCCGAGAAGGGGGCGAGTGGTTCACGCTCACCCCTGTTCTCTCCTCCCACATCGCGGGGCTTCGCGCGGCTGGTGATCCCTGGCAGCTGTACGCACGCTGGGTGAGCGCGTCGCTGCAGAACTGAAGCCCCGCACGGGGCCGACGTTCCGTGCGGGGCTTCAGAGTTCTGAGGGATCAGGCGCGCGCCGTCGCCTTGACACTCGCGGGCTGGGGCTGTGAGAACAGCACGACGAGGATCACTGCGACACCCACCACCACGTGCGGGACCCACACGTTGGGCGCCTCGGTCGAGAAGCCGAAGATCCAGGGCGACAGCGCCAGGAAGAGGCTCGCGACGATGTCGAAGACGAGGTGGACGGGCATCGGGATGAAGCCGAAGGGGCCCCACTCGTACTTCGTGAACAGGCTGTAGACGATGAGTCCGACGCCGAGCACGATCGGGATGATCACGGCGGGGCCGCCGACGCTCGCGAAGCCGAACAGCCATGGAGCAGCGATCAGCGCCACGCCGACGACGTAGTCGAGAATTCCGTGGACCTTGGTGGGGATGAAACGCATGATTCCTCCTGTGGTGTCGTCGCGTGCTGCGACTCACAGATGGTTCGCAGCGGTTCGCCGAACGGATTGCAGGAGTCAGGTGCTCAGGCGCTCGCCCAGCCGTATCGCCGCGTGAGCGCGGAGGCGACCCGACCGTAGCGTGACCGGTCGAGCACCGCGGCCTCACGGCGCAGCCCGGTCTCGTGCACGCTGTAGAGCTGCTCGATGTCGACCCAGGATTCCCGCCCCTGCGAGTCCCAGGCTCCGGAACCGATCGACAGGTAGTCACGATCGCCGTCATGGGCCTTGCTCGTCATCCGCACCGCATACACGCGCTCAGCGGATTCGCGACCGATCACGAGCACCGGACGGTCCTTGCCCCTGCCGTCGTTCTCCTCGTACGGCACCCACGTCCAGATGATCTCGCCCGCGTCCGGCGCGCCATCCCGGTCGGGTGCGTAGCCGATGCGGAGCGCCTGGATCCGGTCGGGATCGATGCGCACGGTCCCCGTTCCGCGCGGCGGATCATTCGTGCCGGATGCAGCGGAGCGCACCTCGTCAGAGGTGCGCACACGCGAGACCGGGCGTCTCGGACGATTGTTCGTCCGAGACGCCCGGTCAGATCCCAGCGCTGTGAAGAGGATCTCCGCGAGTCTTGCCAGGATGCCGTTCGAGTTGCTCACACGGTCACCCTAACGGCAGTTCAGGCGTCGGCCAGCGCGTATCCCTCTTCGCCGTGGACGACCTGGTCGACACCGGCGATCTCGTCTTCGCTGGTGACGCGGAAGCCGATCGTCTTCTCGATCGCGAAGCCGATGATGAAGGCGACGACGAAGGAGTAGATCAGGACACCGAGCGCGGCGATCACCTGGACAGCGAGCTGGCGACCGTCACCGCCGACGAACAGGCCGGTGCCGGTGGCGAAGAAGCCGAGGTAGAGAGTTCCGATGAGGCCACCGACGAGGTGGATGCCGACGACGTCGAGCGAGTCGTCGAAGCCGAGGCGGAACTTCAGCTCCACCGCCAGTGCACAGACGATACCGGCGACGGCACCGAGGAGGAGCGACCAGCCCGGGGTCAGGTTGGCGCAGGCAGGCGTGATGGCGACGAGACCGGCGACGGCACCGGACGCTGCACCCACCGACGTGGGCTTGCCGTCCTTGATCTTCTCGATGAGGATCCAGCCGAGGATCGCGGCCGCGGTTGCGCCGAGCGTGTTCAGGCCGATGAGTCCGACGCCGCCCATGTCCTCTGCGAGCCACTCTGCACCGGCGTTGAAGCCGAACCAGCCGAACCACAGCAGCGCGGCACCGAGGAGGGTCAGCGGCACGTTGTGCGGCTTGAGGATGCCCTTCTGGAAGCCGATGCGCTTGCCGAGGACGATCGCGAGGGCCAGTGCTGCAGCGCCCGCGTTGATGTGCACAGCGGTACCACCGGCGTAGTCGATGACGCCGATGCCGCTGTCCTCACCGAACAGCGTGGTTCCGAGGTTCATGATCCACCCGCCGCCCCAGACCCATGCGGCGACCGGGAAGTATCCGACCGTGGCGAAGACGCCTGCGAAGATCAGCCAGCTGCCGAACTTCGCACGGTCGGCGATGGCGCCCGAGATGAGCGCGACGGTGATGATCGCGAAGGTCGCACCGTATGCGACTCCGAGAAGTGCGACGTTCGAGCCCTCACCGGAAGCGAGGCTGGAGAGGCCGATGTCGGCGAAGGGGTTGCCTGCGAAGGCGGTGGGGCTGTCGACGGCGCTCATCGAGAATCCGAAGAGGATCCACAGAACGGCGACGAGGCCGATCGAGCCGAAGCTCATCATCATCATGCTGACGACGCTCTTGGCCTTGACCAGACCGCCGTAGAAGAAGGCGACGCCGGGCGTCATGAGCAGTACTAGGGCGGTCGCGGTGATCGCCCAGGAGATGTTGCCTGGAGCATCCATAGTCAAACCTCACATTCGGGAAACTGAGAGCTTCAGTGTGACGAGGCCCGATTTCCGGTATGCGTGAAGTTTGTTGCGGTGGCGTTACAGAGACGACTCTCGTGTGAACATCGCGTTACGCGACACGGCGATCCGCGTGTGTAAGTGCATTGAGTCTGGAGATGGCACGCAGGTACTTCTTGCGGTATCCGCCGCTCAGCATCTCCTGCGCGAACACCTGATCGAGGCTCACACCGGTGGCGACGATGGGGATCTGCGCGTCATAGACACGGTCGACGAACGCGACGAAGCGCAGCGCCTCGGACTGATCGGTCAGAACCTGCACATCGCGCAGGCCCACGAGGTCGAGCCCGGCGATGATGCGGAGGTAGCGCGAGGGGTGCACGCGGGCGAGGTGACGGATCACATCCGCGAACGCGTCGTCGGAGGCGGTTCCACTGCCCGCACCCTCTTCGATCGCGCGACCGTAGACGTCGTCGTCACTGACCACGGCGTGTCCGTCGAGTGCGCGCTGACGGAAGTCCACGCCGTCGATGCGGATCGTCTGGAAGCTGTCGGACATCGCATGGATCTCGCGGAGGAAGTCCTGAGCCGCGAAGCGTCCTTCACCCAGCGCGTTCGGCGGCGTGTTCGAGGTCGCAGCGAGTCTGGTGCCGGTCGGCACGAGTTCGCCGATCAGGCGTGTCATCACCATGGTGTCGCCCGGGTCGTCGAGCTCGAACTCATCGATGCAGAGCAGGTCGGCGCCTTTGAGCAGGTCGACGGTGTTCTTGTATCCCAGTGCACCGACCAGAGCCGTGTACTCGATGAATGACCCGAAGTACTTCCTGCGCGCAGGCATCGCGTGATAGATCGACGCGAGCAGGTGCGTCTTGCCGACGCCGAACCCTCCGTCGAGATACACGCCCGGCTTCACCTCCGGCTCTTTCTTCGCCCGGCTGAAGAAGCCGCCCCGCTTCACTGGAGCGCCCTTCCCGGCGAAGCGGATCAGCGTCTCCTTGGCCTCCTCCTGCGAGGGGTACGCGTCATCAGCGCGATAGCTCTCGAACGTCGCGCCGTCGAACTGCGGCGGTGGAACGAGGCTTGCCAGCATCTCTGGACCAGTGACGGTCGGCTGTCGATCGGTCAGGTGCACGATGCCCGTGCGGGTGGGCGTGTCGGTCATCACGGTCCTGTATCGGGGGCGCACCTGTGTCGAAGTCTTACGAATCGGGTGCAGGGCGCACGGCGTGGATCTATCGTCGAAGTATCGGCTCCACATTACGCCGTCACCCCCTGCATCATCGCCGCTCACCGTCTGAGGAGATCCCTGTGGCCATCGAGTTCGACACCACTTCATCGAAGTTCGCCGAGTACGCCGAGCCCGGCCGGCTCGTCACCACCGAGTGGCTGGCTGCACGCCTCGGCACGCCCGGCCTGGTCGTGGTCGAATCCGACGAGGACGTGCTGCTCTACGAGACGGGTCACATCCCGGGCGCTGTGAAGGTCGACTGGCACACCGAGCTCAACGACCCGGTCGTTCGCGACTACGTCGACGGCGAGGGATTCGCCACACTCCTCAGCAGCAAGGGGATCTCCCGCGAGGACACCGTCGTGATCTACGGCGACAAGAACAACTGGTGGGCGGCCTACGCGCTCTGGGTCTTCTCGCTGTTCGGTCACGAGGATGTGCGACTGCTCGATGGCGGGCGCGACCGCTGGATCGGCGAGGGTCGCGAGATCACCCGCGACGCGCCCCAGATCACTTCGACGGACTACCCCGTCGTGGAACGCGACGATTCGGCGATCCGTGCCTACAAGGAAGACGTCCTCGCCCACATCGGCAGCCCCCTGATCGACGTGCGCTCCCCCGAGGAATACAGCGGTGAGCGCACCACCGCGCCGGCGTACCCCGACGAGGGTGCTCTGCGCGCAGGACACATCCCCACGGCTCAGAGCGTGCCGTGGGCGAAGGCCGTCGCCGAGGACGGCGGCTTCCGGTCGCGCGCGGAGCTCGACGCGATCTACCGCGACGGCGCCGGACTCGCAGACGGCGACGAGGTAGTGGCCTACTGCCGCATCGGTGAGCGATCCAGCCACACCTGGTTCGTGCTCAAGCACCTGCTCGGATTCGAGAACGTGCGCAACTACGACGGCTCCTGGACCGAGTGGGGCAGCGCGGTGCGCGTTCCGATCGTCACCGGATCGGAGCCCGGATCCCTCTGACCGTGGAAGGATGGCAGGGATGAGCATGAGCGAAGTTCCTGACACCCTCGCCGAGATCCGCGACGGATTCCTCGAGACCCCGGAGGCGGATCGCCTGCTGCTCCTGCTGGAGTATTCGGACGAACTGCCCGAGGTCTCCGAGGAGGTCGCGAACCACCCCGAGATGTGCGAGCGCGTCGCGGAGTGCCAGTCCCCCGTCTACATCTATGTCGAGGTGAACGACGACGTGGTCACGATGCACGCGACGGCTCCGCCCGAGGCTCCGACCACGCGTGGGTTCGCCAGCATCCTCGTGCAGGGCATCACCGGTCTCACCGCCGACGAAGTCCTGGCGATCCCCGATGACTACCCGCAGTCGATCGGACTCACCAGAGCGGTGTCGCCGCTGCGGATCGGCGGGATGACGGGCATGCTCATGCGAGCCAAGAAGCAGGTCAGGCAGAAGCGCTGAATCCCCGGGCTGCGAGCCATCCGGTGATGGCGTCGTTCCAGCCGATCTGGTCGTAGTTCCAGATCTTGGTGTGCCGCGCACCGGAGAACGCCGGCATGGTGACGAGATCAGGGCGGGCCTGCTGGAGCGCATGAGATGCGTCGGCCGGCACGAATCCGTCGTCGTCGCTGTGCAGGATGAGGATCGGCACCGTCAGCTCATCGGCTCGCGCCACCATGTCGAGGCTGTCGAACGGGATCGCGTTCTCCGCGCCGCTGAGCCGCGCGGTGAACGGAACGGACAGCGCGCTCATCGCCAGATCCGGCAGCGGCGCTCGCATGCCCGATTCCCTGGCCTGGAAGCGCAGCACGCTGCGCCAGTCGATCACGGGCGACTCGAGGATCAGTCCGGCGATGCGATCACGGTTGCCCGAGTTGAGGGCGGTCTGCAGCGAGACGGCTCCCCCCATCGACCACCCCATCAGGATCACCCGTTCAGCACCATGGCGTAGGGCGAAAGAGACCGCTGCATCGACGTCGCGCCACTCGGCGGCCCCCAGAGCGTACGCACCGCTTCTGCTGCGCGGAGCCTCGCCGTCGTTCCGATAGGACACGACGAGATTCGGGAAGCCTGCGGCGTGCAGCACCGGAACTGCGCGAAGGCACTCGGCGCGGGTGACGCCGCGGCCGTGCACCTGGATGACCCACGTCGATGACTCGGCCGGGAAGAGCCACGCCGGGCAGGGGCCGGCGGGCGACCCGATGAGCACGTTCTGCCAAGGCAGATGCAGCTCGCTGGGTGTGGAGTAGTACCAGCCGCTGAACGCCGCGGTCCTGTCTACCCGGGCGCCGGGCTCGATCTGCGTGAGCAGCTTGCGCCGCACGGTCGTCGCGTCCGCGTTGAGCACAGCACCGAGCTTGACGTAGCCGTAGGTTCCCGACGTGAAGAGGCCGTACCGCCCCGGCAGCTCGGTATCTCGTGTCCGCGTGAGCTCGATCGTCTGCGCGCCGGTGTCCACGGCGAGGATCTCTGCATTCGCGGGGCGTGCGGCAGGCTTGACGACCCGGCGTGCGACGCTGAAGACGAGCAGGGCCAGCGCCGTCCCGAGAGCGAGCAGTGCAGGGACAAGGAGTGCAACGGCGTGCCTGAGACTCTTCATCGCTTCCTGACTCTAGCCTGTTGCCGTGACCGCACACCCCGATGCCGGGACGATCTTCGACGCCGCCGTGGCCGAACTGCGCGATATCGCCTTCCGCGCAGACATCACCATCCGCGAGATACCCACTCCGCAGGGCCTCGCCCCGCACGCCCTCGCGCTCGCCGCCGACGTCCGCCCGGACGACGACGGGGAGTCCGCGTACGGCACCGGACGCTTCGTGCTGCTGCATGATCCCGACAATCCGGCAGCGTGGGACGGCGATTGGCGGATAGTGATCTTCGCCCAGGCACCGCTCGAGACGGAGATCGGCACCGACCCTCTGCTCGCTGACGTCACGTGGTCGTGGCTCGTCGACGCGCTCGATTCGAGGGGCGCCGGATACCACTCCGCCTCCGGCACATCGACCAAGACCCTGTCGAAGGGCTTCGGGGGCCTCGCGGTCGAAGGCGACGGCGCACAGATAGAGTTGAGGGCGTCCTGGACACCCGAGGGCCCCTTCACACCCCATGTCGAGGCCTGGGTCGAACTGGTCGGGATGCTGGCGGGTCTTCCGCCTGGTTCCGAGGGCATCGCCGTTATCGGCGCGCGAAAGGCAGCACGTGACTGAATACTCCGTGATCTCCGACGTCTCGGAGTTCCATGCGGCATGCGCCGCAATGGCCGCAGGCACAGGTCCTGTCGCCGTCGACGTCGAGAGGGCATCCGGATTCCGCTATTCACAGCGGGCATATCTCGTGCAGGTGTTCCGTCGTGACGCCGGGGTCTTCCTCTTCGACCCTCCCGCGCTCGGCGACTTCAGCCCGCTGCAGGAGGCGATCGGCGACGTGCTCTGGGTGTTCCACGCCGCCAGCCAGGACCTCCCCTCGCTTCGCGAGCTCGATCTGCTGCCGCGGGCCATCTTCGACACCGAGCTCGCATCCCGTCTGCTGGGTCACGAACGTGTCGGTCTCGCCGCGGTCGTGGAGAACTCGCTCGGCATCACCCTCAAGAAGGAGCATTCCGCCGCGGACTGGTCGACCAGGCCGCTGCCCGCAGCCTGGCTCGAGTACGCGGCGCTCGATGTGCTGCACCTCATCGACGTCTACGAGGCGCTGGAGGCAGAGCTCGAAGAGCAGGGCAAGACCGAGTACGCGGCCGAGGAGTTCGCCGCCACGCTCACCCGGCTTCCCAAGCCTCCTCGGGAGGACCCCTGGCGTCGACTGAGCGGTCTCCACCAGGTGCGGGGTGCACGCAACCTGGCCGTCGCTCGATCGCTGTGGCAGGCCCGTGAGGCGTTCGCGCAGGATCAGGATGTCTCTCCTGGGCGCCTGGTGCCGGATCGCTCGCTGATCGCGGCCGTGCTCGCGAACCCGCAGAGCAAGCAGGCCCTCGCGGGAGTCAAGGAATTCCAAGGTCGGGCGAGCCGCACACAGCTCGATCGCTGGTGGCAGGCGATGATCGACGGACGTGCCACGGAGGAGCTCCCCCGTGAACGTGTTCCGAGCGACACGCTGCCGCCGCCGCGTGCATGGTCTGACCGCAATCCCGAGGCCGATGCTCGTCTGAAGGCTGCTCGACCCGTCGTCGAGGCCACGGCTGAAGAGCTCGGCATGCCCACGGAGAACCTGCTGACCCCCGATCACCTCCGTCGAGTGGCATGGGACGTGCCGGGAACCACGCCCGAAGCGATCGGCGAGGCGCTCGCCGCCCTCGGTGCCCGCCCCTGGCAGATTGCACAGACTGCACAGAAGATTGCCGACGCCTTTGTAGAAGCAGCGCAAACCCCCGACGAGGCCCCCTCAGACGCTTCGTAGGTTCGATCCAACCGATTCCTCCCCGTTTCCGGCCCTCCATAGACTGAGGCCACCGCACAAACTTGGAGGCAGAGTGGCCGAGATCTCGGACGTCTTCTTCGTCGATGGAGTGCGCACCCCCTTCGGGCGCGCCGGCGAAAAGGGCATGTACTGGAACACCCGCGCTGATGACCTCGCCGTCAAGGCGACCATCGGCCTCATGGAGCGGAACGCAGCCGTCCCGGCTGACCGCATCGACGACGTCGCCATCGCCGCGACCAGCCAGACCGGAGACCAGGGTCTGACCCTCGGCCGCTCCGTGGCGATCCTCGCGGGGCTTCCGCAGACGGTGCCGGGACTCGCGGTCGAGCGCATGTGCGCCGGCGCGATGACCAGTGTGACGACCATGGGCGCGTCGATCGGCGTCGGCATGTACGACTTCGCTCTCGCCGGCGGTGTCGAGCACATGGGCCACCACCCGATCGGCGCCAACGCCGATCCCAACCCGCGTTTCGTCGCCGAGCGCATGGTCGACCCCGGTGCTCTGAACATGGGCGTCACGGCCGAGCGCATCTTCGATCGCTTCCCGCACCTGACCAAGGAGCGCTCCGACCGGTTCGGCATGCTCAGCCAGCACAAGGTCCAGGCGGCGTACGACGCCGGGAAGATCCAGCCCGACCTGGTGTCCGTCGCGACCAAGGGCGCCGACGGCGCCTGGGGTCTCGCCACTGAAGACGAGGGCCGTCGTCCGCAGACCACGATGGAGGATCTCGCGGCTCTGAAGACGCCCTTCCGTCCGCACGGTCGTGTGACTGCGGGGACCTCGTCTCCGCTCACCGACGGCGCGACCATGTCGCTGCTCGCCGGAGGCGGAGCCGTGAAGGAGTTCGGTCTCGCACCGAAGATGCGCATGGTCTCCTTCGCCTTCGCCGGCGTGCAGCCCGAGATCATGGGCATCGGACCGATCCCCTCGACCGAGAAGGCACTGCAGAAGGCCGGCCTCACGATCGCCGACATCGGGCTGTTCGAGCTCAATGAGGCCTTTGCCATCCAGGTGATCTCGTTGCTCGACCACTTCGGCATCGCCGACGACGACCCCCGCGTCAACCAGTGGGGCGGCGCCATCGCACTCGGCCACCCCCTCGCGGCATCCGGCGTGCGCCTGATGATCCAGCTCGCGGCGCAGTTCGCCGAGCGACCCGACGTGCGCTACGGCCTGACGGCCATGTGCGTCGGACTCGGACAGGGCGGCTCCGTCATCTGGGAGAACCCGCACTACGACGGCAAGAAGAGGAAGTAAGCCCGATGGCCCACTCGATTTCCGAGCAGTACGCGAACGTCGACTTCTCCCCCATCCAGGCCCTCACCGACGGCGAGGTGATCACGCACTCCCCCGTGCGCGACATCCGTCTCGCCTCAGGCAAGGTGCTCGCACTGGTCACTCTCGACAACGGACGCGACCACAACCGCCCGAACACCCTGGGACCTGCCACCCTCACCGCCCTCGGCGAGACACTCGACGCCCTCGCCGCGCGCGCTGCGGCCGGCGAGATCCAGGCGGTCGGCATCACCGGCAAGCAGTACATCCTCGCCGCCGGCGCCGACCTCTCCGACATCAGCAAGGTCGGCTCGCGTGACAACGCCCGCCTGATCGCCCAGCTCGGTCACAAGGTCCTCGGCAAGCTCGGCGAACTCGGCGTCCCGTCGTTCGCCTTCGTGAACGGCCTCGCGCTCGGTGGCGGCCTGGAGATCGCGCTCAACTCCAGCTACCGCACGGTCGACGCCTCCGCCGCGGCTATCGCGCTGCCCGAGGTCTTCCTCGGCATCATCCCCGGCTGGGGTGGCGCCTACCTGCTCCCGAACCTGATCGGGATCGAGAACGCCCTCGAGGTCGTCATCTCGAACCCGCTCAAGCAGAACCGGATGCTGAAGCCGCAGCAGGCCTTCGATCTGGGTATCGTCGACGCGATCTTCCCCGCGGCGAACTACCTGGAGAACTCGCTGGCCTGGGCCGACGCCGTTCTCGGCGGCAGGAAGGTCGAGCGCAAGAACGAGCCGGGCAAGATCGAACGACTCACCAAGTGGCCGATCGCCATCAAGATGGCCCGAGGGATGCTCGAGTCGAAGATCGGCACCGTTCCGAAGTCCCCGTATGCCGCGCTCGACCTGCTCGACAGGGCGAAGAGCGGAACGAAGGCCGAGGGTTTCGCTCGCGAGGACGAGGCTCTCGCCGAACTCGTGACGGGCGACCAGTTCGCGGCATCCATGTACGCCTTCGACCTCGTGCAGAAGCGTGCGAAGCGGCCCGTCGGCGCGCCGGACAAGGCTCTCGCCAAGAAGGTCACCAAGGTCGGCATCATCGGCGCGGGGCTCATGGCGAGCCAGTTCGCGCTGCTGTTCGTGCGCAAACTGCAGGTGCCGGTGCTGATCACCGACCTCGATCAGGCGCGTGTCGACAAGGGCGTGGCCTACATCCACGAGGAGATCGGCAAGCTCGAGGGCAAGGGTCGCCTGGACGCGGACTCCGCGAACAAGCTGCGTGCGCTCGTCACCGGCACGACCGACAAGAGCCTGTACGCGGATTGCGACTTCGTCATCGAGGCCGTGTTCGAGGAGGTCGGCGTCAAGCAGCAGGTGTTCGGCGAGATCGAGAAGATCATCGCCGAGGACGCGATCCTGGCGACCAACACCTCGTCGCTCTCAGTCGAGGAGATCGGCGCGAAGCTCACTCACCCCGAGCGTCTCGTCGGCTTCCACTTCTTCAACCCGGTCGCGGTGATGCCGCTGATCGAGATCGTCAAGACACCGACGACCTCCGAGGCTGCGCTGTCGACCGCCTTCGTCGTCGCGAAGAGTCTCGGCAAGAACGCGGTCCTCACCGCCGACGCGCCGGGCTTCGTGGTGAACCGTCTGCTGGCGAAGGTCATGGGCGAAGCCGCCCGCGCGGTGTACGAGGGCACTCCGATCACGGATGTCGAGAAGGCCTTCGCGCCTCTCGGTCTGCCGATGGGACCCTTCCAGCTGATCGATCTGGTCGGATGGAAGGTCGCCGCCCACGTGCAGGACACGATGGCGCACGCGTTCCCGGAACGCTTCTACGCGAACGAGAACTTCCACGCTCTCGCGGAGCTCGACGCGGTGATCGAGAAGGACAAGGGCGGTCGGGTGACCGGCTGGACGAAGCCGGCCGAGAAGCTGCTGAAGCCCGCCGTCGGCAAGACCCCCGCGTCGGCCGAGACGATCCTGCAGCGGGTGCAGGACGGTCTCGCGAGCGAGATCAAGCTCATGCTCGACGAGGGGGTCGTGCCCGAGGTCGAGGACATCGACCTGTGCCTCATCCTCGGCGCCGGCTGGCCGTTCATCGACGGTGGGGCCTCGCCCTACCTCGACCGAGAGGGCGCCTCGCAGCGGGCGTTCGGCGGCGATTTCCACACCCCGCAGATCCGCGGCATCGAGAACCGCTGATCCGAGGGATCGAAGGGGGTCGCGTTCTCGCGGCCCCCTTCTTCGCGTCTACTGCGGAGGACGTGAGTCAGGTTCGCCCACGCGCGGCCAGTACGACATGGCCCGCTCAGCGAGCGCGGTGATCGTCAGCGAGGGGTTCACCCCGGGGTTCGCCGGCACTGCGGCGCCGTCGACGACGTGCAGCCCCGGATGACCCCACACTCGATGGTAGAGATCGACCACGCCGGTCTCGGAGCTGGACGAGATCACCGCACCTCCGAGGAAGTGTGCGGTCAGCGGGATGCCGAACACCTCGGGCCAGGATCCTCGCGCCGCGGCCGGGATGCCGCCGTCTTCCTCGACGCGCGCCGCGATCGCCGCGGTCGCACGATGTGCCTGTGGCAGATGACTGGGGTTCGGTGCACCGTGCCCCTGGGCGCTGGTCATGACCAGCCGCCCGAGCCGCCGCCGGAGCGACAGCGAGAGGGAGTTGTCGACGGTCTGCATCACCAGCGCGATGATGCCGCGTTCGCTCCAGCGACGAAGCGACCCCAGGCGCAGCTGACGGATCGGCGCACGCAGGAACTGCCCCAGCAGGCTCGCCAGCCGACGTCCGAGTCCGCGGTCGCCGGGTACCATGATCGACGCGAGCGCCCCCATGAGGTTCGATCCCGGCCCGTATCGCACATTCTCGACATGCGTGTTCGCATCGATGTGGAAGGACGTCGTGATCGCGATTCCGCGCGCGAGTTCGAGAGACGGGGGAACCTCGACGGCGACGGCGCCGTCGAGAGCCTCCGAGTTCGTTCTGGTGAGGAGGCCGACAGCCTCGGACACGCGAGGAAGCGCCCCCGCGTGCTTCATCCGATGCAGCAGTTGCTGCGTGCCCCAGGTGCCTGCCGCGAGCACCACCTGGTGCGCGCGGACCGTGCGCAGCTCTCGTCGGAACCATGCTCCGCTCCGCTCCGTCGTCACGGCGAAGCCACCGCCGGGGAGTGCACGCACCTCGGTCACGGTGCGCATCGCCTCGATGACGACGCCACGCCTCTCGGCCAGGGCGAGATAGTTCTTCATCAGTGTGTTCTTCGCACCGACACGGCATCCGACCATGCAGTTTCCGCAGAGCGTGCAGCCTGTGCGGTCCGGCCCCTCCCCGCCGAAGAAGGGGTCGGGCGTGCGTTCGCCGGGCTTTCCGAACCACACGCCGACCGGTGCATGGCGGAACGTGCTGCCCACGCCGAGGTCGTCGGCCGCGCCTGCCATGATGCGCTCGACCGGGCCGGTGTGCGGATAGCGTTCGACGACTCCGAGCATGCGCTTCGCCGTCGCATAGTGCGGAGCGAGCTCGGTCTCCCAGTCGGCGAGAGCACTCCACTGCGGGTCGTCGAAGAACGCGCCGCTGGGTTGATACAGCGTGTTGGCGTAGTTGAGAGACCCCCCGCCGACCCCTGCTCCCGCGAGGATCATCACGTGCGGCAGTCGATGGATGCGCTGGATGCCGAAGCAGCCGAGCTTCGGTGCCCAGAGATAGCGACGGACGTTCCAATTGGTCTTCGGGAAGTCCTCGTCCTCGAAGCGACGACCTGCCTCGTACACGCGGACGCGATATCCCTTCTCCACCAGTCGCAGTGCGGCCACCGAACCACCGAAGCCCGAGCCGATGACGACGACCTCCTCGTCGAAGGCGAGGTCGCGCTGCGGTTCTCGTGACGTGTCGTTCATGACTGCCGCCCCGGAGCAGCGGGCACGAGGATCGTCAGAGCCGACCGGCGGATTCCGATGGTGCACTCGTTCTCGGCGATCCGCTCTCCGTCGGCGTAGACGACGAGTCCTGGGGCGCTCACCGTCACGGAGCGCGCCTGGCGCCGGGTCACCTCAGGTCTCGAGAGATGCACTCCGCGCAGCAGCAGAGGGAACAGGCGCAGCAGTCGGAGCCGTGTCATCGGAGCGACCTGCACGATGTCCAGCAATCCGTCATCTGCGGCGGCTCCGGCGCACAGGGGCATACCTCCTCCGTAGCTCTCGGTGTTGCCCACCGCGACGAGCGTTCCCGGGGTGCGGACGGGCGGCTCGCCGTCGACGGAGACCGTGAACTCCATCGGGCGAAGACGCACGAGCTCCACGACCAGCGCGAGGTAGTAGCGCAGCACACCGTGCGGCCAGCGCAGCCTGTTGGTTCGATCGCTGACCTTCGCATCGAATCCGAGAGCGGCGATCGTCAGGAAGGGGTCGATCCGGCCCGCGGCGCGGACCTCGCCGACGTCGATCGCGCGCGGCACGCCGGTCAGGGCGAGCTCGGCTGCGGCGACCGGGTCGCGGCGGGGCAGGCCCAGAGCTCTCGCGAGGTCGTTGCCGGTGCCTGCAGGCACAAGGACGACGGGGATGCCGGCCGCGCACACTGGGTCGAGGATGCCGGACAACGTGCCGTCACCTCCGACGATGACGAGCATCCGAGGACTCTCCAGGAGCGCCCGTGCCACCAGAATCCGGCTGGATGCAGCCGACTCTCCCGTGTAGACCCGAAGATCCACGCCCCGCGCGCGCAGATGCGCGAGTGCGGCCTCGGTCTCTCGAGCGCCGCGCCCCTTGCCGGCGAAGGGATTCGACAGCACCGCGACGTGCTCAGCCACGTCGGCCCGCCCGATCTGACGTGATGACTGCGCCCGGGTTGAGGATCCACGTCGGATCGAGCTCCCGTTTGATGGCCGCCAGGATCCGCACCCCCGTCTCGCCGATCTCCTGTTCGAGCCATGGGGCATGATCGCGACCGACGGCGTGGTGATGGCTGATGGTGCCACCCGCCGAGATGATCGAATCGTTCACCTGTCGCTTGATCCCCGCCCACGCCTCCAGGGGGTCGGACCGGAGGTTCGCGAGCACGGTGAAGTACAGCGATGCGCCGGTGGGATAGACGTGCGAGACGTGGCACATGACGTACGATCTGGCACCGGCCTCCGCGAATCCACGGCGGAGAGTGGCCGTGATCTCCGTTCTGAGGTGCTTCAGGTTCGACCAGGTCGTGGCGGTCTCCAGTGTCTCGCAGAACACACCCGCATCCAGCAGGGAATCACGCAGGTAGGGACCGTCGAATCGACCGTCGAGCCATCCCTCCGCAGCGCCCTCTCCTGACGACACCCCGCCCGCCGCCGTCAGGATCTCGGAGGTGCGTGCTCGACGCTCGGCGATGCCGTCGCCCTCGTACACGGTGACGATGCTCGCACCTGTCGCGAGTGCCTTCCCGATCCGGCCCACCTGAGCGAGGCTGACAGCGGTCTCTGCCTCGTCGGAGAGACGGATGACGGTGGGGCCCCCGCCGTTCTGGGTCACCAGTCGCAGTCCGTCGACGCCCTGCGGGAAGTCGGGGAATCTCCACGCCTCGAGGATGCGCTCCCGCGGCACCGGATGGACTCGCACCCGCACCTCGGTCATCACCCCGAAGATGCCCTCCGACCCGAGGAACACCCTGATGAGATCGGGCCCGGCTGCGGAACCCGGTGACCGGCCGAGATCGATGTCACCGGTCGGGGTCGCGACTCTGAGCCCCGTGACCATGGAGTCGAATCGTCCGTGACCGGCGGAGTTCTGCCCGGAGGAGCGCGCCGCGGCGAATCCGCCGATGGTGGCGTAGCGGAAGCTCTGCGGATAGTGGCCGAGTTCGAAGCCCTGCGCGGCAAGCAGCGCCTCGGCGTCGGGCCCCGTGGTGCCGGCTGCGATGCACGCTTCGCGGCTCACCTCATCGAGGCGGATGAGGCCGGAGAGCCGCCGCAGATCCAGGCTGATCACCCCGCGGTGCGCGCCGCGCTCGGGGTCGAGAGCGCCCACCACGCTCGTGCCGCCGCCGAACGGTATGACCGCGATCCCTCGCCCGGCGCACGCGCGGAGCACGTCCACGACCTCGGCGTGACTCCCCGGCAGCACGACGGCGTCCGGGGACGCCTGCTCGCGCCTTCGCCGTCTGAGCAGGTCAGGTGTCGAGCGCCCACCCGCATGGCGGATCCGAGACTCGTCCGCAGTGTCGACGTGCTCCGCTCCGACGATCGACCCGAGCTCCTGCAGATCGTCCTCCTGAAGCGACGACGGCTCGAGCCGCACCTCGGCGAGATCCACCGCCGCTGCGGGCTTCCGCACGCGTCCGAGCAGCAACGGCAGGAGCATCCGCACCGCCCGCGGCAGATCCGATGCCCGGGCAGGTTCACCCCAGCCGTTCCACCGCATCTCCGACCGCACGGCGACCCTGCCGTTCTCTCCACTCATACGTTACAGTGTGACAGATCATGGAAGAACGTCAAGTGACCGCCCCTATCGAGGCCGGCCGACAGCCCGACTGGGATCCCACCCAGTCGCGCATCCTCGATGCGGCCGATGCGCTGATCGGACGCCGGGGTGTGCGGGGCGTGACGATCGCGGAGCTCGCTCGGCGTGCCGGTCACAGCCGTCCCACGATCTACCGCAGCTGGAGCGATGCCGATGATGTCGTGCGCGCAGCTCTACTCCGCAGGGTCGCGAGGATCCTCGAGCAGTTCCCCGCGCATGCGACCACCCGGCACGAGCTGGTCGACGACGTTCTCCGCTTCTCCGCGCTCTTCCGCGCCGACGCGGTGTACGGGCAGCTTCTCGCTGAGGAACCGGAGGCATTCACCCGGTACACGTTGCAGCGGGTGGGATCGAGTCAGCGACTGATCCTGGGCTGGCTGGCCACGGCTGTCGGCACGGCACAGCGTGGCGGCTCTGTGCGCGCAGGAGCTCCTGACGAGATCGCGGTCATGCTGCTGCTCATCGCCCAATCGGCGGTGCTCTCGCACGGAACGGTCTCTGAGCTCCTCTCAGAGGATGCCTGGGAGCGCGAGCTGAGGGCCGCGCTCGATGGGCTGCTCAGGCCATGACCGCTCACTCCCCCGATCTCAACGCAGCGCGTCGGGCCGCCGAGCTCCTTCGGGCCGGGGAGGAGACGGTCGACATCCTCGTGATCGGCGGAGGCATCACAGGCGCGGGCGTCGCACTCGACGCCGCAGCACGGGGCCTGAGCGTCACGCTTCTCGAGGCCGAAGACCTCGCGTTCGGCACCAGCCGGTTCAGCTCCAAGCTCGTGCACGGTGGACTTCGCTACCTGGCGACGGGAGACGTGGCCACCGCGAAGGAGAGCGCCTTCGAGCGCCACCTGCTGATGACACGGATCGCGCCGCACCTGATCCGTCCGCTCGGGCAGCTTCTGCCTTTCGCGACCGGGGTGACGGCGCGCCAGCGCACAGCCGGGTCGATCGGGATGGCTATGGGAGACCTGCTCCGCATGCGAGCACACACACCGAGCCGGATTCTGCCGCCGCCCCGCCTGGTCTCGGCTCGAACGGCTCAGCGCCTCGTTCCCGCACTCTCGCACACGGGATTACGGGGCGGGATGCTGTCGTATGACGGGCAGCTCGTCGACGATGCCCGCCTCGTCGTCACTGTCGCCAGGACAGCGGCGAGTCGCGGTGCTCGCATCCTCACACGGGTACGGGCGCTCGAACTGCGCAGTGATGGCGCGACAGCGCAGGACGTGCTGACGGAGGAGCGCCTGGAGATCCGTGCGCGGGCGGTCGTCAATGCCACCGGTGTCTGGGCCGGGAGCCTCGATGAGTCGATCACGGTGCGTCCCAGCCGTGGAACCCACATCGTGCTCGATGCCGCCGATCTCGGCGATCCCTCGACGGCGCTGACGATCCCCCACGAGGGCTCGATCAGCCGCTACGTGTTCGCGCTGCCTCAGCAGCACGGACGGGTGATCGTCGGGCTCACCGACGAGGATGCTCCCGGACCCGTGCCGCGCGTGCCGGCGGCCACGGAGGGCGAGATCGCGTTCCTGCTCGCCACCCTCAACCGAGTGCTTGCGGCGCCGATCAGTCGGGGTCAGGTGCGGGGCTCCTTCGCAGGGCTGCGCCCGCTCGTCGACACGGGCGCCCTCTCGACGGCGGACATCTCGCGGCGTCACCTCGTCACCGTCTCCCAGAAGGGTTTCATCAACGTCCTCGGTGGCAAGTTGACCACCTACCGGCGCATGGCAGAGGATGCGGTCGACCTTGCAGTGCACACCGCCGGACTCGACGCGGGCGCCGGCAGCACGGCCTCCCTGCGGCTCACGGACACTGCCAGCCCGGGTGGGGACACCGCGCCCGGTGAGCGCCTGTCGCGCGCCACCATCGAGTTCGCGGTCCGTGCCGAGGGCGCACTCACCGCCGACGACGTGCTCGATCGACGCACTCGCGTCGGACTCGTCGATGAGGACCGAGAGCGCCAGCGGTCACGCGTCGAATCCGTCGTCGCCGCGACCCTCTCCGCGCTCTCCTGACGACGCCGCGACCGTCGCGATCCGCGCGCACCGTATCCACCTCGCGGCAGGCGGGGTAACGCGTGCGGAACAGCGCATGAACACCTCCGCCTCCGCGTCGAAGATGGTGATCCGCGTGCGCTGGAGGAGGCACAGTGGTGGCATGGACATGCTCCTCTCGATGCTGGGTGGCAAGGGAATGTCGGGCCTCTTCAAGACCGGCACGGCGATCCTCACGATTCTGCTGGTCGTGCCGGCGCTGTTGAAGATCTTCATCGTCACGGTCGACGAGGGGTGGGCGGCGATCCGCACTCGCAACGGCAAGCCGATCATCCGGAACCGCCCGCAGCGTCGTCCCACGTCGCGCGGCGGAGCGGTCGGTGAGGTCGTCGTGCTCGACCCGGGATCGCACGGCGCATTCCCGCTCTTCTACTGGTACCGGCTCATAGATGTGCGGTGCCGGGCCACCGATCTGCCCGCGCGGGAGATGACCGGGGCCAACGGGCACCAGCACCGTGTGCATGCATCCTTCGAATGGCGTCCGATCCCGACCGGGCGAGATCTGCGGGTCTTCGAACTCGACGTCGTCAACGTCAAAGAACGCGCCTCGAACATCGTCGGCGCGGCGCTGCGCGACGTCATCCGCGGGCTCGACGGCGCGGACCTGCCGCACAACGACGAGATCAACACCCGCGTGATCGCAGCCAGTGCCGACGAGGTGCGCCGCGCGTGCGGAGTCGAACTCGTGCGCGTCATGGTCACCGGCGATGCGTTGACCGACGGCTACCTGCTCTCGACCGCGCTCCGTGACTCCGATCGCGGAGCCCAGGCCGTCGCCGCCCTCCACGCCTTGAACTGATCCGTCGGGTGCTCTGCAACCCCGCGGTCGCGTGCCGACGTGCGACCTATGAAGCCGCTCAGCGCCGCTCGTGGAGCGGCACGTCGACCGTCCCGTTCGCGCCCGCGTCGCGAGCGACAGGGATACGTGTTCCGAGCACCTGAGAGACGACGTCCTGCGCGATCTTCGACGCGGTGAGGCCTGCGTCGGCGAGGATCTGGTCCCTCGACGCATGATCGATGAACTCGTCCGGAAGCCCGAGTTCGTCGACGGCCGTGTCGATGCCCGCTTCGCGAAGCACCTGACGCACGCGAGTGCCGATGCCGCCGACCCGGATGCCGTCCTCGATGGTGATCACGAGTCGATGCCGCGCGGCCATGCTCACGATCGAGGGCTGCACGGGGATCGCCCATCGCGGGTCGATCACGGTCGCGCCGATGCCCTGCGCTCGGAGCCGCTCGGCGACATCCATCGCGAGAGCCGCGAACGGGCCGATGGCCACCAGGAGGACGTCCTCGGACTCTCCTCTCGCCAGTACGTCCACACCATCGTGCAGGCGCTCGATCGCGGGCAGCTCGGGTGCGACGTCACCCTTGGGGAATCGGATGACCGTGGGAGCGTCGTCCACGAGGACTGCCTCGTCGAGAGCCTCCGTGAGGCGCGCCCCGTCTCGAGGCGCCGCGATGCGGATGTGCGGGACGATCTGCAGCATCGCAAGGTCCCACATCCCGTGGTGGCTGGGTCCGTCCGGCCCGGTGACGCCCGCGCGATCGAGAACGAAGGTCACGCCCGCGCGATGCAATGCGACGTCCATGAGGACCTGGTCGAACGCGCGTCCCATGAACGTCGCGTACAGGGCCACGACGGGGTGCAGCCCGCCGAACGCGAGACCCGCGGCGGAGGCCACAGCATGCTGCTCGGCGATCCCCACGTCGTACACCCGGTCGGGGAACCGCTCGGCGAACGGAGCGAGTCCCGTGGGACGCAGCATCGCCGCCGTCATCGCGATGACGTCGTCGCGACGCTCGCCGACCGAGACCAGGGCGTCGGAGAAGACGTCGGTCCAGCCGGTGCCGCTCGAGGAGAGCGTCTCGCCGGTGGTCGGATCGATGCGCCCGACAGCATGGAACTGGTCGGCTTCATCATCCCGGGCGGGCTGGTATCCGCGCCCCTTCTCCGTGATCGCATGCACGATCACCGGAGCGCCATAGGACTTCGCGAGCTCGAGTGTCTCGAGGAGTGCCGGCAGGTCGTGCCCGTCGACCGGACCCAGGTACTTGATGTCGAGGTTGGAGTACAGCGCCTCGTTGTTCGTGAAGCGCGACAGGAATCCGTGCGTGCCCCCACGCACGCCTCTGAAGACCGCACGGCCGACGGGGCCGAACGCCCGGAAGAGCCGATCCGACTTGTGGTGCAGCTCCTTGTAGGCCGCGGCGGTGCGCACCCGGTTCAGGTACCGGGACATCCCGCCGATGGTCGGAGCGTAGGAGCGTCCGTTGTCGTTGACCACGATCACGAGGTTCCGGTCGTTGTCATCGGAGATGTTGTTGAGGGCCTCCCACGTCATACCACCCGTGAGGGCGCCGTCGCCGACCACCGCGACCACGTGACGATCGCCGCGACCGGTCGCGGTCAGCGCACGGGAAACCCCGTCGGCCCAGCTGAGGGAGCTCGAGGCGTGGGAGGACTCGACCACGTCGTGCGCGCTCTCCCCGCGCTGGGGATAGCCCGCGAGGCCGCCGCGGACGCGGAGAGACGAGAAGTCCTGTCGGCCCGTGAGCAGCTTGTGCACATAGGACTGGTGGCCGGTGTCGAAGATGAACGGGTCATCGGGCGAGGAGAAGGTCCGATGCAGGGCGATCGTCAGTTCGACCACACCGAGGTTCGGCCCCAGGTGTCCACCGGTGCGAGACACGTTCTCGACGAGGAACTCGCGGACCTCGCCGGCGAGTTCGATGAGCTGCTCCGCAGACAAGGAGTCGAGATCACGGGGTCCTGAGATGCTCGGAAGAATGGGCATCTGCACCTCCTCATAGGCACCATTGGCGGCATCCGATTCCGGTTCGAAGCCTGATCGATCCTACCGCGACCACCCGGGAAAGCTCGGAGAACGCCTCGCCCCTTGACACCGCGCGCGCACACGCGAAAGGGCCCGGTTCCGAAGAACCGGGCCCCTGATGTCGCTGTGATCAGACCAGCGAGCGCAGCACGTACTGCAGGATTCCGCCGTTGCGGTAGTAGTCCGCCTCGCCGGGGGTGTCGATCCGGACGACGGCGTCGAACTCGACGACCTGCTTGCCCTCGGGCGAGTCCTCGGTCGGCGTCGCGGTCACCCGCACCGTCTTCGGCGTCACACCGTTGTTGAGCTCTTCCAGACCCGAGATCGAGACGACCTCGGTGCCGTCGAGACCCAGCGACTCCCAGCTCTCCCCGGCGGGGAACTGCAGCGGGACGACGCCCATGCCGATGAGGTTCGAGCGGTGGATGCGCTCGAAGCTCTCGGTGATGACGGCCTTGACGCCCAGCAGGCTCGTGCCCTTGGCCGCCCAGTCTCGCGACGAGCCGGAGCCGTACTCCTTGCCACCGAAGATGACGAGGGGCGTGCCCTGCTCCTGGTAGTTCATGCTCGCGTCGTAGATGTACGACTGCGGTCCGCCGGGCTTCGTGAAGTCACGGGTGAAGCCACCCTCGACGACCTGGCCGTCGTTGACGGCCGAGACCATGACGTTCTTCAGGCGGATGTTCGCGAAGGTTCCGCGGATCATGACCTCGTGGTTGCCGCGACGCGATCCGAAGGAGTTGAAGTCCTTGCGATCGACGCCGTGCTCAGTGAGGTACTGCGCCGCGGGCGTGCCCGGCTTGATGTTGCCGGCGGGCGAGATGTGGTCGGTGGTGACCGAATCACCCAGGGTCGCCATGACCCGCGCGCCCTCGATGTCGCGCACCGGGGTGAGCTCCATCGTCATGCCGTCGAAGTACGGCGCCTTGCGCACGTACGTCGAGTTCTCGTCCCACTGGAAGATGTCGTCGTCCGGCGTGGGCAGGCTGCGCCAGCGCTCGTCGCCGTCGAACACGGTCGAGTACTGCTTGATGAACTGCTCACGGGAGATCGACGAGTCGACGAGCTCCTGGACCTCGGCCGGGGTGGGCCAGATGTCCCTCAGGAAGACGTCTTCGCCGTCGGTTCCCTTGCCCAGCGCGTCGTTCTCGAAGTCGAAGTGCATCGATCCGGCGAGTGCGTAGGCGATCACCAGCGGCGGGCTGGCGAGGTAGTTCATCTTGACATCGGGGCTGATGCGTCCCTCGAAGTTGCGGTTTCCGGAGAGGACTGCGGTCACGGCGAGGTCGTGATCGTTGATGGCCGCAGAGACCTCCTCGATCAGCGGACCGGAGTTGCCGATGCAGATGGTGCAGCCGTAGCCGACGGTGTAGAAGCCGAGACCTTCGAGGTCCTTGTCGAGGCCGGACTTCTCGTAGTAATCGGTAACGACCTTGGAGCCCGGGCCGAGCGTGGTCTTGACCCACGGCTTCTGCTTGAGCCCCTTCTCGAGCGCCTTGCGGGCCACCAGACCCGCGGCGATCATCACCGACGGGTTCGAGGTGTTCGTGCACGAGGTGATCGCGGCGAGGGTGACCGCACCGTTATCGAGGATGTACTTCTCGCCCGAGGGGGTCGTGACCGGCACGGGCTTCGACGCGTTCGCCGGAGCACCGCTGTTGATGTGCACGGGGCGAGTCGTGGTCGGCTCTTCCTCGCCGGGGACCGAACCGGGGTCGGATGCCGGGAAGGAGTGCTTCGACTCGAGATCGACGAGCGAGTCCGACGTCGACGCCGAGGCGTAGGCGAGGATGTCCTGCTCGAACTGCGACTTGGCCTCGGACAGGAGAATGCGGTCCTGCGGGCGCTTCGGGCCGGCGATCGACGGCACCACGGTGCCGAGGTCGAGCTCGAGGTACTCGCTGAAGACGGGCTCCTGCGAGGCGTCGTGCCAGAGCTTCTGCTCCTTGGCGTACGCCTCGACCAGAGCGACGGCCTCTTCGCTGCGGCCGGTGAGGCGCAGGTAGTCGAGGGTGACGTCGTCGATCGGGAAGATCGCCGCGGTCGAACCGAACTCGGGCGACATGTTGCCGATGGTGGCGCGGTTCGCGAGCGGCACGGATGCGACGCCCTCGCCGTAGAACTCCACGAACTTGCCGACGACGCCGTGCTTGCGCAGCAGGTCGGTGATCGTGAGCACGACATCGGTCGCCGTGACACCGGCCGGGATCTCGCCCGAGAGCTTGAAGCCGACGACGCGCGGGATGAGCATCGACACGGGCTGACCCAGCATCGCGGCCTCTGCCTCGATGCCGCCGACACCCCAGCCGAGCACGCCCAGGCCGTTCACCATGGTGGTGTGCGAGTCGGTGCCGACGCAGGTGTCAGGGTATGCGCGCAGCACGCCGTCGACGTCGCGGTCGTAGATGACCTTGGCCAGGTGCTCGATGTTCACCTGGTGCACGATGCCGGTCCCCGGGGGAACGACCTTGAAGTCGCTGAAGGCCGTCTGGCCCCAGCGCAGGAACTGGTAGCGCTCGCCGTTGCGCTCGTACTCGATCTCGACGTTGCGCTCGAGAGCGTTCTCCGAGCCGAAGAGGTCGGCGATCACCGAGTGGTCGATGACCATCTCGGCGGGCGAGAGCGGGTTGATCTTGTTCGCATCGCCGCCGAGCGCCGTCACGGCCTCGCGCATGGTGGCGAGGTCGACGATGCACGGGACGCCGGTGAAGTCCTGCATGACCACACGGGCCGGCGTGAACTGGATCTCGGTGCTCGGGTCTGCCGCAGCATCCCAGGAGCCCAGGGCTTCGATCTGCGCCTTCGTCACGTTCGCGCCGTCCTCGGTGCGAAGCAGGTTCTCGAGGAGGACCTTGAGACTGAAAGGGAGCTTGTCGAAACCGGGCACCGTGTCGATGCGGAAGATCTCGTAGTCGGTGCTGCCGACCGTCAGGGTGCTCTTGGCACCGAAGCTGTTCACCGTGGACACGATTCCGTCTCCTTCTATTCGGATGGGAGCGACAGGCGCCTCCATCTTGCTCGCCAGCGAGCCCCTGCGGCTAGCAAGGCAGACCTAACCAGTCTGCTCTGCTCGGCCTCCGGGCGAAAGCCTGCAATTTATCTTGATGTCAAGATAAATCTATCACGACCGCGTCGCCGTGTCGGCACCACGGTCGCGCGGATACAGCGCGCGCACGACGAGCCAGGTGACGGCGATCAGCGGGGCGAACAGCGGCAGACCCATGATGAGCTTGAGCGTGCCCAGAGCCGTGACATCCCCGGCCAGGTACAGCGGCAGCTGCACCGCGAGGCGGGCGAAGAACAACGCAGCCCAGGCGATGCCGAGCCACAGGAAGGCGCGGCGCTTGCGACGGTCGCTCCTCCATGCGGTGCCCTCTCCCATCAGGAAGCCGACCGCGAGACCGATCAGCGACCAGCCGATCAGGGCCGAGACGAGCATGCCGGTGCCGTAGACGGCGTTGGTGATCAGGCCGGGGACGAAGTTGTCCTCGCCCCGTCCCGTCCACAGCGCGAGCGCTGCGGCTGCCGCCGCAGCCACGAGGCCGCCGATGGCAGCCGAGGGCGGGGACTTCTGGAGCAGCCTGACGACGGTGAACACCGCCGCGAGTCCGACCGACACTCCCAGAGGCAGGATCAGGGGTTCCGGTCGGAGCGTGAACAGGATCACGAACGCGAGGCTGGGCAGCACCGATTCGAGGATGCCGCGCCACCCGCCCATCGCAGACCACACGACCTTGTGCGTCGCGTCGCTCTCCGCAGGGTCGAGACCCGCGCGGCGAGCAGCGCCGCCGAGCGCTGCCCCGACGATGTCGGATGCGCTCTGCTCGGGCTCGGGAGCCGGCGTGGTCACGCGGAGCCGGGAGTCGCGGGCATCTTCAGCGGGATCAGGTCTCGCGGAGGCATCGGAGCACCACCGCGGACCACGACGATCGACCGGAAGAGATCCTCGACCTTGGCAGCGGCCTCGAGGTCGGACGCCGCTGCTCCGCCGATGACGCCGCGGAGGAACCAGCGAGGACCGTCGATGCCGATGAACCGGGCGAGCCGCAGCTCGGAACCCTCATTCGCAGCCGCAGGGACCTCGGCGAGAAGCTCCTTGCCGAGCGGGCCCTCGCGCTCCTCGACCCGCCCGCCCTGGGTGCGGACCTGATCACGCAGCTGCACGCGGGTCTCGTCCCACAGCCCGCCGGATCGGGGCGCAGCGAACGGCTGCACCTGAAGAGAGGAGTCGGCGTAGTCGAGGCCGACGGCGACGATGCGCTTGGACTGCTCCTCGACCTCGAGGCGGAGGTTCAGCCCCTCGCGCGGCAGGATCTTGATGCCGCCGAGGTCGATGTACGGTCGCACCGGGTTCGCCTCGGAGTCGTCGAAGGGGCCCTGCGTAGCCCGGTCACCCGGTGCCGACTTCGAAGGAGTCGCGTTGTTGTCAGTCATTGATCTGTCCTGCCGAAGATGAATGGAGTCCTGCCTGGTAGCCGGTCGAGCCGAAGCCGCCCTCGCCGCGGAGGCTGTCTGGCAGCTCCTCTACCGGGATGAAGGTGGCACGCGTCACGGGCATCACGATCAGCTGCGCGATGCGATCGCCCACGGCGACATCGTACGCCGTGTGAATGTCGGTGTTGATCAGACTCACCTTGATCTCGCCGCGATACCCGGCGTCCACCGTCCCCGGCGAGTTCACGATCGAGATCCCGTGCTTGGCCGCGAGACCGCTGCGGGGCACGACGAACGCCGCGTACCCCTCCGGCAGCGCGATGCGCACGCCGGTCGCGACGAGCGCGCGCTCCCCCGGGGCCAGATGAACGGCCTCGGCCGCCACCAGATCGGCTCCGGCATCCCCGGGGTGGGCGTAGCCGGGCACCACAGAGGCGATAATGGGGACATCAACGGATTCAGTCACCCCCCGAGGCTAATGCAGAACATCGATCCTGACACGCGGACCCGCTACCGCGAGAGACTGTCCCCCAGCCTGTGGCTGCTGGTGACGGTCGCTCTTGCGGGCCCCATGGTGGCGCTCATCTTCGTGCCCATCGGCTCGACCGTCGCCCTGATCGTAGGAGCCGCGGTCTCCGCGGTGCTGGTCGTCGCCTTCATCGCCCTCGCCCCGGTCGTGTCGGTCGATGGCGACGTGCTTCGCGCCGGTCGAGCGCACATCGAGGTCCGGCATCTCGGCAGGCCCCGAGCGCTGAGCGCCGAAGAGGCACGCCAGGCGCGAGGCCCCGGACTGCCGGCGCGAGGCTGGCACCTCATCCGCGGCGGGGTCGACGGCATCGTCGTCGTTCCGAACGAGGACTCCGACGATCCGGTGGACGCCTGGACGATCTCGACGCGCACTCCCGATCGGCTGGCCGCAGCGATCACCGCAGCCCAGCGCTGACGATCGCGCCCGTCTCGCACTCACTCGCCCCGCGGCATCCGCTCTGTGCGCGATCTCGAACGACGGTTGCAGAGACGGGATGGATCAGCCCCGGAAAGACGACGCGCCCCTGACCGTGAGGTCGGGGGCGCGTGAGATCTTGTTCTCTGGTGCGCTCAGGCAGCGCACTCCTTGCAGATGGGGCCGGAAGCGCCCTCGTGATCGAGCTGCGAACGGTGCTTCACGAGGAAGCAGTTCATGCAGGTGAACTCGTCCTGCTGCGCGGGCAGCACGACGACATCGAGTTCGAGATCGGAAAGATCGGCTCCAGGAAGGTCGAAGCTGGACGGGTTGTCCGCGTCTTCGTCTCCTGACGAGCCGGAGAGCTTGTCCGGCACACGCTCCTTGAGGGCTTCGATCGACTCGGAGTCGTCTTCACTCTTGCGGGGGGCGTCGTAGTCGGTTGCCATGTGGTGAATCTCCACTTTCATGCGAGTGGGTGGTGCGCCGTCGGGGTAATCGGCGGCCATAGTTTGCATGACCGCGGAGGAATAAGCAAATGCCCGCGGCTGCGACAGACCAAACTCACGGCACGCCCAGAGTATTCCCGGCTCCGAGCGGCCCCGCGTGACACCATGAACGCACACCCATCAGAGGGGCATTCGCATGGAAAACGTCACCATCGTCGGCACAGAAGCAGGACTGCTCGTACTCGCGACCGAGTCGGGCGAGCGTTTCGCGCTGCCCATCGACGACGTCCTGCACCGTGAGATCCGGCGCGCGACCCGGCAGAGCGAGCCGACGGCTCAGCGGCTCGCCGCGAGCCCTCGCGACATCCAGGCCCAGATCCGCGCCGGCCTGACGGCACCCGAGGTGGCGGCACTCCTCGGCATCGGCGTCGATGACGTCATCCGCTTCGAAGGACCCGTCCTCGCCGAGCGCGAGCACGTCATCGGCCAGGCTCTCGCCGTGCCCGTCCTGATCGGCAGCGACGTCGAGCCCGATGCTCAGCCCACCTTCGGCACCGCGATCCGCGCCAAGCTGTCGGAGGTCGAGGCATCAGCCGAGCGCTGGGCGAGCTGGAAGGACGAGAGCGGCTGGATCATCAAGCTCGAGTTCACCGCCAACGAGGTCGAGCACGACGCCCGCTGGAGCTTCGATCCTCGCCGCAGCGCACTGGCGCCCCTCAACGCCGATGCCACCCAGCTGTCGCGCCAGGGCTCGCTGCCCGACGGTCTCATCCCTCGTCTGCGCGCTGTCGAAGCCGAACGGCAGGCATCGCCCTACAAGGACGACAGCCGCTTCGACTCCGGCGCTTTCGGCCCTCGTCTGCTGCCCGCGCCCGAGGCTGACGTCGACGACAGCATCGCGCCGGAGCGCTCGACAGCCGCCGTGCAGGATGCAGCCATCAAACGCGCCCCGGAATCAGCGACGACGAGCCCCGAGACCGCCGATCTGCTCGAGGCGCTGCGACGCCGGCGCGGTCAGCGCGAGACCGCGCCGATCCTCGACCACGCAGACGACAGCGACACGGACCAGAACCCGATCGCGCTGTTCGACGCCTTCGAGAACGTCCAGCCCCACGAGGACGACGAGCCGGAGGTCGCACCGGAGCCGTCCAACGAGGGCGGCAACGGACGCCGCAAGCGCCGCAACGCGATGCCGTCGTGGGACGAGATCGTGTTCGGAGCACGCACCGACGAATAGGGCGTCCGCAGGACCGCGGATGCAGACGCTCAGCGGGCGAAGGCGCCGAATCTGAGCAGCGGAACCTGACGCTCCTCCGGAGTCAGACCGCCATGCTGACCGATCATCCCCCGGCTGCGCTGGTCGGCTGCGGTGCCGTCGTAGACGGCCCCGTTGCCTCTCGCGACGACGAGCACATCGCCGATCCGCGACGCGGCGGCCCGTGTCACCTCGGGGCCGAAGAACCCGGATGCGATCGCCTGCTGCCGGGTGCCCACGTCGGCGAGGCCCTCGAGATCACGGCGCCACCGCTCAGCCACGACCGCCCCGTCGGCATCCGGTTCCACGTAGACGTGGAGCATCCTCGGCTCTCCGCCGATGTGCTGAACCCCCACGAGGTGCTCGGCCTCGAGCACGATCTGCCGATGCGCCGGCACGTCGATCATGCCGTGATCCGACGTCACGAGGACGCCGACACCTGGCGGCACGGGTCGCGACAGCGCGGCATCGATCTCCTCGAGCGCCGACACCCAGTGCACCGAGTCGAGACCGTACCTGTGCCCGGCCTTGTCGGCCTCCGGTAGATAGCAGTAGACCAGGGAGCCCGGGTGGCGCTCTGCGAGGTCGTAGGCCGCCTCGACGCGCTCTGCGGGTGTCTGTGCGGCGACGAAGTCGGCCCCGCGCAGCGTGGCTCGGGTGAACCCGCTCGCCGCATAGGCTGCGACGCCGACCGCGTAGGTCGGACGCCCCTCCGCTCGAGCGCGTTCGAAGACCGTCGGAGCCGCCTGCCAGGTCGCCGGATCCAGTCCTTCCGACTCCCAGCCCGTGAGCTGGTTGACCAGGATCCCCCGGGAGGGGTCGAGAACGCGATAGCCGACCAGACCGTGCTGGCCCGGCCACACCCCTGTGAGGATGCTGGTCAGAGCGGCCGCGGTGGTCGACGGGAAGACCGAGTGGGCGACATCCTTCTTCGCCATCCCCGACGTGAGCGCCCTGGCATGGCCGGAGTGGGCGCGCAGACTGATGGCGCCGAGGCCGTCGATCAAGACGAGGACGACGGATTCGGCCCGCGGCAGGCTCGCCGATTCGCCGCGCAGAGCGGCGAACACGTCGTCCGCCACCCCGACGACGCTGCGGGCTGCAAGCGACTCGGACGGTAGAATGAGGGACATCCGAGCCAGTCTGACACAGGCTCCCGTACGCCCTCAGCCTCGCACCACTCAGGATGCCCATGCCGAAGACCCCGCCTGCCGAGCTCGCCCCTGAGCGTATCCAGGACATCGATCTCGAGACAGAGATGCAGGGTTCATTCCTCGAGTACGCCTACTCGGTGATCTACTCGCGCGCTCTGCCCGACGCTCGCGACGGCCTGAAGCCCGTGCAGCGTCGCATCCTCTACCAGATGGCGGAGATGGGACTCCGCCCCGACCGCGGTCACGTCAAGAGCGCCCGCGTCGTGGGCGAGGTCATGGGAAAGCTGCACCCGCACGGCGACTCCGCGATCTACGACGCCCTCGTGCGCCTCGCCCAGGAGTGGGCTCTGCGCGTGCCTCTGGTCGACGGTCACGGCAACTTCGGCTCGCTCGACGACGGCCCCGCAGCCGCCCGCTACACCGAAGCACGGCTGGCATCCCCTGCCATGGCCCTCACCGAGAACCTCGATGAGGACGTCGTCGACTTCATCCCGAACTACGACGGCCAGTTCCAGCAGCCGTCCGTGCTCCCCGCGGCTTTCCCGAATCTCCTGGTCAACGGCGCGAGCGGCATCGCCGTGGGCATGGCGACCAACATGGCACCGCACAACCTGATCGAGGTCGTCGCCGCTGCCACGCATCTCCTCGAGAACCCTGACGCCACGACCGAAGAGCTCATGGAGTTCGTGCCCGGCCCCGACTTCCCCTCGGGCGGGATCCTGATGGGTCTCGACGGCGTCAAGGACGCGTACACGAACGGGCGGGGCGCACTGAAGGTGCGAGGCAAGGTCTCCGTCGAGCCTCTCGGCCCTCGGCGCACCGGCATCATCGTGTCCGAGCTGCCCTACATGGTCGGACCCGAGCGACTGATCGAGAAGATCCGTGATGCCGTGCAGTCGAAGAAGCTGCAGGGCATCAGCGACGTGACCGATCTCACCGATCGCAACCACGGGCTGCGCGTCGCAATCGGCATCAAGACCGGTTTCGACCCGCACGCAGTGCTCGATCAGCTCTACCGGCTCACCCCGCTCGAGGATTCCTTCAGCATCAACAACGTCGCCCTGGTCGACGGGCAGCCCCGCACGCTCGGGCTCAAGGAGATGCTTCGCGTCTACGTCGCGCACCGGCTCGAGGTGGTCACCCGTCGCAGTCGATACCGCCTCGCCCGGCGCGAAGAGCGCCTGCACCTCGTCGAGGGCCTGCTCATCGCGATCCTCGACATCGACGAGGTCATCCAGGTCATCCGCTCGTCGGACGACTCCGAACAGGCGCGCGCCCGGTTGCGCTCGGTGTTCGACCTCAGCGAGCTGCAGGCCGAGTACATCCTCGAACTGCGGCTGCGCCGCCTGACGAAGTTCTCGCGCATCGAGCTCGAGACCGAGCGAGACGCCCTGCTCGCCGAGATCGCCAGACTGCGGGAGCTGCTCGGTAGCGATGTGCTTCTCCGTGCGGTGGTAGCCGAGGAGCTGGATGCCGTGGCTGAGGCATACGGCACCCCTCGCCGCACGCTCCTGATGAACGCCGCGCCCCCGAAGCCGCGCGCCACGAAGGGCGCGGTCGACCTGCAGATCGCCGACGCTCCGACCGTGCTCGTGCTGTCGACGACCGGTCGCGCCGTGCGGGTGGACCTCGCCGAGGGCCAGGAGCTGACGCTTCCGGCGCGGCGGAGCAAGCACGACGCGATCCTGACGACGGTCGATACGACGGTTCGCGCAGAGATCGGCGCGCTGACCACGGAGGGGCGCGTGCTGCGCTTCTCCCCCGTCGACCTGCCGTCCGTGCCGTCGTCCTCCGTGCAGCTCGCAGCGGGCGCCCCGTTGCGCGACTACCTCGGGATCACCACCCGCGGAGAGCGCATCCTCGGCTTCGTCCGCTTCGACAGCGATACGCCGATCGCGCTCGGCACCGCGCAGGGCACGGTCAAGCGGATCGTCCCGTCCACGCTGCCCGTGCGGCCGGATCTCGAGGTCATCGGCATGAAGCCCGGTGACACCGTCGTCGGGGCCATGGAAGCTCAGGACGACGCCGACCTCGTCTTCGTCACGACCGACGCACAGCTGCTGCGGCTCTCGGCCTCCGCGGTCCGACCGCAGGGTGCACCCGCAGGCGGCATGGCCGGCGTCAAGCTCGGCGCCGGTTCGTCGGTGCTGTTCTTCGGCGCGGTCACGCCGGAGGCCGATGCCGTGGTCGCCACCGTCTCGGGCTCGGACAGCAGCCTGCCGGGCACCGAGCCGGGCCGCGCCAAGGTGACGTCCTTCACCGAATACCCGTCGAAGGGCCGAGCGACCGGCGGAGTGCGCGCTCACTCGTTCCTGAAGGGCGAAGACCGCCTCACGGTCGCCTGGGTCGGGCCGAGTCCCGCGCAGGCCGTCGATCCGACAGGCGCTGTGCGCAAGCTCCCCGAACCCGGTGCACGACGCGATGCATCCGGTCAGCCGATCGACGGCGTGATCGGGAGCATCGGTCGCACTCTGGTCTGAGCGCCAGGGAGAGTACGATCTCTCCCTGGCGCTGACCTGACAGCCGCCGTCCGGCTCAGAGTCGGAGAGCGAGGATGTTGGCGGTGAGGCCCGCGGCCGTGCCGCAGAGGATCACCGTGTCGCCCGGCTCGACGCGACCGCTCTCGAGCGCCCGGATGAGCATGAACGGCACGGACGACGAGACCATGTTGCCGAAGTCCCGCACCTCGTCGATCCGACGGTCTGCCGGGATCCCGAGGCGGTCGAGCATCGGTCCGAGCGCCGCAGACGCCTGGTGCGGAACCCAGAGAGCGACATCCTCGTGCGAGATGCCCGATCGTCGATGGAACGCGTCGAAGAACTCGGGAAGCACGCGCATCATCCCCAGCAGCGCCCGGCGTCCGTTCATGTCGAAGAGGTAATCGGCGGGATCCCCCGCGGAATAGGCCTGGGCGGGCGATCTCGACAGCCCTCCTCTGATCTCCGTGTCGTGCGCGTACGCGGGCCAGGTGCGTTGAGCGCTGGCGATCACGCCTCGATCGGGGTCGGCGGAGCGGCGCAGCACGACGGCCGCGCCTGCATCGCTGAAGAGCTCGAAGCTCTCCCGCTGCTCCGGATTCAGGAATCGCGTTCCCACGTCTCCCGCGAACACCAGGATCGTGTCGTGATCACCGGCATCGAGATACCGCGAGGCGATGTCCAGACCGGTGATGAAACTCGTGCAGGTCGAGTTCACGTCGAAGGCCGCTGCGTGGCCTGTGAGCGAGAGCCTCTCCAGCACGAGCGCGGCCGTGCACGGGATGGGCTGGATTCCCGCGGCCGAGGCGCCGAGAACGAGGTCGACGTCGTCGGCCGTGATGCCCGCGTGCGCGAGTGCCCGCTCGCACGCCTCGGTCAGCATGTCGAGATGGGACACGTCGTCGTCGATGCGATACCGCGTCTGGTCCCCGAACCGCACGACACGCGAAGGCAGAGACGTCCCCCAGCCCACGATCTCGCAATTCCTCACCATCGCCGGTCCCCCCATTCCTGCACCACGCGGCGCAGCTTCACGGATCCGTCGCTCACGAAGTCGATGAATGTGAGAGCCGGTCGCTCGCACGCCAGCCGATCGGCCAACGCGTGCACCTCGCCTTCGACGAGACCCCGCGATCGATCGTCGAGGGTGTCGAGCGCGATCTGCAGGTGCGACTCGCCGATCTGAGTGATGCGGTACTCGTCGAATCCGTCGGCGTACAGCAGTGCGCGTGCGATCACATCGGCGAAGACGGGCAGATCGCGGCCGTCGAGCGAGCGGAAGACCAGGGTGTCGCCCTCTCGGCCCTCGATGCGCTCGATCGCCGTGAGCGCACTGCCGCAGGGGCACGGTCGGGTCCGCACGCGCAGGACGTCGCCGAGCCGATACCTGACGATCGGCTGCGCACGACGGCGAAGATCCGTCACGATCGGCGTGAACCGCTCGGCATCCAATGCGTCGCGCTCGACCAGGATGTCGTCTTCATTGAGATGGATCACACCGTGCTCGCAGGTGTGCGCCAGGAACCCCTCCGTGCACTGGTAGAGCTGGTGCAGAAGGGGCTGACCGAGTGAAGCCGTGATTCGCCGCTCGTCGGCTATCTCCAGCACCTCGGCCACCGAATACACCCGCTGCGGCATGATGTCGAGCCGACCTGCATCGGCCGCACGCGCGATCAGTCTGAGCACCGACGGCGGAGCGACCAGGATGGTCGGTCGGTACTCTCCCAGCCGGGTGATGTTGTCATCCATGTCGGCGTACACGTCGAAGTAGCGGAAGGACACCGCCCGTGAGCCGACCGACTCGTACAGACTGTTGTCCGCGCGGAGGAACAGCGCGATCCGGTGTCCGAGAAGTGTGCCCCGCGGGAGCGTGCGGGCGAGCACGGTTCCCACCCAGGCATCGCGCTCGGCACTGCTGACGACGAAGAGGCCGCGGTGCCCGCTGGTCCCGCTCGAGAGGCCGACCGAGTTCGAGCCCAGATCCGCGTCGAAGTCTCGGGAGCGCTCGTTCGCGATCGCCAGCGCGAGTGCCTCGCTCTTTCCGACGCCGACGGTGTTGATCTCGTCGAATCGACTCATCATGACGCTTTTGTCCATGAGGGGCAGTTCCGAGAACGAGCGCGTCGCCAGGAGGTCACGGAAGTACGGCGACCGCCGTCGCAGGAATCTCAGGTGCGAGCGCAGCAGGCGCCTCTGACGCCGCTCGATCGCGGCCCGAGTCCGCAACGGGCGCAGCCACCGCACCGCGACGAACTCGCGCAGGATCCTGAGCTTCGACATCAGCTCAACAGCTCCTTCGCGTCGAGCGGATCATGGCTGCAGACCACACGGATGCCGGCGGCCGCGAGTACGCCGAGACTCCGCGCCGTGGCGGCGTATCGATCCGCATCGTGCTGGACCGCCCGGGGCAGTGCCTTCAGGTTCCCCGACACGTGGATCAGGTCGTTCCCCCATGCCGCATCGCCTGCGAGCAGGACACGGCGCTCGATCAGCGCGCCGAGGTGACCGTCGGCATGGCCGGGCAGATCGAGCAGGAGGTATGAGCCGTCGCCGAGAAGATCGTGAGCGCGCAGCACGGTGCCGCCGAGCTCGACGGTGGAGAAGGCCTCCTCGCCGATCACGATCCGCTCGGCATCCGGGAACCAGGTCGGGAGCAGGCCGGTGAGCACCCCCGCGCGCAGACGTGGGGCCGAGAGCGTCCGCTCGTGGCCCGCGCTGAGCACGAAGGTCGCATGCGGGAAGCGACGGACTCCCCCGACGTGGTCCGGATGCAGGTGCGACAACACGACGTGGGTGACGGATGCCGGGTCGACGCCGTCCGCGCGAAGCCGTGCGGCCACATCGTCGGAGCCCCTGATGACCGGAGGGAGCAGAAGCCGGTAGACGGCACCACGCCAGCCGGTGTGCCACGGTCCCGTCGCATAGCCGGTGTCGAACAGCACGCGCCGGCCGTCCGCGGCGTCGTAGAGGAATACGCCGGACGGGAACTCGCGGACTCCACGCGCTCCCCCGCGGAACATCGCACCGACGTCGTGCGACGTGCTGCCGCAGGTGTAGTGACGGAGGCGGCCTGTCATCTGCTCTCCCCCAGGTGAGCGGCGACAGCGGCGAGGGCATCATCGAGTGACACCTCGGGGTGGTAGCCGAGGTCCGCCTTCGCGCGGGTGATGTCGAGCGTCTGCGAATAGGCGATGGTGCTGAGCGTGTACCGGGTGAGCGCAGGCTCGGGTCGCCACGGCAGCATCGAGCAGACGCCCTCCATCGCGGAGGCCAGGGCCCAGGCCACCCGTCGGTTCATCGGGCGGAACCGCGGGGCCTGGCCCATCCTCGCGAGGAGGATCGTCAGCAGCTCGCGGAATCGGCGCGGGTCGTCGTTGGTGATGTTGTACACCCCGCCCGCGGCATCTCCTCGGGTGACCGCGAGCCTCAGCGCCGAGGCGACGTTCTCGACCGCCGTGACGTCGATGAGATTGTCGCCTCCATCGAAGACCGGCACGCCCACCCTGGCATGCACATCCAGCAGCCTCGGCACGAGGCTCGGGTCGCCCACGCCGATCAGACCGCGAGGACGCACGATCACGAGCTCGGCTATCGCCCCGCTGTCCAGCCCATCGAGCAGCAGGTCCTCTGCGGCGATCTTCGACCGGATGTAGCCGTTGAGACGGTTGCTGCGGTCGACGTCGGGTTCCCGGACGGCGATGCGGTCGCGGGCCGCGGCATAGACGCTGGGCGACGACACGTGCACGATCCGTCTGACCCCGTTGCGGCGGGCGAACTCGACGACGTGACCTGTGCCCACGACATTCACCTCGTGGAAGTCCTTCCACGGACCCCACGGCGTCGACAGCGCCGCGCAGTGGATCACGGCATCCAGCGGCAGGTCGCGAAGGCGGAGCGAAGCGAGATCACCGGGCACGCGATGCGCGGCGTCGGCGATTCGCGCGAGCGCCTGCTCGTTGCGACCGGCGGCGAAGACCTCGTATCCGTGTCGCTGCAGCTCGGGCACGACGTAGCCGCCGAGGAACCCGCTCGCCCCCGTCACCAGCACACGGGCTCCGGACATGCTCATCACGATAGTCGTCCTATTGTGGTCGAGTGCGCATCGCCATGGTCACCGACTACTACCTGCCCACGCTCGGTGGCGTGCAGACCGCCATCAAGGCGCACAGAGAAGCGCTCGAGCACGCAGGGCACGAGGTCGTCGTCTTCGCGCCGCTCACCGACCCCAGCGATGACCCGCAGGTCGTGCGCCTTCCGACCGCCCGAGCCTTCGCGCCGGACGGATACCCGTTCGCCTGGCCACCCTCAGCGGTGGCGGCGGCCCTCACCGAAGGTCTGCGCTCACACGCGATCGAGATCGTCCACGTGCACACCGAGATGTTCGCGGCGCTGGGCGGTTTCGAGGCGGCGAGGGCGCTCGGCATACCCGTCGTGCAGACCATGCACGGGCGCATCGACGTGTACACCCGCTCCGTGCTCCCGCTGCCCTCGATCACGACGGCGCTGCTCGCGACCATGCACCGTCGCCGCATGAGCCACGCCCGCGCGACGGTCGACAGCGACGCACCGTACGCGAAGACGCGCACGGCACAGCGCATGTGGAGACTCATGGTCAGCCAGGCGAACCATGCCGATCAGGTCATCGTGCCCTCGGCGCACTTCGCGGCGAAGCTCTCGGCTCAGGGTGTGCACACGCCGCTCACGGTGATCTCGAACGGCCTGGAGGCGACCGTACTCGAGGAGGTCGGCGCTCCCCCGCCACGCACGCTCGAACCCGGGGAGCCGTTGAGGGTGATGTGGTGCGGCAGGCTGTCGCCCGAGAAGCGCCCTGAGGTGTTCGTCGACGCCGTGAGGCAGGTCCCCGGCATCCGCGCCGAGATGTTCGGCGACGGCGTGGCCAGACGCCGCGTCTCCTCGGCATCGGACGGGATGCCGCCCGGCCGGCTCACGGTGCACGGCGGTGTCGCGCAGTCGCGCGTCCTCGAAGCGATGCGGGGCGCTCACGTCCTGGTGTCGAGCTCTCTCGACTTCGACAATCAGCCGATGGTGATCCTCGAGGGGATCGCCGCGGGGCTGCCGGTCATCGTCGCGGACCCGGATCTCCTCGAGATGCTGCCCGCGGACGGAGGTCTCGTCTCACGCACACCGGATGCCGACGGCCTGGCGACCGCGATCCGAGAGTTGCGCGACGATCCTGCACGGCTCACGCTCATGAGCGCAGCCGCACTCGCTCATCGCGACCGTGTCGCTCAGGACACGCACCGCGACGCGCTGCTGGGCGTCTATCGGGCCGCTCTGGCGCTGAATCGCTGAACTTCAGGCGTCGATCGATTCGCGGGACAGCCGATCCGACGACTCGATGATGAACTCCCGGCGAGGAGCGACCTCGTTGCCCATCAGCAGCTCGAAGACCCGGCCGGCCGCCTCGGCATCCTCCATGCGCACGCGGCGCAGCAGGCGTCCGCCACGCTCCATGGTCGTCGTGGCGAGCTGCTCCGCGTCCATCTCGCCGAGACCCTTGTACCGCTGGATCGGCTCATGCCACCGCTTGCCCGACTTGCGGAGCTTTGCGAGCAGCGCGTGCATCTCCTGCTCGCTGTAGGTGTAGATCGTCTCGTTCGGCTTGGAGCCGGGGTTCATCACGATCACCCTATGCAGCGGCGGCACGGCGGCGAACACTCGACCGTGCTCGATGAGCGGACGCATGTACCGATAGAAGAGGGTGAGGAGCAGCGTGCGGATGTGCGCGCCGTCGACGTCCGCGTCGCTCATCAGGATCACTTTGCCGTATCGTGCGGCGTCGATGTCGAAGCTACGCCCGGAGCCCGCGCCGATCACCTGGATGATGGACGCGCACTCGGCGTTGGAGAGCATGTCGCCCACCGATGCCTTCTGGACGTTGAGGATCTTGCCTCGGATCGGCAGCAGCGCCTGGAACTCGCTGTTGCGGGCGTTCTTCGCTGTGCCCAGTGCAGAGTCGCCCTCGACGATGAACAGCTCGCTCCGCTCGACCTCGTTGGTGCGGCAGTCCACCAGTTTGGTCGGCAGGGTCGACGACTCGAGGGCGTTCTTGCGACGCTGGGTCTCTTTGTGTGCGCGAGCGGAGACCCGAGCCTTCATCTCGGCGACGACCTTGTCGAGCAGCTGCGTCGCCTGGCTCTTGTCATCGCGCTTGGTCGAGCTGAACCGGGCAGCGAGATCCTTGCGAAGCACCTGTGCGACGATCTGACGCACAGCCGGCGTGCCGAGGATCTCCTTGGTCTGCCCCTCGAACTGCGGCTCGGGTACGTTGACCGTGAGCACCGCGGTCAACCCGGCGAGGACGTCGTCCTTCTCGAGCTTGTCGTTGCTGCCGACCTTCAGCCGACGGGTGTTCTGATCGACCTGCGCCCTGAGAACCTTGAGCAGCTCCTGCTCGAAACCCTGGTTGTGCGTGCCGCCCTTGGGCGTGGCGATGATGTTCACGAACGAACGGGTCGTCGTGTCGTACCCCGTGCCCCAGCGCATCGCGATGTCGACCGCGCAGACCCGCTCGACCTCGGTCGCGATCATGTGACCGTCGGCCTGCAGAACGGGAACCGTCTCCTTGAACGTGCCCTCGCCCTGGATGCGCCAGGTGTCGGTGACGGGCGCATCGTTCGCGAGGTACTCCACGAACTCCGAGATGCCGCCGTCGTACCGGTAGGAGGTCTCGATCGGCTGGCCCTCGACCTCGGACCCGTTCGCCGCGCGCTCGTCTCGGATGACGAGTTCAAGTCCCGGGACGAGGAAGGCTGTCTGTCGCGCGCGAGTGACCAGGTCGTTCAGCTGGAACGCGGCATCCTTGGTGAAGATCTGGTGATCGGCCCAGTAGCGGATGCGCGTTCCGCTGGTGCCGCGCGGTGCTTTGCCGACGACCCGCAGCTCGCTCTTGTCCTGGAACGGCGTGAATTTCGCGTCCGGCCGCTTCTCGCCGTCATCGGCGAAGAGTCCCGGCTCGCCGCGGTGGAACGACATGGCGTAGGTCTTGCCGCCTCGGTCGACCTCGACGTCGAGGCGCTCGGACAGAGCGTTGACGACGGAGGCTCCGACACCGTGCAGGCCACCGGATGCCGCGTACGAACCGCCGCCGAACTTGCCGCCGGCGTGCAGCTTGGTGAAGACGACCTCTACGCCGGTGAGACCCGTGCGGGGCTCGACGTCGACGGGGATGCCACGACCGCGGTCATGGACCTCGACGCTGCCGTCTTCATGCAGGATGATGTCGATCTTCGAGCCGTTGCCCGCGACGGCCTCGTCGACGGCGTTGTCGATGATCTCCCAGAGGCAGTGCATGAGACCCGGGGATCCGTTCGAACCGATGTACATACCGGGACGCTTGCGGACGGCCTCGAGCCCTTCGAGCACCTGGAGATGATGGGCGGAATACTCGGCGGTCACAATCTCCGAGTCTATTCGCGATGCCCCGCCTGAAGCCGCAGACACTCCCCCGCGACCCCGATGCCGGGCCCCGCGCGTACGCGCTGAGCGAAACACGCCGCAAACCGGGCATGCGTACAGCGTCAGCGTGGTTGTATTGAACACGCCCAACCAGCGAACCCGACACTCAAGGAGGCACCATGATGAACGCAACGACCGAACGTGAGACCTCCGCCGTCGAGTTCCGCCTGACCGCCATGGATCGCTGTGATTCGTGTGGCGCTCAGGCCTACATCGCCGCCGAGGTCAACGGCTCCGAACTTCTCTTCTGCGCGCACCACGGGCGCAAGTACGAGGAGAAGCTCCGCAGCATCGCAACGAGCTGGCACGACGAGACCGCTCGCCTGATCGACTGATCAGCTGCGGTCAGATCCGCCTCGGAGCCCGTCATCAGACGGGCTCCGCTTTCGTTAAGGGGTGCTCACTCGCCGGATGCGCGCGGTGAGCCGGGTGAGTATCTCCTCACCCACGGTGTCGATGCGCTCGGCGAGGGTCGTCGCGCTCGACTCGCCATGATCTCCTGCGCCGAACATCCAGACCGAATCACCGAGCCGCATTCCCGGCCACCCTTCGACCACCGACGTCGTCGCGTCGATACGCAGAAGCTCCCGGGCACCGGAGGCGGTGCCGACTCGAGCCCCCGCCAACGACGACGGGATGCCGTCGAAGGCGCCGATGCCCAACACGGCGTCACCGTCGACGATGTCGATGACCGTCGCGGTGAGCTCAGCGACCGGTGTCACACCTGCGAGCTCCGGGCCATCCGCCGAGCGGACGCCGTAGCAGAATGCTCCGATCCTCGACACCGAGCCGCGAAGCTCAGGGCGCCACCAGGATGCGGCGGATGCCGTCAGGTGCAGCGCCTCGGGCGTGGCACCGGACTGCTCGGCCGCGCGCACCGCATCGAGGAACAGTGTCTGCGCCTCGTCGTCCTCGTCGTCGCTGGCCTCCGCGAGATGGCTCCAGACGCCCACGAGCTGCAGGTGGCCTGCGGCCTCGCCGGCTCGTACGTCGGCGATGGTGCGTGCCCACTCGTCGGGAAGCAGACCGTTGCGATGCAGTCCGGTGTCGATCTTCAGGTGGATCCGCGCCTGCAGTCCCTCTCGCGCCGCCCGAGCGGTGATGCGCGCGAGGTACTCCGCTGACCCGACACCGAGATCGATGCGCGCGTGCAGCGCCTCGTCGACCTCATCGTCGTTCGATGTGGCCCACGCGAAGATCCGTCCGGTGTCTCCCAGCACGCGTCTGGTCTCGACGCCGCTCCGGACGTCGTACGCCCCGTACCATTCGACGCCCATCCCCTTCGCGGCTTCCACTGCCCAGCGGAGACCGTGGCCGTAGGCGTCGTCTTTGAGCACGATCATCAACGCAGATGGAGCGATGCGATCACGCACGGCGCCGATGTTCGATCTGAAGCGGTCTGTGTCGACGCGCAGCTCCGGGCGGCTCATGCCTCCCACCCCCGCTCCGCATGGGAGCCCGCGACCGTGACGAGCTCGGCGACCGTGAGTCCTGTCACCGCGCTCCACCTCGCGAGGCCGGGAGCGGCCGGTCCGCGCCCTCCGAAATAGGTGGCATCGGACCCCAGGGCGACTTCGGCAGATCCCTCCAGATCGATCACGCAGACATCCATCGCGACACGTCCGATGATCGGACGCTGCACGCCCTCGATCTCGACGTGCGCGGCATTGCCCAGAGCGCGGACGATCCCCTGTGCGTATCCGCCCGTCACCAGCGCGGCCGTCGTATCGCGCATCGCTCGATGCGTGTAGCCGTACGAGACCGCGTCTCCGGCTGCGAGCGGCTTGGTGGAGAGCACTCTGCCTGCGAGACGCATCACCGGACTCGTCCGCAGCGTCCCGTCGAAGTCAGGCAGTCCATAGAGCAGGAACGGGTCGATGTCGGCTTCGCCGGCTGTCGTCGCATCGATGCCCTCGAGCGCCAGCGCCTCCACCTCCGCCTCGTAGTCGACCCGCACGGCGGCGGCACCTGCCGCGACGACGGCATGCGCGACAGCGAGCACTCCGTGCCCCCACGCATCCCTGCGAAGGTCGGCCACTCGGCCGCCGGCACCGACAGCGGCGCTCGATGCAGCAGCCAGCGCCGACCGCGAGATCATCGCGCGCGGACGGGAGCTCGATGTCTTCTCACACACGTTTCCAGCCTAGCTCTGCCTTCTCAGGATGCCCTGCGCACCCACCGTAGACTGGAGGCGACCCCGACCTTGGAGATCCATGTCACGCTTTTCCCTCGCGCCCCGCGTCCGCTATCTGCTGGCGCGCGCCCGCCGCATCGACGTAGCCTCGGTCATCGAGAGGGCCAAAGAGGCGTCGTCCCAGCATGGCAAGGCCGTCCCGCTCGTGGTCGTCGACATGCTGTGGTCGGCCGGGCGGCACAACGTCGGGTTCCAGGACTACATCGACTACGACTTCGCGATCCTCACCAAGGCGGAGCGCGACACCTTCATGACCCACCCGGTGTCGAACGAGATCTCGCAGAAGTACGACCACCCGGACTACCGTCACTTCTTCCACGACAAGGCGGAGTTCAACCCCGTCTTCGATGCGTTCCTCAAGCGCGAGTGGATGGTCATCACCGAGGGCAACGCCGACGAGCTGCGAGATTTCACAGAGCGTCAGGGCACGATCGTCGTCAAGGAGACCCACGGTCAGGCAGGCACGGGTGTGCACCGCTATCACGCCGCCGATGTCACCGATTGGGATGCGTTCCACGCCGACCTCCTCTCGAAGAAGCAGGTCCTCGTCGAAGAGGTCATCCGCCAGCACGCCGACCTCGCGGCCGTCTGCCCCGGCACCGTCAACACCACCCGCATCACCGCATTCTTCGATGGAGAGAAGACGCACATCCTCGCGATGGCACAGAAGTTCGGGCGCGGCGCGGTGAGCGACCAGATGAGCTTCGGCGGCTTCTACACGATGCTCGACGAGAACGGCCATGCCGTCGGCTCGGGCTACGACTCGCACGGTCACGTGCACGTCACGCACCCGGATTCGGGCTTCCCGATCGCCGACTTCCAGCTGCCGATGATGGACGAGGTCCGGGAGTTCGTCGACCAGGTGGCTCGCGTCGTGCCTCAGGTGCAGTACGTGGGCTGGGACGTGGTGGTCACCCCCGAGGGACCTGTCCTGGTCGAGGGCAACTGGGGAGCCGGCGTGTACGAGAACAAGCCGAGCGTCACGGGCATCCGCACCGGCCACAAGCCGCGCTATCAGGCCGCGATCGGGTTCTGACGCGACTGGGTTCTGGCCCGAATCGGGCACGAAGAAGGCCCGGATGCTGAGCATCCGGGCCTTCTTGCTGTGAGTGCGACTCGCGAAGATCAGACCTCGCGGACGATGCCCATGGGCGTCGACTGCGTCGCCTGTCCGAGCGGGTTGTCGCCCAGGATCTGGACGAGCCGACGCTCGCCCGCCTTGTCGAGAGTCGAGCCGAGGATGTTGCCGCCGATGTCGTTGATGTCGACGACGGCCACTTCGAGGTCTCCGCCGAGCATCTTCTTCAGGCGCTCGGCGACCTCGCGCGGGTTCTTCGGGCCCAGAACGACCGCCTGGTTGTACGGCGGGATCGTGTTCTTCGTCGGGCCGTCGATCGCACGCGCCTTGTCGCCGGCGATGCGATAGAAGTCGCCCCGGCGTCCGAAGGCCTTGGTGACGACCGAGACGCCTGCGGCGAACAGGATCCGCAGAGTGCCGCACTCGCGCAGCGCCATCTCCATGGTCTCGGGCATTCCGAGACCGATGCCGTAGGAGGTGCGCACGACGTATCGCGAGAGGAAGCGTGCGAGCGGGCGCGGCGAGATCTCATCGAGTCGGTACGACCGCCCCTGTGTGATAGCGACGATCTTCTCGGTCACGAACAGCAGGTCGCCCGGCTGCACCGCATCCTTCGCGTACTCCATGACGACCGAGTCGAGATCGTCATTCGGCATGACCACGCGCGTCCGCAGCGGGATGCGCGCGTAGCTCTTGCCGTCGACACTCGTCTCGAGCGCCTTGCCCTCGTTCGCCTGCATCACTCGAGGTAGTCCCGCAGCGACTGCGAGCGGCTCGGGTGGCGCAGCTTCGCCATCGTCTTCGACTCGATCTGACGGATGCGCTCGCGCGTCACGCCGAACGTGTCACCGATCTGGTCGAGCGTCTTGGGCTGGCCGTCGCCGAGTCCGAAGCGCATCCGGATGACACCGGCCTCACGCTCCGAGAGCGAGTCGAGCAGCTGCTCGAGCTGACGCTGCAGCATCGTGAAGCCGACCGCGTCCGCGGGGACGACGGCCTCGGTGTCCTCGATGAGGTCACCGAACTCGCTGTCGCCGTCCTCACCGAGGGGCGTGTGCAGCGAGATGGGCTCGCGGCCGTACTTCTGGACCTCGACGACCTTCTCGGGCGTCATGTCCAGCTCGCGGCTGAGCTCTTCCGGCGTGGGCTCGCGGCCCAGATCCTGCAGCATCTGGCGCTGCACGCGGGCCAGCTTGTTGATGACCTCGACCATGTGCACCGGGATGCGGATGGTGCGGGCCTGGTCGGCCATGGCGCGGGTGATCGCCTGACGGATCCACCAGGTGGCGTACGTCGAGAACTTGAAGCCCTTGGTGTAGTCGAACTTCTCGACCGCACGGATCAGCCCGAGGTTGCCCTCCTGGATCAGATCCAGGAACTGCATGCCGCGACCGGTGTAGCGCTTGGCGAGAGACACGACGAGACGCAGGTTCGCACCGAGCAGGTGGCTCTTGGCGCGCTGACCGTCACGGGCGACCCACTGCAGGTCGAGTCCGAGCTGGCTGGCCTTCTCAGCGGCCGTCATCGTGGAGAGCTTCTCCTCGGCGAACAGACCGGCCTCGATGCGCATCGCGAGTTCGACCTCTTCGGCCGCGTTCAGCAGCGCGACCTTTCCGATCTGCTTCAGGTAGTCCTTGACGGGGTCGGCGGTCGCGCCGGTGATCTGCGTCGAATAGACGGGCACGTCTTCGTCGTCGTTCGACGAGATGACGATGGCGCCGGTCGGCAGAGGCTCGGTGAACTTCGGCTTCGAGTCCTCGTCGTCCTCGTCGGGCTCTGCGGCGGGAGGAGTCTCGTCGTCTTCGACGATGTCTTCGGCCTTCTTCTTCTTCGCGGGCGCGCGCTTGGCAGCGGCCCGCTGCGCTGCCGTCTTGGGGGCCGGCTTCTCAGCCGCCTCCTCGACGGGAGCGTCGACCTCGGGAGCGTCGGCGGTCTTCTTCGTCCGGGTCTTCTTCGTCGTGGCAGGAGTCACGTTTCGCCTTTCACGGGGCCGCTCGCAGGCCCCGGAGCATTTCGGACACTAGTAAGACCCTTGTCAAGTCCGATCTCCGGAGAGATCGATTGACAACGGGTCAGAGTCCTAGTATCGCACACGTGTGGGCATGCAGGTGCAATCCGCCGAAGTTCCCGCTTCTGACGTCAACCCCGACCCGGCTTGTCCTCGTCGCCGCTGGGGCGCGATGCGAGATAGCGCTCGAGTTCTGCGGCCAGCTCGTCGGCGCTCGGCAGGTCACGCTCGTTGAAACCGCCTTCGTCGTACGAGCCGTCCTCGGGGTCACGACCAGCCATGTAGGCGTCGTAGCGGCGCTCGAGACCCTGCACCATCTGCTGCAGCTCGTCGTTGCCGAGGACCTGATCGTCGACGCGGGTGAGGTAGTCCTCGCGACGCTGCTGCACCTCGTCGAGGAGGATCACCAGGCCCGTAGCCGCCATCAGCTTCTCCGCCGCCGCGATCACAGCGTCGGGGTTCTCGGTCTCGGCCAGGTAATGCGGAACCAGCAGCACGAAGCCGACGACCCGATCACCGTGCTCGGCGAAGCGGAATTCGAGAAGGTGCCCTGCGGTGGCCGGCACCTGGGTGCGCGGTCGCCAGACGGAGTGCGCCACGGTGAGTTCGCGCCTGTTGCCGCTCACCGTCGTGCCGATGGGGCGCGTGTGCGGAACCGGCATCGCGATCGAATGCACCCAGTTCAGCCCGGACACCTCGAACTCGTCGGCGAGTTCGAGCACGGTGCGTGCGAACTCGTTCCATGCGAAATCAGGCTCGTACCCTGCGAGGAGAAGGAACTTCTGGCCGAGGGCGTCCGTCGCGAGCGAGAGTTCGAGTCGTGCGGGACGGAACTCTGTCAGATGGTCCTGATCGAAGGAGATCACCGGACGACGCGCCCGATAGTCGAGGAGCACATCGTTGTCGAAGACCGCTACCGGCTGCGGAGAGGTCGTCTCTCGAAGGTGCTCGATGAGCCCCGAGACCGCGTTGCCCGCGTCGGTGAAACCTGTCAGGAGCAGTACAAGGGGCAGTCCGCGCGGCACGACCGGTGCGTTCGCTACACGTTCATGGATCTCTCCGGAGAAGGGCATGAGTCAATGCTACGAGCAGGGTCGGACGGCCGGGCGGTGACCTTCATGCTGAGAGCGAACACCCGCTCGGCGACCCGACGCACGACCGACCTAGGATGGACTCATGACGCTTCCCGTGCTCTCGCGCACCTCAGATCAGTTCCCCGGAAGCGCTGCAGACGCCGCAGTGCTCGTCATCCCCGAGATCTCGGACTCCGCAGAATCGCTCGACGGCTATCCCGGTCTCGCCGAATCGCTGCAGGGCATCGGGTTCACGGGTTCGGCGTCAGCCTTCGCCCGCGTGTACGCGCCAGAGGTCACGGCACTCCCGTTCGCCGTCGTCGGCGTCGGGCGCGATGCAGGGGCCCCCGCGGTGCGCGACGCCGTCGGCGCGGCACTGCGTTCCTTCACCGGTTTCGAGACCGTGTCCGTGGCTCTCGCGCCAGGGCTCGAGTCCTTCGCCGGCGCCGCCGCCGAGGGCGCGGTCCTCGGCGGGTACCGTTTCGACGGCTACAAGAGAGACGCCGGAAAGACCCGCGCCTCGTCTGTCCTGCTGCATGCAGACGCCGACGACACGAACCTCGCGCGGGCTACCGCGATCGGCGAGGCCGTCGCGCTCATCAAGGACCTCGTCTTCGTGCCAGCCGAGTGGCAGAGCCCCGCCCAGCTCGCTCAGCGCGCCGCGGACAGCGTCGAGGGCCTGTCAGACGTCAGTGTCGAGATCCTGGACGAAGACGCCCTCGCAGAGCAGGGCTTCGGCGGCATCCTCGGCGTCGCTCAGGGCTCCGACAGGCCGCCCCGCCTCGTCCGGCTCGACTACGCACCGGCGGATTCCACCCGCCACATCGCGCTCGTCGGCAAGGGCATCACCTTCGACACCGGCGGGCTCTCGCTCAAGCCCGCGGCCTCGATGGTCGGCATGAAGTTCGACATGGCCGGAGCCGCCACCAGCGTCGCCGCGCTTCGCGCGATCGCCGCACTCGGCCTGCCTGTGCGCGTCACCGCATGGCTGTGCATCACCGACAACATGCCGTCGGGTCGCGCGCTGCGCCCCGGCGACGTGATCCGCATCCTCGACGGCACGACCGTCGAGGTCCCGAACACGGATGCCGAGGGGCGCCTGGTCATGGCAGACGGACTCGTGGCGGCCAGCCGGGCGAACCCTGACGTCATCATCGACGTCGCGACGCTCACCGGCGCGATCGTGATGGCACTCGGCCACCGTCATACCGGGGTCTTCGGCGCAGACGAGGCGGTCGCCGAGTTCCTCACCGCAGCCGACGCCGCCGGCGAACTGGCGTGGCACATGCCGCTCCCGGAGTACATGGAGGACTCGCTCGACTCCCCCATCGCCGACATGCAGAACGCCAACATGGGCGACCGCATGGGCGGCGCATCGTACGCGGGACTCTTCCTGCGCCGCTTCATCGGGCGGGTCTCCGACGAGAAGGACGCTCCGCGCATCCCCTGGGTGCATCTCGACATCGCCGGCTCCGGCGAGCACAACGGCGCACCCTACGGGTTCACCGACAAGGGCCCCACAGGAGCGATGGTCCGATCGATCATCGCGTTCGCCGAAGCATCCCACAAGGAGGCATGACCATGACCACTCATACGTTCGACATCGTCGTCCTGGGCGGAGGCAGCGGCGGATACGCCGCGGCGCTGCGCGCGAGCGAGCTCGGCAAGTCCGTCGCGCTCATCGAGAAGGACAAGGTCGGCGGCACCTGCCTGCACCGCGGCTGCATCCCCACGAAAGCGCTGCTGCACGCGGCGGAGGTCGCCGAGCACGTGCGGGATGCCGCCCATGTCGGCATCTCAGCGACCCTCGAGGGCATCGACCCCGCCGGCGTCCGCGCCTACCGCGAGGGCATCGTGGCGAAGAAGTACAAGGGCCTCGAAGGCCTGGTGAAGGCTCGAGGAATCACCACCGTCGCCGGCTTCGGCCGACTCAATGCCGACCGCTCTGTGAGCGTCGGCGACGATGTGTACGTCGGCACGGACGTTGTCCTCGCGACCGGCTCGTACAGCCGGACGCTTCCCGGACTCGAGATCGGCGGTCGGATCCTCACCAGCGAGCAGGCGTTGTCCCTCGATGTGATCCCCGAGCGCGTACTGGTGCTCGGCGGTGGCGTCATCGGCGTCGAGTTCGCCAGCGTGTGGCGCTCGTTCGGCACCGAGGTCACCATCATCGAAGCGCTGCCGCACCTGGTGCCCAACGAGGACATCGCGATGAGCAAGGGGCTCGAGCGGGCGTTCCGCCGGCGCGGGATCCAGTATTCGCTCGGGATCCGCTTCCAGAGCGCGAGCCAGGACGACAGCTCGGTCACCGTCACGCTGGAGGACGGCAAGGAGTTCACCGCCGACTACCTGCTCGTCGCCGTGGGTCGCGGACCGGTCACGGCCGACCTCGGCTTCGAGGAAGCGGGTGTCACGCTCGACCGCGGATTCGTCACGGTCGACGAGGAGCTCCGCACCGGAGTGCCCGGAGTCTGGGCGGTCGGCGACATCACGCCGGGACTGCAGCTCGCGCACCGCGGATTCCAGCAGGGCATCGCCGTCGCCGAACGCATCGCCGGGCTCTCGCCCGTGAACGTCCCCGACATCCAGATCCCCAAGGTCACCTACTCGAGCCCCGAGGTCGCCTCGGTCGGCGTCACGGAGGATGCGGCCGTCGCCGAGCACGGCGCGGATGCCGTGGTGGCTTACGAGTACAACCTCGCGGGCAACGGGAAGAGCGAGATCATCGGCACCGGCGGGCTCGTGAAGGTCGTCCGACTCAAGGACGGCCCGGTCATCGGCGTCCACCTGCTCGGCGACCGCGTGGGCGAGCTCATCACCGAGGGCCAGCTGGCCGTCGCGTGGGAGGCCCACCCCGAGGACATCGCCCCCCTCATCCATGCGCACCCCACACAGAGCGAGGCGCTCGGAGAAGCCTTCCTCGCCCTCGCGGGAAAGCCGCTGCACGCCCTCTGAACACCAACCGGTGAACAGTTCACTAAGCTAGACACGCGTCATTTAACTTCCTGAAGGAGACTCAGTCATGAGCACATCCGTCGTCCTCCCTCCTCTCGGCGAGAGCGTCACAGAGGGCACCGTCACCCGCTGGCTCAAGCAGGTGGGAGACACTGTTCAGGCGGATGAGGGCCTGCTCGAGATCTCGACCGACAAGGTCGACACCGAGATCCCCTCTCCTGTCACCGGTGTCATCGAGGAGATCCTCGTCGCCGAGGACGAGACCATCGAGGTCGGCGCGCTGCTCGCGCGCATCGGCGATGGCAGCGCGGCTGCTCCGGCAGCGGATGCTCCCGCCGCCGCCGCGCCCGCCGCGGAAGAGGCCGCCGAACCCGCCGCCCCGCAGGCTGAGGCTCCCGCCGAGCCCGAAGCCGCCGCGCCTGCCGCCTCCGAGGCGGCTCCCGCCGCCGCACCTGCAGGAGACGCCACGGACATCGTCCTCCCCGAACTCGGCGAGAGCGTCACCGAAGGCACCGTCACGCGCTGGCTCAAGCAGATCGGCGACACCGTCGAGGTCGACGAGGCACTGCTCGAGATCTCGACCGACAAGGTGGACACCGAGATCCCGTCGCCCGTCGCCGGTGTGCTGCAGGAGATCGTGGCAGGCGAAGACGAGACCGTCGAGGTGGGCGCCGTGCTCGCACGCGTCGGCTCCGGAGCCGCTCCCGCTGCGCAGGCTCCCGCCGCCCCCACCGAGACTCCTGCCTCTCCTGCAGAAGCTCCCGCCGCTCCGGCTGCGGAGGCCCCCGTGGCTCAGGCGCCCGCCGCCGAGGGTACGGCTGCACCCGTCGCCCCCGCTCCTGCGGCAGCACCGTCGGAGCCCGCACCCGCTGCAGCATCTACTCCGGCCCCCGCCGCCGCCGAGTCGAAGCTGTCGCTCCCGACCGAGAGCGACAACCTCTACGTGACGCCGCTCGTGCGTCGTCTGGCGTCGCAGCAGGGCGTAGACCTCGCCAGTGTCACCGGCACCGGTGTCGGTGGACGCATCCGCAAGGAAGATGTCCTCAAGGCTGCTGAGAGCGCGTCGTCGGCACCCGCTGCCACTGCCGCTCCTGCTGCCCCCGCTCCGCTCGAGGTCTCGCCGCTCCGCGGCACCACTCAGCCGATGTCGCGCCTGCGCAAGGTTCTCGCCAAGCGCGCGGTCGAGTCGATGCAGCAGACGGCTCAGCTCACGACGGTCGTCGAGGTCGATGTCACCGCTCTCGCGGAGTACCGCGACAGCGTCAAGGGATCGTTCCTCGAGAAGACCGGCGACAAGCTGTCGTTCCTGCCGTTCTTCGCTCTGGCTGCCGCCGAGGCGCTGCGCGCCTTCCCGATCGTGAACGCCACGGTCGACGGGGAGAACATCGTCTACCCGGAGTCGGAGAACGTGTCGATCGCGGTCGACACCGAGCGCGGTCTGCTCACGCCGGTTCTGCGCGATGCCGCATCGAAGAACATCGCGGAGATCGCCCACGAGATCGCCGACCTCGCCGCGCGCACGCGTGACAACAAGCTGAAGCCCGACGAGCTGGCCGGCGGCACGTTCACGCTGACCAACACCGGTTCGCGGGGCGCGCTGTTCGACACCCCCGTCGTGTTCCTTCCGCAGTCCGCGATCCTCGGCACCGGAACGGTCGTCAAGCGCCCCGGTCTGGTCAAGGTCGGCGGCGCAGACGCGATCGCCGTCCGTTCGTACGTGTACCTCGCGCTCTCGTACGATCACCGCATCATCGATGGAGCTGACGCCGCCCGCTTCCTCGGCGCAGTGAAGGCCCGCCTCGAGTCGGCGCAGTTCGCCGCTCAGCTCGGAGCCTGACCGCAGCATCATCCTGGCTGGTCCGCGACGTCGTAGACGTCACGGACCAGCCATTTCTCTGTGATCCGGACGAGCACGACCATCCGCTCCCCCTCCGCGGGCGCCGCTCCATCGCCACCCCCTTCGGACGAGGACACCCGGATCACGGCGACGTCCCCGTACTCGTCCACCGGTTCGAACTGCAGCGTTCCGACGCTGGAACCGCCCAGTGCTTCCACGACACCGGCAGAACCGTCAGCGACGGCACCCGCGCAGACCGCGTCGTCCGTCTCGCTGCAGACACCTATCGCATCGATCAGCGATCGTGCCGCCTCGACGGGGTCCTCCGAATCGGATCCGTCACGCGGCTTTCCCTCCCCCGAGGGTGGTACTGGTGCTGGTACTGGTGCTGGTGCAGAAGGCGTCGGCGACGGATCCGCGGGGATCCGGTCGTGTTCCGTCGCCCGGGGAGTGCTCTTCGGCTCGGCAACGGCACCTCGCCCGGCAGGCTCCCCGGTCGCCCCACCCGGCCAGAGGAACCCGCCAGCGAGCACCACGGCGGCCGCCCCCGCGGCGACGATCGTTCGCCGACCACGGCTCACGGGAGCGCGACCGCCCACCTCGGCGCGGGCACGCGAGCGTCCCCGCGCGCCGACGCGTTCGCCAGCGCCGGCATCCGTCCGCCCGCCTCGAAGGAGGGGGTCTCGGTCGGCGTTGCGCCTGCCTTGGCGCTCGAGACGAACGACGACCGCCGCCCGCCAGGCGCCGAGACGATGCACGAGAGGAGTGAGGATGCGCGAGGACAGCGCCCTGACGCGACCGACCTCCCGCGGCAACGAGGAGCGGCTCCTCACAGGACGTCGCACGTCGGTCCTGGGAACCGCTGCGTGCCTCGCAGCGTCCGCATCCCTCGCCAGTTCGGGTGCATGCACGTCCAGCCTCAACGGTTTCGGGGCTGCCGTGTCGAAGAGCTCGGCCTCCCACTTCTCGAGCTGGCGCACCGGCATACCGGGTCGCGCACTGTCGGCGGTGAGCCCCTCCTCGATCACGACGAGCAGACGTGCGAGCGTACGGTCGGCGCAGTCCCGCCGTAACCGAGCCACGAGGGCGGCCCCCGCCGACCGTGCAGTCTCGCCGGCGCCGATCACGAACGTCGGTCTGCCGTCATCCGTGATCCACCACTCGCCGGTCTCTTCCTGCGTCGTGCCTCTTGCAAGCTCGCCCATACCGCGCAGGATGCTGGCCACGAGAGTCGTCATCTCCCCTGACGAGAACGCAGCGTCGGCGGCGACACGACGCCCGAAGAACGAGGAGACTCGCTCCGTGCACCACGGCAGAAGCACGTCATGCCCGTCTGATCGCCGCACGATGTCGAGCGGCCCCGCGACGTGATCGTCACCCGCATGCTCCCACCCTGCCCAGCCGCTGATCGACGCGGAGTCGACGAGCACCGCCACCGTTCCTCCTCGCGTCACCAGCACTCCCCCATACGGCCCTTCGCCCAGATCGATCCTTCTGATCACGCGATGTGCGCCGGGCGCGAGGACCGCCCCTCGTGGTCGCGCTTCTGTGTCTGCCATCACCCCATGTCAGCGCATCGCTCGGATCGCGTGTGGACATGAAGGGGTATGTGGAGGCATCCGCGCGGATCGATGACCTGTGCAGAGCAAGATGGGGCCCGGGAATCCGCCTGACGCGAACGACGCCGTGAGCGCCTCCCGGAGTCGGTATTCTTATGCACATGGCAAACCGCACGTCCGCGCCCGAGAAACGTCCGGGGTTCTTCTCCCAGATCAAGTCCCTCTTCAAGTTCACGAGAGAGATCTACCCCTGGCTGCCCTGGGCTCAGATCGCGCTGCTGGTCGTCGGGGTGCTCCTCGGCCTCATCGTCGGCTACCTGATCCCGCCGTTCCAGGTGTGGACCCTCATCCTCTGGGGCATCTCGGGCCTGATGCTCGGCCTGCTCGGCGCCATGTTCTTGATGACGCGCCTGTCGACCTCCGCGATGTACCAGAAGATCGACGGAATGCCCGGTGCTACCGGACACGTACTCAGCACGAGCCTCGGGCGCAACTGGCAGGGTTCCGAGACACCTGTGGGCATCAACCCGAAGACGCAGGACGCCGTCTACCGCACGGTCGGACGTGGCGGTGTCGTCGTCGTCGGAGAGGGATCGCGCGGACGCCTCAGCCGCCTCGTCAACGACGAGCGCAGCAAGGCAGCCCGTGTCGCCCACGGCGTGCCCGTGACGGTGCTCTACGTCGGCCACGGCGATGATGACGTCGCGATCGCCGACCTCGCCAAGACCATCAAGAAGCTTCCGAAGGTCATCGACAAGGCCACCATGGGCGCCGTCATCCGACGCATCGAGTCGGTGTCGCAGTCGATCTCCTCGCTGCCGATTCCGAAGGGCATCGACCCCACCAAGGTCCGGGCTCAGCGCCCGCGCTGATCCAGCGCCCCGCAGACGCAGAAGCGCGGTCGCACCTCCTCGGAGGAGCGGCCGCGCTTCTTCGTGTCACTCGGAGAGCGGCTGGCGCGGCAGTCGGCGCACCTTCGCGCGACGCCGGCGACGCTCGGGCACCATCGATCGCATCTCGTCGAGCTTGCCGAAGCAGAAGAGCCGATCCTCGGCCTCGAGAACGACATGCTTACGCGGGTTGGGGATGACGGAGACGCCGCGGTGCAGCGTGAGCACCGTGATGTCGCGCTCCCAGAGCCCGGCCTCGCCCAGCGTCTTGCCGACGAGGTCGACCGCGCCGTGCACCATCAGCTCGGCGACTCCGTAGCCTGTGGACACCGTCAGGCGCTGGCGCACATCGATCTCGGGGAATGCCACCTGCCCCGCGATGTAGTCGATGATCGCCCCGGCGACGTCGAGCTTCGTGGCCGTCTCGATGCCCTGCAATCCGGGCGAGGAGTTGACCTCCATGACCAGGGGACCGTCTTCTCCCTCGAGCATGTCGACTCCGGCCACGCGAAGACCCATGATCTGGGCCGAGCGGACAGCAGCGCGTTCGTAGACGGGGTCGAGCTCGACGGCTTCGACAGAGCCACCACGGTGCACGTTGGAGCGGAACTCGTCTCCGGCCGCCGATCGTCGCATGGCCGCCACCACGCGGTCGCCCACCACGAGCGCGCGGATGTCCCGCCCGCGGCTCTCGGAGATGAACTTCTGGATCAGCACGTTCTGCTTGGTCGAGTGCAGAGTCTCGATGATCGCCTCGGCCACCTTCACCTGGGGGGCGAGGATGACGCCGATCCCCTGTGTGCCCTCGAGGAGCTTGATGACGACGGGAGCGCCGCCGACCCGTTCGATCGCCGGCCGCACGTCGGCTCGATTGCGCACGAAGGCGGTCGGCGGCATCGCGATGTTGTGGCGCGAGAGGATCTGGTTCGCGCGGAGCTTGTCGCGCGCGCTCGATATCCCGTTCGCGGTGTTCGGCGTGTAGACGTCCATCTGCTCGAACTGCCGGACCACGGCGGTGCCGAAGTAGGTGATCGAGTTGCCGATGCGAGGCAGGATCGCGTCGTAGTCGCTGAGCTGACGACCGCGGTAGTGCAGATCGGGCTCATCGGCCGTGAGGTCTATCGCGAACCGCAACGTGTTAAGCACCTTGACGTTGTGACCTCGCTGGAGCGCGGCGGCGCGCAGCCGTTGGGTGGAGTACGCCTGCGGCGCGCGGGAGAGCACTGCGATCTTCACGGGGGATTTCCTGCCAGGATGGTCGGGTGAGTAAGTCATCCCATTCAAACACCCTTATCGGGTGGCGAGAATGGGTGAGCCTGCCCGATCTCGGTGTGGACTGGCTCAAAGCCAAGATCGACACGGGCGCTCGGACCTCGTCGCTGCACGCATTCCAGATCCAGGAGTTCGAGCGGGACGGCGTGTCGTGGGTTCGGTTCCGGGTGAAGCCCTGGCAGGACAGCCAGGAGGACGCCGTCATCGTCGAATCCCCGGTGCACGATCGCCGCGCCGTGCGGAGCTCCTCCGGTCACGCGCAGGAGCGCCTCGTCGTCGAGATGCTCATTCGCCTGCATGACCGGGAGGTGCTCGCCGAGGTGACGCTGAGCAATCGGGATGAGATGGGATTCAGGATGCTCATCGGACGCGAGGCGCTGCGACAGGGATACGTCGTCGACCCTGCGCGCTCCTTCCTCGGAGGCCGCGCACCACGAGAGGCGAGACGCCGCAATCGCGGCAAGGACTGAGCCGGCTCAGGCGCGGATGAGCACGAGTCCCGTCACCTTGTCATGCACACCGCGCTGGTCGGCATCCCAGATCACCGCCGGGATCACTATGACGATGAGCAGCGTGCGCACGATCGGTCGCCACACCCCCACCCAGCCGCCACCGAGGCGCACGACACGCATGCCGAGGATGCGGTGCCCTGGGCTGCCGCCCGCAGTCGGGATGAACAGAATCTGCAGCGCGGCGAATACGGCCATCGGCGCGAACATCGTCAGCCCGGCCTCGGCGGGCAGAGCGAACTGGTCGTATCCGAGGAAGCCGGTGGCGATGATCGTCGCAGCGACGTAGTCGATGAGGAGAGCCCCGATCCGTCGGCCAGGGCGAGCGATGCTGCCCGTCCCCGTCTGCGGCATTCCGAGTCGTTCTCCGGGGTACGTGTTCACAGCATCCGTCACGTATCCAGCCTACCGGCGCGTAACATGCCGGAAACAAAGCGGATACCGTGGGGTAACGCCCCGCACGTACTGTGCACAATGGCCGTGAAGCCATCGATCCGCAATCCAGGAGTCGTACATGTTCAAAGATTCGTCCGAGGTACTGACCTACATCAAGGAGAACGACGTCAAGTTCCTTGACATCCGTTTCACTGATCTTCCTGGTGTCCAGCAGCACTTCAACATCCCTGCGTCCACTGTCGATGAGGACTTCTTCGTCAACGGCCAGCTGTTCGACGGCTCCTCGATCCGCGGCTTCGCGAGCATCCACGAATCAGACATGCAGCTCATCCCCGACGTGACCACGGCATACGTCGACCCGTTCCGCGAGGCGAGCACCCTCGTCATGGTGTTCGACATCTACAACCCGCGCACGGGTGAGATCTACTCGAAGGACCCGCGTCAGGTCGCCAAGAAGGCGGAGAAGTACCTCGCGTCGACCGGCATCGCCGACACCGCGGTCTTCGCCCCCGAGGCCGAGTTCTACATCTTCGACGACGTCCGCTACTCGGTCACCGCCGGCGAGAGCTTCTACAAGGTCGATTCCGAAGAGGCCGCGTGGAACACCGGTCGTGAGGAAGAAGGCGGAAACCTCGCCAACAAGACCCCGTACAAGGGCGGCTACTTTCCCGTCAGCCCGGTCGACAAGACCGCTGACCTGCGCGACGACATCACCCTGAAGCTGATCGACGCCGGGTTCATCCTCGAGCGTTCGCACCACGAGGTCGGCACCGCCGGCCAGCAGGAGATCAACTACCGCTTCGACACCATGGTGCACTCGGCGGACGACATCCTGAAGTTCAAGTACATCGTCAAGAACACCGCCGAAGAGTGGGGCAAGGTCGCCACCTTCATGCCGAAGCCGCTCTACGGCGACAACGGCTCGGGGATGCACACGCACCAGTCGCTGTGGAACGACGGAAAGCCGCTGTTCTACGACGAGGCCGGCTACGGCCAGCTCAGCGACATCGCCCGCTGGTACATCGGAGGCCTGCTCGCGCACGCCCCCGCAGTGCTCGCGTTCACCAACCCGACCCTGAACAGCTACCACCGTCTGGTCAAGGGCTTCGAGGCTCCGGTCAACCTGGTCTACTCGGCCGGAAACCGCTCGGCTGCGATCCGCATCCCGATCACGGGCTCCAACCCGAAGGCCAAGCGCATCGAGTTCCGCGCGCCGGATGCATCGGGCAACCCGTACCTCGCCTTCGCCGCGCAGCTCATGGCAGGACTCGACGGCATCAAGAACCGTATCGAGCCGCACGAGCCCGTCGACAAGGACCTCTACGAGCTTCCTCCCGAGGAGGCCAAGAACATTCCGCAGGTTCCGAACTCCCTGCTGGACTCGCTCGAGGCCCTGAAGGCCGACCACCAGTTCCTCCTCGAGGGCGGCGTGTTCACCGAGGAGCTCATCGAGACCTGGATCTCGTACAAGTACGAGAACGAGATCCTGCCGATGGCTCAGCGCCCGCACCCGTTCGAGTACGAGCTGTACTTCGGCGTGTAGCCAGTTCCTGCGGGATTCCTGGGGTTGGTCCGCAGGGAGTCCGCAAAACTCTAAGAGAGCCCGTCAGGTTATGCCTGGCGGGCTCTCTCTTGCGTTCACTTCTGCCAGAGCTGGCAGCGATCTCGCCCAGTCCGAGTCATGCATGGGCGAAACACCTCTTCCCTTGTGTGCTGAGCCCCCGTCAGTATCGACGACGTCCTTGGCTCGGAAGACAGCCATCAGCCCGGGCTCACTGAGTACTGCACGCAGCGGGGGCGTCGTGGCCGGAATGCGTCACGCAGCCCGTTCGCTAAAGTTGACCGGGTGAGGGGATACGCAGAACGCTTCGATTTCGACAAGCACACCATCAGAGGATGGGTGTACGACGCGGAGGCCGAGGACAACCGCGATGTTCGCGTGGTCGCGACCTTCGACGGCGAGATCGTCGGGGAAACGAGACCGAGCGCGACTCGTGACGACCTGCAGAAAATCACGACCCAAGACGCATGGTTCTCTCTCGAGTGTTCCCGACGCTTCACCGCTCTCGATATCGTATCCGGACGGTTCCTGGTCAAAGCTCTGAGTGATGGCCGAGAGGCAACGCTGAGCCTCGGAGCCGACGGTCTAGCCACCCTGAAGAAGGCCGCCGTCGAAGAACTGAATGGCGTGTCGTCGACCACCCTCTGGTCCCCAGAGGAGCGGAACGCGGTGAAACACCAGGTCGAGGCGGGCAACCTGTCCCCCATGCTCATGCCGGCCGGGTTGCCGTCGATGGATGGGTCAGCGGTCATCGGTCTGCGCGGGCACCTGTTCCTCACTGGTGGGACCAACTCCCTGCTGTCGCTGTACGACGAGCCCGTCGACGATGCGCTCATGTCGCGAGTTGATCAGTGGATGAATGTGCTCGCCCAGCGAGGAGAGGGATGCGAGGCGCGTGGGGCGCGCTTCGTTCAGACCATCATCCCGGAGAAACTGACCGTCCTGCGCGACGATGCTCCCCTCGATATCGACGGTCCGAGCCCCGTGCTCCAAGAGATAGAGAACAGGCTGCGCGACGCCGACTTCTACGTCAGCGGCCTCGCACCCTTCGAGGAGTGGACCGACGTCGATGATCCATTCCTGATGGCGGACACGCACTTCTCAGCGGTCGGTGCTCAGAGGATGTTCTCTGCCCTGGCCGCTCAGATCGACCCCCAGCTCGTTCCGCTCGTGGATGCCGTGCGGATGTACCAGTTCAGGTATGCAGTCGGTGACCTCACCGGTCGTTTCAAGTTGCCTCTCTACTCACGGATCGTCGAGCCGAGTGACGATGAGCTTGCCGCCTACGCGGGCGGCATCACGATGATCGAGAAGCACTTCCCTGCCGATGGCGGCATGAGGGGCCGGCGTTTCAGGTGGACCAACAGCACCGCGCCGAGCCCGCTCAAAGTGCTCATCTTCGGCAACTCATTCTTCGGAACCGGAGACTTCGCCGGCTACCTCTCTTGGTGGGGAAAACACCTGTTCCGAGAGTTCCACTTCCACTGGGGGCCGGATGTCGATTGGGATCTCGTGGATCAGTTGAAACCGGATGTCGTCGTAGGGCAGACCGTCGAGAGGTTCCTCAACCGAGTCGCGGCGGTATAGCGGGCGCTAGGACGAACGACCCCGCCCGCCCCGGCCCGAAGGCAGGTGGAGGCCTGTGTCCGTGCAAGGCGTTCAACAGAGGTCGAGGCGGAGATGCCGATCGCAATCGCGATATCAAAACACTCGGACTATGTCGACGCTGGGGACGAAAGACTGACATAGGAAGGGCTGAATCACCGAGCGAGTCACACCCGTACGCTCGACATTCCGAACCGCTCATCCGGAAGAACAGACCACGATATCGAGAAATTCTCGCTGTGTCTGTAGGCCGAAGAGCGGACAGCGGCAGCGCCGTCAGCGCCGCTAGTTTGAACCCATGAGTCCACCACAAGACCAGGAACCACCCGGGGCGACGTTCAACGGAACACCAATATCTCGACGCGCTCTTCTCGCTGCGACCGGGCTTGCTGCCGGGCTTGCCCTCGTAGGGAACGGCATCCTAGAGGCTGCTCCAGCATCGGCCGCAGTCACTGCGGCCAATGGCTACATCTACCCCACGGACCCATTCCGGGCGTCGACAGAAGCGGCGGGGCAATTCAACGCTCCGCGCGAGAACGGCCGACGACACATGGGGCTCGACACGTGGGGGTATCGGGGGATGCCCATCCTCGCGGTCGCCAGCGGGAGAGTGATCGGTGGCGACTGGCAATCAACCTCCGGCGACGGACATGGCTGGGGGCACAACGTACTCATCGATCACGGCAACGGCGTCGTCACCCGCTCCGCGCACTTCAATGGAGCTCCCACTGTTGGACACGGGGCCACGGTCAGTCAAGGTCAGACCATCGGCTACATGGGCAATAGCCAGTACGGCCCGACCAGCGGCATGGGCGTTCACCTTCACTTCGAAGTACTCATCAATGGCGCGTACATCAGTCCGCTCCATTTCCTTACGGTCGGCGCCGGTCCGTCGCCGACCAACCCGCAACCACTCATTCCTAGCTTGGAGGACGACTTGGCTACTCAGCTTTGGCTCTACACCCCGACAAACAACCTTCTGCTCGTAGATCACCTGAACATGACGATCCGCAGCCTTGGCAACAAGGCGAGCGTCGAGCGGTCAGCATTCGACTCGATGGCCTACCGCACGATCGGGGAACCGGCCTGGACTCAGAACTTCTCGAAGTTCAAGTACATCACCGCGCCCGCCTGACCTAGCCCCAGAACGCCCCCGCCCGGCCCGAAGGCTAGGCGGGGGTGTTTCACGTCATCACAACAGGATTCGGACGAGCCGCGCCAGTTCGTCGGATACGCCGTAGATCCAGAGTGGGAAGTTCCGTTCGAGCCCGTCAGGTCATCCTGGCGAGCTCGTGTTGCGGTGGTCTTCCTCCCCCATGCGCGTCGTACGTAGCTACTCGTCCTTGCGGGCGTCGACGGCGACTCCGATCGCGACGCCGATCGATATCCCGAGCCCCATCCCGAGTGCGAGGTTGTCGAACACGGTGAGGCCGAGGCCCGCCCCGACTGCGATCCCCAGGCCGATGCCGACTGCGAGACCGTTCTGCGGCCTCTGCTGCGAGTCCTTCTCTGCATCCGTCATACGCCCACCGTACGAAGGCTCGCGCACTCGGCGCATCCCCCGTGCGGCGGATTCGGGCGCTGCATGATCTGCGCACTCAGCCGACGAGATCCAGCACCCATTCGTTCATCGTCAGCTCGGCATCGCGGAATGTATCGGTGAAAGTGCCCACCATCTCGAACCCACTTCGACGGCATACGCCGTTCGAACCTGCGTTCTCCACCGAGGGGAATGCCGTCAGGAACCTTCGACCATCACGGTGCTCTCTCGCATCATCGATCAGCAGGCCGAGAGCCCGGGAAGCCACTCCCCTCCCCTGCGCCTCGGGGACCACGAACCAGCCTGTCTCGAAAGCCGGCTCGCCACGCCATTCGACTCTCCAGAAGCCGATCGATCCGAGCTGCCGCTGCTCACCGTCTTCGATGACGAACATCCTCGCTTCTCCCGCGTCCCACAGCCGCAGGTAGCGGGCGTTGCGATCGACAAGCTGCCGCTCGGTCTCGACGCCGTTCAGGTATGCCGTCATCTCCGGCGTATTCGCTCGCCGCAGCAGCTCGAGATCGCCCGCGGACCAGCGTCTCAGTGTCAGCGCATCCATGCGTGAACGATCGCACGGGCATCGGACATTCACCACGCCATACACCACAAGGGGCGGGGCCGTGTCGCGCTTGCTTTCGCCCGCCCCGACTGGTCAACTGAGGGGTCCGAACGAACACAAGTGGGGGGCCATCATGCGCCGCAAGAACGACAGGCTGCAGCCGAAGAAGGTCCACACCACCGAGACTCCCCCGGCACAGCCGAAGACCGCCGCCGCCGCCATCGCCCGGATCAATCCCTTCACGTTCGGCCTGCTCGGCGCGTTGGGGGTGCTCGTCGCACTGATGCTCGGCGGGATCGTCAACCAGCTCGCGACGGTCCTGGTCTACATCGGAGTCGCGATCTTCCTTGCGCTCGGCCTCGATCCGATCGTCTCGTTCATCGAACGCAAGCTCCCTCGCCCCGCTGCGGTCGCGATCGTGGTCTCCGTGGTGGTCCTCGCGTTCGCCGGAATCATCCTGGCGATCGTGCCGCTTCTCATCGAGCAGGTGACGAACCTGATCAACGACGGGCCCAAGATGGTCGAGGACTTCATGGCCAGCGCCTGGTTCAAGGACGTGAGCGAGCAGTTCGGTTCCACCTTCGATGATGCGGCACAGGGTGTGCTGAGCTTCGTCCAGGATCCGGGCAACATCCTGAACATCAGCGGCGGAGTCTTCGCGGTCGGCGCCGGGATCGCCGGAGGTTTCACCGGTGTCACCATCGTGCTCATCCTGACCCTGTACTTCATGGCCTCGCTGCGCAGCATGAAGCGCGTCGCGGTGCGCTTCGTCCCCTCGTACCAGCGGGATACCTTCGGCGGTCTCCTGGAAGACGTCTCCGGCGCTGTCGGCCGCTATGTGATGGGGCAGGCCAGCCTCGCGCTGATCAACGGCGTCCTGAGCCTGATCGTGCTCAGCATCATCGGTGCACCCGTGCCGGCCCTGCTCGCGCTGATCGCCTTCATCGGGTCGATGATCCCTCTCGTCGGCACGCTGAGCGCGTCGATCATCAACGCGCTGATCTGCCTCATCGTGAGCCCCGTGACCGCCCTGATCGCGTTCGGGTACTACCTCGTATACATGCAGATCGAGGCATACGTCCTGTCTCCGAGAATCATGAACAAGGCGGTCGCGGTTCCCGGTTCGCTCGTCGTGATCGCGGCCATCGCCGGAGGCGCGCTCGGCGGCATCCTCGGTGCGCTCGTGGCGATCCCGGTCGCCGCCAGCATCATCATCATCGTGCAGAAGGTCGTCTTCCCGACGCAGGACAGCAAGGTCGTCCCGCCGGGAACGCTCAGCGAACGATGAGAGCCGCGGGCTGGACCCGCACCCCGAACGACGACACCTCGCCGACCTCTTCGCCGTCGATCTCGAAGGCGAGCGGGGCGGACAGCGTGATCGTCGCCTTCTCCGCCGAGATGTGCCGCGTGGATTCGCTGCTCACGGCTTCGTCGACGCTGCCGAGAATCCGCCGGATGCCGTTCTCCCAGACGAAGGTGCGCACGGTGTCGAGCCACTGGAGCGGGCCGTCGGCGCTGACGAGCAGGATGTCGAGCAGACCGTCGTCGAGCACCGCGTCGGGGAGCAGACGGATGCCACCCTGCACCATTCCGCAGTTGCCGATCAGCATCGTGTGACCGCGCAGCTCCTGTGCATCGCCGTCGTTCAGAGTCACGGTGATGTCGGTCATCTCGGTGCCCGCGAGCGCGCGGCCCATCGCCTCGACGTAGGCGAGCCAGCCTGCCTTGTCTTTCAGATCATCGTCCGTCTCGACGAGCATCTGCGCGTCGATCCCGAACCCGACCATGACGACGAAGGCATGCTCCTCACCGTCGAGGTCGACCCAGCCGATGTCGATCTTCTTCGGTTCGCCGTCTCGGACACGTTTGAGCGCGGCGGGAATGTTGTTGAGTGGGATCTCGAGGTTGCGGGCCAGCAGGTTGCCGGTGCCCTGTGGGACGATGCCGAGCGCCGTCTCGGTGCCGGCAAGGGATTCGGCCACGGCACGCACTGTCCCGTCGCCGCCCACGGCGACCACCACATCGCACCCCGCCTCGACCGCGGCGGTCGCCATTCCGCGACCCGGGTCCTCGACGCTCGTCTCCCACCACTCGACCTCGGCGGTGAAAATGTCGGCCACGGCGGCGCGCAGCTTCTCCTCATCGATCTTCGAGGGGTTCCAGATCACACCGAGCTTCGAGATCGTCATGCGCTCAGCCTGTGCGACAGGCCGGGAAAAGGCAAATGACGCGCCAGCCCTTGACGGAGCGAGTGCGCGGTCACCCGTAGAAGAGCTGCTCGAACGCCCTGCGCGCCCGGCGGGTCACGCCGAGGTAGTCGTCGTCGAGCACGCTCGCGGAGCGGTCGGGGTATCCGAGCAGCCGACCGATCGCATCGAGGTCACGCGGGTCCGTCGGCAGGACATCGCTCGTCTTGCCCGTGTACAGAGTGATCGCGGAACGCAGACGGCTTGACAGCAACCACGCGGCGCGGAGGAGATCGGCAGCATCCGCCGGGACGAATCCCGCGTCCACAGCAGCCCCCAGGGCAGTGAGCGTCGACGTGGTCCGCAGCTCAGGCACATCGTGGGCATGCTGCAGCTGCAGAAGCTGCACCAGCCACTCGACATCGCTGAGAGTGCCTGGCCCGAGCTTGAGATGGCGACGCGGATCCACGCCCTGAGGCAGCCGCTCCCCCTCGACCCGAGCCTTGATCCGCTTGATCTCACGGGTGCCCTGCAGATCGACCTCCGCGGGATACCGGATGCTGTCGGCGAGGGCAGTGAACTTCGCGATCAGAGTCGCGCTGCCCGCGACTCCTCGAGCCCGCAGCAGCGCCTGCGCCTCCCACGAGAGCGACCAGCGTCGGTAGTACTCCGCATACGCGTCGATCGACCGCACCACGGGGCCGTTGCGTCCCTCCGGTCGGAGGTCGGCGTCGAGGTCCAGCGGCACCCGGTGATCGGTCAGATGCTCTCTGAGCCCCGCGACGATGCGGGTGGCGAGCGATTGCGCCCGCTGAGCATCGACGCCGTTCGCGTCGTAGACATAGAGGATGTCGGCGTCCGAGCCGAATCCCAGCTCCGCTCCCCCGAACCGCCCCATGCCGATGATCGCGAAGTCGAGTGCCTCGTCTTCGGCGGGGACGATCTCGCGCCGGACCGCGCGCAGTGCAGCCTGGATCGTGGCGTCGGTGATCTCGGTGAGCGAGGTCGCGATCTCCTCGATCGACAGCACGTCGAGGACGCCGCCCATGGCGGTGCGCAGAAGCTCCCGGCGACGGAGCGCGCGGACGGCCTGCAACGCGTCCCCCACATTCCGGTGGCGCGTCTGGATGGCCCTGGCCTCTTCGTCGAGCGCGGCCCCGCTGCGAGGACGGAGCAGCTCGCTGCTGTCGAGCCAGGCCACGGACTCGGGGATCCACTCCATCAGCTCGCCGACGTACCGTGACGACGACAGCAGCCTCGTCAGGCTCTCCGCGGCGCCGGAGGAATCCCGCAGCATCCGGAGGAACCAGGGGGTGTCGCCGAGACGCTCGCTGATGCGGCGGAACGCGATCAGCGCGTAGTCCGGATCGCTGCCGTCAGCGAACCAGCGCACCATGACGGGCATGAGATGCCGCTGGATGGTCGCCTTGCGACTCAACCCTGTGGTGAGCGCGCCGATGTGCCGCAGAGCACCTGCCGGATCCCGGAAGCCGATGGCCATGAGCCGGTCGTGCGCCTGCGCCGTCGACAGCGTGCGCTCCTCTTCCGGCAGCGAAGCCACGGCGCTGAGGAGTGGGCGATAGAACAGCCGGGTGTGGATGTCGCGCACCTCACGCCGGACGCTCTCCCACCGAGCCCAGATCGCCTCGCCGGATTCGCCCAGTCCCGTGCTGCGGGCCAGCACGCGCAGCCCGGCAGGCGTGCGTGGCATCAGGTGGGTGCGGCTGAGCTCCCTGAGCTGCAGTCTGTGCTCCATCAGACGGAGCACGCAGTAGTCGTCGGCGAACGAGGCAGCGTCGGCCCTGCCGATGTAGCCGCCCTCCACGAGTGCGTCGAGGCTCTCCAGCGTCCCGCGCGTGCGCAGCCGCGGGTCTGTGAGGCCGTGCACGAGCTGCAGCAGCTGCACCGTGAACTCGATGTCGCGCAACCCGCCCGATCCCAGTTTGAGCTGGTACGGAGCATCCTCCGGGTCGATGTGCTCCATGACCCGTTCGCGCATGCGCTGCACGCTGTCGACGAAGTTCTCCCTCGCGGCGCTCGAGAAGACCTTGGGCTGGACCGCGGCGATGTACTCGGCGCCGAGTCCGGGATCGCCTGCGAGAGGTCGCGCCTTGAGCAGCGCCTGGAACTCCCAGCTCTTGGCCCAGCGGTCGTAGTACGCCAGGTGCGAGCCGAGAGATCGCACCAGCGCGCCCTGCTTGCCCTCTGGACGCAACGCCGCGTCGACCTCCCAGAGCGGCGGTTCGACCTCGATGCCGCTCAGGCCGCGCATCGTCTCCCTGGCGAGACGCGTCGCGATGTCGATCGCCCGCGATTCCGAGACGACGTCGTCGTCTGCTGTTCCGCCGACGAAGATCACGTCGACGTCACTGACGTAGTTCAGCTCGCGCGCGCCCGCCTTGCCCATGCCGATGATGGCGAGCTGCGTGGCTGCGACCTCGTCACGGCTCATCGTGTCGACGAGCCGTCGACGAGCGATCGCCAGCGCCGCCTCCAGTGCGGCACCGGCGATGTCGGCCAGCGACGCGGCGACGTCGGCTACGATCCGCACGGGGTTGTGCGCCGTCAGATCGATTGCGGCGATCACAGCGAGGTTGCGCCGGTAGGCCACACGCAGGGTGACCACCGCACCGTCGTCGCCCGACTCCGCGAAGCCGTCTCGCGCGCCGACCGCATCGAGCATGCGCGTGCGCAGCTCGTCCGCCGAAGGCAGCTCCGTCGATCGGTCGGCCAGCACCGACACCTCGGTGGGGTGTCTCAGGAAGAAGTCGGCGAAGCCCTGCGACGCCCCGAACACCCTCCATGCCCGTCTGCGTGCCCGCTGGTCGGTGAACAGGGCCGCGATCGGTGCCGCATCGCGTCTCGCCACACGCAGCATCCCCTCGACCGCCGCGTCGGGATCAGCAGCATCCGCCTCGCTGAGCAGGAGCGACCGGTCGACGCCGATCAGCGTCGCGAGTTCGGTGAGGTTCGCCGCAGCCTCGCTGAGCTCGGCGAACCCCAGCCTGGCCAGCGCGGAAAGAGAGACGGAGTCGTCCGAACGGGCCATGGGCGACGCTCAGAGGAGCTCGAGGTTGTTCTTCAACTCCAGCGGCGTGACCTGGCCTCGGTAGGCCTCCCACTCCTTGCGCTTGTTCAGAAGCACGTAGTTGAAGACCGACTCGCCGAGGGTCTCGGCGACCAGCTCGGAGCTCTCCATGTATTCGAGCGCGTGATCGAGGCTCGCCGGCAACGCCGAGTAGCCCAGCGCACGACGCTCGGCGTCACTGAGCGACCACACGTTGTCCTCGGCCTCGGGAGGCAGTTCGTACTCCTCCTCGATGCCCTTGAGGCCGGCCGCGAGCATGAGCGCGTAGGCGAGGTAAGGGTTCGCCGCGGAGTCGAGCGCACGATACTCCACGCGCGACGAGCCGCCCTTGTTCGGCTTGTACATCGGCACGCGTACGAGCGCCGAACGGTTGTTGTGCCCCCACGTGACGAAGCTCGGAGCCTCGTCGCCGCCCCAGAGGCGCTTGTACGAGTTCACGAACTGGTTGGTCACCGCGGCCATCTCATTGGCGTGCCGCAGGAGACCGGCGATGAAGTGACGACCGGTCTTGGAGAGCTGGTACTTGGCACCCTCTTCGTAGAACGCGTTGCGCTCCCCCTCGAAGAGCGACATGTGCGTGTGCATGCCGCTTCCGGGGTGACCGCTCAGAGGCTTCGGCATGAACGTCGCGTAGACACCCTGCTCGATCGCGACCTCTTTGATGACCGTGCGGAACGTCATCACGTTGTCGGCCATCGTCAGCGCGTCGGCGTAGCGGAGATCGATCTCGTTCTGGCCCGGTCCACCCTCATGGTGGCTGAACTCGACTGAGATCCCGAGGTCTTCGAGCATCCGCACCGAGCGGCGGCGGAAGTCGTGGGCCGTGCCGCCCGGCACGTTGTCGAAGTACCCTGCCGAGTCGACAGGTACAGGGCCTTCAGGGCCGAACGACGACGACTTGAGCAGGTAGAACTCGATCTCGGGATGCGTGTAGAAGGTGAACCCCGCATCGGCGGCCTTCGCGAGCGTGCGCTTGAGCACGTGCCGCGGGTCTGACACGGCCGGTCGCCCGTCCGGCGTGGTGATGTCGCAGAACATGCGCGCGGTGGGGTCGATCTCGCCGCGCCACGGGAGGGTCTGGAAAGTGGTGGGGTCGGGCTGCGCGAGCAGGTCGGACTCGTAGCTGCGGGTCAGCCCCTCGATGGCGGAGCCGTCGAACCCGATCCCCTCGGCGAACGCGCCCTCGACCTCGGCCGGCGCGATGGCGACGGACTTGAGAGTGCCGATGACATCGGTGAACCACAGGCGGACGAACTTGACGCCGCGCTCTTCGATCGTCCGGAGGACGAAATCTCTCTGCTTGTCCACGGTCACTCAGCGCCCTTGCCGGTTCCGGCGTCCCAGCCGCTCTCGGCGGCTTCCTCGTCGGCCCAGGCACGCGAACGCTCCTTGAGCTTCTCGGGAGCCCGAGACGCCTCTGCCTCGGTGTCGAAGGGACCGACACGGTCAGCCGACGCGGAGATCATGCCGAACTCCACCTGACCGGTCTCCAGGTTGTACCAGTACTTCTCATCGCCGTTCGACATGGCCGATCCCCTTCTTCACGTGGTGTCATCGATCCTATCGGCGCGGACGTCGGTCGCTAAGCTATCGAGCATGGCAAAAGCGATCGGCGTCGACATCGGCGGCACGGGTATCAAGGCAGGTCTCGTCGACCTGGAGCACGGCATCATGGCCTCGGACAGGGTTCGCGTGCCCACTCCTGAGGGTGCATCTCCGCAGGATGTCCTGCAGGCGGTGCAGACCGTGCTGAAGACCCTCGACGTCAAGGACTCGACTCTCCCGCTCGGCGTGGCGTTCCCCGCCATCGTCAAGCGCGGCAAGACCCTCTCGGCCGCCAACGTCTCGAAGGAGTGGGTCGACTTCGATGCCGAGCGGTTCTTCCGCGACGGCCTCGGACGCAACATCGTCTTCGTGAACGACGCCGACGCGGCAGGTGTCGCCGAGGCACGCCACGGTGCAGCCCGCGATGTGCGCGGTTTCACGCTGCTCACGACGCTCGGCACGGGTATCGGCTCGGCCTTCCTCTACGACGGCGTGCTGCTGCCGAACACCGAGCTCGGTCACCTGAACTTCGGCGAGTACGAGTCTGTCGAGACGTATGCCGCGACCTCCGCCCGGGAGCGAGAGGGGCTCAGCTGGTCGGAGTGGGCCGAGCGTCTGCAGAAGTTCTACTCGCACATCGAGTTCCTGTTCAGCCCCGACCTGTTCGTGGTCGGCGGCGGCGTGTCGAAGAACGCCGGGGACTTCCTCCCGCTGCTCGACCTCAAGACCCCGATCGTCCCGGCGATCCACCGCAACAATTCGGGCATCATCGGCGCGGCGTCCCTCGCCGGCGACTGATCCCACGACCACAGACTGCAGAAGGCCCCGCCGATCCGGTGGGGCCTTCTCCGTTTCCGGTAGAGAGATAGGCGGCTTCCCGGGGTGCGGGCTCTCGGACGGTCAGTCCGCAGAAAATACTGCGCACCACCAGGACACGTGGCAACATGGCATCCCTGCGTGTCCTCCTCGGTCGGTGAGATACCTCTGGACTACGGCCCCGACGTCCAGGTCGCGTGGCAACGAAAGGCAGCTTCGAGATGAACCAACCGTCAGAATCATCCTGGGAGAAGCCGGTCTCGCCGGCGACGTCGGCGGGGTTCGTGCCCGTCGAGAGACCTCAGGCGAAGAAGCTGAGATCGCGCCATGTCACGATGATCACCCTCGGCGGGATCATCGGGGCGAGCCTCTTCGTCGGTTCCGGCAACGTGATCCGCGCCGTCGGGCCGGCCGCGGTGCTGTCGTATCTCATCGGCGGGCTGCTCGTGTTCCTCGCAATGCGCATGCTCGGCGAGATGGCGGCTTCGCGCCCGGCCATCGGCTCGTTCATGGAATACGCACGAGTGGGCCTCGGCAACTGGGCCGCGTATGTCGTCGGGTGGCTGTACTGGTACTTCTGGGTCGGCGTGCTCGCCTACGAGGCGGTGCTGGGCGGCGAGACCATGGCGAGCTGGTTCCCCGCAGTCCCGTCATGGGCGTGGTCGCTGATCCTGATCGGGATCTTCGTCGGCACGAACATCATCTCCGTCCGAGCGTTCGGCGAGGTCGAGTTCTGGCTCGCCAGCGTCAAGGTGCTCGCGATCGTCGTGTTCCTCGGTGCCGGTCTGCTGTTCGCCTTCGGCCTGTGGCCGAACTCCGAGGTCTCGATCTCGAACCTGTGGGAGCACGGCGGCTTCGCCCCGAACGGCTTCGGCGTCGCCTTCACAGGAGTGGCGCTGGTGATCTTCTCGTACTTCGGCACGGAGATCGCCGTGATGGCGTCTGCCGAGTCGGAAGACCCCGCCAAGGGCATCCGCCAGGCGACGAGCACGATCATCTGGCGAATCCTGCTGTTCTTCGTCGGCTCGGTGCTCATCATCGTGACCGTCGTGCCGTGGAACGAGCTGCCGGCTCCGACAGACGTCGCCAACGCACCGTTCACCTACGCCCTCGAGCAGTTCGGCATCCCCGGGGCGAGCATCATCATGCAGCTCGTCATCTTCACCGCGGTCATCTCGGTGCTGAACTCGGGTCTCTACTCGGCCTCGCGCATGTTCGCGGCGCTCGCCGAGCAGGGCTTCGCGCCGAAGATCGTGGCGAAGAGGTCGAAGAACGGCGTACCGGTGATGGCGCTGCTGGCCTCGACCAGCGGCGGACTCATCGCCACCCTGGTGAACTTCCTGACGCCCGGATCCGGCATCTTCGACTTCATCATGAACTCGGCCGGCCTCGTCGCCCTGCTCGTCTACGTCTTCATCGCCGTCACTCAGTGGCGGCTCCGCCAGAAGATGACACCGGAGGAGGTCGCGAATCTCAAGCTCAAGATGTGGCTGCACCCCTGGCTGAACATCCTGCTGATCGCCTGCATCGCTGCAGTGATCGTCGTGATGATGTTCAGTGAGGGAGGCCGCACCCAGGTGTGGACGAGCCTCATCGCCACGGGCGTGCTCGTGCTGTTCTGGCCCCTCGTGCGACGCAACCTCAAGCGCAGGAAGGCTGCGGAGGCTGCGGAGGCTGCAGACAGCGTCTCGGACACTCTCAGCGGTCGGCCGTAGAACCGCTCCGAGAACACCGTGCGCCTTCACGTCGACGCTCGGCTGTCGCCGGTCGCACCCGGGCGCTCGGCGAGAGCAGCTTTCCGCGCTCAGCGTCGCTGAGGCTCCATCACGAACGGTTCCGTCGCGAGCGGCTCCATAGCTCCCGGCCCCAGCGTCAGAACATCGCCCGGATAGAGCAGCGACCCCAGCCGGTTGTATGTCATCGCCGCGTGGACGTCCGTGCACAGCCGTTCCCGCACTGCGATCGGCGCATCCCCTTCCGCGACCGTGTACGTCGCGATCCGGCCGTCCGATGTCTTCGTGATCGTGCCGCGGGCATGATCGGTCTCGCCGTTGTCCACCGGGAGTACACCGTTCCACGTGGCGTAATAGGTCGGCTCTTCATCTCCCTCGCTGTACCCGGGAATCGAGATCATGGAAAGCACGTCGCAGCGGCTCACCTCTGAAGTCGACGTCGAAGTCGGGGTCGGCGTGGGGGTGCCGCTCGGCGTCGGCTTCGCGGCGGGCTGCACCTCGGCCGCGGTCTCTACGATCTCCGGAGTCGGCGCGCTGCAGCCGGCGAGCACTGAGACGGACAGGGCGGTGAAGAGCGCCACGGTCGCGGCAGCTGTGCGGTTCGGCATCAACGAACGCTACCGAGCAACCGGCTGTGACGCCAGAGGCAGGAGCGGACGGTCGGGACGCTCCGCGGAGGCCTGACACGCTGAACCGGACAATCCTGGCCAAGCCTGTAAGTGCGAATGGGCCGACCTGTACGCCGGGTTCTGTTCCGGGGTTCTTCGCCCCTTCGACGGCCATCTCTCTCGGCGACACGTTGCCGTGGCACTCTAGCGGTCTACCCGAGGACTCGGCGAGCCGCGTCAACATCCTCTGTCTGACCTTGCTCCGGACGAGGTTTACCTGGCGGGCCATGTCACCATGGCCCCCGGTGGTCTCTTACACCACCCTTTCACCCTTACCCCTTGCGGGGCGGTCTGCTCTCTGTGGCACTTTCTCGCGGATTGCTCCGGGTGGGTGTTACCCACCGTCCTGCCCTGAGGAGCCCGGACGTTCCTCGGTGCGGTTGCCCGCCACGCGACCGTCCAGTCGACCCATTCGCACCTTCAGTCTACGACCAGCGCGGCTCACTTCTCAGCCGACTCCGCGATCCGCAGATCGAGCGGAACGTCGATGGGGAAGTCCCCGAAGAGTCGGCGCGTGGCCACCGCAGCGGCTTCCCGCACGGCATCCGCTGCGGCATCCGCCTGCTCTCGGGGAACGTGCAGGATCACCTCATCGTGCAGGAAGAAGGCCAGGTGCGCGCGTGAGCCGAAGATCCCGGATGCCGGGGCCTCTCGCTCCGCCTCGGGAAGTCGCTGCAGGCGGTGCCTGATCTCAGCGAGCCAGATCAGCGACCACTCGGCCGCGGTGCCCTGCACCACGAAGTTGCGGGTGAAGCGTCCCCAGTCGCGCGCGCGACGCCGGGCGAGTGCCACCTCTGCGGGATCGGCGTCGGCGTCGGTGGCGGCGGCCTGCATCGCTTCCCACTCGATCGACGGACGAGGAGACGATCGTCCCAGCCAGGTCGACACGACTCCCCCGTCCTCGCCGAACCGTGCAGCCTTGTCGACGAGCGCCATCGCCCGCGGATACACCTTGCGCAGCCGGGGAACCAGCCGCCCGCTGTCGCCGGTCGTCGCTCCGTACATCGCCCCGAGCACCGCGTACTTCGCCTCTTCGCGCGTCGCCACGGCGCCCGATTCCACGACCCCGGCGTACAGGTCCTTTCCCTGCGCCGCCCGGGCCATCGCACGGTCGCCCGCCATCCCTGCGAGCATCCGCGGCTCCAGCTGAGCGACGTCGGCGACGACCAGGGTCCACCCCTCGTCAGCGCGCACGGCGGCGCGCAGGTTGCGCGGCAGCTGGAGGGCGCCACCGCCGGCCGATGCCCACCGCCCCGTCACGACACCGCCCGTGATGTAGATCGGGCGGAAGCGCCCGTCATGCACCCACTCGGCGAGCCAAGACCATCCGTTGGCACTGAGCAACCGCGACAGCTTCTTGTACGCCAGCAAAGGCTCGACCACGGCATGGCTGTGCTGGGCGAGCTCCCACCGACCGGTCGACTCGACCTGCACGCCGACGCGGTGCAGAGCGCGGAGCAGCTTCGGCTGGCTTTCGAGGTTGAGGGTGGGGTCTGCGAGGATCGAACGCACCCGGTCGCCCTGAGCCACCATGTGGCTCGGCAGACCTCCCGCCATCGGGCGGGTGCCGAGTATCTCGGTGAGGATGCCATCGTGCACCGACTCGTTCCAGGGCAGGCCGGCTGCGCGCATCTCCTCTGCGATGAGCCCCCCTGCCGATTCGGCCGAGGTGAGCAGCGTCAGGCGACCGTCCTTGCTGTCCTTGAGAACGCGGCGTTGCTCGCGGTACTGATCGAGGGCGTCCCCGACAGGGTCATCCGGCGCGTCATGCGCGACGACGTCGAACAGCGCCGGGGCTTCGTCGACCGGCTCCCGTCGCACCCAGGACGACGACGGAGCGAGCGGGCGGGGGACCTTGTCCGTGTCGCGAAGAATCGCATGGCAGAGCAGCAGGTCATGCGATCGGCCGAGAAGGACACCTGCATCGAGAAGCACGGGATAGATCTCCCTGGCGCTGCGGATCACCCAGCGCGGCGGGTTCTCGCTCTCCTGAGCCGCGACCCACTCGGGCATCTCCGCCGCGGAGAGCTCGAAACGGCGGGCCTCAGCGTCGTCGGCATCGAGTTCCACCGCGGTGTAACCGCCCGAGCGAGCCGCTACGAGGAGGACTCGACGCTCGGCCTGCCGCGAGCTCACCGCTGTCGCGCTCGCGGCGCAGAGATCACAGCCCGGATTCCTCGGTGCGCACGAGAATGCACCCGCACTCGGGGCAGTAGACGACGAGGTCGTCCGCAGCATTGCGGATGTCGTTCAGATCGGTGCCAGGGAGCAGCATCCGGCAGCCTTCGCAGGTGCCACGGGACAGCACAGCGGCGCCGGCGCTGTTCGCGGCGCGACGCGTGTACTCGGCCAGGAGCGGCGCAGGAAGTGGTGCCGTCACCGCTTCGCGATCGCGAGTCAACTGGGCGATGAGGTCGGTCGCGGCAGCGACGTCTGCCTTGGCCTGAGCAGTGAGCGCGGTTCCCTCTGCCGTCGTCGTTCCGAGCAGCGCCTGCTGAGCGGCGACAGCTGCGTCGGCGTCTTCGACACGGCCCATGACATCGAGCTCGATGTCCTCCAGATCGCTCTGACGCTTGGCGAGGCTGGCAATCTCGTGCTCGAGCGCCTGCGCCTCCTTCGAGTTCGTCGCCGTGGCGAGGCGATCGGCATCGCGGGCCCGGCGCTGTTCGACGAGCTTCACATCGGACTCCAGCCGCGTGAGCTCGGTGCGCACATCGTCACGCGTGCCGGTCAGCGCGGTCAGCTCGCGGAGCTGATCCTGACGGATGGCGACGAGCTCGGTGATGCGGGCCGCCTGAGGCGGCTTGGTGCGCGCGCGCTCCGCCTGCGCGATGCGCCGGTCCAGGTCGGCGACGTCGAGCAGGATGCGCTGGTGTTCTGGGCTGGCGTTCACGCTCTCAAATCTAGTCGCTGCGCGGTGACGTCCATCACCCGACCTGCCCGTCGAGGTACAGCCACCTGCGATCCTCGCGCACGAAGCGGCTCCGCTCACGGAGCGAACCCCGCTCGGCGTCCTGCCGCCAGAAGGCCTCGAACTCGACTTCCCCGTCACGATCGAAAGGACCCCCGCCGATGCGATCGACGATCACGAGCCGTCGCCAGACCACGTCGTCGTCGAGGTCGATCTCGGCGGGACGGGTCGAGGGATGCCAGGTCGCCTGGAGATACGCGGCATCCTTGACCGCGAACGCCGTGTAGCGCGAGCGCATCAGGCGCTCGGCCGTCGGCGCCGCAGCCCCGCCGAGCAGTGGTCCGCAGCACCCGCCGAAGACGTCTCCGGAGCCGCACGGACACCGATCGGCATTATCGGGGACATCGTGGTCCGACGCCATCCTCTGCACCTCGCTCATCGCTCCAGCGTACGCTGGCGCCATGACGGCTCTTCCTCAGTTCACGGCACACAACGGCTTCGCCCTCCCGGCTCTCGGGCTCGGGACCTATGCGCTCGACGGCGACGCGGGCGCGGATGCGGTCACCACGGCGATCGGCGCCGGGTACCGCCTGATCGATTCGGCATTCAACTACGAGAACGAGGGCTCAGTGGGGCGCGGCGCGCGCGCGTCCGATGTGGAGGCCTCGGAGCTGATCGTCACCACCAAGCTGCCCGGCCGTCATCACCCGCGGGCGAAAGCTCGCACCAGCATCGAGGAGAGCCGTTCGCGGCTCGGCGTCGACGCGATCGACCTGCACCTCATCCACTGGCCGAACCCGCATCAGGACGAATACGTGCAGGCATGGGAAGCGCTGGTGGAGGCCCAGCAGCGCGGGGTCGTGAGACAGATCGGCGTCTCGAACTTCCTCCCCGAGCACCTCGAGCGCATCGAGCGCGAGACCGGCGTTCGCCCCGTCGTGAACCAGATCGAGGTGCACCCGTACTTCCCGCAGGACGAGCAGCTCGCCTATCACCGAGAGCACGGCATCCTGACCGAGGCGTGGAGTCCGCTCGGTCGGGCGAAGGAGCTGATCGAGGAACAGGTGATCGGCGAGGTGGCGGCAGCCCACGGCATCTCCCCCGCGCAGACCGTGCTCGCCTGGCACATCGCGCGGGAGACGGTCGCGATTCCGAAGGCATCCTCCCTCGAGCACCAGGTGTCGAACCTCGCCGCCGGAGAAGTGGTACTGACGACGGCCGAGGTCGCTGCGATCACGGCGCTCGGACGCGCAGACGGGCGGCTCTTCGACGCGGATCCCGCATCGCACGAGGAGTCCTGAGGCAGCATGCTGAGCGGGCGTCCGCACACGGCGCTCATAGACTGACTGCATGCCGGTCATCGCAGGGATCCCGATCACACCGGTGACCGCCCGGCTGTATTTCGCTGTGCAGGCTCTGGCCGGAGCGGCCTGGTGGATCGCGGTGGCACTGTCGGCCGACGTGCGTCACCTCACGCTCGGAGACCTGCCCGCCGGACTCGTGTCGGTGTTCGACATCCCGCTCTTCGTGATCGGTTCGGCGATCATCGCGGCCGGTTCCCGATGGGCTCTGTGGATCACCGTTCCGTGGACGGCCATCGTTGCCGCCGCCATGGCCGTCTACGCGACCGTGACGGGTCTCGCGGGGTGGGGCGCGCTGGTCATGGTGATCGCCGCCGGAGCGAGCATCGCGGCCGGAATCGTCCTTCTCTGCGGAAGGGCGCCTGTCGAGTGGCTCGTCACCGGCCCCCTCGCGTTCCGACCCGCTGCGAGGGTCGGGACACGAGCGCTGCTCGCCCGCACCGGACTGCAGACCCTCTTCTTCTGGGGCACGTTCCTGGTGGCCATCCCCGTGGTCGTGTCGCTCATCGAGGCCCGCTGGTCGCTGCGCATCGAGGCCCCGCTCGTCGTGCACCTCGCCGGCGGGGTGCTGCTCGTCGCAGCGACCGCCCTGGGGGTCTGGTCAGCCGTGTCGATGTCCGTCGAGGGCGAGGGCACCCCGCTCCCGTCACAGATGGCGCGAAGACTCGTGATCACGGGCCCGTATCGGTACGTTCGCAACCCCATGGCGGTCGCCGGCATCGCGCAGGGGATCAGCGTCGGCCTCATCCTCGGTTCGTGGCTCGTCGTCGCCTACTCGATCTTCGGATCGCTGCTCTGGAACACAGTCGTCCGGCCGCTCGAGGAGGCGGATCTGGAAGCGAGATTCGGATCGGACTTCCTGGAGTACAGCAGCAGGGTGTCGTGCTGGGTGCCGGTCAGACCCGCTGTGTCCCGAGCACTCTGAGCAGCTCGAGCTTGCTCGCAGCGTCAGTGCCCGGGGCCGCGGTCAGCACGATGAGCGCCTGGGATTCATCCTCCGTGAACAGCGCCTGGCAGTCGACCTCGATCGGGCCGATCTCCGGATGGATCAGGACCTTGTGGTCTTCGAAACGCCGCCGCACCTCGTGCACCTCCCACAGCTCGGCGAACTCCGGACTGCGAGCGGTGAGCTCCTTGACGATCTCGCCTGCGCGTGAGCGCTCGCCGAGCGCGCCGTAGGCGGATCGGAGCGACGCCACCAGCACACCGCTGTGGCGCGGGTGGTCCTGCTCCGGGTAGCGCCTGCGCTCGTCGTGAGGGTGCGCGAACCAGCGGTATATCCCACTGCGCTCGATCCCTTCCAGGCCGCTCGCATCACCGAGCAGAGCCCGCGCGGCGTCGTTCTGGATCAGGACCTCGTCGAGCACGGACACCACGAACGCGGGCGTGTCATCGAGGCGGTCGAGAACACGGAGCATGCCTGGATGCACATAGTCGGTGAACGTCGTGCGATCCGGGGCGCTGTGCCCGCAGATGCGGTGGAGGTAGTCGCGTTCATCGGGAGTCAAGCGCAGCGACCGCGCGAGCGAAGCGAGGATCTGCACACTCGGCTGCGGACCGCGCTGCTGTTCGAGACGCGCGTAGTAGTCGGTCGACATGCGAGGCAACACCGTGATCGTGGGCGGGCGTCGTGTCGACCTGCTCGACGAGATCGCCGCGGCGAACCCGGACATCGACAAGGTTCGGATCGACATGACGGATGCTGACAGCATCCGCGCGGCCGCACAGTCCGTCCTCGTCGAGCATCCCTCGCTCAACGTCGTCATCGCGATGGCCGGGATCATGCGCCCCGAGGACTGGAAATCGTCCGAAGGGTTCCTCGAGACGGCCGAGGCTACCGTCACCACGAACCTGCTCGGACCGATCCGGTTGATCGCGGCTTTCATCGAGCACCTGCGCACCATGCCGGATGCCACGATCATGACGGTGTCCTCGGGACTGGCCTTCGCCCCGCTGCGCGTCACGCCCTCGTACAACGCCACGAAGGCCGCCATCCACATGCTCAGCGAATCGCTGCGCCTGCAGCTCGCCGACACGAGCGTGAGCGTGCTCGAGCTCGAACCGCCTGCCGTGCGCACGTCCCTCATGCCCGGACAGGAGACCAGCGACTTCGCGATGCCCCTCGACGAGTTCGTCAGCGAGGTCGTCGAACTCATCGAGACCCAGCCGGACGCCACCGAGATCCAGGTCGAGAACGTGAAGTTCCTGCGTTACGGCGAAGCGCGAGGCGACTACTCGCAGGTGGTCGAGACCCTCAACCGGCGCGACCCGCACGCCCGCTGAGCCGAGCGGGCTGTAGCCGCATCGTGCTCAGAGCGCGGCGTCGACGGCCTGCTTCGCGGTCTTGTGGATGAACTCGAAGCCGGACTCCTCGAGCGCGGCAGGTCGCACATCGGCGTCGGAGATGAGCAGCGAGTCGGCAGCGGCACGGCTCAGCGCGAGTCTCAGCGCCCAGGTCGGAGCGGGAATCCAGAACGGACGCCGCATCTTTTGCGCGAGTGCGCGACCGATGTCGTTCGCCGAGGCGCGCGTCGGGCCGGTGAAGTTCACGGGCCCCTCGAGGCGCTGGTCGATCACATGCCGGATGCCCCGGACCTCGTCTTCGAGAGAGATCCACGGCCAGATCTGGGTGCCAGGGCCGATGGGACCCGCGAGCCCGAACCGGGTGAGCTGAATCAGCGGCTTGAGCACTCCCTGGCGGTGGATGATCGGGGCTGTGCGCAGCAGCGCCACTCTCGTCTGCTCCCCCGCGCGCAGCGCCTCCTGCTCCCAGCGCACGCAGAGCTGGGCGAGGAACGTGTCTCCGGCGAGCGACGCCTCGGTCAGTATCTCGCCGGGTGCCGAGCCGTAGTAGCCGACGGCGGATGCCGAGACGAGCGCCGGAGCATCTTCGCGCAGTGCGCGCACCGCGGTCGCGAGCGTGCGAGTGGTGGTCAGCCGGGACTCGACCAGTTCCCTGCGGTAGCGCCGGGTCCACGGCAACCGGCCCACGCTCGCCCCGCCGAGGGCAACCACTGCGTCGGCCCCTGCCAGCACATCGGGGTCGAGTTCGCGCTCGCCGGGAGTCCACTGCACTTCGGAGGGCTCGCGCGGAGGGCGACGCACGAGGGTCGTCACCTCCGCACCGTCCGAGCGCAGCGACGACGCGAGGGCCGTGCCGATCAGACCCGATGCGCCACTGATCACGATCCGCTGCGGCATGATGACTCCCTCTGTCCGTTCACCGGACTCGTTCTTCTCCGCGAGTCTGTCACGTCCGACGCCCCCTGGCGATGTCGGCGGCGACCGGTAGGTTGCCCGACGTGACTGAACCCGTGGAGTCGTGGTGGGCAAGACGCCAGTTCTCGCGCGGGCGAGAGGTGCCCTACGACGTCGGCACCTATCGCTCGCAATGGGCCGCCTACCCCGAGTTGATCCGCCAGTACCACCCCGAGCTCAATCACGGCATCGCGCTGTCGCAGGTGCCGTTGGCGGCCGACGTATTGCTGTGCTGGGAATGCCGGGTGGGCCACCGTTTCGCCGCCACCCCGACAGAACAGCGCGAGCGCCCGGGGCGAGTGCGTCGTCAATCGGCATGGTGCCCCGAGTGCTCGCTGCTCGCCAGGCCTCAACCCGTGATCCTGGGTGAGGCACGCGCGGTTCCGCGGCGCCCGAAACCTCAGCTCGCGCTGTGCGACAAGACTCCCGATCTGGCGACCGGAGAGGCGTTCTCGAGCGTGTGCGCTCCTGCACCGGCATCCGCCGCCGAAGCCCGGCTTCGTGCGGCGCTCGCCGACCGCCTCTCCTTCACACCGGGTGTCAATGCGGTGAAGGTCTCGCGGCCCTTCTTCCGTCACACCGAGGTGTGGCCCGACATCCTGCTTCCGGAGCTTCGCGTCGCCATCGAGTACGACACCGTCGGGCGCCATGGACTCGAGCACGTCGGCAAGCGTGAGCACACGGATCTGCGCAAGGATCGTGCCCTGCGCTCCGCCGGCTGGGAGGTCATCCGCATCCGCACAGGCCGGCTGGAACCGCTGGGCCCCCACGATCTGCAGATGACGTCGGTCTCCGCCCGCGGTGTGGATCGCATCATCGATGAGCTGCGCGAGATCCGCGGTCCGCTCATCGTCGACGCCTACCTGACTCCCGGCTGAAGCCCTTGCGGCGGGCATGGGCGAACGGGCACGCTGTCAGCTCTCGGAGAGATCGTCGACCTGCCGCACGACCGCATCCCATTCGGACCTCAGAAAACTGGCCTCGCCGGCCGCGACGATCTGCGCGTTGTCGTTCGGGCCGAGCTCGGGTCGCATGGTCAGGCCGCCGACCTCGAGGCTCGGGATGCTCTGCCTGATGCACTCGACGCTCCCGCGCACCAGCAGCTCCGCCGTCTGCTCCGGTGTCGTCACGGCTCCCATCACGGCGTCGTCGTGAGCGACGAGCACCACCTGCCACACGGGCTGCCGATCATCGGGATCCAGGGTGTACTGCATCAACCCCTGCGGCGCGGCCTCGACCACGATCACGATCGAACCTGCGACCGGCTGCTCGTCTGCTGCGTACACGCCCATGATGGTTCCCCTGACCCGAGCGTCCCCACGCCCACTGTCCGCTCAGGGTACTGCGAAAAGTTTCTTCTCGAACGCCTTACGGCGATCCAATCTCGACCGATATATGAGTACGGGGAGCGAAGGAGAAGGATCTTGACCAGCACCTACATCGAGACGGGTGGACACGTCCGCGTGTACGACGCGGCCGTCCGCACTCATCACGAATTCCCTCTCGGCACGTACCGGGTGCATTTCACGTCGAAAGAGGGCTTCAGTCTGATCAAGATCGACGATCTCACCGTCGGCACCGAGCGCGTCTACGGCGGCCGCGACAGGAAGGTCGACAAGATCTTCCGCTCCTATGCCCTCACCGATCGCAGCCTCGGCGTGATGCTCTCGGGCGACAAGGGAATCGGCAAGACGCTGTTCCTGCGCATGGTGGCCGAGGAGGCCCGTGAACAGTGTCTGCCGGTGGTCATCGTCTCAGAGGACAACGACGGCATCGTCGAGTTCCTCGACACCCTCGATGAGTGCCTGATCATCTTCGACGAGTTCGAGAAGGTCTTCCCCGCCGGACGCCGCGGCGGCGGTGAAGGAGGCAATCGGCAGAATCAGTTCCTGTCGCTGTTCGACGGCCTCTCGTCCGTGAAGCGCATCTACTGCCTGACCGTGAACGACATCAGCGACGTCAGCACCTACATCGTCAACCGCCCAGGGCGATTCCACTACCACATGCGATTCGAGTACCCCGGTCCCGACGAGGTGCGGCAGTATCTGATCGATCAGGCCCCGCACGCCGACCCCGACGAGATCGAGAACGTCGCCCTGTTCTCCCGCCGTGCTCGCCTCAACTACGACCACCTCCGTGCCATCGCATTCGAGCTCGAACAGCCGGACGCGCTGTTCGCAGACGTCGTGGAGGACCTCAACATCAAGTCGGTCGAACCGAGCACCTATCGCATCGAGGCCCGCTTCCCCGATGGCAAGGTCTGGTCGGATGAGGTCGAGATGAACCTCTTCGAGCGCGGCGACGTCGGGCGCACCTTCGAACTGCGCAATGCGACGCGGTCCATCTTCGCGTCGTTCGTGCCCAAGGACCTCATCTTCGAGCCGGACGGCAGCATCTTCGTGCCGATCCACAAGCTCGAGCTGCTCGATGACGAAGACGAGGAGCCCGAGGTCTACCCGACGACGGTGAGCCTCATCCTGGTGGGTCAGGCGAGCTACGGCTTCGGACTCTGACCGCTCCGTCGGAGCGCCGTCGCGCGGGCTCCTGATCAGACGCCGACGGCGTGGGACAGGATCGCGCGGGTGAACCGCTGGCCGCTGGCCGCGAGGCGCTCGAAGTAGGCGTCCAGTCCTGAGGCGGATGAGCGCGCGACGGGCGCGGACTCGGTCGGCGGGACGTCGGCGTAGTGACGATCCAGCGCATCCCGGAGCATGCGCACCGCCGCGGCTCGCTGCTGCGAGACGGCGGCGTGCGACACGCCCAGCTCGTCCGCGAGCTCCGTGACGGTGCGGTCGTCGAAGTAGATCGCCTTGACGATCGACCGCTTGCGCTCAGGCAACGCGTCCACGGCACGTCGCAGGAACTCATCGCGCTCGGATGCGATCGCGAGCTCTTCCGGCAGGTATCCGGTCCACACGATCTCTGGCGCGTCCGGCGCATCGAGACTGGTGAGCAGACGCTCGGCGTCCGCCAGCCCTTCTCGTGCAACTGCCGTCTCGACACCCATGGCTGCCGCGATCTCCGCCACCGTGGGCGTGCGGCCGAGCGCTGCCGACAGGGTCTGCCTGACCTTGGTCGTCTGCTTGGCCCGGACTCGCACGTCTCGCGGCGCCCAGTCCATCGACCGCAGCTCGTCTTTCAACGCCCAGTTGACGCGTGCCCGCGCGAACGCTCCGAAGGGCACACCGAGACTCGCATCGAACTTCTCCGCCGCACGAACGAGCGCGAAAGCACCGGCCGAGGCGAGGTCGTCGCGGGAGATATGCGTGATGCGGGAAGCGACATACGCCGTTGCTGCGCCGACGATGTGCAGGTGATCGACCACGAGCTGGTCGCGCGCGCGCATGGGCACCGGATTCGCCTCTTTCACTGTAAGTGCAAGCCCTCCCCAGCGACTCACAGCGTGGTCTCTCCCCAGCGACCAGAACTACTTTCACCTACATGCTAGGGGTGCGACGGGCAAGAAAGATCCCCGGAGGCCGAAACCTCCGGGGATTCTCGTTTACGTTCAGATAACGATGACTAATCGTTCACCTTGACTCGACGGTTCACTTCGCGAGTCGCGGAGAATTTCAGCACCGTGTAGTCGTTGACCTCGGCGTCCCCGTCGTCCTTCGCGAACTGCACGCGATGCCCCTTGTGCGTCTGCGGATAGAACTTGCCGAAGTTGGTGAGCGTCACCGTATTGCCTCGGCCGACGAGGTCGAGGAGCTCGTCGATCATGGCGTTGTATGCGGTCTGCGCCGCCTGAACCGAGATGCCACCGCGGCGTGCGAATCTCTGCACGAACTCCCGCTTGCTCACCCGATTCGTCTCGAGCGTCCTTGATGTGCTCATGTTGTCTTCCGTCCCATGGAATGTCGCTCGTCACCGAGCGCCGTGCGCTGTACCCCTACCAACCGCATCCATGACGTGCCTCAGGCCCCGATCTCCTGCGACGACGCCGGGATCCCGCCAGTACCCCAGCCTGTGCTATTCAGAGGATAGATGCTCTTCCTTGGTATATGCGGTGAATCTCAGAATCCTCTGCTTGCCGAGAGTCCGCCCCGCCGAGGGCCGTCGAGCGACGAACCCCGCTCACCCGCCCAGAAGAGCGCGGATCGGGTACCGCTGGTCCTCGAGGATCGCCTGCACCGCACGGCCGGACTCCGCATGGATGAGGATCGGAGCGCGCAGGTTGATGTAGACGCCGTCTGCAGAAGGGTTCGCCACGACGAACACACGGATCTCCGATTCGTCGGCGGCGCCGATCTGCGCTCTCACCTCCTCGGGGATGGTCGGCTCGTAGCCGTAGTCCCCGGCGAGCGGGTCGAGGAGGAACAGTCGCACATCGGCATCCGTCGCTCGCAGCGCGTGCAGCCCTTCTGCACCGTCGATCCGATCGAGGGTGAACGCCGTGTGCGAGCTCAGCCCCGGCATCGGCGACGCGAACTCGACGTCCAGCGCCGCAGTCCCGTGGTCGGTGGATGAACTCATCGCAGGAACTCCATCAGATTGGTCTGCAGCGATCGGGCCGTCACCTGCAGGGCGGACTGGAAGACGAGCTCGGCCGACTGCAGCCGAACGAGCACCTCGAGGCTGTCGACGTTCTCGACCTCGGCACGGCGGGCCTCGAGGTCGATCGACGCCGAGAGGTTCTGCGCCGACGCACGCTCGATCTGCACCTGACGCGCGCCCGTCGATCCGCGAGCCGCGTTGACATCTTTCAGTCGCGCGTCGATGTCTCCGAGACGCGAACCGACCTCGACCCCGCTGCGCAGATCTGCCGCGATGTCGTTCAGCAGGGCGAACGCGCTGCCGGCGCCCTCGCCGAACGCCTGCGAGCCGTCGAAGTCGACGCGCACCGTCTCGTTGTCACTGATGCGGCGAAGCACGCCGTCGCCCGCCCCGCCGTTGAACGTGAAGGTGGTGGCGTCGAAGGCGGATCCCGCATCGCTCGTGCCGGCGAAGACGCTGCGACCGAGCACCCTCGTGTTCGCCTTGGCGAGCAGCTCCGCACTGATCGATTCGAGCTCCTGCGCGATCGACTCGCGCGCAGTCGGGCTGAGCGCCCCGGAGTTGGCCCCCTGAGCGGTGAGATCCCGCGCGCGGTTGAGCAGGTCGGCGCTGGCACCGAGAGCGGTGTCGACGGTTGTCACCCACGCCATCCCGTCGCTGAGGTTGCGGGCGAACTGGGCGACGCGTGACTGGTCGCCGTGCACGCCGAGCGCCGTGGCCGCCGCCGCAGGGTCTTCGCTCGGCGAGCGGAAGGCGCGCTGCGAAGCCGCCTGATTCTGCAGACGTTCGCGGTCTGCGAGGTTGGTCTGCAACGTACGCAGCGACTGCTGCGTCATGGTGTTGCTGGTGATACGACCGATCATGTTCACTCTCCCCAGAGTCAGCGGCCGACGAGGCCGGTGCGGTTGATCAACAGGTCCAGTGCCTCATCGACAGCGGTCAGCACGCGGGCCGCCGCCTGATAGGCGGTCTGGTAGGTCAGGAGGTTGATCGTCTCCTCATCGCCGTCCACCGACGAGTTCGACTGCTGGGCGGTGACAGCCGCGACGGCTCCCATGTCGGCGATGTCGGCGCGCTGCAGATCGCCCGCGACGGAGACTGCGAATCCCGTGACGAAGGTCGACCAGGTCTTGCCGGGTCCGGTGGCCGAGCCGCTGAGAGCGCTGATGCGGTCGGCGATCGTGGTGTCCTTCGCTCCCGCTCCCGGAGCCGCCAGAGCCAGCTGATCGAGACCCGTGGGAACCACGCTGAGTCCGAGAGCGGCCGGACCGGCGCCGTCGAGCGCGAAGAAGTCGCCCCCGGCAGCGCCCGACGACGTGACACCCGTGCGGTGCACGTCGTTCACGGCGGTCGCGAGCGCGGTCGCCGTCTCGTTGTAGGCCGCTGCGACACCGGCGAGCGTGCCGCCGTCCGATGCGGGGGCGAGAGCGCTGATCGTGCCACCGACGAGGCCGCCGGTGATCGGCACTGCCAGGCCCGGTCGATCAGCCCACGCGACGGTGATCCGACCGGCGTCGGCGATGTCACGCGGCCCGCTCGCCACGAGCGCCCGACTGCTGTCGCCCGACACGAGCGCGTTGCCGTCGACGCGAAGAGTGAGGGTCCCGTCCGCCTCGACGTTGCCCTTGGCACCGACCGCGGTCGAGAGCTGCTGGGCGAGGACGTTGCGCTGGTCGATCAGCTCGTTGGCGTTCCGCCCGGACTGCAATGCATCCCTGATCTGACCGTTGAGCGAGGCCACCTGGCCGGCGACGGCATTGACGTCGGCGAGCTGACTGTCGACCTGTCCACGCAGGTCGCTCCACTGGCCGGCGATCGTCTGGTACCCCGCAGCGATCTGTCCGATGAGCACATTGGCATTCGTGAGCACGACCTGCGCGGCCGCCGGATCCGGCGTGTTGGCGAGGTCGGACCAGCCGGCCCAGAAGCGGTCGAGGTTCGCCGCGAGACCGTCCTTGGTCGGTTCGGCCAGCACATCTTCGGCACGGCCGGCAGCCGTCGCGCGAGCTGCCCAGAAGCCTGACGTCGAGAGCGCATCGCGGACACGAGCATCGAGGATGTCGTCACCCAGCCGCGCGATCCCGGTCACCCCGACACCGCCGCCGATGCCGAGTCCGGACGGCCAGAGTCCCGTCTGCCCCGGCGCCGAGAGGGAGGTCTGCTCCACGCGCTGGCGTGTGTACCCGGGGGTGGCCTGATTGGCGATGTTCTGCCCGGTGACGGTCATCCCCGCGCGAGCGGCGGAGAGCGCGGATTCTGCGAGACGGAGTGCGGCGAAAGACGACATCGTGCCCTCACACCCTCGTGTCGAGAAGTCGGGCGTCCCCGCCACGCACGACATCACCGTGCGTGTCGTATTCACCGGTCGGCGCGCCGAGACCGGCGATCGTCTCCTGCGTCACCCGGACGGCGGTGCGCAGACGCTGCTCATTGACCTTCTTCATGTCGCCGATCTCGTCGGCCAGAGTCGTCATGGCGTCCAGATGACCGGTCAGGATCTCCCGCCACGCGTCGGTCGGCGCGGCGTCGATCAGTTCACGGAGCGTCGTGGCCTCCGGCACCCCCCATTCGTCGGCCACCGCGATGACCAGCGTGTCACGCGAGAGGGCGACCGTCGGCATGGCCGCGAGGACCCGCTCGATCTCGTTCGCCGCATGGTGGATCCAACGGTTGCGTCCCGTCGCGAGCAGCATCTGCTGCTCGTCGAGTTTGAAGAGCAGCACTTCCAGCAGATCGCGCTCTCGCATCAGTTGCATGCTCAGGTCGTGAGCGGCCACGATTCGTCACCTCGTCATGTCGCGGTTTGCGTGGCGGGATCGCCCGTCACATCCACGACTATCGCGACAACGCTCGACCCAGTAACTCGAAGCGCAGCGAGATGACCCCGCGGCAACCGGATCAGGACGCGGAGGGCGTCTTTCCCAGGACGCCGAGGAGAAGCGATTCCGCGGACTCGTCAGAAGAGGTCTGGACTGCTTCCTGGTTCGCATCGCTCACAGCGAGCACGATCTCGGCGCGGTTGATGCGCTTGTCCCGAGGAGCATCGATGCCGACACGGACACCGCCGGGCGTCACCGCGAGGATGGTGACGGTGATGTCGTCGCCGATCACGATGCTCTCGTTTGCGCGTCTCGTGAGTACCAGCATGCGTCGTCTGCCTTCCATGGCGTGAGCGCTGTTGCGCCCTCTGCTCACAAACGTATCGCACTCAGCTCGTAAATGAGCAGAATCCGACGCTACACCGCCGCGCTCGGAAGAGCCGAGTGCGTCACGCGCACCACCCCGACCACATCGGTCGCGAGTCCGCCGGCCGCTGCCTCGTCATACGACAGCACGGGAAGGCCGCTGACCTGCGACGAGACCATGCGACGCACGGCCTGACGCAGAGACGGAGCGCACACGAGCACGGGTTCCGGACCCACCTGCTCGAGTTCGGCGACGGTGCGACGCACGTTCTCGAGCACGTGCATGGTCGACTCCGGTGTCAGCACGATCTGCGGCTGACCGTCGACAACACGCATGCCCTCGAGCATCTGCTGTTCGAGCATCGGCTCGAACATGACCACCCGGATCCGTCCGTCCTCGGCGAACCGTGACGCGATCGCCGGACCGAGTGCCGCCCTGGCGGCATCGATCAGACCCGCCGTCTCGGTCGAGGTCTTGCCCCGAAGGGCGAGCGCCTCGTAGATGCGGGCGAGGTCATTGATCGGCACCCGCTCGGCGAGGAGCCCTGCCAGCACGCGCTGGATCGCGGCGAGAGACAGCACGGCGGGCGTGAGCTCCTCGACCGTCGTCGGGCTGGACTGCTTCAGGTGCTCGGTCAGCTGTCGCACGTCTTCGAGGGAGAGCAGACGATCGGCTTGGCTCTGCACGATGTCCGAGAGGTGGGTGATGATCACACTCGCGCGATCGATCACCGTCGCACCCGCCATATCGGCGGCGTGCGACATCTCAGCGGGCACCCATTTGCCCTCGAGGCCGAACACGGGGTCGACCACGGCCGTGCCCGGAAGCAGCTCGAGTCCCGTGCCGATCGCGAGCACGTGACCGCGCGGCACGGATCCGCGCCCGGCCTCGACCCCTGCGATGAGGATGGAGTAGGTCTGCGCGGGCAGATCGATGTTGTCGCGGGTGCGCACCGGCGGCATCAGAATGCCGATGTCGAGGGCGAGCTTTCGACGGAGCGACTTCACCCGGGTGAGCAGATCCCCCGCTCCCCCGGAGGCCAGGTCCACGATGTCGGGTGAGAGGGAGATCTCCAGGGCATGCACCCGCATCCTGTCCATGAGGTCTTCCGGCCCCTCGACCCCGGCCTCGACCGCCTCCTGCTGCAGCGCATCGGCCTCGCGCGCGGCGTCTCGATCCTCGTTCGCCTTGACGCGGGATGCAGCGAACAGCAGCACCGCCCCGATCGCCAGGAAGATCACCAGAGGCATCCCGGGGATGAAGCCCATCGCGATGGCTGCGAGCCCCGTGATCACGAGGGCGTTGCGCGACTGCATGAGCTGGCGACCGGCCGCCTGGCCCATCTCCGCCTCCGCGTTCTCGCGCGTGACGATCATGCCGGTCGACACCGCCATGAGCAGTGCCGGGATCTGGGTGACCAGTCCGTCGCCGATGGTGAGGATGCTGTAGGTCTCGAGCGCGTCGCCGACCTCCATGCCGTGCTGCACCATGCCGATGATGATGCCGCCGACGAAGTTGATGACGACGATCACGATGCCCGCGATCGCGTCGCCCTTGACGAACTTCGACGCACCGTCCATCGCACCGTAGAAGTCCGCCTCCGCCGCGACCTCGGCGCGGCGCCTGCGCGCCTCGGTATCCGTGATCAGCCCGGCGTTCAGATCGGCGTCGATCGCCATCTGCTTGCCCGGCATGGCATCGAGGGTGAATCGCGCTCCGACCTCGGCGACACGCTCTGCGCCCTTGGTGACGACGACGAACTGGATGACGGTGAGGATGAGGAAGATCACTGCGCCGATCACGAGCGATCCGCTGATCGTGATCTGTCCGAACGCCTGGATGACCTGTCCCGCGTGAGCCTCGCTGAGCACGAGACGCGTCGACGCGACGTTCAGACCGAGGCGGAAGAGCGTCGCGACGAGCAGCAGGCTGGGGAAGACCGAGAAGTCGAGCGGCTTCTTGATGAACATCGCGGTGAGCAGGATCAGCAGCGCGAACGAGATGTTCAGGACGATGAGGACGTCGAGGAGAGGAGTCGGGATGGGCACGATGAGCAGGAGGATGATGCCCACCACCCCGACGGGCACCGTCGCCTTGGACAGCAGCTGACCGATCATGCGTCTCGCCTTCGTTCTCTCTCGTCGTTCGAAATCTGATCGCGACCCCGGCTCAGAGGCCGCGGTCCCTGGTGCTCGCGAAGGGCATCGTGTGCGTCCCCCTGGCCGACCCTCGGCGCTTGAGGTGCTCGATGAAGGCGAGCACCTGGGCGACGGCGGTGTAGAGCTCTTCGGGGATCTCCCGCCCGAGGTCGCAGGCCGCGTGCAGCGCCCGAGCGAGCGGAACGTCCCTGATCATCGGCACGCCGGCCTCCTCCGCCCTCTCACGGATCTTCTGGGCGACGATCCCCGCCCCCTTTGCGACGACACGAGGGGCCGACTTGCCCGGCTCGTAACGCAGCGCCACCGCGACGTGGGTCGGGTTCACCAGAACGACATCGCTGTCGCCCACCGCGGCGATCATCCGATTGCGGCTCATGGCGAGCTGCCTCGAACGGCGCTGAGAACGCACCAGCGGATCGCCCTCGCTCTTCTTGTGCTCGTCCTTGGCTTCGTTCTTCGTCATGTGGGTGTGCTTGCGGTTGCGTCGCATCACCACGGCCACATCGATCGCCGCGAGCAGGATGCCGACGGCGACGGCGACCTGCAGGAGCGCGATCGCTCCCCCGGCCGCCTGCTCGAGCAGCCAGGTGATGTTGTGGCTGCCGCTGGCCATGAGCACGGGGACGAGGCCGGAGACCACGATCCACAGCGCGAGCCCGATCGCCACCGTCTTCAGCAGCGCTTTGGCGCCCTCCCAGAGCGCCTGCTGCCCGAAGACGCGTTTCATCCCGGACACGATGTTGAACTGCTCGGTGCGCATCGTCACACCGCGCAGATGAATGCCGCCCTGAGCGACCGCGGTGGCCGTCGTCGCGAGCAGCACCACCACCAGCATCGGGAGCAGGATGCCGCCGAGCGACGCGATCGCCGAACCCAGCACGTCGAGGGCCGCGTCGTCGGTGGGGTTCATCGCGACGGGGGTCACCGCGAGGAAGAGCTCGGTGACGACCTGCGTGCCCGAGGCGATCGTCGGCACCATCATCACAGCGGCGGCTGCGATGCACACCCACGCGGTGAAGTCCTGGCTGCGGCCGATCTGCCCCTTCTTCCGTGCTTCCTTCAGGCGACGCTCGGTCGCCTTCTCGGTGCGTTCGCCACTGTCGGACTCGCTCATCGCGTCACCCCCAGGAGCAGCCGCGCGGCCTCCTCGGCGATGACCGCGACCACACCGGGCAGCGCCGCGTAGACGAATCCGACAAGCAGCAGCGTGAGGCCGATCTTGATCGGGAAGCCCATCGCGAAAGCGTTCAGGGCCGGCGCGACGCGGCTGACCAGTCCGAGCCCGACGTCTGCGAGGAAGAGCACGATGAGCAGCGGGCCGGCGATCTGCACGGCGCTGAGCATCATCTGCCCCGCAGCCCCCACGAGCGCCTCCGCCGGCTTGGCGAGATCGATCATGCCGGTGACCGGCACCGCATCGAACGAGCGGAACAGACCTCCGAGCACGAGCTGGTATCCGTCCGAGGCGAACAGCAGCATGATCGCGGTCATCTGGAACAGCCGAGTGAACTGCGCGCCGTTGATCGCCATGCCGGGGTCGAACGCCTGCGCGAGCTGGAAACCGCCGAAGGTGTCGACGAGATGGCCCGCGCCCTGGATCGCGCTGAAGAGCACCATCACGAGAAAGCCGAGAAGCGCGCCCGTCAGTGCCTGACCGGCGAGGGCGAGCATGAAGGCCCCCGTGTCGAGACGCTCGTACCCCACCGTCACCACCGGCGACACGGCAAGAGCGAGACCCACGCCGAGCATCGCGCGGATCCGCATCGGGATCGTGCCATGACTGAACGGCGGGGCCAGCACGAGGAAGGCCGTGATCCGGACGCAGGCGAGCGATGTCGCCTCGAGCCATGTGAAGTCGATGGGGATGTCCATCAGCCGCCGTTCAGCAGCGACGGTATTCGCGCGAACATCTCGTTCGTGAAGGCGATCATCTCCGCGATCATCCAATGCCCGGTCACGAGCAGGGCGATGCCGACGGCGACGAGCTTCGGCACGAACGAGATCGTCATCTCCTGCACCTGGGTGATGGACTGCAGCAGCGAGATCGCGAATCCCACCACGAGGGCGGTGATGAGCAGCGGTGCGCAGAGCTTCGCCCCGACGATCAGCGCCGCCTGCCCGATGTCGATGACGGCCTCGGGATTCATCAGCCACCCCCGTTGTACGACTGGACGAGGGCGGTGATGACCATGCCCCAGCCGTCGATGAGCAGGAAGAGGAGGATCTTGAACGGCAGCGAGATCATCACGGGAGGCAGCATCATCATGCCCATCGACATCAGGGCGCTGGCGACGACGAGGTCGATCACGAGGAAGGGCACGAAGATGATGAACCCGATCAGGAAGGCGGCGCGCAGCTCGCTGATCATGAACGCCGGCACGAGCGTCTGCAGCGGGATGCTGGCGGCGTCCGTGGGGTTGTCCATCTGCGCCGCCCGGTGCATGAGCGCGATGTCCTCTTCGCGGGTGTAGGTGAGCATCCACTCCCTCAGCGGTTCCTGGGCGAGCTCGAACGCTCTGCCGAAGTCGATCTGACCGTCGGTGAACGGCGCGACCGCGACGGCGTTGATGTCGGTCAGCACCGGCCACATGATGAACAGCGTCAGGAACAGGCTGAGTCCGGCGAGGACCTGGTTCGGGGGGATCGACGGCAGCGAGAGCGCGTTGCGGGTGAGCGCGAGCACCACGAAGATCTTGGTGAAGCTCGACATCATCAGCAGCAGGGCGGGAGCGACGCTGAGGACCGTGATGCCCAGCAGCGTCATGATGCTGTCGGACGGCGCCCCGTTGATGCCGTTGATCGTCACCCCGTCGCCGTCACCGTCACCGATCTCCGTCGGGAGCAGGGGTGCAGCGGCGTGTGCGCCGCTGGTCTGCAGCAGCACCAGCAACGCCGCGATGCCGACAGCGGCTCCGACGAGCGCCCAGGCACGGCGCGGCACACGCTGTGCGCGCGCAGACGGCGACGCGGCGACTGCGGCGGATACGGGCACGGCGGCACTCCGAAGATGGGTGACGTGGCCGATCCGTAGCCAGAGGGTCGAGCGATCCGTGCTCGCAGTCGACTATCGCGACACGATGCGGTGCACGTAACCGCGACGACCGACGCGCTGACGGCCGTCAGGCGACGGAGCGGAGCGCGCGGTCGACGATGTCGTCCGGCATCTCGGAGACGGCGGGGCGCTTCTCCTCTGCGAGGATCTCCTCCGCGAGCGGAGGCGCCTCCTGGGTGTCGACGACGTTGATCCCGTGCTCGGTCACGCCGAGCACATAGCGGATGCCGCCGAACTCGGCCACCACGAGCTGCGCCTTGCCGCCGATCCCCGACCGCGCCACCACCGTGATCTTCTCGGGACGAGCGCGCGGGGCTGCCGCCGGACGCGAAGGCACGAGCTCGGTCAGCTTGGCGAGCCTCTTCGGCATCAGTCCGGCCAGCGGGCTCACCCCCTTCGCCTGCGACTTCTGCAGGCGACGGCTCAGGAAGAGCAGCAGCGCGAGCACCGCTCCGAGCGCCACGATCGCGCGGAGCGCGACGAGGATGTCGTCCATGGTCAGACCGTCTCGGCGCCGTCGAGGATGCGCTCGACGCGGATCGCGAAGTCGCCCTCCGCGACCACGACGGTGCCGTGCCCGATCAGACGCCCGTTCAGCTTGATGTCCGCCGGAGACCCGGCGGCGCGGTCGAGCTCCACCACACGCCCTGGCTCGAGCGAGAGCACGTCGCGCACCGGCATCCGCGTGCGTCCGATCTCGACCACGAGCTCCATCTCGACGCCCGCGATGCGATTCAGGCGCTGCGGGCCCGCCGGCGCGGCGGACCTGGCTCCGTCGATGCGCACGGATGCGCGCGCCACGACGCTGCCGTCGGCGTCGACCATGTCGAACACCTGCGTGCCCGAGTCGGTGAAGACCTCGGCGGCGGGCACGATCGCGCCGTCGCCGAGCGAGCCGCTGCCGAGCACTGCGGTGGCCGCCTCGAAGATCGGATGCAGTCGATCAGTCAGCGCTGCGTTCTTGGAGCCGTCCTCGAGCTGCGACGGATCGACGACCTGGATCGCGATGCGCGCGCCGGGGCTGCCGGTGAAGGTGACGACGACCGCGTCGCCTGCCGCGCCGGGGTCGGTCGAGGGTGCCGGGATCACCGGGTAGCCGAACGGCAGCTTGCCGGCGATCGCCGCGGCGATCGCGGTCTCGTGGAAGGTGCTCATCAGTGGGTCTCCTCATGGGTGGTCGTGATCTTGCAGGTGAGGCGCGAGCCCCGGCTGCCCGGTGTGGCGAGGGCGATTCGGGTCTGTCCCGCCATGAGCTCGTAGGGTCGGGTCTCAGGGTGCGGCAGACGCAGCAGATCGCCGGGCGCGAGGTCGAGGATCTCGCCCGTGCCGATCGTGATGGGGGCGAGACGCAGCGTCAGCTCCAGCGGGGTGCTTCGCACCTGTTCTAGGGTCTGATCGGCCGTGTGAGCGGAGGCAGCGTCCGATCCCGTGGCAGCGAGGCGATCGACGACCGCCGACGCGGGCAGCATGACGGTCGCGGTCGACTCCGAGTCCCCCAGGCGCATCGTGTAGCGGGCGACGATCACTGCGGCGGTGGCGGCGATGACCTGCATGTACTGGGGGTTGTAATGCACCGCACTGAACCTGGGCGCGCTGGGAAGCAGAGAGTCGAGGCTGGCGTGGAGATGCTCGAACGTGCCCTCCATCAGGTTGCGGACGAGAGCGAGCTCGATCGGCGTGAAGGTGCGCGCTTCGGGAAGCGACGTGCTCCTGCCGCCCATCATCTGCACGACCCACAGCAGGGCGCTGTCGAGGCCGAACTGCACGACGCACGGCTCATCACGGTCGGCGAACGACCCGGCGACCATCGCCGTGGTTCCGGGGAGCGTGTCGGAGTACTCCTCGTACGACACGAGGTCGACGCTCTCGAGCGTCAGGTGCGCGCGCACACGGATCTTCGCCGTGAGCTGCGACGACCAGAGCCGGGCGAACGACTCGAACGCCGCCTCGAGGTGCCGGGTGCTCTCACGTCCGAGTTGCGCCGGGCGCCCGAAATCGTATGCCGGATGGCGCACGGCCGGATCATCGAGCACAGCGGATGCGGTCATGACGGTCTCCTCGACAGTGGTGTTCACGTGAGCTCACTTGCTCGCGGCAGCGGCGAGAGCGGGTATCAGCGCTCTCACCTGCTCTTCTTCGTTCGACTCGACGATGATGTCGACGCGTCTGTTGCTGGCCAGCGCCTGAGGGGTGTCGCCCGGCACGATGGGGCGGGTGTCGGAGAACGCGATCGCCTTCACGCGGGGCCCTCCGAGGCCCTCATGCTCGACGAGGAATCGGGCCACCTGGGTCGCGCGTCCTCCCGAGAGCTCCCAGTTGGTCGGAAAAGGGGCTGCCGAGACCCGGTGATCGGCGTGCCCCTCGACGCTCACCTGGTTGTCGACCGTGGCCAGCACGTCTCCGATGGTGTCGAGCACGGCATCCGCCTTCGCCGAGAGGTCGGTGCTGTTGTCGGCGAAGAAGGTCTCGGCGCCGACCAGCCCGACCTGGAGCCCCCGATCGTCGATGACGAACTGCACGGTGTCCTGCAGACCCTGAGCCGCAAGCGACGTGCTCATGCGATCACGCAGACCCACGAGAGACTCGAACTCGGTCTCCGCGCGGGCGGCCAGGTCTACCACCCCGTCGTCGTCCTGCAGCTCGGGCGGCACGATCATGCCCTCCGCGGTGTCAGCGCCGCCTTCGGTGCTCTCCTGCCCGAAGCCCGTCGCCAGACTGTTCGCGAGCATCTCGAACTTCGTCTTGTCGACGTTCGACACGGCAAACAGCACGATGAACAGGCACATCAGGACCGTGACCATGTCGGCGTACGACACAGCCCAGCGTTCGTCCGGCTCGTCGTGCGAGTCGTCCTCATGCCCGCGACCGCGAGCTCTGCGGGCTGTGCTCACTGGACGCCCTCTGCCGGCGCCGACTCCCGCTTCTGCTTGCCGGGCTTGGGTTTCACGGTCGACAGCGCCTCGAGCCGTTCCTGCAGGAGGTGGGGCGCACTGCCCGCCTGGATGGCGAGCATCCCCTCGGAGACGAGGGTCATCCGCTCGAGCTCGACCGCCCCGATCCGCCCCAATCGGCCGGCGATCGGGTTCCAGATGAAGTTCGCGGAGAGCAGGCCCCACAGAGTCGCCACGAAGGCCGCGGCGATCATCGGACCGAGGTGGTCAGGTTCATCCAGTTTCTCGAGCACGTGCGTCAGCGAGACGACGGTGCCGACGATCCCGATCGTCGGCGCGTATCCGCCCAGCGAGGCGAAGAACTTCGATGCGATGCGATTGCGCGACGACGTGGCGGTGATCTCGTCGTCCATGACCGTCCGCAGGTCCTCGGCATCCGTGCCGTCAGCGAGCGCCTGGAGAGCCTGCCGGGTGAACTCGTCCGGTGCGGAGTCGAGTTCCTGCTCGAGAGCGAGAAGACCTTCACCCCGAGCCTTCTCGGCATATCCGACGAGGAACGGGATCACCGCCTCCGGCGTCATCTTGGGTCCTCGGACCATGCGTCCGAGGCTCTTCACCGCGAGGATCGTGTCGCGGAGAGTGTGGCTGGCGATGCCCACGCCGATCGTCGAGCCGAGCACCAGGATCATGGGCGCGGGAATGAGCAGAGCCTCGAAGCTCGCCCCCTCCATCGTGATCATCGCGACCAGCGCGCCGAACGCCAGGATCACTCCGATGATGAACGCGGGATCCATGATCACGCCTCCATCTGCGAGGTCAGGGCCTGGGCTGCACCCAGGACACGGGCCCGGTAGGCGACGATCAGGTCGATCAGGTGGTCGAGGTCTTCCTCGACCACGTAGACATGCCCGTCGACCATGTGCAGAGTCGTGTCCGGTGACGCGTGGATCCGTTCGATCAGGTCGGGGTTCACCGCGAACCGGGTGCGGTCGAGGCGGGTGACGATGATCATTCGGGGGTCTCCGGGCTTCGGATGAGAGGGGGAAGTCTGCCCCGACTATCGCGACGCGGCCCGCCCCCGGTAACCAGGGGCGGGCCGCGTGGTGACTGACCCTGCGGGTCCGTCAGGCGCTAGCGCTTGAGCTGGGTGAGCTCCTGAAGGACCTCGTCGCTGGTCGTGATGATGCGGGCGTTGGCCTGGAAGCCGCGCTGAGCGACGATCAGGTTGGTGAACTCCTGCGAGAGGTCGACGTTGCTCATCTCCAGCGCACCGGAGACGAGGTCGCCGAACCCTGCCTCGCCGGGCTCGCCCATGCGCACCGCCCCGGAGTTCACGGATGCCCGGTAGGCCGTTCCGCCGGCCTTCTCGAGCCCCTCGGGGTTGGCGAACGTGGCCATGGCGATCTTGCCGAGAGTCTGCGTCGCGCCGTTGCTGAACGTGCCCACGATGGAACCGTCACCCGTGATGCTGTACGACTTCAACGTGCCGGCGGCGGATCCGTCCTGCTCGGACACAGCGACCGTCGACATGGTCGCGTAGCCGGTGACAGAACCGAGATCGACGCTCACAGCACCGGCGGTGAGCGTGAGGCCCGCTCCGGTCTGCTTGCCGTCGGTGAAGGCCAGAGCCCCGGTCGCACCGCTCGCAGGCTCGGTGACGTCCCATCCGGTCGCCGTCTTCGTGAACGTCAGGCTGAGAGTAGAGGGCGTGCCCTGAGCGTCGTAGACGGTGACGTCGCGCACGAGCTCATCGCCGGTCGCTGCGGTCGACGGCAGGTTGCCGGTGACGGTCGCCTCCGTCGTCGCCTTCGCGGGCGACACGGCGTCGAGAGGGAGCACGATGTTGCCCGTCGCCTGCCCGGTGTTGACGACACCGTCCTGCGCCGACCAGCCCTGCACGACCGAGCCGTCAGCGGTGACCATCTTGCCCGTGGGGTCGAACGAGAACCCACCCGCCCGGGTGTACAGGGTCTCTCCGCCCGATCGGACGGCGAAGAATCCATCACCCGAGATCATCAGGTCGCCGCCGCGACCCGTCGCCTGGGCAGAGCCCTGAGCGAAGTTGGTGCGGACGCCGGCCACCTGCACGCCCAGACCGACCTGAGCGGGGTTGCGACCGCCCACCTCGTCGTCGGGGATCCCGGGGTTGCCGACGAGCTGAGACAGCGAGTCCTGGAACAGCACGGACGAGCCCTTGAACCCGGCCGTGTTGACGTTGGCGATGTTGTTGCCCGTGACATCGAGCATGGTCTGGTGCGAGCGGAGGCCGGAGATTCCGGAGTAGAGCGAGCGAAGCATGGGGTTCTCTCTTCCTGGGTGAGACGGGGATCAGGCTGCGGCGGGGGTGGTCGGAGCGATGGGGGTCTGCGTCGTGGCGACGCCGGTGATGGCGTCGAGCGCGACGGTCTTGTCGCCGATGGTCACCTGCGGGACGGGTCCGTCGAACGAGACCTTGGTCACGACGCCGGAGACGGTCTTTCCATCGGCATCCTTGTAGCTCGCTTCTTGGCCGATGAGCGCGCTCGCGGCCTGACGCATGTTCAGGGCGAACGCCTCGGCGCCGCTGTCGGCGAGTGCCGTCAGCTGCTCCATCATGGCGAGCTGGGTGGTCTGCGAGATCATCTCGTTGGTGTCCATCGGACTCGAGGGATCCTGATGCGTCAGCTGGGTGACCAGGAGCTTGAGGAAGACCTCCCCGTCGAGAACTTGCTTGCGGGCTGCGGGGTCGGTCGTGCCCCCCGTATGGATCGAGGTCGGGGCGCTCACGGCGTCGACAGTCATTCGGTCGTCCTCTCAGGCGAAGATGTCGAGCCCCGCGCCGGAACCGGCAGAGGGCGTTGTCTGGATGGTGCGGGAGAGATCGGCGACCTGCTCGGCCCCGCGGCGGTGGTCGGGTCGGCCGCGGCTCGCGTCGCGATCGCCGCCGCCCTGCTCGGCCGGTGCTTCGCCCGCAGTCTGCTGGCCGCGATCGCCGGCTCCGTCTGCGGACGTGCCGTGGTTGACGCTCAATGTGGCGTGCGGCATCACGGCGGCGAGGTCGCGGCGCAGCTCGACGAGAATCGTCCGCAGCGCGTCGCGACCGGCGTCGGTCGCACCGCTGAGTTCTACCTGCACCTCGCCCGAGGCGCTGATCTGTGCGCGGACCGTGACCGGGCCGAGGCTGTCGGGGTTCACCGTCATCGTGAGCTGGTGAGTGCCCATCGGACGCTGGGCGATGCTCACGACCACCGGCGCGACCTGCGCCGCGACCGCACGGTTCGCAGTGGTGGCCGCATCGGGCGGCGATACGGGGGTGAGCGTCGCGACTGTCGGAGTGACCGGCGCGGCGGAGGCCGTTGCGAGCACGGGCTGCGCTCCCGGCGCCTGGTCCCCCGCATCGCTCGACATCCGGTGCTCGAGGGCGCCGCCGACCGCGGGCGCGGGAGAGCCGAGAGGAGCCGGGATCACGGGCAGGCCCTGCCTCGGGAGCGATTCCTGCCGAGGCGTGGCTCCGACCGGGTCGGACAGCGGTACGTCGGCACCGCCTGCCGCGGGCTCTCGCGGGGTCGCCGCCGTATCGACACCGAGGTCTCGCACGTGGCCCGACGGTCGGCCCTGCATCCGTAGTTCGGCACGGCCGTCGGCGACCGCCGATGCGCCGGCTCCGGCCGACGACGCCACGGCAGCCGGAGCGAGCACGGTCGCCGGAGCCGAAGCGGGCGCAGGCACCGACGTCGTCTCCGTGTTCGGAGCCGTCTGCGTCGCCGGCACTGACCCGACAACAGCCGGTGCAGCCGCCACCGCATCCGTCTCGACGACTCTGCTCGACGGGTCGACAGGAGTCTCCTCCGCCCCGGCCACGATCGGCGTCGTCTCCGCCGTCGTGTCCGGAGTCGCCTCGCCCGCGAGCGTCGGCTCGGACGTCGTCGCCTGCGGGGTCGTCGCCTGGAGGGGCGTCGGGGAGGGCACAGGGGTCGCCGGAGCCGACCATGCGACGAGGTGAGTCATCGCCGCGATCGCCGCCTGTCGGTCGCTCGTGCGGTCGGGGGCCGCTGAAGCCTCCGCCGGCCCGCCCTGCCTGACTGTATCGAGCGTCGCCGTGCCGGAGTCCGACGCGCCGTCGAGCACCTGACCTGCTGCGGTGAGGGCGCCACCGAACAGCGAGCCGGAGTCTCCCGACGCTCGGCCCACGGTGTCCGCCTCGCCGGAGCCGGCAACGGGCATGGACGCGAGCAGTCCCACCGCGCTCATCCGAGCATCTCCATGATCTTCTGCATCGACGGAGTCGAACCGCCTGCACTCGAAGCGTTGGCCGAGAACAGGGTCTGGAGTGCTGCCAGGACCTGGGCGTTCTCTCCGCCGGACGCACCGGTGCCGGCAGCCGCTGACGACTCGGTGGTCGCGGTGGCGGAGGTGGTCTCGGTGCCCGAGGTGGTCTCGGTGCCGGAGGCCGCCTTGGCCGCTTCGAGCACCCCGGCGAACGTCGTCGAGCTGGCCGCCGATGTCTCAGCAGTCGCCTCCGTCGCAGCTGCTGCGGCCGCGCGCCCCGCTGGATCCAGCGACACGATCTGGGTCTCGATCGCGTCGACGCGTGCGATCACCGCTGCCAGCCCGGTCACGCTGCGCTCCCCTCACGTCGCGAGGTGCGCACGACCGCGATCTCGTCGAGCGCGGTCTGCTCGGCGGCGAGCTCGGCCTTGGCGGTCTCGACACGGTGGGTGCTCTCGAGTCGCTCGAGCCCCTTCAGATCGCGTCGCGCTTCGACGTGGGCCGACCTGGCCTCGGACTCAGCACTGCGCCTCATGTCGACCAGCGCCTGCAGATCGCTGAGCGTGCTGCGCCCCGCGGCGCGCGCCGCGGCCATGGCCATCAGCGTCCGAGGATCATCGATCTGCGCGCTGATGTCGGCGAGGCTCGTGATCGCACTCTGCTCGGCCGTCTCGGCCTGCGCACGTGCTGCGCTGGCACGCAAGAGATGCTCGGCGGCGACACGCTCCTGGGCGCCGCGCACACGCAGCAGACCAGCCAGTGGGAAGGTCATGGGGTGAGTCCTCCGAAATCGGTGGTGAGGGTGGCGAGCTGCTGCCAGGACGCGTCGGATGCTGCGAACTCGTCCATGCTCTGGGTGAGGAACCGCGAGATCGCGGCCTCATGAGAGAGGGCGGCGTCGACCATCGGGTTGGCTCCCTGTCGGTAGGCGCCGATCTCGATCAGGTCGTTCGCGCTGCGCCGGGCCGCCAGCACGCTGCGCAACATCACCGCGTTCTGCCGCTGCTCCGGCGTGGTGATCTTCGACACGACGCGAGACACCGACCCGAGCACGTCGACCGCAGGGAAGTGTCCGCGGATCGCGAGCGCCCGATCGAGCACCACATGCCCGTCGAGGATCCCTCTGGCGGCATCCGCGATCGGCTCGTTGTGGTCGTCGCCGTCGACGAGCACCGTATAGAGACCGGTGATCGACCCGACGGACCCCGTTCCGGCACGCTCGAGCAGCCGCGCCAGCACCGAGAACGTCGACGGCGGATAGCCGCGAGTGGCTGGCGGCTCTCCGGCGCTCAACCCGATCTCGCGCTGCGCCATGGCGACACGCGTCAAGGAGTCCATCATCAGCACCACGTCGAGTCCGTCATCGCGGAAACCCTCCGCGATCCGTGTGGCGACGAACGCCGAACGCAACCGCGCCATCGCCGGCTGGTCCGACGTCGCGACGATCACGACCGAGCGCGCCAGACCCTCGGGACCCAGGTCGTCCTCGAGGAACTCCCGCACCTCACGACCGCGCTCACCGACGAGGGCGATGACGTTCACGTCGGCGGTCGAACCGCGGGCGATCATCGACATCAGCGACGACTTGCCCACACCCGATCCGGCGAAGAGGCCGAGACGCTGACCCGACCCCACGGGCGTCATGGTGTCGAGCACGCGCACGCCGAGTCCAAGCTGCCTGTCGATGCGCTGGCGGTCCATCACACTCGGGGCATCGTGGTCGAGCGACACGAGGGCGGCGCTCCTGTCGAGCGGCCCCTTGCCGTCGATCGGCCTACCGAGTCCGTCGAGCACGCGTCCGAACAGCGCCCGTCCCGTGGGCACCTGCAACGGTGCTCCCCCATGCCGCACACGGGCGCGAGCGGTGATCCCGTCGAGCCGACCGAGGGGCATGCACCGTGCCGAGGCTCCGTCGACTGCGACGATCTCGGCATCGACCGGACGACCGTCCGCCGCATCGATGCGAATGCGGTCGCCCACCGCGCCATCGATGCCGAGCACCTCCACCCCGAGTCCTCGCACCGCCTTCACCGTGCCAGATCGCTCAGGACGTGCGGCGGCGAGTGCGCGCTGCCACGACTGCGTCCCGGTGGTCACACGATCACCCCGGCGTCGTGGTCGTCGCCGTCGAGAGCTGCGGCGGCGCGGGCGAGCGCTGCGGTGATGCGCGTGTCGACCGCGCCGTTCTCGATCTCGACGATGGCGCCGCCGTTGTCGACGACGTGAGAGGTCGAGATCTGGATGCCGCTCAGCGCGTCCATCGTGGACGCCTCCTCCTGCAGTCTCGCGGCGTCCTGCTCACTGAAGGTGACGCGTGTCCATCTGTCCGCCGGCATCTCGAGCAGGGCCCGCTGAAGCGCGTGAGCCGCGGATCGCGCAGGATCCGACAGCTCAGCTCCGAGGATCGCCGTGGCGAGTACCACGGCGAGTTCTTCGATTCGGTCGGCGGCGAGCATGCTCAGCTCGTCGACACGCTGATCCAGCGCCGCCCGCGCGGTCTCCAGTGCACGCAGCCCGGAGCCGCGCTCGTGCAGGTACAGCTCCTGGAGTTCCTGCATCCGCTGGTGATCCGCGGCGCGCTGTGCGTCTCCCTCTTCGAGGGCGAGCCTGCGTCCTTCGGCGAAGCCGTCGGCGTAGCCCCTGGTGCGGGCGCGGTCCGCCTCGCCTCGGAGGTCGATCGGAGTCTCGCCGACGCGCGGCACGACCAGCGGCGTGAAGGCGGAATCGAGCACGGCGGACACCTCGGAATCGAAGGGCGAGGCCTGTCCGTGGCCCGAAGGTCGAGCGATCCGTGCTCCCTGCCCACTATCGCGACGTCCCTTCGCGGCCGTAACCATCGCGGCCGAATCACCTGCCGTCAGAGGGATCACTCGATGAGCTCATCCTCGTCTTCGCGAGAGATCGTGATCTCCTCGGCGGCCTCCAGGTCGCGGATGATGCGCACGATCTCGGCGCGGGCTTCGTCGACCTGACGCATGCGCACGGGGCCGAGCACTCGGGTCTCCTCCGCGAGATTCTCCTGGTTGCGCTCGGTCATGTTGCTCTTCACCTTGTCGGTGATCTGCTCGTCTGCGCCCTTCAGCGCGAGCGCCAGCATGCGGAGGTCGATACCTCGCAGCACCCGTTGGGCGTCGCGGTCCTCGAGGCGGGCGATGTCGGCGAACGTGACCATGCGACTGCGGATGTCCTCTGCCAATGCCAGGTCGCGCCCCTCGAGGCTCGCGAGCAGCGATTTCTCGAGGGCGGTGTCAGACCGGTTGATGATCTCGACCAGGGGTTGGACGCCGCCGATCGACTCGTGGTTGTCGCGCATGGCGAAGACGCCGGTGCGAGAGCGCAGGGAGTCGGCGACGATCGAGATCGCCTCCTGGGTGGCGGTGCCCATCGTCGCGATCGCCTGGGCGACATCCGTGCGCAGCGGGTCCTGCAGCGCGGCGAGCACGGCCGCCGCTCGATCGGCTCGCAGGTTCGCCAGTACCACGGCGACCGTCGTCGGAAGCTCGCCCTCGATGATCGTGGCGAGCTGGGCCGGGTCGGCTGCGTTCAGGAAGTCGAAGGACACCGACCCCTGCGACATCACCCGGCCGACCATGCCGACGGCCTTCTCGCGCCCGAACGCCGTCTCGAGCAGTCCGGTGGCGAGTTCCTGCCCGCCTCGAGACGGCACCGAACCGCCGGTCGCGATGCGCCGGAACTCAGCGAGAGCGCGGGCCGTCGAAGCGACGTCCACCCCTCCGAGCTGCGTGAGCTCCGCGGCGAGCATCTCGGATCGCTCTTCACCGAGATGACGCAGGACCTCCGCACTGGCGGCGCGGTCCATGTTCATCAGCACGATCGCGGCCTTGCGAAGGCCGCTCATCTCCGGCACGGGAGTCACTGCGGGTGCCACGGCGGTCGAGACCTCGACCGTGTCGGCCTGCGCATCGAGCAGCTCGGTCAGTGCGCTCATACGGTCGCCTCGTCCATCAGGTCGGCCAGTGCGCTGGCGATCGTGTCGGGTTCGCGCTTCGCCAGATCATCGATCTCACGGCGCCGGCGCTCGACGAGAACCTTGTCGGGCTCCGGCTCGTCATCGAGGTCGACCGATGCCGAGGGCAGCAGCTTTGTGGGGGCGGGGGCGATGATCGCCTCCGCCTCCTTGAGCCCCCTGAGCGAACGGAGCTTCTGCTCCTCGCTCTCGGTGACCGTGGCGAAGTACTCGATCGGGCCCTCATCGGTGTAGAGGACGCGGCGCTTCATCTTGCGGCGCACGACGAGGAAGACGATCAGGATGATCACGGCCAGCAGGATCGATCCCCCGATGATCGCGGATCGCAGCAGCTCCTGCTGCAGCTGCGCCTCGCGCTCGGCCTCTGCCGCCGCGAGAGCGGTCTGCGCCGCCGTCGCTCCTGCCTGGTTGAACTCGACGAACTCGACGGCGATCTCGTCACCCCGCTCGACATCGATGCCGGCGGCCGACGCCACGAGCGATTCGATCTGGTTCGCCGTCACACCCGTGACTGTTCCCCTGTTCAGCGCGATGCTGACCGTCTGCCTCGTGACCTCTCCTGCCGGAGTGATGGTCTTCTCGGTGGACTTGTTCACGGCGTTGTCGCGCGACGTCTCCTCGAACTCGTAGGCACCGGTGCCGTCTGCGTTGTCGGGAACCGCGATGTTGTCAGGGCCGAGCACGCCGGTGCCGCCGGCCTGACCGCCGTTGTAGGTCTCCGTCTTGGTCTCCTCCGAGGCTCGCAGCTCGCCCTCGGGGGCCGAGTACGTCTCGTCCATGCGCTCCGAGGTCGAGTTCGCGACATCGGCCGCGACCGTCACTGTGGCGTTGCCGGGCCCGACGATCGTCTCGAGCATCCTGCTGACCGACGCCGCGACCTTCGCCTCGTGCTCCGTCGCCTGCTTCGACGAGCTGCCGGTGAGTCCGGTGCCGACGGCGGAGAGCACCCGGCCGTCCTGATCGGTGACGGCGACGTCTTCCGGGGTCATCCCCGGCACTGCGGCACTGGTGAGGTGCACGATGGCCTCGATCTTCTCGTCGCCGAGGGTCGAGCCGTTGCGGGTCTTCACGAACACGGATGCGGTCGGGCTCTGCCGCTCCGAGACGAAGACGCTCTCCTCGGGGATCGCGAGCTGCACCGACGCGGTGGAGATGCCCTCCATGGCGCCGATCGTGCCCGCGAGCTCGCCTTCGATCGCGCGCTTGTAGGTGACGGACTGCTGGAACTCGCTTGCCGTCACACCCATGTCGTCGAGCAGCGTGTACCCCTCGCTGGTGTCGCCGGGAAGCCCGGCCGATGCCGCTGCCAGTCGCTGCGCGTAGACCTGGTCGTCTGGGACGAGAATGGTCGCGCCGCCCTCGGTGAGCTCGTAGCCCACGCCCGCCGACTTCAGCTGCTCGACGACGGCCGAGGCATCGCCGGCGCTGAGGCCCGTGAACAGAGGGCTCATCTGCGGCTTGGTGAGCCACGCGCCGAGCGCGATCGCTCCCATCACCAGCAGCGCGACGCCGATGATGGCGATCGTTCGCTGTGCGAGCGTGAATCCTGAGACGACCTGCTTCGCGCGGTCGTAGTAGCTCGTGAGCATCTTGGGCATCGTCAGGCCTGCATCCTCATGATCTCGTTGAATGCCGAGACGCTGCGGTCGCGCACCGCGACCACCAGATCAAGCGTCACGGAGGCGCGTGTCGAGGCGATCATCGCCTGATGGATGTCCTGCAGGTCACCGGTGACCGCCTGGACCGCGAGTTCGTTCGACGAGGACTGCAACTGTTGGAGGTTCTCCACGGCGCCCGAGAGCGATGTCGCGAAGGTGCTGCCCGATGCCGACGCGCCGGATGCCTCTGGGCCCGTCTCGAAGCTGAGCGCGGAGAGCGGCGTGACGCCGGCCGCGCCGACTGCCTCGATGCCCGACATCAGTTGCGGCCGATCTGAAGTGCGGCCTCGTAGGTGGTCTTGGCACGATCGACCACGGCGGCGTTCGCCTCGTAGCCGCGCTGGGCGAGGATCAGCATGCTCATCTGATCGCCGAGCTCGACGTTCGGGTACTGCACGTAGCCGTCGTCGTTCGCGTAGGGGTGTTCGGGGTCGTACACGAGCTTGGCCTCGGCATCGGATTCGACCACGCCGGCGACATAGACGCCGGGGCTCTCCGTGCCGGCCTGCACCGTGACGAACTTCTCTCGAAAGGCCTCCTGGCCCGCAGGGGTGGCAGTGTTCACGTTCGCGATGTTGTCGCTGAGCGCGTCGAGCCACTTGCGGTGCGCGGTCAGGCCGGTGCCGGCGATGCCGATCGCGTCGAAGGTCATGCGGAGGCCTGCCCGATCGCCTTGGTGATCGACGCCGCCTGGCCGCCGATCGCCTGACTCGCGAACTGGAAGCGCAACACGGTGTCGATGTTCGAGAGGGTCTCGGTGTCGAGATTGACGTTGTTGCCGTTCAGTCTGGTCGGCTCGAGCGATCGCTCGACCGTCGCGCCGACGGTGCCCGAACCGCCTTCGACGGCTGAGCGCAGCTCATCCTCGAACTGCACGCGCTGGGCCTGGTAGCCGGGGGTGTTGACGTTGGCGATGTTCTCAGCGATCGCGCGTTGGCGCAGGGCCAGCCCGTCGAGGGCGCTGATCAGCGCAGAGGAGGTGACGGATTCGAGCACGGGGGCACTCCGGACGTTGGTGGAGAGGCCGATCCGTGGCCAATCGTCGAGCGATCCGTGCTCTGAGTCGACTATCGCGACACGCGACCGCTCCCGTAACCGTGATTCTCAACCTTGGACGTCGAGATATGCAGGCGCATCGGTCTTCGAGGTCGGCACCCGTCGCAGAGCGGCGATCTCTCGAGCGACGTTGGCGCGGGAGGTGACGAGTCCGCCGATCATGAGCTGCTGGCGCGCGAGAACCGCCTCCGCGCGCTCGCGAAGTTCGTCCGGCACGGGGCCGGGCGGCGCCTCGAAGGGCTGCTCGTCCAGCTGCTCGTCGGCGGCGTCGAGGGCCCGCTCGAACTGATCGAGCACGGTCAGCCAGGCCGAGAGGTTGTCCGGCACGGTCGCTCAGGCCAGTGCCGTGATGGGCGACTGCGTGCTCGACGTGATCGCCGCAGCGGCGGCATGCCACGCTTCGCGCAGCGGGACCACGAGAGCTCGGCACTCTGCGGTGGCGGCTCGGTCACGAGCGATGTTGGCGGTGATCAGACGACCCGTGAGGTAGGTGTACACACCATGCAGCTCCGCGGAGCCGTCCCACTCATCGGTGAGCGAGCCGTTCAGCTCGGCGACGATCTGCTGCGCGTGCACGAGGTGGTTGCCCGCCGCCGCCCAGTCTCCGGAGTCCTGCGAAGCGTCTGCGCGTTCGATGTCGACCAGCAGGCGGTCGTACAGCAGCACGAGAAGGCGCTCAGGCGTGGCCGAGGCGACCTGCTGCTCGAGGTACTGCTGCTTGGCGCGGTCGAGAGAGGTGATGGGCATGGTTCTGTTCTCCGATGCGATGGTGGTGGCGGTGCTCAGGTCACGACGTCGTCGTGCTGTTGAGGCCGGCGAGCTGCGAGGTGAGCCACGACGACTGCGACTGCAGCTTCGACAGCTGCACCTCGAGCTGGGCGTAGGTGCGCTCGAGTGTGGCCTGGCGCTGCTCGAGTCGGATGTCCCATCGCTCGACCTGGGTCTTGAGCGTCTTGACCTCGGCCTCCTGGCCGGTGATCCTCTGGGTGAGCAGACCGTCGTACTTGTCGGAGTACTGCTCGGTGACTCCTTCGCCACGGCCCGCGATCGCCGAGAACAGCTCCTGGGTCTTCTCAGGGTCCTCGGCCAGCGCCTTGGCGAACTTCTCTGCATCGAAGGAGAGCACACCCTTGTCGCTGATCGAGATGCCGATCGTCGAGGGCGAGACGCCGTCGACCGGATGCTGCATCGCGCTCGTAAGTGCACCGCGAAGGTTTCGGACCGTGCTGTCTCCCGTGAACACGCCCAGCGTGGTGGCCTCCCCGACTGCTCCGACCGTCGCGGTCGACCCCTTGTCGATGCGGGTCAGGAGCGACGCGATCTCCTTGACGAACGTCTCGGCCGTCGTGGTCTGCTTCTTCGCATCCCGAGCCACTGTCACCGTCACCGGATCGGTGCTCGGCTTCGTGACCGTGACCTCGATGCCCTCCCCCACGCTGATCGTGTTGCTCGCGCTGTTCAGCGTCTGCTCTGCGGCAGTGCCGGCGAACAGACGGATGCGGGCGTCGGCTCCCTGCGTGATGACGGCGGCGCCGGGCTCGGCACCGAGATCCACAGAGGTTCCGGCGGCGACGTCTGCCACCGTGCCTCTGTGCACGGTGAACTCTCCGGCAGCGCCGGTCTCGATCGACGTCAGCTGGATGCGCGACAGGGGCTTGCCGTCGGCATCGATCCCTGCGGGGACGACCGTGGCGCTCACTCCCGCCTTCGACGCGTTGATGGCCTTGGCGAGATCCTGCGGCCCGGTGCCGAGGGGTGTCACTTCGATCGATTCGCCGTCTGAGCCGACGAGCGTGAACGCGCCGCCCCACTCCGTGGATCCGCCTGCTGCCGTCACGATCGAGTGCGCGGTGGCGACGGCATCGACGACGATGGCGGTCGAGAACGCGCTGGCCTTGGCTCCGGCCGTGACGGTGACGGTCTCGGATGACGAGGACGCGGTGAATGAGGCCAGAGAGGTCGCACCCGCTGCGGTCTTCGACTTCGCGACCAGCTCCTGCAGCGTGGTGTTCAGCGACTGGAGGTTGGTGATGATCGAGTTTCGATCTGTGATCTTATTCGTGATCAGCGTCTTCGGGATCGCCGAGACGTCCATCAGCGCCTTGATGAGCTCTTCGGTCTTGAGCCCTGATACGAGTCCGTCGAGTTTCATCCCGGTCGTCTTCCGTGCGATGCGGTCAAGGGTGTCCTACAGGAAGGCGCCCGAGCGGAGATGACTCCGCCCGGGCGCCTGATGCGCCTCAGGCGCAGCGACTCAACGGAGAAGCTGCAGGACGCCCTGGCCCGACTGGTTCGCCTGCGCGAGCATGGCGGTGCCGGCCTGCTGCAGGATGTTCGAGGCGGTGTACTTGACCATCTCGGCGGCCATGTCGGTGTCCGCGATGCGGCTCTTGGCCGCAGCGAGGTTCTCGGCCGAGACCTGCAGCGAGTTGATCGTCGACTCGAAGCGGTTCTGCACCGCACCGAGACCGGCGCGAGCCGACGAGACACCGGTGATCTCCGTGTCGATCGTCGCGATCGAGGCGAGAGCAGTCGCTGCGGAGTCGACGGTCAGGCCGCTGATCGTCGCACCCAGGCCGGAGAAGTCGGTCAGGGTGACCGCGATCTGGTCCTCGGCCGCCTCCGAGCCCGCACCCACCTGGAACGTCAGGGTGCTCGCGCTGTCGAGCAGCTTGATCCCGTTGAAGTTCGTGCTGGCTGCGACGCGGGTCAGCTCCTCGCCGAGCGTGTTGATCTCGGTCTTGATGGCGTCACGCGAATCCGCGTTGTTCGAGTCGGAACCCGCCTGCACCGCGAGGTCGCGGACACGCTGCAGGATCGAGTGGACCTCGGTCAGGGCGCCTTCTGCGGTCTGGATGACCGAGATGCCGTCCTGAGCGTTGCGGGCTGCGACGTTCAGGCCGTTGACCTGCGAGCGCAGACCTTCGGAGATGGCGAGGCCGGCTGCGTCGTCGGCTGCGCGGTTGATGCGCAGACCGCTCGACAGCTTCTCGAGCGACTTCGAGACGTCGTTCTGGTTGACAGAGAGGTTGCGGTACGCGTTGAGTGCACCGACGTTGGTTGCGATCTGAAGACCCATGAGAATTCCTCCGTGGTTATGGGGCTGGACGCGAGCCCATCCGTGGGCCTGCACAATCCACATTCGCGACATGCGCCGCGGTCGTAACCAACGATTCGGAAGATTCCGGCAGAGGCGTCAGACAGCGGCGAGAAGCTCGCTCGACCGGTCACGGCTCTCGGCGCGCACCGGCCCGAACAGGCTCTCGAAGAACTCGGCCCTCGCCTTGGTCGTGCGGTCACCCGAAGTGCCGTTCTCCCACGCCTCCATGGCTTCGCGCATCAGCGAGAGGCCCTTGGACCGCAGCTTGGACACGTAGGCATGGCTGACCTCGAGCTCTTCGGCGATGTCCTTCACCATCCGATCCTCGAGGTAGATCCCACGCACCACCTGCTGCATGGCCGCCGGCAGTGCGTCGACCACGCGGTTGATCATCGTCCGCGTCTCGGACTGCTCGACCGCGTGCTCGGGGAGGATGACGTTGTCGGTGAGGTCGGCCGCCTGACGTCCGGTCTCGGCGTCGAAGTGCTCTTCGAAGCTGACCGCCGTCCGCACCATCTCGTCGAGCTTCATCATCTCCGCGACGACGTCGACCGCGAACCCCGACTCCCTCGCGAGCTCCGTCGAACTCGCCACGCGGCCGGTGCGGGCGAGCACTGTCTCGGCGGCGACCCGCAGGCGCTCGATCTTGTCGCGGCTGCGCTCGCCGGCGGGGTCTGCTCGACGCATCTCCGACAGCATCGCCCAGTTGATCTGACTGCTCGCGAAGGCGCCGAACGGAATGCCGCGCGCTGCGTCGTACGACATCGCTGCTCGTGCGAGGCCCATGCGCGCGGCGGAGAGCAGATCGTCGAGGTCGACATGTGTCGCAGAGCGGGCCTTCTCGACTGCCAGGAAGGTCGCGAGCGGCATGTTGTCGCGTGCCAGCCTCTCGGGCGAGACGGAGGTGTTGTCGGGCTGAGAGGAATCAGCAGAAACAGCGAAACTACTCAGCAATGTGACTCCGTGGCTTGAACAACTGTTTTACGAGTGAAGCTAGCATGAACAACACGTTTATGAGTAAAAAATGATCGAGCTCTTCGGTCCGACGCGGCCCTAGACTCGGTCGCATACGGAGTGCGCCTCCTCAGGAGCGACTCCGAGCTCCCGCTCCGGCTCGACGAAAGAAGACGATCATGGGTGTGATCTCCCGCGGCTTCGGTGCACGGCGACGCGAATCGGATGACCGCCTCCCCCCGGGGCAGTACCTCACCGAGGACTTCCCCGTCCTCTCGGCGGGGCCGACGCCGCGCGTCTCCACCGATACGTGGGAGTTCGCCGTCGTCGGTCTCGACGGCATCCGCCGCACCTGGTCGTGGGACGACCTCCAGGCGCTGCCGATCGACACCATCACCACAGACATCCACTGCGTGACCCGGTGGTCGAAGCTCGGCACCCAGTGGCGTGGCGTCTCCCTCGATCATCTGCTGCAGGATGCCGGAGACGGCGACTTCACCCGCGTCTTCTCCTACGGCGGGTACACGACCAACGTCCCGCGCGCCGATCTGACCGGCGGCAGGGCGTGGATCGCATTCGAGTTCGAGGGCGAGCCGCTCGCCGCAGAGCACGGCGGCCCCGCCCGGCTCCTCGTCCCCCACCTCTACTTCTGGAAATCCGCGAAGTGGGTCCACGGCCTGGATCTGCTCGTGAACGACGAACCGGGGTTCTGGGAGCAGAACGGATACAACATGTACGGCGATCCGTGGAAAGAGGAGCGTTACTGGTGACCTCGTCGTCGCTGTGGCTTGTCGCCAGCGTCCTGGAGGTCCGACGAGCCACACCGCATGGGCGTGTGCTCTCCTTACGGGTCGACGGGTGGCCGGGGAACCTCGCCGGCCAGCACGTCGACGTGCGCCTGACCGCTGAGGACGGCTATCAGGCCGTGCGGTCGTACTCGCTCGCATCGTCCGGGGAGGGCGACGTGCTCGAGCTGGCCGTCGACGAGTTGCCGGATGGCGAGGTCTCTCCGTATCTCGTCGAGGATGTCCGACCCGGCGACGAGCTGGAGGTTCGCGGTCCGATCGGCGCCTACTTCGTGTGGACCCCTGCGCAGACGGAACCCGTGCAGCTCATCGCGGGCGGATCAGGGATAGTGCCGCTCCTCGCGATGGCCCGGGAACATGCGCGCTCGGCCAGCTCCGCACCGATGCGGCTCCTGTACGCGGTGCGTTCCGCGGAAGACGCGTTCTACGCAGACGAACTGGGCGATCTCACCGACGACGCCTTCAGCGTCGACTGGGCGTACAGCCGCTCGGCACCCGTCGGCTTCGCCCGCCGCGCCGGCAGGGTGGATGCTGCGACGCTCGAGGCCTCGACCATCCCCGCCGCACAGCGCCCCTCGGTGTACGTCTGCGGGCCGACCGGCTTCGTCGAGGCGGTCGCAGATCTGCTCGTTGCGACGGGGCATCCGCCCGACCGCATCCGCACCGAGCGTTTCGGAGGTTCCTGATGGACGCTGTCCACCCCGGTCATCGCACGAGAGTCGACGGCAACGCCGCCGGCGGGATCCTGCTCGAGTTCTTCGGCAGGGACATGACCGCTGCCCGAGCGGCATGCACGCACTGCGAGAGGGAAGCCGACCTCGCCGACGCCGTCGCCGAGCTCGATCCGGCCGGCGTGATCCTGCTCTGCCGCGGGTGCGGGCGCACGCTGCTGACCTGTCTGCGCGCCGACGGGAGAGCGACCCTGGTGATCGGCGCGCTGAGTCGTCTGAGCTGGCCGGCCGACGAACGATAGAAGAGATATGCGGGGTGCGGGTCCTGGGGCGACGCCGCGATCAGGCGCGGCGACCGGCGTCGGTCAGAGTTCCACGGGCGGAGCGGGTTCCGAGTCCGCGACCTCGGGGTGACGCGCGAGGTTCACGACGGCGGCGATGAGTCCGCCCCAGATCGTGACCATCGCGATGATCATCATGACGATGGCTGTCGTGGTCATGCGCCTGCTCCCTTCTCCATCGTGCGAGGTTCCGAGCCCGGCACCGTCGGAATCGACGAGGTTTCCGCATCGGGTTCGTAGTCTTCCTCGGCGAGGAACTCGTCGTACTCCGGGTCGTCCTTGGCGTGCGAACGACCGCTCCACGGCAGCGCCGACAGCAGCAGCGCCATCACGACGAGGGCGATCACCATGCCCCATCCGAAGACGGCGAGGAACCATCCCGGATAGCCGCCATACGGCTCTGCGATCTTCGAGATCAGCTCGGTGACCAACAGGTAGCCGAGCACCAGGGGCGCGAGCGCACCGACGAGCAGCATCCAGACCCGACCTACTCGGAAACTCGAACGGCGATCGAGGTGATCGACGAGCGCCGGCAGCTTGTGCAGCAGCCAGGCCACGACGATCACGGCCACGAGCGCGACGGCCATGATGCCGAAGGCGTTGACGAACGCGTCAGCCGTATCGAGGACCGACAGAGCAGTGGTCGTCGAGAAGAGGGCCATCGAGACGATCGCGAGCGGAATCGACACTGTGAGGGTCGTGCGGATGCGCGCCCACCCGAGCTTGTCCTGCAGCGCCGCGACGATGACCTCGAGGATGGAGATGAGTGAGGTCACGCCGGCGAAGACCAGCGCCCCGAAGAACAGGACGCCGATGATCGAGCCGCCGGTCGCCTGCGACACGATCGTCGGGAACGCGATGAACGCCAGGCCTATCCCCGACGATGCGACTCCGGCAACCTCGGTGCCCTGCGCCTGCGCCATGAAGCCGAGGGCCGCGAACACGCCGATTCCCGCGAGGATCTCGAAGCCGGAGTTCGCGAACGCCACGACCAGACCGGAACCGGTGAGGTCGGTCTTGCGCTTCAGGTACGACGAGTACGTCACCATGATTCCGAAGGCCACCGACAGCGAGAAGAAGATGTGACCGTAGGCCGATGCCCACACGGCGGGGTCTCCGAGTGCCTCCCAGTTCGGGGTGAAGAAGGCGTTCAGCCCGTCCATCGCGCCGGGAAGGAACAGCGACTGCACCACGAGGATCGCGAACATCACCGTCAGCAGAGGCATCAGGATCATGTTGGCCCTGCCTATGCCCCGCTTGACGCCCAGCGCCATGATGACGATGACGATCAGCCAGACCGCGACGAGCGGCAGCCCGACCTGAGGCACGAACTCGGTCGAGATGCCGATCTCGGCGACGTCGGCTGAGCGGAGGAAGTCCACGAAGAAGAAGTCGTTCTCGTTGCCGGGCCCCCAGGTCAACTGCGCCGAGAACCAGGTGTACATCGCAGCCCACGCGATGATCACCGCGTAGTAGACCGCGATCACCACGCAGATGAGCACCTGCCACCAGCCGAGCGGCTCAGCCCTGCGGTGCATCCGCCGGAAGGCCAACGGCGCGGAACCGCGGAATCGGTGTCCGATCGCGTAGTCGAAGAAGAGCAGCGGGATTCCGGCGGTCAGCAGCGCGCACAGATACGGGATGAGGAACGCCCCGCCTCCGCCCTCGTACGCCACGTAGGGGAACCGCCAGATGTTCCCCAGACCGACGGCAGAGCCGATCGCAGAGAGGATGAAGACGTTGCGCGAGCCGAAGGCCTCGCGTTTCGGGGTCTGCGACGTTGCGGTGGCCATGCGCCGAGAGTACCGGAGTCGCGATCAGTTGACATCGCGACTCTCGGCCCGCGGCAGGGCGCAGGCGGCGGTGCCCCCGGGAAGCCGGTGCCGGAAGCGGGCGATCAGTCTGTAGCCGAGTGCCGCTGCCCACGAGAACGGGGGCGTGACCAGCACCTGGCCCACGACGCGCAGGGGCCTCGAGCGCTGCATCCTCAGCAGCGCCGCGAAAGCCGCGTGACCGCGGAACCGGCGTTCGCCGACCAGCAACCATACGTAGCGGGTGACGTCGTCCGAGCTCAGTCCGAATTCATCGAGGTCGAGCCACTGCCACGGCTGAGCCTCGGGAAATCTGACGAGCCACCGCTCGAGTCGCCGCACCCACGTGGTGCAGAAGGCACAGTCACCGTCGAAGACGAGCAGCGGTTTCGGACGCATAGCGTCGACCCTACGCCCCGGACCGATGTCCGGAACCACAGGATCCTCCTGATCACAAGCCCCTGTTCATCGCTCGGAGCCTGATGGAGCCTGTCGCCATGAGCCACCCGGACGACATCAAGCAACCGCTCGATCATCTGCCTCCGCTCGACGAGCGTGACAGGGCGATCGAGATCGAAGAGCCCCACTACCCGAGCTCCGGATCACCGACCGGGCGCGCGCATGCGACGCCCGAGACGGCCGCCGAACCCGACAAGCCCCACCGGCACGGCGTCGACAAGCTTCCGCCGACCTCACGCTGACAAGAGTTCAGCAGGCAACGGCAGATCATGGGCAGGTTCGTGTACGAGGGAAGCCAGAAGGCCGAGATCGACGATCGCACGCTCCACCATCTGCAGGTGGTCGTGACGACGAAGCTACGACGAAGTGAGCCCTTTCTCTTCACGTGGAGGGATGACTCCAGCGTCGGCGGCGGTCGCAGCACGGTGTGGTTGCACCCGGGCTGCAACCTCGTCTTCAGTTACTCCGTCGGCCAGGTGCCCGACCTCAACCGGCAGTGGATCGAGGCGCTCGCGTTCACCGCGAACGCACCGTCCGGGTTGTACGTCGTCCGCGAACCCGATGGCAGGACGAGCTCTGAGAGCGGTGGCGCCGCTCAACCCCGATCATGACTCGCCTATGAGCTGAGCGGACCGGCGCCAGCGACGTCGAACGCGGCACTGAGCAGACCGATGGCCATCGCCTCGGGCAGCGGCTCGAGCGGGCGGTGCCCCCTCGGATCCTCCCATGGGCCGTTGTCCGGCCGCGGATCGCGGTCGCGGCGACGCGGGACGAGGTGCGCGTGCACGTGCGAGTCCGTGTCGCCGGAGAAGGCGACATCGACACGGTCGGCGCCGGTGGCTCGTCGGATGATGCGCGTCGCGCAGTGGATGTCGGCCATGAACAGCTCCGCGACTGCCGGCGGCGCGTCGGCGATGTCGTCGTGGTGATCGCGCAGGCTGACGACACTGCGGCCGGGGAACCGGGCGTCCGAGAGCAGTCCGACGCGGGATACGCTCAGGCTGCCGACCGGATTGGCCACTGCGAACTGACACTTCTGACACGTGTTCACGTGGCCTCCTTCCCGGCATCGACTTGACGTCCGCGAGCCGCTCAGAGTCCACGAAGAACTCTACGAGAGGCGTGACGTCTCAGGAAAGAAGGCGTCCTGTCTAGCCATCAGCGCCAGCGTGCGGTATCTTCCAGCGCAGCCCAGAGCCAGGACGAGATCGAGGTGGGCCCTGCCGGGATCGAACCGACGACATCCACGGTGTAAACGTGGCGCTCTACCAGCTGAGCTAAAGGCCCTGGTGCGTCCAGTCTACAGATGACCCGGTGCGCGCTGATGTCGTGGAAGGGGGATAGGCTGAGGGCGGCACGCGTTGTGCACAGCCGACAAGGCTGCCCGCGTCGCTTCCCGTTTCATTGGCATGACCTGCCAGCTTGACGAAAGGCTCCCCGTGACTGTGCACGACCAGGATCCGTATTCCCAGGGCCCGCTCGACAGCGATCCGGATGAGACGGGCGAGTGGCAGCAGTCGCTCGACGAGCTCGTCGACGCCAAGGGCCACGGTCGAGGCCGCGAGATCATGCTCAGCCTGCTCAAGCGCTCCAAGGAGCTGCACCTGGGCGTGCCGATGGTCCCGACCACGGACTACATCAACACCATCGCGCCCGAGAACGAGCCCGAGTTCCCCGGTGACGAAGAGGTCGAGCGCCGCTACCGCGCCTGGATCCGCTGGAACGCGGCCATCACGGTGCACCGCGCGCAGCGCCCCGGCATCGGCGTCGGCGGTCACATCTCGACCTACGCGTCGTCGGCCGCGCTGTACGAAGTGGGCTTCAACCACTTCTTCAAGGGTCTCGACAACCCGGGCGGCGGAGACCAGATCTTCGTGCAGGGCCACGCCTCCCCCGGCACCTACGCCCGTTCCTTCCTCGAGGGCCGTCTGAGCGAAGACCAGCTCGACGGCTTCCGCCAGGAGAAGTCGCACGCGCCGTACGGCATCCCCTCGTACCCGCACCCTCGACTGATGCCGGACTACTGGCAGTTCCCGACCGTCTCGATGGGTCTGGGTCCGATCAACGCCATCTACCAGGCGATGTCGAACAAGTACCTCGAGAACCGCGGCATCAAGGACACGTCCGAGTCCCACGTCTGGGCATTCCTCGGCGACGGCGAGATGGACGAGGTCGAGAGCCGCGGTCAGCTGCAGGTCGCTGCCAACGAGGGTCTCGACAACCTCACGTTCATCGTCAACTGCAACCTGCAACGCCTCGACGGCCCTGTGCGCGGCAACGGCAAGATCGTCCAGGAGCTCGAGTCGTTCTTCCGCGGTGCGGGGTGGAACGTCATCAAGGTCGTCTGGGGTCGCGAATGGGACGACCTGCTCGCCCGCGACACCGAGGGCGCGCTGCTCAACCTGATGAACGTCACCCCCGACGGTGACTACCAGACGTACAAGGCCGAGTCCGGCGCGTACGTCCGCGAGCACTTCTTCGGCCGCGACGAGCGCGCCGCAGCCCTCGTCAAGGACTACTCCGACGACGACATCTGGAACCTCAAGCGCGGTGGCCACGACTACCGCAAGGTCTACGCCGCGTTCAAGGCTGCGACAGAGCACAAGGGCAAGCCCACCGTCATCCTCGCCAAGACCGTCAAGGGCTACGGCCTCGGTCCGCACTTCGAGGGCCGCAACGCGACCCACCAGATGAAGAAGATGACGCTGGACAACCTCAAGACGTTCCGCGACGCGATGCACATCCCCATCACGGATTCGCAGCTCGAGGAGAACCCGTACCTGCCCCCGTACTACAACCCGGGCCCCCAGGACGAGACGATCCAGTACATGCTCGAGCGTCGCAACGCCCTCGGCGGCTTCCTGCCGGAGCGTCGTTCCACGCACGTCGGGCTCTCGCTCCCCGACGACACCGCGTACGCACTGCCCAAGAAGGGTTCGGGCACCCAGGAGATCGCCACGACCATGGCGTTCGTCCGTCTGCTGAAGGACCTGCTGCGTTCGAAGGACTTCGGCCACCGCATCGTCCCGATCATCCCCGACGAGGCCCGTACGTTCGGAATGGACGCGTACTTCCCGTCTGCGAAGATCTACAACCCGAACGGTCAGCACTACACGTCGGTCGACCGTGAGCTCCTCCTCGCCTACAAGGAGAGCCCGCAGGGCCAGATCGTGCACGTCGGCATCAACGAGGCCGGCGCACTGGCGGCGTTCACCGCGGCGGGCACCTCATATGCCACGCACGGCGAGCCGCTTATCCCGATCTACCTCTTCTACTCGATGTTCGGGTTCCAGCGCACCGGTGACGCCCAGTGGGCCGCCGGCGACCAGATGGCCCGCGGGTTCATCATGGGTGCCACGGCCGGCCGCACCACGCTCACCGGTGAGGGCCTGCAGCACGCCGACGGCCACTCGCACCTGCTCGCCGCCACCAACCCGGCGACGGTCTCGTACGATCCGGCCTACGGCTACGAGATCGCGCACATCATGCGCTCCGGTCTCGAGCGCATGTACGGCGGCAACCACGAAGACCCGAACGTCATGTACTACATCACGCTCTACAACGAGCCGATGGTGATGCCCGCCGAGCCTGAGAATGTGGACGTCGACGGCATCGTGCGCGGCATCCACCGCATCTCGGTCGGAGAGGGCGAGGGCCCGCGCGCCCAGCTCTTCGCATCGGGCGTCGGACTCCCCTGGGCACTCGAGGCGCAGGAGCTGCTGAAGAACGACTGGGGCGTGATAGCCGATGTCTGGTCGGTCACCTCATGGACCGAGCTGCGCCGCGACGGACTCGCCGCCGACGAGCACAACTTCCTCCACCCGGAGGAAGAGCCGCGCACCGCGTACCTCACGCAGAAGCTGCAGGGGGCCGAAGGTCCGGTCGTCGCCGTGAGCGACTTCATGCACGCCGTGCAGGACCAGATCCGTCCGTGGGTTCCGCAGCGTTTCGCGACGCTGGGTGCCGACGGCTTCGGCTTCTCCGACACGCGTGCAGCCGCTCGTCGGTTCTTCAAGATCGACGGTCCGTCGATCGTCGTCCGCACGCTGCAGTCGCTCGCCGAAGACGGGGTCGTCGACCGTTCTCTCGCCGCGCAGGCCATCCAGAAGTACAGCCTGCACGACGTGAACGCCGGCACCAGCGGCAACGCGGGCGGCGAAAGCTGAGCCATCGGTGACGGGTTCCTCTTCGCGCGGCATGGACAAGTCCGCCACGCTCACCTGGCTGCGCCGGATCTCCGGCGACATCGCCTCGGTGACCATCAAGCGCCTCGAGGACACCCTTCCGTGGTACGCCGACATGCCACCAGCCCGCCGCTCTGCGGTCGGGCTGGTGGCTCAGGCGGGCATCACCTCCTTCATCCAGTGGTATGAGGATCCGACCTCGACGCCATGGATCGCCGCCGACATCTTCGCCGCGGCGCCGCGCGAGCTGCTGCGCAGCGTCAGCCTGCAGCAGACTCTGCAACTCATCCGTGTCACGGTCGAGGTGACAGAGGAGCGCGTCGCCGGACGAGGCGCAGATCTCCGCGAGGCGATCCTGCTCTATTCGCGCGACGTGGCTTTCGCCGCTGCCGACGTCTACGCCCGAGCCGCTGAGGCTCGTGGTCTGTGGGATGCGAGGCTCGAGGCGCTCGTCGTCGACTCCATCCTCACCGGTGAGGCGGACGAAGAGCTGCCGAGCCGGATCGCCGCCTTGGGCTGGCACGGTCACGGAGAAGTCGCGGTGCTGGTCGGCACGACTCCCCCGCAGTTCGACGTCGATCTCGTGCGCCGCACAGCGCGGAAGCTCGCGGTCGACGTGCTGATCGGAGTGCAGGGATCCCGACTCGTGCTCGTGATCGGCCGCGCTCGCATCGCGGGCCAGGAACCGGCAGAAGGCGAAGAGGAAGAACTCGGCTTCGAAGAGATCGCCTCGCGCCTCGAACCCTCGTTCGGCCCCGGTTACGTCGTCCTCGGCCCCGCGGTCGCCGCACTCGTCGACGCGAGTCAGAGCGCACGGGCGGCCCTCGCAGGTTTCGCTGTGGCCCGCGCCTGGCGCAGCGCTCCCCGGCCTGTCGACGCAGACGACCTCCTTCCCGAGCGGGCGCTCGCGGGCGATCCGCTCGCCAAGCAGACGCTGATCGAGCGCATCTACCGTCCGCTGCAGGCGCACTCCACAGATCTCGTGACCACCCTCTGGAGCTACCTCGACAACGGGCGTTCGCTCGAGGCCACCGCCCGAGAGCTGTTCGTGCACCCGAACACCGTGCGCTACCGCCTCAAGCGTGTCAGCGAGGTGATCGGCTGGGACGCCACGGGTCCTCGCGAGGCTCTGATCCTGCAGACCGCGCTCATCCTCGGGTCGATCGGCGCCGCAGAGCAGGTCCGTCGCCGGGCTCCCCTGCGTCGCCCTTCGCGCTGATCTGCGCTCCGCGCGCCGATCAGCTGTACGCCACACACAAGGGTTTTCTCGAATCTTGTGATGGATCATCCACCGCTCACCGCAGATCGTTGGCAGACTGGGGTCTGTGATTGTCGTCGTATGCCCTGGACAGGGCTCGCAGACCCCCGGATTCCTCTCCCCCTGGCTCGAACTCGACGGTGCGGCAGACAGCCTCGCCGCGTTTTCCGAGGCGGCGGAGGTCGATCTCCAGCAGCACGGAACAGTGTCAGACGCTGACACGATCAGAGACACGCGCATCGCCCAGCCTCTGATCGTCGCTGCGTCGCTGATCGCTGCGAACGCGCTCAATGCGCGTGCCGGTCGCCGAGCCGACGGTGTCGCCGGACACTCGGTCGGCGAGATCGCCGCGCTCGTGAGCAGCGGTGTGATCGATGCCGACACCGGCATGCGCCTGGTCGGCATCCGAGGTCGGGCGATGGCGGACGCCGCGTCCCAGACCCCGACCGGCATGAGCGCCGTGCTGGGCGGAGACGAAGAGACCGTGCTCACCCGTCTCACCGAACTCGGGCTCTCCCCCGCGAACTACAACGGCGGCGGCCAGCTCGTCGTCGCCGGCGAGCTCGCCGGGCTCGACGCTCTCGCCACCGAACCCGTCAAAGGCACCCGCGTCATCCCGCTGCAGGTCGCCGGAGCGTTCCACACGTCGTACATGGCGTCGGCGGTCGCCGCACTGCGCGACGCGGTCGCCACGGTCGCCCCGGCCGACCCCGAGATCACACTCTGGACGAACCGCGACGGATCCGTGGTCACCGACGGATCGCAGGCCCTGAGCTACCTCGTCGACCAGGTGTCGTCGCCGGTGCGCTGGGACCTCTGCATGTCGTCGTTCGCTGAACACGGCATCACCGGTCTGATCGAGCTCGCACCCGCGGGCGCGCTCACCGGACTCGCCAAGCGCGGCCTGCGCGGAGTCCCCTCCGTGGCTGTGAAGACCCCCGATGATCTCGATGCGGCCGTCGCGCTGCTGAACGGAGAAGCCGCATGAGCCCCATCCTGAACCAGATCACCGGTCCCGCCTATACGCGGATCTACTCCTATGGCGCTGCCCGCGGCGAGAACGCCGTGCCGAACGACGACCTGATCGGCCCGATCGACTCGAGCGACGAGTGGATCCGCCAGCGCACCGGCATCGTCACCCGCGTGCGAGCCGACAAGGGCACGGATGCGATCGACCTCGCCACGATCGCCGGAGCAGAGGCCATCGAGAAGTCCGGCATCCCTGCCGACCAGGTCGACCTCGTGATCGTCGCCACCATCAGCAACCCCAAGCAGTCGCCGTCCGTCTCGGCGATCGTGGCCGACCGCGTCGGTGCGAACCCGGCGGCTGCATACGACGTCAACGCCGCCTGCGCGGGCTATGCCTACGCGATCACTCAGGCAGACGCGCTGATCAAGTCCGGTGCCGCCCGCTACGCCCTCGTGATCGGCACCGAGAAGCTGTCAGACGTCGTGGATCCGGCCGACCGGAGCATCTCGTTCCTGCTGGGCGACGGCGCCGGCGCCGCCCTCATCGGCCCCAGCGACACGCCGGGCATCGCCCCGGCGGTGTGGGGATCGGATGGTTCGAAGGCCGATGCGGTCGGCATGAACGCGACTCTCACCGAGTTCCGCGACGGCGAGGTGCCGTGGCCGACCCTGCGCCAGGAGGGTCAGACGGTCTTCCGCTGGGCCGTGTGGGAGATGGCGAAGGTCGCGCGCGAAGCGCTCAACAAGGCCGGCGTCGAGCCGACCGACATCGCCGCGTTCATCCCGCACCAGGCGAACATGCGCATCATCGACGAGTTCGCGAAGCAGCTCAAGCTCCCCGAGTCCACGGTGATCGCACGCGACATCGAGACCACCGGCAACACGTCGGCCGCCTCGATCCCTCTCGCGAGCCACCGTCTGATGGCCGAGCACCCCGAGCTCTCGGGTGGTCTCGCGCTGCAGATCGGCTTCGGCGCCGGACTCGTGTTCGCCGCTCAGGTCGTCGTCCTCCCCTGAGAACGCGCCGACTTTCCCTAGACTGTTCCACGGTTCCGAATACAACCCGTAAGAAAGAGGAAGACCACATGGCTTTCACCAACGATGAGGTCCTCGCAGGCCTCGCAGAGCTGATCACCGACGAGACCGGCATCAACGCATCCGAGGTCGCCCTCGAGAAGTCGTTCACCGACGACCTCGACATCGACTCGATCTCGATGATGACGATCGTCGTCAACGCAGAAGAGAAGTTCGGCGTCACCATCCCCGACGACGAGGTCAAGAACCTCAAGACCGTCGGCGACGCCGTCAACTTCATCGTCGCAGGCCAGGAGTAATCCTCGCAGGATGCCACCCCCGCGCTCGCGGGGCGTGGCATCCTCCGCCTTGCCCGTTCTCCGCTCGACCCGCCCGACAAGGAACCACACATGACCAAGCGCATCGTCGTCACCGGCATCGGCGCCACGTCCGCCATCGGCGGGACCGCCCCCGAGAACTGGGCGAACCTGCTCGCCGGCCGGTCCGGCACCCGCACCCTCGAGCACGACTGGGTGAAGGAATACGACCTCCCCGTCACCTTCGCGGCCGAAGCGATCGTCCGCCCCGAAGAGGTCCTGCCCCGCCACGAGGCGAAGCGGCTCGACCCCTCGTCGCAGTTCGCTCTCATCGCCGCACGTGAGGCTTGGGCGGACGCCGGCTCCCCCGAGGTCGCTCCCGAGCGCCTGGGAGTCGACTTCGCGACCGGCATCGGCGGCCTCTGGACTCTCCTCGACGCGTGGGACACCCTGCGTGAGAAGGGCCCCCGCCGTGTGATGCCGCTGACCGTCCCGATGCTGATGCCGAATGCCGCAGCCGGCAACCTGTCGCTGCAGTTCCAGGCTCGCGCGTATGCGCAGACCGTCGTCAGCGCATGCGCCTCCAGCACCGAGTCGATCATCCACGCCTTCCACCACCTGCAGGACGGTCTCGCCGACGTCGTGATCGCCGGCGGCACAGAATCGGCCATCCACCCGATCACGATGGCGTCGTTCGCCTCTGCTCAGGCTCTGTCCCGCCGCAACGACGACCCGGCCACAGCCTCGCGTCCCGGCGCGATCGACCGCGACGGCTTCGTCATGGGCGAGGGCGCAGCCGTGCTCATCCTCGAGACCGAGGAGCATGCCAAGGCGCGCGGTGCCAAGATCTACGGCTACGTGCTCGGCGGTGGCGTCACCGCTGACGCGTACCACATCACAGGCAACGACCCCGAGGGCAACGGGGCCGCACGCGCCGTCACGCAGGCGCTCGACGAGGCCGGCATCACCGCCGACCAGGTGACCCACATCAACGCGCACGCGACGTCGACCCCCGTGGGAGACCCCAACGAGTACGTCGCGCTGAGGAAGGTCTTCGGCGAGCGGATCGACGAGATCCCCGTCTCGGCCACCAAGGCGTCGACCGGCCACCTGCTCGGCGGCACGGGAGCCCTCGAGGCGATCTTCTCGCTGCTCGCGCTCCGCGACCGCGTCGCCCCGCCGACGATCAACATGACCGAGCCCGACCCGGCCGTGCCGTTCCGCCTCTCCGGCGAGCCCACGCCCCTCGGCGACGGCCCGCAGATCGCGATCAGCAACTCGTTCGGCTTCGGCGGCCACAACGCCGTCGCCGTCTTCGCGAGCGCCGACTGACCTGCGACAGAGACGAACAGCGGCCCCCGGGTTATCCCGGGGGCCGCTCCTCGTCTCTGAGGACCTAGCGCGCGGACGCGCGTGCGAGCTGGCGCGACCTCGCCGCACGGACGCGAGTGGTCCACGGCAGGAACCAGCCGATCAGGGGCCCGACTCCGAAGGCGAAGAGCACCGTCCCCACGCCCACCGGACCGCCGAGCAGGAAGCCGATCAGCAGGACGCTCCCCTCGATGAGCGTGCGCACGAGCCACACGGGCCACCCCGTGCGCCCCACGAGCCCCGTCATCAGACCGTCTCGCGGGCCGGGACCGAAGTCTGCCGCGATGTAGAGACCGGTGGCGAAGGCGAGCAGCAGAAGCCCGGCCACGAACATCGGAGCGCCGACCCAGATCGACGACGGTGCGGGAATGACGGCGAGAGCCAGATCTGCGCTGGGTCCGACGAGCAGGGCGTTGAGCAGCGTCCCGAGCCCGACCCGCTGCCGCAACGGGATCCACAGCAGCAGCACCAGCACCGACACGAGCACGGTGACCGCCCCGTATCCGATCCCCGTCTGCCCCGAGACTCCGAGTGCGAGGACGTCCCACGGGGCGACGCCGATACCGCCGCGCACCATCAGCCCGAGGGCGACGCCGTAGAGGAACAGGCCGACGAGCAGCTGCACGATGCGCTCGACGACGTCGCGGGGGCTGGTGGCGCTGATCGGGAGGAGGACGGAACGAAGTCGCATCCCTCAATGCTGGCCCAGTCGTCCATCGCGTTCACGAGACCACTCGGTGAGAAGTGGCCTGCTTTCTTCAGGCCACTTTGGTGCATGCTGGAGTCATGACCTCACGGCTCGTCCAGCAGCTCGGTGCCCACAACATCGCCGGCGCCACGGCGAAGGCCCTCGCCGAGCACATCCGCGCGTTGATCCTCGACGGTCGACTCACTGTGGGCGAACGGCTGCCGAGCGAGCGAGCGCTCGCGCTGGAGCTGCGTCGCTCCCGCTCGACGACGACCCGTGTCTACGACCTTCTGGAGGGCGACGGGTACGTCTCACGGCTGCACGGGGGCAGCACTCGGGTCACCCTGCCGCATACCGTCGCCCCGGGAAGAGGTGCAGAAGACGAGTCGGCCATCGATCTGTCGATCGCATCGATGGATTCGACACCAGGGCTGTACGACGCGACCGTGCGATCACTCCCCCGGCTCGCGGCGATGCGCGGCACCAGCGGCTACTCACTGCGGGGCCTTCCCGAGCTACGTGAGGCGGTGGCGCAGCGATTCACGCAGCGGGGAGTGCCGACGCATGCCGACGAGATCATGATCACATCCGGTGCGCTCAACGCCTTCAACCTGCTGCTCGCCACGATCGGCCGACGGGGCGAGCGCGCACTCGTCGAGCAGCCCACCTTCCCGCATGCACTCGAGGCACTTCACCGCCACGGCTACCGGCTGCTGCCGACCCCGGTCGATGTCACGGGATGGGATGAGGGCCACCTCACCGACACTCTGCTGCGCGGCCGTCCCCACCTCGCCTACCTCATCCCCGACTTCCACAATCCGACGGGAGCCACGCTCTCGGATGTCGAGCGGTCGCGAATCGCGGCGACGGCTCGGAGCGTCGGCACGCACCTGATCATCGATGAGACGACCGCCGAACTCGACATCGATCGGGAGTGGACCCCGCTGCCCTTCTCGGCGTTCAGCCCGCATGTGATCACCGTGGGCTCGATGTCGAAGATCGCCTGGGGCGGCATGCGCATCGGCTGGATCCGGGCCGACCGCTCGGTGATGGCCCGCCTGCTCGCCACCCGCCCCTCGTTCGAGCTCGGCACGGCGCTGCTCGAACAGTGCATCGCCGTCGAGCTGCTGCAGGAGATGCCGGCGCTCACCGCGCACGTCGCGACACGCCTGCGGGCAGGTCGCGCCGCCGTGGCGGCGGGACTCGAGTCCTTCGACACCGTGTCCATGCCGCCGACGAGCGGTGGGCTCTCCGCTTGGCTCGACCTGGGCGCCCCGGTGTCGACAGCTCTATCGCTCGCCGCGCGTGATCACGGACTGATCCTTCCGCCAGGGCCGCGATTCTCCACCGGCGGCGTGCTCGAGAGGCGCCTGCGGATTCCGATCACCCTGACACCTGAGCGCACCGCAGAGGCGATGGACCGACTCCGACTCGCGTGGGAGGACGTCATGGCCGGAGGAACCGCGGCCGAGTCCGAGATCCCGCGCTCGGCTGTCATCTGACAGACGAAGACCCCGTCCCTGATCTTCAGGAACGAGGTCTTCGTCATGTGTGGAACGGGAATTCGCCTTCTCGGCGTCCGGGATCACTCACCGGCATCCGATACTCGCGCCTTCCCGTTCCAGGTCTGGGGTGTCGGCTCAGCCGACCTTGTGCAGCCACACGACGCGTGCGTCGTCGCTCGCATGACGGAACGGCTCCAGCTCCTCGTCCCACGCGGCGCCGAGCGCGATATCGAGCTCGCGCTGCAGCTCGGTCGCACTGCCGGCGGCGATCTCCATCGCATAGCGGATGCGGTCCTCGCCGATGACGATGTTGCCCGCCGCATCCGTCTGGGCGTAGTGGATGCCGAGGTCAGGCGTGTGCAGCCAGCGTCCGCCGTCGCTGCGGGGCGTCGGATCTTCCGTCACCTCGAAACGCAGATGCTCCCATCCGCGGATCGCGGTCGCGAGAGCAGCACCCGTGCCGACCGGGCCGTCCCAGTAGAACTCGGCACGACGAGCGCCGTCGAGCACCGGCTGGTCGCTCCAGTCGAAGTTCACCGCGCGACCGATAGCGCGTCCGACCGCCCATTCCAGGTGCGGGCAGAGCGCGCGAGGTGCAGAGTGGATGAACACCACTCCGCGTGCGTAAGCCGTCGCCATGATCTCTCCGTTTCATCAGGTGCGTCTTCCCCAACGACCTGAAACAACGAGAACTGGCGTGAATATGCGGTTATGGGGCTATTCTCGCCCAGACCAGGCGAAATCACAAGCATGTGATTCACACGGCGAAGGCCCCGGTCACAAGGACCGGGGCCTTCGGACCGCGAGCGGTCGTGTATCAGACGAGGATCACGCCTCGCTCATGGCCTGCTTGACCTGCTGGCCCTTCGCGGCGTAGTACGCGGCGCGGGCGGCGTCACGACGAGCCTGCTCGGCGTAGCCGGCCTCGAGCACGTCCTGCGGCACCTCGACGTTCGGCACATCCTGCGTGCCGTTGTACTTCTCGATATAGGCGTCGAGCTCGGGGCCCGACGTCCACGACGTGATGAGGCAGTAGCGGGGCTCGGTGCCGACGTGGGTCGCCGCGTGCCACAGACGCTGCGTGTCGACGATCAGCTGCGCTCCTGCGGGCAGCGCGATGCGGTACTCGATGCTCGGGTCGGTGCGGTTCTCGCGGAGGACGAAGAAGCTGTCCTTGTCATCGCTGAGGTTGAAGAAGCCTCGGACGACCCAGCCGGTGCCGTCGGGGTTCAGACGGTTGTTGTCGTCCTGGTGCAGGTTGTAGAGGCACTCGCCGTACGGGGTCGGCTGAAGCTCGATCACACGGCAGCGGCCGACGTTGGCACCCGGCTCCTGCGCGCGGCGCGTGAGGTTCGGCGCCTTGGCGGTCTGCGAGTCGATCCAGACGCCGTCCTTGTCGGTGCGCGGCGGCTTGTGGTTCCAGAAGCCGTTGCACTCGATCTCGCCTTTCGCACTGGCGAGCGGAGCGAAGCGGGTGTCCCCCGACGACTTCCAGTCGTTGTACTCGATGTCGAGCCACTCCTTGGGGTCGAGCTCCTGGTCGTAGCTGTCGAGAACGACGAAGCCCTTGTCTTCGAGCGCCTTCGATTTGATGTATCCCATGATCTAGGTCATGTCCTTTCATCGGGGGCCAGCACGTTTTAACAGGCCCTGATAAGGCAAGCCTAACAGGGCACCTCTGGAGCGCCGCCGAGGGCCACCGTGAATAAGCGAATAGACTGAATCGGGCGCCTGGCGACTCCTCGGCGCCGGGCGCTACGGGAGGACGAGACACCAGCATGAGCACTGCGACCAACGTCGAGGCGAAAGCTGTCAACACGATCGAGTGGCTCGCGCAGGACTCCACCACCATCGTCGTGCCGGTGTACCAGCGTCAGTACCGGTGGGACATCGGCGGCTGCGAACAGCTCCTCTCCGACGTCAGGGCAGTCGCTCGCGAAGACTCGTCGCACCGCCACTTCATCGGATCGATCCTCTCGGCCGCGGACGACAGCGAGGCCGACACCGACCTCGTCCTGATCGACGGTCAGCAGCGCATCACGACGTTGATGCTGCTCGTCGCCGCACTCCGGCATGCGGTTCAGCACACCGACCCTCTGCTCGCCGCCGACCTCGACCGAGTGCTCGTGCGCCCGGACGACCCCTCACGCACGAAGCTGCGGCCGCACGACGCGTGGGCCGAGCTCTACGAATCCGTGGTGCTGGATCGGGAGGTGCAGGAAGAGCGCGAGTCGCGGTTCGATGACAACTACGCGTTCTTCCGCAGCCAGGTGCACGCCGACGAGGCGCCGCAGATCTGGGCGGGGCTGCAGAAGCTCGAGCACGTCTCGATCACGCTCGGCGCCGACGCGAACGCCCAGCAGATCTTCGAGAGCCTGAACTCCACGGGCGAGCCCCTGCGCGATCACGAACTCATCCACAACTACATGCTGATGGGGTTGACCCACGCCGAGCAGCTCGATGTCGAGGCCCGGTTCTGGCTCCCGATCGAGCAGCACACCGGTGAGACCATCGGGGCGTTCTGGCGGCACTATCTCGTGATGACCACAGGTCGCGAAGTCGCGGCGAACGGCGAGCACGGTGTGTACAGCGCCTTCCGGCAGTCGTTCCCCCGCGTCGACCTCGATCACCTGCAGGCGGACGCCGAGGTCTGGCGTCACTACGCCGAGATCTACGGCATCCTGCTCGACCCGTCGCTCGAGCGGGACCTCGAGATCGCACGGCAGCTGCGATTCGTGAACACCTTCGGCCGCGCGTCATACCCTCTCGTCCTGAGCGTCTACAGCGACCACTCCCGCGGACTCATCGAACGCGGCGAGCTCATCGAGACACTCGAGTGGATCCAGGCGATGTATCTGCGCCGAACACTCGTCAATCTTCCGAACGAGCGACTCGTGGCTCGGCTCTGTCGCGCCAGGGCGAACGGCCGAGACGCTCTGGCGCGCGCATTCGCCCGGATCACGCCGTCGGACGAGCGCGTCAGCGCCGTGCTGAAGTACAGCGAGCTCCCCCACCCCGCCTACGTGCTCGGTCGACTCGAAGGGGTCGACGACCCGGACCGTTTCGATGTGGAGCACATCGTGCCCACAGTCCCCAGCGACAGCTGGTCAGGCGACGGCCTGCGCCCGTGGATCGATTACTCGGATGACGAGCGCAACGCGCATCGCGCACTCGCCCCGACCCTCGGCAACCTCACGCTGCTCGAGCAGTCGCTCGCCGAACGGGTCTTCGGAGAGTCGTACGCCGCGAAACGCGACGCCGCATACGCTCGCAGCTCCGTCCCCGAGACCAGGGCCCTCATGGCCACAGAGGCATGGGGAACCGCGGCCATCTCGCAGCGCACGATCCGGCTCACATCCGACCTGCTGCGGATCTGGTCTCGCCCTGCATTGCCCGAGATCGATGACGACGGCCTCACACCGGTCCTCGACGCGGTCCGCCGACGCGGCTGGCCGGCGGGGTGGGAGCGGGAGTTCGAGTACGTCGAGTACCGCGGAGAGCGCTGGGAGGTCTTCGACGTGAAGCATCTCTTCAACCGCGTCTTCCGCCGTGCGTGGACGGACACGCGCGACGCCGCCGTGTCGTACTGCACCGCCCACGGCGGTCCGATCTACGACTCGATGGCCTGGAAAGGTCAATGGGATCAGCTCGACGAGACACACCATCTCTACATGGGCTGGGATTCGAACTACATGATGAACGCAGTGCAGGGCGTGCTCCACGAGGCGGACATCGCCTCGGAGGTGTTCGTCAAGTACTCCTACATCGGGAATGTGATGTGACATGACGACCACCATCCGCCGCCTCCTCGATCTGACCGTCGAAGAGCACACGCTCACAGTCCCGCTGGTGTGGGGGGACGCATCGGACGGCCGGACGATCGATGTCTTCGCCCGCGTCGTCACGCGCGACGGGGGCGAGCGACTCCCCTACCTGGTGTTCCTGCAGGGCGGTCCTGGCCACGAGGCTCCCCGGCCGTTCCATTCGTCGACCTCCCCGGCCTGGCTCGACGAAGCACTCGCGCACTACCGCGTCGTGATGCTCGACCAGCGCGGCACCGGACTGTCGACCCCCGTCGGCGACGCCGATCTCGCCCAGGGCTCCGCCGTGGTCGCCGAATACCTCACGCATCTGCGCGCAGACTCGATCGTGCGCGACTGCGAGGCGATGCGCGAGCACCTCGGCGCGGAGACGTGGAGCGTGCTCGGCCAGTCCTTCGGCGGATTCACCACCCTGGCTTACCTGTCGACCGACGCGGACTCGATCGCCGACGTGTTCATCACGGGGGGACTCAGCACCGTGAACCGGCACCCCGACGACGTCTATGCACTCTGCTACGACAAGATGCGCTCGGCCTCCGAGAGGTATTACCGCAGGTTCCCCGAGCACCGGGACGCCATGCGCCGCCTGGTCGACCGGGCAGACGCCGGTGACATCGTGCTCCCAGACGGCGAAGTGGTCTCGCCCTCGCGCCTTCGCTCGGTCGGCTCGGCGCTGGGCACGAACGACGGCTGGCAGACGGTGTGGTCGCTGCTGGAGCGCGACCCATCGTCGAACGCGTTCCGCCATGACCTGATGCACGCCATGCCGTACAGCGGACGAAACCCTCTGTACTTCGCTTTCCACGAGTCGAGCTACGCGAGCGGGCAGGCCACGCGCTGGTCGGCGGAACGCACCGAGCCCCAGGACTTCCGCGACGACGTCACACTGTTCACGGGTGAGCACATCCGCCGGGAATGGACCGAGACGGTGCCGGCGTTCCAGCCGTGGCGCGACGTCACAGTCGCACTGGCGGACTTCGAGTGGCCACAGATCTACAACGAGGTCGCCCTCGCGAGCTCCGGTGCGACGGGCGCCGCCGCGGTGTACGTGAACGACGTCTACGTTCCGATGGAGTTCTCGCTCGAGACCGCCCGGCTCCTGCCCGGTGTGGCGCTCTGGGTGACCAGCGAGCACGAGCACAACGGCGTCCGCTCAGGTCCGGTGCTGACGCATCTGATCGATCTCGCGCACGGGCGTCGCATCCGGTGATCATCTCCGCCGGAATCCTCCTGCAGACGGATGCCGACGCGGCGGGAGCCGCATAGCCTGGTCTCATGGCCGACACACTCGGGATGCTCCTCACGATCGCGATCCTCCTCGTCGTCGTGATCGCGATCGTCGTGGTGATCGTGGCCCTCTACGCGAAGGCGCCGCTCGAGAAGAAGTACGAGAGCGCAGGCGGCGGGCTGGGCGGTTCGTTCGACGCGATCTGGATGCCGTCGGCGCATGAGGCCGGGATGGAGCGCGACCGCCAGACGAAGCGCACCGCGCCCGCGCCCTCTCCCGGCGACCCGCCCAGCAGGATCGACGGCGAACGCATCGTCATCGACATCTGACCCGCTCGCGACCCGCGAGGAGACGACGAAGGCCCCGTGTTCCGAGGAACACGGGGCCTTCGATCGCGGTGGTCGTTACTTGGACGATCCGCCGAAGCCCTTGAAGCGCTGGTTGAACTTCTCGACGCGGCCGGCCGAGTCCATGATGCGCTGCTTGCCCGTGTAGAACGGGTGCGACGCCGACGAGATCTCGACGTCGATGACGGGGTACTCGACGCCGTCGAGCTCGATCGTCTTGTCGCTCGAGACCGTCGAACGGGTGAGGAACGTCTCGCCCGAGCCGAGGTCGCGGAACACGACTGCCTTGTACACGGGGTGAATGTCAGTCTTCATGGGATTCCTTAGTTGCTGCCCTGGATTGTGCCAGGGACGAGGGAAGTCTGCGGTGCAGAGAGCACCAAGGATCGATTCTATCAGATCCGCGTCAGGATGCCGCGCGGGCCGCGTAGCGACCGTCTTCGCTGCTGAGCACGATCGGCATGCCGAACGTCTCTGTCAGGGCGTCGGCGGTCAGGGTCTCGGCGACGGGGCCGGCTGCCACGATGCGCCCCTCGCGCATGAGCAGAACATGCGTGAACCCGACCGGGATCTCCTCGACGTGATGCGTGACCATCAGCATCGCGGGTGTCGTCGGCGATGAGGCATAGCCGCTCAGGAGCGTGAGCAGCTCCTCGCGCGAGCCCAGATCGAGGGAGGCCGTCGGCTCGTCGAGCAGCAGCAGCTCGGGATCGGTCATCACCGCTCGGGCGATCTGGACCCGCTTCTGCTCACCGTCGCTCAGGGTGCCGAACGTGCGATCAGCCAGGTGGTCGAGACGCCAGTCGCCGAGCACGCGCAGAGCACGGCGCTCATCGATGTCCTCGTAGTTCTCGTTCCAGCGACCCAGGACGGAGTACGCCGCCGTGAGCACCGTGTTCAGCACCGTCTCGTCGCGCGGCACGCGCTTCGCCATCGCCGAGGAGGCGAAGCCGATGCGAGGCCGCAGCTCGAACACGTCCGTTCGCCCGAGCGTCTCGCCCAGCACCGTGACGGTTCCGGCGGTGGGGTGCATCAGCGTGTCTGCCAGCTGGAGCAGCGTGGTCTTGCCGGCGCCGTTGGGTCCGAGGATCACCCATCGCTGATCGTCGTCGACCTGCCAGGTCACGTGATCGATGATGTCGCGCCCCTCGCGGCGCACGACGACGTCGGTGAATTCCAGGGCGATCGACATGCCTCCAGCCTATCGGCTCAAGCGGTCAGCTCCGCGTACAGCGCGCGCGTGGTGTCGGCTATCGCATCCCAGCTGAACTCATCGCGTGCGCGCTCCCGACCGGCCGCGCCGTAGGCGCGAGCCGTCTCAGGATCGGATGTCACCTCGGTGAGCACGCTCGCGAGGTCGGCGACATAGCGCTCGGGATCGACCGGTGTCCCTGTGCCGTCCTGCAGCTGCTCGATCGGCACGAGGCGCCCGGTGACGCCGTCGTCCACGACCTCGGGGATGCCGCCGGTGGCGGTGCCGACGACAGCGGCACCACAGGCCATCGCCTCGAGGTTCACGATTCCCAGCGGTTCATACACCGACGGGCATACGAACGTCGTGGCCGCCGTGAGGATGGCCGAGAGCTCGTCACGCGGCAGCATCCGATCGATCCAGATGACTCCCTCGCGGGTCTGCTGGAGGAGTCGCACGCCCTCCTGCACCTCCGCCATGATCTCGGGGGTGTCCGGTGCCCCGGCGCAGAGGATCAGCTGGACCTCCGGGGGCAGCAGACGAGCGGCCTGCAGCAGATACGGCAGACCCTTCTGACGCGTGATCCGGCCGACGAACACAACGGACGGTCGAGCGGGGTCCATGCCGACCGACTCGAGGAACGCGGGGTTCTGCACCGGACGCCACCTCTCGACGTCGATCCCGTTGTGGATCACACGCACTCGGGTGGGGTCGACGGAAGGGTAGCTGCGCAGGATGTCCTCGCGCATGCCGGCGCTGACCGCGATCACCGCCGCCGCGTTCTCGTAGGCGAGCTTCTCGATCCCGCTCGACACCGCGTAGCCGCCGCCGAGCTGCTCCGCCTTCCACGGGCGCAGCGGCTCGAGGCTGTGAGCGGTCAGCACATGAGGGATGCCGTGCAGCTGCGACGCGAGATGTCCGGCGAAGTTCGCGTACCAGGTGTGGCTGTGCACGAGATCGGCATCGGAGATCGCCGCGACGATCTCGAGATCGGTTCCGAGCGTCTGCAGCGCGGCATTGGCGGAAGCCAGTTCGGAGGGGGCCTGATACGAGAAAGTACCCGCCTCATTCCGGGGAGAGCCGAAGGCTCTGACCTGTACATCGATATTCTGCCGCAGGGCCGTGACGAGCTCTGCGACGTGCACACCGGCACCTCCGTAGATCTCCGGCGGGTATTCCTTCGTGATCATCTCGACGCGCATGTCTAGACGGTAGTGACTCACTTGTCCAGATGCTAGTTAGCCGAGCCGAATCACATCTATGGTTGGTGCATGTCCGCACCAAAGAAGATCTTCGGCATCATCCTCGCCGGCGGCGAGGGAAAGCGTCTCATGCCCCTCACGGCCGACCGCGCAAAACCTGCAGTGCCCTTCGGCGGACAGTATCGATTGATCGATTTCGCGATCTCGAACCTCATCAACTCGGGTCTGCGCCAGGTCGTCGTCCTCACGCAGTACAAGTCGCACAGCCTCGATCGCCACATCTCGCAGACCTGGCGCATGTCGGCGCTTCTCGACTCCTACGTCACCTCCGTGCCGGCGCAGCAGCGTCTGGGAAAGCGCTGGTTCTCCGGCTCAGCCGACGCGATCCTGCAGAGCCTCAACCTCATCAACGACGAGAAGCCCGACATCGTCGTGGTGATCGGCGCCGATCACGTCTACCGCATGGACTTCCGGCAGATGCTCGACGCGCACATCGAGTCGGGCGCGAAGGCCACCGTCGCCGGCATCCGCCAGCCGCTCGCGATGGCCTCTCAGTTCGGCGTGATCGACGCGGACACGGAGTCGGGGCGCATCAAGCAGTTCCTCGAGAAGCCGACCGACATCGCCGGGCTCGAGGACTCGCCGCACGAGGTGCTCGCCTCGATGGGCAACTACATCTTCGACGCGGACGCGCTGATCGCCGCCGTCGAGGCGGATGGCGAGTCGCCTACGTCGGGTCACGACATGGGCGGCGACATCGTGCCGTACTTCGTCGATCGGGGTGAAGCGGGCTACTACGACATGAAGCGGAACGACGTCCCGGGTTCGTCGCCGCGCGACCGCGCGTACTGGCGCGACGTGGGTACCATCGACTCCTTCTTCGACGCGCACATGGATCTGATCTCCACGTTGCCCATCTTCAACCTCTACAACATGGAGTGGCCGATCCACTCGCAGGCCGTGAACTCGCCGCCCGCGAAGTTCGTGCGCGATTCCGTCGGGCGCATCGGCAATGCGATCGACTCGATCGTGTCCCTCGGTTCCGTGCTCTCGGGCACTCACCTCGAGCGCAGCGTCGTCGGGCCGTGGACTCTTGCCGGCGGTGGTTCGACCATCACCGATTCCGTCGTCTTCGACGGGGTGAGAATCGGCGCGGGCTCCCGTGTGCATCGCGCGATCCTCGATAAGAACGTCGTCCTCGCCGACGGCGCGACCGTGGGTGTCGACCGCGAACGCGACCTTGCCCGGGGCTTCACCGTGACCGAATCCGGCATCACCGTGGTGGGCAAGGGCCTCTTCATCGAGCGCTGACGGTGTCGGCTGAAGACCGCCGTGCACTGACCAGCGGCTTCCGGTCGATAGGCTCGGAGGCGTGACCGCCGCGCGATTCCTCGTCGTCCTCGATGCCGATTCCACCCTCATCCGCAACGAGGTGATCGAGCTGATCGCCGACGAGGTGGGGCGCGGCGCCGAGGTGCAGGCAGCGACCGAAGCCGCAATGCGCGGAGAGATCGACTTCGCCACGAGCCTGCGCTCACGCGTCGCAGCGCTCGAAGGCGTTCCGGTGTCGGGGTTCGCGCGTGTGCTCGCACGCATCGAGCCCACTCCCGGCGTGCGAGAGCTCACGGCGGCCGTACATGAGCGCGGGGGTGTGGTCGGCGTAGTGTCCGGCGGGTTCCACGAGATCCTCGACGATGTCGCACCCGGACTCGGCGTCGACCGCTGGCGCGCGAACCGACTCGAGGTCGTAGACGGTGCTCTTTCCGGTCGGGTCGACGGCGAGATCGTTGATGCCGCGGTGAAAGCCGCCTCACTGTTGGAGTGGGCGGATGAGCTCGGCGTGCCCCGTCACGCCACGATCGCCATCGGCGACGGTGCCAACGACCTGCAGATGATGGCGGTCGCCGGACTCGGTCTGGCGTTCAACGCGAAGCCCGCTGTCCGGGAGGCCGCGAGTCTGGTCATCGGACCGCAGGATCTCGCAGAGGTCATCGCACTGCTGCCCTAGCGAATGTCCGAGGCCCCGTCTAACCTCGGGCGCATGGACATCATCCTCATCCCCGGTCTCTGGCTCGATGCATCCAGCTGGAGCGACGTGACCACCGAGCTCGAGCGCGCAGGACACACGGTGCATCCGCTGACCATGCCCGGCACGGGCCTGGTCGCCGCCGAGTCCGCGAACATCGGCATCGCCGAGTGGATCGACGCCGCTGTCGCCGCCGTCGACGCGGTCGGTACGCCGGTGGTCGTCGTCGGTCACAGCGGCGGAGGCAATGTCGCCTGGGGTGTCGCCGATGCGCGGCCCGACCGCGTCTCGCGGGTCGTATTCATCGACACCGTGCCGCCGCCGCCCGGATTCGGCATCAGCGAGTTCGAGGTCGTCGACGGTGTCATCCCCTTCCCCGGGTGGGACTTCTTCCCCGCTGAAGACGTCGACGACCTCGACGACGCGACGCGTGCGCGCACCACGCCCCTCACACACAGCGTGCCTGCCAGAGTGCCCACCGACGAGATCGTGCTCGGCCCCGGGGCTCGGCATTCCGTCCCTGTGACGTTGCTCATGGGCGGTATGGACCGAGAGACGCTCGACTCCGAGCTCGAGCTGTGGGGCCCGTACGCCGACGAGTTCCGGGCGATCGCCGATGCCGAGGTCGTGCGCATCGGCTCAGGTCACTGGCCGCAGTTCTCGGTGCCGAGCAGGCTGGCCGACCTCATGGATGCGGCGATCAGTCGACGCTGAGGCAGTGACGTGCACTCGGCTCAGTGACCCATCCCGAGTCCGCCGTCCACCGGGATGACCGCACCGGAGATGTACCCGGCGTCATCGCCCGCGAGCCACGTGACGACGCCCGCCACCTCATCGGGCGTCGCGAAACGTCCGGCGGGGATGTTCGCCTTGTACTGCTTCTGAGTCTCCTCCGGAAGCTCAGCCGTCATGTCGGTCTCGATGAATCCGGGGGCAACGACATTCGCAGTGATGCCGCGTCCCCCGAGCTCCCGCGTGAGCGACCGAGCGAACCCGACGAGCGCGCTCTTCGACGCGGAGTAGTTCACCTGGCCTGCCGAGCCGTAGAGGCCTACGACGCTGGAGATGAGGATGACCCGGCCGAATCGAGCCCTGAGCATGCCCTTCGATGCGCGCTTCACGACGCGGAAGGTGCCGCCGAGGTTCGTCGCGACCACACTGTCGAAGTCATCCTCGCTCATCCGCAGCAGCAGGGTGTCCTTGGTGATCCCGGCGTTCGCCACGACGACCTCGACAGGCCCGAGCTGCTGCTCGACCTCGGTGAAGGCGGCATCGAGCGCAGCGGCATCGGTGACATCGGCGCGCACCGTGAGAGTGCCCTCGGGGCCTTCGCCGCTGCGAGCCGTGACGGCGACGCGGTAGCCGTCCCTGACGAATCGTTCGGCGATCGCGCGACCGATGCCGCGGTTTCCGCCGGTGACGAGCACGACGCGAGAACTCATTTCCACTCCTGATCTGGCCGGTGCGGGTATGGCGGCCTGGTCGTGATCGATCCTACCGATGATGCCTCGACGTCACCGGCTGGACGTTTGACAGATCCATGCCCTGGCTGGAACGCTGAACCCGACGAAAGGCACCACCGTGAGCGACAACAGCATCCCGACCCCCGCGGACGGACAGCAGCAGACTCCCCCGGCGGCGCCGATCGCATCGGCTCCCCCGGCCCCGCCGGCGCCCTCGGCGCAGCCCTACCAGGCGTATCCCGGCGCTGCGCCGTCGGTCGCCCCGCCGCAGGGCTACGCGACACAGTCGCCGCAGCCGCCACAGTACGCTCCGCAGCAGCCCTATGGCTCCGCCGTGGCTCAGCCGTACGGCGCTCCAGCGCAGCCGCCGTACTACGGGGGGTCTGCACCGGGTCAGCCAGGCGCCGGCTATGCGAACTACGGCGCGACGCCGTACCCCGCTCCTCGCCCTGCCAGCGGACTCGCGATCACGTCGCTGATCTGCGGAATCGCCGGCATCGTGCTCTTCTGGGCGGTCGTGCCGCTGCTCGCGTCGATCGTGGCCGTCATCACCGGCCACATGGCGCTGCGACAGACGAAGCAGAACCCGGCGATCGGCGGCCGTGGCATGGCCTTCGCCGGCCTCATCATGGGATACATCATGGTCGCCGTCCTGGTCATCGGGATCGTCATGACGGTGATCAGCGCCCTGTTCTTCGGCGCCTTCACTCTGCCTTTCCTCTTCTCCGCCTGAGCGGCAGACGGGCGCGCCGTCGTGCCCGCACCGGCGTAGGCTGGACTCATCGTGAAGAGCAAGCCCCTGGTCCCTGCCGTCACCTCGCTTCCGCAATCGCCGAAAGACGAGGCAGACCACCGCGTGCGCCGATACGCGCTCACGATGACCATCCGCATCGTGTGCTTCGCACTGATGATGTTCGTTCAGCCGTACGGCTGGTACACCTGGGTGTTCGCGCTGGCCGCCGCCCTCCTCCCCTACATCGCGGTCGTGTTCGCCAATGCGGGGAGCGACAGCACCGAGACGACGGCGGAGTCCCCCGTGCAGCAGCTGGAGGCTCCGGCTCCGGCCCCGACCCTGCCGATCGAAGACGACTCCGCGCCTGACGTGTTCACCATCCACGAGAGCCGCCAGGATCGCGAGTGAGTGGACTGGAATGCTCGCGTGCCGGATGCCGGGACGCGGCGACCAAGCAGGTGGTGTGGCGCAATCCACGTATCCACGCCGCTGACCGTGAGAAGGTCTGGCTCGCGTGCGATGACCACGTCGGATTCCTCCACGACTACCTGGCAGCCAGGGACTTCCCCGTGACAGTGAGAGATGGTGTGCCCTCGTGAGTGCCCGGATGGGTCGATGGACCATATACGTGCTGATCGCGATCGGATTCGCGATCGCCTGCGCGTTCCTCTCGAACTGGCAGTTCGAGCGCAATGAGACGCGGACGGAGCAGATCGCGCTCGTCGAGAAGAATTACGATGCCGACCCCGTCCCGCTCTCCGACCTCATCGGCGATGATGGAGTGCTCGATCCCGGTGACGTGTGGCATCCCGTGGTGCTGAACGGCGAGTACATCGCCGACCAGCAGCTGCTGGTGCGCAACCGGCCGCACGGCGGCACGAGCGCGTTCGAGGTGTTGGTGCCGTTCCGCGACGCCGATGGTCGCGTGTTCATCGTCGATCGTGGATGGGTGCCGCCGGGCGACGGCGACTCCCCGGATTCTGTTCCGGCGCCCCCGAGCGGCGAGGTCGAAGTCATCGTCCGACTGCGACCGGGCGAGCAGCTCCCCGCCTCCGGGCGAGGCGCCCCCGAGGGGCAGGTGCCCACGATCAACCTGCCGTCGATCGCCGAGTTGGTCAGCGGCGACGTCATCACCAGCGCATACGGGCAGATCGTCAGCGAGGACCCATCCGGAGAAGGAACCCTCGGCGGCTTCGACTCGCCCACCGACGACCCCGGCCCACATCTGTCGTACGCGATCCAGTGGATCCTGTTCGCACTGATGGGCTTCGTCTTCATCGGGTACATCATCCGCACCGAGATCGTGAAGCACCGTGAAGAGGTCGAGGGGATGCCGGCGCCGGTGAAGAAGTCGCGGCGGCGCGACAAGGATGCCGACATCGAGGACGAACTGCTCGACGCGCGCTGATCCTTCGATCAGTCCCAGGCCGTCACTTCACCGATGACTGCGGTCTTGGGATACGCGCCTTTGGGCCCACCGATTTCGAAGAGGTCGATCATCAGGGCCATGGGATAGTCCGGAGCCTGGCCGAAGCGGCGCACGACCTGTCGGTCGCAGCCGATGATCGTTTCGCCATCGCCCCAGATCACTGTCCAGGTATGCGGCTCCCGGGCATCGAACGGGAGGGTCACCTCGGCCATGTCGGTCGTCAACCTCGTGTCATGGTGCGCTTTGATGCCTACGCGCGCCCTCGTCATGCTCCCGATCGCTGAGGCGTCGATCTCGAAGATGCAGATCTCGCCGGAGTCTGTCTCAGAGAGGTGTTCGGTGCCGACCAGCCACACCGCGAGCATGCATCCTTCGTCGGTGCTCGCCGTGACCGTGACGTCGATCCGCCCGCGACGGGGTGTGAAGAGCAGTCGCTGCGGCGTGTCCGTCTCAACTACGAGTCCATCTTCGCGGTGGCGATGCGTGCCGACGGTCGATCCGACCGGACCGGAGTACGTCGCCGTCTGCAGATTCGACACCCGAAGCGGGGCGTCTTCTGGCCGCCAGTCGAGCTGATCGTGCTCGATCCGGAGCTCCAGGCCGCCCTCGACGAAAGCAAATCGCGCTTCAGACCGCTCGGGCACCGTCCAGTGCGGCAGGTAGTGCGGGATCCACTTCTCCGCGTCGAGCCCCCGCGTGAAGTCGTCCATGAGAGCCGGCGGTGATGATGGACGCGGTGGCAGGAGGTCAGCCACCGCTCAGTCCCGCCAGGGCATCGGCTTCTCGGGCAGGCGAGCGCTGTCATCGGGGAGATGTGGAAGCTCTTCCCCTCCAGCTCGGATGCAGAGCCAGCGCAGCTCTCCCGGGCTGTCGGGCCGAGCGCGCCAGGTGCGCGCGACGCGCTGTCCCACGCGGATCACCGTTCCCGGGCCCACCTCCACGACCTCGTCATCGAGGCCCATCTGCCCGCGCCCGTCAAGGAACACATAGAGCTCTTCGACCCGCGAATGGACGTGCCAGTAGCCCGCTTCCTCTCCCGGTTGGAGGGCGTTCGCGGTGAGGCCGATGTACTGCATCGTCAGCTCGTGATCGACGACACGACGGCCATCGCGCGAGCGCCGCGCGTCGAACCCGCCATGGTGTGCGCGCCACTCGTCGAGAGCACCGATCTCGATCACCTGGTATCCGCTCATTCCCCTCACCCCTCCGTCTTCTGATCTGCCATGCCGCCGATGACAGTCCGTTCCCATCCATCGTCGACGGCGTCGAAGATGACCCGCGTGTGACGGCGGTCTCTCGATCCCTGCCAGAACTCGATTCGGGTGGGCACGATCCGCCACAGCACCCAGTCACCGTCCGCGATGTCCGCCCGCGCGGCCGGAGAGCGCGCGGCCAGGTCGGCGGCGCTCTCCTCGGGCGTCGCCTCCTCCACACGACCGCGCACTCGCACCGCGCGCACCTGGGGCTGCCACCAGAAGTTCAGCGCGGCGGCCGGCGAGGCAGCCAGCTGCGCGCCCTTGCGAGACGACCTCGTGCTGGCAAATGCCCAGCCTCGCTCGTCGATCCGCTTCAGGATGAGAGTTCGAGCGTCGGGTAGTCCGTCGGCATCCACCGTAGCGAGGGTCACCGTGTGCGGCTCAGGCACACCGTGGGCAGCCGCTGCGCGCAGCCATGTCGCGAAGAGTGCGCTCGGGTCGTCAGGCAGCGTGCCGAGATCCCACTCCGGGGCGAGCCCGGTGAGAGCGTGCCGGCCCTTCAGCCACTCGTTGAGCGGGGCGGGGTCGAGGTCATGGTCGTCGTGCGTCACGCTCTCGACTATGCCACGAGAGGCGAAGGATCAGGCGAGCTCGATGAGGTCCTGGTACTCCTGGCTCCACAGGTCCTCGACGCCGTCCGGGAGGATCAGCACGCGCTCGGGGTTGAGCGACTGCACTGCACCCGGGTCATGCGAGACCAGCACGACCGCCCCCTCATAGTGCGCGAGCGCGCCGAGGATCTCCTCGCGCGACGCGGGGTCGAGGTTGTTGGTGGGCTCGTCGAGCAGCAGCAGGTTCGCGGACGAGACCACGAGGGTGGCCAGCGAGAGCCGCGTCTTCTCACCGCCCGAGAGCACTCCGGCGGGCTTGAGTACGTCATCTCCCGTGAACAGGAACGAGCCGAGCACCCTGCGCGCTTCCATCTCGGTGATGTGCGGAGCGGCCGACACCATGTTCTCGAGCACCGATCGATTCACGTCGAGGTTCTCGTGCTCCTGTGCGTAGTACCCGACCTTCAGGCCGTGCCCCGGCTCGAGCTGCCCGGTGTCGGGCTGGTCGACGCCCGCGAGCATGCGCAGCAGGGTCGTCTTTCCCGCACCGTTGAGACCGAGCACGACGACCTTGGATCCGCGGTCGATGGCGAGGTCGACGTCGGTGAAGATCTCGAGTGAACCGTAGGACTTCGACAGCCCTGTCGCCATCATCGGGGTCTTGCCGCAGGGGGCCGGCTTCGGGAAGCGCAGCTTGGCGACGCGCTCCTCCTGGCGGACGTCATCGAGTCCGGCGAGCAGCTTGTCGGCACGCGCGATCATCTGATGAGCCGCAGCGGCCTTCGACGCCTTCGCCCCGAAGCGGGCTGCCTGCAGCTGCAGGGTCGTGGCCTTCTTCTCGGCGTTGGCGCGCTCCTTCTTGCGGCGCTCCTCGTCGGCCACCCGCTGACGCAGGTAGTTCTTCCAGTTCATGTTGTAGGTGTCGATGATCTGGCGGTTCGCATCGAGGTAGAAGACGCGGTTGACGGTCTCGCCGACGAGCTCGACGTCGTGACTGATCACGATCAGCCCGCCCTTGTAGTTCTTGAGGAACTCGCGCAGCCACACGACGCTGTCGGCGTCGAGGTGGTTGGTCGGCTCATCGAGGATCATCGTCTCGGCATCGGAGAAGAGGATGCGGGCCAGCTCGATACGACGGCGCTGACCACCGGACAGTGTCGACAGCGGCTGGTCGAGGATGCGGTCGGGCAGCGAGAGGTTGTTCGCGATGGAGGCTGCCTCGGCCTCGGCCGCGTACCCGCCCTGCCCTTCGAACTCCTCGGTGAGGCGCGCGTAGCGCTTCATCGCCTTGTCGGCGACCGCAGGGTCGTCCGACCCCATCGCGAGCGCGGCCTCGCTCATTCCGAGGTTGAGCTGGCCGAGTCCACGGGCGTCGAGGATGCGCGTGCGAGCGAGATCCTCGGGGTTGCCCGATCGCGGATCCTGCGGCAGGTAGCCGAGTTGACCTGAACGGGTCACACTTCCGCCGGATGGCAGGACGTCACCGGCGAGCACCTTGGTGAGCGTGGTCTTGCCTGCACCGTTGCGGCCGACGAGACCGATCTTGTCTCCGTCGCTCACGCGGAACGACACGTTCTCCATCAGGAGGCGTGCGCCCACGCGGATCTCGAGTTCGTGCACGGCAAGCACAGCGGGATGTCCGTTCGTTCAAGGGGATTCAGGCCGAGGGGCCAAACTCCCAGTATAGATCGCCCGGCTGAGTGTTCAGTCGAAGTACAGATCGTGATGCAGTCGGCAGCCGGGATTGAAGACCGCCGAGCACGTCGGACACTCGGATGTCCCGAGGTAGGCATCGATGCGCAGCAGCGAACCGCAGATGCCGCAGAGCACCGCCTCCGTCGCGCGCTCGTCCGTCGACCACTGGTGCGCCTCGTGCCCGGCGAGCTCGGCGTGACACAGATGGCACGGGTACCAGTCACCGCAGCAGGCGAACCTGAGAGCGATGACATCGAGCAGCCCCTGATAGTGCTCGCACCGGGTCTGACTGTCGACCATCAGACCGTGCACGGTGGTCGCCCCGACCTCGATCGGGCGGTCGGCGGATCTACCTCCCTGGGGGGATGCGGTCGATACCTCAGGGTGATGCCCCACCTGCCACCTGCTTTCTAGCCTGCTGAGGTGGATGTTATCAACGAGCTCATTCTGCAGACCGTCGCGTCGCCCTGGCTGTACGCCGTACTGCTCGCAGTGACGATCATCGACGGCTTCTTCCCACCGGTGCCGAGCGAGACCGTGCTCGTGGCCGCGGCGGCAGTACTGGCGTCGACCGGTGAGTTCTGGGCGCTGCTGCCTCTCGGACTCGTCGCCGCCCTGGGCGCGACCATCGGCGACAACATCGCGTTCGCCCTCGGCCGCAGGCTGGGCACGACCCGGTGGGCGTGGATGCGTCGTCCGCGAGTCGCCTCCGCATTCGCTCACGCGGAGAGAGCGCTCACGCACCGCAGTGCGGCGCTCATTCTGGGTGCCCGCTACATCCCGGTCGGCCGCGTCGCCGTCAACATGTCAGCCGGCGCTCTGCGCTTTCCGTGGCGGAGGTTCCTTCCGCTGAGCATCGTGGGAGGCATCAGCTGGAGCGCCCTGAGCCTCGCCATCGGACTGCTCGCGGGCTCGTGGATCAAGGAGCAGCCGCTCGTGAGCGCCGGCATCGGCATCGCCGTGGCGCTCGTGGTCGGGCTGGTGATAGACCGCGTCACGGCATCCCGCCGGAGGCGCGCCCGTGTTCTGCAACTGGCAGGATGACAGACATGGCACGTCGTCGGCCGCGCACCGAGCGCGCTCCCCGCATCAGCCGTCGGACCGCCGTGCTCGCGGCGCTCGGCGCGGCGAGCCTCGCGCTGTTCGCAGTGCTCGTGCCGGTCCAGACTGTGCTGTACGGCACGTCGCTGCCGCTCTCGTTCATCCTGGGTGCCGCGCTGTGCGCGGCGCCCCTCCTGGCACTGAGCCGCCCTCGTTGGGCGATCGCGATGTTCTGCGCTGCGGCGTTCACGCTTCCGCTCCTCGTCGTCCCGACTCTCGCGACCGAGGCGCCCTGGCCGTGGTCGGTGCCCGCCCTGCTGACCTTCGTGCTCCTGGTCGGCGTCGTGACCTTCGTCCACGGGGCCAGGCTCGGCGTCTTCCCGCTGGCCATCGGAGCTCTGCTCTCCCTCACCGCGCCGCTGCTGCGCCCCGAGATCGTGGCCACTCCTGCCACGGCCGGCAGCGTCACCGCCGACCTCATCGTCACGACCTCCCTGGCCGCGGCGATGTTCCTGGTGGCCATCCTCGTCGCCGGACGGGTCCGGGTGTCTGCCGAGCTCACACGAGAGCGCGAGCACTCCGCGCTCGAGGAATCGCGACGGGCCCTCGTCGAGGAGCGCACCCGCATCGCTCGCGAACTGCACGACGTGATCGCGCACAGCATGTCGGTGATCCAGGTGCAGGCATCGACCGCACGCTACCGGCTCCCGGAGATGGGCGACGCCGCGTCCGTGGAGTTCGACAGCATCGCGGCCACAGCTCGGACCTCGCTGACCGAGATGCGACGGATGCTCGGGGTGCTGCGCACCGAAGACCAGACGGCCGAGCTCGCACCGCAACAGGGCGTCGACGACATCCCCGCTCTCGTCGACACCATCCGTCGAGCCGGTGTGACCGTCGGCCTGGAGATCACAGGATCAGTGACGGATGCGCCGCAGGCCGTGCAGATCGCGGCCTTCCGCATCGCTCAGGAGGCATTGAGCAACGCGGTGCGACACGCATCGGGCGCCGCCGTGACCGTGCGCGTGCAGGCCGACGCCGATGCGGTCGGTATCCGCGTCCGCAACGGCCGCGCATCAGGCTCACCCGCGTCTTCGGGCGGCGGATACGGGCTCCGCGGCATGCGCGAGCGCGTCGAGCTGTTGGGCGGCACGTTCACCGCGGGCGCCACGACGGACGGCGGCTGGGAAGTCGTCGCCTCGCTGCCGCTCCGAGACCTCACCCCGCGCGACAACGCCCCAGGGCAACCAGAGGAGACTCCGTGACGATCAGCGTCCTCATCGCCGACGATCAGGCCATGGTGCGCGCCGGGTTCGCCGCGCTCCTCGACGCTCACGACGGCATCCGTGTCACGGGGCAGGCCGCCAACGGCGCGGAGGCGGTCACGCTCGCTGCCCGACTCGACCCCGACGTCATCCTGATGGACGTGCGGATGCCGGAGATCGACGGGATCGAGGCGACCCGCCGCATCCTGGGCCCCGGCTACCCCGCAGCCCACGTGCCGCGGATCCTCATGCTCACGACCTTCGACATCGATGACTACGTGTACGACGCGCTGGAGGCCGGCGCGAGCGGCTTCCTGTTGAAGGATGCTCTCCCGGAGGAGCTCGTGCACGCCGTGCGCGTGGTCGCCGGCGGCGACGCGCTGCTCGCTCCCAGCGTGACCAGGCGCATGATCGAGCAGTTCGCCGGTCGACGGCCGCGCACTCCGCGAGCCGCCACATCGCTGGCCGAGCTCACCGACCGAGAGCGAGAAGTGCTGGTGCTCATCGGGCGGGGCAGGTCGAACAGCGAGATCGCGGCCGATCTGTTCATCGCGGAGCAGACCGTGAAGACGCACGTCGGCAAGGTGCTCGCGAAGCTCCAGCTCCGCGACCGCGTGCACGCCGTGATCCTCGCATACGACTCCGGCCTGGTCGAACCCGCATCCTGAGCCTGCGCAGGATCACACTCCGGTAGGGGTGCGAACCAGTCCTGGGGGTGATCCCCCGGACGGCACCGCGTCCATACGCTCCTCGGACACCCCATCCGAGGAGGACACATGGCCATCGTCGAAGCACCCCCGCGCACCGCTCCGCCGCTGCCATCTCCCGGCGGGCGTGACACCACGATCGACTTCCTGCGTGCGATCTGTGTCACAGGAGTCGTGCTGCTCCACGCCATCATGGTCGGGGTCACCGTGGTCGACGGCAGCCCGGTGTTCTCGAACGCCAGCGAAGGAACAGGGTGGATCGTGCCCGTCAGCTGGGTTCTGCAGGTGATGCCGCTCTTCTTCATCATCGGCGGGTTCGCCGGCTACACCTCCTTCCGGCACACGCAGGAGCGCGGCGACACCGCAGCCGGCTTCCTCGCCGCCCGGGTGCATCGGCTGCTGCGGCCGGCCCTGTTCGCGATCGGGATCGTCGGCGCGGCACTCGCTGCCCTGAGCGTCGCCGGCATGCCGGCCGACATCATCGCCGTGGCCGGCTTCCGCTACAGCCAGCCCCTGTGGTTCCTCGCCGTCTTCCTGGGCGGCCAGGCGCTTCTTCCTGCGCTCGCGGGAGCTCACGCCCGGAAGCCGCTGATCACGGTGGCCGCACTTGTCGCGGCATCGCTCGGCGTCGACGCGCTCCGGGGGATCACCGGGCTCGAGGGACTGGGCTTCCTGAATCTCGCTTTCGTCTGGCTCGCCCTGCAGCAGATCGGCTTCTTCCTCGCCGATGGCACCATCGACGGACTCCGCCGACGAACACGGGCGATCGCAGGAGCTGTGGCATTGATCACGCTCATCAGCGGCTTCGCGACGGAGGTCTACTCCCCTGATCTCGTGGCCAACATCAACCCGCCCACCACAGCCCTTCTCCTCGTCGGGGTCGTGCACCTGAGCGCCGTCTCGCTTCTCCGTGATCGCATCGGCGTTCTCAGTCGCCGCCCGGTCCCGGCCGCGTTCAGCGCATTCGTCAACAGACGCACCATGACGATCTACCTGTGGCACATGCCTGCGCTGCTCGCGATGGCCGGGATCTGCGCTATGGCCTCGCTCGCAGGCGGAATCACCCTGCCCGAGCCGAGCACCCTCGAATGGTGGGTGTCTCGCCCGCTCTGGCTCGCGACCGCACTGACCCTCACAGCGGTGATCGCGGTGTCGCTCACTCGCATCGAGACGCTGCCGTCACCCCCCGCGGCCGACTCTGCTCGCCGGGTCCAGAGCGCAGCGGTGCTCGGCGTCGCCTCGGTCGTCCTGCTCCTCATCGCAGGCACGACGGTTCTGACGGCCCCGCTCGCCGTCGGCGCAATGCTGCTCTCCCTCCGCCTGGCCCGGAGATCACACCAGTCGCCGAGCGGCGAGAGCGTCACCGACCTCGTCCGCGTGGCGTAGCGTCCTGACCATCAGCGGCACGGCGGTCCGCAGGCCGAGGCGGAGCCCTCGTGCCCGCTGCGCCTCGCGTACGGCGTGGGCGAACCCGGCCACCACCGGGATCATCGTGAGCGTCAACGAGATCGTCATCGCGACCGCATTTGCATCGATGCCCAGCCGACCCAGCGGCCGCAGCAGCCGATGCAGAACGCCCAGCAGATCCCCCATCCGCGTGGTGATCGTGAGCAGCGCCGCCAGCAGAAGCAGCGACGTCACCCTGATCGTGCTGATCCACGCAGTGAGCGGCGAAACGAAGATCCACAGCGCTGACCCGAGAACCAGCGCGAGCCAGCGCATCCGCCACATCTCGATGATCAGGACCTTCGCCGGCAGTCGGGCGACGAGATAGAGCGAGCACACGACGACGAGCGAGACCGTGACGCTCCACGCATCATGAGGGTATCCGGATGACACGAGCGCCAGCGAGGCGAAGAGTGCGAGCTTGAGCCCTGCCGGCATCCGGTGGACGAGGCTGTTCCCCGGCCGATACGACTGGATCATCCGCACAGCCCGCGATACTCGGCGACCACGTCGTCCGGGGCGCCGGCTGCGATGAGCGATCCGGCGTCGAAGAGCACTGCATGGTCGCATCTCGCCGCGAGATCGAGGTCATGCGTGACGATGACGACCTGCGACGGCAGAGCCAGGAGCAGGTCGGAGACCCTTCGCGAATTGCGGAGGTCGAGCAGCGTCGTCGGCTCGTCTGCCACGATCAATCGCGGCTCCGTGATCAGAACCGACGCGAGCGCCAGCAGCTGCTTCTGACCGCCGGACAGCTCCGATGCAGGCGCATTCGCCCTGTCTGTCAGACCGTGCTCAGCAAGTGCGCCGGCCACCCGGGCGGCGATCTCCGATCGGGGCGAGCCACGCAGCGAGAGCGCGAGATCCTCGGCGGGCGTCGGCATCAGGATCTGCGACTGAGGGTCGGTGAAGACGAAACCGACACGACGTCGCAGCGCCTTCGTGTCCCGCCGCGGATCGAGATCGTGGACCCTGACTCGCCCTGCGTCCGGCAGAACGAGGCCGTTCAGCAGGCGCGCGAAGGTCGACTTACCCGATCCGTTCGCCCCGATCACCGCGATCCTCTGCGCTGCGAGTTCGACGCTCACATCACGCAGGATCGATCGCCCTTCTCTTTCGACTGTGACACCGTCGAGAGAGATCGATCCGACCGCGGTCTCAGATCGCACGAACGGACACGGGCGCCGGGGTGACACGCACGCCGAACGCCCTGGGGTACGCGCGTCGCAGCGCGAGAACCAGCGCCGTCGCCGCCGCAGCCTTGAGCAGATCGCCCGGGAGGAACACCAGACTCCCGAGCGCGGTGGGCCCGAGTCCGAGCCCGAGCACGAGCGCCGTCACGGGGATCCCGCAGAGATACACCACAAGGATGCCGCCGACGACGACTCCGAGAGCGATCCGCCACCAGCTGAGCCGACCGCTGCCCACGATGAGACCGATCACGATGACGCCGACCACCCATCCGAGCAGGTATCCGGCGGTCGGCCCCACGAACACACCGAGGCCGCCCCGCCCACCGGCGAGGACGGGCAGCCCGATCGCGGCGAGAGCGAGCACCAGAAGAATCGAGAGCGGGGCCAGACGGGGTCCGAGCACAGCACCGGCGAGCATGACCCCCAGGGTCTGCGCGGTGATCGGCACCCCGCCGGGAATCGGTATCGTCACCATGCCGAGAACGACGATGAGTGCGGCGAAGATCGCCACTCTTGCGAGTTCGCGACCGAGGTCATCGCGTTGCTGGGTCATGATCCGACACCTTCCTGAACACTGTTCACCTGAACGGTGTTCACTATACTGACCACATGAGCCCAGAGCACAACTCCGCTCGTCACGACCGCGACGGCGTCGCACGCGTGGCGCTGGCCCTTCTCGACGAGGTCGGCCTCGCCGATCTGTCGATGCGGCGGATCGCAGGCAGGCTGGATGTCCAGCCGAGCGCTCTCTACTGGCACTTCTCGAGCAAGCAGGAGCTTCTGGCGGAGCTCGCCGACCGGATCACCGCAGGGATCCCCCGCGACGATGCCGACGTGCTGACCACCGCTCGCGGCATCCGCGACGCCCTCTTCACCTATCGCGACGGGGCGGAGCTCGTGCTCAGCACTTACGCCCTGCGCCTCGGCTCGTCCTACGCCCAGACCGCGCTCGAAGCCGCCCTCGCACGTCACGGGCACTCAGACGCCGCCGAGCGTGCGACAGCGCTCCTGCACTTCGTGCTCGGCCACGCGACGCTCGTGCAGCAGCGCATGCACGCTGACAGCCATGGCGCGGCACTCGCCGACGGCACGTCCGACGTCACCGCCGGCCTCGACCGCGTCTTCGACCTCGGCGTCACCGCGCTCGCACGGGAATCGCTCGTCGCAGGCGTCAGCCCTCAGACGACTCCGCGGCATGGCCCAGCCTGAGCCCCGGCACGAATGCCAGCAGCACCAGACCGGAACAGAAGGCGAAGACCACGCCGAACGACGCCGCATCCCCGCCCAGCGTCGCAACAGCCAACCCGGCCAGAGCGATCGTCACCGCTGAACCCGCGGCATCGGAGATCGACAGCGCTGACGAGTTGAAACCCTGATTGCCCTCGTCCGAATAGGCGAGCGTCAGCACGGTGAGGCGCGGATACAGCAGCCCCATGCCACCGCCGGCGAACCCCCAACCCACGACGACGAACACCGGGGACGCCCCCCACTGTGCCGACGCGAAGACGAGCACGAGCGCCACGAGGATGAGCGACAGGCTGATCACGGTGATGCGGGTGTTGCCGAGGCGTTCGCCGAAGCTCCCCTGCAGCTGCGATGCCCCTGCCCAGGCGAAGGCGGCGAACATGAGCGCGATCCCCGCCCAGGTCGCCGTGAATTCGAAGCGCTCCATCAGCAGGTAGGGGATGTATGCCTCGGCCGCGAAGAACGCGCCTGCGGCGATGCCGCGCATGAGGACGACACTCGGCAGACCGCGCCCGGCACGGAGCGTGCGCCGGGGAACCAGCGGCAGCAGTGCGACGGCGATCACGATGACCGACCCGATCGCCACGGGCCATGCGAGGCGCACGGTCATCTCGGCGGTGAACCCGATCAGCACCGCGAAGACGGCGACCACCACCGCGAGGAGAAGGCGGATGACGAGCGCCTGGCGATTCTGCGGTTCGCCGTGACCGAGGTCGACTCCTCGCAACCGCGACGCGACGGTGATGAACGCGGCCGTCGTCAGCACGGCGACGCCGAGGAACGCCCAGCGCCAGTCGAGATACTCCGCGACCGCCCCCGCGAGGAACGGACCGATCATCGACGGCACCACCCAGGCGGCGGCGAACGCCGCGAACACTCTGCCGTGAAGGTGCGGCGGGTACAGACGGGCCACCAACACGTACAGCGCCACCGTCTGGCCACCGGCGCCGAGGCCCTGGACGAGACGACCGACGAGGAACTGATCCATCGAGACCGCGAACCCCGACAGCAGCAGACCGGCGATGAAGAGCGACACCGCTGCGTACAGTGCACCGCGTGGCCCACGAGAATCCGACCAGGCACCCGCTGCGACCATCCCGATCACGCTCGTCGCAAGCGTCCCGGCGAACGCTACGGCATACAGCTCCCGCCCGTCGAGCGCTTCGCTGACGATCGGCATGACGGTCGTGACCGCCAGCGCCTCGATCGCGGCGAGGAAGATCAGCGAGACGGCACCGGCGGTGACCCAGAGTCGCTCCCGGTCCCAGATCGATGCGGTCGGCTGCTGTTCGGTCGTCATCGATCCACGAGCGTCGCGATGCGCTCGATGGCCTCGGTGATGATCTCCGGGCTCGTGCCGAAGTTCAGTCGGACGAACCCCCTGCCCTCCTCGCCGAAGGCGGGGCCGAAGTGCAGGGCGACCTTCGCCTCTTTCAGGATCCGACGCGCGGGGTTGTCTCCCCACTCCAGGCCCGAGAGATCGATCCACGCCAGGTATCCGGCATCGGGGATCCGGTAGCGGGCGCCAGGGAGCTTCGATGCCAGCAGATCTTCCAGCAGCACCCGATTCGCATCGAGGGTCGTGAGCAGGCCGTCGAGCCACTCGTCGCTCTCCTCGGAGAACGCGGCCACGGCCGCGAGGAGCCCGAACTGCCCCGTGCGCCACTCGACCTCGATCGGGAGCCCGCGCACGATGGCGCTGGGGCGATCGGAGGCGGTCACCATGAGGGCGCACTTGAGACCGGCGAGATTGAAGGCCTTGCTCGCGCTCACGACGGCGTAGCCCACGCGCTCGGCGGCGTCGCCCGTGTCGAGGAAAGGCGTGAACCCTGTTCCCGGCTGGGCGAGCGGAGCATGGATCTCGTCCGAGACCACGGCAGCACCGAACTCGTCGGCGATCTCGGCCAGAGCGCTCAGCGAGTCACGGCTGTGCACCGTGCCCGTCGGGTTGTGCGGGTTGCAGAGCAGCATCGCGGTCGCACCGTCTTCGAATGCTGCGCGGATGCCGTCGAGATCGAGTTCCCATTCGGTGCCCGTGTCGATCAGCGGTACCCGAGCGACCTCGGCTCCGGCCTCGGAGACCAGGTCGAAGAACGGCGGATACACCGGCGGGGTGACGACCACGCGCTCCCCCGGCTGCGTGACGCGGCGCAGGATCTCGACGATCCCCATGCTCACGTCCGCGGTCGTCCGCATCCGCGAAGGATCTGCGCGCCAGCCGAAGCGACGGAGCGCGAAGGCCGCGTACTCCTCAGGCAGCGGGGTCCGCGACGCTATGTAGCCGGTGTCGCCGATGTCCACAGCGCGTCGAAGCGCGGATGAGATCGCCGGCGCCAACGGGAAGTCGGTCTCCGCGACGAACAGCGGAAGCACATCGGCGGGGTACTCCCGCCATTTCTCGCTGCTGCGCTCTCGGAGCTCGGCCAGAGGCAGAGCCTTGACCTCGAGCATCCTCAGATGGCGAAGCCGAGAGCGCGCATCATGTCGCGCCCATCGTCCGTGATCTTCTCAGGGCCCCACGGCGGCATCCACACCCAGTTGATGCGGAAGCGATCGACGACACTGTCCAGCGCCTGAGCGGTCTGGTCCTCGAGCACGTCGGTCAGTGGGCAGCCTGCGCTGGTGAGCGTCATGTGGATGACGAGAGCGTCGTTCTCGTCATCCCACGCGAGATCGTAGATGAGGCCGAGGTCGACGACATTGATCCCGAGCTCCGGGTCCATGACGTCCTTGAGAGCCTCGGTGACCTCGTCGTACTTCGCGTCGGTGAGGGTGGCTGTCATGCGAATCAGCCTACGCCTCGATGGGGGCTGCGGGGTCGAGGAAACGGTCGTATCCCTCGTCCTCGAGCCGGTCGGCGAGTTCGGGGCCGCCTTCTTCGACGATCTTGCCCGCGACGATCACGTGCACGAAGTCGGGGCGGATGTAGCGCAGGATGCGGGTGTAGTGCGTGATCAGCAGCACGCCGAGACCCGTCGCCTCCTTGGCGCGGTTGACGCCTTCCGAGACGATCTTCAGCGCGTCGACGTCGAGACCGGAGTCGGTCTCGTCGAGCACTGCGAACTTCGGCTTGAGCACCTCGAGCTGAAGGATCTCGTGGCGCTTCTTCTCGCCACCGGAGAACCCCTCGTTGACGTTGCGCTGAGCGAACTTCGGGTCCATGCGGAGGTTGGACATGGCCGCCTTGACGTCCTTCGTCCACCCGCGGATCGCCGGTGCTTCGCCGTCGATCGCGGTCTTGGCCGTGCGGAGGAAGTTCGTCACCGTCACGCCGGGGATCTCGACCGGGTACTGCATCGCGAGGAAGAGGCCCGCGCGAGCGCGCTCGTCGACGCTCATCGCAAGGACGTCCTGGCCGTCGAACGTGATCGAGCCGGACGCCACCGTGTACTTCGGGTGACCGGCGATCGTGTAGGCGAGCGTCGACTTGCCCGAGCCGTTGGGGCCCATGATCGCGTGCGTCTCACCCGTGTTCATCGTGAGGGTGATTCCGTTGAGGATCGGGGTGATTCCCGCCTCGGTCTCGACCGTCACGTAGAGGTCGCGGATTTCGAGAACAGACATTCAGACTTCCTTCGTCACAGTCGGGTCGATGAGCACGTCGTCGCCGTCGATCTCGACGACGTAGACCGGAACGGGCTCATAAGCGGGGAGATTCTGGGGCTTGCCGGTGAGCAGCGAGAATGCCGAGCCGTGGGCCCAGCATTCCACCGTCTCTCCTTCGACGAAGCCCTCTGAGAGGGAGATGTCGCCGTGGGTGCAGGTGTCTCCGATGGCGTGGATGACGCCCTCGGAGTCCTTGATGACAGTGATCGGCACGCCGTTCGGCTCGACACGCAGCGGCATGTCCTGCTCGAGCTCGGCGACACCGCAGACTCGCTCGGCGGTCATGCGTTCACCTCGGCGAGCTCCGTCTCGATCGCAGCGAGGAGCTCGGCCTCCAGCGCGGGAATTCCCAGACGCTGGACGATGTCGGTGAGGAAGCCGAGCACGACCAGGCGGCGTGCTTCCTCTTCGCTGATCCCTCGTGCCTGCAGGTAGAACAGCTGCTCGTCGTCGAAACGACCGGTGGCGCTGGCGTGGCCCGCGCCGAGGATGTCGCCGGTCTCGATCTCCAGGTTCGGGATCGAGTCGGCGCGAGCACCTTCGGTGAGCACCAGGTTGCGGTTCGCCTCGTATGAGTCGGTGCCGTTCGCGTGCGCGCCGATCAGCACGTCGCCGATCCAGACGCTGTGCGCGCCCTGGCCCTGGAGCGCACCCTTGTAGAGGACGTCGCCCTTGGTGTGCGGCCCCTTGTGGTGCAGGAAGACCTGGCTCTCGAGGTGCTGGCCCGCGTCCGCGTAGGAGAGGCCGTAGAGGTATCCCTCCGAGCCCGCACCCGCGAGCTCGACGCTCGGGTTCACGCGCACGACGCCACCGCCGAAGCTGATGACGAAGTGCTTGAGCGTGGCATCCGCGTCGACCCTGGCCTGGTGCGCAGACGTGTGCACGGCCTCGTCCTGCCACTGCTGCAGGCTGATGACGGTGAGCTTCGCTCCGTCACGCACGATGATCTCGACGTTCTGCGAGTACTGCGCCGCGCCCGTATGCTGGAGCACGACGGTGGCGGAGCTGTGCTCGAGCGCCTCGATCACGACGTGCGCATCTGCGCGACGGTCCGCACCGAGTCCCTCGATCGCGATGAAGACGGGCTCAGCGACCTCTTCTTCACGCGGGATGCGGATGTGCAGCGCCTCGGGCGAGCCCTGCCATGCGATCGCTGCAGTGATGTCCTCCGCCAGGAAGACCTCTCCGCGCGGTGCGTCGCCCGCGGCCAGCGGCGCCGACACGTACTGCTCTCCCGAGCCGAAGGAGTAGCTCACGCCGTCGCCCGAACCCGCGACCTCGAAGAGGGGCGAGAGCTTGGAGACCGGGGTGTGCTTCCAGTTGACCTCGCGACCGGTGGGAGCACCGAAGTCGTCTGGGTCGAAGGAGTGGGGGCGCTCCGAGCGGGTCTGCACCGGGACGAAACCGGCGGATGAGACCTGTGCTGCGGGGTCGATGTGCGCGTTCGTGTGCTGCGCCTCACTGGGCGCTGTCGTCGAGGCCGCCATTTAGCCGACCGATCCTTCCATGCCCATTTCGATGAGCTTGTTCAGTTCCATCGCGTACTCCATGGGCAGTTCCCGGGCGATCGGCTCGATGAAGCCGCGCACGATCATCGCCATCGCCTCGTCCTCGGGCATGCCGCGGGACTGCAGGTAGAAGAGCTGCTCTTCGCTGACCTTCGAGACCGTGGCCTCGTGTCCGAGCTGCACGTCGTCGACACGGATGTCGATCGCCGGGTAGGTGTCGGAGCGGGACTTGGTGTCGACCAGCAGCGCGTCGCAGCGGACCGTGTTGGCGGAGTGGTGCGCGTTGGCGTCCACTCGGACCTCGCCCCGGTATCCCGCACGACCGCCACCGCGGGCGATCGACTTCGACACGATCGACGACTGGGTGTACGGCGCCATGTGGATCATCTTCGCGCCGGCGTCCTGGTGCTGCCCGGGGCCTGCGAAGGCGACCGAGAGCGTCTCGCCCTTGGCGTGCTCGCCCATCAGGTAGATCGACGGGTACTTCATCGTCACCTTGGAGCCGATGTTGCCGTCGACCCACTCCATCGTCGCGCCCTCGTGCGCGACCGCACGCTTGGTGACGAGGTTGTAGACGTTGTTCGACCAGTTCTGGATCGTCGTGTACCGAACGCGGGCGTTCTTCTTCACGATGATCTCGACCACGGCCGAGTGCAGCGAGTCCGACTTGTAGATCGGAGCCGTGCAGCCCTCGATGTAGTGGATGTAGCTGTCCTCGTCGGCGATGATCAGGGTCCGTTCGAACTGGCCCATGTTCTCGGTGTTGATGCGGAAGTACGCCTGCAACGGGATCTCGACGTGCACGCCCTTGGGGACGTAGACGAACGAACCGCCGGACCACACGGCGGTGTTCAGCGCGGCGAACTTGTTGTCGCCGGCCGGGATGACCGTGCCGAAGTACTCCTCGAAGAATTCGGGGTGCTCGCGCAGGGCAGTGTCGGTGTCCATGAAGATGACGCCCTGCTGCTCCAGGTCCTCGCGGATCTGGTGGTACACGACCTCGGACTCGTACTGCGCGGCGACGCCGGCGACGAGGCGCTGGCGCTCGGCCTCGGGGATGCCGAGGCGCTCGTACGTCTCGCGGATCTCGACAGGCAGGTCCTCCCAGGACTGCGCCTGCTTCTCCGTCGAACGCACGAAGTATTTGATGTTGTCGAAGTCGATCGCGCTGAGGTCGGCGCCCCAGGTCGGCATCGGCTTCTTGCCGAAGAGCTGGTATCCCTTGAGACGGGTTTTCAGCATCCATTCGGGCTCGTGCTTGAGCGCCGAGATCCCGCGAACCACCTCTTCGGAGATTCCACGCTTGGCGATTGCTCCGGCGGCATCTTCGTCATGCCATCCGAATTCGTACACCCCCAGGCCGTCAAGCTCCGGGCGGTCGATCAGCACATCCGACATCACACACTCTCCTCACAGGTCCCAAACGGTGTCATCCGCCCCGACACACCTGATCCCCGTCGAGTCTGCGGGAGCGGGTGCCGTTGGTGGGCCCTCATCACCGGCGCATCCATCGCGCCTAAACTGTTAGTGATGCTTCAGCGCGGTAAGCGCTCATCACAACAATCCGATTCTACAGGTTCCGCCTGAAGACAGGGCCGCTCGCCGTGTCCGGGCGGTTCGGAGAAGACTTATGCCCCAGCCCTCGATCTCCTCCCCCGTGAACGCACCGGCGTCGCCGCATGCGATCCTCTGGGGACGAGCGCTCCGCGTCTTCGCCTGGCTGTCTTTCCTGGCCCAGACGATCATCATCGGCACCGGCGGTGCAGTGCGCCTCACCGGATCCGGCCTCGGATGCTCGGAGTGGCCGCTCTGCACTCCCGAGTCGCTCGTTCCGATCTATGCCGATCAGGGAATCCACGGCATCATCGAGTTCGGCAACCGCGTCATGACGGGCGTCGTCGGCATCATTGCCCTCGCGGTCCTGCTGCTCGTCCTCGCCCGTGTCGGCGGCCGGCTGCTGGTGTTCTCCGCCCTGCGTTTCGCGGCTGCCGGCATCGCCGCGGCCATCATCACCTTCGTGATCGTGTCGCTGTTCTCACTTCCCGCGACGCCGTTCGCGATGGGTGCTCTGCTCATCGCCGTGATCGCGGCCATGGTGCGCTCGTTGCGTCTGACGACCGAACGACGTGATCTCGTCGCCCTCGCCTGGATCGTCCTGCTCGGAGTCGTCGCACAGGCGCTGGTCGGTGGCATCACCGTGCTCACCGGCCTGAACCCCTTCATCGTCGGGTTCCACTACGTGTCGTCTCTGCTGCTCGTGTGCGTCACCGCGGCGTTCCTGGTGCGTCTCTACGGGCAGCCGGGCCCGAGGGAGCGCGCGGTCCCGAAGTGGTTCGCGATCCTGAGCCACGTCACCGGCCTGGCTCTCGCCGTCACGATCGTCTTCGGCGTGCTCACCACCGGGTCCGGCCCGCACTCAGGTGATGCCGACGTGCTGCGTCACGGGTTCGACGCCACCGTCCTGGCGCACGTCCACGCGTGGCCCGGATACGTCCTCGCCGCGCTCGTCGCCACGCTCACGATCTCGGCGTGGGTGCTGCGCCTCGAGCCCCGCAAGTGGCTGCTCGTGCTCGTGCTCGCGATCCTCGTGCAGGTCGGCGTCGGCATCTGGCAGGCGCGCACGGGTCTCCCTCCCCTGCTCGTCGGCATCCACATGGTGCTCGCGTCGCTCTCGGCCGCGGCGTACACCGTCGTGGTGCTGCACCTGAAGAAGCCGGTCGCGCCCCGGGAGTGACGGAGTGAGCCGATCGATCGACGTGCCCCGGAACCTCGGCACGGGGGATGCATAGCTGCGACATCAGTCCCTCATCAGTTCGTCGTGCACCGTGGCTGGCATGAACAAGTCCCTGACACGCAGCATCGGCTTCTGGCTCCTCCTCGTTCTCTCGCTCGCGTCAGCGGGCGTGGGCGGCTGGCTCATCGCCGGCCAGATCGGCACCATGACGAGCACGCTGCTCGACGGCACGGCCACCGGCATCGAGGTGTACGTCGGGCAGTCGCTCGTGGTCGTCGGCGCCGCGCTTCTGGGCGCAGGCGTCATCGGCGTGCTGATCGCCGTCGGGCTGAGCGCGGTGCAGGCGCTCGTGCCGTCGCCCGCACCCGTGGTCGTCGAGCCGATCGACTGGACGGCTGAATCAGATGCCGTCAACGACGACGAGAGCACGACGGTCGAGAGCGACGCGACGGACGCGGCCGCCGAGCAGATCGACGAGGACGACGAGGCTCAGAAGGGCAGCAGCGGATCGACCGCGACGGCCACGAAGATCAGCGTCAAGTAGGTGATCGAGGCGTGGAAGACTCGCATCGGCCGCGCCTCGTTGCCCCGGACCGCCTGGTTGTAGAGACGGTGCGACTCGTAGATGAACCAGCCGCCGAACACGGCGGCCGAGACGCCGTAGACGAGGCCCATGTTCGCGATCGGGATCAGCAGCAGCGAGCAGGCCACGGTGGCCCAGGCATAGAGGATGACCTGGAGCCCGACCTGCGAGGCGTTGCGGGTCACGCCGAGCATGGGCACGTCGACGTCTTCGTAGTCGTCCTTGTACTTCATCGAGAGCGGCCAGTAGTGCGGCGGCGTCCACAGGAAGATGAGCGCGAAGAGGATGAACGCCGGCCAGTCGAGCGAACCCGTGACCGCGGCCCAGCCGATGAGCACGGGGAAGCATCCGGCGATACCGCCCCAGATGATGTTCTGCTCGGTGCGGCGCTTGAGGATCATGGTGTAGATCACGACGTAGAAGAAGATCGCGGATGCCGACAGCGTCGCCGCCAGCCAGTTCGTCGTGAACCACAGCCAGACGGTCGAGACGACGGCCAGCGTCCACGAGAAGATGAGAGCGCCCCTCGGGGTGATCTCACCCGTGACGAGCGGTCGGTTCTCGGTGCGATGCATATGAGCGTCGATGTCGCGGTCGAGATACATGTTGAACGCCGCGGCGGACCCGGCGCTCAACGACCCGCCGATCACGGTGGCCAACACCAGCCACATATCGGGCAGACCACCCTGGGCGAGGAACATCACCGGAACGGTCGACACCAGCAGCAGTTCGAGGACGCGCGGCTTGGTGAGGGCGACGTACGCCTTCACGGTGCGACCGATGGACTTCTTAACAACGGTCTGATCAGACATCGTCGAGATCTCGATCGCCTCCTCCACACGCGTCACGACAGCGTTTCCCAGTCTAGGGCACGCGAGACGAGGGGCTCGCCCGTCGCCGGTCATGGCCCCATGGCCACCCTCCGCATCCGCCTCGCCCGGGCGTCGCGGAATCGCGTTTCAACAACGATGAGCCGCGGTCCCATGGCCCCGGCGAAGCCGTGACAGATCCATGGAATTACTGGAAGGGCGGAGCGTTGTAAAGGGGGGTAATGGGTCAAACCTCGGCGCTATGCTGAAATGACTCGCGCGCCCAGCGCACATCACACCCTTCCGTAGCGTTGCGGACTGCGATCGTGCAATCCGGGCGCTCTCGAACAGTTGCAGAAGGGCTTCACAGTGTCGGAATTGCAGTGGGATGAGATCGACCGACGCGCGGTGGACACCGCACGTCTTCTGGCTGCGGATGCCGTGGAGAAGGTCGGCAACGGCCACCCCGGCACCGCGATGAGCCTGGCTCCGGCCGCGTATCTCCTCTACCAGCGGGTCCTGCGTCACGACCCGACCGACACCGACTGGCTGGGCCGCGACCGCTTCATCCTCTCGGTCGGACACTCCTCCCTCACCCAGTACGTGCAGCTCTACCTGGGCGGCTTCGGCCTCGAGCTCGACGATCTCAAGGCGCTGCGCACCTGGGGCTCGCTCACCCCCGGCCACCCCGAGTACGGCCACACCAAGGGCGTCGAGATCACCACCGGCCCGCTCGGCCAGGGACTCGCCTCCGCAGTGGGCTTCGCCTACGCCGCTCGCTACGAACGCGGTCTCTTCGACCCCGAGGCCGAGGCGGGCACCAGCCCGTTCGACCACTTCGTCTATGTCATCGCCGGTGACGGCGACCTCCAGGAGGGCGTCACCAGCGAGGCTTCGTCGCTCGCGGGCCACCAGGAGCTCGGCAACCTCATCGCGATCTACGACTCGAACCAGATCTCGATCGAGGACGACACGAACGTCGCTTTCACCGAGGACGTCGCGAAGCGCTACGAGGCCTATGGCTGGCAGGTCCAGACCGTCGACTGGAAGAAGACGGGCGAGTACGTCGAAGACGTCTCGGAGCTCTACGCCGCCATCGAGGCCGCGAAGGGCGAGACCTCGAAGCCGTCGCTGATCATCCTCAAGACGATCATCGGCTGGCCGTCGCCCGGCAAGCAGAACTCCGGAAAGATCCACGGATCCGCTCTGGGTGGCGACGAACTCGCCGCGACCAAGAAGGTCCTCGGATTCGACGCCGACGAGCACTTCGCCGTCGCCGACGACGTCATCTCCCGCACCCGCGGCCTCGCGGAGCGCGCCGCCGAGAGCCGGGCAGCGTGGCAGCAGTCGTTCGATGCCTGGGCCGCAGCCAACCCCGAGCGCAAGGCGCTTCTCGACCGCCTCGAGGCCAAGGAGCTGCCGGCTGACATCGCCTCTGCCCTTCCGGTCTTCGAGAGCGGCAAGGACGTCTCGACCCGTGCAGCCTCAGGGCAGGTCATCAACGCTCTCGCCGCCGAGCTCCCCGAGCTCTGGGGCGGCTCGGCCGACCTCGCCGAGTCGAACCTCACCACGATCAAGGACTCGAAGTCCTTCATCCCGGCCGAGTGGTCGACCCACGAGTGGTCGGGTGACCCTTACGGACGCGTGCTGCACTTCGGCATCCGCGAGCACGCCATGGGCGCGATCGTCAACGGGATCGTGCTGCACGGACCGACGCGTGCGTTCGGCGGCACGTTCCTCATCTTCAGCGACTACATGCGCCCGCCCGTGCGTCTGGCCGCGCTGATGAACGTCCCCAGCATCTTCGTCTGGACTCACGACTCGGTCGCTCTCGGCGAAGACGGGCCCACGCACCAGCCGATCGAGCAGATCGCGACGCTGCGCGCCATCCCGAACTTCACCCTGGTGCGCCCCGCCGACGCCAACGAGACCTCGGCCGCCTGGCTCGAGATCCTGCGCCGTCACGAGGGCCCGGCCGGCATCGCGCTGACCCGTCAGAACATCCCGGTGTTCGAGCGCGGCCAGGGCACAGCCGAAGGCGACGTCTTCGCGTCGACCGACGGTGTCTCGAAGGGCGCGTACGTGCTCGCCGAGGCTCCGAACGGCACCCCCGACGTGATCATCATCGCGACCGGCTCCGAGGTGCAGCTGGCGGTCGATGCCCGCGCAGCTCTGGCCGAGGAGGGCGTCAACGTACGCGTCGTCTCCGCTCCCTCGCTGGAGTGGTTCGACGAGCAGGACGAGGCATACCGCGAGTCGGTCCTGCCGAAGGCCGTCACGGCCCGCGTCTCGGTCGAGGCCGGTTCCGTCCTCAGCTGGCGCGGCATCGTGGGCGACCGCGGCCGTTCGGTCGGCATCGACCACTTCGGCGCCTCCGCCGACTACAAAACACTGTTCCAGAAGTTCGGCATCACCACCGAGGCCGTCATCGCGGCCGCACGCGAGACCATCAAGGAGAACGCATGAGCACCCCCACCGCAGACCTCGCAGCAGCCGGTGTCAGCATCTGGCTCGACGACCTGTCACGCACCCGCATCTCCTCCGGCAACCTCGCGGAGCTGATCGAGACCCGCAACGTCGTCGGCGTCACGACCAACCCGACGATCTTCGCGAACGCGATCACCGACAAGAACAACACGTCGTACGACGCTCAGGTCACCGAGCTCGCCGCATCCGGCGCGACGGCTGAAGAGGCCGTCTTCGCCGCGACCACGCAGGACGTCGCCGCCGCGCTCGACATCTTCCGCCCCGTGTGGGAGAAGTCGGGCCACGTCGACGGCCGCGTCTCGATCGAGGTCTCCCCCGACCTCGCGCACGACACCGAGGGCACGGTCGAGCAGGCGAAGAAGCTGTGGGCCAAGGTCGACCGTCCGAACCTGCTCGTGAAGATCCCCGCGACGAAGGCGGGTCTGCCCGCCATCACCGAGGCGATCGCGTCGGGCATCAGCGTCAACGTCACCCTGATCTTCAGCCTCGAGCGCTACGCCGAGGTCATCGACGCGTACCTGACCGGGCTCGAGCGGGCGCACAGCGCCGACTTCGATCTGTCGAGCATCCACTCGGTCGCCTCGTTCTTCGTGTCTCGTGTCGACACCGAGACCGACAAGCGTCTCTCGGCGATCGGCACCGACGAGGCCGAAGCGCTCAAGAGCAAGGCCGGACTCGCGAACGCGCGCCTCGCCTACGAGCTCTTCGAGCAGAAGTTCGCCGAGAAGCGAGCTCAGGACCTCATCAAGCTCGGTGCGAACGCACAGCGTCCGCTGTGGGCATCGACCGGTGTCAAGGACCCGGCACTGCCCGACACCCTGTATGTCACGGAGCTCGTCGCGAAGGACGTCGTCAACACGATGCCCGAGAAGACGCTCGAAGCGACCTTCGACCACGGCGTCGTCGCGGGTGACACCATCACAGGCGGCTACGAAGAGGCCCGCGCGGTGTTCGCCGGCCTGGCCGACCTCGGGATCGACTTCACCGATGTCACGCAGGTGCTCGAGGACGAGGGCGTCGCCAAGTTCATCGACTCCTGGCACGACCTGCTGACGCAGGTGGCCGAGGGCCTCGAGGCGCAGCGATGACCTTTGCGATCCACGCCTCTGGCGCGGCTCGGGTCGCGATCGACGAGACGGTTCCCGCTCTCGTCCACGATCTCATCGCCTCGCGTGTGACCGGCGGCGACGCGGCTCTGTGGGGCCCGGCAGCCGAGTCCGAGGCGTCGATCCGCCTGGGCTGGGTCGAGGCCGTGTCGGTCTCGCGCCCTCTGGTCGCCGAGATCGTCGCCCTGCGCGCCGATCTGCAGGCGAAGGGCGTGACGCGCATCGTTCTCGCGGGCATGGGCGGCTCCTCGCTCGCCCCCGAGGTGATCGCCCAGACCGCCGGTGTCCCGCTGACGATCCTCGACTCGACCGCACCCAGCCAGGTGCTCGCCGCGCTCGATGAGGGCCTGCAGAGCACCGCCCTCGTGGTGTCGTCGAAGTCGGGCTCGACCGTCGAGACAGACTCGCAGCGTCGCACGTTCGAGGCCGCCTTCCGCGACGTCGGAATCGATCCTCTCGAGCGCATCATCGTGGTCACCGACCCGGGCTCGCCGCTCGACGTCTCCGCTCGCGAAGCCGGCTATCGCGTGTTCAACGCCGACCCCCACGTCGGCGGACGCTACTCGGCGCTCACCGCGTTCGGACTCGTGCCGACCGGTCTCGCTGGCGCCGACATCGATGAGCTCCTCGATGAGGCAGAGGCCTCGCTCCTCGAGGTCGCGATCGATTCGGCCGACAACCCCGCGCTGCGCCTCGCCGCGGCGATCTCCGCCACGGTGCCGCGTCGTGACAAGCTCGGCCTGATCACCGACGGCACGCACATCAACGGCCTGCCCGACTGGATCGAGCAGCTCATCGCGGAGTCCACCGGCAAAGACGGGACCGGCATCCTGCCCGTCGTGCTGCTGCCTGTGTCGCCCGAGCTCGACTCGCAGCCGTCCGACCTGCAGATCGTGCGGCTCGTCGACGACGCGAACGAGTTCCACCTGCGCGAGAAGCACGAGGGCGAGATCCTCGTCAGCGGTTCGCTGGGTGCGCAGCTGATCGTGTGGGAGTACGCCACGGCGATCGCCGGATATCTGCTCGGGATCAATCCCTTCGATCAGCCGGATGTCGAGTCGGCGAAGGTCGCGGCTCGCGGTCTGCTCGACGCGCGTCCCGCGCCGACCGCTCCCGCCTTCGTAGAGAACGGCGTCGAGGTGCGTGTGTCCGACCCCGCTCTTGCGGCGTCGGGAACCGTCGAAGGCGTGCTTGACGCCCTGTGGGCGGCGCTGCCTGCCGATGGCTACGTGTCGATCCAGGCATACGTCAACCGGCTCGACGTCCCGCAGCTGCAGGGGCTCCGCGAGCTCGTCGCCGCCGACTCCGGTCGACCGACCACCTTCGGCTGGGGTCCTCGCTTCCTGCACTCCACCGGTCAGTATCACAAGGGCGGTCCCGCTCAGGGCGTGTTCCTGCAGATCCTGGAGCGCACCGACGTCGATCTCGAGATCCCCGAGCGTCCGTTCACCTTCGGTCAGCTCATCGAGGCTCAGGCGGCCGGCGACGCCGGCGTTCTGGCCGAGCACGGCCGCCCGGTCGTCTCCCTGACGATCACCGACTCGTCGGCCGACGTCCTCACCCTCTTCGAAGCCGCACAGAAGTAACAGCCAGGAGAATCCCCCACCGATGTCTGTTCCCATCTCGCGCGGGCACAACCCGCTGCGTGACCCCGATGATCGCCGTCTCAACCGGATCGCGGGGCCCAGCGCCCTCGTGATCTTCGGTGTGACCGGAGACCTGTCACGCAAGAAGCTCATGCCCGCCGTCTACGACCTCGCCAACCGCGGGCTCCTGCCTCCCGGATTCGCTCTCGTCGGCTTCGCCCGTCGCGATTGGGAGGACCAGGACTTCGCCCAGGTCGTCTACGACGCGGTCAAGCAGCACGCTCGCACGCCGTTCCGCGAGGAGACCTGGGCGCAGCTGCTCCAGGGCATCCGCTTCGTCTCGGGTGAGTTCGACAACCCCGAGTCGTTCCGCAAGCTCCGAGAGACCGTCGACCAGCTCGACGTCGAGCGCGGCACGATGGGCAACCATGCGTTCTACCTGTCGATCCCGCCGAAGGACTTCCCTCTCGTCGCGAAGCAGCTCAAGGACTCGGGTCTCGTGGGCGCGAACGACGATGACGACGAGCGCTGGCGCCGCGTCGTGATCGAGAAGCCCTTCGGTCACGACCTCGAGTCGGCGCGCGAGCTCAACGCCGCCCTCGAGGTGGCGTTCTCTGCCGACTCGATCTTCCGCATCGATCACTACCTCGGCAAGGAGACGGTCCAGAACATCCTGGCGCTGCGCTTCGCCAACGAGCTGTACGAGCCGATCTGGAACCGCAACTACGTCGACCACGTGCAGATCACGATGGCCGAGGACATCGGCGTCGGCGGCCGTGCGGGATACTACGACGGCGTCGGCGCCGCGCGCGATGTCATTCAGAACCACCTCCTGCAGCTGCTCGCGCTCACCGCCATGGAAGAGCCGATCAGCTTGTCGGCCGAGCATCTTCGCGCCGAGAAGGAGAAGGTGCTCGCCGCGGTTCACGTTCCCGAAGACCTCTCGGTCGCCACCGCCCGCGGGCAGTACGCGGGCGGGTGGCAGGGTGGCGAGAAGGTCACCGGCTTCCTCGACGAGGACGGGATGAACCCGGAATCCGCCACGGAGACGTACGCCGCCATCAAGCTCGAGATCGACACCCGCCGCTGGTCGGGCGTGCCGTTCTACCTGCGCACCGGAAAGCGCCTCGGACGGCGTGTGACCGAGGTCGCCGTCGTGTTCAAGAAGGCACCGGAGCACCTCTTCGGTCGCTCGAACACGTCGGAGCTCGGCCAGAACGCTCTCGTGATCCGCGTTCAGCCCGATGAGGGCGTCACGATCCGCTTCGGCTCCAAGGTGCCGGGCAACGGGACCAACGTGCGCGACGTCACCATGGACTTCGGCTACGGTCACGCGTTCACCGAAGCGAGCCCCGAGGCGTACGAGCGTCTGATCCTCGACGTCCTCCTGGGCGACCCGCCGCTGTTCCCGCGGCATGAAGAGGTCGAGCTCTCCTGGAAGATCCTCGACCCCGTGGAGAAGTACTGGGCAGCCGAGGGCGGCCCGGTCGACCAGTACGCATCCGGTTCGTGGGGTCCGGCATCCGCCGACGACCTCCTTGCCCGTGACGGACGAGTGTGGAGACGCCCATGATCATCGACCTTCCCGACACGACCGTCAGCCAGGTCGCCAAGCAGCTCGTCAAGGTGCGTGAAGAAGGCGGAGCGGTCGCGCTCGGCCGTGTGCTCACGCTCATCATCTCCGCCCGCAACGGCGTCGCTGAGGCCGCGATCGACGCGGCCAATGATGCATCGCGCGAGCATCCCATGCGTGTCATCGTGCTCACCACGGGCGACGGCGAATCACGACTCGACGCGCAGATCCGCGTCGGTGGCGACGCCGGAGCCTCCGAGGTGGTCGTTCTCCGCGCTTACGGGGACGCCGCGAGCAACGAAGAGAGCCTGGTCACCGGCCTGCTCCTGCCGGACGCGCCCGTCGTCGCCTGGTGGCCCGAAGAGGCACCGACCTCGCCGGCCGCGTCTCCGCTCGGCAAGATCGCGCAGCGACGCATCACGGATGCCGCGACGGCACCCGATGTCCGCGATCGCCTGGCTCAGCTCGGGAAGACGCATGCTCCGGGAGACACCGACCTCGCCTGGACGCGTCTCACGCACTGGCGCGAGCAGCTCGCCGCGGTGCTCGATCAGCCCCCGTTCGAAGAGGTGACTGCTGTGGAGGTTCGCGGCGGCTCTGCTTCTCCGTCCACGGCTCTGCTCGCCGCTTGGCTGCAGATGGCCCTCGACATTCCCGTCAAATGGTCGTACGAAGACCCGGAGCGCTGGCAGGAGGGCATCAAGTCTGTGCGGCTGCACCGCTCGTCCGGTGACATCCTGCTCGAGCGCCCCACGCCCGGGGTCGCGGTTCTGACGCAGCCGGATCAGCCCGATCACGACCTGCACCTCCCCCGCCGCACCCTGCGAGAGTGCCTTGCCGAGGAGCTGCGTCGCCTCGACCCTGACGTCCTGTACGGTCGAGTGATCACTGAGGGCTGGGAGAAGCTGGGTCCGCCCGAGACAGGAGAATGATGTCGACGCAGACAGCATCCGCTGAGAAGCGAGTCGTGGTCGAGCCGACGCCCGCAGCACTCGCCGCGAGCGTGGCCGACCGATTCCTGACCCGGCTTCGCGCCCGCACGCGCAACGGCCGCATCGCGCATATCGCCCTCACGGGCGGTTCCATGGGCGCCGCGGTCCTGCGCGCGACGCGTGACGACCCTCGGTCGGCTCAGATCGACTGGTCACTGGTGCACTTCTGGTGGGGTGACGAGCGCTTCGTCGCCCGCGACGACGCCGACCGCAACGCCGTGCAGTCGCGGGAGGCCCTCCTCGACCACATCCCGGTTCCGACCGAGAACGTGCACGAGGTCGCAGCCGCAGGCGAGGGGGTCACTCTCGACGAGGCCGCCGCGGCCTACGCCGCGGAGCTCGCGCGCTACGGCACCGAGGAGCACCCGTGGCCGTCGTTCGCCGTCTGCTTCCTCGGCGTGGGGCCTGACGGGCACATCGCCTCCCTGTTCCCCGATCGCCCCGAAGTCACGGTGACGGATGCCGCCGCACTCGCGGTGCGGGACTCCCCCAAGCCGCCGCCTGAGCGAGTCACGCTGACGCGCCCGGTGCTCAACGCCTCGAAGCGTGTCTGGCTCGTGCTCACCGGCGCAGACAAGGCGTCGGCGCTCGGCCTCGCCCTTGCCGGCGCCAGCTACACGAACGTGCCGGCGGCCGGCGCCAAGGGCCGCAAGCGCACGGTGTTCTTCGTCGACGAGGCCGCCGCCTCAGAGGTCTCGCCCGACCTCATCGATCCGGCGTACTGAGCCGGGTCGGCGTCGGTCGGGCTCAGGCCTCTTTCGCCTCGCCACCCGTGGCGTCGTCGCTTCCGCGGGTGATACCGAGATCCTGGCTGTCGCTGAGCACCTGAGGGTGGTAGCGAGCCAATCCGACGACGCCCCATACCGCGATCGCGCCGGCGATGGCGAAGATCACGAGGACCCACGGCGGTGCGGCGGCCGCCTCGCCGAGCACGACCATGCCGATGAGCACGGCGATCAGCGGATCGACGACGGTGAGACCCGCGATGACGAGATCCGGGGGACCCGAGCTGTAGGCCGTCTGAACGAAGTAGGCGCCGACGGCCGCCGCGGCGATCAGGGCGATCACGCAGACGATGGTGATCCAGTCGAAGTTGCCCGCCTGAACACGCTTGATGACGACCTTCGCGAGCGTCGCGACGAAGCCGTAGAGGATTCCCGCGCCGACGATGTAGAAGAGCGCACGCATGCGGTGACGGAGCACGAGCCAACATGCACCGAGGATGATGATCACGACGAGCAGGATCGCCAGGATCGTGAAGAGCTCAGTGTCGGTGACCTCCTTCTCGGTGGCGAAGATCGCCGCGAAGAAGACGAAGAGGAAGATTCCTCCGACGCAGCAGACGATCGCCGTGATCGACTGCTTGGTGGGTGAGTGCCCGGAGATGCGGGCATTGAGCAGCGTCGTCATGACGAGCGCGATCGCGCCGAGCGGCTGAACGACGATCAGCGGCGCGACGGTCAGGGCCGCGAGTTGACACACGATGGCCAAGCCGAGCATCAACGTGCCGACGAGCCACGACGGCCGCGTCAGCAGCCCGCGCACCTGAGCCATCGACAGACCGGACGCCCCGTCCGCACCGCTCAGCCGCTCCATCTTCTCGACGCCGCGGTGCTGATACTGAGCACCGAGCGACATGAAGACCGCTCCCGCGAGTGCGAGGGGGATGCCGAGGAGCAGTCCCGGGTTCTGGAACGCGCCTACCAGCTGGTCGGTGACGTCTTCCGCCCCAGCCGTCCATACGGAGATGCTCACCCTACGACCCTACCCGGCGATATGCGCCGAGTAGGGTTATGGCGTGGCTGTTCTTCCTATTCGCATCATGGGCGATCCCGTCCTGCACTCCCCCGCATCCGTCGTCGAAGAGATCACCGACGACATCCGCACCCTCGTCTCCGACATGTTCGAGACGATGGACATCGCGCCCGGCGTCGGTCTCGCCGCGCCTCAGGTCGGCGTGCCCCTGCGTATCTACACGTACGCCTACGTCGACGACGACGACCAGCCATGGCGCGGGGTCATCATCAACCCCGAGCTCTGGATGGTGCCGCTGGAGCCGGGCGAGCCTGACGACGAGCTCGAATCCGAAGGATGCCTCTCCTTCCCCGGCGAGCGGTTCCCGCTGCGTCGCTCCGAGCGGGTGCGCGTCACGGGCACCGACATCGACGGTTCTCCTGTCGAGATCTCCGTCGATGGATGGCGTGCACGCATCATGCAGCACGAATTCGACCACCTCGACGGCATCCTCTACATCGACCGCCTCTCGGACGGAGACTGGAAGACGGTGCAGAAGATCGCCAAGAAACGCGGATGGGGCAAGCCCGGCGCCAGCTGGATGCCCGGCATCGACGATCTGGAAGGCTGACCTTACCTCTCAGCCCAGTCAAAGGCTTCTCGGAGTTGCATCACAGACTCCGAGCCGGATAGCGTGCTTGAGGCGGGATATCGATATACCCGCGCACCAAGAGGCTCTGGAGGGGACGAAATGATGAAGATGCGCACGCGACGCGCACTGGCGCTGGCAGGTTCTGCTGTGGCGCTGTCGGTCGCACTGACCGGCTGTAGCGCGCTGAACGGCATTCTGGGGGGCGGATCGGGCGATGCCGACCGCGACGAGGACACCGGACAGGTCACCGAGAGTTCGAACATCGACATCTTCGCGCTGAAGCTCGGCGACTGCAAGATGGCTAGTGCGACCGGGCTGATCGAGGACGCCGATGTCGTGCCGTGCGACCAGCCGCACGACGAAGAGGTTTACTACGAGATCACGATGGACGACGGTGAGTTCTCCGAGGAGAACATCGACGCCGCCTCGCAGGAGTGCATCGGCGACGCCTACACGACCTTCGTCGGCATCGCGTTCAACGACTCCGTGCTCGAGGTCTACCCGATCACGCCCACCCAGCAGACGTGGGACGAGCTGAACGACCGCGTCGTGCAGTGCGTCATCTCTGACCCCGCCGGTCAGACCACCGGCTCGCTCAAGGGCGCTGCACGCTGATCCGGCGTCGTTTCACAGCACGAGGCCCCGTCAGTCGACGGGGCCTCGTTCGCGTTGTCGGTGCTGTCTTCGCCTTGGTCGAGGAAGATGACCCGAGAACTGACGAGCGAAAGGGAAAAGCCCCTCCGAAGAGGGGCTTTTCATTGGCTCCCCGGCTTGGACTCGAACCAAGAACCTGCCGGTTAACAGCCGGCTGCTCTGCCAATTGAGCTACCGAGGAATGTGCTCCGCTGCGCGGGCAACTCGTCAATCCTAGCAAACTCCAGAGCGTGGTCGTGACACGGGCCGAAGGTCGGGCGTGTCGGCCACAGCTCCGTCAGTGGCCCGAATCCGCCTCGGCATTCGGGGCCCACAGCAGGTCCTTGCCTACGCCGCGGGCGACCACATGACCGCCGCGCAGCATGAGCGTCTCTGCGTTCAGCTCGCGGATGAAGTCGGCGTCGTTCGTGACCAGCAGCGCACCCATCCCCTGCTCCTTGCGACGCCGCGTGATGGCATCGAACACCACGGGTCGCACTTCGAGGTCGAGGTTGGCGAGGATCTCATCAGCGATGAGAACCCGGGGCTCGAGCACGAACGATCTGGCGATCGCGACGCGTTGGCGCATCCCGGCGCTGAGCTCGTAGGGGAACTTCGCGGCTGTTCCGAGCGGCAGGTGCAGCTCGTCGAGAAGCGTCGCGACCCGGATGGACAGGGCCTTGGTGTTGACCCGCTTCTCGCGGATCAGGATCGGCTCGGCGATGACCTCGTTGACCGTGAGCTGGGGAGGAAGATCGGCGCCGGCCCCCTGCGGCACGAAACCGGTGCGGTAGGTGAGCACGCGATGCTTGCGTCCCGGCCTGCGGATGTCGACTCCGCAGACCTGCGCGCTGCCGCCCACGACCCGGACGGACGGATCGGTCGAACCAGCCAGGGCGGCGACCAGAGTGGACTTGCCCGAGCCGGTCGGGCCGGCGACGCAGATGAGCTCGCCAGGCGCGAGCGAGAAGCTGACCCCGTCGATGGCGCGGGTCGGGCCGCTGTGCCCGATGCGGTCGATCACCAGATCTGAGGTGTCGATCGCATTGGTCGATTCGGGCCGAGAGAACATTCTTCCATCCTGCCCTGCCGCGCCTGACAGCCGCCGTTACGACTCGGCGAACCGCTGACGCTCGACGTCGATGTCACGAAGGCGCATGCGCAGAGCACGCCCGCCGTCGGAGTCCGCCGGCACCCGCTGCACGGCTCCGAGGAGCTCCTGCTTCTCGTGTTCCAGAATGCGCATGATGAGCCGTTTGGCGAGGTCGGTCGTCGAGGCGACGGCGCCCTCTTCGTTGCGCGCCGGGAACGGGGTCATCAGCAGTTCGCCCGCGAGCGATCGGTAGGGTTCTCGCACCGAGTTGACGGTATCCGTCACCCACCCGGCGCGGGTCCGATCAGGTGCCGATGCGACGGCCTCGCGCACGGCGTCCAGTCCAGGTGTCCGGAACGGCGCGCTGAGGGCCCGCGTGAGCAGCGCCTGATCGATCTGATGTCCGTACTGAAGCGCCCCCATCAGAGCGTCTCGCTCGACTGCCGCATCCGCAGTACGCGGCAGGCTCGCAAGGGTGACCGGGGCCACGCCTGGCGTGCCGGTCGCGGAGTCGCTCGCACTCTCGTGCCTGGTCGACTCGTGTCTCGACGACTGCGATCCCCCGCGCGCCGCACGCTCGACCTCGTTGCGCACCTCTGTGGGGTCCATGCCCAGCCGCCGAGCCAGCACGCGCTCGTAGCCGGGTCGCAGCAGCCGATCACGGATCTCGGCCACGATCGGCGCTGCCGCGCGAAGGGCGCCGACGCGGCCTTCGACCGTCGAGAGATCGAAGCCGCTCAGCTTCCTGTCGATCGCGAACTCGAACATCGGCTGCTTCGTCTCCATCAGGGAGCGCACGGCGGCATCGCCGCGCTGCAGCCTGAGGTCGCACGGGTCGAGCCCGTCGGGCGCCACCGCGACGAACGTCTGCGCGTTGAAACGATCGTCTTCGGTGAAGGCACGGAGAGCCGCCTTCTGGCCTGCCTCGTCGCCATCGAACGTGAAAACGACTTCTCCCGAGGCGTTGTCGTCGCCCATGACGCGACGCAGCACCTTGATGTGGTCGGTTCCGAACGCGGTGCCGCACGTCGCGATCGCGGTCGTGAGCCCCGCGAGGTGACAGGCCATGACATCGGTGTATCCCTCGACGACCACGACCCGACGGGGGTCACCGCGCGAGATGTCGCGTTTGGCGAGATCGAGACCGTAGAGCACCTGGGCCTTCTTGTAGATCGGGGTCTCGGGGGTGTTCAGGTACTTCGGGCCCTGATCGTCGTCGAACAGCTTGCGCGCGCCGAACCCGATGGTCTGACCCGACACGTCGCGGATCGGCCAGACGAGACGGCCGCGAAAGCGGTCGTAGACGCCGCGCTGCCCCGTCGACACCAGGCCGGCGGCACTCAGCTCGTCGCGGGTGAACCCCTGCGCGGTGAGAGCCTTCAGCATCTTGTCCCAGCCGCGCGGAGCGAAGCCGACACCGAAATGCGCGGCAGCGCCGGCGTCGAATCCCCGCTCACCGAGAAAACGGCGTCCTGCCTCGGCGTCGGCGGTGAGCAGCTGCGCCCGGAAGTACTCCGCTGCCGCGGTGTTGGCGGCATAGAGGCGGCTGCGCCCGCTCGTCTCCGGAGCGGAGCCGCCGTCTTCGTAATGCAGGGAATATCCGATGCGGCCGGCGAGACGCTCGACGGCCTCGGTGAAGCTGACGTGGTCCATCTCGCGCAGGAACGAGTAGACGTCGCCCGACTCGCCGCATCCGAAACAGTGGTAGTAGCCGACCTGAGGCCGCACGTGAAAGCTCGGGCTCTTCTCGTCGTGGAACGGGCACAGCCCCTTGAGCGACCCGACGCCTGCAGATTTGAGGGCGACGCGCTCTCCGACGATGTCGGCGATGTTGATGCGGGCCTTGACCTCGTCGACGTCGGCCTGACGGATGCGGGGCATCAGCCTGCCCCTTCGACGACCGCCTGCCGCGGCGTGTGCTCCCGTGCACCCGGTCGCGCGTGACGGGGTGTCCAGATGCCGACCTCTGCGGGATCGATCTCGCCGACCAGCCTGTTGTGCCAGTCGATCGCGCTCTGATCCGTGAGACTCGCGATCTGGTCGACGATCACCCGTGCGCGCTCGGCATCCGTCGTCGCGGCGACGAAGTCGGCCGAGAAGGCAGGCTCGAGCACATCCGCTCCTGCCGACCAGAGCGTATCGGTCGACCACAGCGCATCGGCGAGCCTCTTCAGCACGCGGCGCTGCTCTTTGTAGACGCCCTTACGCGCCTCTATGGTGACGATCGCCTGCCCCATGATGCCCTTGAGAACGGCGATCTCCGCCTCGATGACGCGCGGCACGACGACGTGCGCGTTGTAGCGCACGAGCGCAGGGCCGGCATACGCCTCGCGCGTGGCCGAGACGGCCGCGCGCGCGAACCGACCGATGAAGTCGCTCGTGAGGTTCTTGAGCCGGGCGAGATCTCGACGCGACCGGTCGAAGGACTGCAGCCACATCGGCTGCGATGCCAGCCGGTAGAGCGCGTCGGCGAGCTCATCGCGGGTGAAGTCGTAGCCCACCCACTGTTGGATGCGATCGATCAGCGCCTCGTGCGCCTGCGGATCGGCGAGCTGGGAGACATCGACGTAGCCGTTGAGGATCGCATCCTCGAAGTCGTGCACGGAGTAGCCGATGTCGTCGGAGAGATCCATGATCTCGGCTTCGATGCAGCGTCGACGCCCGGGAACACCGTCGCGCATCCAGCGGAACACCGCTTCGTCTTCGGGATACACGCCGAATTTGAGGCGCCCACCGGGGTCAGGCACCGGGCTGTCGACGGTCCACGGGTACTTGCACGTCGCGTCGAGGCTCGCCCTGGTGAGGTTGAGCCCGACCGACTGCCCGTTGTCATCGATGGCCTTGGCCTCGAGCCTCGTCAGGATGCGCAGCGACTGCGCGTTGCCCTCGAAGCCGCCGATCGGCTCGGCCCACTCGTTGAGCGCGCGCTCGCCGTTGTGCCCGAACGGAGGGTGACCGAGGTCGTGACTGAGGCAGGCGGTGTCGACGACATCGGCAGAGACCCCGAGCGCGGTCGCGAGTTCGCGTCCGACCTGAGCGACCTCGAGTGAGTGTGTCAGACGGTTGCGGGCGAAGTCCGCCGTGCTCGCGGGGCTGAGCACCTGCGTCTTGGCAGCCAGGCGCCGAAGCGCCGCGGAGTGCAGCACCCGCGCACGGTCGCGGGCGAAGTCGTCGCGTTCGGATCGATGGGTCTCGGCGAAGAATCGCTCGGCGTCGCGCGGGTCGTATCCGTCCGAGCGACCGCGCGCCGGGTATGCCTGAGGATCAGCCGCCACTGTTCTCGATCTCCGCCCCTCGCATCATCTCGGACGCCGACGCCGCGAGCTCCCGCGACTCCAACCATTTGTCCGGCAGCGCCGGACGCTTCGGGCGTCCGGACCGCCCGCGCTGGCCCTCGGCATCCGCCCCGGGGTATGGCGCCGTGTGATCGAGCTGGCCGAGCAGGTCGTCGATCTCCGCCAGGCTGGATGCCGTCGCGAGGCCGGTGCGGATGTCGCCGCCCACGGGGTATCCCTTGAAGTACCAGGCGACGTGCTTCCGGACGTCCCGGCACCCGCGGTCCTCGTCTTCGAAGAACTCGACGAGCAGCTCGGCGTGCCGACGGAAGGCGTCGGCCACGAAGCCGAGGGTCGCATCGACCGGGTGGGATTCGGCGCCGAACGCCGCAGCGAGCTCGCCGAACAGCCACGGGCGACCGAGACATCCGCGTCCGACGACCACGCCGTCGCAATCGGTCTGCTCCATCATGCGCACGGCGTCTTCGGCCGACCAGATGTCGCCGTTGCCGAGAACCGGGACGCTCGTCACGGCCTGCTTGAGCTCGCCGATCGCGTTCCAGTCGGCGAAGCCGGAGTAGAACTCGCTCGCTGTGCGCGCGTGCAGGGCGATGGCCGAGACACCCGCGTCTTCGGCCGCGCGACCCGCATCGAGGAAGGTGAGGTGATCGGGGTCGATACCCTTGCGCATCTTGATCGTCAGCGGCACGTCTCCGGCGGCCTTGACGGCCTGCGTGACGATCTGCGAGAAGAGCGAGCTCTTCCAGGGCAGGGCTGCTCCCCCGCCCTTGCGGGTGACCTTGGGCACCGGGCAGCCGAAGTTCAGATCGATGTGGTCCGCGTGGTCCTCGGCGACGATGATCCGGACTGCCTCGGAGATGGTGTGCGGATCGACGCCGTAGAGCTGGATCGACCGAGGGGTCTCGGACTCGTGGTGGCGGATAAGTCGCATCGTCGTCTCGTTGCGCTCGACCAGCGCGCGGGACGTGATCATCTCGCTCACATAGAGCCCAGCGCCGTACTCACGGCAGAGACGTCGGAAAGCAGTGTTCGTGATACCCGCCATGGGTGCGAGCACGACCGGTACGTCGAGAGCGATCGGACCGATGTCGAGGGTGCGAGCGGAGGCGGTGGCGAGAGTCATATCCCTTCCATTCTCCCAGACACGGAGCCGGTATCGGCGCATCGACCTAAGCTGTGAATATGACCGATCCCGCAGTGCGCTCCATCCCCTTCACCGACGCCGACGGCAACGAGAAGACGATCGACGATCTCGGCGCCGATGTCGTGCTCGTGGTCAACGTCGCGTCCAAGTGCGGACTCACTCCGCAGTACGAGCAGCTCGAAGAACTGCAGCGTCTCTACGGCGACCGCGGGTTCAGCGTCGTCGGATTCCCCTGCAACCAGTTCTTCGGGCAGGAGCCCGGCTCCGTCGAGGACATCAAGGAGTTCTGCTCCACGACCTACGGCGTGACGTTCCCCATCAACGACAAGGTGAAGGTCAACGGCAGGAACGCCACCGAGCTCTACAAGACGCTGAAGGAGACGCCGGATGCCGGCGGCAAGGCCGGCCGCGTCGAGTGGAACTTCGAGAAGTTCCTCGTGCTCCCCGACGGAGAAGTCGTCCGGTTCCGCCCGAAGCAGAAGCCGAACGATCCCGAGATCGTCGGCGCGATCGAAGCCGCGCTGACGCGCTAGACGACCGCGGCGTCACTCGCGATCTGGACGGCAGCGGGACGTGGATCACGAGCAGGAACTCTCCGGTGGCAACGCGAGCGGCCCTGTCGTCAGAGTCGGCGATACGGTCCGCAAGATCTGGACCGCGGCGACGCCCGGCGTCCATGCGTTGATGGTGCACGTGCGCGAGCGCGGCGTCGATGTTCCTTCGCCCCTCGGCCGGGACGCCGCCGCACGCCAGATCATCGAGTACGTGCCAGGACGCCTCGCAATAGATGCGCCCCCGCTGACCTGCGACGAACTGCGCAGAGTCGGGGCGATGATCCGAGCGATCCATGACGCGAGCGCGGACTTCTCGCATCCGGCCGACATCAGGTGGGAGACGGCGATCGCTGCTCCCGGTGCGGATCTCGTGTGCCACAACGACCTCGCGCCCTGGAACCTCGTCGTCGGAGACCGGTGGGTCTTCATCGACTGGGATGCCGCAGCACCGAGCACTCGTCTCTGGGATCTCGCATATGCGGCGCAGAGCTTCACACTCTCCGCCGATGCGTCACCCGGGCTGGCGGCGACGCGCCTGCGGGCGTTCGTGGACGGCTACGGTGCAGACCTCAACCTCCGCAGAGGGCTTCCTTCTGCGATGCATCGGCGGGCCGCAGCGATGCTCGATCTGCTCACCACCGCTCACCAGCAGCGCCGCGAGCCGTGGGCATCCATGTTCGCGGATGGCCACGGCACGCATTGGGCCGCTGTCGTCGACTACGTGGGCGCGCACCGAGCCGTCTGGCTCGATGCGCTGACCCGCTAGACGGCTGTTGCAGCCTCAGGCTCGGCTTCGGCCTCGCCGCGCTTGGCCCAGAGGTCACGCAGGACGTTCTCGAATGCTGCGGGCGGCTGCGCTCCGCTGATGCCGTACTGACCGTCGATCACGAAGAACGGCACGCCCTGGATTCCGTAGGCCTGAGCCTGTGCCTGATCCTGGCGGACGTCGGCGAGGTGACGGGCGGAGACGAGGGCCTCACGTGTGTCATCGGGGTTGAGCCCCACCTCGACGGCGAGCTCGACGAGGTCGTCGATGCGGCCGACGTGCTTGCCCTCGGTGAAATACGCCGACATGAGACGCTCTTCCATCTCATGCTGCACACCCTGGGCCTTCGCGAAGTGCAGCAGTTCGTGCGCCTTCACCGTGTTGGTGTGCTGCAGCAGGTCGAAGCGGTACGCGAGACCGGCGTTCTCTGCGACGCCGGTGACGTGCGAGAGCATCTGCTCGACCTGGTCACGCGGCATCCCCTTGTGACCGGCGAGGAAGTCGATCTCATCTCCGTCGAAGTCGACCGGGGTGTCGGGCGAGAGCTCGAACGAGTGGAAGGTGATGTTCACCTGCGGGGCGTCGTCGTCGCCGGAGACGGCTTCGAGACCCTTCTCGAGGTTGCGCTTGCCGATGTAGCACCACGGGCAGGCGATGTCGGACCAGATGTCAATCGAGATGGCTTCACTCACACTGACATCCAACCGTATGCACCTATGGGCTATTCCGTCGTTAGGATTCTCAGATGCTCTCCGCCGATGATCCTCTGCCGCTCCGGCCAGAGAGAGTGCTGATCGCGGGTGTCACAGGATCGGGCAAGACGACGCTCGCACGGCGCATCGCCGGCCTCTGGGATCTGCGTCACGTCGAGATCGACGGACTCTTCCACGGTGAGAACTGGACTCCACGGCCGTCTTTCCTCGACGATGTGCGCGCCTTCGCTGCGGAGGACCGCTGGGTCACCGAGTGGCAGTACACGAGCAAGGGCACCGACGAGATCCTCGCTCCTCGTGCGCAGCTCGTGATCTGGCTGGACTACGCGTATCCCCTCGTGCGTAGACGTCTCCTGCTCCGCACGCTGAAGCGGCGACTGCTGCGCACGCGGCTCTGGAACAGCAACGTCGAACCGGCGCTGTGGGAACGCGAGGGATGGACCGGCGAGAACGACATCCTGCGTTGGCAGAAGAACACGCGCACCAAATGGATGGAGCGCATGCCTCACATCGAGGCATCCCATCCGCATCTGCAAGTGGTTCGCTTCGATCACCCTCGCACTCTCGAGACCTGGCTCGGGCGCGTCGATCGGGCCCTGGCATCGTGACGTCTCGGATGCTCACGGCAGACGATCCGCTTCCGTTCCGCCCGCAGCGAGTCCTCATCGCCGGCGTGACCGGATCGGGAAAGACCACCCTCGCGGGCCGACTCGCCATGCTCTGGAGCCTTGAACACCACGAGATCGACGCGCTGTTCCACGGCGAGAAGTGGACGCCGCGGCCGTCCTTTCTCGACGACGTGCGCGCCTTCGCTTCCGAAGACCGCTGGGTCACCGAGTGGCAGTACACGAGCAAGGGCACCGACGAGATCATGACTCCGCGTGCGCAGCTCGTGGTCTGGCTGGACTACCCCTGGCCGATCGTTCGAGCGCGTCTCCTGCGACGGACTGTGAGCCGCAGCATCCTGCGCACGGAGATGTACAACGGAAACGTGGAGAAGCCGATCTGGCAGGTGCTCTCGACCCGGGACCCTGCGCGGAACATCTTGGCTTGGCAGACGAAGACCCGCAGATTCTGGACCGCCCAGATGCCCCTGAAACGAGAGCGCTTCCCCCACCTCATCATCGTGAGGCTGCGCCACCCGCGAGAGACGGAACGGTGGCTGCGTTGTCAGGCGGGGGCGTCGGGTGTGTCGATCGCCCCGCCGAAGCGTCGGTCGCGCGACAGGTAGACCTCGATGGCACGCCACAGCTCCTCGCGGGAGAAGTCGGGCCAGAGCGTGTCGAGGAAGACCATCTCCGCGTACGCGGCCTGCCACAGGAGGAAGTTCGAGGTGCGCTGCTCGCCGGAGCTGCGCAGGAACAGATCGACGTCCGGCATGTCAGGCACATAGAGGTTGCGACGGATCATCTTCTCGGAGATCGCGTTCGGCTTCACCCGACCAGCGGCGACGTCGGCGGCGATCGAGCGCATCGCGTCGACCAGCTCGATCCGACCGCCGTAGTTCACGCACATGGTGAGGGTGAGGACGTCGTTGTTCGCGGTCAACTGCTCCGCGTACTGCAGCTCCTTGATGACGCTGCCCCAGAGCCGCGGCTTGCGGCCCGCCCACCGGACTCTGACGCCCCACTCGTTGAGCTGATCGCGACGGCGATGCAGAACGTCGCGGTTGTACCCCATCAAGAAGCGCACCTCGTCAGGAGAGCGCGCCCAGTTCTCGGTCGAGAACGCATAGACGGAGAGGTGCTTGACCCCCGCTTGGATCGCACCGGCGACCACATCGAGGAGCACCTCCTCCCCCGCCTTGTGCCCTTCGATGCGGTTGAGGCCGCGACGGTTCGCCCACCGGCCGTTGCCGTCCATGACGATCGCGACGTGCTCCGGCACGGCCCGGAAGCTCGGAGGATACGCACCGGTCCAGTCGAGCGGGCGATAGGCCACGGCATCCTTGTGGGTGTAGGGCTTGGGGCTCACCGTGCTCCTTCTCGGGGGATGTCTGCCACCAGGTGCTCGAGCGAGCGGATGCCGCGCTCCAGGTGCCATTGGGCATAGGCGGCGACAAGGCCGGATGCCGCAGCGTTGTCGGCTTGCGGAGCAGCGTCGATCGCCTCCCACTCGCCGGCCATGAGCGACCGCAGCAGCGACAGCGTCTTCTCCGCGACCTTCGGACTGCCCGCCGGCGCGCAGTTCGGGCACACGGCGCCACCGAGCTGACCGACGAAATGCGCATGCGGCCCGCGAGTGGCGCATCGCGCGCAGTCGTCGAGCGACGGTGCCCACCCGGAGAGCGCCATCACGCGCAGCAGATAGGAGTCCAGGATGCTGCGGGGCGAATGCTCTCCGCGAGACAGCGCACGCAGTCCACCCACCAACAGCAGATACTGATCAGGCGTCGCCTCGGAGTCGCTGAGCCGATCGGCCGTCTCGACCATCGCGTTGGCAGAGGTGAAGCGGTCGTAGTGCGCCGCGATGTCGGATCCGTAAGAGCCGAGCGACTCCGCCTGCTGCACGATGTCGAGTGTGCGCCCCTGGTAGAGCTGCACATCGGCGACCATGAAGGGCTCGAGACGAGACCCGAACTTCGACGAGGTGCGACGGACGCCCTTGGCGACGGCTCGGATCTTGCCGTGCCGTCGCGACAGCATCGTGACGATGCGATCGGCCTCACCCAGCTTGTGGGTGCGCAGGATCACCGCTTCGTCTCGGTAAGTGGGCACCGTTCGATTATCCTCCGTGCAGGAGAATAGAGGCGTGACCGAACCGCTCTTCATCATTCCGCTCTGGGCGGACCTGCTCGGCGTCGGACTCGGCGGCGTGCAGGGCGCGATGTTCGCCTCGGGATTCCAAGGACAGCGACGCCTCGACTGGCTGGGCGTCGCGATCATCGGAATCATGATCGGCATGGGCGGCGGTCTCATCCGCGACATCCTGCTCGGACAGACCCCGGCGACGTTGCAGAACCAGTGGTATCTGGTGACCGCCGGTGGTGCGGCGCTGCTCGGCATGCTCCTTGCCGGGCTCTTCACCAGGCTGAACACGGCGATCGTCGTGCTCGATGCTGTCGTGATCGGGATGTTCGGCGCCTTCGGAACGAGCAAAGCGCTCGCGTTCGGCATCCCCGAAGTCCCGGCCGTCTTCATCGGCGTCTGCGCGGCCGTCGGCGGCAGCGTGCTCCGCGACATGCTGATGGGTCTGCCGACCGCCATCATGCATGTCGGCTCGCTCTACGCGGTCGCGGCCGGTGCGGGGTGCGCGTTCATCGTCATCGCGGTGGCACTGGGCATGCCCATCACCGTCGCGGCCGTCATCGGCATCGCGGTGACGAGCGTGATCCGCATCCTCGCCGTCACCTTCGACGTCTCGCTCCCCGAACAGCGCCGGATCTACCGCCGCAAGGTCGCAGCCGAGACGGGCGTGATCCCCATCATCAAGCCCAGCGCCGAGTGATCCGGTCACTTCAGCGTCATCCTGGACGACGAACGCCCCCTCGCTCGATGACCGAGGGGGCGTTCTCGTCGAAGGTCAGACTGCCGCGAGCTCCAGCTGGCGCGTGCGGATCGAGCGGTTGACGCCCGAGACGATCGCCTTGAGCGATGCGGTCGAGATGTCGCCGTCGATGCCGACGCCCCACAGACGCTGGTCTCCGACCTGCAGTTCGACGTAGGCCGCGGCCTGCGCGTCGCCGCCGGCGCTGAGAGCGTGCTCGACGTAGTCGTAGAGCGTGATGTCGAAGCCCTGACCGCGCAGGACCTCGATGAACGCCGCGATCGGCCCGTTGCCGTTGCCCGCGACGGCAACCTGCTGGTCATCATCGCGCAGCGTCACATCGAGCACCACGTCGCCCGACATGTCGCTGCGGGTCTGCGTCGAGAGCAGCTCGAACCGGCCCCACTTGGCCTCGGTGTCGGCGGCGGGCAGGTACTCGTCGTTGAAGATCGACCAGATCTGCTCGCTCGTGACCTCGCCGCCCTCCGCATCGGTCTTGGTCTGCACGACCCCCGAGAACTCGATCTGCAGCTTGCGCGGCAGGTCGATCGCGTGATCTGCCTTCAGCAGGTACGCGACGCCGCCCTTGCCCGACTGCGAGTTGACGCGGATCACCGCTTCGTACGAACGACCGAGATCCTTCGGATCGACCGGCAGGTAGGGAACGGCCCACTCGATGTCATCGACGGTGACGCCCTCGGCCTCGGCTCGGGCGGCCATCGCCTCGAAGCCCTTCTTGATCGCATCCTGGTGCGAGCCGCTGAACGCGGTGAAGACGAGGTCGCCGGCCCACGGGCTCCGCTCCGGAACCGGCAGCTGGTTGCAGTACTCGACCGTGCGCTTGACCTGGTCGATGTCGCTGAAGTCGATCTGCGGGTCGATGCCCTGCGTGAAGAGGTTGATGCCCAGCGCCACGATGTCGACGTTGCCCGTGCGCTCGCCGTTGCCGAACAGGCAGCCCTCGATGCGGTCGGCGCCGGCCATGTACCCGAGCTCGGCCGCGGCGATCGCCGTGCCGCGGTCGTTGTGCGGGTGCAGCGACAGGATGACGTTCTCGCGGTGAGCGAGGTTGCGGCTCATCCACTCGATCGAGTCGGCGTAGACGTTCGGCGAGGCCATCTCGACGGTCGCAGGCAGGTTGATGATCACCTTGCGGTCGGGCGTCGGCTCGAAGACCTCGATCACCTGGTTGCAGACATCGACGGCGAACTCGAGCTCGGTGCCCGTGTAACTCTCGGGCGAGTACTCGTAATAGACCTTCGTGTCGGGGATCGTCTTCTCGTACTGACGGCACAGGCGTGCGCCCTCGAGGGCGATGTCGATGATGCCCTGCTTGTCGGTGCGGAACACGACCTCGCGCTGCAGAACGCTCGTCGAGTTGTACAGGTGCACGATCGCCTGCTTGGCCCCGGCGATCGACTCGTAGGTGCGGGCGATCAGGTGCTCACGCGCCTGCGTCAGCACCTGGATCGTGACGTCGTCGGGGATCAGGTTCTCTTCGATGAGCTGACGGACGAAGTCGAAGTCGGTCTGGCTTGCCGACGGGAACCCGACTTCGATCTCCTTGTATCCCATGCTGACGAGCAGCTCGAACATCACGCGCTTGCGCTCCGGCGACATCGGATCGATGAGAGCCTGGTTGCCGTCGCGGAGGTCGACGGCGCACCAGCGCGGGGCTTCGGTGATGCGGGCGTCGGGCCAGGTGCGGTCAGGCAGGTTGACCGCGATCTGCTCGTGGTACGGCCGATACTTGTGGATCGGCATCGCAGACGGGCGCTGAGTGTTCTGCATGATGGGGCTTCTTCTCTTCGTCAGAATTGTGAACGGGCCAACACAAGCGCCGCGACGAGGAAGGCCCTAGCTTTAGGACTCGTCGCGGCAGCTAAGAAGAAGCAGACCGCCGAAAGGCATGCGGCCATGGTAGCAGGGATGCGGATTCCCGTCGGACCGAGCGTGAGACGATCATGCGAGGCGAGACACTGTCAGGCATGAGCACAACGCACAGTCGCATGCTTCTCGCCGCAGCCGCCCTCGCTGGCGTGCTCTGCATCGCCGGATGCGCCGCAGGTTCCGGCGCCTCCCCCGCACCGACCGACGCCGGCTCGCTCGCCTGGGACGCCGCGAGCATCGCGCCTCCCGAGGGGCGGGTGATCGGCACCGGCACTGTGCTCGACGTCGCGGGTGAGCCGCAGCTGTGTCTCGGCATCGTCCCAGAGTCGGCCCCTCCACAGTGCTCGGGGATTCCGCTCGACGGATGGACCTGGGACGACGTGGACGGCAGCGAGACCAGCGGTGGCACCACCTGGGGGACGTACGCCGTCTACGGGATCTATGACGGCGAGCGGTACGCCGTCTCCGACCCCCCGATCATGCTCGCGCTGTACGACCCGATCCGACCTGAAGACCCGTCCGCAGGAATCGAGGGGACGACTGCTGAAGCCGACCTCGCGCGGATACGGGACGAGCTCGCGGCGTCTCTCGGTACCGAAGCACTCACCGTCTGGACCGAGCGCGGGTATGTCTGGATCCAGGTCGTCTGGGATGACGGAACTCTGCAGGATGCCGTCGACTCCACCTACGGCGACAGAGTCGTGTTCGTGACCTCGGCGCTGCGCGAGATCGACTAGTCCGACGGGATCAGTGCGAGCTTGCCGCCCGGGTGCCCGTAGGCGAGGAACGCGAGCGCTGGCGGCGCATCCTCCAGCGTGAAGGTCCTTGCCAGCGGGACGACCAGCTCTCCGGCCTGCGCGAGCGCGACCAGTCGTCCTCGAACGGCATCTCGGAAGCGCGCGCTGTCGAGCATCGATCCGGCGATCGCCCGGATGCCGTCGCTGTTCGCCCTTCCGAAAGCGGCGATCGTCACGATGCGGGCACGGTCGGCGACGAGTTCGAGCGAGACGTCGACGGCTTCGTCGGTGCCCACGGCATCGAGCCCCGCAGAGATGCGCTCCCCGGCTGCGGCGTCTCGGACCCTATCGGCGAGGCCGGATCCATAGCTCACGGGAATGCCACCGAATCGCTCGACGACATCGAACCTGCCGCCGCTGGCGGTGCCGATCACCCGGATGCCGCGCAGCGCCGCCTGCTGAAGCACGCTCACCCCGACCGCGCCGGAGGCGCCGTGCAACAGGATCGTCTCGCCGGGAGCGACACCCGTCACACTCAGCATCTCCGCCGCCGTGGTGCCGGCGAGAAGCAGATTCGCCGCCTCAGGATGCGTGAGTGTGGTCGGCTTCTTGAAGGCCTTCTCCGCCGGGATCGTCAGCTCAGTGGCGTACCCGCCCCTCACGCGGAACGCGACGACCTCGTCGCCGACCGCGGCTTCACCCGACCCGATCCTCGTGTCCGGTCCGAGCGCCGTGATCTCACCCGAGACCTCGTAGCCGATCGGCACCGGCAGTTCGGCGCCAGGCCTGGCCGCCGCTACATGCTTCGCATCCGCCGGGTTCACTCCGGCGGCGCGCACACGGATGGTGACCTCACCTGGGCCTGGACTCGGCACCTCGTACTCGACGAACTGCCAGGCATCAGGCGAGCCCCACGAGGTGGCGATCCAGTGGCGCGCCATCAGAATCCGAGACGTCCGAGCTGCTTCGGGTCGCGCTGCCATTCCTTCGCGACCTTCACATGAAGCCCGAGGAACACGCGAGTGCCGAGGAGCTCTTCGATGCCGACGCGAGCACGGCGTCCGACGTCGGCCAGACGCTTGCCCTTGTGGCCGATGATGATCGCCTTCTGGCTGTCGCGCTCCACCACGATCGACGCGTGCACATCGGTCAGGTCGGTTCCCTCGCGGGGGGCGATGTCGTCGATCACGACCGCGATCGAGTGGGGAAGCTCGTCGCGAACACCGTCGAGCGCCGCCTCCCGGATCATCTCGGCGATGCGGTCCTCTTCCGACTCGTCGGTCGTGACTCCCTCGCCGTAGAGAGCGGGCCCCACCGGCATGAGGGCGAGGACTTCATCGGCGAGGACCTCGAGCTGATCGTTCGTGAGCGCGGAGATCGGGATCACTGCGTCCCAGTCCTCGCGCAGTGCGTCGACCTCCAGGAGGCGTTCGGTGATCTCGTCGCGCCCTGCGGCATCGGTCTTGGTGACGATCGCGATCTTCTTGGCCCGGCGATATCCATCGAGCGAGGCCGCGATGCGGCGATCGCCCGGACCGACCTTCTCGGTCGCCGGCACGCAGAAGCCGATCACGTCGACGTCACCGAGCACCTGCTCGACGAGGTCGTTCAAGCGTTCACCCAGAAGAGTACGGGGCTTGTGGATGCCGGGGGTGTCGACGATGACGAGCTGTCCCTCCGGGCGGTTCACGATTCCACGGATCGCCCGACGAGTCGTCTGCGGCTTCTCGCTGGTGATCGCGATCTTCTCGCCCACCAGCGCGTTCGTGAGAGTGGACTTTCCGACGTTGGGCCGCCCCACGAAGGTCACGAACCCGCTCCGCGTCTGCTCAGTCATCGTTTCCGTCTCTCTCATCGGCGGTGTGTCCCGCATCGTCTGCGGCGCGTTCGACGAACACGGTCGCGATTCCACGGCCTCGCCCTCGAGACGCGCCGCCGGTGAGGGTCAGTCCCTCCACCGTCGCTGTGGATCCTGGTTGCGGAACCTGGCCGAGTGCCTTGCCCAGCAGCCCGCCGATGGAGTCCACGTCCTCGTCCTCGAGTTCGAGGCCGAACAGGTCGCCGACGTCCTCCAGCGAGAGTCGGGAACTCACGCGGTAGCGTCCGTCGCCCAGTTCGACGACCTCGGCCGATACCTGATCGTACTCGTCGGAGATCTCGCCCACGAGTTCCTCGATGAGGTCCTCCAGCGTCACGAGTCCGGAGATGCCGCCGTGCTCGTCGATCACGAGGCATACGTGCACGGCGTCGCGCTTCATCTGCTGAAGCAGCGTCTCGGCTCGCATGGATTCGGGCACGAAAGTCGCCGGCCGCGAGATGGGACGGATGGACGCGGTGCGCCAGGCGTTCTCATCACGGAAGGCGAACAGCACGAGGTCTTTCAGATACAGCACGCCGACGACGTCGTCGGCGTCGTCGTCGACCACCGGCATGCGCGACACGCCACGCTGCAGGAACAGCGTCATCGCCTCGCTCGTCGTCGCAGTCGCGTCGACCGTCACCATCTCGGTGCGCGGCACCATCACCGCGCGGACGAACTGATCGGTGAAGTCGAATACCGAGTGGATGAGGTCGCGATCGTCGGCCTCGATCAGGTCGTTCGAGGCGGCCTCGTCGACCATGCTGAGCAGCTGCTCCTCGGAGGTGAAAGTGCTGCGTCCGCGTCCGGGGGTCACGCGGTTGCCGAGAACCACCAGCCCTTGGGCGAGCGGACCGAGGATGATGCGAAGCCCACGGACGATCCGCGCGTTCGCACGGAGCATCCCCTCGGCGTGGTGCCGGCCGAAGGAGCGAGGGCTCGCCCCCACCAGCACGAAGCTGATGCCCGTCATCAGCAGGGCCGCGGCGAGCATCGCCCACCAGATGTTGTCGAACAGGATGCTGAACGCGACCGTGACGAGCACGGCGGCAGCCGTCTCCGCGAGCACGCGGATGAACGCGACGGCGTTGACGTGTGCGTCCGGGTCAGCCGCGATTCGCACCAGCTGAGGGCCGTTGCGCCCCTCGGCGCCCATCTCCTCGATATCCGAGCGCGACGTGACGCCGAAGGCCGCGTCGATCGCCGCCATGAGTCCGCCGAAGGCGACGAGCAGGACGGCGCCTGCGAGCAGGAGAGCCGCGGTCATCGTCGACGTTCAGCCGCGGCGAAGCCCTGGATGAGCTCCTTCTGCAGTCCGAACATCTCGCGCTCCTCTTCGGGCTCGGCGTGGTCGAAGCCGAGGAGGTGCAGCAGCCCGTGCGTGGTGAGCAGGATCAGCTCGTCCATGAGCGTGTGGCCGGCCGCCTGCGCCTGGGCCTCCGCGACCTGAGGGCACAGCACGATGTCTCCGAGCAGCCCCGGCGCTGTGGGGCGGTCTTCGGTGCCGGGGCGCAGCTCATCCATCGGAAAGCTGAGCACATCGGTAGGGCCCGGCTCATCCATCCACTGCACATGGAGGGCCTCCATGGCACCCTCGTCAACGAGGACGATCGCGACCTCGGCATCCGGGCTCACGTGCATCTGGGCGAGATTGAAGTCGGTGAGTCGCTGCAGCACGGTCTCATCGACATCGATCGCGGACTCGTTGTTGATCTCGATCATGGCTGTGCTCGTTTCATCAGGAGAGGCCTCGTTTCGGCGTCCGGTCTCGGGGCCCTGGTCTCTGCGCGCCGCGTCGCTCTGCGCGATTGGCGAACTCCGCCGCCTGCTCGCGCTCGAAACGCTGCGCCGTGCGGCGCTCGTCGTACTCGCTGTACGCGTCGACGATGCGGCCGACAAGAGAGTGACGCACCACGTCCTCACTCGTGAGTCGCGCGAAGTGGATGTCGTCGATGCCGTCGAGCACGCGAGTCACGAGGCGGAGCCCCGAGGATCCCTGCGGGAGGTCGACCTGGGTGATGTCGCCCGTGACAACCATCTTCGAGCCGAAGCCGAGACGAGTCAGGAACATCTTCATCTGCTCGGGCGTCGTGTTCTGCGCCTCGTCGAGAACCACGAACGAGTCGTTCAGCGTTCGTCCGCGCATGTACGCGAGCGGTGCGACCTCGATCGTCCCCGTCGCCATCAGACGAGGCACGATCTCGGGGTCCATCATCTCGTTGAGCGCGTCGTAGAGCGGACGCAGGTACGGGTCGATCTTGTCGGTGAGGGTTCCGGGGAGGAAGCCGAGCCGTTCGCCTGCTTCGACTGCGGGACGCGTCAGGATGATCCGCGTGACCTCCTTGCGCTGCAGCGCCTGGACGGCCTTCGCCATCGCCAGATAGGTCTTGCCCGTTCCGGCCGGACCGATGCCGAACACGATCGTGTTCTCCTCGATCGCGTCGACGTACTCCTTCTGGCCCAGGGTCTTCGGCCGGATGACCTTCCCGCGGGTCGACAGGATCGCCTCGCCGAGCACCTCGCTCGGGCGGGGTCCTCCGTCGTTGCGGAGCATGCGAGCCGAACTCGTGACATCACTCGGAGCGAGGTCGTGGCCGGCCTTGGTCATCGTCATCAGCTCGTCGACGAGGTTCTTGGCCTTCGCGACGGCATCCGCCGAGCCGGTGAGAGTGATCTCGTTGCCGCGGACGAGGACCTGCACGTCGCGATGCTCCTTCTCGAGCATCCGCAGCAGGCGGTCCTGCGGTCCGAGCAGCTGCACCATGGCGACGCCGTCGGCGTAGATCTTCTCGACAGCGATGTCGGATGCGGTGGCAGGGTCGTTTTCGTCAGAAGCCAACGAGCTTGTTCTCCTCGATATTGCCGAGCACATGGGCGTGCACGTGGAAGACGGATTGGGCGGCGCTCGCGCCGTTGTTGAAGATGAGGCGATACTCGCCGTTGGCGTGCTCTGCGGCGAGCTGCTTCGCGACGGCGACCATCTCGGCGAGAAGCCCAGGATCGCCCTGAGCGAGCTCGGTGACGTCGCGATAGTCCTCGGTCTTCGGGATCACGAGCGCGTGCAGCGGCGCCTGCGGATCGATGTCGCGGATCGCGAACACGCGGTCGGTGTCCAGCAGGATCTCACCCGGGATGTCGCCGTTCAGGATGCGCGTGAAGATCGAGGGTTCGGACATGTTCCCAGTCTACTGACCGCAGCCTGGCAGGGCCCGTCGCGAGATCACCAGCGCCCGAGCGCCACGGACAGGACCGCGATGGCTGCGGGGCCGGCCGTCGAGGTGCGCAGCACCGTGTCTCCGAGCAGCACGCGCTCGGCCCCGGCGTCGGACAGCTTCGTCAGCTCGTCGTCCGAGATGCCGCCCTCCGGTCCGACGACGAGCACGATGTCTCGACCGTCGGGCTCGAGCTCCGACAACCGGGTGGTCGCGCTCGGGTCGAGCAGCAGCACGCGCTCGGAAGACGCGCGCTTCACGAGATCTGCGGTCGACGCGGGAGCCGACACCTCAGGCACCCAGGCACGGTGCGCCTGCTTGGCGGCCTCGCGGACGATGGTCGACCAGCGCTCTCGGCCCTTGAGGGCCTTAGCGCCCTCCCATCTGGAGATGCTGCGGCTCGCCTGCCACGGCACGACCTCGTCGACGCCGAGTTCGCAGGCGGCCTGCACTGCGAGCTCGTCGCGATCACCCTTCGCGAGCGCCTGCACGAGGACGAGACGAGGAGTGGGTGCGGGGTCGACGGACCGCTCCGACACACGGACGTCGACGCGAGACGGCGACACCTCCTCTGCGACGCCCGTGAGCCAGACACCCGAGCCGTCTCCGACGGTGACCGCTTCACCGACGCGGAGCCGCCTGACGACTGCGGCGTGCTTCGCCTCCGCGCCGGTGAGCGACACCAGATCGCCGACCGCGGCATCCGACGAGTTCTCGACGAGGAAATGGAGTGCCATGAGCGCCGTCCGGATCAGTGCGAACGGAAGCGGTCGCGGAGCTTCGAGAACAGTCCCTGCTGGAACTGCGCGAGCTGCGGGCCCGGTGCTTTGGTCTTCTTCGCGAAGTCCTCGATCAGCGCGCGCTGCGCCGAATCCAGTTTCGTGGGCGTGACCACCTGCACGCCGACGCGCAGGTCGCCGCGCTGGTTTCCCCGCAGAGGGGTGATGCCGCGACCCTTGATGGTCAGGACGTCGCCCGACTGCACGCCCGAGCGGATCTCGAGATCGACCTCGCCGTCGAGTCCTTGGATCGTGGTCTCGGTGCCGAGGACAGCATCAGGCATCGACACCTCGAGCGTGGCGAGCAGGTCGTCACCGTCACGGCTGAACGAGGGATGCGGGTTGACGGAGACCTCGACGTACAGGTCGCCGTTCGGGCCACCCGCCTTGCCGACCTCGCCGGACCCGGGAAGCTGCAGACGCAGACCAGTCTCGACGCCGGCGGGGATGTCGAGGGAGACAGTGCGGCGGGACCGCACCCGCCCCTGTCCTCCGCAGGTGCCGCACGGGTACGGGATGGTGGTGCCGTAGCCTTCGCAGGTGCCGCAGGGCTGAGACGTCACGACGTTGCCGAGCAGGCTCCGCACCTGACGCTGAACGTGACCGGAGCCGCCGCAGATGTCGCAGGTGACGGGCGACGTCCCCTCCTGGCAGCACGATCCGTTGCAGGTCTCGCACAGCACGGCCGTGTCGACCTCGATGTCGCGATGCGCTCCGAAGACCACGTCGCCGAGATCGAGGTTCACCCGCACCAGCGCGTCCTGGCCGCGTTCCCGACGCGAGCGCGGCCGCGCACCGCGTCCGCCGCCCTGACCTGCGCCGAAGAACGTCTCGAAGATGTCGCCGAAGCCGCCGAAGCCGCCGAAGTCGTTCGCTGCTCCGTCTCCCCCGCCCATGTCGTATCGGCGACGGGAGTCGTCGTCGCTCAGAACGTCGTAGGCGTGCGTCACGAGCTTGAAACGCTCTGCGGCGTCGTCACCCGGGTTCACGTCGGGGTGGAGCTGACGGGCGAGGCGTCGGTACGCCTTCTTGATCTCGTCGGTGGAGGCGTCACGAGAGACGCCGAGTACCTCGTAGTGGTCTGCCACAATGGCCCTTCTGCGTGTGCTGTCATCTGGGCGGCCGCGTCAGCGGGCCGCCTCGTCTTCGTCGAGCATCCGAGACAGGTAGCGGGCCACTGCCCGTGCCGCCGCGAGATTGCTCGGATAGTCCATGCGCGTCGGCCCCATCACGCCGACGCGCGCCGTGCCGCTGGGAGCGGCGTAGTTGCTGGCCACGATCGACGCCTCGCCGAGTCCGAAAGACGCGTTCTCCGTGCCGATGCTGGCGGCGAGCCCATGCGAGTCCGCCTCCATCTCGCTCATCAGGCGCAGCAGCGTCACCTGCTCCTCGATCGCCTCGAGGATGGGATGGATGCTGCCGCGGAAGTCCTGCTCACGGCGAGCCAAGGTGGCCGCGCCTGCCATCACCAGGCGCTCCTGGCGGAAGGCGCCGAGTTCGTCGATCACGATCGTCGCGAGTGCGCGGAGCACGATGTCGTGCGTGTGGTCGTCGTCGGTCAGGAGCGTCTGCAGCCGCTCGGCCGCATCGCTCACCGCCCTGCCGGTGATCAGCGCCGACAGGCGCGCACGGAGCAGGGCCATGTCGGCGTCGTCGACGTCGACGGGCAAGGGCGCGATCCGCTGTGAGACGCCGCCCGCGTCGGTGACGAGCACGATGAGCAGTCGATTGGGAGCGAGCGCCACGAGCTCGAGATGCGTCAGATGCGCGCGGGCGAACGACGGGTACTGTGCGAGAGCGACCTGGCCCGTGAGCTGCGTGAGCACACGGACGGTGCGCACCATCAGGTCGTCGAGGTCGGAGGGTGCGGTGAGGAAGGATTCGATGGCCGTGCGCTGGGCGACCGAGAGCGGCCGCAACTGCGCGAGGTGGTCGACGAAGACCCGATAGCCCTTGTCTGTGGGAACTCGGCCGGAAGAGGTGTGCGGGGCGGCGATCAGCTCTTCGTCTTCGAGAAGAGCCATGTCGTTGCGGATCGTCGCCGCGGACACGCCGAACGAGTAGCGGTCGACGATCGACCTGCTGCCGACGGGCTCGTGGGTCTCGACGTAGTCCTGCACGATCGCGCGGAGAACCTGAAGGCCTCTTTCACTGACCATCGCGACTCCCTCCTCTTGGCACTCACTGGCTACGAGTGCCAATTCTACCCGCCGACGCCGACCAGGTGCTGATCGCCATACGATGAGCCCATGAGTGTCGCCCCACAGGTCGCCGTGTCTGCCGGAATCGTGCGTGGCGAGGCCATCGACGGCGTTCGGCGCTTCCTCGGCATCCCGTACGCGGCGGCGCCGTTCGGGCCGAACCGCTTCCGTGAGCCTCAGCCGGCTCTCTCGTGGGCCGGCATCCGCGATGCCACGGCATTCGGACCCACCGCACCCCAGCTTCCGTACGCCGGTGCCATAGGCGAGCTGCTGGGCTCGGTGGAGATCCCCGGTGAGGACATCCTCTCCGTCAACATCTGGGCGCCGCGGGATGCCGACCGAGCCCCGGTCGTCCTCTGGATCCACGGTGGCGCGCTCGAGCGAGGCACCGCGGCGCTGCCGTTGTACGACGGCGCCGGGTTCGCGCGTGCCGGGATCGTCTTCGCCTCGATCAACTACCGACTGGGCTCCGAAGGATTTTCCGTTCTCGACGACGCTCCCCGGAACCTCGGATTGCAGGACGCTGCGGCGGGCCTCGCCTGGGTGCACAGCGAGATCGCCTCGTTCGGCGGAGATGCCGGACAGATCACGGTCATGGGCGAGTCCGCGGGCGGTGCGATCGTCGCGGGACTGCTCGCGAGTGAATCGTCGCGTGCGCAGATCGCTCGGGCCATCATCGAATCAGGGCCTCTCGAAGCGCAGACGGCGAAGAAGGCCGGCCGCGTGACCGCCCAGCTCGCGAAGCGGCTCGAGGTCGCCGCCGACCGAGCGAGCTTCGCGACGATCTCCCCCGAGCAGCTGCTCGAGGCACGGCTACAGCAGGCCGCAGGGTCGTCTCCGCTCGGCGGAGCCCCCGGGTTCCAGTTCGCGGTGGATGCCGGGTCGCTGCCCCGGTCGCCGCATGAGGTGCTCGCCGACACCGACGTGCCGCTCCTCATCGGGAGCAATACCGACGAGTACCGGCTCTGGTTCCCGCCCGCGGCCCTCGCCGGGATCAGCGAGATGAAACTGCTGCTGGCACGCCTCGCTCTGCGGATCCCCCGCCGAGCGGTGGCGGCCTATCGGTCGGCCTTCCCCGGCGCGACCACCGGCGAGATCTTCGGCCAGCTCGCGACCGACATCATGCTGCGCGCGCCCCTGACCCGACTGGCCCGGGCGCGCACGGCGCCGACCTTTGTCTACGAGTTCGCCTGGCGGAGTCCGGTTCGAGATCTCCGTGCCGCGCACGCGCTGGAACTGGGCTTCGTCTTCGACCGTCTCGGCGACCCCGAAGCGCAGCGGCTCGCCGGGACCGATGCGCCGCAGAACCTCGCAGACGAGATGCACTCGGCGTGGATCTCGTTCATCAAGACCGGTGACCCCGGGTGGCCGGTATTCGGCCCGGAGCGGAACACGCGCCTGTTCGACACGGACAGCGCCACGGTGCCGCAGCGTCGCACGGACGCGCTCGACCTGCTTCCGTAGCCCGGGTCTCTGCTCAGTCGGTGAGCTCGCGCACCACGGCGTCGGCGAGCAGCCGACCGCGCAGAGTGAGTTGCACTCGTCCGCGCACTGCGGCGCCGGCATCGACGAGACCGTCTGCGATCAGACCCGCGACCCTGGTGCGCTTGTCCGGCTGCAGGTCGGCGACGGCGATCCCCTCGCGGATGCGGCTCAGAAGCAGGATCCGCTCCAGCGTCCTGGACTTCTCGTCCGGTCGCTCGGTGCCCGCTGCCGGTGACTCCGAAGCCGCGAGACGCTGAGCGTACGCGGCCGGGTGCTTCACGTTCCACCAGCGCAGACCAGCCACATGGCTGTGCGCGCCGGGACCGAAACCCCACCAGTCGCTCCCGCGCCAGTACGCGAGGTTGTGTCGCGAGCGCTGCTCGACGCTTCGCGACCAGTTACTGATCTCGTACCAGTCGAAGCCCGCCGCTGCGAGACGCGCATCGGCGAGCTCGTACATGTCGGCCTGCAGGTCGTCGTCCGGCATCGGCACCTCACCTCGACGGATCTGCCGCGCGAGCTTCGTGCCGTCCTCGATGATCAGCGCGTAGGCCGAGATGTGGTCCGACTCGAACGCGAGGGCCGCATCGAGCGACGTCTCCCAGTCGTCGAGCGACTCCCCCGGTGCTCCGTAGATGAGGTCGACACTGACTGCGAGACCCGCATCCTTCGCGGCTGCGACAGCGGTCGTCACGTTCTCCGGACGGTGAGTGCGGTCGAGGGCAGCGAGCACATGGGGGACCGCCGACTGCATGCCGATCGACAGCCGGGTGACGCCGGCGTCCGCCAGGATTCGAGCGACCTCGGGCGTCACCGTATCGGGATTCGCCTCCACCGTGACCTCGGCGCCGTCGACCAGACCGAACGCGTCTGTCGCGGCGTCGAGCATCCGGGCGAGATCGCCCGCCGGCAGCAAGGTGGGGGTGCCACCTCCGAAGAACACCGTGTCCATCGGGCGCAGCGCGCCGGCATCCGAGAGCACTCGCCTGGCGAGGTCGATCTCCGTGATCAGCGTCGAGGCGTAGTCCTCCTGCTTCGCACCGCGGAGTTCTCCAGAGGTGTAGGTGTTGAAGTCGCAGTAGCCGCAGCGCACCCGGCAGAACGGGACGTGCAGATAGGCGGAGAAGGCTGCGGACGGATCGACCGGCAGATCGGACGGAAGGCGGCCGTCGGCCGGTGCCGGATCGCCGAGGGGAAGCGGGCCGGCCATCAGAGAGGTGCGGCCATCAGACCGGAGTCGCGTACAGCGGCGAGATCGCCCGCAGATAGCGTGCGAACAGCTCACGGCGGCGGCGCTTCACGAGAGCGGGGACGACCCTGTAGAGCAGAGAGTTCGGCGCGTCGAACGCTCGCACCGTGAACCAGACCTCGTCATTGTCCTCGCGCCAGTCGATGTCGAAGGATTCCTCACCGCGCACGACGGACCCACCGACGGTGCCGAGCACGAAGCCGATCCGACGCTTCTCCTCGGTCACGGAGATCACACGCAGCTCGGCATCCGCTCGCATGCTCGCGACCCGGCCGTGCAGGCGCAAGGTCATCCCCGGACCCGCGAACGGTGTGCCCTCCGCATCGAAGCGCTGTTCGACGTCGTTCTTGCTCGGAGCGATCGGCGTGCCCTCGGCGTCGAAGCTGACGCCGGCGTAGGCCGGCCCTGGCGCGGGGCGCACGTCTTCGACACTGAGCCCGGACGCGCGCTGCGCAGTCCAGCTGAGCAGTGCCTCGCCCGCGGACTGGAAGCGTTCGGGGCCGCTGCCGATCCGCCAGGAGTTCTCCGCCGGGATGCTGCGCTCCGGCGGGTACTGCATCAGATCGGGCGCGTGGGTCGCACCCACGGCCGCATAGTCAACCGTGTCGTCTCGGAAAGTCCCGCGCCGCATGATTTCCAGCCTACTTCCCGTTCCCTGGACGATCGCCCCCACGCGCCGAAGACGCTCGGCTCGCGGGCTCCTACTTCTTGTCCTTGCCCTCGACGTCGCCGGAGAGCGCGGCGATGAACGCCTCCTGCGGCACCTCGACCCGACCGACCATCTTCATGCGCTTCTTGCCCTCTTTCTGCTTCTCGAGGAGCTTGCGCTTACGGCTGATGTCACCGCCGTAGCACTTGGCGAGCACGTCCTTGCGGAGCGCCCTGATCGTCTCACGGGCGATGATCCTGGCGCCGATGGCGGCCTGGATCGGCACCTCGAAGTTCTGGCGAGGGATCAGCTTGCGCAGTCGCTCCGTCATCAGCGTGCCGTAGGCGTACGCCTTGTCGCGGTGCACGATCGAGCTGAACGCGTCGACCTTGTCACCCTGCAGGAGGATGTCGACCTTGACCAGGTCCGCCTCCTGCTGTCCGGCGGGCTCGTAGTCGAGCGAGGCATAGCCCTGGGTCTTCGACTTGAGCTGATCGAAGAAGTCGAAGACGATCTCACCGAGCGGCATCATGTAGCGGAGCTCGACGCGCTCCTCGGAGAAGTACTCCATGCCCAGCAGTGCTCCGCGACGCGACTGGCACAGCTCCATCACGGTGCCGACGTAGTCCTTCGGCAGCAGGATGGCCGTCTTGACCATGGGCTCCGACACCGAACCGATGCGCCCGTCAGGGTACTCGCTCGGGTTCGTGACCGTCACGGTCTCGCCCGTGTCGCTCGTGAGCACCTCGTAGATCACGCTGGGTGCGGTGGTGATGAGGTCGAGACCGAACTCACGCTCGAGCCGCTCGGTGATGATCTCGAGGTGCAGAAGACCGAGGAACCCACAGCGGAAACCGAAACCGAGCGCGACCGACGTCTCAGGCTCGTACTGCAGCGAGGCGTCGGAGAGCTTGAGCTTGTCGAGCGCCTCGCGGAGCTCCGCGTAGTCGCTGCCGTCGATCGGGTAGACCCCCGAGAACACCATCGGCTTGGGATCGGTGTAGCCGGCGAGGGCCTCGGTTGCGGGCCTGCGCGCCGTCGTGACGGTGTCGCCGACCTTGGAGAGCCGCACGTCCTTCACGCCCGTGATGAGATAGCCGACCTCGCCGACACCCAGACCCTTGGTCGGCACCGGCTCGGGACTCGACACGCCGACCTCGAGCGCCTCGTGGGTAGCACCCGTGGACATCATCTGGATGCGCTCGCGGGGCGACAGGCTGCCGTCGATCATGCGGACGTAGGTGACGACACCGCGGTACGCGTCGTAGACGGAGTCGAAGATCATGGCTCGGGCAGGCGCGTCGGCGTCGCCCACGGGTGCCGGGATCTCCTTGACCAGGCGGTCGAGCAGCTCCTCGACCCCCACGCCGGTCTTGCCCGAGACGCGCAGCACGTCTTCGGGCTTGCCACCGATGAGGGATGCCAGCTCCTTCGCGTACTTGTCGGGGTCAGCCGCCGGCAGGTCGATCTTGTTCAGCACCGGGATGATGTGCAGGTCGTTCTCGAGCGCCAGATAGAGGTTGGCGAGAGTCTGGGCCTCGATGCCCTGTGCGGCGTCTACGAGCAGGATGGCTCCCTCGCACGCGGCGAGAGAGCGCGACACCTCATAGGTGAAGTCGACGTGGCCGGGGGTGTCGATCATGTTGAGCGCGAAGGTCTCGCCGTCGATCTCCCACGGCATCCGCACGGCCTGGCTCTTGATCGTGATGCCGCGCTCGCGCTCGATGTCCATGCGGTCGAGGTACTGCGCACGCATGTCTCTGTCCGAGACCACGCCGGTGATCTGGAGCATGCGGTCGGCGAGAGTCGACTTGCCGTGGTCGATGTGCGCGATGATGCAGAAATTGCGGATCTGCGCCGAAGGCGTCGCGGCAGGCTGAAGCGGAGTGAGGGCGCGTGGTGACATGTCCTGACGATTCTACGGTGAGGCGAGGCTAATGCCCGCTTCGTGTGATCCGGTGATATTCTGCCGAGGTTGCCCGGGAGCCATCCGTGACACCGGATCCCGTGAGCGATAAGACTCCGTCACAGACCACGTGCAGGCGTCGTGTCGCGCAGATCGGCTGATGGTGATTGACTGTCTTCCCGGCTCAGCGTTGCGTCGGCAAAACCCGCGCGCGTCTGTAAAAGAGAAAGAATCATCACCTTGATCAAGTATCTGTTGCGCCGCCTGCTGGGTTGGGTGCTGATGATCGTCATCGCGACGAACATCACCTACTTCCTCGCGTGGCTGTACCTCGACCCCGAGAACAACTACGTCGGACGGCGTCCTCCTCTCTCCCCAGAACAGATCGACGGGCTCCTGCGTCCGCGCAACCTCAGCGAGTCGGTTCCCCTGCTCGAGCGGTGGTGGACCTGGTTCTCCAACATCCTCTTCCACTGGAACTGGGGCCTCAGCCCGACCGGCGAGTCCATCAACGAGCAGGTCGCCTACCGCGTCTGGATCAGTGCGGAGCTCGTCCTCGGTGCGACGATCATCACGACGATCCTCGGCATCGCCCTCGGCGTGTACACCGCCTCGCGGCAGTACAAGCTCGCCGATCGCATCGGTCAGGGCACCAGCATCATCACGATGAACATCCCGACCGTCGTCGCCGGCTTCGCTCTGGTCCTGCTGGCGATCAACTTCAACAACGCGGTCGGCACGACCGTCTTCTACGTCGTGGGTTCGTCCAGTCAGGGGGTGGAGGGCTTCTTCCCCGTCCTCATAGATGTGCTGCAGCATCTGACCCTCCCCACGCTGGCCCTGGTCCTGACGGGGTATGCGGGCATCCACTTCCTGCAGCGCTCGCTGCTGCTCGACAACATCAAGGCCGACTACGTGCGCACGGCGCGGGCGAAGGGGCTGACCAAGCAGCAGGCGATCCGCAAGCACGCGCTGCGGACCTCGCTGATCCCCGTCACGACACAGGTCGCGTTCACGATCCCGGCGGTCTTCACCGGTGCGGTGCTGACGGAGACGATCTTCAACTGGAACGGGATGGGGCGCTACTTCATCCAGACCCTCAACAACAACGACATCCACGGCGTCGTCGCGGTCGCGGCATTCGGCGCCCTGATGACGGCGATCGGCGCGATCCTCGCCGACATCGCCGTGGTCGTCCTCGATCCGAGAGTGCGGGTGAGCTGATGGCTCTGGAAAGCATCGGGGTCTCCCCCGAGATCGCAGACAAGCCGAAGAACCGCAAGCGCACCTCGATGCTGACGCTTTACACGCGTCGCTTCATGCGCAACCGCGGCGCGCTGATCGGCGTCGTCATCCTCGCTCTGCTGGTGGTCTTCGCCATCGTCGGTCCGCTGATCTCGCCGTATTCGCACACCGACCTCGACTTCCTCGCGCTGCGCACGGGCCCGTCGGCCGAGCACTGGTTCGGGACGAACGGATCGGGCAACGACAACTTCGCCCAGGTCGCGGTGGGTCTCCAGCGCTCCATGATGATCGCTGCGCTGGTGGCGATCGGCACCACCGTGGTCTCGGCCATCGTCGGTGCGACCGCCGCATACTTCGGCGGACGCTACGAGCGCGTGATGCTCGCCATCATCCACTTCATGATGGTGGTGCCGAACTTCCTCATCCTCGCGATGATCTCGAACGACGCCGGCGGAAACTGGCTCGTGATCTCGCTCGTGATGATCTTCATCGTCGGCTGGTTCTTCCCCGCGCGGGTCATCTGGACGCTCTCGCTGTCGATCCGCGAACGTGAGTACGTCCACGCCGCCCGCTACGCCGGCCTGTCGGGCATGCGCATCGTCGTCCGCCACATGCTGCCGAACATCGGCTCGCTGCTGGTGATCAACTTCACCCTCGGCGTCGTCTCGGCGGTACTCACCGAGACCGCCCTGTCGTTCCTCGGGTTCGGTGTGAAGCTGCCGGATGTCTCGCTCGGCGCGCTCATCGGCTACGGCTCGAGCACGCTCGTGAGTGCTCCGTGGCTGTTCTACTTCCCCGCGGCGGCGCTGACGCTGCTCACCGTCTCGATGGCTCTCATCGCCGACGGTCTGCGCGACGCCCTCGATCCGACCTCGGCGGCTGGAGGTCGCGCATGAGTACTGTCCTTTCCGTCCGCGACCTCAAGGTCAGCTTCCCGTCCGAAGCGGGTCGCGTCGACGCCGTCCGTGGCGTCTCGTTCGATCTCGAAGCGGGCAAGACGCTCGGCATCGTCGGCGAGTCCGGCTCGGGCAAATCCGTCACCTCGCTCGCGATCATGGGCCTGCTCGACGACAACGCCAAGGTCACCGGCTCGATCATCTACGACGGCCAGGAGCTGCTCGGCAAGTCCGACAAGCAGCTCTCGGTGATCCGCGGCAACGGCATGGCCATGGTCTTCCAAGACCCGCTGACCTCGCTCACCCCGGTCTTCACGATCGGTGACCAGCTGATCGAGGCGTTGACGGTGCATCGTCGACTGTCGAAGAAGGAGGCGTGGGACCGCTCGGTCGAGCTGCTGAAGCTCGTGGGGATCCCCGAGGCCGAACGCCGCATGAAGGCGTTCCCGCACGAGTTCTCGGGCGGCATGCGTCAGCGCGTCGTGATCGCCATCGCGATGGCCAACGACCCGAAGCTGATCATCGCCGACGAGCCGACCACCGCGCTCGACGTCACCATCCAGGCGCAGATCCTCGAGCTCATGGAGAAGGCGCAGGAGGAGACCGGCGCCGCGATGATGATCATCACGCACGACATGGGCGTGGTCGCGAAGACCGCCGACGACGTGCTCGTGATGTATGCGGGCAAGCCCGTCGAGCAGGCGCCCGTGCGCGAGCTCTTCTACCGCACTCGGATGCCCTACTCGATCGGCCTTCTCGGTGCGATCCCCCGCGTCGACAAGACCGAGAAGGTGCCGTTGATCCCGATCAAGGGCAACCCGCCGCTGTTGATCAACCTGCCGGACGCGTGCCCCTTCGCGGCGCGCTGCCCGATCGCGATCGACGCGTGCCGTGAGCGCGAGCCCGACCTGCTGCCCATCACCACGAGCGGCCACTCGGATCACTCCGTGGCGTGCATCCGTGCGAACGACATCGACGACGACGGCAGAATCGGCGGCCTGCCGGTCTTCCCGATCCCCGAGATCCCCGAGAGCTCTCTCGCCAAGGTCCCGCGGGAAGATCGCCCGATCACCCTCGAGGCCGTCAACCTGAACAAGACGTTCCCGCTGATGAAGGGCGCCTTCTTCAAGCGCAAGGTCGGCGAGGTGCGCGCGGTCAAGGGCATCAGCTTCGATATCCGCCAGGGCGAGACCCTCGCGATCGTTGGCGAGTCGGGCAGCGGCAAGACGACGACCCTGTTGCAGATCATGGACCTCGTCACCCAGGAGGACGGCGACATCCGGATCGGCGGCACGAGCGTCGCCGACATCAAGAACCGTTCGGAGGAGCGCAGGATCCGTCGCGACCTCCAGATCGTGTTCCAGGATCCGATGGGGGCGCTCGACCCTCGCATGACGGTGTGGGACATCATCGCGGAGCCGATGCTCGCGATCGGCATGAGCAAGGACGACGTGTTCGACCGCGTCGAAGAGCTCATGGGGCTCGTCGGTCTCGACCCGGCGCACAGCGATCGATTCCCCCAGGCCTTCTCGGGCGGTCAGCGTCAGCGCATCGGCATCGCCCGCGCCCTGTCGACGAACCCCAAGATCGTCGTGCTCGATGAGCCCGTATCGGCGCTCGACGTGTCGATCCAGGCGGGCGTGATCAACCTGCTCGACGAGCTGAAGGCGAAGCTCGGCCTGTCGTACCTGTTCGTCGCCCACGACCTCGCGGTCGTGCGGCACATCGCCGACCGGGTAGCGGTGATGTACAAGGGCTCGTTCGTCGAGCACGGTGACGTGGATCAGGTGTTCGACGATCCGCAGCATCCGTACACGAAGGCGCTGCTCTCGGCGATCCCGATTCCCGACCCCGACATCGAGCGCACGCGCGAGCGGATCATCCTCCCCGTCGAGGGCTTCGACGCCGAGGCGATCGCCGCCAGCTGATCCGCATATCGATGTGCACAGTCCGGTAACGGTTCCGTGTCCCTGGGGTTTAGCCCGCGAGTTGCGGGGTTAGTCTGCCCCTATCCCAAGTAAGGCCGACAGGCACTAAGGAGTACCATGAAACGGCATCAGAAGCTGATGGGCATCGCTGCTCTCGGCGCCGCCTTCGCACTCGTCATGAGCGGGTGTGCACCGGCAGGCAACGGCGGCGGCAACAGCGGCGAAGGCGAAGCTCAGACGGTCGAAGGCGCGGACTACAACCCGCAGCCCCGTGAGAACCTCGCAGAGGGTGGCGAACTCCGCATCCCGATCTCGAACATCGCCGAGCAGCTGAACTACTTCCACAGCGACGGCGACGCTCGCGTCACCCAGGTCGGCACGTGGTTCCGCCCGCAGATCCTGCTCATGGATCCTGACGGCACGGTCAAGAAGAACGACGCGTACCTCGACGACTACTCCTTCGGTGTCGAAGACGGCAAGACCGTCCTGCACTTCAAGGTCAACGAGAAGGCTGTCTGGAACGACGGCACGCCGATCGACGTCACCGCGTTCAAGGCCACCTGGGAAGCCCAGAACGGCGAGAACGAGGAGTACCAGCCGAACGCGACCGACGGCTGGAAGGAGATCGAGTCCGTCGAGGCCGGCGAGAACGACCGCGACGTCATCGTCACCTTCAAGGGCGAGTTCGCCTGGCCCGAGATGGTCTACTCCCAGCTCCTGCACCCGGCGGTCAACACGCCTGAGCTCTTCAACACCGCCTTCCTCGGCGACTGGCACCCGGAGTGGGGCGCTGGCCCCTACACGGTCGAGAACTTCGACAAGACCGGTGGCGTCGTCACGCTCGTTCCGAACGAGAAGTGGTGGGGCAACGCTCCGCTGCTCGACAAGGTCTCCTTCATCCAGATGGAGCCGACCGCTGCGGTCAACGCCCTGCGCAACGGCGAGGTCGACATGGCCGAGACCGGCAGCGCCGAGCTGCTCGCACAGGTCGAAGGCCTCGAAGGCGTCAAGACCTACAAGGGTCAGGCCACCGCGAACGCGATCTTCACGCTGAACTCGACCAACCCGGTGCTGGCCGACCTCGAGGTCCGCAAGGCCGTGTTCGAGGCCATCAGCATCGAGCAGGTCAAGGACATCGTCTTCAACGGTCTGAACTACACCGAGGAGCCCGCCGGGTCCCTCACGCTGTTCTCGTTCCAGCCGAACTACATCAACGCGCTGGAAGAAGCCGGCCGCAAGGACGGCGACACCGAGGGTGCCAACAAGCTCCTCGACGAGGCCGGCTGGGTCGCCGGTGCCGACGGCATCCGTGAGAAGGACGGCGAGCGTCTGTCGCTCGTGTTCCCGAACCACTCCGACACCGAGACCGCTCGTGCCCGCACGCTCGCGGTTCAGGCGCAGCTGAAGGAGGTCGGTGTCGAGGTCGTCATCGACCAGCGCCCGTCGGCGGACTTCGCAGAGGACTACACCACGCAGAACGGTGACATCTTCTTCCTCAACTTCACGTCGTCCGACCCGTTCGGTGCTGCCTGGTTCTGCCAGCTGTACTGCTCGGACAGCGGCCTGAACCTCTCGGGCACCGGCACCGAGGAGATCGACAAGATGATCCACGATGAGCTGGAGACGATCTCCGACCCGGTCGAGCAGACCAAAAAGGCCATGGAGATGGAGTCCGAGATCTTCGCGAAGACCTGGGGCGTCATCCCGGTCCTCAACGGCCCGGAGATCTGGACCGTCAAGGAGGGTCTCGCCAACCTCACGCCCGAGCCCTACGTGGGTCTCGACCTCTTCGGCATCACGCCGGTCGAGAACGTGGGATACGAGAAGTAATCCATTCGGAGCCTGACTCGTCAGGGCTTCGCGGCGGGGTCGGTGGTTCTTCCACCGGCCCCGCCTTTCTCTATGCTGAAGGCGTGAACGTCCAGATCGTCTTCGTGCACGGCATCCGCACGTCTGCGACGATGTGGCGCTCGCAGCTCGCATTCCTCGAGGAACAGGGCATACCCGCGGTCGCTGTCGATCTTCCCGGCCACGGCACGCGGATGGACGAGGACTTCACCCTGCACGAGGCGCTCCACACGATCGACGTCGCCGTGCGCGACGCTGCCGCGCGAGGGCCCGTGCTTCTCGTCGGGCACTCGATGGGCGGTCTGCTGTCGCTCGCCTATGTGGGCGGCGCCGCGGCGCCGAGAGTCGCCGGTCTGGTGGCTGCGTCCTGCACCTCGCTCCCCCGCGGCGCCGGGCTCGCGGCCTATCGCGCCATCGCCCGGGCGGTCGACCGCCTGCCAGACCGCGGGATGTGGATCACCAAGCGCATCCTCGAAGCGACGATCCCCGAGGAGACGCGCTCCGACTTCGCAGCCGGAGGGTATGCGCTCGACACCCAGGACACCGCGCTCCGGGATCTCGCGACCCTCGATCTCGCCACGGCCGTTGCCCGCATCAGCGTGCCGCTGTGGTTCGTGAACGGGCAATGGGATCAGCTGCGGGTCAACGAAGCCCTCTTCCGACGGCTCGCGCCGCACGCCGAGCTGATCGTCGTGCCCCGCACCACGCATCTCGTCACCGCGATGCGTCCGCAGATCTTCAATGCTGTGCTGCGGCTGGCCGTGGCGACCGTCGAGTCGGGAGCTACCGCTGGGGCAGTGGATCCCGAGCAGGCTGCCTCGCGAGAGCGGTGAGCCCGCCGCCGACGAGCGACAGCACGGCGGCGACGATGAACACGAGCCAGAACCCGCCGACCAGCGCCACGAGACCTGCGCCGAGCACAGGACCGATCAGCTGGCCGAGCGCGGCGGTGACGTAGACGATCCCGAGATCACGGGCGTGATCCTTCTCATCGGGCAGGAGATCGGCGGCGAAGGCGAGTCCGACAGTGGAGAACGCACCGTAGCCCAGCCCCATGAGTGCCGCCGCGACCATGGTCGCCTCGAACGTCGGGATGACTGCGATCACGACACCGGAGGCCGCCTGCACGAACGTGGCCAGGATGGTGAGGGCGCGCCTGTTGCCGGTGCGATCGGACAGCACGCCCGTGAACACGGACGCGAGCACCACGAACAGCGTGTAGACGACGATCAGGAGCAGCAGGTTGTCCTGCGCCACCGTCGTCTCCTGGCGCAGCCCGTGGAGCAGGAAGAAGAGGAACAGCGCGGTGCCCAGCGCGTTGCCGATGTTGGTCACGAGCCGGCCGGACAGCATCCAGGCGAAGTCGCGATCGCGCAGCGATGCCAACAGTCGACGATCCCGCCTCGCAGGAGAGGCGTCGACGAGTGTCGGAGGATCGGGCAGCAGCAGCGCCGCGCTGGTTCCCACGATCGCGATGATCGCCGCCAGCAGAAGGTAGCCGTCGCGGATGCCGAGGCCGAGGAGCACCACGAGACCGACCCCCAGGACGATCCCCACCGCTTGGCTGGAGCCCACGGCGGCTGATGCCGCACCACGCTGAGTCGCCGGGAGCTGGTCGGCGATCAGTGCGGTGAAAGCTGCGGAAGACACCGCGACGCCGATCGACACCCCGACCCACGCTCCTCCGACAGCCCAAGGTCCCTCGCTGAAGCCCGTCACGACCAGGAACAGCGCTGTCACGAGCGCGCCGCCCACCGCCCAGGAGCGCCGACGCCGACGCCCGGCGCCCGCCCGGTCCGAGAGGGCACCGGCCACCGGACCCGCGACGATCCCGGCGAGCCCTCCGATACCGAGCACGAGCCCGGATGAGATGACCCCGGGGATCCAGTCCTCCTCGGAGGTGTTCAGCTGCAGCGGGAGGAGCAACTGCACGGGCGTGAGCTGCACCGTCCAGATGGCCAGCCAGGCGAGAGTGAACACGGTCATCCATCGTGGCCCGACCCTGCGCAGGGTCGACACCGGCGAGGCAGGTGGGAGGGCGGGGCTCATGTCGCTCCTTGACGTCGATGTCGCGACACGAGTGTCGGGATACTGATGATTGTGCACCCGCATGCGCCGACGCCGCATCCCGCATCCGCAACCCGCACGAGGGGACGCCGCCACCGTGTAGGGCGAACCGCTCACATGCTGGTAGAGTTGGTTCTTGGCTTGCGTGTGGGTTCTTCCCTCACGACCGCCGAGTGGAAGCCCTCTTCTTCTGCCGGCATTTCCTAACAACTCCGTACAGAAAGCGTCCACACGTGGCAAACATCAAGTCGCAGATCAAGCGCAACAAGACCAACGACAAGGCTCACGAGCGCAACAAGGCCGTGAAGAGCGAGCTGAAGACGCACATCCGCGCGACGCGCGCCGCTGTCGTCTCCGGTGACAAGGCTGCAGCCGAGAAGGCTCTGAAGGCTGCTTCCCGCAAGCTCGACAAGGCCGTCAGCAAGGGTGTCATCCACCAGAACCAGGCTGCGAACCGCAAGTCCTCCATCGCCAAGCAGGTTTCCGCTCTCTGAGTTGATTCCACGCCTGACGGTGTGACAAGAGCCCGTCCCGTTCGCGGGGCGGGCTCTTTCGCGTGTGCTGAGGCCCTCGGCGACACGTCGGGTGCGCGTGACAGCGCACTGTCGACGTGGCGACGACCGTGATGTCAGTGATGGAGCCGCACGACCGCGGCGGCGCTCACTCGCCGAACGGCTGACGCGTCGCGATGACTGTGAGCATGCGCTCGAGCGCGAAGATCGGATCGCGCGCCGCACCCTTGACCTCGGCATCGGCGCGCGCAGTCGCCTGGATCGCCATGCCGAGCGAGCGCTCGTTCCACCCGGCGAGGTCGCGCCGCGCACGGTCGACCTGCCAGTCCTTCATACCGAGGCGCTGCGCGAGCTGACGGCTCGGCTCACGGTTTCCGGCGACGCGCGCCATGGTGCGCAGCTTCATCGCGAACGCGGCGACCATCGGCACCGGATCGGCACCGGATGCGAGCGCATGCCGCAGTGCGACCAGGGCCTCGCCGTAGCGGCCGGCGATCGCCGTGTCGGCGACGACGAACGCCGACACCTCGACGCGCCCGCCGTAGTACTTCGTGACGACGTCTTCGGTGATGTCGCCCTCGACATCGGCGATCAGCTGCTGGCATGCCGCGGCAAGCTCGGTGAGGTCATCGGCGAACGCCGAGACCAGCGCACGCAGCGCGGGCGGTGCGATCCGCTTCTTCGCCGCCTTGAACTCGCCTGCCGCGAAGTCGACGCGATCTCCGTCACGCTTGATCGCCGGGCACGGGATCTCGATGCCGTCGCCAGTGCCTGCGCGCAGAGCGTCGAGCAGCTTCTTTCCGCGCACGCTCGCCCCGGTGTGCCGCAGGACGACCGTCGCGCCTTCCTGGGGATGTTCCAGGTACGAGACCGCCTCCTGCAGGAAGGCGTCCGAACACTTCTCGACACCCGACACCCGCACGAGGCGCGGTTCGCCGAACAGCGACGGCGACGTGAGCGAGAGCAGGGTGCCTGGCGCATAGTCGTCAGCCCGGACGTCGGTCACCTCGAGCGCGGGGTCTTCGGTGCGGAGATAGTCGCGGACCCCGGCGATCGCACGCTCTGCGCAGACCTCTTCGGGGCCGAACACGAGCACCACGGGGGCGGGTCGAGGATCGCGCCACGACACCTGCGCGATCTTGGCTGCCTTGGTCCCGCCGCGGGAGGGGGTACGAGAAGCAGCCATGCCTCAAGACTACCGGGGGCCGCAGACGTCGCCCTCGTCGTCACGGCGGCTGTCTCTCTGTCCACAGCTGCAGCTCGCCGTCACGGATGCCCACCAGCAGCCGTCCCTCTTGATCGGTTCTCAGCACCGCGGCCCCGGCAGACGCGAGCGCTGCGAGCGTCTCGGCCCGAGGGTGCCCGTAGTCGTTGTCGACGCCGGCACTGAACAGCGCGACAGCGGGGTGAAGGTCTTGGTACAGCTGCAGGTCCTGGTCGGCGCTGCCATGATGCGCCACCTTGACCACGGCGTAGCTGCCTCGAAGATGCGCGGTGCGCATCAGCATGCGCTGCGCCTCCGCCGACAGATCGCCCAGGAAGAGTGCCCGCGGCACCCCGCCTCCTTCGATCTCGAGCACCACGCTCTGGTCGTTGCCCGGTGGGAACACTTCGGATCCGCGCTGCGGCCACAGCACTTGCCATGAGGATGCGCCCAGCTCGCCCTGCATCCCCGCTCCGGCGAGGGTGGCCGTCGCGCCGCCGTCGGTCAGGCGCTGCAGCATCCGCTCGTCAGCGGTCTCCCCCGGCGGCCCATGCAGCACTGCCCCGATTCTCCCCTGTACGGCCTCGACGCCGCCCACGTGATCGAGGTCGAAGTGCGTGAGAACGAGGAGGTCGATGTGCTCGACTCCGAGACTGCGCAGGCAGGCGGCGAGGGGCTCGGGCTCCGGGCCCGTGTCGATCAGCGCGATCCGGCTGTCGGATCTGACGAGCAGCGCGTCTCCTTGACCCACGTCGCAGGCGGCGACCGACCAGTCATCCGGGCTGGTCGCGCTCGCGAGTGGCCCGTTGAGGACGACGTGGGCGCCGCCCAGTGCGAGCATCACTGCGAGAACGGATGCTGCAGCCCCTCTGATGACCGGGATCGTGCGGCACCCGTCGGTCAGAACCACTGCGGCCGCCGCGCTCACGATGCCGACGAGCGCCGCGCTTGCGACGCCGGGAGCCACCGCGACCTGGGCGAACGGAAGTCGAGCGGTGATGGTTGCGGTGTGAGCGATCCAGGCGGCCGGCAACCACGCGGAGGCCGCCAAGAGGTCTGCGAGCACTGGCACCGGAGCCGCGAGGCACGCGAGGAGACCGATGATCGTGGCGATCGGCGCCGCAGGTGCGGCCAACAGGTTCGCCGCGAGACCGACGAGCGACTGCTGCTCGGCGAACAGGGCGATGACGGGACCGCACACCAACTGCGCTGCCGTAGGCACGGCGATCGCGAGAGCGAGAGGCTGCGGCATCCATCGTGCGAGTCCGCGGGTGAGCGACGGCGAGAGCATGATCAGCGCCCCGGATGCGGCGACCGACAGCGCGAATCCTGCGGTGGACGCCAGCCACGGGTCGGCGATGAGGATGCCACTCGCGCTGAGCGCGAGCATTCCGGCCCCGGCGCTCGGTCGGCCGAGCAGCAGCGACAGCATCGCGACACCGGCCATGACCGCAGCCCTGATCACGCTGGGTTCCGGTGTGACCAGCACGACGAATCCCGCGAGGGCGACCGCCGCCGCGATGATACGAGTCACTCGTCCGGCCCCGCACAATGCGGCCAGCCAGAAGACGGCACCGACGACGATGGCGCAGTTCGCCCCGCTGACGGCGGTCAGGTGGCTGAGTCCGCTGGTGCGCATGTCGTCGTTCAGCTCGGTCGACACCGCGCGGGTGTCCCCCACCGCGAGCCCCGGGAGAAGACCCGCTCCGGGTTCGGGGAGATGCGTGGACCGCTCGATGAAGGCGCTGCGCAGGCCAGCGGCAACAGCGAACACCCCCGATGCCGGCACTTCAACCGATGCGGCGCTCACGAACACGACGAGCGCAGACCTCTCCCCCGGATCCGTCGCCGCTGCCTCGCCCTTCACTCTGACTGTGGCACCGAGATCGAATCCGTCGGCCGGATCGATGCCGACTCGCACCGGGGCGGATGCCGCGCGCACCGACCCCGGTGATCCGATGCCCGTGAGCTGCACCTCCATCCACAGCCGCCCGTCGCGACCGACCGACGCCGACGATGTGATCTCCCCCGTCGCCTCGACCACACGCCCATCCCAGGAGGCCGCGCTGTCGCGAGCCGGCGATGCAGCCATGACCGTGATCGAGACAGCGGCGATCGCGGCGAGCATCACGAGCACCAGCCCGGCCACGGACGCGGAACCCGAAGAATGCCGCAGCATCCACACCAGCGATCCCACCGCCCCGAGCGCGCCTGCGAGCACACACCACCCTGCGGCTGGAGGTACGAACACGCAGACGAGAGCGACCACCCACACAGCCCCGGCGATCGGCAGCAGCCGAAGATCGCGCCTCATACCGGCGCGCCGTAGAGCGCCCGAGCGCGCGCGTCGCTCCTCATCGTCGGCCAGTGCATCAGGTCAACCTAGGTGCGTGCGACCGTCCCGCAGCGCACCCGCCACCAGGTGAGTGGAGAACCTATCAATACCTGTGCGGCGTGCAGGAGCCGCGGATGCGAAGCCGCGAGGCACTGCTTCACCCGACGGTGCTCGTGGCGCAGAGGCCCAGCGACTGCTGGGTATCGCGAAGTGTTGCCATACGTTCGCGCCCGGTTTCCGGGAATCTCGAGGAGTTCGGGCGCTCCCCTGCTCTCGACGAATGGGGCATCGAATCAGGCCCCCGGCAGTTGAGCTCATCCGGGCCCGGCCAAGTCGGACGATTACCTCGCCCTGTACGATCGCACGATGGCAGAGATCGCTGGAACCCGCTGGGTCATCACAGGAGCGGCCGGGAACATCGGTTCGCCACTCCGCTCCGCATTACTCGATCGGGAGGCGGTGCTCATCTCCACCGACATCCGAACAATGACTCCGCTCGGACCGCAGGAGTCCGTCGTCCGGACGGACCTTGCCGACCTGGATGCGCTGGTCGAGCTCTTCTCCGGTGCGGACGGTGTGATCCACCTCGGCGGGATACCCGACGAGGCCGACTTCCACGACCTGGCCGAGGTGAACATCGTCGGGACTTATCACGTCCTCGAGGCCGCGCGGCGGGCCGGTGTCCCCCGAGTCGTCTACGCGAGCAGCAACCGGTTGACAGGCCTGTACGCCTCTGACCGTCACGTGACGCCGGACATGCCGCCCCGCCCGGACGGGTTCTACGGCGTGTCCAAAGTCGCCGGGGAAGCGCTGTGTCGGCTGTATGCGGACAAGTTCGGCATCAGCACCATCTCGCTCCGCATCGGCAGCTACGAGCCGCGACCGGGGTCTGCCCGGGAGCAGCGGACGTGGCTCAGCCCCGCCGACGCCGTGCGCGCGTTCACTGCGGCGATGACCACCACCGAACACACGGCTGTGTTCTATGCCGTGTCCGCGAACACCGGCGGATGGTGGGATCTCGACACCGGGTCGACGGTCGGGTTCGCACCCCGAGACGACGCCGCTCGATGGGGTGAGGTCGAGCCGATCGACGCCGAAGTCCCCCAGGGCGGGGTCTACGCGACCCCGGCATATTCGACCGATCGGATGCGACGGTAACGCGTGCCGGACAGAGAACCGGGTTTCGAACCCGTGCGCCAGCCGTTCCCCATAGCCATCCCCGTGACTTGCCCGAGTACCGCGCTGACGGAGTCGACGCGTTGACCGATCCTCACGTCGCCAGTCCGCTCGCGCTGGTCATCGTCGCCGGGCCGCAAGCCTCCGGCAAGAGCACGTTGGCCGCAGCCCTGAGTGCGGACCTGCGGCAGCGGGGCGAACGTGTCGCGCTGGTCGAACTCGATCGGATCGCGGAGATGGCTCAACCTACCCTTCCGAGTTGGGAGGCAGCGCACCGCGTCTTCGAAGTGACCACCGGGCTGTGGGCGAGAACGGAACTGACGTGCGTCGTCGCCGAGGGGTCCGGCTCGGAAGACGAGGTGTCGCGACTCCGTAGCCAAGCTCCGTCCAGCGCAGTGGTCGTCACGGTCGCGACCACCACGACATTCGAGATCGCATTCGCTCGAGCTCAATCGGACCCGTCGAGAGGGATTTCGAGGGAGCATGATTTTCTCAGCAGGATCTACCGGAGCTGGCCCGAAGAGTCTCTCTGCATGAATCCGGACGTCGCGATCGACACCAGCATCCATTCGACCGCGGAGGGGTCTCGGCGCGTGCGGGCCGCGATAGAAGAGGCACGACGCGGTGGAGCCGACTGGCGTCGCAGACTCGGGTGAGGTCGCGAGGGTGCATCACTCCGCCGCGACGGATTGGCCGGCGATCGGCGACAGCCGCAGATCGGCCTTCACACCCGCACACCGTCGCGGATGCCCGCGAGCAGCTTCTCGCCGATACCGGGCACGGACAGCAGATCGTCGACGGACGTGAACCGGCCGTTCTCCTCCCGCCAGGAGATGATCCGCTCAGCGAGCGCCGGGCCGATTCGCGCGAGGGTCTCGAGTGCTGCCTGGTCCGCGGTGTTCAGGTCGATGAGATCATCCGCGGGCGCGACGGCTCCCGGACCGCCCGCTGCGGCGCCGATGGCAGGCACGATGATCTGCTCTCCGTCCGTCAGCACTCGCGCGAGATTGATCGCCGTGAGGTCAGCCTCATCGGTCGTCCCGCCGGCTGCGGCGACGGCGTCGACCAGGCGCGAGTCGAGGTCGAGGACGTAGAGCCCGGGACTCGCGACAGCGCCGAGCACATGCACGTACAGCTCGCCTGACGGCCCCGCAGAAGCACCACCAGCAGCGGGCAGCGGCACGGAGTCAGTCGGAGCGGCCTGTTCACGCATCACCCCGAGTCCGACCGCCCCTGATAGCACGACGAGAGCGAGCACGATCGCCGCGCCGATCCCCAGCCTCAGCCGTCGTGGAGGCGCGGACACAGGCGGGGCTTCAGGCATCCCGCAACGCTAGACCGCGCAAGGAGACGGCGGAGACAGCCGACCGCCCGTCGGGGAGAAACCCCGCGGGCGGCCGGATGTGCAGAGCGGATGCGTCGCCGAGACGACGCGAGGGATCAGCCCTTGACGACGATGCTCACGATCTTCGGTGCGCGTACGACGACCTTGATGATCTCCCGGTCGCCGATCGAGCGGATGACGCGCTCGTCGGCGCGAGCCAGCGCCTCGAGCTCGGCCTCGCCGATGCGCGCCGGAACCTCGAGCTGCGCGCGGACCTTACCGCCCACCTGCACCACGGCGGTCACCGTATCTTCGACGAGCAGAGCCGGATCGGCGGAGCGCCACGTGACGAGTCCGACGGAGGGCTCGTGGCCGAGGATCTCCCACATCTCTTCGGCAGTGTGCGGCGCGATCAGATCGAGCATCACTGCAACCGTCTCGGCGGCCTCGCGCACAGCCGGATCACCGGCACCCGCAGCTCCATCGATCGTCTTGCGGGTGATGTTGACCAGCTCCATCAGACGCGCGACCAGGACGTTGAACTTCGTCTGCTCGACGAGGGACGGAGCATCGGCGAGCAGCTTGTGCGTCGCGCGGCGCAGCGCCGAATCGCCTCCCGCGAAGACCACGTCGACCGGAGACGAGACCTCGTTCGCGATGCGCAGCGCACGCGCGAGGAACTTCTGCGCCCCGGCCGTCGAAACATTCTCCCAATCAATATCGTCCTCCACCGGACCGGCAAAAACTACTGCTACGCGTGTTACGTCGGCACCGGGCCACACCATACTCGACGCGAACTCGACGAGGTTGCCCTTGCTCTTCGACATCTTCGCGCCGTCGAGCAGGACCATGCCCTGGTTGATCAGGTTCGAGAACGGCTCGGTGAAGTCGATCAGCCCCATGTCGAACAGCACCTTGGTGATGAATCGCGCATAGAGCAGGTGCAGGATCGCGTGCTCGACGCCGCCGATGTACGAATCGACCGGCGACCAGCGTGCGGCCTGAGCCGGATCGAAGGCCACGGTGTCGCTGTTCGGCGAGAGGAAGCGCAGGAAGTACCACGAGCTGTCGACGAACGTGTCCATCGTGTCGGGGTCGCGCAGCACCGGGTCGCCGCTGGCGGCATCCACCGTGCGCACCCAGCTCTCCGCCGCACCGAGAGGCGAGGATCCCTTGGGCTTCAGGTCGAGTCCCTCGACGCTGGGCAGCTTCACCGGCAACTGCTCTTCCGGCACAGGGATGATCCGGCCGTCCTCGGCGTGCAGCATCGGGATCGGCGTGCCCCAGAAGCGCTGACGCGAGATCAGCCAGTCACGCAGTCGGTAGTTCTTCGCAGCCCGACCGGTGCCCGAGGCCTCGAGCTGCTCGATCGCGCGGGCGATCGCGTTGCGCTTCGACAGACCGTTGAGAGGTCCGGAGTTGATCATCCGTCCCTCACCGGTCAGAGCGATGCCCGTAGAGGCGGGGTTCTGCTCGTCGAGTGCTGCGCCGGTATCGATCGGCACGCCCTCTTCGTCCACCTCGATGACGGGCATGGCGCCGGTGATCGGCGCCGTCGTGTCGACGACGACCTTGACCGGCAGGTCGAAGGCACGCGCGAAGTCGAGGTCACGCTGGTCGTGCGCAGGCACGGCCATGACCGCTCCGTGCCCGTAGTCGGCCAGCACGTAGTCGGCTGCCCAGACCGGCAGCTTCTCGCCGCTGACCGGGTTGATCGCGTAGCGCTCGAGGAAGACGCCGGTCTTCGGGCGATCCGTCGCCTGACGGTCGACATCCGTGGTCTTCTGCACATCGGACAGGTACTTCTGGAAGCGCTCGCGCACCTCGACAGGAGCATCCGCAGCCAGCTCCGACGCCAAGTCGGAGTCGGGGGCCACCACGAAGAAGGTCGCCCCGTGCAGCGTGTCCGGACGCGTCGAGAACACGGTGACCGGCTCCTCGCGCCCCTCGATGCGGAAGTCGACGTCTGCGCCGATGGAGCGGCCGATCCAGTTGCGCTGCATCTGCAGCACCTTGTGCGGCCAGAATCCCTCGAGCTGGTTCAGGTCATCGAGCAGACGGTCGGCGTAGTCCGTGATCTTGAAATACCACTGGGTCAGCTTCTTCTTGATGACCTCTGCTCCGCAGCGGTCGCAGCGCCCGTCGACGACCTGCTCGTTCGCGAGCACGGTCTGGTCGTTGGGGCACCAGTTCACGGCGCTCTTCTTGCGGTAGGCCAGACCGCGCTCGTGCAGCTTCAGGAACAGCCACTGGTTCCAGCGGTAGTACTCGGGGTCGGACGTGTGCAGCACACGCGACCAGTCGTAGGACGTACCGAACTCCGTCAGGCTCTGTCGCTGCTGAGCGATGTTCTGGTACGTCCACTCGCGCGGATCCGCCCCCTGACGGATCGCCGCGTTCTCAGCCGGCAGACCGAAGGAGTCCCAGCCGATCGGGTTCAGAACGGCGAATCCACGATGCCGCCAATAGCGGGCCACGATGTCTACATACGCGTAGTTTTCCGCGTGGCCCATGTGCATATCGCCCGAGGGGTACGGAAACATGCCGAGAACATATTTCCTCGGGCGTGCGTCGTCGCCGCCGCCGCCGGTGAGGAACGTCTCGTTCTCCGCCCAGTACTTCTGCCACTTGGCCTGGATAGCGTGCGCCGAGGAGGTCTCCTCGTCGACGGGAGAGGTGGACAGGTTCTCAGACAACGAACGCACGACCAATCTGAAGGGAAAGGGATGCCATCACACTAACCGAAAGGAACATCGCGCTAGCGCGGGCGGGGCGCCGCCCACGCTGAGCGCGCCTAGCGAACCGCCGTCTCCAGGGCACGTCGCAACATGAACTTCTGAACTTTGCCAACAGCAGTTCTGGGGAGCGACTCTCTGATGACCAAAATCTCTGGCCAATAATTCTTAGCCACCCCGCGCGACCGCAGATAGTCCTGAACATCTTCGAGCCGAAGAGCGCCAAGAGGATCTTCCAGGACAACGCATGCAGCTGCAATCTCCTGGAGCCGCTCGTGTGGAACACCAACGATCGCCACGTCACGGATCTGAGCGTGTTGAAGCAGTTCGTCCTCAATCTCGACTACTGGGATATTCTCGCCCCCACGGATGATGAGGTCTTTCGCACGTCCCGAGATGCGAACGAATCCATCGGAGTCGACCGTGCCAAGATCGCCCGTAATGAACCAACCGTCGGGCGTGAAAGCATCAACCGTGCCTGCGAGATCTCCCAAATACTGACGAAACAAGAATGGCGACTGCACATGCAAATTCCCTGGGGACCCAGGTGGCAGCGGAGCACCGTCATCGCCCTGCACGCGGATCTTCACCCCCGGCAGCGCGCTCCCATCGGTTGTACGACGCTTAACCTCCCTGTCTGATGGGAGACACATCGAGATCAACCCGCATTCGGTCTGCCCCCAAGCGCCGAGCACATCGAGCATCGGTAATTTATGCGCCGCCTCTTCGACAAGCGCTCGGGGAATCGGAGCACCTGCGCAAAGAAAACGTTTGAGCGACGACACACGCGTCGGATCTTTCAAAGACCGGAGAAGATCAAACAAAAAAGGGGTCGCGCCAGACGTGTGCACAACTCGCCATTCATCAACCAGTGCGATAAAAAGCTCCGGATCCCATTCCGCTTGAAAGACTCCGGTGCCACCAAGAATGAGCGGGAGCGATACGCCGAACTGGTATCCCATGAGGTGACCAAAAGGAGAAGTCATATGAATAGCGTCGCCGTCCGACATCCCTAGGCGGTCCACCCAGGGCACTGAGGCGCCAATCAGGGCGGCATGCGAGTGAACGACTCCCTTCGGGGAACCTGTCGTTCCGGAGGTATAAAAGACCACGGCCGCGGAGTCCGCGGTCGGCTTCAACGACCTCAGATCCTCAGGAGAAACTATCTGGCCAACAGCCATGAGCTCCTTCCAAGGGGTGACACCCTCACGCATCGACGCACGCCCACCCACAACTACGACGTGTTCGAGGCTCCGTGCATTGGCCCGTGAACGCAGCACGGCATCTACATAGTCGAATCCACGATAGCTATCTACGGTGATGAGTATGCGACTTTGAACGCTCGACAACGCCTGCGCAATCCCTCGTTCACGATGAATAAGCAAAATTGGGTTCGTAACTAAACCGATCAACATTCCTGCGAGATGCGCCACCACCCATTCACGACAGTTTGGAAGAGCGATTGATATATAGTCTCCGGGCACTAGACCAAGGCCGCGCAATGCATCGGCCATTCGCAAGATATCTGCAGCCAGTTCTTCGTAACTAACTTGTCCCGCATCATCCACAAGGGCCACACGCCGCGGGTGACGAGACGCCCACGCGAACACATAGTCAACGAGCATCAAGTCAGGGTCTAGACCACCCGCTCGAAAGAATTCAGCCAAGGCGAGGTCGCTATTACTCGTCATGCGATCTTCACGATCCTTTCTGGGGCATTGGCGCGACGTTCGGATGAAATACCTCGCGGATGTAGGCAGCCTCCTGCGAGGCTGGAATTACTAATACATACTCCCGCGCCGCGTACCCAGTCTCTCGATCCTGGCCGATATTCAGGATCTGTCGCGTCGGCACCACCCCTGCGTTAGCTAATTGAGTCCCGATGGGCTGCGCGACAGCGGTCGACCAGCTTGTTGGTTGTGACGAATGCAACACCAAATTACGAGAAACTGGATCCGCACCTGCGTACAAGATCGACTCTCGAATCATAATCTTGCCGGCAGGGCGTGCCCGATCGTACGCGAACGCGTTCTCGATAGTCCGCACGACCGGCCCGGCGTGCACGACGAGCACATCGATCGTTGTCCTGGTCACGGTTGAGAGCAGTTGCGTAGTCGACCCCGCGTTGGTGAGGAGCGCCGCTGTCGCCGGATCTAAATCAACGATCACGAGCGGAGATATCAAAGGAGTCATGCCCCGGTCTTTCGCTTCACGAGATCAGACAGCATCGCGATCGCAGCCTCGTACGCTTCCCAGTAGTCAGATTCTCTATACCCGAAGTGACCCAACCCCGATCGCGCCAGGTAGTGCCTGCGCAATGTGACACCTTTCGCGATCATGATATGTGGTAGATGTGCATAGAGGTGATGCCAATCACGGTCGTTGATAAGGGTCACAACGCCAGAGCGTGCGTTCGCTGTCGTCTCGAGCAGGTCACTCAGAGGCACGGGATCTGTTCCGTTAGCGATCGACTTGATTTCTTCGTACACGTGCCAGTGCGGCGCATCTCGGGGGTCATTGTGAGGCGCTGCTGCCAACGCGACGCTCGGCATGGAACTGTCCAATGCCATACGAATTGCTGCATAGCCACCACTGGACGTCCCGTGCCATACGATTCCGTTTAAGCCGTGTCGGGCGCAAATCTCAGCGATAAGTGTTTCGATTGCAGGCCGCAGCTTGGAATATGCTGATAGATACCATCCGACTCCGGCGTCCTCGGAGACGTGGAAGACGGGGTCACTAAGAAAGAGACAAACTCCGCGCGTGCGGCGAGAGCTTGCCCTGCGATAGAACATCGGCGGACGGTACTCCCGCCGATTCACCATCCCATGCAGGAACACGTGAAGGTAGTCGCTCACGATCACGCCGGGCCTCTCAATCAAATAGTCGAGTGGCAACGAGTCGTAGGCCGTGAGAGACCCTTTGACGGCAGATATCTTCTCGTCAGTTTGCTCGCTCGAGCGTAGGGAGCGCTGTAACTGTTTGAGGTCTGAGTCATCGCGAGGCTCAGCCCACGCTGACTCGGCGCTAAATAGCGCCTTAAGTGTCGGGAGATCCAGCGGTTCTAAGGTGGTGCTCACGTCCACGTATTCTCCTTATATCGAAGCAGCAGAATCAGACATTCCGAATCCACGAGAACATCTCCGGGTATATCTGGGCAGCATCGCTGTCTGATGTGACGCCGTGACCCATCTCGTCTATCACGAGGCCCGTCATTTCGATGCCAAGATCGTGAATGTACTCGAGCAAGTCCTCCGAAGGTATCCGCGTGTCGCGCCCGCCGTGCGCAACAAATAGGGGAGGCAATCGTCGCCCGGCGTCCACCGTGCTGAACAGTCCTGTCGCGAGGAGTTCGCGGGTCTCACGATGAGCGCTGCGTCGAAGGTTGTCCGGGGAGAGAAAGCCTCCAAGGCAGAAGACCCCGTGAATGTTCTCCATGGCACGCCCTACCTGCCAAGCGACGAAGCCACCGTAACTTTGCCCGCCCACGACTATCTTCTTTCCTCTGGCAGTTGCCTTGATCACTGCGATGGCATCTTCCACATCTGACTCTCCCAATCGCGAGCTCTTGCTCCATTGCGCGGATGTCTCAGGAAGCGAGCTGCTCGACAGATTAGGCATGACGACTTGAAAGCCCATCTCGCGGAGCGACTCCGATAGAGGACTGTACTTCGGCTCCCATCGTCCCCCCGGTCCGCCGTGGAAAAGGTAAACGGTGCCTCTGAGCTCCATGGTAGGTTCCATCACGATGACTGGAAGCTTTCGCGGTCCCACTCGTGTGTGCAAAACACCATCCGGCGTCGAGGCTTTCGCAGAGTCTTCTCGGAGTTCGTTGTAAGTTCCTGAGACCAGTTGCCGTGGCTCCGCGGTTCCGGTGAGAGTGAAGGCGATGGAGTTTTCGGCGATTGTCACGTCATCGGCGGTGCGGTGATGAATAACGAGTTGCGTTCTTGAAGACCCCGTCAGGACGTCGAACTCGACTATCGCCGAGTTTGGCCATTCCCATGCGGTGACCAGAACTCTCGTGTTGTCGAGCCACGCAGCGACCACTCCATTTTTGATCGGTAACTCCCCAACCATCGCCCCGCGCACGATATCGAAAATTCGGCTGACACTGCCCCCTCTACGCGAGACGGTGAGCGCGAGGAGAGATCCATCCGGAGAGACCGTAGCCGCGAGTACTCTCATTCCTCCGGTGAGCCGCACACGTAACAAGCCAGCCTGCAGGACCCGGATCCCCTGGTCCTGCACAACCTCAAGGACGTCAGCCGTTCGCGATGACATTCGACAGTCGAGCCCCCACAAGTCCCTCCGTTTGTATACACCTCGAAGGTCGCCTTGGATAGCATCACCGGGAGACCGCTCGCGCACCCACAACGTTGCGCGAGCGTCGCCGGTCTCCGACATGCCAAATCGCGAATCGACCGGCACCGTGCCCGCTCTTATGCCTGGGCTGCGGAGGTCAGCAACACCGACATCCCCGAACGAGTCGACCAGCGCAAGTACGGAACTGGACACAAGGGCATATGTTCCGCGACCCGCCCGGATCTGACCGCGGGCGAAGGGCTCAGGAAGGGCTGCCGTGAGTGTTCCTGATTTGTTCCCGGCGCGCATCACCTTCATGAGCGTGTCGCTCCCTGCTGAATCATTCTCAGCGGCGCGAAGAGCCGTGAAGCGACGAGAACGCCAATCACAAGCAAACAGACACCAATAATCTGGATCGTGATCGCCGCGGAGCCCGCCCAATACATCGTCATCGCAAAGATTGCGGGGCCCAGGGGAAGCAACACGCGGTTAGCCGATGCATAGGCACTCATACCGAGCACACGATCCTCTCGTTGGAGTCTGTCCAGGAGCAGTGTTTGTCTCCCTACGCGCGAGAGTCCCTGTGAAAGCCCGGCGACCGCCAACACGGCAACGCTGAGCGAGATGCTTCTCGAGACCCCGAGCGTTAGGACGCAGAAGCCCCGTAGTGCGGCATCGAAGACCGTGATGTACACGAGAAACCTGCGGCTCGGAATTAGTCCGGCGAGAAGATTACCGAGAAGAGTGCCAATCACAGGGGCGGTGAGCAGCAACGCGAGAAGTTGCGCGCTTCCTAGATCGCGAGAGTACGAAGGCAGCGCGAAGATCAATCCGAACATGGTGAGATTGGAAACCGAGAGGCCGAGCAGCATGGCGGCGATCACCTTGTCGCCAAGCACTTTGCGAATCCCCAACCGAACGCTCGATTGAGCACGCGCGCCCCTATCTTCTCCTCGTACACCGCTCACAGGCAGTGCCGCCAGACCTGCGGCAACCGCGAGCGCACCCGATACGACGATAAGTCCCGATTCCGGCACAACCTCCGAAACAAGCACTCCAACCAACGGTCCCGCGATGGAAGCGAATGCGTAGCTGGTACCAGCGAATGATATGAGTCGTATGGCTGTTCTGTCGGTGAACTTCCCGTCGTCTCCGGCATTTCGCACGACGATGGTGATGCACGCTGATGCGAGCATCGAGGCAGCGGTGGAAACGGAGCAGATACTGTACGCCGTGACTGCTAGGGCAGAATCGCCGACGCCAGACCAAACCACACCGAGTCCGCACACCATAGCCCCTGCCACCACCTGTACCGCAACCAGCACGCGATTCACGGAGCCGAGACGACGAGTGAGCCATACATTCAGCCACGGCACCAACAACGCGACGACAGCAAGCACCACGCCGAGGAGGAAAGGGCTAACAGGCAGTCGAACGCCTCCAGCCTCGAGGAGAACGTACTCGAAAATCTCGTTCCCGAGACTACTCAGCGCGATACCAGAGATTGCAAGAATGAGAGCTACGCGCACGTCTAAGAACTCCGACCTCTCACGAACGAACCTCATGCTCCGCGACTAGCTCCCGGGCGCGGGCAGCAAGCGGCGACCCTAATCCTGCCCCCTCGCGCAGAAGTCTTAGTCGCGCATCCGACGGCAACAGTGAAGAGCCCGCTCGCGCGGCGAGAGCATAGAGAGATGGATCGTTGGGATCCATCTTCTTTAGTGATTCAAAGGACTTCTCGAACAGTTCCGCGTGATTCAGTGCGATCGACGCCTTCAACGTCGACTCCCAAACGATCTTAAGATTCTCCTCCGCGAGGTGCCGTTCATACGATGAGGCAGCCACTTTTGCTGCCTTCTCTCCGAATGCCAAAGCCTGGACAAGTGCTGCTCCGTCGTCGAAGACCCGTTTCCTTAGCTCCACGTGTCTGAACTCCGCCAATGCGCGAGCACGAAGCGTCCGACTGAGCAACAATTCTCGAAGGAATCCCTCGTGCACCCTATCGATCGCCGACGCAGCGAGGGCGAAGTGCTCGTCGATCATCTCGTCCTCGATCCGGTCTCTAAGCAATGATGCGCTCAGCTGCACTGACGCGACGGCTTGGACCACAGGAGATTTGCCCTTTCTTGCTAGGGTACTGAACATCTCTCTAGGCTTTGTGCGATCATGCAACACTCTGTGGAGGCCGCGAGCAATCTCGAGGGCAAGAAACTCGCCAGACAGATCCCCCGGCTTCAATTCGAGAGAATCGCCAACGATTTGGACGAGGAGATTCTGCTCTGTAAGCAGGTTCAGAATCGCTACCGATCGCGCTTTGTCTGCGGTGTCGAGCTCTGGATATCTCTTCACGTAGTCTCGAGTTCTCTCGCCAATGCTGCATAGAGTTTGCTTTCCTCGCGGTTCGCCATGACCCACGATGAGGTCTGCGTGTTCGTTATACTCCTCCAGAAGCTGCGATCGCAACCCACTCACAAGTAAGATCGAAGTGAGTGGTAGAGATCCCTCCGTTGGTGGCTGGCCAAAAAGCGAAAGCAATTCGCCAACCCCCTTTGTCGCAACCACTGGCGCCGCGGTCGGCACTTCGTCGAAACTGGTTTTTGTCAGGAGGATATGTCTCCAGTGCGATTGTTGCATTAAACACCACCTTTAAGAGGAGTGATTCGACTTTATAGAAGTGGGTAGTGGATCCCGCTCGCCATCGGCTCCCCGCGCTCGCTCGAATTAACGCCACTATTAGGAGCGATCACTTTAAGTGTGAAGAACCCGTCCGACCGATCCACCTCCACGATCTTCGGTTTGCGACCTATCAGATCGCCCAAGAGTCTGAGCTGCGACCACGCATCGTGGTCGACGTACTCCACCTCCCCGGTCGCGCGTCCGCTATCCATGAAGGACCACTGAAGCGCCGACTCTTCCTTCAACCTCTTTGCGTGCTGTGCGACCGGCAGCCCACTGTCGACCAAGTTCGATAGAGCAAGACGAACCTGGAGCGATTCGTGAATCGAGTGCTCGATCGCCGAACGGCGACGCGAACGGCAAGCGGCTCCGAACGTCGTGGACGTCTTCGTCATATCAGTGATTGCACAAACCGTGGAGACGATGCCACGAAAGCCAACCTCCAGGAATCGGACGCGCACGGGGTGACGACTCAGTGCGTGGGCGAGCTCCAGATTTGCCGCGCTCAAGAGCGCGTTCGAATCTTCAGGGGCCGCCACTTCGAGATCCACGAGATCGCCACTCCACACCTTCTGGATCAGCACTCGCTCGAAAATCTCGCGCAAACCGTGCGATAGCGCCCCCTCAACGGTGTCGGAACGACCGGTACCGCACGTGGTCGGAAAAAAGTCGCGGCGAGTTCCCGAAGATGACATGGCTGGATCGATTACGACGGCCTCGCTCGGAACCCACTCTCTTGACAACTGAAGAGACAGGCCCGAGTTGCTCAAGACAGGGTTCGAGCATCTAATCCAACGGGTGCTGCCCTCCAGACCTGCGAGGTCATCGATGAGTACGGCCTCGTCTGCGAGCGCTTCGCGTGCAACGGATCGTCCTTCTGCGGCGGCTAGAGCGACTCGCTCAGATACCTCAGCTTCGGCCTTACGCATCGCCGTGCGTGGATCCTTGGAACAGCCGGCCCCAGAAATCCCTGTGTCCCTGTCCGTTGCCCAGGCCATCGTTAATGCCCCGTCGAGCAGTTCTATCGTCTTCATCGCCTATCCACCTCCGTGCGGGCTCGCCGCGGAGAGCCCGCACGGAGGGACTGTCCCTTAGTAGCTGTTGTCGAGCGTGAGTAGCGTTGCGTATTCCTTCGAAGCCTCGGCAACCTCACCGAGATCCCAAGTAACTACCGCTTCGTTCTTGTCGTTCTCCACCTGAATCACCTCCTCCGGTTCAATCAATGCCCACGGGACGCAGGCACTTCGATTGCTCCCCATTTTCAGACGGAGGAGCAGTCATGTGAAGTCAGTGTCCGCTTCGCTGCAGTTGGCGTCTCGCGAATGCATGTTCGACGCCCTCAACTGTCACCGTGACCTCACGGTCCTGAAGTACGAAGAGCCCAGACTCGCCATGCTGACGCTCGTCGATCCAGTCATGAAACTCGTCCAGACTTTCCAATTCGCGGCCTTCGACGGAGAGGATACGGTCGCCGGGACGGATGCCTGCCTGAGATGCAGGAGAGTCGATGATGACGTCTCGCACAAGAAGTCCTTTTCCCGGAGCACCGCCTACGTACGTCAGACCGACCAAGGCATAGGGAGTTGGCTTTCCAGGTCTTCCCTCCAGCTGGGCCGCCAAATCGCCGAGCGCTTGACGCCAGTGCCGGAAAAAGCCATCGTACTCAAACACGCCACGACCCTCTGACGGAAAGCCCGTATGAATCAGCCTCAGATCCACATCACGCTCGTATTCCACGCCCAGAGGGAAATATGAAGGGTCGACCGACAGCGACACTGTTGTCGGAACATGGAGTTCTGGAATCTGCCAGCTCAAAGTCAGTTGCTGATTCTCGATGTACTCCAGGATCTCGCCATTGTACTCATACCAATCGAGGCCGCTCTGCATACCGTACAGACGGGTGCCAATGGAGAATCGCTCACCAACCGTCGACGGCATCGTTACTGAGCTAGATTTGAGCCAAGAATTGACGCCGTCTTCGGTGGTCAATTTTTCCCAGATCTCTTCCTTCGTCGCGCGAATATGCTGAACAAAGTCGATCGTGAGTCCCGACTTTTTGATGTTTCGAGGCATCGTTCTCCCTGAGATCTACTGACGTCCGTGCTGATATGTCGCGGCTCCGTGTCCAGCGCTTCGATGCCGAGGTCTCGACCGTACGCTCTATCGCTCGCGTTCGTCTGTAGGTACTTTGGGGGACAACGCCTGCTTAACTCGGTGCTATGGATCCCCACTCAGCAGGAGCGACAACTCAACGCCAACTACGGTGAGGGGTCGCTGGAGCCGGAATGCCACTCAACGCGGCGTGAGTACGGATTCCGCCGGCAGCATCTCTCGCCCGAGCCGCGTCATTCCTCCAACCCATCTATGAGACCGACGTTGTCCCCGCTGACGGCGGTCAGGTGGCTGAGTCCGCTGGTGCGCATGTCGTCGTTCAGCTCGGTCGACACCGCGCGGGTGTCCCCCACCGCGAGACCGGGGAGAAGACCCGCTCCGGGTTCGGGGAGATGTGTGGACCGCTCGATGAACACACTGCGCAAGCCCGCGGCGACCGCGAACACCCCCGATGCCGACACATCGACCACGGACGCGGTGCGGTTTCGGGCGCTGCCCAGCGCCGCGCTGAGCTTCGCGAGCTCAGGCGCGCGACCGAGGATGGGGGGGAAATCGCGCTTCGATGATCGAAGACTACTGAAAACCACTCTCGCGAGCGAGAGCCGAGATGTCGTGATCGTGCCTCACACGCGCACACCGTCGCGGATGCCCGCGAGCAGCTTCTCGCCGATCCCGGGCACGGACAGCAGATCGTCGACGGACGTGAACCGGCCGTTCTCCTCCCGCCAGGAGATGATCCGCTCAGCGAGCGCCGGGCCGATTCGCGCGAGGCTCTCGAGTGCTGCCTGGTCCGCGGTGTTCAGGTCGATGAGATCATCCGCGGGCGCGACAGCTCCCGGACCTCCCGCGGCGGCGCCGAAGGCAGGCACGATGATCTGCTCTCCGTCCGTCAGCACTCGCGCGAGATTGATCGCCGTGAGGTCAGCCTCCTCGGTCGTCCCGCCAGCTGCGGCGACGGCGTCGACCAGGCGCGAGTCGAGGTCGAGGACGTAGAGCCCGGGACTCGCGACAGCGCCGAGCACATGCACGTACAGCTCGCCTGACGGCCCCGCAGAAGCACCGCCAGCAGCGGGCAGCGGCACGGAGTCTGTCGGAGCGGCCTGTCCACGCATCAGCCCGAGTCCGACCGCGGCAGAGAGCACGACCAGCGCCAGGACGATGGCAGCGCCGATACCGAGCCTCAACCGTCGCGGAGCCGTCTCCCCGGACACAGGCGCAGACACAGGCGGGGAGTCGGACATCCCGCCACGCTAGACCGCGCGGGGAGAGGGCGGAGACATCCGACCGCCCGTCGGGGAGAAACCCCGCGGGCGGCCGGATGTGCAGAGCGGATGCGTCGCCGAGACGTCGCGAGGGATCAGCCCTTGACGACGATGCTCACGATCTTCGGAGCACGTACGACGACCTTGATGATCTCCCGGTCGCCGATCGAGCGGATGACGCGCTCGTCGGCGCGAGCCAGCGCCTCGAGCTCGGCCTCGCCGATGCGCGCCGGAACCTCGAGCTGCGCGCGGACCTTGCCGCCCACCTGCACCACAGCGGTCACGGTGTCTTCGACGAGCAGAGCCGGATCGGCGGAGCGCCACGTGACGAGTCCGACGGAGGGCTCGTGGCCGAGGATCTCCCACATCTCCTCGGCAGTGTGCGGCGCGATCAGATCGAGCATCACTGCAACCGTCTCGGCAGCCTCACGGACAGCCGGATCACCGGCACCCGCAGCTCCATCGATCGTCTTGCGGGTGATGTTGACCAGCTCCATCAGACGCGCGACCAGGACGTTGAACTTCGTCTGCTCGACCAGGGACGGAGCATCGGCGAGCAGCTTGTGCGTCGCGCGGCGCAGCGCCGAATCGCCTCCGGCGAAGACCACTTCCACCGGGGACGACACCTCGCGGGCCACCCGCAGCGCACGCGCCAGGAACTTCTGCGCACCGGTCGTCGAGACGTCGGCCCAGTCCTTGTCGTCTTCCACCGGGCCGGCGAACGCGAGGCCCACACGCAGAGCGTCGGCACCGTACGCGTCGAGCTCCTCTTCGAACAGCACCAGGTTTCCCTTGCTCTTCGACATCTTCGCGCCGTCGAGCAGGACCATGCCCTGGTTGATCAGGTTCGAGAACGGCTCGGTGAAGTCGATCAGCCCCATGTCGAACAGCACCTTGGTGATGAATCGCGCATAGAGCAGGTGCAGGATCGCGTGCTCGACGCCGCCGATGTACGAATCGACCGGCGACCAGCGTGCGGCCTGAGCCGGATCGAAGGCCACGGTGTCGCTGTTCGGCGAGAGGAAGCGCAGGAAGTACCACGAGCTGTCGACGAACGTGTCCATCGTGTCGGGGTCGCGCAGCACCGGGTCGCCGCTGGCGGCATCCACCGTGCGCACCCAGCTCTCCGCCGCACCGAGAGGCGAGGATCCCTTGGGCTTCAGGTCGAGTCCCTCGACGCTGGGCAGCTTCACCGGCAACTGCTCTTCCGGCACAGGGATGATCCGGCCGTCCTCGGCGTGCAGCATCGGGATCGGCGTGCCCCAGAAGCGCTGACGCGAGATCAGCCAGTCACGCAGTCGGTAGTTCTTCGCAGCCCGACCGGTGCCCGAGGCCTCGAGCTGCTCGATCGCGCGGGCGATCGCGTTGCGCTTCGACAGACCGTTGAGAGGTCCGGAGTTGATCATCCGTCCCTCACCGGTCAGAGCGATGCCCGTAGAGGCGGGGTTCTGCTCGTCGAGTGCTGCGCCGGTATCGATCGGCACGCCCTCTTCGTCCACCTCGATGACGGGCATGGCGCCGGTGATCGGCGCCGTCGTGTCGACGACGACCTTGACCGGCAGGTCGAAGGCACGCGCGAAGTCGAGGTCACGCTGGTCGTGCGCAGGCACGGCCATGACCGCTCCGTGCCCGTAGTCGGCCAGCACGTAGTCGGCTGCCCAGACCGGCAGCTTCTCGCCGCTGACCGGGTTGATCGCGTAGCGCTCGAGGAAGACGCCGGTCTTCGGGCGATCCGTCGCCTGACGGTCGACATCCGTGGTCTTCTGCACATCGGACAGGTACTTCTGGAAGCGCTCGCGCACCTCGACAGGAGCATCCGCAGCCAGCTCCGACGCCAAGTCGGAGTCGGGGGCCACCACGAAGAAGGTCGCCCCGTGCAGCGTGTCCGGACGCGTCGAGAACACGGTGACCGGCTCCTCGCGCCCCTCGATGCGGAAGTCGACGTCTGCGCCGATGGAGCGGCCGATCCAGTTGCGCTGCATCTGCAGCACCTTGTGCGGCCAGAATCCCTCGAGCTGGTTCAGGTCATCGAGCAGACGGTCGGCGTAGTCCGTGATCTTGAAATACCACTGGGTCAGCTTCTTCTTGATGACCTCTGCTCCGCAGCGGTCGCAGCGCCCGTCGACGACCTGCTCGTTCGCGAGCACGGTCTGGTCGTTGGGGCACCAGTTCACGGCGCTCTTCTTGCGGTAGGCCAGACCGCGCTCGTGCAGCTTCAGGAACAGCCACTGGTTCCAGCGGTAGTACTCGGGGTCGGACGTGTGCAGCACACGACTCCAGTCGAAGGACACTCCGTAGTTCTGGAACGCCTGCTTCTGCTGCGCGATGTTCTGGTAAGTCCACTCGCGCGGATCGGCGCCCTGACGGATCGCGGCGTTCTCGGCGGGCAGTCCGAACGAGTCCCAGCCGATCGGGTTGAGCACGTTGTGCCCACGGTGGCGCCAGAACCGGGCGACGATGTCGGAGTACAGGTAGTTCTCGGCGTGCCCCATGTGCAGGTCACCGGAGGGGTACGGGAACATCGCCAGCACGTAACGGCGAGGCCGCTTGTCGTCGTCGCCGCCGGTGAGGAACGTCTCGTTCTCCGCCCAGTACTTCTGCCACTTGGCCTGGATAGCGTGCGCCGAGGAGGTCTCCTCGTCGACGGGAGAGGTGGACAGGTTCTCAGACAACGAACGCACGACCAATCTGAAGGGAAAAGGGGATCAGTTCAGGATATCGGAAGCCCAGGCCGCGGGCATTTCCGCTCCCAGCGCCGCGAGAGGTGCCCGCGCCTTCGTCGCGACCTCTGCGACCTCCGATTCGGCGACCGACCGCCACGTGATTCCACCGCCGGCCCCGACGACCGCATGCGCACCGTCGATGACGATGCTGCGGATGACCATCGCGAGGTCGAGCGAACCGTTATCACCGATGTATCCGAAGCATCCGGCGTAGACGCCCCGAGGTGCGCCCTCCAAATCGTGCAGACGCGTCATCGCGGAGAGCTTAGGCGCCCCGGTCATGCTGCCCGCAGGAAAGGACGCTTCCAGGAGAGGGGTCGCCGTGGTGCCCGCGGCCGCCGTGCCGCTGATCGTGCTGACGAGCTGATGCACGGCCGGATAGGTCTCGACGGCCCATAGCGCGTCGACACGGATCGACCCCGGTTCGCAGACCCTCGACAGGTCGTTGCGCATCAGGTCGACGATCATGACGTTCTCGGCACGCTCCTTCACGTCGGCGGCGAGCTCGGAGGCGAGCTCGGCATCGCGAGCGGCATCCGTGCCGCGCGGTCGCGTCCCCTTGATCGGGCGGGTGCGGATGACGCCGCCTTCCGCATGGAGGAACTGCTCGGGACTCGCGCTGAGCAGTGAGCGGCCGGCGATGCGGATGAAGCCACCGTGATGCGCCGGGGTGGCCGCTCGGAGTCGTCGATACACCGCGACGCCGTCGTGCACCCCGGGGACGGTGAAACGAGTGGTCAGGCACAGCTGGTAGGCGATCCCCGCGCGGATGAGCTCGCGGCAGCGCTCGATGAGTGCTGCGTACTCGGTCGGAGTGTGACGCGACACGACGCGCCTCGATCCGGCCTCGTTCGCGGCCGGATCGTCGTACGGCGCCGTCGTCGCCGCGACGCGCGTCACGAACACGTTCCACTCGTCGAGGTCTGCCTCGACCGCCGCCACCCAGACGACGCCGGTCGTGTGATCGAACGCGGCCAGTCGGGAGATGCGCAACCAGGCCCCGCCTGGCACGTCGGCAGCATCCGACACGGGAGCACCTGCTGCTCGTGCCCCGCTCTCGTAGTCGTACCAGCCGACCCATCCTCCCCGCAGCGGCGGACCCGCGTCGGCGGCGGCTGGATCGAGAGTGGGAGCGTCGAGCCGGACTTCGCCGGGGAGAGATGACGGAGCGCCGGTCCCGATGAAGCTCCACCCCTCTGGCGCGTCGGCGCCGGCGTCGAGCCAGAACACGTCGGCGCACTCGCGCTCGAGCGCGAGGAAGAGCGCTTCGGGCACCACTCGGTCGCGGAGGACGCGGGCGCTCAGAGGTTCGGGCACGTTCTCAGCCTAGGCCGCGACCAGTCCCGTATTCTCAAGGGGTGGACGAGTTCGTGCCGTGGCTGATCGACTTCATGCGGTCCATCGACCCGGTCGCCCGCACGCTCGTCGCGGGGCTAGCCGTGATGCTCGAGACCAGCGTGCTGATCGGCCTCGTGTTCCCCGGCGACACAGTGGTGCTCGTCGCATCCATCGGCATCACCAGCGTCCCCCAGGCCGTGGCGATGGTCGTCTCCGTCGTCGTCGGTGCGTTGATCGGCGAGAGCATCGGCTTCTGGCTCGGGCGATGGATCGGTCCGCACATCCGCGCATCCTGGGTCGGACGTCGGGTCGGCGAGGAGAACTGGGTGCGAGCCGAGCGCTATCTCGCCCGCCGCGGTGGCATCGCCATCTTCCTGTCGCGCTTCCTGCCCGTGCTGCACTCTCTCGTGCCCCTGACAGTGGGCATGAGCCACTACTCGTACCGCCGGTTCCTCGCGTGGACGGCGCCCGCCTGTCTGCTGTGGGCGACGGCCTACGTGAGCATCACGTCTCTCGCCGCCGGCAGTTTCGACGAGCTCGCCGATCGAGTGCATTACGCGGGATACATCTTCGTCGGCATCATCGCTCTGTTCCTCGTCGCCGTATTCGTCGGCAAAAAGGTGATCTCGCGCCTCGAGTCGCGTCATCTCGACATCTCCGACACGAAGGACTCGACCGACGTGAAAGACTGAAGCAATGGCTTCGTCACCCCCGGCGCCCCGGATCCACTGGTTCGCGCGCCTAGAACACCGCCTCCACGTGTGGCGCGAGGGACGAGCGCGCCGTCGCGGTCGAACCGCGACCATCCTCCCGTTCCCCGGCTACGGCGGCCCGGGGTGGGTGCGTGTCGTCGGACGCGTGCTCATCGTCCCGCCCGCACGGAGCACGAAAGACGGTGAGCCGGCCAGCGTCCGCGGCTGGCGGAGCTTCGTCGGCATCCCGGTGAGCTTCGCCAAGGTCGCCGTGCAGATCGGCGATTCGACGCACTACGTCGTCGCCGACCGGGGAGGCGTGATCGACTCTGTCGTGCACACCGATCTCGAGCCGGGGTGGCAGACGTTCACGTTCTCCGTCGAGGGCCAGGATCCCGTCGAGACGACCGCGTTCATCGTGGCCGAGTCGACGCACTTCGGCGTGGTGTCCGACGTCGATGACACGGTGATGGTCACGGCTCTCCCCCGTCCGTTCATCGCCGCCTGGAACTCGTTCGTCGTCGACGAGCACGCGCGCATCCCCGTGCCGGGCATGGCCGTGCTTCTTGACCAGGTGCTCCGCGAGTACCCTGGTGCGCCGATGGTCTACCTCTCGACCGGCGCCTGGAACGTCGCCCCCACGCTTCGGCGATTCCTCGGACGGCACCTGTTCCCGGCAGGCTCGATGCTCCTCACCGACTGGGGCCCCACGCACGACCGATGGTTCCGCAGCGGACGAGAGCACAAGCTCACCAATCTTCGTCGGCTGGCAACGGAGTTCCCGCACGTGAAGTGGCTGCTTATCGGCGATGACGGTCAGCACGACGAGTCGATCTATTCCGAGTTCATGGACGAGCACCCCGCCTCCGTCGCCGGTGTCGCCATCCGACGACTGCTGCCGGCCGAGGCGGTGCTCGCCGGTGGGCGCGCCGGTCACGAGCCGCATGCGGAAGGCGTCGCTCCCTGGGTCAGCGCCGAGGACGGCGCGGGACTCCGTGACCTGCTCGGCAAAGCCGGCATCCTCGACTGACATGACCACGTCGCTTCCGCGGACCGACTGGCTGGAGCGCGAGCGAGCGCACCAGGCGAGGGCGGATGCGCTCACGGCAGCGCACCGGGAGCGCGCGGCCCGAGGTGAGAAGCACCCGGTGTGGGACTTCCTCTTCACCTACTACAGCTACAAGCCCGCCCAGCTGCGCCGCTGGCACCCGGGTGCCGCGATCGAGTTGGAGCACGCCTCCGAGCGGCTGACATGGCGCTGGTACTCCCCCGGCGGAACCGAAGGCAGTGTGACGCCCGATGCCGCGAGGTTCGCGCATGAGAAGGCAGACCTCGCCGGTCTGATCGAACGGATGCTGCGCCGCACCGCCTCGCGCCCAGGCCAATTCGGCTGCTTCGGACTGCACGAGTGGGCGATGGTCTACCGAGCAGATGAGCACAGACACCCGGTGCCCTTGCGTCTCGGCCAGGCGGGCACCGACCTGGTCGTCGAGAGCCATGACCTCAGGTGCACGCACTTCGACGCCTTCCGGTTCTTCACCCCCGCGGCAGTGCCCCGCAACCGCACGGAGCTCACCCGTGACGACCAGCCTCTGTTCGAGCAGCCCGGCTGTCTGCATGCCGGCATGGACCTGTACAAGTGGGCGGTCAAGCTCGGCCCCCTCGTGCCGGGCGAGCTGCTGCTCGACGCGTTCGAGCTCGCCAGGGACATCCGTCTTCTCGACATGCAGGCCGCACCGTATGATCTGGCACCGTGGGACATCGTCCCCGTTCCGATCGAGACGGTCGAGGGCAAGGCGGAGTACGTGCGACAGCAGCGCGTCTTCGCAGAGCGCGGCACTCGTCTTCGCAGCGAGCTTCTGCACGCCTGGCTCGGCTCGGTCGAGCCCGCCGAGATCGCTGGCTGACGCGTCAGTCCGCAGGCTCACACTCCGGGCACAACGCCCAGTCCGCGGGCGCCGACATCGACTGCAGACGCAGCGACATCACGCGAGTCGCCGCCTCGGTGAGGCGATCGGCGGGGATGGTTCCCGCATCCACCGCCGCCACGAGCCCCTGCACGATCTGACCCGCGGTGTCGGGCGTGGAACCGGCGATCATGAGCACGAGATCAGTGCCAGCCGCGACCGCCGAGACGGCGTTGGCCACGGGGTCGGCGTACTTTGGGACCCCCGAAGATTGCAGCATCCCGAGGTCATCGGTCACGATCACGCCGTCGAACCCCAGTTCTTCCCGGGCGATCTCGTGCCAGCGCGCCGAGAGAGACGCAGGAGCCGGATCCACCGAGGCGTAGGTCAGATGTCCGAACATCAGCAGCGAGGCTCCGGCGTCCACACCGGCGGCGAACGGCACCGCGTCGGTCGCACGCCACTCGTCGAGGGTCTCGCCCGTCGTCGGGATGGCGTGATGGGAGTCGCCGGGCGCCGCGCCGTGACCCGGGAAGTGCTTCAGCGTGGAGGCTACGACCTGCTCTTGCGCCACCGTCGCGACCGCGACCCGCTCGGCGGCCGACTGAGGATCGGTTCCGAGCGCCCTGCCGAAGATGAACGACGACGACTCCGACGTGACGTCTGCGACCGTGCCGAAATTCACGCTGATCCCGGCCTTCGCCACCAGCGCGGCCCTGGCCGAGAAAGCCGCAGATGAGTCGGAGACCGGCAACGACTTGAGACTGTTCGAGGCAGGGAACCCGTCGCTGCCGAGGCGCGACACCAACCCGCCTTCCTGATCGATGGCGACGAGCGGAGGCAGCGCGGGATCGACGGTGAGAGCGGCGGTGAGAGTCGGCAGCTCCTCGTCCGGCGCGGGGATGTTCGCGCCCATCAGGATGAACCCGCCGAGGCCCTGCTGCATGTACGCGTGAAGAGTGGCGGCATCCGTGGTCGGGATGTGCCCCATCACGATGCTCGCCGCCTGCTCGGTCGTCGTCATGTCGGCGACGAGATCCGCTGCGCGCTCGTCGGTGCCGGAGGAGGCGACATCCGATCCCGAGTCACCGGCACGCGCCGAGTCGTGTTCGGCGGCGGCGGCCGGTGCAGATGCCGCGGCCAGCGCGATGATCACCGCCGCCCCGACCGCCCCGAAGCGACGCCGCAGCATGGGGTCAGGCGCTGAGGGCGTCGACGATCGGCACCGAGGTGTCGTCCGTGCCGTTCCCGAATCTGATGGTGCGGCCATAGGTCGACGGGTTGCCGACGGCCTCGGCGATCACCGCTGCCACGTCCGCGCGGGACACCTCGCCCTTGTCCTCGGGGTCGAGGACGATACGACCCGTGGGCTCGTCGAAGGTGAGCGTGCCCGGTCCGAGGATCGTGCCGTCGAGGCCAGTCGATCTCAGGTGCTCGTCCGCCGCCCATTTCGCATCGGCATACGCGAAGAAACCGTCACTCTCGGGCACTCCGTGGTCAGCCTTCGATCCGAGCCAGGAGACCATGACGTAACGCTTCACTCCGGCAGACTCGGCGGCGTCCATGGTGCGGATCGCGGCGTCGCGGTCGACGGCGTACGTCCGCTCGGGAGAGCCTCCACCGGCGCCGGCCGACCAGACCACGGCGTCGTGCTCACGGATGATCTCCGCGAGCGCGTCGGTGTCGAGTGTCTCGACGTCCGCGACAAGCGCGTGCGCACCCGTCGCTTCGACCTCCGAGACGTGGTCGGGATTGCGGATGACCGATGTCACCTCGTCGCCGCGGGCGACGAGGAGGGGAGCGAGGAGGAGTGCGATGCGGCCATGGCCGCCGAAGACGATGATTCGCGACATGTCTTCACCCTACGCGTCTGCGCCGACGTCGGCTCGGGCATCCTCTCAGCGAGGGCCCTGCGAGCTGTCGATGACGAACGCCTGCGGGTGACCGGGCAGGTATCTGACGACCACCGGCTCACCCGAGGGAAGGTATACGTCGCGATCCGGGTAGACAGCCGGTGTGAAGAAGTTGCTTTCGATCGTGTACTCGGTCCCGTCGGCGGCGGTGAAGGTGACCCAGTCGCCGTCTCGGGTTCCGGTCGTCGGCTGGCCGTGCTCGTAGATGTAGGCGCGTGTGACCGGCACGCCGGTGAGGCTCAGGATGCCGATCATGAGGTTCGCGAGCATGAGGATGGCGAGAGTTCGGAACACGATCCGTCTGGTCGCGCCCCCGACCCGTCCGCGTGAGGCGCTCTCACTGCCAAGGAGGCCTTCGCGCTCGCGGATGCGTCGGAGAGAGACACCGGGCGTCGCTCCGGCGGCCGACATCGCGAACAGACCGAGGATCGAGAACCCGGCGATGAAGACCATCGCGTATCCGTGCGCGGCGGGGAAGTTGATCAACCAGATCAGGGTGTCGAGGACATTCATCGTCCGGCCTCCTTCTCGATCGTCACGGCAACGGTCTGGGGATCCTCCCGGCGATAGAACGCCCAGATCGGCGCGCCCACCTGGAACCGCGAGATCGCCTCGGGGAATGCGAACACGGTCGTGTCGGCCTCCCAGGTCGCGGCGCCCTCCGGAGCCATGAGCACCTTGAGGCTGAGCTCGCTCTGCCCTTCGAGGCGTCGCCCTGTCGGACGCACCTCGAGCACCGACGCGGGTACCTGCGTGCCTGTCGTGCGTGCCTTCACAAGGCGAGGGTCGATGAGTCCTCGTTCGATGCGCCACTGCAGCATCGCGTCTCGGACTTGCGGATCGGTGATGTCCGCGAGTTCCACGGTGTCGTGATCGGTGGGGCTGTACCTGACGGGAACCGGCTGGCCCACCTGCAGTGCGGCGATGTCGCTGTGATCGACGAGCATCCGCAGCTGCCCGACGAAGTCGTCTCCCCCGCCAGGAGTCACTCGGATGAACATGTCGTACTGAGGCACATCGTTCACCGTCAGACCGGTTCGGGAGATCTCGAGGAGGCGGCCCACCCCGATCCGCGACTCCCCCTTCAGCTTGCTGCGGCGGCCGAGACCCGTCAGCGTTCCGCCGAAGGTGAGGATGAGCCCCCACGCGACGCCGATGATGATCGGACCGCCGAGCGTGTCCTCCCCGGCGAACGGCAGGATCGACTCACGTTGGTTCACGCCGAAGAGGCCCTCGCCCGTCCAGATGACGAGCCAGGCCGACAGCAGCAGCCAGATGATCAGGAGCACGATGCGGATCATGCACACAGCGTATCGATGGCAGGTGTCCCGGATCACGCGGCGCGAGAGCACGCCCCCCGCCCGATCAGACGGAGCGCACGGATGCTGACGTGAGTGCTCGCTGCACGCCCTTCGCGGCCGAGCGCCCTGCCCTGTTGGCACCGATCGTGCTCGCGGATGGACCGTAGCCGACCAGCTGCACCCGATGGTCCTGCACCGCGGTCGTCCCGCGGCCTCCACGGTCGAGCTGGATTCCACCGGCCGCACTGCGCAGGTGCAGAGGTGCGAGGTGCGCGATCGCGGGTCGAAACCCTGTCGCCCAGAGAATGACGTCGACGCGTTCGAACGAGCCGTCCGCCCAGCGGACGCCGTCTGGCTCGACGCGAGCGAACATCGGGCGCCGGGAGGCGTATGCCCCGAGACGCTCGGCCTCGTGCTCCTGAGTGCGCAGCATGAGCCCGGTCACGCTCACGACGCTCTGCGGAGGAAGCCCCTGTGCGACGCGTTGCTCGACGAGAGCGACGGCAGCTGCCCCGGCCTCAGGGGTGAAGTCATCGTTGCGCCACACCGGCTCACGACGCGTGACCCACAGGGTGTCTGTGAGTGGCGCGAGCGCACCGAGGAACTGCACGGCTGATGCGCCGCCGCCGACCACCAGGACGCGCTTGCCCCTGAAATGCTCGGGACCCGGGTAGTCGACCGTGTGGAGCTGTTCGCCGAGAAAGGTCTCCATGCCCGGGTAGTGCGGCAGGAACGGATGCGTCCAGGTGCCGGTGGCGTTGACGAGGGTGCGAGTGCGCCACTGCCGCTCCCCCGTGTGGACCACCAGGAGCCCGTCGTCGTCGAGCACCCGGTCGACGCGGACCGGGCGGATCACAGGCAGGTCGTGAGCACGCTCGTAGGCGGCGAAGTATGCCGGGACGGCGATATTGGCACGCTGTCCGTCACGCGGAGGAGGCGACTCCCCGGGCAGCTCGGCCACCCCGTGCACGTCGCGCATCGTCAACGCATCCCACCGGTGCCGCCATGCTCCCCCTGGCTCGGAGTCCGAGTCGAGCACGGCATGAGAGATGCCCAGACGGGTCAGGTGGAAGGAGGCCGACAGACCGGCCTGACCGGCGCCGATCACGACGCTGTCCAGGATGCTCACGGTGGTGACAACACCCGCAGTCGCACCGTTGTTCCGCAGTGCTCAGAGCACGATCTGGTAGTGGGTGTATCCGGTATGCGTCGCAACGCTGTCGTAGAGTGCGCGAGCCGTCATGTTGGTCTCCTGGGTCAGCCAGTAGACCTTCTGACAACCGCGCTCCGCGGCCCACTCCCGCACGTGCGCGATCAGCCGTCTCCCCGCGCCGGATCTGCGAGACTCGGCATCGACGTAGAGATCCTCGAGGTAGCAGTACGCACCTTTGCTCCATGTAGCGGGGTGGGTGAGCCAATGCACGATGCCGATCGCCCGCCCGGCGTCATCACGAGCGACAGCGCCGTGCAGCTCCCGATCCTCGACGAGCCGCCTGAAGGTCTCGGCCGTGATCTCCTCCGCGAGCTCGGTGCCGTAGAACGTCAGATATCCGCGCCACAGCCCCGACCATTCGTCGAAATCGGCCTGCGTGATCGCGCTGATCGTCGTCATGCCGTTCAGCCTAATGCGACGCGCCCGGGAGCCCCTCGCCGATTGGTGCTGCGCGCGATCCGTGTAGTACTCTGTTCAAGTTGCTTCGAGCAGTGAGGAAGCAGTTCTGGGCCTGTGGCGCAGCTGGTAGCGCACCTGCATGGCATGCAGGGGGTCGGGGGTTCGAGTCCCCCCAGGTCCACGTACAGAAGGCTCCGCGAGAGATCGCGGAGCCTTCTTTTCGTCTACCCTGACTCAGCGTCCGCGCAGGCTCGTCGCGGGCGCATGGTCGAGAGGTCATCAGGAGGCGCAGCGCCAGGGACTTGCCATCATCCGCTGGGCCGGATAGAAAGGCGAGGCCGTCTTCGTCAGTGAGACGGCCTTCGACGAGGTGGAGGACGCACGTGCTGGGACTGTTCCGACGACCGGGGATCACGTCCGCCCCACCATCCGGTGGCTCGCGGCCGATCGCAGAACACGGCCTCTGGTCGCGCGGCTTCGGGCTCGCCGCCACTCGGAGCCTGCAGACGCTGTCGGTGCTCGCCCTGGTCGCCATCGGCGTCCTGGTGATCACCCAGCTCTCGCTGGTGTTCATCCCGGTGACGATCGCGCTGATCCTCGCCTCAGCCATCCATCCGCTCGTCGCCTTCATGCGCCGCCGCGGGGTGCCGTCGATCCTGGCCACGTGGATCGCACTGATCGGAATTCTCGCGATTCTCGGCGGAATCGTCTGGGTGATCGTACTGACGGTCCGCTCGCAATGGGACGACCTCATCGACTCGGCCACGGACGGCATCACCCAGGTGACGGCATGGCTCGACACTCTGCCGTTCAATTTCGCGTCGTTCGACCTCGATGAGGTGTGGGCGGGCCTCGGAGACTTCCTGACGAGCGCCTCGTTCGGACGCGGCGCCCTGGCCGGCGTCTCGGCCACGGCGAGCTTCTTCACCGGCCTCGCTCTCATGATCGTCGTGCTGTTCTTCTTCCTCAAGGACGGACCGCGCATCTGGGAGTTCCTGCTGCGTCCCTTCACCGGGACCAGCTACGAGCGCGCCCGCCGCATCGGCGACAAGACCGTCGACGTGTTCGGGGGATACATCCGCGGAACCTCGATCGTCGCAGCGGCTGACGCCCTGGGCATCGGAATCGGTCTCGCGATCCTGCAGATCCCTCTGGCACTGCCCCTTGCCGTGATCGTCTTCCTCACGGCCTTCATCCCGCTCGTAGGTGCGACCGCAGCCGGCATCCTGGCAGCGCTCGTGGCTCTGGTCACGCACGGCCCCGTGGCCGCCCTCATCGTCGTCGGCATCGTGGTTCTCGTGAATCAGCTCGAAGGCAACTTCCTGCAGCCCGTCGTGATGGCTCGCTCGCTTAAGCTGCACGCCCTCGTCATCCTCCTCGCCCTGACCACGGGGACGATCCTCGGCGGGATCGTCGGCGCGGTGCTGTCGGTGCCGATCGCCGCGGTCGCATGGGGGATCATCACCGTGTGGGATGGCCCGCACACGCCGGCGAAGCCGTTCCGCAAGAAGCGTCCCGAGACGGTCTGACCTCACGCGCTCATCTGAGGCCGAGGAGTACTCCTCCGGAGGGCCGCCGTCAACCCGCTCCCCCTCTCCGGGTGCACACCTTAGCGTGGCGCGCACATCTCACGAGAGGAGTCGACGATGACCAACAACCCGATACCCCCGCTCGTCCCCCGACCGGACGACGAAGGAGCGATCGACGGTGTCCCTCACCGCGAAGTCGACGGGGAGCCCGTACTGGACACAGACGCGGATGCCGACCAGGTAGACGGTGCCTCTGCCGATCGTCTGGCCGCGGAGAAGCCGCTGGACGAGGACTCCTGAGTCCTCGTCCAGCACGCCTGCGCGGCAGGTCCCTCCCCGGGTCCTGCCGCGCAGTCTGTTCAGGTCGCGAGTAACGGAGGCAGGTGCGGGATCGCGATGGGCCGCGTCGCCCGACTCGAATCCTGCACTCGCATCACCTCGTCGAGAACCTCGGCAGCCGTGGTGTACCGCACCGCCAGAGGCAGATCGCGAAGCCACACGACCTCGACCTCTGTGTCGGCGTATTCGTAGACGCTGGCCACCACGTGCCGTGGATCCTGCGATTCATACCGCCGGTCGTTGATCACCCACTCCGATGGCGTGACACGATGCAGCACGTATCTAGGATCTGGATCTCCGGACATGTGATTCCCTCCAAGACTCTCTCCCCCACTGCACATCTTCCACGTCACCGCGCGAAGGCCACAGGGGCTTGACAGCTGCGAGAGAGACTGCAGGGACGAGGATCAGCCCCGGGGACGGATCGTCAGATCGGTGAGAGCGGCGTCATCCGACAGGTCGAGCGCAGTGAGGATCGTCGTCGCCACCGAGTCGGCCGTGATGAAGCGCTGCGGATCGTAGTCGCGACCCTCCTGCTGGTGCACACGCTCCTGCATGGGCGTCGCAGTGCGACCGGGGTAGATCGAGGTCACCCGCACACCGTGCTCTGCCTCCTCGGCGCGCAAAGAGTCTGCGAGAGCCTTGAGACCGTGCTTCGACGCAGCGTACGCAGACCAGCCTGCGTGCGCGTGGAGTCCTGCGCCGGAGTTGACGAACACCACCCGAGCGCGCGAGACGCGCAGCAGCGGCAGCAGCAGACGCGTCAGCTCTGCGGGGCCCACGAGGTTCACCGCAAGCTGACGCTCCCACAGGTTGGCCGGGAGATCGGCGACCGGCCCGAGATCGACGACACCCGCCGCATGAATCAGCGAGTCGATCCGTTCGGGGAGCGCCTGCTTGGACAACGCCCACGAGAGCCTCCCCGGCTGCGCCAGATCGCCGACGATCGCCGACGCACCCGGCAGCGCCGCGGCGATCTCCTTGGCGCGACCCGCATCACGGGCCAGCAGGACGACCTGATCACCCCGGTCGAGCAGACGGCGCGCGACAGCGAAGCCGATGCCGGATCCGGCACCGGTGATCAGGTGGACGCTCACGTCAGTCGCGGTCTGCCGCGGCGGAGTCCGCGAGCTCGAACGGCACCACCGGGCAGTCCTTCCAGAGGCGCTCGAGGCCGTAGTAGACCCGCTCCTCCTGATGGAAGACGTGCACGATCAGGTCGCCGAAGTCGAGGAGCACCCAGCGGGCCTCCGCACGACCCTCACGGCGGACCCGCTTATGGCCGGCTTCGATGAGCTTGTCCTCGATCTCATCGGCGATGGCGGCGACGTTGCGCTCGCTGTTTCCGGTGACGAGCAGGAAGATGTCGACGAGCGGTAGGGGCTCCGACACGTTGAGCGCGACAAGATCCTCACCGCCCTTCGAGACGGCGGCGTCGGCCGCGAGCTGGAGCATCTCTTCGGCGGTTTCAGGTGACTGCATCAGAACACATTCGTGGTGAAGGCGACGATCAGGGAAACGCCCAGCGCGAGCGCGAGACCACCCGCCACGATCGCGAGGATGAGCATGAGTTTGTTGCCCTTTTCGGGGGCGGGCGGGCGGATGACCTCGCCGGCGGGCTTGATTGTGCTGACGGCCGCGCTGGCGGCGATCGGCGTCGGAGAGGATGCGGGCGGCAGCTCGCCGTCGATCAGCACGGCATCGACGTCCTTGCCGTCTGTGGTGCCGTGCGCATGGCCCTGCGAACCGAGGCCCTTGGGCAGTTCGTATGAGCCGGTCACGAGGATCTCGCCCGTGGAGGCGACAGGACCCGACAGCGACCCGTCTCCCGGGGAGGGGTTGAAGATGAGCGTGTTCGGAGCGAGATGCTGCGATCCGGTCGAGTCGCCGACGGTCAGCAGCTCATCGAACGACGGAGAGAAGGGCTTGCGGGACTCGGCATCGTCACTGAGCAGGCCCTGCCCGAAGGCGGAGTTCACCGTGGGGCGTTCCCCTTCGGCGATGTCGACGTCGTCGGACTCCGCGACATCGGCCAGGACGTCATCGTTCGCCTCTGTCGGTTCTGCATCGATACCGAGCTCGGCAACGGCAGCGGAGGTGTCGCCCGTGTCGGAAGCGATCGGATCGTCGTCTCCGGAAGCCTCGAGCGGAGTCGACGCGCTGACGGGAGCGGGAAGGTCCTCGTCGGCAGCATCGTCGTCGTCGTCGTCGGCAGCATCGTCATCATCGTCATCGGACGCCGCAGGCGCATCGGATGCGGGGGTCTCGCTCTTCGGCTCGGAGATGGGCTCGGTGACCGGCACCTCTTCGGCGGCCTCCTCGTCGACCGATCCGTCCGCAGCAACGGATTCGTCGACAGGGACGGACCCCGTCACAGAGCGCTCGCGCTCCCGGACCTGACGACGTGTCAGCGGCGTGGCGCCCCCGGAGGCCTCGCCGTCGGGCTCGACGGCGGCTGCCGACGGCTGGGGGGCTGGCGCATCCTCGACGGATTCCGGAACCTCCGGCTTCGGCGGCGCGGGTGGTGTCGCGACGGCGGCGGCCGCAGCCTCCTCCGCTGAGATGACCGGTGTGGAACCCGTCAGCCGGATCTCACGCAGCTGCTTTCGCGTCAGCGGACCGTGACCCTGCTGATCCGATGTACTCATGCCTTGCTCCGATACAGATGATGCTTCGCGATGTATTGAACGACTCCGTCGGGGACGAGGTACCAGACCGGCTCGTCGTCGCGGACCCGTGCGCGGCAGGCCGTCGACGAGATGGACAGCGCCGGCACCTCCAGTTGGCTGACGTTGTCGCTCGGGAGGCCGTCAGTGCTCAGGACGTGTCCTGGACGCGAGACCGCGACGAAGTGGGCCAACTCCCACAGTTCATCATGGTCCCTCCAACTGAGAATTTGCGCCACGGCGTCAGCACCCGTGATGAAGAAGAGCTCCGCGTCCGGACGCTTCTCCTTCAGGTCGCGGAGGGTGTCGATCGTGTACGTCGGCCCTTCACGATCGATATCCACCCTGCTCACCGTGAACTGCGGGTTGGATGCCGTCGCGATGACCGTCATCAGGTAGCGATGCTCGCTGGGGGTGACATCCGACTTCTGCCACGGGTGGCCGGTGGGTACGAAGACGACCTCGTCGAGATCGAACGAGTGGGCGACCTCGCTCGCGGCGACCAGGTGGCCGTGGTGGATGGGGTCGAAGGTACCGCCCATCACACCGATGCGCGCCGGACGCGAGGTCGTGTCGTTCATACGGGCCTAGTGGCCGTGCCCTGCCTCGTGGCCGTCCTTGCCGTGCTTCGCCGCCCAGGCGTCGGCCTTGGCGGAGTGACGGTTTGCGACGTTCTTGTACGACAGCGTGACCAGCCCGAGGAACGCGAAGACGATGATCGCGATCACGCCGAAGATCAGCGTCTCGAGCTGCACATTGCCGTGGTGCTCGGTTTCAGCAGCGACCATCGCGATCTGTGCGACGAGGTTCATCCTGGCTCCGTTTCGTGGCTGGCGGGCATGGCTCACGAAGAGCCACAGCGCCACCTAGTCTAGCCCTCAGCCGCGCGTCTGCCCTGCCCCACGCGCCAGCCATTTCGTGCTGGTCAGCTCGGAAAGCCCCATGGGACCCCGCGCGTGCAGCTTCTGCGTCGAGATGCCGACCTCGGCACCGAACCCGAACTCTCCCCCGTCAGTGAATCGGGTGGAGGTGTTCACCATCACGACCGCCGAGTCGACCTCGGCCAGGAAACGCTCCGCGTTGCGCGAATCAGTGGTGATGATCGACTCGGTGTGGCCGGTGCTGTATCGACGGATGTGATCGATCGCGTCCTCGAGCGTGTCGACGACCTTGATCGCGATGTCGAGACTGAGATACTCCGTCGCCCAGTCCTCCTCCGTCGCCGGGATCACGTTCGACACGAGCCCCGCCACCATGTCGTCACCGTGGATCGCCACACCCTCGCTCTGCAGCGCGCTCGCGACGAGCGGAACCAGCCGCGGCGCGGCCTGACGGAGCACGAGCACCGTCTCGACGGCGTTGCAGACGCTGGGACGCTGCACCTTCGCGTTCACGACGATGTCCTGCGCCCAGTCATCAGGGGCGGTCTCGTCGAGCACGATGTGCACGTTGCCTGCGCCGGTCTCGATCACCGGCACCGTCGACTCGGTGACGACGGTCTCGATGAGGCCTGCGCTGCCCCGCGGCACGAGCACGTCGATGAATCCCCGACCGTGCATCAGTGCGGTCGCGCCGTCGCGACCGAAGTCATCGACCGTCTGCACGGCTTCCGGCGTGACGCCTGCGGCCTGCAGTGCACCCCGCATGATCTCGACGAGCACGGAGTTCGACTCACGCGCGGCGCTGCCCCCGCGCAGAACCACGGAGTTCCCCGAGCGCAGAGCGAGCGCGGCGATGTCGACGGTCACGTTAGGACGTGCCTCGTAGATCGCGCCGACCACTCCGAAGGGCACCCGCACCTGCTCGAGCGCCACACCGTTGGGCATCCGGTGCCCTCCCACCACTCGACCGACGGGGTCGGGAAGCGCCGCCACCTGGCGGACGGCCGCGGCGAGGGCGCCGACGCGCTTCTCGTCGAGGCGCAGCCGGTCGATCAGCGATTCGCCGATGCCGTCGGCGCGACCTCGCTCGATGTCTCGACCGTTGGCCCCGATGATCGAGGCGGCATTCCGCTCGAGGTCCACGGCGATGGCCTCGAGAGCACGCGCCTTGTCGTCGCTGGTCAGCCTGGCCGTGGCGCGGGACGCCTCTTTGGCGCGCTCCAGGCGCGCCTGGGGGGTCTGGTCGGTCATCCGCCCAGTCTAGGAGAGCGCGGGTTCGAACCAGGTCCCTATGTCAGCTCCGGCGAGGGCCTTGTCGACGAGGTCGGCGCTTGTCACGAGCACACCGATCCCGGACGCGGCGGCCAGGCGTGCAGCCGAGACCTTGGTCGCCGCTCCCCCGGTGCCGACGCTGTTGACGACGGTCGAGCCGAACTCGAGGCCCGACAGATCGGCGTCGGGCGCGACCACATCGATGGGCTGAGCTGTCGGGTCGGACGGTGGCTTGGTGTACAGCGACTCGATGTCGCTGAGCAGGATCAGAGCGTCGGCCTCGATCAACTGGGCGACGAGTGCCCCGAGGCGGTCGTTGTCGCCGAAGCGGATCTCCTGCGTCGCGACCGTGTCGTTCTCGTTCACGATCGGCAGGATGCGCAGACCCAGAAGCCGCTCCATGGCCCGTCGCGCGTTGCTGCGCGACGTGGGGTTCTCGAGGTCGCCCGTCGTGAGCAGCACCTGCCCCGCGACGATGTCGAAGGGGCGAAGGGATTCCTGGTAGCGGTAGACGAGGATGTTCTGTCCGACCGCTGCCGCGGCCTGCTGCGTGGCCAGGTCCGTCGGTCGCGCGTCGAGACGCAGGAACGGAATGCCCGTGGCGATCGCTCCGGATGAGACCAGGATCACCTCTGCACCACGACCGTGCGCCGCTGCCAGCGCCTCGACCAGCACGGGGATGCGCCAGGACGACTCCCCGCTGATCGAGGAGGAGCCGACCTTGACGACGATCCGCGAGGCGGTGGCGAGATCCGCCCGCGTGCGAGCGGTCACTCCCCGTCCTCGCGGTATGCCGCGAGCCGCTGAGCCTCGACCTCGGCGCGAGCCTCGGCCTTGGCATCCATGCGCTCGTAGTAGTTCTCACGACGCTCGGAGGTGGTGCGACGGGCGTTGGGCGCCAGTCGCGGATCGGTGCCGCGGGGCGCCGTCATGAGCTCAGCCGCGGAAGTCATGGTCGGCTCCCAGTCGAAGACGATGCTCTCGCCCTCGCCGATGACGACCGTCGACCCCTGCACTGCACCGAGGCGGAAGAGCTCGTCCTCGACGCCCAGCTTCTCGAGACGGTCGGCGAGATACCCCACGGCCTCCTCGTTCTGGAAGTCGGTCTGCTGAACCCAGCGCACCGGCTTCTCGCCGAGGATGCGGTAGATGTTGCCGTAGCTGCCGCCTTCGACACGGATCTCGAAGCCCTTCTTGGGGCCCCTCGGACGAAGGACGACGCGCTCACGCGGAACCTCGGTCGCGGCGAGTTCGGCGCGGTGCTTGTCGACGATCTCGCCGAGCGCGTAGGTCAGCGGGCGCAGGCCTTCGTGCGAGATGGTGGAGATCTCGAACACGCGGAATCCGCGAGCTTCGAGATCGGGACGCACCATGTCGGCGAGGTCGCGGGCCTCCGGCACATCGATCTTGTTCAGCGCGATGAGCTGAGGACGATCGAGCAGAGGAGTCTGCCCCTCGGGAACCTCGTACGCGGCCAGCTCTCCGAGGATGACGTCGAGGTCGGAGATCGGATCACGACCGGGCTCGAGGGTCGCGCAGTCGAGGACGTGCAGCAGAGCAGTGCAGCGTTCGACATGACGGAGGAACTCGAGTCCGAGACCACGTCCCTCGCTCGCTCCTTCGATGAGCCCCGGGACATCGGCGACGGTGTAGCGCGACTCCCCCGCCTGCACGACTCCCAGGTTCGGGTGGAGCGTGGTGAACGGGTAGTCGGCGATCTTCGGGCGGGCCGCAGAGATCGCTCCGATCAGGCTGGACTTGCCTGCGGAGGGATAGCCGACCAGTGCCACGTCTGCGACGGTCTTGAGCTCGAGGACGACATCGCTCTCGTCTCCGGGGGTGCCCAGAAGGGCGAAACCGGGCGCCTTGCGCTTCGGGGTCGCGAGGGCGGCGTTGCCGAGTCCGCCATGTCCGCCCTTGGCGACGACGAATCGCTCGCCGGGCTCGATCATGTCGATCAAAACGTCGCCGGCCGCATTCCGCACCACCGTGCCGACGGGAACGGGAAGTTCGAGATCCTCGCCCATGAATCCCGCGCGGTGGTCGCCCATGCCGGGTCCACCGTTGCCGGAGCTGCGGTGAGGCGAGTGGTGATACGAGAGAAGGGTTCCGGTCTGCGTGTCAGCGATGAGCACGATGTCGCCACCGTCACCGCCGTTGCCTCCGTCTGGGCCGCCGAGCGGCTTGAACTTCTCGCGGTGCACCGAGACACAGCCGTTGCCGCCCTTGCCCGCACGCAGGTGCAGCGTCACGGTGTCGACGAAACTGACCATGTCTCTCTCCTCAATAACGAACTCGGCCTGAACCGAGAATTCGGCCGGCATTCCGGCCTGAAACGCAAATTCGGGACGGGCCGAAGCCCGCCCCGAATCGCATGACTACTGTCGTGCTGTGATCACTCAGCAGCGGCGACGATGTTGACGACCTTGCGGCCGCCCTTCGCGCCGAACTGCACCGCACCGGCGGCCAGAGCGAACAGCGTGTCGTCGCCACCACGGCCGACGTTCACGCCGGGGTGGAAGTGCGTGCCGCGCTGGCGGACGATGATCTCGCCGGCGAGAACCTGCTGTCCACCGAAGCGCTTGACGCCAAGTCGCTGAGCGTTGGAGTCACGACCGTTACGGGTGGAGCTTGCGCCCTTTTTATGTGCCATGTCCTGGTCTCCTCGGTCTTACTTGATGCCGGTGATCTTGACGCGCGTGAGCTCCTGACGGTGGCCCTGGCGCTTCTTGTAGCCGGTCTTGTTCTTGTACTTCTGGATGATGATCTTCGGGCCGCGGAGGTTGCCGATGACCTCTGCCGTGACCTTGACCTTCGCCAGCGAATCGGCGTCGGTGGTCACCGAGGCGCCGTCGACGAGCAGCACTGCGGCCAGCTCGATCTTCTCGCCCTGGGCAGCCTTGACACGGTCGAGCTGAACGATCGTGCCGACCTCGACCTTCTCCTGCCGCCCACCGGCGCGCACTACTGCGTAAACCACTTCATACCTGTTTCGTTGGGGAGCTCGCGGCTCCGATATCTCACGGGAAGACTGTTGCTTGCATGCGACGCAGGGCGACGGGCACGAACGCAAGACTCTCCGCTTCGACCGTCCAGGACGACGCGGCATACGCACCAAGGGACTACTTTACCGGATGCAGGACACTGTGGCAAAACGCGCCGCCTGGTGTGTCCGGTCATAGGCTGAAGGAATGACCGTTCTCGTCGATGACCCCGTATGGCCCGCGCACGGGCGGCTGTGGGCTCATCTCGTCAGCGACGACAACCTGCAGGAGCTGCACGCCTTCGCGAAGTCGCACGACGTTCCTGCGCGCGCCTTCGACCTCGACCACTACGACGTCCCCGAAGAGCTCATCCCCCGGCTCCTCGCCGCCGGCGCACAGCATGTCGGCGGCAAGGAGCTGGTCAGGCGACTGATCGCCTCAGGACTGCGAATCCCCGCCCGCGACCGGCGCTGACGGCTCCGAGTTCACGGAGATGGGGGTGCCTGTGAGCGCTGCGGTCGACACACGGCGACGACCGCGTCCCTGACCCGGGGCCTTCGGCTCGGGAAGAGCATCGAGCACCGAATCGAGCAGCGCTTCGGCCGGCGACTTGGGCGACTTGCGGTCGGATCCACGCTTCTTGCGGGGCTTCTTGGCACGTTCCTGAGGGGCAGATGCTTCCGTCGCCTCTGCGGCGGGAGCGACGACCTCGGTCGCCTCATCGGCATTCGGAACCCGCGTCGAGGCGGCGATCTGCGCGAGGGCGGACTTCGCCCCCTCGGGGATGCTGTGCGTCGTCACCGCGGCGGGAGCCGAGTTCTGCGACTGCCCGTTGCCGCCGCGCTGGCGACGGTTGGACTGCGAGTTGCCGTTGCTGTTGCCGTTGCTGCTGGAGCGGTGCTTCACGACCGGGTCGTGGTGCACGATAACGCCACGACCGGCGCAGACGTCGCACGCCTCGCTGAACGTCTCGAGCAGGCCGAGTCCGAGCTTCTTGCGGGTCATCTGCACGAGCCCCAGCGACGTGACCTCGGCGACCTGATGCTTCGTCCGGTCGCGGCTGAGGCACTCGATCAGGCGCCGCAGCACGAGGTCGCGGTTGGACTCGAGCACCATGTCGATGAAGTCGACGACGATGATGCCGCCGATGTCGCGCAGACGCAGCTGGCGGACGATCTCCTCCGCGGCCTCGAGGTTGTTCTTGGTGACCGTCTCCTCGAGGTTTCCGCCCGAGCCGACGAACTTGCCGGTGTTGACGTCGACGACCGTCATGGCCTCGGTGCGGTCGATGACCAGCGAGCCACCCGAAGGCAGCCAGACCTTGCGGTCGAGGGCCTTCTCGATCTGCTCCGTGATGCGGAACACGTCGAAGGGATCGCTCTCGTCCTCGTACGACTCGACGCGCTCGAGCAGGTCGGGTGCGACGCTCTCGAGATAGGCGCGGATCGTGCGCTGGGCTTCCTCGCCCTGGATGAGCATCTTGGTGAAGTCCTCGTTGAAGACGTCACGGACGATCTTGACGAGAAGGTCGGGCTCGGCGTGCAGCAGCGCAGGAGCCTGCTGACTCTCGACCTGCTTGCGAATGTGCTCCCACTGGCTGGTGAGCCGCTGGACATCGCGCGTCAGCTGGTCTTCGGTGGCGCCTTCGGCCGCGGTGCGGACGATCACACCGGAGGACTCGGGGAGGACCTCCTTGAGGATGCGCTTGAGGCGCGTGCGCTCGTTGTCGGGCAGCTTGCGGCTGATGCCGTTCATCGATCCGCCGGGCACGTAGACGAGGTAGCGACCCGGGAGGGAGATCTGGCTGGTCAGGCGCGCACCCTTGTGCCCGATCGGATCTTTGGTGACCTGCACCAGGACGCGGTCGCCGGCCTTGAGAGCGAGCTCGATGCGACGCGGCTGGTTGCCGGTCTCGACGCCGTCCCAGTCGACCTCGCCGGAGTAGAGCACCGCGTTGCGGCCACGGCCGATGTCGACGAACGCGGCCTCCATGCTCGGCAGCACGTTCTGAACGCGGCCGAGGTAGACATTGCCGATCAGCGAGGCGTCCTGGTTGCGCGCGACATAGTGCTCGACGAGCACACCGTCTTCGAGCACACCGATCTGCGTCCGGCCGTTCTTGGAACGGACGACCATCTTGCGGTCGACCGACTCCCGACGCGCGAGGAACTCGGCCTCGGTGACGACCGGACGCCGGCGACCGGCATCCCGCCCGTCGCGACGGCGCTGCTTCTTCGCCTCGAGGCGCGTGGATCCCTTGATCGCCTTGGGCTCGGTGATGTACTCGACGACGCGCTGGCGGGGCTGACGCGGTTCGTCGCGCTGATCACGCGGCTCACGCTGCTCGCGCGGCTCGCGCTGATCACGCGGCTCGAAATCGTCTGAACCGCCGCGACGGCGACGGCCACGGCGACCGGCCGGCTCTTCCGGCTCGCGCTCGGCGATGCGGTCGAACACGCGCTCACGACCGGGGCGAGCCGGAAGCGGCAGCACCTCGGGTGCGTAGAAGTGCAGCTGCGTCGAGACCTGCGAGACGAAGACCTCGGGAAGGAGACCCAGTGAGACAGCCGTGAGGGGCTTCGACGCCTCGGGCTTCTCCGGAGCAGACTCGGCGACGGTCGCGTCTGCTGAAGGAGCGTCCTCGGCAGCGGGAGCTGAAGGAGCGTCCTCGGCAGCAGGAGCGTCCTCGGCAGCAGGAGCATCCTCGGCCGGAGCATCGGTAGCAGCAGAAGCATCCTCGGCAGCAGGAACATCCTCGGCAGCAGGAACATCCGCAGCGGGAACGTCCTCGGCAGCAGGAACATCCTCGACCGGAGCATCTTCGGCAGCGGCAGCATCCTCGGCCGGAGCATCCTCGGCCGGAGCATCCTCGGCAGGAGCCTCCTCCGTCGAGGAGGTCTCGCCGGTCGGACCCGCGCCGTCTTCCGGAGCGTCGGACATGCCGTCGGTCTCCGGAGCGTCGGCGACTACCTCTGCGGGTGCATCAGCATCCGCAGAGAAATCGAGGGTAGGGGCGTCGTAGTCATTGTTGTCATCGGCCATCTCTGGCTTGCTCCTCGCGCGGACACTTCGTGTTCCGCTAACTCTCATGCGGCACCCGCAGGTGCCGCGAACTCATTCGGTGTGCGACCGGCTCATGGCTCTGATCACGAAGGGCATACGGCCCCGAAGTCTGCGTCGATGCCCGCCACGACAGGGTCGAGCGATGCATCACAGGCCATTATCGCACCAAGTGCGCCGGTTCGCGGCATCGTCGCGACCCCGAGTCGTTTTCTCCGGCGCGCTCACGCCCGATACATAGCGATCGCTGAGAGAATCCACACATGAGCGAGCAGCGCACCCGCCCCGTCGTCTATGCCGTGTGGTTGATCATCGCGAGCGTCATCGGCTGGTTCGCCGCGTTCCAGCTCACGGTCGAGAAATTCGTCCTTCTCGAGAACCCGACCGATGCCCTGGCCTGCGATGTCAGCCCATTCATCCAGTGCAGCAAGAACCTGGGGTCGTGGCAGGGCGAGATCTTCGGCTTCCCCAACCCGCTGCTCGGACTGACCGGATGGATGGCGCCGTTGGTCATCGGCGTCGCGATCCTCGCCGGAGCCCGCTTCCCCCGGTGGTTCTGGGCTGCATTCGGCGCCGGCATCACATTCGCATTCGGACTCGTGTGCTGGCTGATCGGCCAGAGCCTGTATGCATCGAACCTCGGAGTGCTGTGCCCGTGGTGCATGGTGACCTGGGCTGTGACCATCCCGACCTTCTTCGCGACGATGCTGCATCTCACCCGCAACGGAACCTTCACCCGGAATGAGAAGACGCGCGAGCGCGCAGACAAGCTCATGGTCTGGGTTCCGCTCGCGACCATCCTGGCCTACGCCGTCATCATCATGATGGCTCAGCTGCAGGGTCTCGACTTCCTCGGCGAGATGGCCCGCATCATCTTCTGATCACCCGATCCCGGAACAGACGAAAGCCCGCCGCACGATCTCGTGCGGCGGGCTTCGTCGTGAGCGGATCGGTCAGTCGAACCAGATGCCGAGCTCGCGTGCGGCCGACTCGGGGCTGTCCGAGCCGTGCACGAGGTTCTGCTGCACCTTGAGGCCCCAGTCGCGACCGAAATCGCCGCGGATCGTGCCGGGAGCGGCGGTGGTGGGGTCGGTCGTGCCGGCGAGCGAGCGGAAGCCCTCGATCACGCGATTGCCCGCGAGGCGGATCGCGACGGACGGGCCGGACAGCATGAACTCCAGGAGCGGCTCGTAGAACGGCTTGCCCTCGTGCTCGGCGTAGTGCTCGGCGAGAAGGTCACGGTCGGGTTCGACCAGGCGGATGTCGACGAGGGAGTATCCCTTCGCTTCGATGCGCGCCAGGATCGTGCCGGTGAGGCCGCGGGCGACACCGTCGGGCTTTACGAGGACGAGGGTTTCTTCGGTGGCCATGTCATTCACTCTCTGTCTGAGTCTCAGTCGTGGGCTCGGCTGGACGTCGTGCGTCCAATCGGGCCCCCATGATCGTCGCATACCCCCACATGCCGCCGAAAACCACGACGACGAGCAGGATCGCGGGCACCAGGATAGCCGCCAGTGCGATGACGACCTGCAGGATCCACCCCGCGGTGATCGCCCAGGGCTTCGTGATCATGCCGGCCACGGCGATGCAGGCGAGTCCGACGACCGCACCCCCGACGATGCCCCACCACTGCGGGATGCCGGCAGGCAGCGTCTTCAGCCCGAAGACCGTGAGCCCTGCCAGGAAGACGACGATCGACTCGAATCCGAGCACGATCGGCGCCAGCTTCTGCACCAGTGTGCGGGGCGCACGCGGACGGCGAGCAGCCGGGGAGGGGGCGGTCATGCGCGCCACCCGGACTTCCAGTCCTCTGCCTCGGCGAGAGCGATCGCCTCGCCCGCGAGCACGACCGATCCCGCGATCACGACGGCTCGTCGATCGGAGGACGCCGCCCACTCGCGTGCGGCGTCCGCGGCCTCCGCGAGGGTCGGGTGCACGGTGGCTCGCTGCCCCGTCGCCTCGACGAGGTCGGCGATGAGATCCGCGTCGCTCGCGCGATCGGACTCCGGCGCAGTGGCGAAGACGTGAGCAGCTGCGGGCGCGAGCTTCGCGACGATCCCCGCGGCGTCCTTGTCGGCCAGGACGCCCAGCACGACGCCCCACTCATCGAAGTCGAAGCTGTCGTCCATCGCCTGCACGAGCGCTGCAGCCCCGTGCGGGTTGTGCGCGGCATCCACGATCACCGTCGGCGCGATCCCCAGCAGCTGGAGGCGTCCGGGAGACGTCGCGCCCTGGAGCCCCTCCGAGATGATGTCGGCTGCGATGGGCTGCTCGGCGCCTCCGATGAGCGACTCCACCGCGGCGACGGCGAGGGCCGCGTTGTGACCCTGGTGCGCGCCGTACTGGGGCAGGTACTCCTCGACGTAGGCACCTGCGAGTCCGCGGATGGTGAGCAGCTGTCCGCCGACCGCGAGCTTCTGGTCGGCGAGTCCGAACTCCTCGCCCTCGAACGCGATCGTGGCGTTCTTCTCGGCCGCGACACGGCGCAGTACGTCCGCGGCCTCCGCGGGCTGCTGCGCCGAGACGACGGCCGCGCCCTCTTTGATGATCCCTGCCTTGACCTTCGCGATCTCGGCGATCGTGCCACCGAGACGATCCGCGTGGTCGATGTCGATGGGCGCGAAGACCGCCACATCGCCGTCTGCCGTGTTCGTCGAGTCCCACTCGCCCCCCATGCCCACCTCGAGCACGAGTACGTCCACAGGAGCGTCGGCCACGGCCACGAAAGCGAGCACCGTGAGCAGTTCGAAGAAGGTCAGCGGTTCTTCGCCTGAGGCCTCGAGCTCCGCGTCGGCGATCTCGACGAAGGGCTCGATCTCGTTCCAGGCGTCGACGATCGCCGCATCGTCGATCGGCTCACCGTCGATCATGATGCGCTCGGTGAACCGCTCGAGGTGCGGGCTGGTGAAGAGTCCCGTGCGCAGACCGTGGGCGCGCAGCAGCGTCTCGATCATCCGTGCGGTCGACGTCTTCCCATTCGTGCCCGTGATGTGCACGACGCGATAGGTGCGCTGCGGGTCGTCGAGGTACGTGAGGATGCGCGCGGTGCGCTCCTTGCGGGGCTGCACCCAGCGCTCCCCCGCGCGGCTCAGCAGCTTGTCGTAGACGGCGTCGGCCTTGTCACGGGCACTCATGCGGCGGGCTCCTTCGTCGTGACGTCGATCGTGACGATGATCGGACGCTTGTCGGCGCCCAGCGCGGTCGCCCCGCTGCGGAAGACGCCGTCTCCCGGACTGGTGACGTCCTGCACGAGCGTGCTCATCTCGTCGGTGGCCTGCACAGCGAAGGCGACCGCCAGGGTCTCCCCCGCGATCAGGTCCGCGTGCGCCTGCAGCGCCTCGGCGTCGTCGGGGCTCACGTTGAGCGCGAGCACGATGCGGTCGCTCACGTCGAGATCCGCGTTCTTGCGGGCCTCCTGCACGACGCGGATGGCGTCGCGCGCAAGCCCCTCGGCCTCGAGTTCGGGGGTCGTCTGCGTGTCGAGCAGCACGAATCCGCCGCTCGGGACGATCGCGAGTGCCTCACCCTCCGGTCGGCCGGTGGTCTCGAGCACGAGGTCGTACTCGCTCGGCTCGAGTGAGATGCCCCCGGCCGTCACGACACCGTCGACCTCGGACCAATCCCCGTTCCGCGCGCCCTGAATGGCCTTCTGCACGTCCTTGCCCAGACGGGGGCCCGCTGCGCGAGCGTTCACGCTGAGGCGATGATCGATTCCGTAGTCGGCGGCGGTGTTCTCCGTCGCCTCGACGAGCTCGACCGACTTGACGTTGAGCTCCTCACGGAGGATGTCTTCGAACTGACCGAGCGTCGCAGCCAGCGGCGACACGACCGTGAGGCGCGCGAGCGGCAGGCGCACGCGCAGCTTCTCCTTCTTGCGCAGTGCGTTGCCGACGCTCGACAGCTCGCGCACGGCATCCATCGCGTCGCGGATCTCGTCGGCCGCGGGGAATGCTGTCTCGTCGGGCCAGTCCTGCAGGTGCACGCTGCGTCCGCCGGTCAGGCCCTGCCAGACGCGCTCGCTGATGAGCGGCACCAGCGGAGCCGCGACGCGCGTGAGCGTCTCGAGCACCGTGTAGAGCGTGTCGAACGCGTCGGTGCTCGTGCCCTCCCAGAACCGATCGCGTGACCGGCGGATGTACCAGTTGGTGAGCACCTCCGCGAAGTCGCGCAGACGAGCCGAGGCCGTGGTGGAGTCGAGTCCTTCGAGGTCAGCGCGCACATCGCGCACGAGGTCGCCCAGACGGGCCAGGATGTAGCGGTCGAGCACGTCCGTGGAATCGGTGCGCCAGCTCGCCTCGTAGCCCCCGGGCTTCGCCGCATTCGCATACGTCGCGAAGAAGTACCACGAGTTCCACAGCGGGAGCAGGAACTCGCGGACGCCGGAGCGGATGCCCTCCTCGGTGACCGCGAGGTTGCCGCCGCGCAGCACCGAGCTCGACATGAGGAACCAGCGCATCGCGTCGGAGCCGTCGCGGTCGAGGACTTCGGAGACGTCGGGATAGTTGCGCAGCGACTTCGACATCTTGTATCCGTCGTTGCCCAGCACGATGCCGTGGCAGCTGACGCCGGTGAACGCCGGACGATCGAAGAGCGCGGTCGACAGCACGTGCATCACGTAGAACCAGCCACGCGTCTGCCCGATGTACTCGACGATGAAGTCGGCGGGTGCGTGCGTGTCGAACCACTCCTGGTTCTCGAACGGGTAGTGCACCTGCGCGTACGGCATGGAGCCCGAGTCGAACCACACGTCGAAGACGTCCTCGATGCGGCGCATGGTGCTCTTGCCGGTCGGGTCGTCAGGATTCGGACGTGTGAGGTCGTCGATGTACGGGCGGTGCAGGTCGATCTCGCCCTCGGGGTTGCGCGGGAGCGTGCCGAAGTCGCGCTCCATCTCTTCCAGGGAGCCGTAAGCGTCGACGCGCGGGTACTCGGGGTCGTCGCTCTTCCAGATCGGGATCGGCGAGCCCCAGTAGCGGTTGCGGCTGATCGACCAGTCGCGCGCACCCTCGAGCCATTTGCCGAACTGGCCGTGCTTGACGTTCTCGGGCACCCAGGTGATCTGCTCGTTGTTCGCGAGCAGGTCGTCCTTGATGTCGGTGACGCGGATGAACCAGCTCGACACGGCCTTGTAGATCAGAGGGTTGCGGCAGCGCCAGCAGTGCGGGTACGAGTGCACGTAGCTCTGCTCGCGCAGCAGACGCCCCTCGGAGCGCAGCAGACGGATGAGCGGCGTGTTCGCATCCATCCAGAGCTGGCCGGCGACGTCGGTCACGTTCGGCAGGAATCGTCCGCCGTCGTCGAGCGACAGGATCGTCGGGATGCCGGCGGCGCCGGCGACCCGCTGGTCGTCCTCACCATAGGCGGGCGCCTGGTGGACGATGCCGGTGCCGTCGCTGACCGTGACGTAGTCGTCGACCAGGATGCGCCAGGCGTTCTCGGTGCCGTAGGTCTCGGCGTCGGCGTAGTAGTCGAAGAGGCGGTCGTAGGTGACGTCTTCGAGCTCGGCTCCACGCACGGTCGCGTCGACTGCGGCGAGCGCGTCGTCGAGGCTCTCGTAGCCGAGGTCCTTCACGTAGCCGCCGAGCAGCTCGCGGGCGAGGAGGTAGCGGTGGGCGGAGGCCTCGACGGCTGCATCCGTCGTTCCGGCGATCTGGTGCACGTCGGCCGCACCGCCGGGGCCGGCCGGGAGCACGACGTACTCGATGTCGGGTCCGACGGCGAGCGCGAGGTTGGTGGGAAGCGTCCACGGCGTGGTGGTCCAGGCCAGTGCGCGCACGGCGGTGAGTCCGAGGGCTTCCGCCTTCGCCCCGGTCAGGGGGAAGGTCACGGTGACCGACGGGTCCTGTCGGTTCTGGTACACGTCGTCGTCCATGCGCAGCTCGTGCGCAGACAGCGGGGTCTCGTCGCGCCAGCAGTACGGCAGCACCCGGTATCCCTCATAGGCGAGGCCCTTGTCGAACAGCGTCTTGAACGCCCAGAGCACGCTCTCCATGTAGCCGAGGTCGAGGGTCTTGTATCCGCGCTCGAAGTCGACCCAGCGGGCCTGACGCGTGACGTAGTCCTGCCACTCGTGCGTGTACTTGAGCACCGAGTCCTTCGCCTTCGCGTTGAAGACGTCGATGCCCATGGCCTCGATCTCGCTCTTCTCGGTGATGCCCAGCTGCTTCATGGCCTCGAGCTCGGCGGGCAGACCGTGGGTGTCCCAGCCGAAGACACGATCGACCTTCTTTCCGATCATGGTCTGGAAGCGCGGGAACACATCCTTGGCGTACCCGGTGAGCAGGTGCCCGTAGTGCGGCAGTCCGTTGGCGAACGGCGGGCCGTCATAGAAGACCCACTCGTCGTTGCCCTCGCGCTGCTCGATCGACGCACGGAAGGTCTGGTCGGTCTCCCAGAAGTCGAGCACGTCGCGCTCGATCTGAGGGAACCGAGGGCTCGGGGCGACGGAGGCAGCCTGGTCGGCGGCGGGGCCGAAGGAGGAACGCGGATAGGTCATGTCGTCTCGCAGGAGTCGTGGCGGATGCTGCTGCGAGGACGATCCGTCGGGAATGTCATCCCGGGAACCGCGGTACCACCTCGCGTGCTGCGCCTCACGGCGGAGCCACTCTCACTGCGGCTGTGACGGGCCTGCCCCGCTCGGTTCTACTGAGTCGGACTCTGCGAGACCGACCGTTCTTCCGAGAGCTCCCCGGTGATGTCCGGATCGATGCTCTTGGCATCCATTGTACGCGCGGTGCGGGGCGTGCGCTTCCGAGGACCGTATGCGCTTCCGAGGTCCGGTATGTCTCCGGGGCCCGCGCCTGTGTCGGCCGAATGCACGTCCGTCGGCCAGACTGCGGAAATTCGGCCGAGGCAAGACCATCTGTCCGACGGAGCGAAGTGCTTGGGTGGGTGGCGGGATAGTTGGGTGGGTGGATAGCTGGGTGGGTGGCGGGTCGCTCACGCCGAGCGGTGCAGTCCCTGCGCTACCGCGCGCATGATCAGGTCCTGCACGATGTGCCAATCGAACATGACGTCCGTGTACGACACGCGCATCACGTGATACCCCATCAGTCGCAGTTCGGCATCGTGCCGGATGTCTGCGGATCGCTGCGCACCGACGTGGTGGGCTCCGTCGATCTGTACGACGAATCGGTCGCCGATCAGCGTGTCGACGCGGTGACCCTCGATCCAGATCTGCACGCGGATCGGCTCTCTCAACCACCGCAGCCGCACGCGAAAGTAGGTCTCCAGCCCCGCGTCGGCGAAAGGAGTCGCCCGAACGAGAATCCGCCGCGCCGCTGGCTTCCACGAGTATCCACGCAGAGCTTCCATCGTGACGAGTGACTTGTTGAGCGCTGACTCCCAGGTTGCGAGCGCCCGCTCGAAGGGCTCGCACTCGGCGATGTACGCCAGCACATTCTCGATCGGATCGACAAGCACATCCGGATGACGCTGCACGATCGGACTTCCCCAGTGCACCTGTGCGTCTAAACGCCGCCTCCCCGCGGCGTTCGGTCCGACAGCGACGTGCGGCTCGCCCGAATGGTCGTGCAGCCAGAGGTCGAGTCGAGCGGCTTGAGTACGACAGGTCAGCACGACGCCTCGGCGCGCGGCACTGATCAGCATCCCGTCGGCGGAAGGCACCGCGAGCCATCCTCGTCGCGGCCGGATCAGCACACCGCGTTCGACCGCCGAAGCGACCAGGCTCCGAGCAAATCCGCGCTCGTCGATAACAGTGACACGCACGACGCCGCCGAGCTCCATCATCGTCTCAAGCAAGTCCTCTGACGTTCTCCGCACCCAGCCAGTCTGGGACGTACCGGTTGCGCGTCGCCCCCGGTTCCAGGCTTATGTGGACAACGGTGTCCCGGGGTGTTCCGTGCAGGAGCGGTCGAGGCGTCCCCGACGGGCAACGGGTGGCACGTCCGTAGCTCGCTCACCCCACGCTCGTGCTCCCACTCTCGCTCGGCCGAATTCACCTCACTCGGTCCGATTCCGCGCAACGGGCCGAGTGAGGTGAATTTGGCCGGGCAGGAGCGGCCGTGGCAGGGGCAGGGGGCCGGGGCCGGGGCAGGGGCAGGCGCGGCCGGGGCAGGGAGTGTCGCACCCACCCCGTACCCTCGGAGCATGGCCCGCTCCCCCGAGTCCCCCGTGGCTCCCCGCGTCTCGCCGCCCGACCTTCCGCGGGTCTTCACGCCCGCTGCAGCACGTCGCAGCGTGGATCTGATCGCTGCGAGCCTCGATCTCGACGGCACGGTCGACCTCGCCCATGCCGCGCTCGAGCAGTGCACGATCACCGCCGACGCCGACAGCGTCGACCTGACCGGCGCCACGCTCATCGACGTCGATCTCGTCGGCGTCCGGATCGCGTCACTGAAGATGCGGGATGCGAGCATTCGCCGCCTGCGCATCAGCGGGGGTCGCATCGGCACACTCGATCTGAGCACCTCACGCATCGACGAGCTCCTGCTCGGTGATGTGCGGATCGACTATCTCAATCTCGGGGCGGCGAAGGCCAGCGACGTCGAGATCCGTGACTGCGGCATTCGCACACTCGACATGCCTCAGGCGGAACTCGCTCGGGTCCGTTTCACCGGCACTCGGTCCGATGAGGTGGACTCACGAGGCATGCGCGCCACGCACGTCGACCTCCGAGGACTCGACGCCGCGGCGTTCCTCGACGCGAACAGCCTGCGAGGCACGACGCTCACAGGGTTCCAGGTGCAGCAGCTCGCGCCGCTGCTCGCCGCAGGCATCGGCATCCAGGTCACGGACTGACGGGCCGGTTCGCCTCGAGGAGCTCGCGGGTGAACGGATGCTGCGGTGCAGCGAACACGTCGCCGACCGCGCCCTGCTCGACGATGACGCCATCCTGCATCACGAGCACCTCGTCAGCCACTGCGCCGACGACATCCAGGTCGTGCGACACGAAGATCATCGTCAGCTCGCGTTCACGCTGGAGGCGCAGCAGCAGCTGCAGCACCTTCTCGCGCACCGAGGGATCCAGAGCCGACACCGGCTCGTCGAGGACCAGCACCTCGGGGTCGGCGGCGAGCGCCCGAGCGATCGCCGCGCGCTGGCGCTGCCCCCGGACAGGGCGATCGGTCGACGGCTCGCGAGCACGGGATCGAGATCGACTTCCGCGAGGAGAGCCGATACTCGGCCTGCGCGCTGCTGGCGAGGTACACCCCCGGCGGCGAGCGCCTCCCGCAGCGATCTCCCGATCGTCCAGCGCGGGTCGAAGGCACCGAGAGGGTTCTGGGGCACGAGCTGCACCCGGTGTTCACCGATCCACCGCAGCGCGCCGTCATCCGCATTCTCCACGCCCACGATCATGCGGGCGAGAGTCGTCTTGCCGGATCCGGACTCCCCGACGATTCCGAGAGTACGGCCCGCCGACACGGCGAACGACGCGTCCTGCACCGCGACGAGATCGCCGAAGGCCTTCGTGACCCCGGCGGCGACGAGCACCGTCGCGGCGGCTCCGTCCTGCTCTGCACGCGGCTCGTGGATCGTCGCGTCGATGAGCTGCCGGGTGTATTCGTGCCGTGGCTTCTCGAGCACCTCATCGACGGGCCCCGACTCGACGACGATGCCGTTGCGCATCACCAGCACCCGATCCGCGATCCGCCGGACGGCGGCGAAGTCGTGACTGATGAACACGATGGCGGTGCCGGCGTCGGCGATCTCTCGCAGCAGCCCGAGAATCCGCGCCTGCACGGTCGCGTCCAGGGCGGTGGTCGGCTCGTCGGCGACGAGGACTGCCGGCCCTGCGGCGATGGCCGACGCGATCAGCGCCCGCTGTCTCAGCCCCCCGGAGAGCTGATGCGGGTACTGCCGTGCCCGTCGCGCGGCATCAGGCATCCACACGCGGTGCAGCAGGTCCTGCACCCGTTCCTCGAGCGCGGCCCGCCCTGACGCGATCCTGTGCAGACGAAGCGGCTCGGCGATCTCCGATCCCACCTGCTGCAGCGGGTCGAGAGACACCAGCGCGTCCTGCGACACGAGCCCGATGCGGGCTCCGCGCAGCGCCCGCCATCCGCGCTCCCCGAGACGGGCCGCGTCCGTCCCGTCGATGACGAGCCTCTCGAATGCGACGCGCGCGCCCTGTGGGGCGAGCCCGAGCAGTGCCCTGGCTGTGAGTGTCTTGCCGGCTCCCGACTCTCCGACGATCGCCACGCATTCCCCTCGTGCGACCGACAGCGACACCCCGTCGACCACGGGCGTCCCCCCGAAGTCGATGCGCAGACCCTCGATTTCCAGCGCCGCGGTCATGGGGCCACTCCGTCTGCCCTGGCACGCAGGAGCCGGCCGACGACCGTCGCTGCGATCACGGTCACGGTGATCGCGATGCCGGGGAACACGGCGATCCACCAGGCCTGGCCCAGCACGTTGCGCCCGCCGGCGAGCATCAGCCCCCACTCGGGCGTCGGCTCCGAGGGACCGAGGCCGAGGAAGCTGAGCCCGGCTGCTGCGAGGATGCTCGATCCGATGCCGATCGTCGCGAGCACGCTCAGCGAGCCGAGCACTCCCGGCACGACGTGCCTCACGAAGGCAGGAACCGGGCGAACTCCGAGGATGCGGGCGGCTTCGACATGCTCTGCGCCGCGCAATGTGCGCGTCTGCACGCGCGCGAGGCGGATGTAGACGGGAACCGCCGCGAGGGTGACGGCGATCGCGATGTTCACCGGGCCTGGCCCGAGCACCGCCACCACCACGAGCGCGACCAGGAACTCGGGGAACGCCATCAGCACGTCGTTCACACGCATGAGCGCGGCGTCGACGCCTCGTGGCGAGAGCCCGGCCACGGCTCCGACGAGGAGTCCGCCAGCGAGGGCGACGCCGGTGGCGAGCACTCCGATGCCGATCGAGCGCCCGGCTCCGTAGACCACCCGCGAGTACACGTCTCGGCCGCTCTGATCCGTGCCGAACAGGTGCTCGGCACTCGGCGGCAGCAGCGACGCACGCACATCCGTCTGGAGCGGGTCGTGCGTGGCGAGAGCTCCGGGGAAGGCCGCAGCGAACGCGAGTGTCAGCAGCACGGCCACCGCGCACCAGAGCAGCACGACCTGCGCACGCTTCATCGCACACCCCCGCGTTCCGTGCGCAGACGCGGATCGATGAGCGGATGCAGGAGCTCGATCATGAGGTTCACGATCACGAACACGATGGCGCTGAGCAGGATGATCCCCGTGATCACGGGGAGATCGCGGTTGGTGATGGCCGCGAGGGTGACCCGCCCGAGGCCTGCCCTGGCGAAGACGGTCTCGACGAGCACGGCTCCGCCGAGCACCGATCCGGTCAGGTAGGCGGCGAGAGTCACCGCATTGGCTGCGCCGTGTCGGAGGCCGTGCCGCAGGGTGAACCACGACGGGCTCGCACCCCGCGCACGAACCGTCTCGGCGAACGGCATCCGTTCCGCCTGCACGAGTCCGTCGCGCAGCACCTGACTGAGCAGGGCGGCCACCGGCAGCGCGAGGGTGATCGCCGGGAGCACGATCGTCGCGGGATTGCGCGCGCCGGACACCGGGAACCAGCCGAGTCCGAACGCGAAGACGCTGAGCAGGATCAGGCCGATCCAGAAGACGGGAGACGAGAGGATGACGAGTTCGACGGCCGCGGCGACGGTGCGCCCGGTGCGCCCTCTCACGAGCAGCGCGATGGCCAGAGCCAGCACCACTGCGACGAGCAGCGCCAGCGCGGCGAGCTGCAGCGTGGAACCGAGTTGGCGTCCGATGGCCTCGGTCACCGGCATCCGCAGCTGATAGGACTCGCCGAGGTCACCCCGAGCGAGCTGCCCGATGAACGTGACGTACTGCTCGAGCGGAGGACGATCGAGCCCCAGTTCCGCGCGGATGCCGTCTTTGACCTCATCGCTCACCTGCGCCTGCGGTCCGAGCATGACCGAGACCGGATCCCCCGGGATCACCCGGAACGCGAGGAACACCAACGTCGCCGCCCCCCAGAGGACGATGACGACGGATGCCGCGAGTCCGGCGACCCTGAGAAGCGCTGCCTTCACCGTGGACGCCCTCTCGACGGATCCTGAGCGCCCCTCGGCTCACGGCGCGCGCTCATGAAGATATCGCAGTGCTCGCGGGAGGGGCGCTCGACGATTCGGGCGTCAGCCGACGCTCACGTCGTAGAACAGCGGGCGACCGTAGAGGTCGTAGGCGAGCCCGTCCACCCGCTCCCCGACGGCCGTGATCGCCGATGGGCTGTAGAGCGGCACGATCGCCGTGTAGTCGGCGTTCCACTCCTGCAGCTGCGTGTAGATGTCATCGCGCTGATCCTGATCGTTCGACGCGACCGCCTGCTCGAGCAGCGCATCGATCTCCGGGTCGGAGACCTGCGAGGCGTTCTGGAACCCCTCGGTGTGCAGGTGCGCACGCAGGAAGTCGGGATCGACGCCGGAGAATCCCCAGTCGGTCAGGTCGAAGGTCTTCGGTCCGTACTGCTCGTTGTACGCGCCGGGCTCGAGCGTCTCGCGCACGACCTCGAAGCCGATCGTCTTGAGGTCCGACTGGATCGCGTTCGCCAGAGCCGCGCGATCGTCGGGAACCGGGGTCCACGCGATCCAGCGGGCGGACAGACGCTGGCCCTCCTTCATACGGATGCCGTCGGAGTCGCGCTCCGTCCACCCGGCCTCGTCGAGGAGCGCGTTCGCCGCATCCGGGTCGAACGGACGAGCGTCCTCCAGGGAGGCGTCGTACCCGGGAGTGGTCGAACCGAGCACACTCCAGGCCCGCGGGAACTGTCCGAAGAAGATCTCCTCGACTGCCGCGTCCACGTCGATGCCGAGAGCGAAGGCCTGACGGACCTTCTCATCGGCGAAGACGCCGTACTTCTCGTTGAGGTACAGCGAGTACGGCAGACCGGGGTACTCGATCGAGTCGACGGTGATGCCGTCTCCGAGGTCTCCGGCGAGGTTCGGCGGGATGTTGCTCGCGAGATCCGCCTCGCCGCTCTGCACCACGCCCGTGCGCACGGAGGCCTCCGGCTGGATCTCGACGCGCAGCGTCTCGACCTTCGGTGCGTCTTCGCCGTGCGGCCCCCAGGCGTAGTCGTCGTTGCGGGTGTACACGAGCTCCTGGTCTGGCGTGTACTCGGTGAGCACGAACGGACCGGTGCCGACGGTGACGTCGGGGCCTCCGGCCTTCAGCTGATCGGCGGACTCGGCAAGTACGGCCGGTGAGTAGAAGCCGAGCTGTGGCGTGCTCGCCGCCTGAAGGAACGGCGCATACGGCTGAGTGAAGCTCACCTTCACCGTGTGCTCGTCGACGACCTCAGTGCCCTCGTAGAAGTCGGCCCCCATCATGCTCGCGGCCTGCGCGGACTCCGTCTCAGGGTCGACGATGCGATCGAAGTTCGCCTTGACAGCTTCGGCGTCGAACGGTTCGCCGTCGGAGAACGTCACGTCGTCGCGCAGGATGAAGGTGTATTCGGTGCTGTCGTCCGAGACGGACCAGTCCTTCGCCAGCCACGCGGTGAAGGAGCCGTCGTTCTCCTGGAACACCAGCGAGTCGAGCACGGCGCGCTGCACCATGCCCGAGACGTCGAGCTGGCTCACCTGCGGATCCATGTGCCCCGCCGAGAGGTTCGCACCTTCGATCGACCAGACGAGCTCACCGCCGTCGGACTCGGATGACGGTGCAGCGCAGGAGCTGAGCAGGAGTGCGCTCACGGCGACGGTCGCACCGAGCGGGATGGCGCGGCGCAGGAAGGAGATAGGCATGCTGTTCCTCGGGAGGGAATGCGGAAGACGACGCGGATGCATCAGTTCTTGGACTCGATCCAATTCTAGATCCTCCGTGGTGGCAATGGGCTCTGCGGCCCGCGCCGCGTGCTCCCCCGCGAGGGCGATTAGACTGTGGGACACAATCCACACTCAGGCACGCTCACACAGTGCCGCATACATCGCTCGAGGAGAACCTTCATGTCCGCCATTCCCGACAAGCCCGTACTCGAAGGTCTCGAAGCGAAGTGGGGTGAGAGCTGGTCCGCACAGGGCACGTACCTGTTCGACCGCATCCGCGCCGCGGAGTCAGGCCGTGAGGGCGTCTACTCGATCGACACTCCCCCGCCGACCGCATCCGGCAGCCTGCACATCGGACACGTGTTCTCGTACACGCACACCGACGTCAAGGCTCGCTTCGAGCGCATGCGCGGCAAGAACGTGTTCTACCCGATGGGCTGGGATGACAACGGCCTCCCCACCGAGCGCCGGGTGCAGAACTACTACGGCGTGCGTTGCGATCCCTCGCTCCCCTATCAGGACGGCTTCACGCCGCCGTTCGAGGGCGGCGACAACAAGTCCAGCCGCGCCGCCGACCAGGTGCCCATCAGCCGCCGCAACTTCATCGAGCTCTGCGAGCGCCTGACGATCGAAGACGAGAAGCAGTTCGAGGCCCTGTTCCGCCAGCTCGGCCTCTCGGTCGACTGGTCACAGACGTACCGCACGATCTCAGATGACACGATCCGCCAGAGCCAGCTCGCGTTCCTGCGCAACCTCGAGCGCGGCGAGGCCTATCAGTCGCTCGCTCCGACGCTGTGGGACATCGACTTCCGCTCGGCGATCGCGCAGGCGGAACTCGAAGATCGCGACCAGCAGGCCGCGTATCACACCATCGACTTCCCGTTCGCAGACGGCTCCGGCTCGATCACGATCGAGACGACCCGCCCCGAGCTGCTTCCCGCCTGCATCGCGATCGTGACGCACCCCGAGGGCCCCCACAAGCACCTGATCGGCACGAAGGTGCGCACCCCCTTCTTCGGCGCCGAGATCGAGATCCACGGCCACCACCTCGCACAGCCCGACAAGGGCACCGGCGCCGCCATGGTCTGCACGTTCGGCGACGTGACCGACATCATCTGGTGGCGTGAGCTGCGCACGGCGGCAGGCGACCACCTTCCGAACATGACCACGATCGGTCTCGACGGGCGCTTCCTTCCCACCGCCCCGTCGATCGTGGCGAACACCGAGGCCAACGACTGGTATGCCGGCGAGCTCGCCGGCAAGACCGTGTTCTCGGCACGCAAGGCGATCGTCGAGAAGCTGCAGGAGACCGGCGACATGACGGCTGTCGGCAAGCCGTTCAACCACGCGGTGAAGTTCTTCGAGAAGGGCGACCGCCCTCTCGAGATCGTCTCGACGCGCCAGTGGTACATCCGCAACGGCGCGCGCGACACGAAGCTGCGTGACGAGCTGCTCGAGCGCGGCACGCAGCTGGCCTGGCACCCGGACTTCATGCGGGTGCGGTATGAGAACTGGGTCGGCGGACTGACCGGCGACTGGCTCGTGTCGCGCCAGCGATTCTTCGGTGTACCGATCCCTCTCTGGTACGGACTCGACGAGAACGGCGACCGCGACTACGACCGCGTGCTCGCGCCCGACCACGCCACCCTCCCCATCGATCCGACGACCGATGTGCCTGCGGGATACACCGAGGATCAGCGCGGAGTGGCCGGTGGATTCGAGGCCGAGGCCGACATCCTCGACACCTGGGCGACCTCGTCGCTCACGCCGCAGCTGGCCGGCGGATGGCAGCGCGACGAGGAGCTGTGGCAGCTCACCGCCCCGTTCGACCTGCGTCCCCAGGGCCAGGACATCATCCGCACCTGGCTCTTCTCGACCATGCTGCGCTCGACTCTCGAGGACGGCCGTTCACCGTGGCGCAACGCCGCTATCTCGGGCTTCATCGTCGACCCCGACCGCAAGAAGATGTCGAAGTCCAAGGGCAACGTGGTGACCCCGGCGGACATCCTCGAGACCCACGGATCGGATGCGGTGCGCTATTGGGCCGCCTCCAGCCGCCTCGGCATGGACGCCGCGTTCGACCCGCAGAACCCGACCCAGGTCAAGATCGGACGCCGCCTGGCGATCAAGGTGCTCAACGCGGCGAAGTTCGTGCTGTCGTTCCCCGTGCCAGAGGGCGCGCAGGTGACCCATGCACTCGACGCCTCGATGCTGACCGCTCTCGACTCCGTGGTCGTCGAGGCGACGAAGGCGTTCGAGAACTATGACCAGGCCAAGGCGCTCGAGGTCACCGAGGCGTTCTTCTGGACGTTCTGCGACGACTACCTCGAGCTCGTGAAAGAGCGCGCCTACAACCAGAACGACGTCGGACAGGCATCCGCCGCACTCGCTCTGCGGCTCGCGCTCTCGACGCTGCTGCGCCTGCTCGCCCCCATCCTCTCGTTCGCGACCGAAGAGGTGTGGTCGTGGTTCGAGGAGGGCTCGGTGCACACGGCATCCTGGCCCGAGCCGCTCGGCATCGAGGGCGACCCCGCGGTGCTGTCCGTGGCCAGCGAGGCTCTGATCAGCATCCGGCGCGCGAAGACCGAGGCGAAGGCATCGCAGAAGACCCCGGTCGCGAGCGCCATGATCACCGCTCCTGCCGAGAAGTACGAGGCGCTGCGAGCGGCCGCCGCCGACCTGTCGGCTGTCGGGCGCATCGCCGAGCTGGGACTCGCTGTAGGAGACGAGTTCGCGGTCACCGCGATCGAACTCGCCCCGGTCGAGGGCGCCTGATGCAACTGGGCACGCGGTGGGCCACCGGCTCCGAGCCGCCGGCATCCGTTCCTGCCGCGCTTCGTCCGGCGATCGCCGGGGTCGAATCGCGAGGTCTCTCCGGACACTGGACGCTCACGTGGCTCGAGGGCCGCGCGATCGCAGAGCTCGACGCGGGCTGGGAAGTGGTCCAGACCGGGTCGGGTGACGTGATCGCCCGTCCGTTCGAGGACTGACTGCGCGACTTTTCGTGCACGCAAGCCCCCTGTCCGCATCTGCGGCAGGGGGCTTCGTCGTCCCCGACGGTCCGGGTCAGCGCCGCGGAAGCCCGAGCTGGGCGAGCATGTGATCGACGGCGTGCGGGTCCTGGCGACGCGTCTGCTGCTCGCGCAGGAGATCGAGTGCGAGTTCGCGCTTCCGGGCACGCCGCTCGATGCGATGCTGCACGAAGGCGGTGAGCACGTCGGCGAGGCCGAGCAGTCGTCGCTCGACCTGAGTCGGGGCGACGAGGCGAATGGTCGCGCTGGTCATGATTCCTCCACACTGGTGTCTGCGGCATCTGCTAGGACCGGGCCCGATGCGGGAAGGTCGAAGAGCTCCGTGCGCATCGACACTCGGCGCACATCCGGTCCTGTCTGACCCCGGTAGCGCTCGACAGCCCGATCTACCACGGTCATGAGCTCGGCCTTGAGATCTTCCATCTGCGCCGACGTGACCTCGAGGAGCGTCGTGGCGATGAGGCCCGTGTCCTTCCACCCCTCGGGAACATCGGAATCGGGGCGATTCACCCACGACATCAGCGTCTCGTGTCGCAGACGGAAGAACTCGGACGAGACGATCTGCGCGGCAGCGCGGTTCGCCGGCGACATCGCCTCGCTCGGGCCGGGAATGTCGATCCGCCCCTGTGGAAGCTCCCACCAGCGCTCGCGAGCGGTGCCACGACCCTCGACCTCTCTGATCAGGTCGTGCGCCGAGAGGGTGCGCAGGTGGTAGCTCGTCGAGCCGGACGTCTCCCCCAGCATCGCAGCCAGTGAACTCGCCGTCTGGGGCCCGTGAGCGCTGAGCAGATCGAAGATACGCACCCGAAGCGGATGCGCGAGCGCCTTGAGGGCACCCGGATCCAGCCGTCGCATCTGCTCGTCTTTCGTCATGCATGCAAATATACCGTTGCAAAGGCTTCTTTGCAACAGTTTCTTTGCAATCGGCTTGAGGCTCGCCATGGCAGAGGTCGCTCGTGCCGCGAAGCACGGTGGATAGGCTCGGAAGATGACCGACGTCTCGAACCCGCTGCTCCAGCCGTCCACTCTCCCGTACGGACTTCCCGACTTCGCGGCCATCAGCCCCGAGCATTACCTCCCCGCATTCCAGGCGGCGTTCGACGAGCACCTTCACGAGATCTCTCGAATCACCATGGTGCGCTCCATGCCCACATTCGAGAACACCATCGAAGCGATCGAACGGTCCGGCGAGATGCTCGATCGCGTCGCTCACGCGTTCTATACCGTCGCCTCGGCCGACGCGACCCCCGCGATCCAGGAGGTCGACGAACAGCTCGCGCCCCTGATGGCCGCACACCAGGACGCGATCACCCTCGACAGCGCACTGTATTGGCGTGTCCAGCAGGTGTACGCGCAGCTCGAGCACCTCGAGCTCGACGACGAGCAGCGGTATCTCGTCGAGCGTCACCACCGCGAGATGAGCCACGCCGGAGCCGCTCTCGATGACGACGCCAAAGCGCGGCTCACCGCCCTGAACCAGCGGCTCTCGACGCTGAACAACACGTTCGAGCGCAATCTGCTGAACGACACCAACGACCTCGCTGTCGTGTTCGACTCCCCCGACGAGCTCGCGGGCCTGAGCACCGGTGAGCTCTCCGCCGCGTCCCGCTCCGCCGCCGACCGCGGCCTCGAGGGCAGGTACGTCGTCTCGCTGCCGCTGTTCACCGGCCATCCGTACCTTGCGCAGCTGCGCGATCGGGAATCACGACGTCGCATCATGGACGCGTCCCGCGTGCGGGCGTCGAGAGACAATGCGAACGACAACCGTCCAGTACTGCGAGAGATCGTCCGGCTCCGCTCGGAGCGCGCCGCTCTCCTCGGCTACCCCTCTCACGCCGCGTACGTCACGGCAGACGAGACCGCCGGCAGCCCGGAGGCCGTCGAACGGATGCTCCGCGAACTCGCCGCGCCGTCAGCACGCAACGCCCGCGCCGAACGCGAGACGCTCCAGGCCATCGTCGACGAGACCGAGAGCGACCCGTTCGCGGTGGAGGCGCACGACTGGGCGTACTACACCGAGAAGGTGCGCACTGCTCGCTACGACATAGACACGAGCGCGCTGCGTCCGTGGTTCGAGGCCGAGCGAGTGCTGCAGGACGGCGTGTTCTTCGCCGCCACGCAGCTGTACGGCGTGACCTTCACCGAGCGGCACGACCTCGTGGCCTACCACCCGGGAGCCCGGGTGTTCGAGGTGCATGACGCAGACGGCAGCGCTCTGGGTCTGTACGTGCTCGACCTCTATACCCGCGACTCGAAGCGTGGCGGCGCGTGGATGAATCCGATCGTGAGCCAGTCCCGCCTGCGCGGCACGCTGCCCGTCGTGGTCAACAACCTCAATGTCCCGCTGCCCGGGGACGGTGAGCCGACGCTGCTCACTCTCGACGAGGTGACGACGCTCTTCCACGAATTCGGCCACGCACTGCACGGCCTGTTCGCGGTGGTCACCTACCCGCACTTCTCGGGAACCAATGTCTTCCGCGACTTCGTCGAGTTCCCCAGCCAGGTCAACGAGATGTGGATCCTCTGGCCGGAGGTGCTCGACAACTACGCGCGGCACCACGACACGGGAGAGCCGCTCGACCCCGCGATCGTCGAACGACTGCGTGCGACGGAGACGTTCAACCAGGGCCACGACACCAGCGAGTACCTCGCGGCCGCCTGGCTCGACCAGGCATGGCACCGGGTGACATCGGAGTCCGAGATCACCGACGTCGCCTCGTTCGAGGCCGCCGCCCTCGCAGACATCGGCCTCGACGACCCTGTCGTGCCGACACGCTACTCGTCGACCTACTTCGCCCACGTGTTCTCCGGCGGATACAGCGCAGGCTACTACTCGTACATCTGGAGCGAGGTGCTCGACGCAGACACGGTCGACTGGTTCCGCGAGAACGGCGGACTCACGCGCGAGAACGGCGATCGTTTCCGTTCCCGCCTGCTGGGCGTCGGCGGCTCGAAGAACCCTCTCGAGGCGTATCGCGACTTCCGCGGTCGCGATGCCGAGATCGCCCCCCTGCTGAGGCGCCGCGGCCTCGAAGCCTGACCTCATCCGCCGGAGGCGCGGGGTCAGCGATCGAGGTGCTCCATTGCCTTGTACCAGGTGAGCTGGTGATAGCTCTGCGCGAGATGTTCACCGAGACCGTCGAGAGCCACTCGGTGCACGGTGATCGCCTCGCTGTCATCCAGCGACTGCTCTGCGACGCGTACGCAGCCCCGTGCGAGGAAGTGATGCACCCGATTGGTGTGGTTCCCGAAGTTCGCCCAGGTGGCGCCGAGGTCGAGAATCTCATCGGCCTCGTACCCGGTCTCCTCCCGCAGCTCTCTGACTGCGGCATCCTCCGGTGTCTCGCCTGCCTCCACGGCGCCCCCGATCGTGCCGACCGCGACGATCCCCGCCCCGTGCCGATACTCTTCGACGACGATCGCCTGGCCCTCGCAATCCAGCGCGAGCACCGAGATCCAGTCTCCGTACTCGAGCACGTAATAGGGGGTGATGGAGCGCCCGCGCTCGTCGCGGCAGTCGTCCGCGCGCACACGAATCCACCGGTCGGCGCGAATCAGCTCGCTGCCGACCACTCGCCAGGGCGAGGGAGCGGGGCTCACGCGCTCTTGCGCTTGCGCTCCATCACGATGGTCGGCGGGGCGCCTTCGTCGACGGCGGCCTGAGTGACGATGACCTTGGCGACGTCGTCGGCCGACGGAATCTCGAACATGATCGGACCGAGCACATCTTCGAGGATCGCGCGGAGTCCGCGAGCACCGGTCTTGCGCTCGACGGCGAGGTCGGCGATCGAGCGGAGCGCCCCCTCTTCGAATTCGAGCTGAACGCCGTCGAGTTCGAACATGCGCTGGTACTGCTTGACGAGCGCATTGCGCGGCCCTGTGAGAATGTCGATGAGCGCATCCTGGTCGAGCGGCGACACCGATGTCACCACGGGAAGACGACCGATGAACTCGGGGATCAGACCGAACTTGTGCAGGTCCTCGGGGAGCACCTCGCTGAACAGGTCGAGGTCTTTGCCCTTGTCATGCAACGGAGCACCGAAACCGATGCCGTGCTTGCCGACGCGGGCCGACACGATGTCCTCGAGGCCGGCGAAAGCGCCCGCGACGATGAACAGCACGTTCGACGTGTCGATCTGCAGGAACTCCTGGTGGGGATGCTTACGCCCGCCCTGCGGAGGAACCGAGGCGACCGTGCCTTCGATGATCTTCAGAAGGGCCTGCTGCACACCTTCGCCCGAGACGTCGCGGGTGATCGAGGGGTTCTCGGCCTTGCGGGCGATCTTGTCGACCTCGTCGATGTAGATGATGCCCTGCTCGGCGCGCTTGACGTCGTAGTCGGCGGCCTGGATCAGCTTGAGAAGGATGTTCTCGACATCCTCGCCGACGTAGCCGGCCTCGGTGAGCGCCGTGGCGTCCGCGACCGCGAACGGCACGTTGAGCTTCTTCGCGAGGGTCTGGGCCAGATAGGTCTTGCCGCAGCCGGTCGGCCCGATGAGCAGGATGTTGCTCTTCGCGATCTCTACGCTCTCGGCCTTCTGCTCGGCCGTCTGGAGGGTGCCGTGCGCGCGGATCCGCTTGTAGTGGTTGTACACCGCGACGGCCAGCGCCTTCTTGGCAGGCTCCTGCCCGACGACGTACTCCTCGAGGAAGGAGAAGATCTCGCGCGGCTTGGGGAGTTCGAAGTCCGCCGTGCCGTCGGCCGACGATTCGGCCATCCGCTCTTCGATGATCTCGTTGCACAGCTCGACGCATTCGTCGCAGATGTACACACCAGGTCCTGCGATGAGCTGCTGCACCTGCTTCTGGCTCTTTCCGCAGAATGAGCACTTGAACAGGTCAGCGCTTTCGCCGATACGGGCCATGCGCGTCCTCCTAGGGGGGATCCTGAGATCGTCTACTGAGCCTAACCGCTGCATCCGACACCGGGACGCATTGGCGCGGCGTCGTACATCTCGAGTCCGCATCGCCCTGCATAGAGCGAAGCCCGCCACCTGCTGTCGCAGATGACGGGCCTCGTACTCCTGATGCGCGTCAGACCATGCTCTTGGTGTGCCAGACGGTCTTGATCTCCGTGAAGGCTCCGATGCGCTCGGGCGATGCGGTGACCGCTCCCGGTGCAAGCACTCGCTTGAGCGTCTCTGCGGCAGCGATCTGCATGTCGATCCACTCGAGATCGCCGGCACCGGCCAGGTCGAGCGCGTTGACATCCTGGTGCGAGGCGAGCCAGGGCGCCATCTCGGCGGGCGAGCCGGTGAGCACGTTGACGACACCGCCGGGCACATCGCTCGTCGCGAGCACCTCGGCGAGGCTGATGGCCGACAGCGGGAACCGCTCGCTCGCGATCACGACGACCGTGTTGCCTGCCACCAGTGCAGGCGCCACGACCGAGACGAGACCGAGCAGTGCTGAGTCCTGGGGCGCGACGATCGCGACGACACCGGTCGGCTCGGGCACGGAGATGTTGAAGTACGGCCCCGACACCGGGTTCGCGTTGCCGGCGACCTGCGCGTACTTGTCGCACCACCCGGCATACCAGACCCACAGATCGATCGCCTCGTCGACCTGCGCGGCGGCGGCGGATGACGAGACCCCCTCCTGCGCGGCGATCTCGTCGATGAACTGCGCACGGCGCCCTTCGAGCACCTCGGCGACCCGGTAGAGCACCTGCCCGCGGTTGTACGCGGTGGCGCCCGACCAGCCCTTCACTGCGGCACGTGCGGCGACGACGGCATCCCGTGCGTCCTTGCGCGAGCCCTGCGCGGCGTTCGCGAGGAACGCCCCCTTCGCAGAAAGCACCTCGTAGGTGCGGCCGGACTCGCTGCGAGGGAACGCACCGCCGATGGCCAGCTTGTAGGTCTTCGGAACGGTCAATCGCTTGCTCATGCGGAGGCCCCCTTCAGGTAGGCGGTGAGACCCTGACGTCCGCCCTCGCGGCCGTATCCGGACTCCTTGTAGCCGCCGAACGGGCTCGACGGATCGAATCGGTTGAACGTGTTCGCCCAGATGACACCCGCGCGCAGACGGTCGGCGACCGCGAGGATGCGCGAGCCCTTGTCCGACCAGATGCCGGCCGACAGACCGTACGGCGTGTTGTTCGCCTTCGCGATCGCCTCGGCCGGCGTGCGGAACGTGAGCACCGAGAGCACGGGCCCGAACACCTCGTCCCGAGCGATGCGGTGCGAGGCTTCGACGCCGGTGAAAATCGTCGGAGCGAACCAGAAGCCCTTGTCGGGGATCGCGCAGTCCGCGGTCCAGCGCTCTGCGCCCTCGGCCTCGCCGATGTCGCTGAGCTCACGGATTCGGGCGAGCTGCGCCGCCGAGTTGATCGCGCCGATGTCGGTGTTCTTGTCGAGCGGGTCGCCGAGACGCAGCGTCGACAGGCGGCTCTTCAGCCGATCGATGACCTCGTCGTGGATCGACTCCTGCACGAGCAGCCGGCTTCCGGCGCAGCACACGTGCCCCTGGTTGAAGAAGATGCCGTTGACGATGCCTTCGATCGCCTGATCGATCGGCGCGTCGTCGAACACGATGTTGGCGGCCTTGCCGCCGAGCTCGAGCGTGACCTTCTTGTCGGTCCCTGCGACAGCTCGGGCGATGTCCCGTCCGACACCGGTCGACCCCGTGAAAGCGACCTTGTCGACGTCGGGGTGACGCACGAGGGTGGCACCGGTGGCGCCGGCACCCGTGACGATGTTGACGACACCGGCTGGAAGATCCGCCTGCTGCAGGATCTCCGCGAAGATGAGCGCCGTCAGCGGAGTGGTCTCCGCGGGCTTGAGCACCACCGTGTTGCCGGCCGCCAGAGCAGGAGCGAGCTTCCACGCGAGCATCAGCAGCGGGAAGTTCCACGGGATGATCTGACCGGCGACGCCGAGCGCGCGCGGGTTCGCGCCCAGCCCGGCGTAGTCGAGCTTGTCGGCCCACCCCGCGTAGTAGAAGAACCAGGACGCGACGAGAGGCACGTCGACGTCGCGGCTCTCCTTGATCGGCTTGCCGTTGTCGAGGCTCTCGGCTACGGCGAGCTCGCGGGCACGCTCCTGCACGAGGCGCGCGATGCGGAACAGGTACTTGCCCCGATCACGACCGCTCATCTTCGACCAGGTCTTCTCGTAGGCGCGACGTGCGGCGGCGACCGCACGGTCGACATCCGCGTCGTTCGCCGTGGCGATCTCGGCGATGCGGCTCTCATCGGCAGGTGAGATGGTCGTGAAGCTCGCACCCGAACCGTCGACGAACTCGCCGTCGATGAACAGCCCGTAGCTGTCCTTGAGGTTCAGCACGGCCTTCGACTCCGGCGCCGGAGCGTATTCCAGGAATGACATATGCGGGCTCCTAGTCGATCGTGACGTAGTCGGGGCCGGAGTAGTGGCCGGTGGTGAGCTTCTGACGCTGCAGAAGCACGTCGTTCAACAGGCTCGATGCGCCGAAGCGGAACAGGTGCGGCTGAAGCCACTCCTCCCCCACGGTCTCGGCGACCGTGACGAGGTACTTGACCGCATCCTTCGAGGCGCGGATTCCGCCGGCGGGCTTCACGCCGATGCGCTCACCCGTGCCGCGGTGCCAATCGCGCACCGTCTCGAGCATGAGCAGCGTGGTCGGAAGCGTCGCCGCCGGCTGCACCTTGCCCGTGGAGGTCTTGATGAAGTCTCCGCCCGCGAGGATGCCGAGCCACGACGCGCGCTTGATGTTGTCGTAGGTGTTCAGCTCGCCGGTCTCCAGGATCACCTTGAGCGAGGCGTAGGAGCCGTCAGCTCGCCGGCAGGCTTCCTTCACCTGCGCGATCTGGTCGTAGACGAGCCCGTATCGACCGGAGAGGAAGGCTCCTCGGTCGATGACCATGTCGATCTCGTCGGCACCTGCCGCGACTGCTTCTGCCGTATCGGCGAGCTTGATCGCCAGCGACGACCGGCCGCTCGGGAAGGCCGTGGCGACGGCCGCGACCGAGATCAGACCGTCGTCGGGGTCTCCGTGCAGGGCACCGAGCGCCTCGACGGCATCGCCGACCATGTCTCCGTAGACGCAGACCGCGGCGACCTTGGGGGTCGACGGATCAGCGGCATCCGGATTCTTGGCCTTGGCGACCAGAGACCGCACCTTGCCCGGGGTGTCCGAGCCTTCGAGCGTGGTCAGGTCGATCAGCTTGATGATCGTGTCGAGGGCCCAGGCCTTCGACGTCGTCTTGATCGAACGCGTGCCGAGGCCGGCAGCGCGCTGCTCGAGTCCGACAGCGTCGACGCCGGGGAGTCCGTGCAGGAACCGGCGGAGCGTGGCGTCGTCCGGCTCACCGCCGAGAACGTCCACCGCCGTCCTGCGGCTGAGTTCTTGGGTCGTCATCGTTCCTCCAACAATGCTCGTGCTGTGGTCTCATCTGTCACCAGAACGCTGCACAGGCCGCTGGTCACGACCGTGCGCGCGATGTCATGCTTGGCGTCACCGGCGGTGACGAAGATCGAGCGCTTCGCTGCGCGCAGTCGGCCGAGTTCCACACCGACGGTTCGCGCATCGAGCTGCGGATCGACGATGTTGCCGTCGGCGTCGATGTAGCGGCCGAGCACATCGCCGACGGCGCCGCGGCGGGCGAGCTCCTCGACGTCGGATGCCGTGAGGTAGCCGTTCTCGACATGGGCCGAGCTCGCGTCGCAGGGGCCGGCTGTGAACAGGAACGCCTGCGCCTCGGCTGCTTCGACGAGCACTGCCGCGACGGTGCGGTCGGCTTCGATCGCCTGCTTCGTCTCGACACGTTCGAGGATGGCAGGGCTCGGCAGGAGGGAGACGTGTCCGGATGCGCGCTGCGCGATCGTGACGGCGAGGCCTGCGGCTCCGCCAGAGCGTCGATTCAGGCTCACTCCCCCGTTGAGCTGCACCACCGTGACGCCGGTCGCCCACCCGTCGGGCAGCGATTCGGCCACGGCACGCAGCGTGCGGCCCCAGCTGACACCGAGCGTGCGAGGCACAGGGCGCATTGCGGTGAGATAGTCGGCGGCCGCCTGAGCGACGCGCTCGAGCGTGCCGTCGTCACCGTCGGGTGACGGAACGACGACCGCGGCAACGAGTCCGTGGCGCTCGACGAGCTGGCGCTCGAGTCCGAGTCTGCGCGCGCGCGGGTGCACGATCTCGATCCGGACGATGCCGCGCTCTCGAGCCTGCGTGAGAAGCCGTCCCACCTTCCAACGGGAGAGCTTGAGGAGGGCGCCGATCTCGTCCTGCGTCTTGTCCTCGTCGTAGTAGAGCTCGGCAACGCGGACCATGACCAGTTCTTCCTCCATGGCATCCTCCTTCCTTCGACCAGCTTACGTCGACATCACCGTTCGCGCATCGGTCTGCTCTTATGAGCAATCCTGGCTGCGGTCGTCGCACATTCGCCGGATACGACGAAAGGACGCCGACCCGAGGGGTCGACGTCCTTCTCTCATCGAGATGCTTACATGCGCTTGCGCGAGGTGAGCACCTGATCGACGATGCCGTAGTCCAGCGCCTCAGCGGCGGACAGGATCTTGTCGCGGTCGATGTCGCGGTTGACCTGCTCGACCGGCTTGCCGGTGTGGCGAGCCATCGTCTCCTCGAGCCAGGTGCGCATCCGGAGGATCTCGGCAGCCTGGATCTCGATGTCGGATGCCTGGCCGTGTCCTGCCTCACCCATCGCCGGCTGGTGCATGAGCACGCGGGCGTTGGGCAGGGCGAGGCGCTTGCCGGGGTGACCGCCTGCGAGCAGGACGGACGCGGCCGAAGCCGCCTGACCGAGCACCACTGTCTGGATCTGGGGTGCGACGTACTGCATCGTGTCGTAGATCGCCGTCATCGCGGTGAACGAACCACCGGGCGAGTTGATGTACATCGTGATGTCCCGCTCGGAGTCCTGGCTCTCGAGAACGAGAAGCTGGGCCATCACGTCATCGGCCGACGCATCGTCGACCTGGACGCCGAGGAAGATCACGCGATCTTCGAACAGCTTGTTGTAGGGATCCTGACGCTTGAAGCCGTATGCCGTGCGCTCCTCGAACTGAGGGAGCACGTAGCGGCTGGAGGGCAGATCGCCGGCAGAGCGGAAGGTGGGTGCGTACATGAGAGTCCTTTCGCTTTCCGTTACTTGATGTCCTGGTCGGTTCCGCCGCCGCCGATGACGTCGGTGGCCGAATCGCGGATGTGGTCGACGAAGCCGTACTCCAGCGCCTCGTCAGCGGTGAACCAGCGGTCGCGGTCACCGTCTTCGTTGATCTGCTCGACGGACTTGCCGGTCTGCGCCGCGGTGATCTCGGCGAGGCGGTTCTTCATCGAGGTGATCAGCTGCGCCTGCGTCTGGATGTCGCTCGACGTGCCGCCGAAGCCACCGTGCGGCTGGTGCAGCAGCACGCGGGCGTTGGGCGTGATGTAACGCTTGCCCTTCGTGCCTGCGGTCAGCAGCAGCTGACCCATCGATGCGGCCATGCCGATCCCGACCGTGACGATGTCGTTCGGAACGAACTGCATCGTGTCGTAGATCGCCATACCCGCGGTGATCGACCCACCGGGCGAGTTGATGTAGAGGTAGATGTCCTTCTCGGAGTCCTCTGCGGCGAGAAGGAGGATCTTCGCGCAGATCTCGTTCGCATTGTCGTCGCGCACCTCCGATCCCAGCCAGATGATGCGGTCTTTCAACAGTCGGTCGAAGACGCTCGTAGCGAGGAGGGGTTCTGCAGCCATGTCAGCTCCTGATTCCGTGTTTCAGTGATTCGAATCTACCGGCGACAACGCAGCGCTCAGGCCGTGTTCGCCGTCGGCATATCAGGCGTCGAGTTCGGCGATCTCGTGCGCGTAGGCGGTCATGGAGCGGTGGTAGCGCGGCAGGTGCGGAACCAAGGCGAGCAGCGCGACGGACAGACCGCTCGCCGGGCGTCCGGAGCTGGCCAGGATCAGCGCGTGCACGGTGGCGACGGCATCACGGTAGGGGCCGTCCGCAGACAGCTCCTCCTCTGCGCGGATGACCCTCAGTGCATCGTCGTACTCGCCCAGATTGCGCAGCGAGCTCGCCAACTGGATCACGCATTGCGGGCGATGCTCGTCGTCGAGTCCCAGCGCGAGCGCGCGCCGATACAGCTCGACCGCTTCGGCGGGGCGTCCGGCCGAGTCTCGCGCGCCGGCCCGCTCGAACTCCGCGCGTGCGTCATCGGTACCACGCTCGGCAGCCAGCGCGTCGATTCGAGCGATCGTCTCGTCGCCGACTTCCTCGCCTGTCGCATCGGCCCACACCTCATCGACGCGCTCATCCCAGGTCTTGGTCATGTCCTCGCTCCTCATCTGTTCCGTTCACGAGAAAGGGGCGGATGCCGCAGCATCCACCCCTTTCCACGAGATCGTCTTCGATCACTCAGCCTTGTCGGCAGCCTTCTTGGCCGGAGCCTTCTTCGCTGCGGGCTTCTTCGCGGCGGGCTTCTCAGCCGCCTCGGCGTCGTCAGCCTTCTTCGCAGGGGCCTTCTTCGCAGCAGGCTTCTTCGCAGCGGGCTTCTCAGCCGCCTCGGCGTCGTCGGCCTTCTTCGCAGGGGCCTTCTTCGCCGGAGCCTTCTTGGCCGGCTTCTCATCGGCAGCTTCCTCGGCCTCAGCCTCAGCCTCGTCGTCGGTCACGACGAAGTCGGACAGGTCGACCGGCTTGCCGTTGGTGTCGACGACCTTCACCTTGCCGAGCGCGATGGCGAGGGCCTTGTTGCGGGCGACCTCGCCCACGAGCGCGGGAAGCTGATTGGAGGACTGCAGAGCCTCGACGAACTCCTGCGGAGCCATGCCGTACTGCGATGCGGACTGGATGAGGTACTGCGAGAGCTCCTCCTGCGAGACCTGCACGTCAGCCTGCTCGGCGATCGTGTCGAGCAGCACCTGCGTGCGGAACTGCTTCTCGCTGGCCTCGGTCACCTCGGCGCGGTGCACGTCGTCTTCGAGGCGGTTCTCACCCTCGAGGTGGTTGTGCACCTCGTCCTCGATGAGCTTCGGCGGCACCGGGATGTCGATCTGCTCGAGCAGCGCCTCGACGAGCTTGTCGCGCGCTGCGGAACCCTGAGCGAACACGCCCTGCTGCGAGACACGCTCGGCGAGGCTCGCGCGGAGCTCGGCGATCGTGTCGAACTCGCTGGCGATCTGCGCGAAGTCGTCGTCGGCCTCGGGAAGCTCGCGCTCCTTGACGGCCTTGACGGTCACGGCGACCTCGGCCTCGGAGCCGGCGTGGTCGCCGCCCACGAGTGCGGAGCGGAACGTCGTGTCCTCGCCTGCGGTGAGCGACTCGATGGCGTCGTCGATGCCCTCGAGCAGCTCGCCCGAACCGACCTCGTAGGAGACGCCCTCTGCGCGGTCGATCTCGGCGCCGTCGATCGTGGCGACGAGGTCGAGCTCGACGAAGTCGCCCTTCGCTGCGGGGCGGTCGACGGGAACGAGCGTGCCGAAGCGGGCGCGCAGGTTCTCGAGCTCGGCGTCGAGCGCCGCCTCGTCAGCCTCCACGGCGTCGACGGTGACCGTGATGCCGTCGTACGACGGCAGCTCGATCTCGGGACGGACGTCCACCTCGATGTCGACGAGCAGGTCGCCCGAGAAGTCCTTCTCGTTCGGCCACTGCGTGATGTCGGCAGCCGGACGCCCGACGACGCGGAGCTTGTGCTCGACGGTCGCGTCGCGGAAGAACTTGTCGAGGCCCTCGTTGACCGCGTGCTCGATGACCGCACCGCGCCCGATGCGCTGGTCGATGATCGGAGCGGGGACCTTGCCCTTGCGGAAGCCGGGGATCTGCACGTCCTGAGCGATGTGCTCGTAGGCGTGCGCGATGCTGGGCTTGAGGTCGTCGGGGGTGACCGTGATGCTGAGCTTGACCCGGGTCGGGGTCAGCTTCTCGACGGTGCTGTTCGCCATTCTGGTGTGCTCTCCTTGTGATTTCCGCGCTGAATCGCGGCTGTCAGGCCGTTGAAGCCATGTCGGGGCGACAGGAGTTGAACCTGCGACCTCCCGCTCCCAAAGCGGGCGCTCTACCAAGCTGAGCTACGCCCCGGGGAATCCGCTTGCAGATTCAGCCCCACCGAGTCTAACGGACACGAGCACCCGCGTCAGTCCGCTATGATCGATGAGTCGGTACAGACCGCAAGGTCTCCAGCCGATATCGGGGCTGTAGCTTAGTGGTAAAGCCTCTGTCTTCCAAACAGATGATGCGAGTTCGATTCTCGTCAGCCCCTCATGAGAAAGGCCCCCGCGATGCGGGGGCCTTTCGGTCTTCTCCGGAAGCTCTCGCGAGAGGCGGCGCACTCATTAGAGTCGTGATACGTCGGTTCCCCACGGAGGTCCCCACCGCATGACCGCACCCGTCGACGTGGCTTCCTCCGCCGGTGGAGGCCACGCGCTCCCCCTGCGCTTCGCGAGCGCGGTCGACGCGACATCGAGGACCCGGAGACGACGCCCCTGGCTCACGGTGGGCGTTGTCGCGGTGACGGTCGCCGCGGCGACGGTCGGGCTGCTGCAGATCACCGCGAATCTCGGTTATGACGAGGCGCGCACCGGCTTCGACGCCAGCCGCACCACGACCGCGAACACCGGCGAGACCCTCCGACAGGAGCTCGACTCGCTCACTTCCACGCTCGGCATCGCCGACCTTCTGGTGCAGACCGACTCCGGTGTGCTCGTCGCTCCAGCTGCGCGAGAGGTGCTGTCTGCCGCTACGACCGACGCCCGCAGCGCCATGACGCCCGCCGAGCGCCTTCTCGACCGGGATCTGCCCGCCGCAGACGCGAAACCCGGCGCCTTCTGGGAGCTGTTCGCCGCATCCGCCGAACTGGCTGCGCAGACACGCGATCTCGACGATCTGGCCGCCGACCTCGACGCGGCTACGCCTGCGACGAGTGCCGCCGGCACCGCCGTGACCGAGGCGGGCGTCGCTCTGCTCCGTTCTGCGGCCGAGGCGGCCCCCGCGTTCGAGTCTGCGCATCTCTCGGCCAAGAACGATGCGGTGATCGCACTGCGGGAAGCGGCGTCGAGTGCGTCCGACACGACGGTCCTCGACGAATCGGCCGTCGAGGCGCTCGTGTCACTGCAGGACGCGGCGGCGCAGGTCGTGACGACCGAACAGGCCGAGCTCGCCGAGAAGACAGGACCTCTGCAGACCGCGCGAACGGAGATCGAGGCGTTCGCGCGCTCGCTCGCCCCCGGCGTGCTGCTCGAGTTCGACTGGAACCAGATCGTCAACAACGCGGGCTACAACGGAAGCATGGGCGGCCTCACCACGTGGTGGTGGGATGACCCCGACCGGGCGGCCATCGAGCTCTCCGACTCGGTCGCAGAGCAATGGCCGGCCGACCGGAGCAAGGCTCTCGTCGCCCACGAGGTCGGCCACGCGATCAGTGTCAAGTGCGAGGACATGTACGACTCGTCGACGCAGGACAGCATCGAGAAATGGGCGACCGCCTGGGCGATCAGCATGGGCTTCAGCGACGACGCCAACGGGGTCTGGGCCTACGGCTATCCGCCCCAGTCCTACATCGACGCCGCGTACGGATGCCGCTGAGCACCCGCGTCGCAGACGAGAGGAGCCGCCGCGATCGAATCGCGGCGGCTCCTCTCATGAGAGATCAGATCGAGGTCACTGGCCCCGACGCTCACGAAGCTGGGTGAGCGCGTCCTCGAGAAGCTGGACCGCTTCTGCGTCGGTGCGACGCTCCTTCACATAGGCGAGGTGGGTCTTGTAAGGCTCCGGCTTCGCGAGCGCGGGCGGGTTCGCCTTGTCGCGGCCGGCAGGAAGACCGGACTGAGGGTGATCGATCGTCTCGGGGATCTCCTCTTCAGGGAGCCCCGCGGCGAAGTAGCGGACCGTCTCGTTGCCGAGGCCGTCCCAGTACGAAACCGCGATGCGGTCGGCGTGGTAGCCGTGGTCCTGCTCGCCCATGGGGCCGGAACCGACTCGGGTCCCTCGGATCGCGTTGCCGCCGGTAGCCATCAGATCACCTCGAACTTCGTGATGAGACCGAGCGCCACGATCGCCACGAACCACGCCAGAGCGAGGACCACGGTGAAGCGGTTGAGATTGCGCTCAGCGAGACCCGACGAGCCGACGGCCGACGTCATGCCTCCACCGAACATGTCGGAGAGGCCGCCACCGCGACCCTTGTGGAGGAGGATGAGGAGAGTCAGCAGGACGCTGGTTATGCCCAGCACCACCTGCAGGACGAACTCGAGAATTTCCACGAGGAAGAGCCTTTCGCTGGGGCAGGATTGCCCCGGTAACGGTCAAGTATACGGTGCGGCGGGGCCGAAGCCCCGCCACACACTCACACGCCGACGTGCTTCTCGAAGCGGATGATCGCAGCGAACTCGTCGACCACGAGGCTCGCGCCTCCGACCAGTGCGCCGTCGACATCCGGCTCCCGCATGAAGCTGGCGATGTTGGCTGCCTTGACCGATCCGCCGTAGAGGATCCGGGTGCGCGCCGCAGCGTCGTCACCGAGGACCTTGGCGATCACCTTGCGCAGCGCGGCGCAGACATCCTGCGCTTGCTGAGGCGTCGCCGCCTGTCCGGAGCCGATGGCCCAGACCGGCTCGTACGCCACCACGATGTCGGCATCCTTCGAGAGCCCCTGCAGAGCGGCTTCGAGCTGCCCGGCCGGAACCGCACTGGCGCCGAACTTCTCGAGGTCTTCAGCGGTCTCGCCGACGCAGATGACCGGCGAGAGGCCGTGCTTGAGCGCTGCCTTCGTCTTGGCCGCCACGACGTCGTCCGACTCCGCGTGGTACTCGCGGCGCTCGGAGTGGCCGATGATGACGTACTTCGCGTCGAGCTTCGCCAGGAACGCACCGGACACCTCGCCGGTGTACGCACCGGAGTCGTGAGCCGAGATGTCCTGCGCGCCCAGCGCGAACGGGATCTTGTCCGCGTCGATCAGCGTCTGCACGCTGCGGATGTCGGTGAAGGGCGGGAATACCGCGACCTCGACCGATCCGTCCTCATGCTTGGCGTCCTTGAGGGTCCAGTGCAGCTTCTGCACGAACGCGACCGCCTGCAGGTGGTCGAGGTTCATCTTCCAGTTTCCCGCGATCAGCGGGGTACGAGTGTTCACGCCCATCCGAGCACCTCCAGGCCGGGTAGTTTCTTTCCCTCGAGGAACTCGAGGCTGGCGCCGCCGCCGGTCGAGATGTGACCGAACTGGTCGTCGGTGAAGCCGAGCTGACGCACGGCCGCAGCCGAGTCGCCGCCGCCGACGACGCTGAGACCGTCGACCTCGGTGAGCGCCTGCGCGACGGCGTTGGTCCCACCGGCGAACGCCGGGAACTCGAACACGCCCATCGGACCGTTCCAGAACACCGTCTTCGACTCGCGGATGACCTCCGCGAATCGTGCGGCGGTCTCCGGCCCGATGTCCAGACCGATGCCCGAGGAGCCGAAAGCAGTGCTCTCGATGGCGTCCGCGGCCGTCACCTCGTGCTCGGCGTCTGCCGAGAACGAGGATGCGACCACGACGTCGGTCGGAAGCACCAGCTCGACACCGCGCTTCTCCGCCTCGGCGATGTAGCCACGGACCGTCTCGAGCTGGTCTTCCTCGAGGAGGCTGGATGCCACGGCGTGGCCCTGCGCCTTCAGGAAGGTGAACAGCATCCCGCCGCCGACGAGGATGCGATCCACGCGGGGCAGCAGGTGCGAGATGACTCCGAGCTTGTCGCTCACCTTCGAGCCGCCGAGCACGACCGCGTACGGGCGCTCCGGGTTCTCGGTGAGACGGTCGAGCACGTCGAGCTCGGCTGCGATGAGCAGACCGGCAGCCGAAGGCAGCAGCTCGGCGAGGTCGTAGACGCTCGCCTGCTTGCGGTGCACGACGCCGAATCCGTCGGAGACGAGCACGTCTCCGAGTTCAGCGAGCTGAGCCGCGAAGGCGCCGCGCTCTGCGTCGTCCTTCGAGGTCTCCCCCGGGTTGAACCGCAGGTTCTCGATGACGACGATGCCGCCATCCTCGAGCGAGGCCACGGCCTCCTGCGCCGACTCGCCGACGGTGTCGCGTGCGAACGCGACCGGCTTGCCGAGCAGCTCGGACAGTCGCTGGGCGACCGGCGCGAGGCTGTACTGCGGGTCGGGCGCACCGTCGGGGCGTCCGAGGTGCGAGCACACGACGACGCGGGCGCCCGCGTTGATCAGTGCGTTGAGGGTAGGCAACGAGGCGCGGACACGGCCATCGTCCGTGATGATCCCGTCCCGGAGGGGGACATTGAGATCACAACGGACGATGACGCGCTTGCCCTCGAGCGAACCCAGTGAATCCAGGGTGCGCAGAGTCATGGGAGGTGTCTCAGAGACGCTCGGCCACGTACTCGGTCAGGTCGACGAGACGGTTGGAGTAGCCCCACTCGTTGTCGTACCAGCTGGAGACCTTGACCAGGTTGCCGCTGACGTTGGTCAGCGTGGCGTCGAAGATCGACGAGTGCGGGTTGTGCACGATGTCGCTCGAGACGATCTGGTCTTCGTTGTACTGCAGGAAGCCGGCGAGGCGACCGTCGGCAGCTGCCTTCTTGTAGGCCTCGTTGACCTCTTCGACCGTGAGGTTCTCGCGGTCCGTGATCAGCGTCAGGTCGACGATCGATCCGGTGGGAACCGGAACGCGGTACGACGAGCCGCTCAGCTTGCCCTGAAGCTCGGGCAGAACCTCGCCGATCGCCTTGGCGGCGCCCGTCGAGGCCGGCGTGATGTTGATCGCCGCGGCGCGAGCACGACGCAGGTCGCTGTGTGGGCCGTCCTGCAGGTTCTGGTCTGCGGTGTAGGCGTGAGCGGTCATCATGAAGCCGCGGTCGATGCCGAACGCGTCGTTGAAGACCTGGGCCAGCGGCGCGAGGCAGTTGGTCGTGCAGGAGGCGTTGGAGATGATGTGATCCGTCTCCGGGTTGTACGTGTCCTCGTTCACGCCCATCACGAACGTGCCGTCGACACCCGAGCCGGGAGCCGAGATGAGCACCTTCTTGGCGCCGGCCTCGATGTGCTTCTTGGCGAGCTCGGCCTTGGTAAAGAATCCGGTCGACTCGATGACGATGTCGACACCCAGCTCGCCCCACGGGAGGCCTGCGGGGTCGCGCTCGGCGAACGCCTTGATCGTCTTGCCGTTGACCGTGATGCTCTCGTCGTCGTAGCTGATGTCAGCGTCGAGAACGCCGCCGACAGAGTCGTACTTCAGAAGGTGGGCAAGGGTCTTGTTGTCGGTGAGGTCGTTGACCGCGACGATCTCGATGTCCGCTCCCTGCGCGAGAGCCGCGCGGAAGTAGTTGCGTCCGATGCGGCCGAAGCCGTTGATACCGATCTTGACAGACACTCAGGTCTCCCTGTTTCTCGTGCGCTGTGCGCAGCAAAAGTGCTTACGCGATGCGCGGGGGTTTTTGGCTGAGATGGCGTCCCGACGAGACTTGGCCCGTCGGGACGCGACCCGATTACGACAGTACCAGCAGGCCGTTCGTCTTCTCGCGGGCGACCTCGAAGCGCTGCGCGACGTTCTCCCAGTTGGCGATGTTCCACGCGGCCTTGACGTAGTCGGCCTTGACGTTGAGGTAGTCGAGGTAGAAGGCGTGCTCCCACATGTCGAGCTGGAACAGCGGCACGGTGCCGGCCGCGGTGTTCGACTGCTGGTCGAACAGCTGCTGGATGATCAGACGCTGGCCGATCGAGTCCCAGCTGAGCACAGACCAGCCGGAGCCCTGGATTCCCAGTGCGTTGGCGGTGAAGTGCGCCTGGAACTTCTCGAACGAGCCGAAGAACTCGTCGATGGCCGCCTTGAGCTCGCCCTCGGGCTGTCCGCCACCGGTCGGCGAGAGGTTGGTCCAGAAGATGGAGTGGTTGACGTGACCGCCGAGGTTGAACGCGAGGTCCTTCTCGAGCTTGTTCACGTTCGCGAGGTTGCCGCTGTCGCGCGCCTCAGCGAGCTGCTCGAGCGCGGTGTTGGCGCCCGCGACGTAGGTCGCGTGGTGCTTGTCATGGTGCAGCTCCATGATCTTGCCGCTGATGTGCGGCTCGAGGGCTGCGAAGTCGTAGGGAAGGTCGGGGAGCGTATAAGTCGCCATGTCGCTTTCATCCAATCCGCGCCGCGCCGCGGCGCTTGCCGATCCTCTGCGCCGCCGATGTGCGGCGAAGAGCGGACGTAACTCATCCTAGTGACGACAACGCATGACTGTCCTGGATCCTTCCTCCGTATGACGAAGCGAGGCGGCCCCTGATCGGGGCCGCCTCGCTCAGGAGAATCCGGTGGTGGTCAGACGTCGAGCCCTGCGGGCACGGCGGCCTCGGTTCCGGGGATGCCCTCCTGCTGGGCGCGCTTGTCGGCCATGGCCAGAAGGCGGCGGATGCGGCCGGCGACGGCATCCTTCGTCATCGGCGGGTCCGCATGGTGACCCAGCTCATCGAGGCTCGCATCCCGGTGAGCGAGGCGCAGCTCGCCGGCGACCTTGAGGTGGTCGGGCACCTCGTCCGCGAGGATCTCGAGAGCGCGCTCCACACGGGCGCAGGCGGCGACCGCGGCCTGCGCAGAACGACGCAGATTGGCGTCATCGAAGTTCACGAGACGGTTCACACCCGCGCGCACCTCGCGGCGCTGGCGCATCTCTTCCCAGGCCACAGCGGTCTTCTGCGCGCCCATCTCGCTGAGGATCGTGCGGATGGCCTCGCCCTCGCGGACCACGACGCGGGGCATGCCGCGCACCTCGCGCGCCTTCGCGGCCACTCCGAGGCGGTGAGCAGCACCGACGAGCGCCATGGCGGCCTCGGACGAGGGGCAGGCGACCTCGAGCATGGCCGAGCGGCCCGGCTCGCTCAATGTGCCCGCCGCAAGGAACGCTCCGCGCCACAGACCGGCCACCTCGGCGCGCGAGCCGGTGGTGAGACGGTTGGGCAGTCCTCGAACCGGGCGACGACGCTGATCGAGCAGACCCGTCTGGCGCGCGAGGGTCTCCCCTGACGCGATCACCCTGACTGCCCACCGCGCTCCGTCGTTCGCGGTGCTCGACTGCACCTGGGCGATCTCGGGCCGAACACCGTAGATCTCCGCGAGATCGCGCGCGACACGCTGCGCGAGGATCTCGGCATCCACCTCCGCCTCGACGGCGACCCGCCCGGCGATGGAGTGCAGTCCGCCGGCGAACCGGAGGATAGAGGTGACCTCCGCGACACGCACCGTCGGGGGTGCATTACGGATGCTGACCAGCTCAGCTTTGACGTCGGTGGTTAGTGCCACGACACTCCTCTACGCTCACGCGCCGGATCGCGGCGCAAACCTCCAGCCTACTCTGACGGAGGCTCCTGCTATTCCCTGCCGAGGTCCCGATGACGCACGTTGACCGCCACTCCCGGCACGGACGCGAGGCGACGAGCAAGCTCTTCCACCATGGCGACGGAGCGGTGCTTGCCGCCGGTACAGCCGATCGCGATCGTCGAGTGGCTCTTGTTCTCGCGCTGATACCCCTCGAGGACCGGGGCGAGCGCGGCGGTATAGGCGTCGAGGAACTCTGCGGCGCCTTCACGGGACAGCACGTAGTCTCTGACCGGCTCGTCTTTGCCGGTGAGTCCGCGCAGTTCTTCGTTCCAGAACGGGTTCGGGAGGAAACGCATGTCGGCGACGAGGTCGACATCCGTCGGCAATCCGTACTTGAACCCGAAGCTCATGAGCGTCACCCGATGCCGCGCCGCGCCCTCCTCGGAGAAGAGGTCCGACACCTGGGTGGCGAGCTGGTGGATGTTGAGCGCGGAGGTGTCGACCACGAGGTCGGCCGACTCGCGGATCGGCGCGAGTCGGAGGCGCTCGATCCGGATGCCGTCGAGCAACGTGCCGTCGCCCTGGAGCGGATGCGGCCTGCGCACCGACTCGAACCGCCGAACGAGCACATCGTCCGACGCATCCAGGAACAGCACGCGCACGGATCCGCGTGATCTCAGCGCCCTCGCCACGCCGGGGAAGTCGTCGAAGAGATTGCGACCTCGCACGTCGACCACCGCTGCGACCTTCGGCAGGGCATCGCCGCCCATGTCCGTGAGGTCGAGAAGCGGACGCAGGATCTGCGGCGGCAGGTTGTCGACGACGTACCAGCCGAGGTCCTCGAGTGCGTTGGCGACCGTCGTGCGCCCCGCGCCCGACATGCCCGTGACGATGAGGAACTCGCCTTTGTCCCCGTCAGTCATGGTTACTCCCTCTCCCCCGCTCGTCCCAGCCTAGCGAGTGGAGAGATGCGTATGGATGTTCTGAGCGAGCACGGGTCCGATCCCCTGCACCTCTTGGATCGCCTCAGGAGGAGCTGAGCGGAGCGCGGTGACGGAACCGAAGTGCTTGAGAAGGACCTTGATGCGCGACGCACCGAGCCCCGGCACCTCGGCGAGGATCGACGTGATGTCGTTTCGGCGGCGCTTGCGCTGGTGCGTGATCGCGAATCGGTGCGCTTCGTCTCTCAGACGCTGAAGCAGATAGAGCGACTCGCTGGTGCGCGGCAGGATCACCGGGAAGTCATCGCCGGGGAGCCAGATCTCCTCGAGTCTCTTCGCGATGCCGCACACCGCGATCTCGGTGTGACCCGCATCTCGGAGGGCGCGCGCGGCCGCCTCGACCTGCGGCTGCCCGCCGTCGACCAGCAGCAGCTGCGGCGGGTAGGCGAAGCGGGGCTTGCGCTTGACCTCGACGACGACCTCCTCGAGGTCGTCTCCCGACTCTTCGGGAACCGCCACGGCCGCTGCGAGCTCTTCGACCTCCTCGGGGCGATCGAGGTACGCCAGACGACGACGCAGCACCTGGTACATCGAGTCGGTGTCGTCTGTGGTCTCTGCGATGTTGAACGAACGGTACTGGTCTTTTCGCGGCAGCCCGTCTTCGAAGACCACCATCGATGCGACCACGTTCGTGCCGCCGAGATGCGAGATGTCGAAGCACTCGATGCGCAGTGGCGCCTCCGACATCCCGAGCGCCTCCTGCAGGTCGGTCAGAGCCTGCGTGCGCGCGATGTAGTCGCTCGTACGACGGGTCTTGTAGCGGATCAACGACTGCTGCGCGTTGAGTGTCGCGGTGCGCATGAGATCGGCGCGCTGACCGCGCTGAGCGACGGCGATCTCTACCTTCCTGCCTCGCCGCTCACGGAGCCACACCTCGAGCTCGGCTGCGTCGTCGGGCAGCGTCGGCACGATGATGCGGCGCGGCACATCCTGGGCATCTCCGTACGCGCGCTGCAGCACCTGATCGACCAGGTCGGCGGTCGAGATGTCGATCTCCTTCTCGATCGTCATCGCGCGGACGCCGCGTACGCGTCCGCCGCGGATCACGAAGTGCTGCACGGCCGCGGCGAGCTCGTCCTCCGCGATTCCGAACAGGTCGGCATCCTCATCGGTCGCGAGCACCAGCGCGCTCTTGCCGAGCACCGCCTCGATCGCGGTGAGCTTGTCACGGAATCTGGCGGCGGCCTCGTAGTCCATCGCGGCGGAGGCAGCCAGCATCCGCTTCGTCAGCTCTCGGGTGAAGCGCTCGTCGCCGCCGGCCATGAACGCGACGAAGTCGTCGACCATGGCACGATGCTCCTCGATGGTGACCGTCATCGAACACGGTCCGCCGCACTTGCCGATCTGTCCGGGGAAGCACGGTCTCCCCGTCTGCATCGCGCGCTTGTAGCTGGAGTCGCTGCAGGTGCGGATGGGGAACGCCTTCACCATCAGGTCGATCGTCTCGTGAACCGCCCAGACCTTCGGGTAGGGACCGAAGTAGCGTGCACCCGGGATCTTGTGGTTGCGGGTGACGATCACTCGCGGCGCCTCATCGCCCAGGGTCACGGCCATGAACGGGTAGGACTTGTCATCCTTGTACCGGACGTTGAACGGCGGATCGAACTCCTTGATCCACATGTACTCGAGCTGCAACGAGTCCACGTCGGTCGAGACGACGGTCCATTCGACGGAAGACGCCGTGGTGACCATGCGTCTGGTGCGTTCGTGGAGAGTGCGCAACGGCGCGAAGTAGTTCGACAGACGTTGACGCAGGTTCTTCGCCTTGCCGACGTAGAGCACGCGTCCATCGGCGTCGCGGAATCGGTACACGCCGGGGTTGGTGGGGATCTCACCAACCCGCGGCTTGTACGGCAGGACGTCGGCCATCAGCTGGCCTTCCGCGCGGAGCGCCCCTCACCCAGGATCTCGGCGAGGAACTGGCCCGTGTGGCTGTCCTCGACTCGCGCGATCTGCTCGGGGGTTCCCGTGGCCAGGATCTCACCACCGCCGGACCCACCCTCCGGTCCGAGGTCGATCACCCAGTCGGCGGACTTGATCACATCGAGGTTGTGCTCGATGACGATCACCGTGTTGCCCTTGTCGACGAGTCCGTTCAGCACCTCGAGGAGCTTGCGCACGTCTTCGAAGTGCAACCCCGTGGTCGGCTCGTCGAGCACGTAGATGCTGCGGCCGTTGCTGCGGCGCTGAAGCTCGGTGGCGAGCTTGACGCGCTGCGCCTCGCCGCCGGACAGGGTGGTAGCCGACTGACCGAGACGCACGTAGCCGAGGCCCACGTCGACGAGCGTCTTCATGTAGCGGTGGATCGCCTGGATGGGCTCGAAGAACTCCGCCGCCTCGGCGATCGGCATCTCGAGGACCTCGGCGATGTTCTTGCCCTTGTAGTGCACCGACAGCGTGTCGCGGTTGTAGCGCTTGCCGTGGCAGACCTCGCAGTCGACGTACACGTCCGGGAGGAAGTTCATCTCGATCTTGATCGTGCCGTCGCCCGAGCATGCCTCGCAGCGACCGCCCTTGACGTTGAAGCTGAAGCGTCCCGGCTGGTAACCGCGGACCTTGGCCTCCGGCGTCTCGCTGAAGAGCGAGCGGATGCGGTCGAAGACGCCGGTGTAGGTGGCCGGGTTCGAGCGCGGCGTGCGGCCGATCGGCGCCTGATCGACGTGCACGACCTTGTCGAGATTGTCGAGTCCCGAGACGCGGGTGTGCTTTCCGGGGACCGTGCGGGCCCCGTTGAGCCGCGAGGCGAGCACCTGGTACAGGATGTCGTTGACCAGCGACGACTTGCCCGAGCCGGACACCCCGGTGACCGCCGTCAGAACACCCAGCGGGAAGTTCACGCTGACGTTCTTCAGATTGTTCTCGCGGGCTCCGACGACGCTGAGCATCCGCTTCTTGTCGAGCTTGCGGCGCTTGGCAGGGGTGGGGATCTCGCGACGACCGGAGAGGTACTGTCCCGTCATCGAATTCGGCTCGTTCAGGAGTGCCGAGTACGAGCCGGAATGCACGACCTCGCCACCGTTCACCCCCGCGCCCGGCCCGATGTCGACGACCCAGTCGGCCGATTCGATGGTCTCTTCGTCATGCTCGACGACGATCAGCGTGTTGCCGAGGTCGCGGAGCTTCAGAAGAGTGTCGATCAGCCGGCGGTTGTCGCGCTGGTGCAGACCGATCGAAGGCTCGTCGAGCACATAGAGCACACCGGTGAGACCGGAGCCGATCTGCGTGGCGAGGCGGATGCGCTGTGCTTCGCCGCCCGAGAGCGATCCGGCTGAGCGGCTGAGGTTGAGATAGGAGAGCCCGACCTGCAGCAGGAAGTCGAGCCGCAGACGGATCTCGCGCAGCACCTGGGCCGCGATCTTCGCCTCGCGATCGGTGAGAGTGAGCGTCTCCATGAACGAGCGCGCGTCGGCGAGACTCAGGTGGGACACCTCGGCGATCGAGTGGCCGTGCACCTGCACCGCGAGCACCTCGGGCTTGAGCCGGTTGCCGTCGCACACAGGACACGGGACCTCGCGGAGGTACTCGCCCCACCGCGAGCGCTGCGTGTCGGACTCGGCCTGCGCGTACTGACGCTCGATGTAGGGCACCACGCCCTCGAAGCCGGATGCGTAGCGCATCTCGCGTCCGTACCGATTCTTGAACTTGACCGTGACCTTGTAGTTGTCGCCCCGAAGGATCGCATCCTGCACGTCGACCCTGAGGTCCTGCCACGGAGTGTCGAGCGAGAACTTGAGGTCGTCGGCCAGCCCCTCCAGCAGTCGCTCGTAGTACTGGAAGAGCCCCTTGCCCTGGGTGGTCCAGGGCACGATGGCACCCTCGCGGATGGAGAGCTCCTCGTCGCCGAGCATGAGGTCGATGTCCACGGACATGCGCGTGCCGAGACCCGAGCAGGCGGGGCAGGCGCCGAACGGCGCGTTGAACGAGAAGGTGCGTGGCTCGATCTCGGTGAGGGACAGAGCATGCCCATTCGGGCAGGCGAGCTTCTCGGAGAACGACTGCCAGGCGTCGTCACCCTCTTCATCGACGAAGTTCACCTGCACGACTCCGCCGGCGAGTCCCAGTGCGGTCTCGACCGAGTCGGTGACACGACCGAGGATGTCATCAGCCGCGACCAGACGGTCGACGACCACCGCGATGTCGTGCTTGTAGCTCTTCTTGAGCGTCGGGGGCTCGGCGAGCTGGATCAGGTCGCCGTCGACGATCGCACGGGAGTATCCCTTGGCGCCCAGTTCGCGGAACAGATCGACGAACTCGCCCTTCTTCTGGGAGACGATGGGCGCGACGATCTGGTAGCGCGTGCGCTCGGGCAGCTCCATGAGCTGGTCGGCGATCTGCTGCACGGTCTGTCGCTGGATCCGCTCACCGCACTCGGGGCAGTGCGGGATGCCGATGCGCGCCCAGAGCAGGCGCATGTAGTCGTAGATCTCGGTGATCGTTCCGACCGTCGACCGCGGGTTGCGGTTGGTCGACTTCTGGTCGATCGACACCGCGGGGCTGAGCCCCTCGATGAAGTCGACGTCTGGTCGGTCGACCTGGCCGAGGAACTGGCGCGCGTAGGCGCTCAGCGACTCGACGTAGCGACGCTGCCCTTCGGCGAAGATCGTGTCGAACGCGAGACTGGACTTTCCCGATCCGGACAGGCCGGTGAACACGACGAGCGAGTCGCGTGGGATGTCGATGTCGACGTTCTTGAGATTGTGGACGCGGGCACCGCGCACACTGAGTTTTCCTGGGGTTGCAACCGGGACGATAGGCACTGATCAAGTCTACGAGGGGCTACCGACATTGGCTCCGTGAGGGCTCACAGACAAGGCGAACGCCCTCACGATGCGCGACGATTCGCGCGCACGAGGAGGGTGACGGCGAGCGTGACGACGGCTGCCGCTCCTGCGACGACGGCCCACGCCACGGTCGGCGGCGATCCCTGCGCGGAGGCCGCGACGAGGAGCATGATCGCGACGGTCGCCGGCTGGGCGATCGCCTGGACGGCGAGCAGCCGCAGCGCACTGGGCCGGAGGGCGGCGATCACCACGCGGGAACCCGCAGGGATCACGAGAGACAGCGACGTCAGCACGTGGATCAGCTGCACGACGAGCACCGCGAGCATCGCGCGCCCCAGATCGGGCTCCGAGATCAGCATCCCGACCACGAAGCATCCGACGGACCCCCACGCCGCGAACGTCTGCGGAACAGCCGCGGCGACGACCGCGAGCACGATCGCGGCGATCTGCCACCCGATCAGCGGACACAGCACGGCGGAGCCGACCGCGACGACGACCACCAGCGCGCCTCGCACGACGAGCCAGGAGACGGCCGGACCGGTCTGCAGCGAGTCGTTCGCCCTCATCGGCGCGCCCTCGATATCGCGAGCAGCGCCGATGACGGATCAACGGCCCAGGAGACCACGTCGACTCCTGCACCGTGCAGATCGGCGAACACGTTCTCCCTCTCGGCGAGGACGGTACGGAGCCCGATGAGCTGCGCGCGCGTGAGGCGCGTACGGTCGAGCGGTGGGAGCACGTCGACCGCCACGACCCTGTGACCGCTCGCCCTCCACATCAGCGCCGTCCGTGCCGCCGCGCCCTCGAAGAAGGTCGACAGCACGAACACGACGGATCCATGCGGGACAGGAGGCGTCCGACGGAAGGTCGCATCGTCTCGTGCCTGACCGGTCGACGCGATGGCCGCCACCACGCGGGAGAGGTGCCTCGATCCGCTGCCGCTGCGCAGCGATCGCCCTCCGTGCACGAGCACATGCAGCGCGACGCGGTCGCCCCCGCCGATGGCCGAGTCCGCGATCGCTCGCGCGGCCTCCCGCGCGAGGTCGAGCGACGTCACGCCGCTGCGTTCGAAGTCGTCGCTCCCCCACGACGAGACCACCTCGCCGAGATCCTCTGAGGTGTCCATCGCGATCACGACAGAGGAGTCGCTGAGGGTGTTGGTGCGACGCACCAGGAGATCCCCTGGCCTGCGGGCCATCCGCGCCGTCGCCCGCCAGTCCACGCGGCGGAGCTCGTCTCCGGGGGCGAAGGCATGGATGTCCCTGAAGTCACCGCCCTGGCCCTGACGGCGACCCTCGTGGGAGCCGTGCGACCCGATCAGTCGTCGAGGCAGCGGCAGAGCATCGAGTGCGCGACGGGGCGGCGCCACCTGGCGTCCGGCAGCGACGACCTCCGACGTCGTCGAGAGCGCTGCTCCCTCGAACGAGAACCCTCTCGCCGCCACTTGGACGGGAATCGCCGGCCCGGAGTGCAGGACCCTGCTGCATGCAGTCACGGATGAACCACCACCGGGCATGATCACGTGTCTGACGCGACGTTGCGACTGCACGATCGCCATCTCGACGGCTTCCGCATCGCTCTCGACGGTGATCGAGGTGAGCAGCTCGCCGTCCGGTCCCGGCAGCGCCTCGATCGTGATGCCAACCTCGCCTCCGGCGGCGCCGCGCGCGATCGCGAACACGCTCCAGACGGCGAGGGGCAGGCCCATGGCCACGACGTCGGGACGGGCCGACAGGAGGCCGACCACGGCGAGGAGGACGGCGCCGCCGATCGCCACGGACAGCGACGGCCCGCGACGCCCTGCGACGCGAGCATCCGTCATCCGATCGCCCCGACGGTCGGCGGCACCGCCACCTGACCGACGACCGCACGAACCACATCGCCCGCGGAGGCCCCCTGAGCCCACGCCTGCGGGGTGAGGGTGAGCCGATGGGCCAGCACCGGCACCGCGATCCGCTTGATGTCGTCCGGGCGCACGAAGTCGCGGCCGTCCAGCGCCGCCAGTGCTCGTCCGAGCAGCAGCAGGCCGAGTGACCCCCGTGGCGACGCTCCGACCTCGACGTTCGGCGCGTTCCGCGTGGCGCGGGTGATCTCGACGCAGTATCGGGCGATGTCCTGATCGACGTGGATAGCCTCGACCGCGTCCTGCAGATCGACGAGCTGAGCCGCGTCGATCACGGGGGCGACGTGGGTCGCCTCCTGTCGTCTGCTCACCCGCCTCTCGAGGATCCGCGCCTCGCCCTCCGCCTCGGGATAGCCGACGGAGAGCCGCACCATGAATCTGTCGAGCTGCGCCTCGGGAAGCGCGTAGGTGCCTTCGTACTCGATCGGATTCGACGTCGCGATCACATGGAACGGCGCTGGCAACGCGAAGCTGTTGCCCTCGACCGTCACCTGTCGCTCCGCCATCGCCTCGAGCATCGCGGACTGGGTCTTCGGCGTGGTCCTGTTGATCTCGTCGGCGAGCAGCAGACCGGTGAAGATCGGCCCTGGCCGGAAGACGAAGTCTCCCGAGTCCGGTGCGTACACGTACGATCCGGTCACGTCGCCCGGGAGCATGTCGGGGGTGCACTGCAACCGTCGGAACGACAGCCCCAGGGCGGAGGCGAGACTGCGCGCGGCGAGGGTCTTGCCCAGTCCGGGCACGTCCTCGAACAGCACGTGGCCTCCCGCGAGGATCGTCGCGAGCGCTATCTCGACGGGGTCGTCCATGCCCACCACGACGGTCCTCACCGCGTCGAGGATCCTGGCTCCGGTCTCGGCGATCTCTGCGGGGCTCGTCATGTCATCTCCTTGATCGACGGAACAGCGAGGGCTGCCCCGGGCCGGTGGCCGGGGCGTGCGGCGCGAGCGACAGCTCGCCGGGGTTTGTGGGGCTCAATCGATCGACGGCATCCAGGGCCCGTTCGATGTCGATGATCGTCGGGGCGGGCCCGGTCAGCCGATCCCAGAGCTCGGCTCCGATCGCCGCGCTGAGACGCGCCCTGTCCTCAGAGTCATCCGGATCGATCCCCTGGCGCAGCAGACGATGGCGCAGGATCCCGGTGACGCGGCGCGTGATCTGCTGGCCGGCGATCCCCGTGTGGGTATTCAGGGCCCACGCCATGCGGGAGATCTCGGTCGGGCGGCGATCGGGTTCCGTCGCTATTCGCGGGGCGTCGAAGCCCGGCTCGAGCGGCATCACGAGTTGTCCGAGCAGCCCGACCGCACAGATCAGCAGGCTCCACCCGATCACGAACGGCCAGGCGAAGCCGAATCCGAAGAGGGCGAGAGCTGCGACGGCTGCCGCGCCGATCGCGAGGAGTGTTCTCCGCACACTCATCGCCACACCCCTTCGATGCGCCGCAGGGCCTGTCGGGCCGAGGCCCGATCGCCCTCATCGGCCACCCGCGTTCCGAAGCGGACGCTCTCGTAGAGGCGCAGCAGTGCCGCAGCTTCGTCGGCGACACCCGGGCGCAGAGTGATGATCCGCACCGCGAATTCCCCCGGAGTCTCACTCGCCGCCCGCCTGACCCCCGCGTCCGCGGCGCTCTCCTCGAGCCCTATCCACGCCGCGATGATCGCATCCGATGCGGTGACACGCTCATCGATCGTCTGCAGCGCGCCTGCGATCCCTCGTTGCATCACCCCTACCGCGATGTCGGCCGACGGCGTCGACGCGAGCTGGTCGACCTCGGATGCGACGAGCGATGCGTCGCGGCGCCGGAGCGGGCGCTCGCGCCAGGCTCGGAGCGCGGCTCTCACGATGACCACCATGAGCGCGATGATCCCGGCCGCCACCAGCACCATCAGGATCATCGTGAGAATCTGCGCGACCACAGCGCTGGTGGAGTCGACCTCCACCGGCTCGGGCAGCCCCGTCCCACCCGGCTCCGCAGTGGGCAGCGGCTCGGCGGTTCCCGCAGGAATCGGCGCGGCGGGGCGGAACGTCGGCCGCCCCTCGATCGCTGCCGCGATCATGACCACGACGAAGAGGGACACGACGACGGACGGCAGGATCACCCGGTCGACACTCCGGCGCGCAGGACGCGTCTGGTGTTCGATCGGCATGCCCACACCCTATGACGCGGTCACTCGGGCGCTGAACGGCGCCCCGCGAACGCCGACAACCCGTCGCGCAGTGTCGCGATCTGCTGCAGGTCCATCCCCACTGCGGCCATCACCTGGCGAGGCACGTCGAGGGCTCGGTCACGCAGGGCCCGTCCGGCGTCCGTGAGCGTGATGTCGAGACGGCGCTCGTCCTCGACGCTGCGCTGCCGCGCCACCAGACCGTCTGCCTCCAGCCGCTTCACGAGCGGTGATGCCGTAGCGGGCTCGAGCGCGAGATCGGCCGCGAGGTCGTTCAGTGGGCGTGGAGCACGTTCCCAGAGCGCCAGCATCACGAGATACTGCGGATGCGTGAGCCCGAGGGGATCGAGGATCGGCCTGTAGATCGCCACGACGTTGCGTGCTGCTGTCACCAGAGCGAAGCAGAGCTGGTTGTCGAGCTTGAGCAGGTCATCCGATGCGGTCACGGATTCGAATATACATTGACACTAATAGTTAGTACACTAAGCAACATGGCCAGTTCTGATGATCGTCCTCCGCTCCGCACTCGGATCCGCGAGGCCGGCGGTCTGTACGCCTGGTTCAACTCGAATCTGATCCGCTTCGCCGGCCCCGCCTCGGTCGGACCCTACGAGAAGACTCCCCCGCCGAGCCCGTCCGAACGCGCCGAGCGCGCCTGTCCGCTGTGCGGATCGCCGATGAGCGAGCACGAGATCGACCGGTCGGGCCCGAAGACTCTCGTCCACTGCCCCTGAAGCCGCTTTCAGCCGTCTCGCTGCGCGTCCTCACGCGCGATGTCGAGCCAGGCTGCGAGATCATCGTCACCGACGAGCGCGCTCGGCGACACGTCGAGCCAGCCTGTCCCCATCGTCCGCGGACCCATGATCGCAGTGGCGACCCCTTGCCGGGTGATCAGCGAGGCGCCGTGCTCCTCATCGACGCGAACGAGCAGCACTCCGCCAGTGCGCGCTCCGACGAGGATGTGACCACCGAGAAGGAACGCGCGCGTGCCGAACATCCGCTTCTCCTCGACGTTCCCATCGAGCGTGAGGAGCGCTCTCACGCGGTCGGCGAGCTCTTCTCCTGCTGCATCCATCCTCGTCACTCCTGTGTCGTCAGGCGTGGCCGGCCTTCTCCATCGCGCGCAGTTCCTTCTTCATGTCCTGCACCTCGTCACGCAGTCGTCCGGCGAGTTCGAACTTGAGTTCTGCGGCCGCTGCGAGCATCTGATCGGAGAGGTCCTGGATCACAGCTTCGAGCTGCTGAGCCCCCTCGGCCGCGATCCCCGTGCGCCGCAGGTTAGGAGTCGGCGACTTCCCCTTGCCGGTCGCGCGTCCGCGGCCGGACATCATCGCGGCGGTGTCCGCGCCTTCACGCGCGAGCACCTCGGTGATGTCGGCGATCCGCTTGCGCAGCGGCTGCGGGTCGATCCCGTGCTCGAGGTTGTAGGCGACCTGCTTCTCACGACGTCGATCGGTCTCTTCGATCGCTTTGGCCATCGAGTCGGTGATCCTGTCGGCGTACATGTGCACTTCACCGGACACGTTGCGCGCCGCGCGGCCGATCGTCTGGATGAGCGACGTGCCCGATCGCAGGAAGCCCTCCTTGTCGGCGTCGAGGATCGCGACCAGCGACACTTCGGGCAGGTCGAGTCCTTCACGCAGCAGGTTGATTCCCACCAGGACGTCGTAGACGCCCGCCCTCAGCTCGCTGAGCAGCTCGACTCGTCGCAGCGTGTCGACGTCTGAGTGGAGGTACCGCACGCGCACGCCGTGCTCACCGAGGAAGTCGGTGAGCTCTTCTGACATCTTCTTGGTGAGCGTCGTCACGAGCACCCGCTCGTCACGCCCGACACGCAGCCTGATCTCTTCGAGGAGGTCGTCGATCTGCCCCTTCGACGGCTTCACAATGATGTGCGGGTCGACCAGACCCGTCGGGCGGATGATCTGCTCCACCACGCCGTCGGCGATGCCCATCTCGTATTTGCCGGGCGTCGCCGACAGGTAGACGGTCTGCCCGATCCGGTTCTTGAACTCATCCCACCTCAGCGGCCGGTTGTCCATCGCACTCGGCAGGCGGAAGCCGTGGTCGACGAGTGTGCGCTTGCGGGAGGCGTCGCCCTCGTACATCGCGCCGATCTGGGGCACCGTGACGTGCGACTCGTCGATCACGAGCATGAAGTCGTCGGGGAAGAAGTCGAGCAGCGTGTGCGGCGGCTCGCCCGGCTGACGCCCGTCCATGTGCCGGGAGTAGTTCTCGATTCCCGAGCAGAAGCCGAGCTGCTGCAGCATCTCGAGGTCGAAGGTCGTGCGCATCCTCAGCCGCTGGGCCTCGAGCAGCTTGCCCTGACGCTCGAACTCCTTGAGCCGCTCCTCGAGTTCGTGCTCGATCGTTCCGATGGAACGCTGGATCACGTCGGTGCCCGCCACATAGTGCGAGGCGGGGAAGATCGGCACGGAGTCGAGCTTCTCGATGACCTCTCCGGTGAGCGGATGCAGCGAGTAGAGCGCTTCGATCTCGTCGCCGAACAGCTCGATGCGGATCGCGTGCTCCTCGTACACGGGGATGATCTCGATGGTGTCGCCCCGCACGCGGAAGTTGCCTCGTGAGAAGTCGACGTCGTTGCGGTTGTACTGCATCGAGATGAACTGGCGGATGAGCGCGTCCCGGTCGTACCGCTCCCCCACCTGGAGCGCGACCATCGCTCTGAGGTACTCCTCCGGTGCTCCGAGGCCGTAGATGCACGACACGGTGGAGACCACGATCACGTCTCTTCGACTCAGCAGCGAGTTGGTGGTCGAGTGGCGCAGCCGTTCGACCTCCGAGTTGATCGACGAGTCCTTCTCGATGAAGGTGTCGGTCTGCGGCACGTACGCCTCAGGCTGGTAGTAGTCGTAGTACGAGACGAAGTACTCGACTGCGTTGTTCGGCATCAGCTCGCGGAACTCGTTGGCGAGCTGCGCGGCGAGAGTCTTGTTGTGCGCGAGGACGAGCGTCGGACGCTGCACCTGCTCCACGAGCCAGGCGGTGGTCGCGGACTTTCCCGTACCCGTCGCTCCGAGCAGGACGATGTCGGTCTCACCGGCGTTGATGCGCGATGCGAGCTCGGCGATGGCCTTGGGCTGGTCGCCGGCGGGCGCGTACTCGCTGATGACCTCGAAAGGACGGACGCTGCGCGTGGGTTGCATACCTCCAGCGTATGCCGGGCCACCGACATCGGGGCCACGAGGGGCGTCGGCCTAGAGTGGGGGCGTGATCGAGTTCCTCATCGGCACCAGCCTCGCCGCTTCCGCCGGCCTCAATGCCTGGATGCCGCTGTTCCTGCTCGGGCTCGCCGACCGGCTGCTTCCCGCCGTCGTGCTGCCTTCGTCGTGGTCGTGGCTCTCGAGCGATCTCGCACTCTGGATCCTCGGGGGGCTCCTGCTGCTGGAGATCGTGGCCGACAAGATCCCGGCGCTCGACTCAGTGAACGACGTGATCCAGAGCATTCTGCGTCCGGCATCCGGAGGCATCGCGTTCGGTGCGGGCTCCGGAGCACAGACGATCGCGGTCGACGACCCTGCCGCGTTCTTCACCGACAACACCTGGGTGCCGGTGGTCGTGGGCATCGCGATCGCCCTGGGCGTGCACATCGTGAAGGCCACGGCGCGCGTCGCCGCCAACACCGTGACCGGAGGCCTTGCGGCTCCCGTCCTGAGCACCGCCGAGGACGGCGCGTCGTTCATGCTCGCCGCCACGGCGATCATCATCCCCTTCGTGGCGGCCCTGCTGCTGGTGGCGCTCGTCGTCGTCGTGGTGGTGGGCCTGCGCCGCTTGGCGCACAGGCGTCGAGAGGGCGGTTCCGGTCAGTCGGGCGAGCGCGTCCACACATAGGGGGTGGTCGTCGACACCTTGACGAGCCCTGCGCGCTCGAGGATCGGCCGCGAGAACTCGGTGCAGTCCGACTGCAGATACGACTTGCCGAGGGCGAGGGCGGATCGCGCGCGCTGGGCCGTCAGCGCTCGGTAGATCCCCCGACCCCGCCATTCAGTCAACGTCGCTCCGCCCCACAGGCCGGCGAAGCTGGTGCCTGCCACGGGCTCCAGCCGCCCGGCGCTGACCACCCGGCCGCCGGCCACGGCGGTCCAGAGCTCCACGGAGTCGTCCTGCCGGATGCGCTGGAGCGTCGTCTCGACGCGCACGCGCCACCGCGGGTCGCCGAAGACCCTGCCCTGCATCTCCTCCATCGCGAACACCTCGGCGTCGGTGCGCGCGCGCCGAAGCTCCACCTCGGAGGGAAGATCCACGGGCTGGGCGAGCAGAGCCGCCTCGCCGATCATCACCGACTCCACCTCCTCCGGAACGAACCCCCGGCTCTCCAGAGCTGGGCCGAGGCCTGGCGCTCGATCATGCCCTCGCGTCTTCCACTCGATCGAATCGATGCCGCTCAGGTTCACGAAGTGTGCAAGCGCGACATCCACGAGCGTCTCGATGCCGCGAGCGTCGAAGCCGTCGAGGTCGGCATAAGACACGAACCCGCGCTCGCCGGGGAAGACGGCGAGTCGCAGGGGCCCGTGCGCCGCCACGCTGAGCGCGTGGGTGACCTCGGCATCCGTGCGCAGCTCCCGGTCGTAGGCTGCGAGATGGGTCATGCGCATGACGGCGCTCCTCCCGGTCGACGGCGACAGCGGATCCCGGTGACGAGCCGCCGCTTCGCGATCATACGCGTCCGGTCGGTGACAGCCGCAGGACGCGTGCCGCCAGCGCCGCGGACACCGCGCACATCGCCGCGATCGCCGCCACGAACCACGCCCAGTCAGCTGCGCCGAACACGGTCCCCAGGGCCCAGCCGAAGAGGCTCGACCCCGCGTAGTAGCCGAAGTAGTAGAGCGACGACGCCTGCGCCCTGGTCTCGGGTGCGGCCGCGATGGGAGCCCACCCCGAGGCGACGGCATGCGCGCCGAAGAATCCGCCGGTGAAGATCAGCAGCCCGAGGATCACCACGATGAGCACCTCGCTGAGCAGGGCGAGGGCACCGAGGCCCATCACTGCGATCGAGCACAGCAGCACCGGATACCGACCGAAGCGGGATGCGAGCGCACCTGCCGTCGGTGACGAGACGGTGCCTGCGAGGTAGGCCAGGAACAGCAGCGTGACCAACCACCCCGGAAGGGCGAACGGCGCGTCGATCAGGTGGAACCCGAGGTAGTTGTAGACCGCGACGAACGCCCCCATGAGAAGAAAGCCCTGCATGTAGAGCGCGAGCTGCGGCGCTGAGCGGAGCGGCATCGCCAGGCGCGCGAGCATTCCCGGCCGCGCATCGTCGCGAAAGCGACCGGGCACGAACCCTCGAGCCTTCGGAGTGAGCCAGAGGAAGAGCACGGCTGCCGCCGCGCACACCCCGGCGACGGTCCAGATGCCCGCACGCCATCCCCACGGCTCGCCCACCAGTCCTGACAGAACACGACCGAGCAGGCCGCCCACGGTCGTCCCGGCTATATAGCTCCCCGCCGCAGTCGCCGCATCGCGTGCGCTCACCTCCTCGCTGAGATACGCGAGCGCGACCGCGGGTACGGCTCCCAGCGCCACGCCCTCCAGCAGACGCAGCGCCAACAGCATCTCCATGCCCGAGCTCAGCGGCGCGAGAAGTCCCAGAGCGGTCGCCGTGAGGATGCCGATCCCCATCGCGGGCACACGTCCGATGCGATCGGCGACCATCGACCACGGAATGACGGCTGCGGCCAGGCCGAGCGTCGCAGCCGACACCGCGAGTGCCGCGGTGGCCGGAGAGATCCCGAGATCCGAGGACAGCTGCGGCAGAACCGCCTGCGGCGAATACAGCTGCGCGAACGTCGCGATGCCGGCGAAGAAGAGCCCGACGATGAGACGCCGATAGGCGGGAGAGCCAGGTGTGTGACCGGTGAAGGTCACGACGATCTGATCCGCTCCCACAGCGCCTCGGTCTGCTGGATCGTCTGCTCGAGAGAACCGGAGGTGTCGATCGTCTCGTCGGCGATCGCGAGTCGACGCTCGTCCGACACCTGGGCGTCGATCCGCTCCTGAGCGGCCTGCTCCGTCATACCGCGCAGTTCGACGAGCCGCCGCCTGCGCTCGCCTGCAGGCGCATGGGCGACGACGATCAGATCCCACGGGTCATCGACGCGAGCCTCGACCAGCAGAGGGACGTCGTAGACGACGACTCCCTCGGGGTCGACGGCCGCGGCCGCTTCGAATCGCCGCTGCGATTCGGCACGGACCGCGGGGTGGACGATCGCGTTCAACCGGGCCAGCTGGTCGGGGTCGCCGAAGACCTTCGCGCCCAGCGCAGCGCGATCGAGTGCGCCGTCTGCGGCGATGACCTCAGGCCCGAAGGTCTCCTCGATCCGCGCCAGCACCGCCGAGCCGGGCGCCTGCACGTCGCGCACGATCTGGTCTGCGTCGACGATGACCGCTCCGAGCTCCGCGAGTCGTCGTGCGATGGTCGACTTGCCCGACGCGATACCGCCGGTGAGCGCGATGAGAGGCATCCCGCCAGTCTAGGCTCGGCGGCGAGCTCGGTCAGCGCGCCAGCAGCTGCCGACGTGAGCTGATGACCCCGGTGTCGAATCCGGCGAGGTGGAGTCCGCCGTGGAACCGGGCGTGCTCGATCTTGATGCACCGATCCATCACGACAGAGAGTCCTGCGCGCTCGGCGATCGCAGCGGCATCCTCATTCCAGGAACCCAGCTGCAACCAGAGCGTCTGCGCCCCGGCCTCGATCGCCTCCTCGGCGACTCCCGGCAGGTCGTCGTGCCGGCGGAAGACGTCGACGATGTCGGGCACCACAGGCAGATCTGCGAGCGAGGCGTAGACCGGCCGGCCGAGGATCTCCGACTCGCGCGGGTTGACGAGGTAGACGTCATATGCGGTGCTGGAGAGCAGGTAGGTCGCGACGAAGTACGACGCACGTGCCGGGTTGTTCGATGCGCCGACGATGGCGACGGATTTCGCACGTCGGAGGATGCCGAAGCGCTGCGGCTGACTGGGGCCGGTCCAGGTCCGATCGGACTGCTGCGGTGCAGCGCCGGGCAGAGCACAGGCCACGACCTCCTGCGCAGTCGGAAGCGCGCAGGCGTCGGCACCGGTGGTCTCGGTTCCGCTCATCGTGTCGCTCCTGTCGCTGTGGTGAGGGCCTGATCGAGATCCCAGATGATGTCTTCGGCATCCTCGAGACCCACTGAGATCCGGATGAGGTCGGGGCGCACTCCCGCCGCCACGAGCTGCGACTCCGTGAGCTGTCGGTGCGTGGTGGATGCCGGGTGGATGACGAGCGTGCGCGCGTCACCGATGTTCGCGAGGTGCGACGCCAGCTGCAGGTTCTCGATCAGCGTCTCCCCCGCTGCGCGACCGTCGTCGGCCTTGACTCCGAAGGCGAACACCGACCCGGGACCGAGCGGCAGGTACTTGGCCGCACGATCGTGGTGCGGGTGATGGGCCAGGCCCGCCCACGTCACGTACTCGACCCGGGGGTCAGAGTCGAGCCACTCGGCGACGATCCGCGCGTTGGCGAGGTGGGCGTCGATGCGCTGCGGCAGCGTCTCGACACCCTGCAGGAGGTTGAAAGCCGATTGCGGGCTCAGCGCCGGACCGATGTCGCGGAGCTGCTCGGTGCGGAGCTTGGTGAGGAAGCCGTACTCGCCGAAGTTGTCCCACCACTTGATGCCGCCGTACGACTCGACCGGCTCGGTCATCTGCGGGAAGCGGCCGTTGCCCCAGTCGAACGTGCCCTTCTCGATCACGACGCCCCCGAGGGTCGTCCCATGACCCCCGAGGAACTTCGTCACCGAGTGGATGACGATGTCAGCGCCGTGTTCGAGCGGACGCGAGAGGTAGGGGGTGGCGAGCGTCGCGTCGACGACGAGTGGCACCCCGGCCGCGTGCGCGACCTCCGCGAGGCCTTCGACGTCGGCGATCTCTCCGGACGGGTTGCCGATCATCTCGACGTAGACGACCTTGGTCTCGGGGCGGATCGCCGCCGCGTAGTCGGCCGGATCCGTGGACGCGACGAACGTGGTCTCGACGCCGAATCGACGCAGCGTCACATCCAGCTGGGTCACGGTACCGCCGTAGAGCTGCGCCGAGGCGACCACGTGGTCTCCGGCTCCGACGAGCGCGGCGAACGTGATGAACTCTGCGCTCATGCCCGATGCGGTCGCGACGGCGCCGATCCCGCCCTCGAGCGATGCCAGCCGTTCCTCGAGCGCGGCGACGGTGGGGTTGCCGATGCGCGAGTAGATGTTGCCGTACTTCTGCAGAGCGAAGAGGTTGCCGGCGTCCGTCGCATCCTCGAACACGAACGACGTCGTCTGGTAGATCGGCACGGCGCGGGCACCGGTCGCGGCATCCGGTGTGCCTCCGGCATGCAGAGCCCTCGTGCGAAACCCGAAGCGGTGTTCTTCCGTCATTGTGTCCTCAGTTCAGCGGTCTCGAGCACGGCGGCGATCTCGTCGACGGCCCACGGGTTCTGCAGAGATGTCGTGTCCCCGAGCGCGGCGGGTGCGCGCCCTGCGCGCCGGTCCTGCTCCGCCTCCCACAGCTGTGCGAGCAGTCGTCGCATGATCTTGCCGGAGCGGGTCTTGGGCAGATCGGGGACCACGACGATGTGCTTCGGCTTGGCGACGGGTCCGATCGCCGTGGCGACCTGTCCTCGTAGCTGCGAGGTCGAGACCTCCGCGCGTCCTGACGCGGTGACGAACGCGACCACGGCCTGCCCGGTGACAGGATCGGCGACGCCGGCGGTGCCTGCCTCCCCCACCGTGTCGTGCGCCACGAGCGCCGATTCGATCTCGATGGTGGAGAGCCTGTGTCCAGACACATTCACGACGTCGTCGAGGCGGCCGAGGATCCAGATGTAGCCGTCGGCATCTCGGGTCGCCCCATCACCGGCGACGTAGTATCCGCCGTGCTCGCCGTGCCCGGCGTACGCCGACCAGTACGCGTCACGGTAACGCTGCGGATTCCCCCACACCGTCCGCGCCATTCCCGGCCACGGTCGCCGCACCACGAGCGTTCCGGATCGCCCTGGCGCCACCTCGTCGCCGTTCTCATCGACCACGGTCGCGTCGATGCCGGGCAGCGGCACGGACGCCGAGCCGGGCTTGAGTGTCGTGACCCCCGGAAGCGGTGCGATCATCGCCGCCCCGGTCTCCGACTGCCACCAGGTGTCGACCACCGGGAGCTCGTCGCGCCCGAAGTTGCGACGGAACCAGATCCAGGCCTCGGGGTTGATCGCTTCACCGACCGTTCCGAGCAGGCGCAGCGTCGACAGGTCGTGCCCCTGCGGCAGCTCGGCACCGAACCAGGTCATGAAGGTGCGGATCAGCGTGGGGGCCGTGTAGTAGACGGTCACGCCGTAGCGCTCGATGATCTCGAGATGCCGCTCACGATGGGGGGTGTCCGGCGTCCCCTCGTAGATGACCTGCGTCAGACCGTTCGAGAGCGGACCGTAGATCTCGTACGTGTGGGCGGTCACCCAGGCGAGGTCCGCCGTGCACCAGTGCACATCGTCGGGCTTCGCGTCGAAATGGGCCCAGTGCGCCCAGCTCGCATGCGTGAGGTACCCGCCGGACGTGTGGACGAGCCCCTTCGGCTTCCCCGTCGTGCCCGACGTGTAGATGATGAAGAGCGGATGCTCGGCATCGAACGCCTGGGGTTCATGCTCGGAGGAGGCGGTGTCGACGACGTCGTGCCACCAGACGTCGCGCCCCTCGGTCCAGGGAACGTCCTGCCCGGTGCGCCGGAGCACGAGGACGTGTTCGAGGTCGGGAAGATCCGCAGCGGCGAGGTCGGCCGTCGATTTGACCTCGGTGGCGGTGCCCCGGCGGAACTGGCCATCGCTCGTCACGAGCAGCTTGGCACCGGTGTCGGCGAGCCGGAACCGCACCGCCTCGGCGGAGAACCCGCCGAACACCAGCGAGTGCACGGCGCCGATGCGCGCGCACGCCAGGGTGATCACGACCGTCTCGATCAGCACCGGGAGGTAGATGACGACGCGGTCGCCCGGACGGATGCCGAGTGCGATGAGCGCGTTGGCCGCGCGCGACACCCTGTCCTGGAGGTCCGCGTACGTCACGGCGATGCGGTCGCCCGGCTCACCCTCGAAGTGCAGGGCGACCTTGTCGCCGCGGCCGGCCTCGACATGGCGGTCGACGCAGTTGTACGCGACGTTGAGCCGTCCGCCGACGAACCACCGAGCGGCGGGAACGGCATCCTCCACGGGCGGGTCCCATTCGTGAGCCGTGTGCCACGGCTCGGCCCAGTCGAGCCGCTCGGCCGCCTGCTCCCAGAAGAGCGTCGGATCCGCCGCGGCCCGCGCATACGCCTCCGCGGTCACGTTCGCCGCCTCGGCGAACCCCGCGGGCGCCGGGTACGTGCGGGTCTCGTGCAGACGGGCTTCCGTCACGTCACACCCACCGTCGGAGCAGGTACTTCTCCACGAGCACGAGAAGCGCATTGGTGATCGTGCCGAGAAGCGCGAGCAGAACGATCGACAGGATGATCCTGTCGACGCGTCCGCTGTTCTGCGAGTCCGTGAGCAGGAACCCGAGCCCCATCGACGACGCGATCAGCTCGGCGGCGACGAGGAACAGCCAGGCCTGCGCGAGTGCGAGGCGGAGGCCTGCGACCACCGACGGCACGACGGCGGGCAGCTGCACGGTGCGGAACAGCGACCAGCCGCGGAGGCTGAACGAGCGCCCTGCCTCGACGAGCTGGGGATCGACGTGCCGGAGGGCCGATGCGACGGTGGTGTAGACCGGGAAGAACGCACCGATGGCGATCAGTGTGACCTTCGACTCCTCGCCGATCTGCATCCAGAGGATCAGGAGCGGCACCCACGCCAGAGACGGGACAGCACGAACCGCCGAGAGAGTGGGGCTGAGCAGCACGTCGCCGATCCTCGAGAGTCCGACGATCCCCGCGATCGCGAGTCCGATCACGGATCCGATCGCGAAGCCGAGCAGCACGCGCTGCACCGAGATCGCGATGTGGGTCCAGAGCAGACCGCGCTCGGCCAGTTCGACGCCGGCTGCGAAGACGGACTCCGGAGACGGGAGGAGGTACGGCGCGACGAGTCCGGTGGTCGTCACGACCTGCCAGGCCACGATGATGAGGGCGGGCAGCAGGAACCCGCCGATGACGCGCACCACCGGACGGTCCCATGCATGCCGCGCGCCCACCTCAGGGCGCCGTCGGACACCACGAGCGGCGTCGAGCGCCTCCCGTGCGTCCGCGGGCACCACCACGCGCTGGTCGGGAAGGCTCACTCGCCCCCGACCGCCTTCTCTGCGAAGGTCGCGTTCACGATCGAGTCCAGCGCCTTGTCGACCGAGTCCTTGCCGCCCTGGACATCACCGGAGTCGACGAGCACGGGAGCGATCTTCTCGAGCACCGCGATCTGGTCCTCTCCGGGGATTCCGCTCACATCGAGGTTCGAGCGCTCGGTGATGACGGTCTTCGCGACCTCGATGTCGATTCCCGCGACCTCGGCCAGCAGCGCAGCCGTCTCGTCGGGGTTCTCGAGGGCCCACTCGCGCGCCTGCTCGTAGGCGTCGACGACCGCCTGTGCGAGGTCCGCGTGGTTCTCGATGAAGTCCTCGGTCGCGTTCAGGAATCCGTAGGTGTTGAAGTCGACGTTGCGGTAGATGAGCTGGTCGCCAGACTCCACCTCGGCTGCGGCCATGATCGGGTCGAGGCCCGCCCAGGCGTCGACCGAGCCGCCGTCGAGCGCTGCACGGCCATCGGCGTGCTGGAGGTTCTGCACCTCGACGTCATCGACCGACAGGCCGGCCTCCTCGAGGGACTGCAGCAGGAAGAAGTAGGGGTCCGTGCCCTTCGTGGCGGCGACCGACTTGCCCGCGAGGTCCTCGACCGAGGTGATGTCGCTGTCGGGGCCGACGACGATCGCCGACCACTCGGGCTGCGAGAAGATGTCGATGACCTGGATGGGCGAATTGTTCGCGCGAGCCAGGAGCGCGGCGGAGCCGGCGGTCGATCCCACGTCGATCGAGCCGGAGCGCAGCAGCTCGTTGGCCTTGTTGGAGCCGGCGGACTGCACCCACTCGACGTCGACGTCGTCGCCGAGGATCTCCTCGAGGATTCCCTGGTCGCGGATCACGAGGCTCAGCGGGTTGTACGTCGCGAAGTCGATAGACAGCGTGTCGGAGGACCACTCTCCGGTGGCGGCGGCATCGTCGTCCGACGTGTCGGAGGCCGTGGCGTTCTCCCCGGCGACGCAGCCGGACGCGACGAGCATCATCGTGCCGGCGATGGCGATCGCGGGGATGATTCGGCGGGTGATGGTGCTCATCGGGTCTCCTCGGTGGCGGTGCTGTGGTGGGTGTCGACGCCGAGTCCCTCGAGGAGCTCGGCACGGAGGTCCGCGAGGCCGCGATCGGCGCGGTCGCGGGGGCGGATGCCGGGGACCGTGATCGTGCGCGCGATGGAGGGCGCGTCCGTCTCGGCGTCGCCGACCAGCGTGCGCAGCAGCAGCACGCGATCGGCCAGGTAGAGGGCCTCTTCGACGTCGTGGGTGACGAGGAGGACGGTGGTCGGCTCGGCGGCGTGGATCTTCAGGAGGAGATCGTGCATCCGCAGTCGGGTGAGCGCATCGAGCGCACCGAACGGCTCGTCCAGCAGCAGGACGCCGGGGTTGCGAGCGAGGGCACGTGCGAGCGAGGCGCGCTGCGCCATCCCGCCGGACACCTCACGCGGGCGCTGGTCTGCCGCCTGCTCAAGGCCGACGAGCTCGATGAGCTCCCGTACTCGTTCCCGTCCGTCACGGCGCGCGGTTCCTCGGGGCAGACCCAGTTCGATGTTCTGCGCGATGGTCCGCCATGGCAGGAGTCGGGGCTCCTGAAAGGCGATCGCGGTGCGCTCGTCGACATCTGCGACGCGGGAGTCATCGAGCAGGATGCTGCCACTCGTCGGCGCATCCAGGCCGCCGACCAGACGCAGGAGCGTGGATTTGCCGCATCCGGAAGGGCCGACGATCGCGACGATCTCACCGGCGGCGACATCGACATCCACCCCTCGGAGAACCTCGCGCCGACCGCGTGCGACGGGGAAGCTCCGCTCCACCCCGTGCAGACGCACGGGCTGAGCAGTGCCGGCGATCGCCGGTCCGCGTGCCGTGGAGGGCGCGGAGAGCAGAGAGGTCATACCCCCATGCTGTCCAACCCGCAGAAATGTGACGAATGCAGACGTAATGTTCGGTCACGTTGCCCTGCGCGGCCATCGCGGACGGGCGGAAACGCGGAACGGGCCGCCATCCCGAAGGATGACGGCCCGTTCAGAGCGTGATGCTTAAGCGTTGCCGCCCGAGAGCTTCTCGCGCAGAGCGGCGAGAGCCTCGTCATCCGCGAGCGTGCCCGCGCCTGCGACCTCGCTCGAGAAGACCTGGCCACCGAAGTCGTCGCCAGCGGCCGCCTCGGCCTCGGCTGCCTTGGCAACCTGAGCCTTGTGAGCCTCCCAGCGAGCCTGGGCTGCAGCGTACTCCTGCTCCCATGCCTCGCGCTGGGTGTCGAAACCTTCCTTCCATGCACCGGTCTCGGGGTCGAAGCCCTCCGGGTACTTGTACTCGCCGGCCTCGTCGTACTCGGCGAGCATGCCGTAGAGCGCCGGGTCGAACTCGGTGCCGTTGACGTCGACGGCCTCGTTCGCCTGCTTCAGCGAGAGCGAGATGCGGCGACGCTCGAGGTCGATGTCGATGACCTTGACGAAGACCTCTTCGCCGACCGACACGACCTGCTCGGCCAGCTCGACGTGCTTGCTGGAGAGCTCGGAGATGTGGACGAGGCCCTCGATGCCGTCTGCGACGCGAACGAACGCACCGAACGGAACGAGCTTGGTGACCTTACCCGGCGTGACCTGACCGATCGCGTGGGTGCGGGCGAAGACCTGCCACGGGTCCTCCTGCGTCGCCTTCAGCGACAGGGAGACGCGCTCGCGGTCGAGGTCGACCTCGAGGATCTCGACGGTGACCTCCTGGCCAACCTCGACGACCTCGGAGGCGTGCTCGATGTGCTTCCAGGACAGCTCGGAGACGTGCACGAGGCCGTCCACGCCGCCCAGGTCGACGAACGCACCGAAGTTGACGATCGACGACACGACACCCTTGCGGACCTGACCCTTGTGAAGGTTGTTCAGGAACGTGGTGCGCGACTCCGACTGCGTCTGCTCGAGCAGCGCACGGCGGCTGAGCACGACGTTGTTGCGGTTCTTGTCGAGCTCGAGGATCTTGGCCTCGATCTCCTGGCCGAGGTACGGCGTGAGGTCGCGGACGCGGCGCAGCTCGATGAGCGAGGCCGGCAGGAAGCCACGGAGGCCGATGTCGACGATGAGTCCACCCTTGACGACCTCGATGACCGTTCCGGTGACGACGCCGTCGTTCTCCTTGATCTTCTCGACGTCTCCCCAAGCGCGCTCGTACTGTGCACGCTTCTTGGAGAGGATCAGACGGCCTTCCTTGTCCTCCTTCTGGAGAACCAGGGCCTCGACCTCGTCGCCGACCTTGACGACCTCGTTCGGGTCGACGTCGTGCTTGATCGAGAGCTCGCGCGAGGGGATGACACCCTCGGTCTTGTATCCGACGTCGAGGAGGACCTCATCGCGGTCGATCTTGACGATCGTTCCCTCGATGATGTCGCCGTCGTTGAAGAACTTCAGGGTCTTCTCGACCGCGGCCAGGAAGTCTTCAGCAGATCCGATGTCATTGATCGCGACCTGCTTGGTGGCCGGGGCGGTCGTTGCGGTAGTCATGTAGTGGGTTGTCCTTGTGAATGGAGACTCGGGCTGAGGGCTCCGGCCGCGCACGACCGATGTTGAGCTCTGCAGCGATTGATTTGATTTTCGACACCAGGGCATGCACAGGCACGCCACGAGTGACAATCAAGGCTATCAGATCACGGGGCGATATGACGGACTCGATACCATCCCCGCCGGGCACGCTGACAGACTGTCTGCATGCCCCGCGCCGACAAGCTCCTCCTGCTCGACACCGCAAGCCTCTACTTCCGGGCCTTCTACGGAGTGCCTGACAAGGTCACGGCACCCGACGGCTCTCCCATCAACGCCGCGCGAGGGCTGCTCGACATCGTCGCGAAGCTGGTCACGCTGTACGAACCGACGCACGTGATCGCGTGCTGGGACGACGACTGGCGGCCCCAGTGGCGTGTCGATCTGATTCCGAGCTACAAGGGGCATCGCGTCGTCGAGGTCGTCGCCGCCGGGCCCGACGTCGAGGAGGTCCCCGATCCCCTCGACGCGCAGATCCCGTTGATCCGTCAGACGCTCGGAGCATTGGGGATCCCGATCATCGGCGTCGCCGAGCACGAGGCCGATGACGTCATCGGCACCCTCGCGACCCACGCGACCGTGCCGGTCGACATCGTCACGGGCGATCGGGATCTGTTCCAGCTCGTCGACGACTCCAGGAACGTGCGCGTCATCTATACGGCTCGGGGAATGAGCAACCTCGAGATCGTCACGGATGCCGTCGTCGTGGCGAAGTACGGCGTGCTGCCCGGCCAGTACGCCGACTTCGCGACCATGCGCGGAGATGCATCCGACGGGCTGCCCGGCGTCGCGGGCGTCGGCGAGAAGACTGCGGCCACGCTCCTGCAGGCCCACGGCGACCTGGTCGGCATCCGCGAGGCGGCCGAAGCCGGCGAGGGCATGAGCGCGGGCGTCCGTGCGAAGATCCTCGCCGCGGCGGACTACCTCGATGTGGCACCGACCGTCGTCGCCGTCGCGCCCGACCTCGACATCGTGGCGCCGACCGATCCGCTCCGCCCGCTCGATCCCGCCGAGGTCGACGCCGCGACCGCGCTCGCGGAGAAGTGGAACCTCGGAGGCTCGATGACGCGCGCCGTCGCCGCGATCGCGACTGTCGAAGGTTGACTCAGCTCGCCCAGGCGAGCAGCCGGTCGAGTCCCCACGTGGTGACGATCCTCGATGCGGGGACGCCGGCTCGCTCCGCTCGTTCCGCACCGTGATCGAGCAGCGAGAGTTGACCAGGTGCGTGCGCGTCCGAATCTATGGAGAACAGGCATCCCGCCTGCAACGCGATCGAGATCAGCTCGTCGGGCGGATCCTGGCGTTCGGGTCGGGAGTTGATCTCGACGGCCACACCGTTCTCCGCACATGCCGCGAAGACCGCTGCCGCATCGAACTGGGATTCGGGCCTCGTTCCGCGTTCGCCCTGCACGAGGCGGCCCGTGCAATGACCGAGGACGTTGACACGCGGATGCGAGACGGCCGCGATCATGCGGGCCGTCATCGGTCTCGCGTCCATGCGCAGTTTGGAATGCACGGATGCCACGACGATGTCGAGCTCGCCGAGCAGAGCATCGTCCTGGTCGAGGGCGCCGTCTTCGAGGATGTCGACCTCGATGCCGGCGAGCAGCGTGAACCCATCCCCCGACTCGGCGCGCACGAGCGGGATCTGCTCGCGAAGTCTTTCGGGTGAGAGCCCGCGGGCGACCCTGAGGCGCGGCGAGTGGTCGGTGATCGCCTGGTATTCGTGTCCGAGCGCTCGCGCCGCCGCCGCCATCACGGGGATGGGCGTCGTGCCGTCCGACCAGTCCGTATGGGCGTGCAGATCTCCGCGCAGCTTCGCCCTGAGCGCGGACACCCGCTCGGGCTCGACGTCGCCGCGCAGCTCGACGAGATAGTCGGGCACGTCCCCGCTCTGGGCCTGCCGGATGACCGCGAACGTCGACTCGCCGATCCCCTTCGCAGCCCGCAGCCTCGTCGGATCGGCGCGGACATCCTCCGGCAGCTGCTGCAGAGTGGCCGCGGCCTGACGGAAGGCCTTCGCCCGATAGCGAGATGCCCGTTCGCGCTCGAGCAGCGAGGCGATCTCGAGCAGAGCGGCTACGGGGTCCATCGTGCTGTCTACGCCGACGCGAGCTCGCGGCTCACGCCGATCCACTCATCGAGCTTCGCGATGGCGCGGCCGTCGTCGACCGCGGCAGCTGCTCGCTCGTATCCCTCGCGGAGGCGCTCGAGGATCGGGCGCTGCACCTGCGTCGCATCCTGGGAGAGCTCGAACGCGACGATCCCGGCCGCTGCGTTGAGCAGGACGATGTCTCGCACGGCTCCTGTCTCGCCCTCGAGCGTCCTGCGCAGCACGGCGGCGTTGTGATCGGGTGTTCCGCCGATCAGATCCGCGAGGTCTGCGATCGGGATGCCGAGGTCGCGCGGGTCGAGGTCGTGCTCGTGGATGTCGCCTCGCGTGACCTCCCAGATACGGCTGTGCCCCGTGGTGGTCAGCTCGTCGAGCCCGTCGTCGCCGCGGAACACCAGCGCGGTCGCGCCCCGCGTGCGGAACACACCTGTGATGAGGGGAACGCGCTCGAGCTGAGCCACGCCGACGGCGTTCGCCTCCGCACGAGCAGGGTTGCAGAGCGGACCGAGCATGTTGAAGACAGTGGGGACGCCGAGTTCGGCGCGGACAGCGCCCGCGTGCTTGAAACCGGGGTGGAAGGCACCCGCCCAGGCGAAGGTGATGCCCGTGCGGTCGAGAATCGTCGAGACTGCCGCAGGATCGAGAGTGAGTTCCAGCCCGAGTGCGCTCAGCACGTCAGACGACCCCGAGGCCGAGCTGGCGGCGCGATTTCCGTGCTTGACGACCGGGATGCCGGTGGCGCCGATGATGACTGCGGCCGTCGTCGAGACGTTGACCGTGCCGACCCGGTCGCCACCGGTGCCGACGATGTCGAGAACGTCGGGCGAAACGGGCAGTGGGACCGCGGCCTCGAGGATGGCGTCGCGGAAGCCGACGATCTCGTCGATCGTCTCCCCCTTGGCTCGAAGAGCGACCAGGAAGCCGGCGAGCTGAGCCTGGGTCACGTCGCCGCGCATGATCTGGCGCATCGCCCAGGTCGACTCCCAGACGCTGAGATCACGACGCTCCAGAAGAGTGGTGAGCACGTCGGACCAGGTCAGGGAATCAGCCATGTGTGCGATCCTATCGGCGCCGGGAAAACGTGCAGACTCTTCCACAGCCCGGACCCAGCGTGGCGCATCCCTTGTTTCCCGCGTATTCACCGAGGATTCGCAGCGTTTTCTTAGGGTTGCCTAAGTCGATCGAGGGCGAAACCGGGGCCTCCGGTGCGAGAATCATGCCCGCGGATCGGCCATAATGGAAGGGTGACGACCTCAGCGACGTATGCCCCGGCGGCAAGAACGATCAAGCGCCCCAACCCGGTAGCTGTCGGCACCATTGTGTGGCTCGGCAGCGAGGTGATGTTCTTCGCGGGACTCTTCGCGATCTACTTCACGCTCCGCAGCACTTCTCCCGAGCTCTGGGCCGACCGCACTGAACTGCTGAACGTTCCGTTCGCGTTCGTGAACACGGCGATCCTCGTGCTCTCCTCGTTCACGTGCCAGATGGGCGTGTTCGCGGCCGAGGATCTGCAGCCGTACCGCATCGCCAAGGGGCAGAAGAACGGCGCCGGCCGCCGTCGCCTGTTCGGCTGGGGCATGGTCGAGTGGTTCTTCCTCACCTTCGCCCTCGGCGCGATCTTCGTCTCCGGACAGGTGTGGGAGTACGCACAGCTGGTCGCCGAGGGCATGCCGATCAGCGCCGACTCGTACGCGTCCGCGTTCTACATCACCACGGGCTTCCACGCCCTGCACGTCACCGGCGGTCTGATCGCATTCCTCCTCGTCATCGGGCGCGCATACGCCGTCAAGAATTTCCGGCACAAGGAGGCGACCTCCTCGATCGTGGTGTCCTACTACTGGCACTTCGTCGACGTCGTCTGGATCGTGCTGTTCGTCGTTATCTACTTCCTGAAATAAGAGCGGAGCTGATCCCCGAGATGGCACGAGAGAAGAAGCGCCGTTCGAATGGCCGTCGCAGCCCACTGGCTGCGGTAGCCCTCATCGGAGCAGGCCTCATGATCACCGGCGCGGTATACGCCGGAACGTCCGCAGCCTTCGCTGCGGCCGACACCCAGACCACTGCTGCGAGCACGCTCACGGTCGAGGACGGCGAGAAGCTGTTCACGGCGAACTGCGCCACCTGCCACGGTCTCGATATGCAGGGCACGGCGAACGGACCGAGCCTCTACGGCGTCGGCGAGCTCGCGGTCGAGTTCCAGATGTCGACGGGTCGCATGCCCCTGCAGATGCAGGGACCGCAGGCACCCCAGAAGGAGCCGCAGTTCACTGAGGAGCAGATCCTCGCGATCTCCTCGTTCGTGCAGCAGTCGGCCCCCGGTCCCACCTTCCCCGAGGACCACATCCTCGACGGCGAAGGCGACGTCGCCAACGGCGCAGAGCTGTTCCGCGTGAACTGCGCGATGTGCCACAACGTGGCCGCAGCCGGCGGCGCCCTCACCGAGGGCAAGTACGCCCCGGCACTGACCGAGACCAGCGCGCTGCACATGTACGCCGCCATGGTCACGGGCCCCCAGAACATGCCCGTCTTCGGCGACATGAACCTGTCGGACGAAGACAAGCGCGACATCATCTCGGCTCTGCTCTACCAGCAGCAGTCCGTGCAGATCGGCGGTTTCTCGCTCGGTTCGCTCGGTCCCGTCTCCGAGGGCCTGTTCGTCTGGATCTTCGGAATCGGCGCGCTCGTCGCCATCACCGTGTGGATCACGGCGAAGTCCAACTGACGCTTATTCATCGAAGAGGAACGTACGAGGAGCACCATGGCACACGACGACGACTCGCAGGCTCTTGACAGGGCCTACCAGCCCTCTCCAGGGCTGGGTGTCGCAGTCAGCGATCCCGTGCAGAACCCGGGGCTGCCGCCGCACCGCGCGCGGATGACCGACAAGGACCCGCGCGCTGAGAAGGCTGCAGAGCGCACGGTCTACACCCTGTTCTATCTCTCGCTGGCAGGAAGCATCTGGGCGGTCGCCGCCTACATGCTCTTCCCCATCGAGAGCGGCGCGCTCATCGACATCCGTCAGAACAATCTCTTCATCGGTCTGGGCATCGCGTTGGCGCTGCTCTCGATCGGCATCGGCGCCATCCACTGGTCCAAGGCGCTGATGAGCGACAAGGAGCACATCGAGCACCGCCACCCCACCCGGGGCAAGGACTCGACGCGAGAGGCCGTCGTCGAGGCGTTCGCGACCGCGAACGAAGAGTCCGGTTTCGGACGACGCACGATGATCCGCAACTCGCTGTTCGCAGCGATCGTGGCCTCGATCATCCCCGGTGTCACGCTCTTCCGTGGTCTCGCTCCGCACAGCACTCCGGATGACCCCACCGCGGGCGACCCGGTGACGCTGCTGAAGCACACGATGTGGGAGAAGGGTCAGCGCCTCGTCCGCGACCCCGACGGCACACCGATCCGCGCAGCGGATGTCACCCTCGGATCCGCGTTCCACGTGATCCCCGAGGACCTCGCCGAACTCAGCCACCACGACGGCTACCTCGAGGAGAAGGCGAAGGCCATCGTGCTGATGATGCGCCTGCGCCCCGAGCAGCTCATCGAGGCCGAGGACCGCAAGGACTGGTCGTACGACGGCATCGTCGCGTACTCGAAGGTCTGCACGCACGTCGGATGCCCTGTGGCTCTGTACGAGCAGCAGACCCACCACCTCCTCTGCCCCTGTCACCAGTCGCAGTTCGACGTCACGGATCACGCCAAGGTCATCTTCGGACCGGCCGCACGTCCGCTGCCGCAGCTGCCCATCACCGTCGACGACGAGGGCTACCTCGTCGCACGCAGTGACTTCACCGAGCCCGTCGGCCCGAGCTTCTGGGAGCGCCATTGAGCACCGCAACGCTGTCCAAAGAGGACAAGGACAACAAGGCGCCTCTCGGCGGTCGATTCGTCGGCGCCGCGTCGAACTACATCGATGAGCGCACCAGCATCTCGGGCTTCGTCAAGGAGCTCGGCCGCAAGATCTTCCCGGACCACTGGTCGTTCATGCTGGGCGAGATCGCGCTGTGGAGCTTCGTGGTCGTGTTCCTCTCGGGAACCTTCCTGACGTTCTTCTTCCAGGCCTCGATGGTCGAGACGCACTACACGGGCGCCTACGCCCCGATGCGCGGTATCGAGATGTCGGCGGCGCTCGAGTCGTCGCTGCACATCTCGTTCGACCTCCGCGGTGGCCTTCTGGTTCGCCAGATCCACCACTGGGCCGCTCTCGTCTTCGTCGCCGGCATCGGCGTGCACATGTTGCGCGTCTTCTTCACCGGCGCCTTCCGCAAGCCTCGCGAGCTCAACTGGGTGATCGGCTTCGTGCTGTTCGTCCTCGCGATGGCCGAGGGCTTCACGGGCTACTCCCTTCCCGACGACCTGCTCTCGGGCAACGGCCTGCGCATCATCGACGGAATGATCAAGGGCATCCCGCTGATCGGCACCTGGACGTCGTTCCTCCTCTTCGGTGGCGAGTTCCCGGGCACCGACATCGTCGGCCGCCTGTACACGCTGCACATCCTGCTGCTTCCGCTGCTGGTGATCGGTCTGATCGCCGTGCACCTGATGCTGATGATCGTCAACAAGCACACGCAGTTCGCCGGCCCCGGCCGCACGAACGACAATGTCGTCGGCTACCCGATGATGCCCGTGTACATGTCGAAGATGGGCGGCTACCTGTTCATCGTCTTCGGCACGATCGTGCTGATCGCGACGTTCTTCCAGATCAACCCGATCTGGAACTACGGCCCGTACGACCCCTCCCCCGTCTCGGCCGGTACTCAGCCTGACTGGTACATCGGATTCGCCGACGGTGCTCTGCGACTCGCTCCGTCGAACCTCGATGTGGTCTTCCTCGATCACACCTGGTCGTTCGGAATCCTGCTGCCGCTGGTGGTCCTCGGTCTGTTCATCGTGCTCGTCGCGATCTATCCGTTCATCGAGGCCTGGGTCACGGGCGACAAGCGCGAGCACCACATCGCTCAGCGCCCGCGCAACGCGGCGACTCGCACCGCGATCGGCGTGGCCGGCGTCATCTTCTACGCCGTCCTGTGGGCTGCAGCATCGTCCGACCTCATCGCGACGCACTTCATGCTCACGATGGAGGGCGTGATCCACGCGCTTCAGGCACTGCTGTTCGTCGGACCGGTTCTCGGATACTTCATCGCCAAGCGGATCGCCATCGCCCTGCAGAAGAAGGACCGCGAGATCGTCCTGCACGGTTTCGAGTCCGGCCGTATCGTCCGCCTCCCCGGTGGCGAGTTCATCGAGGTCCACCAGCCCGTCGACAAGTACGACCGCTGGAAGCTCATCGATGTCGACGGCTACGAGCCGCTGGTCGTGCGCCCCAACGCGAAGGGACGCATCTCGTGGACCGAGAACCTGCGATCCTCGATCTCGCGCTGGTTCTTCGAGGACCGTCTCGCTCCGCTCACGCAGGCGGAGATCGAGGCCGCGGACGCGCACCAGCATCACGTCACGGCTCAGAACGACGAGACCGAGGCCGCCGAGATCCAGGGCGCGCACGAGCGTGCAGGGTTCCCGGATGCGCCGCTCACCGTCAGTGAGACACATGTCGATGAGACGCCGAACACCCCCAGCACGGTCATCTCGACCGAGCCGGTGAAGAAGCCGCGCAAGAAGAAGTCCGAGGACGACCAGTAACATCTCCGCTCCTCATGCCAAAGGGCCCTGTTCGATTCTCGGACAGGGCCCTTTCGCATCCGCGAGCCGTTCATACACGCGTGGCAGGATCGAGATATGAGCTCAGCAGTCCAACTCATCCGTTCCACCGACCTCGCCGCAGCACCCTACGCATATGCGGCGACCGCCCCCGCCGGCTCCCGGCTCATCTTCCTCGCCGGGGCGTGTCCCCTCGAGGAGGACGGTTCGACGACCGCCCCCGGTGACTACTCCGCCCAGGCCGCTCGCTGCGTCGAGACGCTCGTCGCAGCGCTCCGGGCCAGCGATGCCAGCCTGTCGGATGTCATCAGCACGCGAGTCCTGGTGGCATCCTCGTCTCAGGCCGATCTGGTCGCCGCGTGGGATGTCATCCACGCGGCCTTCGGCGACCACGACGTGCCGAGCACCCTCCTCGGCGTCACCGTGCTCGGCTACGACCACCAGCTGGTGGAGATAGAAGCGATCGCGGCGGTCGCGGAGGACGCGCGATGAGCGACGTCATACGGCTCGCCGTCGCTGACGATGCGGAAGTCCTGCGCGCCATCGAAGCGCAGGCCGATACCCTCCTGATCGAGAGTCTGGGAGCGCCGGAGTGGCCACCCCCAGGCGATGGCGGTGAGCGAATCGCAGCTCCCGGGTTCGTGCTCGTGCTGGAAGACCGCAGCACCTCCTCCCCCGTCGGATTCGTGCATGTCCTCGACATCGACGGCCACGCGCACCTCGAGCAGCTCTCGGTGCTTCCGCGCTCCGGCCGTCAGGGCTTCGGACGCAGACTCGTCAGCGCGGCGCTCGAGACCGCCCGGGAGCGCGGCTACACGCGCATGACGCTGCGGACGTTTGCGGAGATCCCCTGGAACGCTCCGTTCTACGCGTCGTGCGGTTTCCTCGAGAGCATCCCGGAGACTCCGTTCCAGCGAGGCCTCGTCGACACAGAGAACTCTCTCGGGCTCGATCGATACGGACGCCGAGTCCAGATGACCGTCGAGCTCTGAGGCGCTCCGTCGACATTGGCGGGATCCTGTCTGCCGGCGTCAGGAAGAGGACGACAGTCGCTGACGCGGCTCCCTAGGCTAGGGACATGATCGATCGCGCTGAGTACTATGCCGCCAAGCTCGCCTACGAGACCGACGCGAGCGACGTGTACGCCGCTCTCCGGGCCACGGATGACGTCGTCATCATCGATGTCCGCTCAGACGAGGCGTGGGCTCAGGGACGCGTCGCGGGGGCGACGCACATGCATTACAGCGAGATCGCGAGCCGCGCGCCAGCTGAGATACCGGCGGGTTCCGCTGTGGTGGTCTACTGCTGGAGCCCCGGGTGCAATGCGGGCGCCAAAGGCGCTCTGGAGTTCGCGAAGCTCGGATACGCCGTCCGGGAGATGATCGGAGGATTCGAGTACTGGGTCAGGGAGGGCTATCCCGTGGAGGATGCCGACGGTGTGCACCGCCGCCCGGTCGACCCCCTGACCGGCGTGGCCCGCATCCGCTCTCGGGCGTAGCCCCGACATGGAGAAAGCCCCTGGGATCGCATCCCAGGGGCTTTCTCTGTGCAGGTCAGCGGGCGAAGTTCCCGCGGTAGTACTCGTAGACCCAGCCGACGATCGCGACGACGAAGATCGCCAAGCCGATCGGGAGCAGGAAGTGCCCGACCGCGAGTCCGACGACGAAGATGCCTGCGGATCCAGCCAGCACGATCGGCCACCAGGACCAGGGGCTGAACTCACCGAGCTCGGGGTCCCCGTCGTCGATGTCGCTGGTGAGGATGTCTTCAGGCAGTTCGCCGTTCTGAGCCTTGTGCGTGCGGTCGAGGTAGAACGCGATCATCGCACCCATGAAGGCCGCGAAGAACAGCGCCACGGTGCCGACCCACTCGATGCGCTCGGCGAAGTTGTCCGACGGCGTGGCGAGGATGTGCCAGCCGGTGTAGACGACTCCGACCAGGGCGAAGAAGGCGGTCAGAACCCACCAGAGGATGACATTGTCGCGCATGGCTCAGTGGCCCTCTCGCTCGCCGGGTGCGGCCGGTGTGAACTCGGCGGCCTCCGGGTGATTCAGGTCGAACGCAGGACGCTCGCTGCGGATACGCGGGATCGACGTGAAGTTGTGACGCGGCGGCGGGCAGGAGGTCGCCCACTCGAGCGAAGCACCGTAGCCCCACGGGTCGTTGACCGTGACCTTGGGTGCCTTGCGAGCCGTGATCCACACGTTCAGGAAGAACGGCAGCATGGACGCTCCGAGGATGATCGCACCGATCGTCGAGACCTGGTTCTGCCAGGTCCAGCCGTCGGCTGCCGAGTAGTCCGCGTAGCGACGCACCATGCCGTCGACACCCAGCCAGTGCTGGATGAGGAACGTCATGTGGAAGCCGATGAACAGCATCCAGAAGTGCACGTAGCCGAGACGCTCGTTGAGCATCCGTCCGGTCCACTTGGGCCACCAGAAGTAGAACCCGGCGAACATCGCGAACACCACGGTGCCGAAGACGACGTAGTGGAAGTGGGCGACGACGAAGTAGGAGTCGGACAGAGCGAAGTCCAGCGGCGGAGCCGCGAGGATGACGCCGGTCAGACCACCGAAGACGAACGAGACCAGGAAGCCGAGCGCGAACACCATCGGCGTCTCGAAGGTCACGGATCCGCGCCAGAGCGTGCCGATCCAGTTGAAGATCTTCACACCCGTCGGCACCGCGATGAGCATCGTCATGAGGGCGAAGAAGGGCAGCAGCACCGAACCGGTCACGTACATGTGGTGAGCCCACACCGCGACGGAGAGCGCCGCGATGGCGATGGTCGCGTAGACGAGCGTCTTGTACCCGAAGATCGGCTTACGGCTGAAGACCGGGAAGATCTCCGACACGATGCCGAAGAACGGCAGGGCGATGATGTAGACCTCGGGGTGACCGAAGAACCAGAAGAGGTGCTGCCAGAGCAGGACTCCGCCGTTGGCCGGGTCGTAGATGTGAGCGCCGAGGATTCGGTCTGCTGCCGCGGCGAAGATCGCAGCTGCGAGCACCGGGAAGGCCATCAGGATCAGGAGGCTCGTGATGAGCGTGTTCCACGAGAAGATCGGCATACGCCACATGGTCATGCCGGGCGCACGCATCGTGATCACCGTGGTGATGAAGTTCACTGCACCGAGGATCGTTCCGAATCCGGAGATTCCGAGGCCGACCATCCACAGGTTTCCGCCGGCACCAGGCGAGAACGACGCGCTCGCGAGCGGCTGGTAGGCGAACCATCCGAACGACGCCGCGCCCTGCGGCGTGAGGAAGCCCGCTACGGCGATCGTGGAGCCGAAGAGGAACAGCCAGAACGCGAAGGCGTTCAGACGCGGGAAGGCGACGTCAGGTGCACCGAGCTGCAGCGGCAGGATCGCATTCGCGAAGCCCGCGAAGAGCGGGGTCGCGAACATGAGGAGCATGATCGTGCCGTGCATCGTGAAGAGCTGGTTGTACTGCTCCTTGGTCGGGATGATCTGCATCCCGGGAGCGAACAGCTCTGCGCGGATGACGAGAGCCATCACGCCACCGAGGAGGAAGAACAGCACCGAGGCGATCAGGTACATGTACCCGATCGTCTTGTGATCGGTGGAGGTGATCCACTTGACGACGATGTTGCCCTTCTGCTCGACGCGCGAGGTGCTCATCAGAGCGGCCTGGCGCGCGGGCAGAGTGGTGGGTCGAGAGCGAGGGGCCTCGTCGGTGCGGGGGGCTTCAGTGGTCGACATGGCTTACTCCTCTCCTTCCTCGGAGGTCGGGGCGGTTGTCCCGGGGTAGTTCGACAGACGGTCGTAGGCGTCCGTGATGTCTCCGGTGTTGCCTTCCTCCTCGAGCGACTGGAGGTAGGCGTCGTATTCGTCCTGCTCGACGACCTTCACGTTGAAGAGCATCATCGAGTGGTACTCGCCGCAGAGTTCGGCGCACTTGCCGGCGTACTCGCCGACACGCGTCGGGATGAAGGACCAGGAATTGTCCTTCCCGATGTACATGTCCTTCTTGTAGAGGAAGTCGATGATCCAGAAGGAGTGGATCACGTCGCGAGACTGGAGGTTGATCGTGACCTTCTGGTCGACGGGAAGCACCAGCGTCGGAAGCTGCGCCTGGTCGATGTTGCCGTCCGCGTCGGGCTGAGCCTGGATTCCCATGGTCCAGACGGCGTCGGAGTTGTCCTCCTCCTCGCCGTCGTACTGGAAGTCCCACGCCCACTGCTTCGCGATAGCCGTGATCTCGACGTCGGGCTCGTCCCACTTCGCCTCGATGGCGGACTGATCACGGGCCGTGAAGAAGAACATGCCCAGCACGAGGATCAGCGGCACGACCGTGTAGAAGATCTCGATCGGCATGTTGTAGCGCATCTGCACGGGCAGACCGGTCTGACCCTTGCGGCGGCGGTAGGCGATAGCCGCCCACGCCATCAGGCCCCAGGTGATCACGCCGACGGCGAGCAGGACGATCCAGGAGTTGACCCAGAGCGACGACACGCGCTCGGTCTGGTTGGTGGCCGCAGGCTCACCCTCCACGAAGCCAGGGAGGTAACCGTTCAGCTCAGTGGCAGTACATCCCGCCAGGGCCACGGCTGCCGCTACTCCCAGGGGGAGAGCGGCCCAACGAAGGCGGCGTTTCGAGGGCACGATGCACCTTTCAGATTGCGGACAGGGCACACCCAAGTCTAGGGCAACCTCACACCTGATTCATGCCAACCACGCAGGTTGGCGAGGGGGTCCGGATCAGTGGAAGCTGTCTCCGCAGGCGCAGCTGCCCGCGGCATTCGGGTTGTCGATCGTGAAGCCCTGCTCCGAGATCGTGTCCTTGAAGTCGATGGACGCGCCATCGAGGTACGGGACGCTCATGTTGTCGATGATGACCTCGACTCCGTCGAAGTCGACGGTCTCGTCGCCCTCGAGGAACCGCTCGTCGAAGTACAGCTGGTAGATCAGGCCGGAGCATCCGCCGGGCTGGACGGCTACGCGCAGACGAAGGTCGTCACGGCCCTCCTGCTCGAGGAGATTCTTCACCTTGACGGCCGCGGCGTCGGTCAGCTTCACGCCGTGCGCCTGGGTGGTCTCTGCTGAGGTCAGTGTGGTGTCGCTCATGTCGCTCCTTGGGACGGGCCGCGCGTGCACGGCTGGTAACTCGATTTTACCCTCTGGCTCGGGGATCGGGCTCAGATGATGATGTCGTTCATGCGGGAGAGCAGCAGCGCCTCGGTCGCCACCGCGTGGCGGAACGTGTCGAGGTGCAGGGATTCGTTGGGGCTGTGCGCCCGCGAGTGCGGGTCTTCCACGCCCGTCACGAGGATCTGCGCGTCAGGGAACTCCCGCACGAGGTCGGCGATGAACGGGATCGACCCGCCGACACCGAGATCGACGGGGGGCACGCCGTAGCCGTCTCGCATGGCATCCCGCGTGAGCGCGACGGCCCAACCGCTGGTGTCGACGAGGAAGCCGTTGCCGAGATCGACGTCGGAGAAGGTCAGCTCAGCGCCGTACGGCGCGTTGGCGCGCAGATGCGACTCGAGGGCGGCGTAGGCCTCCTCCCCGGTCTGGCCGGGTGCGACACGCGCGCTCACGACGACCGTCACCTCCGGGAGCAGGGTGTTGGAGGCCGCAGCGACGCTGGTCGCGTCGATTCCGATGACGGTCACCGACGGCTTGTTCCAGATCCGGCTGAGGATGCTGCCGCCTCCGATCGGCGACGTGCCTGGCAGAAGACCGGCTTCATCTCGAAGCGTCTCCTCGCTGTACTCGGGCGTGGGGGCCTCGCGCTCGGTCATCCCGTCGACTGCGACAGAACCGTCCTCGTGCCAGAGGGTGGAGAGCATCTTGACCGTCGCCATCATCGCGTCGGGGACGGCTCCCCCGAACATCCCGGAGTGCGAGGCGTGATCGAGGGTGCGCACGCGCACGGTGAATCGCGCGTTGCCGCGGAGCGAGACGGTGAGCCCGGGTGTCACCGAATCCCAGTTGCCCGAGTCGGCGACCACGATCGCATCCGCACGGAGAGCCTCCTTGTTGTCCGAGAGGAACTGCGCGAAGGAACGGGATCCGTACTCCTCCTCGCCCTCGATGAACATCGCGATGCCCAGTTCGAGATCGTCGCCTACGACCTCGGCGACGGCCCGGATCGAGGCGATGTGCGCCATGATCCCGGCCTTGTCGTCGGCGGCGCCGCGACCGTAGAGGCGTCCGTCGCGCACGGTCGGCTCGAACGGCGGCGTCTCCCACAGGGCGTCGTCCCCAGGAGGCTGCACATCGTGGTGCGCGTAGAGCAGGATCGTCGGCTTGCCGTTGCGCGCGGCACGTGTCGCGAGCACCGCCGGCTGCCCGTGCTCGTCGGTGCCGGGGATCGCGGCGCGGAGAACGCGCACCTCGTCGAAGATCCCGGTGGCGGTGGCGAGTGCGGCGACAGCCTCAGAGCTGCGTTCGAGCTGCGTCTGGTCGAATGCGGGCCACGCCATGCCGGGAATGCGGACGAGCGAGCCCAGGTCGCTCAGTGCCGCGGGAAACCCCGTCGACACAGCCTCGAGGACGGCCGGTTCGCGTTCGCTGGACAGATTCTGTTCGCCGGGCTGGGCAGGAGATGTCATGCGAGTAATCTTAAGGTGATCCGCCTTCACTGAACCGAGGAACCTCGTGGCCACTACCCCTGTCCCCCACTCGACGAACGACGACGCTCCCGAGACGACTGCGTCGGGCAAGGGACGCGCGACGCCGACCCGGGCCGAACAGGAGGCGGCTCGCCGCCGACCTCTGGTCGCGAACACCAAGGAGGCGAAGGCTGCGGCACGCGCCGAGCTCAACGAACGCCGCAACCGCGCTCAGGCCGGTCTGGCCGCCGGCGAGGAGAAGTACCTCCCGGCTCGTGACAAGGGGCCGCAGCGCCGCTGGGTGCGTGACTACGTGGATGCCGGGTGGCACCCGGCCGAGTTCGTGATGGGCGTCATGGTGCTCGTCATCCTGATCTCGCTGCTGCCCGCGAACCTCGCCATCGGCGGATTCGCCATCGCCGGATGGGCATATCTGGTGATGATGGCGTACCTGATCCTCGCGATCGGCGGGATGGTGCTGCTGGGCATGCGCGTCAAGCGCAAGGTCGCCGCGAAGTTCGGCAAGGAGCGCATGGAGCGCGGCCTCGGATGGTACGCCGCCATGCGGTCACTGCAGATGCGGTTCATGCGTCTTCCCAAGCCGCAGGTCAAGCGCGGCGACTACCCCGCCTGACCCCCGGCTTCCAGAAGAGGCGCCTCCTGCTCCCTGAGCACGAGGCGCTTCTCGTATGCGGGTGCGATGGTTCAGCGGGCGAGGAGGCCCCGGTTGATCTCGCGACCCCAGAAGGGACCGCGGTAGAGGAAGGCCGTGTAGCCCTGCACGAGCGTGGCTCCGGCTTCGAGTCTCTCCTGCACGTCTGACGACGTCTCCACTCCCCCCACGGCGATCACGCAGAAGTCCTCGGGCACCGCCGAACGCACGAGACGCAGCACCTGCAGGGAACGCTCCTTGAGCGGCGCTCCCGAGAGCCCGCCAGCCCCGATCTCCGCGACCGTCGCCGCGTCCGTAGTGAGTCCGGCCCTGCTGATCGTGGTGTTGTGAGCGATGATTCCGGCGAGTCCTTCGTCGACCGCGAGCTTCGCGATGGCGACGATCTCGTCGTCTGAGAGGTCGGGAGCGATCTTGACGAGCAGCGGAGTCTCACCGGATGCTGCCCGCACCGCCCTGAGGAGCGGGGCCAGCGTCTCGACGGCCTGAAGTCCTCGCAGACCGGGGGTGTTCGGGGATGAGACGTTGACTGCCAGGTAGTCGGCGAGGGGTGCGAGTCTCGTCGCCGAAGCCACGTAGTCGGCGGTGGCGTTCTCGACGTCGACGACCCGACTCTTGCCGATGTTCACTCCGATGACCGTGTCGGGTGCGCCGCGCCGCAGTCGCGCGAGTCGGCGGGCGGCGGCGTCCGCTCCCGCGTTGTTGAACCCCATCCGGTTGATGACCGCTCGATCGGCGACCAGGCGGAACAGCCGCGGCTTGGGGTTGCCCTCCTGCGGGATCGCCGTGACGGTGCCGATCTCGACATGTCCGAAGCCGAGCGCGGCGAGACCGCGGACGCCGACGGCGTTCTTGTCGAATCCCGCCGCGATGCCGAACGGAGAGGAGAAGGTGAGGCCGAGCGCCTGCACCCGCAGGGACGGGTCGGGCTTCGTCAGCGCGCGTGTCGCCCGGGAGAACGGCGGAGCACCGAGCACGCGGATCACCGCCATACCGGCGTGGTGGGCGAACTCGGGGTCGAAGCGCGACAGGACAGCGCGAAAGAGCAGCGGATACATCCCTGCCAGATTACCGGTCGACGGGCTCCGGCTTGACGTGGTCCGAGCGAAGATCTGTGATCGCGCTCTCGAAGTCCTCGAGCGAGTCGAAGGCCTGATACACGCTGGCGAACCGCAGGTAGGCGACCTCGTCGAGGTCGCGGAGAGGTCCGAGGATCGCGAGGCCGATCTCATTCGTGTCGAGCTGCGAGACGCCGGTCTGTCGGACGGCCTCCTCCACCCGCTGAGCGAGGATCGCCAGATCCGCTTCCGTGACGGGCCGCCCCTGACAGGCCTTGCGCACGCCCGAGATGACCTTCTCGCGACTGAACGGCTCCATGACGCCAGATCGCTTGATGACGTTGAGGCTCGCGGTCTCCGTCGTCGTGAAACGACCACCGCACTCGGGACACTGACGTCGACGCCGGATCGAGAGACCGTCATCACTGGTGCGGGAATCGATGACCCGGGAGTCCGAGTGACGGCAGAAGGGGCAGTGCATCTGACCGATCCTACGCGGTGAACCGCGCCTCGATCGCCTCACCGTGCGCAGGGAGCACCTCGGTCTCGGCGAGGGCGACCACTCCTGCGCGCACCTCGGCGAGTGCAGCTCGATCGTATGAGATGACCTGCTGCGGACGAAGGAACGTGTACGCGCCGAGTCCGGGCGCATAGCGCGCCTGTCCCCCGGTGGGCAGGACGTGATTGCTGCCGGCCATGTAGTCGCCGAGACTCACCGGGGTGTGGTCTCCCACGAACACCGCGCCTGCGCTGGTGAAGCTGTCTGCCGCGGCCTCGGCATCTTCGAGGTGCAGCTCGAGGTGCTCGGGAGCGTACGCGTTGCTGAACGCCGTCGCCATCGCACGGTCATCGACCAGGACGATCGCCGACTGCGGCCCGTCGAGAGCCGCCGCCACGCGCGTCGCGTGGCGCGTGGCGCCCGCCTGCCGCTCGACCTCGGCGGCGACGCTGTCGGCCAGCTGCGGAGAATCGGTGACGAGCACAGCCGACGCCTGCTCATCGTGCTCCGCCTGGCTGACGAGGTCGGCGGCGATGAGCCGCGGGTCGGCGGCGGCGTCTGCGACGACGAGGATCTCGGTGGCCCCTGCCTCCGAATCGGTGCCGACGACCCCGGCCACCGCACGTTTCGCGGAAGCGACGTAGTTGTTGCCCGGCCCTGACAGGACGTCGACCGGATCGAGCCCGATCCCCGCGACGCCGTGCGCGAAGGATCCGATCGCCCCGGCTCCGCCGATCGCGTACACCTCGGTGATGCCGAGCAGACCTGCCGCGGCGAGGATCGTGGGGTGCACACGCCCGCCCTGGTCCTGCTGCGGCGGTGAGGCGAGCGCGATCTGCCGCACTCCCGCGACCTGCGCAGGAACGACGTTCATGATGACGCTGGACGGATAGACGGCTTTGCCTCCGGGGATGTACACCCCTGCTCGGTGCACCGGCTGCCACCGCTGCGTGATCGTCGCGCCGGTGCCGATCCGCGTGATCCGACGTTCGGGAACCTGTGCCGCCGAGGCGATGCGCACTCGGCGGATCGCCTCTTCGAGAGCGACACGGACGTCGGGCGCGAGGACCTCGAGGGCGTCGGCGATGTGCTGGGCGGGCACCCGGATATCGTGGCCGGTGACCCGATCGAAGCGTTCGGCCTGCTCGCGCAGAGCATCCTCGCCCCGCTCTCGCACGTCGTCGACGATTCGTGCGGCGGTATCGAGCGCCTCGGCTCGTGCCTGGGTGGCGCGCGGCACGGCCGCGAGCATGTCAGCCGGCGAGAGCGTGCGCCCCCGCAGATCGATCGTGCGCAAGATCAGCCTCTCGTGATGTCTGCGATGTCGTGCAGGTAGCCGATGCGCCCGTCGTCGTGTCTGATGACGAATGCACCACCGCGGTCCTCGATGACGAGAGCCCACGCGTTCGGACCGATCCTGAAGATGCTCTCGCCGCGTTCGTCATGCACGTCGCGCTCCGTCGGCGCGAGGATCCAGAATGGCTGCGGGGCCGAGAAGGAGTCCTGCGGGTTCGTCGCAGCGAAGTCGGTCTCGTCGTCGAGGGCGGGGAACGCGGTCGTCTCGGCCGACGAGACATCGCGAGCGGTCGTACCCAGGAGAGACTCGATGCTGCCCGTGTCCGAGACGATCTCGGGTTCCTGCCCGCGCGACCGACGTGAGTACGCGGGCGTGTACTCCTCATCGGAGGTCGTCTCCTCGGTTCCCGTCCCCCCGCCCGAGGCGTGCGAGGAGAGGGGCACCTGCTCGGCGAGATCCAGACGAGCCACCTCATCCGTCGCCTGCTCACCGGACAGCTCGACGTCGATACCCGCCGCCGGAGCGGCCGTGGTCGTGTAGGCCGGCGGCGCGGCCTCGATCGTGTGCGGTGCCGGGACGGGGTCTGTGGTGGGAGCCACCGGGGCGAGGTGCGACTCGGAGGCGTCGGAAGCCGCATCAGGAACGATGTGGCCAGCTTCCGGCTCCGCCTCCGTGTGCGTGTGCGGGGCGGGGTGTGCATCGGAGGCCACGGACGTGTCGTGCTCGGGGGCGGCGGGCTCGGGGCGTGGCCGCGCGATGACCGGCCGGACCGGATTGGCATTGCGGTGCGCGAGGGTGACGAGTCGGCCCTGGAAATCTTCCTTGAGACCGGGCACCAGCGGAGCGAACACCGTGAGGACGACGAGCGCGAGCGCCGCGAGGAGCTGGACGACACCGTTCCAAGGCAGCCCAAAGACACCGAACTCGATCACGAACGCGACGGCGTTCCAGAGGGCTCCCAGCCAGAAGACCGCCGAGACGGAGAACGCCACCGACGCGAACTGGTCGATCCCCAGCGAACCGACACGGCGGATGCCGTCAGGCGAGAAACGGCGAAGGACCAGCAGGAACACCGCGACAGTCGGCGCACCGATGGGCAGAATCCACTGGATACCGGCCCCCCAGATCGACGCGTCGCCGACGTAGGGGAAGAACGAGGCGATGAAGGCGATGAGCCACACGCCGACGATCAGCAGCTCTCGCAGTGTGAAGCCGAGGATTCCGTACTCCGGCGTCACCTGGTCATCGTAGAGAACGCCGTCGTCATCGGAGAATTCCTCGTCGACGGCCACTTCGTCTGCGGCCGCGTAGCGGTCCGCATCCGATTCGTCATTGTTCAGGAAGGGTGATTCCGTGCTCATGGGGAGGGTCCTTTCGCCACGGTGCAGCGCCTCTGCGGCGTGCACCCGAACGCGTCCTGATACTACCCGGTGCATCCGTGAGGACCCATCGAGCGGTGGTGCTTCACCGACGCTCAGCCCAGGCAGGTCGGACCGAGCAGCGACTTGAGATCGCCGAACAGATCGGCCGAGACCTTGACGGGCATCGGCACGTCGAAGACCTTGGCCGTGCCTCCGCGGTGCACGCGCAGAACCACCTCGGTGTCGCCGTTGTGACGTCGAAGCACTTCGGCCAGCTCGGTCATCACCCGCTCGGTCGCCCTCTGCTCGGCCAGCACGAGCGACAGGGGGCCCGCGGCGTCGAACGAGCCGACATCCGGCGCGAAAGCCGACTGGGCGTGCAGGTTGAGACCGTCATCGCGCTTCGACACCCGTCCGCGCACGGCGAGGATGGAGTCCTGCTGCAGGATGTGCTGGAACTCGGTGTAAGTCTTGCCCATGAACATGACCGTCACCTCGCCGTTGAAGTCCTCGACGGTGATCATGCCGTACGGGTTTCCGCTGGCCTTGGCGACACGGTGCTGAACGCTCGTGACGAGACCGGCGACAGTGACCTGCTCTCCGTCCTGCATGTCCTCGGAGTTGATGAGGTTGTGGATCGAGATCGATGCGTGCTTCGCGAGCGGCACCTCGAGCCCGGCGAGGGGGTGGTCGGAGACGTAGAGCCCGAGCATCTCGCGCTCGAAGGCGAGCTTGTCCTTCTTGATCCACTCCGGACGTGCCGGCACCTTCGCAGGCGCCACCTCCTCCGTGCCGTCGTACAGGCTGTCGAAGTCGAATCCGATCGCGCCCTGCGCCTCGTTCCGCTTGCGATCCACAGCCGCCTCGACCGCATCCTCGTGGACTTCGAGCAGGGCGCGGCGGGAGTCCCCCATCGAGTCGAATGCGCCCGCCTTGATCAGCGATTCGACGGTGCGCTTGTTCGAGACATGCAGCGGCACCTTCTCGAGGAAGTGATGGAACGACGTGAATCGCTCGTCTTTGCGCGCCGCGATGATGCCCTCGACCACGTTGCTGCCGACGTTGCGGACGGCACCCAATCCGAAGCGAATGTCGTCACCGACGGCGGCGAAGTACTTGATCGACTCGGAGACATCGGGCGGGAGCACCTTGATGCCCATGCGACGGCACTCGTTGAGGTACAGCGCCATCTTGTCTTTCGAGTCGCCGACGCTGGTGAGCAGCGCGGCCATGTACTCGGCGGGATAGTGGGCCTTGAGGTAGGCGGTCCAGTACGAGACCACGCCATAGGCAGCCGAGTGCGCCTTGTTGAAGGCGTAGTCCGAGAACGGGAGCAGGATCTCCCAGATCGCGTTGACGGCTCCGTCGGAGTATCCGTTGGCGTGCATACCGGCCTGGAAGCCCTCGAACTGCTTGTCCAGCTCCGACTTCTTCTTCTTGCCCATCGCCCGACGGAGGATGTCGGCCTGTCCGAGGGAGAACCCGGCCACGCGCTGTGCGATGGCCATCACCTGCTCCTGGTAGATGATCAGACCGTAGGACTCGTCGAGGATGTCGGCGAGCGACTCTGTGAACTCCGGATGGATCGGCGTGATGGGCTGCTGACCGTTCTTGCGCAGCGCATAGTTCGTGTGCGAGTTCGCGCCCATGGGCCCCGGACGGTACAGCGCGATGAGCGCCGAGATGTCACCGAAGTTGTCGGGGCGCATCAGGCGCATGAGCGATCGCATCGGACCGCCGTCGAGCTGGAAGACGCCGAGCGATTCGCCTCGCCCGAGCAGATCGTAGGCCCCGCGGTCGTCGAGCGCGAGGTGCTCGAGGTCGAGCTCCTCTCCGCGGTTGGTGCGGATGTTGTCGAGCGCGTCCGAGATGATCGTCAGGTTTCGCAGCCCGAGGAAGTCCATCTTGATCAGGCCGAGCGACTCGCACGAGGGGTAGTCGAACTGCGTGACGATCTGGCCGTCCTGCTCGCGGCGCATGATCGGGATGATGTCGATCAGCGGCTCGGACGACATGATCACGCCCGCCGCATGCACGCCCCACTGGCGTTTCAGGCCCTCGAGGCCGAGCGCACGGTCGAAGACGGTCTTCGCCTCGGGGTCGGTCTCGATCAGGACGCGGAACTCGCTCGCCTCCTTGTAGCGGGGGTGCGCGGAGTCGAACATTCCGTCGAGGGGCATGTCCTTGCCCATCACGGGCGGCGGCATCGCCTTGGTCAGCCGCTCGCCCATGCTGAACGGGAAGCCGAGCACGCGGCCGGCATCCTTCAGCGCCTGCTTGGACTTGATCGTGCCGTACGTGACGATCTGGGCGACACGCTCGGATCCGTACTTCCTGGTCACGTAGTCGATGACCTCGCCGCGACGCCGGTCGTCGAAGTCGACGTCGAAGTCGGGCATCGAGACGCGGTCGGGGTTCAGGAAGCGTTCGAAGATGAGCCCGTGCTCGAGTGGGTCGAGATCGGTGATCTTCATGGCGTAGGCGACCATGGAGCCGGCTCCGGAACCACGTCCCGGCCCCACCCGGATGCCATTGTCCTTGGCCCAGTTGATGAAGTCGGCGACGACGAGGAAGTAGCCGGGGAATCCCATCTGGAGGATGATGCCGGTCTCGTACTCGGCCTGCTTGCGCACCTTGTCGGGGATCCCGTTCGGGTACCGGTAGTGGAGCCCCGCCTCGACCTCTTTGATGAGCCAGCTGTCTTCGGTCTCCCCGTCGGGCACCGGGAACCGCGGCATGTAGTTCGCCGCCGTGTTGAACTCGACCTCGCAGCGTTCGGCGATCAGCAGAGTGTTGTCGCACGCCTCGGGGTGATCGCGGAAGAGCTGACGCATCTCGGCGGCGGTCTTGATGTAGTAGCCGTCGCCGTCGAACTTGAAGCGGTTCGGGTCGTCGAGCGTCGAGCCCGACTGCACGCACAGCAGCGCCTCGTGCGCGTCGGCCTCGTGCTGGTGCGTGTAGTGCGAGTCGTTCGTGCCCACGAGCGGGATGCTCAGATCCTTCGCGAGCCGGATCAGATCGGTCATGACCCTGCGCTCGATGGAGAGACCGTGATCCATGATCTCGGCGAAGTAGTTCTCCTTGCCGAACAGGTCCTGGAACTCCGCAGCCGCCGCGCGTGCGGCGTCGTACTGGCCGAGGCGCAGACGTGTCTGGATCTCGCCCGACGGGCACCCGGTCGTGGCGATCAGGCCCTTGCCGTAGGTCTGGAGCAGCTCACGGTCCATCCGGGGCTTGAAGTAGTAGCCCTCCATGCTCGACAGCGAGCTGAGGCGGAACAGGTTGTGCATGCCCTGCGTGCTCTCGCTCCACATCGTCATGTGGGTATAGGCACCGGAGCCCGAGACGTCATCGCTCTTCTGGTCCGGAGACCCCCACTGCACTCGAGTCTTGTCGCTGCGATGCGTGCCGGGCGTGACATAGGCCTCGAGCCCGATGATCGGCTTGACGCCCGCCACATTCGCCGCTTTGTAGAACTCGAAGGCGGCGAACGTGTTGCCGTGGTCGGTCACCGCGATGGCCGGCATGTCGTAGTCGGCCGCCGCCTGGGTCATCGCCGCGATCTTCGCCGCCCCGTCGAGCATCGAGTACTCGCTGTGCACGTGCAGGTGGACGAAGGAGTCGGATGCCATGATTCGAGTCTACTTTCGGCCTGGGACATCGAGCGCCCGGCGCCCCTCACCGTCGCCCTCCACGTCACGGAAGCGAATCGACCACGCTGACGGTGTAGACGTACCGCTCGTCGACCATGGTGGCGGGGATCAGGCCCGACACGATGTCGAGCGTCGCCGTCTGCTCCCGCACGAGGCCAGTGGTCGTGTCGATCGTGACCGAGCGCCTCTGGGTGGCGTCCTCGCCGGAGAGCGCTTCGGTCGCCGCCGAGAAGCGCAACGTCACCAGGTCTCCGTCGGTGGAGACGATCTCAGATCCGGGAAGCAGGCTGAGAGCCTCGTACATCGTCGCGCGCTCCGCGCTCGAGCCGAGGTTGTGCGACAGCAGCTCGATGAGGACCCACCCGACCTTGTAGTCCTGATCGCCGGTGCTGACCCCCTGATTCGCGCGGATCCACTCGATGAGTCCCTGCGGGTCCGTCGGCATCGCCGCGAAGAACGCTCCGAGACCGTAGCCGTCAGGGGTCGCCCAAGGGGCTGACGGCCCGTCGTCGAAGTAGGAATCGCCGTTCGACGAGATCGCGTCCTTGTGTGCCTGGGACAGTTCCACGGCGTCGGGTCCGAATGTGTCGGTCACCGTCCAGGGCTGATCCGGAGCGATGAGCCACTGTTCTGCGGGATCTGCCGGGGAATAGGAGTAGTAGGACGACGTCCCGCGCCAGGCGTTCTGGGCGTTCGATCTGTCCGCCTGGTACTGGCCGCCCTCCGGATCGGGCTGGTGATAGACGACCTGCTCCGATTGCGTGTGCACGCGCAGATACTGTCCCGGCGCGAGCGTCAGCCCGGTGAACGCTCGGGACGCGGTCGCGGCGGCGCCGAACACCTGTGCGGACGTCATCGGAGCCTGTGTGGGAGCAGGTGTCGGGGGCGCGGGCGTCTGAGTCTGCCCCGGCTCACTCGTCGGGACGGCCTCGATCGCAGGGGTCGTCTGAGCCGTGATCCCGTTGACTGCCACCACTCCGATGACGACCGCGACCGCAGCTCCGAGCACCGAGCCGGCAAGCACCCATCTCGGCCTGGAAGAACGCGCGGCGCCTGGACTCGTGTCAGCCGCGATCTCGCGCAATAGTCGAGCGCGAGCCGCCTCGAGGTGCGAATCTGCACCGTCGAGATCCGGCTTGGTCTGCTGAACCCTCTCAAACACGTCCACGAACTTCTCCTTCCTTCTGCTTCTCGAATGCCTGGATCCTTCGTGCGGGATCCAATCGCCTGCGAACGCGATTCAGCCGTGATCGCACGGTGCCCACCGGCACCCCGAGCGCATCTGCGACGTCGTCGTAGCTCATGCCCTGCCAGGCATACAGCAGCAGCGTCTCGCGGTCCTTGGGGGCGAGCGCCGTGATCCTCTCCCTGAGCGCGCGCAGTTCGCGCTCGGCATCCACGCGCCGCATCGCCTCGTCGAGTCCGCCGAGCGACACATGGTCCTCGCCGACGACAGCGGCGAACGCACGCCAGTGCCGTGCCTCCACGGCTCTGTGCCGACGGATGAGCCGTGAGGCGATCCCGAGCAGCCACGGTGCGGCCGAGTCCTTGCTCAGGTCGAAATCGGCCCGGCGACGGAACGCGACGAGGAATGTCTCGCTGAGCACGTCTTCGGCTGCGTCGGAGCCGATGCGGTAGGCCGCGAACGCGTTGACCGCGCGCGCGTGTCGGTCGAACAACTCGGCGAATGCCTCCGGCCGGCCCAGCGACCGCCGGATGATCTCACTGTCTGTGCTCACACTATGTATTGCCTCTGTGGGGTGATGAGGTTCACGCTTTCTTCGCCCGTAGGCGCGATCCGCGTAGATCGAGGCGCATCAGCACTCGGGGGAACCCGTCGAGAGTGGATCCGGTGTCAGCGGCCTTCTGGAACCCTGCGCTCTCGAACAGTCGCCTGGTCCCGACGTAGGCCATCGTCAGGTTCACCTTCTCACCGCGGTTGTCGACCGGGTACCCTTCGACCGCCGGAGCCCCGCGCTGCTGCGCGTAGGCGACCGCACCCTCGATCAGTGCATGCGAGATGCCCTGCTTCCGATGACCGGGGCGGACGCGGATGCACCACAACGACCAGGGGTCGAGGTCATCGATGTGCGGGATCAGCCGATTGCGGGCGAAGCTCGTCTCACTGCGAGGATGCAGAGCCGCCCACCCCACGGGCTCTGCGTCGAGATAGGCGATGACTCCTGGCGGCGGGTCCTGATGGCAGAGCTCGCGCACGCGGTCGGCACGCTCCGTGCCCCGCAGTGCGTTGTTCTCCTTGCTGCCGATCCGGTAGCTCAGGCAGAAGCACACGTTCGACGTCGGCTTCTTCGGACCGACGAGAGCCGCGACGTCGTCGAAGTCTGTCGCCGCGCGCACCTCGATGCTCATATGCTCAGTCTGACCCACATGGCCGACATTCCGTGCTGCCGATTCACTCGCCGCGCAGGATCTCCAGCGCATGCTCGAAATCTGCGGGGTAGGGCGACTCGAACTGCACCCAGTCCCCCGTCGCCGGGTGCGCGAACGCGAGCCTGTGCGCATGCAGCCATTGACGGGTCAAGCCGAGTCGGGCCGACAGCGTCGGATCAGCGCCGTAGAGAGGGTCACCCGCACAGGGGTGCCGAAGCGCCGCCATGTGCACGCGGATCTGGTGCGTGCGCCCGGTCTCGAGGTGGATCTCGAGCAGCGACGCCCCTGGAAACGCCTCGAGCGTCTCGTAGTGGGTCACCGACGGCTTGCCGTCCGGCACCACTGCGAACTTCCAGGAGTGATTCGGATGCCGGCCGATCGGTGCATCGATCGTTCCGGTCAACGGGTCAGGATGCCCCTGGACGACCGCATGATAGATCTTCTCGACCGTGCGTTCTTTGAACGCATGCTTCAACCTCGTGTAGGCGTTCTCGCTCTTCGCCACCACCATGAGACCGCTGGTGCCGACGTCCAGACGATGCACGACGCCCTGACGCTCCGGAGCCCCACTGGTGGCCACCCGGAAACCTGCCGCGGCGAGAGCGCCGACGACCGTCGGGCCCTCCCACCCGAGTGAGGGGTGCGCAGCGACGCCCGTGGGCTTGTCGACCACGACGATGTCGTCATCGTCGTAGACGATTCCGAGTTCGGGAACCGCGATCGGGATGATCCGCGGCTCCTCCTTCGGCTGCCACTCCACCTCGAGCCATCCTCCGCCGCGCAGACGGTCGGACTTGTCGAGGGTGACTCCATCGAGGCGCACTCCTCCGGCAGAGGCGACGTCGGCGGCGAACGTACGCGAGAAGCCCATCAGCTTCGCGAGCGCTGCGTCGACGCGTGAGCCCTCCAATCCGTCAGGAACCGGGAGGGAGCGGAACTCCACGCTCAGCGTCCGTCCGAGGCCGGGGCCGGGGCATCAGGAGACGCTCCGTCCTGGCGGGACACGTCGGGGCGAGAGCCCGAGTCGGCTTCTTCGGCCAGGGCGGCGGCCTCGGCCTGCTCATCGGTCTCGACAGGCGCATGGTCTCGTTCGCGCGTGCCGTCGAAACGGAGCCCGAGCACCACGAGCAGTGCGACGGAGATCATTCCGCTGACGATGAAGATGTCGGCGACGTTGAAGATCGCGGGCATCATCCAGGGCATCGAGATCATGTCGACCACGTGTCCCATGGGGAACCCGGGATCGCGGAAGAGGCGATCGGTGAGGTTGCCGAGAACTCCTCCGAGCAGGCATCCGAGCACCACGGCCCAGAGGCGGGAGTGAAGCCCGAAGGCCTTCCACACGATCACGCCGGCGACCACCGCGAGCGCGATGGTGAAGATCCATGTGACATCGGATCCCAGCGAGAACGCCGCACCGGGGTTGCGCACGTAGTAGAGCTGAAGGAACTCACCGAGCACCGGCACCGGCTCCTGCAGAGGCAGGTTCTCGGTGGTGAGGTACTTCACAAACTGATCGGCGGCCAGCACGATCGCTGCGAGAACCGCAACGATCGCGCCGGCCGCCGACCGACGAAGGGGACGACGTCCTGGCAAAAGGACGACCTACAGTCCGATCGCGGAGACCGGAGTCGAGTCCGTCGACGCCGACTTCTCGTCGAGATCGCGGAGCTGACCCTCGATGTAGCCGCGAAGCTGCGAGCGGTAGTCGCGCTCGAAGTTGCGGAGTTCGGTGATCCGAGCCTCGAGTGCATTGCGCTCGCGCTCGAGACGGGCCGACTCTTCGCGCTGCTTGGCCTCGGCCTCGGTGCGGATGCGGTTGACTTCGCCCTCCGCCTCTGCGATGAGCTGAGCGCGCTTGGCCTCACCCTCGGCGACGTGCTCATCGTGCAGGCGCTGCGCCAGCTCGATGATGCCGGCGGTCGCGGTCGCGGAACCCGACGGAGCGGGCTCTGCGGCAGCGGGAGCCGGCGCGGGAGCCTCTTCGACGACCGCGGCGGGTGCCTCTGCAGCGGCTGCGGGAGCGGCCGGCGCGTCGCCGGACTCGTACGCGGCCAGCTTGGCCTTGAGTTCGACGTTCTCTTCGAGGGCCTTGCGCCACTCGATGACGATCTCGTCGAGGAAGTCGTCGACCTCGTCCGGGTCGAAGCCGTCCTTGAAGCGGACGTGCTGGAACTGCTTGGTGACGACGTCATCCGGGGTAAGTGCCATGGTGGCTCCTTCGATGAGTTCGGTTGCCAGTTTGGAGAATGGCGTGGTCGAGATTCGGCGCGAACCCGGGGCGCGCACCTGGGAGCCAAGCATAGTCCCCGAGCCTGTCAGTCGCGACGCCGCGACACCCCAGGGTGCCGAAGTCGCGCAGGTCTCAGATGAAGCTTCGGACGATGCTCATGAGGATCAGCACGATCAGGATCGTGATCGAGAACCCGAAATCCAGGGACAGCGCGCCGATTCGCAGGGGTGGGATGATCCGCCGGAAGAACCGGACGGGCGGATCGGTCAACGTGTAGACGAGTTCGGCTGCAACGAGTCCGGCACCCTTGGGACGCCACTCCCGATTGAACATCGGGATATAGCTCAGGATGAGACGTGCGAAGAGCACCAGCAGGTACAGCAGAAGAGCCAGATGTACGATGCTGGCGACGACGGAGACGACGAACCCCACGGTCTACGACTGGTCGAAGCCCGCGGACTCTGCGTCCGCGTGCGCGATTCCCCCGTGGCCCGAGACCGCGATGTTCTCCGGCGAGAGCAGGAAGACCTTCGACGTGACCCGCTCGATACGGCCGTAGAGTCCGAGCGAGAGTCCCGAGGCGAAGTCGATGAGACGGCGAGCATCTGCATCGCTCATCTGCGACAGGTTGATGATGACCGGCACGCCTTCACGGAAGCTCTCCGCGATGAGCTGAGCATCGCGGTACTGCTTCGGGTGCACGGTGAGGATCTCGTTCACTGCCCCTCCTGCGGGCTGGCGCACGGCGACGGGGCGCCGTAGCGGGGTCACGGGCGCCGGAGCGGGCTCCTCGCGTTCGCGGTCGCGATCACGCTCTCGGTGGGAGCGGGCCGGAGCCTGCTCCTCCTCGTAGACCTCTTCCTCGTCGGCGAGGCCGAGATACACCATGGTCTTCTTCAGCGGGTTACCCATCGTGTCCTCCGGTTCGAACGTGTCGGGTGGTCTTTGTAGAGGTTAACCCCGGTCGGGGCGGGGTCCGGTGATTGCGGACCCGATCCGCAGGTGTGTCGCGCCCGCATCGATGGCCGCGACGAAGTCGCCGGTCATTCCTGCAGATATCCAGTCGGCGGACGGTTCCACCTCGCGCACTCTCTCGGCGATCGCGCGCAAGCGCGCGAATGCCGACGCGGGTTCCTCGTCGAGTGGTGCGACAGCCATCACGCCTCGCAGGCGCAGCGACGGAAGAGAGAGGATGTGCTCCGCGAGCGACCGGGCATCGTCGGGCTCGACTCCCCCACGACCCGCATCGTCGGTGAGGTTCACCTGCACGAGGACGTCGAGGATGTCGTCGCCTTCTGCGGCCCTGTGCAGGGCGTCCGCCAGCCGGTCTCGATCGACCGAGTGCACGGCATCCGCGCTGCGGCGGATCGCGGAGGCCTTGTTGGTCTGCGCCTGGCCGATGAAGTGCCAGCGAAGATCCAGGTCATCGAGCTCGGCTGTCTTCGAGGAGAGCTCCTGCTGACGGTTCTCCCCCACTTCACGCACGCCGAGAGAATGCAGTTCGCGGACGAGCGACGACGGATGGAACTTCGTCACGACGATCCGGGTGATCTCCCCCGGATCCCTTCCGGCCAGGCGCGCGGCGTCGGCGATCCGTTCATCGATCGCCGACAGCCGCACTGCCAGACCGGAATCGGTCTGGCCCGGCGCCGAAGTCACTTCAGGAATTCGGGGATGTCGATGTCGTCATCCGCGAAAGCCGGCTCGATGCTCGTCGCCGCGACTCGCTGCTGCACCTTCTCGGGCGCGGGCGCCTCTGCCGCGGGCTTGCTGTCCTCGTCGTTCGACAGCGCCACCTCGGGCAGCGTGCTGGCCGCGGCAGGGCGCGATACGACCATCGGGTCCAGACGGAGCGAAGGCTCGCCGCTGTCGAACCCGGCGGCGATCACGGTGACGCGCACCTCATCGCCGAGCGTGTCGTCGATGACCGTACCGAAGATGATGTTCGCCTCGGGGTGCGCAGCCTCCTTGACCAGGTCTGCCGCATCGTGGATCTCGAAGATCCCGAGGTTCGAGCCGCCCTGGATCGAGAGCAGGACTCCGTGCGCGCCTTCGATGCTGGCCTCGAGGAGCGGCGACTCGACGGCCAACTCGGCGGCCTTGATCGCGCGGTCGGCGCCACGGGCGGATCCGATTCCCATGAGCGCGGAACCGGCGCCCTGCATCACCGACTTGACGTCCGCGAAGTCGAGGTTGATGAGACCCGGCGTCGTGATGAGGTCGGTGATGCCCTGGACACCCGCGAGGAGCACCTGGTCTGCGGTGGCGAATGCCTCGATCATCGAGATGCCGCGATCGCTGATCTCGAGGAGGCGGTCGTTCGGCACGACGATGAGGGTGTCGACCTCTTCCTTGAGCTTCACCACACCGGCCTCGGCCTGACTCTGACGGCGGCGACCCTCGAAGGAGAACGGCTTGGTGACGACACCGATGGTCAGGGCGCCGATGGACTTCGCGATGCGAGCGACGACGGGGGCTCCACCGGTTCCGGTTCCGCCTCCCTCACCCGCGGTGACGAAGACCATATCTGCACCCGTGAGAGCCTGCTCGATCTCTTCGGCGTGGTCCTCAGCGGCGCGTCGACCCACTTCGGGGTCCGCTCCCGCGCCGAGCCCGCGAGTGAGCTCGCGGCCCACATCGAGCTTGACGTCGGCGTCGCTCATCAGGAGCGCCTGAGCGTCGGTGTTGACGGCGATGAACTCGACTCCGCGGAGGCCGAGATCGATCATGCGGTTGACGGCGTTGACGCCGCCACCGCCGACGCCGACGACCTTGATCACGGCGAGGTAGTTCTGGTTCTGGCTCATGGCCGGCCTCCGAATAGTCGAACCTGTCTGTGGGGAGATTCCGCCGGGTTGAACCTTAAACCTCAACTAGAGGTGTAAAGTATTTCCCGGTATTGGTTTCTCTTGTTCGAAGGTAAGCGTCACGCCCCCGTGCACTCGCAGCGACACGGGCGTGTCGCCCGTTTGCCGTCGAAACCTCAGCCCACGACCACCGCATGCGGTGATGTGACGTCGATCGTCGATGCCTCCGGGTTGCTGAGCAGGGTCTTGGTGAGCACTTCGCTCTTCATCGGAGAATCCTCCGAGCTGCCCCAGACGACCGTCAGGCCGCTGCTCAGCGTCAGTGTCACGTCGTCGGGCGTCGTGGCGCTCACTCCGGTGAGCAGGGCGCGCAACTCTGCGGGAACCGAGCGCACCACGAGACCCGCGCTCTCGAAGGCCGCAGAGTCCGTGCCGCCGTCGATCTCGAGCAGAGGCTGTCCGGCCGGCTGGTCGGTGGTCGTGGCGAGAGCGACCCCTGCCGCGTCGACGAGCGTGTAGCCGGCCTCCGAGCGGATGACGCCGACCGGAGTGCGTTCGACGATCCGCACGGTGAGATCGTGTGGCGGCTTGGCCTCGAGCGCATAGGTCTCGATCAGCGGGAATGCCAACAGGGCCGCCTTCACCTCGCTCGAGTCGACCAGCGCCAGCGGGGTGCCGACCTGGTCCGCGAGCGAGGCCTCGACCGCAGCGGCATCCAGCGTCGTAGCGCCCAGCACCGTGATCTTCTCGACGGCGAAGAGCGGACTGTACGCGGCCGCAGTGGTGCCGCCGATCAGCAGGACCACGGCGCCTATCGCGCTGAGCCAGATGATGCGACGCCGACGCGACCGCTGCGTGAACCGCCTGATCTCTGCCCGGAGCGCCTTGCGTCGCGCCCTCGCCGCTCGCCACACATCCCGCGTGGACGTCGGCCGCGCCGCGGCATCCTCGGCGGCCTCCGCGCCGACCCCGGGCGCCGGCCTCAGGGGAGCTACTCGACCGCCTGCCTGCTCGTCGAACTCCGGATCGCGCGAGCGGGCTCGGGATCCCGACTCCGCCCGTCGCCGGGGCGCGCCCTCCGCGAGACCCGCGGGAGGCGTCGGAAGCGGAGGCGGACGACGCATCTGCTAGACCTCGGTGGTCCGCAGCGACTCGAGCACCTGCGGGATGATCTGGTACACATTGCCGCAGCCGAGCGTGACGACGAAGTCGCCGTCGCGCGCCACCGACGCCGTGTAGTCGGCCGCCTGCTGCCAGTCGGCCACGAAATGCACATGCGAGGGGTCGTGGAATGCGCCGCTCACCAGCTCGCCGGTGACACCGGGCACCGGGTCCTCCCGCGCGCCGTACACATCGAGCACGACCGTGTGGTCGGCGTACGTCTCGAGCACGTCTGCGAACTCACGGAACATGTGCTGCGTGCGCGAGTAGGTGTGCGGCTGCTGGATCGCGATGATCCGGCCCGACCCGGCGATCGATCGCATCGCCTCGAGTGCCGCGCGCACCTCTGTGGGGTGATGGGAGTAGTCGTCGTAGACCGTGACACCGCGCTCGACGCCGTGCTGCTCGAGGCGACGGACCGTGCCGGCGAACCCCTCGACGGCGCGCGCGGACTCCTCCAGGCCGAAGCCGACCGAGAGGAGGACCGTGATGGCACCTGCCGCGTTGATCGCGTTGTGCACGCCGGGCACGGCGAGCTGCAGGCGCACGCTCTCCGACCCCCGACTCACCGTGGCCGACACGGGCCCGTCCGTCACGATGTCGGTCACTCTGACGTCCGCGCCCTCAGCCTGCCCGAAGGTGATGACGTTGGGGTGCGAGAGACCTGCTCCCACGCGCAACGCGCCGGGGTCGTCGCTCGAGATGACGACGGCCTCCGTCGCCGCATCGGCGAACCGGACGAACGCATCGTGGAACGCCTCGTCGGAACCGTAGTGGTCGAGGTGATCCGGGTCGACATTGGTGATGAGAGCGACGGCGGTGTCGTAGAGCAGGAAGGTGCCGTCGGACTCGTCGGCCTCGATGACGAACAGTTCACCCGACCCCGTCGCGCTGGAGACGCCGAGCTGTTCGATCACCCCGCCGTTGACGAAGTTCGGGTCGGCACCGAGCTCCTGAAGAGCGGTCACGATCATTCCGGTCGAGGTCGTCTTGCCGTGGGCGCCGGCGACCGAGACGAGCCGGCGAGCACCGATCAGCCAGTGCAGCGCCTGCGAGCGATGGATGACGTGCAACCCACGCTCCTTGGCGGTGACGAACTCGGGGTTCTCAGGCCAGATCGCCCCGGTGTGGACCACGGTGTCGGCGTCCGCGAGGTGGGCTGCGTCATGCCCGACGTGCACGACGGCTCCGGCCGTCGCAAGCGCGCGCAGATTGTCGCTGTCGGCGCGATCGCTCCCCGAGACGCGGATACCCGCATCGAGGAACATCTTTGCGAGCCCGCTCATGCCGGACCCGCCGATGCCGATGAAGTGCGCGGAGGAGATCGACTCGGGGATCGGGAGGGAGAGGTCAGGTCTGATCATGTCGAGTTCAGTCTACTTTTCGGTGTTGACATTGAGGTGGTCGCGGAGCCGTGTCTGCGGCGACGTCAGGAGGCCCTGAGCGCGCGATCGACCAGGGCGATGAGGTTCTCCGTGCCGCTGCGGGTGCCGACCTGCCCGGCGGCCTCCTGCATGGTTTCGAGCTGCTGCTGATCCTTCATCACCGGGATCACCAGGCGACGCACCGCATCGCCGTCGAAGGTGGCATCGTCGAGGAGACGCGCGGCGCCGGCGGCGACGGCGGACGCCGCGTTCAGTCGCTGCTCGCCGTTGCCCACCGAATACGGCACGTACAACGCGGGGATCCCCAGCGCGCTGATCTCGCTCACTGTGGCGGCGCCCGATCGCGAGACGATGAGGCCGGCGAGGGCGAACGCGAGATCCATCCGGTCGACATAACGACGCATCGCATAGCCGGGCACCTCGGGGTCAGCGAGATCGCTTCGCTCACCCGTGACATGCAGCAGCTGCCACCCGGCCGCCAGGATGTCACCCCAGGAGTCGGCGATGGCCTCGTTCAGCCGCTGAGCGCCGAGCGAGCCGCCGAACACCAGAAGGACGGGGCGCGCGGGGTCGAGCCCGAAGCTGGCGGCGGCTTCATCGCGCACGGCCGCACGGTCGAGCTCGATGACCTCTCGTCGCAGCGGCATGCCCACCACCTCGCCGCCTCGCAGTGGTGTTCCGGCGAAGGCGACGCCCGTGGCCGCAGCTCGACGCGCGCCGAGCACGTTCGCCAGGCCCGGCTTCGCGTTGGCCTCGTGCACGACGAACGGCACCCGCTCACGGCCTGCTGCGACGTAGGCCGGTGCGGAGGCGTAGCCGCCGAAGCCCACGACGACATCGACGCCGTGGGCGCGGATGTGATCGCGCACCTGAGCGACGGCTCGGCGGAACTTCGCCGGGAAGAGCGCGGCCTGCCGATCGGGCCGCCGCGGGAAGGGCACCTTGTCGACGACGAGCAGCTCATACCCTCGTGCGGGGACCAGACGGGACTCGAGCCCCTCGGCCGTGCCGAGCACCAGCACGCTCGCATCCGCGTCGCGGGCGCGCAGCGCATCGGCGACGGCGAGCAGGGGGTTGACGTGACCGGCGGTTCCACCGCCGGCGAGAAGGTACGTGGTCACCGTGTGACCTTACCCCGCCCTGCTGAAGCGGCCCGTCCAGCCGAACGTCCCTCGGCGACGGGAACGGTGCGGGCGAACGACAGCAGCACTCCGCAGGCGATGAGGACAGCCAGAAGCGCAGTGCCGCCCTGTGACATGAAGGGCAGCGGAACGCCCATGACGGGGAACAGCCCGATCACGACGCCGATGTTGAAGACGGCCTGCCCGGTGATCCACACGGTGATGCCACCGGCCGCGACGCGGATGAACGGGTCTGCGGTCTTGCGGATGATGTGGAAGGCGCCGACGGTGAAGAGCGTGAACAGCGCCAGCACGACGATGCAGCCGATCAGCCCGAGCTCTTCACCGACGATCGCGAAGATGAAGTCGTTGCCGGCGGCGGGAAGCCAGCCGTATTTCTCCTGCGAGTTGCCCAGCCCCACGCCGAAGATGCCGCCCGACGCCATGCCCCAGATCCCATGGATCGACTGGTAGCAGTCGCCTGTGTACGCCGACATGTCGGAGCACGTCGCCGTGATGCGGCGCATGCGGTCAGGGCTGGTGACGGCCAGGGCGATGACGGCGACGGCGCCGAGCAGCACGGGCAGGATGAACAGCCGGAGCTTCACCCCGGAGAAGAAGAGGCACCCGAGCAGGATGATGACCAGCACCATCGCGGTGCCCAGGTCCTTGCCCGCGATGACCGTCCCGATCGCGAGTGCTCCGACAGGCACGACCGGGATGAAGACCTGGTGCCAGGTGCCGAGCATCGTCTGCTTGCGCAGCAGGACGTAGCCGATCCACAGCGCGAGGGCGAGCTTGAGGAACTCGGACGGCTGCAGGGTGAACCCGGCGACCATGATCCAGTTGCGGTTTCCGCCGTCCTCGATACCGAGCGGCGTGAAGACGAGGAGCTGCAGAGCGATGGATCCGAACAGCGCCGGCCATGCCATGCGCTTGAGGAACGCGATCGGAAGGCGAGAGATCAGGAACATCAGCGGCACGCCGAGCACGGCGAAGATCCCCTGCCGCAGAGCGCCGTCCATCGGGTTCTCACCCTTGGACACGGCGGTCGCGCTCGTCGCCGAGAGCACCATCACGAGACCGAAGATCGTTAGCATCAGCGCGGCCGATGCGATCATCAGGAATTCGGTCGAGACGGGGGTGAAACGACGCCCGAGCGACACCCGCGCGGCGAGGCCCCCTGAGGCGGTGCTGCCGGGTTCAGAGCGGTGGGGGCGTTCGACCTGCGTCATCGGCGCTCCCCCGGTCTATCCAGTCCCGCACCGCTTCGGCGAAGCGGTGTCCGCGATCCGCGTAGCTGGAGAACTGATCGAAGGAGGCCGCTGCGGGGGCCAGCAGGACTGTGCCCTCGTCGTCGACGATCCCCGCGGCGATCTCCACCACGCGATTCATGACCTGACCAGTCTCGCCAGCATCCACCTCGAACACCGGCACCTGCGGCGCGTGTCGCTCGAATGCCGCGACGACCGCCGTGCGCTCGACTCCGATGATCACGGCCGCACGAGCGGTCGTGCCGACCGTCGCGACCAGATCGCCGATGTCGACGCCCTTGAGATCGCCGCCGACGACCCAGATCGCGCCGGGGTAGGCGCGGAGTGATGAGGCGGCTGCGTGAGGGTTCGTCGCCTTGGAGTCATCCACCCAGGTGATGCCGGCATGTCGGGCGACCACCTGGATCCGATGCTCGTCGAGCCGGAACGACTGCAGTGCCGCGTGGATGGCCTCGGGCTCGACTCCCAGCGAGCGGGCGAGTGCACTCGCCGCCAGGATGTTCTGCACGATGTGCGGCGCCGCGAGACCGGCGTCCCGGAGGTCGGCGACGGTCGTGAGCTCGAGGGCGCTGCCGGCCCGGTCGTCGAGGAACGCGCGATCGACGAGCAGCCCCTCCACGACACCGATGTCACTCGGACCGGGGATGCCGAGATCGAAGCCGATCGCGCGGGCTCCCTCGACGACCTCGGCCTCCTCGACCATGATCCTGGTGGCCTCGTCGGCCTTGTTGTAGACGCAGGCGACGCGGGTGTTGCGGTAGACGAGAGCTTTGGCGTCACGGTACGCCTGCGCGCTCCCGTGCCACACCAGGTGGTCGTCCGCGAGGTTGAGGCACACCGAGGCGTGCGGATACAGCTCGCCTTCCGCCTGGGAGAGCCCGAGGTACCAGAGCTGATGGCTCGAGAGTTCGACGACGAGGACATCGAATCCCGCCGGGTCGCGCACCGCATCGAGCACCGGCACTCCGATGTTGCCGCAGGGCGCTGCGCGCAGACCCCCTTCGACCAGCAATGAGGCGGTCAGTTGCGTCGTGGTGGTCTTGCCGTTGGTGCCCGTGATGAGCACCCAGTCGGCGGGGGTGCCGTCCGGACGCGGCACCTTGTCGCGCACGCGCCAGGCGAGCTCGACGTCGCCCCAGAGCGCGATGCCGGACTCCTGCGCCCAGCGGATCACGGTGTGCGAGGGAGCGAAGCCCGGAGACGCGATGACGACCTCCGGCGCGAAGTCCGTGAGGGTCTCGGGGATCCGATCGAGGGGTCCCAGTTCGAGCCGGGCGCCGATCACGGGCAGGAGCTTGGCGTACTCCTCCTCCGCCGATTCGGACAGGACCAGCACGTCCGCACCGAGTTCGGTGAGCGTGTCCGCCGCCGAGAAGCCGGTCATGGAGAGCCCGAGAACGGCCACTCGCAGATTCGACCAGTCGGAGTTCCAGCTGGTGAGCGTCGCGAGCCTCGTCTCAGTCGACACGGGTCAGCCACTCCACGTAGAACAGACCGACCGCCGAGATGGCGAGGAGTCCGGCGATGATCCACATGCGGACCACGATCGTCACCTCGGACCACCCTCGCATCTCGAGATGGTGGTGGAAGGGGCTCATCAGGAACAGTCGCTTGCCGCGGGTGATCTTGAAGTAGGCGCGCTGCAGGATCACAGACCCCGAGGCGAGGACGAAGACGCCGGCGATCACGAAGAGCAGCAGTTCGGTGCGTGTGAGGATCGCCATCGCAGTGATGACGCCGCCGATCGCCATGGAGCCGACATCGCCCATGAAGACCTTCGCCTTGGGAGCGTTCCACCAGAGGAAGCCGATCAGGCTCGCGGCGAACGACGCGGCGATGATCGCCAGGCTGAACGGATCGCGGACCTCGTAGCATCCGCCCAGTGCCGCGGTCTCGACTCCCTCGCCGACGCACGACTGCTTGAACTGCCAGAACGCGATCAGGCTGTAGGCACCGACGACGATGACCCCGGCGCCCGCGGCGAGACCGTCGAGTCCGTCCGTCAGATTGACGCTGTTCGACGTCGCCACTCCGATGACGGAGATCCACAGCAGATACAGCGCCCACCCGAGGATCGCGGTGAAGGCGAAGAGGTTCAACCAGGGGATGTCGCGGAAGAGCGAGATCGAACCGGATGCCGGGGTCTGATCGAACGCGTTCGGGAAGTTCAGGGCGACGATCCCGAACGGGATGATCACGATGAGCTGACCGATGATCTTGCGCCAGCCCGATAGCCCGAGACTGCGCTGGCTGCGCACCTTCATGTAGTCGTCGATGAACCCGACGGCTCCGAAGCCCACCATCAGCCAGATGACGAGGAGCGCGGACAGCGCAGGGGTGCCCCCGCCGACGTAAGTGCCGGTGAAGTAGCCGACCATGGTGCCGACGATGAAGATCACACCGCCCATGGTGGGCGTTCCGCGCTTCGCCTCGTGGTTCGGGTTCTCGATCGCCTCGGGCGTGCGGATGACCTGGCCCCAGCCCCACTTCCGGAAGAGCCGGAGGAAGACGGGAGTCAGAAAGAGTGTGAAGGCGAGCGAGATGGCAGCCGCCATGATGAGAGATCTCACGAGAACAATTCTCCCAGACGATCGCCGAGGTGCCGGAGGCCTACGGAATTGGAGGATTTCACGAGCACGCGGTCGCCGTCTCGGAGTTCGGTGCGCAGGTAGTCGAACGCTGCGTCCTGGTCGGGGAAGAAGATGGCCTCGCTGTCCCACGAGCCTTCGCCGATGGCAGAGATGTAGAGCCTGCGGGCCTCAGGGCCCACGACGACGATCCGCTGGATGTTCAGCCGCACGGCGAGCAGTCCGATCCGGTCGTGCTCCTCACCGGCGGTCTCGCCGAGCTCGCTCATGGCGCCGAGCACCGCGACGGTCCGCTCACCCGGGCCGGTGATCTGAGCGAGAGTCCGCAGCGCCGCCGACATCGAGTCGGGGCTGGCGTTGTAGGCGTCGTTGATGATGCGCACCCGGTCGCTGCCCATCGGCTGCATGCGCCAGCGCTCCGCGCTCTCGACCGTCTCGAGACGCGCGATGGCGTCGGACGCCGACACGCCCAGGACCCCCGCGGCGGCGATGGCCGCCAGCGCATTGCCGATGTGGTGAGCCCCGAGCACCTGCAGACGAAGGGGCAGGCTCTCCCCCGCCGTCTCGATCACGCACGAGGTGCCGGACGCGGTGACCTCGAGGTCGTGGGCCTGCACCTCTGCCGCGGCGCCCTGCCCGAAGCTGACGACCCGCATGCCCCGCGACTGCGCGAGCTCGGCCATGGCCGCGACACGGGAGTCGTCGATGTTCAACACGGCCGTTCCTGTCGACCTCGCAGCGGACACGAGCTCGGACTTCGCCTTGGCCGTCGCCTCGATGCCGCCGAACCCGCCGGCGTGGGCCATGCCGACCATCAGCACGACCGCGACGTCGGGCTCGACGAGTCCGGCGAGGCGGGCGATGCTCCCTGGCGCATCCGCTCCGAACTCGCTGACCAGGAACCTCGTGTCGTACGTGACCCGCAGCATGGTGACCGGTGCGCCGACCTCGTTGTTGTACGAGTTGATGGGCGCGACGGTATCGCCCTCGTCGGCGAGGATGCGGGCGAGGAAGTTCTTCGTCGTCGTCTTGCCGTTCGATCCGGTGATCCCGACGATCTTGAGGTCGCCCGCAGCTCGCACACGTGCCACGACCTCGCGGGCGAGGTCGGCGAGGGCGACGATGACGTCGGGAACGACGATCTGCGTGATCTGGTCTTCGACCACGTGCTCGACGATCGCGAGGGCGGCACCGGCGGCCAGCGCCGAGCCGACGAACCGATGGCCGTCCGTCTCGGCTCCCGGCTTCGCGACGAAGACGGATCCGGGCACCATGTTGCGCGAGTCTGTGTCGACGACGCCGTCGACGACGGTGTCGGCGGTGGAAGAACCGGCGAGGCGGAGATCACCCCCGATGACGGCGGCGATCTCAGCAAGCGACAGGGCGATCATGACGTCTCCAGGCGCGGCGGGGCGCCGTCTATTCGAACTTGGGAAGCAGTGCGTCCATCGGGCTGGAGGACGGCATCACGCGGTAGGTCTTCATGGTCTGGGTCATCGCCTTCTGGAAGGCCGAGGCGGTAGCAGCAGACGATGTAACTCTAGTCGGCTCGTCGAGAGTCACCACCACGACGTACTGAGGATCGTCGACGGGAGCGAAGCCCACCATGCTCGTGTAGTAGACGCCCGACTTGTATCCGCCGTTGCCATCCGGGATCTGCGCGGTACCGGTCTTGCTCGTCACCCGGTAGCCGGGAACCTGGATGCGGTCGGCGTTGCCGCCCTGGACCGCGACGTTCTCGAGCATCCGCGTGAGGTCGGCCGCGGTCTCGGGCTTGACGATCTGCTCCGACTCCGGCGCCTCGGGCGTGACGACGGTGCCGTCAGGTGCCGTGCAGGACTCGACCAGCGAGAGGCCGATCTTCTCGCCCCCGTTCGCGATGGCCTGGTAGGCCCCGGCGAGCTGGGGAGCAGTGACCGTGAAGTACTGGCCGAACGTGGTGGTGTACAGGGACTGGTTGTCCCATTCGCTCGTGGGGTGGATCTCCCCGGACGTCTCGTTGGGGAAGCCGATAGTCGTGTCGCCCACTCCGAAGCGCTCGAGGTAGTCGTGCCGGATGTCAGGACTCACCATGGTGCCGAACTTCGACAGCGCGACGTTCGAGGAGTCGATGAGTGCGCCGGCGAGGGTGTACTGGAAGGTCGGGTGGACGAACGCGTCGTTGATGACGGCGCCGTTGTCGAACTTCTCATGCGAGGACGCTGACACGGTCGGACTCGTCATGGTCACGCCGGCGTTCTCCATGATTGCCGCGGCGGTCACCGCCTTGAACGTCGACCCCGGCTCGAACGGATAGGTGAAGAGCTTGCTGGTCCAGGTCTCGGGCGACGATGCGTCGAGATCGTTGGGGTCCATCGTCGGCCATTCCGCCGCGGCGCGGATCTTGCCGGTGCCGACCTCGACGACCGTGACGGTGCCGCCCTTGGCACCCTGGGCCTGCGCCTCCTCGGCGATCATCTGCTGCATGTACCACTGCAGATCGCTGTTGACGGTCAGCTGCACGGTGCCGCCGTCGACCGCATCCACTCTGCTCTCGCTGCCGGGGATGACGACGCTGTTCTTGCCGGTGCGGTAGGACTCCTCGCCGTCGGTGGGAGCGAGGCACTTCTCGTCCATCTTCTCGATGCCGGTCTGCGCGGTGCCCGTTCCGTCGAGGTAACCGAGCAGGTTTCCTGCGACGGCCCCGTTCGGGTAGACCCTGACCTCGCGCGGCTTCATCTCGAGGTAGGACGACACCTTGAGTTCACGGAGTTCGATGTACTTCTCGGTGCTGAGGCCCTTGACCAGCGGGAGGTACTGCGAGTCGGGGTTCTCGGCGAGCTTGGCCGCGACCTCCGCCCGCAGCTCGTCTGCATCCAGGCCCATGATCTCGGCGATGCGGGTCGACGCCTCGGCCCACGGGAGCTTCGGAGGGTTCTTCTCGTCCTCCTCCAGCAGGCGGATGACCTGGGGGCTGAGCTGCGCGTCGTAGACCATGACGCTCTCGGCGAGCACCGATCCCTCGCTGTCCACGACCGATCCGCGCTCGCCCGGAATGGAGGTGCGATGCGCGATGAACTCGAGCGACTGGGCGACGTGCTCGTCTGCCTTGACCACCTGGATGTCGACGAGACGAACGACGAACGCCGCCAGGATCGCCAGGATGACCGCGAGCGCGACGACCGTGCGTCGCCGGGGCGTCCGGGTTGCTCGTGTCGTCATGGACTCTCTCCGTCAGGTCTCGGTGGTGGGCGGATTCGACTAGCGGGTGCTGGGGCTCGGAAGCCCGTCGGTGATCGCAGGCGGCAGCTCCTGCGCGGATTGACCCGCCGTTCCTTCAGGCACGGCGTCGTCTGCCGTCGAGGCGTTGACGGGCACATCGTTCAGCAGGGAGTTGCTCACGGCGCCGGCGCCGTTCGGATCGATCGTCGACGATCCTGTCGCGCCGGTGCCCTGACCGAAGACGGCGCCGTCGCTCAGTCGAAGATAGGACGGAGCCCCTGCCACGACCATGCCGAGGGATGCGGCGCTGGTGGCGAGCGACTGAGGCGAGCTCATCCCGGTGAGGTCCTCCTGCAGGGCGTTGGCGTGCAGGTCGAGCTCGTGCTGCTGCGCAGACAGACCTGCCAGTACGAAGGAGTCCTGCGTGATCGCCAGCGAGAGTCCGATCTGCACGGCTCCGATGATCATCGCCCCGGCCAATGCCGCGATCGCGTAGGCGAGCTTCGGCTTGCGGCGGACGGGGGTGCCCGTGACGGGCTCGAGACGCCGGCGCGGAGCACGCGCGGGCGCGTCGGGCAGTGCGCGGGGTTTCGGAGCTGCGACGTTCAGGCTCATGAGGTCTCCCGCACTTTCTCTGCGGCACGCAGTCTGACCGGAATGGCGCGGGGGTTGCGCGCACGCTCGTCGTCGTCGGCGAGCTCCGCTCCCTTGGTGATGATGCGGAATCGCGGCGCGTGCTCCGGCAGCTCGACGGGCAGGCCCCTCGGTGCGGTGGAAGCTGCACCTGCGGCGAAGGCCTGCTTCACGAGTCGATCCTCGAGGGACTGGTAGGACATGACCACGATGCGCCCGCCGACGGCGAGGGCGTCCATGGCCGACGGGATGGCGTCCGCCAGGACGTTGAGCTCGGCGTTCACCTCGATGCGCAGAGCCTGGAAGACGCGCTTGGCCGGGTGTCCGGCACGCTGAGCCGCCGCAGGCGTGGCCGCTTGCAGTATCTCGACGAGTTCACCGGATCGCGTGATCGGCTTCTTCTCACGCGCGGCGATGATGAACCGCGCATAGCGGCCGGCGAGCTTCTCCTCGCCGTAGCGCTCGAAGATGCGACGCAGGTTGCCCTCGTTGTAGGTCGCGATGACCTCGGCGGCCGTGACGCCCTTCGTCTGATCCATCCGCATGTCGAGCGGGGCGTCCTTGGAGTATGCGAAGCCGCGATCCGCCTCGTCGAGCTGCAGCGAGGAGACGCCGAGGTCGAAGAGGATGCCGGCCGCGCCCTGGGCGTGCAGCCCGATCTCGTCGTAGACGGTGTGCACGAGCGTGATCCGGTCGGCGAAGCGGGCCAGCCGCTCCCCCGCGATGCGCAGGGCGTCGGTGTCGCGATCGAGTCCGACCAGGCGGATGTGGGGGAAACGTTCGAGCAGTGCCTCGGAGTGACCGCCCATGCCGAGGGTGGCATCGACGAGCACCGCTCCGTCGGCCTGAAGGGCGGGAGCGAGGAGCTCGACGCAGCGGTCGAGCAGAACGGGGGTGTGGATGTCGCGGAGGTTCATGATCTTTCTCGGGTGACCTCTGTATGTCGGTGACCAGGGCCCTGATCCCCCTCCGCTTCACGACCCGGCACCGGGGAAGTGTGTCGGGGCGGGAGCGGCGGGGCATCACAGCCGTGGTCAGAAGAGTCCCGGAATCACCTCCTGCTCGAGATCGGAGTAGGTCTCCTCGCCGGCTGCGAGGTAGCTGTTCCAGCTCTCGGCATCCCAGATCTCGGCGTGGGCGCCGACTCCGGTGACGATGAGTTCCTTCTGCAGGCCCGCGTACTGACGAAGGTGCACGGGGATGGTTATGCGGTTCTGGCTGTCTGGCATCTCCGCACTCGCACCGGAGAGGAACAGTCGCATGAAGTCACGCGCCTGCTTGTTGGCGAGCGGCGCCTGACGGATCCGCTCGTGCATCGCCTCGAACTCGGCCGTGCTGAAGACGTAGAGGCAGCGTTCCTGCCCTCGGGTGACGACGATGCCGCCACCGAGGTCTTCGCGGAACTTCGCGGGAAGGATGACCCGTCCCTTGTCGTCCAACTTCGGAGAATGCGTTCCCAGCAACATCAGCCATCACCCCCTCTCCGTCCGGCCAACTCGAGGTGCGCCCCACTTTACTCCACTTTCCTCCACAAACCTACGATCAATCCGCGCTCAGGCGGCGGGCAGGCGCCACGGCATGCGGATGAACCGCATGATTACGCGGCTTTTCGGAGTGGAGGGCGGTGGAGCGCGAGTGGAGGATCAACGCGGGATCAGCGAGCCGCCATCAGGGCGCAGTCGCACTGCGATTCAGTGTCCGGACACGACGAAGGCCCGGATGCTCAGAGCATCCGGGCCTTCGAGGAAGTGGTGGTCAGTTGCCGTCTTGGCGGCGATCCCATCGATCGTTCATGCGATCCATGAAGGAGGCCGAACTCCGCTGCTTGGGCGCTCGTTCACGAGGGACCGCGGAGAGCGGCTTGCGGACGGGGGTCACGGCGATCATGACACCACCGAGCATGGCGGCGAATCCGATGACGCCGACCACGACGCCCCAGACATCTCCGAGCACGACTCCGACGATGAGGCCGCCCACTCCGGCGAGGAGCAGAAGGGCTCCGTAGACCAGGTTGCGGTAGCTGAGAGCTCGATCGCCTGACGGCGCACTGACGACATCGGCGTCGTTGTGGAGGAGATGGCGTTCCATCTCGTCGAGCAGACGCTGCTCCTGTTCGGAGAGTGGCATTTCGTCCCCCTCGGGTATTCGTTCGTCCATTCTACGCGCGGTATGCCGCTGTGGGCTAGCAGCAAGGGCCTCCGTTGGCTTTACGTATGCTGGGAGTCGTGCCGTCCCCCTCATTCGTCTCCGACGCTGTCGCCGCACGCCTGCGGCTGTTCCTCGACCGGATGAGAGGCGAGTCGGCCGACTACGGCCCTGACGCCGAGGGCCTGATCGATTCGGCCGCCGACACGCTCGTGGGCGGCAAGCGACTGCGTGCCCGTTTCTGCCACGCGGGCTGGCAGGCCGTCGCTCGCGTCCGCGATCGCGACGCCACGGAGTCCACCACCCTCTGGGACGTCTGCGCGGCGCTGGAGATCTTCCAGTCCGCGGCGCTCGTGCACGACGACCTGATCGACAACTCCGACACGCGACGCGGGCGGCCGGCCGCGCACCGCGCACTGGAGAGCGCCCATGTCGGAGCCGGTTGGCGCGGGGACCCGGCGGCGTTCGGCCGCTCATCGGCGATCCTCCTCGGCGATCTGCTGGTGGCCTGGAGCGACGACCTCCTCGAGGACGCGATCGAACCGCTCCCCCATGCCTCGGCGGTCCGCCGCGAATACGGACGCATGCGCAGAGACGTCACCGTGGGTCAGTTCCTCGACATCGCCGAGGAATCCGCATGGAGCGTCCACGCCACCGACTCGCACGTCGAGCGTGCCCTTCGTGTGGTCTCGCTCAAGTCCGCGCGATACAGCATCGAGCAGCCGCTGGTGCTCGGCGCCGCGATCGCCGATGGCGACGACGACCAGCTGCTGGCATTGCGCCGATTCGGCCATCCGGTCGGGATGGCGTTCCAGCTCCGCGATGACCTGCTCGGCGTCTACGGCGATGCCACGGTCACGGGCAAGCCGGCGGGCGACGACCTGCGCGAGGGCAAGCGCACGGTGCTCGTGGCCCTCACGAGGCAGACGCTCGACACGTCAGCTCGGAACCTGTTCGATGAGATGCTCGGCGACCCTGAGCTCACGAGCGAGCAGGTCGCGTTCCTGCAGGCGACGATCACGGCGTCCGGCGCTCTCGAGCGCGTGGAGCGAATGATCGACGAGTACGCACGAGAAGCCGATCGAGCGCTCTCCGGGGCGCGACTCGACAACGCGGCCGTCGGAGACCTGCGTGATCTCGCACGCGCGGCGACGGTGCGGTCAGCCTGAGATCGGTAGGACCGAGCAGTCGTGACCGCGTGGCTCAGGCGAGGGTTCGGGCGACCCGGCGGACAGCGCTCTTGTGTCCGGCGAGCAGCGCGTCGATCGGCGAGCGACCCAGTTCCTCGTCGGGGGCAAGGAGCCAGTCGATGACCTCGTCATCAGTGAAGCCCGCGTCCTGGAGGACGATGATGGTGCCGCGCAGCGAGGACAGCGGGTGGTCGTCGACGATGAACACCGACGGAACCGCGAACACGCCGGAACGACGCGAGCCGACGAGGTAGTGCTCGTCGATCAGTCGACGCACGCGGCCCAGCGTCTCATCGAGGACGTCCACGAGATCGGGCATGGTCAGCCACTCGGTGGCGGTGACGCCGGGGATGCTCACGGCGTTCTCCGACTGCGGAGTTTCGGAGGGATTGCTTTCAGACGACACAGACACAGTGCAACTATCTCACCTCTGAGTGCCGACCGCATGTCGGCCGGAGCGTGACCGAGTTTTCATTCGTCTCATCAGCAACACCAGTCACTTCTGTTGACTTCCGTTTACATACGTGTCAGCGTGGGCGGACGTCGAACAAGGGAGACCACCTTGACCACGCACACTGTCGCGCGACGAACGCGCTTCATCCAGCTCGGGGTGCCCGCCGCCGTGCTGGGCACGCTTTCGGGGGCGATCGCCGTCACCCCCGCCTCTGCGGACGCGGTCTCGGGGCCGGTCGAGCGACTCCAGTCGGCCCCCACGCGCATCGCGTCGGCCGAAGCTCCCCCCGCCGCCTACGTCGTGCAGCCTGGCGACACGATCACATCCATCGCCAACAGGTTCGGGCTGCGGACGGTCGACGTGCTCGCATGGAACGGACTGAGTTGGCGTTCCGTCATCTACCCGGGTCAGACCCTGTCGCTGACAGCGGGCGCCGCTCCGACGGCGCCGCCGGCGCAGGCCGCGACGGACTCGACCGCCACGCACACCGTCGCCGCGGGCGACACCGTGTTCAGCATCGCGCAGCGGCACGGCACCAGCGTCGACGCCGTGCTCGCGGCGAACGGCCTCACTCGGGCATCCGTCATCTACCCCGGTCAGCAGCTGCTGCTCTCCGGCGCTTCGGGTTCCGCTCCCTCGCCCGTGGCGGTGGCCGTCACCGCGCCCGCTCCCGTGGCAGCTGGCGGCCAGACGCACGCCGTGGCGGCAGGCGACACCCTGTTCGCGATCGCGAAGAAGTACGGCACGACCGTCGCTCAGCTCTACGCCATGAACGGCCTGGCGTCGGGAGCGATCATCTACCCTGGTCAGACCCTGACCGTCGCCGCAGCGCCGGTCGCCGCACCGGCACCCGCCGTGGTCGTCACCGCGCCACCGGCCCAGCTGTTCGCCACCCTCGACGCCGAGCAGGCGGGCAACGCCTCGACCATCATCCGTATCGGTCGCGATCTCGGTGTGCCCGACCGCGCCATCGCGATCGCACTCGCCACGGCGATGGTGGAATCCAGCCTGCGCAATCTCTCGTGGGGCGACCGCGATTCACTAGGTCTCTTCCAGCAGCGCCCCAGCATGGGCTGGGGATCTCCCGAGCAGGCGGTCGACGCCGACCGCAGCACGAGGGTCTTCTACGGCGGCGCTGCCGACCCGAACGGAAACGCGTCGCGGGGGCTTCTCGACATCTCCGGATGGGAGAGTCTGCGATTCGCGGATGCGGCACAGGCGGTGCAGATCTCGGCCTATCCCGAGCGATACGGCCAGTGGGAGACTCAGGCATTTCAGTGGCTCAGCGTCCACGGTTGACCGGCTTCCGGGCAAACCCGCAGGCGCAAGGGGCGAGCCGCTCCCCGGGCTTTCAGGCAGTTCTCCATAGAATCTTGACGTGACGACCAATCAGCAGGCCGACCCCCTCATCGGGCGGCTTGTCGACGGTCGGTACCGGGTGCGCGCCCGGATCGCGCGCGGAGGCATGGCGACCGTCTACGTCGCGACCGATCTGCGGCTCGAGCGACGCATCGCCCTGAAGGTCATGCACGCCCATCTGAGCGACGACTCCGCCTTCCAGAGCAGATTCATCCAGGAGGCACGCGCAGCGGCACGGCTGGCCGACCCGCACGTCGTCAATGTCTTCGACCAGGGCCAAGACGGCGAACTCGCCTATCTGGTGATGGAGTATCTGCCGGGCATCACGCTGCGCGAGCTCCTGCGCGAGCAGAAGCGGCTCACGATCCCGCAGACCATCACCATCATGGATGCCGTCCTCGCCGGGCTCTCGGCAGCGCACCGTGCGGGAATCGTCCATCGCGATGTGAAGCCGGAGAACGTCCTGCTGGCCGAAGACGGCCGCATCAAGATCGGCGACTTCGGTCTCGCCCGCGCGACGACCGCGAACACGGCCACCGGCCAGCAGCTGCTCGGCACCATCGCCTACCTCGCACCCGAGCTCGTCACCCGCGGAACGGCCGACGCCAGGAGCGACATCTACGCGCTCGGCATCATGCTCTACGAGATGCTCGTCGGCGAACAGCCCTATAAGGGCGAGCAGCCCATGCAGATCGCCTTCCAGCACGCCACCGAGTCGGTGCCGCGTCCGAGTGTGCGGAACCCCGGCGTGCCGGAGCAGCTCGACGAGCTCGTGCTCTGGGCGACGGAGAAGTCGCCCGACGAGCGCCCTGACGACGCCGGTCAGATGCTCGAGCGCCTGCGCGAGATCGAGCGCGGTCTGGGCATCGCCCCCGCCGTCGCCGCCGCGACAGCCTCCCAGCGCTCCCAAGCCGACTCCGCAGATCTCACCAAGGTCATGCCGAGCACGATGGTCATCGCCGATCCCACCGCCCCGGTGCAGGCCGCCGTCGACAACGCCACGCTGCTGCGGCGCCGGTCGTCGCGACGCCGCGCACGGGGAGCGTTCCTGCTGACGCTGGTGCTGCTCCTCGCGACGGTGGCCGGCGGTGTCGGGTGGTGGTTCGGATCCGGCCCAGGGTCCCTCGTCGCCGTGCCCGGAGTCGCCGGCCTGTCGTACGACGATGCCGCGGCGGCGTTGACCGCCGAGGGCTTCATGCCTGTGCGCGGCGAGGAGAGCTCCATCGATATCGCCAGCGGTGAGACGATCCGGACGGATCCCGAGGAGGGCGAGCGGCTCGACAAGGGCACCGAGATCACGGTCTTCGTCTCCTCCGGCCCCGCGTCGCACACGGCGGAGACCCTGAACGGCAAGACCGAGCAGGAGGCCCGCGACTACCTCGCGGACATCAAGGTCAACGTCACAGACACTCCCCTGCTGCTCTTCTCCGATGCCGAGGCGGGGCGGGTGATCAACGCCTTCGTGACACCTCGTGATGGCGGCGAGGTGTACGCGTGCGCCGAGGGCTGCGAGCTGCTCGAGGACGACACCGTCGAACTCTATGTCTCGGCCGGCACCTTCCCCGACGTCGCGGGAATGAGCGTGGATCAGGCGACGAGCACTCTCCGCGACAAGGGTGTCGAGGTCAACCCGGACTCGCAGTTCGTCTTCAGCGGTTCTGTCGCGAAGGACCTCGTCATCGGTGTCACCGACCGTGCCGAGGAGGGGAATCGACGCCCCGGCGACACCGTCCAGCTGATCGTCTCCAAGGGACCCGAGCTGTTCCCGGTGCCGGATGTCGAGGGGATGAGTCGGGACGAAGCTGCCCAGACGATCCGCGATGCGGGTTTCGAACCGACCTGGAACGGCATCTGGAACGCGTTCCCCAATGACTTCACCGAGGTCACCGGGTCAGATCCGGGAGCAGGCTCCCAGCGTGCGAAGGGCACGGAGATCACTCTGCAGATCAAGAGCAGCGCGTTCTAGGGCGAAGCCCGTCGAGGATCCCCTGGTCCATGCGACCAGCCGCGTCCCGCATCCTGCTGCTGACAGAAAGACAGCCCCCTCCGCGCGGAGGGGGCTGTCTTCTCGTGAGGCTCGCGGTCAGCGCTTCTCGAGTTCTTCCGCGACGAGGAAGGCCAGCTCGAGCGACTGCATGTGGTTGAGGCGAGGGTCGCACAGGCTCTCGTAGCGAGTCGCCAGGGCGGCCTCGTCGATGTGCTCCGAACCGCCGAGGCATTCGGTGACGTCATCGCCGGTGAGCTCGACGTGGATTCCGCCCGGGAACGTGCCCACGGAGCGGTGCGCCTCGAAGAATCCGCGGACCTCGTCGACGACGTCGTCGAAACGACGCGTCTTGTATCCGGTGGGGGTCGTGATTCCGTTGCCGTGCATCGGGTCAGTGACCCACAGCGGCTGCGCGCCCGAATCGCGGACGGCTTCGAGCAGCGGCGGCAGCGCGTCACGGATCTTGCCCGCACCCATGCGCGTGATGAACGTCAGACGTCCCGGCTCACGGTTCGGATCGAGCTTGTCGATCAGGGCGAGCGCGGTCTCGGGGGTCGTGGTCGGACCGAGCTTGACACCGATGGGGTTGCGGATCTTCGAGAAGTAGTCGACGTGCGCCCCGTCGAGCTCGCGGGTGCGCTCACCGATCCACAAGAAGTGCGCCGAGGTGTTGAACGGCGTGTCCGTGCGGGAGTCGATGCGGGTCATCGGACGCTCGTAGTCCATCAGCAGGCCCTCGTGGCCCGTGAAGAACTCGACGCGGGTGAGCTCGTCGAAGTCGGCGCCGGCCGCCTCCATGAACTTGATGGCGCGATCGATCTCGGCAGCCATCCGCTCGTAGCGCTGGTTGGCCGGGTTCTGCGCGAAGCCCTTGTTCCACGAGTGCACCTCGCGCAGGTCGGCGAACCCACCCTGGGTGAACGCGCGGATCAGGTTCAGCGTCGATGCGGCGGTGTGGTAGCCCTGAAGCAGACGACCCGGATCGGCTCGCCGAGACACCTCGGTGAAGTCGTAGCCGTTCACGATGTCGCCACGGTATGCGGGAAGCGTCACGTCGCCGCGCGTCTCGGTGTCGCTCGACCGCGGCTTGGCGAACTGGCCCGCCATGCGACCCATCTTCACGATGGGCATCGAAGCGCCATATGTCAGCACGACCGCCATCTGCAGGACGGTCTTGATGCGGTTGCGGATCTGATCGGCGGTGGCGCCCGCGAACGTCTCTGCGCAGTCGCCGCCCTGAAGGAGGAACGCCTTGCCGGACGCTGCGCGCGCGAGACGATCGCGGAGGTTGTCGACCTCACCTGCGAACACCAGGGGCGGAAGCGTCGAGATCTGCGCGGAGACCTCGGAGACACGCTCGGCGTCGAGCCACTGGGGCTGCTGCTTGATCGGGAGCGAACGCCACGCATCAAGCGCGTCGATGTGGTGCTGGAGCATGGTGTCCAGCCTAGTGCTCGCGGCGAAGTCGGGATGCCTCAGGAGCGCTGTGTGACGCGGGCGGGAAGCCTGTCCTTCACGCTCGACGCGTACACGTCGTCGTACTGCTGCTCGCCCAGTCTCTGAAGGGCGACCATGATCTCGTCCGTGACGGACCGCAGAATGTAACGGTCGTTCTCCATGCCCGCATACCGGGAGAAGTCGAGGGGCTCGCCGATGACTATCCCGACCCTCACCACGCGCGGCAGCCGCTGCCCGATCGGCATCGCAGTGTCGGTGTCCACCATGATCACCGGAACCACGGGGACCTTCGCCTCCATGGCCATCCGCGCGATCCCGGTGCGGCCCCGATAGAGCCTCCCGTCAGGGCTTCGCGTGCCCTCAGGGTAGATGCCGAGCAGGTCTCCTCTGCCGAGCACCTGCAGGCCGGTGTTCAGAGAGGCTTCCGAGGCCTTGCCGCCGGAACGGTCGATCGGGATCTGCCCTGTGGCCTTCATGAAGAACTTGGTGGCCCAGCCCTTGATCCCGCGCCCGGTGAAGTAGTCGCTCTTCGCAAGGAACGACATGGGGCGGTCGATCATCAGCGGAAGGAAGATCGAGTCGGCGAACGACAGGTGGTTGCTGGCGAGGATCGCGGCGCCGTTGGCCGGAATGTTCGCGCGCCCGACCACCCATGGTCGGAATATCGCTTTGACCACAGGGCCGATCGCCACGTACTTCATCAGCCAGTAGAACATCGAGGTGAAGTCTAGCGCCGTGGTCGGCATCCGCCAGCGCCATGTGTCGACGACGCGTGATTGGCGACTGAGTTCCACCTGACATGCGACCGAGTCCCATGCTCTAGACTCGTGTGCAACCCAGTGCCCGACCGGTACCGAAGGAGCTGCCGTGGTCCAGTTTGAAGTCCCCGCCGTCGTCCCCGCCGATCCAGAGGGGAACGTCGCAGACCTCCTGGCGAAGCGCGTCAAGGCGACGCCGGATCGCCCCCTGTTCTCCGTGCCCGAAGGTGAGGGCTGGCGTGATATCACCGCAGCCGACTTCGAGACTGCCGTGATCGCACTGGCCAAGGGCTTCGTCGCCGCCGGCATCCAGCCGGGTGAGAAGGTGGGCTTCCTCGCCCGCACCACCTATGACTGGACGCTGGTCGACTTCGCCCTGTTCTATGCGGGCGCCGTGATGGTGCCGATCTATGAGACCAGCTCGCCCTCTCAGATCCAGTGGATCCTCGAGGACTCCGGCGCCATCGCACTCGTGCTCGAGTCGCCCGAGCACTTCGCACGCCTCGATGAGGTGCGCGGCGACCTCCCGCTGCTCCGCGAAGTCTGGCAGTTGCACCTCGGCGCGATCGACTCGCTGACCGCACAGGGTGCATCGGTGCCTGACTCCGAGATCGAGCGCCTGCGCAGCATCGCTGTCGGCTCCGACATCGCCACGCTCATCTACACCTCAGGCTCGACCGGTCGCCCGAAGGGCTGCGTTCTCACGCACAGCAACTTCGTCGAGCTCTGCCGCAATTCGGCCAAGGCGCTGGACGCCGTCGTGCAGACCCCCGGCGCGTCGACGCTCCTGTTCATCACCACAGCGCATGTCTTCGCTCGATTCATCTCGATCCTGAACATCCACGCGGGTGTCCGCACCGGGCACCAGCCCGACACGCGACAGCTGCTGCCGGCGCTCGGCTCGTTCAAGCCGACGTTCCTCCTGGCGGTGCCGAGGGTGTTCGAGAAGGTCTACAACTCGGCGGAGCAGAAGGCCGAAGCCGGCGGCAAGGGCAAGATCTTCCGCGCCGCCGCAGACGTGGCGATCCAGCATTCGAAGCTGCTCGAAGAGGGGAAGAGCATCCCGTTCGGCACCCGCCTCAAGTTCGCGCTGTTCAACAAGCTCGTCTACAGCAAACTGCGCGAGGCGATGGGCGGCAACGTCGTCTACGCCGTGTCTGGCTCGGCTCCCCTCGGTGCGCGACTCGGCCACTTCTTCCACAGCCTCGGCGTCGTGATCCTCGAGGGCTACGGCCTGACCGAGACGACCGCTCCCGCGACGGTGAATCTCGCCGACAAGTCGAAGATCGGCACCGTCGGCCCGGCGCTCCCCGGAGTGGGCGTACGGCTCGCTGACGACGGCGAGATCGAGGTCCGAGGCATCAACGTGTTCAAGGAGTACTGGAACAACCCGACAGCCACCGCCGACGCGTTCAGCGAGGGCGGCTGGTTCCGCACCGGCGACATCGGTAGTTTCGACTCCGAGGGCTTCCTCACCATCACCGGTCGCAAGAAGGAGATCCTCGTGACGGCGGGCGGCAAGAACGTCGCACCCGCCGCCCTCGAGGACCCGATCCGCGCGAATCCGATCATCGGACAGGTCGTGGTCGTCGGAGACCAGCGCCCGTTCATCTCGGCCCTCATCACCCTCGACCCCGAGATGCTGCCGACCTGGCTCGCCAACGCCGGGCTCCCGAAGGAGATGTCGCTCGCCGAGGCCTCGAAGAACGACGCGGTCCGAGCCGAGATCCAGAAGGCTGTGGATGCCGCGAACGCCCGGGTGTCCCGCGCAGAGTCCATCCGCAAGTTCACGGTGCTCGACAGCGAGTGGACCGAGGCGTCCGGTCATCTCACCCCGAAGATGTCGATCAAGCGCAACGTGATCATGAGCGACTTCGCCGACGAGATCGCCGCCATCTACGACGAGCCCGTCACCACGACCAACGTCGCCATCGGCGGCTGAGGCCCGCGAGACATGAGAAAGGCCCCGCCTCGGCGGGGCCTTTCTCATATCCACCCGGAATTCAGAACCAGGCGCTCTCTCGGACCTCGCGCATCGCACGCTTGCGCGTCTCGGCATCGAGTCTCGTGAGGTAGAGCTTGCCGTCGAGATGATCGGTCTCATGCTGAAGCGCCTGCGCCATCAGGCCGCTTCCTTCCAGCACCACCGGATCGCCGTCGAGGTCGATGCCCTCGACTCTCGCCCAGGGGTGGCGCAGTGCGTCGTGCCATAGCCCGGGAACGGACAGGCAGCCCTCCCCCGTCGGCACGGGCTCACCACGGACCTCGGTCAGGACGGGGTTGAGCACATAGCCGATGTCCCCGTCGATGTTGTAGCTGAAAGCGCGGAGCGCGACACCGATCTGCGGGGCGGCGACGCCGGCACGCCCCGGCAGCTCGACGGTGTCGAGCAGATCGGCGACGAGCGCGCGAATGCCCTCGTCGACGGCATCGATCGGGGCGCAGACGGTGCGAAGGACGGGGTCTCCGAAGACTCGGATCTCACGCACTGCCATCAGGCGACCTTCGCTCGCAGGCCCTCGACGAGCAGCGCGGCGAGCTCGCGCGCCGCCACTCGAGTCTCAGGCTGCAGGTTGGCGAACACGATGGTCCCGCCCCCGGCGATCTGCGCGTCGTACGGCATCCGCACCACGTGCTTCGCCCTCGTGCGGAAGTGCGCCTCGAGCTCGTTCAGACGCACGAGGGGGGCGCCGGGGGTCGACTGGTTGAGCACGACGACGGCCTCGCGCGCCTGCTCCGCGTATCCGTTGCTCTCGAGCCAGGTCAGCGTCTCGGACGCCAGGCGCGCCTCGTCGACACTCAGCCCGGAGACGATCACGATCTGATCGGCGAGATCGAGTGTGGCCGACATCACGGAATGCACGATGCCCGTGCCGGTGTCCGTGAGGACGAGCGAGTAGTAGTGCGCGGCGACACCGGCCACGTCCCGGTAGTCGCTGTCGCTGAACGCCTCTGCGATCCGCGGATCGGAATCCGAGGCGAGCACATCGAGGCGGGTGGCGTCTCGCGCGACGATCGCGGAGATGTCGTGATATCCCCTGACCTCGTCATGGATCCGCACGAGATCCCGGACGGACTTGTTGTGGTTCGGGCGCACCACGCGTTCGGCGAGGGTGCCGCGATCGGGGTTGGCATCGACCGCGATCACGCGATCGTCACGGGCGTCGGCGAGGGCCATGCCGAGCAGAGCGGTGATCGTCGTCTTGCCGACTCCGCCCTTGCGCGACAGCACGGGCACGAAGCGCGCCCCTCCGACGATCGGCGCGGCGATCCTGGCGCTCAGTGCCTTGCGCTCGCGCGCGCGTCGTCCGTCTCCGATGTTGATCCGACGTCCCGAGATCGCATAGAGGAAGTGGCTCCAGGCGCCCTCGGGCTCGGGCTTCGTCATGCGGTGCGGATCGAGCAGGCGGTCCGCAGTGAGCAGGTCGGCGCTCTCACGAGAGGAGTCGCCCAGATCGTCCAGACGCTTCGCGGAGAGTTGCACATCGCCGCGGCCGGATCTGGACGTCGGGGTCGTAGCCCGCTGGGGCTTGTCAGCATTCATGGCGGAGCTCTCCTTCTTGGCGAGTGATGATGCCGCCGACGATCTGCGCGAGCTGGGAACAGCGTCGACATCGGCTTTCGCCCTCGCGATGAACGCCGCGGCCGCGGCGGCCTCCGCTGCGACGGCGCCAACGGGAGCAGCATCCGGCTTAGTCGAAGCTGCGGTGCCGACCGCTGTCAGCGGTGCAGTCTTCGGAGCGCGTTCGCGGGTGCGCGCAGACGCGGGAGCGGGCGCCGCTACGGGCTCCGGCTCCGGTTCCGCCTCGGGCTCGGGCTCCGGTTCGGGTTCCGTCTCGGGCTCGGGCTCGGGCTCGGGCTCGGGCTCGGGCTCCGGCTCGGGCTCCGGCTCCGGCTCCGGCTCCGGCTCCGGCTCCGGCTCCGGCTCCGGCTCCGGCTCCGGCGATCCTTCCAGCTCTGTCGCGGGCTCGGAATCCAGCTCCGACTCAGGCACCGCAGGGGGCTCAGGATCGGTCTCAGGCTCTTGCTCCGGCACCAGTTCCGGCTGCACCTCGGGCTCGGGTTCGACCTCGGGCTCGGGTTCGACGTCAGGCTCGGGTTCGACCTCGGGCTCGGGTTCGACCTCGGGCTCGGGTTCCTGCTCTGCAGACGCCTCGGACTCGAGTTCGATCGTGTCGGTCGGATCGTCCACCGCCGCAGGCTCCGGTGGCAGCTCGATGATCATAGGAGCCGCACCGAGCGGTGCGGGTGAGATCTCTGCAGCGGCCTTCGCTGCGGCGACCGGCTCATCGATGATCAGGTCGGCGACGACTTCGCCCTCGACGACGCCATCGTCCTCCAGGTCGTCGTCATCGTCCTTCGGGAGGACGACGCTCACTTGCGCCGTATTGCCGAGTATGCCGATGGCCGAGGTGTCCAACGACGTAGCGTCGTCGAGCACCCCTCTGGACTCGTCGTCCGGGTTGTCTGCCACGTTCTTCGGGGTCACTGTGTCGCTCCAAGCTTGTGCGGGCCTCGGGTGCGTTGCGTCGAACGCGGCCTCGCCCGCACAAGATTAGTGCGCTGGGCGGATGACGACCAAAAGATCTCCGGCCTCGACCTGCTGCGTCGCGCCGATCGCCAGTCGCTCCACGACGCCGTCGACGGGGGCGGTGATGGCCGCCTCCATCTTCATCGCCTCGATGGATGCGACCGGCTCACCGGCGTGCACCGAGTCACCGACGTCTGCTTTCAGCGTCACGACACCGGAGAACGGCGCGGCCACCTGGCCGGGCACCGATGTGTCGGCCTTCTCGATCTCGTGGGCATCGACCGCCACCGATCTGTCGCGCACGAACACCGGGCGCAGCTGACCGTTGAGGGTCGTCATGACGGTGCGCATACCCTTGTCATCCGCGTCTCCGATGGCTTCGAGCCCGACGTACAGCTGGACGCCTCGATCGATCTCGACGACGTGCTCCTGGCCCTGCACGAGTCCATACAGGTAGTCGGCGGTGTCGAGCACCGAGAGGTCGCCGAACAGCTCCCGCCTCTCGGTGAACTCGCGCATGGGAGCAGGGAACAGCAGCGTGTTCAGCCGCGCACGACGGGTCGCGCTGTCACCCGCCAATGCTGCCTCGTCGTCGCCGGAGATCTCTGTCATGCCGATGCGCACCGACCGTCCCGCCAGCACCTTCGTGCGGAAAGGCTCCGGCCATCCGCCCGGGAGGTCACCGAGTTCGCCAGCCATGAAACCGACGACGGAATCGGGCACGTCGTACTTCTCGGGGTTCGCCTCGAAGTCAGCAGGATCTGCCTTCACCGCGGCCAGGTGCAGGGCGAGATCGCCGACCACCTTCGACGACGGCGTCACCTTGGGAACGCGGCCCAGGATTCGATCGGCTGCGGCGTACATGTCCTCGATCAGCTCGAAATCGTCCGCGAGCCCGAGCGCCTTCGCCTGCTGACGGAGGTTCGACAGCTGCCCTCCCGGGATCTCGTGGTGGTACACCCTCCCTGTGGGGCCCGGAAGCCCGGACTCGAACGGCGCGTACATCCGGCGGACCGCCTCCCAGTACGGCTCGAGGTCCGAGACGCTGTCGAGGGAGATGCCGCTGTCTCGATCCGTGTGCGCGAGGGCGGCGACGAGGGACGAGAGCGAAGGCTGGCTGGTGGTGCCGGAGAGCGGAGCGGATGCCGCGTCGACCGCGTCCACTCCTACGGCGCTCGCAGCGAGCAGGGTGGCGAGCTGGCCTCCAGGGGTGTCGTGGGTGTGGAGGTGGACGGGGAGATCGAAGCGCTCTCGGAGTGCCGCGACGAGCTTCGCCGCCGCGGCGGGGCGCAGCAGTCCTGCCATGTCCTTGATGGCGATGATGTGGGCGCCGGCCGCGACGATCTGATCCGCGAGCTTCAGGTAGTAGTCGAGCGTGTAGAGATCCTCGGCAGGGTCGAGCAGGTCGCCGGTGTAGCAGAGCGCCACTTCGGCGACCGCCGTGCCGGTGTTCCGGACCGCCTCGATCGCCGGGCGCATCTGCTCGACGTCGTTGAGCGCATCGAAGATCCTGAAGATGTCGACGCCGCTGGCCGCCGCCTCCTGCACGAAGGCCTCGGTCACGGCTGTGGGGTACGGCGTGTACCCCACCGTGTTGCGTCCGCGGAGCAGCATCTGGATCGCGACGTTCGGAAGCGCGGCCCGCAGCTTGTCGAGACGCTCCCAGGGGTCCTCTCCGAGGAAGCGCAGTGCGACATCGTAGGTCGCCCCTCCCCAGGCTTCGACCGAGAGCAGCTCCGGTGTCAGCCTGGCGATGTGGGGTGCGGCTGCGACGAGGTCCTTCGTGCGCACACGGGTCGCGAGCAGCGACTGGTGGGCATCGCGGAACGTCGTGTCGGTGATCGCGAGAGCACTCTGCGCGCGCAGGCTCCGGGCGAAGCCCTCCGGACCCAGCTCGAGCAGACGCTGTCGTGAACCGGCGATCGGGGTGGAGGAGAGGTCGACGGTGGGGAGTTTGGCAGCCGGGTCCAGGGAGCCAGGGTGGATCCCGTGGGGCTTGTTGACCGTGACGTCGACCAGCCAGTTCAGGATCCGAGTGCCGCGGTCCTTCGACTCGCGGCCACGGAGGAGATCCGGACGCTCATCGATGAAAGACGTGCTCACATCGCCGGCGATGAAGGCGTCATCCTCCAGCAGCGCCTGCAGGAACGGGATGTTGGTCGAGACGCCGCGAATGCGGAACTCGGCCAGCGCTCGCCGCGCCCGCGCCACGGCCGCCGGGTAGTCACGTCCCCGGCAGGTCAGCTTGGCGAGCATGGAGTCGAAGTGCGGACTGATCTGCGCGCCCTGATGCACCGTGCCGCCGTCGAGGCGGATGCCCGCGCCACCCGGCGAGCGGTAGGTGGTGATCTTGCCCGTGTCGGGCCGGAAGCCCTGAGTCGGGTCCTCCGTGGTGATGCGGCACTGCAGCGCCGCTCCACGCACCTGCAGGTTGTGCTGTTCCAGCCCGAGTTCGGCCAGGGTCTGGCCTGCGGCGATGCGCATCTGGCTCTGCACGAGATCGACGTCTGTCACCTCTTCGGTGACGGTGTGCTCGACCTGGATGCGCGGATTCATCTCGATGAAGACGACCTCACCGGTGCGCTCCCCCGCGGTCTCGAGCAGGAACTCGACCGTTCCCGCATTCTCGTACCCGATGGATCGCGCGAACGCGACCGCGTAGCCGTGCAGTGCGGTGCGGATGCTGTCGTCGAGATTCGGCGCCGGGGCGATCTCCACCACCTTCTGGTGGCGCCGCTGCACCGAGCAGTCGCGTTCGAAGAGGTGGACGGTCTCGCCGGTCTTGTCGGCGAGGATCTGCACTTCGATGTGCCGGGGACGGAGCACGGCCTGCTCGAGGAACATCCGCGGGTCGCCGAAGGCGCTCGCCGCTTCGCGCATCGCCTCGGCGAGTGCGGGCGCGAGTTCCGCCGCCGACTCGACCCGACGCATGCCCCGGCCGCCGCCGCCGGCGACGGCCTTCGCGAAGAGCGGGAAGCCGATGTCCGGAGCCTGGGCGACGAGAGCGTCGACGTCATCCGAGGCCTCGGTCGAGCGGAGCACCGGCACCCCCGCCTCGATCGCATGCCGTTTGGCCTCGACCTTGTTGCCTGCCATCTCGAGAACCTTCGCGGGCGGCCCGATGAAGACGATGCCGTTCGCCGCGGCCTTCTCGGCCAGCTCGGGATTCTCTGACAGGAACCCGTAGCCGGGGTAGATCGCGTCCGCTCCCGCATCCTTCGCGACGCGGATGATCTCATCGACGTCGAGGTACGCGCGCACGGGGTGACCGCGCTCGCCGATCTCGTAGGCCTCATCGGCCTTGAGGCGGTGGACGGAGCCGCGGTCCTCGTGCGGGAAGACGGCGACCGTTCTCGCCCCGACTTCGAAAGCCGCACGGAAGGCACGGATCGCGATCTCGCCGCGGTTCGCCACAAGGATCTTCTGGAACATGCACACCTCTGGAAGCTCGATGCGCACTTGCAATCTGCGCGCATGGGGCGGGGCTGAGTGTGCACCCAGCCTAGGGGAAGGTAACGTGGTGTTCGTGCACGTACTCAGCGTCAGCTCTCTCAAGGGAGGCGTCGGCAAGACGACCGTGACCCTCGGCCTGGCCTCAGCGGCCTTCGCCCGTGGTGTCCGAACGCTCGTCGTCGACCTCGACCCTCAGTCCGATGTGTCAACCGGGATGGACATCCAGGTGGCCGGTCGGCTCAACATCGCCGATGTCCTTGCCAACCCCAAGGAGAAGGTCGTCCGTCAGGCGATCACCTCCAGCGGCTGGGCGAAGGTGCACCCCGGAACCATCGACGTGCTGATCGGCAGCCCGTCCGCCATCAACTTCGACGGTCCGCACCCGAGCGTGCGTGACGTGTGGAAGCTCGAAGAGGCGCTCGCCTCCGTCGAAGCCGACTACGACCTCGTCCTCGTCGACTGCGCCCCCTCGCTGAACGCCCTCACCCGCACCGCATGGGCCGCGAGCGACCGCGTGATGGTCGTCACCGAGCCAGGACTCTTCTCCGTCGCTGCGGCCGACCGTGCGCTGCGCGCGATCGAGGAGATCCGCCGGGGGCTCTCCCCCCGCCTGCAGCCGCTCGGCATCGTGGTCAACCGCGTGCGACCCCAGTCGATCGAGCACCAGTTCCGCATCAAGGAGCTGCGCGACATGTTCGGCCCCCTCGTGCTCTCACCGCAGCTTCCCGAGCGCACCTCGCTCCAGCAGGCGCAGGGTGCTGCCAAGCCGCTGCACATCTGGCCGGGTGACTCGGCGCAGGAACTCGCTTCGGACTTCGACCAGCTGCTCGATCGGATCATCCGCACCGGGCGCATCCAGGTCGCGGATTCCGGCCCGCAGGCCTGACCCCAGACAGCAGAACGGCCATCCTCTCGCGAGGGTGGCCGTTTCGTATCGGGCGACTCAGGTCGCGATCGATCAGGCGGAGCGCTTGGTGCGGCGTGCCGACAGCTCGTCGACCGGGTCCGGTGAGGTCGCGTCGAACTCGACGAGGGTGGACTCGACCTCGCGCAGGACCTTGCCCACGGCGATGCCGAACACGCCCTGACCGCGGCTGACCAGGTCGATGACCTCGTCGTTCGACGTGCACAGATAGACGGATGCGCCGTCGCTCATCAGGGTCGTTCCCGCGAGGTCGCGGATGCCTGCGCGACGGAGCTCCTCGACGGCCGTACGGATCTGCTGCAGCGAGATCCCCGTGTCGAGCAGGCTCTTCACGAGCTTGAGCACGAGGATGTCGCGGAAGCCGTAGAGACGCTGCGATCCGGAACCGCTGGCCCCTCGCACAGTGGGCTCGACGAGCTCGGTGCGTGCCCAGTAATCCAGCTGGCGATAGGTGATGCCCGCCGCGCGCGCCGCTACCGCACCGCGGTAGCCGACCTCGTCGTCCATGGCCGGAAGGCCGTCGGTGAAGAGGAGTTCTGGCACGAACCGCGGGTCGCCTGCACGCTCATCCGCATTCATTTGAAATCCTCCCTGGAGCTGTTACCTCCACGCTAGAGCAGCCCTCCGGCACCGGCAATGACATCCGTGGGACGCCGAAGGTGTGTCGCAATCAGTTCGTTACGAAAGCAACCTGGTGAGTGCGTCCTTGACGAAGAGCGAACGCACCTCGTCGATCTTCGCGGCGAGGTTGGGCGCCATGTCACTCGCCTTCGCGCGCGAGGCCGCGTCTGTGCGACGGAGCAGCGAAGACATGGCGGACTCGATCAGCGCGACCTCGCGCTCGGCGCCCTGTCGCAGTGACCGGAGGTGGCGCGGTTCGATGCCGTGGCGGTCGAGCGCGACCAGGCCGCGCAGCAGTGTGACGGTCGCCTCGGGGTAGCTCTCCTGAGCGACGATGACGCCGGTGCTGATCGCATCGTTGAGAAGCTGCGGGCCCGCGCCGGCCGCCGACAGCAGCTCGCTGCGGCGGTAGCGACGAGGGGTCGGCGTGATCGAGGGCGGCGGAGCGAGGGCGGCTGATTCGCCGTTCGCCTCCGCGTCGTCGAGCTGCTCTCGGATGATGCTGAGAGGGAGGTAATGGTCACGCTGCAGCGTGAGGCCGAGGCGCAGGCGCTCGATATCGGCCTGCGAGAACTTGCGATAGCCCGACTCTGTGCGGGACGGGCTGACGATCCCCTGCACTTCCAGGAAGCGGAGCTTGCTGGAAGTGAGCTCCGGAAACTCCGGAGTGAGCCGAGCCAGCACCTGGCCGATGCTCAGAAGACCCGCGGACGCTGAGCGTTCGCGGGCGGGAGAAGCCGCCATCAGTCGATCGCCGCGACGCGATCGACGGGAGAGGCGAAGAAGTTCAACCGGAACTTGCCGACGCGGAGCTCGGTGCCGTCGACCAGCGCGCTGCGGTCGACGCGCTCGCCGTTGACGTACGTGCCGTTGAGCGAGCGCTGATCGATGATCTCGAACGTCGAGCCGTTGCGAGTCACCTCTGCGTGGCGGCGCGAGACGGTCACGTCGTCGAAGAAGATGTCGGCCTCGGGGTGGCGACCCACGGTCGTCACATCGGTGTCGAGCAGGTAGCGAGCCCCCGCGAGAGCTCCGGAGCGCACCAGGAGCAGCGCGGAACCGGAAGGAAGCGCTGCGATGGCGCCCTGCTCCACGTCAGTGAGCTCCACGCCGAAAGGCACGAAGGAGAGGTCCGAGTCGTGCCCGAACGTCTGCGTCACGTCGTGCCTCTGCTCGCCGGGACGGTGGATCGCGGCGTCTCCGCCCGATCGATTCTGGCTGTCTGTCACTATGCCCTCCTAGTCCTCCAGACTAACTGATCGGACGCCGCTCGCGGGAGCTCGCTTCACACTCAGGCATCGCATACCGATGCTTCATAGGCTGAGGGGGTGAAAACCACAGCCCGCCGCCTCCCTGCAGCTCCGGTCGCACTCGCCGCCGCCCTTCTGACCGCGTTCCTCGTGCTGTTCGCGCCCCTGTCCGCCTCCGCACACGACAGCCTGCTCGCGTCGTCTCCAGAGGCCGACAGCACGGTCGACACGCTCCCGACCGAGTTGACGCTCACCTTCAGCGCGAAGCTCATCGACGAGACCGGGGCGACCGAGGTGGTCGTGACCGATCCCTCCGGCAACTCGGTCATCGAGGGCGCTGCCACCGTCGAGGGTGCGATCGTGACGCAGCAGCTCGCCGCGGAGGCCCCGGCGGGCGTCTACAGCGTGATCTGGAAGGTCGTCTCCAGCGACGGCCACCCGACCTCCAATAAGTTCAGCTTCACGGTCGCGAACAGCACCGAGGCCGCCCCGACCGAGGAGCCGAGCGCCGAGCCCACGGAGACGGCTACGGCCGCTCCCGCGCCGAATGCGACCGCAGGGCCCGGCACCGACGCCACTCCCGCCCCCGAGAGCGACGACTCATCCGCCTCCACGACGCTGATCTGGGTGCTCGCCATCGCCGGTGCGCTCGTGATCATCGCCATCGTGGTCTGGCTCGTGATCCGCGGTCGCCGCGACCGCGCTTCCACCGATTCCGACCTCCCCTCGGAGCGATAGGCTTAAGGCATGCCACATTACGATGTCGTCATCCTCGGTGCAGGTCCTGGCGGATACGTCGCTGCGGTTCGCAGCGCGCAGCTCGGTCTGTCCACCGCCATCATCGAAGAGAAGTACTGGGGCGGTGTCTGCCTCAACGTGGGCTGCATCCCCTCCAAGGCTCTTCTGAAGAACGCGGAGCTCGCGCACACGCTCAACCACAAGGCCGAGTTCTTCGGCATCTCGGGTGAGTTCACGATCGACTACGGCAAGGCGTTCGACCGCAGCCGTGTCGTCGCAGACGGCCGCGTCAAGGGCATCCACTTCCTCATGAAGAAGAACAAGGTGACCGAGTACGACGGTCGCGGCACCTTCACCGGCCCGAAGGCGATCTCGGTCGCCAAGGCCGACGGGTCGACCGAAGAGGTCACCTTCGACAACGCGATCATCGCGACCGGCTCGAAGGTGCGTCTCCTCCCGGGCGTCCAGCTCAGCGACAACGTCGTGACCTACGAGGAGCAGATCCTCAGCCGCGAGCTCCCGAAGTCGATCGTCATCGTCGGAGCCGGCGCCATCGGCATGGAATTCGCTTACGTGATGACCAACTACGGCGTCAAGGTCACCATCATCGAGTTCCTCGACCGCGCGCTCCCCAACGAGGATGCCGATGTGTCGAAGGAGATCGCGAAGCAGTACAAGAACTACGGCGTCGACATCCTCACCTCCACCAAGGTCGAGTCCGTCGTCGACAACGGCTCTTCCGTCACCGTGTCGTACACCGGCAAGGACGGGCAGCAGAGCTCGATCGAAGCCGACAAGGTGCTCATGTCGGTCGGCTTCGCCCCCAACATCGAGGGCTTCGGCCTCGAGGCCACCGGCGTGAAGCTCACCGAGCGCGGCGCGATCGACATCGACGACCACATGCGCACGAACGTCGAGGGCATCTACGCCATCGGCGACGTCACCGCCAAGCTGCAGCTCGCCCACGTGGCCGAGGCGCAGGGTGTGGTCGCGGCCGAGACCATCGGCGGCGCCGAGACCCAGACGCTCGGCGACTACCGCATGATGCCTCGTGCGACGTTCTGCTCGCCCCAGGTCGCCTCGTTCGGCCTCACCGAGCAGCAGGCGAAGGACGAGGGTCGCGAGATCAAGGTCGCGACCTTCCCGTTCATGGCCAACGGCAAGGCACACGGCCTCGGCGAGCCCGTCGGATTCGTCAAGCTGATCGCCGACGCCGAGCACCTCGAGCTCATCGGCGCCCACATGATCGGCCCGGACGTCTCCGAGCTCCTTCCCGAGCTGACTCTGGCCCAGAAGTGGGACCTCACGGCCCTCGAGCTGGCCCGCAACGTGCACACCCACCCGACGCTGTCGGAGGCGCTGCAGGAGGGCTTCCACGGCCTCGCAGGTCACATGATCAACTTCTGATCCGAGCATCAGATCGAAGGCCCGGCACGCTCACGCGTGTCGGGCCTTCGTGCGTCCACCGGCAGTCGTTCTCCACGCTGGTGAGAGCGGCGTCCGCATGAGAATCGGATGCTCAGGTCGATCCGCGGTCGCCCGGCGCCCTACGTGAGGGTGGAACTCTCCCCGCGCAGCTCCAGCCGCGAGGGCAGTCCGAAGCGCACAGTCCACCCGAACGGCACGAGAGAGGCGAGTTCTCTCCGCGTGTACGAGCGACGGATGCTGATGAGGCCGTCCTCGCGGATGAACGAACCGCGGAACAGCGTGCCGGAGAGGATCCACGTGGCGGCGTCGTACAGCACATAGGCGAGTCGGGTGCGGGCGATGTCCCGATGCACCACGACTCCGCCGGGGCCGACGAGCGCCGCAGAGTCGCGCAGCAGGCCGTCGAGCTCTGCCGCGGTGAGGTGATGCAGCACGTGATTCGAGAAGACCACGTCGTACTGCTCCCCCTCCGCCACCAGGTCTGAGGCGAAGGCACAGCGATACCGGATACCAGCCCCGTCATCGTGATCCGCCGCCCAGCGGATCGCCCGCTCGTCGGCGTCGAGGGCCGTGATCTCGGCGTCCAGTCCCGCCCGCCGCAACCGGGCCGCGATCATCCGGCAGACGTCTCCACCGCCGGCGCCGATGTCCAGGATGCGGATGGGACCGCGGCGGGCGCGCGGCCGGATCTCCTGGCGATAGAGCAGCCCCGGCCGGGAGACGAGCGCGTTCACGAGACGGAAGCGCCGGTAGGTGTGCTCCAGCATCCCGATGTCCGCGTCCGGATCGTCCATGAGCTCGCGCGCCTCGATGGCGCGCGTCGAGAGGTCGTGCCTCACGAGACGCCGGTGGTGACCGTCATCAGCGCGCTCTCGGCCGTCAGCCCCGGCCCGAAGGCCATCGCGGCGACCCGCGACCCCTCGATCGCGCCGTCGTCGAGGATCCGTTTGATGACGAAGAGCACCGTCGCGCTCGACATGTTGCCGTTCTCGCGCAGCGTCTCCCGTGCCGGGTGCAGCTGGGCGTCGCTCAGCTGCAGGCGCTCCTGGACGCGGTCGAGGATGCTGCGGCCGCCCGGATGGATCGCCCAGTGCTCCACCCGCTCCCCCACCCGTCCTTCGTCGAACGCGGCCGCGAGCTCGCCGTCCCGAGCGTACAGCGGACGGATGGCGCCGATGATGGTCTCGCCGATGATCTGAGGCACCTTCGTCGAGAGGATCATCTCGAAGCCGTGGTCCCCGATCGTCCAGGCCATGTCCTTCTCGCCTTCCGCGGCGATCGCGGTGTGGAAGCCGTCGAGACGGACCCCGGGCACCGGAGTCGGGAGGTCGCGCGCGGTGACGATGCCGGCGGCCGCTCCGTCCGCGAAGAGAGAGTTCGCCACGATGAGATCCGGATCCTCCGACGAGCGAAGGTGCACGGTGCACAGCTCGACGCTCACCACGAGCACCACCGCTGCGGGGTCGGCCGCGCAGAACTGACTCGCCGCACGGAGCGCCGGCATCGAGGCGTAGCAGCCCATGAACCCGAGGTGATAGCGCTGCACGCTGTCGGAGAGACCCAGCCCCCTCACGATCTCGTACTCGGGTCCTGGCGCATGGAAGCCCGTGCACGATGCGGTGATGACATGCGTGACGTCTGCGGCGACGATGTCCGGGTCTGCGTCCAGGGCGCTGCGCGCGACCTCGACGAAGAGACGGGACGCCTCGCGTATGTAGAGGTCGTTGCGCGCCCCGGTTCCTGGAGAGTGCAGAAGACCCGATTCACGATCGAAGAAGACCGGCTCGTGGGTGCTCGCTGTGGGCCTCGCCGTGGGCGCCAGCTCTTCGATGACGGTGTGGCGGGTGTCGATGCCCGATCCGTTGAAGGACGCTCCGATGATCCTCTGCGCGAGGCGCCCGACGTCGGGCTGCGAGGCGAAGATGTCGCGCACCTCGTGCTGCTCGATGACGGTGTCTGGAACGATCGTCCGCAGCGAGCGGAGTACGGCGGAGCGGGTCATGTCTGCCACTCAAGCATGGCCCCGCTCACGCACGGAAGGGGCTTGCGCCGTGAGTCAGAAACCCAGAGCACGGGCGAGCTTGGAGCCGGATGACGCGTCGCGACCCCCGGCGGCGAAGATCACCGTCTCGACGGCCTCGAACAGGACGGCTCGCCCCACCTCGTCGGCGGGAGCAGCGGGGCCGAGCTCGAACTCCCACTCGCGCCATTCACGCTGCACGTCGTGCCGGAGGTCGGTCGCGCGAACTCTGTCGTCGACGAATTCGGCGACCACTCCGGCGGTTCCAGTGAGCAGATATGCCGTTCGGGTGTTCTCGATCCGGGCGAGAGGCGTCAGCGGGGCCGACGTCCATCGCGAGAGCGTCTCGGTCACCGCATCCGGGATCCCGTCATCGTCGCCCAGGGGCCAGCCGATCTCGAGACGGCCGTCGCCCTCGCGCGGTCCCTTTATGTGCCAGCCGGCATCGGGGCCGCCCGTGCGGCGACGAAGAGCCACCCCTGAGCGTGAGAGCTCGCCGTCCGCGGTGTCGAAGTAGCGTGCGTCGAGCTCACGCACCTCACCGGAGGACACCGCATCGACGCCGGGAATGCCCACCCACTCCGGAAGGAGCGTGGTGTCATCGACGTCGTACTTGCGCTCGACCTCGACGACCCTGGAGGGTTCGAGGCCGGACCGCGGAGCGTTGTGGTGCTCAGTCATCCGACGGGCTGATGTCCTCGAGGGATTCGTCGTACCAGTAGTCGATCTCGGTGGGACCGTCGGTGTCGCCGGTGTTCTGCGCGTCACCGCGCCTGTTGTACACCACCTGGGTCTCGCTGTAGGGGACGATGAGCTTGTCGTCCGCATCGCCGAGAGGAATGATCTGCCCGTCCAGCGGGCCGCCGTGAAGCCGTGCAAGTGCCATGTGCTCACCCTATCGCCGACGCGTTGCACGGTGCTCACTCCATGAGGATGCCGAGGATCGCGCCGATGATCATCCACGGCCCGAAGGCGATGCGCGTGGAGCCGTCGGCCCTGCGGAGCATCATCAGCGACAGGGAGAACAGGGCGCCGAGGACGAAGGCGGATGCTGCTCCCACGGCGAGCGCCTGCCAGCTGTGCCAACCGAGGATCAGGCCGATGACGGCGGCGAGCTTGACGTCTCCTCCGCCCATCCCCTCGCGGCTGAGCGCACGGAGCGCCGCGTAGAAGCCGCCGAGGATCAGCATGCCGAGTGCGGCTCTGGTCATCGCCGCGCTCTCCCCCGAGGCGAGTGCGTCGGCGGCCCCGAGGACGACGAGCGCCGCCAGGGTGGGGAGCACGATCCGGTTCGGCAGCCGATGGGTGCGGATGTCGACGGCGACGAGCCTGCAGGCGATCACGAACAGCGTCAGATGAACGGTCACGACAGCCGCGGTGCGCAGATCCATGCCGGAAGGCTAGAAGAAGACGGATGCCGGCGAGGACTGCGTGTGGATAACCTCCCACCCCGATGTCCGAGGTTCGAACTATCGTCATCTACTCCAGTTGCTTTATTAGTACATATCTTCGAGGATGGATTCATGGGGATCGGGCTCGATGCGGTGACCGCGCTCTCTCCGGCTGGCGACTCCCGCGCCGGAGAGGTTCTTCGGCTGCGCCGGGAGATCAGCCGCATGCAGCGCAGACGCAGCGAGCACCCGCTGCTCCCCCTCGATCCCGCCTTCTCCTCTCTGCTCCCCGAAGAAGGACTGCAGACGGGGACGACCTACACCGTCTCCCCCTCGCCCAGCCTCATCCTCTCGCTCCTCGCTGCCGCGTCGAGCAAGGGCCACTGGTGCGCGGTGGTGGGCATGCCCACACTGGGCGTCGAAGCTGCAGCGGCGTTCGGCATCGAGCTGCCTCGACTGATCCTCGTCCCCGACCCCGGAGACCGCTGGCTCGCCGTGACCTCTGCGCTCGCCGAGGTGGTTCCGCTGATCGCCGTGCAGCCAGGAGGCAGGGCACGCGATGCCGATGTGTCACGGCTGAGCGCCCGGCTGCGAGACCGCGGGAGCACCCTGCTCATCACCGAGTCGACCGCGTCCGGCGCCTGGCCGCAGAGCGAGGGCTCCATCCGGCTGCATGACCAGCACTGGCTCGGCGTCGGCGAGGGGTGGGGGCTGATCGAGGGTTCCACGGCGACGGTGTCAGCGCGGACGCGGCACAGTCCGCTGGTGTCGAGCGTGCGCGTGCGTCTTCCCGGTGCCCACGGCGCGGTCGAGGAACTGCCCGCCGAGCACATCGCCGTCGAGACCATGGCCGAGATGACCGCGCTGCCCGGCCTGCGCGGTGCCGATGCCGCTCCACCCGAGTACCCGCGTCTGGCGGTGGCCGGATGACCGCCGCTCCGCTGCGGGTCCTCGTCCTGTGGCTTCCCGATTGGCCGTTGCGTGCCGTTCTGGGCGGCCCCCCGCCTCATCCGCCGACGGCTCTGGTGCATGCGAACACCGTCGTCGCGTGCACCGCTTCGGCGAGAGAGCACGGTGTGCGCGCGGGTCAACGCCGCCGAGTCGCTCAGGGGCATATCTCGTCGCTGCGCGTGCTGCCTCACGACGCCGCCCGCGACGAGAGAGCCTTCCTTCCGGTGCTGCAGCTCATCGAGAAGCATGCCCCCGGGGCCGCCCTGCTGCGCCCAGGACTCGCGGCCGTGCGGGCGCGGGGCATCTCCCGCTACCACGACGGCGAGGCTGAGGCGGGGCGGGCCCTCATCGACATCCTCACCGAGGCGGGCTTCCCCGAGGTGCGCGTGGGCATCGCCGACGGCCCCTTCACGGCAGAGCTCGCCGCCAGAGGAAGCGCACCGTGCACCGTCGTACCTGCAGGTCTGGCGAAGGACTTCCTCGCGCCGCTGCCCGTGGGGGTTCTGCGAGACGAACAGCTCAGTGGTCTGCTCATCCGGCTCGGCGTACGCACGCTCGGCGACTTCGCAGCCCTCGACGAGATCGAGGTGCGCGATCGCTTCGGCGAGCGCGGCTCCCGCCTGCACTCCCTCGCCGCCGGTGCCGATTCCCGCGCAGTGGTGGCACGACCGCCCGACCCCGAGCTCGCGCGCTCCGTCGAATTCGAACCGCCACTCGCGGGAGCCGATCAGGTGGCCTTCGCAGTGAGGCAGACGGCCGATGCGGTCATGCTCGCTCTCGGAGAAGCCTCGGTGGTGTGCACAGAGATCCGCATCGACCTGATCGACGACGACGGCAAGGTGTTCTCCCGCCCGTGGCTGCACCCGACCTGCTTCGATGCCGCTGACCTCGTCGACCGGGTGCGCTGGCAGCTCGAGGCGCTGGGGGCGGAGTCCGCGAAGGAGCCGATCGATGAGGCTCGGGCGTTCGGCGGCATCGCCCTGGTGCGGATCGTGCCCGTGGCGGTCGATGATGCCGCCCATCATCAGCCCGGACTCTTCGGCTCCGGCACGGATGAGCGTCTGCACCACGCCATCTCCCGCGTGCAGACGATGCTCGGTCACGAGGGCGTCGTCACCGCCGCCCTGTCCGGCGGGCGCTGGCTCGCCGATCGACAGGTGCTCACTCCGTGGGGCGAACGCGCCGTCGCTCCCAGAGACCCCGGCCGCCCCTGGCCGGGAAGCCTTCCCGATCCTCTTCCCGCCGAGGTGTTCCGACCGCCTCGCCCCATCGGAGTCCTCGCGCCTGACGGTGAGACCATCCTCGTCGACGACCGCGGGGCGCTCTCGGCGGTGCCCGCTCGCATCGACGGCGACGATGTCCAGGCCTGGGCGGGCCCATGGCCGATCCATGAACGTCGATGGGACGCCTCCGGAGGAAAGAAGGGGCACCGTCTGCAGATCATCGACGATCATGATCGGGCCTGGCTCGTCTTCTGCACCGGCGATCGCTGGTGGGCCGAGGGGCGGTACCGCTGATGGGCTGGCACAACCCTCCCCTGTCCTGGAACGAACTGGAGCGCACTCTCAGCGGCGAGGAATCGCCCTACCCGACCGGAGGCATGCCCCCCGGCAGCCGCCCGGATCCCGGCCCCGTCAGCACCAAGCGCACACGGAACCCTCCTACATTCGTGAGCCGGCCGGAGGATGCCGTTCCCTATGCCGAGCTGCACGCGCATTCGTCGTACTCCTTCCTCGACGGCGCCTCCTCGCCGGAGGACCTGCTCGCGGAGGCCGAGCGTCTGGGGCTCACCGCGCTGGCCCTCACCGACCACGACGGTTTCTACGGGGCGGCCCGCTTCGCCGAGGTCGCGGAGCTGATGGATGTGAGCGTCCAGACGGTATACGGAGCAGAGCTCTCGCTCGGTCTGGACGCACCGCAGCGGGGCACCCCCGATCCTGTCGGCGACCACCTCCTGGTGCTCGCCGACGGCCTGGAGGGCTATCACCGTCTCTCCGGCGCGATGACGGCCGCTCACCTGCGCGGCGGCGAGAAGGGGCGCCCCGTGTACGACCTCGATGAGCTGGCGGCAGCCGCCGACGGGCACTGGACGATCCTCACCGGGTGCCGAAAGGGCGGCGTCCGGCGTGGCCTCGAAGCCGGAGACGCGCAGACACCGCTGCGCCGCCTGGTCGATCTGTTCGGCCAGGATCGCGTCGCCGTCGAGCTCTTCGACCACGGCGACCCACAGGACACACGTCGCAACGACGCTCTCGCCGATCTCGCCAGACGGATGCGGCTGCCGGTGGTGGCGACGAACAACGTGCACTATGCCGCCCCCGAACGTGCATCGCTCGCCGAGGCAGTCGCCGCTGTGCGTGCCGTGCGCAGCATGGACGAGCTCGACGGCTGGCTTCCGACCCACGGAGGAGCACATCTGCGCAGCGGTGCGGAGATGGCGGCGCGCTTCCGGCGCCACCCCGGCGCGATCTCCTACGGGCTCGAACTCGCCGCAGCGTCGGCCTTCTCCCTCCGCCGGGCGCGACCGGCCCTCCCGCAGCAGAAGGTCGCCGACGGCCATACCCCCATGAGCTGGCTGCGCCACCTGGTGTGGGAGGCCGTGCCGACGAAGTACCCGAATCTGGATGACGACGGCCGCCGCAGGATCGGGCGCGAGCTCGACGTGATCGAGGAGAAGGACTTCCCCGGCTACTTCCTCATCGTGCACGGCATCGTCACGGAGGCACGTCGTCGCGGCATCCTGTGTCAGGGGCGTGGCTCTGCCGCGGCGAGCGCCGTCTGCTATCTGCTCGGCATCACCGCCGTCGACCCGATCCTCTACCGCCTGCCCTTCGAGCGGTTCCTCGCGACGACGCGTCAGGAAGAACCCGACATCGATGTGGACTTCGACTCCGATCGCCGGGAGGAGATCATCCAGTGGGTGTACCGCGAGTACGGAAGAGAGCGCGCGGCCCAGGTGGCGAACGTCATCCAGTACCGTCCGAAGAATGCCGTGCGCGATATGGCGAGGGCTCTCGGCTACTCCCCAGGGCAGCAGGATGCCTGGTCCAGGCAGGTCGACGGGTGGAGCACCGGACTCGAGGTGTCCGACGAGCACGACATCCCCGCGAAAGTCCTCGACTATGCGGGTGAGCTGCTGAAGGCTCCCCGGCACCTCGGCATCCACTCCGGCGGCATGGTGCTCACGGCACGCCCCGTCGGCGAGGTCGTCCCCGTCGAGCATGCGCGCATGGAGAACCGCACCGTGATCCAGTGGGACAAAGACGACGCGGCCTGGATGGGGCTGGTGAAGTTCGACCTCCTCGGGCTCGGCATGCTGGCGGCGCTTCAGCACTGCTTCGATCTCATCGACGACGCCACGGGCGAGCGGTGGACGCTCGAGACCCTTCCGAAAGAAGAACCGGCCGTCTACGACATGCTCTGCCGCGCTGATTCGATCGGGGTGTTCCAGGTCGAGTCCCGCGCTCAGATCGGCCTGCTTCCCCGCCTGCAGCCACGCGCCTTCTACGACCTCGCCATCCAGATCGCGCTCATCCGCCCCGGGCCCATCCAGGGTGGGGCGGTGCATCCCTTCGTCCGACGCAAGATGGCGAAGGATGCGCTCGACGAGGAGAACCGCGCCAGGGCGGCTCGTGGCGAAGAACCTGTGGTGCTCGACATCCCGTATCCGCATGATGACCTCAAGCCGATCCTCGAGCGGACGCTGGGCATCCCGATCTTCCAGGAGCAGCTGATCCAGATGGCGACGGCCATCGGCGACTGCACTGCCGACGAAGCCGATCTGCTCAGACGCGCCATGGGATCCAAGCGCGGGCTCGAGAAGATCGAGAAGGTGCGCGACAAGCTCTATGCGGGGATGACCAGACGCGGGCTCTCCGCCGAGCAGTCGGATCGCATCTACGCGCAGATCCAGGCGTTCTCGAACTTCGGATTCGCAGAGTCGCACTCGTTGTCCTTCGCACTTCTCGTCTATGCGAGCTCCTGGCTCAAACTGCACTATCCGGCGGCGTTCCTCGCCGGACTGCTCCGGTCGCAGCCGATGGGCTTCTACTCCGCCTCGACGCTCACCGCAGACGCTCGACGGCATGGCGTCGAGGTGCGTCGACCCGATCTGCACGCCTCCGGTGTCACCGAGACACTCGAACCCCTCGAGGGCGCACCGCTGCGGATGCCGACGGGGCTGGACGCCTGCGGCGATCCACTGCAGCCTCGGGTGCCGCGTTTCGACCGGTCCTCACCCGACGAGTCGGCGGCGCACCGCAGGGATGGCGCGTATGCGGTGCGCATGGGGCTCAGCGGTGTGCGCGGCATCGGCACACCGCTGGCGGAGAGAATCGTCGCAGAACGCGAGGCCGCCGGCCCGTTCCACGATCTGAACGATCTGGTGAGGCGCACCGATGCCACCGCAGCGCAGCTGGAATCCCTGGCGACCGCCGGCGCGTTCGAGTGCCTCGGGCTTCAGCGCAGAGAGGCGATCTGGATGTCGGGGGCAGCCGCTGAGGATCGTTCACGGTACCTTCCCGGCACGACGATCGCCGTGCAGCCACCGCTGTTCAGCGACCAGTCCAGCTATGAACGGCTCTCCGCAGATCTCTGGGCGACCGGCGTCTCGACCGACGACCACCCGATGGCGCACTTCCGCGGACTCCTGCGTGAGCGGGGCGTGCTCACCTCCGCCGACCTCCAGAGCCACGAGACGGGCAGGCGCATCGAAGTCGCCGGCCTCGTGACCCATCGTCAGCGCCCGGCGACGGCAGCGGGCGTCACGTTCCTCAACCTCGAAGACGAGAACGGCCTGGTCAACGTCATCTGCTCGACGGGGGTGTGGGGTCGTTATCACCGAGTGGCGCGGGACTCTCCTGCTCTGATCATCCGCGGCATTCTCGAGCGCTCAGCGGAGGGAGTGGTGAACGTCCTCGCGGACGCATTCGAAGACCTCCGCACCGGAGTGACGCATCGATCGCGGGACTTCCGCTGAGCGGTTCACCAGAAGCGTTCGGGCTCAGGCTCGGGCACGCGGTCGCCGCCACCCCAGCGGTCCGCTTCAGCCTTCGCCGCATCGACCGCCGCATCCGCGCCGTGCAGGGCGGCCCTGGCACTCGTCGCACCGGATCCGTCCCCCTCGGCATCGACGACGAGAGCCGTCTGCGACGAGTGCCCGCCGATCGTCACCGTGCAGTCCACGACACGACCCAGCCACCGGATGAGCTCGCCGCGGGGCTCGTCGATGCGGCGATATCGGATGCCGGTGTCGAGGTCTCTGACAGACAGGATCAGGGACTCCCCGGTCAGCTCATCGAGGCGCTCCGTCACCTCGACTCGGTGCCCGTGAGCGATGGCGAGGTGCGCGTTCAGTACGAGCTTTCTGTCCATGAACCCACTCTATGAGTGGACGTTCTCGCGGCAAGCCCCAGTCTTGGAAGAAACATTCGTAGATTTCTTTGTCCCCCAAATGGCGGACAGAGCGATTAAGCGATATTCTGCTGGAAGTAGCGGGGGCTACCGGCTGAACATCTGGGGATATCAGTCGAGAGAGCAGCGAAAGTCTTTCGCCGCCTCCCCTACCGTCCGGGACGGACGGTGAGCCCTCTCGAGTGATCCAAATGGGGTTGGATGACTCGAGAGGGCAACCATTCCAGCCTCATCTGCCGAGGCGAGCCCGAAGCGAGTCGACCAGCAGCCCGATTCCGAGCTCGAACGTGCGATCCGCCCGCGCAGCGCCCCGCTCCGCGCCCTCGAGCACGCGACCGAGTGTGCGAGTTCCTTCACCCGGCTCCCACACCTCGTCCGGCGAGGCCAGATCGAGACCGAAGCCGATAGCGAAGGCATCGATGATCGCGATCACAGTGAGCACCTCGTCGTCGGGGAAGCCTCCGTCGACGAGAACGGTCGCCAGGTCGTCGTATGCGGCGATGACCGTCGGATGCGTGATCGTCTTCCCGATCAGGAGCGGCACGAGCTGCGGGTGATCGGCATACATCTGGCGCTGGCGTCTCAGAAGATCGACCAGGAAGACGTCCCACTCGCGCTCCCCCGGCCCGACCCTGTACTCCTCGACCAGCCGGCCGCGCATCACCTCGATGATGCCCTCCATGCCGTCAACGTGGTTGTACAGAGACGACGGCCTGACGCCGAGCCGGCGGGCGATCGCGTTCACGCCGAACGGCTCGCCGGCCCTGGACAATTCGAGGCCGGCCGCACCGATGATCTCAGGCGACAGCAATGGACTCGAAGGCCTGGGCATCGCACGCTCACTCTCTGTTCCCGGAGCCGTTGAGAAAACCTCTTCCCTCCGGTACCCCTCCTGTGCATAATAGTGAACACCATTCGTTGACGAACACCATTCGTTTTTGAATTCGCGCCCCACCCGATGCGCATCGGCAGAACCTTCGCGCACATCGCCGTGCCTTCTCAGTGGGAGAACCATGACCGCCATCGACCTCAGTACCCGGGTTCCGCTCCGGCTACCCACCGCCACAGCCACCTTCGCGATCGGAATCGCGGGCTATCTCGGCGTCAACCTCTCGCCCTACATGATCACCGCCGCTCAGCAGGGTCTCGGAATCGATGTTCTCGCCGCCAGCTGGCTCGTCACCGCGACCCTGCTGCTCACCGCGGTCACCGGACTCGCGATCGCTCCGCTCTGCGCCGGCGGCCACCGGCGAGCCGTGGCCCGAAGCGGTCTCGCCATCGCGGTGATCGGCTTCGCCGTCGCAGCGCTGGTCCCGGCGCTCATCATTCCCGGGCTTCTGGTCGGCGGAGCCGGAGCCGGTGGTGCCGTCGCGGCCTCGGGCGCTGCGCTCGCCGCGTTCCGGAACCCCGACAGGGTCGCGGGGTTCAACGGTCTCGCGAACCGTGGCGTGATCACGATCGTGCTGGCGGTGATCCCCCTCGTCGGACTCGCACCGATCGATGTCTTCGGTGCGCTCGCGCTGTTCAACATCGTCGGACTGCTCGTCTCGGCGTGGTTGCCCGCGGCCCCCGTGGTCGATCCTCGGGCCGGAGCCGCCGTCGCCGAGGCGATGCCGATCGACGTGCCGCCGACAGGTACGGTGCGTCTCTCTCCTGCTCGCTCGCGAACAGTCACTATCGCCGGATTCAGCCTCCTCGTCGTGTTCGCGCTGTGGGCAGCGAGTGAGGATTCCCTCTGGGCCATGGCCGGCATCATGGGTGCGGAGCAGACGGGCTTGACGCCCGAGGGGCTGGGCCTCGCGCTCAGCGGTGCGACGGCGGGCGGCCTCATCGGGTCTGTGCTGCTCATGGTCGTCGGATCCCGGCTGGGGCGAGCCGTGCCCCTCGCGGTGTTGCTCGTGACCGGCGGCGTGCTGAAGATCGTCGAGGGATTCACCTCTGATCCGACCGCATTCATCGTCGTCTTCATCGCCTGGAACACCGTCTACGCGATCGCCTTCATGTACTTCGTGTCGACCTCGGCGGCGCTCGACGCCGATGGCCGCTGGTCCGGCCCCCTCCTCGCGGTCTACCTCGTCGGCTCGGCGCTCACTCCCGTGATCGGCGCGGCGCTCGTCGGCGCGCTCGGGTTCCAGGGGTTCGCCGTCGCTTTGGGCATCGCGAGCTTCGTGCTCGCCGTGCCTGCGAGCGCGATCGCTCTGCTCTCGACACGCCTCGAGCGTGCAGCCACCACCGAGGAGACGCTCTGATGCCCCGCACGCTCTATCGCAATGCCCGCTTCTTCACCGCTGACGACACCGCCTGGGCCGAAGCCGTCATCGTCGACGGCACGGAGTTCGCCTTCGTCGGTGCCGAGGCCGACGCGCCGCCGTCGGATGCGACCGTCGACCTCGGCGGCAGAGTCGTTCTTCCCGGCTTCACCGACGCACACACTCATCTGCTGATGATGGGCGAGGCGCTCGGCCAGATCGGACTGACCGACGCACACTCACTGGACGAGATCCAGCGCAGAGTGCGGCTGGGGCGAGCGATGTCCCCCGGCGAGGTGCGCGGACGCGGATGGCTCTTCGACGCGATCCCGGGCGGATCTCCGACCGCCGCGATGATCGACGCGGTCGTCGCCGACGTCCCCGTCTATCTCGATGCCAACGATTACCACTCCTGCTGGGTCAACTCCGCGGCACTCGAGGAGTTGGGGATCACCCGCGAGACACCCGACCCGATCGGCGGGCGGATCGAGAGGGATGCCGACGGCGAGCCGACCGGGATGCTCTACGAGACGGCCGCGCAGCAGCACGCGTGGGCGCACAGGGATGCCACGACCACCGACGAGCAGCGGGATGCGGCGGTGCAGCGCGTCGTGGAGGCCTATCTCGCGGCGGGTGTCACCGGCGCCGTCGACATGGCGTTCGACGGACTCGCCCTCGCGGCGCTCGAGCGGGCGGAGCGGCGCGGTGCGCTGCCCATGCGGATAGCCGCGCACTGGTTCGTCGCGAACACCGGTGACGACGCGCTGAACCTGGCCCAGGTCGCCGAGGCGGCGGAGCGTGCCAGCGCCGCCTCGAGCGCTGTTCGGGTGATCGGGATCAAGCTCGTGCTCGACGGCACGATCGATGCATGCACCGCCGCGATGCGTGCACCGTATGCGGACGGTACCAACGCGGCACCGATCTGGCCGGCAGAGCGCCTGTTCCCCATCGTCGCGGCTGCGGATGCCGCGGGGCTGCAGGTCGCGCTGCACGCGATCGGGGATGAAGCGAGCACACTCGCTCTGGATGCGATCGAATACGCGATCACCGTCAACGGCGATCGTCCGCGTCGTCATCGGATCGAGCACCTCGAGTATGCGGCGCCCGGCACCGCCGAGCGGATGGCGCGTCTGGGCGTCACGGCGTCGATGCAGCCGGTGCACGCTGATCCCGCGATCTTCGCCAACTGGGCGGCCCAGCTCGGCGATGATCGAGCGGAGCGGGCGTTCGCATGGCCGGAGTACGAGGATGCCGGTGCACTGCTCGCCTTCTCGACGGACGCGCCCACCGCGCCGCACGCGGCGCTCGCCAACATGTACGTGGCCACAACGCGGGCGTCTGCTCTGGATCCGGACGTCCCGGCGGTGCATCCGCAGTTCGCCCTTCCCCTCGGACGCGCGATAGCCCATGCGACGCGTGACGCAGCGGCGTCGATCGGCGACGGGGCGTGGCGTGGTCGCATCGCAGTGGGTCAGGCAGCGGACTTCGCCGTGCTCGACGTCGATCCCTTCTCGGAGGGCACCGGGACGCTGCTCACAGCCCGCGTCCTACGCACGGTGATCGCCGGGAACACCGCCTTCGAGGCGTGAGGCGGAGCTCACGGCATCCGCGCAGGATCCGCCCTCATCCGCAAGCTCCACCAACGTCCGCATCCACCCACGATCCTCTTGAGCGATATACCGGTTTGTTCTTATAATTCTGGTGAACTCTGGCGGGCAGAGGGCGCCCGCCGGCCAGGCGGTTCCCCCATCTCGCCCGGTCGCGGAGCGCTCCCCCTGTCAGACGATGCCGAAACGACTGATTGGAGTGTTGAGATGTCCGCGATGCCCGATCCGAGATTCGAGCTCCGCAGGGTCACGGAGACGGAGTGGCTGATCGTCGATCACCGGTACGAGCCGCACGACGCACGTCAGACCGTCGCCTGCATCTACCAGGTGGATGCCGTCGAGGTGGACGTGCTCTGGTTGCGCAATCTCCCCCTGGCGAGCTCGTACATGTCTGCCGAGGAGGTGCTGAGCGATCTTCAGCGGTTCCACAATCCGCCGAGCCGGTCGACGGCGCCGATCACGATCCCGCACCTTCCTCCGCTTGCGGCGACACCCGGTTGACACCCCCTGCGGAGCGGTACCCCGACGTCGCGCCCGCCGCGCCATAGGCTGGCATGATGCTCATCGCTCTGATCCGCCCCATCGAGACCAGCACTGCAGATGTGGTGGGAACGACGCTCGCCGAGGTGCTCGTCGAGCTGGAACAACATCGCAAGCCGGGCTTCGAGCTGGCCTCCGCGCCGGTGCGGATGCTGAAGGGCGTGGCCAAGATGGAGGCGACCGGCACATTCACACGCGTCGACGGCGTGCAGGAGATCGAGGCCGACGACATGGCATCGCTCGAGGCGAAGGTGCCGGAAGGATGGCGGATGCTGACGGTGCGCACCGCCTAGGTCGAGAGACCAGCCGACAGCGAGAAGACCCCCACCGGCTCAACGCCGAGTGGGGGTCTTCGCGCTCCAGGGCGTGGCCGATTCAGCCGCCGGACGGGTTCTCGAGAGGCGCACCGTCTTCGTCGGTGGTCTCGTCTTCGAGGATCTCGTCCGTGTCCTTGGACGTCGAATCATCGGGGGCACCACCCGAGGCGGTGTCGGCCTCTTCGTGGGCGTCGGCGGTTCCGTGCGTGTTCTGCAGATCGCTCATTGCATCTCCTCTGTCGATGAGCCGACGGTACGCCGCTCAGGCGGCGCCGGTGAGGGGGTTGACGCGAGTGCAGTGGCGGACCTACGCGCCGTTCCCCTGCGCGCGCAAGGAAGCACCGCCGCAGGAACGTCGGCGACACGCACAGCTAATCTGAATCGCGTGGCCGGGACGACGGCCCGCGAAGTCAAGGGTGAATGGATGAGAGCATCATGAGCAAGCGGACGATGGTGCTGCACAGTGCGCACCAGGACCAGTTCGACGTGCCGGACAGAGACCTCGTGTTCTACGACCAGCCCTACGACGCCGAGCAGCTGTCACGCATCACCGATGTGCACCTGTGGTCGCCCCTCGACGGGCCGATCGACCGTCTCCCGGAGATCATCTCGGCGATGACGAACCTGAGAGCCCTCAGCATCGGGCCGGGGAGGATGCTCCCCACCGTCGTCACCGGACTGCGGCAGGGGGATCTCCCAGAGAGTCTGGAAGAGCTCTCGGTGCACATCGGCGATCGGACCCTGGTGTGGCCGGAGGTGGTGGTGCCGAACCTGCAGACCCTCTACGTCGGCGAACCCTTCCGCTTCAAGAACGAGCACTTCCCCCAGCTCCGGGCCCTCTCCCTCTACCCGCAGAGGTCTCTGAACAATGTGCGCCAGGCACTCGAACTGCCGTTGGAAGAATTGAACCTCTTGAACGTGCCCGTTGACGAGGAGATCTTCCGCCTCGTCGAACCGGTCGGGCTTCGCCGTCTCGGACTGATTGGCGGACGGACGCTGACGAGCCTCACCGGGATCAGTGCGCTCCCCCAGTTGGAGTCGTTGCGGCTGAAGAACCTCACCGCTCTGGGGGACATCTCCGAGCTGTCTGCTCTCCAGCAGCTCGAGATCGTGAACATCCAGTACTGCAAGAAGATCACCGGCATCGCCGCCATCAACGACCTCCCGCGATTGCGCAGGCTCACCCTGGTCGGATGCGGGAACGTCGGCCTTGAGAAGATCGAGGCGAAGTTGACGGCCCTGGAATGGGTCAACACCGGCGCGACCACGTGACCGTCTGCCTATAGAGACTGCTCGGTAGCGTGGGGAACATGACGGAACTCATCCGCAGTGCCACCGGATGCTTGCGGGAATCCGGTTGGACATGTGAACCGCCGATGCCCGCGCAGAAGGATCTTCCTTCCGCGCTGCAGACGGCGCCCGAGACGGTGATCCGCTGGGTGTCCTCGTTCTCACTGCTGTCGAACTCGGACGAGACGGTGTGGTTCCTCTCCCGCCACGACTACTCGACCAGCGCCGAGGGAGCGTTCGCGTGGAACGAATGCGAACGGCTGAGCACCGAGGCCGCGGCAACAGATGAGGAGGCGTCCGCGGTCTCCCGTTTCTGGAAGCGTCACCTACCCATCCTGCTTTCCGTTCGCAGCGGATACGAGTACCTGGCAGTGCGAGACGATGGAGCTGTCGTCCACGGAACAGAGCCGGAGTTCGAAGAGGCTGCTGTCGTGTTCTCTCACTTCGAAGATCTACTGAGGCACATCAGCGTGCGGCCAGTCCAACTCGACCACGTCGTCGACAGATTGCTGTTCGATGCCACCGGCATCCCTGACACGACGCCGAGCCACTAGGGCGCGCTCTTCGCATCTTGCGGCAGACGGCGTTGCGCGAGCCGCCTGGACTCGAGTCGTGGATCGCAGGAGGCGCTCATCGGGCATCGGCCACTCACCGGCCTCAGGGGTTTCTGTCGGCAGGCTGTCTCACGGTTCTTGTCGGGTGAGCGTGCCGACAACTTCTCCGCCACCGTTGCGCAGTTCCAGAGAGCCGTCTTCTGCCTGCGCCGCGGCCTCGGCCGTGATCAGCCACACGCTGCCCTCCGGACATCCTTTCTCCGTCCCTCCGAGGAATTCCAGGCGTACTCCGTCGGCTGTGGATGCCCAGGCGCCTTCGACGGTGTTGCAGTTGTCGAACCCGACGAACGTGCCGTCCTCATCGAACTCTAGGAACTCAACTCCCTCGAGACTGCGCCAGGTTCCTTCGAGGTGTGAGATGGTCTCCGTCGGTGTCGGTTCAGGGTCGGGCCCAGAGGTGCAGCCAGCCAGAGTGAGTCCCGCGGCCGCGAGAACACTTGCCCCGACGAGAGCCGTCCAGTATCTGCGCATGATCGCCTCACGAATCTCGCCATTGAATGTGAGTTCAACCTATCCAGCCCCGACCTGGCCAGCAAGAGAGTCTTCAATCCGATCCTGTGCGTATGAAAAAAGCGCCGGAGTTCCGCGGATTCCTGCGGTTATCCGAGATTTTGTGGTGGGCTGACAGGATCTGGGACCCGCGCCAACCCAGCACGACGACCGGCCATGCCAGCCAGCCAGCCCTCACGTACGCACGGATCTGGGCGGCGATCCATGCGGCCCTGGCGAGTGGTCGACGTCCCCGCGAACGCCTCGGCGCCGCCGCGACTGAAGAGGTGTCCGAGGGTCGAGATCCATCGCGTGGGGGATGTGGGGGTTCACGTGTCGAAGTAGCGTCGATCGCATGACCGACCCCAAACGAGACTCCACGATGAAGCCCGGCCTCGGTATTGCGCTCGGCATGGCACTCGGATTGCCGGTGGGCGCTGCGATCGGATCGATCTTTTTCGACAGCACCGCTATCGGCGTAGCGGTCGGCCTCGCTGCGGGTGTCGCCGTCGGTGCCGGGTTCGAAGGCTCGCGGAAGGGCGACAAGCGCGAGTAGCTCACAGCTCAGCTCGGGTCCTTCCTGCCTAACCGCAGCCAGGGATGCGGTGAGGGCGTCCCACGTCCGCGTCGCTTCCTTGGCGTTCATGCGCGCCCGGTGGCCCTCGGCGTCGATCCCACGCTTTCGCCTCAATTGCCCGCGACGACATCTGTACTGCGAGGTCGACCGGGGTCTCCCCTCGGTACGTAGATACGGGAATCGGCGTGGATCCGAATCCGCGGTATCGAACGACTCGATCTCCGCCCGAACCCGGGCATGAAAAAAGCCCCGGAGTTCCGCGTATTTCTGCGGTTCTCCGGGGCTTTGTGGTCGGGCTGACAGCATTTGAACCTGCGACCCCTTGACCCCCAGGTATCCCGTTTAGGTCAATTCCTTGACTTCCCGGGTATCTCTGCGCCTCAAACGACGTCATTTCATGTCATGCCTTGCATGCATTCCATGGCTTTGGTCCCGGTTTGGTCCCGGCTCTCGACAACGGCGCGCACTGAGATAGACGGACTGAACGGACCGGCCTCTCGCCCGGTGAGCCTAATCCGAATCGCGTTCCGGAACGGCCGGCTCGCGTGCTTCAGCCGCCTCTGGATCGTGCAGTGCGTTCCAATAAGGCATGAAGACGAGCTTGAGCGTGAGCCACCAAAGGTAGACGCTGATACCTGAGGAGAACACCGTGTCGCCGATCAGTCCGTGTGCGACTTCGTTGCGAAGGTTAGGGCCGATCGGTCCGCACAGAAGTGCACGAAGTTCGAACGCAACATCCTCTCCGAAAATATCAACGACCCGCTCATTCTCCATGAGCGCGGAGAGGCCGATCTCGTTCTCGTTGCCGTCGGCACTGATAGCGCTCGTGCGCTCCCCGGCGTTCGCGAGATGCAGTCGCACGAGCGCTTCGATTGCGGGCACGAGGAGGTGCACCGCGGCTCCGAAGTCCCCGCTGTACCCGTAGTGGAGCCCACGCGCAAAGACCCCCTCATGTGTGCTCGGCACAATGGCACTGCCAGCAGCAAGGGCTTGGAAGTCGCCGATGTGAAGCCGGTGATCGGTGGATAGCTGTCTCCAAGCCCTCGGCAGCACGATGCCGCCCAGAAGATTGACCCGCAGCTGATAGTGCTGGATCATCCCTTCCCAGGTCGCCGCCTTCTCCCCATAGATCGTGGCGTCGTCACTCGCAGGCGAGCGGTACACGGTGCGTCCGTCGGAGCTGAGAGTCCGCCGCGCTGCTAAGAATGAGACGGGGGACTGCCGCTCGCGCTGCTCCGCGTCCGTCCGAGCCGTCGACAGACTTGCGAAGGGCTGTATATCGGCGAAACGCCGGATGGACTCCACTGGGTCATCGCTACGAATTGCGGCAAGCAACTCAGCGACATGGTCGCCGAGATCGCCAGCCTCTGTGGTGAACACTTTCATCTGACCGATCGCTGCAGCGCCGCTCTCCCGGATCCGGCGGGCGAGTTCGGTTGGCAGGTCGGCCACGCCAAGACGCTCGCGGGCTGTGCGAGGCAGCGTGCGGAGAATCTTGAGCGCGATCTCCAAGTGGATGGACGCGCGGAACGCCTCAGAAGCATTGGCCTCAGCAATCAGTCGCTGAACGATTGCGTACGTCGCCTCCTCCGCCCCCGCTGAATCGCCCGCACGGCCATACCACTCGGCCGCGACCTCCAGAGTGTGCTGAGCGGCGATTGACTCGATGCCTCCAGCATGTTCAGCAAGGCGTGCCGCGATCGTCGCCGCATGCTGGCGTCCAAGCCGATGGTCGCCGAGCAGCCGTGCCGCGCGAACCGCGAGGCCTCCGTCGGAGGATGTGGTCGCGGCTTCGACGAGTTGGCGTTCGATTTCGCCGAGCTGCGCCGACGCAACGCCGCGGAAGCGAACGCCGACAGCAAGTCCGCGGTCCCACTGCTCGGCGGCATGGGTCATCGCCTCGCTCGTCACCCCGTGGTCGGCCAGCGCCTGCAGCTGCGCAGCATGCCGAGTCGGGCGAAGCGCAGGGTCACCACCGATTGCAACGACGTCAAGGACGCGACTTCGAAGGATGAGACTGGGGATCAGCTCGGCGATCTCAGCTAGCACCGCGTAGTCCGCCTCCGCGAAGTCTGCAGGAATGGGACTCCGCCGGTCGCCGAACGTAGCGAAAGGACCGTAGGGGTTGGTCCAGTCATTTCCGTTCGGCGTGAACCAGGCGACTGCAGAAAGGAGACCTGCAACGTAACGGACATCGTCGTCGATATCGGCGTCATCTGCGATAGCCCGGAGAGGACTGCCCATAAGAAGCGTCCCAGTGTCATCTTCGGCGAGCGCAACCTGCAAGTCAGGGTGGCGCGCAGCATCCTGCCAGCGAGAGTCGTGGGCCGCGGTCATGAGTCTAGGTTATGCATGGCAGCTGACATCAGCGGGAGATCTTGCCTGGTCCGCCTGTCGTCTCGCCGAGACCGGCCTCGCCGAACACAACACCACGAGCCTCCTCGAGCCCGCCGCGTTATCGTCCGGACTCGAGGCACGAGAGATCACGGTGACCATTAGGGCCGCGAATCGGACTGCCGAGTTCACCGTTCATCCAGGTGATCCGGTAATGGCGGTGAGCGCGAGAGCGCAGGTTCTGGAATGAACACCGTAGCCACCGATCCGGGTGTTCCGAAACGCGGCGGGGACGATCCGAGCGCGACGCCTGGAGATGTCGAGGTATCGCGGTTCGTGATCGGCCTCGCGATCCCCGCAACCGCTCAGATTAGATGCACTACCAGTGCCGCTTTGCGTCGCTTCCTCATGCTCGCGAACCATATCGCCCCCGGTCCGCTTGCCACCGCGTGTCGTGTCGTGTCGCCTTAGTGCGGTCATGGCCGCTGGCTGATGCCGCTGAAAGATGCATCGTGGTCGGCTGCGACTCACGGCTCCGACGTGGTCTACTCACCGACAGCCACGATCGCTTCACCAGTCGACCCATCAAGACCGTTCAGACCGAAGCGGGTTCCGAGACGCTCTCGCGCCGGCTTGTAACCCAGGCTAAGTAGCCGATTCCATACTTCTTTCGCGAGTTCAGCGTCCTGTTCGCTCGCCTCCGTGGCGGCCTTTACGAGAAGGTTCAGGAAGGGCGGCAGGCTTGGTCGCCCCGCCAGGAGATGCAGTCCTACCTTGAGCAGGGCGGTGTTGTTATCCCGAGGGAAGTCGTCAAGGCCGTAGTAGTCGAACCCTCGCTCGTCGGATGCCACAGCGGGTCCGCGAGTGAACAGGTCTACGGCGCGGTCGAGATCAATGTTGGGGAGGATCAGCCAGTCGAGGAGCGCACGCTGTTCTGCACCGTGCAGCGGTGGTTGGTTGTCGAGTCTGTGTTGCCAGAGTTCGAAAAGCAGGTCTTGGAACGCTGGATCGTTGCCGTCAAGATGCCTGGCGACTGATCGAATCCAGCGCGCACGGGTGGTCACGGGTGCAGAAGCGATGAACGGGTCAGCCCAGGTGTGCTCGCCTGCCGGCGTGTAGAACGCGAACTGCGCCGCGTGGACCTTGATGAAAGCTTCTACGGAGCCGGGGAGCGAGCGGGCGATCTCCGGCCATCCGATCCGAAGCGCGTCTCGCGTGCGCGTCATCAGGGAGCGGGTGAAGTAGTTGGCTGCTAGAACTCCGGCCCAGAGGCTTCGCGAACGAGGTGAATCGTCGATTGAGGCCAGGAATGGTTGCAGATTGCGATCAGACCATTCCTCAGCCATATCGACAATATGTCCGGCGTACCGGGCCAGCATCATCGGACTGGGATCGGCGGACTCAATGTCCTGTGCCTCCAAGAGTTCCTCGAAGCCCGCCAGCAGCTCGGCGTCGACTACGGGGCGTTCCTCCTCCTGGGTCGCCCGCAGCGCGGTCTCGACGTATGCATACGCGAGCGCACCGCGGGCCGTGGAGTGTGCTTCAGATGGATCGGTTGGAGGCTCCTCCAATGCCTCGACGCTGACGTTTCGCCATATGCCCAGTAGGAGTCGGCATCGTTCTAGAGCGTTCTCGAGGGGCTTGTCGAGTTCGTTCGACGGTCGCGTGATTGAGAATACGACTCCATAGGCGATGTCGTTGATAGTTGATGCGAGTTGCGTGAGCCGCGCCAGGAGGGGCTCCGCCTGCCATGTGGATCCCGACCGCACAGCGCTTTGCAGCACCACAGTCCATGCCGCCGCCGACGACAGATTCTGAGCGAGGAATTCGTCCAGCAGGTCCAACTCGTGACCAGGCTCGTGGTCGAGATAATCGCGCAGCTCCCGCAGGATCGGTCCGTTGTCGTATGCATCGTCCAGCGCTGAATCGTTCGCGAGCACCGCAGCCACGTCGCCGACCAGTTTGCCGCGGAATAGTCCTTCGGCTTCGGAGGTGGACTCCTCGAACGCCCCAACGCTGACCCAGAAGTCGAGGTCAGGGTGCTCCCGTGGACCATAGTCGGGGTGTGCCGCCTCTGCCGCGCTCAACACTTCGTGCACCGGATCCTCATCCGCCTGATCTGCACTGAGCCACGCCAGTACGTTGTATCGCTCGTAGTCCCGAATGTCGTTTCCGCTGTCGCGTGCATCGGTTTGCTCGATGTGCGCCAACAGCTCCACCTTGGCGTCCAGCGTCGCGTGCCGGTACATCGACTTCAGCAGTCGGAATACCTCGGGTTTGTATCGAATATCGAAGATGAGGCCGCGTTCAATGAGAAGGCTCAACATCGTGTCCGCGTCCCCGCTGTGTGCTTCGGCGAGAGCATCGATTGCGAGACGACGGATCAACTCGGATGAACTCTTCAGGAGCTGGAGCGCTCTGTCGGTGCCCTCGCGCCGCACGAACTCACGGAGAAGGTCGCGAGCGATATCCACGACAAGCACGTAGGGGTCATCGCGACCGTACTCCTCGACCCCGTCCACTTTCTGGCGACGAGTAGACAGCGAGTGGCGACGTTCACGCCCGCTGAAAAGGGCGTCTGTCGACTCAGCTCCTCGTATCAGGTCGAGTACCACCGAGAGCAGATGGTCAGGATCCGTGAGGCTTGGCAGCAATGTTGGCCACGCGTCGCGGATCGACGATTGCCGCCACGTGAGAACCATGTCGGTGTCGAGCGCGTCCTGTTCACCAAGCCAGCCTCTGTGAGGACGGAACTGCAGCCGCGGGATCAGCATGTGATGTAGCAAGACTTCTGCGGCCGGAGGATCCTTCTCGGCTACCTGATGGAGCAGCCCGGACAAACGCTCATCGTCGCGAGATGACTGATCGGCAGCGAGCAGCAGGAGCCACTTTCTGTGCTGCTCGATGGGCTGATAGCCCTCATAGAGTTGCAACCAAACGTGGAACCAAAGCGCTTTTGCTAATCGCCCGCCATGTCGAGCCGCTGCCATGAGTAGCGCAGCTCCGTGGTCCGCCAGGAACGAGCCAACCGCCCATTGCGCCCACCCGTAGTTCTGGTCGGAATCGGGTGCAGAGGCGTCGAAGAGTTCGTCGAGCACGCTGAGTCCGTCCAGTCGCGGGATCCAGGCTGCTGCGTCCGCGTCGTTTCTAAAGTGCCGTGCGTGCTCCGTGTCGCCCATCAACCAGAGAAGCTCATGTTCTGGCACGTCAGGGTTATCTGGCCCAGCTGAAAGTAGCGATTGAACGCGGTCGAATCGTTCAGCAGGAGTGGCGGTGAGGCGCTTCCGCCAGTTCTCGATGAAGAGTTTAAGGGAAGCATGCCGGGCATCTTGCGGAGAGGGATATGCGATGGGGGTGGCACCAAGTCGATCCCATCTAGCCGCCATCGTGTCCGCTTGTTCGGTCTCCATGAACGCAAATCGAGTCTTTCCGTCCGCTGGTAAAGCCCGTGCGAGGTAGCGCATCACGGTGTCGTCGGCGCTGTAGCCGACGAAGAGCGTGACGTATCGCTCGAACATGCGCGTGAGGAACTGCGTAGCCCAGCCCTCTGTGATGTATGCCTGCCCGAAATCGGCGTCCGTTACGACCATCCGTTGACCGCTTGAAGGGTCGATCGTTCCGTGCAGGTGAACTATGCCACTGAAGTCGTTCCCTAGGGGCAAGGCTGGAGCCGTGTGTACGGGGAGGGATACGCCGAGCTCTTGAGCACCGTGCTCGAAGAGCAGATCGAAGTTGGTTGTGACGATCCTCGGAGTTCGGGCATGGCTCTGGGAGATCTGAATGAGGTCCGTATGGTACGAGTTCGGTTGTGTCGTACCCCTGAGGCGGGCGCTCACGCGCGCATGCACATCGTGTTGGAGCTCGTTGAGTTCCCCCATGACGGCATCGAACTGAACAGGGGCATCAGGGTCTTCGGGGAGCAGGTCCGAGCGGCCGAGCTCGCGGGCCACCGCCTCGACCAAGCCTTGAAACCCAGGCAAAGAGGACGGAGGAGCTGCGGAGATTCCCGCACCGCAGAACAGCACAAGCGTGTCTGTCTCAAGCGCACGTTCAAGCTCGGCAGGCACCGCGATCCCGTCGGACTGCCACTCTGTCGTCACACATCTCCCTAAGGTCGCTCGTCTGATCATCTCACCGGGTGTGAATGAAGTGCAGCAGTATCTTCCGTTCCCTGATCCGAAGGACTCGATCTGTCGATCCGAGACGAGCCAGCGTCGAGTTCATGGACACGCCACTCGGCGATATCTACCGCGTCCGCCTGCGCTCGCTCGAGTGGGCTTCGGGCCTGGTCCGCGACCTCCGACGCACGACCGGACCGACTCCGATGCGGTCTCTGTGGCGGTCAACTGGGCGCTCGATGCGGTCTACGACCTATTCGAGACGAATCGGCTGGCCGCAGGCTCGCACGACAAGCCGCTGGCACAAGATGATCTGCTAGCTCAAGAGTCCGGCGAAAAGGTCGGCGGGCTTCTCTTCATCCGCGGAGAGAAGACCCATCGTGCGAAGCGTGTCGACGATTCGAGCCCGTTTCGAGGTCTGCCATACGACTTCGCGGACCTCACTCACTGGGTCTGGGCAGATCTCACAACTACCGCGCCCGCTTTCAAGCGACGCGCTGAGTGGTACAAGGGTCACGTCTGCGGTCGACCGCTGTGGGTACCGCTAGACCAAGCGTGGTACTGGTTCGTCAACAACAGCCCAATCGAGATCATCGGCCAAGACGCGCTCGACGTCCCCGGCTGGGTACAAGGCATTGCGCCGATGTTCGCACGAGCTCGCTCAGCTCGCTAAGCAGCATCCGTCGCAAGCACCAACACTTCCAGACAGTGTTCGAGATTGGTGACACCCGGACGCCCCAGATACCGGGCGCTGGTGTCAGAGACCCTTCGAAACTCGCGCGAGACCGCCCCCGATGATTTCAAGGCTGGTTTACCTGAATGACCGGGCTGCGATGCGGTTCAGCGGCTTGACCCAGTATTGCTGACTGCCCGATGCCAACTCGATGAGCGCCGCTGCCCCGAGCCCGCTGTAGCAGCGCGACCAAAGACAATTGTGGCGGCGGAAGGAACTTGGCAAGGGCCGCCCTTTTCGCGCAGCCGGCCGCGACAGCACCGTCAGTGGCGCTGATGCGCCCGTGGTCCGTCCCCGCTCTGCCCCCGAACCATCGATCGGCCTGACGTACGCGCGCGACGATCTATGGCTGAGTGAGCGAGCCGTCGTCAAATTGGTCTTCATCTCTTACGACTAAAGAACACAGCAGCTGAGTGCCACGGATGCCAAGAATCCGCGCCCCCTTCCGAACCGTCATTCGGAAGGGGCGCACCAGTTCCTGACAATGCGTTTCTCGAGTCGTTGTCCCACCTTGTTGCCATACTGTGCATTGGAGGTCACATGTCAACCACGCTATCCCCACTCGTATCGCTGGCGACATCGATGCACGCTCAACCCGGCGTGTACGCTGTCCTCCTCGGCTCGGGGGTTTCGACAGCTGCCGGCATCCCAACCGGCTGGGGTGTCGTTCGCGAGTTGGTGCGGCGGATTGCTGCCGCGGATGGCGGAGACTCATCAGCGGTGGACACTGCGTGGGGTGACCCCGAAGCCTGGTGGGCCGAGAATGCGGAGGGCAAACTCGGCTACTCGACGCTCTTGCAACAGCTCGCGCCAACGGCCGCCGCGCGTCAAGGTCTCCTCGCCGACTTCTTCGAACCCGATGAGGACGAACGGGAGGAAGGACTCAAGCAGCCGACCAAGGCGCACGAATCGCTGGCCAAGCTGGTGAAGAACGGGCTGGTACGGGTCATCATCACAACGAACTTCGACCGGCTCATGGAGCGTGCCCTCGAAGCACAGGGAGTGACGCCGCAGGTGATCGCCCGCCCCGAGGCCGTCAACGGCATGGCACCACTTGTTCACTCCCCCGCCACAATCATCAAACTCCACGGCGACTATAAGGACCTCGGCAGCCGTAATACCCCTGACGAGCTCAACTCCTACCCAGCGGAGTGGAACGCCCTTCTCAGCCAAGTCTTCGACGAGTACGGGATCATCGTCTCAGGTTGGTCAGCGGACTGGGATACGGCCCTCGTCTCCGCACTTGAACGAACCCCGAACCGCCGGTACCCGCTCTACTGGGACGCGCGCAGCAGCAAGGGAGACAACGCCCAACGCCTCCTTGCGGCTCGATCGGGCACCATCATACCGGCGTCGAGCGCAGATGAGTTCTTCTCCGAGCTTGCGGGAGATATCAACGCGCTTGATCGGCTCTCAGCACCACCATTGTCTGCTGCGCTGGCGCTCGCGCGACTCAAGCGGTATCTCGCGGACCCCGTCAGACGAATCGATTTACACGACCTCGTCATGCGTCAGGTGGACACGGTAGTCGAACACATTGCCGCCTCACCCATCAACTCGGATGGCCCGCTGCAGTGGCAGGACCTCCAGGACACCTATGAGGGTTACTTCTCATCAATAGAGCAGCTCGCACCGCTGCTGGAGGCTGGCGTATGGCATGATCCCGAAGGGGCGCACGATCAGCTCTGGGTCGATGTCCTGCAGCGGCTGGTCGATGCCGGAACGGCTGTCCCTTCCCAGGGATGGAATGACGCTCTCTATCCAGCGCGGCTGTTGCCCGCATTTGCCGCGCTTGCCATCTGCGGAATTACTGCGATGCGGCGAGACCGCGAAGGTCTGCTCATCCGACTTGCGACGGAAGTGGAGGGGCGCCCGCGACCTGGCGAGGAGCATGTGTTCCCCGCGGCGCATCTCCTGCACTACCTCCGACTCACAAGCGACGATTGGGTGAACGCGCTCCCGAGGTGGGAGGGGACTCGATGGACCTATCCAGCGAGCCACATGTTCGTGACCGACCTCTGGCGGTACTTCGCAGAGTCATATCCCAGCTTCGACGACTATCGGGCCGCTTACCATGGCTTCGAGTACCGTTTGGGTCTGATCCAGGAGCAGTTGACGCCCAACCTCTTCCTGAGAGCAATCAGTGGTGAGTATGTAGGCGAACGAGCATGGGGGTTCGACGGGGTTCCCCTGGTTGAAAGGACGTTCCGAAGGCAGATAGAACGATCCCGATCGCAACCCTGGTCCCAATTCCTAGGCGGGACTGATCAGCTTAACGATGTCGTTGAAAGGCATCGTGAGGTGATCAGCCGCTACAAGCGCTGGTAGGCCACTCCCCCTCGGACCCTTGTGCTGCTCGGACAATAGTCTTAGCGCATGACCTTTACTCCGCTGCATCGAGCGCTGGGATTGGCGCCGGGCCCGTTCACTGACGACATCCTCGACGCAGCGATCAGCGCCGGCATCGCAGAGACTGACGACCTGGATTGGAAGTCAGAGCTCCCCCCGGTGAATGGGATCTCGCAGACGGACATCCCGAAGGACATCGCGGCAATGGCGAACAGTGGTGGCGGGATGATCGTGTACGGGGTCGAAGAGGTGGAGAAGGCTGCGACTGGGAGGAAGGACGCCGGGGACTTCACCGAGCGGTATGAGCGCGCATACCGGAGCGCCGCAGTCACCGCCATCTCGCCGCCAATCTTCGGGTTGATCATTCATCGCTTGGGGACGGATGTCCGTGCTGTGGCGGTCGAGGTGCCTGCAAGCGTCGATGGACCACACTTGATCTACAAGAACGACCTGTTCGGGGCGCCCATCCGCAACGATGCCGATACGGCATGGATGAAGGAGCGTCAGATCGAAACGATGTACCGGGCACGCTTCGACGAACGACGACGGACATCGGATGCCGTGGACTCACTCTACGAGGAAGCGGCAGCGGGACGGGATAGCGAAAAGCGAGCATGGCTAGTAGCAATTGCGCATCCACGCATCCCGGATCTCACGTCACGCCCTGACCGCGCACAGGCGAGCAACATTTTCAGCCGTGCAGAAGCGATCACCCTGACCTACTCGAGTCGGAACGGAGTCCATCCGTTCGAGAACATGGAAGCGCTCAACCCTCGGCCGGGCCTTCGTCGGTGGGGCGCCGTAAATGCTGCGACAGGTGAACGAGAGATTTGGAAGGAAGCTTGGGCAGAAATTCATCATGACGGGTCCGTCATGCTCGCAGCGGCAGTCGGCGGACATCGAATGAGCACGGATGGATTCCACCATGGATGGCAGGTCGAAAGTCGCGGAATCGAGTGTTGCGTAGCTGACTTCAGTGCCTTGGTTCGCGCAACAGCTGAGGTTCGTTCTGTCGAAGAGTACGAAGTGCGTGTTGGTATCGAATGGGGCGGAAGAGAAGCGCTTCAGATCCTGACCGTCGATTGGAGCGGTCAGACCTACGATGGCACCTCCACTCCGCTACGAAAGTACACACCAGTCCGAACGACCATTTACGCCACCGGCCCTGCCGACGCTTTCCACGAAGACGTGTACCGACTCGCGGAGGACTGTGTAAACCAGGGCGGGATCACACATCTCCACGTTGTGTCAGCTCCTCAGAGCTAGGACCGCGTAGTCGCCAAAGTTGAGGCAGCAGATAAACGGGGGAACGAATCGACCGTCTGAGCAGTAACCCCGACCACCGTGTGTGCGCACCGCCTTGGTTTCGATAACGACGAAAGAGTCGCGGTCTCGACAGTCGGAGATGTCGGTGCCTTCCGACAACATAGGAACGTGACCCAACTCTCCGCACGCGATCTCAATGATGACCCGCTGTCAGGCAATGATGTCGCCGCTGACCACCTTGGACGGCACCACTTCGTGTCTTCAGCCGTTTCGATCCTGAAGGCAGTGGCAGCATCCGAGGCGTCTTCGGTTGTTGCGCTCATAGGCCCGTGGGGATCCGGCAAGAGCAGCGCGCTCAATATGATCAAGTCTTCGCTCAGGGCAAAGAACGAGCACGCATCATCCGGCTGGATCATCGCCGACTTCAACCCCTGGTTCTTCCAGGATCTCGATACACTCCAGGCAGGTTTCTTCCGCGAGCTGAGTGCTGCTCTCCCGTCACGGGGAAGCAAGGTGGATGCGGTTCGCCAATCCTTGGCCACCTTCGGCAGGGCTGTCGCTCCACTCACCTCGATCGCGACCCTGTTCGGCGGGATCGATGCTTCCAAGTCAGTGCAGGCGCTCAGCGACTTCATCTCGCCGGATCAGAGCCTCGCGAAGACTCGAACCAAGCTCGAGGACTCGCTACGTGACCTCGATCGGCCAGTTCTGATGGTTCTCGATGACCTTGATCGCCTTGCACCCGATGAGCTCCTCCTGACGCTCAAGCTCATCCGGTTGGTGGGACGACTGCCACACGTTTACTATCTCGTCGCCTACGACGAGGACACACTGCTCGACAGCCTTAGCAGGACCGGTTTGGTCGGCGTCGACTCCCGACGCGGCGTCGACTACCTGGAGAAGATGATCCAAGTGCGGTTGGACCTGCCACCTGTCCGGCAGGGGCAGCTCGATAAGTGGATCGAGCAGGAGCTGTCGGAACTTCAGCAGCGGCTGGACTTCGCGTTGGACAGTGCGGCCCGAAGGCGCCTCGCGCATGCATTCCTCGGGCATCTTCGCGACCGTCTCGCCACGCCGCGAGCGGTGAAGCGATACTTCAGCCAGGTGGATGCGTTTCTCGATGCCGTCCATGCCGAAGTCGACGTGGTGGACTTCCTCGTGCTGACGTGGCTCCGTACCGCGGAGCCGCTGGTGTACGACTTGCTCGCAAGAGAACGTTCGGCGCTACTCGGCGAAGTCAGGAACATTGAGACGGCCGACTTGTTCGGCACGCCCGACAAGGAGGGATCTCGCGATTACTGGCGAATCCGGCTAGAGATGGCACGAGTGTCCCTCATCCACATGGAGGGCGTGGCCGACATGGTGGGGCTTCTGTTCCCCCGCTTCGAGGCTCACTGGACTCGGGAAGATCCCGACCGCTCGAGGCGGCAGCCGACGGCCGGGCGTGTTCATCATCCCGACTATTTCGATCGTTACTTCGCCTTCGGAGTCCCTCCGGAGGATGTGTCCGACGCCGACGCGACCAACGCATATCGACAGCTGCGTGCAGGCGAGCACGGCACGGAGCTGGCACTGATCGAGGGCAAGATTGCCGACGACGTCAGTAACCTAAATCTCGCGCTAAGCAAGATACTCCACGCCTTTGAAAACGAGCGGGCCGGCGGCGTCGAACTCTTGCGCTGGATCGCGAAGCACCGCAACGAGCTCCCGGACGACGACGGAATGCTGACGCCGGACATTCAGTCACGATGGATCGCGCAGCAGATCTATCTGCTCCTGCCAGCCGATGAGCCTGCTGTTGCCATCGCGACTCTCGCTCACACTGAGGGCGGGCTTTCTCTCGCGTCCTATCTCATCTCGCACGCTGCCCAAGAAGCTGAGAGACGCCCATCGTGGGATCGACTAACAGCATTCGAGAGCGCCAAACACCAGTTCAGCTCCGCCGTGCGAGCTACGCTCAGCCAGTACAACGAGGATGAAATCTTCAACGTCCCTGCGGAGCTCTGGTCACTGATCTGGGATTGGCAGATCATCGATCTTGACGGAGCAAGGTCGTGGTTGCGGGCCCGCATCGACCCTGGCAAATGGCCACGCCTCGATGTCGTCGCCAGATTCGTGTCCCGACAGCGAATCATGGGCGTGCCTGGCGCGCCCTGGACTCTCGGCAATCTGGATCTGCAGATCGTCGATCGCTTGTTCGGCGTGGATGCGGTCTTGCATGCCCTCAGAGGCCTGCTCCCAAGCCCGCTGCTTGAAGAAGCGGACCGCAGGAGACTCGAAGACAACCCTGAGAATCGACGAGCTGTCGCCTTGTCGTCCCTTACTCGTCTGCAGCTCGACCGAGACTCCTCTACGCCGAAACAGGGTGACGAGAAACAGGGTGACGAGTAGTGTCCAAAGTTGGGTTGAAGCTCTCACGTCCAGCCGTGTACCTCGATCAGTGGGTATGGATTCGACTCGCTCGCGCGAACGTCGGACGCCCCCAGCACAATGAGGATCAGCGAGTACTGGATGCAATACGCGCCGCTGCCGCGAAGGGCGTCCACTTTCCGCTGTCAGCGACCCACTACGAGGAAACCGCGCGCATCCTGGACTGGCGACAGCGGAAGGACCTCACCGATGTGGTCGCGCCGATCTCGCTCATGCAAACGATCCGGGCGCAGCCCGTCCTCATGCGACATCAGTTCCTTGCTGCGCTTCACGAGACGCTCGGACGCCCCGCATTCCGCCCGCCGCGACCCAAGGTCCTCGGCGTTGGCGTCCATTGGGCGTTCAGCGGTGTGCAGGCCTTCTTCAAAGTCGTGAACGATGAAGGCCAGGTGATCGATGTCGACAGGACGCGCCTGCGACATCTCAACGAGTACGCCGAGGCTGCAGTATTCACCGGGCCTTTGCCCGACGATCTACCGGGTCTCGTTGATCTCGGATACGTCGCCCCTCGCGACCTCGAGAACCGTCCCGGCAGTCGCGTCGAGTACGAGCAGTGGCTCTCAGAGCAGCTTGCCGACCGCAGTCCCGATGCGGACGAGCTACGCGCCCTTGTGATGGCACGCGAGATCTATCACGAGTACACCGATCTGCTCAACGACATTTTTGCGGAGTACCGGCTTACGCTGTCGATGATCACCGGTGGCAGAACCGGTATGGCGAGCCGCGCGAAAGCCGTCGCGTTCATGGAACGTGTCCCCACAGCCCGGATTTCCGCGGATATGAAAGCGCTGCTCTTCTGGAACAAGGGACGGAGGTGGTCTTGGAACATGCTTCGAGATATCGACGCACTCAGCCTTGCCGTCCCCTACTGTCACGTCGTCGTCACCGACAAGGATGCAGCCGATCTTCTACGCCGCACCGGCGCCAGCACACGGCACGACACGAGCGTTGTCGCAAAGCTCCACAGCCTTCCTGAGATCCTTGATGACATCACATCGAGCGTGGGCGATGTCGCGGCTCTGACGGGCTGGGAAGAGCTCGGCCCCAATGACGGCGAGTACCACCTCAAGACACCCGAGCCGCTGCCGTACGACGACCGGTTACGGGGCGCTTCCATGCGATTGGTCGATGCTTCAGGTCGGGAGTTCCTCATGCCGAACTCCCGCGTCAAGTCTGTCGGGTAGACACGCAACTAGCCAACCAGGTAGTTCAATCCCGTCTAACACCGTGAAGTTGCGCACTGCGCTGGCGGCAGCATGCGGTCATGATCACGACGGCTGGTAAGAATGCTCGGCTCGCAGTGATCCTGGTTTTCTCTCCCCCGCTGAGTTGCAGGTACTCGGCCGCCTGCACGTGTCACGCAGTCAGATAACTGCCTGCCCACAGAGAACTTTAGGTCCGCAGCGACAGTGCGAGATCCTCGATCGGATGACGGTTCATCACACCCCCTTGCCACCGTTCGGAGTTCGCCTCCACCTCGACACCCTCCGCCGCGGTTCCCGGATCCGCGCCCGGGTCCGCTGGACTGATCCGTTTTCGCGGGAACGCGGAAGTCGCTCTGTCACGGTCGATGATGACATCGCCGCTCGAGAGTTCTTCGAATTCATGCGAGCGAGTTCGAACCGTACCGTCGATCCACTCATCACTCTGAGCGACTACGCGCATTCGATCGGCAACCGGTTCCTTCGCGGTGTCGATCCGACTTCGACCGCATCCGGATACCGAGCCGGACTCCACCTCAGAGTCCTGCCAATGCTGGGCCATATCCGCGTCCGTGGGATCACAACCGGGCTCGTAGACCGAGCCATCGACAGCTGGGAGACGGTCCATTCCCGCTCCACGCTCAAGAACACGATCGCCGCTGACGCGGGTGCTCGACGAAGCGGTGCGCGATGACCTCCTCACTCGCAATCCCGTGCGCGACCGCGCCGACAGGCGCTATCGCCCGAACACGGAGCTTCCGCACGCGAAGCTGATTCCGGCGCCCGATGATGTCGCGCGGATCGCTGCGGCCTGCGCTGACATCCACCGAAGCTACGGCGACCACGTCATGCTCAGCGCGTTCCTCGCTGCGCGCAGTTCGGAAGTAGGCGGGCTCGTCGTCGGCGATGTCGATTGGAAGAACAAGATGGTCACGATCGAACGACAGTGCTTCCCGGGTGCTGGTGGCCTGAGTATCAAGCCTCCGAAGGGGAGTCGGGCGCGCCGAGTGCCGATCATTGAGCCGCTCGAACCAGTGTTGCGCAGACTCACGATGCAACGGGCACGCAACCTGCCATTGTTGCGCGGGCCGCGTGGCGGTGTCATCACCACTGCAGCATTGCGTGACGCAACCAGCTGGGATGAGCTGGTTGCATCGCTGGGGTTGCCAGGGTTGCGCCGTCACGACCTCCGGCATGCGGGGGGCAACTTGGTTCGCGAGCGCGGGCATCCCGATTCACGTCGTGAGCGACATCCTCGGGCACGCATCGGTCGAGACGACGCGTGCGTACCTCCACACTGACAACACGGCACTGCAGAACGCCGGGGCACGGATGAATGAGCACCTTCGGGAGGCCGCGGTGAGCAGCTAGGAACGCCTGAACCCCTTGACCATGTCGGGTCAAGGGGTTCAGCGGGTACAATTTTGGGTGCTAGACCGACGCGAACGCCGATCTCACGACCTCTTGAAAATACCTTCTGATCGGGTATTTTCTCTTCGGTCGGGCTGACAGGATTTGAACCTGCGACCCCTTGACCCCCAGTCAAGTGCGCTACCAAGCTGCGCCACAGCCCGTTGTTCTGCACTCTCGCGCAGGCAACTCCCCCATCTTAGCCCTACACGCCCGCCCTCCGCGAACCGCGTGAGCCCCGGGCGTTGCGTGGTGTCGGAGGCGCGGCGTACCGTCACCTGCATGGCGACGATCACGACAGAGGTGGCGACGACCGCCCGATGGCACGACGTTCAGAGTGCTCTCACCGGCGGGGGCGATGGCGCCAGTTGCCAGTGCATCTGGCCGATGCTGAGCAACAAGGACTGGGATGCGACGACCACGCCGCAACGCACTGAGATGCTGCGCGACGAGATCGACGCAGGCCCTCCGCCCGGTCTGATCGCGTATGTCGACGGCGCTGCCGCCGGGTGGATCCGGATCGGGCCTCGCACGAAGCAGCAGCGGGTGGCGCGCACGCGCATGATCGCGGCAGCCTCCTCAGAGCCTTTCGACGACGACTCGGTGTGGGCCGTCACGTGTTTCGTGGTCCGTCGCGAACACCGAGGCTCGGGCCTCAACCTCGAACTGCTGCGCGCTGCCGTCGAATTCGCGCGAAGCTCAGGGGCCCGACTCATCGAGGGCTACCCCGTAGACACCCGCGGCGAGAAGAAGCGCACGAACGACCTGTTCCACGGCCTACTCACCACGTTCCTGGCAGCAGGCTTCGAAGAGAGGGCCGAGATGAAGCCAGGACGCACTCTCGTCGCAGTGGAGCTCTCCACGTGAGCGAAGAGACAGAGCTGCCGACATCCATGGGCACCGTCGCACGTAGGGCGCTGGCTCAGCAGGGGCTCACTCGTCTCGACCAGTTCGACGGAGCGTCAGAGCGTGCACTCCTCGCAATTCACGGAGTGGGGCCGAAAGCCGTCCGCATCCTGCGCGAACACCTCGAGTCGCTCGGCTCGGCTCTCGAACCGTGATGACCGCTAGCGTGGTGACATGAGCGACGAGAACCCCACCATCGAAGATCCCGAGCTGGGCACCCTCGTGCGCGCGACGACGGAGCTGTCTGACGGGACCGTTCTGACCCACGACTGGTACGCCGGCGGCACGGTGGTCAACGGCGAACCCCTCGATCTCATGATCGAAGGGACAGACGTCGATGAGGCGTCCACTCTGCTCCCCCACGTCCATCAGACCATTGCCGCTCTCAGCGTTCTGCGGCGATTGGCCACGGATGCGGTCGTGGCGGCGTTCAGCAGCGTCACCCCCGAGCAGCACGAGCTCGATGACGCGGCGACCGACCTCAGCCTCGAGACGCTCGAGGCCTCATCCGACGGCACCGTCATACTCCACCTCATCGACACCTGCGGCCAGCATTTCCCCGAGGGATACTGGCCCGCCGTGCACCTCGGCACCGACGGTCAGATCACGCAGGTCACCGTCGAGTCCTGAGCGAGAAGGGCGCGGTTCAGTCCCGCTTACGATGGGGAGATGCAGCGCCGCCGTCAGCCTGACCCGCTCGTGTGGGCATTCCTGCCCTACATCGCGGTCTCGGTGATCCATGTGACACTGCTCGGCCTCGACAGCCCCGCGGCCGGACCCACCAAACTGCTGCTCATGCCGATGCTCGCGGTGCCGGTGCTGGTGTCGCTTCGTCAGATTCGAAAGCGCACGGCAGGGGCGCTGATTCTCGCGGCGATAGCGTTCTCGTGGCTCGGCGACAGCGCGGGCGCACTCTTCCCGGCCGCGCCGGAGGTGCCACTCATGCTGATGTTCTTCGGCATCGCGCATCTGGCATACATCACCCTCTTCGTCCGCCACCTCGCCCTGCGCCGGATGCCCTGGTGGGCGCTGGTCTACGCCGCATGGTGGGTGGCGATGGTGACCTTCGTGGGGCCGCATGCCGGCGGTCTGCTGATCGCCGTCGCGATCTATGGCCTTGTCCTCGGTGCCACCGCGGCATTCTCCACTCGCTGCCATCCGCTCATTGCGATCGGAGGCGCCTTCTTCCTCGCCAGTGACACCCTGCTGGCACTCCGGCTCTTCCTTCCGGGCTCGCTCCCGGCCTGGGGCAGCCCGACCATCATGGCCACCTACACGGTCGGTCAGGGCCTGATCATCGCCGGCGCCCTGATCACGCTGAGAAAGCGAGGTGCCTGATGGCCGATGCCGCACGGGTAGACAGCTGGCTCTGGGCGATCCGCGTCTACAAGACGCGCTCGGCCGCCACGACTGCATGCCGCGCAGGGCATGTGCGCGTGAACGGAGACAAGGTGAAGGCCGCACAGCACGTGCGGATCGGTGACGAGCTTCGTGTGCGGATCGCCGGTTTCGATCGGATCCTCATCGTTCGCCAGCTGCTCGTCAAACGCGTCGCCGCGCCGGTCGCGGCACTCGCCTATGAGGACCGCACACCGGAACGCGAGCCTCAGGCCGCTCTCGGACTGCGTGATCGAGGTGCGGGTCGACCCACTAAACGCGAGCGACGCGACATCGACAAGCTGCGGGGTCGAGGATACGAGGATGACGGCATATTCCAGGGCTGACGCTGGTCTGATTCGAACATATCTTCTACACTGAGGATATGGCTCAGCGCACTGATCTCGACCTCGATCTTGAGGAGCGCCGCCGCCTGCTCGATGACTGGCTCGCCACGCGGCGCCAGATCGCGGCCCTCGAAGCCGAGTCGTACGCGCTCCTCGTCGAGCGCATCCGCGTGCACGACACCGACGTCTCCGAGAGCCCCCACCACCGTGACGCGATCTATCGCTCGATGATCGCGGAGTACTCCGCGACGGGGCATATCCCGAAGGGTTCCGTCGAGTACGCGTTCACCGATGCGCGCACCCTGTCACGGGCACTGCCTGCCGTGTTCGCCTCCTTTGCGGCGGGCTCGATCAGTGCGCACCATGCGCGTGAGATCGTACGAGCCAGCGAGATCGTCGACGATGCGATCCGCGACGGACGCGTGGAAGCCGCGACGATGGGACTCTACGAGGCCGCAGTGATCGTTGTCGCCGAGCAGGACACCGCGTCGCGCACGAAGCCCCACGCTCGCAAGGTCGCGGCCCGTCTCGTGGGCGAGACCGTCGTCGAGACCCAGCGGCGCGCGACGGCCGAACGCTGTGTCACCGTCAGGTCGGTCGGCGATGGCCTGGCTGCTCTCACGGCGATTCTGCCTGAGTGGGTCGCCGTGGCGATCTCCGATCGCCTCACGCGAATGGCTCGACACATCGCCCACACCCGCGACGAGCGGGAGCCGATCCTCGCGCCGCTCGACGACGAGTCCGAGGCCTCCCTCCGCCTCTCCGATCTCTCCCCCGAAGATCCCCGGTACGACGCGTACTTCGAGACCGGAGTGATCGCCGCCGACGGCACCTTCGTCACCGATCCGCTCGCCGACCTGATCGATCCGATGACCGACCCGGCGAGTCCCGACATCGAGCACCTCGCCGGCGATACCCGCACGTTCGATCAGATCCGCGCCGATCTGTTGTCCGATCTGCTGCTCTCCTCTGATCCGAGCCGAGCGAACGGCACAGGACTCGAGAATGTCTCGGCCCGCATTCAGGTTACGGTCGCTGCGAGCACTCTCGCCGGAGATGACGACCGCCCCGCCGAGCTCGACGGACACGGACCACTCGATCCCGATGTCGCGCGCAGACTCGCGGGGCACTGCACCGGATGGTCGCGCCTTTTCCTCGATGCGAGCGGCCTGGTGACAGAGACCGATTCCTACTCCCCCACAGCGCAGATGAAACGCTTCCTTCGAGCGCGAGACGAACACTGCAGGTTCCCCGGGTGCAGGATGCCGGTGCACCGCTGCGAGATCGACCACAACCATGACCACGCTCGCGGCGGACGGACACGCATCGACAACCTCAGCCACTTCTGCACCACCCACCACTCACTCAAACACCCCGACATCGATGAACGGCATCGGTGGACGGCCCGTCAGACTCCCGATGGAACTGTTACTTGGACCAGTCCGCTCGGCAGAGACTACGCAGACCCGCCTCGTCGACGGGTCATGTTCGTCTGATCGCGACGACGCGCTCCGTGTGGAGCCATCCAGCGAGCGCCGTCACGCCCGCAGCTGTTGCGACTGGAGAACCGTCTCGGCGGGAGCGGTTGCGGCTGCAGCCGCCCCTACGGGAGCCATCACAGTTGCAGGCGGTCAAGCCTGCTACGGCAGCACACCCAACAGCCAGCCGGCGGAGAGCACGTGCGCGGCGCCGGCCGCGACGACACGGTTCTTCAGCTCGCGGTCGCTCGTGACGGCGACGACGTGTTGTCCCGCGCGAGATCTTCGCTCGACCTCGGTGACGATCGCATCGTCGCCTGTCGCGTCTGCGCGCACAATCGACACCCCTCCCGCTGGAAGCAGTTCGGGGGCCTCCGCACCAGCACCAGCACCAGCACCAGCACCAGCACCAGCACCAGACGATGACGATGACGACGGCGTGGAGATCCCGCGCGCCTGCCCCTCGACGACGAGGGCGATCTGCGGGAACCAGAGGGTTCCCCTCAGCCCGAGGTCTGACGCAGGCACGGCGAGACCCTCGAGCCGCGAAGCGAGACGACTTGCCGCACCCGCGCGATCCTTCCACCACCCGTCCGGCACTGAGCCGACCACGTTCGCGGCATCGACGACGAGCGAAGGACGAACCTCGAGGAGGGCACGAAGCGCCGGCCAGGCGCCGCCGAAACCGGGGTGCAGAGGTCGAGAGTCGACCTCGTCCACCGGCACCCATTCGAGTGCCACGCTCTCCGGGTCGCTGATCACCGGTTCGAACGGGCGCACCACGTCGGCGATGACGGTCGTGTACGACCACACATCGAGATCGAGCACACTGGTGAACCGCGGTCGCACGGAACCATCGGGCACCCCCGCTTCCTCCTGCGCCTCACGCACAGCGCCGACGATCGCGCTCTCGTCCTCGTGCATCGCACCGCCGGGCAGTCCCCAGGTGCCGCCGAAGTGGCTCCATGAGACGCGGTGCTGCAGCAGGATTCCACGGTCGGGGTCGAACGCCAGCAGGCCCGCGGCGCCGAAACGCCCCCAGTACTTCTCTCCCGACGGGGCGATCACCCAGGCGTCTCCAGGGTTCCGGGGCCCATCGGGGCGGCGGGGCTCGCCTGCGGCGGGAGGTACGACAGTCACCCCTTCAGCCTGTCACAGCATCAGGGGATCGGCACGCATCCGGGTCACACGAGGCAACAGCTGCGCGCACGTGTGACCCGGCTTGCGGCTCAGCGCTGACGCTTCTCGCGCACTCGCATGTTGATGACGATGGGCGTTCCGTCGAATTCATAGAGCTCGCGCAGGCGGCGCTGGATGAATCGACGGTATCCCGGGTCGAGGAACCCGGTCGTGAACAGCACGAACGTCGGCGGCCGAGTCGACGCCTGCGTGCCGAACAGGATGCGCGGCTGCTTGCCTCCTCGCAGCGGGTGCGGGTGCTCCGCGACCAGCTCGGCGAGGAACGCGTTGAACTTGCCGGTGGGAATGCGACGGTCCCAGTTCGTCAGGGCGGTCTCTAGCGCCGGGACGAGCTTGTCGAGGTGGCGGCCGGTCTTCGCCGAGATGTTCACGCGAGGGGCCCAGGCGACGTGCGCCAGGTCCTTCTCGATCTCACGCTCGAGGTAGCGACGACGATCAGCGTTCTCGAGGTCGTCGTCGTTCAGGCGATCCCACTTGTTGAACGCGAGCACGAGCGAACGCCCGGACTCCAGCACCAGGTCGATGATGCGAACGTCCTGCTCGCTGATCGACTCGGACACGTCGAGGACGACGACACCGACCTCGGCCTTCTCGAGCGCGGCCGATGTACGCAGCGAGGCGTAGAAGTCGGCGCCCTGGGCCATGTGCACGCGGCGACGGATGCCGGCGGTGTCGACCAGACGCCACAGCTTGCCGCCGAGCTCGACGATCTCATCGACGGGGTCGCGGGTCGTGCCGGCCAGGTCGTTGACGACCACTCGCTCTTCGCCGGCGGCCTTGTTGAGCAGTGACGACTTGCCGACGTTCGGCCGACCCAGGATCGCGACGCGACGCGGTCCGCCGATCTCGGCCTTCGCGACGGCCGAGACATCGGGGAGCGTCTTCAGCAGCGCGTCGAGCAGGTCTGCGACACCACGACCGTGGATGGCCGAGACCGGGTGAGGCTCACCGAGACCGAGGTTCCAGAGGGCTGCTGCCTCCGGCTCCTGGCGGGCGTCATCGATCTTGTTCGCGACGAGGAAGACGGGCTTGCCGCTCTTGCGCAGCATCTTCACGACGTGCTCGTCGGTCGACGTGGCGCCGACCATCGCGTCGACGACGAACAGCACGACATCGGCCAGGTCGATCGCGACCTCCGCCTGCGCGGCGACCGAGCGGTCGATGCCTCGTGCGTCGGGCTCCCAACCTCCGGTGTCGACGAGCGAGAAGCGACGGTCGGCCCACTCGGCCTTGTACGTCACGCGGTCGCGGGTCACGCCGGGGGTGTCCTCGACGACGGCCTCGCGGCGGCCGAGGATGCGGTTCACGAGCGCCGACTTGCCGACGTTCGGGCGACCGACGATCGCCACCACCGGCAATGCGGGGAAGAACTGGATGCCGTCCTCGCCCATCGTGATGCCGGCGAGGAGCGCGGCATCCTCATCGTCGAGGTCGTAGTCGGCGAGGCCCGCGCGCAGCGTCTCCGCACGTGCCTCGGCGAGCTGCTCGTCGAGCTGCGCCATCTTCTCGGCGAGCTGGTCGGGGCCGCCTTCGTATTCGTCGTCAGCCATGGTGTACTCCTCGGGTTCGTTCGATCACCGCGAGGACGGCGTCGATGGTCTGTGTGAAATCGAGCTCCGTCGAATCGACGACCTCGACGCCTTCTGCGGCGTTCAGAAAGTCGACGACGGCGCTGTCTGAAGCGTCGCGCTTGTGCAGTGCGGCCGCGACGGTCTCGGCGTTCTCGCCGGCGAGTTCGCCGGCACGTCGTGCGGCGCGCACCTCGGGTGCAGCCGTGAGAAGAATGCGCACCGGGGCGTCAGGTGCAACCACGGTGGTGATGTCGCGCCCCTCGACGACGACCGCCGGGTAGGGCGCCTCTGCGACGAGGGTGCGGAACAGACGGTTGACCTGGTCGCGCACCTCGGGGACACGGGCGACGCCGCTGACGGCGCCCGAGACGGAGGGTTCGCGGATCGCGTCCGTGACGTCGACATCGCCGACGCGCACCGTGCGATCGTCGGGGTCGAGACCGAGTCGCACAGGGAAGTCGGCGACGGCGTCGAGCACCGCAGCGGCATCCGCCGTATCGGCCCCTCGATCCTGCACATGCCAGGCGAGGGCGCGATACGCCGATCCCGTGTCGAGGTAGCCGAAGCCCAGAGTGCGGGCGACTGCCTTGGACACACTGGACTTGCCGGAACCTGCGGGTCCGTCGATCGCGATGAAGTCAGTCATTGGTCGTCCCTGCAATCCGCCAGCCGCGTTCCTGGAGTCCGGTGATCGCGCCGTGCAGCGCTGCGGGCTCGACACTGATCTCGGCGAGCCCGAACTGTGCGCCCGGTGAGTGCTCGAGACGCAGGTCCTCGACGTTGACGCCGAGCTCTCCGAGCTCGCCGAACAGACGACCGAGCTGTCCTGCCGTGTCGTCGATCATCACGACGAGAGACTCGAACCGCTGGTTCTGTCCGTGCTTTCCCGGAAGACGCTCGACACCGTCATTGCCCTGTCGGATCGTCTCGGCGACCACGCGCCGAGCGCCAGGAGCTTCGGGCGCGCGCAGCGCGTCGGACACTTCCCGGAGGTCGGATGCCAGAGCGTCGAGGATCTCGACCACCGGCCCGGCGTTCGCTCCGAGGATCTGCACCCAGAGCTCAGGGGCGGATGCCGCGATGCGGGTCGTGTCGCGAACGCCCTGGCCGGAGAGCCGCAGCGCACCCTCATCCGCCTCGGCGAGCCGTCCGGCGAGCAGGCTCGCGACGACCTGAGGAACGTGAGAGGTGAGCGCCACCGAGCGGTCGTGCTCCTCCGGAGTCATCTCGAGCGGCATCGCCCCGACGTCGAGAGCGAGTGCCTCGACGAGCGCGAGATCTGCTGCCTTGGTGTCGGCGTCACGGCAGACGACCCACGGGCGTCCGATGAACAGGTCTGCACGCGCGGAGATCGCGCCGCCGCGCTCGCGCCCCGCGAGCGGGTGTGAGCCGATGTAACGGGTCAGATCGACTCCGCGTCGCTGCAGACTGTGGAAGGGCTCGAGTTTGACGCTCGCCACGTCCGTGACGACGGCGTGCGGAAAACGAGTCAATTCCGACTCGATGACATCGGCCGTGACGTCGGGCGGCACGGCGACCACGATCAGTGCTGGCGAATCGTCTTCGGCGGCCGAGCGGCCCGCTCCGTAGTCGATCGCGAGGCGCAGCTGCGCCGGCGAAGTGTCGGCGAGCACCACATCCACGCCCTTGGCGCGAAGTGCATGACCGATGCTCGCGCCGAGCAGACCGGCGCCGACCACCCGTACGGTGCCGGAGAGCCTGGCCGCGGTTCGCGGCGCGACAGAACTCCGAGCCCCCGCGGGCGCACTCGTCGTATCGGTCACTCGTTCTCCTGTTGCTCGCCTGGCGCCTCGGCGACACCGGAATCACGGCGCGACAGAGTCAAGAGTGCGCCGAGTTCGATTTTAGTCAGTTCGCGGGTCTTCCCAACCGGGAGGGTTCCCAGGTGCAGCGGACCGAACTGGCGGCGAACGAGTTCGGTCACCGGATGGCCGACGGCCGCCAGCATCCTTCTGACGATCCGGTTCCGTCCGGAGTGCAGCGTCAGCTCGACGAGACTCGACCCACGAGAGGTGTCGAGCAGGCGCGCCTTGTCCGCCGCGATCGGACCGTCGTCCAGATCGATGCCCTTGGTTAGCTTCGAGATCGTCTGCGCGGTGACCTCGCCCTCGACCTTCGCGATGTAGACCTTGGTGACGCCGAACGACGGGTGAGCGAGCACGTGTGCGAGGTCGCCGTCGTTCGTCAGGACGAGCAGCCCGCTGGTCTCCGCATCGAGTCGCCCGACGTTGTACAGGCGCTCCTCGTAGTCGTCGGTGAAGACGCGCAGATCGGGCCTGCCGTTCTCGTCGCGAAGGCTGCTGACCACTCCAGTCGGCTTGTTCAACATCACATAGCGCTTCGACACATCGAGCTGCACCGCGGTGCCGTCCACGTCGATGAGGTCGGTCTCGGGGTCGACGCGGCGTCCGAGCTCGGTGACGGTCTGCCCGTTCACCCGGATGCGTCCCTCGACGATGTACTGCTCGATCACGCGTCGTGAGGCCACGCCCGCCGCCGACAGCACCTTCTGCAGGCGGATGCCCTCTGGTGTCTCGAAGCCGCTCATCGGATGGTCCCTTCGTTGAAACTGAATCTGTGCATCGCATCCGCCCGTGCGGACGTCATCGAACCGACCGAGATCATCGGATGGTCCCTTCGTCGAAACCGTCTGCGCCGTCGTCGAGCAGAGGAGAGATCGGTGGCAGCTCGTCGAGCGAGTTGATGCCCAGATGCTGCAGGAGCTCATCTGTCGTGCCGTAGTTGATCGCACCGGTCTCGGAGTCTGCGAACAGCTCGGTGATGAGGCCTCGAGCAAGCAGCGTGCGCACGACCGAGTCGACATTCACTGCTCGGATCGACGCCACCTGGCTGCGCGTGACCGGCTGTTTGTAGGCGATCACGGCAAGCGTCTCGAGGGCCGCCTGAGAAAGCCGCGCCGGCGCCTGCCCGCCGACGAACTCCGCGACGACGTCGTCGTGGTCCTCGCGTACGTAGAGGCGCCATCCGCCGCCGACCTCGCGCAGCTCGAAGCCCCGACGCGGGCCCTGGCCCTTGCCGTCGTAGTCGTCGACGAGCGTCTCGATCGTCTGCCGCACAGCCGCCACCGGCGAGCCCACGGCCGCAGCGAGGGCGACGAGGCCGATCGGCTCGTCGATGATGAGCAGAATCGCCTCGATTCGCTCGGACAGCGGCGACTCGCGCACTATGTCCTCGGTCGCAGCGCCGGTCGTCGCTTCAGTCACATCATCGGTCATAGTCGGCTCCCAGCGATGCCAGTGTCTCGTCCGACCAGGAGTCGGCGGCCCAGCGCAGCGTCAGCTCGCCGAGCGGTTCCAATTGTTCGAAGGAGAGGGCGGCGTGCCGGTAGAGCTCCAGCACGGAGATGAACCTCGCGACCACGATTCCCGGCTCGCTGACGCCCGCGACGAGCTCGCGGAAGCTCACCGACTCCGCAGCGCGAAGCAGCGTGACGACGATGGCTGCCTGCTCGCGGATGCTGACGAGCGGCGCGTGCAGGTGATCGAGTCCCACATGCGGGATCTCCTTCGGCGCGAACGCCAGGAGAGCGAGTGCAGCGAAATCATCGGCGCTGAGTGACCAGACGAGCTCAGGCGTCTTCCGCCGGTGCTTCTCGTCGAGCCTCACTGCACGCGCGTGGCGCCGATCCTCGCGCTGCAGGCAGCGCGCGAACCAGGCAGACACCTCTTTGAATGCGCGGTACTGCAGAAGGCGCGCGAAGAGCAGGTCTCGGGCTTCGAGGAGCGCGACGGCCTCGGCATCCACCAATTCGCCCTGCGGAAGCAGACCGGCCACCTTCATATCGAGCAGCGTCGCCGCGACCACCAAGAACTCCGAGGCCTGGTCGAGCTCCTCATCGTCGTCGAGCTCCTTGAGATACGCGATGAACTCGTTCGTGACAGCGCTCAACGACACCTCGGTGATGTCCATCTCGTGCTTCGAGATGAGGTTCAGCAGCAGATCGAACGGACCGTCGAAGTTCGACAGCGAGACGCGGAATCCGGCGTCCGAGATGGAAGCCTCTTCCATCACCTCGACATCGAGATCCGATGCCGCTTCTGCTGGCGAGACGGACTGAGCCGGTGTGTCGGACTGAGCCGGTGTGTCTGACGGCTCGAGCTCAGGCGACAGCGCCACGGGTGACCAGCTCCCGCGCCAGCCGCAGGTACGCCTGCGCGGCAGCGTGCTCCGGAGCGAACTCGGTGATCGGCACACCGGAGACCGACGCATCCGGGAACTTGACCGTGCGACCGATCACCGTCTCCAGGACATCGTCGCCGAACGCCTCGACCACACGCTCGAGAACCTCACGCGAGTGCAGCGTGCGCGGGTCGTACATGGTGGCGAGAAGGCCGTCCATCGTGATCGACGGGTTCAGCCGGTCTCGCACCTTGTCGATGGTCTCGATCAGGAGCGCCACACCACGAAGCGCGAAGAACTCGCACTCGAGCGGGATGATGACGCCATGAGCCGCGGTCAACGCGTTCACCGTGAGCAGACCGAGCGAAGGCTGGCAGTCGATCAGGATGACGTCGTACTCCCCCGCCACCTGAAGGAGCACACGCGCGAGGATCGTCTCGCGGGCGACCTCGTTCACGAGGTGCACCTCGGCGGCGGACAGATCGATGTTCGCGGGCATCACGTCGAGACCGTCGACACCCGAAGGCACGATCGCGTCGTGGGCATCGCGCTTCGTGTCGAGCAGCAGGTCGTACACGGTCGGCACGTCGTGCGTCTGGATGCCGAGTCCGGCGGACAGGGCACCCTGCGGGTCGAAGTCGACTGCAAGCACCTTGCGGCCGTATTCGGCGAGGGCCGCTGCGAGGTTGATCGCGGTCGTCGTCTTGCCGACGCCGCCCTTCTGGTTGCACAGCGCGATGATGCGTGCGGGCCCGTGCGAGGCGAGCGGTTCAGGGGTCGCGAAGCCGTGATAGGGACGCCCGGTGGGTCCCATGGGGGTGTCGTCGTTCTTCGACGTCTTCGCCCTGGACTTCGCCGCGTTCTCAGCCACCGATTCTCCTGCTCTTTCGTGCTCGGTCGAGTCTACCGATCGACCGACGGGATCACCGCCTCAGCCCCGGCGATCCCGCGATTTCGCCTCGTGCGCCGTTGTCTCAGCGTGCGCGCGGGTGCGATGTGGCGTAGATGTCGCGCAGGGTGTCTACCGACACGTGGGTGTAGATCTGCGTCGTCGCGACCGAGGCGTGACCGAGCAGCTCCTGCACGACACGCACGTCGGCGCCGCCCTGCAGCAGGTGTGTCGCGAACGAGTGCCGCAGCGTGTGCGGCGACACCTCGGCGGTGATGTGCGCGTGCTCCGCCGCCGCGCGGATGATGAGCCATGCGCTCTGTCGAGACAACGGGGCGCCGCGTGCACCGAGGAAGAGCCGGGCCGATGCTCGCCCCCTCGCCGCGAGCCCCGGGCGGACCCTGGTGAGATACGCATCCACCGCGACACGAGCGAACGAGCCGATCGGCACGATGCGCTCCTTCGACCCCTTGCCACGAAGGCGCAGCACATCGCCGTGGGCGAGGTCGTCGACGTCGAGACCGACGGCCTCGGACACTCGAGCGCCGGTCGCATAGAGCAGCTCGAGCAGGGCCCTGTCACGGATCCCCATCGGATCTTCGGCGCTGGGTGCGCCGAGCAGGCGCTCGACCTGGTCGATCGTCAACGCCTTGGGCAGGCGACGAGGGGCCTTCGGCGGACGAAGACGGCCGCTCGGATCATCCTGTTCTATGCCTTCACGCGCCAGGAATCGGTGCCACCCGCGCACGGACGACTGCAGCCGCGCAAGACTCGTCGCGGCCGGGGAAGGATCGGCGCCCGATCGATCGGCGATGAACCGCCCGACGACGGCCGCGCTGATCTCCGCCGTGTCGGTGATGCCCTCGGCATCCAGCCATTCGACGTAGGAACCGAGATCACGACGATACGCGGCGATCGTGTGATCGCTGAGACCGCGCTCGATCGTGACGTGGCGCAGATAGGTGTCCAACGCTCGATCGAGCTGCATGCTCAGCTCCGGTCGCGCAGCCTCTGCGCGGCCGCGAGCACGCCGATGCCGAGGATGCCGTTGCGCATCCGCCCGTCGAGGACCGCTGCGACCGCGGCGTCGAGCGGAATCCACTCCACGCGGATGTCAGCCTCTTCGTCCTCACGAGCATGCGCGTTCTGCGCCGCTGAGACGCCGGTGGCGAGGAAGACGTGGATGAGCTCGTCGTTCCCGCCGGGAGTCGTCCACGTCGAGACGAGCGGCTCCCAGTGCGCCGCGACCAGATCCGCCTCTTCGGCGAGCTCGCGTCGAGCGGCCTCGAGCGGCTCCTCGCCAGCCACGTCGAGCAGCCCGGCAGGCAGCTCCCAGTCGCGGTGACGGATCGGATGCCGGTACTGCTGGATCAGCAGCACCCGCCCCTCGTCATCCAGAGCGAGGATCGCGACGGCGCCCGTGTGCGCGACGTACTGGCGGCGGATCTCTCCGTCGCCGTACCGCACCCGATCGTCGCGGACGTTCCACACGGCACCCTCGTATACGAGATCGCTGCGCAGAACCTCCGGTTCGAAGGGTTCGTCGCGCAGGTCGTCGAACTCAGGCATCGGCTCCGCCGAACTCATGCATCGGCTCCGCCGAACTCACGCATCGGCTCCGCCGAACTCACGCATCGGCTCCGCCGAACTCACGCATCGGCTTCGACGTCGAACAGCTCGCTGGAGCGGTGACGTTCGATCGCGGCTCCGACCAGCCCGCGGAACAGCGGGTGCGGCGCCGTCGGACGCGAACGGAGTTCCGGGTGCGCCTGCGTCGCGATGTAGTACGGGTGAACGTCGCGCGGCAGCTCGACGTACTCGACCAGATCGAGCTCGGGGTTCACGCCGGAGAACACGAGACCGGCCTCGGAGAGACGCGCACGGTAGGCGTTGTTGACCTCGTAGCGGTGACGGTGGCGCTCCGAGGCCTCGGGTGCGTCGTACAGCTCACGCGCCAGGGATCCCTCGGCGAGTGCGGCCTGGTAGAGACCGAGACGCATGGTGCCGCCGAGGTCGCCGCCGTCGAGGATCTCGACCTGCTCGGCCATCGTGGCGATGACGGGCTCCGTGGTCTGCGGATCGAACTCGCTCGAGGATGCGTCGGCGATGCCGGCCACGTCACGGGCATACTCGATGACCATGCACTGCAGGCCGAGGCAGAGGCCGAGCGTCGGGATGCCCTGCTCGCGCGCGAACTTCAGCGCCCCCAGCTTGCCCTCGATGCCGCGGATGCCGAATCCACCGGGGACGCAGATGCCGTCGAGCTCGCCGAGCTGCTCCTTCGCACCCTCAGGGGTCTCGCAGCGGTCCGACGGGATCCAGCGGATGTTGACCTTGGTCTCCTGAGCGAAACCGCCGGCCTTGAGCGCCTCGGTCACCGAGAGGTACGCATCGGGCAGGTCGATGTACTTGCCGACCAGACCGATGGTCACCTCGTGCTTGGGGTTGTGCACGGCGTGCAGCACCTTGCTCCAGCGCGTCCAGTCGACCTCATCGGCGGCCTTCTGATCGAGACCGAGGCGTCGCACGATGTACGAGTCGAGACCCTGGTCGTTGAGCGTCGACGGGATGTCATAGATGCTCGGCAGGTCGACCGTGTTGATGACGCCTTCGGCGTCGACGTCGCACATGAGAGCGATCTTGTTGCGGTTGCTCTCGCTCACCGGGCGGTCGCTGCGCAGCACGAGCGCGTCGGGCTGGATGCCGACCTGACGGAGAGCCGCGACGGAGTGCTGCGTCGGCTTGGTCTTCTGCTCGCCGGACGCCCCCATGAACGGAACCAGCGACACGTGCACGAAGAACACGCTGTCGCGGCCGAGTTCGTGGCGGAGCTGACGAGCCGACTCGAGGAACGGCTGCGACTCGATGTCGCCGACCGTGCCGCCGACCTCGGTGATGATCACGTCAGGACGCGGGTCTTCGGTCGCCTGCAGCCGCATGCGGCGCTTGATCTCATCGGTGATGTGCGGGATGACCTGCACGGTGTCGCCGAGGTACTCGCCGCGGCGCTCGCGGGCGATCACCTGAGAGTAGATCTGGCCGGTCGTGACATTGGCGGCCTCGGACAGGTTGATGTCGAGGAACCGCTCGTAGTGTCCGATGTCGAGGTCGGTCTCGGCGCCGTCGTCCGTGACGAAGACCTCGCCGTGCTGGAACGGGTTCATGGTGCCCGGATCGACGTTGAGGTACGGGTCGAGCTTCTGCATCACGACGCGGAGTCCGCGGGCCGTGAGGAGGTTGCCGAGGCTTGCGGCAGTCAGCCCTTTACCCAAAGACGAAACGACACCACCCGTCACAAAGATGTGCTTGGTCGTGTCGTTCTTGGGCCCCGCAGAAGAAGAGTTCATCACGGGCTTCGATCCTATCAGGAGGTGAGGGTGCCGAGGCTGAGAAGTTCTCGGGCGTGGGTGATGGCGGCATCCGAATCGGTCAATCCGGACAGCAGTCGGGCCATCTCGGCCTCGCGCTCCTGCCCCTCGAGACGGCGGACACTCGATGCGGTGACTGCGCCGTCGCTGGATTTGACGACCGAGAGATGGTTGGTGGCGAACGCGGCGACCTGAGCGAGGTGCGTCACCGCGATCACTTGGGACTTCTCTGCAAGTCGGGCGAGTCGTCGGCCGACCTCGATCGCCGCGGCACCGCCGATGCCGGCATCGACCTCGTCGAACACGAAGGTCGGCACGGGGTCGGTTCCGGCGATGACGACCTCGATCGCGAGCATCACGCGCGAGAGCTCACCGCCCGACGCACCCTTGCCGACAGCGCGGGGCTCGGCCCCCGGGTGGGGTGCGAGCAGGATGGCGACGTCGTCGCGACCGTGCGCGCTCTCCGTGCCCGGTGTCACCGCGACCTCGAGGGTCGCATCCGGCATCGCGAGCGCGTGGAGCTCCTCGCTGACGGCTACGCCGAGCCGAGAGGCAGCCGCTGTGCGCTCCGCCGTCAGGGCCTCAGCATGTGCATCGAGATCCGTACGGGCGGCATCGCGTTCGGCTTCGAGGCGCTCGAGTCGCTCGCCGTCGTCGTCGAGCTCAGCGAGCCTCGTCGATCCCGTCTGCCAGAGCTCGAGAGCCTCATCCAAAGAACCGTGCGCGCGGATCAGAGTGCCCAGAGCTGCCCGTCGCTCTTCGACGGCCGCCAGCTCGTGCGGTCCTGTCTCATCGAGATCGGCGAGGTAGGCCGAGAGTTGCCCTGCGACATCGGCGATGCGGTAGCCGATGTCGGCGAGAGCGGCCGAGATGTCGGTGAGAGCGGTGTCGGAGACGCGCTCGAGCACCCGACGGGCTTCGGCGATCAGAGCGGACGCATCCGGCTCGCCTTCTTCGCTCGAGAGGGCGCTGTGCGCGAGAGTGGCGGCCAGTCGCAGCTCTTCGGCGTTCGCCAGACGTTCTGCCCGCGCGGACAGCTCGACGTCCTCCCCCGGTTCGGGAGCAGCGGCCTCGATGAGTGCGAGCGCTTCGCGGAGGCGTGATGCCTCTTCGGCTCGGCGGTCGCGGTTCTCGGTGATGTCGGCGATCTCGGCATCCAGCTCGCGCCACCGCGTGAACGACGACGTGTAGGCGTCCAGCGCCTTGGCGATCGGCGCGCCTCCGAAGCGATCGAGGGCATCGCGCTGCGCCGCGGAGGAGCGCAGCCTCAGCTGCTCGGACTGACCGTGCACGACGACCAGCTCCTCGGCCAGAGCAGACAGCACTCCCGCCGGCGCCGCGCGTCCTCCGACGCTCGCGCGGCTGCGGCCCTCGGCGCTCAATGTGCGGGAGACGTACAGCTCAGCGACCCCGGAGCCTGCAGGCTCGAGATCTCCCCCGGCATCGGCGACGATGTCGGCGACGTCGCCCGTCTCAGGCACGATCCACACACCAGCAACGGATGCCTGTGCCGCACCGGCTCGTACGGCTCCGGAGTCGGCCCGCTGCCCGAGCAGCAGCCCGAGGCCGGTCACGACCATGGTCTTGCCCGCGCCGGTCTCGCCGGTGATCGCGGTGAATCCGGCGCCCAGGGGCAGCACGGCGTCGGCGATCACGCCGAGTCCCTGCATCCGCATCTCCTCGATCACGAGGCCGCCCCCTGTCCGCGCCATCCGGCGACCGGCAGCTGGAACTTGCGCACCAGTCGATTGGTGAACTCCGTGGGGTGCAGGCGCGCCAGACGCACCGGACGCGAGGACTTGCGCACCACGACACGTGCGCCCGGAGGCAGGTCATGCGAGCGGCGGCCGTCGCACCAGAGGATGCCGGAGCCCGACGTGCCCTCGAGCATCTCGATGGCCACGGCAGCGTCGGGGCTGACCACGAGCGGCTTGGCGAACAGCGCATGAGCCGACAGCGGCACGACCGCGATGGCCTCGACGCTGGGCCAGATCACCGGTCCGCCCGCCGAGAAGTTGTAGGCCGTCGATCCGGTCGGCGTGGACACGACCATGCCGTCGCAGCCGAAGCTCGACAGGGGAAGACCGTCGATCTCGAGCACGACCTCGATCATCCGCTCTCGGCTGGCTTTCTCGACCGTGGCCTCGTTGAGCGCGAAGGTCTCGTACACGACGGCACCGTCGACGTCTTTGACGCGCACCGACAGCGCCAGGCGCTCTTCGACTTCGTAGTCGCGATCGATGACGCGCCGCACAGCGGCATCCATGTCGTCCCGGTCGATCTCGGCGAGGAATCCGACGTGGCCCATGTTGATGCCGAGCACGGGGGCCGAGCAGCCGCGCACCAGTTCGGCGGCGCGCAGGATCGTGCCGTCGCCGCCGAGTACGATCGCGAGTTCGAGCTCGTCCTGCTGCACCGTCTCGCCGAGTATGTCGACATCGGCGAAATGGGGGTCGACGGCTCGCAGATCGCCGCTCTCATCGGGTGGGAGCACCGGGCGCGCGCCGGCACCGCGGAGTTCGTCGACGACCTTGCGGGCTGCCTCGACGGTGGCCTCCCGGCCGGCGTGGGCGACGACCAGGATGTTGCGCTCGTTCATCGTCTCCCTGCCAGTGCGTTGATGCGGTCTGACCATTCTGACGGATCGCTGCCGCGCCCCGGCGCGAGGTGCAGGAGATACTCCGAGTTGCCGTGCGTTCCGAGGATCGGCGAGGTCAGGATGCCGAGCATGCTCAGTCCGGCATCCCACGCGCTCCACGCTGTCCGCGCGACCGCGTCCGCCCGTGTGGCCGGATCGGTGACGAGTCCACCGCGCACCGCGGTGCGGCCGACTTCGAACTGCGGCTTCACGAGCAGGACGATGTCTGCACTCGCCGCGGCGACCGAGGCGACCGCAGGCAGCACGTGCTCGAGGGAGATGAACGACAGATCGCCGACGATGAGGTCGGGAGCCTCCGGTTCGCCAGTGACCTCCTGCAGGTTCTCGGGAGTCATGTGGCGGACGTTGTAGCCCTCGACGACCACGACGCCGGCGTCGGATGCCACGGCTGCGGCCATCTGGTCGTGCCCCACGTCGACGGCGAGAACACGCCGCGCTCCGCGCTCACGAAGCACCTGTGTGAAGCCGCCGGTGGATGCACCCATGTCCAGCGCGAGGCGGCCTTCGGCGGAGATTCCGAATCCGTCGACAGCGGCGATCAGCTTGTGTGCTCCCCGACCGACGTAATGATCGGCGCCGGCGACGGTGATCTCCGCGGAGTCTGCGACCGGCGTCGAGGCCTTCACCACGGGGCGACCGTCGATGCTCACGAGACCGCCCGCGATGAGCGTCGCCGCGTGCGTGCGCGAGCGAGCGAGACCTCGCGCGGCGAGGGCGGCGTCGAGTCGCGTCATCGGGAGCCCGGCGCGTCGCGCTGGTCGAGCTTCGCACCGCTGTCGAGGCGGCGGGACAGTTCGTCATGCAGCCCGGAGTATGCGTCTGCCCTGGCAGCGAGAGGCTGCCCCTCGATCAGGCGCAGGCGACTCCACAGACCGTCGGTCGGTGCGTTCGTCGTCTCATCGCTCACGCTTCTACTGTACGCGGCGGCGCCGACACGTCGGCGGAGGCACGGCGACGCGACGCACGCCGGTCAGGGCCGATGGAACGGGTCGTCGTAGAGGCGCTCGGGCACTCGCAGCACGAACACCGGTGTTCCGGAGGCCCAGATCGCGGATGCGCCGGCACGAAGCAGATCGATCTGCGAATCTCCCTCCGCGATGATCTCGACGTCGGCGCCGACGACACGCACGGATGCGGCGTTGACCGAGTGGACGCCGTCTTTCGACGTCACCTCCGGGTACGGCTGGTGCAGTTCGCGAAGGTCGCTGAGGATGTACTTCGGGCGCGACCCCTCAGGCGCGGCGAGCACGTGCTTCGGTCGATCGATGCCGGTGAGCACCAATGCAGAGTCGATTCCTGCACGGACAGCCCCGAGGATGTCCGTGTCGAGGCGGTCGCCGATGAACAGCGGCTTCTTCGCCCCGAATCGCTCTGTCGCCTCTTCGAAGATCGGGGTCTCCGGCTTGCCGGCGACGGTGGCGAGCCGGCCGATCGCTGTGTGCACAGCAGACACGAGCGTCCCGTTGCCCGGGGCGACGCCGCGCTCCCGCGGGATCGTCCAATCGGTGTTGGTGGCGATCCACGGGATGCCGCCCTCCTCCTCCGGGACCTTCAGCGCGAAAGCCGCCTCGGCGAGATCCGTCCACGCGACCTCGGGGGCGAAGCCCTGTACGACGGCATCCGGAGCATCTTCGGCGCTGCGAGTGACGGTGTAGCCCGCCTTCTCCGCCTCGTCGACGAGTCCTGCTCCGCCCACGATCAGAAGTGTGGCGGGTGGCGGGACGATACCGGCCAGCAGCCGCATCGCGGCCTGCGGACTGGTGATCACGTCAGCGGGTGCCACGTCGAGACCCAGACTGCTCAGGTGCTCGGCGACCGACGCGTCGGTACGCGACGCGTTGTTCGTGATGTACCCGAGCCGCGCGGTCGACGCCGCGGCGTTGAGGCTCTCCACCGCATGCGGCAGAGCACCAGGGCCCGCGTAGACGACGCCATCCAGATCAGCCAGCACGGCGTCCACGCCGACGAGCGGGGTGCGCAACGCGGGCTTCTTGGAGAACAGCCCCACTACGCCTCCTTCGGCGACTCGGATGCTGCGGAGCCCGCGTCCGTGTCGCTCGCGTTCGAGTCGTCGGCGTCAGCGTCGTCTTCGCCGAGCAGCTCACGGACCTCGTCGTCGATGGACGGCTCAGGCTCGTCGGCGTCAGCAACATCGACGTCAGTAGCATTTTCGCCGTCCGCGTCAGCATCATCCACCTCGGCATCAGCATCAGCATCAGCACCAGCACCAGCACCAGCACCAGCACCAGCACCAGCATCAGCATCAGCACCAGCACCAGCATCAGCATCCTCGAAGTCGCCTTCGATGAGGCCGTCCTCGATGAGGATCTCCTCGTCACCCGCCTCGTCGACACCGAGTGCCTCGGCAGCCACCTCTGCGCGGTGTGCCCAGAACTCGGCTTCGTCGTTTCGTCCGAGATCCTCGAGCACCGCTGCACGGGCAGCGAACAGCGCGGGGCTCCACTCGAACGCGCGATCGGGGTCGAGCTCGGGAATCTCGAGTTCGCCGAGCGCGAGCTCGAGGTCTCCCTGATCGAGGCGCGCACCCGACATCGCGATCGCCAGAGATACACGAACCGGGGTGGTGAGTGCAGCGCGGTCGACGGCACGACCGGTCTCGAGCGCGCGGTCGGGGCGACCGATTCCACGCTCGCTGTCGACCATCAGCGCGATCTGGTCGTCCTTACCGGAGATGCGACGGTATGTGCGCAGCTCGCGAAGGGCCAGAGCGAAGTCTCCAGTCGCGTATGCAGTAATCCCGAGCGTCTCGCGGACGATCGCGATACGGCCGGCACGGCGAGAAGCAGCGAGAGCATGCTCGTGTGCGCGCGCCGGATCCTCATCGATGAGCTGAGACGCCATGGCGAGGTGACGCGCGACCAGCTCCGCGTTCTCCTTGCTGAGAGTCTTCAGCTCGTTGCGGGCAGAGGTGTGCAGGTCCCGGGCCGTGACCTCGTCCGGGATGTGCGGGTCGTTGAAACGCGGCCGATCCCCATCAGCCTGAATCGGACGTTCGCGACCCGCTCCCCCGCGCTGCGGGTAGGAACGCGACGAGTCGCGGTCCTGTCCACCGTCACGGTTGTAGCCGCTGGCACGAGGGGCTCCGCCGTCGCGGTTGTAGCCACCGGAACGGGGGGCGTCGCCGTCGCGGCGCGGGGCACCGCCGTCACGGTTGTACCCACCAGAGCGCGGGGCGTCGCCATCGCGACGCGGGGCACCACCGTCACGGTTGTAGCCGCCCGAGCGCGGAGCACCACCGTCACGGTTGTACCCACCGGAACGCGGAGCACCACCATCACGGTTGTACCCACCGGAACGGGGAGCGTCGCCATCGCGGCGCGGTGCACCACCATCACGGTTGTACCCACCGGAACGCGGAGCACCACCATCACGGTTGTAGCCGCCCGAGCGCGGAGCGCCGCCGTCACGGTTGTACCCACCGGAACGGGGAGCGTCGCCATCGCGGCGCGGGGCACCGCCGTCACGGTTGTACCCACCGGAACGCGGTGCACCACCATCACGGTTGTACCCACCGGAACGCGGAGCGCCGCCGTCACGGTTGTACCCACCGGAACGGGGAGCGTCGCCATCGCGGCGCGGGGCACCGCCGTCACGGTTGTAGCCGCCCGAGCGCGGTGCACCACCATCACGGTTGTACCCACCGGAACGGGGAGCGTCGCCATCGCGGCGCGGGGCACCGCCGTCACGGTTGTAGCCGCCAGAGCGCGGAGCGCCACCGTCACGGTTGTACCCACCGGAACGAGGAGCACCACCGTCACGGTTGTCACGGTTGTACCCACCCGAACGCGACGCACCACCGTCACGGTTGTAGCCGCCAGAGCGAGGAGCGTCGCCGTCACGGCGCGGGGCACCACCGTCACGGTTGTACCCACCCGAACGGGGTGCACCACCATCACGGCTGTACCCACCCGAACGAGGAGCAGCACTGTCGCGGTTATAGCCACTCGAACGAGGTGCGTCGCCATCGCGGCGCGGAGCACCACCATCACGGTTGTACCCACCCGAACGGGGTGCACCACCATCACGGTTGTACCCACCCGAACGAGGAGCGCCGCCGTCACGGTTGTAACCACCAGAGCGAGGAGCACCACCATCGCGGTTGTCACGGTTGTACCCACCCGAACGCGGCGCCCCGCCGTCGCGGTTGTACCCACCGGAGCGCGGAGCGTCGTTATCACGGCGCGGAGCGCCACCATCACGGCTGTACCCACCGGAACGAGGGGCACCACCATCTCGGTTATAGCCACCCTCGCGTCGGGGCGCGTCATCACGACGCGGACCGCTGCTGCGGTTCTGATCAGAGCGTCCCCCGGAAGGTCGGTGACCGCGCGATCCATTGTCGTCGTTGCGACGCGGACGGCGCTCTTCCTCTTCCGGCATGATGCTCCCTGTTCTAGATGTTGTTAACGCAAAATGGCCACCCAACGATGGGTGGCCATTTGCTTAAAAGAAGTCCGGCGGTGTCCTACTCTCCCACAGGGTCCCCCCTGCAGTACCATCGGCGCTGTGAGGCTTAGCTTCCGGGTTCGGAATGTAACCGGGCGTTTCCCTCACGCTATGGCCGCCGAAACACTATAGATGTTTCAATCAAAACACATAACAAAGTCATTGTCATGCGGTTCTCGACCGTACATCGAGAACCACTCAGTGGACGCGTAGCACCAACAAACGGTGTGTTATCAAGTCATCGGCTTATTAGTACCAGTCAGCTGCATGCATTACTGCACTTCCACATCTGGCCTATCAACCCAGTAGTCTGGCTGGGAGCCTCTCACCCGAAGGTATGGAAATCTCATCTTGAGGCCGGCTTCCCGCTTAGATGCTTTCAGCGGTTATCCATCCCGAACGTAGCTAATCAGCGGTGCTCCTGGCGGAACAACTGACACACCAGAGGTTCGTCCAACCCGGTCCTCTCGTACTAGGGTCAGATCCTCTCAAATTTCCTACGCGCGCAGCGGATAGGGACCGAACTGTCTCACGACGTTCTAAACCCAGCTCGCGTACCGCTTTAATGGGCGAACAGCCCAACCCTTGGGACCTACTCCAGCCCCAGGATGCGACGAGCCGACATCGAGGTGCCAAACCATGCCGTCGATATGGACTCTTGGGCAAGATCAGCCTGTTATCCCCGAGGTACCTTTTATCCGTTGAGCGACAGCGCTTCCACAAGCCACTGCCGGATCACTAGTCCCGACTTTCGTCCCTGCTCGACCTGTCAGTCTCACAGTCAAGCTCCCTTGTGCACTTACACTCGACACCTGATTGCCAACCAGGTTGAGGGAACCTTTGGGCGCCTCCGTTACTTTTTGGGAGGCAACCGCCCCAGTTAAACTACCCACCATGCACTGTCCCTGAACCGGATTACGGTTCGAAGTTAGATATCCAGAGTGACCAGAGTGGTATTTCAACAATGACTCCACATGAACTGGCGTCCATGCTTCACAGTCTCCCACCTATCCTACACAAGCCACACCGAACACCAATACAAAGCTATAGTAAAGGTCACGGGGTCTTTCCGTCCTGCTGCGCGTAACGAGCATCTTTACTCGTAATGCAATTTCGCCGAGTTCGCGGTTGAGACAGTTGGGAAGTCGTTACGCCATTCGTGCAGGTCGGAACTTACCCGACAAGGAATTTCGCTACCTTAGGATGGTTATAGTTACCACCGCCGTTTACTGGGGCTTAAATTCTCAGCTTCGCCTTGCGGCTAACCGGTCCTCTTAACCTTCCAGCACCGGGCAGGCGTCAGTCCGTATACATCGTCTTGCGACTTGGCACGGACCTGTGTTTTTAGTAAACAGTCGCTACCCACTAGTCTCTGCGGCCTCCAAACGCTTTCGGAGCAAGTCCTAATACGCCGAAGGCCCCCCTTCTCCCGAAGTTACGGGGGCATTTTGCCGAGTTCCTTAACCACGATTCTCTCGATCTCCTTGGTATTCTCTACCTGACCACCTGAGTCGGTTTGGGGTACGGGCGGCTTGAACCTCGCGTCGATGCTTTTCTTGGCAGCATAGGATCATCCACTTTCTATCCGCATCGTGTCTCAGCCTATGTGAGAGACGGATTTGCCTATCTCTCGGCCTACGCACTTGCACCGGGACAACCATCGCCCGGCTGGACTACCTTCCTGCGTCACACCTGTTAATACGCTAACCGCACCAGAATGGGGTCGTGCGCTAGGCCCAACGCGTCACCCCGAAGGGATCAGTCACTGGGATTCAGACACTTAGCACTACTGGATTAGCTTGGGCGGTTCTTCGCCGGTACGGGAATATCAACCCGTTGTCCATCGACTACGCCTGTCGGCCTCGCCTTAGGTCCCGACTTACCCAGGGAAGATTAGCTTGACCCTGGAACCCTTGGTCTTTCGGAGGACGTGTTTCTCACACGTCTTTCGCTACTCATGCCTGCATTCTCACTCGTGTAGCCTCCACGGCTGGTTTACACCGCCGCTTCGCTGGCCACACGACGCTCTCCTACCCATCAACACGGCTGGACCACGAAGGCCTACCAATAATGTCAATGCCACAACTTCGGTGGCGTGCTTGAGCCCCGTTACATTGTCGGCGCGGAATCACTTGACCAGTGAGCTATTACGCACTCTTTCAAGGGTGGCTGCTTCTAAGCCAACCTCCTGGTTGTCAAGGCAACTCCACATCCTTTCCCACTTAGCACGCGCTTTGGGACCTTAGTTGGTGGTCTGGGTTGTTTCCCTCTCGACTATGAAGCTTATCCCCCACAGTCTCACTGCTGCGCTCTCACTTACCGGCATTCGGAGTTTGGCTGACGTCAGTAACCTTGTAGGGCCCATCGGCCATCCAGTAGCTCTACCTCCGGCAAGAAACACGCAACGCTGCACCTAAATGCATTTCGGAGAGAACCAGCTATCACGAAGTTTGATTGGCCTTTCACCCCTATCCACAGCTCATCCCCTCAGTTTTCAACCTAAGTGGGTTCGGTCCTCCACGACGTCTTACCGTCGCTTCAACCTGGCCATGGATAGATCACTTCGCTTCGGGTCTAGGACATGCGACTGAATCGCCCTATTCAGACTCGCTTTCGCTACGGCTACCCCTCAACGGGTTAACCTCGCCACATATCGCTAACTCGCAGGCTCATTCTTCAAAAGGCACGCTGTCACAGCTACTAAGGCTGCTCCAACGGTTTGTAAGCAAACGGTTTCAGGTACTATTTCACTCCCCTCCCGGGGTACTTTTCACCTTTCCCTCACGGTACTTGTCCGCTATCGGTCATCTGGGAGTATTTAGGCTTATCAGGTGGTCCTGACAGATTCACACGGGATTTCACGGGCCCCGTGCTACTTGGGATACTCTTCGCGCCAAGGGAGGCATTTCGACTACGGGGTTGTCACCCTCTATGACCGGCCTTTCAAGACCGTTCGTCTATACCTTCTTGTAACGCCGCCATCTCGGCAGAGATGACTGAAAAGTCCCACAACCCCCAACGTGCAACGCCTGCCGGCTATCACACACGCTAGGTTTAGCCTGTTCCGGTTTCGCTCGCCACTACTAACGGAATCGCGGTTGCTTTCTCTTCCTGTGGGTACTGAGATGTTTCACTTCCCCACGTTCCCTCTACCCGCCCTATATATTCAGGCGGGAGTCACTAGGTCGGCACGCCGCCCAGCGGGGTTTCCCCATTCGGACACCCTCGGATCAAAACTTGCTTATCAGTTCCCCGAGGCTTATCGCAGATTGCTACGTCCTTCTTCGGCTCCAGATGCCAAGGCATTCACCGTTTGCTCTTAAAGACTTGATAAATCACATGAGTTTGAATCAGAATCGACACCAGACACAAAGGCCTGGCTTGAAATTGACTAATGATCTTTAAGATCATCTTGTGCAACCGACCGAAGCCGGCTGCAAGATGCTCGCGTCCACTGTGTAGTTCTCAAAGTACGGGCGGTACCCCTTCTCACCTCCCCCACAGGGGAAACAACAAGAGGCCCAGAGGTACAGAAACGATCCGAAGATCGCATCCGGTCCCTCAGGACCCAACAGCGTGCAGATGCGACCTCCGAAACCCTCCCCGTTCCCACCGCAAGCGGTGTACTAAGAGAAACCTTCATCCTTCGCACCATGTCAAATGTTCCACCCATGAGCTCCCAGCGAAGAACGTATGCCTTCGATCTGGGTTCTGGACTCCGAAGAGTCAGATGCTCCTTAGAAAGGAGGTGATCCAGCCGCACCTTCCGGTACGGCTACCTTGTTACGACTTAGTCCTAATTACCGATCCCACCTTCGACGGCTCCCTCCACAAGGGTTAGGCCACCGGCTTCAGGTGTTACCGACTTTCATGACTTGACGGGCGGTGTGTACAAGACCCGGGAACGTATTCACCGCAGCGTTGCTGATCTGCGATTACTAGCGACTCCGACTTCATGAGGTCGAGTTGCAGACCTCAATCCGAACTGGGACCGGCTTTTTGGGATTCGCTCCACCTCGCGGTATTGCAGCCCTTTGTACCGGCCATTGTAGCATGCGTGAAGCCCAAGACATAAGGGGCATGATGATTTGACGTCATCCCCACCTTCCTCCGAGTTGACCCCGGCAGTATCCCATGAGTTCCCACCATTACGTGCTGGCAACATAGAACGAGGGTTGCGCTCGTTGCGGGACTTAACCCAACATCTCACGACACGAGCTGACGACAACCATGCACCACCTGTTTACGAGTGTCCAAAGAGTTGACCATTTCTGGCCCGTTCTCGTATATGTCAAGCCTTGGTAAGGTTCTTCGCGTTGCATCGAATTAATCCGCATGCTCCGCCGCTTGTGCGGGTCCCCGTCAATTCCTTTGAGTTTTAGCCTTGCGGCCGTACTCCCCAGGCGGGGAACTTAATGCGTTAGCTGCGTCACGGAATCCGTGGAATGGACCCCACAACTAGTTCCCAACGTTTACGGGGTGGACTACCAGGGTATCTAAGCCTGTTTGCTCCCCACCCTTTCGCTCCTCAGCGTCAGTTACGGCCCAGAGATCTGCCTTCGCCATCGGTGTTCCTCCTGATATCTGCGCATTCCACCGCTACACCAGGAATTCCAATCTCCCCTACCGCACTCTAGTCTGCCCGTACCCACTGCAGGCCGGAGGTTGAGCCTCCGGATTTCACAGCAGACGCGACAAACCGCCTACGAGCTCTTTACGCCCAATAATTCCGGATAACGCTTGCGCCCTACGTATTACCGCGGCTGCTGGCACGTAGTTAGCCGGCGCTTTTTCTGCAGGTACCGTCACTTTCGCTTCTTCCCTGCTAAAAGAGGTTTACAACCCGAAGGCCGTCATCCCTCACGCGGCGTTGCTGCATCAGGCTTGCGCCCATTGTGCAATATTCCCCACTGCTGCCTCCCGTAGGAGTCTGGGCCGTGTCTCAGTCCCAGTGTGGCCGGTCACCCTCTCAGGCCGGCTACCCGTCGACGCCTTGGTGAGCCATTACCTCACCAACAAGCTGATAGGCCGCGAGCCCATCCCCAACCAATAAATCTTTCCAGTAGCTGACCATGCGGTCGCTACTCGTATCCAGTATTAGACGCCGTTTCCAGCGCTTATCCCAGAGTCAGGGGCAGGTTGCTCACGTGTTACTCACCCGTTCGCCACTGATCCCACAGAGCAAGCTCCGTGTTCACCGTTCGACTTGCATGTGTTAAGCACGCCGCCAGCGTTCATCCTGAGCCAGGATCAAACTCTCCGTAAAAAAGAAATGCATACGACACCGGGAAAACGGTGACGCAGCGAGTTTGATGCTGACCAAAGAGACAAATTCATTGCTGACTTCATCCGAATGCCAACCCCACAAGGAGGTTGGTCTTTGATCCAAAGGAATTCTCACCCAGCCGAAGCTAGACGAGGATAATTTGGCATTTGACAAGTGCACGCTGTTGAGTTCTCAAGGATCGGATGCTCCCACGACCCAGTCATCACAACCAGGCCCGAAGGGCAACTTCTCTATCTTAGCCATCCCGTCCCGCTTGTCAAATCAGCGCGCCGTGCGGATCTTGGATCCGCTGCGCAGCCGGTGACAGCCGCAGATGGGGTGGATCTCCCATCCTAGACGCAGGCGTCTGTTCTCACAAGTGAGTGGATCGGGAGGTGGTTCTCCGCTTGAGGGGGGTGAAGCTCTTGGCTCCTCCGCTTCCCTGTGGGGCGAACAAGTAATAAGTTACGTGGGTTCCGGGCTTCTGGCAAATCGGGCCACCACCCCCGGGCGTGTCGTTGCCCACCCCGGCGCGGCTTTTCCCAGTCCAGCGGCGGTATTCCGTCCCGATCGGTGCCACGAGTACGATCGCAGCGTGAACGAGCCCATGAATCCCTCCCCCGCCACCGTGCTGCTGCAGAGGGTGTGGGCAGACCTCGGCATCGAGCCCGACGTCGCCGACATCGGCACCCCACCCCCGCGTCCCGTGCCTCTTCCGTCACGCCTGGCGACCGGAGATCTTGCGTGGGCGAGCGTGCGCGCCGTGTGCATGGCTTCCGGCATCCGCGCCCTTCCCGACCCCGACCGCATCGCCGTCGCCTATCGGAGTGATCGGGCTCTCACCATCGACGGTCTCCCACCGGATGTCTGGTCGCCGTACTCAGGGTTCTTCCGCGCATCCGACGGATGGATCCGCACCCACGGAAACTATCCGCACCACGCGAGGCGCCTCCGGACCGGGCTCGGCCTCGCGGCGGGCGACGACATCGACGATGTGCGCGCCACCATCCTCCCGTTGACGACCGCTGAAGCGGTCGATCGGATCGCGTCGGCGCGCGGACTCGCCGTTCCCGTGCTTCCGGAGAACCCGAACCACGATGCGCGCCTGCGCGCTGCTCCCCTGCTCGAGGTCGAGCGGATGGGCCCGTCCCCTCGTGACGGACACCACGTGTCCGATGATCGAGATCGTCACGCGCCGCTCGCCGGGGTGCGGGTGCTCGACCTCACCCGGGTGATCGCCGGCCCCGTCTGCACCCGCACTCTCGCACTTCTGGGCGCTGACGTGCTTCGCCTCGACCCTCCGCATCTGGTCGAACCCGACTGGCAGCATTTCGATACCGGTCATGGCAAGAGATCTGCACTGCTCGACGCCGGCACCGATCGGTTCGAGGAACTGCTCGCAGCGGCCGACGTGCTGGTTCTGGGGTACCGCCCGGCATCCCTCGATCGGCTCGGTCTTTCGGCCTCGGCACTGCTCGAACGCCATCCGAACCTCGTGATCGCCCAACTCAGTGCGTGGGGCATCGACGAGCCGTCCCGCGCCGGATTCGACAGTCTGGTGCAGGCCGAGTCCGGTATCGCCATGATCGAGACCCTCGACGGGGACCGCCCCGGAGTTCTGCCTGCACAGGCTCTCGACCACAGTGCCGGGTATCTCCTCGCGACCGCAGTCCTCTTGCTGCGCGAACGTCAACGGCGTGAGGGCGGAGGATGGGTGGTGCGAACCTCACTGCGTCGGGTCGCGGCCGAGCTTCTGGGAATGCCGCGGTCCTCCCAGCCGGAAGCGATGCGGGAGCCGGATCTCGCCGCCCACACGGCCACGTTCGAGGTCGACGGACAGACGGTCACCACTGCCGCGTCTGTGCTTCCCGGCCTGGCGTTCGCCGCTCCCCACGGCTGGGGATCCGATCAGCCGCGTTGGCGAACGCGTCGGAACAGCGGCAGCGAGAGACAGAGCGCGAACGTGAGCGCACCCCACAGCGCACACGCCGGCGGCAGCATCCGATAGGCCAGATGCTGATACGTGAACTGCTCGGTGAACGGTCCGTATGCCGCGTATCCGAGGAGCCACGCAGTGACGAGCACCACGGGAAGCGACAGCCACCATGCGGCTCGGACGGCCCCTGGGATCACCCGCTCTACGCCTTCGCGTTCGTCAGCACGATGCAGCCGGCGGATGGCCCAGATGCCGATGACGAGCAGCCCGATCACGCTCGATCCGTGCTGCAGCCACTTGTACCCGGTGAGCGGCCCCCACATGTCGTCAAGAGCGGGGAGCGCATCCACTCCCCATCGCCCTTCGTGCGTGAAGAGATCCCAGACGATGTGCGTCAGAACGCCCAGCACCAGCGACGCTGCGAGCCAGACCGGATAGAGCCGGTTCTGCGCCCCGACGCCGACAGCCGCTCTCGCAGCCCCGATGCCGGACTCCGACCAGCCGGCGGGCAGTCGCCGAGCCAGCCAGCGCGGCGACAGCTCGCCGACCGCCGGCCGCAGCACCACTCGCCAGACCAGGAACAGCGCGAAGGCGACCAGCGCGGTCCAGAGGACGTTGCCGAACGTGTGGGTGAACGAGTACTGGAGGCCGATTCCCCGCAGGAACAGCGGAAGATCCGGAGTCATGGCGCCGATCGCGATCGCTGCCGGCACGAGCGGGGTGCGGATGAAGGGCAGGGCGACCAGCGCGTGACTCGGCGTGAACGGCATCGGCTCTCCTGACGAGCTGTGGCGATGAGATGCGTGACGGCGGTCGCCCGAGGTTCCTCGGACGACCGCCGTCACGCGATCAACGACGGATCCTCAGGCGAGGAAGATTCCTGCAAGGGTCTTCTTGCCACGACGGAGCACGGAGACCCCGCCGGGCAGAGTTCCCTGCACAGTGGCCGAGTCGTCCTCGACGCGTTCGCCGTCGAGCGACACCCCGCCTTGACTGATCGCGCGGCGCGCTTCGGACAGGCTGGAGACCAGCCCGGTGGCGACGAGCGCATCCACCACCGGCGAACCGGCGTCGACTGTCGCGTGCGGGAGCTCTTCGAGGGCGGTGCGCAGCGTCGACGCGTCGAGCGCGGCCAGGTCACCCTGACCGAACAGCGCTTCGGATGCCGCGATCACGGCGGCTGTCGCATCGATTCCGTGGACGGTCGCCACGACCTCGAGCGCGAGGCGCTTCTGCGCCGCACGACGGAACGGCTCGGACTCGACGAGAGCCTCGTACTCCTCGATCTCGGCGCGAGTCAGGAACGTGAACACCTTGAGCCGCTCGATCACGTCGGCGTCCGCCGTGCTGAGCCAGAACTGGTACATCCGGTAGGGGCTGCACATCTCGGCATCGAGCCAGATCGCGTTGCCCTCGCTCTTGCCGAACTTGGTTCCATCGCTGTTGGTGATCAGCGGTGTGCCGATCGCGTGCGCGGACACCCCCTCGGCGCGACGGATGAGGTCGGTGCCGCTGGTCAGGTTGCCCCACTGGTCGGAACCACCCGTCTGCAGAACGCAGTCGTACTGCCGGTACAGCTCGAGGAAGTCCATCCCCTGCAGGATCTGGTAGCTGAACTCGGTGTAGCTGATGCCCTCATCCGAGTTCAGACGCGCGGCGACAGCATCCTTCTTGAGCATCGTGCCCACACGGTAGTGCTTGCCGATCTCGCGCAGGAAGTCGATCGCCGACAGCGGCGCCGTCCAGTCGAGGTTGTTGACGATGCGTGCGGCGTTCTCGCCCTCGAAGCTCAGGTAGCGCTCGACCTGCGTCCGCAGGCGCCCCACCCACTCCTCCACCGTCTCGCGTGTGTTCAGCGTGCGCTCCGCCGTGGGCCGAGGGTCGCCGATCAGACCGGTGGAGCCGCCGACGAGGCCGAGCGGCTTGTGGCCGGCGAGCTGGATGCGGCGCAGCGTCAGCAGCTGCACCAGGTTTCCGAGGTGCAGGCTGGCAGCTGTCGGGTCGAAACCGCAGTAATACGTGATCGGGTCCCCGGCGAGAAGGGCGCGCAGCGCCTCCTGGTCAGTGGACACGTGGACGAGGCCGCGCCACAGCAGTTCGTCCCACACGTTCTCGAACGTGGGGTCGATCGCCGGCGGGGCGGTCGTCAGAGCGGAATTCGACACGCGCCCCAGGCTATCAGCGGTCGGGGCACGTGAATCGCCGCGACCACGACCGATCAGCTGTGCGCCGCCCACCACACCAGGAAGGCCGCGCCCAGCCCGATGACCCAGCTCACGAGGCTGCCGACGAGGAAGTACTCGGCTCGCGCCCCGGTCTCGCCGTCGCGCGAGATCTCGGGGAAGCGGACGATTCCCTTGGCTGCCAGCATCGCGGCGAGAATCGGATACGCGGCGGCCAGGGTGAGGAGCATCACGAGGATTCGTTCGAGCGGACCGATCAGCCGGCCGCCCTTGAACCCGGCTCGGGGATCGCGTGGGGGCACGGCGTCGACATCGCCCGCCGGGTCTGCCTGCTCTGCCGTCGCCGACTCTGAAGCACCGACGCCGATCACTCCGGTCGCGCCCTCGTCCGCCTGAACGCCGGGGACGACCGGATGCGCGACCGGGGCGTCGGACGCAGCCACCTGGGAGTCCGCGGTGTCGAGCACCGCGGGTCGTCGCAGCTCGGCGGGACGCCAGGTGTGTTCGCCGTCCAGCGCGGCACGGACCACGAGGTTCGCGGATTCCAGGAGGAACACCCCCGTGCCCACGGTGAGGATCGCGAGATCGAACGGCACCTCTCCGAACGGGGAGCGCACGCTCCACACGGAACCGATCAGACCGGCATCCGTGCGAGCACCCAACCACACGACCGATCCGATGCTCAGCACACCCAGCAGCACGGCGGGCCAGAACCCGAGTGGTGCGCGTCTTTCGGACGGCATGCACCACACCCACAGAGCACCCACCCCGAGTCCGAGGATCATGGGCAGCAGCGCGTCGCTCACGCTGCCGAGCAGAAGGAGGATCACCGCGACGGTGAGGTAGCCGATCCATCGATGCGGAGCGAACTGGCGGACGAGATCGGCTGAGCCCACAGCCAGCAGGATGAATCCGGCGACGATCATGCGCCCGTCCCTCTCAGTGCGGCGACCCCTTCGATGAGGGCTGCGCTGCCGGCGTTTCGCAACGACTTCGAGACGCTGGGCTGCGATATGCCCTCTTCGGCCGCGAGGTCGTGCTGCGATCTGCCGATCAGGCGTCCGTAGGTCAGGCGGCGTTCACGCTCGTTCATCGACCCGACCAGCTCGTCGCGGACGAGGAGGTAGGCGTTCGATGCGGCGATCACGCTGTCCATGACCTCATCCTGCCCGGGAGCACCGACAATCCACGTGCGCGTGCGCGGCACGGTGCGACTCTCCCTCGCGTGCACGGTCTCGATCGCGGCGCGCGCCGCGTACCACCCCGGTCCGTCGGCGAGTTCGCCGTGCACGGAGTCGACCGAGCGCACGTCACCGATGCCGATCCCGAACCGGAAGGCGATACCGTCGGGAAGCGCGAGCTGGATCATGAGCAGTGAGACCATCGCGTCCGGGAGTTCGAGGTAGACGCCCTGCTGCTCATCCCCTACCGTGGGCGTCAGCGCATGATGCGCGAGGGGCAGCTGCTGCTCGACGCGAGCGATCGTGTCGTCGAGGATGCGCTGCGCCGCCGACCGATCGTCGAGCTGACGAGAGCCCACGATGTCGGCGAGTACGGCGATGACCATGTGATAACCGTATCACGAATAACTTTCATTTATGCCCTATTTGGTTATAGCATGGGAACATGCCTGAATCAGACATCATCCCCTGGGCCGAAGGCTCCTGGACCCACGAACCCGCTCACCTCGCCGTCGACGACGACCACCTGGACGCGACCGCCGTCGAAGGCAGCGACGCCTGGCGGCACACCGCCTACGGATTCGTGCACGACACCGAGCACGCGCTGCTCGCTCCCCTCGCGGTGGGCGAGGCGATGGACGTATCGTTCCGCGCGCCGTGGGACGGACAGTTCGACCAGGCCGGCGTCTTCGTGCGCATCGACGACGAGCGCTGGATCAAGACCGGCGTCGAGTATGCCGATGGGCACCTGGGGCTGGGGGCCGTCGTCACCGACGTCCGCTCGGACTGGTCGGTCGGCTACGTCGACGAATGGCACGGCAGCGAGATCACGGTCCGCGTGAGCCGGTGGTCGGATGCCGTGATCGTGCGTGCACGCGCGGGCGAGGGCGAATGGCGCCTGGTGCGGGTGGCACCGTTCGACGGCACGGCGACAGCATCCGCCGGCCCGTTCCTCGCGGGCCCCACCCGCTCCGGACTCGTCGTGCGCTTCACGCGCTGGACGCGCTCGGCTGCAGACGTCGCACTGCACTGAGCGCCACGGACACCCACGGAGCGAACGCTCCACAAAGCGCAGAACGGCCCGCGGACACTCTCGACGAGAGCTCCGCGGGCCGTTCTGCGATCATGCCGATCGCCGCGCTTCGGATGCCGTCGGCTAGAGACCCAGAGCGTGCGCGGCGGCCTGTGCTCTCGCGACCAGTTCTGCACGCTGCTCGGCGACCCGGACAGGAGCCGTTCCGCCGACGCCCGTGCGCGAGGCCACGGATCCTTCGATGGTCAGCACCTCGCGCACCTCGGGCACCAGATGGGGCGACACCGAGATCAGCAGCTCGTCGGAGGCGTCTTCGAGGCCGATGCCCTGCTCTTCGCAGGCACGCACCAGCGCGCCGGAGATCTCGTGGGCGTCACGGAACGGCACGCGGCGCTTCACGAGCCACTCGGCGACGTCGGTCGCGAGCGAGAAGCCCTGGGGCGCGAGAGCGGCCATGCGCTCGGTGTCGAAGCGCAGCGTCGCGATCATCCCCGCGAAAGCAGGGAGCACGACCTCGAGGGTCTGCACCGAGTCGAAGACCGGCTCCTTGTCCTCCTGCAGATCGCGGTTGTATGCGAGCGGAAGTCCCTTGAGCGTCGCCATCAGCCCCGACAGGTTGCCGATCAGGCGCCCCGACTTGCCGCGAGCGAGCTCCGCGATGTCGGGGTTCTTCTTCTGCGGCATGATGCTCGAGCCGGTCGAGTACCCGTCATGCAGGGTGACGAAGCCGAACTCGCGAGTGTTCCAGAGGATGATCTCCTCGCTCAGACGCGAGATGTCGACCCCGGTCATCGCCGTGATGAACGCGAATTCGGCGACGACGTCACGCGCCGAGGTCCCGTCGAGCGAATTCTCGGCCGGGCGGTCGAGTCCGAGCTCCGACGCGACCAGCGCGGGATCGAGGCCGAGCGTCGAGCCCGCGAGCGCTCCCCCGCCATAGGGTGACACACCGGCGCGACGACGCCAGTCGACGAGGCGCTCGAGCTCGCGCACGAGCGGCCAGCCGTGGGCCTGCAGGTGATGTGCGAGGAGCACCGGTTGCGCGTGCTGCAGGTGCGTGCGTCCGGGCAGGATCGCGTCGGGGTGAGCCTCCGCCTGTGCGACGAGGGCGTCGATGACGCGCAGGAGGTCTCGCGCGATCACCCGAGCATGGTCGATCAGGTACATCCGCACGAGTGTGGCGATCTGATCGTTGCGGCTGCGGCCGGCACGAAGACGTCCGCCGAGCTCGGGCCCGAGCTCGGCGATCAGAGCCTGCTCGAGAGCTCCGTGCACGTCCTCATCCGAGGGGACGGGCTGCAGCGTGCCGTCGGCGACCTTGCGCGCCACGGCATCGAGCCCCTCGTGCATCTTCGCCGCCTCGTCGGGCTCGAGGTATCCGGCGGCCGCGAGTGCCGTCGCGTGGGCGTGGGATCCGGCGATGTCATACGGTGCGAGCACCCAGTCGAAGTGCGTAGAGCGGCTGAGCTCGACCAGCTCGGGTGAGGGTCCGCTCGCGAAGCGAGCACCCCACAGCGCACCTTCGTTCGTGCCTTCGTTCTTCGAGTCGGCCATCATGCGTCCTTCTTGTCGAGCAGCCACACGAGGAGTGCCTTCTGCGCGTGGAGACGGTTCTCCGCCTCATCCCAGACGACGCTCTGCGGTCCGTCGATGACTTCGGAGTCGACCTCGTAGCCTCGGTCGGCGGGGAGGCAATGGATGAAGATGGCCTCGGAGTCGGCGATCTCCATCGTCTCGGGCGTCACCTTGTAGCCACCGAGATCACGAATGCGTGCGAGCTTCTCCTCTTCCTTGCCCATCGACACCCAGGTGTCGGTGACCACGACGTCCGCCCCGGCCGCGGCTTCGACGGCGTCGGTGTAGAGAGTGATGGACCCACCGGTCTCGGCCGCACGGCGGTCGGCGGCCTCGACGACGTCCGCGCGCGGCGCGTAGTCGGCGGGCGAGGCGATGCGCACGTGCATGCCCGCCGTCACACCGGCCAGTGCGTAGGAGTGAGCCATGTTGCTCTGGCCGTCCCCGAAGAAGGTCAGCGTGAGGCCCTTGAGGTCTCCCTTGTGCTCGCGGATCGTGAGGAGATCGGCGAGCAGCTGGCACGGGTGGAAGTCGTCGGAGAGCGCGTTGACGACGGGCACCGTGGTGCCGGCGGCCATCTCCTCGAGACCTGCCTGCGCGTACGTGCGCCAGACGATCGCCGCGACCTGACGCTCGAGCACCCGCGCGGTGTCGGACGGAGTCTCCTTGCCGCCCAGCTGACTGCTCGCGGTCGAGATGATCAGGGGCGAGCCTCCGAGGTCGGCGATGCCCACCGCGAAGGAGACCCGTGTGCGGGTCGACGACTTGTCGAAGATCACTGCGACCGTCTGCGGGCCGGCGAGGGCCTTGTTCGCCCAGCGGTCCTTCTTCAGCTCGATGGCGAGATCGAGGATCTCCGCCTGCTCTGCGGGGGTCAGATCGTCGTCACGCAGCAGGTGGCGGGTCATGCGAGGGCCTTTCCGGATTCGGTGAGGGATGCCTGGACGTCGGCGAGCGACGCGGCGAAGAGCTCACGGAACTCATCGAGTTCGGCGTCTCCGATGGTGAGCGCCGGCGCGATGCGCACGGTCTCGGGGTTGGCTGCGTTGACGATGAGACCGCGCTCCTGAGCAGCGGCGACCACGTCGTTCGCGACGGGGGCGCCGAGCGCCACTCCGATCAGGAGCCCTCGACCACGGATTCCCGTGACGAGAGGCGAACCGATCCCGGAGATGATCTCGCGGATCTCGTCGCCACGGCGGGCGGCGTTGTCGACGAGCCCCGCGCTCTCGATCTCCGAGAGCACTGCGTCGGCGACAGCGGTCGCGAGCGGGTTGCCCCCGAAGGTGGAACCGTGCGACCCCGGTGTGAAGAGCGAGCTCGCGGCGCCGTACGTGACGAGCGCGCCGATCGGGAAGCCGCCGCCGATGCCCTTCGCGAGCGTGATGGCGTCGGGGGTGATGCCCTCGTGGCTGAAACCGAACCACGCGCCCGTGCGCCCTGCACCGGTCTGGATCTCATCGACGATGAGCAGGGCTCCGTGCTTCAGCGTGAGAGAGCGAGCGGCCTGCAGGTATCCGTCCGGCAGCTCGACCACACCGGCCTCGCCCTGGATCGGCTCGACGATGACGGCTGCGACACGGTCGTCGATCGCGCCCTCGAGCGCCTCGATCGTCGCGGGGATGTGCTCGACACCCCCGGGCATCGGCTCGAAAGGCGCGCGCATCGACGCCTTCGCTGTGAGCGCGAGCGACCCCATGGTGCGTCCGTGGAAGCCGTTCTCGAGAGCGATGATGCGCGGCTTCTCGGTTCCGCCATGCAGACGGGCGAGCTTGAACGCGGCCTCGTTCGCCTCGGCGCCCGAGTTCGAGAAGAACACCCGACCGTCGATACCGGCGCCGGCGAGGCGCTTGAGCCGAGCGGCGAGCGCGAGCTGCGAGGGCGTGGCGAAGTAGTTGGACACGTGCGCGAGAGTCGCCGCCTGCTTCGAGACCGCCTCGACGAACACCGGATGCGCGTGACCGAGCGAGGTCACGGCGATGCCGGCGAGGAAGTCGAGGTGACGCTTGCCCTCGGAGTCCCAGAGATACGAGCCTTCGCCCCGGGTGAGCATGGCCAGTCGAGGCCCTGCGTTGAGGACCAGATCGCTCGCTGCGTCATCCTGCCAGTTGCTCATGCCTTCACTCCTGCGCTTCCCATGACCACTTCTGTTCCGATTCCCTTGCTGGTGAAGAGTTCGACGAGCACCGAGTGCGGCACGCGTCCGTCGATGATGGCGGCGGCGTCGACACCGCCCTCGATAGCGTCCAGGCAGGCCTTCATCTTCGGGATCATGCCTGACTCGAGGGTCGGCAGCATCTCGATGAGAGCGTCCGAGGTGAGGTGCGACACGAGAGAGTCGCGGTTGGGCCAGTCTGCGTAGAGGCCCGGTACGTCCGTGAGGATGACGAGCTTGCGAGCGTTGAGCGCCACCGCGAGGGCGGCAGCCGCAGCATCCGCGTTCACGTTGAGCGACTGGCCGGGATGATCGAGGTCGGGCGCGATGCTCGACACGACGGGCACGCGTCCCGCCGCGAGGTGATCGAGCACGGGCGTCGGGTCGACCTCCACGACGTCGCCGACACGACCGAGATCGATCTCCTCGCCGTCGATCACGACACCGCGACGGCGCCCGCCGAACAGCCCCGCGTCTTCACCGCTGAGCCCGGTCGCGATCGGACCGTGCGAGTTGATCTTGGAAACGAGCTGCGGGTTCACCTGACCGGTGAGCACCATGCGCACCACGCTGATCGCCTCGGTGTTGGTGACGCGGTAGCCGCCCTTGAACTCGCTCGGGATCTCGAGGCGCTGCAGCATGTCGGAGATCTGCGGTCCGCCTCCATGCACGACGACCGGCAGCACGCCGACGTACCGCAGGTAGGCGATGTCCTGTGCGAAGGCCTCCTGGAGCTCGTCCGAGACCATCGCATTGCCGCCGTACTTGACGACGACGATCTGATCGCGGAACTTCTTCAGCCACGGGAGCGACTCGATGAGCGTCGCGGCCTTGACGGCGGCGACGTCAGGCGTGGTGTCCTGGATATCGGTCATGAGGCGTAGGCGCTGTTCTCGTGCACGTAGTCGTGGGTCAGATCGTTGGTGAGGATCGTCGCAGTGGCCTCGCCGACCTTGAGGTCGATCACGAGGTGCGTGGCGCGAGGGGTGAGGTCGACCTCTTCTCGCGGACGGTCAGGGCCGCCCTCGCTGCACACGCGCACCCCGTTCATCCAGACATCCACGTCGTACGGGTCGAACTGGGCGCTCGTGGTGCCGATCGCGGCGAGCACGCGCCCCCAATTCGGGTCGTTGCCGAAGATGGCGGCCTTGAAGAGGTTGTTGCGAGCGACCGAGCGACCGACCTCGACGGCCTCGCCCTCGGTGGCGGCGTGCCGCACCTCGATGGTGATGTCGTGGCTCGCGCCCTCGGCGTCGCCCTGCAGTTTGACCGCGAGCTCGAGGCAGAGCTCGGCGAGGGCCGCCGAGAAGTGCTTGAGGTCGGGAGTCACCCCGGAGGCGCCGTTGGCGAGCAGCGTGACCTGGTCGTTGGTCGACATGCAGCCGTCGGAGTCGAGCCGATCGAAGGTCGTGCCCGTCGCGAACCGCAGTGCGGCGTCGGCCTCGAGAGGCTCGAGCACGGCATCCGTCGTGATGACCACGAGCATCGTCGCAAGGCCCGGTGCGAGCATGCCCGCGCCCTTCGCCATGCCGCCGATGGTCCAGCCGTCCCTGCTCACGACGGCGGTCTTCGAGACGCTGTCGGTGGTCATGATGGCCTCAGCCGCGACCTCGCCACCGTCGGCCGACAGCTCGGCGATCGCCTGCTCGGTGCCCGCGAGCACCTTGCCGCGGAAGACCTCGTCGCCCACGCCGATCAGGCCCGTCGAGCAGATGAGCACGTCGCCGGCGCTGACGCCGAGCAGCTCGGCCGCCTTCTCGGCGGTCTGGTGCGTCGTCTGGAAGCCGAAGCTGCCGGTGAAGCAGTTCGCTCCCCCGGAGTTGAGCACGACGGCCTCTACGATACGGTCCGCCACCGCCTGCTGCGACCAGATGATCGGGTTGGCCTTGGCACGGTTGCTCGTGAACACGGCGGCGCCGACCTTGCGCGGGCCGCGATTGACGACCACGGCGACATCGGGCTTGCCGGTCGACTTGAGGCCGGCGGCGACTCCGGCCGCCTCGAATCCTGCGGGGGCGGTGACGCTCACGGTGCGACTCCGTTCACTGAGAGGGCGCGGGACTCGGGAAGTCCCAGCGCGAGGTTCATGGACTGGATGGCAGCGCCTGCGGTGCCCTTGACGAGGTTGTCGACGGCGGTGACCACGGTCACGCGGTTCGCGGCACGATCGATCGCGAGACCGATCAGCGCGGTGTTGGCGCCGAGGACATCCGCCGTGCGCGGGAACTGACCGGCGGGCAGCAGCTGCACGAACGTCTCGTCACCGTAGGCGTTCTCCCACGCAGCCCGGATCTCCGCGTCGCTGACGCCATCGACGATCGGAGCGGTCGAGGTGGCGAGGATTCCCCGCGACATCGGAACGAGCACAGGGGTGAAGGAGATGCGGATTCCGTCGGGTGCTGCACCGGATGCCGCGGCGAGCGCCTGGCGGATCTCGGGGATGTGCCGGTGGGTGCCGCCGACCGCATAGGGGTTGGCACTGCCGAGGATCTCGCTCGCGAGCAGGTTGGTCTTCAGGCTCTTCCCCGCACCAGAGGGACCGACGGCGAGTACCGACACGATGTCCCCCGGGTCGATCACACCTGCAGCGACGCCCGGCGCGAGGCTCAGACTCACGGTCGAGGCGTTGCAGCCGGGCGCGGCGATCCGCTTCGCATCGCGCAGCGTCTCGCGCTGCTTGACACCGCCGACGAGGAGCTCGGGGACGCCATAGGCCCAGGGCTCGTGGAAGTCCCCGCCGTAGAAGGCATCCCAGGAATCCTGCGACGTCAGTCGGTGATCCGCTCCCGCATCGATCACGAGCGGGGTGTCGCCGAGCGCGTCCGTGTACTGCCCGGACTGTCCGTGCGGCAGGGCGAGGAACACGATGTCGTGACCTGCGAGTGTCTCGGGTGTGGTGTCCTGCAGGGTGAGGTGCGCGAGCGACCGCAGGTGCGGCTGATGCTGCACGAGCGGCTGGCCGGCGTTCGAGTGAGCCGTCACGGTGCGGATCTCGATGTCGGGATGAGACGCGAGGAGGCGCAGGATCTCGCCGCCCGCATAGCCGGATGCGCCGGAGACGGCGACGGAGTACGTCATGCTTCTACCTTAACGGTCGGACCCCTCGTCGAACGCGGGGTGCAGTGTCGGGAACCGGGGCGGCGACACCGGCACTCGACCGCCGTGCGTACGCAGGCAGAAGCGCAGGGTCGCCTAGAGTCGGCGGCCGCTGCGGCGTCGGCGCACGGCGATGACGCTCGGAGCGAGCGTCAGAGTTGCGGTGGCGGCCGAAGGCATGCCGCGACGATAGCGCGCTCGTCGCGGCATGCGCAAATCCGGTCCGTCATGCAGAGGCAGCAGATGTGAACGGTGCGGCGAAGAAGGCGAGCTCGTGGGCGCTCGACACCTCGAAGGCGCGGAGCATCCGATCCCGTGCGGCCGGGGCGGCGGTCGCCGCGGCCGCCGAAGCCAGGGCGATCGCCTGATCCGTCGCATCCTCGAACGCCGGGTCCGCGTATGTCGCGAGCCAGGACGCGTACGGATGCCGGGGATCCTGCGCGTACTCGCCGAACTCCCCCGCGTGCAGCCGCTGCCCGAGGTCGGTGTAGAGCCAGAAGCACGGCAGCACCGCGGCGACGAGCTCGGCGTAATCACCGCCGAACGCCACGGAGCGCAGGTGGTCGAGGTACGCGACGGTCGCCGGAGCGGGAGCGACGGAGAACATCGCCGCATCCACACCCTCACCCGGGGTCAGCCACGATGCATGCAGCTCGAGTTCGCCCATGATCGCCCCCTCGGCGGAGCGCGCCCAGAACGCCTGCTCGAGAGGAGTCGGAGCGAGGCGTGAGACTTCGGCGAGCACACGGGCGTACTCACGGAGGTACAGGGCGTCCTGCGCGAGGTAGAACAGGAACGGCTCCCGGGCGAGAGTGCCGTCGGCCAAGCGGCGGATGAAGGGAAGGTCGTCGATCCCCGCCCTCACGTCGGCCGTGCGTGCCCACCACGCGGCACGGACCTGCTCCGGCGTCGGTCTCGTCTCGAGCCCGCCGCGCTCCCACAGACCCGAGAAGTGGCTGACCGGTCCGTGACCACGCCCGACGCGCAGCGCCGCGCTCTCGTGCAGTGCCTCGCGCAGCCACGTTCGGCTCGAGGCGGCGGCGTCGACGGCCGTCTCGCCGCGAGCCAGAAGTGTGGCCAGCGCCGACGAGAGCGAGCACCCCGTGCCGTGGGTGTTCGCGGTGCGGATCCGACGGCCCGGGAACTCGCGCCGCACGCCCCGTGCGGCGTCCACGAGCGCATCGGGGACGTCGTCCCCGTCGAGGTGCCCGCCCTTGACGAGAACCGCCACCCCGGTCGCCGTCGACAGGTCCTCCGCTGCGGCGAGCGCGTCGCCCCATCCCGAGATCGTCCGCCCGACCAGCACGGCGAGCTCGCCGAGGTTGGGAGTCACGACGTGCGCACGCCGGAGCAGCTCGCGCAGTGCCGCCTCGGCATCCTGGTCGAGCAGCCGGTCGCCGCTGGTGGCGACCATGACGGGATCGAGGACGACGATCGGCGGCCGAACGGCATCGAGCCAGTCGGCGACAGTGCGGATGACATCGGCGTTCGCGAGCATCCCGATCTTGACCGCATCGACGACGATGTCGTCGGAGATCGCGTCGAGCTGCTCCCGCAGGAAGGTCGCGGGTGGCACGTGAACACCCCGCACGCCGGTGGTGTTCTGGGCGGTCAGCGCGGTGAGCGCAGCCATGCCGTAGCCGCCGTTCGCCGCGATCGACTTGAGGTCGGCCTGGATCCCCGCTCCGCCGGACGGGTCACTCCCGGCGATGCTGAGCACCCGCGGTGTACCCGCCGCGCGCCAGCGACGCACGAACGCCTCTGCGGTCTCGGCCGGGTCCGCGGCCGCGCACAGCGCCGAGACCACGGCGAGGCCGGCCGCCCCCGCAGCCCGCAGCCGCTCGGTGTCGTCGATGCCCACCCCTCCGATCGCCACGCACGGGAGCACGGTCGTCGCGACGAGGGCACGGAAGCCCTCGACGCCGAGGGCCGGCGGGTGGTCGGGTTTGGTGCTGGTGGGGCGGATGACGCCGACGCCCAGATAGTCGACTGTGCCGGGCGGCAGCGCGCGCACAGCCTCGAAGTGCTTCCGGCTGTTCGCCGTGAGGCCGATGAGCGCCTCGGCGCCGAGAGCTTCGCGCGCGCGCAGCACCGACGCATCCCCCTGCCCGAGATGCACGCCATCGACCCGCGCGCCCTGCTCCCGCGCGGCGAGGGCAGCGTCCAGGCGGTCGTTCACGACCAGCAGTGCACGACCGTCGATCACGCGGGAGAGCTCGACGAGCTGCGCCGTGGTCTCGGCATCCGTCGCCGTCTTGTCCCGCAGTTGCACGATGCGCACACCCCCGTCGACGGCACGACGGACGGTCTCGACGACACCGCGTTCCCCGCAGAGGTCCGGGTCGGTGACCAGATACAGCGAGAGATCCGCGATCACAGCACACGCTCCTCAACGCGTGCCGCGGCAGCGATGTCGGCGGGCACCACCGACGCGAGCGCGTCGAGGAGTTCGACCGCGAAACTGCCGGGACCCGAAGCCCGTGCGGCGGCGTGCTCGGCGGCGATCGTGTAGACGAGGCTCGCGGAGGCGACCGCGGTCAGCGCATCTGTCCCGGCTGTGCGCGCGACCCCCAGGAACGCGGCCATGACGGCACCCAGTGCGCACCCGCCGCCGGTGACCCTGGTGAGCAGTTCGTCGCCGTTCGCGATCCGTATGACACGGCGACCGTCGGTGATCAGGTCCACGGGTCCCGAGACGGCGACGACCGAGCCGTGACGGGCGGCGAGCGCGAGGGCGGCGTCGGAGGCGGCATCCGTGGTGTCGGTGGCATCGACCCCCCGACCTCCGGCAGTGAGGCCTGCGAGGGCGAGGATCTCGGAGGCGTTCCCGCGGATCGCCGTGGGGCGCGAGGCGACGAGGTCGTGCGCGAGCGCGGTGCGCACGGGCAGCGAACCGATCGCGACCGGATCGAGCACCCAGGGAGTACCCGCGGCGGCGGCACCGGCGACGGCTTCGAGGCTCGCGGCCCGCTGCTCGGGGGTCGGAGTCCCGAGGTTGATCAGCACTCCGGATGCGACGCCCGCGAAGGGACCCGCCTCGTCGACGATGTCGACCATCGCGGGTGCTGCCCCGAGAGCCAGCAGCACGTTGGCTGTGAAGCCCGTGACGACGGTGTTGGTGATGCAGTGGGTCAGCGGTGGTGACTCACGGAGCGCGGACAGCAGCTCGGCGGCCGAGGCCACCAGGGTCGATTCGGATTCTGGACGCAGACGATCGCTCAATGCGACATCCCTTCGCTAGTACGAACTAGATCAGGTTCGACGGGTCTGTTCTCAGCCGCGGATGCGGCACCCCGTGTCACTGCTCGAAGTCTAGCGACGCCCCACGGTCATCCTCGTCGCTGCAGCAGCTCGAGTTCCTCGGCGCGGGTGAGGCCGGCGCGCCGGTCGCGATCGATCCCTCGCTCCTGTTCGTCGGCGACGACGGCCGCGACGGTCTCGTCGAGCGGTCGCAGGGTGCCGCCTGCGGCGCGATACCGGGCGTTGGCGCGGGTCATGAAGCCGGTCATGTCGGCGGGCAGCCACAGGGGCAGCGAACGCTCCCCCGCCCAGTACTCGACGCCGTTCTCAATCAGCCATTCGTCATCGACCATCACCGCGTCGCCTCCGTGTCCGGTGCTCCGCCGCACGGTCGCGAGCACCTCGGCGAGCGGATGCCGGTCGCCGATCGCGTTGACCACCCCGATGGCGCGCGTGGTGGCGACGAACTCCGAGAGATCGTCGACGTCGATCACCTGCACGTCGCGCCCCTCGGTGCGCGGAAGCAGAACGGGTCCATCGACCGCGCGCAGGAAAGCCGCAGCCCAGTATCCGAAACGATCGCTCGGATCGCCCTCGCCGACGATGAGCCCGGGGCGCACGATCAGCGCTCGCTCGCCCAGCCCGCGCACGGCGTTCTCGGCCGCGACCTTCTGCGCACCGTACTCGTACTCGTCACCGGGCTCCGCCGACGAGTGCACGGCCGCCGTCTCATCGGCTCCCACCGTCGTGTCGTCGGAGTACACGGACATCGATGAGACGTAGGTCCAGCGGGCGGCCCGTTCCCCGAGCACGGCCACCGCCGCCTCGACGTGAGCGGCAGTCGACGAGATGTCGATCACGTGGTCCCAGTCCCGACCCGACACGGCATCGTACGCCGTGGGATCGTCCCGGTCGGCCAGCACGAGGCTCGCTCCCTCGGGAGACGGACGTCCGCCCCGGGCGAGGCACATCACGGTCGCTCCGTTCACCAGCATCCGTCGGGCGATCCGGCTCGACAACCAGCCCGTTCCACCGAGGATCAGCACATCTGTCATGCACCCATGGCATCAGCATCCGTCCGTGAGGGGAAGTGGCTTCCGCTCACGGCGGATACCTGGTTCAGCGCGTGCGCAGGTCGGACAGCCCTGTCAGCTCCGGGACGGTCCACGAGGGATCCGGGCGCCACTCGCGCCATTCCTCGGCGAACGGCCAGTCTGCATCACGGAACGACTCGATCGCCGCGTCCGCGTGCCGCTCGATCTGCGCCGCCTGCTCGGATGTGAGGCGGCCTTGCTCGACGGCCGCGATCAGCTCGTCCTCGTCTTTCAGATGCACTCGACCGTCCGGCTCGATCTCCACGTCGAGGATGTGGTCGGACGAATAGGTGTCGTGGTCGGTGCGCAGATGCGCGTTCTCGAGGTTCACGTACCAGCCGGCGAACTCCCAGTCCGAACCGCTCACGTCGCTCCAGAAGAGCCACACCGACCACGCGGCGCCTGCGGGGGCGATCCTCAGGATGCCGTTGCCCCACCACTCCTCCACGATTCGCGTCCGCGGCTCCAGCCATCGTCGATCGAGCGGAACCGTCCGGACGCGCTCGCCTGCAGGAGTGCCCTGCCCTTCCTGGAGGGTTCCGGGCGCGAGCCAGGCGACGAGGCCGTGCTCATCGTCGCGGACCACTCGCATGGGCGTGATCGTCGACGCGTCTCCGGGCTGCCAGCCCGGCTTCCTGTAGTGCCAGGCGATCTGATCGCCCGGTTCGAGGAAGGGCGCCTCGCCCATCGGGCGGACACCGTCGGGAACCGCCGCAGGCGTGCTGTGGGGAAGGATGCTCATCACGACACGCTACCTCGGGCACCCGCAGGATTCGGGTCGGCTCGGCGGGGCGATCGCATCCAGATCCGACGCCGCGACCACCGCTTCGCGAGCCGCTCCCCTCGGGGTGCGGCTCGCGAAACGATGGGTCAGTCGCGCAGAGTCGCGCCGAAGCGCTCGGCGGTGACAGCGACGCCCGCGAGCTTCGCCTCTGTCGCCTCCGCCGCGGTCAGCGTGCGGTCGTCCGCGCGGAACCGCAGTGCGAAGGTGAGACTCTTCTGGCCCTCTGCGACGCCGTCGCCGCGGTAGTCGTCGACGAGTCGGATCGCCTCGAGGAGAGCGCCGGCGCCTTCTTCGAGTGCGGCACGGACGGCGCCCGCGGACACATCGGCGCCCAGCACCAGCGACACATCCTGCGTCGCCGCGGGGAAGGTCGACAGTGACGCGGCGACAGCACGGCCTCCCCCGAGAGAGAGGATGCCGTCGAGGTCGAGCTCGAGCACGGTCGCGCGACCCGGCAGGTCGGCACCCGCTGCGACGTCGGGGTGAAGCTCTCCGACGTATCCGACCTCGACGTCGCCGACCACGAGTACGCCGGTGCGGCCGGGGTGCAGTGCCGCGCGTTCGCTCTGTGCCACATCGATGTCCACGCCGGCAGCAGCCGCGATGACACGAGCGGCGTCCAGCGCCTCCGACAGTCCGGACGGCTCGGCGGGGCGGCCGGGCTGTCGTGCGACGATGTTGCCCGTGAACAGTGCCGCGACGTGGCGGTGCTGCGGCGGGATCGACGCGTTCAGTGCGGCGAGGGTCTCGTCCGACGGACGGACGCCGAGCGGCGGAACCTCATCGGTGCCGTACTCGACACCGGGCTCGGGCAGGAACACGACTCCGGTCTCGAACAGCGCGAGGTCGGTGAGGCCGCGCGAGATGTTGCGGTGCGCGGTCTGCAGCAGCCCGGGGATGAGCGAGCGACGCAGGAACGGAGCAGAGCCATCGAGCGGGTTCGCGAGCCGGATGCTGGGCAGGTGCTCTCCCGACGCCGAACCGTGCAGGTCGTTCTCGACCTCGGTGGTGAAGGGGAACGAGGGCGTCTCGACGAGCCCCGCAGCCGCCAGTGCGTCGGCGACGCGACGGCGCCCCTGCTGGTGCGGCGTCAGGCCACGGCCGGAGGGAGGCGTCGGCAGCACCGACGGAATGCGGTCGAGGCCGTGGATGCGCGCCACTTCTTCAGCGAGCGACCACTTGTCGGTGAGGTCGGGGCGCCAGGTCGGCGGGATCACGGTCCAGCCGGCATCCGCCTCGGTGACCTCGGCGCCGATCGTCGTGAGCGCACCGACGATCTCGTCGTCGGAGTAGTCGACGCCGATGAGCCCCTGCACGAATCCTCTCGGCAGCTCGATGTCGGCGACGAAGATCTCGGCGAACAGCGCGCCGCCCTCTTCGGTGAGCGTGCCCCCGGCGAACTCCACCATCAGGTCGGCGGCCCGACGAGCGGCGACGAAGGGAACGAGCGGGTCGACGCCCCGCTCGAAGCGCTTTGACGCCTCGCTCGGGAGCTTGTGTCGACGTGCGGTGCGAGCGATCGTCACGGGGTCGAACGTCGCCGCCTCGATCAGCACATTGTGCGTGGTGTCGCTCATCTCGGTGGTGCCGCCGCCCATCACGCCGGCGAGACCGATCGGTCCCGACCCATCGGTGATGAGCAGGTCCTCGACATGGAGCTTTCGCTCCTGGCCGTCGAGAGTCGTCATCTTCTCGCCAGGGGTCGCGCGGCGCACCGTGATGCCACCGGCGAGCTTGTCGAGGTCGTATCCGTGCAGCGGCTGGCCGAGCTCGAGCATCACGTAGTTGGTGATGTCGATCAGGATGCCGAGCGAGCGCATGCCGGCGAGCGACAGGCGCGCGATCATCCACGGCGGGGTCGGGCGCGACGGGTCGACATCGCGGACGACACGGGTGACGAACTCGCTCGCGCCGACGCGGCCGCGCACGGGGGCGGCGTCGTCGACGATCGCGGTGTGACCGGTTCCGGGCTGGAGCTCGGCGAAGTCTCGCTCCGCCGGGTCGCGGAATGTCGCTCCGGTCGCATGCGAGTATTCGCGCGCGACGCCGCGGAGCGAGAACGCGTACCCGCGGTCGGGCGTCACGTTGATCTCGACCGCGACATCGTCGAGACCGAGCAGGCTGATCGCGTCGGTGCCCACCGGGGCGTCGATTCCGAGATCAGCGAGCACGAGGATGCCGTTGTGCTCGTCGCCCAGACCCAGCTCACGCGCGGAGGCGATCATGCCGTCGGACACATGACCATAGGTCTTGCGTGCGGCGATCGGGAACGGCCCGGGCAGCACAGCACCCGGCAGGGTCACCACGACCTTGTCGCCGGCGACGAAGTTGTGCGCTCCGCAGACGATCCCGCGGATGCCGCCGTTCGCCTCGCCGACGTCGACCTGGCACCAGTTGATCGTCTTGCCGTTCGACTGGGGCTCGCCCTCGAGGGAGACCACCTGTCCGACCACCACGGGACCCGAGATCTCGAAGCGGTGGATGTCCTCTTCCTCGAATCCGACGGTGACCATCGCCGCCAGAACGTCCTCGGGCGTCGCATCCGCTGCCAGATCGACGTATTCACGCAGCCACGAAAGCGGGACGCGCATCACACCACCATCCCGTACTGCTCGCTGAAACGGACATCGCCCTCTGCCATGTCCCGCATGTCCTGCACATCGCTGCGGAACATGAGTCCCCGCTCGACGCCCATGCCGAACGCGAAGCCGCTGTACACGTCGGGGTCGATCCCGGCCGCGCGGAGCACGTTCGGGTTGATCATGCCGCAGCCGCCCCACTCGATCCACCGGGCGCCGCCCTTGAAGGTCGGGTGCCACAGATCGAGCTCTGCCGACGGCTCGGTGAAGGGGAAGAAGTTCGTGCGGAAGCGCGTCTTGGCCTCCGGTCCGAAGAGCTGGCGCGCGACGTGGTCGAGCGTGCCCTTGAGGTGCGCCATCGAGATGCCCTTGTCGACGACCAGGCCTTCGAACTGCGTGAAGACGGGGAGGTGCGTCGCATCGAACTCGTCGGTGCGGTAGACGCGACCAGGGCAGAGCACGTAGATCGGCACGTCACGCTCCAGCATCGAGCGCACCTGCACGGGGCTCGTGTGCGTGCGCATCACGAGGTGCCGCGAGGGCGGGTCGACGTAGAAGGTGTCCTGCTCCTGACGAGCGGGGTGGTCGACGTCGAAGTTCAGGGCGTCGAAGTTGAACCACTCGTGCTCGAGCTCAGGCCCTTCCGCGATCTCCCAGCCCATGCCGACGAAGATGTCGGAGATCTGCTCGCTGAGCAGGGTCAGCGGATGCCGAGCACCGACGCGCGTGCGGGAAGGAACAGCGGTGATGTCGATGCGCTCGGATTCGAGACGCGCGGCGACCTCGGCGGCGGCCAGCTCGTCCTCCTTCGCCGCGAGAGCCTTGGTGACCTGGCCGCGCCCCTGGCCGACGAGCTTGCCGAAGGCCGCTTTGTTCTCAGGAGCCACCTGCCGCATCGAGGCGTTCAGGACGGCGAGCGGAGAGCCGTCAGCGACGTGAGCGGCTCTCGCCGCCTTCAGCTCGGTGGTATCGGCTGCCGCGGCGATCGCTTCGAGCGCGGCCGCGACGGCGGCTTCGACCGCTTCCGGGGTGATTTCGGGAGACTCAGACACGAGACAGGAGTCTACCGGGGCCGTGGACTGCTCCTACCTCAGTGCCAGGGTCAGAGCGGGCCGAACATCGGCACCGCGGTCCGGGGCACCCAGGTGACCCGATCGCGCTCGAGCGCCGCCGCGAGTTGCTGGTCTCGTTTCACCTCGCGGCGCAGCGTCTGCCGTCCCCGACCGATGATCGCGGCCGGGATCACGAACGCCGAGACGAGCACGAGTGCGACGCCGGCGTCGAGCACGAGGAGCGGCACCGGATCGACCGAGGAGACGATCCCGGGAATCAGGAAGACGTTGATCGCACCGAAGAGGCTCGCTGCGGCGACGAGGCCGCCTCCGAGCGAGCCGGCACCCCGGGTCGTGTACGACGTGCCGGGTTTCGGGAGCCAGCGTCTCACGCGTGCGAGGAACAGACCGGAGGCGGCGGCGATGAGGCCGCCGACGATCATCGTCGGCACATACGCGGACGGCGGGGCGCCTACCGCCAGCAGGACCGCACCGAGGACCACGGCTGACGAGCCGATCGCCAGGAACGATGCCCACATGCCTCGACGCATCGCTCGTGCATCGGCGATCTCACGCAGCCGGGACCGCCACTCCGACCCATGCAACGCGGCCAGATCGGCATCCAGCCACTCCGCGAGCGTTCGGCTCGTCGCAGACGGATAGGCGGAGACGGGTTCGACTTTCACGGCCACAAGCCTGTCAGACGATCAGATCGCGCCGCCCCCGCCCGCGGTGCCATCCAGACCGCTGCCGCGACGCTGCAGAGTTATGAGCTCGGTGTCGGTGCCATCTCCGTGCTGACGGGGGTCTGCCGCCGCTTGGATCGCCTTGACCTTCGGCGAACGACGGGTGCTGATCTCCACCCACTTCGCGATGCCCGAGAGGATGAGGCACATGATGATGTAGATGCCGCCGATGACGAAGGCGGACTGCAGGATCGGGCGACCCTGCTGCGACGTCAGCTGCTTCGCGTAGTACAGCAGCTCGGGGTAGGTGATGATGAATCCGAGCGCGGTGTCCTTCATCGTCACGACCAGCTGGGCGACGATCACCGGGAGCATCGCCCGGATCGCCTGCGGCAGCAGGATGAGACGCATGACTCCGCTCTTGCGGAGTCCGATCGCGTAACCGGCCTCTTTCTGCCCTCGGGGCAGGGACTCGATACCGGCCCGGAGCACTTCTGCGAGCACGGAGCCGTTGTATGCCATCAGCGCGATGACGACCGCCCAATACGGGTCCATCTTGATGCCGACCACGGGAAGCCCGTAATAGAGCAGCATCATGAAGACGAGCACCGGCACGGCACGGAACAGCTCGGTGATCGCAGTCACCGGGATCCGTACCCAGGCGTGCTCCGAGAGGCGCCCGATCGCGAGCACGAACCCGACGACGATGCTGAGCACCGCCGCCAGGGCGAACGCGGCGAGCGTGTTGCCCAGCGCCTTGAAGATGCCCATCCAGACGTTGGAGAACGTGAACACGAACCACTTCTCAGCCGAGAACTGCCCCGTCTCCACCATCCGAAGGACGATGAAGCCGACAGCGACCAGGACGAGGACGATGGTGGCGACCGCGATGACCCGGTTGCGGGCGATCGCCCGGGGTCCGGGGACGTCGTACAGTACAGAGCTCATCGCGCGATCCTCCATCGGTTCTCGAGATATCGCTGCAGCCAGCTCAACAGCAGCACCAGGGCGACGAACACCACCGCGACCCAGAGGAGGACCTCCATAGGGTTGCCGGGGCGGTCGGCCGAGTCGTTGATCGTCGACCGCAGCGCCGCGAGCTCGGCGACCGAGAATCCGGCTGCGACGGTCGTGTTCTTGAGCAGAGCGATGAAGACGCTCATCATCGGCGGAACCACCGATCGGAAGGCCTGCGGGAGGATCACAAGGCCCATCACCTGGCCGAAAGGCAGCCCGATCGCTCGAGCGGCCTCAGCCTGGCCGACCGGCACCGTGTTGATTCCGGCTCTCAGCACCTCGGCGACATACGTCGCCGTGTAGATGCCGATGGCGAGGATGCCGAGCACGAGGTTCGACAGATCGGGAAGCCCGAGTTGCGGGTAACCGAAGATGAAGAAGAAGAAGACGAGGGTGAGCGGGGTGTTGCGCACGGTGTTCACGTACACCGTGCCGACGCCGCGCGCGATGGGCACCGGGGAGACACGCATCGCCCCGACGATGAGGCCCAGGATCAGCGCGATGATCCCGCCGGCGAAGAACACGATCAGCGTGTTGCTGATCGCCTGTCCCCACAGGTCGAGGTTGCCGAAGATGACGTCCACGCCACCCTCCCTTCTTCAGAATGGGTGGGCGGCCCTCCCGAGGAGGGCCGCCCATGTCGATCAGTACGCGTCGACCTCGGGCTGCTCGACCTCGATGCCGCTGGAACCGAGGTTCGCGTCGAAGATCGCCTGCCAGATGTCGCCGTTGTCGGTGAAGAGCTCGTTGATGTGCGTGCGCAGCGCGTCGTCGCCCTTCGTGAGGCCGACACCGTAGCGCTCCTCGGTGAAGAGGCCGCCGGTGACCTTGACGTCGTCCGGGTACTGCGCTGCGTAGCCGATCAGGATCGCCTGGTCGGTGGTCACCGCGTCGACCTTGCCGTCGATGAGGTCCTGGACGCACGCGGAGTACAGGTCGTACTCCTGCGTCTTGATCTCGGGGAAGTTCGCCTTGATGTTCTGGATCGGCGTCGAGCCGGTCGCAGAGCAGACGGTCTTGCCGTTGAAGTCCTCGAGCGCCTCGGCGTCGTCAGCATCAGCGGCGACCAGGAGTCCCTGGCCGGTGATGAAGTACGGACCGGCGAAGTCGATGAGTTCCTTGCGCTTGTCGTTGATCGAATAGGTGCCGACGTAGTAGTCGATGTCACCGTTCGTGATCGCCTGCTCGCGGTTCGCCGAAGCGATCGGCTTGAACTCGATCTTGTCCTCGTCGTAGCCGAGCGAGGCGGCGATCCAGCGGGCGATGTCGACGTCGAAGCCGGTGCGCTCCCCCGTCGTCACGTCGAGGTAGCCGAGACCTGGCTGGTCCTCCTTGACGCCGACGACGACCTTGTCGCGCTCCTGGATGGCGTCGAACGTCGGGCTGCCCTCGAGCTGGACGTCCTCGGCGACCTCGAACCAGGTGGAGTCCTCGCCCTCGTCGCCGCCGGTTCCGGCGCCGGGGTCGGACGGGCTGCCGCTGTTGCAGGCGGTCAGCGCGAACAGTGCCACCGTCGCGATCCCGATTCCTGCCAGTGTGCGTGTGCGTCGCATGTGCGTCTCCTTCGTGTGCTGTGTGTGCAAAGGTCTGTGAAGCTCGTCAGTGCGTGAGGAGCTTGGAGAGGAAGTCCTTGGCGCGGTCGCTCTTCGGGTGGGTGAAGAACTCCTCGGGGGTCGCCTCTTCGACGATCTTCCCGTCCGCCATGAACACGACTCGGTTGGCGGCCTTGCGCGCGAAACCCATCTCGTGGGTGACGACGATCATCGTCATGCCGTCGCGGGCCAGCTCGACCATGACGTCGAGGACCTCGTTGATCATCTCGGGATCGAGCGCGCTGGTCGGCTCGTCGAAGAGCATGACCTTGGGCTGCATGGCGAGCGCACGGGCGATCGCGACGCGCTGCTGCTGTCCGCCCGAGAGCTGGGCGGGGAGCTTGGACGCCTGCTGGGCGACGCCGACGCGCTCGAGCAGCATCATCGCCTCCTTGTCGGCATCGGCCTTCTTCATGCCGCGGACCTTGATCGGGCCGAGCGTGACGTTCTCGAGGATCGTGAGGTGCGCGAAGAGGTTGAACGACTGGAACACCATGCCGACGTCGGCTCGCAGGTTCGCGAGCCCCTTGCCCTCAGCCGGCAGCGCCTTGCCGTCGATGCTGATCGTGCCGCTCGTGATCGTCTCGAGCCGGTTGATCGTGCGACACAGCGTCGACTTGCCGGAGCCGGAGGGGCCGATCACCACGACCACCTCGCCGGCGTTCACGGTGAGGTCGATATCCGTGAGTGCCTGGAAGTCGCCATAGTGCTTCTGGACGTTGTCGACCACGACGAGAGGCTTACCAGAGGTCATCATTTCTCCAAACTAGCCAGGTCGATCACGTGGCTCCACATTGATGCGTCGACATTTACACGTTCGTAACCACGCGAAGGGGCCGAATCAGCCCGAACGCCGGAGTGCCCCACGGTCCGCCCCCGCGGACCGTGGGGGCGTCCCTGCTGCTCCGTTCCTCCCCCGAGTAGAACGTGGCAGCAAGCCTCCGACCGGATCCGATCGCACGACGATCCCCGAGAATGACCGCGAGCGCGCCCGAGTGAAGGGCGTGGGCTCTGTGGCATCTGAATTCTCCGTCGAATCGTGCGCGATCGACCCCCAGATTGGCAGAGCGGCATGCCGGCATGACACTTCTTGAGGATTTCTTGAGGCCTCAGTCGCGCTGGTCTCGGTAGTACTCGATCGCGCCGGGGTGCAGGTCGACCGGCCCGGTGAAGATCGCCTGCCTGCGGTCGAGCAGAGAAGCGACCGGCACCCGCTGTGCGATCTCCGTGCGGGCGTCGAAGAGGCTCGTGAGCACGTCTCGCACGACGCCGTCCGGAGTGTCGGAGGAGGTGACCAGATAGTTCGGGACCGCCATCGTCGGCACCGACTCGTCGAGTCCGTAGAGGCCCACGGGGAAGTCGGACGGACGGTACGCGTCGGAGTAGCGCGTGTTGATCGCAGTGACCCAGCTCTGCTCCACCGGCACCAGGCGCACGGGGGCCGTCTTCGCCAGTTCGGCGATGCCGGGCGTCGGGATGCCGCCCACCCAGAAGAATCCGTCGATGCTCGATCCCTCGAGCGCACTGATCGACTCGCTGAGGTCGAGCTGGGGATCCTCGATCGACGTGATGTCGACCTCTGCAGCATCCAGGGCTCGTGCGGCGATGACGTTGACGCCGGAGTTCTCCGCGCCGAGCGACACGGTCTTCCCTGCGAGGTCTCCGAGTTCGACGATGTCCGAATCGGCGCGCACGACCACGTGGAGGTACTCGTCATACAGGCGCGCGACGGCCTGCACCGGCAGCGCCTCGTCGAAGGCCCCGGCACCCGCGACCGCGTCTGCCGCGGCATCCCCCTGCGCGAAGCCGAGGAGCGCCTCCCCTGAGCTCACTCGCACGAGGTTGTCGACCGACCCGGCGGTCTCGACCACGGCCGCGCTGACGCCCAGCGACTCCGAGAGCTCGCGAGCGACCTCCGCACCGTAGGCGTAGTACACCCCGTTCGATCCCCCTCCGGCGATCTCGTACTGAGAGTCGCCCCATTCGGCCGATCGAGCACTGCAGGCGCTGCCCGTGCCCGCGAGCACGAGTACCGCCGCCGCGGCCGCGATCCTGCGCCAGCGAGCGCCGCGCATGCCATGCCGGCTCATTCCGCAGCTCCGTCCGGCAGCAGCAGTGAGACCAGCAGTCCGCCGTCCTCCGGTGTGTCGACCCTCAGCTCCCCGCCGATCACCTCCAGGAGGTCGGTCGCGATCGCCAGGCCGAGGCCTGAGCCGGGCACCCCGCCGCTGTCGTCACTCCGCCAGAATCGATCGGCGGCGTTCGCGGCCTGCTCCCGTGTGAGGCCTGGGCCGTGATCGCGGACGGTCAGCGCGCACAGTCCGTCGCCGCGGTGCGATCCGATCTCGACCACGGAGTCGGGGGGAGAGAATTTCACCGCGTTGTCGATGACAGCATCGAGCGCGCTCTCGACGATCGTACGATCGGTGATGCTCATCACCGGGTCGACCCCGATCGAGACTGTCCGGATCCCCCGGTGGGACGCCACCTGACTCCAGGCATCGGCGCGTCTGGCCGCGAGAGTCGTGAGGTCGACAGCCGAGATCGTGGTGTCTGATCGTCCGCCTCGCGCGAGTCCGAGGAGCGTCTCGAGGATGCGCGCCATGCGGCGCCCTTCCTCCCTGGTCTCCTCGATGTCGTCCTTCCAGTCGTCGTCCAGGCCGGTCGAGAGGTGCTCGACACGCAGCAGAAGGGCATTGAGGGGATTGCGGAGCTCATGCGAGGCGTTCAGAGCGAACTCCTGCTGCCGCGTCATGACGCGCTCGATCTCATCCGCCATGCCGTTGAAGACGCGGGTCATCCGGCGCAGCTCCGGTGGACCGGTGTCCTCCGCGACCCTGGCGTCCATCTCGCCGCGCTCGATCGCGATCATCGCCTCATCGAGACGGCGCACCGGAGAGAGCACCCAGCGAGCGAGCTGGAACACGAGCAGCACGCCCAACCCGATCGACACCGTCGACACCGCCGTCAGCACGAGGATCTGTCGCAGGATCTCGGTCCTCGGCGCCTCGACGTCTGCGGAGAGCATGACAGCGCCGATGACGTCGCCGTCATCGAAGACCGGCTCGACGAGGGAGGACTCCGCCGCGATCCAGGGGAACACCGGTTCAGGAGCTTCAGCACGCCGCCCGGAAAGAGCGAGGCCGACTCGTGCGGCGTCGTCGTCGGGCAGCACCTCGGCCGTGTCCGCTCCCGACGCCCACACGCCGCCGGCGAGATCGAAGACGACGACGTCGATCCCGTACACCTCGTGGAAGCGCCTCACCTCAGCGTCGATCACCGTCGCGCTCCCCGACCGCAGCGCCTGTCGCGCGCTCGTCACGAAGTACCCGAGGTCTCCGAGCTGCTCGGTGTAGAACGCCTGCTGGATGCTGCGGGTCGCACTCCACGCCGTCGCACCGCCGAGCGACAGCAGGATCGCGACGAGAGGCACGAGGAACACGACGACCAGACGTCTGCGCATCGACGGCTACCCAGCCAGCCGGTAGCCGACACCGCGCACGGTCTCGATCAGATGTCGACGGCCCGCCTTCTTGCGGATCGCGCCGACATGCACCTCGAGAGAGTGTCCGAAGCCGCGCCAGTCGGTGTTCCACACCTCACGGATGAGTCTCTCCTTCGGCACGGCCACGCCGGGGTATCGGGCGAGCACGGCGACGATGTCGAACTCCTTGCGGGTGAGTTCGATCGGAGCCCCGTCGATGAGCACCTGCCGGCCCACGAGGTCGAACTCCACATCGCCGTCCTGCAGCCGCACACGCGCCTCGGACTCCGGTCGCACCGGTCGCGAACGGCGGGTGACGGCCTCGATGCGAGCCAGGAGCTCGTGCACGTCGTACGGCTTGATGACGAAGTCGTCAGCTCCGGCCCGCAGTCCCCTGATGCGTTCCGTGACCTGGTTCCGTGCTGTCACGATGACGATCGGCACCTCCGAGCGACCGCGGATCCGGCGGCAGAGATCGATGCCGTCGACGTCGGGCAGACCGAGATCGAGAAGCACCACCTCGGTGTCCGCACCCAGCTGCTGGAGGGCGGATGCGCCGTCCGCCGCGCGCACGGTCGCGTATCCCGATCGGGCGAGGAACGCCTCGAGTGCAGCGGCGACGCGCTCGTCGTCCTCCACGATCAGAATCTGCATCGACCCTGGGTCCCCTTCTCCGCTCGAGCAGGCATAAACCTACCAGCAGAGCGAAAGCCCGCCTGGCCGGCCGCGATCAGGCCGAGGTTGCCGCCCGCTGTGCGAACGCGCTCTCGTAGAGGCAGACACTCGCCGCAGTGGCCAGATTCAGCGACTCTGCTCGGCCGAAGATCGGCAGCTTCAGCACCTGATCGGCCTGGGCGAGCGCATCATCCTCGAGTCCGCGCGCCTCGTTGCCGAACAGCCACGCCGTCGGCTCGGCGAGGACTCCGTCGGCTCGTGCGCGAAGAAGGTCGTCGCCCTTCACATCGGCAGCGAGGATGCGGAGACCTGCGGCGTGCGCCTTCTCGACCACATCCGCGAGCTCGGCACCCACCGACACGGGCAGGTGGAACAGCGACCCTGTCGTGGCACGCACGACCTTCGGGTTGTAAGGGTCGACCGTGCGTCCGGTGAGCACGACGGCGTCGGCCCCCGCGGCATCGGCGGCCCTGATGATCGTCCCGAGATTTCCCGGGTCTCTGATCTCCTCGCAGATCGCCACGAGACGCGGAGAGCCCGCGAAGATGTCGCGGACGGAGGTGGGCGCCTGCCGGACGACGGCGACGAGTCCCTGCGGCGTGACCGTGTCGGCCATCGCGTTCAGCACGTACTCGGTCACGTACTCGACATCGATGCCGGCATCCGTTGCCTTCGCGCGGATGTCCGGGTGCTTCTCCCAGCCTGTCGGCGTCGCGAACAGCTCGACTATCGCCTCAGGGCTGTAGATCAGCGCCTCTCGAACCGCCTGAGGCCCTTCGAGGAGGTACAGCCCTGTCTCCGCTCGCGCGCTGCGCTTGGTCAGCTTGGCGACGGCACGGACTCGGGGCGAACGGGGGTTCTCCAGCACGTTCACAGTCTAGAGAACGGCAGGGCCGTTCCTGCGCAAACGCCCGGCGAACGACAGAGGACGCCCTCCCGAAGGAGAGCGTCCTCTGTGGTGAAGAGCTGCTTACGCAGCGGACTTCGGAGCGTTGACGTCAGAGGGCAGAGCCTTCTTCGCCGTCTCGACCAGCGTCGTGAAGGTCGCTGCGTCGTTGACCGCGAGGTCGGCGAGCATACGACGGTCGACAGTGACACCCGCGAGACCGAGGCCCTGGATGAAGCGGTTGTACGTGATGCCGTTCTGGCGTGCAGCGGCGTTGATGCGCTGGATCCAGAGACGACGGAAGTCGCCCTTGCGCTTGCGACGGTCACGGTACGAGTAGACCAGCGAGTGGATGACCTGCTCTTTGGCCTTGCGGTACAGGCGCGAACGCTGACCGCGGTAACCCTTTGCGCGCTCGAGGATGACCCGGCGCTTCTTGTGGGCGTTTACCGCCCGCTTGACTCTTGCCATTTTCCTGTGTTCCTATTCGTGCGTCGGGCGCGTCAGCGGCCGAGAAGCTTCTTGGCCGTCTTGGTGTCAGCCTTCGAGAGCACCTGGTCCTGGTTCAGACGACGGGTGCGCCGGCTCGACTTGTGCTCGAGGTTGTGGCGCATACCGGCCTGCTGCTTCTTCAGCTTGCCGCTGCCGGTGATCTTGAAGCGCTTCTTAGCACCCGAGTGGGTCTTCTGCTTCGGCATCTTCTCTTCCTTCGTATGGCGCCTTCTCAGGCGACGGTGTCAACCCGCGGTGCGGGAGTCTGGGGGCGGGAGTTACTCCGCTGCGGCCTCGGCCGGTGCGTCAGTGTCGCTCTTGGCTTCGCGGGCGGCCTGCTTGTTCGCTGCGCGCTGCGCGTCGCGAACCGCGTTCTGCTCCTGCTTGGCCTCGGACTTGCTCTTGAGCGGAGCCACGATCATGACCATGTTGCGACCGTCGATGGTCGGGTTCGACTCGACGGTTCCGAGCTCGGCGACATCCTCGGCGAACTTGCGGAGGAGGCGGACGCCCTGCTCGGGCCGCGACTGCTCGCGACCGCGGAACAGGATCATTGCCTTGACCTTGTCACCGGCCTTGAGGAAGCCCTCGGCGCGCTTGAGCTTGGTCGTGTAGTCGTGCGCCTCGATCTTCAGGCGGAAGCGAACCTCCTTGAGGATGGTGTTCGCCTGGTTGCGGCGAGCTTCCTTCTCCTTCTGGGCGGCTTCGTACTTGAACTTGCCGTAGTCCATGATCTTGACCACGGGCGGCTTCGAGTTCGGTGCGACCTCGACGAGGTCGAGGTCGGCTTCCTGCGCAAGGCGCAGCGCCGCCTCGATGCGGACGACGCCGATCTGCTCACCCGCGGGACCGACGAGGCGGACCTCGGGGACGCGGATGCGCTCATTGGTGCGGGGATCGCTGATGCGTAACTCCTTAGACGATGGGATTCAGCCACCAGGACGCAGTCAGCATCCCGGGCGAAATCAGAATCGTCCCCCACCCACCGGCATTCAGACGCCGGCTCCGCACCCTGCCTGCCGGATGAGTCTGACGACGCGATCCGGTGGAGTGCAAGACCCGGTAGCCTGGAACGGCAAGCGCGGGTGGGAAGTGAATCCTCTTTCGTACCGGAGCATGACGCTCCGGAGCCCGACACAGTCTAACAGAAGGCAAGGCGAAGTGACGAACCAGGCATCGGATGAGGCTGCACGCGAGCGCGACGAGCGCTGGGCACGACAGGAGGAGGCTGCGTCCTCCGCCACTCGGGACATCGCAGATGTGCCTGCGGTCGAGGTCATCACGACCGCGGCCGTGCATCTCATGAGCGCAGGGGCGGTCAAGCTCGGGCTCGCCGACGACCCCCACGCGGCAGAACAGCTCGACCTCGACGAGGCCCGCAAGCTGATCAACGCTCTCGCCGGTCTCATCACCGCCGGAGCGCCCGAGATCAGCGACATGCACGCGCGTTCGCTGCGTGACGGACTCCGCTCGCTGCAGCTCGCGTTCCGCGAGGCCTCGACCATCCCCGACCCGATCGGCAAGGGGCCGGGCGAGAAGTGGACCGGGCCGGTCAACTAGCGACTCCGCACGGCTGGGGCCGGCCGGCGACATCGCCGAGCCGGTCAGGCCGAGCGGCGCAGCTTCACCGTGAGCGAGTCCGCGAGCACGGCGATGCGGTCATCTGCCGCCCACCGCTGCGCGAGACGCGCGAGGACCGAATCGAGCACTCCGCGCTCGAGTCCGTCGACCAGCTCCAGGACGACGATCAGCTCCGGGCCCCGCAGACGGGCATCGGGGTCGCCCGCTGCGACAGCCACGTCGATCACGGCGAGCTCGTGTGCGACGCTCTCCTGCAGGGCGACGAACACCTCGGGAGAGAGGAAACTCGGCTCCCAGCGATGCCCCTGCGCGATCGCCCACACGGCCGGACGACGGAAGACGAACTCCGTGTCGGACGTAGGATCCAGCACGATGAGGTCCGTGTCCTCTGCGGATGCTGCGAGTGCGGCGCGCGTAGCTTCGACCGGGATCGGTCGGGCTGTGGCGTCCCAGCGCTGCATCGCCTCGACGGACGAGAACACCGGCTGCACCCGACGACCGTCCGGCGCGGCGACGGTCACGATGGAGAGCTCCTGCGTCTTGTCGACCGAGAGACCGTTCGGGGCGACGCCCTCCTCTCCCTTCTCGGCGATGAGTGGGATCAGCACCCGGGCCGTGCGGAAGGCGTCCACGACCTCCGTCTGAGCGCCCTCCCCCGCACGGAAGCGCAGAAGGGCGTCGAGAAGCGCGGGGTCGGCGGAGCCATCGTCCGCCGCATGAGGATTCGGCTCGAAGCTGCGCCCCTCCCAGGGCACCCCCGCTGAGTCGCCCTGCTCCGGCGCGCCGTGGCCCTGCGAGCCGTGGCCGCAGGCGTCGTCAGTCTCCTGCGACATCCAGAGCCTCAGCCAGCGTGAAGGCGCCGGCGTAGAGCGCTTTGCCCACGATCGCACCTTCGACGCCCAGCGGCACCAGCTCGCGGAGCGCGGCGATGTCGTCGAGGCTCGAGATGCCCCCGGAAGCCACGACGGGCTTCGGAGTGCGTGCAGTGACCTCGCGGAGAAGCTCGAGGTTCGGGCCCTTGAGGGTTCCGTCCTTGGTGACGTCGGTCACGACGTAACGGCTGCAGCCGGCATCCTCGAGGCGCTCGAGCACCTCCCAGAGGTCGCCGCCCTCCTTCGTCCAGCCGCGCGCGGCAAGCGTCGTGCCGCGGACGTCGAGGCCGACGGCGATCGCCTCGCCGAAGCGGCCGATCACATCGGCGGCCCACTCGGGGTTCTCCAGCGCGGCCGTGCCGAGGTTGATCCGGGTCGCTCCGCTCTCGAGAGCCGCCTCGAGCGTCGCGTCGTCTCGGATGCCTCCCGACAGCTCGACGCTGACGTTCTTGAACTGCTTGATGACCTTGCGCAGGATCGGGGCGTTGCTGCCGCGACCGAAGGCCGCATCGAGGTCGACGAGGTGGATCCACTTCGCGCCCTGCTCGACCCACTCCCCCGCAGCGTCCAGCGGGTCGCCGTAGCTGGTCTCGGTGCCGGCTTCACCCTGGGTGAGACGGACTGCCTTACCCCCGGCGACATCGACGGCGGGAAGCAGAGTGAGAGAAGGTGACTGCGCGAAGTCGTTCATGACATCCTCAGGTGAGATGGATAGCCGATTCACCGGCACGAGAATCGACACTAGCCCGCGCATCCGCCCGCTCCAAAACGATGACGGCTGAGAACATCGTGTGCCACGCGGTAGCCTCGATGACGCCCCTGTTCGGTCGGTGAGGAGATGTTGCATGGTGCGCGATGCGGAAGCGCGAGGAGGCAGACCCCTGCGGCGCGGGAATTCGCTGCCTCCCGAGACTCCGGATGAGAGCGCACAGCTGCCGGTCACGCCAGACGCGGTGCCCGTCGACGAACGGCCCCGGGCGGTGACCGGAGACGAACCATCGATCCCGCCCGTGCCGGGCACACGCGCAGCAGCAGCGGCCGCGTGGGCGGCAGCCTCCGCCGCGACTCCGCCGACCGGCGCTCCACGACCGGCCAGCCCCTCGGCTCCTGTCTCCCGCCCGCCCACAGCACCGGCAGCACCGGCCGCACCGGCCGCACCCTCGACTCCCCGCCCTTCTTCCGCCGCGTGGTCGGAGCCGCCGGCCACCGTCGTTCCGGGCGCCGGCGCCCCTGACGCCACTGCCGCGCCACATCCTGCGCCGAGAACCGCGAACCCGGCTCCGGCCCCGCTCCCGAGCATCCCGCCTGCGACGGCGCCCGTGAGCACCGCACCGCAGAACCAGGCCCCCGGTGTGCCGCCCACCCCGCCGCTGCCACTGTCGACCACCGTGGCTCCGTCGGCTCCGAACGCCGCAGCCGCCGAGTCGGCGTCCTCGGCATCATCGCGTCGCCAGCAGCGTGAGCAAGGCGTGGGACGCCGTTCCTTCCTGCAGGAAGAGCGCCGCGAAGAGCCCGCGCGTCAGGGCGGACGAGGGTTGCTCAATCGCGTCGGATTCTCCCTCGGACCGAACGCCCGCGAGCGAGCCGTCCGCGACGACGAGCACGCGGTGAGCCGTCACTGGCCGGGGCCCCGCACGGTCGCGGTCGTCAACGGCAAAGGCGGGGCAGGCAAGACGCCGGCCACCGTGCTGCTGTCAGCGGTCTTCGCTCAATACGGCGGAGCCGGGGTGCTGGCCTGGGACAACAACCAGACGCGCGGCACGCTCGGCTGGCGCACCGAGACCGGCTCTCATGACCGCACGCTGCTCGAGCTCCTCCCCCAGACGCAGCGTCTGCTGGGAGCTCAGGGACAGTCCGCGGATCTCGCGCACTTCGTGCACCACCAGCCGCAGGAGAAGTACGACGTCCTGCGGTCGAAGCCGATCCGACTCGCGCACGAGAATCGACTCCGTCCCACTGATGTCGACTCCATCCACGCCATCGCGGCCAAGTTCTACCGTCTGATCATCATCGACTCCGGCAACGACGAATCCGACCCCATGTGGTTGCGGATGATCGACCTCGCCGACCAGATCGTCGTCGCGACGACGACGCGGGATGACCACGCCGAGGCCGGTGCTCTGCTGCTGGAGGCGCTCGAGGACCGCGATGAGCGATCGGCGCGGCTTGCCCGAGAGTCAGTGGTCGTCGTCAGCCAGGCGGATCCGAAGGCATCCCCCGCAGAGGTCACGGATGTCATCGCGGGCTACCAGCCCCTCGCGCGCGAAGTCGTCGGCATCCCCTTCGACCGGGAGATGGTCGACGGCCACCTTCGTCTCCGGGCACTCGCGGCGCCGACGCAGCGATCCTGGCTCTCGGCCGCCGCCGCAGTCGCACGCGGTTTCTGAGCGGCGCACCACAGCTGATCACCGATCGCGGCGTCACCTGAGACGCGCTCGACCCATCGGAACGGAGTGTTCTGGTGCGCCCGTCAGGCTCGCAGGCTGTCGACCCAGTTGCGGAGCAGCTGGATTCCGGCCTCCCCCGACTTCTCGGGGTGGAACTGGGTCGCAGAGAGCGGCCCGTTTTCGACGGCGGCGAGAAACGGATCCCCGTACGTCGACCACGTGAGCACCGGCTGCGGGAACGGCGGAATGACGTCGAGCTCCCACGACTGCGCGGCGTACGAGTGGACGAAGTAGAAGCGCTCGTTCTCGATGCCCTTGAAGAGCACGGAATCAGCTCCGGGCTCGACCGTGTTCCATCCCATGTGCGGCAGCACAGGCGCGTTCAGCTCGGTGACAGCGCCGGGCCACTCGCCGAGGCCCTCGGAGTCGTGTCCTCGTTCGACACCATGAGTGAAGAGAACCTGCATCCCCACGCAGATGCCGAGCACGGGGCGCCCTCCTGCGAGGCGGCGGTCGATGATCTCGTCGCCACCGTGCGCGAAGAGCGCATCCCGGACAGCTTGGAATGCACCGACACCGGGCACCACGAGACCGTCCGCCTCGAGCGCCTCTTTGCGATCGCGCGTCAGCACCGCGTCAGCACCCGCTGCGACGAGAGCCTTCACTGCGGAGTGGACGTTGCCGGATTCGTAGTCGAAGACGGCGACCCTGGGTGCCGAACTCACAGCGCGCCCTTCGTCGACGGGATGCCGTCGACCAGCGGATCGAGCGCCTTGGCCTGACGGAATGCCCGAGCGAACGCCTTGTACTCGGCTTCGGCGATGTGGTGGGGATCGCGGCCCCCGAGCACGCGCACGTGCACCGTCAGCCCTGCGTTGAAAGTGATCGCCTCGAAGGAGTGGCGCACCAGCGACCCGGTGAAGTGGCCGCCGATCAGGTGGTGCTCGAAGCCCGCCGGCTCCCCGGTGTGAACGAGGTACGGGCGGCCCGAGATGTCGACGACCGCCTGCGCGAGCGCCTCGTCGAGCGGCACGAGCGCGTCGCCGTAGCGGGAGATACCGGACTTGTCGCCCAGTGCTTCGAGGATCGCCTGGCCGAGCACGATCGAGACGTCTTCCACCGTGTGGTGCGCATCGATGTGGGTGTCGCCCGAAGCGCGGACGGTGAGGTCCGTCAGCGAGTGCTTCGCGAACGCCGTCAGCATGTGATCGAAGAACGGCACCGACGTGTCGATGCGGCTTGCACCGCTGCCGTCGAGGTTCAGTTCCAGCTCGACGGTGGACTCCGATGTGCTGCGCACACGCGTGGCGGTGCGCGGGGTCTGGGCGGGGGTGCTCATGAAGCCGATCCTATCGAGGCGAGAGCATCGAGGAACGCGGTGGTCTCGCCCTCGGTGCCCGCTGTGACGCGGAGGTGACCGGGGATCCCGACGTCGCGGATGAGGACTCCCCGCTCATAGAGCTGCTGCCAGACCTTCGCGGGCTCTGCGACCCCGCCGAACAGGACGAAGTTCGACCAGGATTCGTGCGGCGTGTAGCCGAGGGCTTCGAGCGTCGCAGAGAGGCGGTCGCGCTGCTCGACGATCTCCTCGACCATGCCCAGCATCACGCCGGAGTTCCGCAGTGCAGCCACCGCCGCCGCCTGAGTCAGAGCGCTGAGGTGATAGGGCAGACGCACGAGCCTCAGAGCGTCGATGAACGCAGGATCGGCCGCGAGATAGCCCACGCGCGCACCCGCGAACGCGAACGCCTTGCTCATGGTGCGCGACACCGCGAGACGAGGCCGCCCTTCGAGCAGAGTGAGAGCGGATGCCGCCTCGCGCGGTGCGAACTCCTGGTACGCCTCGTCTACGACCACGACCCCCGTCGATGCCTCGTACACCGCCTCGACCACGTCGAGGCCGAGAGGCGTGCCCGTCGGATTGTTCGGGGAGCACAGGAGGATGACATCGGGGTCGACGTCCCTGACCTGCGCCGCCGCCTCGTCGGGAGTGATCGTGTAGTCGGGCTGCCTGGTGCCCGCCACCCAGCGCGCTCCGGTCCCCTTCGCGATCAGGGGGTACATCGAGTACGTCGGGCTGAAGCTGAACGCGGTACGACCCGGCCCTCCGAAAGCCTGGAGGATGTGCTGCAGGACCTCGTTCGACCCGTTGCCCGCCCAGATCTGCTCGGCCTCGAGCCCGTGGCCGAGATACTCGGCAAAGCCCTCGCGCAGGGTGGTGAACTCGCGGTCGGGGTAACGGTTGACGTCGCGGAGGGCGACCGCGATGTCGTCGAGGATGTCGCTCGCTACGGCGTCCGGAACCGGATGCGTGTTCTCATTGACGTTCAGTGCGATGGGGAGAGGCGCTTGAGGCGCTCCGTACGGCGTGAGCCCCCGGAGGTCGTCGCGAAGCGGCAGGTCGTCGAGTGATGCAGTCACCCTTCCCATGGTAGGCCGCGTTCGCTCTGTGGACGCCCGTGGCGACCGAGTATGAAGCCGACCTCACCCGCGTCGCTCGACCGACCGGCGGCCGCGTGCCTCACTCCGAGTACTGCGCCGGAATCGCGAGCTCCTGACCGATCTGCAGCTCTCCGCCGCGCAGCAGATTGAGACGCGTGATGTCACCGATCACTTCGCGCGGGTCGGCCTCGGGTGCGATGCCCTCTGCGATCGACCAGAGTGTGTCGCCGGGCATCACGGTCACGGTCGCGAACGACGCCGTGGCGACCTGCTCGCCCGACGCCATGGCGCTGCCACCGCTGAGTGCGGCGAATGCGATTCCCGCGGCGAGGGGAACTGCGGCGACGGCGAGCACGACGCGTCGACCACGCGCCGTCAGCCGGAGCCGCGTCGCCGGACGAACCGGAAGGACTGCTGCACTGCTGAAGGTGATGGTGCTCATGTCGTGCTCCTCTGCATCTACCGCGTGGGCGGTGAAGTTGGCGTAGCGTTCGCATCCGCGCCTCGGCCGGGAGCCGTGGATGCGAAGCTACGTTCCGAAGTTATCTTCGAATTCGAACATCTGTCAAGCGTTCTTCGAAACAGATGTGCGGGAATCGACCGACACGCTCGAACAGATCTTCCACTTCGGCGCGATTCTCGGATACGGTTTCGATGAGAACACCCCACCACGGGCCTCCGACATTCGAACTGAGACGCCGGATCGCACACCTGAGGAGCACCATGAGCGACAACTCCGCCACCGAGTCCGAGGCTCCGCGCACTCGCCGCCGGAAGAGCCTCAGCCCCAAGCAGATGGCGATCCTCGAAGTGATCCAGACGTCGATCAGCCGGCATGGGTACCCGCCGAGCATGCGCGAGATCGGCGACGCCGTCGGGCTCAAGTCGTTGTCCAGCGTGACCCATCAGCTGGGTCAGCTCGAGCTCAGCGGCTATCTGCGGCGCGATCCCGGCAAGACCCGCGCGATGGAGGTCCTGATCGACCTTCCCGGAACGAGCGGTGAGAACCCCGCTGACGTGGCGACGCCCGTCGGAGACGCCGCGCTCGTTCCTCTCGTCGGCCGCATCGCCGCCGGCGTCCCGATCACGGCCGACCAGCAGGTCGAGGAGATCTTCCCGCTCCCCCGTCAGCTCGTCGGCAAGGGCGACCTCTTCATGCTCAAGGTGTCGGGCGAGTCGATGATCGACGCCGCGATCTGCGACGGCGACTGGGTCGTCGTCCGTTCGCAGAGCAGCGCTGAGAACGGCGAGATCGTGGCCGCCATGCTCGACGGCGAGGCCACCGTCAAGGTGCTCCGCCGACGCGACGGCCACACCTGGCTGCTCCCCCGGAACTCAGCGTTCGAGCCGATCCTCGGCGACGAATCCGTCATCCTCGGCAAGATCGTCGCGGTGCTCAGGGCCGTCTGAACCCCGTCACCCGGGTCCCGCGAATCGGCCGCACCCGGAAACTCCGGCAATGCCGCCTCGGTCCGCCATGGATGACGCTGCGCGCCGGTGCACCATAGGCTCGAAGCATGTCGTCGCCGTTCGGTACCTGGCCCTCTCCGTTCACTCCCGACCGGATCGCCGCATCCTCTCCGAGGATCGACGGCGCTGCGTTCGTCGGCGATGAGATCTGGTGGGGCGAGTCGGTGCCTTCCGAGGGCGGGCGCCTGACCGTGCGCAGCTCGAGCGGCGCCGAGATCCTTCCCGCACCCTGGAGCGCCCGTTCGCGGGTGCACGAGTACGGGGGCGGAGCGTGGACGGCGGATGCCGACGGCACGCTGTACTTCGTCGACGCCAAGGACCAGCGTGTGCACCGAATGCCACGCGGGGGCGCCCCGGAGCCCCTCACTCCCGCGGGACCGGCACATGGCGGCCTGCGCCTGCAGAACGGTCGGCTGTTCGCCGTCCGGGAGGACCTCTCCGTCGATCCTCACCAGCGCGGAATCGTCGAGATCCCGACCGATGGATCGGCGTCGGACGATCCGGCGCTGCTGCAGCTGCTGGTGCAGGGAGAGTCTTTCTACGCACATCCGGCGCTGTCTCCGGATGGGACTCGCGCCTCGTGGGTCGAGTGGGGCGGTGAAACGATGCCGTGGCAGCACGCCTCGCTGGTGCTCTCCGACGGTCTCGGACGCACGGAACTGGCCACGCGCGCTGCGCTCCAGCCGGAGTGGACGGATGACGGCGAGATCCTGTACGCGGATGACCCCTCTGGTCGGTGGGCGCTGCACCGTCAGCGCGTGGACGGTCTGCACGCGCTCGGTCGCGCAGAGCAGATCCATCACACCGACGCCGACACGGGATACGGACTCTGGGTGCTCGGCAATCGCTGGTACCGGCCTCTCGCAGACGGCCGCATCGTGGCGGTGCGCACGAACGGACGCGACGAGGTGGTCGTCATCGAACGGGACGGCAGCGCCCGCCGCATCCTCGTCCCCGCCGACGGCCATGTCAGCATCGACGATGTCGCGGACTCCCGTGTTCTGCTTTCTGGCAACAGCTCGACGACGACGCCCGGGGTCTGGTGCGTCGACGTAGAATCCGGCGATGTCGAGGTGGTCACGGGAGGGGCTGCGGCGGATCCTGCATGGATGCCCGCAGCATCCGAGTTCCTGGTCGATGGCGCGCACGGCCGCGTCCACGCCTTCGTCTACCCGCCGACGAATCCATCGGAGTCAGCGCCGGAAGGCGAGCTCCCGCCGTACATCGTGCTGGTGCACGGCGGCCCCACCGCCCACGTGACGGGCGCGGCATCAGCAGCCATCGCGTTCTGGACGAGCCGCGGCGTCGGCGTGCTCGACGTCAACTACGGCGGATCCACCGGCTACGGACGCTCGTACCGAGAGCGCCTCGACGGCGGGTGGGGTGTGGTCGACGTCGACGACGTGATCGCCGCCGCGCGGGGCCTCGCCGGCGCAGGACTCGCGGACCCCGATCGCATCGCGATCCGCGGTGGCTCGGCCGGAGGCTGGACGGTGCTCTCGTCGCTGGTGCGGGGCGGGACGTTCGCCGCAGGCATCAGCAGGTACGGCGTGGCCGACCTGCGGATGCTGAGCGAGCACTCGCACGACTTCGAGGCCCACTACGTCGAGGGACTGGTGGGGCCGCTGCCAGAAGCCGAGGCTGTGTATGTCGATCGTTCGCCCCTGACCCACGCCGATCGGATCGACGTGCCGGTGCTGCTGATGCAGGGAGCGGAGGATCGTGTCGTGCCTCCGTCGCAGTCCGAGGCGATCCGCGATGCGCTGGCGCGCCGAGGCGTCGAACACGAGTACGTCCTCTACCCGGGTGAAGGCCACGGCTTCCGCGCGAGCGAGACCATCGGCGACGCCCTCGAGCGGGAGCTGGCGTTTCTCGGACGCGTGTTCGGCTTCACGCCCGCGCGCTGATCACTCGCCGACGCGGTTGCGCAGGCGCATGGCGCGGTCGGCCTCGCGGGTGTCCTGACGCTCCCGCAGCGTCTGACGCTTGTCGTATTCCTTCTTGCCCTTGGCGAGCGCGATCTCGACCTTGGCGCGACCGTCGGAGAAGTACAGCTTGAGTGGAATCAGCGTGTATCCGCCCGCGGACACGGCATGCTGCAGCTTCGCGATCTCCTCGCGGTGCAGCAGCAGCTTGCGGACGCGCTTGGCGGAGTGGTTGGTCCAATGCCCCTGCGAGTACTCCGGAATGTGCACGGAATCGAGGAAGACCTCGTTGCCCTTGACGAATGCATACCCGTCGCTGAGGTTCGCGCGCCCCTGGCGCAACGACTTGACCTCGGTGCCGGTGAGCACCATCCCCGCCTCGTACGACTTCTCGATGTTGTAGTCGTGACGTGCGCGACGATTGGTCGCGATGACCTTCTCCCCGCGTTCCCTGGGCATGATTCTCTCCTGATCCGTGTCGTGCGGTGATTTCAGAGCCCGATCCGGGCGCACGACAGCCTGTCAGTCTATACCGGCGAACCCGTCAGGTGCGAAGCCAGCGCCGGATCGCGAAGCCCGCGGAGAGTGCGGCCAGCACGACGCCGATGCCGATCAGCACCGGGACGACGACGATCGCATCCTGCATCGACACCCAGGTCGTGATGAACGGGACACGTCCTCGGAGGTATCCGTCGACGCCGAAATGCACACCGGCGACGACCGCCGCGCTCGCGAGAGCGGAGCCGAGGAAAGCCGCGAACACGCCCTCCAGCACGAACGGCGTCTGGATGAAGCGGTTGGATGCGCCCACCAGACGCATGATCCCGATCTCCTTGCGCCTGGCGTAGGCGGAGAGCCTGATGGTCGTGCCGATCAGCAGGATCGCAGCGATCAGCATCAGCGTGGCGATGCCCACGGCGATGTACGTCGCGACCGTCAAGGCCGAGAAGAGCGGTTCGAGGTACTGCAACTGGTCCTGCACCTGCTCGACGCCCGCGACGCCGTTGAACGCCTCGGAGATCACCTGCGACTGGCCGGGGTCCTTCATGGTGACGAAGAAGACCTCGAACGCCTGTTCAGGGGTGATCACGCTCGCCTGGTCTTCGCCGAGCTGCTCGACGAGCTTGGCGTAGGTGTCTTCCTTGGAGTCGAAGCTGACCTCGCTGATCAGAGGAGCGAGCGCCTCGCCCTCGAGCTGGGCTCGGACCGCGTCCACCTGCTCTTCCGAGGCTCCCCCATCGACGCAGGTGTCCTGTTCGGAGATGTCGGAGCACATGTACACCGCGACCTGGGCCCGCTCGGTCCAGTAGCCGCGCATGGTGCCGATCTGCGCCTGCATCAGGATCGCGGCGCCGACGAACGTCAGAGACACGAAGGTGACGAGCACGACGGAGATGACCATCGAGATGTTTCGCCGAAGACCCCCGAGGGCCTCTGTGAGGATGAGTCCGATTCTCATGATGTCGGCCCCACTTCCTCGTTGCCCTCGTCGGAGAGGCCGAGGCGGTCGGCCACGCCGAGCTCGGCGACGTCGACCTGCGGCATCACGATGGGATGCGTCCGAGGCGCGGCCGGCGGCTGGACGACGATGGGCTGCTCTTCGGCGACGGGCGGCTCGATCGGCGCTGCCTGGGCCTCCGGGGTCTCGGATGCGGTCGGCACGGCGTCAGCGGATGCTCCCGCGGCCTTGCGCTGCGCACTGAGCTCCTCCGCGAGCGCCGCACGGACGACGGAGAGGTCGGCCGTCTGGCGCTGTACCTCCTGCACGGCGGTCAGGGCGGCGGCAGCTGCGGCACCCCGAACCTCCTCAGGGACGAGGCGCGGGATGTTCGATGTATCGCCGTATCCGCCGTGCACCTCGTCTCGCACCATCTCGCCATCGCGGAGCTCGATCACTCGCCGCTGCATCTGGTCGACGAAGCCTGCCTCATGAGTCGCCATGAGCACGGTCGTACCGCCCGCGTTGATCCGCGCGAGAAGCTGCATGATGTCGACCGACGTCGCCGGATCGAGGTTTCCGGTCGGCTCGTCGGCGAGCAGGACCTGGGGGCGGTTGACGAGCGCTCGAGCGATCGCGACGCGCTGTTGCTCTCCACCGGAGAGCTCGTGCGGCATCCGCTTCTGCTTGCCGTCGAGCCCGACCAGGGCGAGCGCCTCGGGGACGGCCTGCTGGATGAAACCGCGCGACGAGCCCGTCACCTGCAGCGTGAACGCGACGTTCTGGTAGACGGTCTTCGAAGGCAGGAGTCGGAAGTCCTGGAACACGGATCCGATGTGGCGGCGGAAGTACGGCACCTTGCGGTTCGCGAGCGAACGCAGGTCCCGCCCGAGCACGGCGACACGACCGGTCGTCGGCACGTCCTCTCGGAGGATCAGCCGCAGGCAGGACGACTTGCCCGACCCTGAAGCGCCCACGAGGAAGACGAACTCCCCGCGCTGCACTTCGAAGTCGACATCGGACAGAGCGGGCCGTGAGGTCCCGCGATAGCGTTTCGTGACGTTCTCGAACCGAATCATGGCGATTCGAGCCTAAGCGCGCCCGTTCGTCTGCTCGCGAGCGACACCCCGCGGGAGCCCCCTGGGTGTCGCACCGCACTGCTATACATGGAGGTGCCGATCCATGCGATCAGCGTGGACGAGACTCGAGGGGGAACCATGACGACGCCTGCAGGCTGGTACGACGACGGATCCGGACGCCAGCGCTGGTGGGACGGCACCCAGTGGACCGAGCATTTCGCACCGATCGTCGAATCCGCCGAATCCACCGCGGGCGAATCGACCGTCGGTTCGACCGGCGATGAAGCGACGAGCGCCGGTTCCGACTCCGACTCCTCGGAGAGCGCAGTTCATGCCTCATCCGTCGGGGTCCCGGAGTCCGCGGCCGATGCCGAGACCGCCGCGTCGATCGAGTCGGTCGCTGCCGTCGAGAGCCAGTCCTGGAACACTCCCGCGCCGTCCGGCGCCGATTCGGCGGCCCAGTCTCCGGCCGAGGCGCCTGCCGACGGGGTCGTGGATCCTGAGCCCGCATCGTCCTGGTCGGCCTCCCCGGCTTCCGCAGACGAGCCCGGGAACGCGCAGGAGCCCGAGTTCACCGCACCGGGCACCGCGACGCCTGTCGACGACGCCGTGCAGCCGTATGGCGGGGGCACACCCTCGTACCCCGGTGCCGCTGCTCCTGCTCAGCCCCAGGAGTACCCCGTCACCGCCGGCTACCCGGGGTCCGCAGCGCCGAGCTACCCGGGCGCCGCAGCCTACGCGCCCGCCGGACAGCAGTACGGCGCCCCCGCAGGCTACCCGCCCGCCTACGGGGCGACGGCGCCCGCGGCGCCCGCGGCGCCGTCGGGTCCATCGATCCTCGGCCTCGTCGGGCTCGGGCTCGCGGCGCTCGGCACCATCCTGTCGTGCATCCCCGTGATCTTCTGGCTCGGCTGGCTCCTGCTGGGCGTGGGATTCATCGTCTCCCTGATCTCCCTGTTCCTCAAGGGCAAGAAGTGGCCGGGCATCTCCGGCCTCATCCTCGCGGTGATCGGTGCGATCATCGCCGTCGTCATGTTCTTCGTCATCGTCTTCGCGACGGTGTCCGAGGCCGTCCGCGATCTGCCGACCGCACCGCCCTCGAGCGATTCCGACACCGGCACCGAAACGGACCCCGGCACTGATGAGGGCACGGGCACGCCCGAGGTCGCCGAAGGCGAGATGGGCTCCCCCGTGCCGATCACTCAGATGTCCGCCACGAGCGAGGTCACGATCCATTCCGCCACGTGGGCGACGAGCGACGGCTCGAGCATCCCCTCGACCAACGGCGGCTACGTGATCCTCGACGTCACCTTCACCGGCGTCTCGGGCACGAGCTACCTGAGCGCGTTCAACTTCGGCATCGAGACCGCTGAGGGTGTCGAGGGGACCTACGACTACTACGTCGACGGGATCGTGGCGGAAGAACTCGAGCCCGGCGACACGGTCGACGGCAAGATCACCTTCGACGTCGCTCAGAGCGAGTCCTACGACGTGATCTTCACCGACGAGCTCCTGCAGGAGGTCACGCGAATCACCGTCACCCCGTCTGCCGGCTAAACGCGGCGCAGAACGAAACCGGCCGGCGGTGCCGGGCGGTTCGTATCGCAGGTGGGCCCGTGCCACGATGCTTCGACATCCGGCACGGGCCCGCTTCTGTTCCGGTCACGTTCGCCGCGTTGCCGCGTGCAACCGTCGGAGTTCGATCCACTCGGGATGGAGTGTCGAGCGGGCCCGTGCATCGGCGCGGGGGCAGACACGAAAGCGGGCCGCCTCGAGGAGGCTGCCCGCTGAGAGTGGAGCCTTCGCTCAGTCCTCGTCTTTGCGCTTGCGCCAGCGGATGCCCGCCGAGATGAACCCGTCGAGATCGCCATCGAACACGGCGGCCGGGTTGCCCGACTCGTGCCCGGTGCGGAGGTCCTTCACGAGCTGCTGGCCGTAGAGGAAGTATGAGCGCATCTGGTCGCCCCAGCTCGCCGTGATGTTGCCGGCGAGCTCCTTCTTCTTCGCGGCTTCCTCCTCCTTCTGCAGGAGCAGAAGGCGGGTCTGCAGCACGCGCATGGCCGCCGCGCGGTTCTGGATCTGCGACTTCTCGTTCTGCATCGACACGACGATGCCGGTCGGCAGGTGGGTCAGACGCACCGCGGAGTCGGTCGTGTTGACCGACTGGCCACCGGGCCCCGACGAACGGAACACGTCGACGCGGATGTCGTTCTCAGGGATGTCGACCTCGGTCGCCTCCTCCATGAGAGGGATGACCTCGACCGCCGCGAACGACGTCTGACGCTTGTCGGCGGAGCCGAACGGGCTGATGCGCGCGAGGCGGTGCGTGCCGGCCTCGACCGACACAGTGCCGAAGGCGTAGGGTGCGTCGATCTCGAACGTGGCCGACTTGATGCCCGCGCCCTCGGCGTAGGAGGTGTCGAGCACCTTGACGGGATACTTGTGACGCTCGGCCCAACGCAGGTACATGCGCATGAGCATCTCGGCGAAGTCGGTGGCGTCGTCGCCTCCGGCACCCGAGCGGATCGTGATGATCGCGGATCGCTCGTCGTACTCGCCGTCCATCAGCGTCTGGACCTCGAGCTGGTTGATGATGTCGGTGAGCGCGTTGAGCTCGGCGCGAGCCTCGACAGCCGACTCCTCGTCGCCCATCTCGTTCGCGAGGCCGACCAGAACCTCGAGGTCGTCGAGTCGACGACCGATGCCCTCGACCCTGGCGAGCGCCGACTGGCGGTGGCTCAGCGCGCTGGTCACCTTCTGGGCGCGTTCGGGGTCGTCCCAGAGGTCCGGCACGCCGGCTTCCTCACTGAGACGCGCGATGTCGGAGCGGAGGGTCTCAACATCGATGACCTCGCGGATGTCACCGTAGGTGAGTCGCAGGGCCTGGATGTCGGCGGAGAGATCGAGTTCGAGCATGTCGCGTCCAGCCTAACGTGCCGCCTGTGCGGGCGGGTACGGCGTTCGAACGGGAGTAGCGTGAAACGTGTGAGCAGCGCATCCACGGTCCTGAGGCGGTTCGGGCCGATGGTGTACCTCCCGACCGTGCTCTTCTCGCTCGGCGAGGGCGCGGTGATCCCGCTCATTCCGGTGATCGCCGCTCGAATGGGCGCAGATATCGCCTTCGCCGCACTCGTGGCATCCGCGCTCGTGGTCGGCCAGCTCTGCGGAAACCTCCCTGCCGGCTGGGCCGTGGGACGCATCGGCGAGCGCTTCACGATGGTGATCGCCGGCGTGATCGCGATCGGCGCCGGCGTGGGCATGGTCTTCGCCCCCACGCTCGGCGTGCTGGCGGCATCCGTCTTCCTCCTGGGCTTCTGCGCGGCGGCCTTCGGACTCGCCCGTCATGCCTTCATGACGACGAGGGTGCCGATCGCCTTCCGCGCTCGAGCCCTCTCACTGCTCGGCGGGAGCTTCCGCCTCGGGATCTTCATCGGACCCTTCGTCGCGGCCGGACTGCTGCAGCTGTTCGGCTCGGAGTCGGCGGCGATCTGGTTCTTCCTCGGCTGTCTCGTCGTGATGGTGCTGCTCGTGCTGCTCGGTCCCGATCCTGAGAAGACGATCGCGCCGACGACCGCTGTGCGCACCGCGGCGCTCGCGGATGATTCGGGCGAGCCTGTCACGGGCTCGATTCCCACGGCCGCCCGCGCGGGCATCTTCCGCACCATGTGGCAGCAGCGCAGCGTGCTCGGCCGGCTGGGACTCGCCGCGGCATCGCTGTCGGCCGTGCGGTCGGCGCGACAGGTCGTGCTGCCGCTGTGGGGCCTCTCGCTCGGTCTCGACGCCTCGACGATCGCGTTGGTCGTCGGGATCTCAGGGGCGATCGACTTCGCACTGTTCTATGCGAGCGGCCAGGTGATGGACCGGTTCGGACGCCTCTGGGCGGCGATGCCGGCGATGGTGCTGATGGGTGCGGGGTTCCTCGCGCTCTCCTTCACGCATGATCTCGATGCCGCCGTGCTGTGGTTCGGCATGTTCGCCGCCGTGCTCGGGGTCGGCAACGGGCTCTCGAGCGGCATCCTGCTCACGCTCGGGGCCGACGTCGCCCCGAAGAGCGAGCCTGCTGCGTTCCTCGGCTCGTGGCGCACCCTGACGGATGCGGGAGGAGCCGTCGCTCCCCTGATGGTGTCGGCGATCGTGGCGATCGCCTCCCTGCCGGTGGCGGCAGCGGCCATGGGAGTGATCGGCCTCGTCGGTGCGGGCGGGTTCATCCGCTGGATCCCGCGGTTCGTGCCCCGCACGAAACAGGACCCCTCGTGAGCGCTCTCGGCGCCGACGTGCACCGCCTCGTTCTGGGTGCCGCGGTGTATTCCGAGCGCGAGCGCGCGAGCCAGGTCGACTTCGCGCGCTTCTTTCCCGACGATCACGGACCCGTCTCCCGAGACGACGGCCCGCGCCACGCCACGGCGTCGGCGCTCGTGTTCGACCCGTCGCTCACCCGCACGCTGCTGGTCTTCCACGCCAAGGGGCAGTTCTGGGTGCAGCCCGGCGGGCATCTCGAGCCCCACGATACGTCCATCGCGCAGGCCGCTCTGCGTGAGCTGCGGGAGGAGACCGGTGTCGACGTGCCCGCTCTCGTCGAGCCCCTCGTGTGCGACCTCGATCACCACGCCCTTTCATCGGCCTTCGGACGCTGCGCCTCGCACCTCGACATCGGGGTGGCGGTGGTCGTCGGGGACGACGCCGACCTCATCGTGAGCGAGGAGTCGGAGGACGTGCGCTGGTGGCCGATCGAAGGGCTGCCCGCGCAGGTGCCTGATGGATTTCCGGGGCGAGTGCGCCGGCTGCGGGACCGACTGGTGAGCCGACTCTGACGACCTGACGGTCTCGCGTGCTCACGACCTTTCCGCACCGCTGGCTCGCGAAGGCGCGGTCAGGCACGGTCAGCGCAGAGCGGTCCTGCTCGTCCCTGTCGACTCCAGGCGTATCCCTTCGGGAACGAACGGTGACACGAGCGGCGGCCTCCACACGATGGCGACTCTCACCCGCGAGGACTGGCCGTCCGGGCTCGACGCGGACTCCAGAGTCACCGGTGCAGGGAGCGCTGCGAGCAGCGCCTCGGCCTGATCTCGGACGCCCTGATCGGTGAGATCGGCGCGCGCAGTCCCATCGTCGACTGCCAGCGTGAATCCGTCCGCTCCGGCGAGCGCTGCTCCGTCGGCGATGGCATCGAGTCTCCGCTGCGAGATGTAGAGGTCGGTCGCGCACACGGTCACGAAGATGAGGGCGAGTGCGAGCAGCGCGTAGCCGAGAGTCATGAGCAGCACGCTTCCGTCGTCGTCTGCCCGCCTCATCCGCCGCCCCACAGACGGGAGATCTTCTGCACCGCCGAACCCTCGACTCCGATCGATGCGGTCTCGTCCAGTCCGAGGATCGGCGGGATGAGCGGCAGTGCGACCGACGTCGCGACCACGACGGTCACTGTCGCCCCCGCGGACGGACACGCCACCTCGATCGGCGTACAGGTCACGGACACGTCGATCGATTCGGTATCGATGCCGTACTGCTCAGAGATGCTCGCGAGGACTCGTTCGCTCCGGATGGCGGCCGCGGCGGCATCCGGAGCGAGCGCGATCGCTCGCGCGGTATGGCGTGCCGCGGCCTCGACTCCCAGCGCCTGCTCCTGGATGGCCCCGAGCGCGATGATGAGATACACGAGCGGCACGAGCAGGATGACGCCGACGGCGATGAACTCGAGGGCCGCTGACCCGTCGTCATCCATCATCGAAGGACTCCTCCGGTGCATGCGCCTGCACCTCCAGCGCGAAGGGCACGCCGAGGAGCCCGATCAGCGGAAGCGTCGTGCGGATGCGAACCTCGATAGTCGGCTGAGCGAGCGACATCGAGCGAACGACCGTCACATCTTCGGCGTATGCCTCGCCGACTGCGCGAATGATGCCCTGCCGTGCCCGCTCGGCCCCCTCCTCTGGGCTCGTGTCTGCCAGAGCGGCGTAATAGGCACCGTCGATCGCCGCATCGTGCACGACGTTACGCACGTAGACGGCGAGCGCGAGCTGAATCACACCGAGGGTGAGGAGAGTGAGCAGCGTGCCCACGAGCACGAACTCGACCGGGCTCGATCCGCGGTGGTCCGCGAGGGAGATTCGTACAGATGCATCAGGCATCGGGAACGCCAGTCAGAGCCCCGACACACGCTGGATGGCCTGCTCGAACAGCGCACTGAGCGCGGGGCCGGCGACCGCCCAGATCACCACGACAAGTCCGGCCGTCATCAATGTGACCAGCACCCATCCTGGAACGTCTCCGGATTCGTCGTCGACGAGATCCTGGAGAAGATCGTGAGGGCGCGAGGTCGCGAAGCGCGCCCTCCCGAGCTGAGAAGTGTTCATGTCGTCCTTTCGTGATCGCTCAGCCGATGCCGAGTCGCAGAATGAAGAGGCCCGGGTAGATGGCGAAGAGCACCGAGAGCGGGAGGATCAGGAACACCAGTGGCAGGAGCATCAGAATCTCCTTGCGACCGGCCTGTTCGATGAGGATCCGTTTGGCGTCTTCGCGCGCGTCGCCGGCTTGCGCGTGCAGAACGGCAGCGAGCGGGGCGCCGTGCTCGAGCGCGGCGATCACCTGGTCGATCGCGCGGGAGAGGCCCGGAAGCTGCAGTCGAACGCCCATCTCGGCGAGGGCGTCAGCGAGAGGTGATCCCGTGCCAACGGCGAGTACCACGCGTCCGAACTCACCGGTGAGTTCTCCGGAGCCGATTGCGGCGACCCGCCGCAGCGAGTCGAGGAAGCCCTCACCCGCCGACAGACAGAGAGCGAGGAATTCGAGCGTCGTCGGCAGTTCGTCGGTCAATCGAGCTCGACGGGACGAGACTCGCGCCGTCAGTTGCATGTCGTATCCGAACCCCGCAGCGGCACCCAGGATGCCGGGTAGCAAGGCGATCGGCGGAGACATCCGTCCCGCGATGGCGAGGACGATGACAGCGATCGCGCCGGTCACGATGCCTGCGAGCACCCAGCCGAGCTGGCGCCCGCGGAAAGCGCCCTGCTCCAGGCTGAGCCCGGCCTGCTGGATACGGCGGCTCAGCGCTTCGCCACCGCCGAGCAGACGCTCGAAGGCCGTCAGCGATCGGAGCCAGACCGTCCTGTCCCCTGCGGAGAGCACTCCGACCCGTGGGAGTGCTCCGTCAGGCAGGTCGCCATCCGGAACGACGTCCCGTACGTATGGTGCGATCCGCAGCGCCAGCGACGATGCCGACCAGTGCGGCAGTGCGGCGAGGATGCAGAGCACGCCAGATCCGAGCGCGACACCGCCGAGAACCGCGACCGCCACCGCGGAGACGGGATTCATCCGAACCACCTCCCCGGCTCGGGCAGGCGCCCGATGTGGATCATGACGCGGTACGCGATCACCGATACGGCAGCCCCGAGGCAGATCACCAGCATGCCCTCCGCTGTGCCGTAAGCGGCAGCTCCCTCGGGGCGCAGCACGAGCAGACCGAGGATCACCCAGGGCGCGACAGCCCCGAGCACGGCCGCGCCGCGAATCCAGGACTGCCGAGCTTCGACCTCACCTCGGAGCACGGCGTCTGCACGAACCGATGACGACAGCGCGCGCAGAACGCCGCTGAGCTCGGTTCCGCCGACCTGTCTCGCCATGCGCAGCGTTTCGATGATCCGGTCGGCGATGGGGTCGGCCAGCGCGGACTTCAGCCGATCGAGGCTGGTGTCGAATCGGCCGGTGGCACGCAGATCCTTGGCGAAGACCACGAAGGCGGGCCGGATCATAGAAGGCGAGGACTCGGCCAGGCTCGCGACGGCGTCGGGCAACGACAGTCCGACCCGAATGGAAGCGATCAGAAGATCGCAGACGTCGGGCCAGAGCTGTCGCCGCAGCTTGCGCAGCCGCATGCGGCGGGAGCGTACGAAGACGATCGGCGATACAGCGGCGGTCGCGCCCGCAAGGCCGACGAGGACCGGAATGGCTGTGAGGAGCCAGACGAGAGAGGCCGCGGCGAGCGCGACCGTCGCCATCACCACAAGGAGCGTGCGCGGACTGACGGATCCGAAGCCGCCCTCTTCGAGCAGTCGAGACAGATACCCGCGGCGCCTGATTGTCTCTTCCTCCGGACGGGGAGGCCACAGCCATGGCGACGCGCACAGCAGCACGCCGGCGGCGAACATCGCGCCGAGCAGCACCGTCACCGAGTGCCTCCTGCACGATGCCGCTCGCCGCGTCGCCATGCGGTCCCGTCTGAGACGGTCGGCACGCCGTCCCGGGTGCGCCCGCCGCCCCGGGTCAGCACGCCGTCCCGGGTGTAGACCTCTCGCGAGACGATCCGCCCGTCTCTCACCTCTCCCGTCGGCGCTATGACCTCGTGCACCCGCCGGACTCCATCGTCACCGCGCACGCAGTGCACGACGAGATCGACCGCTCCCGCGAGCGCGGGCACGATGAACGAACGATCTATGTTCCGCCCCGCGAGCAACGGCAGCAGGGTGAGCTTGTCGAGCGCCTCTGCAGCGGAGTTCGCGTGCACGGTCGCTGCTCCCGGCACACCGGTGTTCAGGGCGAGGACGAGGTCGAGCGCCTCCGCGTCTCTGACCTCGCCCACCACCAGACGATCGGGCCGCATCCTGAGCGCCTCTTTCACCAGTCTCCGGAGTGTGATCTCTCCCGTTCCCTCAAGACTCGCCTGACGCCCCTGCAACGAGACGACATCGGGTCCCTGCACAGCGAGCTCGAAGGTCTCCTCGACTGTGATGATCCGCTGGCGGTCGGAGCACGACGCGAGCAGCGCACCGAGGAAGGTGGTCTTGCCCGCGTGGGTGGCGCCCGACACGACGACGCTCTTGCCCGCGAGCATCGCCTGGCGCAGTGCGTCGCCGAGCTCTGCGGGCAGAGCACCGTGCTCGACCAGCGCGTCGAGGGTGCGGAAGCGGGGCAAGAATTTCCGGATGTTGACCGACCAGGATCCGCGGACCACATCTGCGATGGCGACGTGCAGGCGCGACCCATCGGGAAGGGATGCATCCACGAACGGCTGACTGATGTCGACACGGCGGCCGGTGGACTGCAGCATCCGCTCGACGAGGTCGCGCAGAGCCGAATCGGTGAGACGCAGCTCGATGTGTTCGGCGACTCCGCCTCGCGCGATGTGGATGCTCTCGGGTCCGTTGAGCCAGATCTCCTCGATCTCCGGGTCGTCGAGCAGCGACTGCAATGCGCCGAAGCCGCTCACTGCTGCGAGCACGTCGCGCACGCATGCGGCTTCGTCGTCGATCATCACCGCACCGCGCGCGAGCGCCAGATCGTTGAACTTGCGCACCTCCGCCAGCGTGACGGTGCGCGCCGCCGCCGAGTCGAAGGTCGGATCAGTGCCCTCAGCGCGGAGTCGCTGCCGAACGCGCTCTGCGACGAGGACGGACGGCTGGATCACCCGAGCATCCTCGCAAGGATCGAACCCCGCCCGTCGGAGTTATCCACAGCAACAGGGCGCGGTCTGCGGGCGGATCCCCAGCAACGCACGATCCCCCGATCAGTAGACTTATCTCACCGCGCGGGAGTGGTGGAATTGGCAGACACGCAGGATTTAGGTTCCTGTGCCCTAGGGCGTGTGGGTTCAAGTCCCACCTTCCGCACCGATCTGTCGCATCCCCACGCGACCGACGACCTGACCGCCGCACAGCGCACGACGACGGGAATTCCATGCATCACGCCGCTCTCATCCCCTGGCTCGACCCCGCCACCATCATCGGATCGGCCGGGCCGTGGGCGCTTCTCGTGGTGTGCTTCATCGTCTTCGCCGAGACGGGTCTGCTGGTGGGGTTCCTGCTCCCCGGCGACACGCTGCTCGTGATCTCGGGGCTGCTGTCGCACCCGCTCGCGGGTTCGGAGCACGGGGTCTTCGGCATCAACGTGTGGATCGTGGCCCTGCTCATCGGCCTCTCGGCATTCGTCGGCGGTGAAGTCGGTTATCTCATCGGTCACAAGGGCGGACCAGCTGTCTTCGAGCGCAAGGAATCGGGGCTCTTCAGCAAGAAGAACGTCGAGCGGACGAACGCCTTCTTCGAGCGCTTCGGGGGCATCACCGTCATCCTCGCCCGATTCGTGCCGATCGTGCGCACCTTCGCGCCGGTCGCGGCCGGTGTGGGCCACATGCCGTGGCGCCGCTACACGCTGTACAACCTGATCGGCGCGATCCTCTGGGGCTTCGGTCTGACCATGTTCGGCTACGCCATCGGGTTCATTCCGCCGGTCGCGCACTTCGTCGAGAGCTACATCGACCTGATCCTGCTCGCCGCAGTCGGCGGCACGGCGCTGATCACCGTCTGGCACTACTTCTCAGAGCGTCACAAGGCCAAGAAGGAGGCGGCGGCCGGCGAGGGAGAGACCGACGCCGCCGAGGCCGAAGAGCTCGCCCTCGACCGTGAGGTCTTCGACCGCGCTCCCGACTTCGACGGCGACGGCAAGCACTGATCTCGAACGACTGAGAAAGGCGGGCTGAGGACTCAGCCCGCCTTCTTCTTGCTCGGGTTCTTCTTGGAGCTCGCCTTCTCGTCTGACGACTCCGATCGCGCGGCCTTCGTGCGAGCGACGCTGGCACGCAGCGCCTCCATCAGGTCGATGACCTCGCCACTCTTGGCATCGCCTTCGCCGTCGGCCTCACCGAACGTCTCCGAGACGTCGAATGTGTCGCCCGCCTCGATCTTCGCGTCGATCAGCGTGCGCAGCTCCTTCTGATACTCGTCGACGAACGACTCGGGGTCGAAGTCCGCCGAGTAGCTGTCGACGAGGGATGCCGAGAGCTCGAGCTCCTTCTTCGAGATCCGCACGTCCTCGTCCAGCGCCGGGAACGCCGCCTCGCGCACCTCATCGGCCCACAGCAGCGTCTGCAGCACGAGCACCTTGCCACGCACACGCAGCGCAGCGAGGCGGGTCTTCTGACGGAGCGTGAACCGCACGATCGCCGTGCGGTCGGTCTGCTCGAGGGTCCTGCGCAACAGCACGTACGCCTTGGGCGACTTCGAGTCGGGCTCGAGGTAATACGGCTTGTCGAGGGTCAGCAGATCGACCTGGTCGGAGGGCACGAACTCGACGACGTCGATCTCGCGGCTCTTCTCCGCGGGGAGTGCCGCCAGGTCGTCCTTGGTGAGAACGACCGTCTGCCCCTCGTCGACGTAGGCGCGGTCGATGTCGGCGTAGGCCACGGTCTCGCCGCACACCTCGCAGGTGCGCTGATACCGGATGCGCCCGCCGTCCTTCTCATGCACCTGATGCAGCGGCACATCGTGGTCCTCGGTGGCGGAGTACACCTTGACCGGCACGTTCACGAGGCCGAAGGTGAGCGCGCCCTTCCAGATCGTTCTCATGACCCCAGTGAACACCAGCCGCCCGGGTGGGGGCCAGTACCTTGACTACGCTGGCGCTATGGCTCCGGAGGCGCAGAACGTGCAGATCGACGGCCGTCGGCTGCGCATCACCAACCTCGACAAGGTCGTCTACCCCGAGACCGGCACCACCAAGGGCGAGATCATCGCCTATTACACGGCGATCGCGCCCCATATCCTCCCCCTCCTCGAGGGTCGCCCGGTCACCCGCAAGCGCTGGGTCGAGGGGGTGGGAACTGCCGGCGCCCCCGCCGATTCCTTCTTCACCAAGCAGCTGGAGCCCGGCGCGCCGAGTTGGATCCCGCGGCACGAGATCCAGCATTCCGACGGCCCGAAAGAGTATCCGCTCGTCGACGACGTGCCGACTCTGGTCTGGCTTGCGCAGGTCGCAGCGATCGAGCTTCATGTGCCCCAGTGGCGCTTCGCTCCGAATGGACTGCCCGGCATGCCCGACCGCCTCGTGCTGGACCTCGACCCTGGCCCCGGCGTCGGACTCGCGCAGTGCGCCGAGGTCGCCCGCATCGCCCGCGCCCTGCTGACCGACATCGGCCTCGACCCGGTGCCCGTCACCAGTGGCAGTAAGGGCATCCACCTGTACGCCGCTCTTCCCGGTCAGCAGACCAGCGACGAGATCTCCGCCGTCGTGAAGGAGATCGCCCGACTCATCGAGACCGAGCATCCCGACCTCGCCACCAGCACCATGGCGAAGGCTGCCCGCGGAGGCAAGGTCTTCCTCGATTGGAGTCAGAACAACGGCAAGAAGACGACCATCTCCCCGTATTCGATGCGCGGCCGCGCGCAGCCGTGGGTGGCCGCTCCCCGCACCTGGGACGAGCTCGACGACCCCGACCTGGCGCAGCTCGACTTCGCGACCGTGCTGGAGCGCGCGGGATCCGGGATCGATCCGATCGCGCCGCTGCGCACCGGACACCCCCCCGAGGGCCCGCGCCGAGTCGAGGCGAAGTCGGAGCAGGACCCCACCGCGAGAGCCGCGCGACCAGCCACCGCGCGTCACCGACAGCGCATCTCCGGGGCACCGAGCGCCTCCACACCAGGCTCCCCCGCATCCGTCTCCCCCATGCTCGCCGAGAACGGCACCCCGGCCATCGCCCGCAGCCTCAGCTCCCCCTCGTGGGTCGAGGTGAAGTGGGACGGCATCCGCGCGATCGGTACCTGGGCCGATGGACGGATGCTGCTGCATGCCCGCAGCGGCACGGACATCACCGCCCGCTATCCCGAGCTCACGGCTGACGGAGCACCCTTCCTGCCGGTGGCCGACGCGATCATCGACGGCGAGATCGTGGCGTTCGACCCGCACGGCCGGCCGAGCTTCTCGATGCTGCAGAACCGCATGCACCTGACTCGGCCCCGCGAGATCGAGCGCGAGGTCGTGCGCACCCCGATCGTCTACATGGCCTTCGATCTGCTGCGCCTCGACGGCCATGACCTCAGCTCGATGCCGCTCTCGCAGCGACGCACCCTGCTCGAAGACGTGATCTCCGACCTCGATGCGCCGGTGCAGGTGCCGCCCGTGTTCGACGACCTCGACGCGGCCCTCGCTGCGAGCGACGAGTTCGGCCTCGAAGGTGTCGTCGTGAAGGATCCGGCGTCGCGCTATCGCCCGGGTCAGCGCTCGCCGTCGTGGCTCAAGCTCAAGCACACGCGGATGCAGGAGGTCGTCATCGTCGGCATCCGCCCCGGCAAGGGCGACCGGGAGGGGACGTTCGGCTCACTGCTGCTCGCTGTTCCCGACGACGGCCGACTGAGGTACGTCGGCCGCGTGGGCACCGGATTCACCGATCGTATGCTGCGCGACCTGCTGGCCCGCCTCGCGACCCTGCGCGTCGAGTCTGCGCCGCTCGACGGGGTCCCGGCCCTCGATGCCTCGGATGCTCTGTGGGTCGAGCCGGAGCTCGTGGGCGAAGTCGAGTTCGCGAACTGGACTCCCGACGGAGTGCTCCGCCATTCGCGTTGGCGAGGGCTGCGCCCCGACAAGACACCCGCAGAGGTCGTCGTCGAAGCCTGACACCTCACGCGTGGTGCGGTTCGCAGTCCGACTGCTCGGCCGGTTCGATCTGGAACGTCGAGTGCGCGACGTCGAAATGGTGCGACAGGCAGGACTGCAGGTCGTTCAGCAGCTTCGCGGATCGCCCGTCGGCGAGGAGCGCCGGATCGACGCTGACGTGCGCGCTGAACACCGGAGCACCGCGGGTCAGCTGCCACACGTGCACATCGTGCACTCCGACGACCCCGTCGTAGTCGAGGAGGTGCTGGCGGATGTCGCTGACCGCGGTGCCCTCCGGCGCCGATTCGGAGAGCACCGAGAACACCTCACGAAGAAGCGAGATCGCGCGAGGAATGATCAGCACCGCGATCATCAACGACGCGATCGCATCAGCCGGCATCCATCCGGTCATCACGATCACGATCGCCGCGATGATCACCATCGCCGAGCCGATCAGGTCGCCCATCACCTCGAGGTAGGCGCCGCGGACGTTGATGCTGGTGCGCTGGGCACGGCTCAGCAGCCACATCGATATCGCATTGGCGACGAGGCCCACGATCGCGACGATGAGCATCAGCCCACCCACGACCTCGGTCTCACCCGGATTCACCAGCCGTCCCACCGCTTCGAATGCGACCCAGCCTGCAAGCAGGATCAGGATGATCGCGTTGATCAGCGCTCCGAACACCTCGGCTCGCTGATATCCGAAGGTGCGTCGGTCATCCGCAGGGCGCGCGGCGACCGCCGCGGCGATGAGCGCGATCACGAGCGCCGACGCATCGGTGAACATGTGAGCAGCATCCGCCAGCAGCGCGAGCGAGCCGGTGAAGATCGCACCCACGACCTGCACGACCATGATGGTCGCGGTCAGACTCAGGGAGATCGCCAGAAGACGGCGATGACTCGCAGAGCGGATGCCGCCGGCGGCGGGCGCGTGATCGTGCATGCCTCCAGGCTAGACCGGGGATCGGGCGGTTCGGCGGGTCTGGGCGCAGTCGGGAATGGTGATGATTCTCAGTAGCCGCGCGTTCTCAGCGCAGGCGGGTGTACTCCAGCACGACACAGCCGTTGTCGAAGGCGCGCACCTGATCGAGGCCGAAGTGCGTCGGCGCGAAGGGGTGGCTCGTCATCGGGATGCCGGAGCCGGCGATCACCGGGTACTTCTTGACGATCAGGCGATCGATCTCGTCGAGCAGCACCCCCGCGAGCACCGCCCCTCCCGCCAGGTAGATGCCCAGACCGGGCTCAGCCTTGAGCTCACGCACCCGCGCGACAGGATCCCGGCGCACGATTTCGACGTTCGCCTCACCAGGGTCGTCGAGCGAGCCGCTGAAGACGACTGTGCGCAACTGCGAGTACGGGTCGGTGATGCCCGCCTGCAGAGCGGGCTCGTATGTTCGACGCCCCATCACTACGGTGTCGAACCGGATGAGCGGCTCGTCGGCGCCTCCCCGACCGGCGCGGACGAATGCGGGCTGGATGTCGGAGAGTTCCGTGCCGAGCGTCTCGGCGAAGGCCGGGGTCATCGGATAGAAGTCGACCTCGTCGGCGGGTCCCGCGATGAACCCGTCGAGGGTCACGCCGATGTAGTAGGTGAGTTCTCGCATGTCGATCAGGTTAACCACTACGCATGAAGTACGTCAAGCGTAGTGGTTAATCCCCGTGTCAGAGATCGGCGAGCAACGGCATCAGTTCCACGAACGCACGCGCGCGGTGCGACTGCGCCTGCTTCTCGTCCGCCGTGAAGTCTCCCACGGTGCGTTCGGCACCCTCCGGCTGGTCGTCCGGGATGAAGATGGGGTCGTAGCCGAACCCACCCCCGCCGGATGCCGCGGTGGCAAGTCGTCCCGGCCAGTTCCCCACGACCACGCGCTCCGCACCCTCGGGGGTCACCAGCGCGATGGTCGAGGTGAAGTGGGCGGTACGGTGGGGATCCGCGACGTCGTGCAGCTGGTCGAGCAGCAGCTCGAGGTTCGCCTCAGCATCCTTCTTCTGTCCCGCCCAGTACGCCGAGAACACCCCGGGCGACCCGCCCAGAACGTCGACGCAGATGCCCGAGTCGTCAGCGAGGGCAGCGAGACCCGTGTGCCGCGCCGCGGCGCGCGCCTTGATCAAAGCGTTCTCCGCGAAGGTGACGCCGTCTTCGACCGGCTCCGGGCCGTCGTAGGCGATGATCTCGAGATCGGGGCGCGTCGACGCGACGATCTGCTGGAACTCCGCGACCTTGTGGGGATTGTGGGTGGCCAGAACGACCTTCATCAGCCCGCGAGCGCCTTCAGCTGGTGGTCCTTCAGGTCGGCGCATCCCGCGACACCCAGCTCGAGCAGAGCATCGAGCTCGCGCTTGTCGAAGGGCGCCCCCTCTGCGGTGCCCTGCACCTCGACGAAGAGCCCGCGGCCGGTCACGACGATGTTCATGTCGGTCTCGGCGCGGACGTCCTCGACGTATGCGAGATCGAGCATGGGCTCGCCGTCGATGATGCCCACCGAGATCGCGGCCACCGAATCGAGCAGCGGCGTGGCGTTCTTGCCGATGAACTTCTTCTCCCGGCCCCACTCGATCGCATCCGCGAGCGCGACGTATGCTCCGGTGATCGCAGCGGTGCGCGTCCCTCCGTCGGCCTGCAGCACGTCGCAGTCGATGACGATCGTGTTCTCGCCGAGAGCCTTGGTGTCGACCACGGCGCGGAGCGCGCGCCCGATCAGGCGGGAGATCTCATGGGTGCGTCCGCCGATGCGGCCCTTGACGCTCTCACGGTCGTTGCGGCTGTTGGTCGCGCGAGGCAGCATCGAGTACTCGGCGGTGACCCACCCCTTGCCCTTGCCCGTGAGCCAGCGAGGCACGCCGTTCGTGAACGAGGCCGTGCACAGCACCTTGGTGCCACCGAAGCTGATCAGCGCGGATCCCTCGGCGTGGCTGCTCCATCCGCGTTCGATCGTGATCTCGCGGAGCTGGTCGGTGGAGCGGCCGTCGGCGCGGACGATGCTGGTCATGGGATTCCTTCGGGTGAGGTGGATGAAGCGGGTGCTGCAGGAGAGCTACGAGCCTGAGGCCGTCGCTGGGAGGGTGATGACACCGGTCTGCACGAGCTGCACGTCGCGCACCTCCCGGCCCATCAGACGGTTGGCGAGGGCGGTGAACTCGGTCGTCGAGTCCCCCGTCGCCTCGTAGACGTACGACGCAGCGGCATCAGGGGACGCAAGAAGGTCTCCACGGACCAGCTGACGGTAGACGTCGCCCGCGGTCTCGTCGTCGCTCGAGACCAGCGTGACGCCCTCCCCCATCACATAGCTGATCGCGCCGCGGAGGAACGGGTAGTGCGTGCACCCGAGCACCAGGGTGTCCACGCCGGCATCGCGCAACGGGGCCAGGTACTCCTCGGCTGTGGCGAGGACCTCTGGGGTGCCGGTGATGCCCCCTTCGACGAACTCGACGAAGCGGGGGCATGCCGCGGTGAACACCTCGAGACGCTCGTTCACCTCGAGCATGTCCTGATACGCACGCGAGCCGATCGTCCCGACTGTTCCGATGACACCGACTCGGCCGTTTCGCGTGGTCGAGACGGCTCGGCGCACTGCCGGACCGATCACTTCGACGACAGGGATGTCATACCGCTCCCTGGCATCGCGGAGCATGGCGGCGGACGCGGTGTTGCAGGCGATCACGAGCATCTTGACACCCTGGTCGACCAGCGTGTCGAGGACCTCGAGGCTGTAACGACGAACCTCGGCGATCGGCTTCGGGCCGTACGGGGAATGGGCCGTGTCGCCGATGTAGACGAACGATTCCCGGGGCAGCTGGGCTCGGATGGCACGTGCCACCGTGAGTCCGCCGACACCGGAGTCGAAGATTCCGATCGGGGCGTCGTTCATGACTACCCAGCCTACCCGCGTGCGACCGCGTCACGCTCAGCAACGCGTGCGGGTGTCGTCACTAAGCTGAGCGGATGACGACGTCCACGGCGCTTCTGACCGATCGTTACGAACTCACCATGCTCGCGGCCGCGCTTCGCGATGGCACGGCATCACGGCCGAGTGTGTTCGAACTGTTCTCGCGGCGATTGTCCGGAGGCCGCCGCTTCGGCGTCGTGGCAGGCACCGGCCGCCTGCTCACTCTGCTGCGCGACTTCCGCTTCGGAGAGGACGAGCTCCGCTTCCTCCGCGACAACGACGTCGTCGATGCCGATTCGCTCACCTATCTCGAGAACTACCGCTTCACCGGCTCGATCCGGGGCTACCGCGAGGGCGAGCTGTATTTCCCCGGGTCTCCGATCCTGACGGTCCAGGGCAGCTTCGCCGACGCCGTCGTGCTCGAGACGCTCGCTCTCAGCGTGCTCAACCATGATTCGGCCGTCGCAACCGCCGCATCCCGCATGAGCATCGCTGCAGGTGAGCGCCCGCTGGCTGAGATGGGCTCCCGCCGAGCAGCCGAGCAGTCCGCCGTCGCCGCCGCGCGCGCCGCCTACATCGCCGGCTTCCGCGCGACGAGCAACCTCGAGGCCGGGCGCCGGTGGGGCATCCCGACGATGGGCACCGCCGCGCACTCCTGGACCCTTCTGCACGAGACCGAGGAAGACGCCTTCCGTTCGCAGATCGACAGCCTCGGGACCGACACGACCCTGCTCGTCGACACCTACGACATCCGCACCGGCGTCGAGACGGCCATCCGCGTGGCCGGCACCGGCCTCGGCGGTGTGCGGATCGACTCGGGCGATCTCCCGATCGTCGCCGCAGAGGTCCGGGCGCAGCTCGACGAGCTCGGAGCGACGGGCACTCGCATCACGGTGACGAGCGATCTCGACGAATACGCGATCGCCGCTCTGGCGGCATCACCCGTGGACGCGTACGGTGTCGGCACCTCGGTGGTCACCGGCTCCGGCTACCCGACGGCGAGCATGGTCTACAAGCTGGTGGCCCGCCAGGATCCGAGCGGAGCATGGATCGGAGTCGCGAAGGCCTCGACCGACAAGGCGTCGCACGGCGGGCGCAAGGCCGCGTTCCGCACTCTCGTCGATGGCGTGGCCGAGACGGAGACCGTCGTGGTCTCGGACGGCTTCGAAGAGCTCGACACCCCGGCGGAGCATGCGGACGGGCGCGCACTGCAGACCACATTCGTCGAGCGCGGCGAGATCGATACCGCGTTCGAAGGTCCCGAGGGCACCGCCTCTGCGCGAGCACATCACCTTCGGGTGCGTGAGGAGCTTCCCGTGCGGGCGCTCGCGCTCAGCAAGTCGGACCCGGCGATCCCCACCGTCTTCGTCGACGCGAGCTGAATGCCGCTGAGGCGGTGCAGGCTCAGCCGACCATCGTCTCGTAGATCTCCTTGCACGTGGGGCAGATCGGGAACTTCTCGGGGTCGCGCCCCGGAGTCCACTTCTTGCCGCACAGCGCACGCACCGGCTTTCCGGTGATCGCCGATTCGAGGATCTTGTCCTTCTTGACGTAATGGGAGAAGCGCTCGTGGTCGCCCGGCTCGAGGTTCTCCTCGCGGAGAAGTTCTTCCAGTTCGCGATCAAGCGTTGCCACGCCGCCCTGATCGGGGCTGTCCAGCGGAGTACTCATGCCGAGAGTCTAGCCGCGGTAGCGCCGGGTTGGGCGGCTGTCATGCCGTCTCGACGAACTCCATGAGGCGCTCGCCCTCGTGCTCGAAGATCCGCCCGCCCACACCGACGCCGATCGCGAAGACGGCGATGCCCGTCGCGAGTCCAGCCCAGAATGTCGCGGGCGCGAACTGCGATCCCTCGAGCATCGTGAGCACGAGCAGCCAGACGGTCGGGACGCTCACGACGATCGCGCCCAGGAACGCCGCCGCCGGGCCGTATGCACCCCGTGACGTGGGACGCTGCGGCTGCTGGAACGGGCTGTCGCCGGGGCGGGACACGGCGTAGGGAGCGATCACCGAGACGATGCTCGAGAGTCCGAGCGCCGACAGCAGCAGGCTGGCCCCGAGACCCGTGAGGGGAAGAAGCAGACGCCAGTCGTCGATCCACAGCAGGGTGAGGGGAACGGCGATGGCCAGCACGGGAACAGCCACGAGCATGACCGGGACCAGTCGCCCCAGACGATCGGGGATGCCGCGGACACCGCTCGCCACGTGCGTCCACAAAGCCGTGGAATCGTAGGCGACATCGTTGTGCGGGAGCCACCCGAAGAACAGTGCCATCACTGGGACCGGGACGAGCGCAGCGATCTCGAGCGGCACCCCGGCCACGAGGAGTGGCAGCACGGTGAGGACCCCGGCGACCGGGACGACGATGAGGTTCATGATGTAGCGGCGATCGCGCAGCCAGTACACGAGACTCCGAGACGCGATCGCCCCGAACGCATTCGACGGGAGCAGGCCGAACCATCCGAGCCCTGAGCGCTCTCGAGAGGTCACGGGCCGCTCGGTCGTGGTGAGCAGCCTGCGCACGAGCCATGTCCACGCTGCCCAGAGCGCCACGGCGGTGACGAGCGTCACGATGCCGCTGATCCAGTTTCCGGCGACGTCGTCACTCGAGAACGAGAAGAGGAACCGCGACGACGCGGCGAAGGGGGTGAACCCGATCGTCGCAGTGAGCGCCGCGACGGCCGCAGGAACCTGCCCGTCCCACTTGAGCGAGGCGAGGAACACGGCGACGGGGAATGCGATCACGATCACGGCCAGCGCGAAGAGGGCGGTGAGCTCTCGCGACCGGCGCTCCGGCAGCAGCAGCGCGTTCACCGCCATCCCGATGCGTGCCGAGAGGATCGTCGACAGCAGGCTGACGAAGCTCATCAGCACCGCGGTGAACCAGGGCGCACCGAGCCTGATCGCGACGATGCACACGCTGATGTTCACCGCGACCAGAGCAAGGCTCGGAACGCTGACGAATGAGGCGAGCGCGAGGATCCAGGGCATCTGCCGTTCGTCGACTCCGAACACCGCGAAGCGCCGGGGATCGAGCTGGTCTGCGGCACCCACGAGGATCGGCCCGACCAGGAACCCCAGAAGCAGAGCGGCGCTGCCCAGCACGATGACCGTGCGCGCGACGGCTACGGGCGCGTCGTCGAGGCTGAGGACCGCAGCGCAGACCACAGCGGTCAGGATGACCACGACAGCGAGCATGACCAGAGTGCGCACCCGACGTTCGCCGCGAAGCGAACCGATCAGGAGCGCCGCCCTCAGTCGGAGAACGTGTGCAGCCACTCGAGCCCCTCCACCTCGCCGATGCCGCCGGAGAGTTCGACGAAGCGCGCTTCCAGCGTCTGTCCGGCGCGCACCTCATCGATCGTGCCTTCGGCGAGCACCTCTCCCCCGACGATGATCGCGACGCGAGAGCAGACGCGCTCGACGAGATCCATGCCGTGGCTCGAGAGGACCACCGTTCCGCCGTGCGAGACGTAGGCACGCAGGATGTCGAGGATCACGGCGGAGGACACCGGGTCGACGGCCTCGAACGGCTCATCGAGCACCAGGACCCTCGGCGAGTGGATCATCGCACCCGCCAGCATGATCTTCTTCGTCATTCCGGCCGAGTAGTCCGAGACGACGCGGTTCAGCGCTTCTCCGAGGTCGAAGGCTCGTGCGAGGTCGGCGACGCGCTTCTCGATGACCGCCGAGGCGAGCCCCCTCAGGAGCCCGTAGTAATAGAGGAGCTGCCGCCCGGTGAGCCGGTCGAACGTGCGAAGACGGTCGGGCAGCACACCCATCATGCGCTTCGCGGCGAGCGGCTTCGCCGATTGGTCGATGCCGCAGATCGAGATGTCGCCCGCGTCGGCGCGCAGCAGGCCCGCGACGATCGAGAGCGTCGTCGTCTTGCCCGCCCCGTTGGGGCCGACGATGCCGTAGAACGACCCCGCGGGCACCGTGAGATCGATGCCGTTGACAGCAGTGTGGTCGCCGAAGCTCTTCACGAGGCCGCGGATGCGGATGGCCTCCGAGCCGGATGCCGCCTCGACACCGCCGACGGCCTCATCCGTCTCGTCCGAATCGGACACCGCGTCGACCGATTCGGAGGTGGCGATCCCGTCGACGGACGCCTCCTCGGTGGGTTCGGCGACCTGCGCCTCATCCGCCGCGACATCTGCCGTGGTGTCTTCGAGCGGGGTGGTGTCTTCCACCGGCGCGGTGTCAAGGGCGGGATCGCTGGGCGCTTCGTCCGCGGCGCGCGTCTCCGACGACGACTCGACGGGTGCCACCGGCTCCGCGGCGTCGCTCCCGACGGCGGGTGCGTCTGAGGATACGTCCGACTCGGTCGTCGGCGGCTGCTGCTCGATCGGTGTCCCGATCGCGACCTGCGGACTCTCTTCGGCAGCCTCGTCCGTCGCGCCCGACGCGTCGGCGTCGAACTCGCGCGCTTCGGCATCCGCGACGACGGCCTCGACCGAGGCAGTCTCCTGTGCGTCTTCCTCTGCGTCGGTTGCCGCCGCCTTCGCCGCCGCCGCCTTCGCCGCAGCTGCCTTCGTCGCAGCCGCCTTCGCGGCCGCGGCTCTCGCAGCCGACGTGCGCGCAGCGGACTTCGTCGCGGCGCTCTTCTCCGCCGTGGCCTTGGCCGCCGCGGCCTTTGCAGCAGCGGTCTTCGATGCCGACGCGCTCGATGCGGCTGCAGCCGCGGTCTTGGCAGCCGCAGTCTTCGCGGCCGTCGTCTTGGTCGCAGCGGATCGCGCCGCAGCGGACTTCGCTGCGGCTGCACGACCCGTCGTGTCGCGTGTCGAGTTCTTGGCGGCGGCTGCGCGCGCCGCGGCCGCGGTCGTCTTCTTCGGTGCTGCGGATCGCGGGCCGGCGCTCTCGGCGCTCCGGTCGATCTTCAGTGCGGGCTCAGCCACCACTTCGACGGTCGCAGCCGCTTTGTCGGCCGCAGCCTTCGACGGAGCTCGTCTGCCGCCCGGCTTCTTGACGGGCGTCTCGCGAGGAGCGGGCGTCTTGCGAGCGGGGGTCTTCTTCGGGGCGGCGGGCGCGGCGTCAGCCACCTGATCGGTGCGGTCGTCGGGGGAAGAAGGAGTCACCGTCCTACGGTATCAACGGGTGCCGACTTTCTTCGGGTCGCCGCAACAAATCGCCCATAGGATCGCCTTACTCACCTCTTCTCGCCCGGATCTGGACGAATCTGAGTGTTGGGTGTGTACTGGATCACGAATTGGCAACAGCGACGTCAACCCCCGTGGCTTCCCAGGCTTGATCGCTAGCATGACTCTCGGCACGACGAAGTGTCTGGTCGGTGAACCGACCGTGAACACATACTTCATTTAGGAGCACTCGTGACTCTTCAGACCGTCATCCTCGCAGCAGGCATGGGCTCTCGCCTGGGCCGCGCGCTGCCGAAGCCGCTCACGGAGCTGAGCGACGGCCGCACGATCATGCGCCAGCAGCACGACAACATCCGCGCCGCCTTCGGCTCGGACGCCCGCATCACGTCCGTCGTCGGATACCGCGCCGAGACCATCATCGAGGCGTTCCCGAACGTCAACTACGTGCACAACGAGCGCTACGACGAGACCAACACCTCGAAGAGCCTGCTGCGCGCCCTCGGCGCCACGGGCAAGTCCGGCGTGCTCTGGATGAACGGCGACGTCGTCTTCGACCCGATGATCCTCGGCCGTGCGGCCGCGTACATCGAGCGCGACCAGTCGTTCGTCACGGTGAACACCTCGAAGGTGAGCGACGAAGAGGTGAAGTACACGGTCACGGCCGAGGGCTTCATCAACGAGCTCTCGAAGACCGTCAAGGGCGGACTCGGCGAGGCCGTGGGCATCAACTACATCTCGTCCGCGAACAAGAAGGCGTTCATGCGCCAGCTGCAGCGCGTCGAGGACCAGGACTACTTCGAGCGCGGCCTCGAACTCGCGATCGCCGAAGACGGCCTGCTGCTCGAGCCGATGGACGTCTCCGACCTCTACGCGGTCGAGGTCGACTTCGCCGAAGACCTCGAGCGGGCGAACCTGTTCGTCTGATCTCGTTTCACGAAAGCCCGGCCCCGTCAAGGGTGCCGGGCTTTCGGCGTTTTCGCGGCCTGGTTTCCTAGGATCGAGTCATGGCCCCCAAGGTGCACAAGATCCACTCCCTCCCCGACGACGCCGCGTGGGACAAGGGGGTGCCACCGGTGGGCTCGGCGGAGCACCCGCTCATGGTCCGAGGGCTCGACCGTGTCCTCGCCATCCAGCGCCCTCTCGTGCTGGCGCACATCCGCAGCATCCGCCTGAGGAACCCTCAGGCGTCTCCAGAGCAGATCGTGCGCATCCTCGAACGGCGCTACCTCGCCGCTGTCACGACCGGCGGCGCAGCAGTCGGCGCGACCGCCGTGGTTCCCGGCATCGGCACAGGCATCACCCTGGCCCTCTCGGGGGTGGAGACCGTGGGGTTCGTCGAATCGACAGCACTGTTCGCGCAATCGGTCGCCGAGGTCCACGGGATCGCCGTGTCCAACCCCGACAGGGCCCGGGCGCTCGTCATGACCCTGATGCTCGGCAAAGAGGGCGTGGCGCTCGTCGGACAGCTGGCAGGACAGGCGTCGGGCCGCGGAGGCACGCGATCGTCGTACTGGGGCGAGACGGTGACCAAGTCGCTCCCGCGGGCCGCCGTCGGACCTCTGGTCGATCAGCTCAAGACCCGCTTCGTGAAGCAGTTCGCGGCGAAGGGCGGGGCATCCTTCATCGGCAAGGCCCTCCCGTTCGGAGTGGGTGCCGCAGTGGGCGGCGCCGGCAACCACATCCTCGGACGCCGGGTTCTCACGACGTCGCATCACGCCTTCGGCGCAGCCCCGATGGACTTCCCCCTCGAGCTCGAACCGGTCGACGGCGCGGAGAAGCTCGAACTGAGGATGCTGCACGGCGCGCAGTTCGTCGGAGGTGCCGTGGCGGGCGCCGCCGGGTCGGCAGTGCGCGGAGTCGGCTGGGCGGGGCGGCGGATCGCATCCGTGGGACGACACCGCAAGTCCGGTGACGGCGAGATAAGCACGACGGGAACTCACGACCTACCGGGCGAGCTCGGGTCCGTCGCGTCTGACGTCGCCCAGGACTGACTCCGCTCGTCACCCGCGACCGGCACCGTCGACTGCACGACAGCCGCCAAAGGATCCGCCGACCCGTTGTGGCGAGCATCCAACGGACGGGCCCGACCCGACGATAGGGTGGAATCCGTGACGGACAAGCCCGAACTCTCGACCACCGCCGGCAGGATCGCAGACCTCCGCGCTCGCTACAACGAAGCCGTTGTCGACGCTGAGAAGGTCGCGCAGGAGAAGCAGCACGCCAAGGGCAAGATGACCGCCCGCGAGCGCATCGAACTGCTCGTCGATCCGGGGAGTTTCGTCGAGTTCGACGAGTACGTGCGCCACCGCACCACAGCATTCGGGATGGATCGGAACCGCCCCTACGGCGACTCGGTCGTCACGGGAGTCGGCACGATCCACGGCCGCACGGTCGCGGTCTACTCGCAGGACTTCACCACGTTCGGCGGCTCTCTGGGAGAGGTGTCGGGCGACAAGATCATCAAGATCATGGAGTTCGCACTCTCCGGCGGGATGCCGATCATCGGCATTCTCGATTCGGGCGGAGCCCGCATCCAGGAAGGCGTGCTCGCGCTCAGCAAGTACGGCGAGATCTTCCGTCTGAACACCCGTTCATCCGGCGTCATCCCGCAGATCTCGCTGATCATGGGTCCGGCCGCCGGTGGCGCCGTCTACGGCCCGGCGCTGACGGACTTCGTGATCATGGTCGACAAGACCAGCCAGATGTTCGTCACCGGCCCCGACGTGATCAAGACGGTCACCGGCGAGGATGTCGGCATGGAGGAGCTCGGAGGAGCCCTCACGCACAACACCCGCTCTGGCGTCGCCCATTACCTCGCCGAAGACGAGGACGACGCGATCGACTACGCCCGCACGCTGCTCGGGTTCCTCCCCGACAACAACATGGCGGAGATTCCGGCCTACGAGAGCGGCTTCGAGTGGGAGACCACAGATGCCGACCGCGCTCTGAACACGATCATCCCCGACTCCGCCAACCAGCCGTACGACATCCACACGGTCATCGAGCACGTCGTCGACGCAGGAGACTTCATCGAGGTCCAGCCGCTCTTCGCGCCGAACATCGTGATCGGCTTCGGCCGCGTCGAGGGACGCTCCGTGGGCATCATCGCCAACCAGCCGTCTCAGATGGCGGGAACCCTGAACATCGAGGCGGGCGAGAAGGCCAGTCGGTTCGTGCGCTTCTGCGACGCCTTCTCGATCCCGATCGTCACGCTCGTCGACGTGCCCGGATACCTGCCGGGCACCGACCAGGAGTGGACGGGCGTGATCCGTCGTGGCGCCAAGCTCATCTACGCGTACGCCGAGGCGACGGTTCCGCTGGTCACGGTCATCCTCCGCAAGGCCTATGGCGGTGCCTACATCGTGATGGGCTCGAAGCAGCTCGGCGCGGATGTCAACCTCGCCTGGCCGACGGCGGAGATCGCTGTGATGGGCGGTCAGGGCGCGGTCAACATCCTCTACCGTGGTGAGATCAAGCGCGCCGAAGAGGCCGGCGAAGACGTGGCCGCAGTCCGCACTCGCCTCGCCAACGAATACACCTACAGTGTGACCTCGCCCTTCCTCGCCGCCGAGCGCGGCGAGATCGACGGGATCATCGAACCGGCGAACACCCGCGTATCGATCGCCAAGGCTCTCCGTGCGCTCCGCGGGAAGCGCGCTGAGCTGCCGCCCAAGAAGCACGGGAACATCCCGCTGTGACCGTGCGCGCGACGCAGGACGCGACGTCGGAGGAGCACCAGCTGCCGACGATGGAGATCACTCGGGGCGCGGCGACCGAAGAGGAGCTCGCCGCGCTGATCGCGGTGGTCAGCGACGCCTACTCGCAGGAGGCCTCCGAGGCCGTGGCCGACGAGCCCCGCGTCTCCGCCTGGGCTCGCACTCAGCGACCGCTGCGACGTCCGCTGCAACGCGACATCCCGTGGGGCCGCTTCTCACGCTGAATGCGGAGGGCACGGAGTGCCTGCGAGACCCGGAGCCCCCCAGCTACCGGGCCACGCAGACGACCCTCCGATTGATGCGGGGCCGTCGCCCCTGGCACCTTGTAACCCCAGATGGCGCATCTCTTCGATAGTACATCGATTGGAGATATCACTCCGGGGCCTAACCGATATACCGGTATGTGAATTACGAACGCTCAATCCTCGAGGTACAGGTCCGAGGCCCGGGGTGTGAGAACCGCGTCGAGCACGACGCAGGCTGCGCCCACCGCTCCGACGTCGTCGCCGATGAGGGCGCCGTCGACGCTCAGCGTGCGAACGGCGTGCGTCGCACTCCGCCGATGCAACGGCTCGGGGATCTCGCGCAGATAGATGTCCGAGAGCGGTCCCCAGAACGGGCCCCCGAGGACGACCCGATCGACGTCGAGCACATTCGTGAGCACCGAGATCAGCACCGCGAGGTGGCCTGCAGAACGACGCAGCACCTCGAGCGCAGGCTTCTCGCCTGCTGAGGCCCGCTCACACAGACGCCTGAACCTTTCGTCGACCCCGGTCGCGCCGACGCTCTCCGGGTCGTCCCCGAACACCCCGGACGCCTCGGCCTGCTCGACGATCGCCTGCGGCGTGCACACCACCTCGACGCATCCTCGCGAGCCGCAGTCGCAGGGCGGCCCGTCGGGGTCGACCATGATGTGGCCGATCTCTCCGAAGTTGTGAGTGCTGCCCGCGACCACGCTCCCCTCTCGCGCGGCGGCCGCTCCCAGCCCCGTACCGAGGTAGACGAACAGGAACGACGCCTCAGCCGACGCATCGCCGGTCCACAGCTCCCCCACCGCGGCGGCGGTGGTGTCCTTCTCCAGCGTGACCTCGAAACCCGTCGCCGCCGCGAGCACCGAGCGCAGCGGAACACGATGCCACCCGTCGAGCTTCGGAGGGTCGATCACGGTGCCCCGCGCGGCGTCGAGCGGACCAGGAGCAGCGACGCCGACCCCCGCGACCAGGGCGCGATCGATACCCGCTTCATCGATCAGGACATCGATCGTCTGAGCCATCGTCTCGACGATGCGACTCGGATCGCTGTGCTGCGTGCGCACCACCCGGCGACCGACCACCGCACCGGTCATGTTCAGCAGCACGAACGTGATCACAGCCGGGTCGAGATGCACGCCGACCGAGAAACGGCTCTCCGCCACCAGCCGCAGTGTGACCCGCGGCTTACCCGGTCCGTTGATGGTGCGCCCGGCTTCGGCGATGAGCCCCTCGTCGAGAAGACGCCGGGTGATGTTCGTGATCGTCTGCGCCGAGAGACCCGTCGCTTCGACGAGTTCGATCCGACTGAGCCCTTCGCCGGATCGACGGATGGCCTCGAGGATCACCGACTGATTGAAGTCACCCATACGGGGGAGATTTGTTCCTCGGCGCGATCCCATGCCCCATCATCTCGCACCGGGGTCGAATCCGTGTCCCCCAAAGTACCTACAGACAACGACTTGAATAACCGAGAAACTAAGTAAGACGCTCAGCGTTCGGCTGGTCTCTCTGTCCCAGGGTAGATAGACGCAGACCGGCCACCAGCGGACGGTTTTCGGGTAACTGGTCCGCTTGGCGGGGGGCTGGCGGTATCGCCGCCCCTCGCCCACTCTGTCTGACCTCGACTCTGACCTCCTCCCCCGGCCAGAGCCGAGGGCAGGGTCACTCATCAGGCTTCGGGCGCGTCCCGCGGGATCTCGTGCCACACATCGACGGCGTCATCGTCGCTCTGCCCGCCTGCGCCGGCCCGACCGACCACGGTCACGGCGATGCGAGGATCCTGAGCCGCGCGGATGATCCATCGCTCCGCATCGGCGTCGCGCAGCACCCGTGCGAGCTCGTCACGGATCGCCGCACGCCTCCCCTCGTCGACATCGGCCAGGCCACCTTCGTCGAAGACCGTGACCACGGCACCCCGCCGACGCGCGTCCTCGATCGCATCCCGCACGGCGTCGTTGAGCAGATCGGCGCCGCGCAACTCGTCGCGCAGGCGTCCCTCTGCGAGGCGCGCCTGCAGACGCTCCTCCTCATTCAGCGAGCCGCGTGATGCGACCGTCCGGCTGAGGACGGGCCCGGCGACCGCGAGCGCGAACTGCGTGCGCAGTCGGCGCTCCTTCTGACGCACCTGCTGGGTCGCATGCCACGCGGAGACCGCCTGCTGGATCCCCGCGAGACGCTCGGTGTCGCGCACGGCCCTGTCCCAGAAGATCACCAGCAGATGAGCGATCACGACCCACATGAGGGAACCCACGAGGCCGAGCGACAGCGCGACGAAGAAACCCAGATACGCCGACGAGGTGGCCACGAGGATGGCCACCACCAGCCAGCCGATCACAAAACGACGCCGCACGATGCACACCACACCCATCAGGCCGAGCGCGCCGATGTACCAGGTCGCGAAAGGGGCCGTGCGCGTGAGCGGATCGAGAGACAACGTCGCGAGCACCGGGATCAGGATGCTCGAGACCAGGGTCGCCAGCGCCGCCCAGAGAGGCATCCGCACGGAGATCGCCGAGTCCCAGAGGATCGCGACGTTGACGACGACGAGATACAGGGCGATCGCCGCGACCATCATCAGGGGCGCGGAGGGCTGCTCGATCCACCAGACGCCTCTGGCCGCGAAGTACATCGCGAAGCCGACAGCGAGTGAGGTCGCGACACTGCGCACAGTGCGGTTCATGGACGCTCCCAGCCCAGAGTCACGGTGGTGCCGCACTCACTCGAGTCGATCTCCGCGGTACCGGCCACCCCGGCCATGCGCGCGAAGATCGAGGCCCTGATGCCGAGGCGATCCGCACCGATCGCCCGAAGATCGAACCCCGGACCGGTGTCCGAGATCGTCACGGCGATGCCCTCATCGCCTCGGCCCTCCACGAGGATGTGCAGCCCGCGCCCGCTCGCGTGGGTGACGGCATTGCCGAGCGCCTGTCTGGCAGCGAGCACGAGTGCTCGCGCGGCACGTCCGGGGATCAGGCCGATCCCGCCGCGCTCCTCGACGAGCGCATCGGCTCCGAGCTCCGAGAGTGCTCGGCGCAGCTCCACGACGATCTGCGCCGCACCCACCGGTTCGTCGCTCCCCTCCTCAGCGACCGCCGCCTCCGTGTTAGCCAGACGCGTGAGAGCCTCGCGGGCCATGCCCACGGCCAGGTCCTGCGCCCGTTCGCCTTCGGCACGCTCGGCGGCGATCAATGCCGCGAGAACGCTGTCGTGCATGAGGGCAGACATCGCCGCCCGTTCCTCCTCCGCCGCGGCTGCCGCCGCCGCCCCCGAATACGAGGCGACCGCACGCGCGCGAGCCTCGTCGACGCCCGCGGCGACCGAGCGGAACATCCAGCCCAGCGCGATGATGACGAAGCCGAGAATCAGCGTGAACGACACGTCGAAGGCCGTCGTCACCCAGAAGTCGCGGGAGAAGTCGCCCTCGACGAGCCGGACGTAGCCGTAGACGAAGGGCAGGCAGAGGGCCCACACGAACTGCAGCCATAGCGGAAATGCGAGCATCGCGGCCACGACGCCCACATTCACGAGGAAGAAGATCCAGGGCTGGTCGGCAGCCTCGCCCACCGGCTCGACGAAACTCGGCCACGCCCCCAGCGCGAGCGTGTAGACGATCGCGAACGCTCCCGATGCGGTCCTGACACCTCGGCCGATGATGCAGGCGATGAGCATCACGATCAGCGGGATGAAGACCACGAGCAGCATCGTGATCCGTGCGGCATCCGACCCGGCTGTGGTCGTGACGCCGGCGATCAGCGCCTGCGCTCCGAGAACACCCGATCCGATCGCGACGACGGTCGCGAGGATGCGTTCCATGCGCTTGCCCGTGAAGCGCTCGAACTCGGTCTCCACACTGCCGGGAGAGGGGATCTTGCTCCAGGCCTCGCGGATGCTGAGCGGATCAGCGGCCACTCGGCGCCCCGTCTGCGGCGACGATCCCATCCTCCATCGCGCGACGCAGAAGGTCGACCTTCGTCGGGGCCGGTCTCCCGACCTCGACGTACTTGACCCGGATCCGCGTGATGTTCTCCTTCGCGGTCGAGTACGCGACGCCGAGTCTCTCGGCCACCGCCTTCAGCGGCAGGCCTGTGGCATAAAGCCGCAGGACCTCGCGCTCACGGGTCGACAGCTGCGCATCGGCGAAGTCACGATCTCCGTCGACGGCGCTCGCCCACTCGACGTTGTTGAGCGCCTCGCCCTGAGCGACAGTGCGGATGGCGTCGAGCACGTCGTCGAGCGCCAAGGATTTGCTCACGACGCCCGCAGCGCCGGCCGCCAGCGCCTCGCGCACAGCCGCCGGTCGATCGGCGACGCTGTGGATCACCACGCTCGCGCCGTCTGCGACCAGCGAGCGGACGTTCTCGGTCACCGTGGTGCCGTCGCCGAGCGTCAGGTCGAGAACCACGACGTCGGCCGGCTGCGCTGACGTCGCCGACCTCCACTCGAGATATGACACGACGGTGCTGCCGGAGAAGACCACGGTCTGCGCTCCGTCACGAGCGCACGCCGCCTCGAGACCGAGGCGGACGGACTCGTGATCGTCGATGAGTGCGACCCTGCTCATCCGCCCAGCCTACTGAGTAGTCAGCGTCTCGAGATCATCGGTCACCGCGTGAGCAGCGCGACGACCTCGAAGTGATGCGAGTGCGGGAACAGGTCAAAGCCTCGCAGAGTCCCCACGTTCCACCCGTGCGCACGGAACGTGCCGAGGTCGCGGGCGAGGGCGACCGGGTCGCACGCGACGTAGGCGATGGCATCGGGGGCGAGCGCGTCGAGAGCGTCGACCACCGCGCGGCCTGCGCCCGCACGCGGCGGATCGAGGACCACGGCGCCCGCGCTCGTGCCGGCGGGGACACCTGCCAGATAGCGGTCGACGCGTGCGGTGACGGCGCTGACGTCGAGCGGAGCGAGGTTCTGCTGGGCGTGAGCCGTCGCGCGCCTGCTGGACTCGACCGTGACGATGTCGGTGCCGCCGAGATCGGCGAGCGATGCGGCGAAGAGGCCCACGCCTCCGTACAGATCGAAGTGCTTCTTCTCGGGGTCGACATGGCCGTCGAGGATGCCGTAGACGGCCCCGTCGAGCACCGATGCGGCGCGGGGGTGCACCTGCCAGAAGCCGCCGGCGTCGACCTGGAACCGTCGATCGCCCACCTGTTCGTAGACGACCTCGGGCGCGGGGCGTCGGCCTTGTCCTCGGGCCGGGCGCTCCTCGAGACGCTCACGCCGGATGACCCGCACCTCGCCGTCGCCGGGTTCGATCAGGTCGACGCTGCCGGTCTCGCCGCCGGCGAGGCGCAGAGCCGCCTGCGCGATCGCGGGGCGGGCGAGCGGGTGAGAGCTGACGGGGATCACCCGGTGGCTGCGCGCGGCATAGGGTCCGACTCGGCCTTCGTCGTCGACGTGCAGCGTGACCCTCGTGCGCCAGCCCGTGCCGTCGGTCGAGTCGACGGCTTCGATCTCGGGGGCCTCGAGTCCGGGCCCGGCGAACCGATCGAACGCCTCGGTCAGGACCTGACGCTTGAGGACGCGCTGGTGAGCAAGATCGATGTGTCCCAGGTCTGCACCGCCCGGCCGCTCCTCCGGGGCGCGAGAGACATCGGCCTCTGCCCAGATGTGCGGACGGCGGTGCGGCGAGGCGTCGAGCACCTCGACGGTCTCAGCACGCCAGAAGCTCTTCGAGTCCCCCGTCGAATCCTCGCTCAGGCGCGCGCGGACACGCTCGCCGGGGATGGCGTCGGAGACGAAGACGACCCGACCTTCGTGTCGGGCGATGAACGTGCCGCCGTGCGCGATGCCGGTGATGTCCAGATCGAGCAGGACTGGGGAGGAAGTCATTCTTCGAGGATACGGTGGTGAACATGCGCGTCTGCCTCGCCTCGACCTCTCCCGCCCGTCTCATGCTGCTGCGTCAGGCCGGCATCGAACCGCTGACCCAGTCGCCCGACGTGGATGAGGATGCGGTCGCAGCAGCCGCCTCGGCGGAACGCGGCACCGAGCTCGCGCCGGCGGAGCTCGTGCTCCTGCTCGCTCGCGCGAAGGCCGCTGATGTCGCGCACCGGCTCGCCGAGGACGGATCGTTCGACGGCATCGTGGTCGGCGGAGACTCCATGTTCGAGCTCGGCGGCCGCGTCTACGGCAAGCCCTACACGGCGGAGGAGGCGACGAGGCGCTGGCAGGAGATGCGCGGAGCCACCGGCATCCTGCACTCGGGCCACTCGATCTTCCGCGTCTCGCCGGGCGCAGCACCGGTCGAGGCCACCGCGACCGCAGAGGCGTCGGTGACATTCGCCGAGGACATCACCGATGCCGAGATCGCCGCCTACGTCGCCTCGGGCGAGCCCCTGCTCGTCGCCGGCGCGTTCACGGTGGACAGCCTCGGTGGAGCGTTCATCACACGCGTCGACGGAGACCCGTCGACGGTGGTCGGGATGTCGCTGTCGACCGTGCGCCGACTCGCTGCGGACCTCGGAGTCACCTGGACCGACCTCTGGTCGTAGGGTCTCTTCGACGTTTCTGCCTCTTTCTTGTGGAGAGTCGTCAAAGCGAACGCCTGCCTTCTCGCTAGGCTGGCAACCATGCCTGATATCGCCAAGGTGCTCATCGCCAACCGCGGCGAGATCGCCGTCCGCATCATCCGTGCCGCTCGTGACTCCGGGATCGCCTCCGTCGCCGTGTACGCCGACCAGGATCGCGACGCTCTGCACACACGTCTTGCCGACGAGGCGTACGCCCTCGGCGGAGCGACGAGCGCCGAGACCTACCTGCAGATCGAGAAGATCCTCTCGATCGCCCGCCGTGCCGGCGCAGATGCCGTGCACCCGGGTTACGGCTTCCTCGCCGAGAACGCCGAGTTCGCCCGAGCAGTCATCGGTGCGGGAATGACCTGGATCGGCCCCTCCCCCGAGGCCATCGAGGCGCTCGGAGACAAGGTGACAGCCCGTCACGTCGCCGAGAAGGTGGGCGCCCCGCTCGCCCCCGGGACCCCCGGCCCCGTGGCCGGCGCCGACGAGGTCGTCGCCTTCGCGAAGGAGTTCGGCCTGCCGATCGCGATCAAGGCCGCGTACGGCGGCGGCGGACGCGGCCTCAAGGTCGCCCGCGAACTCGACGAGGTCGCCGAGCTGTTCGAGTCCGCGACCCGCGAGGCCGTCGCGGCCTTCGGTCGCGGAGAGTGCTTCGTCGAGAAGTACCTCGACAGGCCCCGCCACGTCGAGACCCAGTGCCTGGCGGATGCCGAGGGCAATGTCGTCGTCATCTCGACCCGCGACTGCTCTCTGCAGCGCCGTCACCAGAAGCTCGTCGAGGAGGCGCCTGCGCCATTCCTCACGGACGAGCAGAACGACCTGCTGTACTCGGCGTCGAAGGCCATCCTCAAGGAGGTCGGCTACGTCGGCGCCGGCACCTGCGAGTTCCTGATCGGCGCCGACGGCACCGTCTCGTTCCTCGAGGTAAACACCCGCCTGCAGGTCGAGCACCCCGTCTCCGAAGAGGTCACCGGCATCGACCTGGTGCGCGAGCAGTTCCGCATCGCCGCCGGAGGCACCATCGACTACGACGACCCGAAGCCGACCGGCCACTCGATCGAGTTCCGCATCAACGGCGAGGACCCCGGTCGCGGTTTCCTCCCCCAGCCGGGCCCGATCCACGTCTTCAAGACCTTCGGCGGCCCCGGCATCCGGCTCGACTCCGGTGTCACCGCCGGTGACTCGGTGTCTGGAGCGTTCGACTCGCTGCTCGCGAAGATCATCGTCACGGGCAAGGACCGCGCCGAGGCTCTCGAGCGGTCACGCCGTGCTCTCGACGAGTTCGAGGTCGCAGGACTCCCGACCGTGATCCCCTTCCACCGCAAGGTCGTCCGCGACCCAGCCTTCACCGCGGAGAACGGCGAGTTCGGCATCTTCACGCGCTGGATCGAGACCGAGTTCGAGAACGACATCCCCGCCTGGGACGGCGAGCTCGAGTCGCCCGCAGCGTCGGAGAACCGCCACACAGTCGTCGTCGAGGTCGGCGGCAAGCGCCTCGAGGTCAGCCTTCCGGACCGTGTCGCGGTCGCGGCCGGTACAGCCGGACGCCCCGCCGCAGTTCCGCCGTCTCGCCGCAGCCACGCGACCTCGGTCAGCGCCGGCGCGTCGGGCGACGCCGTGAAGTCGCCGATGCAGGCCACCGTCGTGAAGATCGCCGTCGAGGAGGGCCAGGAGGTCGTCAAGGGCGACCTGGTCGTGGTCCTCGAGGCGATGAAGATGGAGCAGCCGCTGCAGGCGCACAAGGACGGCACGATCAGCAACATCAGCGCGGTAGCCGGCGCGACGGTCTCGGCCGGGCACCAGCTGCTCACGATCAGCTGACCGCAGAGAGTCATGGCGAAGGCCCCCGCCTCGAGGCGGGGGCCTTCGCCATTCCTTCAGTCCGCAGGGGCGGAGGCGCACCATTCGTCGAACATCCGCTGCCCTGCCGAGGTGCCGAGAGCAGCGCGTGCCGCCGGCGAATCGTGGAACTCACGCAACGCCGACCAGACGACCTGCGGGTGCGTCTTCAGCATCGCCGGGGCCACGGTGACCGTGCCGGGAACACGCATCCCGTCGGATGCGGTCACGCGACTCGGATCCACGCGGAGTCTGATGAGCGGGAGCTCGTCCATGCCGCGTCGCGGCTCGGTCGTGTCCGGCTCCACGCGGCGGATCGCGCTCCACGGCACGTACAGGGTCTCGGTGACACGCATCAGGAGCACCCCGTCTTGGCCGATGCCCATGCCCAGCGGTCGACGCCCGAAGGAATCGGCGCGGTATTGCGTGACGGTCGCGCGCACGGCCGTGTAGACGAACAGCGCGGCGGCCGCCGCGAGCACCGCCACTCCGAGGAAGGCCTCGGGACGGCCGGTCAGCCCGATTCCGACCGCCACGACCGTCGCAGCCGTGAAGACGACGGCCCACACGATACACAGCGTCAAGGTGACGACGCCCGGCCGCCGCTCCGGCACGAAGTGCATGCGCGCATCGGGACTCGCCATCCGCCCGCGCGTCAGTGTCGCCGCGTCGACCAGCCGCGCGCGCCCGTCGACGAACGGGCTGCGCCCCGCGACCGCCAACGCCGTGATTCCGAACAGGCCGACGAACGCACCCGACCACAGCGGGCCAGCGGCACCACCCGAGAAGCCGATCATGGCAGCTGCGGCCGCGATGAGGGCGAGGCCGACCCAGAGCATGCCGACACGTCGTCGGGGTCGACGTGCACCCCACGGCGACGGCCACTCCTGCAGCGGCGGCAATTCGCTGAGGTCCGTCACCGGTCCCTTCCCACGACGACGAGCAGCAGGAGTGGATGAGCGGAGAGCATGGCCTTCGTCAGCGTCAGGAGATCTTCGCGTTGACGAGGTGCATCGCACGGCTCGCATCGGTGATGCTGCTCGACAGCGACGGGTACGCCGCGAAGACGCGGGAGACCTGATCGACGGTCAGGCGTCGCTCGACCGCGACGGCGATCGGGTAGATCAGCTCGGATGCCTTCGGTCCGACGATCACTCCGCCGATCACGGTGCCCGAGCCCTTGCGTGCGATCAGCTTCACGAAGCCGTCCTTGATGCCCATCATCTTCGCGCGCGGGTTCGCGGCGAGCGGCAGCTTGTAGACGAGCCCGTCGGCCACGCCGTCTTCGACGTCCTTCTCCGAGTAGCCGACCGTGGCGATCTCGGGAGCGGTGAAGATGTTCGAGGTGATCTTGATCAGCTCGAGCGGGATCACGATGTCGCCCAGCGCGTGGAACACGGCCGTGCGGCCCTGCATCGACGCGACCGATGCGAGCGGGAAGAAGTTCGTGCAGTCGCCGACGGCGTAGACGTTCGGCACCGAGGTACGAGCCACGCGGTTGACGCGGACGTGTCCGCTCTCGTCGAGTTCGACTCCCGCATCCTCGAGGCCGATGCCCGCGGTGTTGGGTATCGAGCCGACGGCCATGAGGCAGTGGCTGCCGTCGACCGTGCGGCCATCCGACAGCGTCGCCGTCACACCGTCCTTCGTGACCTCGACCTTCTCGGCGCGAGCCTTGGACAGCACCGTCATGCCGCCGCGCTTGAAGACCTTCTCGAGCACGCGCGCCGCATCCTGATCCTCGCCCGGAAGCACCTGGTCGCGGCTGGACACCAGAGTGACCTTGGCGCCGAGGTTCATGTAGGCGGAGGCGAACTCGGCACCGGTCACACCGGACCCGACGACGATCAGGTGCTCGGGGAGAGCCTTCATGTCGTACAGCTGCGTCCACGTGAGGATCCGCTTGCCGTCGGGCTTGGCCGAATCCAGCTCGCGCGGCGACGCACCGACGGCGACGATGATCGTGTCGGCCTCGATGCGGTCGAAATCCGTGCCGCCGTGACCGGTCGAGACGATGATCGCGTTCGGCCCCTCGAGGCGTCCGTGTCCGGACAGGATCCGCACGCCGGCTTCGAGCAGTGCGGAGCGCATGTCCTCGGACTGCTGTCCGGCGAGGGCGATGAGGCGCTTGTTGACCGCGGCGAGGTTGATCGCGATCTCGGGCTTCAGCGGCTTGCCGTGCTCGCCCTTCGCGTAGAACTGCACGCCCAGATCGGATGCCTCGGAGATCGCGATGGCCGCATCGGCCGTCGCGATCAGGCTCTTCGAGGGGACGACGTCGGTGAGCACTGCCGCTCCACCCACGCCGACGCGCTCGACCAGGGTCACCTCGGCTCCGAGCTGAGCGGCCGCGAGGGCCGCTTCGTAACCGCCGGGACCGCCACCGAGGACGGCGACGCGCTGAGTGCGCTCAAAAGGGGTGGAAGACATGATCTCCATTCTTCCGCAATCCTGGCCCCGGAGCCTGCACCTTCCTAGAGTGGATCCATGTCTGAAACACACAGCAACCCCCTCGACGACCCGAATGCGAACCCGTTCGAGGTCGCAGCCGACGCAGCCGCCGACATCGCGCGCCTGACCGGAGTCGAGAAGCACGACATCGCCCTGACCCTCGGCAGCGGCTGGGGCAAGGCCGCCGACATCATCGGCGAGACCATCGCGACCATCCCCGCCACCGAAGTGACCGGCTTCTCGAAGCCCGCTCTCGAAGGGCACGTGGGCACTCTGCGCAGCATCCGCACCCCCGATGGCAAGAACGTGCTCGTCATCGGCGCCCGCACCCACTACTACGAGGGCCACGGCGTCCGTCGGGTCGTGCACTCGGTCCGCACCGCCGCTGCCACGGGGGCGAAGATCATGGTCCTCACGAACGGCGCCGGCGGCGTCCGCGAGACCTGGACCCCCGGCCAGCCCGTGCTGATCAGCGACCACATCAACCTCACGGCCGACTCCCCGCTCGAGGGCGCCACCTTCATCGACCTGACCGATCTCTATGCGAAGCGCCTGCGTGACATCGCTCGCAGCGTCGACCCGACCCTCGACGAAGGCGTGTACACCCAGTTCCGCGGGCCGCACTACGAGACGCCGGCCGAGGTGCAGATGGCCAAGCACATCGGCGGCAACATCGTCGGCATGTCGACCGCGCTCGAGGCCATCGCCGCACGTGAGGCCGGCATGGAGATCCTCGGCTTCTCGCTCATCACCAATCTCGCCGCCGGCATCCAGAAGACACCGCTCAGCCACGCGGAGGTCATCGAGGCCGGCCGTGAGGCCGAACCGGTGATCTCGGCACTGCTGGCCCGAGTGGTCGAGGCGCTGTGAACGACGAGCGCCTGGCGCAGGCGCGCGCCTGGATGAGACAGGACCCCGATCACGAGACCCGCGACGAACTCGCCGCGGTCATCACTCGCGCCGCGGCCGGTGACGAGGCGGCAGCAGCCGATCTCGACGACCGCTTCAGCACCCGACTCGCTTTCGGCACCGCAGGGCTTCGCGGAGCACTCGGGGCCGGCAGCAACCGCATGAACCGCGTTCTCGTCGCGCAGGCCGCCGCCGGCTTCGCCGCCTTCCTGCGCGAGAAGTCGCACGGGCGCACGCCGACCGTGATCGTCGGCTACGACGGGCGCCGCAACTCCCGGGTGTTCGCGACCGACTCCGCCGAGCTCTTCGCCGGAGCAGGACTGCGCGCCATCCTGCTCCCGAGACTGCTGCCGACGCCGGTGCTCGCCTTCGCGGTGCGGCACCTCGGTGCGGATGCGGGTGTCATGGTCACCGCCTCACACAACCCCCCGAACGACAACGGCTACAAGGTCTATCTGGGTGGCGCCGACCAGGGTTCGCAGATCGTCGCACCCGCCGATGCCGAGATCGCTGCGCACATCCAGCGGATCGCCGACGCGGATGATGTCTCGACCCTGCCTCGCTCCGCCGGCTACGAGACGGCGGGCGAGGACGTGGTCGAGGCGTATGTGGCCGCGACCGCCGCGGTGGCTCCGGCGCCTGCGGGAGGGCGCGACCTGCGGTGGGTCTACACCGCGATGCACGGAGTCGGATGGGAGACGCTGTCGAAGATCGTATCGGCCGCCGGCTACCCGCAGCCGATGGTCGTCGAGGAGCAGCTGAAGCCCGACGCGACGTTCCGCACCGTGTCGTTCCCCAACCCCGAGGAGCCCGGGGCGATGGACCTGTCGTTCGCTCGCGCGCGTCGTGTGCAGGCGGACTTCATCATCGCGAACGATCCGGACGCCGACCGACTCGCCGTGGCGATCCCCGATGCGTCCTCCGAGAGCGGATGGCGTCGCCTCACCGGCAACGAGGTCGGACTCCTGCTCGGCGCGCGCGCCGCGCGGAAGGCTGCGGGCACTCCGGGCGCCTCGCTGGCCTGCTCGCTCGTCTCCTCCCCCGGCCTCGGCGCCGTCGCCGCGCACCACGGTCTCGACTTCCACGAGACCCTCACGGGCTTCAAGTGGATCTCCCGGGCTCCCGGCATCGTGTTCGGATTCGAGGAGGCCCTCGGTTACCTCGTGAACCCGGAGACAGTGCGAGACAAGGACGGCATCTCAGCAGCCGTCGCGGTGCTCGGTCTCGCGGCCGAAGCCCATGAGCGCGGAAAGTCTCTCGCCGACCTGCTGTCCGAGCTGGGCGACACCTACGGCCACTTCGCCAGCGGGCAGGTGTCCGTGCGCGTGCAGGACCTGTCGGTCATCGGCAGTGTGATGCTCTCGCTGCGCACGCTTCCACCGCAGCAACTCGGCGGCCACACCATCACCTCTGCCGAGGATCTGCTGCGCGCCGGTGAGGGGCAGCCTTCGGGAGATGTGCTGCGGTACCGGCTCGCGGACGGCTCGCGCATCATCGTGCGTCCGAGCGGCACCGAGCCGAAGCTCAAGGTCTACATCGACGCCACCGCCGACTCCGCTGAGCGGGCGAGCGCGACGGTCGGCGAGCTCGAGGCCGCGGTGCGCGTGCTCCTGGAAGAACGCTCGTAGGCCGCATGCCGAGAAGACATGTCGTGATCAGCGCCCACAACGGGGTGCATGCGCGCCCCGTCGCCGAGCTCGTGCGTCTCGTGCAGGCGCACCCGCACGCCGTGACCCTGCGCACGTCGTCGGGCGCGATCGTGGACCTCAGCAGCGTTCTCGCGCTGATGGACCTCGGACTCGCGCCCGGCGATGCGGTGGTGCTCGAGACCGCGGAGTCGGCGGATGCCGAATTCGTGCTCGACACCCTGGCCGGTGTGCTGGATCCTCGGGGCTGAGCCGGCCCTCAGCCGTCGATGACGGCGACGAGCTCGTCGAGGAACGCCTCGAAGGTCGTGCCTCGACGGAGGATGCGCTGCACGCTGTCGCGTTCGCTGAACACCTCGACGAGCTGCTCGAACACCGTCTGGAATGCGGCACGGTCGCTCTCGCTGAACGCTGCGAGGGCGACCACCTGCACCCGTCCCTCGCCCCAGGCCGCCGATCCGTCTGCGACGCCGATCGCGATCGCGGTGCGCGTCGCGGTCATCTGGAGCGCGTGGGGCACCGCGAGAGCATCGGTGAACGCCGTCGACGACATCCGTTCGCGGAGGATGGTGTTGTCGACGTAGTCGTCGCCGATGAGACCGGCATCCACGAGCAGTCCGCCCAGTCGCCGGATGATCGACTCCTCCCCCTCATCCGGCAGCGGGTAGAGGAACGCATCGGCGACGAAGTAGCGCGCGAGCTCGGCGCGGAGCCTGGTCAGGCGTCTGCCGCGCCTGACACGCGCGGCAGCCTGCTGGATCCGATCGACATCGGCGTCCGTGAGGAACGGCTGGATGCGCACGAAGCGATCCCCGGCCGCTCCCGGTTCGATCGTGCTGAGCACGAGATCTGTGTCGAACGACGCCCAATCCGGGTCGACCTTCGTGATGACACTCGTCACCTCGATCGCCGATCCCAGCGAACGGTCGACGCTCGACCGGAGCAGCTCGTGGAGCTCGTAGTAGCCGGGACACACGATGGTCGCAGTGAGGATCGACTCGGCCTTGCGGCTGCGCTCGAGACGTCCGCCGACGTGCATGGCGATGTAGGCGATCTCGTCGTCGTGGATAGGCGTGCCGAGACGATCGTGCAGGCCGCTGGCGATCGAGACGGCGACCTCGAAGATCATCGGGTACGAGGTCTTGAGCGAACGCGTCAGCGGGTTGCGGGTGAGCGCGCTCTCCTCGGCTCGTCGCATCAGATTCTGCACGTGCAGGGCGAGACGCAGGACGAAGGTCTCATCGACCAGGTCGACTTGGAAGTCGTCCGCGGCCCTCGCGATCTCGGCACGGACGGCTGCCTCCACCCGTGGGTCCACGCCGCTGCGGGCGACATCACCCGCGGCGTCCTCTCCCGGCGCCACGATGCGGGTGAGCACGAGGGATGCGAGATGGCCGCTGTCGCCGTCTCCCAGCGCGACGGAGAAGTGCTGCTGGGCGAGACGGGCGATCACGGCGCCGACCCGCGGGATCTCCTCGCGGGCACCGGCGGGCCCTTCTTCGAGCGCGTGGCCGGCCGCCACCCTCTCGGCGGCGATCGCGATGTGCAGAAGGACATCGGAGATCGCGAGCTCGTTGACGTAGTAGCCCTGCTCGCCGAGCTCGCGCACCAGCTCGGACTTGAAGGGTCCGACGGCATCGGCGGCGATGATTCCCCCGGCGAGCGCCCGGCGGAAGGTCTCGGGATGGAACGACGCGGCGTCCATCTCGTCGTGAGCCAATCGCGACAGCAGACGGCGCTGGGCCGCCTCGTTGCCGCGTAGCCGCACGATCTCACGGTCTCTCTCGAGGGTGAGATCGGTGCCGTCGAGCAGCGTGCGAACACGGGCGAGATCCGCTTCGAGCGTGGCTTCGCTCACGTGGAGGGCATCCGCCGTGGCGAAGACGTCGACGCCGTCCGGCACATCGAGCAGGGTGCGCACGAGCCCGTGCAGGCGGTCCCGCGGAGCGGACTCGCCGTTCTGACGGGCGCGCAGCGCCTGCCGCGCCCCCGGCCCGGCACGGTATCCGGCGGGGCCGGACTCGACGGCATCCGCTTCACCGGTCCTCGCGTTCAGGGCGGCGACGTACGAGCGGATGCTGCGAGGTGTGACGCCCAGCTGATCGGCGAGATTCGCGGCCGTCACCCACTTCTCCTGCCGGAGCAAGGATGACAGGAGCTGGTCCTGACGCTGTCGCGACATGATGCTCCCTCCTCCGTGCCGACCGCACTGTCCTGACGTGACTTCCATGATGTCAGGAAGGTGAGGGCGCCGCTCCGAAACCGATGTTCCGCAGGGGCGGAAAGGAACCTGTTGGCGACCGCCGCCGACTCTTCCCAGACTGTTCTCAGGAAAGGTGAGCATCGATGAAGATCCTCGTGGTGTGCGGCGCCGGTGCGTCGAGCACGTTCGTCGCGCAACGACTCCGACGGGCGGCCTCCGAGGCCGGCCTCGACTGGGACGCCGCCGCAGGCATGGAGCAGTCCGTCGCCGGCAGCGACCACGATCTGATCCTCGTCGGTCCGCACCTCGCCGATCGCTTCGAGGCGATCCGACTGGCCGCATCCGCTCGCGTGGCGGTGCTCCCCGACGACGTCTTCGCTGATCGGGACGGTACCCGCACGCTGGCGCTCGCCCGCTCGATCATCGCCGATATCAGGAACACCCCGAAAGGAACATCATGACCGTCTCTCGCACCGTCCGGATCGGCTCATCACACGGACTGCACGCCCGTCCGGCGAAGCTCTTCGCTCAGGCGGCCAAGGACTCGGGAATCCCCGTGACCATCGCCAAGGACTCGGGCAAAGCGGTCAACGCGGCCAGCATCCTCGGCGTCATCGCGCTCGCGATCGAGCACGGCGACTACGTCACGCTGACCGCCGAAGGCGACAGTGCCGAGAGCGTGCTCGACACGCTCACCGAGCTGCTCACGACCGACCATGACCAGGACGCCGGCGCGTGAGCGAGCTCAGAGGAGTCGGGATCGGTCTCGGGGTCGCCCAGGGCGTCGTCGTCCGGATGACCGAGTCGCTGCCCGCTCCCGAGAACACCCCCAGCACCCAGGGCGCGGACACCGAGCGCACACGAGTGCGTGAGGCCGTCGCCGCGGTCGCCCAGGAGCTCACCGCGCGCGGTGAGGCTGCCGGCGGCTCGGCGCAGGAGGTGCTCGAGGCGCAGGCGATGATCGCCGAGGACCCGACGCTGCAGGACGAAGTCGACACGCGCATCGACGACGGCGCCACAGCCGAGTGGGCTGTGCACGACGCGTTCGCCGGTTTCCGCGCGACGCTCGAAGCCGTCGGCGGCTACCTCGGCGAGCGCGCTGCCGACCTCGATGACATCGCTCAGCGGGTGCTCGCGCGTCTTCGCGGCGTCGATGCACCCGGAGTCCCCGATCCGGGGCATCCGTTCGTGCTGGTGGCGCGAGACCTCGCCCCGGCGGACACCGCGCTGCTGAACCTCGATCAGGTGCTCGCCCTGGTCACGTTCGACGGCGGGCCGACCTCGCACACGGCGATCCTCGCCCGTGAGAAGGGCATCGTCGCGATCGTCGGGGCGGCATCCGCCTCCGAGCTCGCAACCGGCCGGACGGTCATCGTCGATGCCGCCGCCGGAATCGTCACCGTCGATCCGTCCGACGACGAGAAGACGCGCGCCGAGCAGCGCGCCGCCGCCCGCCGCTCGGCGGACGCCGCACCACTGACCCCCGGCGCCCTCGCCGACGGCACGCCGATCCCGCTGCTGGCAAACCTGGGGAAACCTGCAGACGCATCCGATGCCGTCGAACGCGGGGCCGAGGGCGTCGGGCTGTTCCGCACCGAGTTCCTGTTCCTCTCCTCGGCGCAGGCGCCGACGGTGCAGCAGCAGCGCGAGTCGTACCGCGAGCTGCTGGCGGCCTTCCCCGGCAAGAAGGTCGTCGTGAGGATGCTGGACGCCGGGGCCGACAAGCCGCTGGCGTTCCTCAACGATGCGCACGAGGAGAATCCCGCGCTCGGGCTCCGCGGGCTGCGTGCTCTCCGCGCGAGCGAAGACATCCTGCGAGAGCAGCTGACCGCGCTTGCCGAGGCGGATGCCGCGACCGAGGCCGACCTCTGGGTCATGGCACCCATGGTCGCGACCATCGAGGAGACCCGGTACTTCACCTCCCTCGCCAGGGAATACGGACTGAAGACGGCCGGTGTGATGGTGGAGATTCCGGCGAGCGCCCTGCTCGCCGACCGGGTGCTCGCGCACGCGGACTTCGCCTCGATCGGCACCAACGACCTCACGCAGTACACGATGGCCGCAGACCGGATGCTCGGTTCGGTCGCCGCGTTCCAGGACCCGTGGCACCCCGCCGTGCTCCGACTCGTGCGCGAGGTCGGATCGGCCGGCGCCCGCCTCGGAAAGCCGGTCGGGATCTGCGGCGAGGCTGCCGCAGATCCGATGCTCGCGGTCGTGCTCGTGGGGCTCGGCGCGACGAGTCTCTCGATGGCACCGTCGGCCCTGGCCGATGTGCGACACATGCTCTCCACCCGAACTCTCGACGAGGCACGACACCTCGCCGAACTGGCCCTGGCGACAGATGATGCCGCCGGAGCCCGCCTCGCCGTGGCCGATGCCACAGCAACCCTTCCCCCTCACCAGAAAGAGACGACATCATGACGACGACGTCACCGGCCGCCACGAAGGCAGGCGGCCTCCGAACGGGCGTGCAGCGCTTCGGCACGTTCCTGTCCGGAATGATCATGCCCAATATCGCCGCGTTCATCGCGTGGGGATTCATCACCATGCTGTTCATCCCGAAGGGCTTCTTCGGGTCGGAAAGCCCGTTTGGCTGGCACTGGGCCGGTGTCGCCGAGACCATCGGCGGCGGCGGCGACTCTGCCGTCGTCGGCTGGCAGGGCGCCATGACCGCGGTCGCCGAGGGCGCCGACGGCAACATCCTCGCGTACGTGGGCCTCGTCGGCCCCATGGTCACGTACCTTCTTCCGCTCCTCATCGCCAACACCGCGGGCCGCATGGTCTACGGCGAGCGCGGCGGCGTCGTCGCGACGATCGCCACGATGGGTGTCATCGTCGGCACGAACATCCCGATGTTCCTCGGCGCGATGATCATGGGACCGCTCGCGGCCTACATCACCAAGCAGATGGACCGAATCTGGGACGGCAAGATCCGCCCCGGCTTCGAGATGCTGGTGAACAACTTCTCGGCCGGCATCCTGGGCATGCTCCTGGCGATCTTCGGCTTCTTCGCCTTCGGTCCTGTGATGCTCGGCATCAGCGCCGTCCTCGGCGGGGCGGTCGACTGGCTGGTCGCACTGAACCTCCTGCCCCTGGTCTCGATCATCGTCGAGCCCGCGAAGGTGCTGTTCCTGAACAACGCCATCAACCACGGCGTGTTCACCCCTCTCGGCATCGAGCAGGCCGCGGAGACCGGCAAGTCGATCCTGTTCCTCATCGAGGCGAACCCCGGCCCCGGTCTCGGCCTGCTTCTCGCATTCTCGTTCTTCGGCGTCGGCGCGGCGAAGGCGTCCGCGCCGGGAGCTGCGATCATCCAGTTCTTCGGCGGCATCCACGAGATCTACTTCCCGTACGCACTGAGCAAGCCGACCACGATCCTCGCCCTCATCGCGGGTGGAGCGGCCGGCGTCACGACCAACATGGTGCTCGGTGGCGGTCTGGTGTTCCCCGCAGCCCCCGGCAGCATCATCGCCGTGACCGCGGCCGCTGTCGGCCCGGGTGTCGGGAACCTGCTCGTCGTCTACCTGTCGGTCGTCATCGCCGCCGTGGTCACCTTCCTCGTCGCCGGCGTCATCCTGCGCGCCTCCCGCAAGCGCGACCTCGAAGCCGAGGGCGACAGCTTCGGTGACGCGATCGCACAGACTGAGGCGAACAAGGGCAAGTCGTCCGCCGCGATGGATGCGCTCCGCGCATCCTCGGGTGCGGGTGCTGCGGGTGCAGCTGCCGGTACAGGCGCAGGCGTCGCCACCGACCGCCGCATCGAGAACATCGTGTTCGCCTGCGACGCCGGCATGGGATCGTCGGCCATGGGCGCGAGCGTGCTGCGAAACAAGTTCAAGAAGGCGGGGGTCGAGGGCGTCACCGTCACGAACCAGGCCATCGCGAACCTCGACGGCACCGCCGACCTGGTGATCACGCAGCAGCAGCTGACGGATCGCGCGAAGGCGCAGTCGCCGGACTCCGTCCATGTGTCGGTCGACAACTTCATGAACTCTCCGAAGTACGAAGAGGTCGTCGAGATGGTGCGCGAGCAGCGCGGCACCGACGCGTGACAGACCGGGCGGGGCGGGTGCTTCGGCATCCGCCCCGCCTCCACATTCTCAGAAAGAAGGAATCACCATGAGCGTTCTCACTCTCGACCAGGTCCGCATCCACTCCGGAAGCAGCACTCAGCAGGAGGCACTGCAGGAGGCGACCGACATCCTCGTGTCCGTCGGTGCCGTCACTCCTGCCTACGTCGACGCGATGCGTCAGCGCGAAGAGACCGTGTCGACCTACATGGGCAACGGCCTGGCGATTCCGCACGGCACGAACGACGCGAAGGACGCGATCCTCGGATCCGCCCTGTCTGTCGTCCGCTACGACGGCGGCGTCGACTGGGACGGCGAGCCTGCGACGTTCGTCGTCGGCATCGCCGGTCGCGGTGACGAGCACCTCGAGATCCTCTCGCAGATCGCGATCCTGTTCTCCGACGAGGACGACGTCGCGAAGCTCAACGCCGCCCAGACGCCCGACGAGCTGTACGCCCTGCTGTCGGCGGTGAACGACTGATGAAGGCCGTCCACTTCGGCGCCGGCAACATCGGCCGAGGCTTCGTCGGACTGCTGCTGCACGAGGGAGGCTACGAGGTCGTGTTCTCCGACGTCGCCGATGTGCTGGTCGACGCGATCAACGCCGTCGACTCGTACACCGTGCATGAGGCGGGCCCCGGCGGCACCGACCACGTGGTGACCGGGTTCCGCGCGGTCAACAGCAAGACCGACCCGGATGCCGTGGCCGACGAGGTCGCGACCGCCGATGTGGTCACCACAGCGGTCGGGCCCACCGTCCTTCGTTTCGTCGCTCCGACTATCGTCGCGGGCCTCGCCCGCCGACCCGCCGGAGCCGCTCCCCTCCAGGTCATGGCCTGCGAGAACGCGATCGGCGCGACAGACACCCTGCGCGCAGAGGTCGAGAAGGCCGCCGGGGTGGATGCGGAGGAGCTGCTCTCCCGAGCGGTCTTCGCGAACACCGCGGTCGACCGCATCGTCCCAGGGCAGCCCGCAGACGGCGGCGTCGACGTCACCGTCGAGCCCTACTTCGAGTGGGCGATCGAATCCGAGGCCTTCGGCGGCGCGCTGCCGAACATCCCCGGAGCGCACTTCGTCGAGAACCTCGCCCCCTACATCGAGCGCAAGCTCTTCACGGTGAACACCGGGCACGCGGCCACCGCGTACTTCGGCGCTCGGGCCGGCATCGAGCGCATCTCGGATGCTCTGGCCGACCCGGACATCGCAGCTCGCGTGTCGGCCGCGCTCGAAGAGACCTCCGCGGTGCTCGTCGCCGAGCACGGACTCGACCCCGCCGAGCTCGCCGGATACCGCGCCACGATCCTCGAGCGGTTCCGCAACCCGGCGCTCGTCGACACCGTGCAGCGCGTCGGGCGTCAGCCGTTGCGCAAGATCTCGCGACACGAACGGTTCATCGGACCCGCGGCGATGGCAGCCGAGAGAGGGCTGCCGACCATCGCCCTGGTCGGCGCCGTCACCGCCGCGCTGGAGTTCGAAGCGCCGGACGACGAGCAGGCGGTCGAGATGCAGGAGGCCCTGCGCACCGAGGATGCGCTCGCCTTCACTGTGCGCACGACGGGGCTGGATCCCGAGCATCCGCTCTTCCCTGCAGTGCTCGACGCCGTGATCTCACGTCAGACGGCTCTGAACGCCACCTGAGCGCCGCAGCACGCATCGCCCGCGCCCTCTGCCGATACGATCGGCGGAGGGCGCGGGTGCGTGCACAGCGAGGTGCGGGAGCAGAATGAGCAGATACGCCGTCATCGGCGCGGGGCCGTCAGGACTGGCTGCCGCCCGCGCGCTCACGAGACGCGGAATCGGCGTCGACGGATACGAGGCCTCTGCAGGGGTCGGCGGGCTCTGGGACATCGACAACCCGCGCAGCACGATGTATGAGTCGGCGCACCTGATCTCGTCTCGCACCACCACCGAGTTCACCGAATTCCCCATGCGATCGACGGTGGACTATCCGGGCCACCGGGTGCTTCGGCAGTACTTCCGCGATTACGCCGACCACTTCGGTCTCACCGACCACTTCCGGTTCGCGACGAGGGTCACGCGCCTCGAACCGCGGGACGGCGGCTGGGACCTCACCAGCGACGGCCCCGAGGGCGAGCAGACCAGGTGGTACACCGGCGTCGTGATCGCGAACGGCACCCTGGCCGAGCCGAACATCCCCACCTTCGCGGGCACCTTCGCCGGCGAGCTGATGCACACGAGCACCTACAAGTCCCCCGATCAGCTCGCAGGCAGGCGCGTGCTCCTGATCGGCGCGGGCAACTCGGGCTGCGACATCGCGGTCGACGCCGTGCACCACGCCGCATCCGTCGACATGAGTGTCCGCCGCGGGTACTACTTCGTGCCGCGGTACCTCTTCGGCAAGCCGAGCGACACGCTCAACCAGGGGCGGCCGCTGCCCGCCCGCCTCAAGCAGGCCGTCGACAGTCGCGTGCTGCGGGCTTTCACCGGCGACCCGGTGCGCTTCGGCTTCCCGAAGCCCGGCTACCGCATCTACGAGTCTCACCCGATCGTCAACACCATGGTCCTCGATCATCTCGGCCAGGGCGACCTGCGCATCCGTTCCGACATCGACCGGTTCGACGGCTCGACCGTGCGATTCCGCGACGGCACGTCGGACGACTACGACCTCGTGCTCCTCGCGACCGGGTACACGCTCGACTATCCGTTCGTCGACCGCGCGCACCTGCACTGGCGCGGCGCGGCCCCCCGACTGTTCCTGAACATCTTCCCCGCGTCGTTCAACGGCCTCTATGTGATGGGCATGATCGAGGCATCCGGCATCGGCTGGCAGGGGCGATACGAGCAGGCGGACCTGCTGGCGACCTATCTCGACGCCGCCGAGCACGCGCCGGCACGAGCCGCGCGGTTCCGCGACCGGGTGACCTCGGAGCCGTGGCCCGACCTCACGGGTGGTTATCGCTACCTCGGGCTCGACCGCATGGCGTACTACGTCAACAAGGACGCCTACCGCAGCGCCGTCCGTCGCGAGAAGCATGCGCTGGAGACCCCGACGGTGCAGCGGTCCTGATCCTCGGGTCAGAGGTCCTTCACATGCGCAGGCTCTAGCGTTGAACCCGTGCAGAAGAAGCGTGGCCGTCGTGTCCTGAAAGTGATCGTCTGGGGACTCGTCGCCGTCCTCGTGCTCGGAATCGGCGGCATCGTCGCCTGGAGCCAGATCGGCGTGATGCCCGCCGAGAAGGCGCCGCTGGCGAGCGTCAGGGAGAACCCCGCGATCCACGTCGAAGACGCCGAGCAGGGAATCGTGCTCACGCCCGCAGACGGCGAGTCCGAGACGGGTCTCGTGTTCATCCCCGGGGCGAAGGTGGACCCGTGGGCGTACGCCGCGATCCTGCAGAGCCTCGCCGAGGAGGGCGTGACCGTCGTCATCACCCGCCCCTGGCTGAACCTGGCCTTCTTCGACCTGCGCGGCCTGGACTCCTTCACATCGGCGGCCCCTGGGATCGACGAGTGGGCGGTCGGCGGCCACTCCCTCGGTGGCGTGCGCGCGTGCCAGCTCGCCGCAGACGCGGAGGCGCTCGTGCTGTTCGGATCGTACTGTTCGAACGATGTCTCAGACACCGACCTCGCCGTGCTGAGCATCTCGGGCAGCGAGGACGGGCTCTCGACGCCCGAGAAGATCGACGCCGCCCGCGACCAGCTCCCGGCCGACGCCGAGATGATCGAGATCGAAGGCGCTTCCCACGCATCGTTCGGCGACTACGGCCCCCAGGCAGGCGATGGGACTCCGACGATCACCGACGACGAGATGCACGACGAGGTCGCCGGGATCCTGAATCCGTTCATGGCTGAGCTCCCCCGGAGCTGACCCGCTCTTCGCTCAGCGCCTCAGCGCCTCCGGTCTCAGCCGATGACGGCATCGAGCAGCGGATGCAGGTGGCGCGTGCCGAGCACCCCTGCAGCCGTCCGCGCGCCCGCGGTGAGCGCCGACCGCACGTCGGCGCCGGAGAGTCGGGCGTCGAGCACGCCCGCGAGGAAGGCATCGCCGGCGCCGTTCGTATCGACGACGTCGACGGGCACCGCCGCCACGCGGTGCTCCACGCCGTCGGCGTCGATCGCCACTGCGCCCTCCGCGCCGAGCGTGCACACCGCGAGCGACGATCCCGCCGAGATGCGCGACCGGAGGAAGGCCACCGGATCGGCGAGGCGGTCGGCGTTGCAGAACACGGCGTCGGCAGCGTCGAGGAACGGCCGGTGGAAGTCGGCCTCGCCGTCGTAGTCGTGCACGTCGACCCAGATCGGGCGTCCGGTGGCCCTGGCCGCCGGGAGAAGCCGCAGCGGTTCCGCCGCGAGGTCGAGCACGATCACATCGGCCCCTCTCATCGCAGCGACCAGAGCATCGTCGTCGGCGCCATCCGTCGCCCCGGGCGAGGCGAGATAGAGCGACACCCGCTCGCCGCCACGGGTCATGAGATTCAGGTGACGCTCCGTGGCGTCGCCGTCACCCCACAGAGTGCGCACGCCTGCCCTGTCGAGGGCATCGCGCACGCGCTCCCCCGGCTCGTCCCCAGCGGCCAGCGCATACATCAGCGTCTGACGCCCGAGCGCGGTGAGGCTGAGCGCCTTACCCGCACTCGTGCCGCCGATCGTCTCCCAGGAGTCCTCGGCGAACTGCATGTGGGGCACGGGCTCCGGCAGGCGGTCCAGCACGACGATCGAGTTCCAGGAGGCGGGCCCCACGATGAAGACGGATGCGGTCATGGCTCCATCCTGCCCGGTGCGACCGCCTGATCAGCCGATCCGCTTGATCAGCGAGTCCAGTCCCATTCCGTAGTCGATTCGCACGACCGGGAGCGCGAGCTTGTCCGTCCCGATCTCGACATACCCCGGTTCGATGGTGCGTGCCATCTCGAAGCCGGCCTGCGCGACGCCCTGCTTGGCAGTGTCGTTGTAGTGTCCGAACGGATACGCGATCACCTCACGCACCCCGAGCACATCCCCTGAGACGTTCAGATCCGCAGCGATCTCGTCGGCCGTCCAGTTCGTCATCCGGCCCTTGCCGTTCTCTCCCGCCTGATGCATGTCGTGGGTGTGCGACCGGCGCAGGACGTAGACCGACGGCGGAGGGTCCTGCCGATAGGCCGTGATCATGAACGACGTCGAGAGGAGCTTGTTCCGCTCGATCACCGGCACCGCCAGGTCGAACCAGGTCTGGTCGGCATCGTCGTCGGTGATGATCACCGAGCGGGCGGGCAGCGAGAGCCGTCCGTCGATGAACGCGCTCAGTTCGTCCCAGGTCGGAAGATAGAAGCCGGTCGTCGCGATGTGAGTCATCTGCGCGTCGAAGTCACCGATGTACGCGTAGTTGCCGCGAAGCCACCCCGACTCGCCGTCCGGGTTGGCCGTGAACTGGTGGTACATGAGGATCGGCACCTGCACGTCGGCGGCGGCGTTCGCCTCGGCGGTCGTCCACCCGGCGAACAGATCGGTCTGCTGGTCGACGCAGGCGACAGGATCGGCGCCGTTCACACGCGCGGCGACGGTGTACGCAGCGGCATCCGCCTCGGTCGTGTACCACCCCGCGAAGACCCGACCGTCCTGCGCCGGGATCGGGAGCGCCGCGTAGAGCCCGTCCTGCCGCTGCAGCATGGGCTCGGTCGGGGCTCCGTCGCCGAAGAAGGTCACCGCGCACGCGAGCGGGTCGTCGGCATCCGCGAGGAGCTGCTGAACGGGCGTGAGCGGGCGCTCGATGAGTGCGGCGCCGGCGCGCGGAGTGCTCTCCGCCGGCGCACGCGTCGACCAGGCGTAAGCCGATGCCGCGCCGGCCGCGAGCACGATGACGGCGCTGATGATCACTGCGACGCCGACGCGGCGTCGCTTCCCCCCGGAAGCCATGATCTAGATGTCGAATCCGTCGGCGATCATCTCCACGAGCTCCTCGCGCTCCTCGACGGGCAGGAAGGCTCCGGCCGCGGCGTTGAACTGGAAGGTCTCGAGGTCATCGAGGTCGTACTCGAACGTCTCGACGAGGAGCGACAGCTCACGGGTGAGGGAGGTCGCGCTCATCGTGCGGTTGTCGACGTTCACCGTGACCGCGAAGCCGAGCTGGTAGAGCAGGTCGAAGGGGTGATCGGCGAGAGAGTCGCCCCACGCCGCGATCGCTCCGGTCTGGAGGTTCGACGACGGCGACAGTTCGAGAGGGATCTCGCGGTCGCGCACCCAGCGCGCCAGGTCGCCGAACTGCACCTGCACCTCGTCGCCCTCCTGGGCGATCACCTGCAGGTCCTCGGCGATGCGCACCCCGTGGCCGAGTCGCAGGGCTCTCCCGTCGATGAGCGCCGAGCGGATCGACGCCGGGCCGGCCGCCTCTCCGGCGTGCACCGTGACGGGGAAGAAGTTCTCCGCGAGGTAGTCGAAGGCGGCGCGATGGTTCGACGCGGGGAAGCCGTCCTCGGGGCCGGCGATGTCGAAGCCGACGGCCCCGCGACCGCGGAACCCGACTGCGAGCTCTGCGATCTCACGCGAGCGATCGGTGTGACGCATGGCGGTGATCAGCTGGCCGACGCGGATGCTGTGGCCGTCGCGATCTGCGGCGTCCTCGCCCTCCTCGATGCCCTGCTGCACGGCCTCGACTGCCTGCTCGAGCGAGAGACCGCGGGTGAGGTGCTGTTCGGGCGCCCACCGAACCTCGCCATAGATCACTCCGTCGTGCGCGAGGTCCTGCACGAACTCGCGTGCGACGCGAGTCAGGCCCTCCGTCGTCTGCATGACGGCCGTCGTCAGATCGAAGGTCTTGAGGTACTCGACCAGAGATCCGGAGTCGGCCTTCTTCGCGATCCATCTGCCGAGAGCGGCCGGGTTCGACTCCGGAACCTCGAAGCCGATCGCATCCGCCAGCTCGATGATCGTCGATGGGCGCAGCGCGCCGTCGAGGTGGTCGTGCAGCGACACCTTGGGCAGGCTGCGCAGAGACGCCCCTTGGATGGTGACATCGCCGTTCGCGTCGATCGACATGGGGATTCCTCTCGGTCGCGGATTCGCTGTGTTCAGGCTAGCGGTCGGAGGATCACGCCGTGATGCGCTCGCGAACGATCGGGCCTGCGGCGGGAGCCTCGTCGCCGATCGCCCATGCACCCTCGAGGGCCTCGAGGGCTCGGGGGAACCGGGCCTCATCGGCGGCGGAGAGGGTGAACAGCGGCTGGCCGGCCACCACGCGCTCGCCGGGCTTGGCGTGCAGATCGATGCCGGCCTCGAAGACCACGGGGTCCTCCGCCCGCGCGCGTCCTGCACCGAGACGCCACGCCGCGATGCCGAACGGCAGCGCGTCCATCTGAGACACCACGCCGTCGGCGGGAGCGGTGACCACGTGCGTCTCTCGGGCCGTCGGCAGCGGCGCATCCGGGTCGCCGTCCTGCGCGCGGATCATGGCCTTCCAGCCGTCCATCGCGCGACCGTCGTCGAGAGCGGCCTCGACATCGGCATCCGGCCGTCCCGCGAGTGCGAGCATCTCGCGGGCCAGAGCGATCGTCAGCTCACGGACGTCGGCGGGGCCTCCGCCTGCGAGGACCTCGACCGATTCGCGCACCTCGTTGGCGTTGCCGATGGCGAGTCCGAGAGGCACGTTCATGTCCGTCAGCAGTGCGGTCGTGGCGACACCGGAGTCGGTGCCGAGGGCCACCATCGTGCGCGCGAGTTCGCGTGCCCGGTCGATGTCCTGCATGAACGCACCCGAGCCGAACTTCACGTCGAGCACCAACGCGTCCGTGCCCTCGGCGATCTTCTTAGACATGATGCTCGAGGCGATCAGCGGAATCGCCTCGACCGTGCCGGTGACATCGCGCAGCGCATAGAGCTTCTTGTCGGCAGGAGCGAGGCCGGAGCCCGCGGCGCAGATCACCGCGCCCACCTCGCCCTGCATCTGCGCGAAGATCTCGTCGTTGCTGAGCGCAGCGCGCCAACCGGGGATCGACTCGAGCTTGTCGAGCGTGCCACCGGTATGGCCGAGTCCACGTCCGGAGAGCTGCGGCACCGCGACGCCGAACACGGCGACGAGCGGTGCGAGCGGCAGGGTGATCTTGTCGCCCACCCCTCCGGTCGAGTGCTTGTCGACGGTCTTCTTCCCGAGGGTGGCGAAGCTCATCCGCTCCCCCGACGCGATCATCGCGTCGGTGAGCACGCGGATCTCATCCCGCTCCATGCCGCGCTGGAAGATCGCCATCGCGAACGAGGCCATCTGCGCGTCCGACACGTAGCCACGCGTGTAGGCGTCGACCATCCAGCGCAACGCCTTCTCGGGCACGGCGCCTCCGTCACGCTTGGCACGGATCACATCGACGGCGTCGAAGGGCTCAACGCTCATCGGGCGTCCTCCAGGTCTCGGGGGCCGAACGCGTCCGGCAGTACTTCATCGATGGTCCGGATGCCGGAGACGGTCTCCAGCAGCATCCCGGGCATCGCGTGTTCGTAGAGCAGCTGGCGGCAGCGGCCGCACGGCATGATCGTCTGCCCGTCGTTGTTCACGCACACGAAGGCGACGAGCTGGCCGCCGCCCGACATGTGCAGGTCGCCCACCAGTGCGCATTCTGCGCACAGCGTCACGCCGTACGACGCGTTCTCGACGTTGCAGCCGGCCACGATGCGGCCGTCGCCGACGAGGGCGGCAGCGCCGACCCGGTATCGCGAGTACGGCGCGTAGGCCTTGGTCATGGCGTCTGTCGCGACCTGGCGAAGCTCATCCCAGTCGATGTCGGTCATGTCTCTCCTAGGACTTTATGTACGGCTTGCCGCTGGCTGCGGGGCCGCGGATCTGACCGGCGAAACCGGCGACCGCGAGCAGCGTCACGACATACGGGAGCATCAGCATGAACTCGCCGGGGATCGGTGTCTTGAGGATCGACAGCAGGTTCTGCAGGTTCGTCGCGAAGCCGAACAGCAGGGCGGCGAGGGTCGCGCGGATAGGGTCCCACCGTCCGAAGATGACGGCGGCGAGGGCGATGAAGCCGAGACCCGCCGTCATGTCCTTTCCGAACTGCGGCACGGAGACCAGCGTGAAGTACGCACCGCCGATGCCGGCGATCGCGCCCGCGAGGAGCACGTTCCAGAACCGGGTCGCGTTCACCTTGATGCCGACCGTGTCCGCCGCCTGCGGGTGCTCGCCCACGGCACGGACGCGGAGCCCCCACTTCGTGCGGTACAGGCCCCAGGCGACGATCGCGACGGTGATGAACATGAGGTACACGATGAACGTCTGGTTGAAGAGCACCGGCCCGATGATCGGGATGTCGCTGAGCAGCGGGATCTCGATGCGGCTGAAGCGCACCGGCGTGTTGAGGGCGGTCTCGTTCGGCGCCAGCAGCGCCCCGTAGAGGAACCCGGTGAGACCGCTGACGAGGACGTTGAGCACCACACCGACGATGACCTGCTCGACGAGGTACTTGATCGCGAATGCGGCCAGCACTGCGGCCACGAGCACGCCGCCGAGCATGGCGCCCAGCAAACCGACGAACGGGCTGCCGGTGACGCTCGAGAGCAACGCGGCAGCGAACGCTCCGAGGAGCAGCTGGCCCTCGATCGCGACGTTGACGACACCGGCACGCTCGCCGATGACCCCTCCGAGGGCACCGAACACGAGCGGGACCGACAGAGAGACGGCTCCGAAGAGCAGGCTGCTGACGGGAACGAGGCCTCCGGCGCCCGCCCACACGAGGAACCCGAAGACGGCGATCACGCTGAAGGCGATCACCAGCCAGATCGAGGGCTTGCGGTACGACCATGCCCGCAGGAACGCGAGCACCGACAGCAGCGCGAGGATCACGATGACGACCCAGCTGGTCGGCCCCGTCGGCAGCGCCACATCCGGCAGTGCGATAGGCGACGACGGGTCGTTGAGTCGGAACTTGCTGGTGCCGCTGCGGGGCACGAGCAGGAACAGGAGCGCCAGCAGCACGGTGGCCGCCGCGAGGACGATCGGCGCCTTCAGGTGCCGCTCGCGCACGGTGGCGAGCTGCACGGTTCCGTCGGCGGCTTCACTCTGGACGAGGGAGGTCATGCGGTCACCGCCTTCTTCGCGGCCTTGGCTCTCGCCTTGGCTGCCTTCTCCGCATCGGTCTTCGGCAGGAAGAACACCGTGCGCAGCAGCGGCGGCGCGGCGATGAACAGCACGACGAGCGACTGCACGACGAGCACGATGTCGACCGGGATGTCCTGCGCCTGCATCGAGAACGAGCCGGCCTTGAGCGCGCCGAACAGGATGCCTGCGGCGAAGGTGCCCCACGCGCGGCTCCGTCCGAGCAGGGCGACGGTGATGGCGTCGAAGCCGATGCCCGCGTCGATCGTCTCGGTGATGCCTGTGGTGACCGCTCCCTGCACCTGGTTCATGCCCGCGAGTCCGGCGAGACCGCCGGCGAGGAGCATGGCGTAGACGTAGACGCGCTGCACGCTGATTCCGGCCGCACGTGCGGCATGCGGGTTCTCGCCCACCGCGCGCATCCGCATTCCGAGCGAGGAGCGCTCGATCAGCCACCAGACGAACAGGGTGGCGATGATGACGATCACGAACCCGAGATCGAGCAGCGGGAACTGCGGGCCGAGGAGCTCGGGGAACTGCGCGCTCTCCGGGGTGGCGTAGCCGAGCGCCTGGTTCGTGCCCGGCTTCTGCAGCAGACCGGGGGTGCGGATCATCCACAGCAGCAGGTAGTACGCCACGTAGTTGAGCATGATGGTGAGGATGACCTCGTGAGCGCCCGTGCGCGCCTTGAGCAGACCGGCGATCGCTCCCCACAGTGCGCCGCCGGCGATTCCGGCGATCAAGGTGACCGGGATGTGCAGCCAGAACGGCAGGTCGAGCTGGAAGGTGAGGAGCCCGGCGGCGGCGACGCCGATCAGCATCTGACCGCGCGCACCGATGTTGAACAGGCCGACGCGGAAGGCGAGGGCGACGCCGAGACCGGCGGCGATCAGGGGTGCCGCGAAGCCCAGCGTGTTGGTCAACGGGCGGATCTGCGCGGCGAAGTCCGCGCCTCGTGCGTTGAAGATGGCTCCGCGGAAGAGCGCTTCGTAGCCGTTGTAGACCGCGTTCCAGATCGCGGCGAAGGTGTCGCTCGGACGCTGGAAGAAGTAGCCGGATGCCTCGAGCACATCCTCGTTCGTGAAGGCGATCAGGATGCCGCCGACGACCAGCGCGAGGAAGATCGCGAGGATCGTCGTGACCGCGCTGCCGCGGAGCATCTCCTTCAGGATCACGTTGCCGCGCGGAGGCGGCGGAACGGCGCCCGAATCGCGCATCGTCGTGGTCGTGTTCACCGAGAGCTGATCAGCGGATCCCTGACCCGCCGAGCTGCTCCCCTGTGGGGTCGTACCGCTCATGCGGCCACCTCTCCCTCGGCGGCGCCCGCCATCATCAGTCCCAGCGTCTCGCGCGGGGTGTCGCCGGGAACGATCCCGACGATCGTGCCTCTGTACATGACCGCGATGCGGTCGGCGAGAGCCGCCACCTCGTCGAGCTCGGTCGAGACGACGACGACCGGAATGCCGGCGTCCCGCGTCTCGATGATCCTTTTGTGAATGAACTCGATGGAGCCGACGTCGACTCCTCGGGTCGGCTGCGCGGCGACGAGCAGCCTGAGCTCGCGGCTCATCTCACGGGCGATCACGACCTTCTGCTGGTTTCCTCCTGAGAGGGTTCCTGCCGGGGTGTGCGGGCCCTGCGTGCGGATGTCGTACTCGCTGATCCGTGCGCGGGCGAAGTCCTCGAGCGCGGATCGGCGGATGGTCCCACCCCGGCTGAACTCGTCGTCGCCCGTGCGGTCGAGGATCAGGTTCTCCGCGACCGAGAAGCCTGCGACGAGTCCATCCTCGGTCCGGTCCTCGGGAACGAAGCCGACGCCGGCGTCGAGGATCGCTCGGACGCTCTTTCCGACCAGTTCGGTTCCCCCGAGGGTGATCGATCCTTCGACTCTGGCCGCGAGGCCGACGATGGCCTCGACCAGCTCGGTCTGGCCGTTGCCCTGCACCCCGGCCACGGCGAGCACTTCGCCAGGGCGCACGGAGAAGTCGATGCCGTCGACGACGATCGCTCCCGCGGAGGTGAGCACGCGAAGTCCCTTGACCTCGAGGCCGCCCTCGCCGAGGCGCGGCGGGTCCTTGTGCACCGTGAGCTCGACCGCGCGGCCGACCATCAGCGAGGCCAGCTCGGCGTTGGTCGCCGTGGGCGATGCCTCGCCGACGATCCGGCCGAGGCGGACGATCGTGATGGTGTCCGCGACCTCGCGCACCTCGCGCAGCTTGTGGGTGATGAAGACGATCGCCGTGCCCTCGTCTCGGAGCTGACGCATGATGCCCATCAGCTCGTCCGTCTCCTGCGGCGTGAGCACGGCGGTGGGCTCATCGAAGACCAGGACCTTGGCGTCGCGCGAAAGCGCCTTGATGATCTCGACCCGCTGCTGCACACCGACGGGGAGGTCGCCGACGATGGCGTCAGGGTCGATGTCGAAGCCGAAGCGGGCGGCGACGGCGCGGACATGCTCACGCGCCTTGGTGATGTCGAGGGTGCCCAGTCCCTTGGTCTGCTCATGACCGAGCATGACGTTCTCGGCCACCGTGAACACGGGGACGAGCATGAAGTGCTGATGCACCATGCCGATGCCGGCGTTCATCGCGTCGCCGGGGCCGCGGAACCGCTGGACGACGTCGTCCAGGAGGATCTCGCCCTCATCGGCCTGGTACAGACCGTAGAGGACGTTCATCAGAGTCGATTTGCCTGCGCCGTTCTCGCCGAGCAGCGCATGGATCTGCCCCGGCTCGACGACCAGGTCGATGTGGTCGTTGGCCACCAGGGTTCCGAACCGCTTGGTGATACCGCGAAGTTCGAGCTTCATATCTGCACCTTATCCAGAAGTGTCATCCAGAAGAGTCCGAAGAATCTTCGGCGCATCGCACGGGGATCGCCCGGATGCGCCGCGAACAGTCGTCATCGTCCGTCCACGGCGCGGGGCGAGTGGCCGCTTGCACCACTCGCCCCGCCATGGATGTGAACTGCTTACGGGGAGTTCTCCGACTCCACCGTGATGTCACCCGAGATGATCTGCTCCTGCAGAGCGGAGATCTCGTCGAGCAGGCCGTCGGGCAGGTCGCCCTCGAAGGCACCGAAGCCCGAGAGCTTGACGCCCTCGTTCTCGAGCGTGCCGATGTAGGGAGCCGGGTCGAAGTCGCCCTCGGATGCGGCGACGGTCGCGTCCTCGACGGCCACGTCGATGGCCTTCATGATCGAGAAGAGGGTGACGTCGGCCACGCTCTCGTCGGCCACTGCGAGGTCACTGTCGACGCCGACCAGCAGCGTGTCCTTGCCGCTGTCGGCGATGGCAGCCGCAGCGCTCTGGTAGATCGGTCCACCGACCGGGAGGATCACGTCGACGCCCTGGTCGAGCACGCCCTGGGCGGTCTGCTTGGCGGTGTCGTTCGCGTCGAAGCCGCCGGTGAAGGAGCCCTTCTGCGTGGCGGCGTCCCAGCCGAAGACCTCGACGGCGCCGGACTTGTCCTCGTTGTACTTCTCGACTCCGAGCTGGAAGCCGTCCATGAACACGGCGACCGACGGGATCTGCATTCCGCCGAAGGTGCCGACCTTGTTCACGCCCGACGCAGCGGACCAGCCTGCGGCGGCGTAGCCACCGAGGTAGGCGGCCTGAGCCGTGTCGAACACGAGGGGCTTGATGTTGGGAGCGTCGGTCGTGCCGTCGAAGTCGTTGTCGGCGTAGTCGTCGATGATCGCGTAGTCGATCTCGGGGTTGGCCAGAGCGGACTCGACGGTCGCGGCCGAGAGCTTGAAGCCGACTGCGACGATGAGCGAGCAGCCCTCCGAGACCGCGGTCTCGAGGTTCGGCGCGTAGTCGTTGTCGTTGGCCGACTCGAACTCGATCGGCTTGACGCCGAGAGTCTCCGCGGCCCGGTCCATGCCTTCCTTGGCAGACTGGTTGAACGACTTGTCGTTCCAGCCGCCGGCGTCGGAGACGAGGCAGGGGATGAAGTCGGAGTCAGCCTCGCCGCCGCCGGTGCCGCCCGATTCGGTAGGAGCCTGGCCGCAGCCGGCGAGTGCGAAGACGACGCCAGCGGCGATGGTCGCGCCGAGCAGCTTCTTGGTGGTGGAGATGGTCAACTCATGCCTCCTGAACGGTGCCGCGGCCCTCGCGGATCGCTCAAAGTTACCCAGTGTTTCGACATTTGCGCATGCACGACGGCGAAGCGCTGGCGAATGGTTACAAAGCTGAAACCAAGCCAGCCGATGAGCGACACCCCCTGCTCATCAGAGCACGTCACTCCGACCGGTCAGCTTCAGGGACTCGACCACGCCCTTCACGCGCTGCGCATGCTCGATGGTGGTGACGAGCAGGGCGTCGGGAGTGTCGACCACCACGATGTCCTTCACGCCGATCAGGCTGATCACACGCGAGGTCTGACTCACGAGGATGCCGCTGGCCGCATCCGACAGCACGCGGGCTTTCGGCCCGAGGACGGCGAGGTCGTTCTTCCGACCGTTGTTGATGAGCTTGGTGAGGGAGGCGAAGTCCCCCACGTCGTCCCAGTCGAAGTGGCCCGGCACGACCGCGAGGCGTCCGCGACGCGCAGCCGGCTCCGCCACCGCGTAGTCGATCGCGATCTTCTTCAGCCCGGGCCAGATCCGATCCACCGCGGGGCCGCGGCGTTCACGGTCGTCCCATGCCTCGGCGAGTTCGAGCAGCCCGGCGTGCAGGGCAGGCTCGTTCGCGGCGAGCTCATCGAGCAGCACGCTCGCCTTCGCGATGAACATGCCGGCGTTCCAGAGGTAGCCACGGTCGGCGAAGTAGGCCGTCGCGGTCTCGAGGTCGGGCTTCTCGACGAAGCTCTCGACGAGGGCGGCCTCGCGCGCCCCCTCGACGACGAGCTCCGCACCCGTCTTGATGTAGCCGAATCCGATCGCCGGTTCGGTCGGCGAGATGCCGATCGTGCAGATGTATCCCTCGCGCGCGACCTCGACGGCGTCGCGGACGGCGAACTCGAACACCCGAGTGCTGCGGATGACGTGGTCGGCGCTGAACGAGCCGATGATCACATCGGGGTCCCTGCGATGCAGGATCGCGGCCGCCAGCCCGATCGCCGCGGCGGACTCCCGCGGCTCCGACTCCAGGAACACATTCAGATCCGGTATCCCGGGCAGCTCCGCCTCGACAGCCGCTCGGTGCGCCCGTCCGGTGACCACGGCGATGCGGCCGGCCCCGGCCAACGGCTCCAGCCTGTCCCACGTGTCGCGGAGAAGGGAGTGCCCCGAGCCCGTGAGGTCGTGCAGGAACTTCGGCGCGTCCGCGCGGGAGAGAGGCCAGAGTCGGCTGCCGATTCCGCCGGCGGGGATCACGGCGTAGAAGTTCTCGATGGGTTGACTCACCCTGCAAGGGTATAGCCACGAAAAGTCTCGACATCGAGACACTTAGGCTCCCCTTCGTCGCCCGCGGTCGCTTCACGGGAATAGGATGGTGTCCGATCGGCCGTGCCTGATGACAGCAGGCTCACGCTTGGAAGACGCACTGCACGCGACCGAGTCACTTCGATCCAGGGAGGACGACCGTGTCCACAAGCGCTCGCTTGACACCGTCGATTTCGGAAACCACTTCCAAGACGCCCCGCGGCACCCTCTACAGGGGTCGCGAAGGCATGTGGTCGTGGGTGCTTCACCGCATCACCGGAGTCGCCATCTTCTTCTTCCTGTTGGTGCATGTGCTCGACACTGCACTCATCAGGGTCTCCCCCGAGGCGTACAACGCCGTCATCGGCACGTACAAGAACCCGATCATGGCGCTCGGCGAGGTCGTGCTGGTCGCGGGCATCGTGTTCCACGCGATGAACGGACTCCGCATCATCGCCGTCGACTTCTGGTCGAAGGGCGCCAAGTACCAGCGTCAGCTGTTCTGGGGCGTACTCCTGGTGTGGGGAATCATCATGGCAGGCTTCGTGCCCCGGCACCTGATGCTCGCGTTCGCCGGCTTCGGAGGAGGACACTGATGACCGCTCAGACCGTCGCAGCCCCTGTCCGCCGTCAGCGCGGATTCAACCTCGAGAAGTGGGGCTGGCTCTTCATGCGCGCCTCCGGCGTCGTGCTCGTCGTGCTCATCTTCGGCCACCTGTTCATCAACCTGATGGTCGGCGAGGGCATCCACGCTCTGGACTTCGCGTTCATCGCCGGCAAGTTCGCCACGCCGTTCTGGCAGTGGTGGGACGTCATCATGCTCTGGCTCGCGCTGATCCACGGCGCCAACGGCATGCGCACGATCGTCAACGACTATGTGACGAACAACACCGCTCGCAAGGCGCTGATCTGGGCCCTCGGCCTGGCCGCGGCCCTGCTCATCATCCTCGGCACCCTGGTCGTCTTCACATTCGACCCGTGCCTCGGCGTGACCGAGTCGAGCACACTGTGGGAACAGTGCCAGACGCTGGGCAAGTAGAAGAGAAGGCATACGAGAAGTGACTACCGAGACCCAGGATTCCGTCGTGCGCGACGGCGTGCACTACCACCAGTTCGACATCGTCATCGTGGGCGCCGGCGGCGCCGGCATGCGGGCGGCCATCGAGGCAGGCTCCGGCGCGAAGACCGCGGTCATCTCCAAGCTCTACCCCACGCGCTCGCACACCGGCGCGGCGCAGGGCGGCATGGCGGCTGCGCTCGCGAACGTCGAAGAGGACAGCTGGGAGTGGCACACCTTCGACACCGTCAAGGGCGGCGACTACCTGGTCGACCAGGATGCTGCGGAGATCCTCGCTAAAGAGGCGATCGACGCGGTCATCGACCTCGAGAACATGGGTCTCCCCTTCAACCGCACGCCCGAGGGCAAGATCGACCAGCGTCGATTCGGCGGCCACACCGCCGAGCACGGGAAGACCCCGGTGCGCCGCGCATGCTACGCCGCCGACCGCACCGGCCACATGATCCTGCAGACGCTCTTCCAGAACTGCGTCAAGCTCGGCATCAACTTCTTCAACGAGTTCTACGTGCTCGACCTGCTCACCGTGAAGGATGCCGACGGCAAGACCCAGGTCTCCGGCGTCGTCGCGTACGACCTCTCGACGGGCGAACTGCACGTCTTCCAGGCCAAGGCCGTGATCTTCGCGACCGGCGGCTTCGGCAAGATCTTCAAGACGACGTCGAACGCGCACACCCTCACGGGCGACGGCGTCGGCATCGTCTGGCGCAAGGGTCTCCCCCTCGAGGACCTCGAGTTCTTCCAGTTCCACCCCACCGGCCTCGCCGGCCTCGGCATTCTCCTCACCGAGGGCGCCCGCGGCGAGGGAGCGATCCTGCGCAACGCCTCGGGCGAGCGCTTCATGGAGCGCTACGCCCCGACCATCAAGGACCTCGCACCTCGCGACATCGTCGCCCGCTGCATGGTGCAGGAGGTGGCCGAAGGCCGCGGCGCCGGCCCCCACAAGGACTACGTGCTGCTGGACTGCACCCACCTGGGCGCTGAGGTGCTCGAGACCAAGCTGCCCGACATCACCGAGTTCGCCCGCACGTACCTGGGCGTCGACCCGGTCGTCGAGCCCGTGCCGGTCATGCCGACGGCGCACTACGCGATGGGCGGCATCCCCACGAACAACGACGCAGAGGTTCTCGCCGACAACACCACGGTCGTCCCGGGTCTCTACGCCGCCGGCGAGTGCGCGTGCGTCTCGGTGCACGGCGCCAACCGTCTCGGCACCAACTCGCTGCTCGACATCAACGTGTTCGGCAAGCGCGCAGGGCGCAACGCGGTGGAGTACGTCAAGACCGCCGAGTTCGTGCCGCTGCCCGAGAACCCCGCCGCGTTCGTCTCCGACATGCTCGAGGGCCTGCGCAACAACCAGGGCACCGAGCGCATCGCCGTGCTCCGCAAGGCGCTCCAGGACGAGATGGACAAGGGCGCGCAGGTCTTCCGCACGCACGAGTCGCTCGAGCACGTGCTGGGTGTCATCAAGGAGCTGCGCGACCGGTACATGAACGTGCACGTCGACGACAAGGGCAAGCGGTTCAACACCGATCTGCTCGAGGCCGTCGAGCTGGGGTTCCTGCTCGACATCGCCGAGGTCGTCGTCTACGCGGCGCAGAACCGCGAGGAGAGCCGTGGCGGCCACATGCGCGACGACTTCCCCACTCGCAACGACGAGAAGTACATGCAGCACACGATGGCCTACCTGACGGGCGATCCGCACTCCTCCACTCCGAGCGACCACATCAAGCTCGACTGGAAGCCGGTCGTGTTCACGAAGAACGAGCAGGGCGAGTTGAACTACCCGCCGATGGAGAGGAAGTACTGAGCATGTCGAGCGCCATCGCCGAAGCTCCCGCGGACACGACGCAGGAGACGGGCATCCAGTCGTTCATCGTCACGTTCAACATCCGTCGATTCGACCCCGAGATCGACTCCGAGCCGCACTGGGTCGACTACGACGTGGAGCTGTACTCTACCGACCGCGTCCTCGACGCTCTGCACAAGATCAAGTGGGAGGTCGACGGCTCGCTCACGTTCCGCCGCTCGTGCGCCCACGGCATCTGCGGATCCGATGCGATGCGCATCAACGGCCGCAACCGCCTGGCGTGCAAGACGCTGATCAAGGACCTCGACATCTCGAAGCCGATCTACGTCGAGGCGATCAAGGGCCTGCCGCTCGAGAAGGACCTCGTCGTCGACATGGAGCCGTTCTTCGCGTCGTACCGCGAGGTGCAGCCGTTCCTCGTCGCGAACTCCGTGCCGGAGAAGGGCAAGGAGCGGGTCCAGTCGATCGCCGATCGCGAGATCTTCGACGACACCACCAAGTGCATCCTCTGCGCCGCGTGCACCTCGTCGTGCCCCGTCTTCTGGACCGACGGTCAGTACTTCGGACCCGCAGCCATCGTGAACGCGCACCGGTTCATCTTCGACTCCCGCGACGACAACGCAGCGGTCCGTCTCGACATCCTCAACGACAAGGAAGGCGTCTGGCGCTGCCGCACGACCTTCAACTGCTCCGAGGCATGCCCCCGCGGCATCGAGGTCACCAAGGCGATCGCCGAGGTCAAGCAGGCAGTGCTGCGCGGTCGTCCCTGACGATGACGCGGATCTGAGAACGGGCGGGCTCCCCACGGGGACCCGCCCGTTTTCGTCGCTTGGATAAGGTGAAGACGTGTCAGATCCCGATCGCGCGGCGTCAGAGGCCGGCCGCCTGGATGCGGCCGTCGAGCGCGCGACCGCGCTGACGAAGCGCACGCTGGGGCTGTTCCCTGTGCGTGTCTGGCGCCACTTCCTGCAGCACAACGGATTCCTGCTCGCCGCAGGGGTGAGCTATCAGGCGCTCTTCGCGATCTTCGCGGCGATCTACCTCGCCTTCGCGATCGCCGGTCTCTGGCTCGGTGGCAGCAGCGAAGCGGTCGACGGCATGATCGACATCATCAACAGCTACATCCCGAATCTGATCCAGGATCAGGGCGGGGTGTTCACGCCGGCCCAGGTGCGGGAGATCGCGGCCAGCACGACGGGGATCCTGAGCATCACCGGTCTGATCGCACTCGGAACGGTGATCTGGACCGCCATCGGGTGGGTGACGTTCTCGCGACGCGCGACGCGCGACATCTTCGGCCTGCCGCCCGATCGCCGCAGCTACATCATCCTGAAGGCGCGCGATCTGCTCGCCGCACTCATCTTCGGCGTCTCGCTGATCGCCGGTTCGCTGCTCAGCTCCGCCAGCGCGGTCGCGCTGGCCTGGATTCTCAGTCTCCTCGGGTGGGGAGCCTCCCTCGACGGCCTGACCAGCATCCGCATCGGCACTGTGCTGGTCTCCTTCGCGGTGCTGTCAGCAGCGCTCGCGGCGATGGTCCGCTTCCTCACCGGCACATCTCTGCACTGGGGAACGATCTGGCCCGGAGCGCTCCTTGGCGGCGGGGCCATGACGGTGCTGCAGTTCGGGGCGGGGTTCCTGCTGAGCTACACCCCGTCCAACCCCCTGCTCGCGACGTTCGCGATCTTCATCGGCCTGCTGCTCTGGTTCCGGGTCAACGGCGTGGTGATGCTGGTGGCGTCCTCGTGGATCGCAGTCAGCGCCCAGGACCGGGATCTCCCTCTGCTCTCCCAGACGGAGGCGGAGCGACGGCTGGCGGAGCATCAGACGCTGCTGGAGGCGGCGCGGATCCGGGTTCGCGAAGCCCGGGCCGCTCGCGACGACGCGCCGTGGTACCGCACCTGGCAGACCGAACGCGCCCTGCGTGCGGCTGAGAAGGAACTCGAGTCCCTCGAGGCATCCGCTCCCCCGCCCGTCGATGAGAGCACGCCTCTCGCTCAGCGCCTCCTCGCGGAGCTGCAGCGTCCGTCCAAGGATGTCGGCGGTCCTCGTTAGGCTGGTGAGCATGCCTCATCTGCGTATCGCCTCGGTCAATGTCAACGGAATCCGAGCGGCGGCTCGCAACGGCATGAGCGGCTGGCTCGACGCCGCCGACGTCGACATCCTGACCCTGCAAGAGGTCCGCGGTCAGGACGAGCACCTCGAGGCCGCGCTTCCGGGCTGGACGTTCGTGCACGACGAGGCGACGGCCAAGGGCCGCGCAGGTGTGGCGATCGCGAGCCGCATCCCGGCCCTCGCCTCGCGTACCGATTTCGGAGACGCCGACTTCGATTCGAAGGGCCGCTGGATCGAGGCCGACTTCCTCATCGGCGACCGGCCTCTCACCGTCGTCAGCGCTTACGTGCACAGCGGCGAGGCCGACACCCCGAAGCAGGAGGAGAAGTGGAAGTTCCTCGACGCCTTCGGCACGCGCCTGGCCGCGCTCGCTGAGGCTGACGACGCGCTCGCACTCGTGACCGGCGATCTGAACGTCGGGCACCGTGAACTCGACATCAAGAACTGGCGCGGCAACCGCAAGAAGGCCGGTTTCCTCCCCCGCGAGCGCGCCTACTTCGACCGATTCCTCGGAGCAGCTGGCGAGACGGTCGAGGGCGCCGACGGATCCACCGGCACCGGTCTCGGCTGGGTCGATGTCGGACGCGTGTTCCACGGCGAGGTCGAGGGCCCGTACACCTGGTGGTCGATGCGCGGTCAGGCATTCGACAACGATTCAGGGTGGCGCATCGATTACCACCTCGCGACTCCCTCTCTCGCCGAGCGGGTCACTGCGTATCACGTCGCCCGTGCGGCAGCCTACGATCAGCGCTGGAGCGACCACGCTCCGGTCGTCGTCGACTACACGTACTGATCGCCCGCACTCTCGGTCTCGGTCTCGGTCTCGGTCTCGGTCTCGGGACGATCAGGCCGTGACGAGAGCGACGATCAGCCCGATCGCGACCGCAAGGTAGCCGATCATGCTCCACAGATAGGCGGTTCCCCTGCGTGCGCTCGGGAACATGAGCGGCACCGCGATCGCAACGAGGATGCCGGTGATGAGCGCGAGGAACGTGCCGAAGATCATCCCGTATCCGTGCGGGTCGCCGCTCGCCCATCCGAACCGGCTGCTCAGCGCCATCCATGCGAGCAGGACGAACGGTGCGCCGAACAGCACCGTGAGCACGAGCCCGATGATGCGGGAGAGAACATCCCGACGCTGCCCTTCGGTGCCAGCAGCAGTCGTCATGGAGCGAGTCTCCCCCGCCGGCTCGCGGACCACCACCACCCCCATAGGATTGATACCGTGACGAAACCTCGCCTCTACTCAGGAATGCAGCCCTCCGCCGACTCTCTGCAGATCGGCAACTACATCGGCGCTCTCCTGCAGTGGCGCGACCTGCAGAGCTCCTACGACGCCTACTTCTCGGTGGTCGACCTGCATGCGCTCACTGTCGCGCAGAATCCTGCAGAGCTGCGAGAGAAGACCCGTCGCACCGCCGCTCAGTACATCGCCGCGGGCATCGAGCCCTCACTGTCGACGCTGTACGTGCAGTCGCACGTCCGCGCGCATGCAGAGCTCGCCTGGATCCTCTCGACGATCACCGGATTCGGTGAAGCCGGCCGCATGACGCAGTTCAAGGACAAGTCGGCGCGATACGGCGCCGACGCCACGAGCGTCGGCCTGTTCACCTACCCGGTGCTGATGGCGGCCGACATCCTGCTCTACCAGACCGACGTCGTGCCGGTCGGCGATGACCAGAAGCAGCACGTCGAGCTGACCCGTGACCTCGCCGAGCGCTTCAACTCGCGATTCGGCGAGACGTTCGTCGTTCCCCGGCCTGTCATCCAGAAGGACACGGCGCGCATCTACGACCTGCAGAACCCGACGTCGAAGATGTCGAAGTCGGCAGAGAGCGACGCGGGTGTGCTGTGGATGCTGGACGACCCGGCGAAGTCGGCCAAGAAGATCATGCGCGCGGTGACCGACAACGAGGGCTCGGTCCGCTTCGATCGCGAGAGCAAGCCCGGGGTCTCGAACCTGCTGACCATCTACGCCGCGCTCTCAGGACGACAGGTTCCCGCGATCGAGGACGAGTACGCGGGCCGCGGCTACGGTGACTTCAAGAAGGGGCTCGCCGAGGTCGTCGTGAACGAATTCGAACCCGTGCGCGCCCGCGCACTCGAGCTTCTCGACGACCCGGCCGAGCTCGATCGAATCCTCGCGCAGAACGCCGCACGTGCGGATGCCGTCGCCGACGCCACTCTCGGAGCGGTCTACGAGCGGGTCGGACTGCTTCGTCGCGTCTGACCTCGACAGCCATAGGATGGGGGCGTGACTGATCCGCAGCAGCCCCCGTCCGGTGCCGTTCCGCCTGTGCCTCCCCTGCCCCGGCCGGCCGACGAGCAGCCGCAGTTCGCGACACCCGAGCCGTCCACCGCGCCGCCAGCGGCATCACAGCCCGCATCGCCGGCACCGCCTTCGTACGCGACGCCCCCCGCTCCTCCCGCGTATCAGCCGGCTCCTCCCGCGTATCAGCCGGCTCCTCCCGCGTACCAGCCGGCTCCTCCCGCATATCAGAGCGCTCCTCCCGCCTATCCGGGAGGTCCTCCGGCGGCTCCCGCCGACCCCAGCGAGCAGGCCTTCCCCGCTCCCGGTGCCCCTGGCCAGACGTTCACCGCAGCTCAGCCCGCCCCCGCTTACCCGGCACCGACGGGAGCTCCCGTCTACCCGCACCTCGCCGGCCAGCAGCCCGGTGCGCCCGCTTATCAGGCGGCTCCTCCCGGCGCGTACCAGGTTCCGGTCGGCGGCTACGCGGCGCCCGCGGGCGCATACCAGGCGCCGGTCACCGCAGAGAAGAAGTCAGGGCTGCTCGGCATCCTGGCACTGATCCTCGCCATCGTGGCCGCTGTCGTCACGCCGATCGTCGCCGGAGTCGCGGGGTTCGAGATCGGCCGTCGTCTTCCGGGCGGTCTCGACACGACCGATCCCGACTTCCTGTCGATCCTCTCGCCCGCGCGGGATCAGGTGCTGTGGGCGGAGATCTCGTTCTGGACGGGGACCGTCCTCGGCATCGCCGCCATCGTCATCGGCATCATCGCGATCCGCAAGAAGCAGGCGCGCGGCGCCGGCATCGCAGCGCTCGTCGTCGCGGTGCTCGGCCCGATCATCTTCTGGGTCGTGCTGCTGGTGACACTGTCGACCGGAACCGCGACCAGCCTCGTGCCGTAACGTCGCAACACGACAACCGCACCTCGCTGAGTTCAGCGCGGCGCGTGGTGCTTCTGCTGCGCGGCGAGCAGGCCATCCTCGACGAGCAGCTCGACCGCGTCAGCCCCGTCCGACACGAGGATCGGCAGGTTCGCGCGTTCGTCCTTGCCGAACGGCGAGAGCACCCAGTCGGCGGGGTCCTGCCGCCCCACCGGGCGCCCGATGCCGACACGCACCCGCGGGAACTCCGCGGTGGTGAGAGCACGGGCGATGTCGCGCACACCGTTGTGTCCGCCGTGACCTCCGCCGATCTTGAGTTTGACGGTGTCGAAGGGGATGTCGAGTTCGTCGTGGACGACGATGACCTGCTCCGGCGGCACCGAGTAGAAGCGAGCGAGCGCGGCCACCGGAGTGCCCGAGACGTTCATGAACGTGTTCGGCTTGGCGAGCACGAGCTTGTCACCGCCCGGTCGCACCCAGGTCTCGACGACACGTGCCCCGCCTTTGTGCTCGCGAAAGCTCTCACCGCGGCGAGAGGCGAGCTCGTCGACGACCATCTGACCGATGTTGTGGCGCGTCGCCTCGTATCGCGGGCCGGGGTTGCCGAGCCCCACCACGAGCCAGGTGGATGCCATGTGTGGTCGTCCTCTCGCATTCGGGCCCTTCACGGTGCCCGGGTCAGAATACGACAGAGGGGGCGCGATCTGCTCGCGCCCCCTCTGTGTTGCAGTCAGCTGTGCGCTGCGCCTGCGGAGATCACTCCGCGGCGGAAGCCTCCTCGGCGGAAGCCTCGTCGGCTCCGGCCTCGTCCTCACCGAGCGACTCCTCAGCCGGGATCGAGATCGCGACGACGAGCACCTCGGGGTCGGTCAGCAGCGTCGAGCCCTTGGGGAGCGTGACGTCGGCGGCGGTGATGTGCGCGCCCTCCTCGAGACCCTCGACCGAGACCTCGACGTTCTGCGGCAGGTGCGTGGCCTCGGCCTCGATCGAGATCGTGTTCGCGTCCTGGTTGACGATCGTGCCGGGAGCGGACTCGCCGGTCACGATGACGGGAACGTCGATCGTGACCTTCTCGCCCTTGCGGACGACGAGCAGATCGATGTGCTCGATGATCTGGTGCACCGGGTCGCGCTGGACGTCCTTGACGAGGGCGAGCTGGTCCTTGCCGTCGATGTCGAGCTCGAGCAGCGCGTTCGCGCGGCGGATGATGAGCGAGACCTGGTGGCCCGGCAGCGCGACGTGCACGGGGTCGGTGCCGTGGCCGTAGATGACGGCGGGGATCTTGCCTGCGGCACGCAGACGACGGGCGAAGCCCTTGCCGAAGCTCTCGCGGAGCTCGGCCTTGACCTTGGTGTCTTCAGACATGGGGTTCTCCTTCGGGGCACGCAGCGACAGCTACGCGGTGGTCTTGGAATTGTTCTCGAACGCTGACACGTGAGGAAAGCCACCGGCTTGCTTCGCCGCGTCGATAACGGATGCCAGCGCACGCGCAGAAGCATCCCTCGCCGAGGTACTCCTCTCATGGTACCGGATGAGCCGGTAGGCTGAGAACACCGATCCCTCTCTGCAGAACACGGAGTTCCCTCATGCTCGACGGCGTCTTCTTCTCCCACGCGATCGCCTGGCTCATCGGTGCGATGACCGTGTGCGCCGCCGGCTTCACCTTCGCGGCCCTGTTCTCCCTCGGACGCTCCGGCTATCGCAAGGACTGACCTCCTCGCGTCCGACACCACCCGTCACACGGGAGCACCACCCCGGGCGCCGCGATAATCTGGAAGCATCCCCTTCTTCTCGATCTAGGAGCCATCTGTGCCCGAAGCATCAGCGAACATCGGAGTCGTCGGACTCGCCGTCATGGGTTCGAACCTCGCCCGCAACCTCGCCAGCCGCGAGGGCAACACGGTGGCGATCTTCAACCGCAGCTACGAGAAGACCGAGACGCTCGTCTCCGACCACCCTGAGGCCGGCTTCATCGCCGCCAAGACGTACCAGGAGTTCGCCGACTCGCTGCAGAAGCCGCGCACCGCGATCATCATGGTCAAGGCCGGCGGCCCGACCGACGCCGTGATCGACTCGCTCGTCGAGGTCTTCGAGCCGGGCGACATCATCGTCGACGGTGGCAACGCGTACTTCCCCGACACGATCCGCCGCGAGAAGGCCGTTCGCGAGACGGGCATCAACTTCGTCGGCGCCGGCATCTCGGGCGGCGAAGAGGGTGCGCTCACTGGCCCCTCGATCATGCCCGGCGGTTCGGACGAGTCCTGGATCACCCTCGGCCCGATCCTCAAGTCGATCGCCGCGATCGCCGAGGGCGAGGCATGCGTGACGCACGTCGGCCACGACGGTGCCGGTCACTTCGTGAAGATGGTGCACAACGGCATCGAGTACGCCGACATGCAGCTGATCGCCGAGGCCTACGACCTCATCCGTCGCGGTACGGGCAAGTCCCCCGCCGAGATCGCCGAGATCTTCGCCGAGTGGAACAAGGGCGAGCTCGAGTCGTACCTGATCGAGATCACCGCAGAGGTGCTGCGTCAGGTGGATGCCGAGACCGGCAAGCCGCTCGTCGACGTCATCCTCGACCAGGCCGGCGCCAAGGGCACCGGTGCCTGGACCGTGCAGACCGCGCTGTCGCTCGGCGTGCCCGTCTCAGGCATCGCCGAGGCCACGTTCGCCCGCTCGCTGTCGTCGCACCCCGAGCAGCGCGAGGTCGCAGGCTCGCTCCCCGGCCCCGACGAGGAGTTCGTCGTCACCGACGAGGCCGCGTTCATCGAGGATGTCCGTCTGGCGCTGTATGCGTCGAAGATCGTCGCCTACTCGCAGGGCTTCGACGAGATCCGCGCCGGTGCAGCCGAGTACGGCTGGAACATCGACCTCGGCGCGATCAGCAAGATCTGGCGAGGCGGCTGCATCATCCGCGCCCAGTTCCTCAACCGCATCGCCGACGCGTATGCCGCAGAGCCCGGCCTGCCCGTGCTGCTGACCGCTCCGTACTTCACCGAGGCGATCACACGCGCACAGGCGCCGTGGCGTCGCGTCGTGGTCGCGGCGGCTCAGGCCGGCATCCCCGCTCCGGCGTTCTCGTCGTCGCTGTCTTACTACGACGGCATCCGCGCCGACCGCCTGCCGGCCGCACTCGTGCAGGGACAGCGCGACTTCTTCGGCGCGCACACCTACAAGCGCATCGACAAGCCGGGCACGTTCCACACGCAGTGGTCGGGCGACCGCACCGAGATCGAAGCAGAGGACACGCACTGAGCGCTGTCTGAGACGTGACGAGGGCCCCGGCGAATATCGCCGGGGCCTTCGTCATGTCTCATCGGGTGATGTCCTGCACCGTCCCCTTCGCGAGCCGCAGCTGTCTTGTCGCCCTGCGAGCCACCGCCGAGTCGTGCGTGACGACGATCACCGTGATGCCTTCGGCGCACAGCCCCTCTAGCAGCGCGAGGATCTCATCGCGCATGCTCTCATCGAGGTTGCCTGTCGGCTCGTCCGCGAGCAGCACGCGAGGCCGCTTCACGATCGCCCGCGCGATCGCCACGCGCTGCTGCTGGCCACCCGACAGCTCGGTCGGCAGATGATCGCCGCGGTCGTCGAGACCGACGTGGGTGAGTGCCTGCGCCACGCGGGTCGCCCGCTCGGTGCGGCGCAGGTCGGTCGGCTCGAGAGCCATGTTCACGTTCTCGGCGGCGGTGAGCGTGGGGATCAGGTTGAACCCTTGGAAGACGAAGCCGATCTCCTCGGCGCGGATGCGGCTGAGCTCACGAGCGGATGCCGAGGCCAGGTCGACGTCACCGAGCGTCAACGATCCGGACGAGGGCTTGTCGAGCGCGCCGAGAATCTGCAGCAGAGTCGACTTTCCCCCGCCGGTCGGCCCCTGGATCGTGACGAACTCGCCGGAGTCGATGGTGAGGTCGACACCTGTGAGCGCCTTCACCGTGCGCCCCTTCTGTGAGTAGGTGCGCGTGATGTCCTTCGCGCGGTACAGCGGTGCCGTGGCATCCGTGCCGTTCGCGGCCGGGGCGATGTCTGCGATTGTCATGTCCGTGTCTCCTTGTCTGTGACGTGTGTTGGTGAGCCGTCAGGCGACGGATCGCAGGGCTTCAGCCGGGCTGAGACGAGCAGCGCGCCAGCCCCCGAACGCTCCGGCGACGAGGCCGCCGAGCACCGCGAGACCGACCGCGGCGACCAGCACCCACGGGGTGAACGGAGCCTGCAGCACGATGTCGGCCGCCTGCTGGGTCTGGAACATGCCGCCTCCCCCGGTGGGGCCTCCGCCCATGCCGCCGGGGCCGCCTTCCGCGTTGCCCGCAGCAGCAGCGGCGACCGTCGGCTTCACGAGGTTGATGACGACGATTCCGGCGATCCCGAGCGCGAGTCCCACCGCGCCCCCGATCAGCCCCTGGACCATGGACTCGCCCGCGACCTGGCGCACGACGCGCCCGTTCGACCAGCCGATCGCTTTGAGGGTGCCGAACTCGCGGGTGCGGCGGGAGACGCCCGACAGCGTCAGCAGCACCGAGAGCAGCACGGCGACCGCGAGCACGATGATCGACAGCCAGGTGCCGAGGTTCGTGATCAGCGACGTCGCGCTCGACAGAGAGCCCGAGACGGTCGAGGCGAGCTCGGACTGCGACGTGATCGTCGCCTCGGGCAGCTCGTCCGCGAGGGCCGCCTGCACCGCGTCGATCGACGATGCGGACTCCGCCTGGACGTACACGGTCGAGATGACGTCGCCGGCGCCGGAGAGCTCCTGCGCGGTGTCGAGAGGCAGGTACACGTTCGCCGCGGTGTCGGCGGAGTCGGAGGTGGATGCCACGATGCCGACGATCTCGACGTCGGAACCGGCGACGTCGATCGTGTCGCCGACGGCGATCTCGTTCGTGCTCGCATAGGTGGCGTCGACGACGGCGACGAGCGCACCCGCGTCATCGCTGTCGAGAGCGCGCCCGTCGCTGATCGCGACGGAGGCGAGCGGACCCACTGAGGTCACGGCAGGATCGATGCCGAGCACCGTGAACGAGTCGACCCCGAACGAGCCGCCTCCCGCGCCGCCCTGGGGCGGTGCGTCGCCTTCAGCGGGCGCGGTGCCTTCAGCGGTCCCGTCCTGCGCGCCGAAGCCGCCGCTCGGAAGCTCGCCCGAGAAGGTCGAGTTGGTGAGGCTGAGCGCCGCGGACGCTGCGGTCACGCCCTGGGTCGAGGTGACCGTGTCGAGCACGGACGATTCGAGCGTCCCGCGCATGAAGTCCGTCATCAGGGTCGACTGGCTCAGCGTGGTCGTGTCGCCCTCGGTTGCGCCGTCCTCCGATCCGAAGTCGAAGCGCTGCCCGCCGCCCTGCCCGGGCTCCGTCGCGGCACCGGTGACCGTGAGGTCGGTGCCGACGCCATAGACCGACTCCAGCGCCTGGGCCTGCGCGTCGCGGACTCCGGCGGTGAGGGCGTTGACGATGATGACCAGGGCGATCGCGACGGCGAGCCCGGTCGCGACGATCATCGCCTGTCTCTTGCGGCCAGCCAACTCGCGCCGCAGATATGTCCCGTACATGTGTCTCCTTCCGCCGCGCCGTTCGCGGGCCGATGATGACGCTAGGGAGCGGACTTCTGCGCGATCGAGGGAAGAGCGATGAGAACACTATGGGTGGCTGATCTCACAGCGGACGCATAGCGGTCTCCATAGAAACCCCATAGGTGATTTCGCAGAATGTACTCATGAGCTCCGATCTCCCCGAACTGCGCCGCCCCGACGGCTCTCCCCTGCGCATCCTCGCCGTCGACGACGAGCAGATGCTCACCGATCTGCTCGCGATGGCACTGCGGATGGAGGGCTGGGAGGTGCGCACCGCATCCTCGGGCCTCGAAGCGCTGCAGGTCGCGCGTGAGTTCGAGCCCGATGCTCTCGTGCTCGACATCATGATGCCCGACCTCGACGGCATGGCCGTGCTGCGCCGCCTTCGCGAGTCCGGCAGCCTCGTGCCGGTGCTTTTCCTGACGGCGAAGGATGCCGTGGGCGACCGGGTCGCCGGTCTCACCGCCGGTGGCGACGACTACGTCACGAAGCCGTTCAGCCTCGAAGAGGTGATCGCCCGGCTGCGCGCGATCATCCGTCGCACCGGACACGCCACCGCCGACGACGGTCAGTCGATCCTCCGCGTCGCCGACCTCACCCTCAACGAGGACAGCCACGAGGTCGTCCGCGACGGCACCGAGATCGAGCTGACCGCGACCGAGTTCGAGCTGCTCCGATACCTCATGCGCAACGAGCGGCGCGTGCTGTCGAAGGCGCAGATCCTCGATCGGGTGTGGAGCTACGACTTCGGCGGCAAGTCCTCGGTCGTGGAGCTGTACATCTCGTACCTGCGGAAGAAGATCGACGCAGGGCGCACCCCGCTGCTGCACACGGTGCGAGGCGTCGGCTACATGATCAAGGCGCCGCAGTGAGCCAGACGAGGATGGCGCGACGACCGATGAGCCTGCAGACCCGGCTGATGACAGCCGTGATCGGGTTCGTGTCGCTCATCCTCGTGATCGTCGCCGTGATCACCAGCGCTCTTGTCGGCGGAACTCTCGAGAGGCAACTCGAGGCGCGTCTGAGCAACTACTCGATTCAGGTGACCAAGTGGGTCAACCAGGTGCCGGAGCAGTTCGCGGACATCGATACGATCCTCGCCGAGAAGAATCCGGGTGTGCCCGGGATCCTGCTCGCTGTGTCGAGCTCGGAAGGCGGCACGAGCGGCGTCGTCTTCCCTGACATGAAAGGGGAGTTGAGCGGAGTCTCCCAGAGACTGACCAGCGCCGATCTCGAACGCATAAACACGGCGCTCGACGGACGCCCGAGCGGCACGGTGACTCTGGACGATTTCGGTTCGTATCTGGTCGTCGTACAGCAGGCCCCGAACGGCGTCAACGTCGTGACGGGTCTCCCCCGCACCGAGATCCAGAATCAGCTGACGACGCTGCTCACCGTGATCGCCCTCGCGACGATCGGCGGCCTGATCCTCCTCGCGCTCACAACGGCCATCACGATCCGCGTCGGTCTGAGACCGCTGCGGGCCGTCGCGGCCACCGCCACCCGCGTCGCGAATCAGCCGCTCGATCGTGGCGAGGTGCAGATCACGGAGCGCGTTCCTGCCGCAGAGGCAGATCCGCGCACCGAGACCGGGCTGGTCGGCGCCTCGCTGAACACCCTGCTCGATCACGTGAACGCCTCCCTCGCGTCGAGGCAGAAGAACGAGGAGCGGATGCGGCGCTTCGTCGCCGACGCGAGCCATGAGCTGCGCACTCCGCTGTCGTCGATCCGCGGCTACTCCGAGCTGTCGCTGCGCGCACTGAAGCAGCAGGGCGGCGAGGCGGCCATCGAGAGCACCACGACCTCACTCGAGCGCATCCAGGCCCAGTCGCTGCGCATGACGCGCCTCGTCGAGGATCTGCTGCTGCTCGCCCGCCTCGACGAGGGGCGCGAGCTGGTCTACGGCACCGTCGATCTGACGCAGCTCGCGCTGGAGGGACTCTCCGATGCACGCCCGACCGCAGCCGACCATCACTGGAACATCGAAGCTCCTGACGAGCCGATCGTCATCGTCGGCGACGCCGGGCGGATGCATCAGGTCGTCGCGAACCTCCTCGCCAATGCGCGGACGCACACACCCGCCGGCACTTCGATCACCCTCCGCGTGAGTCGCGAGGGCGATGACGCCGTGCTGCGGGTGCGCGACGACGGGCCCGGCATCGACCCCGGCGTGCGCGACGAGCTCTTCGCCCGGTTCGCGCGCGGCGACAGCTCGCGCGCTCGTCAGACCGGCGGCACCGGCCTGGGACTGGCCATCGCGAAAGCCATCGTCGAGGGCCACGGCGGCCACCTGACGGTCGCCAGCGAACCCGGCGACACGACGTTCACGGTGCGACTCCCGCTGACCCCCGCATCCGCCGCATCCGCCGACTCCGCCGACTGACCCCGGGCCGGCGCTCCTCCCACCCGCAGGTACCGTCTGCAGGACCGAGACACGTTTGCAGGACGAACGGACGAGATCGGTCCCGCATCCGTGCTTCCGTCCTGCAGACGGTACGGGTGCCGCTCTGGCCGGGTCCGGTGCGTGGAAGTCATCGGTACCGTCTGCAGGACCGAGACACGTTTGCAGGACGAACGGACGAGATCGGTCCCGCATCCGTGCTTCCGTCCTGCAGACGGGACGGGGTCGTGCACACGGCGAAAGAACGTCCCTCGCACGTCGAGCCGACCTCCCCTGCACCAATCGTGAACCGGTGACGCACTCTCCCCAACCTTCAGTTCCGGTCATGCCGTCGTCTGAGAACCGGCAGGATCGGTCAGATGTCGACCGCCGCACACGTCCTCTCCCACCTCGGCGATGTGGCCAGGGGCACGGCTCTGCACGACTTCGGACTCAGCAGACGAATACTCTCGGCAGCCGTTCGTGACGGCACGATCACCCGCGTCCGCAACGGGGTGTTCGCAATACCCTCTGCACCCGTCGATCTGCTCACCGCGGCGGCGCATGGCGGCGCGCTCACATGCTCTCGCGCTCTGCGCATGCACGGCATCTGGACGCTCGACCACGATGCGAGTCCGCATGTCTGGCTCGGAACGCACGGCCGAAACCACCACGTCGAGTGTGCCTGCACCGGCCACTACTTCAACGGACTAACAGTGCTCGGTCTCGCTCCCCTGGAAGACGCGCTCGTGCATGTGTACCTCTGCCGAGGCGATGAGTCGTTCTTCGTCTCCATCGAGTCAGCCCTGAGGCTGCGCAGGATCGGAGCGGCGGGTCGAGCGCGCATCCGCTCGCGTCTGCCGGCGAAGGCACGGTGGCTCGTCGATCTGGCTCGGACGGATGCCGACAGCGGCCTCGAGTCCCTCCTGCGGATGCGGCTTCATATGCTCGGCATCCGTCTGGCATGCCAGGTCGAGATCCCCTCGGTCGGGCGCGTGGACTTCGTGCTCGATGAGCTGCTCATCCTCGAAGCTGACGGGGCAGAGAACCATGACAGCGAATCGCACCGCCATCGAGACCTCCTTCGCGATGCGGCGGCATCCACGCTGGGGTACGAAACCCTGCGTTTCGACTACGCACTGATCGTCCACGACTGGCCGATCGTGAAAGCCGCGATCATCGCGGCCGTTGATCGCCTTCGCGCGCGGGTCTGACGGGCCGTCTGCAGGGACCGCGCCGACCACAGAGCCTTTATCCATCGGCATCCCGACCCGGTCTGTACCGAATGCAGGACCACGGCACGAGTGCAGGAGGAAACCAGTAAGAGCGTCGCGCAGAACGTGCAGGCATCCTGCAGACGGGCCGGGGAGAAACCGGGGCGATGATCAAGATCATCGCTCCACAGGGGATGCCGTCGGGTTGGCCGCAGAACGAACCCCGGGCTCAGTACCCGGCGAAGGCGTCGGTCGTGAGGGAGCGGGCCTTCTGCAGTGCGGGAGCGAGGTCGGCGATGAGCCGTGGAGGACCGGAGATGTACGAGTGCCGCTCGCCGATGTCGGGAACATACCGCTCGAGTCCCGCCGCATCGAGGCGCGCACCCTGCGCCCAGGTCCAGTGCGAAGGAAGATCGGTCGGCTCGTCGCGCGTGAACACGATGACGCGCGCGCCGGTCGCGGCCAGCTCGTCCCGGAACGCGAGCTCCGAGCTGTCGGATGCCACGTAGACGAGCACGACGTCACGCCGCTGCCCCGTCAGCTGGAGCTGCCGCAGCTGCGACACGAACGGCGTGACGCCGATTCCGGCGGCCACCATCAGGACGGGGGTCTCAGAACGCGGAAGAAGGAAGTCGCCCCAGGTGCCCGTGACGGCGAGCGCAGAACCCGGTTCCGCTGCCGCCAGTGCTCGCTTGTAGCTCGAGGGATGCTTCTGATCGCCGTCCTTGTAGGCGATGCGGAGCGTCGGGAGGTCTGCCGGGGCCGAGACGATGCTGAACTCGCGGCGGGTTCCGCGGGCGTCCGGGCGGGCGTGCGGCACGTCCAGCTCGAGGTACTGCCCAGGCAGGAACCTCACCTTTCCCTTCGCACGGAACGTCAGCTCCTGAGCGGTCGGGGTGATGAACTGGCGCTTCTCGAGCACGAGCCGCACAGACCCTCGCAGCGCGAAGGCGAACGCGAGCAGGTTGCCGATGAGCAGCGCACGCTCCTGGCCGAGGGTGAAGAGGCCGCCGATCGCGATCGGCCAACCGGCGAGCGCTCCGACGAGAACGGCGACGGAGTACTGCTGCCACCGGCGCGGCGGCAGAGTCAGCGGCTCGGAGAGCATGAACGCTCCGAGGAACAGGAACGGCGACTGCAGGATCGCGAACGAGAGGGCTGCTCCGGGATCGAAGGCGATCGCGAACTCCTGAGCCTGCACGGCCTGTCGCAGGATCGACACCGCGATCGCCACGAGGAGGAAGACGACGACGATGCGCACTTTCTCCGTGCGCCAGAGGACGGCCAGTCCGAGGATCAGCACGGGGACGAACAGCGACGGTGTGCCCACCCACCACGACGACGAGGTCCCGAGCCATTCGAACGCTCCGAATGATCCCAGGATCGAGACGACGGCTGCGCCGAAGGCCGCAGGGTTGAGGATGTGCCGACCGCGCCACGCGATCAGGTACTTCGACAGGCTCGCGACGGCTCCCGCGATGGCGAGCCCGAGGAGGGCGGTCGGCTCGATGCCGGGACGGAGCACGAAGAGCAGGATCAGTGCCGTGACCAGCGACGACTCGATGCGCCACGGCAGACGCAGGATGCGCTGGGCTGCCGCATCCACCAGTGAGATGACCACCGCCAGCACGACGAAGGTCGCGAGGATCTCGACCGGAGTCGGCGAGACGATCACGCCGAGCGCCGACAGCACCACGGCGATGAGCGCCAGCAGCAGCAGCGCGAACAGCACCAGGCGGTACATGGATATGCCGCCGAGCAACGCGAGGACCCGCTGCCGCAGCGCGGTGATGGAGGTGATCACAGGTCTACTCTTCCCTACTTCGGCGCCTCATCGGCGGGTGGTGAACAGCTGCGCGGGGCAGCCGGGCGAACGCTCTGCACGTCCGTCGGTCGTCATCCGCACCCACTCGACGCCCCACGATGCGGCGAGTTCGGGCCCGCCCTCGAAGAACAGGGCGGTCGCCACGGCATCCGCTCGCATCGCATCAGGGGCGATCGCCCACGTGGCTGCCCACGTGCGGACCGGCACCCCGGTGCGGGCGTCGAGCACGTGGTGCAGGCCGTCTCCCCACGCCCGGCGGTTGACCGCCGAGGCGCAGAGCGCGGCGTTCTGCAGCTCGATCACGCCGATCGCCTTCGTGGCATCATACGGATGCTCGAGTCCGACACGCACCGCGTCTCCGCGGACCCTCATGTCGCCTCCGGCATCGACCACGAGATCACCGGGCACGTCCGCGAGGACTGCGGCCACGAGATCGACCAGACGTCCTTTGCCGAGTGCCCCGACGTCGAGGAGAACGGGAGCGGATGCCGTGGCCTCCCCCGCGGACCAGCGCACGCGCTCAGCCCAGTCCCCCGGGGCGGCGATCGGCGAGCCCGCGACGAGCGAATACGACGCGTCGTAGCCGAGGGCATCCAGGCTCTCGGCCACGAGGGGGTTCACCGCGCCTGCGGTCGCGGTCGACAGGTCACGATAGGCATCGAGCATCGCTCCCGCATCCGGCGACGAGATCGTGCCGCCGTCTCGGCCGACACGGGTCACCGACGAGTCCTCGCGGAACCTCGACCACTCCCGGTCGAACCGCTCGATCTCGGCGCCGACACTGTCGCGGTCTTCCGCGCCGAGCTCGTGCGACGTCTCGATCTCCCAGAGTGTGCCGATCGCGTCGAAACGCCAGATCGCCATGACGTGATCAGGCGCCTCAGGCGGCGGCCTGCTCCTTGATCGACTCGACGGCCTCGTTGAATCCGCCGCTGGTGAGCGACGAGCCCGCCACGCGGCTGACCTCGATGTCGTCGAGCGACTTGCCCACGACCTCATCGGCGATGCCGCCGATGAACTCGCCCTGGTACTGCTCGCTCTCGCGGGCCTGCGGATCGCCGGTCACCTCGACATCCGTGACCAGGCCGTCCGCGACGGTGAGGGTCACACTGATCGTCTCGACGGTCTCGGGCGTCTGGTACGAACCGTCTGCGGTGTAGGTGCCGTCGGTGTACTCCCCGCCGGCCGCCGCGCCGGAATCGGTCGATTCGGTGCTCGTGTCGGTTCCGGTGTCGGTGGACTGGTCTTCGGCGTCAGCCGTGCCGGAGCATCCCGCGAGGACGAGGAGTCCTGCGACACCGGCCAGGGCTGCGCCCTTGCGAACAGAAGTCGGTACAGTCGTGCGGATCATGATGGTCCTCCCGGCCTTGATGGGTGTGTTGTGTCGACCGTAGGGACAGCGTCTATGCGCGGGCTGTGTCCGATATATGAGTCGCCTAGGCGTCCCCGCCGAACATGCTCGTGACAGATCCGTCTTCGAAGACCTCATGGATCGCGCGTGCGAGCAGCGGAGCGATCGGAAGGATCGTGAGCTTGTCCCACTGGCGCGACTCGGTCAGCGGGATGGTGTCGGTGATCACGACCTCGTCGATCGATGCGTCCTGCAGGCGCTCGGATGCCGGGTCGCTGAAGATCGCGTGCGTCGCGGCGACGATCACGCGGTGTGCGCCACTCGCCTTCAGTGCCTGCGCCGCCTTGACGATCGTGCCGCCGGTGTCGATCATGTCGTCGACGAGGAGGCAGGTGCGCCCCTCGACCGTACCGACGATCTCGTGCACCGAGACCTGGTTGGCGACCTTCGGGTCACGGCGCTTGTGGATGATGGCGAGCGGCGCGCCCAGGCTGTCCGACCAGGTGTCGGCGACGCGGACGCGGCCCATGTCGGGCGAGACGACGGTGAGGATCTTGCGATCCTCGGCGCTCAACGTGCTCTTGAAGTAGTCCATCAGCACGGGCTTGGCGAAGAGGTGGTCGACGGGACCGTCGAAGAATCCCTGGATCTGCGCGGCGTGCAGGTCGACGCTCATGACACGGTCGGCGCCGGCCGTCTTCAGCAGGTCTGCGACGAGGCGGGCGCTGATCGGCTCACGGCCGCGACCCTTCTTGTCCTGGCGCGAATACGGATAGTACGGGGCGACGACGGTGATGCGCTTGGCCGAGGCGCGCTTCGCGGCGTCGATCATGATGAGCGTCTCCATGAGCCACTCGTTGACCGGCTCGCCGAAGGTCTGGATCAGGAACAGGTCGCAGCCTCGGATCGAGACCTCGAACCGGGCGTAGATCTCACCGGATGCGAAGGTGCGGTGCTCGGTGGGCACGACCTCCGTTCCGAGCGATTCGGCCACCGCCGCGGTCAGCGCGGGGTGCGATCGACCACCGGCGACCACGAGTCGCTTCTTGGTCTTGGCCACGAGACCCGGAGCGATGCCGTTGTCCCGGTCCAGATCGACCGTCTTCTTCTTGCGCGCCATCGTTCTGCCTACTCCGCCACTCGGGTTCGGGCTGCGGCGTCTGCCGCGCCCGTGCCTGCCCTGTTCTTCTCGACCCAACCCTCGATGTTGCGCTGAGGGGCGACGCTCATGGCAAGGGAACCGGCGGGGACGTCCTTGCGGACGACGGCGCCGGCACCTGTCTTGGCGCCGGCTCCCAGCCTAACGGGCGCGACGAGGGTCGTGTGCGAGCCGGTGTGCACCTCGTCCTCGACCACGGTGCGGTGCTTGTTCACGTCGTCGTAGTTCGCGGTGATCGTGCTGGCGCCGAGGTTGACGCCGCGGCCGATGGTCGCGTCGCCGACGTACGACAGGTGCGGGACCTTGCTGCCCTCGCCGATCTCGGCGTTCTTCGTCTCGACGTAGGCGCCGATCTTGCCTCTGGCGCCGAGCACCGTGCCGGGGCGGAGGAACGAGAAGGGTCCGACCGTCGCCTCAGCGCCGATCACGGCGAGCGTGGCGTCGGTGCGGCGGACGACCGCATCCTCGCCCACCTCGCAGTCGACGAGGGTGGTGTCCGGGCCGATGATCGCCCCTTCGGCGATCGTCGTGGCTCGCAGGATGTGCGTGTTCGGGAGGATCGTGACGTCGGGTGCCAGGGTGGCGTCGTCGTCGATCCAGGTCGTCGCCGGGTCGATCACCGTGACGCCCTCGAGCTGCCAGCGCCGCACGATACGCCGGTTGAGCAGGCGCCCGACCTCGGCGAGCTGAGCACGGTCGTTGACGCCATAGGTGACGGTGACGTCGGATACGACGGATGCCGCGACACGACTGCCGTCGCGACGCAGCAGCCCCGGCACGTCGGTCAGATACATCTCGCCCTGCGCGTTGTCGACGCCCACAGACGGGAGGTACTTGCGCAGGGTGCCCACCCGGAAGACGTACATTCCCGCGTTGATCTCGCTGACGGAAGCTTCGTCTGCCGTCGCGTCCTTCTGCTCGACCACGCGGTCGACGCCGCCGTCTGCATCGCGGATGACGCGGCCGTAGCCGGTCGGGTCCTCGACCACCGCGGTCATCAGGGTCGCCTCCGCCTCGGCGGCGCGGTGCGCATCGAGGAACGAACGCAGCGTGTCGGCATCCGCCAGAGGGCAGTCGCCCGAGAGCACGAGCACGTCTCCGTCGAAGTCCGCGGGCAGTGCATCGACCGCGACCTGCACCGCGCGTCCGGTGCCCGGAACATCGTCCTGGTCGATGAAGACAGCGCCGGGGTAGTCCTTCTCGAGTGCGGCGACCACCTGGTCGCGCTCGTGCCGGACGACGACCTCGACGTGGTCGGCCTCGAGGCGACCCGCCGTCGTCAGGACGTGGCCGACGAGTGGGCGCCCGCCGATCGGATGCAGCACCTTGGGCAGGCGCGAACGCATGCGGGTTCCCTGGCCTGCGGCGAGGATGATGATCGCGAGCTTGTTCCCAGTCATGCTCCGCCGCCAGGACTCGAACCTAGACCTAACAGCTCCAAAGGCTGTCGTGCTGCCATTACACCACGGCGGACCGCGGGCTCCATGAGGAAGCCGCCCGCTCATTCTGCCACGCCGACATCGGCGTGAAACACGACTCTGGCATCCTGCGGTGATGAGCATCGTGATCGACAGGGTGATGACGGCCACACCCGACCTCGCCGAGTTCCTCCTGGCCCACCACGCCGACATGGCGGGCACCGCGCCGGTGGAGAGTCAGCACGCTCTGCCACTGGCCGGGCTCCTCGTTCCCGGAGTGCGCCTGTTCACTGCGCGCGACGGCGGTGTTCTCGTGGCCACCGGGGCGCTGGCCGCGATGACGGACGACGATGACCATGAGGAGCTGAAGTCGATGCGCACCGACCCCGCCCGCCGTGGCCGGGGGCTGGGCTCCCTCATGGTGGAGGCTCTGCTGGCCGATGCTCGTGAGCGCGGGGTGCGCCGGGTGTCGCTCGAGACCGGGAGTGCCGACTTCTTCAGACCGGCACACGCACTCTATGCTCGCGCCGGATTCCGGGAGTGCGGGCCGTTCGGCGACTATGCGCTCGACCCGCACAGCACATTCATGAGCGTCGAGCTCGAGGAGGTCGGGCCTCCGGTGCCTCGCACGCGATAATGGACGGATGACTGAGGCGGATGAGGTCGACCGGATCGTCGGTGCCTGGAACACCCAGCGACCCGATCTCGACTTCTCACCCCTCGAGGTGCTGTCGCGGATGGATCGACTGACCAGGCTGCTCGACCGGGCCCGCAGGGATGTGTTCCGGCGCAGCGATCTGGAGGCCTGGGAGTGGGATGTGCTGTCGGCTCTGCGCCGCGCGGGCGCGCCCTTCCAGCTCTCCCCCAAGCAGCTGCTGCAGCAGACGCTGGTGTCGAGCGGCACGATGACCAATCGCATCGACCGGCTGGTCGGTCGGCGTTTCGTGCGTCGGGAGGGCGACCCGGCCGACGGTCGCAGCGTGCTGGTCACCCTCACGGACGACGGGCGCATCAGGGTGGATGCCGCGATCACCCGTCTGGTCGACGTCGAGGACGACCTCCTGCGGGCGCTCTCCCGTGGTGACCGCGATCGCCTGGCCGCGCTGCTGCGCAAGCTGAGCCTCAGCTTCGACGCGTGAGGATCTGAACATGGCCATGCTCTCCCCTCTTCCGGTGCGCGACGGCGTCGGTGCGACGCGTCTGCACGTCCCGATGAGCGGGGACTGGCCGACGGTGGGTGCCTACATGATCGAGCGCTTCTTCCACCTCGATCCCGAAGGCCTGCTCGCCCGTTTCGACCGCGGCGAGATCGTGGCACGTGACGGCAGCCCGCTGGCTCGGGACACCCCTCTGGGAGTCCACGAGTTCATCTGGTACTACCGCGATCCGCCCGTCGAGACTCGCCTGCCCGTCGAGATCGAGGTCATTCATCAGGACGACGACCTGGTGGTCATCGACAAGCCGCACTTCCTGCCGACGATCCCGGGCGGCAAGTTCCTGCAGAACTCGGCACTGATCCGGCTGCGCAACCTGCTCGACAACGACGAGCTCGCGCCGATCCACCGCCTGGATCGAGCGACCGCCGGCGTGCTGATGTTCTCGGCACGCCCGCAGACCAGGGGTCCTTACCAGCTGCTGTTCGAGAACCGGCAGGTGCAGAAGGTCTACGAAGCGGTGTCCGCTCGTCCTGCCGACTGGGATGCGTCGCGATTCCCCCTCGTCTATCGCAACCACATCGTGAAGCTCCGCAACGAGCTGAAGGTCCAGGTCGACGACGAACGCGAGCCGAACGCCGAGACGCAGATCGAGGTCCTCGATGCCGACGAACGCGTCGTGCACACGCTGCTGCGACCGCACAGCGGCAAGATGCATCAGCTGCGGGTGCACCTCGCAGCTCTCGGCCTCGGCATCCTGAACGATCCGTTCTACCCGGAGCTGCGCGGCGAGCGGCCCGACGACTTCGATCACCCCATGCAGCTGCTCGCGCGCGAGCTGCACTTCGTCGATCCGCTGAGCGGCGCGCCGCGGGTCTTCACCACGACGCGCACGCTGCAGGAAGCGCCTGTCAGCGGCGCATGATCTTGCGCGCGAGCCGCGTTCCGAGCATCTGCACGAGGTGCACGAACACCACGATCAGCACGATCGCCGCCCACATGACGAGCGGTTCGAACTGGCGGAATCCGTAGATCTGCGCGAAAGCACCGAGGCCGCCACCGCCGATGAGTCCGGCCATGGCCGTCATGTCGATGAGGGCGACGACGATGAACGTGTATCCGAGGATGAGCGGGCCGAGAGATTCGGGGATCGCCACCGTGAAGAGGATGCGCCATGGTCCGGCGCCCATCGCTCGAGCCGCCTCGATGACTCCGGGCGAGACCGACACCAGGTGCTGCTCGACGATGCGGCCGATCGCGAAGGCCGCAGCGAGGCCGATGATGAACGCGCCTGCAGTGGTTCCGATTCCGGTGCCCACCACTGCGCGTGCGAACGGCTGGGCGACAGCCATGAAGATCACGAACGGAATCGGCCGGAAGAAGTTCACCGCGAGGTTCGCGACGACCGAGACGGCTCTGTTCTGAGCGAGCCCGCCGGGCCGGGTGACATAGAGGATCACACCGATCGCGAGACCGAGGATCCCACCGAGCACGAGTGCGAACGACGTCATGTAGAGGGTCTCGAGCGCGGCCGCCCAGAATTCCGGCCACAGTTCGTTCAGACGATCCATCAGCGTGCCTCCTCTCCGGCGATCTCAGTGACTTCGACGCGCTGGGCGATGTCGGCGAGAGTGCGGTCGATCACGGCGTCGTCACCTCGGATCGCGAGCGTGAGGTGGCCGAAGGCGCGACCACGGATGTCGTTGATGCCGCCGTATACGAGTTCGAAGTCGAGACCGGCACTCGCGAGATCGAGGAACACCTGCGCCTGCGACGAATCGCCGTCGCGGAACGAGAACGTGACGAGACGCCCCTGATGCCGATCGCGCAGCACGGCCCGCTCCGACGGCGAGGGCACGCCCTTCACGACGGTGCCGACGAAACGCTGCGACGCGGGGTTCTGTGGGGCGGAGAAGACGTCGAAGACATCGCCCTGCTCGATCACACGACCGTTCTCCATCACCGCGACCTTCGTGGCGATGGTCTGGATGACATCCATCTCATGCGTGATGACGACGATCGTGACGCCCTGCTCCCGGTTGACCCGCTTGAGCAGATCGAGCACCTCGTGCGTGGTCTGCGGGTCGAGGGCGCTGGTGGCCTCATCCGCGAGCAGGATCGCCGGGCCGGTCGCCAGCGCGCGGGCGATGCCGACGCGCTGCTTCTGGCCGCCGGACAGCTGCTCGGGGTAGGCCTTGGCCTTGTCTGCCAGGCCGACGAAGCTGAGCAGTTCCGTGACACGTGTCTCGATGTCGGCCTTCGACCAGCCGGCGAGCTTGAGGGGGTAGGCGATGTTCGCCTTTACGCTCCGCGAGGCGAAGAGGTTGAACTGCTGGAAGATCATGCCGATCCCGCCGCGCACCTTGCGCAGCTCGCTCTCCTTGAGCGCCGTGATGTCGACATCGTCCACCGTGATGGTGCCGCTCGTCGCGGGTTCGAGCGCGTTGATCAGGCGCACGAGGGTCGACTTGCCCGCACCGGAGTATCCGATGATGCCGAAGACGTCGCCCTTCTCGATCGAGAGGGTGACGTCGTCGACGGCCACGACCTCGGCGTCTTCGCGGGTGCGGGAGGGGTAGGTCTTCGAGACGTTCGTCAGGGTGACGATCGGCATGTGGTGCTCCGGTCTGCTTCGGGAACGAAGAATCGGGTGACGCACGAAGCGCCACCCGATTCTCCCTCATCGGACGGGGGTGTCACGCACCCGGTCGTCCTACTTCTTGGCCTCGGTGTCCTCCTGGACCTTCTTCAGCGAGGCGACGAGGTCCTCGACCGGGGTCTGGAGCGGCAGGGCCGCGTCACCGGACGACTCGAGCAGACCGGCCTGCACGTCCTCGTTCGTCTGGAAGATCTCCACCAGCTTGAGGTAGGTCTCGTTGTCTGCGTCTTCGGCGCGCGCCGCGAAGATGTTCACGTACGGCAGCGCGTTCGGGTCCTCGGGGTCGTCCTTCGCGATGGCGTCGTCGAAGGTGAGTCCTGCGTCTTCCACGAAGTCGTTGTTGATGATCGCCGCGGCGACGTCAGGCAGCGACGTGGGGATCAGGGCGGCCTCGAGGGCAGTGACCTTGACCTTGGACTTCTCGGTGTCGACGTCGGCGAGATCCGAGAAGATCGTTCCGCCGCTCTTGAGTTCGATGAGACCGGCCGACTGCAGCACCAGCAGAGCACGTGCCTGGTTCGACGCGTCATCCGGAACGGCGACGGTCTCGCCCTCGGGGATGTCGTCGACATCGTCGTACTTCTGCGAGTACAGACCCAGAGGGTAGATCGCGGTGGATCCGACCGGCGTCAGGTCAGAGCCCGAGGCGCTGTTGTACTCGGCGAGGTACACGATGTGCTGGAACTGGTTGAGGTCGATCTCGCCCTCGGTCAGAGCGGGGTTCGGCTGCTCGTAGGAGCCGAAGTCGACGAGCTCGACCGTGATGCCCTCTTCAGCGGCGGCCTCGACGAACGGCGCCCACTGGGCGTCTCCCTTGCCGACGACGCCGATCTTGACGGTCTCGTTCTCGGAGTCACCGCCGCCTGCGCCTGCGTCGGAGGATGCCGTCGCGCAGCCTGCGAGTGCGACGAAGAGCGGGACCGCGGCGAGCGCGGCGATGACGGATGTGGTCCGACGGGATGCTGTGATGGACACGAGTGTTCGGGTTCCTCTCTTGGGGGACTCGAATACGTTAGACAGGGCGACGTACTGCGCGACAATCGAGCGTCACAGAGCGTCACAGCATTCAGTCGTACTCCTCGATGCCCTGCAGCCGCACCTGCTCGAGGTCGAGCCGAGCCGAGATGCGACGCACCACGAGGTCGTCGACGGTGCCGTCTCTCCGCAGCCCGAGCAGCACCTCGCGCTTGCGGTCGAGGAGAGCGAGCTTCAGCCTCGTGTGCTCCTCGTGCCTCAGGAGCGGCGAGCGCTGCATGACATCGACGTCGGCCGAGGTGGCGAGCATCTGCAACGTCCTGATCTCGCCTTTTGCGCCGTCTCCGGCGTCGGCGACGGCATCCGGCATGCGCAGTGCCACCTGCGTGGAATCGGCTCCGTCGGCATCCGATCCGGCGTCCATCTGCTGGTCGCCGCCGCCGAGCGGATCGGGCTCGCCCAGCATGACGTCGAGCGCCTGCGCCTCGGCATCGACGATGGCCTGCTCGCGGGCCAGCGCGCGGGCGTTCGAGAACTCGAGCATCTGATAGCCCTCGGCGCGCACCTTGTCGCGGATCTCCTGCCCGACGCCGTGCTCCACCGCGAGATCGTCGAGGGCCGCGAGGGCCGCTCCCGAGATCGTGCGCTCTGCCAGCTCGTACTCCTCGTCTTCGGCATGGTCGACGGGGAAGCGCGCCCAGCGGACGACGGCCGGGAGCAGCGGCCCCTGCACCAGCAGGCTCAGCAGGATCACCCCGGCGGTGACGAAGACGATCTCGTCACGCCCCGCGATCTCACCCTCGGTGGTGCTGGCCGCAGGCACGGACAGCGCGATGGCGAGCGACACCGCGCCTCTCATGCCGGCGACCGTCGACACCGCCATCGATCGGGCCCTCGCACCACGAGAAGGGCGCGCGGCGTTGCGTCGCTGGAACGGCGCGTTCATCACCTGGAAGAGATAGCGCACGACCAGCAGCGTCACCCACACGGCGAGCGTGATCAGCACGAGGCGGCCGATCGCCGCCGCCGAGATCTCATGCGCGACGAACTGCACCTCGAGACCGATGAGGACGAAGAGCGCGCCGTTGAGCAGGAAGACCCCGAAGGGCCACGCTGCAGCGACCTGACGACGCGACGAGGCGGTCGTCACCCGAGGAGACACGTAGGCGACGATGAGCCCGGCGACCACGACGGCGAGGACGCCGGAGGCGTGCACTATCTCGGCCAGCAGGAAGGCAGAGAACGGGATCAGCAGCAGGGTCACGTTGATCACAGTCGTCGACGAGGTGCGCCGGAGCAGCAGATAGCCGAGCGCGGCGATGACCACACCGGCGGCGATGCCTCCGATGTACGAGGTGAGCACTGACATCGTCACCGACAGCGGCGTCACGTTGCCGCCGAGTGCGAGCGAGATCGCGATGGCGTAGAGCACCAGGGCAGTGCCGTCGTTCGTCAGGCTCTCCGCCTTGAGCTTCATGAACATGCGGCGCGGCAGCAGGCGTCCGAGGGCGGCGACGGCCGTGGCGTCCGGCGGGGCGACGGCCGCGCCGAGGATGAGCGCGGTCTCCCACGGCATGCCGAACAGCAGCCCGACGCCGGCGACGGCGAAGGCGGATGCCACGACGAGCAGCGTGCTCATGGGCAGGATGTAGCGGAAGTCACGTCTGATCGAGCGCAGCGACGTGGTCAGGCTCTCCCAGAACAGCATCACCGGCAGGAACAGCAGCAGCACGGTCTCGGGCGGCAGCTGGATCTCGCGCAGCTGCGGCACGAAGCCCAGCAACAGACCGAGGATCACGAGCACGAGCGGCAATGCGAGCCGCACGCGCGGCGCCAGCAACGTGCCCACGAGGATCGTGAGTCCGATCAGGACGGTGACCTCGAGTCCTTCCATCCGAACCTCCCGGGTACCGCAGGATCAAGCTGTGCGATCCCGGCTGGCATCGAACCCCGCCCAGAGCACAGCGCATCGCACTGCCACCGTATTCCCGCTACGGCCGAATGGCGAGACCTCGTGTCAGTCGAGTTCTTCGGTGAGTTCGAACCAGCGCAGTTCGAGTTCCTCGATCTCGGCCTGCTGATCGCTGATCGCCTTCATCTTGTCGCCGAGGCCCGCGAAGTCCGACTGGTCGTGTTCAGCCAGAGCGGTCTTCGCCTTGTCGACCTGCTGGGTAAGCTTCTGGATGCGGCGCTCGAGCGACGAGACCTCTTTCTGCGCCGAGCGCAGGGCGGCGCCGTCGAGGTTGGAGGTCTTCTTGTCGGTGTTGACCGCCGTCTGCGACTTGCCGGGCGCCGAGGTCTGCAGCTGACGGAGCCGCAGATACTCGTCGACGCCTCCGGGCAGATGCCGCAGGTGGCCGTCGAGGATCGCGAACTGCTGGTCGGTCACGCGCTCGAGGAAGTACCGGTCGTGGCTGACGACGAGCAGGGTTCCCGACCACGAGTCGAGCAGGTCCTCGATGGCCGCGAGCATGTCGGTGTCGAGGTCGTTGGTCGGCTCGTCGAGGATCAGCACGTTGGGCTGGTCGAGGAGCACGAGCAGCAGCTGCAGTCGCCGCTGCTGGCCACCGGAGAGATCCTTCACCGGGGTGGAGAGCTGGGCGGAGTCGAAGCCGAGCCGCTCGAGCAGCTGCCCCGGTGTGAGCTCCTGCGCCTTCGAGCCCGAGCCCATCGTGTAGGAGGTGCGCAGCCGCGAGATCACGACACGCACCGGCTCGCGCCGCACATCCTCGAGTTCGTCGAGGCGCTGCGTGAGCGTCTTGACCTTCACGGTCGAGCCGCGCTTCACGCGACCCACGGTCGGCTCGACGGTGCCCGAGATGAGGCCGAGCAGCGTCGACTTGCCGGCGCCGTTGACACCCAGGATGCCGGTGCGCTCCCCCGGCGCGATGCGCCACTCGACATCCCGCAGCACCTCTCGCGTGCCGCCGTCGACGGTCGGGTAGGTCACTCCCACGTCGAGAAGGTCGACGACGTCCTTGCCCAGACGCGATACGGCGAGCGACTGCAGCGAGATCTTGTCGCGGATCTCGGGCACGTCGGCGATGAGCTCATTGGCCGCGTCGATGCGGAACTTCGGCTTCGCCGTGCGCGCGGGAGCTCCTCGGCGAAGCCAGGCGAGTTCCTTCTTGGCGAGGTTCTGGCGCTTGGCCTCGGTCGCGGCCGACATCCGGTCGCGTTCGACGCGCTGCAGGATGTAGGCGGCATATCCGCCCTCGAAGGGCTCGACGATGCGGTCGTGCACCTCCCAGGTCTCGGTGCAGATCTCGTCGAGGAACCACCGGTCGTGAGTCACGACCATGAGCGCTCCGGAGTTCGGGCTCCACCGCTTCTTGAGGTGCCCGGCGAGCCAGGTGATGGCTTCGACATCGAGATGGTTGGTGGGCTCGTCGAGGGCGATGACATCCCAGTCGCCCGTGAGCAGCTTGGCGAGCGAGACGCGTCGGCGCTGGCCACCGCTGAGGGAGCCGATCTCGGCATCCCAGGGGAGATCCTTCAGCAGTCCCTCGATCACGTCACGGATGCGGGGGTCGCCGGCCCATTCGTATTCAGGCGTGTCGCCGACGACCGCGGCGCTGATGGTCAGGTCGTCGCTGAGTGTGTCGGCCTGATCGAGCACGCCGATCGTCGTGCCTCCGCGCACCGTCACGCGTCCGGAGTTCGGCTCCTTGATTCCCGCAAGCATGCCGAGCAGGCTCGACTTGCCGTCGCCGTTGCGGCCGACGATGCCGATGCGGTCCCCCTCTTCGATGCCGAGGGTCACGGAGTCGAAGACGACTCTCGTCGGATATTCGAGGTGAAGGGCTTCTGCCCCGAGAAGATGTGCCATGTCATTCCCCAGGGTAGTCGGGCACGCTGGGTGGCTCGGTCAGCTGACGGTGTCGAGGACGGCGTCGACGACCGGAGCGTGTCTCGCCTCCATACCGGCATCCCAGGCGCCCAAGAGCTGGAAGGTCGCGATGCGGAACACGAGGGCGCGGATGATGTGCTGGCGGCCGTCTGCTCTCTCCTCTGCAAGCCTGAGCATCTCCGACGGTGCGAAGCCATGCCAGCACGCGGCGTCGGCCAACACGATCGCGTCGGCGAATCCGACCGGACGCCAGTACGGTGCCCAGTCGATGATCGCGGGGGGCTGCCCCGGTTCGAACATCACGTTGCCCAGAAGATCGCCGTGGATCATCTGCGCCGGGGAGGTGACGGGCTGGAAAGCGGTGGCGAGGCGCTGAAGCGTGTCGCCCGGCGGGAGAGATTCCTCTTCCCAGGCGATCCTGTCTGACCGCGCCCAGGGGTCTTGCGCGGCATCGAGGAAGTCCGGACGGTCGAGGTCGGCGACAGCACGATGGAATGCGGCGCCGGCGGTGAGCACGTCGGTCACGCGGGTCTCATCCGTGCGGCCGGGCAGCCATTGCCAGGCCTCCCACCTGTCGATCGTCCATGCTCCGGATGCCGACGGGATCGGGCGCGGCGTGCGGAATGCCGAGGAGTGCGGCAGGTGCGCGAGGACGTTCGCCTTCCACAGGGTCTCACCGTCTCCGGCCGACGGACGCAGCACCGTGTCGGCCGCACGCCAGGTCAGACCGCGTCCACCCGGGAGGTTCCGGAGTCCCTCGTGGTGCGGGGCGGGCACTCCGAACTCCGCGAGGACCGCGCTCGAGGGTGGCGTCGCGGTCGTCATGATCCGAGGTTACGACAGCTTTTCTGGCGCGGGTGAGCCTAAGAGTTCGGGGAGGGCTGCGGTGAACTCGTCGAAATGGCTGTACCAGATGGTGTGCGCGGCCCCGGGGATGCTGCGCACGTCGGCGCCGTTCGCCATGAGCCTGCGGGCGTCGTCGTCGCTGACCCACGCGCTCGGGTCTGCGCGCACGACGATTGAGCCGGCGTCGGGGAGCCAGGAGTGATCCGTATCGCAGGAGATGGATGCGGTCGTCGCCGGGTCGAAGAGTGCAGCGGCGCGAGCCTCGACCTCGGCATCCTTCGCGGAGTAGAAGGGGCGGGAGGCGAGCAGCTCTTCCGGAGACAGGCGCGTTCTGCGGTCGCGCTCATACTGCGCGGTGAGTGCTGCGCGGTCGTGACCTCCGGTCAGGGAGAGCGCTGCGTCGACATAGACGGACAGGTCAGGCTGCAGCATCTCGGCGGCCGCGGCGAGTACGGTCGCCCCATAGGAATGGCCGACGGCTGCGAGCGGGCGCCCGGGGGCGAGGTGCTGAGCCGTCTCGACCACAGACGCCGCCGCCTGCTCGATCGTGAGCTGCGGGTCGCGTTCCGACAGGCCGTGACCGGGCAGATCGAGAGCGATCACGCGGTGGCCGTTGGCTGCGAGCGGCGGGATCAGGCGCCACCAGCTCTGGGAAGACCCCATCATTCCGTGCAGCAGGAGCACAGTGCGTGGGCCTGTTCCGGTGTCGATCGCGTGGAGAAGCATCCCGCCAGTGTGGCACTGTTCGTTACCTCTTCGTAATCATGTCCCGATCGGAATGTCTCGTATCTATCTTCGAATGTCGGTGGTCTCTGATCTACTTATGACATGACAGCACTGCTCGACGCGACGGACGCACAGATGGCGACACTCGCCGATCTCGTCGACGCGCTGCAGGTCGCGGAGGCGACGCTGAGCAGCATGAGCGCCGCACGCGACGGGCTGCTGGCCATCGCCGGACGATTGGCGATCGACATCGCCAAGCAGGGCGATCATCCCGATCGCGGAGACCACTCTCTCCGCACTGTGGCTGCCGAGATCGGCGCTGTTCAGCGCGTCAGCGATCGCACGATCGAGCGGCGGATGGCGGCCGCAGAGCTGCTGGTCGATCAGTTCCCGGCAGTGTGGGCCGCGCAGGGGGCGGGGCGGATCAGCCCGGCCCATTCCCGGGTGATCGTCGACGCGGGATCGGGCATCGAGTCGCCCAGCGATCGTGAGAAGTACTCCGCGGTCATCCTCCCGATTGCCGAGGCGGAGTCGCCCAACCGTCTGCGCGCCCTCGCGCGCCGCGTGGCGGAGCGATTCGCACCCACGACGGTGTCCGAGAGACATCGTCGGGCCAGGTCTCAGCGGAGGGTGTGGATGACGGACGGCGAAGACGGGATGGCTGCGCTGCACACGCACGCGCCTGCCGCGCTCGTCCACGGCATGTTCGACCGCCTCTCGCAGATGGCGCATGCACTGCGCGACGAGAACCGTCGCGCGAAGCGCCAGGCGGCTCGCGACGGCAGCGAGTTCGAGCCGGATGATCGGACAATCGATGAGATCCGCGCCGATCTGCTCGCCGACCTCGTGCTCAGCGGACAGCCGACAGGTCACGACAGCGAAGACGGACTGCTCGGAGCGATCAGTGCCCGCATCGAGATCACCGTGCCGGTGACGACGCTGATGGATGACGATGCGGACGAGGCGTCGGATGCCGATACGGCGCCACCCGCCGAGCTCGACGGGCGGACCCCGATCGATGTCGACACCGCACGCACCATGGCCGGTCAGACGAAGGGGTGGGATCGGGTGCTGACGCATCCGATCAGCGGTCGAGTGCTCGCGGTCGACCGCTATCGACCGAGCCGCCACCTGCGCAGGCATCTGCGGGCGCGTGACCAACGATGTCGATTCCCCGCCTGTGGGATCGCGGCGCGCAAATGCGATCTAGACCACAATCACGCAGCCTCGACGGGTGGCGCGACCTGCGACACGAACCTCGCATTCTTCTGTCGCCGACATCACGTTCTGAAACACCACTCCCCCTGGCACGTCAAGCAGAAGCCGGGCGGAGTCATGGAATGGACGAGCCCTACCGGCCGCACCTACATCGACACCCCTCCTGCACCGAACACGGTGACCTTCACCGAGTCGGATGCCGTGCGCGCGCCTTTCTGACCGACGGTGGTCGCGCTGTGGATAACCACGACGGCGCTGAGCTCGGATTCATTACGGTTGCGCGGTGACCTCTCCTCGTTCTCGACACTCGTCAACGCCCTCCACTGAAGCGACAGCGGCAACGGTTTCGGGGATCAGACAGTGACGACGAGGCGCGGAAGGGGTGCGGCGGTCATGATCGTCGCGCTCGCGCTCGGCCAGGTGCTCGGGTGCGCGCCTGAGCCCGAACCGGTTCCCACGCCGACGAATGCCTTCTCCAGCGAGGAAGAGGCTTTCGCGGCTGCGGAAGAGGTGTACCGGGCGTACAACGATGCGGTGAATGCGCGATCAAACGGGATTGACGGCGCCGATCCTCAGGAGTATCTGACGGGACTAGCACTTGAAGGTGACATAGACACTCAGAACCTTCTGTCAACTAACGAGCTGCGCGTCTCCGGCGCCGCGGTCATCGAGGCATTCTCTGGGAAGTCGGCGAACCTCGGCGGTGCCCACTCGAAGATCACCGGCATTGTTTGCATCGACGTATCGAATGTCTCACTGATCGACAAATCAGGTGTGGATGTGACGCCGCTTGAAAGAGGCGAGAAGATCGCTCAGCGGGTTGCCTTCCTCGAGGCGGGGGACGCGCTGCGCATCTCCAACGAATCTACGGTTGATGGTCAGACATGTTGACCAAGGCGGCAGCAACTTGCGTCGGACTAATTCTGGTGATGGCCCCAGCGGCGACGGGAGAAGCCGGTATGAACACCTGTACGATAGCGGCGTCACGCGTGGGCATCTGCGGGGCCAACAACGGCAACTCCCTTGAGATCTCAGGCACTCAGCAACAGCCGAGCATTGATCCCGGCACGGACCCACCCCGCAGCAACGGCGGCCCAGGCGACCAAGCCGGTCCCGGCACGCGGACGGGGCCGAGCGATGAGGCGATCGACCTCGCGGCGTGCATGGACGACTCGGGTACGACGCGCTGCGCACGCCGCGCGAACCAGCCCGCGTCCCCGGCTGCCAATCCGTCGGCACCGGGCACCCCGACGATCACCATCTCCGACCTGGTGCGCTTCGCGCCGGCATCCGTTCTCGCAACCGCCGAACCGGGCGACGTCGGGATCGCGGGCATGCCGACCAACTTCCTCGGTGCCGCCTCGGTGCAGGAGCAGAGCGGTGAGCTGTTCGGCATTCCGCTGCGCGTGCGATTCACCCCGGCGGCCTACGACTACACCTACGGAGATGGCAGCTCGGCGACGCTGACCACGCCGGGGCAGACTTGGGAGACGCTCGGCCAGGCCCAGTTCACCCCGACCCCGACGAGCCACGTATACCGCGAGCCCGGTACCTATCTCGCCGACGTCGACATCCGGTACAGCGCCCAGATCTACGTCGGCGGCAGCTGGATGCCGGTCGCGGGACGACTCACGACCGACGGCCCCACTCAGGAGATCCGCATCCTCGAGGCCCGCACCGCCCTCGTCGCTCACACGTGCGAGGAAGACCCCGACGGCATCGGGTGCTGACCATCCCGATAGACGCAGGGGGAAAGCGAACGAGCCGCCCGGACCCGAAGGTCCGAACGGCTCGTCTGCTGTGAGAGCGAAATCGCTTACTGGTACGACTTCACGATCTCGAGAAGGCTCGACACATTGGCGAACGCCTCCTGGGTAGTCGCGTGAAGCTAGACGTTCCTCGCCTTTCGAGAGCGAATTCGCCTACGGCGCCCTGCTCCTCGAGAGGTAGCCTCCGACCGATCCCCTCCGGCTTAAACTAGACAGGTGCCATGGAGTCGCCGGGTGTTTTCGCTCTCACTAGCCAACCGCAAGGCAAAGCTGGTGCAGTCGAGAAGGCGACCCGGTCGCTTCGAGCTCAGCGTGGATGGAATCGCGCAGTCCGTCGTCTCGATCACCGAACCCACCTCCCTCGAGTACAGCTACACCCAACACATCGCCCGTGCAATGGATGCCGCCGCCGAGCCTGATGCGCCGCTGTTCACCGTGCACCTGGGGGCCGGAGCACTCACGCTGGCACGCTACGTCCAGGCGACACGCGCCGGATCACCTCAGCTGGTGGTGGAGTTCGAACCCGCACTGTACGCCGCCGTCATCGCCGCGCTGCCACTGCCTCCCGGCTCCGACATACGAGTCATCTTCGGCGACGCTCGGACGGTCGCGGACGCGGCGCTTCCGAATGAGAAGCCATCGCCGGGGCAGTCATCTCCGTCCCCCGGACTCGACGACGCAGCGGGTGATCCCACCGCAATCGACACCGATTGGGTGGAGGCGTGCTTCACCGTCGTCGATCTCTGGGATGCCGCCGTCATCCGGCATCGTGTGGCCAGCCAGGAGTTCTACCGCCGGGTCGCCGCGCGCTCCGCAGCAGCGGGCGTGGTCGCCGTGAACCTGCTCGACGGGCATCCGTTCGAATACTCACGACGACAGGCCGCGACCCTGAGCACCGTGTTCGATCACGTCGCTGTCGTGCTCGACGCAGAGCCGGAAGATGCGGAAGGGCAACTCGGCAACGTCGTCATTTTCGCGAGCGATGAGCCGCTGGACAAGGTGACCGCCTCCGCTTTGCTCGACACACCGCGACCTCATCTCCTCCGCGATGGCCCTCTGACGTCGTGGATCGCTGAAGCGCGCATCATGACAGATGCCGACGGCACAGACTCTCCCGATCCCGACGACCCCATCTGGGGCTAGCGCACCGTGTGCGGACGTCCTCCGACAGGACGTCCGCTTCCCACCAGCGGCTCGCCCGCGCGCGGTGTGAAAAGTCGACCCGACATGACAAAGAAGCCGTCCGGGTCATATGACCCGGACGGCTCCTCGTTCGCCCTCGGCAAGGGCTAATCGCTTACTGGTACGACTTCACGATCTCGAGGAGGCTCGGCACGTTGGCGTACGCCTCAGCGGCGTTCTCCTTCGTGACGATGATCGGGTCGAGCAGGTATGCCGGAACGACCTTGGCGCCGTTGTCGTACGACTCCTCGTCGTTGACGTCGACGTCCTCGCCCTTCTGCAGCTGGCCGACCATCTTGATCGACTGCTCGACGAGCAGCGCGGTGTCCTTGTTGATCGTGGAGTACTGGATGCCCTCCATGATCGACTTCACCGACTCGACCTCGGAGTCCTGACCCGTGACGACCGGAACCGGCTTGCCGGCCTGCTGCACCGAAGTGATGATGGCGCGAGCAAGAGTGTCATTCGGCGACAGCACACCGTCGACGACGGTGTCACCGCTGTACGACGAGGTCAGCAGCGTGTCCATGCGGTTCTGTGCGTTCTCCGGCAGCCATCCCTCGGTCGCGGTCTGCGCGATCTCGGTCTGACCGGAGACGACGACGAGGTTGCCGTTGTCGATTTCCGGCTGGAGCACGTCCATGGCGCCGTCGAAGAAGACCTTCGAGTTGGCGTCATCCGGCGAGCCCGAGAAGAGCTCGACGTTGTACGGAGCCTCGTGGCCTGCGCGCTCGGCGAGACCGTCGAGCAGAGCCTGGCCCTGCAGCTGGCCGACCTTGAAGTTGTCGAACGCGACGTAGTAGTCGACTGCCTCGGTGTTCTCGATCAGACGGTCATACGCGATCACGTATGCGCCTGCATCCTTGGCGGCCTGCACCTGGGTGGCGAGCTGCTTGCCATCCTTCGCGCCGATGATGATGACCTTGGCACCGTTGGTGACCATGGCCTGAATCTGGTTCTGCTGCTCGGCGACCGTGTTGCTCGCCGGAGCGTACTGCACGTCGGCCTTGAAGCCGGCCTCTTCGAGGCCGTCGGTGAAGAGCTGGCCCGCGAGGACCCAGTTCTCACTGGTCTTGTCGGGAAGCGCGACACCGATCGGAGAATCGGCGGCGAAGCCTGCTTCGGCCTCTTCGCCGGATCCCGTGTCGGTTCCGCCGCCGCGCTCACCGGAGCAGCCCGTGAGTGCGAAGGCAGCCGTCGCGACGAGCGCTGTCGCTGTGACGATGATCTTCTTCATGTGATCTCTTTCTGTGTGATGTGACGGATTCTGCGTGCGAGCACTGCGCGGAGATTCCGCTTACTCGGCCCTTGTCTTGTCGACGGGAGGGGCTTGGTAAGTCCTGTTGGGTTCGAAGGTCGAGTTCGCCTCCGGGTCGCTCCTGAGAGCGGAGCGGCGCGTCAGCAGACCGATGAGCGACGGGCGGCCCTGCTGCTTGTTCCAGACGTCGATGCCGACGGCGAGCAGGAGCACGAGGCCCTTGATCATCGAGACGACATCGGCACCCTGGCCGAGCAGCGCCAGACCGTTGTTGAGGAAGGCCATGACCAGACCACCGATGATCGACCCGATCACGGTGCCGATGCCACCGGCGACGGCGGCGCCACCGATGAACACCGAGGCGATGGCGTCGAGCTCCCAGCCGGTGCCGTCGTTGGGGCCGGAGGCCTGCGAGCGGGCGACGAAGATCATGCCGGCGAGTGCGGCCATCATCGACATGTTCATCATGACGAAGAAGTCGACCCAGCGGTCCTTCACACCGGAGAGGCGTGCGGCCTGGCGGTTGCCACCCACGGCGTAGATGTGACGCCCGAACACCGTGTTGCGGGTGATGAACGAGTAGATGATGACGAGGGCGAGCAGGATCAGACCCGGAACCGGGAAGCTCGTGCCGGGGCGACCGGTCGCGAACATCCACGCTGCGGCGAGCACGACGACCGAGAGCAGGACGACCTTCACCACGCTGACCCACAGAGGCGCGCTGTCGGAGCCCATCTTGTGCTGCTGGCGACGGGTGCGGATCTCCCAGAAGACCAGCCACGCCACGGCGACCAGGGCGAGGAGCATCGTCGGCACGTTGAAGTCGAGCGGAAGTCCGACCTCAGGCAGATAGCCGGTGCCGATCACCTGGAAGCCCTTGGGCACCGGAATCGTCTGAGCGTCGCCGATCCACTGCTGCGCCCCGCGGAAGAAGAGCATGCCGGCGAGCGTCACGATGAAGGCCGGCACGCCGACGTACGCGACCCAGAACCCCTGCCAGGCACCCACGAGGGCCCCGACTCCGAGGCCGAGCAGGATCGCCAGCGGCCAAGGGAGGTTCCAGTCAGCCATCGACTTCGCGACGATGATGCCGGTGAAGGCCGCCACCGAGCCGACGGACAGGTCGATGTGTCCCATGATGATGACCATCACCATGCCGATCGCGAGGATCAGGATGAACGAGTACTGGTTGATGACGTTGATCAGGTTGCCCGACGTCAGCGTCGCGCCGTTCGGTCCGTTGCGCAGCAGCGTCAGCACCTCGAAGAGGACGATGATGACGATGAGGCTGCCGAGGATGCCGAACTGGCGCAGTGACGAGGTGCCGTTGCTTCCGAACATCTTGCGGATGTCGCCGAAGTGGAAGCCACGCTTCGTTGTCGTGAGGTCGGTGGTCATGCTGATGCTTTCTGAGTCGCGGAGGTCATGCTGCGCATGAGGGCCTCGGGTGTCGCCTGGTCGGCCGGGATGCAGTCGGTGACCCGACCTTCGAAGACTGTGTAGATGCGGTCGGAGATGCCGAGCAGCTCGGGCAGCTCGCTGGAGATGACGATGACGCCCTTGCCCTGGGAGGCGAGCTCGTTGATGATCGCGTAGATCTCGTACTTCGCTCCGACATCGATGCCGCGGGTGGGCTCGTCGAGGATCAGCAGGTCGGGGTCGGTGAACATCCACCGCGCCAGCACGACCTTCTGCTGGTTTCCTCCCGAGAGCTTGCCGACGCCCTCTTCGACGCTCGGCGTCTTGATGCGCAGCGCCTTGCGGTAGCGCTCGGCGACCGAGTACTCCTCGCGCTCGTCGACGACGCCGCGCTTCGAGATCTTCGACAGCTTGGCCGCCACGACCGACCGCTTGATGGTGTCGAGCAGGTTGAGCCCCAGCACCTTGCGGTCCTCGCTGACGTACGCGAGCCCGTGCTTGATGGCGGAGGAGACGTCGGGGATCGAGATCTCCCGGCCGTCCTTGACGATCTGTCCACCCAGGAAGTTGCCGTACGAGCGGCCGAAGATGCTCATCATGAACTCGGTGCGCCCCGCGCCCATGAGTCCGGCGATGCCGACGACCTCGCCGCGGCGGACATCGAGGTTCGAACCCTTGACGACCATGCGCTCGGAGACCGTCGGGTGCTGCACCCACCAGTCCTTGACCTCGAAGAACACCTCGCCGATCTCGGGGGTGCGGTCGGGGTAGCGGCTCTCGAGCGAGCGGCCGACCATCCCGCGGATGATGCGATCCTCGTTGATCTCGCCGCGCGAGATGTCGAGCGTCTCGACCGTGCGGCCGTCACGGATGATCGTGATCTCGTCGGCGATCTGCTCGATCTCGTTGAGCTTGTGGCTGATCATGATCGACGCGATGCCCTTGGCCTTGAGGCCCAGGATCAGGTCGAGGAGGTGCTGCGAGTCGTTCTCGTTGAGGGCGGCGGTGGGCTCGTCGAGGATGAGGAGCTTGACGTCCTTGTTGAGGGCCTTCGCGATCTCGATCAGCTGCTGCTTGCCGACACCGAGCGTCTTGATGGCGACGTCGGGGTCTTCGCGGAGCCCGACGCGGGCCAGCAGCTCGACCGTGCGCTGACGCTGTGCGCGCCAGTCGATCGCGCCGAAGCGGCGGATCTCGTTGCCGAGGAAGATGTTCTCGGTGATCGAGAGCTCGGGGATCAGCGCGAGTTCCTGGTGGATGATCGCGATGCCCGCCTGCTCGCTGGCCGCGATGTCTCGGTAGCGCTGCTCCTGGCCGTAGAGGAGGATGTCCCCCTCGTACGAGCCATAGGGGTACACGCCGGAGAGGACCTTCATCAGGGTCGACTTCCCGGCGCCGTTCTCCCCGCAGATCGCATGGATCTCTCCTGCGCGGACGGTGATGGATACGTCAGACAGCGCCTTGACACCCGGGAACTCCTTGGTGATGCTGCGCATCTCCAGGATGGGGCCTGACACGACCGGCAACGTTGCTGTGGTGCTCACAAGATCTTCCTCGCGACGGGCGGTCACCTTCGATGTGACCGTTCACATTGGATTACATAGTCTACGCTCGCTGAGACGCTGTCAAGACCACGAGCGAAATTGTGGCTCTATCGAGGTGCGGACGATTCCCTCGTGCGCAGGGTGGTCTGGAGCGGCCCGAACTGCGGCACCTGCTCACCCCGGATCTGCGCGAGCAGGAGCCGCACCGCCCGGCGCCCGAGCTCGGGGAAGTCCTGGTGCACGGTGCTCAGAGTCGGCGCGACGTGCGCGGCCACCGGGATGTCGTCGAAGCCGACGACGCTCACGTCCTCCGGCACGCGGACGCCGGCATCCCGGAAGCCGTGCATCAGACCGATCGCCATCTGGTCGTTCGCGACGAACACGGCTGTGAAATCGCGTCGCCGCGACAGCTCCTGGCCCGCGAAGTAGCCGAAGTCCGCCGTCCAGTCGCCGCGGATCGGCGGGAAGGTCGGAAGGTCGGCCTCGCGCAGCGCATCCAGGTACCCGCGCATACGCGACTCGGCCTCGATCCAGTCCTGCGGCCCCGCGATGTGGATGATGTCGCTGTGCCCCAGTGCGATCAGATGCTCGGTGGCGGTGCGCGCACCGGCGACCTGATCGGCCGACAGGGTCACCCCATCGGACCCGGAGGCGGTCTGCAGCGATACGAACGGCATCTCGACAGCCATGCCCTTGAGCACATGGAACGCCCGGACCTGCGGCGCCAGGACCACGATGCCGTCGACCTGCTCGCGCGCCAGCTGCCGCAGGGCGTTGCCGATCGCCTCGGGCGTCGTGGCCGAGAGGTTCAGCGTCGAGACCGAATACCCCTCCTCGCGAGCGGCATCCTCGATGCCGACGATCGAGGACGTCGGCCCGAACTCCCCCACCGTGGCCGAGAGGATGCCCAGCATGTTCGACTTGCTGGTCACCAGCGCCCGCGCGGCGAGATTGGGGCGATAGTCGAGCACCGCGATGGCGTCGAGGACCTTGGCCTTCGTCTCAGGACGGATGCTCGGGTGGTCGTTCAGCACCCTCGAGACGGTCTGGTGCGACACCCCCGCGAGTCGAGCGACATCGCGGATGCTCGGCATCCGGGCACGCTCGGAGGCAGTCGACATCACAGACCTCCTTGTATGTGCACGGTCACATCGTCACTTCATTATGTACGCCAGGCACGCCGAACGCACGTCGTCGACGCGAGAGGGCGGACGGAGCGGGTCAGGCGAGGATGCGGGCGCCGGGCACCGGGCCGTGCACGTGCAGCGACTCGAGCCCGTGCTCGCGCAGCAGCGCCTGGACCTCCTGCGCACCCTCAGGGCTCGCGCAGAGGAGTGCGACCGTGGGCCCTGAACCGGACACGATCCCCTGCAGGGCTCCGGCATGGATGCCGCGCAGGATCGTGGTCTCGAGCTCTGGCCGCTCATGCAGAGCGGCCTCCTGCAGGTCGTTGTAGATGCTCTCGGACAGCAGATCCGGATCCCCCGAGCGCAGCGCCTGCAGCACCGGCGCCGGAACCTCGAGGGACAGAGGCGGATCGTCGGCGAGCGCGCCCTCGGCATCGCGCAGAGCGTCGAGCCGCGCATAGACGACAGGCGTGGACAGCCCCTCGTCGCTCGGGACGAGCACCCAGTCGAAGCGTCCCCTCGCCAGTGCCGGGTTCAGCTGATCTCCACGGCCTGTGCCGACGGCGGTTCCCCCGTGCAGGGCGAACGGCACATCGGCACCGAGGCGTGCCGCGAGCTCGTGCAGGCGCGCCGTCGAGAACCCGGTGCCCCACAGCGCATCGCAGGCCACGAGGGCGGCAGCGGCATCCGCCGATCCGCCTCCCATGCCCCCGGCGACCGGCACGCTCTTGCGGATCTCGAGCGCCACCCCGCCGCCGTATTCCGCGGCGGTCGCCAGCAGCTTCGCCGCCCGCATCGCGAGGTTGCGATCGTCCAGCGGCACCGTGTCGGGGTCTTCGCCCCCCGATACCGTGATCGAGAAGTCGTCGGCATGCCGGGCGATCACGTCCTCGTACAGCGACACCGCCTGGAACACAGTCGCCAGCGCGTGGTACCCGTCGTCGTGACGGCCGCCCACTCCGAGGTAGACGTTGATCTTGCCCGGCGCGCGTACATGCACGGAGTCGGCGGGGGCGGCGAAGCTCATCCGGGTGCTCCCGTCACAGCTCCGTGGACGACGCCCACAGGTCGACGTCGATGGCCCCGGCCGCCTCGTCGATGCGGCTGAGCTCGTCAGCCGTGAACGCCGGGCCGTTGACGGCGGCGATGTTCTCGTCGAGCTGCTCGGGGCGCGACGCGCCGACCAGCGCCGAGGCGACCACCGGGTTGCGCAGCGTCCACTGGATCGCCATCTGAGCCAGAGACTGTCCGCGCTGTTCGGCGATGGCGTTCAGCGATCGGAGCGTCTGCACGGCGGCATCCGGCAGTGGAGCATCCGGCAGCGACCCGCGCTTCTGCGCCCGCGGTGCGGTGCCGTCACCGAGGTATTTGTCGGTGAGCAGACCCTGCGCGAGCGGCGTGAAGGCGATCGCGCCGACACCGGACTGCTCGAGGGTCTCGGTGAGACCGTCCTCGACCCAGCGGTTGAGGATCGAGTACGCCGGCTGGTGGATGACGAGCGGGGTGCCGAGCTCGGTCGCGACGGCGACGGCCTCGGCCGTGCGCTCGGCGCTGTACGACGAGATGCCCACATAGAGCGCCTTGCCCTGACGTACGAGCGTGTCGAGCGCACCGATGGTCTCGGCGACCGGCGTCACGGGGTCTGCACGGTGCGAGTAGAAGATGTCGACGTGGTCGAGGCCCATGCGGGTCAGCGACTGCTCGGCGCTCGCGAGGATGTACTTGCGGCTGCCGAGATCGCCGTAGGGCCCCGGCCACATGTCCCATCCCGCCTTCGACGAGATGATCAGCTCGTCGCGGTAGGGGCGGAAGTCCTCGGCGAAGATGCGGCCGAAGTTCTTCTCGGCCGAGCCGTAGGGCGGACCGTAGTTGTTCGCGAGGTCGAAGTGCGTGATGCCGCGGTCGAATGCGTGACGCAGCAGCGCACGCTGGTTGTCGAGCGGGATGTTGTCGCCGAAGTTCCACCACAGGCCGAGCGAGATCGGCGGCAGGTAGAGCCCTGAGGTGCCGACCTGGCGATACTCGAACTGCTGGTAGCGGCTCTCATCGGCGGCGTACGGCCGGTGCAGCTCAGGGACGTTCGGACGGAAGCGGGGAGACTCGGTCACCGTGCCAGGTTAGCCGGTGATGGCGGCGTCTTCGATCTGAGCGACGTGCCGCGCAATACTGTGATAGTCGTCGACCGTGAGGTCCTCGCCACGAGCAGTCGGCGCGACTCCTGCCGCGATCAGGATCTCGGATGCCGCGGCGGAGCTGCCGAAGAGGTCGGACAGCGCCTGACGCAGCATCTTGCGTCGCTGGTTGAAGGCGGCATCCACGATCTTGAAGGTGAGTCGGCGTTCGTCCTCCGTGCCGCGCTCGCCCTCCGACCGGTCGAAGCCGACGAGGAGGCTGTCGACGTTGGGCACCGGCCAGAAGACCTGACGGGACACGGTGCCCGAGAGCCTCCATTCGCCGTACCAGGCCGCCTTGACGCTCGGGGTGCCGTAGATCTTCGATCCCGGCTTGGCCGCGATGCGCTCGGCGACCTCGGCCTGCACCATCACGACCCCGCGCTTCAGGTACGAGAAGTTCTCGAGGAAATGCAGCAGCACCGGGACGGAGACGTTGTAGGGGAGGTTCGCTACCAGCACGGTCGGCTCGCCGGGCAGCTCGGTGATGCGCAGGGCATCGGCATCGACGACCGTGAGCCTCTCGGCGGGAACGCCGTGCTCGACCGCGGTCTGAGCGAGTCGGGCTGCGAGCCGGTGGTCGATCTCGACGGCGGTGACCGATGCCCCGGTCTCGAGGATCGCGAGGGTGAGAGAACCGAGCCCCGGCCCGACCTCGACGACCCGCTCCCCCGGCTGCACGCGGGCGGCGTGCACGATCTTGCGCACGGTGTTCGCGTCGACGACGAAGTTCTGTCCGAGCTTCTTGGTCGGGGTGACATCGAGCTCGGCGGCGAGCCGGCGGATCTCGGTGGCGCCGAGCAGGGTGACTGTCATTGCTCCATTGTCCCCCACCACCCCTTCCTTCGACGCCGCCGCCGGTGTCCGAACCGGCCAGTAGTCTTCTGTGATGCCCTCCCTCGGTGAACTGATAGCGCCCCGTCGCATGGGCAGGGACTTCCGCTGGCTGCTCGCCTCATCGTGGACGAGCAACGTCGGAGACGGCGTCGCTCTGGCGGCTGCCCCCTGCTCATCGCCTCGATGACGTCGTCGCCGATCCTCGTCGCCGCAGGTGCCATCATGCAGTTCCTCCCGTGGCTGCTGTTCGGGCTGCACGCGGGCGCCATCGCCGACCGGTTCGACCGCCGACGCCTGGTGATGTTCGCCAACGCGGCACGGGCCGTCGTGCTCGCCGGCCTCTGCGCGTTCCTGCTCACCGGCACGGCGAACATCTGGATCGTGCTCGCCGTCGCCTTCCTCTACGGCACGGCAGAGGTCTTCGTCGACACGGCGGGCAGCACGCTGCTGCCGATGCTCGTGAAACCGGCCGATCTCGGCATCGGCAACGCCCGACTGCAGGCCGGCTACCTCGTGGCGAACCAGTTCGCGGGGCCGCCGCTCGGCGCGTTCCTCTTCGCCGCGGGCACGGCGTGGCCGTTCCTGCTCGAGATACTGTGCGTGCTCCTCGCGGTCGTGCTGATCTCCCGCATGGCCCGCACGCCTGTGCCGCCCCGGTCAACGGGAGACGGCGTGAAGTCGCACGTGCACACCGACATCGGCGAGGGACTCCGCTGGCTCTGGCAGAACCCGCCGGTGCGGATGCTGGTGCTGATCATCCTCGTCTTCAACGTCACCTGGGCGGCCCCGTGGGGCGTGCTCGTGCTCTACGCCACCGAGCACCTGAACATGGGCGCCGTCGGCTACGGAGCACTGACCACGGCATCCGCCGCCGGCGGCATCCTGGCCACGCTGTGCTTCGGGTGGCTCGAACGGCATGTATCGTTCGCCACGCTCATGCGTGTCGTGCTGTCGCTCGAAGTGCTGATGCACCTCGCGTTCGCGCTCACCAGCACCGGGTGGGTCGCGCTCGTGATCATGTTCGTCTTCGGCGCCTACGCGTTCATCTGGGGCACGATCTCGACGACCGTCCGTCAGCGCCTCGTGCCGCCAGAGCTGCAGGGCCGGGTCGCCTCGGTCAACATGGTCGGCGTGTTCGGCGGCATGGTCATCGGGCAGGCGCTGGGCGGCGTGATCGCCCAGTTCTGGGGTCTCACGGCTCCGTGGTGGTTCGCCTTCGTCGGCGCCGCGCTCACACTGCTGTTCGTGTGGAAGCCGATCTCGCAGATCGTGTCGGCGAAGCCCGTCTCGGACACGCAGGCGATCGAGACCCAGTCGAACGAGCCTCAGTCGAACGAGCCGTAGACCCGCAGGGTGTTCGCGGCGATCTGCGCAGACAGCTCGCCGACCTCGATGCCGAGTTCGGCGGCCATGAACCGCACCGTGATCGGCACGAGGTAGGGGGCGTTCGGCCGACCGCGCAGCGGCGTCGGTGTGAGGAACGGCGCGTCGGTCTCGACCAGGATGCGATCGAGCGGCGTCACCTTCAGGGCATCCCGCAGGTTCTGCGCGTTCTTGAATGTGACGTTGCCCGCGAAGGACAGGTGGTATCCGGCATCCGCGCAGATCCTCGCCATCACATCGTCGCCCGAGAAGCAGTGGAACACCGTTCTCTCGGGCGCTCCCACCCGGGTCAGCGTCTCGAGCACCGCGTCGTGCGCATCACGGTCGTGGATCTGCATCGCGATGCCGTGCTTCTTGGCGAGCGCGATGTGCGCCTCGAAAGACTCGAACTGCGGTGCTCGGCGCTCCGGTTCGGTGCGGAAGAAGTCGAGACCCGTCTCGCCGATCGCCCGGGTGCGCGGGTGCGCGGCGAGCTCGTCGATCACCGCGATGGCCTCATCGAGGCACCCCTCCTCGGCGTAGGCAGGGGCGTCGTTCGGGTGGATCGCGACAGCCGCGAGCACCCGGGGGTCTGACTCGGCAGCCTCGACCGCCCACCGAGAGGACTCGATGTCGCCCGACGCCTGCACCACACCGGCGATGCCCACAGCCTGGGCGCGGTCGAGCTGCTCGGTCAACGAGAGCGGCTCATCGCCGTCGAGGATCTCGAGGTGCGCGTGGTTGTCGTAGACGGGCACGGCGAGAGGCTCGGGGGCCGCCGGATATCGCAGGTTCTTACGCCCCTCGCCGTCTCGCTGCTGCACGTACGTCATGCTCAGCCGGCGGACTCCACCCGCGGGAACAGCGGGGTGAGGCCGTTGACGCTGGTGCCGGGGCGCAGCACGCCCCAGGCTCCGGCCTCACGGATCGCCTGATCCTGCAGACGGCCGAGGCTCTCGGCGGCGCCCAGGGCGACCCAGAGCTTCTCGGTCGACTGAGGCATCACCGGTGAGAGCAGCACCGCGAGGGCGCGCAGACCCTCGGCGCACGTGTAGAGCACCGTGCCCAGGCGACCGCGCTGAGCCTCTTCGCGGGCGAGCGCCCACGGTTCGTTCTCGGTAATGTACCCGTTGAGGGCATCGACGATCGTCCAGATCGACGAGATGGCCTCGTCGATGCGGAACTGCTCGATCGCGGCATCCGCGTTCGAGGCCGCATCCGCGACGATCTTCTGGATCTCGAGATCCTTCTCGGTGTACTCGGCGGGCGGCGGCACGACACCCTCGAAGTACTTCTCGATCATCGCCGTGGTGCGTGAGGCGAGGTTGCCGAAGCCGTTCGCGAGCTCGGCCTGGTAGCGGGCCGAGAGGTCCTCCCACGAGAACGAGCCGTCCTGGCCGAAGGCGATCGCAGAGAGGAAGTAATAGCGGTACGCGTCGGAGCCGAAGACGTCGGTGATCTCGGTCGGCGCGATGCCGGTGAGCTTCGACTTCGACATCTTCTCGCCGCCGACCAGCAGCCAGCCGTGCGCGAACACGCCCTTGGGCACATCGAGCCCTGCGGCCATGAGCAGGGCGGGCCAGATCACGGCGTGGAAGCGCAGGATATCTTTTCCGACCACGTGATAGGCGGGCCAGCGGCGGTCGAAGTTCTCCTGGTCGGAGCCGTAGCCCACGGCCGTGGCGTAGTTGAGCAGGGCATCGACCCACACGTAGATGACGTGCGACTCGTCCCACGGCAGCGGGATGCCCCAGTCGAACGTCGACCGCGAGATCGAGAGGTCCTTGAGGCCCTGGCTGACGAACGAGACGACCTCGTTGCGCGCCGAATCCGGGCGCACGAAGTCGGGCTGGGTCTTGTAGAGCTCGAGCAGGCGGTCCTGGAACTCGCTGAGCTTGAAGAAGTAGTTCTTCTCCTGCAGCAGCTCGAGCGGCTTCGAGTGGATCGCGCAGACCTTCAGGCCCTCGAAGGGCCCGGTGCCGTCGACGATCTCGGACTCGGGCTTGAACTCCTCACAGCCCACGCAGTAGAGCGCCTCGTACTCGCCCGCGTAGATATAGCCGCGATCGTAGAGTCGCTGGAAGAACGTCTGCACGTTGGTCTCGTGGCGCTCCTGCGTGGTGCGGATGAAGTCGTCGTTCGCCACGTCGAGCGTCTCGAGCAACGGGAACCAGGCCTCTGTGACGAGCTTGTCGACCCACTCCTGCGGGGTGACGTTGTTCGCCGCCGCCGCACGGAGCATCTTCTGGCCGTGCTCGTCGGTGCCCGTGAGCATCCACGTGTCATCGCCGCCCTGACGGTGCCAGCGCGCGAGCGCGTCGACCGCCACCGAGGTGTACCCGTGACCGATGTGAGGCACATCGGAGGGGTAGTAGATGGGCGTGGTGATGTAGAACGATTCGCCTGCGGGCATGGGGACAATTCTAGGTGGGATGCGGGGCGTCGTTACGCTCAGGCGACCGACACCTCGATGCGGTGCCACCCCTGGGCGCCGTCGGGCACGACGTCCGCCGGATCGGACGTCTGCGTCTCGCCGTCCGCGCTGATCGCCCGGCACTCGATCGTGTGCGCACCGCTCTCGGCCGACCAGTCGAGACGCCACTGCACCCAGGTGTCGTCCGAGATGGCGCTGGCGAGCTCGGCCGGACGCCATTCGCCCTCGTCGATGCGCACCTCGACGCCCTCGACACCCACGTGCTGCTGCCACGCCATGCCGGCGATGACGACGTCACCCGACTCGATCCGAGTCCCGCGACTCGGCACGTCGATGCGCGACTGCAGCTTCACCGGCCCTCGCTCCGACCACCCGCGGTCGGTCCAGTACGCGGATGCCCGATCGAACCGGGTGACCTCCAGCTCGGTCACCCACTTGGTCGCAGAGACATAGCCGTAGAGCCCCGGCACCACCATGCGCACCGGGAATCCATGCTCTATCGGCAGCGGATCGCCGTTCATGCCGACGGCGAGCAGTGCGTCGCGGTCGTCGGTGAGCGCCTCGATCGGTGTCGACGCCGTGAACCCGTCGGACGACCGGGACAGCACCATGTCGGCGTCCGGGTCGACGCCCGCTCGGGCCAGCAGCTCGCGGACCGGATGCCCGAGCCAGAGGGCGTTGCCGATCAGGTCTCCGCCCACCTCGTTCGACACGCACGCGAGCGTCACATGCGACTCCTGCATCGGCAGGGCGAGCAGTTCGTCCCACGTGATCACGGTCTCTCGGTCGACCATCCCGTGGATGCGCAGCGTCCAGTCGGCGGGATCGATCCGTGGAACGATCAGCGCCGTGTCGATGCGGTAGAACTCGTCGTTCGAGGTGACGACGGAGGCGAGACCGGGAATGTCGAGTTCGGCGCCCGCCACCACCGCCGGCGCGGGGCTGACCGCCTTCGGCAGTCGCAGCGCACCGCGCACCGTCTCGATCGATCGGGTCACGCCGCGGGCCGCGTTGCCGATGGCGAGCGCCACGATGCCCGTGGCGGCGACGCCGACCGTCCAGAGCAGGAACTGACGGCGTTCCTCATGCTCGGCGCGAAGATAGGGAATCGGATGCACCCTGCGCATGAGCAGCCGCAGGGCGACGACCGCGGTCACGCCGGCGACGAGACCGGGGAGCCAGGCGAACGGCCCCGCGCCCGGGCGGATCATGGCGGCGACGAGGGCGAGCACGCCGAGCGCTGCGAGGATCGCGGACCCCACACCCGCTCGGCGGGACTCCAGGATGCCGGCGACAGCGGCCACCGCCACGAGCACGATCGCGATCCCGGTGAGCAGCGCGATCTTGTCGCCCGTGCCGAACAGCGCGATGGCCGCATCCTTCGCCCAGCTGGGGGCGAGATCGATCAGGCCGCTGCCGATCACCGCGAACGGGCTCGCGCTCGGCTCGACGACCGCTGCGACGAGCTCCGCCAGGCCGACCGCGACGACCGCCGCGCTCAGGCCTGCGGCCGCCGATCGGAGCGTGTCGCCGCGCGTCGTACGGGCTGCATGGCTCATGATCCGAGGGTAACCCCGGGGCAGTGCCCCGGGGTCGTCCGGCTCAGAGCCCGTTGCGACGTGCGACCTCGCCGAGCCAGGCGAGCGAGGGCTTCGGGGAGCGCTCGAACGTCTCGTGGTCGAAGCCGATCAGCCCGAAGGTCGGGCGGAATCCGCTGGCCCACTCGTAGTTGTCGAGCGCGCTCCAGTGCTGGTACGCCTTCACCTCGATGCCGTCGGAGATCGCCCGGTGCAGCCCTTCGAGAGCGCCCTGCGTGTAGGCGATGCGACGGGTGTCGTCGGCCGTCGCGATGCCGTTCTCGGTCACGAGCACCGGCACTCCGCCGCTGCGCTCCCAGGCGCTGCGCACGCCCATCTCGAGAGCCTCGGGGAAGAACTCCCAGCCGGTGAGCGTCGTCTCGACATCGTCCGCCACGGGCCGAGGGCCCTCGGGTCCGATGAACGTGCGGGTGTAGGCCTGCACGCCGACGAAGTCGTCGCCGGCCGACTGGTCGAGGTACCAGTGGTCGCGAGGGTCGCCGTATTCGGCGAGCATCTCGTCGGCACCGGGCTCACCGGTGGAGTGGAACGCCTGCGTCGCGATGGTCCAACCGGCCTGCACCCCCGAGACGGAGTGCAGGATCTCGGAGGCGCGGTGGTGCGCGTCGAGCAACGTGTCGGCGACCGCGAGGTCGGGGTTCGGCAGACCGAAGGCGACGAGGTTGGCCGCATCCTCTCCCCCGGCGAGCATCGCCGCGATGTTCGGCTCGTTGATCGTGCAGACGTACTTCACTCCCTCGAGGATCGGAAGAACCGTCTCCACGTAGCGGGAGAACAGGTCGACCGCGTCGTCCGCACGCCAGAAGCCGTCCTTCTGGAACCACTGCGGCACGGTGAAGTGCATCAGTGTGACCGTGGGGTCGAGTCCGTTCTCGCGTGCCGTGTCGATCATGCGACGGTAGTGGTCGAGCATCGCCCGCGAGACGAACCCGCGCTCGGGCTCGATGCGGGCCCACTCCACAGAGAAGCGGTACGAGTTCAGACCGGCATCCGCCAGCAGACGCATGTCCTCCGGGTACCGGTGGAAGTGGTCGGCGGCGTCGCCCGAGGGCTCCACCATCGACGAACCAGGAGCGTGCTCCATGGCCCACCAGTTGCTGGTCGTGTTGTTCCCCTCCACCTGATGGGCTGCGGTCGCAGCGCCCCAGAGAAAGCCGTCAGGGAATGTGAGCACGAGTGCTCCTCTCTATTTCGAGATTCGGGATGGATTGGGCACGGCGTCGAGCAGCTGCACCGTGTACGGGTCCTCGGGGTGCTGGAGGACCTGAGAGGTCTCGCCGCGTTCGACGACACGACCGCCGTTGAGCACGAGGATGTTCTCGGTGACCAGGCGCGCGCTGAGCAGGTCGTGTGTGATGTAGAGCATGCTGATGCCCCACCTCTCGCGCAGGTCTTCGAGCAGCGCGAGCACTCCGGCACGCAGCGACACGTCGAGCATCGACACCGGCTCGTCGGCGATCAGCACCTGCGGGTCGCTCGCGAGCGCCCGGGCGATGACCACACGCTGACGCTGACCGCCCGACAGCTGATGAGGCAGCTTTGCCGCGAACTGCTCGACCGGCGTGAGTCCCACCGTCTCGAGGAGCTCGAGCACTCGGGCTCGCGCCTCCTGCCCTCGGAGCGGCGTGTAGTTGCGGATCGGCCGACTCAGCGCGTACTCGACCGTGTGCAGCGGATTCAGCGCGGCATACGGGTCCTGGAACACCATCTGCACGTCCTTGCGCAGATCGCGGAGTCCCTTTCGTCTCAGCGTCACGACGTCGACATCGCCGAAGCGGACGGTGCCCTCGGTCGGCTTCTCTACTCCGGTGATGAGCTTCGCGATCGTCGACTTGCCCGATCCCGAGGCGCCGACGAGAGCCAGAGCCTCGCCGGGTTCGAGCCGGAACGACACGTCGTCGACCGCCACGACCGGCTTCTCACCGCGCCGCGGCGCCGGGTAGCGCTTCGACACGCCCTCCACCACGATCGCGGCGTCCGCCCGGCGGGTGTCGCGCTGCGACACCGTGGGCAGGGTCTCGGTCAGGTCGGTGCGCGAATGCCCCTCGCGTCGCCGGGTGCCGAGGTCGACGAATCCGGGGATCGAGATCGACTCGGCTCGGGGGTCGGCGTAGTGGCTCAGCAGCATCCGCGTGTACTCGTCCTTCGGACGGTGCAGGATGTCGAGGCTCGGCGCGTCTTCGACGATCCGCCCCTCGTGCATGACCATCACGCGGTCGGTCGCTTCGAGCACGATGCCCAGGTCGTGGCTGATGAGGATCGCGGTGAAGTGCTCGGAGCGCTGCAGATCCTTGATCGTGTCCATGACGGCGTGCTGCACGAGCACGTCGAGAGCCGTGGTCGGCTCGTCGAAGACCATCAGCTGCGGCTCGAGCGACAGCGCGAGCGCGATCGAGGCGCGCTGGCGCATACCGCCGGAGAGCTCACCCGGGTAGCGGGAGAGCACCACGGGGTCGAGGCCGACCTTGCCGACCAGCTCCCGCGCCCTGGCATCGCGGCTCTCCTTGGCGACGTGCCCGTGAGCCGCGAAGATGTCCCGGAAGTGGTTGCCGATCGTGCGCACAGGGTTCAGCGCGTTCATACCCGACTGCAGCACCATCGCGAACCCGCCCTGACGCTGACGCCGCAGCTCCTCGGCGTCGAGTTCGCGGATGTCGCGGCCGTCGAACAGGATGCGCCCGCCGCTGATGCGGGCCGGGGGCTTCTGCAGCCGTGTCAGGGCGAAGCCGAGCGTCGACTTGCCCGAGCCCGACTCGCCGACGAGCCCGACGAACTCGCCACGACGCAGCGTGAACGAGACGTCCTCGACCGCCGTGACCGGCGTCGTGCCCGGAGAGGCGTACTCGACGGACAGCCCCTGGACATCCAGCAGCACGTCGTCCGTGGGAGTGTTCGCTTGCATGGCGCTCATCGGCCCTTCCCCTCTCGCAGGCGCGGATTGGAGATGCCGTCCACGCCGAAGTTGATCAGTGTCAGGCTCAGAGCGAGCAGGGCGATGCAGAGACCGGGGGCGAACAGCAGCAGCCACTGCCCGGTGAGCAGCGAGTTGGAGTTCTGCGCCCAGTAGAGCATGGTGCCCCAGCTGACGATGCTGGAGTCGCCGAGGCCGAGGAACTCGAGGCCCGCCTCTGCGAGGATCGCCGCGGTCGCCGCCCCGAAGAGCGTGCCCGCGATGATCGAGGTCATGTTCGGCAGGATTTCGCGGAACACGATGCGCGCCCGGCTGTCGCCCGAGAACTGCGCCGACGTGACGAAGTCGTTGCCCCGGAGCGACTGGGTCTGGCTGCGCAGCACTCGCGCACCCCAGGCCCATCCGGTGACGACGATCACCGCGATGATCATCAGGATGCCGCCGTTCTGCAGGTAGGCGGCGATGACGATCATGAGCGGCAGCCCGGGGATCACGAGGAAGAGGTTGACGATGAAGCCGACCACCTCACCCAGGAACCCGCGCATGTAGCCCCAGCTGAGTCCGATCAGCACGGCGACGATCGTCGAGAGGATGCCGGCTGCCATGCCCACCAGCAGGCTGATCTGCGAACCGTAGATCAGCTGGCTCAGGACGTCTTCGCCGGCGGCGGTGGTGCCGAGCCAGTGCGCGGCCGACGCGTCGGCGTTGCGCTCGAACGTGTTCTCCTTGGGGCCGTACGGCGCGAGCAGCGGCGCGAACACCGCGACCACGACGAACAGACCGAGGATGATGAGGCCCAGCCGGGCCTTGCCGTTGGACCAGAGGGTGCCCACCATCCGGGCGAACGAGCGCCACGGGCTGGGAGCCGCGATCCGGTCGGAGGGAACCTTGACATTCATGGTGGAGGTCATCGGCGGGTCCTTGGATCCAGCACGCCGTACAGGATGTCGACGAGGAAGTTGGCGACGAGCACGCTCACGGTGATCATCAGGAAGAGCGCCTGCATGAGCGGGTAGTCCTGCCCGATGACGGCGTTGAAGAGCAGATATCCGATGCCGGGATAGCCGAACACCTGCTCCACGAGGATCGATCCGCCGACGACGCCGCCGAGCGTGAGCCCGAAGCCGGTGAGGTTCGGCAGGATCGCGTTTCGTGCGGCGTAGCGGAGGGCGATGGTACGACCATGCAGGCCGTTCGCCTCTGCGAAGGTCACGTAGTCGTCACCGAGGGTGTTGATCATCGCGTTGCGCATGCCGATGATCCATCCGCCGAGCGACGTCAACAGGATCGTCACCGCCGGGAGGATCGCATGCTGCACGAGATCGATGAAGAAGTCCCAGGTGAAGCCCGGTGTGGTGGTCGCCGAATAGGCGCCGGTCGTCGGGAACCAGTGCAGCACGTACCCGAAGAAGAACAGCAGCAGCAGCGCCGTCCAGAAGTACGGGAAGGTGCTGAGGAACGACCCGGTCAGCGTCGGCAGCGAGTCCAACCACGTGCCACGGCGCCAGGCGGCGGCGGTGCCGATCAGGGTGCCGATCACGAATGCGAGGATCGTGACGATTCCGACCAGGCCGATCGTGTACGGGAGCGCGGTCGAGACCATGCTCGACACGGTCTGCGGATAGAACGTGTACGAGACGCCGAAGTCGAGTCGTGCCACCTGGCCGAGGTAGGCGACGTACTGGTCCCAGATCGACCCGGTCGGCACGCCGAGCTGGGCCTCGATCGCTGCCCGCGTCGCATCCGACACCGGACCGTTCTGCGACAGCTTCGCGATCGCGGCGTCGGCCGGCGAGCCGGGCATGAGGCGCGGAAGGAAGAAGTTCAGCGTGATGGCGGCCCACAGCGTGAGCACGAACAGGCCGATCTTCTGGAGGACGTACTTCATCGGTCATCCTCCTTCACACGCTCGAGCCGGGTGAAGATGCCCAGAGGTGCCGAGTCGTAGTTCTGCGGGATCATGTACGGGTCGTCCTCTGTGGGCCATCCGGTGAACTTGGAGTCGTTGAACAGGCCCCAGATGCCGCCGTAGTAGAGGCCGATGACCGGCATCTCCTCGTAGACGATGGCCTGCAGCTCCTGCACGATCTCGGTCTGGCGCGCGGGGTCGACGGTCTCGCGGTACTCCTTGAGCAGCGCGTCGGCTTCGTCCGAGCGGTACCGTTCGAAGTTGTTGGCGGTGGGTTCGCCGGACCCGGACGGCACATAGAACTCGCTCGAGAGCAGGTTGTTGTAAGCCTGGTAGACGTCGCCGTTGCCCATGCCGCCGATGGCCATCTCGAAGTCGCCGTTGCTGATGGCGCTCTGGTAGCCGGCAGGCTGAGGAAGCTTGAGCGTCACCTTGACGCCGACCTTCGCCAGCTGGCTCTGCACCGTCTGCGCGGCGCGGGTCCAGTCGGAGAAGCCGTTGGCCGTGGTCAGCGCGAACTCGAGCTGCTTTCCGTCGGCGCCGACGAGGCGGTCGCCGTCGAGGGTGTATCCCGCTTCGGCGAACGCCGCGAGTGCGGCATCCGTGTCCTGCGTGATCATGCCCCCGTCGGGGATGCTCGGGTCGAGGAACTCCTCCTGGTTGGGAAGGACGAGCCCGGTCTGCCCTGCGGGCTCCATGTACCCCTCGGATGCGGTCTCGGCGATCTCCTCGCGATCGAGCGAGAGGGCGATGCCTCGGCGCACGTTGACGTCGTCGAACGGTGCGACCTCGAGGTTCGGCATCAGCCCGATCACGCCACCAGGCGGGAACCACCAGGCGTTGTGCTCGCTTGCCGCGCCCCACGTGCCCTCGACATCGGAGATGAACGAGTACGCCCAGTCGTAGCCGCGCGTGACGGTGTCGAGCTGCGAGTTCGTGGACGGCAGGACGATGTGCTCGATCTCGATCTTGTCGGCCTGCCAGTAGTCGGGGTTCTTGTCCACCGAGTACTGCTGGTCGTTGTAGTTGCCGAGCACGAACGGGCCGGTGCCGACCGGGTTCTCGTTGCGATACGTGCCCGGATCCTTCACATCCGACCAGAGGTGCTCGGGCACGATCATGGTCTGGCCGAGGATCGGCAGCGACGGCGCGTCATCGGTCTGCAGGTGCATGATGACGTTGTCTCCGTCGACCTCGACGGTGTCGAGGTGCTGCCAGGCGCCCTTGATGTCGAGTGAGGGGTTGTCCTTGAGCAGCTGGAAAGTGAACGCCACGTCCTCGGGCGTCAGCTTCTCGCCGTCGCTCCACTCGACGTCATCGCGGATCGTCATCACGATCGTGCGGGCGTCGGGCTGCGACCATTCGCTCGCCAGCCAGGGGTTCTGGGTTCCGTCGAGCGGGTTCACCAGGATCAGAGGCTCATAGATCCACCTCGACGCGGTGCGCGTGTTGGTGAGATACGGGTTGAAGTTCCGCGTGAAGAACGGGTTCCCCTTGTCCGCATTGATGAGCATCGTGTCGTCGCCGATCGATGGATCGGGCTGCGAACTGATCTGGATGCTGCAACCGCTGAGCACGACGGCTGCTGCCGCCAGTCCCACGATCGCGGCTCTCCGCCAGCGCCGGAGCATGTGCGTCTTCGCCACACTGCCACCTCATGTCGTCTGTGTCATGAAGGGGGTCCCGGGGGTCGGGGCGCCCCACGGCATACGCCGCATGAGCGATTGTAAGCGCATACATTTTGCGATTGCAACCCCTTGACAAGGGTTTCAGCTGCTCCCATAGCCCTCGGAGACAGGGATGGGAGCGGTGCCAAACTCGTGGCTACTCGGGGCGCTGCGAGCTCTCGCGGACGAGGATCTGCAGGGGCAGGCGCACGGTCATCGGATCGGCATCCGGCTGCTCGAGACGGCGCGCGAGCAGCTGCACGGCGGCGCGCCCGAGGTCGATCATCGGCTGGCGGACGGTCGTGAGCGCGGGGCGCGAGAGCGCGGCCGCCTCGAGCCCGTCGAAGCCGGTGACCCTTACGTCGTCCGGCACGCGGATGCCTGCGGAGTGGAACGCGTCGATCGCACCGAGAGCCATCTGATCGTTCGCCGCGACCAGCACAGACGGCACCCCGTGGGCGATGAGCCGCTCCCCCGCGGCGTGACCCGACGCGCGGGTGAAGTCGCCGCGGAGAACCGTCACGTCGTCGATCGCGAGCCCCGCCTCGGCGACCGCGGTCGCGAAGCCCTCCCAGCGCTGCGCGCCGTCGGGCGAGTCCTCCGGACCGCCGAGGAAGGCGATGCCCCCGGGGTCGGCCTGTGCGAGCACGAGACGCGTGAGCTCGGTCATCGCCTCGGCGTTGCTGACCGTCACGTGGTCATAGCTGTCGCCCCGCGCGGGGCCCGAGAGCACGACCACAGGGATCCGCTGAGCGAGCCGGGCGAGCACGTCATCCGGCACGCTCTGCGCCAGCACCATCAGCCCGTCGACCCGGCCGGCGATGTCGCGCACGGTCTCACGGGTGGGATCGTCCCTGCCTACGCCGATCATGAGCACGAAGCCCTGCTTCCACGCCTCGAGCTCGGCACCACGCAGCACCTCGTCGAGGAACAGCATGGTCGGATGCGGCGCATCGGCGTCCGCAGGCGCCTGCTCGACCGTGAACGGCGGCGCGTCGGCCTGTTCCTCGGCGAGCACATCGAGCACCGGCGCGTCCTCCGACGCGTCGAAACCCGGGAAGTAGAGGCCCATCACCCCGGTGCGCCTTTCGGCCAGGCCGCGCGCACTGCCGCTGGGCACGTACCCGAGCTCCGAGACGGTGTCGAGCACGCGCTCGCGCGTGGCGGGGCGCACGGCATCCGGCTGCCGCAGCACGCGTGACACAGTGGCGATCGAGACCCCGGCGCGCTCTGCGACGTCGTAGACGGTCGCCTTCTTGCTCACGCTTGGTCCTCCTCCGGTCGCGTGTGCACCAGGGTACCCGCCGCGAGAGCAGAACGATCGCCGCGAAAGCGCACCGCATCGAGCGCCGCATGCACGGTCTGAACTCCGAGCGCCTCGGTGACAGGCGGCAGCCCCGGGAGAGTGATCCGCATCAGCAGCGGGCCGGTGAGCAGGTCGGCTATCCAGTCAGGATCCGAGTCATCCGAGATCTCGCCGCGGGTGACGGCCCGCGCCAGGACGACGTGCGTGAACGCACGACGCGGGGCGAGATAGGCGTCGACGAACGGCACGGCCTGCTCCGGACGCCCCTCGACGTGCGCGGCCCAGCCGACGAGACCTCGAGCGATGGCACGATCGGAGAAGAGACGAACCTGACGACGTTGGATCTCGCAGAGGTCGCCCACCAGCGACCCCGTGTCGATGTCGGAATCGAGCCCATGCCGATCCTCGAGGAGTCGCGGAACGACCGACGCCAGGTCTCGAAATCGTCGGTAGAACGCGGGCTTGTTGGATCCCGCGCGGCGCACGACATCGTCCACCGAGACGCGTGCGTAGCCACGCTCCTCGACGAGCACCGCGAACGCGTCGAGGATCGCGCGATCGATCTCCCCTTTACGCGGCCTACCGCTCGATGTCATTATGTGACTCATCGTAACGTTAGGGGGTCGTGATGTACACGATGATCGTGCGCGCCACGGTGCGTGGTGTCTTCGCGAAGATCAATCACGGCGATTACCACGCCATGGTCGACGGACTCGCCGACGAGTTCACCTATGTGTTTCATGGCGAGCATGCGCTCGGTGGCCGGCGCACGACCGCGGACGCCATGAATCGGTGGTGGGAACGGACGCTGCGGCTGCTGCCCGGAGCTCAGTTCACCTTGCTGGACGTCCTCGTCAACGGACCGCCCTGGCGGACGAGGGTGGCGACCCGGGCTCGAGTATCGGGAGATCTGCCCGACGGCACCCGCTACGAGAACACAGTGTTCCAGTTCCTCACGTTGCGATGGGGCCGAGTGACGGACGTGGAGACGGTCGAAGACCTGCAGGTCCTGCAGCACGCGCTCGCCGTCGTCGCGGCCTCGGGAGTCGACGAGGCCCTCGCCGAGCCCATCGAGGACTGAGGCCCGCTATCGACGGATCGCCGAGATCTCGCCGTGAGGGCGGGTGCTGATCTCGCCCGGCTCCCGCCCGCGGGTCTCCATCGACACGACCTCGAAGCCCGCGTCGGCGAGGAGTGCGGCGAGCGCGTCGGCCGACCAGAAGTACGCCGGGGCGACGGCGTGCGCGAACGGCTCGCGCGGCTCTCCGTCGAAGAACCCGATCAGGATGCTGCCGCCCGATGCGAGCGCACGGGAGAACTCTGCGAAGATCTCGGGCACGGCCTCCGGAGGTGTGTGGATCAGCGAGTACCAGGCGAGGATGCCGCCGAACGACCCGCTGTCGAACGGCAGATCGCGGAACGAGCCGACCTCGAACGGGATACCGGGGTGCTGCATCCGCGCGGTCGCGATGAACTCGGCCGACAGGTCGACTCCCCGCACCTCGCGCCCGCCCCTGCCGAGGAACTCGGTCCAGTGCCCGGGCCCGCAGCCGGCATCGAGCAGCTGTCCCGGGGCCGCGTCGCGCCAGGCTGCGATGGACGCCCTATCCCGCGCGTCCATCTGCCCGATCGCGCCGGCCAGCTCGACGTACTCCGCGGCCCTGGCGTCATAGGCGGCCGCGATGCCGGCATCCGCGCCCATCAGCTGCGAGCGGCCAGCGCTGCCTGATACAGGTCGCGCGACGAGAGGCCTGTGGCCGCGGCGACCTCGGCGCATGCCTCTTTCAGGCGCACACCCGATGCCACGAGGTGTTGCACCTGCGCGAGAGCGTCTTCTGCAGAGGATTCCCGGTGAGGGGCGCCCTCGACCACGACGACGATCTCGCCCTTGACGCCCGCCGTCGCCCACTCGACGAGCTCGGCGGAGGTGCCGCGGCGCACCTCCTCGTAGAACTTGGTCAGCTCGCGGCACACGGCGATGCGACGGTCGGCACCGAACGCGACGCCCATGTCGGCGAGCGCCGACGCCAGCCGGGCGGGCGACTCGAAGAACACCATCGTGCGGGGCTCGACGGCGAGCGCCCGCAGGGTCGACCGCCGCTCCCCCGGCTTGCGCGGCAGGAACCCCTCGAACGTGAAACGATCGGTCGGCAGCCCCGAGATCGAGAGCGCCATCAGCACCGCGCTCGGCCCGGGGATCGCCGTCACGGTCACACCCTGCGCGACGGCTTCGGCGACGAGCGCGTAGCCGGGGTCGCTGATGGCCGGCATCCCCGCATCGCTCACGACGACGACGTCGGTCTCGATGGCGAGGGTCGCGAGCTCTGCCGCCTTCTGCTTCTCGTTGTGGTCGTGCAGCGCGATCAGCCGCGGCCGGTTCGTGATCTGCAACGCCTGCAGCAGCCGTCCGGTGGTGCGGGTGTCCTCCGCGACGACGACCTCGGCGTTCTCCAGCACTTCGACGAGGCGACGCGAGACATCACCGAGGTTTCCGATCGGTGTTGCGGCGAGGATGATCACCCGTCCAGCTTAGGCGGGGCCCATCGGCGGAGTGTCTAGGCTGGTGCGGTGACCGCGCCCCTGCCCCTGCTTCCTCCACCCGAGGAGCGTCTGACACGCTACGAGCGACTGCGCGACCGCGTCCTGCGGGATCCGGACTGGGGGCGCACGATGCGCTGGTTCGCGCCGCTCGTCGTGACCGCCCTGGCCGCGGTGCTGCGCCTGGTCAACCTCGGCCACCCGCACCAGCTCGCCTTCGACGAGACCTACTACGTCAAGGACGCCTGGTCGCTCTGGACCCTCGGATACGAGGGCACCTGGGGCAAGGACGCCAACGAGGCGTTCATCACACTGCAGGAGCTGCCGCTGTCGGACGCCGGATCGTTCATCGTGCATCCGCCCCTCGGCAAATGGCTGATCGCCCTGGGGATGGCTGTCGGAGGCCCGGACAACACGGTGGGCTGGCGCATCGCGACGGCTGTCCTAGGCACGGCCACAGTGCTGCTCGTCTACCTGGTGGCCCGCAGACTGACCGGCTCGCTCGTGGTGGCCACCGTCGCCGGCAGCCTGCTCGCGATCGACGGCCTCAGCATCGTGATGAGCCGCACCGCGCTGCTGGACGGTCCGCTCACGTTCTTCGTGATGCTCGGTGCACTGTTCATCCTGGTCGACCGCGAACGGTCGATACCCCTGCTCGAACGCACCGACCCCGACTCCCCCGAACCGATGTGGGGGCCCGTGCTCTGGCGACGCCCCTGGCTGATCGCCGCGGGTGTCGCCCTCGGCGCCGCATGCGCCGTCAAATGGTCCGGGCTGTACGCGCTCGCCGCCTTCGGGCTCTACGTCGTGGTGACGGATGCTCTGGCGAGACGCCGCGCCGGCATCGTGCTGTGGCCGACCGCCGCCGCGTTCCGCCAGGGTCCGGTGTCCTTCGTGTTGCTGGTGCTGCCGGCGCTCGCCACGTACCTCGTCAGCTGGACGGGGTGGCTCGTCACGGCCGGCGGCTATGCCCGTCAGAGCGATCCCAATCCGCTGATCGCGCTGTGGAACTACCACGAGGCGATCCTGAACTTCCACGTCGGTCTCAGCAAGGGCCACCCCTACGCGAGTCCCGCCTGGGAGTGGCCGCTGCTGCTTCGGCCCACAGCGGTCTGGGTGGGGACTGATCCTGCGCCCTGCGGCGTCGACCACTGCATCGCGGTGATCTCGACGATCCCCAATCCACTCATCTGGTATGTCGGCGTCGCCGCGGCGCTTTATCTGATCTACCGGCTCGTGCGCGGATGGATCGACCGCACGCCGGTCGGCCCCGCGTTCACGTTCCCGCTGGTCGGACTCGCTGCGACTTACGTGCCCTGGCTGCTGTTCCCCGAGCGCACGATCTTCCAGTTCTACACCGTGGCCATGGCGCCGTTCCTCGTGATCGCGCTCGCGGTCGCTCTCCGTCAGATCGGGGGCCGACGGGAGGACCCGCTGCATCGCCGCCAGTCGGGAGAGCGCACGGTGATGGTCTTCCTCGTCATCGTGCTGCTCGTCTCCGCGTTCTACTACCCGGTGTGGACAGGCATGAGCGTGCCCTACGACTTCTGGCTGCTGCACAACTGGCTGCCCGGCTGGATCTGATCCTCAGCCGGCGTCGCCGGCGACATGCTCGACCAGAGGCAGCACCCGCCCGGAGAGGTGCGTCCGCATCGCGATCGAGGAAGCCGTGCGAGCGACCCCCGGCACCAGAGCGACCCGATCGAGCACCTCCTGCAGCTGGGTCGCGTCACGGGCGACGAGCCGCAGCTGCATGTCGCTCGCTCCGGTGACCGTGTGCATGTCGACGATCTCGGGCACCGCATCGGCGAGGGCCGTGGCGACGTCGTCATGGCCGACCTTCTGATCGATCTCGACGAGGCAGAACGCGACGACGCCGTAGCCGAAGCCGGCAGGGTCGACACGCGGCACGATCGCCTCGATCACTCCGCCCTCGTGCAGTCGCGCCAGCCGGCTCGTGGCCGTTCCCCTCGCCACTCCCAGACGTCTCGCACACTCGAGGATCGGCAGCTGCGGAGACTCGGTGAGCATCCGGATCAGCTCGGCGTCGAGGCGATCGATGTGCACGGTCAGTCCACGACCACGCGGTCGCGCTCGCTGGTGACACCCGGGCGCGAGGCATTCCGCGTGAGTCGCGCGACGATCAGGAGCACCACGGTCAGGCCGATGGTGAGCAGCAGCTGCACGCGAGCGGCGCCGTCGATCATCGTGAGCGCGATGACACCGGCGAGGAGCGCCAGGCACAGCCAGGACAACCAGGGGAAGCCCCACATGCGCATCGGCATGTCCTCCCCCGCCCGATCGGCACGGCGGCGAAGGATGATCTGCGACACGGCGGTCGCCGTCCAGATGATCAACAGCGTGGATCCGACGACGTTGAGGAGCGCGGGGAGCACCACATCGGGGAACGCCCAGTTCAGTCCCACGGTGACGAAGCCGAACGCGACGGAGGCGAGCACAGCGACCACCGGCACGCCCTTCGACGTGGTGCGGGTCGCAGCAAGCGGAGCGAGACCGCGCTCGCCGAGCGAGTAGGCCATGCGCGATGCGCCGTAGATGTTCGCGTTCATCGCCGAGAGCAGTGCGATCACCACGATGAGATCCATCACGAGCCCGACGCCGGGCAGCTGCAGCGTGTCGAGCACGGCAGAGAAGGGGCCGTCCTTGACGGCCGGGTCGTTCCACGGCAGCACCGACACGATCACGAAGATCGAGCCGACGTAGAAGATCAGGATGCGCACGAGCACCTCGCGCACGATGCGGCGGATGTTGCGCGCGGGGTCGTCGGACTCGGCGGCCGCGATCGCGACGACCTCGGTGCCGCCGAACGCGAAGACCACGATCAGCAGCGCGGCGGCGATGCCGGTCAGCCCGTTCGGTGCGAAGCCGCCGTTGTCGACCAGGTTTCCGATGCCTGTCGCGGGAACACCGGGGATGAAGCCGACGATGGCGCACACGCCCACGACGAGGAACACGATGATCGCGGCGACCTTGATCGCGGCGAACCAGAACTCGAATGTGCCGTAGTTGCGCACCCCGAACAGGTTGACCGCAGTCAGGGCCACGACGAAGACGAGCACCCACACCCAGGCCGGGATGCCGGGGATCCAGGCGGAGATGATCCCTCCGGCGCCGGTCGCCTCCGCCGCGATCACCACGACGAGCTGGATCCAGTAGAGCCAGCCGACGGCGCTTCCGGCACTGCGTCCCATGGCCTTCTGCGCATACGAGCTGAAGGCACCGGAGCTCGGCCGGGCGGCGACCATCTCTGCGAGCATCGCCATGATCAGCACCACGATGCCGCCCGCGACGAGGTAGGAGATCAGCACAGCGGGACCTGCGATGCTGATCGCCTGACCTGAACCGACGAACAGCCCGGCGCCGATCGCGCCGCCGAGTCCCATCATCGAGATCTGCCGACGAGTCAGCCCCGGGTGCAGACCTTTCGTCGTGGTCGTCGTGGTCGGAACCTCGGTCATGCGCGCGCCTCCTGCAGTGCGGTCTCAGCCTGGAGCGCTGACTGCACCCGGTCTATGTCCTCCATTGAACCCGATGAGATGCGGATCCCCTCACCGGCGAAGACCCGTGTGATCACACCACCCTCGTTCAACAGGGACTCGAGCTCGTCCGTGCGGTCGCCTGCGGGGACCCAGACGAAGTTCGCCTGCGAGGCGACGGCGGGCCATCCGGCGTCGACGAGCAGCGCCTGCAGGCGATCGCGGTGCGCGACGACCTCGTCGATGCGCACCGCGAGCTCGTCTTCCGCGTCGAGGGATGCGAGTGCGGCGGCCTGGGCGAGGTCGGTCACGCCGAACGGCACGGCGACCTTGCGCTGGCTGTCGGCCACCGCGAGCGGCGAGAGCGCGTAGCCGATGCGCAGACCGGCGAGCCCGTACGCCTTCGAGAAGGTGTGCAGCACCGCGACGTGCGGATGCCGATGGAACAGCTCGACGCCCGCCCCGTACGACCCGGTGCGGTCGAAGTGCACGTAGGCCTCATCGATCACGACCAGCACATCGCGCGGCACAGCGGCCACGAACGCCTCGAGGTCTGCGGCATCTACGACCGTTCCGGTCGGGTTGTTCGGGTTGCACACGAAGATCAGCCTCGTGCGCGGAGTGATCGCGGTGAGCATGGCATCGAGGTCGTGGGCATGCTCGGCGTTCAGCGGCACCGGGATGGGAGTCGCGCCGGCGATGCGCACGAGTGACGGGTAGGCCTCGAACGACCGCCACGCGAACATGACCTCGTCGCCCTCACCGGCGACGGCATGGATGAGCTGGGAGGCGAGTTCGACGGAGCCGGCGCCCACGGTGACGACGGCCGGATCGACCCCGTAGCGCTCCGCCAGGCGCTCGCGCAGAGCGGCGGCGCTCATGTCGGGATAGCGGTGGATCGTGGAGAGGCGCTGCTGCACCGCGTCGACGACGGACGGGAGCGGCGGGTGCGGCGACTCGTTGGAGGAGAGCTTCGAGGCACCGGCCGGCGCGGAGCGCCCCTGGCGGTAGGCGGGCACGGCGTCGAGGCCGGCACGGGTGGGAAGAGTCATCGTCTGAGCGTCCTTGCTGAGATGCGGTGGCGGCCGAGCGGCGCCTGCTGTCGCGCAACACTAGACCGAGGATCGACGGGTGGGCAATCGGTGCAGCATCCGGTGCGCAACGCGCGCAGCCGGCGGGGTGGAATCGCGGAACCGCTGAGCAGACTGCACAGCCGCCCGCGGGCACGGGGTTCTCACCGCGCGAGGGGAAGGTCGGTGGGGTCGCTCACCGGGAGCCGACACACGAACGACCGGCAGTCGAACGCCTGCTCCCTCGCGTCGGCCTTGCCCTCGAACAGTTCGAAGCCGGCATCCGCGAACACCCTCGCCTGTGCGGGGGCCACGATCGCGATCACGTCGGCGTCTGCCGTGCGCGCTGCAGACGCGAGCGCACCGTCCGGCGTCTCGGTGACGACGACGATCTGCCTCGAGGCATCAACGAGTCCCGCCGCCACGCGCAGCAGGCTGCCGTGTGCGAACGGCTGCGACACGGCCTGACCGGCGTGCTCGCGCACGCGTTCGGCCGCCGCCTCCCGATACCGGTCCCCCGCGCCGAGCCGCCACGCGGTGAGCGCCGCAGCGGCCACGGCTGCGGCATCCGACGGCAAATCTCCGTCGGTCTGGTCGGGCGACGCGGCGATGCCGTGCGCCGCGAGCAGAGGATCGCCATCGAGCCCCTCGATCGCCGTGTCGAGCAACTCACGTGCCTCGGCGGCCCACGCCGCCTCGCCGGTGACCACGGCCAGCGCGAACAGGCCGTCGGCGAGCAGCGCGACATCGGCGGCCGTCGCCACCGCACCCGACGCGACGCCGTCGAGCGACGCGCGCACGAGCGCTCCCGTCGAATCCCGGTTGACCCGCAGCACGAGTTCGGCGGCGTCGACCGCGGCCTGCACCCACGAGCTCTCCGCGAGCACGGCCCCTGCTCGGGCGAGGGCTGCGATGGCCAGACCGTTCCAGCCCGTGATGACCTTGCCGTCGACGGCCGGGGGCTCGAGTCCCGCCCGATCCGCGACGGGGCGCCGGTAGTACCCGCCCTCATCGCGTCGTCCGTCGATCATCGACTCCGAGTCCTGGGCGGCGCCGAACCCTCCGCTCGCTCGTCGCAGAGTGCTCACGAGGAAGTCCGCGACACCGCGGGCGGTCGGCTCGTCCCCCGCGTCGAGCGCGATGGCGAGCAGCTGGGCGTTGTCCGTCAGCATCCGCTCGTAGTGCGGCACGGTCCAGTCGCGCTGCGTCGCGTAGCGGAAGAATCCGCCGTCCTCGTCGCGCAGGGCCGACGCCGACATCGCCGCGAGGGCGCGGTCGGCGGAGGCCGCGGCATCCGGAGCCTCTCGACGCACGAGCGGCGTCTGCAGCAGACTCAGCGTCGTCGCGACGGGGAACTTCGGAGCGCCGCCGAACCCGCCGAACTGGCGATCCTCGCGCGCGGCGATCGTCTCGGCCGCCCCTGCGAGCGCCACCGCGTCCGGCAGATCGGAGGGGACGGATGCCGCTGCCCTGGCGAGTGCATCGGTCACGGCATCCGCCGATTCCTCGGCCTGCGCACGGCGCACGGTCCACGCCTCGTTCACGGCGGCGAGCACATCGCGGAAGGCGGGCATCGGCTGTCGTGCCTCCGGCGGCCAGTAGGTGCCGGCGTAGAACGTGCGGCCCCGCGGCGTCGTGAAGACCGTGAGCGGCCAGCCGAGATTCTGCGTGAACGCCGAGGCTGCGGCCATGTAGGCGCCATCGATATCCGGATGCTCCTCGCGGTCGACCTTGATCGCCACGAAGTCGCGGTTGATCGACGCCGCCGTGTCGGGGTCGGCGAACGACTCCCTCGCCATCACGTGGCACCAGTGACACGTCGAATAGCCGATCGAGATCAGCAGCGGCACGTCACGGCGCTGCGCCTCGGCGAAGGCCTCCGGCCCCCAGGGATACCAGTCGACGGGGTTGTCCGCGTGCGCGCGGAGATAAGGGCTGAGCGTGTCGGCGAGCCGGTTCGTCATACGCCCACGCTACGCCGATCAGCGCACGACGAGACGGTCAGGAGACGAGCAGCTCCGCCGGCCGCGATGCGGCGTAGCCCACGAGCGGCAGCGCGCGGTCGGCGGCGAGGGCGATGCGTGCGTGCAGGACGTCGGACGCGATCACATAGCCGTCGAAGTCGGTGTCGCTGGCGTAGACGCCGAGCGGCAGCGTCAGCGCCTGGAAGAAGGCGAACAGCGGCCGCAGCTGGTGCTCGATGATCAGAGCGTGGCGCTCGCCCCCGCCGGTCGCCGCGAGCAGCACCGGCTTGCCGACGAGCTCGTACTGGCCGACGAAGTCGAACAGATGCTTGAACAGGCCGGTGAAGGACGCGCGGTAGACGGGGCTGCCGACGATCAGCAGGTCTGCCGCCTCGATGGCCAGGAGCTTCTCCTCGACGTTCGCCGGAAGATGGTCGCGACGCAGCGCCCCGGCGAGCGACGGGCCGATGTCGGTGAGCTCGATGACCTCGATCTCGACCTCGGCGCGCTCGGCGATCGCCCCGGCGATCGCACGGACGAGGGCCGTGGTCTTGCTGGGCTCGTGCAGAGAACCGGAGACGGCGACGACGCGGTAGGGAGCTGTCATGCCGTTGACGCTACTCACGACGACGCCCCGTGTCGCGGGAAGCGACACGGGGCGTCATCTGTCGAAACGGGGCGCCTCAGTTGACGTCGTCGGGGTGCGAGCCGACGCGGCCTGAGCCGTCGAGCGGGTCGAGCGCGTCGATCTTCGCGATCTCGGCATCTGTCAGCTCGAAGCCGAACACGTCGAGGTTCTCGCGCAGTCGCTCTGCCCGCACCGACTTCGGGAAGACGATGAATCCACGCTGCAGATGCCAGCGCAGCACCGCCTGAGCGGGGGTGACATCGTGCGCCGCTGCAGCCTCGGCGATCGCCGGCGTGCCGAACAGGTCGTACTTGCCCTGGCCGAGCGGCCCCCACGACTCGATGCGGATGCCGTGCTCGGTCGCCCAATCGACCACGTCGCGCTGCTGGTAGGCCGGATGCAGCTCGATCTGGTTGACCGCAGGCGTCACGCCGGTCTCCGCCACGACACGCTCGAGGTGCGGCACGAGGAAGTTCGAGACGCCGATGCTGCGGGTGAGGCCGGCCTCGCGCAGCTCGATGAGCTTGGCGAAGGCGTGCACGTAGTCGTCCTTGGCCGGAGTGGGCCAGTGCACGAGGTAGAGGTCGACCGCGTCGAGACCGAGCTTGTCGAGGCTCTCGCCGATCGCCGCGCGCGGCTCCTCGCCGTGGTGGCGGTCGTTCCAGAGCTTCGTAGTGATGAACAGCTCGTCGCGGGCGATGCCGGATGCGGCGATGGCCGCGCCCACACCCTCTTCGTTGCCGTAGATGGCAGCCGTGTCGATGTGGCGGTAGCCGATCTCGAGCGCCTCGCTCACGGCGCGCTCGGTCTCGTCGGCCGGAACCTTGAACACCCCGTAGCCGAGCTGCGGGATGGAGTGGCCGTCGTTCAGTTCGAGTGCAGGAATCGTCATGATCCCACCCTACGACCTGTGATGACAGGCGGCCCAGGGGGAACCGCGGCCATCCTCGTCGCAGCCCAGCCGACGAGTCGTTCGAGCGGCCCTCGCCCGAACAGGATCGACCACAGCGTCGTGACGAGGAGCAGCGCGATGGCCGTCGCGGCCCAGAGTGCATTGCTCGAGAAGAAGCCACCCGGTCCTGCGATCAGCGCGACCGACACGACGTGCACGCTGTAGGCCGACAGCGGCATCGACCCCAACGCCCCCAGCGGAAGGAGCACCGCGCGCAACGGACCGCTGAGCAGCACGCACAGCGCGATGACGGAGAGGGCGAACCCGCCGGAGCCCAGAATCTCCGCCGTCCCGCCCGAGTGCGGATCGACGGCGAAGATCGCACGGATGACGGCGCCTCCGGGGTCCGCCGCCGCCAGAGCGTCCGGGTAGGTGCTCCATCCCGACGCCCCCTCTCCTTCTGTCATCCACGAGGAGGACCTGATGCCGGCGACTCCCCCGACGAGGCCGAGGCCGTATCCGACGACCATGAGCGCGACGCCGACGCCGAACGTGATGGCCGCGGTCTCGAGCTTCTCGACGTGCAGGCGCCCGAGAGCCATGCCGGCGAAGACGAACGCGAGCCACGCCGTGATCGGATACGAGCCGTAGAGCACGAGGCTGATGCCCGCTCCGGTGGGGTACAGCGTGAGCGCGGCGAGCAGTGCGAGCACGGCCGGCGCCGCGAGCGCCAGGATGCCGGCGGCGATCAGCAGCTTCCACGGCTGCCACCGGAGGAACGGGATGACAGCCACGTAGAGGAGCCCGTAGAGGGTGAGGATCACCGCGATCGGCGTGTTCAGCATCTCCAGGGCCAGACCGATCAGGAAGATCACCGCTCCGCGACCGACGAGCTGCAGGCGGATGCTCGGCATCCGCTCGGGCTCGGGCAGCGCGCTGCGCCCGGTCATCAGGGCGATCGAGACGCCGGCGAGCACGGCGAACAGGATCGACGAGCGCCCGTGCACGAGGTCGGTCCACGTCGACAGGTCGAACGGATCGAACGCCTCGGTCTCGCCGATGTGCGCGCCCGCCATGCCGAGGATCGCGAGGCCTCGGGCGATGTCGAGTCCGAGGATGCGCGGAGCCCGCCCGAACTCACGGAACCACCGCGTTGCGGGAAGGGGCTTCGACACAGTGCTCACGGATGAATCGTACGATGGGAGTTCTATGCCTTCCCCTGTGATCTTCTATCCTCCCGAGCTGCCGGTCAGCGCTGCGCGAGACGAGATCGCCGACGCCATCCGCGACAACCAGGTCGTCATCGTCGCCGGTGCCACGGGCTCGGGCAAGACGACCCAGCTGCCGAAGATCTGCCTCGACCTCGGGCGCGAGCGCATCGCGCACACGCAGCCCCGACGGCTCGCCGCCCGCACGATCGCCGAGCGGGTCGCCGAAGAGCTGCAGGTCGAGCTCGGTACCCTCGTCGGCTACAAGGTGCGCTTCACCGACAAGGTGTCGGACGAGACGCGCATCGCGCTGATGACCGACGGCATCCTGCTGAACGAGATCCACCGCGATCGTCTGCTCCGCCGCTACGACACGATCATCATCGACGAGGCCCACGAACGCTCGCTCAACGTCGACTTCCTGCTCGGCTACCTCGTGCGGATCCTGCCGGAGCGCCCCGACCTCAAGGTGATCATCACTTCGGCCACGATCGACCCGGAGAGCTTCGCCCGGCATTTCGCCACCGCTCAGGGCGAGCCCGCGCCGGTCATCGAGGTGTCGGGGCGCACCTTCCCCGTCGAGATCCGCTACCGGGCTCAGACGGAGGAGACCGAGGAATCCGACGAGGTGACCGCGATCGTCGCGGCGTTGCGCGAGCTCGACCGGGAGGAGCCCGGCGACGTCCTCGTGTTCCTGCCGGGCGAGGCCGAGATCAGAGACGCGGCGGATGCCGTGCGAGGCGCCTATTCGAAAGACCGCTCCCCCACCGAGGTGCTGCCGCTGTATGGGCGCTTGTCGGCGGCCGAGCAGCACCGGGTGTTCGAGAAGAGCCGCGTCGCCGGGGTGCGCCGTCGCGTCGTGCTCGCCACGAACGTCGCCGAGACCAGCCTCACCGTTCCCGGCATCCGCTACGTGATCGACACCGGCACCGCCCGCATCTCGCGGTACAGCAACCGCTCGAAGGTGCAGCGACTGCCGATCGAGGCGATCTCGCAGGCCTCCGCGAATCAGCGTTCCGGCCGCGCGGGCCGCACGAGCGACGGCATCGCGATCCGTCTGTACAGCGAAGAGGACTTCGACAGTCGAGCCGAGTTCACCGAACCCGAGATCCTGCGCACGTCGCTCGCCTCGGTCATCCTGCAGATGCTGTCGCTCGGCTTCGGCGACATCACCGCCTTCCCGTTCCTCACCCCTCCGGACTCCCGCGGCGTGAAGGCCGCGGTCGATCTGCTCACCGAGCTCGGCGCCGTGACCGGAAGCGGAGACACCCCACGCCTCACCCGCATCGGACGCGACATCTCGCGCATCCCGATCGACCCCCGCTTCGCCCGCATGCTCATCGAGGCGGGGCGCCCCGGCGGGGCCGACGTGACGCGCGACGTGCTCGCGATCGTCGCCGGCATGTCGATCCAGGACGTGCGCGAGCGGCCGTCGCAGGAGGCGCCGCAGAGCGTGCGGGACGAGGCAGACCGCATGCACGCGCGGTTCGCCGACCCGACGAGCGACTTCCTCTCGATCCTCAACCTCTGGAACCACCTCAGGGAGCAGCAGCGCGAGCTCGGCTCGAGCGCGTTCCGTCGCCTCTGCCGCTCCGAGCACCTGAACTACGTCCGGGTGCGCGAATGGTTCGACGTGCACCGCCAGCTGCGGTCGCTCGTGAAGGAGAAGGACTCAGGACGCTCCGGCAGCGCGGATCCGGAGGCGATCCATCGCGCCCTGCTCGCGGGTCTGCTGTCGCAGATCGGCATCCTCGACGAGCGCAACACGGGCAAGGGCCTGGATCCCAAGAAGAAGAGGATGGCGGAGTACCGAGGTGCCCGCGGCATCCGCTTCTCGATCTTCCCCGGCTCGGCGCTGCGCAAGAAGGCCCCGCAGGCGGTCATGGCCGCCGAGATCGTCGAGACCTCGCGCACCTACGCACGCACCGTCGCCGCGATCGATCCGGCGTGGGCCGAAGCACTCGCCGGTGATCTCGCGAAGCGCCAGGTCACCGAGCCGCACTGGTCGAAGGATGCGGGTGCCGCGGTCGCCTACGAGAAGGTGACGCTGTTCGGGGTCGAGATCATCCCCCGCCGCCGCGTGCAGTTCGCGCGCATCGACCGCGCCGCCTCGCGCGAGATGTTCGTGCGGCACGCCCTGGTCGAGGGCGAATGGGACCCGACGCGCATCGACAAGCGGGTCAGCGCGTTCTGGCGCAGCAACGCCGAGCTGCGCAAGCGCCTCGAGAAGCTCGAGGAGCGCGAGCGCCGCCGCGACATCCTCGCCGGCGACGAGGCCGTCTTCCGCTTCTACGACGAGCGGATCCCGGCAGACGTCTTCGACGTGCGCTCGTTCGAGAAGTGGTGGCGCGAGACGCTGGCCGCCACACCGAAGCTGCTCGTGATGCGCGAGGCCGACCTGCTCGACGACGACAGCAGGGCCGATCAGAGCGAGTTCCCCACGAGGTGGACGCAGGGCGACCAGGTGCTCGGACTCGCCTACCGCTTCGAGCCGGGAGCCGCCGATGACGGCGTCAGCGTCGTGATCCCGCTCCCCCTGCTCGCGCAGATCGAGGACAGGGGCTTCGACTGGCAGGTGCCCGGCCTCCGCGCCGAGCTCGTCACCGGTCTGCTCCGCGCACTGCCCAAAGCCATCAGGAGGCACGTGGTGCCTGCGGCCGACTGGGCAGACAAGTTCGGGTCAGAACTGGCCGGAGACGGCCCCGAGTCGCACGGCGGTCTCCCGAATCGCACGCTCAAGGAGGCCCTCGCCCGCCTCATCCAGCCCCTCGCCAATCAGCTCGTCTCTGCGACGGAGTTCGAGGACGACCGGGTGCCGGCGCACCTGCGCATGAACTTCCGCGCCGTCGACGAACGCGGACGCGTGGTCGGATCGAACCGAGACCTGAGCACGCTGCAGGCGGAGCTCGCCGACCGCGCCCGCAGCAGCGTCGCCCGGTCGATCGCGGCGCCACCGCGTCAGCCGGGGCCCGCGAAGGGCCCCCGCCCCGCGGCCGCCGCCACCTCGATCGAGAAGGACGGCCTCACGACGTGGACCTTCGGCGAACTGCCAGAGGTGCTCGACACGCGCGTCGCCGGCGGTGTCGTCCGCGGCTATCCGGCGATCGTCGACCAGGGCAAGACCGTCTCGGTGCGCGTGGAATCGACAGCGGAGGCCGCGGTCACGGCCACTCGCGCCGGCGTGCTGCGACTCGTGCTGCTCGGCGTGCCCTCACCCTCGTCGTACGTGCAGCAGCACCTCACCAGCCAGGAGAAGCTCGCACTCGCCGCGTCGCCGTATCAGTCGGCGGCGGCCCTCATCGAGGACTGCCGTGCTGCCGTGGTGCAGAACCTCATCGACAGGGCGGCCCCTGGCGGCATCGTGCGCACCCAGGTCGAGTTCGAGCGCGTGCGCGACGCCGTCTCGGCATCCCTCGTCGACGAGCTCTTCGCCTGCGTCTCCCTCGTCGCCCGCATCCTGACGAAGACCCGCGACGTCGAGCGCGGCATCCGGTCGCAGAACTCGCTCGCTCTGCTCGGGCCGCTCAACGACATCCGGACGCAGCTCTCCGGACTCCTGCACCCGGGGTTCGTCGCGGCGAGCGGCGTGGAGCGCCTCGCGCACTTCCCCCGGTACCTCGAAGGCATGCTCGATCGTCTGAAGACCCTGGCGAACGAGCCTGGCAAGGACCGCACCCGCATGAGCGAGTTCGAGCGCATGGCGAAGGCGTTCGAGGATGCCGGAGGGACGATCCCGGTCGCACCCGGCGCTCCCCCTGCGATCGTCGAGACGCGCTGGCTGCTCGAGGAGTATCGCGTGAGCGTGTTCGCGCAGCGGCTCGGCACGGCCCAGCCCGTCTCGCCGCAGCGCATCATGAAGGTGCTGGCATCGCGGGGGTAGCCTGAGGGCATGGCTCGCGCGATCGTCTACACAGAGTTCGGTTCCCCTGATGTGCTGCACCTGATCGAGATCCCCGATCCGATCGCACTCAGCGGCGAAGCGGTGGTGCGCATCGAGGCGGCAGGGGCGAACCCGATCGACGCCAAGCTGCGCAGCGCGAAACGGCCCTCGCCGCCGATCACCGAACCGCGCGCCGTCGGCTTCGACGGCGCCGGGGTGATCGAGTCGCTCGGCGACGACGTCGACGGATTCGCCGTGGGCGACCGCGTGGCGATCCGCGACACCGTCGGCACCTACTCGAGCCTGCTCGCCGTGCCCGTCGAGAAGCTCGTGGCTCTGCCCGATGCGGTCACCTCAGCCGAGGGCGCCGGCATCGGCATCCCCGCCGGCACCGCCTACCAGGCGCTCCGCTCGCTCGGCGTCGCAGACGGCGATGTGCTGCTGGTGCACGGCGGCTCCGGCTCGGTCGGGCAGGCAGCCGTGCAGTTCGCCGTCGCCTGGGGCGCCACCGTGATCGCCACCGCCAGCCCCGCGCGACACGATCAGCTGCGCGAACTCGGCGCCACGCCGGTGGCCTACGGTGACGGACTGCTCGAGCGCGTGCGCGAGGCTGCGCCGGACGGCGTGACCGTGGCTCTCGACTGCGCAGGCACCGATGAGGCCATCGAGGTCTCGCTCGAGCTCGTCACCGACCGCGACCGCGTCGCGACGATCGTGCGCGGACCGGATGCCGCATCCTTCGGCATCCGCGCCTTCTCCGGCGGCTCCCCCACGCCGCTCACCGAGCAGGAGCTCGCCTGGCGGGCCGAGGCGCTGGGCGCGACCGTCGAGCTGCTCGCCAGCGGAGACTTCGTCATCGAGCTCGGCCCCGAGCTGCCGCTCGCCGAAGCGGCGCAGGCTCATGAGCTCATGGAGTCCGGCGCCGCCTCGGGCAAGATCGTCCTGATCCCGTAGCGAGTCCTGCCGCTCAGGCGACCCGCTCCTCGCTCTGCGCCGCGCTCGCCTCATCGCGGAGCCGGGCCCCCTCCCGGAGCGCCGGCACGAGCTCAGCACCCCAGTCGCGCACGTCGCCGAGCGGATCGAATCCGCGGATGAGGAAGCGCGTCACCCCCAGGTCGTAGTACTTCAGCAGCGCCTCGGCCACCTGCTCGGGCGTGCCGACCGGTGCCGTGGAGTTGCCGGCCGGGCCGGTGAGCCTGGTGATGCCGAGCCACAGCCGCTCGTCGTGCACGTCGCCACGCCGAGCGGCCTGCTGCAGACGGTCGGCGGACACCGGAACCGGCTCGTGCTGCGCCGGACGCGCGAACGTGAGCGGGTTGCCCGAGGCGTGGCTCGCGATCACGGCCTCTGTCTCGGCATAGATGCGCTCCGCCTTCTCCCAGGCCTCGGCCTCGGTGGCTCCGATGATCGGTCTCGTCGAGAGGCTGAACTCGACCGTTCGCCCCTCCTTCGCCGCCGCAGCGCGGATCGTGCGGATGTGCTCGGCGACGTCTGCGAGAGGTTCGCCGAAGAGCATGTAGACATCGGCGCCGCGGGCGCCCACCTCGACAGCGCCTTCCGAGAGCCCGCCGAAGAACACCGGGATCCCCGCGTCCGTCGCAGGCTTCACCGCCGAGAACGCGCCCTCGACCCGATAGAAGTCGCCGTGATAGTCGAACGGCTCGTCGGATGCGAGCGTCCGTCGGAGCACGTCGATGAACTCGCCCGTGCGCCGGTAGCGGTCGGACTTGTCGCTGAAGTCGCCGTCCCTGCGCTGATCGGCCTCGCTGCCTCCGCTGATGTGGTGGATCGCGACCCTTCCCCCACCCGTGAGGTGATCGAGGGTGGCGAGCTTGCGGGCGACGACCGTCGGGGCGACGAATCCGGGCCGGTGCGCGATGAGCACCTTCAGCCTCCCGGTCGAGTGCAGCGCCGCCGAGGCGACCGCGAACCCGTCCGGAGAGCTGGCGCTGTACCCGATCAGGACGCGGTCGAACCCCGCCTCCTCGTGGGCTCGGGAGAACTCCCGCACGTAGGCTGCGTCGACGGCGGGTCCGTCGACGGCCTTCGACTCCGATCCGGCGGTCGTGGCGATCATTCCGAGCAGTTCGATGGGCATGTGCTTCAGCTCCTGACGGGGGGCGGGCGACGGGCGGTTCGCCCGAGGCGCGTGGATGAGGGGGACGGAGTCGATGAGCAGCCGGGTGTACGGATGCTCGGGACGGGAGATCACACGACGCGTGGGTCCGTCTTCGACGATGCGTCCGTGGTCGAGCACGATCAGCCGGTCGCTCATCGCGGCGAGCGATCCGATGTCGTGCGAGATCACCAGCATCGCGAGCTCGGATCCGCGCGCGTCGCGCAGCGCGATGAGCGCCTGAACGACCCGGTCGCGGCTCGCCGCATCGAGTGCGCTGACCGGCTCGTCGAGCAGCAGCAGCCGCGGCTCGACGACCAGTGCGCGGGCGATCGCCGCACGCTGGCGCTGCCCGCCGGAGAGGCCCGCGGGCAGGCGCGCGATGAGCTCCTCGTCGAGACCGACCGCGGCGAGGGCAGCCGCGCGGCGGCGTGCGGCATCGGCTGCGGGGACGCCCGCGATGCGAAGCCCCTCGACGATCGAGTCGGCGACGCGGACACCGGGATCCAGGGACCGCAGCGGATCCTGGAACACGTACTGCACGGCACCGCCGCGCCGCCAGGCCCGCAACGCGCCGCCACGGAGACGCGTGACGTCGCGACCGTCCACGACGAGGCGCGACCCCGCAGAGGGGTCGACCGCACGCAGCACGGCCTTGGCGAGCGTCGTCTTGCCCGAGCCGGATTCACCGACCACGCCGACGACCTCGCCTGGCCGCACGGTGAGCGAGATGCGATCGAGCACACGCACGCGTCCGTAGTCGACCGTGAGGTCTTCGAGTTCGAGGATGGGAACGGTCATGCGAGGAACCTCTCGAGTCCGTACGCGGCGTGCGCGCTGAGCAGCTCCCGCGTGTAGGCGTGGGCCGGGGCTCGCAGAACCCGCGATGTCGCGCCGGCCTCGACGACGTGCCCGTCGCGGAAGACCTGCACGCGCTCGCACACCTGGGCCACGACGGCGAGATCATGAGAGACCAGGATGAGCGCGAGGTCGCGCTCCCTGCGCAGGCGGCTGAGGAGCTCGAGCAGCTCCGCCTGCACCGTGACGTCGAGTGCCGTCGTCGCCTCGTCCGCGATCAGCACCGCGGGGTCGGCGGCGAGCGCCATCGCGATGAGGACCCGCTGCAGCATCCCACCCGACAGCTGTGCGACGCGCTGACGCAGCACCAGGTCGACGCGGCGGATGCCGAGGTCGTCGAGCAACTCGCGCGCTCGTTCCCTGGCCTGACGACGCCCCAGCGAGGCAGTGACCCTCAGGGTCTCCTCGAGCTGGGCGCCGACGGGGATCGCGGGGTTCAGATACGAGGCCGGATCCTGGAAGACCGCACCGATGTGCGTGCCGCGCACCCGCCGCCATGCGCGTTCATCCGCACCGGTGAGATCGACCCCGTCGACGTGCACCGTTCCGCCGGTGACCTCGAGGCCCGCGGGCAGGATGCCGAGCAGGGCGCGGCACGTGAGGGTCTTGCCGCTTCCCGACTCGCCGACGATGCCCAGCGCCTCACCCGGACGAACCGATGCCGTGACACCGTGCACGAGTTCCGTGCCGTCCGAGGCGGTGATCACGAGATCCGTGACTGCGGCCGTGGCCGGACGCGCGAGGGAGGCCTCGTCGAAGGAGGGATGCAGGGGCGTCCCGTGCACCACGGCCGCGGTGCGCTGCACCGTGCCGCGTGCCTCGATGATCGACCGGGTGTCAGACATGGGCGACCGCCTTCCGCTTCGCCGGCGTGACCGCCGGAGATCCGAGCACGTCCCGCGCCGCGTCGGCGACCACGTTGAGAGCGCCGACCGTGACGATGATCGCGAGCGCCGGGGCGAGCGGCCCCCACGGCCGCTGACCGAGGTATCCGAGGTCGCTCGACAGCATCCCTCCCCAGGTCGGTGCCGGCGGCTGCACCCCGATGCCGAGGAAGGTGAGCGAGGCGACGGCGAGAAGCGCGCCGCCCAGCGCCGAGACCGACGCCACGACCAGGTTGGGCGCGACCTGCCGCCACACATGCCGCCGCAGGATCCACCACGCCGAGGCACCCAGGTACCCGGCCGCGTCGATGTACTGGGAATCGCGCACCCGCAGGGTGGCGGCGCGCGCGATGCGGAAGAAACCGGGGGCGACCAGGATGCCGATCGCGAGCGTGGCCTGGACGAGCCCGTTGCCCAGCAGCGCCGCGAACACGATCGCGAACAGGATGAACGGCAGCGCGAGGAGCGCATCGACGATGCGCAGCGAGAACCACTCGGCGAACTTCGGCACGAACGCGCTCAGGGCTCCGGGCACCGCTCCGAGCACGAGACCGATGAGCGCGGCGGCGATGGCGCTGAGCAGAGACGCAGGCGCCCCGGCGAACAGCCGTGAGAGCACATCCCTGCCGACGTAGTCCGTGCCGAGCAGGTGCCCCAGGCTCGGCTCCTGCAGTGCCGCCGACGCGTTCTGCGCGAGCGGATCCTGCGGTGCGAGGGCGGGCCCGGCCACGGCGAGCAGCGCCACGCCGACCAGCACGAGGAGTGCGATCCTGACGCTCCAGCCGGTGCGCCACAACCTGACGACGACCGGCGATGCGATGACGCTCATGCGGCACTCCTCTCGGTTCCGCCCGTGCGGGAGATCACGATGTTCAGGACGGCCCCGACGATCACGATCATCGCGATGGTCACCAGGAGCACGCCCTGCACGACAGGCACGTCCCCCTGCAGGGCGGCGCGGTTGGCGAGCTGCCCGAGTCCTGGCATCCCGAAGATCACCTCGGTGATGACCGCCCCGCCGACCAGGCGCGGTGCGTGCACGCCGAGAGTGGAGAGGGCCGGCCCCGAGGCGATGGGCAGCGCGTGACGGAACACGATGCGCGCGGGGCCGAGCCCGTGCACCCTCGCCCCGATGATGAAGTTCTCCCCGAGGGTGCCGACGAGCGAGGTGCGCAGCTGCCTGGCGATGTCGGCTCCGGCATCCAGGCTGAGCGCGATCGACGGCAGCACGAGGCAGACCAGCCACGCTCCCACATCCTTCTCCGGCGGGGTGTACCCGGCGACCGGGAAGATCGGGATCGCGTAGGAGAAGAGCAGGATCAGCGCGATCGCCGCGACGAAGGCGGGAACCGTGGCGGCGATCGTGCTGAAGCCGGTCACCACCCGATCGATCGCTCCTCCGCGGGTCACCGCGGCGAGCACACCGCCGGCGAACCCGAAGACGAGGGCGAACAGGGTCGCCCCCGCCGCGATCGACAGGCTCACCGGAAAGGCCTGAGCGATGCTGTCGGCGACCGGGATGGTCGTGAACCACGAGGTGCCGAGATCGCCTGTGACGGCGCCCGAGATCCAGTCGACGTATCTCACGAGGAACGGACGGTCGAGTCCGAACTGGTGATTCAGTCGGTCGACGTCGGCCTGCGTGGCGACCTCGCCGAGGGCCACGGCTGCGGGATCGGAACCGCTCGCAGCCCCGAGTGCGAAGGTCGCGAAGGTGGCGAGGAGGAAGACGGTGACCGCCGTGACGAGGGTCGCGAGGATCACCCGCAGCGCCGGCCAGGCGCTCGGCGCTGCGGCCCCGTCATCGCGCTCGGGGGGTGCGAGCTTCTCGGCGGTCGCTGTCGACATGGTCGGCTCAGCCCTCGACCTTCACGTCTTCCCAGCGCTGCACGTCGAGCCAGTGCTGGATGCCGGTCACCTTCTCGGGGTGCACGAGGATCCGCGGCCAGCTGAAGAGGAACGTGTTCGGCTGCAGCTCCACGCCGATCTCGACGGCGTTCTGGATCTTCTCGGCGTAGTCGTCGGCATCCGTGGGGGTCGCACGCGCGGCATCGATTGCCTCGGTGAGCTCGGGGGGCGTCTGACGACCCAGGTTCATCAGCCCCTCGGTGCCGTAGAGCACCTCGAGTCCCTGCAGCGGCGACTGACGGCCCGAATAGCTGTCGAGCACGAAGGGCAGGGTGCGCTGCACGTAGTTCTGGGCGACGGCGGCTGCGGGGAGGACGTTCAGCGTCACGTCGATGCCCGCCTCGGCCCACTGCGCCTGCAGCACCTCGGCGAGCGCCGTGTCGTCTTCGGTCAGAGACAGGGTGATCTCCAGCCCGTCAGGGTGACCGGCGTCGGCGAGAAGCTCTTTCGCGGCATCCACATCGTGCGGGTACAGGTCGTCGAGCTCGGGGCTGTGCGCGACGTATCCCTCGGGGAACGGCTGCCAGTTGGGGGTGCCCTGCCCGAAGTAGGCGGCATCGACGAGCGCCTGCCTGTCTGTGGCATGGCTGATGGCCTGGAGCACGCGCTGGTCGTCGAACGGTGCGACGGTGCTGTTGACGTCGAGAGCCCGCACGGTGAGGGCCCTGATCGTCTCGACCTCCAGGTTCGCCGCCTCGGCGCCGTCGACCTGGGCCGGCGGGACCTGCGCGACATCCCACTGCCCCGAGCTCACACCGGCGACGACCGTCGCGGGGTCGGTGACGGGGACGATCGAGAAGTCGTCGATGAAGATGTGGTCCGCGTTCCAGTAGTCCTCGTTCTTCTCGAGGTCGGCGTGGGCGTTGGGCACGTACTCGGTGAGAGCGAACGGACCGGAGCCCTCGGGCTGGGTCGCGAGGGTCGTGACGTCGTCGAATGCTGCCGGGTTCACGATGAATCCGGTCTTGCCGGCGAACAGATACGGCACCTGGTAGTCGGCCTGATCGAGATGCACGGTGACCGTCCGCTCGTCGTCGACGTCGACGCCGACGACGATCCGCAGCTGACCCGCGAGCGTGGAGTTCTCCTGATCGCGTCCGCGCTCGATGCTCTGCTTCACCGCGTCGGCGGTCACCGGCGTGCCGTCGGTGAACTCGGCCCCCTCGCGCAGATGGAACGTGATCGCGGTGCCGTCGGCGTTGTACTCCCAGCTCTCGGCGAGCCCGGGGACGACCTCGCCTTCGGTGTCGAGCTGCGTGAGGCCGTCGTAGACCAGCGCGAGGGCATGTGTGTCCCACCCGGCGGTCGACGTCACCGGGTCCCAGCTGGTGGGCAGCGCCCAGCCCCAGGTCAGCGACGTCGCCTCGGACGAGTCGGAGGGAGCGGCTGCTGCGCCGGCGCAGCCGGCGAGTGCGAGTGTCGCGGCTGCTGAGGCGGCGAAGAAGGGCAGGCGAGATCGGGGGGTCATGACAGCGAACGTAGGAGTGCGGCGTGGAGGCCCACAATCCCCTGCGAAGCGGAGGGTCACGGACCGCAACACTGCGAAATATCGGCTGCGCCCAGGTGCGGCCGACACAGGATGGGATCATGACCACGACCTCCTCCCCCGCGCTCTGGGCGCCACCCGCCCGCGTCCGCGGCACCCTCGCCGTCGTCACCGGACGCGGCGAGCGCGCAGCCGTCTACGAGCGTTTCGGCCGTCGCCTGAGCTCCGACGGCTACGTCGTCGCCGTCTTCGAAGAGGACGCCGAGTCGGCGAGCGACTGGCTTTCTGCGGCGGGTGACACCCCGCGGGTGCTCGTCGGAACGGATGCTGCAGCGTCCGCCGTCCTGCGCCTGGTCGCACAGGGCGCCTCGCTCGACGCCGCCGTCGTCGCCGGAACACTGGTGGACGCGGAGCTGCCGCTACCGCCCGTCGAGGATCGCACGGCCTGCCCGCTGCACCTCGGAGTGCTCGCCGCCGAGGCATCGTCCGAGTCCCTCGCCGCCGTCGAGCCTCTTCCGGCACCCGCCGATCTCGCGGCCATCGAGGTCCCGGTGATCGCGATCCACGGCGGCGCCGACAGCGTCTCGCCGTTGCCGCAGGTGATCGCCGCGCTGCGCACCGTTCCGGATCTCGAGATCGTCGAGACCGTCGACGGACTGCACGATGCGCTCAACGACCAGTCGCACCGCAGCGTGGCCGCATCGCTCGTGCAGTGGCTCGAGCGTCTGCGCGGCGGAGACGCCCACGCCCCGATCGTCCGTACGCACACGATAGGGACTCTGGCGACCGCATGACCGAGTTCGCGACCAGACAGATCCAAGCCGGCTACGTGCCGGGAACCCCGCAGAACAGCGCCGTCCCGCCGATCTACCAGACCGCAGCCTACGAGTTCGCGTCGCTGGCCGATGCCGCCGACCTCTTCGCCCTGCGAGCGGCCGGCAACCTCTACAGCCGCAACGCGAGCCCCACCCAGCAGATCCTGGAGGAGCGCGTCGCCGCCCTCGAGGGCGGCGTCGCGGCCGTGGCGGTCGCCTCCGGGCAGGCGGCGGTCGCGGTGACGCTGCTCGCGCTCGTCGGTCGCGGCGGGCACATCGTCGCCGCCACACAGCTCTACGGCGGAACCGTGGACCTGCTGCAGGAGACGTTCGACGACTTCGGCATCCCGGTGACGTTCGTCGATCAGGACGACTCAGACGCATGGCGCGCGGCGATCCGGCCGGAGACCCGGGTGCTGTTCGCCGAGTCCATCGCGAACCCCATCGCGCAGGTGCTCGACATCCGCGCCGTCGCCGACATCGCCCACGAGGCCGGGGTGCCGCTCGTGATCGACAACACCGTCGGCACGCCGTACCTGGTGCGTCCGGGTGAGCACGGCGCGGACTTCGTGGTGCACTCAGCGACCAAGTTCCTCAGCGGCCACGGCACCTCGCTCGGCGGCGTCGTCGTCGATCAGGGCACGTTCGACTTCGGCCGCGAGCCGGCACGCTGGCCGCAGTTCACCGAGCCCTACACGCGGGTCGGCGACTTCGCGCTCTGGGATCGCTTCGGGTCAGGGCAGGCGTTCGCGGCCCTCGTGAAGTCGAAGTACGTCCACGACCTCGGGCCCTCGTTGTCGCCGTTCAACGCGTGGCAGATCCTGCAGGGCATCGAGACGCTCGATCTGCGCGTCTCGCGTCAGAGCGCCACCGCGCTCGCGATCGCACGGCACCTGCGGCAGCATCCGGCGGTCACGGCCGTGCACCACCCCGGCCTCGAGGCCAACCCCTGGCATCCCCTCGCCCAGCGCTATCTGCCGCGCGGCGGGCCGTCGGTCTTCTCCTTCGATCTCGCCGTGCCGGAGGGCTCCGAGACTCAGGCCAGCGTGGCGAGGGTGATCGACTCGCTGCAGGTGATCAGACTCGTCGCGAACATCGGCGACGCCCGCAGCCTCGTCAACCATCCGGCGTCGATGACGCACTCCCATCTCACGGCCGATCAGCGCAGCGCGGCCGGCATCTCGTTCACGACGATCCGCCTGTCGGCCGGGCTCGAGGATCCGAGCGATCTGATCGCAGACCTCGACCACGCGCTCGCGCTCGCCTGAGCGCGTTCGATCCGACCCTCTCAAGGAGAACCATGGCAATCGACCTCGGCTACTGGACGCCCGTCTACGGCGGATTCCTGCGCAACGTCACCGACGAGGGCCGCATGGCGGCGACGTGGGAGTACATCCGCGAGGTGTCGGTGAAGGCCGACCGGCTCGGATTCCACACGACGCTGGTACCGGAGCTCTACCTCAACGACCGCAAGGGCATCGACGCGCCGAGCCTCGAGGCCTGGTCGCTGTCGGCGGCCATCCTCGCCGTCACCGAGCGACTGCGCGTCATGACCGCCGTGCGCCCCGGGTTCCACCTGCCGGCGGTGCTCGCGAAGACCGTCTCGACGCTCGACCAGGTCGCTCCCGGGCGCATCGCCCTCAACGTCGTCGCCGCCTGGTGGGCGGAGGAGGCCCGACAGTTCGGCGGGCAGTTCACGACCCATGACGAGCGCTACGTGCAGGCAGAGGAGTTCGTCACGGTGCTCAACGGCCTGTGGGAGCAGACGCCCTTCACGTTCGCCGGGTCGCACTACGCCCTCGACGGGACGATCGTCGAGCCGAAGCCGTCGAGCCATCCGGTGATCTTCGCCGGAGGCGAGAGCGAGGCCGGCCGCGAGTCGATCGCCGGTTTCGCCGACGCCTACGTCATGCACGGCGGCACCCTCGACGAGGTGCGAGCGAACGTGAGCGACATGAACGACCGCTCCGAGAGGCTGCACGGCCGACCCGTCTCGGAGTTCGGCATGCCCGCCTACGTGATCGTCCGAGACACCGAGGCCGAGGCTCAGCGTGAACTCGACCGCATCACGACCGTCGATCCCGACTCGCCCGGATACGCGTCGTTCGAGGAGTTCCAGCGCAACTCGAAGCTGTCGCTCGAGCTGACGCGTCGGGAGTACTCGGTCGGCACTCGCGGTCTGCGACCGAACCTGGTCGGCACGGCCGAACAGGTCGCCGAGCGCATCCACGAGTACGCGGATGCCGGCATCACCCTCCTCCTCGTCCAGGCATCGCCTCTCGACGAGGAACTCGACCGGATCGCCGATCAGGTCTTCCCGCTCGTCCCGCAGCGGACTCTCGCGGCGCTGACCTGATCGTCCCGACTGTCGGCCTCACCCTCTACGCTGAGACCATGACTGGTCTTCGTTGGGGAATCCTCGCGACCGGCGGCATCGCCGGCGCGTTCGCATCCGATCTGCGCACGGCAGGGCTCGATCTCGTGGCGGTCGGATCACGCTCGCAGGAGTCGGCCGACGCGTTCGCCGCCCGTTTCGACATCCCCCGCGCGCACTCCTCCTACGAGGCGCTCGTCGCCGATCCCGACGTCGACATCATCTACGTCTCCACTCCGCACCCCCTGCATCACGAGAATGCGCGCCTCGCGCTCGAGGCCGGCAAGCACGTGCTGGTCGAGAAGGCCTTCACCCTCAACCGAGGCGAGGCCGAAGACCTGCAGCACCTCGCCGCAGAGCGCGGGCTGCTGGCGATGGAGGCCATGTGGACGCGGTATCTGCCGCACATGGTGCGCATCCGCGAGATCATCTCCGACGGCACGCTCGGCGAGATCCGCGCCGTCAGCGCAGACCACACCCAGCTCCTTCCCGACGACCCCGAGCACCGCCTGAACGCCCTCGAGCTCGGCGGCGGTGCGCTGCTCGACCTGGGGATCTATCCGATCTCGTTCGTGTGGGACGTCCTGGGTGCGCCGACCGGCATCCACGCTGTGGCCCGGCTCATCGAGACCGGAGCGGATGCCGAGGTGGCGACCGTCATGACCCACGAGGGCGGCGCGATCTCCACCACTCTCTCGTCGTCGCGAGCCGCGGGCCCGAACGCCGCGAGCATCATCGGCACCACGGCGCGCATCGACATCGATCGTGTCTGGTACACCCCGACCACGTTCCGTGTCGTGCTGCCGGACGGCACTGTCGTCGAGGAGTACGTGTCGGAGGTCGCCGGCCGCGGCATGCAGTATCAGGCCCATGCGGCCGAGCGCCTCGTCGCCGACGGCGTGCTCGAGGGAGACATCCTGCCGATCGCAGAGAGCGTCGCGATCATGGGCACGCTCGATGACATCCGCGCCCAGATCGGGGTGCGCTACCCGCGCGAAGGAGTCAACCATGGCTGAGGCCAACGACGCCCGCGTCGCCGTCTACCTCGACTTCGACAACATCGTCATCTCCTGGTACGACCGCGTGCACGGTCGCAACGCCTACGGCAAGGACCGTCAGCGCATCACCGAGAATCCGACCGATCCCGAGGTCACGGAGCGACTCTCCCGCGCCATGATCGAGGTCGGCGCGATCATCGATTATGCGGCGTCGTTCGGCACGCTCGTGCTCACGCGTGCGTACGCCGACTGGTCCTCGCCGGTGAACGCCGTGTACCGCTCGCAGCTCGTCGCCCGCGCCGTCGATCTCGTGCAGCTCTTCCCGGCGGCCGCCTATGCGAAGAACGGCGCTGACATCCGCCTCGCCGTCGACGCCGTCGAAGACATGTTCCGCCTTCCCGACCTCACCCACGTGGTGATCGTCGCCGGAGACAGCGACTACGTCCCGCTCGCGCAGCGCTGCAAGCGCCTGGGCCGTTACGTCATCGGCGTCGGCGTCGCGGGCTCCACGGCGAAGTCGCTGGCCGCCGCGTGCGACGAGTTCGAGGCCTACGACTCGCTGCCCGGTGTCGTTCGTCCGAGCAAGACCGCTCCGGCGACCGTCGTCACGGTGCCGGAGCCCGCCGTCGAACCCCCCGTCGAGCCGGCCGCAGAGCCCGCCGCGAAGACGAGGACGAGGCAGCCGGCCAAGACGGCCAAGGCCAAGGCCCAGGCGGCCGCCGCCACCGCTGCGACCACGACTCCCGCCAAGGTCGACGACCACGGCGAGGGCACAGAGCAGGGCGAGGCGACCGAGCTGCTGCACCGCGCACTGCGCCTCGGGCACGACAAGGCCGACGCCGACGAGTGGCTGCACAGCTCGGCGGTCAAGACGCACATGCGTCGCATGGACCCGTCGTTCAGCGAGAAGGCCCTCGGCTACCGATCGTTCTCGGACTTCCTCAAGTCGCGCGAGAGCATCGCGGAGCTCGAGGAGACCGGGCACGAGCGTCTGGTGAAGCTGCGCGACTCGGCCTGACCCGCGTCACGCGACGGGCCGCTCACGCGTCCGCCGCTCACTCCTCGAAGTCGTATTCCTGGAAGGCGGCGACCTCGGGCACCCAGCGCTCCGACACGAACGCCGTGTGCGCCGGGTGCGCGTCATAGGCGCGGTAGGCCGCTCGATCGCGGAACACCATCGAGAACTGGTGCTCCAGATCGCTCTTCGGGCTCACCTGGCGACGGATCGTGAACTCCTCGACGCCCGGGATCGACGTGAGCACCGCTCTGCCGGTGGCGAGGAACTCTCGTTCCTCGGGGCTGCCCGCCTCGTGCACGAGGCGGAAGACGACGGTGTGCTGGATGGTCATGCGTTGTCTCCGGTCGTCTGGTTGCTGAAGGCGGCATCGAAGGATGCGGTGGGCACCGGCCACAGCAGCGACCGCACGTAGGCGAGCGCCTGCGGCGCCCCGTGCAGGCGGTCCATTCCCGCGTCCTCCCACTCGATCGAGATCGGGCCCTCGTAGCCGATCGCGTCGAGCGCCCGGAACGCGTCTTCCCAGGGCACGTCGCCGTGACCGGTCGAGACGAAGTCCCACCCGCGCCGCGGATCTCCCCAGGGCAGGTGCGAGCCGAGCACGCCGGCCCGCCCGTTGTGCGGCCGCATCCGGGTGTCCTTGCAGTCGACGTGGTAGATCCGGTCGGCGAAGTCGACGATGAACCCGACCGGGTCGATGTTCTGCCACATCATGTGCGACGGGTCCCAGTTGAACCCGAACGCCTCGCGGTGGTCGATCGCGTCCAACGCCCGCACCGACGACCAGTAGTCGTAGGCGATCTCACCCGGGTGCACCTCGTGCGCGAAGCGGACGCCCTCGGCGTCGAACACATCGAGGATCGGATTCCAGCGGGTGGCGAAGTCCTCGAAGCCGGCCTCGATGACGGATGCCGGGACAGGCGGGAACATCGCCAGGTACGGCCAGATCGACGAGCCGGTGAAGCCCACGACGGTATCGACGCCGAGCTTGCGGGCCACTCGAGCCGCCCGTGTCATGTCATCTGCCGCTCGGACGCGCACACCCTCGGCTTCCCCGTCGCCCCACACGTAGTCGCGGAGGATCGCCTGGTGACGGAAGTCGATGGGCGCGTCGCACACCGCCTGGCCCGCGAGATGATTCGAGATCGCGAAGATCTGCAGTCCGTGTCGGTCGAGGATCTCGAGGCGGGAGGCGACGTACTCGTCGTCCTCGTCGGCCCGCCGCAGGTCGAGGTGATCGCCGGAGGCGGCGACTTCAAGACCGTCGTACCCCCACTCGGCCGCGAGGCGGGCGACCTCCTCGAACGGCAGATCGGCCCACTGGCCGGTGAACAGCGTGACCGGGTGCGTGGTCATGGACACTCCTTCGTATCGCGTGACGGCTCAGGCGCCGAGCACTCTCAGTGCCTGGATGCTGCGTGCGGCGAGCTCGTCCTGACTCGCCGCGAGTGGTCGCCACACGGACGCTGCGACGGCGATCGTCGCGTTCTCACCCGTGAAGCTCTCGAGCCCGAGCGGTCCGCGATATCCCGCATCGTCGAGGGCACGGAGGATCTCCGGCCAATCGGTGTGGTCGTCGCCGACCGCGCCCCGATCGCTGCCGCACACCTGCACGTGGGCGATCGCCGATCCCGCCGCGCGGATCGCCTCCGCCGGCTTCTTCTCCTCGATGTTCAGGTGGTAGGTGTCGAGCGCGAGCCCGACCCCCGCCCCGAGCAGCGGTGCGAGTGCGTCGAGACTCTGCTCCACGGTGTTCAGCACGCTGGTCTCGTAGCGGTTGAGCGGCTCGACAGCGAGGGTGACCCCGGCATCCGCAGCGTCCGACGCCAGCGGTTCGAGGTTCACGCGCAGCTCGCGCACCACCTGAGAGCGCTCGTCCGGCGTCATCCGCCAGGTCGCGCCGGTGGGCGCGTAGAAGGGGCCCGCGACCACCGCCGAGCCCAGTATCGCGGCCGCCCCGATGCAGGATCGCAGGTAGCCCTGGGTAGCCTCGACATCGCCGGCCCGAGCGATGAGCGAGCGCCCCGGCCCCATGGCGCCGACGACGATCGCGCCGAGGCCGAGATCGTCGAGCACGTCGCGGGCCCGCGCCGGATCCCAGTCCCCGATGCTCTCGAGAGGCAGTTCGAGCGCCTGATAGCCCATGCCGGCGGCCTTCCGCGCGAGCGGCCCGAGAGTGGCATCGGTGAGCGGAGACGTCCACACCCAGGTGTTGACGGCGATGGTGCGAGGCATCCTGCTCCTTCGGGGATGACGCGAGTGCTCCCACCCTCCCATCCGCGGGGTGCGGAGGGAAGGGCGGGAGCATCACTCGTGGTTACGGGATCTGGCGTTCCTGCCACACCGTCGGGTAGCCGGGCAGGTTCTCCCCGCCGAACTTCGCGTAGTGCCCGTCCGGCATGCCCTCGTTGGCGGCGAGGTAGTCGTCGAGCTCACCCTCGGTGATCGGCTTCTGCGGCAGCACCCACTCCTTCGGCACCTCTTCACCGGCGAAGATCATCTGCGCGGCGAGCAGCGGCGTGCGCCACTGGAAGTTCGAGTAGACGGGTGCGAGCCCGGTGAGACCGGTGTCCTTCCACTTGCGGAGGAAGCTCATCTCGTCTTCACCGGTCATCACCGGGTACTCGGCACCTGCGTCCTCGAAGGCCTCGATCGCGGCGACGGCGCCGTCACCGGCATCCATCCAGATGCCCTGCACATCGCCCTTGGCGAGCTCGTCGCTGATGATGCTCTTGATCTCCGCCGGATCGGCGCCTGTGAAGTAGTCCACGGCCTCGATACCCGCCTCGTCGAAGAGCTTCTCTGCCGCGGCCCACCGGTGCTCGAGCACGTCGACGCCGGGGAGGATGCGCAGCGCCACGACCTTGTCGCCCTCTTCGAGGTTGTCGATGAGGAACTCGGCGGTGTCGATGCCCCACGCGAATCCGCCGATCGGGTGGATGAACGTGACGGGGCAGTCGGTGTCCACGCCACGGTCGAACACGATCACCGGCTTGCCGGTCTCGCACGCGCGCTCGACGGCCGGGGTCATCGCCGCGGTGCTGTTCGGCGAGATGAGGAAGACGTCGCAGCCGCCCTCGGCGATGAAGTAGTCGATGTCGGCGATCTGCGTGTCATCGGAGTCCTGCGCATCGCGGGTCTCCATCTCGCTGATCGCACCGGCCTCCTGCAGCGACTTGAGCTGCTCGTTCATCGTGATCCAGCCGGTCTGGCGCCACGGGTTCGAGATCGAGGCGTTCGCGAAGCAGGCCTTCTTGGCGCCTTCGCTGGCGAACTCCGACGTGTCGACCATCTCCGCGTTGATGTGCTGGAGGTACGGTTCGTCCGCCGGGCCCTGGGGCTCGACACCCCGCTCCTCCATCTGCTTGTCGAAGAGCTCCTGGTCGAACCACTCCGTGGTCTCCGCCGATTCCTCCGGGTTCTCCGACTCCGCCGGCGCCACGGACGGGTCAGTGGTACACCCGGCGAGCGCGATGAGGCCGAAGAGAGCCACCCCTGCGGTGGCGATCTTCATTGATCGTCGCATTGCTAATCTCCTCTGGTTTCTGTGTGGATGGTGCTGGTTGTTACGGGTTCTGCGGTCTCGAGGGCCGGAGAAGTCTGTGGGCCGCGCTTGCGCCGAGCACGGAAGGCGACGGCGGAGTACGCGACGGCGGCGATGATGATGACGCCCTGCACGGCGTCGCGCAGCGTCGACGGTACGCCCGCGATGTTCAGCAGCATGAAGAGGGCCTCCAGGGCGAAGGCACCGGCCGCCGCCGCGACGATCCACCCCCGACCGCCGCCGAGGACGACCCCGCCGAGGACGACGGCGGTGATCGCGACGAACTCGTATCCACGGCCGACAGAGGGGTGCACCCCGGCGTATCCCACGAGGAGCACGGCCGATAGCGTCGCCGAGAGCGACGAGATCACGAACGCGCGCGTGGTGACCCAGGCGCTGCGTGCGCCCGCGAAGTCGACCGCGGTGGCGTTGTCGCCCACGGCGATGAGCAGCTTGCCGAGCGGACGCTTCGTGATCCAGATGCCGAGCGCGAGCCAGCCGATCAGGATGAACACGGCCCACGGGATGAACTCGAGCAGCGGCACGTCGCGGATGCCGCCTCGCCCGATCTCGCGGAAGCTGTCGGCCGGGTTGCCGGTCGCCGCTCCCCCGGTCCACCACATGACCCCACCGAGGAGGGCCAGCATCATGCCGAGAGTGACGATGAAGGAGGGCACCTTGAGCAGCGTCGTGATGACGCCGTTGACGAGACCGACCACCACTCCGAAGACGATCATGAGCAGCAGCACGGGGACCGTGCGCGAGTCGTCCTGACCGACGAGGTTGCCGGCGATGATCACCTGCGCCGTGATCAGCGACCCCTGCGACAGGTCGAACTCGCCCGCGATGATGACGAAGTACTGCCCGATCGCGACGATGGCGATGGGGGCGACGCGCTGGATGAACCTCATGAACTGACCGGGCTCCGCGAAGCTCGGGTTCAGGATCATCACGGCCACGAGCAGGATCACGAGCAGCAGGAACACCGCGCCCCGGGGGCTCACGAGTGTGCGCAGCGCGTTCATGCGCGTCCTCCTTCCGGCGTGGGGCTGGTATCGGCGAGTTCCGATGCAGCGGCAGCCATCTCGGACTCGGCCGCCTTAGCCGCGTCGTCTCCCCCGGTTCTCGTGCCGCCTGCACCGAAGCGCGGACGGCGACTGACGATCGAGCGCCGGCTGTAGACGGCGACCGCGGCGACGATCACGACTCCGCGGACGACGTCCTTCAGGAACGGGTTGACCTGCATGACGCTCATGACGTTGTCGACGACCGCGAGGATCGCCACACCCCCGATCGCGCCCCAGATCGACCCGCGGCCGCCCAGCAGCAGCGTGCCGCCGAGCACGACCGCCGCGATCGACAGCAGCGCGTAGCCGCCCTGCTGCCCGACGGTGGGGCTGCCGACACCGAGACGGCTGGCGAGCAGCAGACCCGCGAGCCCCGCGAACACCGAGCACAGCACGTGCGCGGCGATCAGCGGCGGCTTGGTTCGCACACCCGACAGGCGCGCGATCTCGGGGTCGCCGCCGACCGCGTACAGGTGTGCTCCGGTACGGGTGCGGTTCAGCAGCACCCAGACCACGACGGCGAGCGCGATCATGATGATGGTCGAGACGGGGACGGGTCCGACGCCGGTGGCGCCGATGAGCTGGAACTCCCAGGGCACGTTGCCCGCCGAGCCCTCGAAGTTGGTGTTCAGGATCCCCTGGAGGATGAGTCCCACGCCGAGGGTGGCGATGAAGCCGTTGACCTTCAGCACGGTGACGATGAGGCCGTTGACCAGACCGATGCCGGCGCAGACGAGCAGGGTGACGGCGACGGCCGCCGGCACGTTCGCGGGGTTCCCGTTCATGATCGTCGCGGCCAGGAGGCTCGAGAGACTCACCACGTAGGTGACCGACAGGTCGAGCGAGGCGCCGAGCACCACCAGGGTCTGGCCGATCGCGACGAGTCCCAGGACGCTCATGCCGGTGAGGATGTCGCGGATGTTGCCCGGGCTGAAGAAGTTGCGCCCCACCGTGCCGACGAGAATGGCGCCGACGATGAGCGTCAGGATCAGGATGCCGAGCACGATGACCGTGGAGTCGATCCGGAGCCGCTTCATCGTGCACCTCCGTCGATGGTGGCGCCCGTGGCCGCGCCGAGGATCTCATGTTCGGCCGAACCTGCGGGCAGCTCTGCGACGAGTTCGCCGTCGTGCATCACGAGGATCCGATCGCTCATGCCGATCACCTCCGGCAGTTCGCTCGACACCATCAGCACCGCTTTGCCCTGAGCCGCCAGCTCGCGCATGAGCTGATACACGGCGTACTTCGCACCGACGTCGATGCCGCGGGTCGGCTCATCGAACAGCACGATCTGCGGCTGGGTGAGCAGCCACTTGGCGAGCACGACCTTCTGCTGGTTTCCGCCCGAGAGGAATCGCGTCTCCTGATCGAGTCCGCGCGAGCTGATCTCCAGCGAGCTGAGCACTCCGGGCACCTCCCGCCTGGAGGAGGAGGTCCGAACGGCGAAGACGCTGCGGATCACCAGCAGGGCGTTGTCGAGCACCGACTGGCCCAGCGCGAGCCCTTGGGCCTTGCGGTCCTCCGAGATGAGGGCGAATCCTGCGCGGACAGCCGCCCTGGCGCTCGAGATGCGCGTCGGCGAGCCGTCGACCCGCATCGAGCCTCGCACGAACGTGTCGATGCCGAACACGCCCTCGACCAGCTCGGTGCGCCCGGATCCCTGGAGCCCGGCGAGACCGACGATCTCCCCGGCGCGCAGAGTGAGCGACACCCCGTCGACGAAGGCGTTGCCGCAGCCGTCGAGCTCGAGACGCGGAGCGCCGACGACCGTGCCCTCGACAGCATCCGGATAGTACGACTGGATCGAGCGTCCGACCATGCGGCGCACGAGCTCATCGGTCGTCAGCGCGCCGGTCTCATCGGTCGACACGAGCGCACCGTCCTTGAGGATCGTGATGCGGTCGCAGAGGTCGAAGATCTCCTTGAGCCGGTGCGAGACGTAGATGACCGCGACCCCGCGAGAGGTGAGCCGACGGATGATGGCGTAGAGCAGCTCGACCTCGCGGTCGCTGAGCGCGGCGGTCGGCTCGTCCATCGAGATGACCTGCGCCTCGAACGACAGCGCCTTGACGATCTCGACGATCTGCTGCTCTGCGACCGTCAGCGAGCCGACCCTCGTCTGGGGGTCGATGAACGAGACACCGAGATCGGTGAGCAGCTCCCCCGTGCGGCGGATCATCGCCTTCTGGTCCACGAATCCGCCGCGGCGGGGCTCGCGTCCGAGGTAGACGTTCTGCGCGACCGTGCGCTCCGGCAGCAGGGTGAACTCCTGGAAGACCGTCACGATGCCGTCGTCCATCGCCTGTCGAGGATGGGCGTATCGCACCTCGTCGCCGCGGTACCGCACCGTGCCTTCGTCGGCAGGCTGCACTCCGGCGATGATCTTCATGAGCGTCGACTTGCCGGCGCCGTTCTCGCCGACGAGGCCGTGCACCTCGCCCGGACGCACATCGAAATCTATGCCCTTCAGCACCTCGACGCCGAAGAACGACTTGCGGATGCCCGACACCTCCAGCACCGGCCGGGTGATCGTCGCGGTCATGCCGCCACCTCCGTCCATCGTCCGTCGGCGGCCGCCGAGGCGAGGACCGCCTCGGTGAGCAGTGCCGAGCGGAATCCGTCCTCGAATGTCGGCAGCCCCGCGGGAGCCTCGCCGCCGATCGCCGCATACACGTCGGCGATGAAGCCGTTGAACGCGTCCTGATATCCCATGGCGTGTCCCGAAGGAACCCGCTGCAGGCGTGCCGAGTCGGCCGCGGCCGTCGCGGGATCGCGCAGCAGCATCCGGGACTCCTCCCGCATGCCGATCCACAGCTCCTCCGGACGCTCCTGCTCGAAACGCAGGGTCTGCCTGGTTCCGTGCAGCTCGAGCGTCAGTGCGTTCTTGCGCCCGGCCGCCATCTGCGAGACGAGCAGCGTGCCGAGGGCGCCTGACTCCGTCTCGACGAGGATCGCGACGATGTCCTCGGTGTCCACCGCCTGGCCGGCACGCTCGGCGAAGACCCGGCGGGTGCGTGCGCTCAGCGAGTGGATCCGCTGGCCGATCACGAATTCGATGAGATCGCACAGATGCGAGCCGATGTCGGCGAACGCCCGCGACGACCCGCCGGATGCCGACCGCACCCGCCAGTCGTCGTCGGTGGGAAGCAGCATCCAGTCCTGCAGATACGCGCAGTCGAGCGTGAGGAGCTCTCCGATGTCCCCCCGCGCGACGCGAGCGCGCGCCTCGCGCACCATCGGGTGGTAGCGGTAGACGAAGGGAACAGCGCCGACCCGCCCCCGCGAGGCCGCGGTGTCGGCGAGCCTGCGGGCATCTGCGGCGTTCGTGGCCAGGGGCTTCTCGCAGATGACGTGCTTGCCGGCCTCGAGCGCTCGGAGCGCCAGCTCGAAGTGGGTGGCGTTGGGGGTGCAGATGTGCACGACGTCGATGTCGTCGGCGACCAGCAGCGCGGCGGCATCGGTCTCTGCTCTCGAGGCGCCGAGCCGGTCTGCGGCCTGGCGTCCACCCGAGGCGGAGCGGGTGGCGACGGCACGGAGCTCACCGCCGGCGTCTCTGGCCGCGGTGCGATGCACGCGGGCCATGAATCCTCCGCCGAGGATGCCGGCTCGGATCGTTCCGAGACCGGTGTCAGTGACATCCGTTGTCATGCCGGTGAGTCTGACACACGCTCTCCGACTTTTGCTAGAGCTTTGTCAAAAGTTCTTTGTAACGAATCGGAAGTTGATCGAGCAGTGTTGCAAGTCTGTGGTTTACTGACGCAATGGTCGACGCACTCCGCACCGCCGCGGCAGCGAACCCCGGCGCAGGCGAGATCTTCCAGATCCTCCGCGACGGCACCGCTCGCACCAAGGCCGAGCTCGCAGCCATCACCGGCCTCGCCCGTTCGACCGTGGCACTGCGGGTCGATGCCCTGCTCGCCGCCGATCTCCTCCGGCCCGCGGGCGAGGCCGTCTCGACCGGCGGCCGCCCACCGGCGCGACTGGCCTTCAACTCCCGCGCCGGCGTCGTGCTCGCAGTGGACCTCGGCGCCACCCATGCGACGATCGCCGTCGCAGATCTGGCCGGCGTGATCCTCGATTCGCGCACACGCACGATCGACATCGCCGACGGACCGGACGACCTTCTCGACGTGATCCTCGCCGACGGCGCAGCACTGCTCGAGACGTCGGCAGCCGGCGACATCCCACTGCTCGGCATCGGGATCGGCGTTCCAGGGCCTGTCGAGCACTCGACCGGACGCCCGACGAACCCGCCCATCATGCCGGGCTGGGACCGCTTCGACATCCCTGGCTATGTGCAGCGCACCTTCGACGTGCCGGTGCTCGTCGACAACGATGTGAACATCCTCGCTCTCGGGGAGCACGCGACGATGTGGCCGCATGTCGACGACCTGATCTTCGTCAAGGTGTCGACCGGCATCGGAGCGGGCATCATCGCCGGAGGGCAGCTGCAGCGAGGGGCGCAGGGCTCAGCCGGCGACATGGGCCACGTCCAGGTGCCGAGCGGGGCCGGGTCTTCGAGAGAGCCCGGCGACGAGCGCGACCTCGAGGCGCTCGCGAGCGGGTCGGCGCTGGCGACGGCGCTGCGCGACGCGGGGCACGAGGCGCACAGCCCGGCGGATGTGATCGACCTCGTTCGCTCCGGCGACGCTGCGGCCATCGAAGCCACACGGCAGGCGGGGCGCGATGTGGGCGAGGTGCTGGCGACCGTGGTCAACCTGCTCAATCCGTCGATCATCGTGCTCGGCGGAAGCATCGCCCGGGCCGGCGAGCATCTGCTCGCCGGGGTACGCGAGGTCGTCTACCGCCGATCCATCCCCCTGGCGACCCAGCATCTCGCGATCGTGCAGTCGCAGGCGGGCGACAGGGCCGCTGTGCTCGGAGCCGCGATCATGGTCGCCCGCGAGGTGCTCTCACCCGCGAACGTCGACCGCTACGTGGCGACGAAGGCACGCTGACCGCGCCTTCGCCGCCACGGTGACGGATCTCAGAGAGTCGCCTCGAACGGGTCGAAGTCGGCATCGATCGAGCCGACCTCGCCCAGAGTGCTGTCGACCTTCACGAAGGCGCGCGATTCGGCCGCCTCTTCGATCGACAGCAGCGTGTCGAGCACGTGGTAGCCGAACTCGCCGGTCGCGACATGCGGGCGGCCGGCGGCGATGGAGCGGGCCATGTCGAGCAGACCCACACCGCGTCCCGAGAGCACGCCCTCCTGCACGACGTCGTCGATACCCTGCTGCATCGGCTCCGGCGGCACGAAAGCCCGTGTCAGTGGGCGGGTGATCGTGATCTCGCCCCCGAAGGTGTTGGGATCGGGGATCACGATCGTCCCCTCGGTCCCGGTGATCTCGACGACGCCGGTGCGCAGCAGCGGCGAATCGGTGCTGTACAGGCTCTGCGCCTGTCCGCCCTGCTCGAAGTCCATCAGCACGCTCAACGTCGACGGGATCTCGACCGGGAACTCCTGGCCCGCGAGCTCGCCGACCTGCACCGTGCGGGTCGGTGTGCCCTGAAGGCCGAGGGCTGCGACGGCGGCCACCGGACCGAACACATGCACGAGCGCCGACACGTAGTACGGCCCCATGTCCAGCAGCGGGCCGCCGCCCTTGGCGTACAGGAAGGCCGGGTTGGGGTGGAAGATCTCCGGCCCCTGCCACTGGAACGTCGTCTGGGCGAACAGCGGCCGACCGATGTCGCCACGTGCGATCGCGCGCTTCGCCGTCTGCACGCCCGGCCCGAGCACCGTGTCGGGGGCCACGCCGATACGCAGCCCCGCCGCATCCGCCTTCTTCAACAGGCGCAGCGACTCGTCGCGGCTGACGCCGATCGGCTTCTCGGTCCACACATGCTTGCCTGCAGCGATGATCGCCTCGGACACCTCGACATGCACGGCAGGGATCGTGAGGTTCACGACGATGTCGATCTCGGGGTCGTTCAGCACCAGATCGACGCCTCCCGCGCGGGGCACCCCGTACTTCTCGGCCTGCGCCTTCGCGCGCTCCTCGAGGAGGTCGCCGATCGCGATCAACCGCACATCGGGGAAGGTCGTCAGGTTCGACAGGTACTGGTCGCTGATGTTGCCCGCGCCGATGATGCCGACGCCTACTGGTCCGTTGCCGATCGCCATCAGCCGGCCACCTTCTCGTCGAGGTAGACGCGGCTGCGCTCGATCGCGTCCCAGAGGTCTCCCTCGAAGTGGTCGAACTCCACGATCGCGAGCTCGAGCGCAGGAGCCGCGGCGATCGCCTCGACCAGCGGGACCGCGCCCTCTCCGGCCGCGACCTGATCGGCCGGCGGGTAGGCGCTCAGCAGCGCGGGGTCGAGCGTGCCGTCCTTGGCGTGCACCGCGATGACCCGTTCACCCAGACGCTGCAGGAGCGCGACGGGGTCGACACCGCCACGGGCGACCCAGTACAGGTCGACCTCGAGCACGACGCGGTCGTCGAGCAGGCCCGCGAGCACCTCGAGTCCGGTGACTCCGTCGAAGACGGCTTCGAGTTCGTGTGCATGGTTGTGGTATCCGACGCGCACATCGACGGTGGCGCCCACGGCGGCCGCCTCGTTGAGAAGACGCGCGGTCTCTTCGATCTGCTCGACCGTCTCCCAGCGCGCGGGCTCGGTGTACGGGTCGATGACCGTTCCCATGCCGAGCACCTTGGCCGCGGCGAAGACCTCGGCGGGCGACGGCACCGGAAGTGTCGTGCCGCTGCCGTCGGGGTTCACGAACGACTGCGAGGCGAGGAACGCGTGCCCGGAGGGAGCGGTGAGGCCCGCGCCGGCCAGTGCGTCTGCGAGGGGCTGGGCCCGGCGCACGAAGTCGTACGGTTCCACTGCCGTGAATCCTCTGGCGGCGACCTCCTTCAGCGAGCCTTCGAGGTCGGTCTCGAGCTGATCCTTGATCGTGAACAGCTGGATGGAAGTCTGAATCGCCACGGGTTCTCCTTCGGTCGTCGGTGACGTGCGGGCTGGATGCACCCGTCTGTCCGAGCACGCTATCACCAAATACCTCCGCCCGGAAGTTTTCATTCTGTAGACTCGGCCCATGAGCGAAGATCAGGATCGGCCGCGCCAGCGGGGCGCGTATGCCAAGGGCATCGCCCGGCGTCAGGAGATCCTCGATCGCGCCATCGAGGTCTTCGCCGCGCGAGGCGCCGACCGCACGAGCCTGCGTTCCATCGCGAGCGCCGTCGGAGTCACCCACGCGGCCCTCAGCCACTACTTCGGGTCTCTCGAAGAGCTGCTCGTCGCGGTCTACCAGGAGAGCAACGCACCGGAACGCCAGCATCCTGACACCCTGCCGGTCGACGCGACCCCGGTCGAGCACATGATCGAATCTGCGCGCGCGAACCGCGAGGTCCCCGGGCTCGTGCAGCTGTACTCCACCCTGGTGTCGGCCGCCCTGGAGGAGGGGCACCCGGCGGCACGCGAGTTCGCGACGACGCGCTTCTCCCGACTGCGCGCCGAGATGGCCGACGTGGTGCGGCGACAGCAGGGCAACGGACGCATGCGCGACGATGTGGATGCCGACGCAGTGGCCGCACTCGTCGTCGCCGCCTCCGACGGCCTGCAGACGCAGTGGCTGCTCGACGACGCCGCGCCGCAGCACGAGGCGCTGGCCCTGCTCGACCGGCTGCTGCGCCCCGCCTCTCGCTAGGGTGAAGATGTGACAGCACCAGGCACGGACCGTCGGTCGCCCTACGAGCGCGCACTCGGCGAGCGCATCTCGGAACTCCACCCGAAGACGGCCTGGTACTTCCGCACCATCCCCGAAGGCCATGTCGGGGTGGGCACCGGGGTGTTCACAACCGCTGGGTCCCGTCATCGATGGCTGTGGCCCGTGTTCCGCATCGCGGAGTCGCTCGGAGTCGCGTTCGCCGGGTGGGAGCACGACGTGCCGTTCCGCATCGAGAACCGCACGGTCGCCGGCGAGGCCCTGGCCGTGAGGCATTTCGATCTTCCGGGGCGCACGTGGGTCATGCCCGACGTCGTCTCGCTCGGCGCGAATCGCATTCTGCGCAACGAGATCGGCCCGCGCCGCACCGTCGTCACGACGTTCGACATCGACGTGCGCGACGGTGCCGTCGTCCTGACCATCCGCCGCGTCGGCATGCGGTTCGGACGGCTGCGCATCGCGGCACCGCGTTTCCTTCGTCCGCGCATCGCCCTCATCGAGCGATGGGACGATCAGCGCGAGCGGCACCACGTGAACATGACCATCGACGCTCCCCTGCTCGGTCGTGTCTATGAGTACACCGGCTTCTTCGAGTACGCGATCGAGAGCGAGACCCCATGACCGAACTGACGCCCCTCTCCGCAGGACCCGTCGTGATCGGCGGCTCGACCGGGTTCATGGGGCAGTACCTGATCCCACGCCTGCGGTCCGCCGGGCGGGAGGTCATCACGATCTCGCGGTCAGGCGCCGACATCGCCTGGGGCGACCAGGCGGCGATCGATCGGGCCGTCGACGGCGCCTCCCTCGTGATCGGCCTGGCGGGCAAGAGCGTGAACTGCCGTTACACCCCCGAGAACCGCGCGGCGATCTTCCGTTCGCGCCTCGACACCACGTCGTCGCTGAGCTCCGCCATCGCGAGGGCCGCCAGTCCTCCCCCGCTGTGGATCAACTCCTCGACGGCGACGATCTACCGCCACGCCGAAGAGCGGCCGATGACCGAGTCGTCGGGCGAGATCGGCACGGGATTCTCCGTCGAGGTCGCGAAGGCGTGGGAGCGCGCCCTGTTCGCAGACGATCTTCCCCACACACGACGGGTGGCACTGCGCAGCGCGATCGTGCTGGGGCACGGCGGCGTGCTCGGCCCGCTCAAGAACCTGGCCCGCCTCGGCCTCGGCGGGGCGCAGCACGACGGCCGATGGCCGATCAGTCGTGCGCGCCGGGCCGCCGGCACCGGTCACCGACCCGGGGCACGCCGCGGTCGGCAGCGGTTCAGCTGGGTGCACGTCGAGGACGTCGCCCGCATCATCGACTTCCTCGAGGCGACGCCGTCGCTCGACGGGCCCGTGAACGCCGCCTCCCCGAATCCGACGGACAACGCCGATTTCATGGCGACCGTGCGGCGGGTGCTCGGCGTGCGCATCGGCCCGCCGATGCCTCGATGGATGCTCGAGCTCGGCGCCATCGGCATCCGCACAGAGACCGAGCTGATCCTCAAGAGCCGTTGGGTGATCCCTGAGAAGCTCACGGTCGCCGGCTTCGAGTTCGCGTATCCGAACCTCGAAGACGCATTGCAGGAGTCGTTCGACCTCGAGCGCGTCGACTAACGAGGCGCGTCCGCAGTGCCGCTCGACGAGTCGCCGCTCTCGCGTCTGCGCTTCTCGATCTCCTGACGCAGCCGCCATTCCTCGATCTCTCGATCGAGGTCGGCGATCTGCTGCTCGGTGCTGCGGGTGTCGACGGTCGGTGCCGGACGCGGCTCGGGCCGGTGCGCCGTCGGCCGCGCGGCCGGACGCATGCGAGGGATCCGAAGACCCGACTCGGAGTACTCCCTGCCGATCGCGAACCACAGCAGACTGCCGATCAGCGGCAGCAGGATCACGATGACGACCCATGCCATCTTCGGCAGGAACCTCACCTGGGCGTCGTCTCTCCTGATGATGTCGACCATCGCGCCGACCATCAGCGCGATGACGAGGAGCGAGAACAGGAACGGCATGTGTTCAGGGTAGACGACGACGTGCTCCCCCGCCGCGGCTACGGCAGCAGGTGCCCGGCCGCGCGGAAGAGCTCGTACCACTCGGCCCTGGTGAGTTCGATGTCGGCACCTGCGGCGGCATCCTGCACCCGCTGCGGAGTCGTGGTTCCGAGCACGACCTGCATCTTCGCGGGGTGACGCGTGATCCACGCGGTCGCGATCGCGATCGGCGCGACTCCGTAGGACGCCGCCAGCCGATCGATCACGCCGTTGAGCTCCGCGTACTCGGGGTTGCCGAGGAAGACACCGGTGAAAAAGCCACCCTGGAACGGCGACCACGCCTGGATCGTGATGCCGTTGATGCGGCAGTACTCGACGATGCCCCCGCCGTCGCGGACGATGCTCTGGTCTTCGCCGGCCATGTTCGCGGCGACGGGCTGCGCGAGGATCGGCGCGTGCGTGATCGAGAGCTGCAGCTGGTTCGCGATCAGGGGCTGAGTCACAGCGGTGCGCAGCAGGTCGATCTGCCGGGGGGTGTGGTTCGAGACGCCGAACGCACGGACCTTGCCTGCAGCCTCGAGCTCGTCGAACGCCCTGGCAACCTCTTCGGGTTCGACCAGCGCATCCGGACGGTGCAGCAGCAGCACGTCGATATGGTCGGTGCGCAGCGCCGCGAGGGACCCCTCGACCTGGCGGACGATGTGCTCGTACGAGAAGTCGAACGTGCCTTCGGCGGGGTTGATGCCGCATTTGGTCTGCAGCACGATCTCGTCGCGCTCGGCGGCGTTCAGCCCCAGCGCCTCAGCGAAGCGCCCCTCGCAGAAGTGCATACTGCCGCCGTAGATGTCGGCGTGATCGAAGAAGTCGATGCCCGCGCCGCGAGCCGTGTCGTAGAGCTCGCGGATCTGAGCGTCATCCTTGTCGTCGATGCGCATCATTCCGGCGACGACGGCGGGGGCTGTGGCGGATCCGAATGGGATGGTCTTCATACCCCCACGCTAGTGCGGGCTGGGGGTGAGCCGGGCGACGGGGATGTCGAGCGCCTGCGCGATGTGAGCCAGGTCTGCGACGGTGAAGTCGGCCTGTCCCGACATCTTCTTCCGCAGCGCGCGGCCCGTGATCCCCGTCTGCTGGGATAGCCACTGCGTGTTGCGATCGGCGCGCAGCAGTTCTTCTTCGACCGCAGTCGCCACCACACGTCGTACATCTGTCGTCATTCATAGACAGTATCGCCGCACCCGTGGCGGAACAAGCTTCGCTCGCACCAGTATGACGGCATCCTGGCTTCGGGCCGGTGCTATCGTGACTCACGTGAAGACACCGGGCGAGCAGTTCAACGCGGCGGTCGGCCGCCAGCTCCGCGCCGAGATCGGCGCCGCCGGCAGCAGTATCGCCGCGATGGCACGGGAGATCGGCATCGCCAGGAGCGCACTCGACAACTACGTCACAGGCAAGCGCTCCATCCCGGTGCCCATCGTGTACGCGATCAGCGCCTCCCTCGACATCGAGCCCCACACCGTGATCACCCGCGCAGAGGAGCGGCTTCGCTCCGAGGCCGAGCGTGGCGGCGCCACGATCACCCCGCTGCACCCGCGCACCGATGTCCGTGGTCGACGCGAAGATCGATCCGAAGTCGCGTTCGAGTCGCCGCTCGCCCACGCCGACGACACCGACGATCTCTACGACTGACGACCCTGCGACGAGGAGGACCATGGACACCCTCCTCCGCCTGCTCGAAGAGAACGGGCTGCACCTGATCGAACGCCGCGGCCGCTGCCACGGCGGCTACGAACCGCAGACCGCGACCATCCGCGTCACCCCCGGCCTCAGTCGGAGAGCCACCTGCAGCGTGATCGCGCACGAGCTGGCGCACGCCGTGCTCGGCCACACCCCCGCCGAAGATCCGTCGGTCCGCGCGCGTCAGGAGCGTCGCGCCGACGAATGGGCTGCGCGCCTGCTGATCAGTGCCGATGCCTACGCCGAGGCCGAGAAGGCGCGAGGCACCCACCCGGCGAGCCTCGCGTTCGAGCTGGGAGTGACCATCGAGATCGTGATCGCCTACCAGCGGCTGCTCCGCCGCGTCGGCGACGCCACGTACGTCGGCGCGAAGATGGGCCGAGGCCAATGGGAGCATCGCACCCTGATCGCATGATCCGACGACGGGCACTGCGCTGGTTGAATGTCTGCATGACCTTCCGCACCACCCCGGCCCCGATCACACTCACCGGACGCCTCGTCGAGCTTCGTCCCCTGGATGCCTCGCATCACGACGGCCTCCTCGATGCTCTGAGCGAAGGCGAGCTGTGGAAGCAGGCGTGGTACACCTCGGTGCCGTCCCCCGACGGCCTCGCCGCCGAGATCGATCGTCGCCTCGGTCTGATCGAGAGCGGCGGGATGATCCCCTTCACGGCGTTCGACGCCTCGGGGCGCGTGCTCGGTCTCACCTCGTACTACGACCTCGAGGCCGACGTGCCCCGACTGCACATCGGCTACACCTGGAACCGCCCGTCGGCGCACGGTACCGGCACCAACGCCGAGTCGAAACTGCTCCTGCTCAGGCACGCGTTCGAACAGCTCGGCGTCTTCCGCGTGGGCCTGACCACTCAGTGGGTGAACTTCCAGTCCCGCGCCGCGATCGAACGCCTGGGAGCGAAGCAGGACGGCGTCATGCGGGCGATGAGCCGCTACCGCAACGGTGCGCTGCGCGACAGCGTGGAGTTCTCGATCATCGAACCGGAATGGCCCGCGGTGCAGGCCAACCTCGAGGCGAGGCTCGCCAGACGGGGCTGACTACTCGGTGGCGTTGCCCGACCAGTTGTCCTTGCGACGAGTGGCCGAACCGCCCGCACGCATCATGAACGCGAGCGACAGGCTGGTGATGAGAAGTCCGCCGACGAAGACGATCGCCTGGAAGTCCTCGAGCGACTGCGCGAGCCCCATGAGCCAGATGCCTCCGAGGAAGAGGATCATGAAGAAGATGAAGCTGAGGATCACGGGATCTCCTGTCGTAGCGGCCGTCACCCAGGATACCGCGTAGCGCAGACGCGCCGGCGACGGAACCCCCTGGGCCTCCGTGGCCGACGGTGGTTTCGTGCAGGGCATGAGCACACAACTGACTGCCCTCGCCATCTCCTGCACGCTCAAGCCCTCCCCCGCGGAGTCGAGCACCGACCTCCTGGGGTCGCAGATCCTCGCGGCGCTCGCCGAGCACGGGGTCACCGGCGAGCTCGCGCGCGCGGTCGATCACGTCATCAGCCCCGGAGTCGAGGCCGATATGGGTGGCGACGACGAATGGCCCACTCTGCGGAAGAAGGTGCTCGACGCCGACATCCTCGTGCTCCTCACGCCCACCTGGATGGGACAGCACTCGAGCGTCGCGCAGCGGGTTCTCGAGCGCCTCGACGCGGAGCTGAGCGAGACGGACGACGCGGGACGACCGATCCTCTTCGACAAGGTCGCCATCGCCGGCATCGTCGGCAACGAGGACGGCGCGCACCACATCGCCGCGATCCTGTTCCAGTCCCTGAACGACGTCGGGTACTCCGTGCCTGCGCAGGCCTCGGTCTACTGGAACGGGGAGGCGATGCACACCGTCGACTACAAGGATCTCGACGAGACGCCGGAGAAGGTCGCGCAGGCGACGGCGACCGCCGCGCGCAACGCGGCTCACCTGGCCGGCGCCCTCAAGACACAGGGCTACCCGGCCGGGTAGCTCAGGACGCCGCCTTGCTCCCGTCGGCGATCTTCGCCTGCACGTAGTCGTCGATCACGAGCTCCCCTGTCGCATTGAGGGCGTGCATGATCTCCTCGACGCGCTGCTTCTGGATGACCTGCGGTTCAGGCGAGCTGAAGAGGAACTGCAGCGGGATCGCCGGGTGGATCCACACCGTGACGCGGCCCGGATCGCCGCCCTCGGGCGGAAGCCAGGTCATCATGAAGCTCTCCTGGCGGCGCAGCTTCGTGCCGACGATGACCTTCAGATGAGCGAGCGTCTCGTCATCGATGAGGATCGGCTCCGATGTGCCGTCATACCGCAGTCTTCCCATGAAAGAAACCGTACCCCGGCGTGCGCCTCATCGTGTACACGCATGCGCGATCAGACACGGCGGAACGTCACGACCTCATCGCGGCGCGAGCGCTCGACGCTCAACCCCGCGAGTTCGAGCCGACGGAAGACCCGACGCGGCAGCGAAGGCAGCTCACTGGTGCGGCCGGGCGGCGCCTCGGCGAGCCCGGTGATCAGTGAGAGGTCGATCCCCGCGCCCCGCACCTCGAGGCGGGCGTAATCCGAGCGGGTTCGCCAGACGAGGTGCTGCAGCTGGCGAAAGGGGATGCGGTGCGTCGCGGACCCGGCGCGGATGCGCAGCTCATCGTTGCCGAACACGACGCTGCACGACAGCGTCCGACGACGCAGCACAGCCCTGAGCACCAGATAGACCGGGAGCCCGACGACGACACCCGCCAGGATGATCGTGAGACGGGCGCCGACGCGCATCACGGCATCGTCGAAGGAGATGAGCAGCAGTGTCCCTGCGACGCCGACGACCAGGACCACTCCGACGATGGCGAGCGTCAGTGTGCGCATACGCAGGTCGAGGGCGGAGAACTCCACGCCCGAGCCGTCGCCGCCCTCGTCGCGCTCCCACTCGGGTGCGGCGGGAGGTGGTCGTCTCTTCGCATCACGACGCCCGATGAGAGCCGTGACGCGAGACAGGAGACCCAGCCAGATCCATCCGGCCGCGGGGCCCGCGGCGATCTGCAGCACGATGACGACCGCGCGCACCGGTTCGGGGAGGCCCACCAGCAGGGCGTCATCCGACTCGATGACGACGATCATCACGGCAGTCAGGCACACGGCGACAGCGAGATGCACCGCGACACCGGTGCGCGCCGGCCGCATCTCCATCGTCGCGTTGACGAAGGAGAACGACACACTCCAGCCGCCGAGCAGCACCAGCAGGAACGGGAAGAAGCCGAGGTCGTCACCCACGATCGTCCACACCATCGCGGCGATCAGGAGCAGCAGTCCCCAGGCGAAAGGAGCGCGCACGAACCTGCGACCGATCTCCTGCCTGAGCCGCCTCTCCGAGGTCGTCTCGGGCGCTGTGTCGGTCATCGCAGCAATCCTAGGACGAGACCCGACGTCATCACGGGAGCAACGAGTCGCGCGCAGCAGTACCGTGGATCCATGACCGCTCCTGTTGATCCGACGCACACTCCCGCCTGGTCCGAGCTCGCCGCGCTGCGCGAGTCGATCACCGCCGATCTGCGGGGCTGGTTCGCCGCCGACGCCGACCGCGCAGAACGTCTCTCGTTCCCACTCGCGGACCTCCATGTCGATCTGTCGAAGAACCTCGTCACCGACGAGGTGCTGGCCGCGCTTCTCCGCCTCGCCGAGCAGACGGGTGTCGCCGAGCGATACGCCGCGATGCTCGCCGGCGATCACCTCAACACCTCCGAAGACCGAGCGGTGCTGCACACGGCACTGCGCCGGCCGGCCGGAACCTCCCCCGCTCTCGTCGTCGACGGGCAGGACGTGGATGCCGATGTGCAGGCCGTGCTCGACGCGCTCAGCGCTTTCGCCACCCGGGTCCGATCCGGCGAGTGGCTCGGCGTCACCGGCAAGCGCGTCACCCACGTCGTCAACATCGGCATCGGCGGCTCCGACCTCGGACCGGTCATGGTCTACGAGGCGCTCAAGCCCTACGCGGATGCCGGCATCGAGGCGCGGTTCGTGTCGAACATCGACCCGAACGACCTCGCTCAGAAGACCTCGGACCTCGATCCCGAGACGACGCTCTTCATCGTCGCGTCGAAGACCTTCACGACCCTCGAGACGCTCACGAACGCCCGCCTGGCGCGCGATTGGCTGTGGGCCGGCCTCCAGGCCTCCGGTGCCATCTCCGACGACGACGACGCCCGCACCGACGCCGTGGCGCACCATTTCGTGGCGGTGTCGACCGCGCTCGACAAGGTCGCCGCGTTCGGCATCGATCCGGCCAATGCGTTCGGGTTCTGGGATTGGGTGGGCGGTCGCTACTCGGTCGACTCCGCGATCGGTCTGTCGCTCGCGATCGCTCTCGGTCCTGACGCGTTCCGCGAGCTGCTGGCCGGCTTCCACTCCGTCGACGAGCATGTGCGCACCACCCCGCTCGAGCGCAACGTCCCCGTGCTGATGGGTCTGCTCAACGTCTGGTACGTCAACTTCCACGGCGCCCAGTCGCACGCGGTGCTCCCCTACGCGCAGCAGCTGAGCCGATTCCCGGCCTACCTGCAGCAGCTGACGATGGAGTCCAACGGCAAATCCGTGCGGTGGGACGGCACGCCCGTGACCACCGACACGGGCGAGGTGTTCTGGGGCGAGCCGGGCACCAACGGCCAGCACGCGTTCTACCAGCTCATCCATCAGGGCACGCGGCTGATCCCGGCGGACTTCATCGCCTTCGTCAACCCGGCGTACCCGCTGACCGACGGCGGTCAGGACGTGCACGAGCTGTTCCTGGCGAACTTCCTCGCGCAGACCAAGGCCCTGGCCTTCGGAAAGACCGCCGAAGAAGTCGAGGCCGAGGGAACCACGGGAGCGCTCGTGGCCGCGCGCACCTTCCCCGGCAACCGCCCGACCACGTCGATCTTCGCGCCCGCTCTGACGCCGCGGGTCCTCGGTCAGCTCATCGCCCTCTACGAGCACATCACGTTCACCCAGGGCACGATCTGGGGCATCAACTCGTTCGACCAGTGGGGCGTCGAGCTCGGCAAGCAGCTCGCGATGCAGATCGCACCGGCGATCGGCGGCGACGAGTCGGCGATCGACGCGCAGGATGCATCGACGAAGGCGCTGCTCGCCTACTACCGCGAGAACCGGAAGTAAGCGAAGGCCAGCGAGACGCGATGGCGTCGACCTCGCCCGGCGACCCGCACATCCGTGCGCGTCGCCGGGTTCTGCTCATCGTCGCCGGGCTGGTGATCGTGGCGGGTCTCGTCACGCATCTCGCCGGTCGCGGTCCGATCGCCGACGCGACCGGCGATGCCCTCTACGCGGTGATGATCTACCTCGTCGTCGCCATCGTGTTCCCGCGCGCCGCCTTCTGGATCGCCGGAGCGACGGCCCTGGCCCTGTGCACGTTGATCGAGTGCTTCCAGCTCACCGGCCTGCCAGGGCTGTGGGCGCAGAGTTTCTGGCCGGTGAGACTCGTCCTCGGAGTCGGCTTCGACGTGCGCGACCTCGCCGCGTATGCGGTGGGTGCGTGTGCCGCGACTATGTGCGACTTCGTCCTGGAGCGTCGCCGCCGGGCTCGCGCCTGAGAGACAGCGAAAGACCCCCGGAGCGGTGCTCCGGGGGTCTTGCTGTCGGTGGACCTAAGGGGATTCGAACCCCTGACCTCCTCGATGCGAACGAGGCGCGCTACCAACTGCGCCATAGGCCCTGACGTCTTCTACGCTATCACGCTCGAAGACCCGCTCGTGCCGCGCTGATCAGCCAGCTGCGCGCTTCGCGAGGAGGTCGCGGACATGCGCCTCGATCTCGGCGTCGTCGACATAACCCATCTTCGCGAACGGAGAAGCTGCCGCCGGAGCGGCCGGGATCTGCACAGGTGTCGCCGGAGCAAGGCGCTCGGCCCGCTCACGCAACTCGGCGAGGCGAGCCGCGGTTCGCCGCTCCTCCTGGGCATCGAGCTCTGCTCGTGCGACCTGCGCACGAGAGCCCGCGACCGTCACCAGCGGCTCGGGCAGCGGACGGGGAGTCCACGTCGCTCGACCCTGGTCGTGCAGCTCGGGTGTCACCCTCTGCACGGGCTGCTCGGCGACGCGAACGGAACGTCGGGCAGCACGCGCGGCGACCGACGACATGCGCTGCAGGGCATAGCCGGCCACGATGATCATGGCTCCGCCGACCCACAGCAGCGCCTGCGCCTGAAGCGCGATCAGCTGCCATACGCCCAGCCCGGCGAGAACGAGACCGAGAAGAAGAGTCGAGGTGGCGACGATGCGCACGCGGCGACGAGCGCGAGCCTGCCGGATGACAGGGTCTGCCCTCGTGGCCGCGAGCTCTTCACGCAGAAGCATGAGCTCGGCGGCTTCCTTCTCGGACTGCAGGCGCTTCGCGAGCTTCTGCTGCGCGAGAGCGGTGCGGGCGTTGAGCTCGAGGCGCACCTCCCCGGGCGTCTCGCTGGTCTCGGCGAGCACCCGAAGTGCCTGATTCAGCCGGACGGCGTTGCGCTCAGCGGCGTCGTACTGGAAGCGTCCGCGCCACGACGGCAGCAGATAGAGCATCCACAGGAGCACAGCGACGAGGACTATCACTCCCCCGCTCAGCACTGGCCCGTCCATGTCGACAACGGTACGGGAACATCGGTGGTCACGACGCTCAGTGGCAGCGTGTGTCGCGACGAGTTCTGAACTCAGCGGCGTGTCAGAGCGCGAAACGGTCGGACGGAGGGATCGTCGCGGCGTCGGGAGGCACCTCGCCGTTCAGCCACCGAGCCAGCACGCCCTGCGGCACATCCTCGCGTGTGAGGGCGAACGCGTAATGATCGCGCCAGTCGCCATCGATGTGGATGTATCGGCGACGCAGACCCTCGTAGCGGAACCCGAGCTTCTGCACGACCCTCAGGCTCGCGACGTTCTCGGGCCGGATGCAGATCTCCATCCGATGCAGTGCGTACTCGGTGAAGCACGCATCCGTCGCGAGCGCGACGGCCGTCGGCGTGATGCCCTTGCCCGCGAACCGCTCGCTCACCCAGTAGCCGATCGTCGCCGAGCACAGCGACCCTCTGGCGACTCCCCAGACGTTGAGCTGCCCGGCGATCTCGCCGTCGTACTCCATGACGAACGGGTAACCCGCGCCGTCTCGGTACTGCTGGAGCAGACGACGGATGCTGAGGCGCATGTCGAACGAGACCGAGCCGTACGGGACGGTGGCCTCCCACGGCTGCAACCAGGAGCGATTGCTCAACAGCTCGTGCTGCAGAGCCCTCGCGTCCCGAGAGCGCACGAGACGCAGCTCGATCGGACCATGACGCATCCCCGTAGCCTGATCCATCCGAGCGCCCACGACCCCGCGATGACGCCTAGAGGCGTTCCGCGAACTCCTTGAGCCACGGTCGCAGCTCGGGGCCGAGGTCGTCCCGGTCGGAGGCCAGCTGCACGATCGCCTTGATGTAGTCGACGCGGTCACCGGTGTCGTACCGGCGTCCGCGGAAGATCACGCCGACCACGCCGGGGCCCTCGGGCCTGGTCGCCAGCACCTGCAGTGCGTCGGTCAGCTGGATCTCTCCACCCTTGCCGGGTTCGGTGTGCTCGAGCACCTCGAAGATCGACGCGGGAAGAACATAGCGACCGATGATCGCGAGGTTCGACGGAGCGTCTTCCGCGGCCGGCTTCTCGACGAGATCGGTCACGCGCACGGCGTCCGATCCTTCGATGTCCTCTACGGCCGCGGCGCCGTACATGTGGATGTTCGCAGGGTCGACCTCCATGAGGGCGATCACCGCGGCGCCGGAGCGCTCGTGCTCTGCGATCATCTCGGTCAGCAGCTGGTCGCGCTCGTCGATGAGGTCGTCGCCGAGGAGAACCGCGAAGGAGCTGTCACCGACGTGCGTGCGCGCACGCAGCACCGCATGACCGAGGCCCTTCGGCTCGCCCTGACGGACGAAGTGGATGTCAGCGAGATCACTCGAGTGGATAACCCTGGCCAGGCGTCCGGTGTCGCCCTTCTCCATCAGCTTCACCTCGAGCTCGGGAACCGAGTCGAAGTGGTTGGAGATCGCGTTCTTGTTGCGACCGATGATGACGAGGATGTCGTCGATCCCTGCGGAGGCGGCTTCTTCGACGACGTACTGGATGGCCGGCTTGTCGACGACCGGCAGCATCTCCTTCGGCATCGCCTTCGTCGCCGGCAGGAACCGTGTTCCCAGTCCTGCGGCGGGAATGACAGCCTTCATCTTCCGTATACCCATCCACACAGCCTAGCGGGCCTGCCGCCGTAGACTCGGAGGCATGCCCCACGACGTCGAGCACGAGAAGCGCGCGCTTCGCGCCGAGCTCCGCGAACGCCGCCAGCTGCTGAGCGACGCGCAGCGGGAGACCGCGGCCTCGGCCCTCACGCAGCGACTCGACGAGCTCGTCGAGTCGCTCGGCGCCCGGTCGATCTCGTGCTTCCTCTCGACCACGACCGAACCGGGCACGAGGGAGTTCGTCACGGCGGCCGTGCGCCGCGGCATCCGTGTCCTGCTTCCTGTGACCCGCGCAGACGGCCTGCTCGACTGGGCGGTGGCGACCGATGACGACGACGTCGCCGAGGGTCTGTTCGGTCTGCCCGAGCCGACAGGCGAGGTGCTCGGTCCGATCGCCGTGAACGACGTCGACCTGATGATCATCCCCGCCGCCGCGGTCGACCGCACAGGGATGCGCATGGGCTGGGGGCGCGGGTACTTCGACAAGACCATCGGATCGATGGAGAAGTGCCCTCCCGTCTACGCAGTCATCTATGATTCCGAGGTACTCGACTTCCTGCCGAGGGAGGTTCACGACCAGCCGGTCACCGGCGCCGTGACTCCCACGCAGACCCTCCACCTGTCGCCCACGCGACGCTGACCCGCGAGGATCGCCATGCCCACCTATGCCTATGCCTGCCGTTCGTGCGGCCACGCCTTCGACGCCGTGCAGAGCTTCTCCGACGACGCTCTCACCGTCTGCCCCGAGTGCGGCGGCGAGCTGCGCAAGCAGTACGGATCGATCGGCGTGACCTTCAACGGATCGGGTTTCTACCGCAACGACTCGCGCGCGGGGTCCGGCGCATCCGCGTCCGCACCGGCATCATCGAAGTCGGAGCCGGCGAAGAGCACCACTCCGGCGCCCGCGTCGACCAGCACCTCTTCCTGACAACATCGACTCTTCGGAGGCATTCATGCTCAAAGGCTTCAAGGACTTCATCCTCCGCGGCAACGTCATCGACCTGGCCGTCGCCGTGGTCATCGGCACCGCGTTCACGGCGATCGTCACCGCCGTGGTCAACAGCATCATCACCCCGCTCGTCTCCCTGTTCTTCAAGGCCGACGCGACCGGCAACTTCGGGCCGCAGCTGCAGAGCATCTACGGCGACACGGTCACGTTCCCGATCGGCGACCTGATCTCGGCGGTCATCAGCTTCCTGTCGGTCGCCCTGGTGGTGTACTTCGTCTTCGTCCTGCCGATGAACACGTTCAAGGCGCACGTCGAAGCCCGCAAGGGCACGCCGGCCGAGCAGCCGGAGGAGGAGCCGGCCGCGGCCACCGAGGCCGAGCTCCTCGTCGAGATCCGCGACCTGCTCGCTCGGAACAGCACGCGCAGCTGACGCGCAGTCGTCCTACGACGAAGCGCACGGTCCTGATCGGGCCGTGCGCTTCGTCGTATCCCCCGGAGAATCCCGAGGACAGGTGCTCAGTAGTGCGGGGGCACGTCCTGCATCATCCGATCGTCGTTCGGACCTTTCGGCCCCTTCGGGCGACTCGGCTCCTTCGCGACCCGCTCCGGATCCGCGTCGGTGCCGGCAACAGGAGTCAGCCGGGCTCGCCTCGATCCGGCGACCCGAACGACCTTCTGCCGGGGCTCGTCAGGGTCGAGTTCGTCAGTCATTCTGCGGATCGGTGAGATCGATCGGCTGCGTGTCGTTGTCGGCGCGAGCCGCGGATGCCGAGATGCCCAGGACTCCGGCGATTCGAGCGGCCACGGTGACCGGGTCGCTGTAGAGATCGAACGCATGCACGCGCACGTAGTGCCAGCCGAGCCGGCGCAGCACGTGCGGGCGCAGTCGGAGCGTCTCGCGCAGCGACTCCCCGCGCGACTCCGGGTCGGACTCGATCACGACCGCCTTGCCGTTGTGCTGGGCGACGAGCGGCAGCAGGCCGCGGTAGTCGACGTCGACGGCGGCACCGAGGCGGCGCAGCTCACGCGCGAGCGCGAGCGTCAGCGGATCGGCGAGGTCTTCGAGACGGGCGTCCCGTGCGCGTGTGGCGAGGCCACCCAGGATCGACATCAGCGTGGCGGCGCCGAACTCCAGGCGTCCGTCGTCGAACGAGGAGGGCCGGATCGATGACACGATGACCATCGATCGCCGCGCGCGTGTCATGCCCACCGTGAGCAGCCGCTCGCCGTCCGGCGTCGAGAGGTCGCCGAAGTCGCTCAGCACTCGCCCGTGCTTGGTGAGGCCGTAGCCGAGTGAGAAGATCACGCGGTCACGACTCTCGGCGACAGACTCTTCCAGCGTGAGCACTGCGAAGGGCTCCGCGGTGTCGCGGCCGACGAAGTCGGCGACGTCCGATCGTCCGGCGAAGGCGGAGGTGACCGCCGCGCGCACGCGCTCTGCGTGACGCCTGCTCGCCGTGACGACCATCAACGACTCGTCGGGACGATGCACGGCATGCTCGACGACCAGCGTGACGACACGCGCGACTTCGGCCTCGGGGCTCTCCACCGCCCCCGACACCGGGTCGGGCGCTCCCGTGCCGCCTTCGACATAGTCCACCGTGAGGCTGCCGCGACCGAGGTATGAGCCTGCCCACGGCAGGGACACGATCTCGCCGCCGTAAAACGCGTCATTGATGAGCTCGGCGAGGTCCTCGCCGCCGGCGCGGTAACTGCGCGTGAGGGTCATCACCGGAAGCAGCTCGGAGAGCCGCTCGAACACCGAGACGGAGTCGAAGGGAAGCTCGTGCTCCCAGTCGGAGCCGGGGTCGACGGCGACATGGAACGCGGTCGGCAGCTGTGTGACCGGGTCGCCGAACGCCACGACCTGACGGGCGCGTCGGATCGCCGGGGCGGCCTCAGCGAGGTTGATCGCGGCCGCGTCGACGAGGAGGACGGTGTCGAACTCGACCGAGTCGGGGATCTGCGGCACGAGGTAGGGCGACGAGATCCAGACCGGCGCGAGCACGTCGACGAGAGTGGGCGCGGAGCTCACGATCTCGGCCGTCGTCGTCGCCGACTGCTTCAGCGCGCGCCTCAGGTTCTGGGATTCCTGGGGCTCGTCGACTATCGCGATCTTCCATTGATTGGCGAGCTGCCATGCGAGCAGCGGTCCTGCCATCGCGGCGTGCGCCTCGTCGACGAGACGGAAGTCCCGCTCGAGCCGATCGACCACGGCGGTGTTCGCACCGAGAAGCGCGCGGTCCTCCTGCAGGGCACGCTCGAGCAGGGTCTGCCACCAGGCGAACTCCAGCTCGTCTCCCACGCGCGACTCGGCGACGTGGCGAACGGACAGCTCGGCGAGCAGCGGCTCGAGACCGAGTTCGGCCAGCCGATCGCGCAGCTGCGCGCGCTCCACGAGGTTGTCGAAGACATCGGATTTGGCTGCGAGTCCGGCGAGAGTGCGCACGAGACGGGCCACAGGGAGCGTCGCGAGAGGCTCCCTGCGTCCGAGCGCGACGTCCAGCTCTGCGAGCTCGGCGGTGACGCGCTGCCAGGAGGCGTAGACGTCGGGGAGGCCGAGCGGAACCTCGGGCGCGACGCCGGCGTCCACGAAGCGCTGCCACTGGGTGCGCTGCGCCTGGATGCGCAGCAGCGACTCGTGCATCTCGGTGACGTGCACGCCCGGGCGCACGTACTCCTTGGCGAGTCGACGCAGGCGGCGACGGTTGGCTCCCGACATCGCCGGGGCATCGCGACGAGAACCGTGAGCCTGGATCAGCTCGCCCAGCGGGCGCTCGAACACGGTGGGGCTGAACCGGTCGAGGGAATCACGGATCCCCTGCAGGAGCCGCAGGTACTCACCGAGCTCGTCGATGGTCGAGAACGGACGCATGTGCGTCTGGGCGATGAGCGCGTAGCCCCGCTCGAGCAGGGCAGGCACGCTCTCGGAGTGCAGGCGGGCCGCCAGCTGATGTGCGGACTTCGCAGCCTCCGTGCTCGAGAAGGTCACGCCGTACCAGGGCGAGTCATCCGGGCCGAAGCGGAACTCGCCCAGGCGCGCGGCGTGCGCGAGCGCGGCGGCCGCCGATGAGCGATCGTCGGCGAGACGCCGGAGGGTCTCGGCGCTGAGCCGGGCGGTGGTCGACGGCGGAGTGGGCAGCGAGGCGAGTCTCGTGAGGTGGCGCGTGGCGTCGAGCACCGAGGAGTTCGTCCCGGCGACCGGAGCAGTGAGCGCCTGCCGGTAGTCCCGCAGCACGGCGCGCAGACGAACCAGCGCGTCATCGACGTCGCTGACCTTCGGAGCGGTCGCCTTCTCGTTGCGGCCGATGGCACGCACGAGGTCGCGGCGCACACTGGCGGGCGACACGGCGAGACTGTCGAGACCGATGCCCGCGAGGCGGTGCCGCACGCCGTCGAGGGTCGAGCGCCGCGCCGAGACGACCAGCACGCGCTTCCCGGCGCGCACGAGTTCGCCGAGCGCGTTGATCACGGTCTGGGTGCCGCCGGTGCCGGGGAGGGTCGCGACGGTGAGCGAGTGGCCGGCCGCGATCTTGGCGAGAAGGGCCTCTTGCTCGGCATCCGCATCGAGCAGGAGATTGTCGGATGCAGGCGCCCGGTCGTCCGGTCCGGTGTGGTGAGGCTCGGGTCTGCGAGCGGAGACCTGCTCGCGGTCGCCGACGTGTCCGGCGAGGGCATTGAGCACGGCATGGTCGAGGCTGCCCGCATCGCGGGACATCGCGCCGCCGACGTCGGCGAAGGTCGAGACCACGAGCCTCGGCAGCACGGTGAACGTGTCGATCGACCGCGTCGTGGCGCGCAGGCTGTCGATCACCGGCTGGGGTTTGAAGATGCCGCCGTCGTACGCGAGGGCCGCGAGCGCGGCGGCGTCGATCGTGATGCCGAAGTGCTCGCGCGCGATCCGCACGAGCTCCGGGTTCACCTCGAACGCCCCCTGCAGTTTGAGCTCGAAGTCGGAGTGGTGGCGACGGATCGCCAGCGGTCGAAGGAGCACGGGTGCCGCGAACTCCGCGCCGCCGATACGCCATCCCGCGACGCCGACCGCGAGGTGCACGGCCTCGATGCCGCGGACGGTGCGCAGTTCGGTGTTCTTCGCGGTGATCCGCTCGGCGGCAAGCCTCGCGGTCCTCAGACCGACCTCGTCGCGATAGAGGTTCGACAGCAAGGTGGACTTGCCGGTGATGAACTGGGGAAGGCTGCCGGGGTGGGCCTTCGAGATGTCGATGCCGGACTCGACCGTGTCGCGGAAGTTGACGAGCGGTGATGAGCCGCCGAGGTCCGCGGCTTCCGCACGGAGACGGGTGCGCTCCGCCTCGGCGGCGTGCGCGATGCCGATGCCGGAGACCGGCTCGTGCAATTCACCGAGGGTCACTGCGGCATCGGTCGCCGCGTCATCCGCAGCCTTGCCTTCACGTCGCCACACACCTCACACACTAAGCGCGCCTCGCCCTGCAGCCGGTATCCCGGGCGGGTTTCACCGTATTTCCGCCCATCGATGACGGGCCCGAGCGTGTGCAGACCGCTTCTGCACGCCGGGTGCGAGTCGGCGAGGTCTCCCCCGGTCGCGCCCCCGACGATGCCCGCCTGCGGTCGCTGCGGTCAGTATGGAGGCATGACCTTCCGCTACGACTTCGCACCGACCCCGTTCGGAGACGCCCTCGCCGTGTTCTCCGACGAGGGTCTCGTCCGATTCGACCTCTCGGAATCGGACGATCCCTCGGTCCCCTGGGTGCTCGAGAACGTGTCCCACCAGCTTCAGGCCGTCCCCGAGCCCGACCCCGGGGCGGCCGACGAGGTCACCGAGCTCCTCGATGCGTACTTCGACGGCTCTCCTGTGCGCTTCGCGGATCATCTGACGTTCGACTGGCGCCTCGCCGACGGCTTCGCCCGCACCGCTCTGCAGACGATCAGCACGATCGAGTGGGGAGAGACGATGAGCTACGGCGAGATCGCGGCATTGGCAGGTCGCCCCGGCGCCGCGCGCGCCGTCGGCACCGCGTGCCGACTCACCCCCTTCTCCATCGTCGTCCCCGTTCACCGCGTGGTGCGATCGGACGGAACGGCGGGGCAGTACGGCGCGCATCCCGAGCGCAAGAGGTTCCTTCTCGATCTCGAGTCGCACCGCTGACCGCACACGACGTGGACCCCGACGAGTAGGCCGCCGGGGTCCACGTTCAGCTCACAGCCGGATCAGTGATCCACGGCTTTCTCCGCCCCGAAGCCGGTCAGCGAGCGCACCTCCATCTCGGCGGCCAGGAGTGGCGACTCCTTGGTGCGGCTCGTGACGGTGCCGAGCCAGCCGAGGAAGAAGCCGAGCGGGATCGACACGATGCCCGGATTGTTCATCGGCCACAGGACGATGTCGATCCCGGGGATCATCGAGGTCGGAGAACCGGAGAACACCGGCGACAGGACGATGAGGATGATCGCCGCCGCGAGACCGCCGTACATGCTCCAGACCGCGCCCCGGGTGTTGAATCGTCTCCAGAAGAGCGAGTAGAGGATCGTCGGCAGGTTCGCCGAAGCGGCGACCGCGAAGGCGAGCGCCACGAGGAAGGCGATGTTCTGCCCCTGCGCGCCGATGCCGCCGACGATGGCGAGGATGCCGATCACGACCACCGTTCGCCGGGCGACACGCACCTCGCCGTCGGGGTCGGGCTCGACCGGGTTGCCCGCGGAATCCTTCCTGCCCTTCTGGATCACGTTCGCGTAGATGTCGTGTGCGAACGAGGCGGCTGCCGTGATCGTGAGCCCGGCGACCACGGCGAGGATGGTCGCGAACGCGACCGCTGAGATGAAGCCGAGCAGGACCGGTCCGCCCAGATACAGCGCGAGCAGCGGCGCGGCCGAGTTCGGCCCGCCGGGTGCCGCCGCGATCACGTCCGCTCCGACGAGCGCGCCCGCTCCGTACCCGAGCACCAGCGTCAGCAGATAGAAGCCGCCGATGAGCCAGATGGCCCACACCACCGAACGTCGAGCCTCTTTGGCCGTGGGCACGGTGTAGAACCGCATGAGCACGTGCGGGAGGCCGGCGGTTCCGAGCACGAGCGCCATGCCCAGGGACACGAAGTCCCAGGGGTTCGCACCGTACTGCAGACCCGGTCCGAGGATGGCGTCTCCCTTGTCGGAGTTCTCCACCGCCGCCTCGAGCAGCGTGTTGAGGCTGAATCCGTTGATCGCCAGCACCCAGATCGTCATCGCGATGGCACCGCCGATGAGCAGGAACGCCTTGACGATCTGCACCCAGGTCGTCCCCTTCATGCCTCCGATGAGGACGTAGACGATCATCAGCAGACCGACCACGGCGATCACGATCGACTGCCCCAGTCGCCCGTCGATTCCGAGCAGAAGCGAGACCAGGCCGCCCGCGCCCGCCATCTGCGCGAGCAGGTAGAAGAAGCACACCGCGAGGGTCGTGATCGCGGCCGCCATGCGCACCGGACGCTGCTTCAGACGGAAGGACAGCACGTCGGCCATCGTGAACTTGCCGGTATTGCGCATGAGCTCCGCGACGAGAAGCAGGGCGACGAGCCAGGCGACGAGGAATCCGATCGAGTACAGGAATCCGTCGTAGCCGTTGATCGCGATCGCTCCGCAGATTCCGAGGAACGACGCGGCCGACAGATAGTCGCCGGCGATCGCGAAGCCGTTCTGCGGCCCTGTGAACGAGCGGCCGGCAGCATAGTAATCGGCCGCCGTCTTATTGTTCTTGCTCGCGCGGATCACGATGAAAAGCGTCACCGCGACGAAAGCCAGGAAGATCGAGATGTTCAGGACGGGATTGCTCTCGGCCGTGACCGGCTGGGTGGCGGCGTGAATGATGTTCATGCTTCTCCCTGCGCCTTCTCGAGTTCTTCTCGGATCTCGGTGGCGATCGGATCGAGCCGCCGATTGGCGAATGCGACGTATCCCATCGTGATCGCGAAGGTGGTGACGAATTGTCCGAGACCCATGAGCAGACCGATGGTGATATCGCCCCACACCCGCTGCGACATGAAGTCGGTCGCGAATGCGGCGAGTAGGACGTAGACGAAGTACCAGATGAGGAAGAACGCCGCGAGCGGGAAGATGAACGATCGCTGCGTCTTCTTCAACTCGCGGAATCGTGGTGATTGCTCGACAGCGATGTAGTCGATCGCTCCCGGCGAATCAGCCGTCGGATGGTCTGTCATGGGGCCTCCTTGCCTCATGTGCTGCGGCTCGCTCCGGCTTCCCAGGCGAATGATAGGGTCGACGCTACGAAACGGGGAACAGCGCCGTCACCCCCGAAAGTAGGTAGTCGTGAGCACATCGACCGAGTTGGAATCAGAGACCGACCTCGTCGCCAGAGCAGTGCGCGAGCTCGCTCAGCGCACCCGGTTCCCGGTCGCCTTCGGAGGACTCATCGACGAGGGCGTCGTCAGCGTCACCAGCATCGTCGGAAACCGCACTCGCAGTCTCGACGGATTGCGTGTGCGACCCGAGCGCGGTCTCGGCGGGCGGGCGATGATGGAGCTGCGGCCTCGCATGACCAGCGACTACGGATCGTCGCAGCAGATCACCCACGACTACGACGTGTTCGTGCTCGGCGAGGGACTCCGGACGCTGCTCGCCCTGCCCATCGTCGTGGGCGGTCGCCCGCGCGGCGTCCTCTACGCAGGCGCGTGGGACAGGACCCCCGTCGGGGGCGTGACGACCGCACCTGCGATGCAGGTCGCCCAGTCGGTGGCCGAGGAGCTGCGCGTTCGCGACGAGGTGGAGCGACGACTGCGCGCGGTCGCACCGGCATCCGGATCCGTCGCGCCTCGTCATCGCGAAGAACTGCGCGAGAGCTTCGCGGAGCTTCGCAGCATCGCGGCGTCCGTCGACGACGCCGAACTGCGCGCACGGATCGCCCAGGTGGAGCAGCGTCTCGTGATGCTCGCGGAGGATGCGGCTCCGACGGGGACCGGACCGATCCCGACCGTCCATCTCTCCCGTCGGGAGACCGATGTGCTCGCCTGCGCGGCTCTGGGAGCGACCAACGCCGAGATCGCCGGCCAGCTCGGCCTGCGCGAAGGAACGGTCAAGGCGTATCTCGGCACCGCGATGTCGAAGCTCGATGCCTCCACCCGTCACGCCGCTGTGGCCAAGGCGCGTCGCGTCGGACTGCTCCCCTGAGCCGACCGCACGTGCGGTCTCCGCAGCAGCAGAGCTGCACAGGCCCTGCCCAGCGCGGACGGCTATCGTGGATACTGGTCGGTGAACCCCGGCCCCGGACGAGGCAGACCAGTACCCGGTGAGCGAAAAGACTGGTCCGAAAGGACCGCCATGTCGTGGATAGTGCTGATCATCTCCGGAGTTCTCGAGGCCGTGTGGGCGACTGCCCTGGGCAAATCCGAGGGACTCACCAAGCTGTGGCCGAGCATCATCTTCGTGGGCGGTCTGGCCCTCTCGATGATCGGACTCGCATTCGCGATGCGCGATATCGCGACCGGCACTGCGTATGCAGTGTGGGTCGGAATCGGCGTGACCCTCACCGTCATCTGGGCTATGGCGACGGGTGACAGCGAGGTCTCCTGGGCACGGATCCTGCTTCTTCTCGGACTCGTCGGATGCATCGTCGGCCTGAAATTGATCGACCCCGGTCACGAGTAATATTCCGGATCTCGTTTATCCGGAGTATTGTCATTTCCATGGCAAGAAGAATTGTGCACCAGTTGGTCGACGACATCGACGGAAGCGTCCTGGACGTCGGCGAAGGCGAGACCGTGCATTTCTCGCTGAACGGAACCTCCTACGAAATCGATCTGAATTCCGCGCACGCAGAAGAATTGCACGCGGCATTCGAGCCCTACATCGCGGCAGGGCGTCGGGCCGGCTCCGCCGTGTCGGCGCGATCGGCCGCGCCCCGCAAGCGCGCCGGTCGTAACCCCGAGGTCGCCGCGATCAGGGCATGGGCGAACGACAACGGCTACACGCTCTCGGAGCGGGGTCGCATTCCTGCCCCGGTCGTCGAGGCGTACAACGCCGCGCACTGAATCACTCGGAGGTCGCGACTCCGGGCTGGGCCCACGGCTCATCCCGGAGCGTGATCTCCTGGGCCATGTCCGACAGGAATCGGATCACCACGTCACGCTCGTCCGCCGTGAGCCGCGCTGCCGAGTAGAAGCGCTTGGCCTGCTGACGACCCACCGTCTCCATCGCCGCCTGTCGCGTCTCCGGCGTGATGGTGATCGCAAGCGCACGCCGGTCGGTCGGATGCGGTGCGCGTCTGATGTGCCCGCCCTTCTCGAGGCGATCGAGCAGCTTCGTCGTCGACGCCGTCGATATCCCCAGATGCGTGGCGATGCCCCCGGGGGTCGCCGTCGCGCCGCGGTTCGCGCAGACGATCAGATAGTGCAGTGCGCGCATGTCCGTCTCGTTCAGGCGCATGTAGCGCCGCGAGGCGAGTGAGAGCTTCTGCTCCGCGTCCCTGAGCTCGCCGAGCGCCCCCATGACGAGTGCGATCTGGCGCAGGTCCTCGGGGGCGACCCCCGACCGGTCGATCAGCGCGCTCCGTGGATCCGCCGACTCGACGTCATAGATCGCCGTATGCGCGAGGCCGTCGGGCGAGACCCTGTCTTGCCGGGAGAGCACATCGGACGCGCCGCTTCCGCGGGGGGTGGCGTCGGGTCCGTCGTGCATGACATCATGCTACACACGATTGTTTCATGTTATGTTGATTATTAGCTTAGCTAGCGAAAATCGAGGAGGTTCCCCGTTGGATGAGGTCACCCTCCTCTCGCCGGACGGAGTAGCGATCGGCACCAGTGCGAAAGACTCGGTGCATACCACAGATACACCGCTTCATCTGGCCTTCTCCTGCCACGTCTTCGACCGCGACGGTCGGCTGCTCGTGACGCGACGAGCACTCGCGAAGCGCACCTGGCCCGGGGTCTGGACGAACAGCTTCTGTGGTCACCCGCGACCCGGCGAGGACATGACCGATGCCGTGCACCGTAGGGCTGAGGAAGAACTCGGACTCCGCCTGACAGACGTCTCCCTGGTGCTGCCGGAGTACCGCTACCGCGCCGTCGACGCGAGCGGGATAGTCGAGAACGAGATCTGTCCCGTCCACGTGGCGGTCGCCGACGGCCCCCTCTCCCCCGACCCCGATGAGGTCGCCGAGTGGGCATGGGTCGACCCGGCGGAGTTCGCTGATTCCGTCCTCGGCGCTCCCTTCGCCTTCAGCCCGTGGCTCGTCGAGCAGCTCCCCCAGCTCCGCGACCTCGGGGTGGTGTGACCATGACCGTCACCGTGACGCAGGCTGCGCCGCGAGAAGACCTGAGCACTCGAGTCGAAGAAGTGCTCCGCCAGCGCTTCGCACTGCACTGCGAGAACGCCGAAGCGTACGGAACCGAGTTCGCGGCGCTCTGGCGCGCGACCGCAGACCACGCCCTCGGCGGAAAGTTCGTGCGCCCGAAGCTGCTGCTCGACATCCACCGGGCGCTCGTTCCGTCCGCCGACGACAGCGCCACGATCGCCGCCGTGGACATCGCGGCGCACATCGAGCTCCTGCACTACGCCTTCCTGCTTCACGACGACGTCATCGACGGAGACCTGATCCGCCGCAAACGACCGAATCTGATCGGCCAGCTCGCGTCGGGCGCACCCGGCGCCTCCGAAGAGGGCTCGCTGCACTGGGCCAGATCCAGCGCGATCCTGATGGGCGACCTGCTGCTCTCGGCCGCGATCATGGGCTTCGCTCGGGCCGATGTGCCGGCGCACTCACGGGGGCGTCTGCTCGATCTCGTCGAGCAGACCATCCTCGAGACGGTGGCGGGCGAGCACACCGACGTCGCACTCAGCCACGGGATCATCGCATCGGATGTCGACACCGTCCTCACCATGAGCGTCTACAAGACGGCGACCTATTCGTTCTCGCTGCCGTTGAGAGCCGCGGCGCTCCTCGCCGATTCGTCCGCTTCTGCCGAAGCGACGCTGCAGTCCGTCGGCCGCCACCTCGGCCTCGCGTACCAGCTGCAGGACGACCTGCTCTGCGTCTTCGGCGACCACCGCGCACACGGCAAGGACGCCTTCTCTGATCTGCGGGAGGGCAAGGAGACGGCGATCATCGCCTTCGCCCGCTCGACGAGCGCCTGGGAGCGCATCGAGCCGCGATTCGGTGCCGCAGACCTCAGCCTGCAGGATGCCACGGGAATGCGTGATCTTCTGCGCGAATGCGGAGCCGAGCGATTCGTCGTCGGACTCATCGGAGATCAACTCGACGCGGTCTATGCACTGCTGTCCGAGGCGGAACTCGCCGGCGAGATCAGCTCGGATGCCGCGCGGTCCATCCTCGTCTCCGCTTCTCGCCTCGAAGGACGCCAGGCATGACCCCGACCCCTCATGATGCGGCGGGTGCGAGTCTGGGGCGATTCAACCGCGCCGCCGACACGGCATCCACCGAGGTCATCCGCACCTACTCCACGTCGTTCGGGCTGGCGACGCGACTGCTCGGCGCGAGACATCGCCAGCACGTGCGCAACATCTACGCCATGGTGCGCATCGCCGACGAGATCGTCGACGGGGTCGCCGCGCAGGCAGGACTGGACGAATCCGCGCAGACCGACGCACTCGCGTCATACGTGGCCGAGACGCACCGGGCCATGAGCGTCGGCTACAGCACCGACCTCGTGCTGCACGCCTTCGCGCGCACGGCGAGAGAGTGCGGGATCGGCGTGGACCTCACTCAGCCGTTCTTCGACTCGATGGCCGCCGACATCGCGACCGATGCCGACTTCACCGCCTACGACACGGCGGCGCACGAGCGCTACGTGTACGGCTCGGCCGAGGTGGTCGGGCTGATGTGCCTGCGGGTGTTCCTGCGAGACGACACACGCACGACCGGCGAGCTCGAGACCCTGACCCACGGCGCGCGACAGCTCGGCGCCGCTTTCCAGAACGTCAACTTCCTGAGAGACCTCGCGGATGACACCGAGCGCCTGCAGCGTGGCTACCTCGGCGACGACGGCCGACTCACCGACGCCGACCGGGACGCCTGGGTCCGCACGATCACGGCGCAGCTCGACGATGCGGCACGCTCGATCCCCCTGCTCCCCAAGGACGCTCGCGCTGCCGTGCGCAGCGCCCACGCGCTGTTCGCGGCCCTGACGAGGCGCGTCTCGAAGACTCCGGCTTCCGACCTCTATCAGCGTCGGGTGCGCGTGCCCGACCCGATCAAGGCGCTGCTGGCCGCGCGATCTGTGCTCGTGACGACGATGGAGCGGAGCCGATGAGTCGGGTCGCGGTGATAGGCGCAGGAGTCGCGGGTCTCGCTGTCGCAGGGCTGCTCGCCCGCGACGGCCACGAAGTGACCGTCTACGAGAAGAACAGCCGAGTCGGCGGTCGCGCGGGCACCATCGAGCGCGACGGTTTCCGGTTCGACTCCGGGCCGTCGTGGTATCTCATGCCCGAGGTGTTCGACCACTTCTTCGAGATGATGGGCACCTCGACGCAGGATCAGCTCGACCTGACACTCCTCGATCCCGGATACCGCGTCTTCCAGCCGCCGGGAGAGGACGGGCACCTTTCGCCCGCCGTAACGGTGCCCGCCGGGCGCGCGGCCGTATCTCGTCTGTTCGAGTCGCGCGAGCCCGGATCGGCGCAGGCGCTGGACGCGTACCTCGACTCGGCGCACGATGCGCGCGTGATGGCCGAACGCTACTTCCTCTACAACCCGTTCACGCGACTGCGCACGCTGATGACACCCGAGGTGCTGCGAGCCCTTCCTCGTCTCTTCACGCTTCTCGGCACACGCCTGCAGTCCTTCGCCTCTCGGCGCTTCCGCGATCCGGTGATCCGTCAGCTGCTCGGATACCCTGCGGTGTTCCTCGGCACCGACCCCCGCACCGCGCCGGCCATGTACCACCTCATGAGCGCTCTCGACCTCGACGAGGGCGTCAGCTATCCGCAGGGCGGGTTCTGGCGAGTGGTCGAGCGCATCGCGGCGCTGGCCGAGGCCGCGGGCGCCAGGATCGTTCTGGATGCCGATGTCACGGCGATCAGCACCGGCATCCGGGCGGGTGCGGCGACCGCGACGGGCGTCGAGTGGCGCGACTCCGACGGGATTCCGCACAGGGCAGACGCCGACATCGTCGTCTCCGGCGCCGACCTGCACCACACCGAGACGGCGCTGCTCCCCCCGCACCTTCGCACCTACCCCGATTCCTGGTGGCAGCGGCGCACGAGCGGACCGGGCGCCGTGCTCGTGATGCTCGGCATCCGCGGCTCGCTTCCCGAGCTGCCGCACCACTCCTTGTTCTTCACCGAAGACTGGGATGCCAACTTCGACGCCATCTTCGGCGACCATCCCGAGATCCCCTCCCCCGCCTCGACGTATGTCTGTCGTCCGAGCGCCACGGACAGCACCGTCGCCCCCGAAGGCCACGAGAACCTCTTCGTGCTGGTGCCGATCCCCGCCGACACGGCGTTGGGCGCCGGGGGCTCCGACGGCGGCGGATCCGCGGCGATCGAGCGCGCTGCCGATGCCGCGATCGACCAGATCGCGACCTGGGCCGGCATCGATGACCTGCGCGAGCGCATCGTGGTGCGTGAGACGAAGGGCCCCGCGGACTTCCTCGAGGACTACAACTCGTGGCGCGGCGGGATGCTGGGGCCCGCGCACATCCTCTCCCAGAGCGCGATGTTCCGGGCTCAGAACGAGTCGCGCCAGGTGTCCGGACTGTACTACGCGGGCGCCACGACCGCACCGGGGGTCGGCGTGCCGATGTGCCTGATCAGCGCCGAGATCGTTCTGAAACGGATCCGTGGCGACCACTCGGGCGGACCGCTCGACGTCTCGACCGCCGCGGCGTCCACGGGCGGAGCAGCGTGATGGGCTTCATCTATCCCGTGCTCCTGCTCGCCACTCTCGGATGCATGCTGCTGCTCGACCGGCGATTCCGACTCTTCTTCTGGCGCGACGCCGTCGCGGCGACCGTCGTCACGGCCGTCGGGCTCGCGTTCTTCCTCGTCTGGGACGTCGCGGGCATCGCCGGAGGGATCTTCTTCCGTGGTGAGGCCGCCATCGCGTCAGGGATCGTGCTCGCACCCGAGCTCCCGATCGAGGAGCCGGTCTTCCTGCTCTTCCTCGTCGTATGTACGATGGTCGTCTACACCGGTGCCGTGCGGATCCTGACTAGACGGAGCCGGCGCCCGAGCGAGGTCGGACAGTGACCTACATCGAGCTCTCCACGTGGTTCGTCGGCGCCGCTGTGTTGGGGGCCATCGCCCTCTCCGTGGCCTCCGGGCGGTATCGCGCCCACCTCGGCGCGATGGCTCTGACCGTCGTCGTGCTCTTCCTCCTCACTGCCGTGTTCGACACGGTGATGATCGCGACGGGCCTGTTCCACTACTCGGCCGACCATCTGCTCGGCGTGCACATCGGACTCGCGCCTCTCGAGGACTTCGCCTATCCGCTCGCCGGGGCGGTGCTGCTGCCGACTCTGTGGGCGGCGATGCGGACCCGTCGACGCCGTCGCGCCGGCATCCGAGCCACCGAGGCGGATCCCTCGTGACGTCCTCGACCCGCGGATCCGTTGGTCGCGACGCCGCACAGATCGTCCTGTCCTCCCGTCCGATCAGCTGGATCAACACGGCCTTCCCCTTCGCAGCCGCATACCTCCTCAGCACGCGCGAGATCGACCTCACGCTGATCATCGGAACCCTGTACTTCCTCGTGCCCTACAACCTGGCGATGTACGGCATCAACGACGTGTTCGACTACGCGTCCGACCTCGCCAACCCGCGCAAGGGCGGGATCGAGGGAGCGCTGCTCTCCCCCCGCATCCACCGGGCCACGTTGTGGGCGGCGGTCGTGACGAACGTCCCGTTCCTGGTCTTCCTCGTCCTCGTCGGAAACCCCACGTCGTGGTTCTGGCTGGCGGTCAGCGTCTTCGCCGTGATCGCCTATTCCGCGCCGAAGCTCCGGTTCAAGGAGCGTCCGTTCCTCGATTCGACGACCTCGAGCCTGCATTTCGTGACCCCTGCGATCGTGGGGCTCGCTCTGGCCGAAGCCGCTCTCTCGCCCACGGCGGTCATCGTCCTCGTCGCATTCTTCCTGTGGGGCATGGCCGCACACGCCTTCGGGGCTGTGCAGGACATCGCGCCCGACCGCGAAGGGGGCATCGGCTCGATCGCGACCGTGATCGGAGCCCGTGCGACCGTGCGACTGTCGATCGCGCTCTGGGCGCTCGCCGGCATCGCGATGCTGTTCACGACATGGCCCGGTCCGCTGGGCGCCGCGCTCGCGCTGCCGTACATCGTGAACGCCGCACCCTGGTGGAACGTCACCGACGAGACCTCCGCCGGCACCAATCGCGCCTGGCGGCGTTTCATCTTCCTGAACTACTTCGCCGGGTTCCTCGCGACGATGATCCTCATCCTCGCCTGGGTCTCCTGACGCCCACCACCGCTGATCCCCACCCCTGCACCTTCCGAGAGGAACCTGATGTCCAGCCCTGAGCACGCGCCCGTCCCACCCACCCGAGTGCGCACCCGGCGACACTCCTGGGCGCGCGTCCTGATCCCCGTCGCCCTCATCCTGGTGTGGCTGGTCGGGGCGGGTCTCGGCGGTCCGCTGTTCGGCAAGGTCGACGAGGTCTCGTCGAACGATCAGACGAGCTACCTGCCCGAATCGGCTGATGCGACTCAGGTGCAGAAGCTGCTCGGTGAGTTCAACGACAGCGACGCCATCCCGGCGATCGCCGTCTTCGTCGCCGATGACGAGCTGTCGGAGTCGGACATCCAGACCATCTCGGATGCCGTGGCCGACGCGCCATCCGTCGAGGGAGTGAGCGAGGACGTCTCCCCCGCTCTGACCTCGGAGGACGGCAAGGCCGTGCAGGCGTTCATCCCCATCGAGGGTGACGCGGAGCTCGCCGATGCGATCGATGCACTCGGCGCACAGCTGCGGGACGCCGCGCCCGACGGCGTCACGGTCTACATCACCGGGCCCGCAGGGTTCAGTGCCGATCTCGTGGCCGGGTTCGCCGGCATCGACGGGCTGCTGCTGGGCGTCGCCCTTCTCGCGGTGCTCGTCATCCTGGTGCTCGTCTACCGCTCGTTCCTGCTGCCCATCGTCGTGCTCTCGACGAGCCTGTTCGCGCTCTGCGTGGCACTGCTCGTCGTCTGGTGGCTGGCCAAGTTCGAGGTGCTGCTGCTCAGCGGCCAGACCCAGGGCATCCTGTTCATCCTGGTCATCGGAGCGGCCACCGACTACGCCCTCCTGTTCGTGGCTCGGTTCCGTGAAGAACTCCGCGTCGCTCACGACAAGGGAACAGCCGTTCTCGCGGCGTGGAAGGGGTCGTTCGAGCCGATCGTCGCCTCGGGCGGCACCGTCATCGCCGGTCTTCTGTGCCTGCTGCTCAGCGACCTCAAGTCCAACAGCACGCTCGGGCCCGTGGCCGCGATCGGAATCGTGTTCGCGATGCTCGCGGCGCTCACGCTTCTTCCCGCGCTGCTGCTGCTCTTCGGCCGCGCGGTGTTCTGGCCACGGCGCCCGAAGTTCGAGCCCGAGGTCGTCGCCGAAGAGCACGGCATGCGCAAGACGGGGGTCTGGGCTCGACTCGCGCACCTGATCACCAAGCGTCCGCGCGTCATCTGGATCGTCACCACCCTCGTGCTGCTCGCCGGCGCCTCCGGTGTGCTGCAGCTCAACGCCGCAGGCGTGCCGCAGTCCGACCTCGTGCTCGGCGCCTCCGAAGCACGCGACGGACAGGTTGCGCTCGGCGAGCACTTCCCCGGCGGTTCCGGCAGCCCCGTGTATGTGGTCGTCGCAGAGGACAGGCTCCAGGATGCCGCCGACGTGCTGCTCGCCGACGACGGCGTCGACGGCGTCTCGGTGACGGCTGCCGATTCTCCGAGCGGGACGGCGACGGTCACCGAAGACGGACTCGTCGCTGTCGGCCCGCCGGGAACCCCCGTCCCCGAGCCCACGGTCGTCGACGGCGAGGTCCTGCTCCAGGGCACCCTGACCGACGCGGCCGACTCGGATGCGGCTGCCGCCACCGTGCGGGATCTGCGCGGCGAGCTGAACGAGATCGATGCGCTGGTGGGAGGAGTGACCGCGACCGCCATCGACACCAACGATGCCTCGATCCACGATCGCAACCTGATCATCCCGGTCGTCCTCGTGGTGATCATGCTCATCCTCATGCTGCTGCTGCGGTCGATCCTCGCACCGGTGCTTCTGATCATCACCACCGTGCTGTCGTTCGGCACGGCCATGGGCGTCTCTGCGCTGATGTTCAACGGCGTGTTCGACTTCCCCGGCGCAGACCCCGCCGTACCGCTGTACGGGTTCGTCTTCCTGGTCGCGCTCGGCATCGACTACAACATCTTCCTGATGACGAGAGTGCGTGAGGAGTCCCTCGAGCACGGCACGCGCGAGGGAGTCCTTCGCGGGCTCTCGATCACCGGAGGCGTGATCACCTCCGCCGGTCTCGTGCTCGCTGCGACCTTCGCCGCCCTGTCGGTGATCCCGATCCTGTTCCTGGCACAGCTCGCGTTCATCGTCGCGTTCGGCGTGCTGCTCGACACGTTCGTGGTGCGCTCGCTGCTCGTGCCTGCTCTCGCCTACGACCTGGGTCGGGTGATCTGGTGGCCGTCGAAGCTGTGGCGGAGCGGTCGTGACTGATCGCGCCGGCTCTGGCTCAGGAGAGAGCGCGCGCGAGGTCAGCGAGGTGACTGCGGCTCTCGAAAGCCGCCGCGACTGAATCCCGCGCCGCGATCGCGTCTGCGAGTCGTGCGTGGCGGTCGTCATCGTCCTGGCCGCCGTCATCCACGCGCAGCCGGAGCATCTCGACCATCGCCTGACGCAGCCGCGGCGTGAATCCGTCGAACAGCTCCAGGAGGATCGGATTGTGGGCGGCCGCGACGATGGTGCGGTGGAACGCGGTGTCCGCATCGACGTGGGCCTCCACCCCGGGCGGGTGTGCTCTCCGTCCGTCGAGAGCTCGCCGGATGAGCCGCAGATCCGATGCCGTTCGGCGCTCGGCGGCCAGAACGGACGCCTCTGTCTCGATCGCCGTGCGCGCTTCGATGACCGCGATGATGTCAGCACGGCGGAGCACCGCATCCCAGTCCTCCGGCGCTTCGAGTGCGGTGACGAAAACCCCTGACCCCTGACGAGTCGCGAGCACGCCGCGACCGGCCAGCTGGCGGATGGCCTCACGGACCGTCGATCGTCCGACCCCGAGCTGAGTGGCCAGCGTCGTCTCCCCAGGGAGTTTGTGTCCCAGCTGCCACTCACCGGAGCCGATGCGCTCCAACAGGATGTCGGCCGCCTGATCGGCGAGCGGAGTGCGGTGGATCTGCGCCATGCAGATCATCCTAACTTGTCAACTTGTCTGAGGAGTTGCTACGGTGAAGCCGTGACCCGCGATCTCCTCCTCCTTCTCCGCCACGACGGGACGTAGCCGACCGGCTGCCCGTCGTGGGGCAGTCAGCGCCGCCGGTCCCCTCCTCTCGACGCCGCCCACAGGAGCACTCGTGTCCACGTCATTCCCCACCATCGCCACACCCGTCGGCCCGGTTCCCGAGGCATCGCCGTCGTGGAATCGTCAGCGGGCATCTCAGATGCCCTCGCATCGCTACGCCTCCGTGTTCGACCGCGTCACTGTCCCGCTCACGGACCGCGCGTGGCCGTCGCGAGTGCTGACCGCTGCCCCGCTGTGGGTTCCCGTCGATCTGAGAGACGGCAATCAGGCGCTCGCTGAGCCGATGGACCCGCAGCGCAAACGTCGATTCTTCGAACTGCTGGTCGCGATGGGCTACAAGGAGATCGAGGTCGGGTACCCGTCGGCGTCGCAGACCGACTACGACTTCGTCAGGCTGCTGGCCTCGTCGGATCTCGCCCCGGAGGATGTCACGATCGTCGTCTTCACGGCGGCCCGCCGAGACCTGATCGAGCGGACCATCGACTCGGTGCGTGGAGTGCGAAATCCCGTCGTCATCCACGTGTACACGGCGACCGCTCCCACGTGGCGCGATGTCGTGCTCGGACGCAGCCGCGCGGAACTCAGAGACCTGATCCTGAGCGCAGGGAAGGACGTGCTCGAACTGACGGGAGATCGTCCTGACATCCGGTTCCAGTTCTCGCCCGAGGTCTTCAACCTGACCGAACCGGACTACGTGCTCGACGTCTGCGATGCCATGACCGCACTCTGGGATGCCACCCCGGAGCGTCCCGTCATCCTCAACCTACCCGCGACCGTCGAGGTCGCGACGCCGAATGTGTACGCCGACCAGATCGAGTACATGCACCGGAATCTGGCCCGGCGAGACGGCGTGATCCTGTCGGTCCATCCGCACAACGACCGCGGCACCGGTGTCGCCTGCGCCGAGCTCGCCGTGCTCGCGGGTGCGCAGCGCGTCGAGGGATGCGTGTTCGGCAACGGCGAGCGCACCGGCAACGTCGACATCGCGACTCTCGCGCTCAACCTGCACGCGCAGGGCATCGATCCGATGATCGACTTCTCAGACATCGACGAGATCCGTCGCACCGTCGAGTACTGCAACGGCATCGAGGTGCACCCCCGTCACCCCTACGTCGGCGATCTCGTGCACACCGCCTTCAGCGGCACACACCAGGATGCGATCCGCAAAGGGCTCGCGGAGCACCGCACCCGCGCCGAGGAAGCGGGTGCCTCTCCCCGGGACGAGAAGTGGCTCGTCCCCTATCTGCCGATCGATCCCGTAGACCTCGGCCGGAGCTACGACGCCGTCATCAGAGTGAACTCCCAATCAGGGAAGGGCGGCATCGCCTACCTGCTCGAGACCGAGTTCGGAGTGGAGCTCCCGCGACGCCTGCAGATCGATTTCGCCCGCACGGTGCAGTCGCACGCCGATGCAGTCGGAGACGAGGTGTCCCCCGCGGACCTCTGGGCGCTTTTCGAGCGCACGTACCTCTCGCCGCCGGTGGAGGAGCGACTCGCACTCGATCACTATCGGATGGATGGTTCGCGGCTGACGATCACCCTGAGGGAAGGCGACGACCGGCACGTGCACACGACGACCGACGAAGGCCCGGTCGCCGGACTGGTCTCTGCACTCGCAGACGCAGGGATCACTCTCGAGATCCTCGCGCTCCATCAGACGAGCATCGGCGAAGGGAGCAGCGCGGATGCTCTCACTCTGCTCGAGTACCGCAATTCCCGCGGCACGACGTGGACGGCGGGGCGAGCAGACTCGGTGCTCGAGGCGAGCTTCGAGGCGGTCATGCGCGCGGCATCGAGCAGCCTGACTGAGGTGTGCCCTCGACTGGATTCGAACCAGCGACCTGCCCTTTAGGAGAGGGCTGCTCTATCCTGCTGAGCTACGGGGGCGAGGATTCCATTCTAGAGGCACCCTCGCCCCCGCCATCCGCTCACGCCGCCAGCGCGAGGTACGGCTCCCATCTCGGGTCGCTCCGTTCAGTGCCCCGCACGGTCCACGCGGTGCCGTGAGGAGGGCGCGGCGCGAAGCGCAGCTCCCAGCGCATCTCCTGCGGAGTGCGGTCGCTCTTGGTGTTGTTGCAGCGCAGACAGCAGGCGACCAGGTTCTCCCACGAGTCGGCTCCACCCCGCGAGCGCGGCATCACGTGGTCGATGGTCGACGCCGCCTTGCCGCAGTAGCCGCACCGGTGATTGTCGCGGCGCAGGACTCCGCGCCTGGTCACCGGCACCCGCCTGCTGGAGGGAATGCGCACGTAACGCGAGAGGACGATGACGGCAGGGCGGTCGTAGACGCCGTGACTGCCCCAGACGGGGTCGTCCTCGACACGTTCGATGACCGTCGCCTTGTCATTCATGACCAGGACCAGAGCTCTCTTGAACGACACGATCGCGAGCGGTTCGTATCCTGCGTTCAGTACAAGTGTGCGCATCGTCATCCTCTCGATCCGCCGGGACGGCTTCCCGGCACTCTCGACTCACACGAAGCCGCACGGAGCGGAGGCGTTCGCAGGGATGAAAAAAGGCGCTGTCTACAGACAGCGCCTCATACGCACGGCAACGCCGTGGTGTCCCTGCGGACGATGCCGAAGGACGTGACGACCGAGGGCATCCATGGTTCGGATGCTCGATATTCGCTCCATCAGCTTCTCCCGCCTGTGCGACAACGGGTTCAGGCTAACCCATCGGGAGGACCCGAAGGCGAAACTGCGGGTGAACTCGCGGAGGCGTGTCCGCGAGGATGCGAGGAAGGTGGCGCGCGATCAGCCCGCGTTGGCCCCGAGCCAGGCGATCGGCTCCATGAGCCCGCCGTTGACCCAGACCTCGAAGTGCAGGTGGTTGGCCGTCGAACGCCCGGTGCTGCCGACGAAGCCGATCAGCTGGCCTGCGGCGACGGTCTGGCCGGCCTGGACCTGGCGCGAGCCGTAGATCATGTGGCCGTACGTGGTCTGCACACGCTGACCGCCGACGACGCTGTCGAGCATGACTGCGACGCCGTATCCGCCGATGCTCTCTGCCGAGGCACGCACCACGCCCGCGGCGGCTGCATAGATCGGGGTTCCAGCCGGCGCCAGCATGTCGGCGCCCTGGTGGGCACCGCCGACCGTGCGGCTGACGTTGTAGGACCCCTGCGGAAGCGGATACCGCACCTCGCCGGAGCCGGGCGACACCAGAGCGTAGCGACCGGTGTCGATCTTGGTGCCCGACGTCGAGGCGATCGAGGCGGCGGCGGCGGCCGCGCGAGCCGCAGCGGCCTCTTCCGCCTTCTTCTTCTCGATCTCGCCCGGAGTCGTCGCGGTGAACGTGCCGCGGCTGAGCGGGGCGGCTGTGGCGTCCGAGGCGACGACCAGGGACTGGGCATCGACGGCAGCCATCTGCTGGAGCGTCGTCGCCTCCTCGGCCGGCTTCGTCGCGGCATAGGCGGGAAGAGCGACAGCGGCGACGAGAGCACCGACGGCCCCGAAGATGGCGATCGAACGCAAGGGCTTGACGACCTTGCGGGCGTCGACCCTGCTGCGTGAGCTGCGGGCGACTGTTCGATCTTCAGTTGTCTTCACGGGCGATTCGATGTCTTTGGCCAAAACTTGATCCTCCAGCGCCTGCGCGCTCGGGTAGCGCTGGCTCGTCGGCACTCTGCTCTCGTGGCACGAATGTATCTCGGGTACGTTGTGCGGTCTGACCGAGAGGTCGACGAGCCTGGAAGGCGAGTCCTCTCGGGTGTCATCAGCGGGCTTCTTCGACGACTTGTCCGAGGTTACCGGAAGATAACGATCCTGTCACCCCACGAACCTGGCAATCCTCGGAGAGGCGGAATCACGCGGATCTCGGGGCGATCGGCCTCGAGGATCAGGCGGGTTCGCCGACCAGGAAGATATGCGAGGCGAGCTCGACCGGGAGTTCCAGGCCGTCTTCCTTGCCCTCCATCTGGATGAGGACGTACCCCTCGTTGAAGCGATAGTCGCCCTTCGCGCCCGGAACGACACCCGCGTCGCGAAGCTGCTCGAGCAGTTCGGGGTCGACCTGAGCGGGCTCGGCGAGACGGCGCACGGTGCCGTCGATGGGAGCGCCTGCGGCGTTCAGCTTCTGCACCAGCCCGATGACACCCTCGTCGAAGGTGCGCGCCGGGGTGTCTCCCAGCTGGTCGAGCCCGGGGATCGGGTTGCCGTACGGAGACTCGGTCGGGTGCCCCAGCAGCTCGACGAGTCGACGCTCGACCTGCTCGCTCATGACGTGCTCCCAGCGGCAGGCCTCTTCATGCACATACGCCCAGTCGAGACCGATCACGTCCGACAGCAGCCGCTCGGCCAGCCGGTGCTTGCGCATGACGTTGACAGCCTTGCGGCGACCAGCATCCGTCAGTTCGAGGGTGCGGTCCTCGGACACGACGACGAGACCGTCGCGCTCCATGCGTCCCACCGTCTGGGAGACCGTCGGCCCCGAGTGGCCGAGACGCTCCGAGATTCGCGCACGCAGCGGCACGATGTTCTCCTCCTCGAGTTCGAGGATGGTGCGGAGGTACATCTCCGTGGTGTCGATCAAGTCCGTCATGTGGGCCTCCGGGTCTTCTTAGGCAAGCCTACATTCCCGCACGGACATCAGGGCGTCATGAGGTGAGGGCGCCCGTGGCTCACGCCGTAGAATCGACGCATGGCGATCGAGATTCCCCGTGACCTCCTGCCCGCTGACGGCCGCTTCGGCTGCGGTCCCTCGAAGGTGCGCACCGAGCAGCTCGATGCGCTGCTCGCCGCGGCGCCGACCCTGCTCGGCACCTCGCACCGTCAGGCGCCGGTCAAGAACCTGGTCGGCAGCGTCCGCGAGCAGCTGGCTGCACTGTTCCGCCTTCCCGAGGGATACGAGATCATCGTCGGCAACGGCGGTTCGACGGCGTTCTGGGATGCCGCGGCCTTCGGCCTGATCGAGCGCCGTAGTCAGAACCTCGTATTCGGCGAGTTCGGCGGCAAGTTCGCCGCCGCTGCAGCAGCTCCGTGGCTCGAGGCGCCCGATGTGCGCAAGTCCGAGCCGGGTTCGCGCTCGGCCGCAGAGGTCGTCGAGGGGGTCGACGTCTACGCCTGGCCCCACAACGAGACGTCCACAGGTGTCGCTGCCCCCATCGAACGCGTGACGGCCGACGGCGCTCTGACCGTCATCGATGCGACCAGCGCTGCCGGCGGCATCGACTTCGACTCCGCCCAGGCGGACGTCTACTACTTCGCGCCTCAGAAGAACCTCGGCTCGGATGGAGGCCTCTGGTTCGCCGCCGTGTCCCCCGCCGCGGTCGACCGCATCGAGCGCATCGCGGCCTCCGATCGATACATCCCGGAGTTCCTCAGCCTGAAGAACGCCGTCGACAATTCGCGACTCAACCAGACTCTGAACACGCCGGCGCTGACCACCCTGCACCTGCTCGACAGCCAGCTGAGCTGGATCCTGTCGAACGGCGGCCTGTCGTGGGCCGGCGCCCGCACTGCGGAATCCTCTGGGATCCTGTACGACTGGGCATCGGCGTCCCGCGTGGCGACACCGTTCGTCACGGATGCGGCTCACCGCTCACCCGTCGTCGTGACCATCGACTTCGACGCCGGCGTCGACGCGGCGGCCGTCGCGAAGACCCTCCGAGCCAACGGCATCGTCGACACCGAGCCCTACCGCAAGCTCGGCCGCAATCAGCTGCGGGTCGCGACCTTCGTGTCGATCGAACCGGACGACGTCCGCCAGCTCACTCGCGCTCTGGACTACGTGCTCGAGCAGCAGGGCGCCTGACGCCGGGCATCGACGAGAAAAGGGGCCGCGTTCACACGCGGCCCCTTTTCTGATCCGTCCCCGAGGACGGTCACTCCTCGTCGTCGGAGTCCTCGTCCGAGTCGTCGTCGTCGTCGTCGTCCGAGTCGTCGTCGTCGTCCTCGTCGTCCGAGTCGTCGTCGTCCTCGTCGTCCGAGTCGTCGTCGTCGTCCTCGTCGTCCTCGTCGTCCGAGTCGTCATCCTCGTCGTCGTCGGCAGCGGAGTCATCGAGTTCGTCGATGTCGACTCCATCGAGATCGCCCGCATGCAGCACGCGCGGCTCGGCGGCGAGCTCGTCGTCATCGAGGTCGTCGTCGTCATCGTCATCGTCGTCGATGTCTTCGTCGTCGATGTCATCGACATCTTCGTCGGACTCGGCGTCGATCGTGGCCGCATCCGCACCGTCCGCAGCGGCCGCGGCTGCCTGCTCCGCGAGTTCCACCTGGTGCGCGCGATACTCGGCCAGGCGCTCGGCCCACGGCACCCATTCGGGCGCGAGCAGAGCTCCGTCGCCCGGCAGCAGCTCGAGCTCGAGCACCGTCGGCTCCGCATCGTCGACGCGCGCGACCGTGACGGTCCAGAACCAGCCTGGATAGCCGGGAAGTCGGTTCTCGAAGCGCAGAGACACCGAGCCACCCTCCTCCGGGATGTAATCGGCGGCGGGTCCGACGGTCGACGGCGGGGTGATCTCGTGCAGCGCGGCGAGCGCGAGATCGTGAGCGTCGATCAGACGCTGGTCCACCTCAGGCTTCGAGGTCATCGGCTACCTTGCGCAGAACTGCCGCGATCTTGCGGCCTTGAGCCGACGAGGGATACCGGCCGCGTCGCAGATCGCCGCCCATCCCGTCGAGGAGCTTCACGAGGTCCTCGACGATGATCGCCATGTCATCTGCGGGCTTGCGCTTCGCCTTCGCGAGACTCGGCGGGGCTTCGAGCACCCGGACGGACAGCGCCTGGAGGCCGCGCTTGCCGTCGGCGACACCGAACTCCACACGTGCGCCCGCCTTGACGGCCGCGCCCGCGGGCATGGCAGAAGCGTGCAGGAAGACGTCTTGGCCGTCATCGCTGGCGATGAAGCCGAAACCCTTGTCTTCGTCGTAGAACCTGACCTTGCCGGTGGGCATGGGAGAAACCTCGCTGAGTCGGTGTGGAGCTGGATCGGACGCACGTGTGCGGCCACCCCCAGCCTACCGGTCGCGGGGCGGGGAATCCGTAGGTCACGATGCGGAACCGTCGGACCCCGCAACGACTAGGCTGAGACGGATGAGCACCAAGAGTCCCGAACCTGAGGTTCCCGTTCGCCGCATCGATCGCATCCTGGCGTTCACGGCACTCGGACTCGCCGCGGCGTCCATCATCTGCTTCTTCGCCATCATCATCGGCACCGCAGTCGGCATGCAGCAGGAGGACTTCGGCGCCGGAGCCTGGCCGTTCATCGCGGCGATCCCGTACTGGGGGCTTCCGGCCGCGTTCGTCATGATCATCGTGCTCCTCGCCATGAGCTTCATCCGCAAGGGGCGCGCGGCATCGCGGCCCTGAGGTATCCGGCATGAGCACGCACGCCCGACCGCTGGCCGAATGGCTCTCTGCGGCGAGCGACGAGCAGCTCACCTCCCTGTTCTCGGCACGACGCGTGCGCACCGATGCCAGCTGGCAGGATTTCTTCGACGCCGCCGAGGCTCTCCTCGATCCGGCGTCGATCGCGCGGGTCCTGCCCACGCTGACGCATGGCGAGGCCGCTGCGCTTCTCGCGGCCGCGACCGCCCCGACCACAGCCCCGGCCGCTTCCGGGCATCGCGGGACGCTCGAGGGCCTCGCCCTGCTGCGCCCCGACGGCACGCCCTTCCCGCCGGTCGTCTCCGCCATCGCAGATCGCCCCGAGCCGACTCCGCTCAGCGTCTCGGCGCCGACGCCCGCGACCGATTCCGAGACCGCTCATGCGGCCGAACGGGCCTTCACCACGGTCTCCGCGCTCGCCGATCTGCTGCTCCTCGCGCGGGAGAAGCCCTTCACGCTGCTCGCCGGCGGCAACGTCAGTGCGGGAGAGAAGCGGCAGCTCAGCGAATCGGGCGTCTCCGCCGAGTCGATCGACGCTCTGATCGCCAGCGCGATCGACTCGGGCCTCGTCGCACCCGACGCTCGCAGGCTGCGCACCACGCCGCGGACCGAGGAGTGGCTGCGATCCTCTGTGGCCGATCGGTGGAGCGCGCTCGTGGAGGGATTCCGCGACGCCCTGCCCCGCGGGGTGCGCGCGTCGGACGGCGGGTGGCTTCCCATGACGACCTGGGCGCAAGCGCACCCGTGGGACCCTTCCTGGGCCGATCGCAGCGCCGCATTGCTCGAGCGCGCCCGCCTGCTCGGGCTGATCGCCGACGGCGGCAGCGAAACCGCATGGGCGGCATCGATCCGCCGAGGCGGGGCCGTCGACGCCGCCGCCCTCATCGCGCTGCTTCCGAACGAGGTCGATCGCATCTTCCTCCAGAATGATCTGAGCGCCATCTCGCCCGGCCCGCTCGCCCCCGGGCTCGACGTGCGGCTGCGCACGATCGCCGCGAGAGAGTCGGCGGCGCAGGCCTCCACCTATCGCTTCACCCCCGAATCGGTCGCCCACGCGCTCGTCGCCGGTGAGACCGAACAGTCGATCCTCGAGTTCCTCGAAGCGCTCTCGCTCACCGGCATCCCTCAGCCGCTCCGCTACCTCGTCACTCAGACCGCGCAGCGGCACGGACTGGTCCGGGTGTCGACCGACCCCGAGACCGGGCGGACGCGCATCGAGAGCAGCGACCAGCATCTGATCGAGGCGATGGCCGTCGACCAGGGACTGCGCCCGCTCGCCCTCACGAAACACGTCGCCTCTCTGACGACACGCGTGGGGCGTGACACCGTGTACTGGGCGCTGACAGACGCTCGGTACCCCGCGACGCTCGTCGACGATGACGGACGCCCGATCGCCGGTGAGCGGAATCCGATCGCCGACGCGACACCCGACCCCTCGCCCGACTATTCGTCACTCATCTCCGCGATGCGTTCGCATCAGGGGCCGGATGCGGATGCCGCCTGGCTCGACCGCGAGCTCGAGGCCGCCGTGCGGGCGAAGGCGGTGCTCCGCGTGAGCGTCGGCATGCCGGACGGCTCCACGAGAGAGCTGATCCTCGAGGCCACCGGGCTCGGCGGAGGGCGCCTCCGCGGTCGGGATCGCGCGGCAGATGTCGAACGCACGCTTCCGGTGTCGAGCATCCGCGCCGCCGTCGTGATACCCCAGTAAACTGGACAGCTATGTCTGATGGACCCCTGATCGTCCAGAGCGATCGCACAGTGCTGCTTGAAGTCGCCCACTCCGACGCTGAGAGCGCCCGCCACGAACTGGCGATCTTCGCCGAGCTCGAGCGCGCTCCTGAGCACATCCATACCTACCGGATCACGCGGCTCGGACTGTGGAACGCGCGGGCCGCCGGGCACACCGCCGAGGACATGCTCGAGACGCTCGACCGCTGGTCGCGCTTCCCCGTGCCTCCCTCGGTCGCCGTCGACCTGCGCGAGACCGTGAACCGATACGGCCGCCTCGTGATCGAGCGTGACGACGAGGGAACGCTGATCCTGCGGTCGACCGACCCCGCCGTGCTCGCCCAGGTCGCGAACAACAAGCGCATCCAGCCGCTGCTGATCGGACACCCGGCTCCGGACACCTTCGTGGTCGACGCATGGGCGCGGGGCCAGATCAAGCAGGAGCTGCTGAAGATCGGCTGGCCGGCCGAGGACCTCGCCGGGTACACCCCCGGAACTCCCCACGAGATCGAGCTCGCCGAGGACGGCTGGCAGATCCGCCCGTACCAGCAGGATGCGGTCGACGCATTCTCGAAGGACGGCTCCGGCGTCGTGGTGCTGCCGTGCGGCGCGGGAAAGACGATCGTCGGCGCCGCCGCCATGGCCGCGACCAAGACGACCACCCTGATCCTGGTGACCAACACGGTCTCGGCCCGACAGTGGCGCGACGAGCTGCTCAAGCGCACGAGCCTCACTCCCGAGGAGATCGGCGAGTACTCCGGTCAGGCCAAGGAGGTCAAGCCGGTCACCATCGCGACCTACCAGATCCTCACGGCGAAGCGGAAGGGCGAGTACGCCCACCTCGCTCTGCTGGACGCCCTCGACTGGGGCCTCATCGTCTACGACGAGGTGCATCTGCTCCCCGCGCCCGTCTTCAAGCTGACCGCCGACCTCCAAGCTCGACGCCGGATCGGCCTCACCGCCACGCTCGTCCGCGAAGACGGCCGGGAGGGCGACGTGTTCAGCCTGATCGGCCCCAAGCGCTTCGACGCTCCGTGGAAGCAGATCGAGGCTCAGGGGTTCATCTCCCCCGCCGTCTGCTACGAGGTGCGGGTCGACCTGCCGCCGGACGATCGGCTCGAGTACGCCGCCGCGACAGACGATGAGCGCTACCGCCTCGCCGCATCCGCACCCGCGAAGATCGCGGCTGTCCGAGAGCTCATCGAGAAGCACAAGGACGAGCGGATCCTCGTGATCGGCCAGTACCTCGACCAGCTCGACTCCCTCTCGCAGTCGTTGAACGCGCCGCAGATCACGGGCGCCACGCCGATCGACGAGCGCGAAGAGCTCTACCGCGCGTTCCGCGAGGGAGAGATCTCGCTGCTCGTGGTGTCGAAGGTCGCGAACTTCTCGATCGATCTCCCCGAGGCATCCGTCGCCATCCAGGTGTCCGGCTCGTTCGGCTCCCGACAGGAGGAGGCCCAGCGCCTCGGCAGGCTGCTGCGCCCCAAGCAGTCCGGTCGTACCGCGAGCTTCTACACGCTGGTCGCGCGCGACACGATCGACCAGGATTACGCGCAGAATCGTCAGCGGTTCCTCGCCGAACAGGGATACAGCTACACGATCATGGACGCCGACGCGATCGCGGCCTGACCGCCTCCGACCCTCCACGCAGCCCCGCTACGCGGAGGGCGAAAGCGCCGCTCCGACGGATAATCAGCATCCGCATGGCCGAAGTCACCATAATGGGGACATGACTGATGCGCGCATCCTGGTCGTCGACGACGAACCCAACATCCGCGACCTGCTCTCAACGGGTCTCAGCTTCGCCGGGTTCCAGGTGAAGACGGTGGCCAATGGCGCCGCCACCATCTCGGCGGTGCTCGAGGAGGAGCCGGACCTCATCATCCTCGACGTCATGCTTCCGGACATGAACGGCTTCAGCGTGACCAAGCGTCTTCGCGGCGCCGGCTTCACCGCGCCGATCCTGTTCCTGACCGCGAAGGACGGCACCGACGACAAGATCGAGGGACTCAACGCCGGCGGCGACGATTACGTCACCAAGCCGTTCAGCCTCGATGAGATCGTCGCCCGCGCGCAGGCGATCCTGCGCCGCACCATGCAGGCCGATGAGGAGTCGATCATCCGCGCCGGCGAGCTGTCGATGGATCAGGACACCCACGACGTGCACGTGGGCAAGGAGTCGATCGAGCTCAGCCCGACCGAGTTCAAGCTGCTGCGCTATCTGATGCTCAACCCCAATCGGGTGCTGTCGAAGGCGCAGATCCTCGACCACGTGTGGGAGTACGACTTCAACGGGGATGCCGGCATCGTCGAGAGCTACATCTCGTACCTCCGTCGCAAGATCGACCCGCACACCGAGGAATCGGTGATCCAGACGAAGCGCGGTTTCGGATACATGCTCAAGGTCGGCAAGTAGTCCGGCTCACCGCCGCACGCTGACGCCGCACAGCATCCGTCTCCAGGGAGGTCCGCATGGCGCACAAGCCTGACGCGATCACCCGCTGGTGGCGGTCCATCAGCCTTCGCGCGAAGGTCACCGGTGTGACCGTCGCCGTGCTTGCACTGGGGCTGCTGGCCGCCGGTCTCGGCACCGTCCCCATCCTGCGCAACTCGCTGATCGTCAACATCGACCAGCAGCTGCCTGCGCTGGTGTCGGCTGATCTCGCGGATCGCTATTTCGACGTGACCGTCGAAGACGGCCAGGCCGTCTACACGCCGACGGACTCGCCCAGGGACTTCTTCGTCGCCATCTACGACGCCGAGGGCGTGCTGCAGACGACCACCGGGAACTCCGCGAACGGGAAGCCGCTCTTCCCCGCCACTTACTCGCCTCTCGACGTGCAGGCGAACGAGGACACTCCGTTCACGATGGAAGGCACCGAGGGATCGAGCTTCCGTGCGGCCGTGGCGCGAGTGCCCGGCGAAGGTGACGGATCGCTGCGGATCCAGATCGTCGCGATGCCGCTCGAATACGCAGACCGAATCATCAGTCAGTACTTCGGCATCTACATCACCGTCGCCTTCGTCACCATCTTCCTGGCTGCTCTGCTCACCCGCGGGCTCGTGACGCTGACGTTCAGACGCCTCGGGCAGGTCGAGTCCACGGCCATGTCGATCGCCGCAGGAGACTTCACGCAGCGTCTCACCGATCTCGAGCCGACCACCGAGGTCGGACGCCTGAACAGCGCGATCAACACGATGCTCGATCGGGTCGACGGCTCGCTCGCGCAGCGGGACCGCACCGTGCAGCACATGCGGCGCTTCATCGGCGACGCCAGCCACGAACTGCGCACGCCCCTGGTGAGCGTGCGCGGGTACGCCGAGCTCTACCGGATGGGGGCGATCAAGGGCGAGGAAGACACCGCCCGCGCCATGGAGCGCATCGAGAAGGAGGCGATCCGCATGGGTGTGCTCGTCGAAGACCTTCTCGCACTCGCGCGTCTCGATGAAGAGCGTGAACCTGAGATCGAGGCGCTCGATCTCAGGCCCATCGCGCGCGACGCCGCCCTCGACCTGCGGGCCGCGGCTCCGGCACGCACCGTCACCGTCGTCGACCGGACGGTCGAAGCCCCGCTGATCGACGTCACCACCCGGTCGACGCCTGTCATCCCCGCCCCGCCCGAGACTCCCGCTCCGCGTGGACTCTCACGCGGGACGCTCGCGCGTCTGCGGCGACGCTCGCGCAGCTCCGCGACAGACGTGCCCGCGATCGATTTCACCGAAGCCGCGGACATCCCCGTTCGCACCCCTCCGATCGTGCTCGGCGAAGAGAACAAGGTGCGTCAGGTGGTCACCAACCTGTTGGGCAACGCGCGACGCTTCTCACCCGAGGAGAGCCCGATCGAGATCGTCGTCGACGCGGATCGCGTGCGGGGAACGGCGAGCATCGCGATCGTCGACCACGGGGAGGGAATCCCGCCCCAGATCCGCGAGCAGATCTTCGAGCGCTTCTGGCGTGCCGACACCTCGCGGGCACGCGAGACCGGCGGGTCGGGGCTCGGGCTCGCGATCGTCTCATCGATCGTGAAGGCGCTGCACGGAAGCGTGGCGGTGTCTGAGACGCCGGGGGGCGGAGCGACCTTCACCGTCACACTGCCCCTCGCCCCCTCGCGCGCGACACCCGCTCACCTCCTCGAGGACACCCAGCCGCTCGAGCGACTGGACCTCTGACCACTCCTCCTCCCAACACTCCGGCACGGCGCTCCTGCACGGCGGCATGCCGGCGCAGGTTCTCCACAGCGGGCGTCGGGGCGTCCCCACTCACCCTCATCCGGTGAACTCCTCTCCCCTATGGTCAGAGCACCAATCGAGAGGAGTTCCCATGTCCGTCATCACCGTCGACACCGAAGCCGTAGGTGCCGCCCAAGGCGCCGCGCTGGCCACTATGGAGCGTCTGCAGACCGAGTCCGCGACGCTCATGTCTCAGCTCACCCAGCTGCAGTCATCGTGGGTCGGCACCGCGTCAGCCGCATTCCAGTCATGTGCCGAGGAGTGGCGTGGGGCACAGCTGCACGTCGAGCAGGTTCTCGAGTCGATCGGGCACTCACTGGGCAGCGCGGCTACGCAGTATGCGGACGCTGATCAGTACTCGGCGAGTCTGTTCCGTTGATCCTCGGGTCGGATCACCCGTGAACGCAGAAACGCCCCGACCTAGGTCGGGGCGTTTCTGTCAGTGCAGGTGGATCAGAAGTCCATGCCACCCGACGGGTCGCCCATCGGGGCAGCAGCCTTCTCGGGCTTGTCAGCCACGACGACCTCGGTGGTGAGGAAGAGAGCCGCGATCGACGCTGCGTTCTGCAGAGCCGAGCGGGTCACCTTCGCCGGGTCGATGATGCCTGCGGCGAACATGTCGACGTACTCACCCGTTGCCGCGTTGAGGCCCTGGCCCGAGGGAAGCTCGGAGACCTTGTTCGCGACGACACCCGGCTCGAGACCGGCGTTGAGAGCGATCTGCTTGAGCGGAGCCTCGATCGCGACGCGAACGATGTTCGCACCGGTCGCCTCGTCGCCCGTGAGCGAGAGAGCGTCGAGAGCCTTGGTGCCCGACTGGATCAGGGCGACGCCACCACCGGGGACGATGCCCTCTTCGACGGCTGCCTTCGCGTTGCGAACAGCATCCTCGATGCGGTGCTTGCGCTCCTTGAGCTCGACCTCGGTTGCAGCTCCCGCCTTGATGACGGCGACGCCACCGGCGAGCTTGGCGAGGCGCTCCTGCAGCTTCTCGCGGTCGTAGTCGCTGTCCGTGTTCTCGATCTCGCGACGGATCTGCGTGACGCGACCCTCGATCTGGTCTGCCTCACCGGCACCCTCGACGATCGTGGTCTCGTCCTTGGTGACGATGACCTTGCGAGCACGACCCAGCAGGTCGAGCGTGGCGTTCTCGAGCTTCAGGCCGACCTCTTCGGTGATGACCTGACCACCGGTGAGGATCGCGATGTCCTGCAGCTGCGCCTTGCGACGGTCGCCGAAGCCGGGAGCCTTGACGGCGACCGACTTGAAGATGCCCTTGAGCTTGTTGAGCACGAGAGTGGCGAGAGCCTCGCCCTCGACGTCCTCGGCGATGATGACGAGCTCCTTGCCGTCCTGGATCACCTTGTCGACGATGGGCAGAAGGTCCTTGATGTTCGAGATCTTCTGGTTCGCGATGAGGATGTACGCGTCTTCGAAGACGGCCTCCTGGCGCTCCGGGTCCGTCACGAAGTACGGGTTCAGGTAGCCCTTGTCGAAGCGCATGCCCTCGGTGAGCTCGAGCTCGGTGCCGAAGGTCTGCGACTCCTCGACGGTGACGACGCCTTCCTTGCCGACCTTGTCGATCGCCTCGGCGATGAGCTCGCCGATGGCGGGGTCAGCAGCGGAGATCGAAGCGGTCGCGGCGATCTGCTCCTTGGAGTCGATCTCCTTCGCGCTGGCGAGGAGCTCTTCGGTGATGGCCGCGACGGCCTTCTCGATGCCGCGCTTGAGCGAGATCGGGTCGGCGCCGGCTGCGACGTTGCGCAGGCCTTCGCGGACCAGAGCCTGAGCGAGCACCGTGGCGGTGGTGGTTCCGTCACCTGCGACGTCGTCGGTCTTCTTGGCGACCTCCTTGACGAGCTCCGCGCCGATCTTCTCGTACGGGTCGTCGAGCTCGATCTCCTTGGCGATGGAGACACCGTCGTTCGTGATCGTGGGGGCGCCCCACTTCTTCTCCAGCACGACGTTGCGGCCGCGCGGGCCGAGGGTCACCTTGACAGCGTCGGCGAGGATGTTGAGGCCGCGCTCGAGGCCGCGTCGGGCCTCCTCATCGAAAGCAATGATCTTTGCCATGAGTTTTTTCGTCCCTCCTGGACGTAGACGTTGGGTTTAGCACTCAGAGTGAGAGAGTGCTAACGCCATTCTGGCACTCGACCCCATCGAGTGCAAGCTGCGCGGACGGACCGCGCGGCGGTCTACGGGGCAGGGGTGTCTGCGGGCGTCTCAGGCGCGGTCGTCGCCCGATCGAGTCCGATGACGACCGTGAGCTGCTTCGCTCCCGTGTCGTTCAGATCCGAGTAGAAGTCGCTCTGCTCGACCTCGGCGCCGCCGATCAGGTTCGCGAGGCCGAGGGCGGCGAGCTCATCCTCTTCGGCGACGTAATAGACGGTCGTCGTCGAGAAGTCCTGGCTCGCGCTGTCGCTCGCGAACACGACATCGGCGGCCCAGCCGTTGTTGATGAGCAGGTCCCGCATCTGCTCGTCCAAGCCCTCGTCCGGCGAGGCGTTGAGGATCATCACCGAATAGGTGACGTCGACGACCCCGGTCTCGACGGGCGCCGGGCTCGCTGTGGGCACGGCCTCCGGGAAGAGGCTGATGCGCCCCATCACCACGAGCGAGCCGAAGATGCCCCCGATGATGAGCACGAGCGCGGCCACGAACGACCAGAGAAGGACCACCCAGCCGTTCATCCCCGGGGCTTCGGCGCGATGCGCTCCGACGCGTCCGGACGATCGGGGGACGTCGTCGAATCGATCTCGGCTGAGCTTTGACACTCCTCGATGCTAATGGCACCGACCCGTGTATCCGCATCGAGAGGCGCCGATGCGGAACGCGACGGTCCTCAGCCCACGAAGCCGGGCGTGCGTGCGGCACGCTGGAAGGACCGCGCGTCACGGAGGCGACGCAGCCGTCTCACGAGCATCGGGTCGTATTCCAGCGCCGCCTCGGACTCGATCAGGCGACCGAGCAGCTGGTAGTAGCGGGCCGCACTCATGCCCAGTTGGGCACGGATGACCTCTTCTTTCGCACCACCGTGCCGCGGCCATGCGGTTTCGAGCGCGAGGATGGCGCGATCCCGCTCGCTCAGATCTCCCAGCATGTGACCAGATTAGGGCGCGGCAGCGCCGACTCCGGTGCGCCACTCCCACCATCTGCCGAGCGGGTCGGCAGCCGCTCGCACGTCGCCGTCGAGCGCGACGACGAAGCCGGGCCACGCCTCGGCGGCCACAGGCGGCTGCCATACGTCCAGCAGCGACGGAGGATCGATGGTCACCCAGCGCGCGTCGAGACCTCTGATGCGCTCGATGAGCGCCGTGCGGCTCTCCCGAGGGATGTGCACGAGCACGCCGGGCGTCGTGATCACGAGGGTGGCGTCCCGCGGCGCTTCGGCGGCGAGTGCGTCGATCCTCTCGAGGGCGTCGCCTGGTACGAGTCGGGGCGGATCGGATGCCACGACGTCGAGCGCCGCTCTCACCCGCTGCTCGCGCCCCTCCTCCCCCGGCCAGACGAGTCCCTGCAGCCAACGTCGGTCGCGGTCGTCTCGCGCGTCGAGCGGCACGAGATCGATGCCGGCGCGCCAGACGACGTTCGGCATCCTCATCGCGGGGAGCGGTCCGTCGACTCTGCTCTGCAGCACGACGGGACTCGGCCCGTCCGTCGGATCGAGTGACGCGCGCACCGCGCCGTCGGTTCCGACGAAGCGATAGGAGTAGCGGTCCGGGTAGAGACACAGACCGGCGGAGGCTCCCACCTCGAGCAGGGCGATGGGTCCGTCGATCTCGGACAGCACCGGCAGCAGCGGGGCGAGTCGGAGCGGCTCATTGGTCTGCAGCCGCCGATCGCCGCATTCCCTCACGATCTCGTCGGCCCGGGAGAGCACGAACGCACGCCACACGTCGTAGCGAGCGAGTCCCACGCCCAGCATCCGCGTCACGGCGAACACGAGCGGGGGCTGCCTGCGATTCTCCGGAATCCGAGCAAGCACCCGCTGCATCTCGGGGTCTTCCGCCACACCGGACGCCCACTCGGCGTACAGGTCGCTGCGCCCCGGCGCCTCGTCGTCGGCGAAGCGCCGATAGCGCAGTCGCACGGCATCCGTCATGCATCCATTGTCTCGCGACGCCGAGCACCTCTGAACGCGAGAGAATGGAGCAGACCCCAGGAGGACCAATGTCGTACAGCGTGGACAAGACCGAAGAAGAATGGCGCGACGAGCTCGGCGAGGAGCAGTACGCCGTGCTTCGCGAAGCTGCGACCGAGCGCGCCTGGACGGGCGAGCTGCTCGACGAGGGCCGTGCCGGCCTCTACACCTGCGGCGCCTGTGGTGCCGAGCTGTTCAAGAGCGGCACGAAATTCGACTCCGGATGCGGGTGGCCGAGCTTCTACGAGTCGATCCGGCCCGACGCGGTGCAGCTCATCGAGGACACGACCCTGGGAATGGTGCGCACCGAGGTGCGCTGCGCGAACTGCGGCTCGCACCTGGGCCACGTCTTCCCCGACGGCTTCGGCACCCCGACCGGTGACCGCTACTGCATGAACTCCATCGCCCTGAACTTCACGCCCGAAGAGTCGTGAGCGCCCTCGAGGCCGTTCGCGCACGGCAGTCCTCTTCGAAGGTCACCGACGAGGCGCCGTCGCGTGACGAGCTGCTGAAACTCGTCGCGGCCGCCGGTCGCGTCGCCGACCACTCTTCGCTGCGCCCGTGGCGACTGATCGAGCTGCGCGGATCCGACCGAGAGTTGCTGGGCGCAGCGATCGCGAAGGCCGAGGGCGACAGGTCCCCGTCGTCGAAGCCGCTTCGCGCTCCGCTGCTCATCGCGGTGGTCGCCAGCTACCGCAAGAGCGAGAAGGTCCCGCGCTGGGAGCAGGAGGCCGTCGCGTCGGGCGTCGCGCACATGCTCAGTCTGCTGCTCGACGAGGCCGGCTTCGGCGTGCTGTGGCGCACCGGCCACTACACGCGCTCGAAGGCCGTCGCGAAAGCCCACGGCCTCGGAAAGAACGAGGAGCTGCTCGGCTGGCTGTACGTGGGCGGCAAGCCCGCAGGCCGCAGGCCCGGTCGCCGCAAGCCCGTCGATGCCCGCAGCCTCGTGACACGGATGCCGAAGCCCCAGCCGGAGCCGGAGCCGAAAGCGAAGAAGAAGCAGAAGCAGAAGAAGTAGGTCAGCGACGCCGCCGACGAGGCACCGCGACGGCGACGGATGCCACGGCGACGATGACCATCCCGACGATCTGCCAGGGCGCGGGGCCCGCGGCGGCGGGCCAGATCAGGTCGATGATCACCGAGGTCGCGAGCTGACCCAGCACCGACCCGAGCCCCATGAGCAGCACCCCGGTGTGCGCGACGATGAAAGCGCCGAGCAGGATGTACGCGGCGCCGAGCACGCCGCCGAGGTACAGCCAAGGCGCGGTCGGCGGCGCGTCCGGCACACCGCGCACCGCGACGCTGACGCCTGCAGCGACGAGCAGGGCGACGGTTCCGGCGATGAAGCTCATGAACGTCGCGGCCAGCGGCGAGCGCACGCGCTGCGCCAGACGACCGTTGGTCGCGGCCTGCCAGGCGATGCCTACGCCCGCGGCGAAAGGCAGCAGCAGCATCCAGAGCGGCGCAGCGGCCAGCACGTCTCCGCTCAGCGAGATGCCCACCGCGGAGAGAGCGAGCGCTCCGCCCAGCACACGCCCCGGCGTGATCGCGACGACTCCGGCAGGACCGAACCCGATTCTGTCGAGTACGAGCCCGTGCAGCGTCTGCCCTGCGACGACTCCGACCGTGAACAGCGAGACACCGAGCACCCCGGCGGTGATTCCCTGAGTCGAGACGGTGAGCGCGCCGCAGGCACCGCCGAGCAGCATCCAGAACGGGATCGTCCGATCACGGATGCCGCCGAGCAGGCGTCCGACACCTCGCCGCGCTGAGGGGATGCAGACGATCACCGCAGCGAGGGCGGCGAGGCCCACCGAGAAGGAGATGAGGCCGGCCACGATGCCGTTGTCGACCTCGACCCCCAGCACGCCGTTGATGCGCGCCTGGATGGCCGTCATGACGCCGATCGCCACTGCTCCGCCGAGTGCGAGGGGCGGGGACAGTCGACGGGCCTGGGTCACCTGACGACCCTAGCCGAGCCCGGTTCGCCATCCCCTCCGGTGCACGATGTCAGTGGCCGGGCGTACCCTGACGGCATGTGCGCGAGTTATGGACTTGACCCCCGGTTCACCGACACCGAGCTCCTGGCCGCCGCCGACGAGGCAGTGCTCGACGGGCTTAGGGGCTGGGCCGAGCAGAACGCGCGCGAGACCGTCCGCCCCACGGGCAAGAATCTGCGCAACCTTAACCCGATCGTGGTGCAGCCCGAGGCCGAGCCCGTGCTCGAGTCCGGCTGGTGGGGGTTCCTGATCGGCGGAGAGCCCTCGAAGTTCCCGTCGATCAACACCCGCTCCGAGCGCCTGCAGGAGCGCCCAGGCGGGCTGAAGACCCGCGCTCTCGTGCCCGCGACGAGCTGGTACGAGATGAAGAAGCCCGAGCGCGTCTGGCACGAGTTCGTCGTCGACGACGGTGCGCTCTTCGGCATGGCGGCCGTCACCCAGCGAGGGCGCACGGCCGACGGCGAGTCCTTCACCTGCTACTCGATCGTGATGCGCCCGGCTCCCCCTCATCTCGCAGGCATCCACGATCGGATGCCGCTGCTGATCCCCGCCGAGCTGAGCGAGGACTGGCTGACAGCGGAGCCCACGAAGGAGATCCTCGACGAGGCTCTGCTCGCGGCAGCCGCGTTCGATGAGCGCGTTCAGGCCGCGCCCCGCGCGGACGACAAGGGCGCGGATCGGCTGTTCTGAGGATGGATTCGAGACAGTTGGGCGCCGCAGCCACCGCGCGCGCCGAAGAGCTCCCCGGAGCGGAGCGAGACAATCCGTTCGGCCCCGAGTGGGACGTCTACAAGGTGCGAGGGCGCGTGTTCCTGCTGATCCCCCTCGATGGCACAGGACGCGTGACACTCAAGTCGCACCCCGACGACTCCGTCGCGTTGCGAGAGACGTTCGCCGACATCGTGCCCGGCTACCACATGAACAAGAAGCACTGGATCACCCTGATGCCGGGGCCGTCGCTCGAAGACGACCTCGTGACCGAACTCGTCACCGAGTCGTACCGGCTGGTGGTCGAGAAGCTCCCCCGCGCGCAGCGGCCGGTCGACCCGGAGCTGTTCGGGCGCCCCGCCGACTGAGCGTCCGGTCCACGCCATCCGCCGAGAGGATGATGCCTGGTGCCCGAGGAACGGTACCCAGGGAGGACGCGGCGGCGAGCCGACGCTCGATAGCGTCGTAGACATGATCACAGCAGAAGGCCTCACGAAGAGATTCGGAGACAAGACAGCCGTCCAGGACGTGTCGTTCACGGTGCAGCCGGGCACGGTCACGGGGTTCCTCGGACCGAACGGCGCGGGCAAGTCCACCACGATGCGCATGATCGTCGGCCTCGACCGGCCGACCTCGGGCACCGCGACCGTCGCAGGACGGGAATACCGCAAACTCCGTGCCCCGCTCACGGAGGTGGGAGTGCTTCTCGATGCCAAGGCGGTGCACACCGGACGCACCGCACGCAATCACCTGCGTGCGATGGCGGCGACCCACGGCATCCCCGCATCCCGCGTCGACGAGGTCATCGATCTCGCAGGCATCGCCCCCGTGGCCCGCAAGCGCGCGGGCAAGTTCTCGCTCGGCATGGGGCAGCGGCTCGGAATCGCCTCCGCCCTGCTCGGAGACCCGCACACTCTGATCCTCGATGAGCCGGTCAACGGGCTCGACCCGGAGGGCGTGCGCTGGGTGCGCCAGTTCGTCCGTCACGCGGCGTCCGAGGGACGTACGGTGCTGCTCTCCAGCCATCTGATGAGCGAGATGGCGCAGACCGCCGATCACGTCATCGTGATGGGCCGAGGGCAGGTGCTCGCAGACGCTCCACTCGAGGAGCTCGTGCGCGCCTGGACCACGAACACCGTGCGCGTCCGCACTCCCCGCGCGGCTGATCTGGCCGCAGCGGTGGGCGGCCCCTCGGTCGAGATCGTGAGCTCTGCTCCTGACCTGCTCGACATCGTCGGGCTGCCCGCCTCGCGCATCGGCGATCTCGCCGCCGATCGCGGCATCCCCCTGCACGAACTCACCCCGACCACCGGATCGCTCGAAGACGCCTACCTCGCGCTCACCGGCGACTCGGTCGAGTACCGGACGAAGGAGATCTCATGACCGTCCAGGCTCCCGCCCTCACGCGCCAGCACGTCGACACCGGTCGGCGGCTCACGTTCGTCCGCGCCGTACGCGGCGAGTGGATCAAGCTCTCGACGCTGCGCTCGACCTGGTGGTCGATCGGCATCGCTGCGATCCTCACCATCGGCATCGCAGTGCTCATCGCCCAGGCGATCGACCTGCCGGGTTTCGAACCCATTCAGGCCGTCGTCATGCCGATCCAGTTCACGATGCTGCTCGCCGGCATCCTCGGCGCGATCTCGGTGACGGGCGAGTACTCGACCGGAATGATCCGTTCGACGCTCGCGGCCAACCCGAAGCGCGGATCCGTGCTGGGTGCCAAGGCGGTCGTGGTCGGTCTGTTCATGTTCGTGTCCTCGCTGGTCATCTTCGCTGCAGCCGCCGTGGCCGTCTCCGCGGTCGTCGCCTCGCGCGATCAGAGCATCGACTGGAGCGACCCCTCAGCGTCGATCCTGCCCATCGTGGTCTCCTCTCTCGCGATGGCCGTGTTCGCCCTGATCGGGGTGGCGTTCGGGTTCATCCTGCGCTCGGGAGCGGGAGCGATCGCCGCGACCGTCGGCCTGCTTTTCGTGCTGCCGATCGTGGCGAGCTTCTTCGCGGTCGCCGGTGAGGCATGGGCCTGGGTCATGGACGCCGCGGGCTATCTCCCGGTCGCCGCGGCGCAGAGCGCGATCCTCCCCGAGGGCGCTGCTCTCGAGGGTCCGGTCGCATATCTCACGCTGGGCGGTTGGGTCGCAGCGGGCATGCTCGCCGCCTGGGCCGTGCTCCGCACGCGCGATGCGTGATCTCGAGATCGCATGACGAACAACACGCGTAGAGTCGCCCGGTGACCCCCACGCGCAGCCGCAGCACCTCAGTCCGCGAGGACGAGGGGCTGCGGCTGCCGCGTCCACCGGGCGTCCTTCGTCGTTTCTGGGCGCGTCATCCGGTGGTCGCCGACGTCCTGATCGCCCTGGTGTGTCTTCTCCTCTCGCTCGTCCCGGCCGGGGTCATCACCCGTGACCTTCCGATGCCACTCGCCATCGGGATGGCCATCCTGGTACCCGCGTCCGTCGTCGCCGCCTGCGCGACGCTGATGTGGCGGCGCCGACGTCCGCTCGTGCCGTTCGTCGCCACTTTCGCACTCGAGGCCGGGTTCCTCTTCGCGCTGCAGCCGATCGGCTCGCCGCTGCTGCTGGTCACCTGCTACTCCCTCGCGGTCTACCGTTCGTCGCGAGCCGCGTGGACCGCATTCGGCATCGCCCTCGCCTCGCTCGCCGCGCTCGGCGGCCTGCTGATGCTCGCGGGGGTCATCACTCTGCAGATCGCGGCGAACGCCGTGATCATGTCGCTGGTCCTCGGGCTGATCGGCACTCTCATCGGTGTGAACGTCGGCGGGCGCAAGCGCTACCTCGCCGCCGTGATCGACCGCTCACGTCAGCTGCTCGTCGAACGGGATCAGCAGGCGCAGCTCGCCGCAGCCGGCGAGCGCGCCCGTATCGCGCGCGAGATGCACGACATCGTCTCGCACTCGCTCACCGTGATCGTCGCGCTGTCCGAGGGCGCGGCCGCGACGCCGAACCCGGAGCAGGCTCGATCAGCGGCGTCCTCCGCCGCGGAGACGGCGCGCAGCGCACTCACGGAGATGCGCGCGATGCTGGGCGTCCTCAGAGCCGACGATTCACCGCTTCCTCTCGCTCCCCTCGAGCCGACGCCCCCTCAGGAGACCGTCGCACAGGCGCAGCGGGCCGGGTTTCCGGTGTCTCTCTCGATCACCGGGGGCGCTCCGCTCTCCCCCACCCTCGCGCACGCGGTCGGGCGCATCGTTCAAGAGGGCGTCACGAACGCCATGAGGCATGCACCGGCTGCGACGTCGATCGACGTCCGGATCGTGCAGACCACGGATGCGGTGGACATCGAGATCGTGAACGACGGCGTCACCGGCCCCGTCGGCACATCGGGTTTCGGCTTGCGCGGTCTCGCCGAGCGCGCAGCGCACTCGGGGGGAACCATCGCCTCCGCACCCGTCGACGGCGGGCGGTGGACGCTCCGCGCCGAGCTTCCGGTCACAGCATCCGATCCATCGGACCGCGAAACGAAGGAACGACCATGACCGACCCGATCAGACTCCTCCTCGTCGACGACCAGGCCCTCATCCGCGTCGGTTTCCGGATGGTGCTCGATGCCGAGGCCGATATGGTCGTGGTCGGCGAAGCCGCAGACGGGCACGACGCGATCGCCCAGGCGGCCGAGCTGCGCCCCGACCTCGTGCTGATGGACATCCGGATGCCGGGGCTCGACGGGATCGCCGCGACCGAGGCCATCGTGCGCGAGCACCCGCACACCCGAGTCCTGGTGCTGACGACGTTCGATCTCGACGAATACGCCTTCGGTGCGATCCGCGCCGGAGCGAGCGGGTTCCTGCTGAAGGACGCTCAGCGTCACGAGATGATCGCGGCGATCCGCGCCATCCACAGGGGCGATGCCGCGCTCTCGCCCCGGATCACTCGGATGCTGTTGGAGCATGTGACGCCGACGCTCGGCGCGACGCACGCACCGCAGCCCCCGGCGATCGATGACGTCACGGCTGAGCTCACCGACCGCGAACGCGACGTGTTCGTCGAGATCGCCCGCGGGCTCACCAACGCAGAGATCGCCCAGGCGCTGTTCGTCAGCGAATCCACCGTCAAGACGCACGTGGGCAGGATCCTCTCGAAGCTCGGATCCCGCGACCGCATACACCTGGTGATCCTGGCGCATCGACTCGGTCTCGTCGACGACGACGCTCCGCCCTCCGGCCCCTAGGTCGGGGCGGAGGGCAGAGCGAGCGGTATCAGGCCTTCGCCGGGGTCCATTCCGAGACGCGGTTCAGCGCGTCGACCTCGTCGGGCGTCAGCTCGAGACGCGCGCCGGCGAGGAGATCGGGAACCTGCTCGACCGTGCGGGCGCTCGCGATGGGGGCGGCGACCGTCGGCTGGGCGCGCAGCCACGCCAACGAGGTCGCAGGGATCGAGGCACCGTGCGCGTCACCGATCTCCTCGAGGGAGTCGATGATCCGCAGCCCGGCCTCGGTGGCGTACTTCGCCGCACCGGAGGCACGCGGAGACGTCTGCCCCTCGGTGTCCACCGAACGGTACTTGCCGGTGAGGAAGCCGCTGGCCAGCGAGTAATAGGGCACGAGGCTGAGGCCGAACTCCTCGGCGACGGGAATGATCGTCTCCTCGACGTCATTGCGGTGCACGAGGTTGTAGTGGGGCTGCACGGCGACGGGCAGGGCGACGCCCGTGCGGCCCGCGATCTCGATCCATTCGCGGATGCGCTCCGCCGTGTAGTTCGAGACCGCGACGTGGCGCACGAGTCCGTCCGAGACGAGTTCGCCGAAGGCCGCGACCGTCTCCTCCAGCGGAACGGTCTCGTCGTCGAAGTGCGCGTAGTAGAGGTCGATCGTGTCGACGCCCAAGCGCGCGAGAGAGGCCTCGGCGGCCTTGCGCACGTTGGTCGCCGAGAGACCCTTGAAGTCCGGATGCTGGCTCACCTTGGTCGCGACGACGACACTCTCCGGTCTGCGAGACGCGAGCCACTCGCCGATGATCGTCTCGCTCTCGCCGCCCGAGTTGCCGGGCACCCACGCGCTGTAGCCGTCTGCCGTGTCGATGAAGTCGCCGCCGCCTTCGACGAACGCGTCGAGCACCGCGAACGATGCGTCGCGGTCGGCCGTCCAGCCGAACACATTGCCGCCGAGCGAGAGGGGGAAGACGTCAAGATCACTGTTTCCGATACGAGTCATACTCGGGACAACCCGCGACCCGCTCGCACTATTTCCCGTGTGACGTCATCTGCGTGAACATGACGAAGGCCCGCGCTCCCCTGTTTCCAGTGGGGACGCGGGCCTCCATTCGTGTGTGCCGACTACAGGACTTGAACCTGCAACCCCCGTATTACAAGTACGGTGCGCTACCAATTGCGCCAAGTCGGCGGATGCCTCCCAGCTTAGCGATGGTCGGCGGGGGCCGACGAACTACGCGGCGGGAGTCTCCGAGGGAGCAGGCTCCGTGGTCTCGGTGGGAGTCGGGGTCGGGCTGGGGCTCGGGGTCTCCGTGGCGTAGTAGGCGTCGCTGGCGACGGTGAGCACGAACTGCGAGAACTCGCTCGGGTCGTCGAGCGCACCGACGTAGGCCTCGCCGTTCACGACGATCATGGGGGCAGCGGTGAGCACGAGGTCATCGGACCCGACGAGCGGACCCTCGAGAGCACGCGACGTGGCTTCCTTCGCCCAGGTGACGTAGTCCTGGTCCTCGATGCACGACCGGACGCTCTTCACGTTGTCCGAGCCGACCGCACCGGCGATGTCGGCCAGCTGCGCATCCGAGAAGCCGTCGGTGTTCACCTCAGGCTGGTCGTCGAGCAGGTCGTGGTTGAACGCGTAGAACTGCGCGGGCGAGTGCGTCGCGACGCAGGCCGCAGCCGCCGCCGAGCGCAGCGAGTACTTGGTGCCGTTCGAGCTCGCGGTGAGCAGCGCGACCGGGTGGTACGTGACGGTCGCCGCCCCTTCGGAGATCCAGTTGACGAGCTGACGTGCGTTCGCACGCTCGAACTCGCCGGCATCCGGCGACAGGTAGTCGACGTAGATGTGGATGTCGACCGTGCTCGACGTCGTCGGCTCGGGAGTCGGCGTCGCCGCTCCGCCCGCTTCGGTCTCCGACGGGGTCGGGGGTGCGACCGTCTCGTCCGCCATCGCGGACGCGCTGATGTCCGAGACGAGGATGCCGTCGTCGTTCATGCCGCCGGGAGTGAGCTGAGGCTTCGACACCTGCGCCGAGACGGCGAGGGTGATGGCGGTGCCGATGGCGCCCACGGCGACCACGGCGACGGCGCCGAGGATGATCCGTCGCATCACACGCGCCCTCGACTGCTGGGCGTGCACCTTCTGGGCCTTCTCCCGCACAGCCTCACGCGTATTGCGAGGGCTGGGGACGTTCGGCGTCTCGTCGCTCGACATCGTTCCTCTAGACAGTCTCAGGGGGGCAGGGTGGCCCCGGACGCCACTCGGGCGGCGAACGCCGCGAAAGGCGGCCGAGATCGATGTTAACCAGCCAGGCTGAGAAATACCCAGATGGACCGGGTTCTGCCATACTGATTCCGACCCGATGAGGGGTCACGGTGGATAGCTCCGCCGCTCTATCACTACGGATCGTCCGGCACGTACCTGCCGGTGAAGGAGAAACACAATGGCATCTGTGACTTTCGACGAGGCCACCCGCCTCTACCCGGGCGGAACCCGCCCGGCTGTCGACAAGCTCAACCTCGAGGTCGCCGACGGCGAATTCCTCGTCCTCGTCGGCCCGTCCGGCTGCGGAAAGTCCACGTCGCTCCGCATGCTCGCCGGCCTCGAAGAGGTCAACGCCGGCCGCATCCTGATCGGTGACCGCGACGTCACCGACGTGCCGCCGAAGGACCGCGACATCGCGATGGTGTTCCAGAACTACGCGCTGTACCCGCACATGACGGTCGCCGAGAACATGGGCTTCGCGCTCAAGATCGCCGGCATCGGCAAGGAAGAGCGCGCGACCCGCGTGCTCGAGGCCGCGAAGCTCCTCGACCTCGAGGAGTACCTGACCCGCAAGCCGAAGGCGCTCTCGGGCGGTCAGCGTCAGCGTGTCGCCATGGGCCGCGCGATCGTCCGTCAGCCCCAGGTCTTCCTCATGGACGAGCCGCTGTCGAACCTCGACGCCAAGCTCCGCGTCCAGACGCGTACGCAGATCGCGTCGCTGCAGCGTCGTCTCGGCGTCACCACGGTCTACGTCACGCACGACCAGACCGAGGCGCTCACCATGGGCGACCGCATCGCCGTGCTCAAGGACGGCCTGCTCCAGCAGGTCGGAACGCCGCGCGACCTGTACGAGAAGCCCGAGAACGTGTTCGTCGCAGGCTTCATCGGCTCGCCCGCCATGAACCTGTTCAGCGCAGACCTGGCTGAGGGCGGCGTGCGGTTCGGCACCGAGGTCGTCCCGCTCGACCGCGACACGGTCGGCCGTGCCAACGGCTCGCAGGTCACCGTGGGCGTGCGCCCCGAGGACATCACCGTCGGCCCCGCCGACGGCAAGGGCCTCTCGGTCGTCGTCGACCTCGTCGAGGAGCTCGGCGCCGACGGCTACCTCTACGGTCACACCGAGATCAACGGCAAGCGCGCCGACCTGGTCGCCCGTGTCGACGGTCGCAGCCACCCCAACGCGGGTGAGACCGTCACCCTCGCTGCGAACGCAGGCCACGTGCACGCGTTCGACATCGAGTCGGGTGTCCGCCTGAACGACAAGCCGATCGTCTCCGCCTGATCGGATCGACAGACGCGGCGCGGGCTGACTTCGGTCGCCCGCGCCGCGTCTTCTTTTCCGCCCCACCGACTGGAGAGACATGCAGGATGCGCTGCGGATCACCGCGAGCTCGATCGACCCCGGGCTGCTCGCACTCCCCTGGTCGACACCGCTCGCCAAGTGGCCGTCCGAGCTGATCGTCTCGCTTCCGAAAGGCCTCTCGCGCCACCTGGTGCGGTTCGCCGATCTGTCGGGCCAGGTCGTCGCCGTCAAAGAGACCACCGACGAGATGGCGAAGCGCGAGTACGAGATGCTCGGCAACCTCGCCAGACTCGACGTGCCCTGCGTCGACCGGGTCGCCGTGATCGCCGGACGCTCGGATGCCGCCGGCGAGCCACTCGCTGCCGCCCTCGTCACGTCGCACCTGCGGTTCTCCATGCCCTACCGCGCGCTCTTCACACGGGTGCTGCGACCCGACACCGCGAATCGGCTGGTCGATGCGCTCGCGGTGCTCCTGGTGCGTCTGCACAACGTCGGCTTCTACTGGGGAGACGTCTCGCTCTCGAACACGCTCTTCCGTCGAGACGCCGGTGCCTTCGCCGCCTACCTGGTCGACGCCGAGACGGGCGAACTCCATGAGGAGGGCCTGACCGACGGTCAGCGCGCCTACGACCTCGATCTCGCCCGCACCAACATCGCCGGCGAGATCATGGACCTCGCCGCGGGCGGACGGCTGGAGCACGGCGTCGACGCGGTCGCCATCGCCGACGGGATCGTCTCGTCGTACCGCTCGCTGTGGGCCGAGCTGACGGCGCAGGAGTCCTTCGACGTCTCCGAGACCTGGCGCATCACCGAGCGCGTCGAGCGCCTGAACGCTCTCGGCTTCGACATCGATGAGATGTCGATGTCGACGACCTCTGACGGCACCGTCGTCGAGATCCAGCCCAAGGTCGTGGATGCCGGGCACCACCAGCGTCGCCTGATCCGTCTGACCGGCCTCGATGTCGAAGAGAATCAGGCGCGACGCCTGCTCAACGACCTCGACGAGTTCCGTGCGCGCTCGACCAAACAGTGGGCCGATGAAGAGATGTACGCCCACGAATGGCTGACCCGGGTGTTCGAGCCCGTGGTGCGCGCGATTCCGTGGGAACTGCGTGCGAAGCTCGAACCCGCCGAGGTATTCCACCAGGTGCTCGAGCACCGGTGGTACCTGTCACAGGCCCAGGGACGCTCTGTTCCCCTCGCCGAGGTGCTGACGAGCTACATCAACGAAGTGCTGCGGCATCGTCGCGACGAGGCCACCATCATGGGCCCGCCCACCGAGACAATGAGCCTGCCCGTGGTGACCGGCTCGAATCCGATCACCGACGACGACGACGAGGTCGATTGGCGCGACCTCGTCTGACGTCAGTAGCCGACGGTGAAGCGGCCGCGGCGGTGCGCCGGGCGCTCGATCTCGTCGATCACGGCGACAGCGAAGTCGGCCCCCGAGATGAAGGACTTTCCGTCGGCATCCCGCACGAGCACGTCGCCGCCGTCACGGTAGTGGCCCGTCCGCTCCCCCTCGGCCCAGGGTCCGAAGACCTCGGCCGGGTGGATGAAGAACCAGTCGAGCGTCTCGTCGGTGCTCTCGAGCAGGGCGAGCGAGTCGATGCCGACCTGCGCCTCGTGCTTGTACTCCTCGGGGAAGTCCAGGTCGAAGAGCCGCGGCCCCTCCGGCGCCACCAGACTCCCGCCTGCGCCGCCTACGACGCCCAGGCGAGTGCTGGTGTCTGCGAGCTCCGTGATGACGTTCGTCAGCGCGTCGAGCACGCGGTCGGTCATGTCCCCACGCGGCGAGAGGGCCGAGACCACGGCATCCGCACCGTCGAACGCGCTCGCGAGCGACGAGATCTCGAGCGCGGATCCCTGCACGTACGAGGCGCCCTCGACCGCATCCGCAGGAGTGCTGCGCGAGATCGCGATCACCTCATGCCCGCGGTTCACCGCCTCTGAGACGATGTGGCGGCCGGCGTAGCCTGTTCCTCCGAGGACGACGATGCGAGCCATGTGCTGCTCCCCTACTTCTTCGCGTTGCGGGTGGTCGAGACCTGGTACAGCGCGACCGAGGTCGCGATGCCGGCGTTGAGCGACTCGGTCACGGCCGAGATCGGGATGGAGACGATCTGGTCGCAGGTCTCGGCGACGAGGCGCGACAGCCCCTTGCCCTCGGAGCCGGTGACGATCACGACCGGGCGGTCGGCCAACTCCAGCTCGGGCAGCAGCACGTCGCCGCCACCGTCGAGGCCGAGCACGAAGACGCCCTGCTTCTTGAATTCCTTGAGCTGCGTGGTGAGGTTCGTCGCGAGCGCGACGGGAACGCGAGCGGCGGCACCGGCGCTGGTCTTCCAGGCCGCCGAGTTCACACCGGCCGAGCGGCGCTGCGGCAGGATGATGCCGTGGCCGCCGAAGGCGCCGGTCGAGCGGATGATCGCACCGAGGTTGCGCGGGTCGGTGATGCCGTCGAGAGCCACGAACAGCGGCACCTCGCCACGATCGATGACGGCCTCGAGAAGATCCTGCGGGTGTGCGTACTCGTACGGCGGCACCTTGACGGCGACGCCCTGGTGCACGCCGTCGTACCCGGCCATGCGGTCGAGCTCCTGACGCGTGACCTCGAGCACCGGGATGCCGCGGTTGGTCGCGAGCGACAGCATCTCCTTCACGCGGTCGTCCATCTCGACGCGCTGCGCGATGTAGAACGCCGACGCGGGGATCTTCGCCCGAAGCGCCTCGAGCACCGAGTTGCGGCCGGTGACGACCTCGACCTCGGTGGTGTTGTCCTTGGCGCGCGCAGAGCGGTTCGGGTTGCCGCCGGCGCTCTGACGCTGCCCCGGCTTGCCCTTCCCGCCTGAGGCCGCGTAGCGCTCGGCTGCCGCCTTGCGCTTGCCCGCGGGGTGCCAGGCTCGGTCCTCCGCCTTCGGGGTCGGCCCGCGGCCCTCGAGCGACTTGCGTCCGAGTCCGCCGGTGCCCTTGGTGGGGCCCTTCTTCTTGCCGTTGCTTGCGCCGGGGCGCTGTGGCTTAGCCATCGATACTCCAATGAGTTCCGGCCGGAGAGTCCTCCAGCGTGATTCCTGCGGCGGCGATCGCATCACGGATGCGATCGGCCGCCGCCCAGTCTTTGTCAGCGCGCGCCTGCGCCCGCTGGGTGATCATCGTCTGCACCAGGGCGTCGAGCGCGGATGCCTGCGCACCGCCACCCGATGCCGCACCGACGCGGTCGATCCCGAGCACGTCGAGCATGGCGAGCACCTCGTGCCTCGCGACCGCGGCCTCGTCGAGGTCACCGGCGTCGAGCGCCGCGTTGCCGGCGCGCACGGTCTCGTGCACGACTCCGAGAGCCTGCGGGATGCCGAGGTCGTCATCCATCGCCGCGACGAACGCGTCGGGCAGCGGTGGGCGTTCGGCCCAGCCGAACGTCTTCGGAAGCATGCGCTCGGCGCGCTCGACGAATGTGCGGATGCGCCCGAGCGCCGCCTCCGCCTCCGCCCACGACGACTCCGAGAGGTCGAGGCTCGACCGGTAGTGCGCCGCGGCGAGCGCGTAGCGCACCACCTGCGGATCGTGCTCTGCGAGCACTTCGGACGCGAGAGTGAAGTTGCCGAGCGACTTGGACATCTTCTGTCCGCCGACTGTCACGAGACCGTTGTGCACCCAGTACCGCGCGAAGCCGTCACCAGCCGCGGTCGACTGGGCGAGCTCGTTCTCGTGGTGGGGGAAGCGCAGGTCGAGGCCTCCGCCGTGGATGTCGAACTCGGGGCCGAGGTAGCGCTTCGACATCGCCGAGCACTCGATGTGCCAGCCGGGGCGACCCGCTCCCCAGGGCGACTGCCAGGTGGCATCCGCCTGCTCATCGGGCTTGGAGCCCTTCCAGAGCGCGAAGTCCTGCGGGTTGCGCTTGCCACGAGGGTCGGCATCCTCCGCCGCCTCCATCGCGTCGACCGACTGGTTCGTCAGCGATCCGTAGTCGGCCCACGAGCGCACGTCGAAGTAGACGTCGCCCGAGCCGTCGGGCGCGGGGTATGCGTGTCCGCGCTCGATGAGCGTGGTGATGAGCTCCTGCATCTGCGGAACCGATGCGGTCGCGCGGGGCTCGTACGTCGGCGTGAGGATGCCGATCCCGGCATACGCCGCGGTGAACTCCTGCTCCATGCGGTAGGCCAGAGCCCACCAGGGCTCGACGTCGGTCGCGTTCGCGAGCACCTTGTCGTCGATGTCCGTGACGTTGCGCACGAAGGTGACCCGGCCATACCGGTGCGTCAGCCAGCGGCGCAGCAGATCGAAGCTCAGAGCTGCGCGGACGTGCCCGATGTGGGGGCCGGACTGCACGGTGGGTCCGCAGACGTACATCGTGACGTTCTCGGGATCGAGAGGCACGAAGTCGCGCAGCTGCTGTGCGCGGGTGTCGTAGAGGCGGAGAGTCACCGCACAAGCTTACCGGGCGGCCGATCACGTTGACTGGGTGTGACCCCGTGCCCCACGACCCGCCTCGCCGACTGTCAGTCGACGGGGAACACGCGCCCGGTCTGCACTCCCCGCACGCTCTTCGCGTATGCCTGTCCGACGCGATGCGACGACACGGGAACGAAGCCGGGGAACGACGAGTGATACGACGGCGCATCCTCGAGCACCGACGGGCTCACGGCGTTGATGCGGATGCCGCGCGGCAGCGCGGTGGCCGCCGCGAGCACGAAGGACTCGACAGCGCCGTTCGCGAACGACGCGGCCGCGCCGGTCGCGATGGGCTCACGCGCGAGGATGCCGGAGGTCAGGGTGATCGAACCGCCGTCGCGCACGAAGGGGGTGCCGATGCGCACCACGTCGAGCTGCGACAGCACCTTGCCTCGGAAAGCGGACTCGTAGTCGTCCCGCGTCAGCTCGTCGAGCGGCCGGAAGGGAACCTCCCCCACGGCGACGACCACCGCGTCGACCTGGCCGACAGCCGCGAACAGGCGCTCGATCGAGGCCGGGTCCGTGATGTCCACCGAGGGCTCGCTGCTGCGCGACGCGGCGACGATCTCATGACCGTCCAGCGCGTCGACGGCGGTTCGTCCGACCTGTCCGCCGGCTCCGATGACGAGGATTCTCATGACGTCTCCTTCTCCGCATGCGAAAACCGCACGACGATGTCCGACAACGACGGCGGATGCCGACGCATTCCCCGGTATCGGGTCAGCCCGGATGGACCATGGCGACCGCCGTCACCGCGATGCCCTCGCCCCGACCGGGGAAACCCAAGCCGTCGGTGGTGGTGGCCGTGACCGAGACCGGCGCGCCGCCGAGCGCCGCTGACAGCACCCGCTCAGCCTCTGCGCGGCGACCGCTGAAGCGCGGTCGATTGCCCTGGAACTGCACCGACACGTTGCCGATCGCATAGCCCGCCTCGGCCAGAATCTCGCGGGTGCGGGCGAGGAAGACGTCTGCATGGGCGCCGGCGTACTCGGGGTGCGCGGTGCCGAAGTGCTCGCCGATGTCGCCGAGCCCCGCGGCTCCCAGCAGAGCGTCGACCATCGCGTGGGCCACGGCGTCACCGTCGGAATGACCGGAGAGGGCTCGCTCGCCGGGCCACTCGATGCCGGCCAACCACAGGTTGCCGTCGCCGCCGAACGCGTGCACGTCCGTGCCGAGTCCCACCCTGGGGCCGGACCACGTCGGTTCCGGCACGGCGACCGGCGCGGGCACGGCGGTCAGCAGATGGCGGGCGCGCTCGAGGTCTGCGGGTGTGGTGATCTTGAATCCTCGAGGGGAGCCGGAGATCTGTCGAACGAGATGCCCGGCGGCCGCGAACAGCGCCGCATCGTCGGTGTACTCGATGGCCGAGGCCGCAGCCGCGTCGTATGCGGCCTCGAGCAGAGCACGCGGGAACCCCTGAGGCGTCTGCGCCGCGGCGAGCTCGGAGCGATCCACCGGCGCGATGACCGCATCCCCGTCGACCCGCTTGAGCGTGTCGACGACCGGCAGCGTCGGGATCACCCCGCTCTCGCCGTCGACGGCCTGCGCCACCGCATCGATGATCTCCGGGGGCGTCAGCGCGCGTGCCGCGTCGTGCACGAGCACTCTCGTGACATCGCCCCAGAGCGCCGCGAGGCCGGCGGCGACCGACTCCTGGCGCGTGTCCCCGCCCGTCACGACCCTGCAGAGATCGGCTCGGTCGCCGGCGGCCGCGCGCAGCTCGGTCTCGGCGTCACCCTCGAATCCGACAGGGGCGACGACGATGACCTGGGCGGGGGATGCGGCGAACACGCCGTCCAGCGCGTGGCGGAGGATCGAATGCGTGTCGATGCCGACGAACGCCTTGGGCGCGCCGGCGTCCAATCTGGTGCCGGAACCGGCGGCGACGACGATGATCGCGGTGTCAGGGACGGGAAGCATGCTCACCAGGTTCACGTTACCGGCGCCCACGAAAAAAGGCGGATGCCGAAGCACCCGCCTTCTCTCGATCCACTCAGGACGCGAGAACCTCGTCGAGCAGTGCGCTCGCCTTGTCCTCGTCGGTCTTCTCAGCGAGCGCGAGCTCGGAGATGAGGATCTGACGCGCCTTGGCCAGCATCCGCTTCTCACCTGCGGACAGCCCGCGGTCCTGGTCCCGACGCCACAGGTCGCGCACGACCTCGCTCACCTTGATGACATCGCCGGAGGCGAGCTTCTCGAGGTTCGCCTTGTAACGACGCGACCAGTTGGTCGGCTCTTCGGTGAACGGCGCACGAAGCACCTCGAACACAGCGTCGAGGCCCTCTCGTCCGATGACATCGCGGACCCCGACGAGATCGACGTTCTCAGCGGGCACCTCGATGATGAGGTCCCCCTGGGTGACGTTGAGCTTCAGGTATTTCTTCGCCTCACCCTTGATGATGCGCTCCTTGACCTCGATGATGGTCGCAGCGCCATGGTGCGGATAGACGACAGTTTCGCCAACCTCAAAAAGCATAAAAACTTGTCCTTTCGGCAACCTCAAGGATACCACAGGGAGAATGCGCTAAGGTTCGCGCCTCCACGTCCTCAGGCGGCACCCCGCATGCGCATAGAATGGATGCGGATATCCCGTCGGACCTCAGGAGGACCCGTGAAATCGCGCCTTGTTGCGTCTGCCGCCATCAGCGCCCTCGTTCTTCTCGGCGCGACCGGCTGCACGTTCATTACGCCGCAGTCGACGGAGGTCCAGTACTCGGCCTCGGACGGCGTCAACGTCTCGGACTCGGACGGCCCGATCGACGTGCGCAATGCGTTCATCGTCGCGAACGAAGACGGCTCGGTCGGCAACTTCGTCGCCGCCGTCGTGAACCCGACCACGGAGAAGGCGACCCTCACGATGACGATCGACGGGCTCGACCCGTTCACCGTTTCAGTGCCCGCGGGCAAGACCGTCAGCTTCGGCGCCGACGAGGAGCCGCTGCGCATCGACGACCTCGACACGCTTCCCGGTGCGACGATCGAGATCCACTTCCAGTCGGGTGACGGCGCCGGAACCAAGACCGAGGTCCCCGTGCTCGACGGCTCGCTGCCCTACTACGCCGACCTGGTGCCCGCCGCCGAGTCCGAGCCAGAGCCCGGGAAGTCCACCCCGACGCCTGAGCCGGTTCCGTCCGACACGGCCGCCCCCGCTCCGCAGGAGTGATCCGGCGCACACGCTGAAGAAAGAGGCCGTCACCCCCGGGGGTGACGGCCTCTTCCGTGCGGCGGCGGCGCGCGCCGCGTTCGCGTTCAGCCTTCGAAGCGGTACCCGAGGCCACGGACGGTGACGAGCATGACCGGCTCCCCGGGGTTCTCCTCGATCCGGGAGCGGATCCGCTTGATGTGCACGTCGAGCGTCTTGGTGTCGCCGAAGTAGTCGCTGCCCCACACCCGGTCGATGAGCTGGCCGCGCGTGAGCACTCGACCCGAGTTGCGCATGAGCACCTCGAGCAGCTCGAACTCCTTCAGCGGCATGTTGATCTGCTGGCCCGCGACCGAGACCGTGTGGCGGTCGATGTCGAGTGAGACGCGACCGCCGTCGAGCACGCGCTCATCGAGCTCGCTGTCGGCCTGGACCACACGGCGCAGCACCGCCCGCATCCGGGCCAGCAGCTCCCGCGACGAATACGGCTTGGTGACGTAGTCGTCGGCGCCGAGCTCGAGCCCGACGACGATGTCCACCTCCGAGTCCTTCGCCGTGACCATGATGATCGGCACGGCGGAGGTCGAGCGGATCTGCCGGCACACCTCGGTGCCTGGCATCCCCGGCAGCATCAGGTCGAGCAGCACGACGTCGGCGCCGCGCTCTCGGAAGGCGGTCAGCGCGCCGGGTCCGTCCTCGGCGATCTCGACCTCGAACCCCTCTCGGCGCAGCAGATAGGCGAGCGGGTCGGCGAGGTCGGGCTCGTCTTCGACGAGAAGGATGCGGGTCATGCGTTCTCTCCGTTTCGGACGCGAGCCGCGGCCTTGGCCGCCTTGCGCTCGCGCTTCTTGTTCTTCTTGTCCCTGTCGATGCTCGGGGGAGCATCGATCGTAGGAAGCCTGATGGTGAAGGTGGATCCTCGTCCTGGTCGCGACCAGAGGCGCACCTCGCCGCCGTGGCGCTGCGTGGCGTGCTTGACGATCGAGAGTCCGAGTCCGGTTCCGCCGGTGCGCCGCGACCTCGCCTCGTCTGCGCGGTAGAAGCGTTCGAAGATGCGCTCTCGGTCCGCCTCCGCGATGCCGATGCCCTGGTCGGACACCGCGACCTCGACGACCCCGTCGTCGGCCTTCACTCCGATGCCGACTCGCGATCCCTTCGGGGAGTACACGATCGCGTTGGCGATGAGGTTGCCGAATGCCTCGATCAGGATCTGCGAGTCACCGCGCACCCAGACTCCCCTGTCGCCTCCGCGAGCGAGCTCGACGCCCGCCGAGTCGGCCTGCACGACGTGCGCCTCGAGGGCGGTCGCCAGCACCTCGTCGATCGACACGGGCCGCACGTCCGACAGCGCATCGTCGGTCTGGAGCCTCGACAGACTCATGATGCGCCCGGTCAGCTGCCCGAGACGGGCTGCCTCGGCGGAGATCCGAGTGGCGAAGTGGCGCACCTGCGCGGGGTCGTCCGCCGCGGACTCGATGGCCTCTGCCAGCAGGGTGACCGCCCCGACGGGAGTCTTGAGCTCGTGGCTGGTGTTGGCGACGAAATCGCGGCGCATCTGGTCGAGACGCTCCTGTTCGGTGACGTCACGGATGATCAGCAGCGTCATGCGGGGGCTGATCGCGCTCGCGCGAGCCGACACCAGCCGCGGGTCGAGGCTGAGCCCGCCGCGAGTGATGCGCAGGGACTCGGTCGCCGAGCTGCCCTCATTCCGCCCTCCCCGCACGAGCTGACGCAGCTCGGGGTTCTCGAGCGGTGCTCCCACCTCGATGCCGAATCGCGTGGCCGCCTTGGAGACGGCCAGCACGAGTCCGGAGGAATCGACCACGCACGCCGCGTCGTCCATGCTGCCCAGCACCGCTGTGACGCCGGCCGGAACGGCCAGTGACGTCTCGTCGGCGACCCTGGCCCTGGCCCGGTACGCCCAAGCCACGAGGAGCGAGAGTCCGACGCCGATCACGAGGCCGACGGCCAACGCGAGCAGCGCGATCTGCGGCAAGGTCATAACCCCAGCGTAGAGTGCGTTCACCGCCGGATCGGCGGGTTCTCCTGCGCTGGCGCGAAGAGGAGAAGTACTATTCACGTGCTGGGCACCGTTCGTTAACCTTCGAAGCAGACAATCGCTTTCGGGCCTGTGCGGGAGCGCGGACCTCTCCTCCCGCGCGGACGACCCAGCCGTCTCGCGCTGTCACCACAGTCGAGACCCGAATGAAAGGTTGCGCCCCCATGCGCGAAGTCTTCCACCAGTCCCTCGAGGACCTGCAGTCCCGTCTCGTGGAGATCGCCGACCTCGTCACGGTCTCGATCGACAAGGCCACCCGTGCGTTCGCCACCAGCGACGTCGAGCTCGCCGAAGAGGTCATCGCCGACGACGCGAAGATCGACGAGCTCGCCGTCAAGCTCGACGAGCAGGCCATCGAGATCCTCGCCCGCCAGCAGCCCGTCGCCCGCGACCTGCGCATCGTGGTGATCGCGCTGCGCGTCAGCGCCTCGCTCGAGCGCATGGGCGACATGTCCGAGCACATCGCCCAGCTCGCCCGCCTCCGTTTCCCGGAGCGCGCGATCCCGAAGGGCCTCAAGGGCACCTTCACCAAGATGGGCGAGCTCGACGTCGAGATCTCGCGCACGCTCTCCGAGCTGCTGCGCACCCAGGACCTGCGCCTGGCCGACACGATCCGCAACACCGACGACGACATCGACGAGCTGCACGCCAGCGTGTTCGAGAAGGTGCTCAGCGACAACTGGAAGGGCGAAGCGACCGCCACGGTCGACGCCACGCTCGCGAGCCGCTATCACGAGCGGTTCGCCGACCACGCGGTCGCCGTAGCCAAGAAGGTCGTGTACCTCGCGACCGGTGACTGGCGAGTCGAAGAAGAGGACATCCCCCTCGCGGCCGAGCAGCAGCGCGAGTTCGGTCACGCCTGAGTCGCCACGCGATACACGAAGGGGGCGGATGCTGACAGCATCCGCCCCCTTCGTCGTCTTCTTCTACTTCTTGCCCTGCGCAGCCACAGCGGCGGCACCGGCGGCGGCAGCCTCGGGGTCGAGGTACTTGCCCGGACCGGTCGGCACGTTGTTCTCGTCGAGCTCGTAGACCAGCGGGATGCCGGTCGGGATGTTGAGTTCGGCGATGTCGTCGTCGCTGATGCCCTCGAGGTGCTTCACGAGACCGCGCAGCGAGTTGCCGTGAGCGGTGACGAGAACCGTCTTGCCTGCCTCGAGGTCGGGCACGATCGCGTCATCCCAGTACGGCAGCAGGCGGTCGATGACGAGCTTGAGCGACTCTGTGCGCGGCACCTCGCCGTCGATGTCGGCGTAACGCACGTCACCGACCTGGCTGAACTCGCTCTCGTCGTCGAGCACGGGCGGCGGCACGTCGAACGAGCGACGCCACAGCTGGAACTGCTCGGGGCCGAACTCCTCGAGGGTCTGCGCCTTGTCCTTGCCCTGCAGCGCGCCGTAGTGACGCTCATTGAGGCGCCACGAGCGGGTCACCGGGATCCACAGACGGTCGGCGGCGTCGAGCGCGATGTTCGCGGTCTGGATGGCGCGGCTGAGCAGCGAGGTGTGCAGCACGTCGGGGAGGATGCCGGCCTCTGCCAGCAGCTCGCCGCCGCGCTGGGCCTCCTTCTTGCCCTGCTCGTTGAGGCGGACGTCCACCCAGCCGGTGAAGAGGTTCAGTTCGTTCCACTCGCTCCGGCCGTGACGGAGCAGGATCAGGGTGCGCTTCGAAGTCATGACGTCAGTTTATCGGCGCAGCTCGACGCGTCCACGCCCATGCCCTGCGAGGATTGACGCATGGCGTCATCTCCTCTCGGTCGGCCGACCCGCGGCACCACCGGGACGAATCGACTGCGCCGCAACGATCGATGGATCGCAGCGAGCCCCGCCTTCCGCCGAGCCGACGATCCGCTGGTGATCGACCTCGGTTACGGGGCCAGCGGCGTGACGGCGTTCGAGCTCGCGACCCGCCTGCAGCGTGTGCGCGCGGACGCGGAGGTGCGTGGTCTGGAGATCGATCCGGAGAGGGTGGCCACCGCGAACCGCCAGCTCGCCGAGGTGCAGGCCGCACGCACCCCCTTCTCCCCCGGCCTCCGGGTGTCGTTCGCCCGCGGAGGGTTCGAGGTTCCTTTGACGGCAGGGCGGCGGCCGGCGGTGATCCGGGCGATGAACGTGCTGCGGCAGTACGACGAGGGAGACGTCGCGAGCGCGTGGCGCACCATGTCCACCCGGCTGTCTCCCGACGGACTGCTCGTCGAGGGCACCTGCGACGAGATCGGCCGAGTGTCGAGTTGGGTCGACGTGGGCCCGACAGGATCGCCTCTGCGCTTCACGATCTCGCTCCGACTCGCCGACCTGGAGCATCCGAGCATCGTCGCGGAGCGGTTGCCGAAGGCGCTGATCCACCGCAACGTGCCCGGCGAGCGGATACATTCGCTGCTCGTCGAACTCGATCGCGAATGGGACCGGGCGGCACCGCTGTCGACCTTCGGAGCGACGCAGCGGTTCCTGGCTGCGGTCGTCGCGCTCCGCGATCAGGGGTGGCCGGTGCTGGGCGGCAAGGCCCGGTGGCGACTGGGCGAGCTCACGCTCCCCTGGGACGCCGTGGCTCCGCTCCCCTGACACACCCCGCGGGGCGTACCGGGTTCAACCCGCCTGACGGGGATCCGGGGCGGTGGGCCGACGGGACAGCCGGGTGAGGCGCGGGATGTCGGCCATGGCACCCGCATCCGCCGGCACGATGACCTGCTGGGTCGCGGCGATGTCCGCACCCTCCGCTCTGACGACGAGATCGCCCACCGGCGCACGACGAGACAGGATCGCGAGCGCGATCGGACCGTCTTCGTGGTGTCGGGCGACGGAGGTGATGTGCCCGACCTCGTCGTCGCCGGCGAAGACCGCATCGCCCACTGCGGGCAGCACCGCCTCGCTTCCGTCGAGGTGCAGCGCCGCGAGTCTGCGGGGCGGGTGTCCGAGGTTGTGCACCTTGGCCACTGTCTCCTGGCCCCGGTAGCACCCCTTGTTCAGGTGCACCGCCGAGCGGATCCAGTCGGACTCGTGCGGCAGCGAGCGCTCGTCGACCTCGGCCGACCACCGCGGACGCCAGGCTGCGACGCGCAGCGCCTCGGCTGCGAGGAGACCTGCCACCTCTTCAGACGACACGCTCGCGGCGAGCGCATCGGCGGCCTCGGCCGTGGCGATCGCCACCCTCCAGGCGAGGTCCGCACCGGGGTGATCGGCGACCTCGGCGTACTGATGGCCACCCGCGCTCACGCGCTGCCACGGGTCGACCCAGATCAGCGGAGCACCGGAGGCGGCGGATGCCGCAGCGGTCGCGCGCTCAGCCGCAGCACCGCCGTCGACGAAGCCGAGCAACGCGAGATCGGGGCGCACCGCCACAGTCGCCTGAGTGCGGAACTTCATGCGCGTCAGCCAGGTCGCGAGGGCCTCCGCGTCGCCGGCGTCCGCGATCATCCAGGTCGACGAGCCGTCGTCGACGACCCCTGCCGCATGTTCCACGCGACCCTGAGGGTCGAGCACCAGCAGTTCCGTGCTCTCACCGGGAGCGAGTCGCCCGACCGACTGGGAGGTGATCGAATCGAGCCACGCCAGCCGTTCCGGACCCGCGACCTCGATGACCGTCCTGTCGTCGAGCGGAACCAGAGCTGCTCCGTCCGCGAGGCGACGCTGCTCGCGGAAGGCGTCACCGAAGTGGGCGATCCCGTGCTCGCCGATCACAGCGCCGGGGATGTCGGTGAATCCGGTCATGTCAGACCTTCGCGAGTCGGGCGGAGGCGTGGGACCGCATCGTCGTGCCGAGGGCTGCGATGTCCCATGCCCAGAGGAGGTGGTTGTCGACCAGCCCGTAAATCCGCGTGGCCGCGCCGTACTCCTTGGCCCCCGCCCCGCGCACGATGGCGTCGGAGGCGATGTCGATACGTGGACCGTTGATCTCGCCCAGGTACAGCTCGAGCATCCCGTCGGCGTGGGCGATCGACACCTCGATCGGGAAGCCTCCGGACGGAGCGCGGAGGGCCTCGACGTCGTCGACACCCCGCACGACCGGCTCAGCTCGCGGCGGCAGCAGTGCAGGGCCGGCGTCGGCATCGGAGGCCGGACGGGAGAGACGCCAGAAGCCGGTCTCGGCGACGAGATGGGTCGAGGCGGCGCCGTCTTCGCCCGCCAGGATCGCCGTCGCGGAGTAGTTCAGGAATGGTCCGCCGTCATGGCTGAAGCTCACCCGATGGGTGAACTCGCCCTGCAGGCGGTCGTCGCCGACCGGATAGTCGATGACGCCGGTGCCCTCCCACACGCCGACCAGCCACGAGAGCGGCACGAGGTCGGCCGGGAGGTCTGTGGGCAGCTCGAGCACGATGCTCAGCGCTGGCCGCGGAAGAGATTCCGCAGCACGACGACCGAGACGAAGGCGATCGCGAGGCTCGCCAGGCCCAGGAGGCCGATGAAGAAGAGTTCGAGCGCCATGAGGTCCATGGTGACCACTTTACCCTCCAGCAGGCGGAGTGTCTCGTTCGTGGATCAGGTGACGAGGGCGGCGAGACCGAAGCCGACCGAGATGACGCCCATCAGCAGCAGCGCGCCGATCGTGCTCGCGCCGACCCGGAAGATGAAGCCCTGCGTGCGCCCGTACTGCAGCTGCACGGCGAAGGACAGGAGCACTATCCCGCCGAAGACCACGAGGAGCCACGGCACTCGCCACTCCTCGGCGACGAAGATGCCCACGCCGATGGAGGCGACGAACGCGACCGCCCAGACGATGAGCACGCCGACGAAAGCATTACGCGGTGCGAGCGCTGGATCCGTCATGACTCCATTGTGACCCATCGGCGCCCGGTATCATTGCGGCACGGCGTACCCCGCCGTCCGGAAGGAGTGCGTGTGGCCCAGGTCCTGGTGTTGACCAATGCTCCGGTCTCGGAGCAGGTCCTGCCCGCACTCGAGCTGCTCAGCCATCGTGTGCGCCAGATCCCCGCCGAGCCCGCCCAACTCGTGAGCGCCCCCGAATACGACATCGTGATCGTCGACGGGCGTCTCGACCTCGTCGGTGCGAAGTCCCTCTGTCGTCTGCTGCGCGCCACCGGTCAGGATGCGCCGCTGCTGCTCGTCGTCACCGAGGGCGGCATGAGCGCGCTGTCCGGGGACTGGGGCATCGACGACGTGCTCCTCGCCACCGCCGGACCGGCCGAGACCGACGCGCGCGTGCGGCTCGCCCTCGCCCGCCGCGACGAGGTCGCGGAGCCGACGCGCGTGCAGGCCTCCGGTGTCACGATCGACGAGCAGTCGTATTCGGCGAAGCTCAGAGGGCGCCCGCTGGACCTCACGTACAAGGAGTTCCAGCTGCTGCACTTCCTCGCCACGCACCCCTCGCGGGTGTTCACCCGCGAGCAGCTGCTCAGCGAGGTGTGGGGCTACGACTACTTCGGCGGCACCAGAACCGTCGACGTGCACGTGCGGCGCCTGCGAGCGAAGCTGGGCGACCAGGAGCAGATCATCGGCACCGTGCGGAACGTCGGCTACCGATTCAACGTCTACGACGAGGAGACGGTGGCCGCATCGCGGTGACGCGTGCGACGTCAGTTCACGCGCACGTCACCTCTCGGTGCTTAGATGTACCCCATGATCGATCCCGCACTCGCCGACGCAGGTCTCGGTGACGCTGAAGATGACGACTTCGATGCCATCGAGTCTCCGGACGCACTCCTCCCCGACCACCGCTACCACGATCGTGAGCTGAGCTGGCTCGCCTTCAACCAGCGTGTGCTCGAGCTCGCGGAGGATCCCTCGCTCCCCGAACTCGAGCGCGCGAACTTCCTCGCCATCTTCGCGAGCAACCTCGACGAGTTCTTCATGGTGCGCGTCGCCGGCCTCAAGCGCCGCATCGTGACCGGTCTCGCGGTGCCCACCAACATCGGCCGCTCCCCCGCCGACGCTCTCGCCGACATCGCTCGCGAGGCGCATGCGCTGCAGCTGCGCCACGCCGACGCCTGGAGATCCCTCGTCCGTCCGGCTCTGGCCGAGTCCGGCATCGAGATCACCGAGTGGTCCGAGCTGACCGACGAGGAGCGCTCCAAGCTCTCCGAGTACTTCGGAGCACAGGTGTTCCCCGTGCTGATGCCTCTCGCGGTCGACCCCGCGCATCCTTTCCCGTACATCTCGGGGTTGTCGCTGAACCTCGCCATCCGCATCCGCAACGCCCGCACCGGGCGCCAGGAGTTCGCGCGTCTCAAGGTGCCGCCCATGCTGCCCCGCTTCGTCGAGGTGCCGGGCTCCGGTGAGATCAAGCGCTTCCTCACCCTCGAGGAGCTCATCGCGAACCACCTCGGCGACCTCTTCCCCGGCATGGAGGTCCTCGACCACCATGCCTTCCGCCTCACCCGCAACGAGGATGTGGAGATCGAGGAGGACGAGAGCGAGAACCTCATCCAGGCTCTCGAGGCCGAGCTGCTCCGACGTCGCTTCGGCCCGCCGATCCGCCTCGAGATCACCGACGACATGGACGAGGTCACGATGGACCTCCTCGTGCGCGAGCTGGAGATCACCGATCAGGAGATCTACCGGCTCCCCGGGCCGCTCGATCTGCGCGGCCTGTTCGACCTGTCGCGCATCGATCGCCCCGATCTGCGCTACCCGCCGCATCTTCCGACCACCGCTGTCGCCTTCCAGCCCACGGGAAGCAACACGCGGGCTGACATCTTCAAGGCGATCCGCAAGTCGGACGTGCTCGTCCACCACCCGTACGAGTCGTTCACCACCAGCGTCGTGTCCTTCCTCGAGCAGGCGGCGCGCGACCCGCACGTGCTCGCGATCAAGCAGACGCTCTATCGCACCTCGGGTGACAGCCCGATCGTCGAGGCGCTGATCAACGCCGCCGAGTCCGGCAAGCAGGTGCTGGCGCTGGTCGAGGTCAAGGCCCGCTTCGACGAGGCCAACAACATCGTCTGGGCCCGCAAGCTCGAGAAGGCGGGCGTGCACGTCGTCTACGGCCTCGTCGGGCTCAAGACGCACTGCAAGCTCGCACTCGTCATCCGAGAGGAAGACGGTGTGCTGCGGCACTACTCGCACATCGGCACGGGCAACTACAACCCGAAGACCAGCCGCATCTATGAGGACTTCGGGCTGTTCACCACCGATGCCCAGGTCGGCAAGGACCTCACCCGCCTGTTCAACGAGCTGAGCGGATACGCGATCGAGAAGAAGTTCAAGCGCCTTCTCGTCGCACCGCTCCACCTGCGCAAGGGTCTCGTCCGCCAGATCGACCACGAGCGCCGCAACGCCGAGAACGGCAAGCCGGCAGGCATCCGCATCAAGGTGAACTCGATGGTCGACGAAGAGGTCATCGACGCCCTGTACCGCGCCAGCGCGGCCGGCGTGAAGGTCGATGTATGGGTTCGCGGAATCTGCAGTCTGCGCACCGATCTCGAAGGGATCAGCGACAACATCACCGTGCGCAGCATCCTGGGCCGGTACCTCGAGCACTCGCGCATCTTCGCGTTCCACAACGACGGCGATGCCCAGGTGTACATCGGCAGCGCCGACATGATGCACCGCAACCTCGACCGCCGGGTCGAGGCTCTGGTGCGCGTCACCGACCCCGGGCACATGAAGGACCTGCTGGACTTCTTCGACCTCGCCATGGACCCCGGCACCACCTCGTGGCATCTCGGCGCCGACGGCGTCTGGACGCGGCATTCGGAGGATGCCGAGGGCAAGCCCCTCATCGACCTGCAGGACAAGACCATGGGGTTGATCCAGCGGCGCCGTCGCGCTCGGGCAGTGCGATGAGCTCGCAGTCCCCGGCCCAGGCGGGCCGTTCGAAGTGGACGGACAAGGCCGTGTACGCGGCCGGTGCCGTGGTCTGGCGCGTGATCGACGGCAAGCTGCGGATCCTGCTGATCCACCGCACCAAGTATCGTGACATCACCCTGCCGAAGGGCAAGGTCGACCCCGGCGAGATGCTCGCCGAGACCGCCGTGCGCGAGGTGCACGAAGAGACCGGCATCCGCGTCTCACTCGGCGTACCCGTCGGCGTGAGCCGCTACCACCTGCCGTCCAGCAAGCAGAAGGTCGTGCACTACTGGGCTGCGGAGGCGACCGCCGACGCCATCCGCGCCTCGACCTTCGTGCCGAACAAGGAGGTCGCGGCCGTGGAATGGGCGAGTCTCAAGAAGGCGCGTTCCCGGTTGAGCTATCCGGTCGATCTGGAGATCCTCGACTTCTTCACGAAGCTCGTCGACGACGGCGCCCTGCGTACCTTCCCCCTCATCGCTCTGCGCCATGCGAAGGCCCGGTCGCGGTCGGACTGGGACGGTGCCGATGCCGAGCGCCCGTTGACCGAACGCGGACTCGAGCAGGCGAAGTCGATCGTCGGCCCCCTGCGCGCCTTCGGCGTGCGCAAGATCGTCACGAGCGACGCGGTGCGCTGTGTGCAGACGGTCGCACCGCTCGGCAGGGTGCTCGATCGAAAGATCGTGACGACCGAGAAGATCAGCCAAGACGCCTGGGAGGACGGACACGACGACCTGCGCTCGGTGATCGGCCGCCGGGTGCGATCGGGCAAGCCGGCGGTCATCTGCAGCCACGGCCCCGTGCTGCCGGGAATCCTGACCGAGATCGCGCTCGCCACCGGAACCATCCGCGGTTCGTACGTCAACAGCGCCGCCGACCTCGAACCCGCCGCGTTCTCCGTCGTGCACGTCTCGGCATCCAATCCGGGGTCCGGGATCATCGCGATCGAGACCCACATCCCCAAGATCTAGGCGCTCCGAACAGCAGCGCAGGCCGCATCCGGCAACGGATGCGGCCTTGTGCTTGCCCCAGAGAGACGCGTGCCGTTCACCTCCCGTTCACCTGCGCGGGAGAGTCTCGTTAACCGCCGCACATAGCGTCACTGTGTGCCCTGCACCGGGCCCCACCACATCAAAGATCGAAGGATCCACAGTGAAGATCTCCCGAATCGCACGTATCGGCGCCGTCGGCGCCGTGGCCGCTCTCGCCCTCGCCGGCTGTGCCGCGAACGAAGGCGGAACCGGCGGCTCCACCGACGCCCCGAGCGAATCCACTCTCAGCGGCACCATCGAGGCCACCGGCGCCTCCTCGCAGGAAGCCGCCCAGCAGTCCTGGGTCGCCGCCTTCCAGACCGCGAACCCCGACACCACGGTGAACTACACCGCCACGGGTTCGGGCACCGGCCGCGAGAACTTCATCGCCGGCTCGTCGAACTTCATCGGCTCCGACCGCGCGTTCGACGCGGACGAGCTCGCCGCCGGCGGCTTCGGCTCCTGCGCCTCCGATGAGATCGTCGAGATCCCCGTCTACATCTCGCCGGTCGCCGTCGCCTTCAACCTCGAGGGCATCGACGAGCTGAACCTCGATGGCGAGACCATCGCCAAGATCTTCTCGGGCGCCATCACCAACTGGAACGACGCCGCCATCGCCTCGCAGAACGAGGGCGTCGAGCTGCCCGACCAGGCGATCGTCCCCGTGCACCGCGCAGACGCGTCGGGCACGCAGGAGACGTTCACCAAGTACCTCAGCGCCGTCGCTCCGGACGTGTGGACCTACGAGGCGGCCGACGAGTGGCCGCTCCAGACCGGCGAGGCCGGCGATGGCACCTCGGGTGTCGTCGACGCGATCACCAACGGCGTGGGCTACATCGGTTTCGCGGACGCATCGCGCACCGGTGACCTGGGCCAGGTCGCCGTCGAGGTCGAGGGCGAGTACGTCGCGTACTCCGCCGAGGCCGCAGCTGCGCTCGTCGAGGCATCGCCGCTCGAAGAGGGCCGCTCCGACCACGACCTCGCGTACGCCGTCGACCCGGCCGCAGCACCCGCCGGCTCGTACCCGATCGCACTCGTCTCGTACCTCATCGGCTGCGTCGAGTACGACGACGCCGAGACCGCAGGCCTGGTGAAGGCGTACTTCCAGTACGTCGCATCGGCCGAGGGCCAGGACGCTGCAGCAGAGGCCGCGGGCAGCGCCCCGATCTCGGACACCCTGCGCGACCAGATCAACACGGCGATCGACGCGATCGTCACGGAGTGACCGAAGGCTCAGCGCACTGCTGAGCTCCGGTCCCGACGCCCCCGTGGTGTCGGTCGTAGGACTCGACCGACACCGCGGGGGCACCCGCATGAAAACCCCGAACGTCCCTCAGAGCCTGGAGTCGCTCCGATGACCACAACCTCAACGGGTCCCGATACCACCCGTTCCCCCGGGACTCGCACCACCCCACGCCGACGGGGTGACCTCATCTTCTCCGGCACCGCGCTGGCGGCGGGAATCATCATCCTCGTCACGCTCGCCGCGGTCGCGGTCTTCCTGATCGTGCAGGCGATCCCCGCTCTGTCGTCCGACACCTCGAACAACCACATCCTCGAGGGACAGTCGTTCCTGTCCTGGGTCTGGCCCTTCGTCTTCGGAACGCTGTGGTCGAGCTTCATCGCTCTCGTGATCGCCGCCCCGATCGCGATCGGCATCGCACTCTTCATCTCGCACTACGCCCCGCGTCGTCTGGCCGGCTTCCTCGGATACATCATCGACCTGCTGGCGGCCGTGCCCTCGGTGGTCTTCGGCCTGTGGGGCGCGCTGACCTTCGCTCCGATGCTCGTGCCGTTCTACAAGTGGCTCAACACGAACCTCGGCTGGATCCCGCTCTTCGGCGGCACCCCCTCCGGCACGGGAAAGACGATCCTCACCGCATCCCTCGTGCTCGCCGTGATGATCCTGCCGATCATGACCGCGATCTGCCGCGAGGTCTTCCTGCAGACGCCGAAGCTGCACGAGGAGGCGGCACTCGCGCTCGGCGCGACCCGCTGGGAGATGGTCAGGATGGCTGTGCTCCCCTTCGCACGCAGCGGAATGGTGTCGGGCGCCATGCTCGGCCTGGGCCGTGCGCTCGGCGAGACCATGGCAGTGACACTCGTGCTCTCCCCTCTCGGGATCGTCACGTTCAACCTGATCAACCCGGAGAACCCCACGACGATCCCCGCGATCATCGCGCTGCGGTTCCCCGAAGCCCACGACGAGGGCGTCAACACGCTCATCGCGGCGGGTCTGATCCTCTTCATCGTCACCTTCGCGGTCAACTTCGTGGCCCGCTGGATCGTCTCGCGCCGCGCCGAGTTCTCGGGAGCCAACTGACATGACCGCCACCCTCACCCCCTCGCCGTCTCCCTCGTCCGTCGTCGCTCCGGTGCACACCACCTCGGCGGGCCACCTGCCCAAGTGGGCACCGTGGGCGCTCCTGCTGGTCGCGTTCGTCATCTCCGCGACGATCTTCGCGTTCATGAACGTCGGCGGCGACCCAGCCGACTTCAACATCGCGCTGACGCTCGTGGTCGGCCTCGTGTTCTACATGGTGCTCATCTTCGTGATCTCCACAGTGGTCGAGAGCCGCCGTCACGCGATCGACCGCCTCATGACCGCACTGGTCTCCGGCGCCTTCGTGGTCGCGCTCCTCCCCCTCATCTCGCTGCTCTACACCGTGGTGATCAACGGCCTCATGCGCTTCGACGGGGAGTTCTTCAGCTTCTCGATGCGCAACATCGTGGGCGAGGGCGGCGGCGCGATCCATGCCATCTACGGCACGCTGCTCATCACGCTCGGTGCGACGATCATCTCGGTGCCCATCGGCCTGATGACCTCGATCTACCTCGTCGAATACGGAGAGGGACGCAGGCTCGCCCGCGGCATCACCTTCCTCGTCGATGTCATGACCGGAATCCCGTCGATCGTCGCCGGTCTCTTCATCTACTCCGTGTTCGCACTCATCGTCGGACCGGGCACCCGGATGGGGATCATGGGTTCGCTGGCGCTCTCGGTGCTGATGATCCCGGTCGTCGTCCGCGGTTCCGAGGAGCTGCTGCGCATCGTTCCGAACGAGCTCCGCGAGGCCGCCTACGCACTCGGCGTCCCGAAGTGGCTGACCATCATCAAGGTCGTCCTGCCGACCGCCATCGCCGGCATCCTGACCAGCATCATGCTCGCCATCTCGCGCGTGATCGGCGAGACCGCACCGCTGCTGCTCACCGTCGGCATCGTGCAGGGCATGAACCTGAACATGTTCAGCGGGCAGATGGCGACGCTACCGGTGTTCTCGTACATGCAGGCCAAGTACCCCGGCATCCCCGTCGATGCCTACCTCGAGCGGGCCTGGGCCGCAGCCCTGACCCTGATCGTCATCGTGATGGTGCTGAACCTGCTGGCCAGGATCATCGCCAAGGTGTTCGCCCCCAAGATCAACGGCCGCTGAGCCGTCTTTCCCGACTGAAGAAGAAGGATCACACGTGTCCAAGAGCATCGAAGTCAACGACCTCAACGTCTACTACAGCGACTTCCTCGCCGTCGAAGGCGTCAGCATCGACATCAAGCCCAACACCGTCACGGCCTTCATCGGCCCGTCAGGCTGCGGCAAGTCCACGTTCCTGCGCACCCTCAACCGCATGCACGAGGTCATCCCCGGCGCCCGCGTCGAGGGCGAGGTGCTGATCGACGGCAAGAACCTCTACGGTGCCGGCGTCGACCCCGTGCTGGTTCGTCGTCAGGTCGGAATGGTGTTCCAGCGCCCGAACCCGTTCCCCACCATGTCGATCAAGGAGAACGTGCTCGCGGGCGTGAAGCTCAACAACACGCGCATGTCGAAGAGCGATCAGGACGGTCTCGTCGAGAAGTCGCTGCGCGGCGCCAACCTCTGGAACGAGGTCAAGGACCGCCTCGACCGTCCCGGCTCCGGCCTCTCGGGCGGCCAGCAGCAGCGTCTGTGCATCGCGCGCGCCATCGCCGTCTCCCCCGACGTGATCCTCATGGACGAGCCCTGCTCGGCGCTCGACCCCATCTCGACCTTCGCGATCGAGGAGCTCATCGCCGAGATCAAGTCGGAGTACACCGTCGTCATCGTGACGCACAACATGCAGCAGGCGAGCCGCGTGTCCGACCGGACCGCGTTCTTCAACATCGCCGGCACCGGCAAGCCCGGCAAGCTCATCGAGTACGACGACACCCGCACCATGTTCACCACCCCGTCGGTGCAGGCCACCGAGGACTACGTCTCGGGGCGCTTCGGATAAGCATCCGGTTACTCCCTCTCCTTATCTGGAAAACCCAGATCATCTGGCGTCTCGCCGCGTGTCGATCACTCGACGCGCGGCGCCAGGCACCGATGGTCTGGGTTTTCCGGTTCCTGACTACGGCTGCACTTCGCGCGTCTCAGTCGGGTTGCGCACAGATCTCGGCGATGCCCAGTCTCTCGCGAGTCCACCGATGATCGAAGCGTCGATCATTCTCGGATGTCTTTCACACGAGCGGATGCCACGCTGCGCACGCTCGGTCGTATGGCCAGAACAGCAGAGCTGAAACGCCACGGCGTGACAGAGGCCGAGCTCACCAGGGCCCTGCGTTCAGGCGAAGTTCTGCGTCCACGCCGAGGGGTGTACGCACTTCCCGACGAGTCGTACGATCTCGTCCACGCGGCTGAACACGGTGGCACCATCGGATGCTGCGCCGCCGGCGTCCTGCATGACCTGTGGGTGCTCGAGATACCGCCAGAGCGTCATGTCTGGATGGGGACGGCCGGAACATCCCGTGTCTGCTGTGAGGACTGCAGGATCCACTGGGATGAGGGAAAGGTCGCTGTCGGCTTGCTGCCTCCCGTCAAGAACGTTCTGCTCCAAATCGCACAGTGCGCGGCGGAGGACACGTTCTTCGCGGCACTGGAATCAGCTCTGCGTAAGACACTCATCGGACCACGAGACACTGCGTGGCTGTGGCACCATCTTCCGGTCCAGATGCGCTGGCTGGTGGGTTTCGCGAGGTCTGACGCGGATAGCGGCTTGGAGTCGCTGATCCGTCTCCGCCTGCACAGACTCGGTATCGATGCGAGGACGCAGGTGTGGATCACAGGCGTCGGCGAGGTCGACTTCGTCGTCGGAGAGCGCCTGATCGTCGAAGCGGACGGGCGTGCCAATCACGAGGGCGACGGACTGCGGGCGAAGGACCTCCACCGCGACGCTGCTGCTGCAGCGCTCGGCTACCAGACCTTGCGTTTCACCTACGCGATGATCGTGCACGACTGGCAGGCGGTGGCAGCCGCGATCGAGGGTGCACTCCGTCGGGATACTCGGCAATGAGTGGGGAATCCCAGACCGATCTGCCTTATGCAGTGTGCCGTTGGAGGGACGCGCCGCTGATGAAACGGACCGTCGGTGTTTTCCAGATGCGCAGGGGACGAAGGCGCGCCTCAGTCGCGGGGCGAGAGGAGGTACTCGTTGAGCTCGGCCGTGAGCGCATGGTCGACGGGCAGCTCGACGCCGTCGACGGCGGTGATCGGGGCGGCGAGGCGGACGCTCGAGACGAGCCAGGCAGCATCGGCCTGCGGCAGGTCGGATGCCGGCACCTGGGCGTACTCCGCGAGGAGCCCCCGTGCGGTGAGGTGCTCGTAGACGCTGAGCTGCGTCGTGCCGTGCAGGATGCCGCCGTTCGGCGCCGGTGTCACGAAACGCTCGCCGAATCGCAGGATCAGTGAGGCTGTCGGCGCCTCGAGCACGAAGCCGTCGCGCGACAGGAAGATCGCGTCATCCGCTCCGCGTCGGTGCGCTTCGCGAAGCGCCGCCATGTTCACCGCATATGAGAGCGTCTTCGCCCCGAGCAGCAGCCACGGTGCCTTCTCGGCCACGTCGAGGTCGTAGCCGCGGTCGAGGGTGACCACACGGATTCCCTGCTCGCGCACCGCTGTGAAGTCGGATGCCGGGGCAGCCGTCACCCAGGCGGTCGGCGTGGGGCCGTGTTCGACCCCACGGCTGAGGATGAGCTTGATGACGTACTCGCCCTGCTCGCAGTGAGCGGCGGCGCGCTCTATGGCCTGATGCCACTGCGCCTGGTTGGGGAGGGGCAGGTCGCACAGCTGCGCCGAGTGCGCGAGCCTCTCGAGGTGCGGAACGACCTCCTGCGCATGCCCGTCGATCACGCCGATCGACTCGAACACCCCGTCGCCTCGTTGGGTGCTCAGCTCCCCCACGCTCAGCGCGGGAGCTGCGGCATCGACGAGGGTGAACGTGTCTGCGAAGTCGGAGCGGTCGATGTCAGCCGCCGCAGGATCGATCATCAGAGCAAAGCGCCGTGTCATGATCCGAGCCTAGAGCCACGGGAATAGCTTCAGCGTGATCTTGTTACACTGGAGTGGCCGGGCCGCATAACCCCGGGCTCCAATTTTTGCCGCTGCGAGCGGCCTTCCGCCGAGAGGCGTTTTTGCGGCCCGGTCTTCTCATGCCCAGGCACCGACTGACCCGAAGGCCGCCGCTCCGTCGCCTCAGGCCAGCGCTCCCGAACGCCACAGGACGGCCGAGGCCGACAGGTCCTGCGCATAGCTGCTCAGTCGCAGGGCGCGGGTGGTGAGCTCGCTGGCGCGCGACGGTTCGGTCGGCTCGTAGTCGTCCGCCGTATGGGTGGCTCCGGAGGCCTGGACCCGGCAGAACGCCGCAGCCCGGTCGAGCGCGACCGCGAAGTCACCACGGAACGCGCCGCGGAGGATCGTGTCGATCAGAGCGACGAGCTCGTCGGGATTCGCCGGCACCGGCGCTCCGGCGATCACGGCATCGACGGATGCGAGCTCCATCCTGCCCCGCTCGTACAGCAGGGCCGCGGTCTGAGGGTCGCCGTGAATCGCCAGCTGCAGGATGTACAACCGCCAGAGCGCGCCGGGCAGCGTGCGAGACGGCGCCTTCGACCAGAGCTCGGCGATCTCGTCGATGCCGTGCTCGTCGGTGAAGGCGACCAGCCGATCCGCGCTCACACCGCTCTCATCGGCGCGCACACGGGTCAGCAGAGCGGACGCTGTCGCATGCGCGACGCGCGTCTCCTCGGCGGGATCGTGGCTGCCCACGATGTTGTCGAAGGCGCTGGTGGGCCGGCGCACCGGACGGGAGAACTGCTCAGGCATCAGTCCAGGGTACGCGCGATCCGATGGTTCAGGCTGTCGGGATCACGACGACGGGATCGGATGTCGGCAGCCCCGAGGGCGAGCCTCCGTCCTGCTCCACCGTGACCGCGATCACGTCACCCGCATGCATCTCGCCGGCGAGCACCGCTGTCGCTTCGCCGCCGTCGGCCGCGAACACGCCGGCCGATACCGGAGTGTCGCCCCGGACGTACCAGAGCTCGTAGGTCTCGCCCTCGGCGAGCGAAGGGATGCCGTCGGTCACGAGCACGGACTTGCCGAGCGATGCCGACCAGTGCGCGGTGGCAGTGCCACCGCTCTCGAGCGACACGCTGGCCTGCTGCGCGTCGCCGGCCGACTGGATGTCCTCGAGAGCGACGACACTCGCCGGTCGATTGATGTAGGTGTTGATCGCGACGGCACCTGCTCCTACTCCCACGAGCAATGCGAGGCATGCCGCGAGTGCGAAGAGGAAGCGGAGCCGGTGTGCCGGAGCCTTGGGGGTCTCGTCGCCGAGCGCAGTCGACGACGAGGCCGGCGCCTCAGCGTCCGACGACTCTTCCGTCGGACCGCCGGGAACCGAGTCCGAGAGAACGGCGTCGCCGTTCTGCGGCGTGACGGCGATTCGGGCGAGCAGGGCGGCACGGATGTCCGCCGACGGGGCGACCTGCGTGACACCGTCGGCGAGGAACCCTGCACTGTCGGTGTCTGCATCCACGATGCGCTGCCATTCCGGGTGCGCTGCGAGTGCGGCGTGGTACCGCTGCTGGTCGTCGGGCGACAGCGCGTCGAGCGCTGCTCCTGCCGCCAGATCTGCGAAGTCCTTTTCGTTCATGCTGTCACCCCCATAGCTGTCCGCAAACGCGAGAGTCCATCTCGCATCCGTGTCTTGATCGTCCCCAGTGGTGCCCCTACGAGCGCTGCCACTTCGTTTTGACTGTAACCGCCGTAATAGGCCAGAACGAGAGCTTCTCGCTGCACCTCAGGAAGGCCCGAGAGTGCGTGAACCACCTTCTCGCTCTCGATGCCCAGCTCCACCGTCTCCGCGACACTGTCGTGCGCGACTCCGATGTCCCTGAACCCGGCTCGTACGTCACGGTCCGCGCTGGACTGGGACGCCCGAACCCGGTCGACCGCACGGCGGTGCGCGATCGTCATCACCCAGGTTCTTCCCTGGCCCTTGTTCGGAGCGAACTTCGTAGCGGATTGCCAGATCTCCAAGAAGACCTCCTGGAGCACCTCTTCGCTCTGTGAGCGATTCACGAGGACTCTGAGGATGAGGCCGAAGACGCGGGAGGAAAGAGTGTCGTAGAGCTCTGCGAACGCGCGCTGATCGCCGTCGCCGATGCGAACGAGCAGGTCAGCGACAGCATCCCGAGCCGCACCGTCTTCCGGTACGTCCATTCCGTCGATGACCATCTCTAACAGCATGCCGCATCCACCTCGCTTTCCCGTGCAGCCGCCACCCGAAAGTGACCTAAACGAGTCCTCTTAAGTGCTCTTCGTCGAAAGCTGTTCGTCACAGAGACCCGAAACGGATTGAACTCGGGCCTGCGAAAAAAACTTTGAGGTTTCTCCCATCCGATCCCGGCGGGGCTCCGAACGACTGTCAACGCCACGGAGAGGCCGTGGCATTGTTCTGAAGGAGCTTGAGATGTTCAGCACCAAGAAGAAGGTCACCGCAGCGATCACCCTCGGCCTTGCGAGCGCATTCCTGCTCTCCGCATGTTCCATGGGCGGCACCACCGAAGAGCCGGCAGAGTCGACAGCTCCCGAGTCGTCCGAGACGATGGCTCCCGAGACCGAGACGATGGACCCGGCCGCGAACCTGGTCGGTGCCGGTTGCGCCGCATACGCAGAGGCAGTGCCGGATGGTGCCGGTTCGGTCGAGGGCATGGCTCTTGACCCGGTCGCCACCGCAGCATCCAACAACCCGCTGCTCACCACGCTCGTCGCAGCAGTCAGCGGCCAGCTCAACCCCGACGTCAACCTCGTCGACACGCTGAACGGCGACGAGTTCACCGTCTTCGCTCCGGTCGACGACGCATTCGCGAAGATCGACCCGGCCACCATCGAGGCACTCAAGACCGACAGCGCCACGCTGAGCTCGATCCTGACCTACCACGTCGTCCCCGGCCAGATCACGCCTGACGAGATCGCCGGCACGCACGCCACGGTCCAGGGTGCTGACCTCGAGGTCACCGGCAGCGGAGACGACCTGATGGTCAACGACGCCACCGTGATCTGCGGTGGAGTCCAGACCGCCAACGCGACCGTGTACCTCATCGACACGGTTCTGATGCCCCCGGCCGAGTAAGGCCCGGGAACGCCGAGACGGACACTCGGTAAGCCGTCTCACCTCTCGGGGGAGGTCGGTGGGACGGAGAAGGAGCCGCTGACGACACGTCGTCAGCGGCTCCTTCTTTGCGCCCTAGACTGGAGGGGCGGGCCTCTAGCTCAGTTGGCAGAGCATCGGACTTTTAATCCGCGGGTCGTGGGTTCGAGCCCCACGGGGCCCACCGCTTATCACCACAGGCCGGATCCGGCCACCCCCTTCACCGCATCTGCACCCTGCGAGAGAGTCGTGGCGTCCCCATCCGGGACATTCACCCCCACGAAAGGACGCATCATGGCGACTCTCACCGACAGCCGAGTGGCATTCCTGGCGACAGACGGATTCGAGGACAGCGAGCTGACCAGTCCGTGGGAAGCGGTGCAGGGCGAGGGCGCGAGCGCCACGCTCATCGCACCGGAGGGACAGCAGATCACCGGAAAGAACGGTCACGTGCAGCACGTCGACCTCACCTCCGAGACGGCGAAGGCCGACGAGTTCGACGCTCTCGTGCTTCCGGGTGGCGTCGTGAACGCCGACCATCTGCGGCTCGACAAGGCATCGATCGACCTCGCTCGCTCATTCTTCGAGCAGCACAAGCCCGTCGCGGTCATCTGCCACGGCGCCTGGATCCTGATCGAAGCCGGCGTGGTCGACGGACGAACGCTGACCAGCTACCCGAGCCTCGCGACCGACCTCCGCAACGCCGGAGCGACCTGGGTCGACGAGGAAGTGGTGGTCGACGCAGGGCTCGTCTCGAGCCGCACGCCCGACGACCTCCCCGCCTTCAACGCGAAGCTGATCGAAGAGGTCGCCGAGGGGAAGCACGCCGAGCAGACCGCGTGATCTGAGCATCCGGCGGTCCGGTGTCAGGAGCCAGCGCGCGCCCTGTGACGCCGGACCGCCGCTCTGTTCGCACAGCGCACGGAGCAGAACCGCTGTCGTCCGTTGCGGGTCACGTCGACGACCACGTTCGTGCAGGGCGAGGCCTCGCAGCGACCCAGCCGATCCATCCCGCGGGTGACGAGGTGCAGCGATGTACCGACGGCGAAGACGGCCCGCAGCACGTAGGGCAGCGATCTCACGTCGTCACGGTAGTGGAGATGCCACCCCTCGCCGTCGTGGTTCGTGAGGCGCGGGTAGGCGGCCGCGTGAGCCATCTGGGCGTTGAGGATCTCCGCCCGAGCCTCCGGATCCGCCGCGTCGACGATCTCCAACCAGTCGTCGACGACCTCGCGGACTCTTTCGTGGTCGTCGGGGGCTGGCGGGAATGTCATCGTCATCCCCCTCTCGAGGGTGCGCTCCTCGATGCGCGCACGATCGACGGGGAAGTCATCGGCGAGGGATGCGGCAAGGAGAACCGCATACTCACCGTAAGGGTTGAGATGCATAAGGCCATTACATCACGCTGGATGCATGACCACGTTGCACACCCTGCCGATCCCCCGCCAGACCGCCGCGCACGAGCACGCCTGGGTCGCCAGCTCACGGCATCCGACCAGTGAGGGCATCGTCGTGTACGTCCGCTGCGCCGGTTGCGGCACTCATCGCGTCGACCTGCAGGCACACCCGCTGACGCCTCCCGCCGCGATCAGCCGCGAGACGTGAACCGTGAAGCCGTTCAGGCCGTCAACTCGGCGAGCTTCCGGATGGTGCGGAGGTTGCGCGCCGTGCCCACGGCGCCGAGCGCGCGGTCGAGGACGCCCTTGGTGAGTCTGGTGCTGTGCACACCGCCCTCGGCGTAGTCGATCCACAGCTCGTCGCCGACGAGCGCGATCCGCTCACCCGGTACGAGCCTCTCCTGCAGCGCCTCGACGGCCCCGGACGCGGCCGGCGCCTCGAGGAACATCGCGTGCAGCAGCTTCTCCGACGAGCCGCCGAACGGGTGCGCATCCAGGGCTCGTACGAGCGCATCGTGCGTCCGCAGGATCACCGGGGTGTCGACGTCGAACTCGCCGGCGATCACCGCGCGGACCCGAGCGCACGCCCACGCCGGATCGTCCGGATGCTCGCACAGGATGTTCCCGCTCGCGATGTACGTCGACACCTCGCCGAGAACCGGAGCGAGCGCCTCGCGCAGCTGAGCCATCGGCACTCGATTGCGCCCCGAGACGTTGACCGCTCGCAGCAGCAGGACGCTGCGGGTCACGCAGCATCGCTCTCGACGAGCTCGGCACCCGCATGAGCGAGTACTGCGAGAGCCGCCGCACTCGGCTCGTGCGCGACGCCTGCGATCAGGTCGGTGAAGACCCGCACCCGCACTCCGTGCGCGACCGCATCGAGCGCAGAGGCACGCACGCAGTGGTCAGTGGCGATGCCGACCACATCGGCCGTCAGAACGCCCGCTGCCGTGAGGATCGCGCCGACGGTCTCACTCGATTCGGTGGCACCCTCGAACATCGAATACGCGGGGCGTCCCTGCCCCTTGTGCACGTGGTGCGTGACGGCATCGGTCACCAGCAGCGGGTCGTACTCGGCTCCGGGTGTGCCCGCGACGCAGTGCACAGGCCACGTGTCGACGAAGTCCGGCGTCTCACCGAAGTGCCCACCGTTGTCGCCCTCGGCGTCATGCCAATCGCGCGATGCGACGATGACGTCGTAGTCTGCCGCGTGTGCGGCGAGGAAGGCGGAGACGGCGGAGGCCACGGCATCCCCTCCGACGACGGCCAACGCACCGCCCTCGGTGAAGTCGTTCTGCACATCGACGATCAGAAGCGCTCTGCTCATGATCTGAGCGTACGCCGCCCCCACCGGTCACCCCAAGGCAGGAAACCAGAAGGCCCCGGGATGTTGTTCACATCACGGGGCCTGGTGGAGCCGCTTGTCAGAATCGAACTGACGACCTTTTCATTACGAGTGAAATGCTCTGCCGACTGAGCTAAAGCGGCGCGATCAACGATATTACCCGTTCCGGAGCCACACCGCGAATCGAGCCGGGATCACCCGCAGCGGACGTCACTCTCGGGCACGACATCGTCGAGGAGGAACGCCTCGACGGCGCTGTCGACGCACGTGTTGCCCTTGTTGTATCCGGTGTGACCTTCGCCCACGCGGGTGATCAGGACGCCCTCTTCGAGCTGCTCCGCGAGCGACTCCGACCACTCGTACGGGGTCGCAGGGTCGTTCGTGGTGCCGACTACGAGGATCGGGCCTGCACCCTCGGCGTTGATCTCGCCGCGCGTGCCGGTCGGCGGGTAGGGCCACACCGAGCAGGAGTCGGGGCCGTTCCAGTACGCGGCGATGGTCGGCGCTCCGTCAGCGATCTTCTTCTCGGTCGCCGCCTCGGCCGCAGGGTCGTCCTCGACCGGATAGTCCATGCAGTTGTAGGCGCGGAAGGCTTCGCTCGAGTTGTCGAGGTAGCTGCCGTTCTCGCGCCCGTTGTAGAAGTCGGCGAGGAAGAATGCCGTGGTCGGGTCGCCCTGCAGAGCCTCGTCGAGCGCCTGCGTAAGGTACTGCCAGCTGTCTGCCGAGTACAGGGCCGCGATGATGCCCGTCATCAGCGAGTCCGCGCCGAGCATGCGTCCGTCGCCGTTCTCGAGCGGGGCGGCGTCGACGCTCGCGAGAAGCGCCCCGAGGTCGGCCATCGCCTCATCGACCGTGCCGTTGAACGGGCACTCGCCGGAGTCGAGGCAGTCCTGCATGTACGCACGGAGGGCCGATTCGAACCCGAGCGCCTGGGTCGCGCCGACATCGAGACCCGAGACTGCCGGGTCGATCGCACCGTCGAGAACGAGGCGCCCCGCCTTCTCGGGGTACAGGTCGGCGTAGGTCGCGCCGAGGAATGTGCCGTACGAATAGCCGAGGTAGTTCAGCTGCTCGTCTCCGAGAACCGCGCGGATCAGATCCATGTCGCGTGCGGCGTTGATCGTGGTGATGTAGGGCAGGATTCCGCCGCTGTTCGCCTCGCAGGCATCGGCGAACTCCTTGTGCGCCTCCAGCAGCTCGGCCTCCCATTCCGCGCTCCCCCTCTTCCCTGCGGGGATCGTGTAGAGGTAGTCGTCCATGCCGGCCGCATCGAAGCACGTCACCGCGGTCGACTCTCCGACGCCGCGAGGGTCGAATCCGATCACGTCGTAGTTCTCGATCAGATCGGCGCCGACCGCGAAGTCGAGACTGTCGCGGATGAGCTCGACACCGCTGGCTCCGGGACCACCCGGGTTCGTCAGCAGCGAGCCCCGAGCTGTTCCCGTCGCCTGGTGGCGCACGACGGAGAGGGTGATCTCGCCGGCGTCGGGGTTCTCCCAGTCCAGTGGAGCGGTCACCTCGGTGCAGTCGAAGCCCGTGCCGCACTCGCTCCAGGTGAGCGTCTGCCCGTAGAACGGAAGCAGGTCGTCTGCCACGCCTTCGGTGTCCGGCGCGTTCGTCGTGGACGGCTTCGGCTCGGCCTGCTCGGGGATCATGGAGTACAGACACCCGGAGAGTGCGACCGAGGCTGCGGCGAGGCCGGCGATCACAGCGACGGCGCGTCGGATGCGGGAAGTCGGTCGATTGTTCACGGTGTCCTCCCGCTCGTGACAGTCACGAGCAAGCTCTCGAGGGCGAGCAGCGGTGCGACGTTGCGCTCCAGCGACTGGCGTGTGTCGGCAAGATGGTCGAGTACGACAAGAGTACGGGTCTGCGGCCACGCCGCCGCCAGCGCGGCCAGATCTTCACGGAGCTCGCGATTGATCAGCTCGTCTTCTCGGCCGAACTGCAGCATGACGACGTCGCGGAACAGCGACTGCAGATCGGTGAGCACTCTGTCGATCCCGTCGCGCAGGCTTCGGGTCGCGCGCTTCTTCTGGTCGTCCTCCAGGGCGGAGATCTGCGTGCGGAGGGCTGGCGGGACGGCTTGCCCCTCGGCGATGCCGACCATCCGGAGCAGGGATGCGCGTTCGGCCGCGTCCCGCTCGGCCGTGAGCGCCTTGGCGTCATCGGTCGCGGCCTGGATGATGCGGCCGGCGACCTCGACGGCGTCGCTGACACCGCGAACCCCCAGCACCGAGCGCAGGGTCTCGTCGCGGCGGCGACGAGCCGCCTCGTCGGTGGCGAGGCGCTGGGCCATTCCGATGTGCCGTTGCGCATGACGTGCGGCCTGCTCGGCGATGCCCTCATCGACCCCGGTGCGGAGGGTGATCAGACGTGCCACGTCTGCGACGTCGGGCTCGCGCAGCCGCAACGAGCGCACCCGCGAGCGGATCGTCGGCAGCAGGTCTGCTTCGCTCGGGGCGCAGAGTATCCAGACAGTCTGCTCCGGCGGCTCTTCGAGCGCCTTGAGCAGCACGTTCGAGGTGCGCTCGACCATCCGGTCGGCGTCCTCGACCACGATCACTCGATAGCGTCCGGCCGACGGCGCGAAGTACGAGCGCTCGACGAGCGCACGGGCCTCCGCGATCGTGATGATCACCTTGTCCGTGCGCAATGCCGTCACATCAGGATGCGTTCCCGCGAGGACCTGACGCATCGCCGCCTCATCATCGGGGTGATCGGCTACGAGCGCGGCGGCGAAGGCGTGCGCGAGCGTTGAGCGCCCCGAACCGGGCGGACCGGTGATGAGCCAGGCGTGCGACAGCGCGGAAGGATCGGAGGCGGCGTTGCGCAGCGTCTCGACCGCGGCATCCTGCCCCCACACATCGGCCCACGGAAAAGGGGCGGCGACAGTCTGGGGCATGCCCTCAGCCTAATCGGGAGCACCGACGTGAGCGGCAACCGTCCTGGGGCGCCGCGGTCTGCAGCAGCTCGGCGGGCGCCGGAGGAACGCGATGGCTGAGGGCCGGCGGATGCCGGGGCGCCTGGGTGCGGGTGCCGGATGCCAGGGCGCCGGGTGCCGGGTGCCGGGTGCCGGATGCCGGAGCGCCGGATGCCTGCGATGAGCTGCGCGAGCGGCTCAGCCGATCAGTGGGGCGACCCGCTCACGGATCTGCTCGGCGATGGTCTCGGGGGTCGCTGCGGCATCGAGAACCAGGAACCGCTGCGGCTCCGACCGCGCCAGGGCGAGGTACGCATCGCGGACCCGCGCGTGGAACTCGGTCTTCTCGGCCTCGAGACGGTCGAAGGGTTTGTCAGCGGAGTCGAGTCGCACGCGCGCCGACTCGGGGTCGAGGTCGAGCAGCACGGTGAGATCCGGCAGCGCTCCCTCGGCGGCCCACAGTGACAGGTTGCGGATCTCGTTCCCGTCGAGCACCCGCCCTGCGCCCTGGTAGGCGACGGAGGAGTCGAGATAGCGGTCCTGCAGCACGACCTCGCCGCGGGCGAGAGCGGGCCGCACCACCGTCGCGACGTGGTGCGCGCGGTCGGCGGCGTACAGCAATGCCTCTGCGCGCGGTGCGATGTCCCCGCGGTGGTGAAGCACGATGTCGCGGATCAGCTGACCGACCTCGGATCCGCCCGGCTCGCGGGTGCGTACGACTGTTCTTCCTTCATCCGTCATCCACTGGGCGAGGAGGTTGGACTGGGTGGTCTTCCCCGATCCGTCTCCCCCCTCGAGGGTGATCCAGATTCCCGGGCCTGATGTCACGAACCGGCCTTCTTCGCGGCGTTCGCGGCACGTGTCGCCGCGGCCTTCTTGGCTGCTGCAGACCGCGCGGCGGCCTTCTCGGCATCCGTCGCAGTCGCCTTGGCCGGGGCCTTCTTCGCCGCAGTCTTCTTGGCCGCGGGCTTCTTGGCTGCGGGCTTCTTGGCTGCGGGCTTCTTCGCGGCTGCGCCACGCTTGGGAGCCGGACCCTTGGCGCGCTTGTCGGCGAGCATCTGCACGGCGATCTCGAAGGTGATGTCTTCGACCTTCTGGCCGCGAGGGATCGTCACGTTCGTCTCGCCGTCGGTGACATATGCACCGAAGCGCCCGTCGCGGATGCGGATCGGCTTGTTGCTGACCGGGTCTGCCTCGAACTCGGCGAGCGCACTCGACGCACGGCGGGATCCCGCTCCGTACTTCGGCTGCGCGTAGATCTCCAACGCCTTCTCGAGAGTCACGTCGAAGATCTCGGACTCGCTCTCGAGCGAGCGGGAGTCCGCCCCCTTCTTCAGGTACGGACCGAACCGGCCGTTCTGTGCGGTGATCTCCTCGCCGCTCTCCGGGTCGGCTCCGACGACGCGCGGCAGGCTGAGCAGCTGCAGAGCGGTATCGAGGTCGATCGTGTCGACCGACATCGAACGGAACAGCGAGGCGGTGCGCTGCTTGGGCGCGGCAGCCTTCTTGGCTCCCCGCTTGGGCTTGGGAGCCTCGACGACCTCGCCGGTCGCCTCATCGACGGCGGCGTCCTCGGACACCGGGTCGTTCTCCTGCACGTAGGGCCCGAAGCGTCCGTCCTTGACGACGACGATCTTGCCGTTGTCCGGGTTGGTTCCCAGCACCCGGTCGCCGGCGACCGGCGCGTCGATGAGCTCCTGCGCCTTGGCAGCGGTCAGCTCGTCCGGCGCCAGATCTTCTGGCACGTTCACGATGCGCGGTTTCTCATCCGGTGCATCGGGATTCGCGACCTCGAGGTACGGGCCGTACTTGCCGAACCGGAGCGTCGCGTTGTCGGTGATGGGCGTGGAGTTGAGCGCCCGCGCATCGATCTCGCCGAGGTTGTCGACGGTCTGGCGAAGGCCGACATGCGAATCAGAGCCGTAATAGAAGGAACGGAGCCACTCGACGCGCTTCTGCTCGCCCCGCGCGATCGCGTCGAGGTCGTCTTCGAGCGCGGCCGTGAAGTCGTAGTCGATGAGATCGGCGAAGTGCTCCTCGAGGAGACGCACGACACTGAAGGCGAGCCACGTGGGAACGAGCGCCTGGCCGCGCTTGGTCGCGTAGCCTCGGTCGATCACCGTGCCGATGATGCTGGCGAACGTCGACGGTCGGCCGATGCCGTGCTCCTCGAGTGCCTTGACGAGCGAGGCTTCTGTGAAGCGGGGCTTCGGCGTCGTACGGTGGCCCTTGGCCTCGGACTCCGACATGCGCAGCTCGTCACCGACCGCGACGATCGGCAGCGACTGGTTCTCGTCGGCGTCCTTGTCGTTGCGCTTCTCGTCGCGCCCCTCCTCGTATGCCTCGAGGAACCCCTTGAAGGTGTACACGGTGCCGGAGGCGGTGAACTCGGCGTTGCGCCCTGCGGCGTCGACAGCGATGGTGACGGTCGTGGTCTCGTACTTCGCATCGGCCATCTGACTGGCCACGGTGCGCTTCCAGATCAGGTCGTAGAGACGGTGCTCCTCGCGGTCGAGTTCCGAGGAGACGGATTTCGGGGTGCGGAAGGTCTCTCCCGAGGGGCGGATCGCCTCGTGCGCCTCCTGCGCGTTCTTGCTCTTCGACTTGTAGGCACGCGGCTTGAGCGGCACCGCGGTGTCGCCGTAGAGCGCGACGGCCTGGCTGCGAGCGGCTTGCACGGCCTGAGTGCTCAGCGCGACCGAGTCGGTTCGCATATAGGTGATGTAGCCCTTTTCGTACAGCCGCTGCGCGACGCTCATCGCCTGCTTGGCGCTCATCGAGAGCTTGCGGCCCGCCTCCTGCTGCATGGTGGAGGTGGTGAACGGCGCGTAGGGGCTGCGGGTGCCGGGCTTCGCCTCGACCTTGGTGACGGATCCCGCGCCGGTGGCGTCGACGGCGAGTGCGAGCTCTGCGGCCTGCTTCTCGTCGAGGATGACGACGGCCTTCTTGAGTTTTCCGTTGTCGTCGAAGTCGGTGCCTCGGGCGAGCTGGCCGCCGTCGACGCGGACCAGGCGCACCTTGAAGCCGGACGACGACGAAGCGAGCGCCTCGACGTCCCAGTACTCGGCGGAGACGAACGCCATGCGCTCGCGTTCGCGCTCGACGATCATGCGGGTGGCGGCGGACTGCACGCGTCCGGCGGACAGCCCGGTCTTGACCTTGTACCAGAGCACGGGCGAGACGTCCCAGCCGTACAGCCGGTCGAGGATGCGGCGGGTCTCCTGCGCGTCGACGAGGTCGGTGTCGAGCTCACGGGTGTTTCCGATCGCCGCCTGGATCGCGTCCTTCGTGATCTCGTGGAAGACCATGCGCTTGACAGGGACCTTCGGCTTCAGAGTCTCGAGCAGGTGCCAGGCGATGGCCTCGCCTTCGCGGTCCTCATCAGTGGCGAGCAGGAGCTCGTCGGCGGTCTTGAGCGCGCGCTTGAGCTCGGCGACGGTCTTCGTCTTGCGATCGGAGACGACGTAGTACGGGTCGAAGTCGTTGTCGACGTCGATCGAATACTTGCCATACGCCTGCTTGTCGGCGGCGGGGATGTCCTTCTTGTCTGCGAGGTCGCGGATATGCCCGACGGAGCTGAGCACCTCATAGCCATCGCCGAGATATCCCTGAATCGACCGCATCTTCGTCGGGGACTCGACGATGACGAGCTTCTTGCCTTCAGCCAAGGGAGCGTCCTTTCTTCGAAGCACACCATACACACCGCCGTGATGGGTTGGTCACGGTGGTCGCCTGCATTTTCGCCGGAAAGTGCCTCGTGCCGCCGTCAGGATCCCTCGGGTGGCCCAGCACGGGCTCGGGAGACGGCAGCGAGTCCAGCGTACGCCGCGTTCACCTGCACGGTCGCCACGAAGCCCTCGACGGCACAATCGGTGAGAGTCGCACCGGAGGCCGCCGCGACCCGCGCAGCGAGCGCGCACGGGTCGTCGGCCGTCACGATCGAACCGCTGGCTGCGTCGGCCGCGGCGAGGGCCGCGGCGTCGGCGGCTCCGGCCGCCCGCTGCGCCGTCACCGCTGCTCCCCCGACTGCGGCGAGCCCCAACGAGAGCGCCGCCGCGACCGACAGGACACCGGCTGCGAGAGCCGAGCCCGCCATCAGCCACCCTCCCCTGCGGGAACCGACATCAGAGCCCTCCGGCGAGCGCGCAACTCGACGCCTGCAACGGGATCCGGATGAAGCCGCCGATCGCGACGTCGGAGTGCGCGTGCACACAGACGAGGTCTCCCGACGAGCTGCTCGACATTCCGGCACCGGGGACCGCGGTCGTCACCGCATGCGATGCCCTGCCCGCATCCTCGCCTCGGCCGAGGAGGCGAGCAGCGTCAGCCGACGCGTCCTGGAGTGCGACCTGACGAGAGGCCGCGCCCAGCGCACCGGCCCCGAGCAGAAGCGTGAGGACCACGGCGGGCAGCGCGAGGGCGAGCTCGGCTGCCACGGACCCCCGCTCGCCGTCGCGTTCGGCGCTCGTCACGAGACCGTGAGAGCCCGGCGCACGAGGTCGGTGAGGATGCCGCGCACTTCATCAGACCTCATGATGACGACGAGCAGCCCGGCGAACGCCACGGCGGCCATCGTCGTGATGGCGTACTCGGCGGTGGCCGCGCCGTTGTCGTCTCCGAACAGCGTCGCTGAACGGCGCCGGGTGAGTGGAGGGAGGGTGTTCATGGGTTCCTTCTTTCTGTGTACGGATGCGTGTGCATCCGTGGTCGGCGGCCGTCACAGCGGCAGCGGGGTCGAGAGGAGCACGCTCAGGAGCAGCGGAGCGACTCCCAGCAGGAGAAAGGCCGGCAGCGTGCATACGCCGAGCGGAATCAGCAGCTTGGTCGAGAGCTTCGCCGCGCGCATCCGTCCGTCGACACGGGACGCGTGTCGTTCCTGGCCTGCGGAAGCGCGAAGCAGCTCCCCGGCCGGCACTCCCGCGGCGTGGGACAGCTCGAGCACCGCACGGATGCGGGCGTCGTCTCCGCGACGGGATGCCGGGCTCTCCGCGACGAGGCGCAGCGCGCGATCTATGGACGCGCCCCCGGAGAGGGCGACCGCCAGGAGCTCCGCCTGCATCCCTGGCGTGCCCGGCTCTGGCCGGGCGCCCCGAAGCAGTCGGTTCGTCCAGCCCCGCGCAGCGAGGACGAGCAGGAGCCCGGCCACGACGCAGGCGGCGCCGGCAGGCGTCCCGAAGATGACGCCGAGCGTGTCGAAGCCGAGGGCGAAGCCGAGCAGCAGACCGGCGAACGGCATCCACAGCAGCAGCCGCGCGGTGCCAGCCGGTTCGGCCAGGGCGATTCGCACATCGTCGGCCGCGGATGCAGCGTCTCGAAGGGTCTCGGCGATCATGCGCAGCACCTCGGCCAGTGGCGCCCCGACAGTGGTGGCCACCTCCCACGCGGCAGCGAGATCCTGCCAGGGCCCGCCCTCGGCCTCGATCGCGGCGAGGAGAGGGACGCCACCGTCCACTCGATCCGCGACCGATGCCGCGTGCGCGTCGCCGATCGAGGCGAGGTGACGCCAGGCGACCAACGGCACGGCTCCAGCCTGCAGCAGCACTGCGAGAGTCTGCACGGAGGTCGCCGCGTCTGCTCCCGAGTCGACGGCGCCTCGTCGCCACCGCATCACCACGGTGTCACTTCCTCGATGCCCAGCCGGTCTCCGACCAGCGCAAGCACCCCCGCCTGCGCGATGCGTCGCTGCCCACCTGGCGCCCTGTCGAGATGCAGGACGATCGTGAACGCGCTCACCGCCTGGCGTGCGAGCGCGGTGGCGTCCATCGATGCCAGCGCTCCGAGTGCTTCGAGTCGGGCAGGCACATCGCTCAGCCCACTCGCATGGAGAGTTCCTGCGCCTCCGTCGTGTCCGGTGTTCAGCGCCGTCAGCAGTTCTCTCACTTCTTCGCCTCGGCATTCGCCGACCACGAGACGGTCGGGGCGCATGCGCAGCGACTCGCGGACCAATCGCGCGAGATTGATGCCGCCGGCGCCTTCGAGGTTCGACTGCCGCGCCTCGAGAGCGACATGGTGCGGGTGCTGCGGGCGCAGTTCGGCGACGTCCTCGATCGAGACGATGCGCTCGGTGGTCGGCGCAGCAGACAGCAGCGCCGACAACAGAGTCGTCTTGCCTGTGCCGGTGCCGCCGGTGATGAGGATGTTGGCCCGATCAGCCACGAGACCGAGGAGCCAGCTGTGCTGCCTGGCGTCGAAGGCGCCGAGCGCCGCCAGCGCATCGAGGTCGGCGGCGCGCACTCTGGGCACCCGGATCGAGAGGGCCGTCCCCGACGTCGAGATCGGCGCGAGTATGGCATGCACTCGGATTCCGGAATCAAGCCTCACGTCGACGCACGGCGCCTGGTCGTCGAGATGTCGGCCGCCGAGTCCGACGAGCGCGACCGCGAGATCGCGGACCTCTCGCTCGGATGCGCTCCACCCTCGCACGGGTTCGGTGCCCCGCCCTCGGTCGACGAACAGCCCGGCGGCGCCGTTGACGAAGATGTCGGTGACCTCCTCGTCGGCACAGTGCTCGGCGAGCGGACCGAAGACGGGGTCGACCTGCAGCGGCGCGCGACCTTCTGGGCGAGCGCCGTGGGCGAGCAGCGAGGTGCCGCGCGGCTGGATGACGAAAGGATCGGGCATCACCCGAAGCTAGGCTCTGCACGCGACGCACGTCCTCCGCATGAGGAGACTCCGACGAGGCCTGTGGGCAACCGCATCGGGAGGTCACGCGTGCAGAGGAGGTCGCGCAGACGGGGACGAGGATCGGATCCACGGTGGGAGCGCTCCCGAAAAAGAGAGGGCGGCACCTCACGGGGGGAATGAGATGCCGCCCACGGCGTCCCTCATGGGGGAATCGGGCACGCCAAGGCCAGAATGATAATTCGGCTGACGTCGAGTGTACGCAAGGCGACCGTCCTGACAAAACCCGCGCGACTACCTACTTTCGGCAGTATGCGATGTCTGTGGCCGAGACTAGATTCGCCCTGACCTGATCGCGTCGAGACGCGTTCATGCCCGCACGACCTGCCATGCCGCAAAGGAGCGCCTGCCGATGAGCAGCCAGATCGATCATCTTCTCGATGAGACCCGCCAGTTCCCGCCGTCCGAGGAGTTCGTCGCCCAGTCGGTCTCCTCCCCCGAGTTGTACGAGAGTGCGGCGGCCGACCGCGAGGCCTTCTGGGCCACGCAGGCCACCGAGCTGCTCGAATGGCACAAGCCGTTCACCCGCGTGCTGGACTGGTCGACGCCGCCGTTCGCGAAGTGGTTCGACGACGGCGAGCTGAACGTGGCCTACAACTGCCTCGACCGCCATGTCGAAGCGGGGAACGGTGATCGCGTCGCCCTGCACTGGGAAGGCGAACCGGGCGACTCGCGCACCATCACCTACGCCGAGCTCACCGACGAGGTCAAGCGCGTCGCCAATGTGCTCGAGGGCCTCGGCGTCGGTCACGGCGACCGCGTCGCGATTTACCTGCCGATGATCCCCGAGGCGGTCGCGTCGATGCTCGCCGTCGCCCGCGTGGGGGCCATCCACTCGGTCGTGTTCGGGGGTTTCAGTGCCGACAGTCTGCGCTCCCGCATAGACGATGCGGGCGCCAAGCTCGTCATCACCGCTGACGGCGGATACCGCAAGGGCCGCGTCTCGGCGCTGAAGCCGGCTGTCGACCAGGCGCTCGCGGACCGCGGCGAGGGCGAGCAGCAGACCGTCGAGCACGTGCTCGTCGTCAGGCGCGGCGAGAACGACGTCGACTGGCAGGATGGCCGCGACCTCTGGTGGCATGAGGTGGTTCCGGCCGCATCGCCCGAGCACGCGGCCGAGGCCTTCCCTGCGGAGAACCCGCTCTTCATCCTCTACACCTCGGGAACGACGGGAAAGCCCAAGGGCATCCTGCACACCTCGGGCGGATACCTCACCCAGGCCGCATACTCGCACAAGTACGTGTTCGACCTGCACCCCGAGACCGACGTCTACTGGTGCACGGCCGACATCGGATGGATCACCGGGCACAGCTACGTCACCTACGGACCGCTCGCGAACGGTGCGACCCAGGTGATCTACGAGGGCACCCCCGACGCCCCGCATCCGGGCCGCTGGTGGGAGATCATCGAGAAGTACAAGGTCTCGATCTTCTACACGGCGCCGACCGCGATCCGCTCGTTCATGAAGATCGGCCGCAGCGTGCCCGCGAAGTTCGACCTGTCTTCGCTGCGACTGCTCGGCTCGGTCGGCGAACCCATCAACCCCGAGGCCTGGATCTGGTATCGAGACGTGATCGGTGCGGGCAAGACCCCTATCGTCGACACCTGGTGGCAGACCGAGACGGGCGCGATCATGGTCTCGGCATTGCCCGGCGTGACCGCGACCAAGCCGGGTTCAGCTCAGGTGCCTCTGCCGGGCATCTCGATCGACGTCGTCGACGAGACCGGCGCCGAGGTGGGCCACGGCAACGGAGGCCTCCTGGTGGTCACCGAGCCGTGGCCGAGCATGCTGCGCGGCATCTGGGGCGACCCCGAGCGCTTCAAGGAGACGTACTGGGACAAGTTCGAGAAGCAGGGGTACTACTTCGCCGGCGACGGCGCGCGCCTCGACGACGACGGCGACCTCTGGCTGCTCGGACGAGTGGACGATGTGATGAACGTCTCGGGCCACCGCCTCTCGACCGCCGAGATCGAGTCCTCGCTCGTCGCTCACGAGGCGACGGCGGAGGCCGCCGTCGTCGGGGCCGCCGACGAGACCACCGGTCAGGCGGTCGTCGCGTTCGTGATCATCAAGGAGAGCTACCTCTCGGCCCACGACCCTGCCGGGCTCGCTCAGCAGCTGCGACTCTGGGTCGGCGAGCAGATCGGTGCGATCGCACGCCCCCGCGACGTGTACATCGTCGGCGAGCTGCCGAAGACCCGCTCGGGCAAGATCATGCGACGCCTTCTGCGCGACGTGGCCGAAGGCCGCGAGGTCGGCGACACCACGACGCTGGCAGACACCGCCGTGATGAGCATCATCTCGGCTCAGGTCAAGTAGCCCGCATGACGAACGCCCCCTCCCGATCCGGGAGGGGGCGTTCGTCACGCGAGGATCACGCGAGGATGAAGGTGACCTCGACCTCGACGGGGCTGTCGAGCGGAAGCACCGGCACTCCGACCGCCGCGCGCGCATGGCGACCGGCGTCTCCGAAGATCTCGCCGAGCACGACGCTGGCTCCGTTGATGACGCCGGGCTGGCCGGTGAAATCAGGGGTGGATGCCACGAAGCCACCGAGTCGCAGCACTCCTGCGATCCTGTCCACTCCGCCGGCGGCATCCGCGGCCGCTGCGAGGGCGTTCAGAGCGCAGGTGCGGGCGTAGTCGTTCGCGTCCTCAGGGGCGACGTCGGCGCCGACCTTGCCCGTCGCGGGCAGTGCGCCTCCGGTGAACGGCAGCTGACCGGAGGTGTAGACGAGCCCGGCGTGGACGACAGCCGGAACGTAAGCGGCGACGGGCGCCGCCACCGCAGGAAGCTCGATGCCGAGCTCGGTCAGACGCTGGGAGACGCTCATGCCGCTCCCCCTTCGAAGTGGCGCGACGCCTCGGCTGCGGCCGCGAGGCCGGCGTTGCCCGCGGCATCCGCCGACACCGGACGCTTGAAGTAGGCCACGAGACCGCCTTCAGGTCCCTGGATGACCTGCACGAGCTCCCAGCCCTGCTTACCCCAGTTGTTGAGGATCGCGGCGGTGTTGTGGATCAGCAGCGGGGTGGTGAGGTACTCCCAGGTGGTCATGGCTCTCCTGTCTGGCGGCATCCGCGATGGCGGCTGCGTCAAAGGCGGTATTCAGGGAACTCCCCTACGATCTAGCGTATGCCTCAAAAGAATCGCACGGTGAAAGGTGCGCTCGGCGGAGTCCTCGGACTCGTCGGGCTGAGCACCGTCGCCGGTCTCCTCGTCGCGGCCAGCGTCACCCCGGTGCTCGCCATGACCGGTATCGCCGGGTCGCAGGCCCTCACCATCTTCGAGGACCTCCCCGAGAACCTCCAGGTCGGCGCTCCGATGCAGCAGTCGACGATCTACGTGACAGGTCTCGACGGCAACCCCGTCGCAATGGCGTCGTTCTACGAGCAGAAGCGCATCCCGGTCGCCTACGACCAGGTCGCGCCCGTGATGTACGACGCGATCCTCTCGAGCGAGGACAAGAACTTCTACACTCACGGCGGAATCAACCTCGGCGCGACGATCAAGGCCGCAGTCGGGAACGTCGCCGGCACGACCGATCGAGGCGCCTCCACGATCACCCAGCAGTACGTGAAGAACGTCCAGGTGCAGGAATGCGAACAGGACGTCGATCCTGGGGCCGAGGACTACTCGAAGCAGATCGAACAGTGCTTCCTCGATGCGGCAGTCGCGAAGGGCGGCGAGGGCGTCGAGCGCAAGCTGCAGGAGATGCGCTACGCGTTGAAGATCGAGAAGGAGTACTCGAAGAACGAGATCCTTCTCGGCTACCTCAACATCGCCAACTTCGGTGGCACCATCTACGGCATCGAGGCCGCGGCGAACCGCTACTTCTCGACCACCGCGGCGAACCTCAGCCTCGCTCAGGCAGCCACGATCGCCGGCATGGTCCAGGAGCCCAACAGGTTCCGCATCGACCGCCCGGGCGGGATCTGGACCGATGACGCCGGAGTGGCGCACAACGGAGACGCCGACGGCTACAAGGACACGAAGGACCGCAGGGACTACGTCCTCGACCGCATGCTGCTCGACGCCAAGATCACGCAGGCTGCGCATGATGAGGCCGTGGCCACGCCGATCACTCCTGTGCTGAGCGAGCCCCAGCAGGGTTGCGGCGCCGCAGGCGACAACGCCTACTTCTGCCAGTACGTGAAGGCCGTCATCGAGAACGACGAGGCCTTCGGCGCCACCGAAGAGGAACGTCGCTCGAACCTCCGCCGCGGCGGCATGGAGATCTACACCTCGCTCGACCTGCGAGTGCAGCAGACCGCGATCGACGCGGTGAGGTCGCAGGTTCCGCAGGCGATGCCCGGGATCCTCGTCGGCGGCGCCGGGGTGTCGGTCGAGGCGTCCACCGGCCGCATCCTCGCCATGGCGCAGAACACCGTCTTCAACGAGACGACCGAAGCCAACCTGGCCGCCGGTGAGACCTCGCAGGTCTTCGCCGCCGACAAGGCTCACGGCGGCTCGACCTACGGGTTCGAGACCGGATCGACGTACAAGCTGTTCACGCTTCTGAGCTGGCTGGAGTCTGGCCACTCGGTCAACCAGGTGCTCGACGGCCGCCTCAAGACATTCAGTCCCTTCACGAAGTGCGGGGACCGCGTGACGAACAGCGCCAAGATCAACAACTTCGGCAACTCCGGCGGTTCGGTGGGCAGTGTGCGGCAGTTCACCGCGCAGTCGCTGAACACCGGTTTCCTCGCCATGGCCCAGCAGCTCGACCTCTGCGACATCAACGAGGTCGCCAAGAGACTCGGCGTCCACTACGGCAACGGCGATGACATCACGGTCGGCGGCACCGTCGCGAACACCGCCCCGAACGATCCGTTCCCCACAGTTCTCGGCTCGAAGAGCGTGGCCCCGCTGCAGATGGCCGGTGCCTACGCCACAGTCGCCAACGGCGGCGTCTACTGCGAGCCGCGGGTGATCGACCGGGTCGTCGGTGAGAACGGCGAGGAGATCACGCCTCCCGCGCAGAACTGCTCGCAGCAGCTCACCCCCGAGGTGGCCGCCACCGCCGCATTCGCACTGCGCGGCGTGATGGAGGGCAACGGCACGGGAACACGGGCGAACCCGAGCGATGGCACCCAGCTCATCGGCAAGACCGGTACCGCCGAGAAGGAACACACGATGCTCGTCGAATCGAGCACCAGGGTCACGACCGCTGTGTGGGTGGGAAACATCGACGGCCGCGTGCCGCTGAACGACTTCCGCAACGGCGAGGGGACTCGACTGGGCGACATCCGCTATGGTCTCGCCCGGGCCATCCAGGGAGCCGCGAACGCCGCGTACCCCGCTGGCGACTTCCCCCGGCCCGACGACAAACTGGTCCGCCAGGTGCTGACGGACGTTCCCGATGTCGTGGGCAAGTCGGTCGGAGAGGCAAGCTCCCTCATCGACGCAGCAGGCTTCACCGCGGCCGTCGGCCCGGCCGTCGACGGCCCCGCCGGTGACATCGTCATGGCTCAGGATCCGTCCGGGCAGGCCCCGAGCGGTGCGACCATCACGATCTCTCCGAGCAACGGCCAGGGGGCGACCGTGCCGGACATCACCGGGCAGTCGAAGTCCGAAGCGCAGAGTGCCCTGTTCGGTGCAGGGTTCTCGTCGATCGCCTTCGACGGATCGTGCAACGGGCAGAACGCCACAGTGACGTCGACCGACCCGGCAGCGAACACGGCGACCACCAAGAGCACGTCCATCAAGGTCACCTGCAAGTGACGTCTCGCCATGCGGCGCATCCGGCCCTCATCGCGCTCGGCGCGGTGGGGGCCGCTGGTGCTGCGGCCGCCGTCTGGGGCATCGGCATCGAGCGCTACCTGTTCACCGTGCGGGAGGCGACGGCATCCGCTCTCGCGCCCGGCTCAGCCCCGCTGCGCGTGCTGCACATCTCGGACGCGCACATGGCTCCGTGGCAGCACCGCAAACAGGACTGGCTCGCATCGCTCGCGCAGCTGAAACCCGATCTCATCATCAACACGGGCGACAACCTCGGGCATCGGGACGGCCTCGCGGGCATCCGCCGAGCCTTCGAGCCTCTTGCAGGAATCCCGGGTGTCTTCGTGCACGGCTCGAACGACGTGATCGGCCCGTCGCCGCGCAATCCGATCCGGTACTTCGCCGGCCCGTCGCAGCGACCCCGAGAGCTGAACTTCCTCGACACGGACGCGATGGACGCCTACTTCACCGACGAACTCGGATGGACGAGCCTGAACAACGCCGCCGCGCGACTCACGGTCGCCGGCAACCCGCTCGACCTCTTCGGGGTGAGCGACGCGCACTGCGACTGGGATCGCCTCGAAGATCTGCCAGGCGCCATCGAGGCCCTCGGAGCACGGAACGCCGACACGACCGTGCTCGGCGTCACCCACGCCCCGTATCAGCGTGTGCTGAACGGCTTCGTCGACCTCGGCGCCGATGCGGTCTTCGGAGGCCATACGCACGGCGGTCAGGTCTGTCTGCCAGGCTTCGGCGCTCTCGTCGCGAACTGCGACATCCCTCTGAAGCAGGCGAAGGGCCTCAGCACGTGGACTCAGGGAGACCGTACGGTCCCCCTCAACGTCAGCGCCGGGTGTGGACACTCGATATACGCACCGGTGCGCTTCGCGTGCCGTCCCGAGGCGACGCTGCTCACGCTGACGGCGCGCGGCTGACTCCTCGATTCGGTGCTGAGAGCATTTCGCTGTAGACTCGGAGGGTTGCAAAACGGGGTGTGGCGCAGCTTGGTAGCGCGCTTCGTTCGGGACGAAGAGGTCGCAGGTTCAAATCCTGTCACCCCGACAAGTAACACCGGAAGGCCGTCCTCACGGGCGGCCTTCTCTGTATCCGCCCCGAGGTGAAAGGCACCCTGTGAGCCGCCTACTCCCTCCCCCGCGCCGACTCACCCGCGGTATCGCACTCGCTCTCGGCATCCCGTTCTTCGTCGGCCTGGCGCTGCTCACACTCACGCCGGAGCGCGTCGAGCGGTCGCTGCCGAACCTGCTCGACCTCGTGCTGTCGGCGGCGCACCGCCTGGGGTGGGAGTCTCTCGACTTCACCCGCCTGGAGGTCATCGCCAACGTGCTCGTGTTCGTGCCCATCGGCATCCTCGCGTTCCTCCTCGTGCCGCGCCGCATGTGGCCGCTGGCGATCGTGCTCGGACCGGCTCTGTCACTCTCGATCGAGGTGGTCCAGCGCCTCGTGCTGCCCCATCGGGCAGCCACTCTCACCGACGTGGTCGCGAACTCCGGCGGCGCACTGATCGGAGTCGCCCTCGCGATCGCGGGCACGCTGCTCTTCGCACCGCGCTTCTCTCAGCAACGCCCGTCTACCCTGGAGGCATCATGACCTCGCCTGCACTCGTCGCCTTCGATCTCGACGACACCCTCGCCCCGTCGAAGGAGCCCATCGATGCTCGCATGGCCGCGCTGCTGCTCGCGCTGCTGCAGAAGGTCGATGTCGCGATCATCTCGGGTGGCAACGAGACCCAGTTCCGCGCACAGGTGATCGCCCGGCTCGGAAGCATCGACGACGAGTCGGCCGCGCGACTGCACCTGCTCCCGACCTGCGGCACCCGGTACCTGCGGCACGACGGCACCGACTTCTCGCCGCTCTACGCGCACGACCTCAGCGCGGAGCAGAAGTCGGATGCCTTCGCCGCCCTGCGCGAAGAGGCGGAGCGCCTGGGGCTCTGGGAGGCGCAGCCCTGGGGCGAGATCCTCGAGGACCGCGGATCTCAGATCACCTTCTCGGCGCTCGGGCAGAAGGCCCCACGAGACGCGAAGCACGACTGGGACCCGTCCGGTGCGAAGCGCGAGGCTCTGCGAGACGCCGTGGCCGTGCGACTGCCCGACCTCGAGGTGCGATCCGGAGGCTCGACCTCGATCGACATCACCCTGGCCGGCATCGACAAGGCCTTCGGGATGAAGCAGCTCGCCGAGCACACGAGCATCCCGCTCACCTCCATGCTCTTCTACGGCGACCGGCTCGATGAGGGCGGCAATGACTACCCCGTCCTCGCGATCGGTGTGCCCTCCGTGGCCGTGGAGGGTTGGGAAGACACCGCCGACAAGCTCGACGCACTCCTCCTGACTCTCTGACGCTCGGCTGCGGCCTCCGCGCCCCGACGCGGCGGAGTTCTAGCATGTCGGTATGGAACCGCTGCTGATCGTCGTCCTGACCGCGGCCGTCGCGAGCGCGGCATGCTGGCTGCTCTCGCTCGCGACCCGCGATACCTCCTGGGTCGACCGCGCATGGTCGATCGTGCCCGTCGTGTACCTCTGGATCTTCGCCGGATCGATGATCGCGAGCGGCGGGGATGCCGGCCGCCTGGTGCTCATGGCATCTCTCGTGACCGCATGGGGTGTGCGGCTGACCTTCAACTTCGCTCGCAAAGGCGGATACACCGGCATGGAGGACTACCGGTGGGCGATCCTTCGAGGCCGGATGAAGCCCTGGCAGTTCCAGCTCTTCAATCTGCTGTTCATCGTCGGGTACCAGATGACGCTGCTCGTGCTGATCACCCTCCCCGCCGAGATCGCACTGCAGAACCCCGCCCCGCTGAACGCGTGGGACCTCGTCTTCGCCGCCCTCTTCCTCGTGCTGCTCGTCGGGGAGACGCTCGCCGACCGCGAGCAGTGGGAGTTCCACCGGCGAAAGAAGCAGGCCGGCGGCTCGTTGCCTCCGGGCTTCGCCACGGAGGGGCTGTTCCGCTACAGCCGACACCCCAACTTCTTCTTCGAGCAGAGCCAGTGGTGGGTCCTCTACGCGATCGGGGCGAGCGCCGCCGTGGCGTCGGGAGCCGGGTTGCTCGGCGGCGCGATCAACTGGACGATCATCGGACCGATCCTGCTCAGCATCCTGTTCGTCGGGTCGACGATCTTCACCGAGTCGATCACCGCACAGAAGTACCCTGCCTACGCCGAGTACCGCCGTAGGACGTCGATGCTCATCCCCTGGCCGCCGCGGGCGCGGCCTGTCGCAGCGCCCGCGGCGTGACCGAAGGCCGCGTCAGAGGACCACTGCCTCCGTCGCGGGGCGGGAGACCGGCACGAGGCGCGTGAGCTGGGTGACGTGCGACGGTTCGAGCTCGGCGAGCGAGGCGACACCGAGGAGCCGCATGGTGCGCTCGATCTCGGTGCGAAGGATCTCGATCGTGCGGTCGACGCCAGCACGTCCACCCGCCATGAGGCCGTAGAGGTAGGCGCGGCCGATGAGGGTGAAGTCCGCGCCGAGCGCCACGGCCGCCACGATGTCCGCCCCGTTCATGATCCCGGTGTCGACCATGACCGTGAAGTCGTCGCCCACGGCCCTGCGGACCTCGGGGAGAAGGTGGAACGGGATTGGCGCGCGGTCGAGCTGACGCCCACCGTGGTTGGACAGCACGATGCCGTCGACGCCGGCGTCGCGCAGCCGCAGCGAGTCCTCGACGTTCTGCACTCCCTTGATCACGATCTTCCCGGGCCAGATGTCGCGGATCACGGCGAGATCGTCATAGCTGATCGTCGGGTCCATGGCGGCGTCGAGCAGCTCGCCGACGGTGCCTCCGGTGGTGCTCAGCGACGCGAACTCGAGCTTGGGCGTCGTGAGGAAGTCGTACCACCACCACGGACGAGGGATCGCGTTGATGATGGTGCCGAGAGTGAGCTGCGGCGGGATGCTGAAGCCGTTGCGTTTGTCTCGCAGGCGCGCGCCCGCCACCGGTGTGTCGACCGTGAACTGCAGGGTGTCGAAGCCCGCTGCCGCCGCACGTCGGGTGAGCTCGTAGGAGATCTCGCGATCGCGCATGACGTAGAGCTGGAACCAGTTGCGCCCCTGCGGGTTGGCGGCCGTCACGCCCTCGATCGACGTCGTGCCGAGGGTCGACAGCGTGAACGGGATGCCGGCGGCGGCGGCGGCGCCCGCACCGGCGACCTCGCCCTCGGTCTGCATGAGGCGGGTGAACCCGGTCGGGGCGATGCCGAACGGCAGCGCCGACGGGCCGCCGAGGATGTCGACCGAGGTGTCGACCGAAGGGGCCGGTCGGAGGATGCCGGGGTGGAACTCCACATCCTGGAACGCCTGCCGGGCACGCGTGAGCGACACCTCGCCCTCGGCCGCGCCGTCGGTGTAGTCGAAGGCGGCCTTCGGCGTGCGGCGCTTCGCGATCGTGCGCAGGTCGTCGATCGTGAGCGCCGAATCGAGACGACGCTTCTTGCCGTTGAACTCGGGCTTCTTGAACTTCATCAGATCGAGAAGCTCTGCGGGGTTGGGGACCTGGCGCTGGACCATGTCATTCCTCTCAGTCGGTGGGTCGGGCGCTGCGGGTCAGCCCCGCCGCGGTGTAATAGCCGGTGATGTGCGCTCGGACGAGCGCCTGGGCCGTCGCGGCGTCGCCTGCGGCGATGGCCTCGACGATTGCTCGGTGCTCTGCGCGGAGCAGGTCTGCCATCGCATCCCAGTCGTCGATCGCGGCCGCACCCTGCTGCACATACGACTCGATCGCTGTGCGCAGCCCTGCCATGATCGCTGCGACGACGGTGTTGCCGCTCGACTCCGCGAGTGCGAGGTGCAGCTGAGCGTCGAGGGCGAGAAACTCGGCGGGCGTGAGAGAGTCGGCGTCCATCGCCTCGAGCACTCGGTGCGCCGCAGAGAGATCGGGGGCGACCTGACCGGCCAGCGCTGCGGCTACGGCATCTTCGAGCAGCAGTCGCGTCTGCACCACGTCCGCGAGCGGGAACCCCTGGGCCGCCACCTGGAGACGCAGCAACGTCGACATGCCGCCGGTCGGCGTGGCGATCACGATCGCTCCCGACTGGGGCCCTGAGCCGGCTGATGTGCGGATCAGACCCATCACCTCGAGCACGCGCAGAGCCTCGCGGACGCTGGAGCGGCCGACGCCGAGGTCTGCGGCGAGATCCCGTTCGGAGGCGAGGCGGTCGCCAGGGCCGATCCGACCGTCGAGAAGGTCTCGCTCGACGTGCTCGAGCACGAGGCGCCAAGCGCGCGCAGGCTGCTCCGGCATCCGCTCTCCTCGTCGTTCGCGTTCGGCTGCGTCATCGGCGCGCCGCGTGTGGTCTGACCACAGTAGCGCGTGTGGTCAGACCACGCAATCCGTGCACGCCGAGACACCGCCCGAAGGCGAAAGCAGGATGCGGGGCTCTCAGCCCAGGCGACCGCCGGATTCTTCGAGGTAGCACGCACCGCACAGCGACTCGTACGTGGTGATCTCGGGTGCCGCCGATCCGTCTGCGCCCTCGTCGATGGCCACCTGATCGCCGTCGAAGACGAAGCGCCCGCCGATCACCCGGCCGTTGAAGACGGCCTTTCGTCCGCACCGGCAGATGGTCTTCAGCTCTTCGAGCGAATGCGCGATGGCGAGCAGCCGTGCGGAACCGGGGAACGCATGTGTGAGGAAGTCGTTGCGGATCCCGTAGGCGATCACGGGGATGCCGTCTTCGATCGCGATGCGGAAGAGGTCGTCGACCTGCTCAGCGGTCAGGAACTGCGCCTCATCGATCAGAAGGCACGCGACGTCGAGCGCTCCGCCGGCGATGTGCTCCCCCGCAGCCGCGCTGCGCACGGCCTCTCGCTGCTCTCCGAACAGCACACGAGCGTCGGCATCCGGGGCGATGAGGAAATCGACCTCTCGGGTGACCCCGAGACGGCTCGCGATCTCAGACGCCCCTTTGGTGTCGATCGCCGGCTTCGCGAGCAGCACATGCTGACCGCGCTCCTCGTAGTTGTACGCGGCCTGGAGCAGCGAGGTGGACTTGCCCGAGTTCATCGCCCCGTAGCGGAAATAGAGCTTCGCCACCGGCGCGCTACTCGTTGATGCCGAGTACGGCCGCCGTCGCCGCGGTGGACTTCGCCGCCAGCTCGGGGTCCTTGTTCAGCTGCTCGCCGAACGTGGGGATGAGCTCACGCAGCTCGGACTCCCACCCTGGGTACTCGTCGGGGAAGCACTTCTTGAGCAGATCGAGCATGATCGGCACGGCCGTGGAGGCACCGGGCGACGCCCCGAGCAGACCGGCGATCGAGCCGTCGGCCGCAGACACCACCTCGGTGCCGAACTGCAGGATGCCGCCCTTCTTGGGATCCTTCTTCATGACCTGGGCGCGCTGACCTGCATCAATGAGGGTCCAGTCCTCGTCCTTCGCGGTCGGCATGAACGTGCGCAGGCTGTCGACCTTCTTGGCGTGGTTCTTCAGCAGTTCGCCGACGAGGTACGTGATGAGGTCGGGGTTCGCGAAGGCGACGCGCAGCATCGGCCACAGGTTGTGCGTGCGCACCTGCGACACGATGTCGAGCATCGAGCCGTTCTTGAGGAACTTGGGGCTGAACGTCGCGAACGGGCCGAACATCAGCGAGGCCTCGCCGTCGACCACACGCGTGTCGAGGTGCGGCACGGACATGGGCGGAGCGCCCACAGAGGCCTGCGAGTACACCTTGGCCTTGTGCTGCGAGACGATCTTCGGGTTCGAGGTCTTGAGGAACTGGCCGCCGATCGGGAAGACGCCGTAGCCCTTGATCTCGGGGATGCCAGAGCGCTGCAGCAGCTTCAGCGCCCAGCCGCCGGCGCCCACGAACACGAAGCGCGCCTTGACCTGGTTCGGGGTGCGCCCGATGGTCGTGCGGTAGGTGATGAGCCAGGTGCCGTCCTTCTGCTTCTTCAGGCTCTTGACCTCGTGGTTGGTGCGCAGCTCGACGCCCGACGCGGTGAGGTGGTCGAAGAGCTGATGCGTGAGCGCACCGAAGTCGACGTCGGTGCCCGCCGGCACACGGGTGGCGGCGAACGGCTCTCCCTTGCGTCGCTGCTGCATGAGCAGCGGCGCCCACTTGTTGATGACGCGCGAGTCCTCGCTGTACTCGATGCCGTCGAACAGGGGCTGCTTCTTCAGCACCTCGTAGCGGTCCTTGAGGTACTTGACGTCCTTCTCACCGCGGACGAACGTCATGTGCGGGGTCGCGTTGATGAAGGTCGACGGAGCATCGAGCACTCCCCTGTCGACCAGCGACGACCAGAACTGGCGGCTCTGCTGGAACTGCTCGTTGATCGAGACGGCCTTCGCCGGGTCGAGCGGGGCGCCCTTCTGCTGCGGCATGTAGTTCAGCTCGCAGAGCGCAGCGTGCCCGGTGCCCGCATTGTTCCAGGGGTTCGACGACTCCTGAGCCACATCGGAGAGTCGCTCGAAGGCGACGATCTTCCAATCCGGCTGCAATTCGTGCAGCAGGGTACCCAGGGTGGCGCTCATGATGCCACCACCGATCAAGACGACATCGACGGTTTCGGTCACCAGGACAGTCTAGTTCGCGGGCACAGCACGACTGACCAACGGGGCCGGTCTCGTCAGACCGGATCCGCATGGCGGGGATGCCGTCAGGCTATGGCGACCAGGCGCTCGGCGAGGATCTCGGCGATCTGCACGGCGTTGAGCGCCGCTCCCTTGCGCAGGTTGTCGTTGCTGATGAACAGCACGAGGCCCTTGTTCTCGGGGGCGGACTGGTCGGCGCGGATGCGGCCGACGAAACTCGGGTCCTTGCCCGCGGCCTGCAGCGGGGTGGGCACCTCGTCGAGCACGACGCCCGGCGCCGCGGAGAGCACCTCGGCGGCGCGCTCAGGAGTGATGTCCCTGGCGAACTCGACGTTGATCGAGAGTGAGTGCCCCGTGAAGACCGGCACACGCACGCAGGTGCCCGCGACGCGCAGATCGGGAAGCTCGAGGATCTTGCGGCTCTCGTTGCGCAGCTTCTTCTCTTCGTCGGTCTCGTTCTGGCCGTCGTCGACGAGGTTGCCCGCGAACGGGATGACATCGAAGGCGATCGGGGCGACGTACTTCTCGGGCTCGGGGAAGTCGATCGATGACCCGTCGTGAACGAGACGCAGCGTGTCTCCCTGGGCGAGCACGCCTTCGACCTGGCCGAGCAGTTCCTGCGCTCCGGCGAGGCCGGAACCCGAGACGGCCTGGTAGGTCGAGACGATGAGGCGCTCGAGGCCCGCTTCGGCATCCAGCGCCTTCAGCGCCGGCATCGCGGCCATCGTCGTGCAGTTCGGGTTCGCGATGATGCCGCGCGGGCGGTCATCGATCGCATGCGGGTTGACCTCGCTGACGACGAGCGGCACCTCGGGGTCGTTGCGCCACGCACTGGAGTTGTCGACCACGACGGCACCGGCCTCGGCGAAACGAGGAGCGTAGGCGCGGCTGGCGGTCGCGCCGGCCGAGAAGAGGGCGATGTCGATGCCCCCGGCATCCGCGGTCTCGACGTCCTCGACGATGACCGTCGCCCCGCCGAACTCGATCGCCGTGCCTGCGGAGCGCGAAGACGAGAACAGGCGCAGCTCGCGGATCGGGAAGGATCGCTCGATGAGAATCTCGCGCATCACGGTGCCCACCTGGCCGGTGGCGCCAACGATGGCGACGGAGAGTCCTGAGTCGGAGATGCGGGTCATGATGTTCCTTGGCGTCGTGCAGTGCTGCATGCGAGGCTTCGGGCGCGACGTCGGGGTGCGGATGCCGCGCCTGGCGCCGATGTCAGGGTTTCGGTGAGTCTATCGTGTCGGCCGATGCTCGAGGACCGGGCGTCGACGCCGACCCGATCGAGGGGAGGCCGTCCGTCTGGCTGGAGGATTCCCGCCCGGCGGTCAGGATCCGGTGAGATCCTCAGCCGGGCGGGGAGACCCCAGCCGTTCGTGTCGAGGTCAGCGGCCGGTGCCGGCGTGCACTGTCGCCTCGGCGTCGCCGTCGAGTCCATACGCGGTGTGCACGGTGCGGGCGGCCTCAGCGAGGTCGGTGTCGCGGAGCACGACCGAGATGCGGATCTCGGACGTCGAGATCATCTCGATGTTGATGCCGCCGGCCGACAGCGCCTCGAACAGCACCGCCGAGACCCCGGAGTGCGTGCGCATTCCGGCGCCCACGACCGAGAGCTTGCCGATCTGGTCGTCGTGCACGAGGTTCTGGAAGCCGACCTCGGTCTGCTCTCCCGCGAGTGCCTTGAGCGCCGCAGCGGAGTCGGCCTTGGGAACCGTGAAGGAGATGTCGGTGCGACCGGTGGCCGACACGTTCTGCACGATCATGTCGACGTTCGCGCCGGACCTGGCGACGATCTTGAAGATCTCCGCGGCCTTGCCCGGAACGTCGGGCACACCGGCGACAGTGATCTTGGCCTGGCCGAAATCGGTGGCGACACCGGCGACGATCGGTTCTTCCATGGCTTCTGCTCCCTCGGCTTCGCGAGGGTTCTTCATGCCCTCGCCCAGAACGTATGTGCCTTCGGACGACGAGAACGTCGAACGGGCGTGGATCAGGACGCCGTGACGGCGTGCGTACTCGACGGCGCGGATGTAGAGCACCTTGGCGCCGTTGGCGGCGAGCTCGAGCATCTCCTCGCTGCCGATGTGGTCGAGCTTCTGCGCCTTCGGGATGACGCGGGGATCAGCCGTGAAGATGCCGTCGACGTCGCTGTAGATCTCGCAGACATCGGCATCGAGCGCCGCAGCCAACGCGACGGCCGTCGTGTCGGAGCCGCCACGACCGAGCGTGGTGATGTCGCGGGTGTCGCGGTTGAAACCCTGGAACCCGGCGACGATGACGATCGCACCCTCGTCGAGGGCCTCGCGCAGACGCACGGGCGTGACGTCGACGATGCGCGCCGCTCCGTGCTGAGAGTCGGTGATCATTCCGGCCTGGCTGCCGGTGAACGAACGCGCCTCGAACCCCATCGAGTGGATCGCCATGGCGAGCAGCGCCATCGAGATGCGCTCACCGCTGGAGAGGAGCATGTCGAGCTCGCGTGGAGCGGGGATCGGCGCGACCTCGTTGGCGAGGTCGAGCAGCTCGTCGGTCGTGTCGCCCATCGCGCTCACGGCGACGACGACGTCGTGCCCTGCGCGACGCGTGTCGACGATGCGCTTGGCGACGCGCTTGATGCTCTCTGCGTCGGCGACGGAAGAGCCGCCGTACTTCTGCACGATGAGGGCCACGTTCACTCCCTGGGATGTCGGGCGGATCCGCCCACCCTCATTCTACGAGCGGCGCATATGCGCTTCTTCGCATGTGACGCTCTCCCGGGGAGGTCGCCTCCGGGCGGGACGACTCGGACCCGGTGACGGACGCGCCGGTCACCGGTGCCACTCCGGGGCGCGGCGCCCACGGCATCCGAAGTCGTGCTCGGCCGGGAAGGGGGTGTCAGGGAGCAGGCGGGAGCGGTGCGGGGACCAGGTCGGAGGCAGTCGATGCCGGTGGGCGCAGGCGCCCGCCGGTGGCGGCGAACCAGCACCCGGCGATGATGAGAGGGAACCCGATGAGCAGCCCTGGCGTCAGGGGCTCGGCGAGCACGAGCGCGCCGAGGATGATCGCCACGACCGGGTTGACGTAGGTGAACAGCGGCGCGCGCACCGGGCCGACCTCGCGGATGAGCGCGAAGAACGCCAGGAACGCGACGGCGGTGCAGATGACGGCCAGCGCCAGAAGCGCGAAGATCGAGGGAAGTGTCGGCATCTGGTGCTGTGTGAGCAGGCCGATGGGCAGATAGATCACGCCGATCATGAGCAGCGACAGCGTGATGGTGCCGAGCGACGGGACATCGTTCAGCTTGCGAGCGACGATGAAGGGGGCGATCGCATAGAGGATGGCGACCAGCAGCACCTCGCCGGCGGCGAGCAGACTGACCTCGCCTCCGAAGAGTCCTGGGCCGGCGACGACGATCGCGACACCGATGAAGCCTATGAGAAGTCCGATCCCGCGCGTCGGACGCAGGACGCTCCGGTCTCCTCCGCCCAGGGCTATGAGGGCGGCGAACAGCGGCACGGTGGCGACGAGCAGGCCGGTCATGCCTGAGGGCAGGGTCATCTCGGCGTGGCCCAGCAGCACGAACGGGCCGGCCATCTCGACGAGCCCGAAGGCGAGGACCCAGGGCCAGTGCTTCCACGCCGCTCTCAGCGCGCCGCCTCGGAGTGCGAACGGCAGGAGCAGGAGAGCCGCGATGAGGGTGCGCCCCGCGACGATGGCCGGTGGTGAGAGCGACTCGACCGCGATGCTGATGAACAGGTAGGGCACGCCCCACAGCAGCGCCATGGCCCCGAAGAGCAGCCAGCCGCGTCGCGTGAAGCCGCCCTGTGTGTTCACAGCACTCGTCGGCCCTCGAACGCGCGCCCGAGGGTGACCTCGTCGGCGTATTCGAGGTCGCCGCCGACCGGAAGGCCGGAGGCGAGGCGGGACACGGTGATCTGCATGGTGGTGAGCAGACGGCTGAGATAGCTGGCCGTCGCCTCGCCCTCGAGGTTGGGGTTCGTCGCGAGGATGACCTCCTGCACCGTGGCGTCGGCGAGACGGGTCATCAGCTGCGCGATGCGCAGGTCGTCTGGACCGATGCCGGCGATCGGGCTGATCGCCCCGCCGAGCACATGGTAGAGACCACGGAACTCCCGGGTGCGTTCGATCGCGGCGACGTCCTTCGCGTCTTCGACGACGCAGATGAGAGCAGGATTGCGTCTGGGGTCGCGGCAGATCGCGCAGCGCTCCTGCTCTGACACGTTGCCGCAGATCTCGCAGAAGCGCACCCGCACCCGAACCTCGACGAGCAGCTCGGCGAGCCGTGCGACGTCGAACGTCGGTGTCTGCAGGATGTGGAATGCGATGCGCTGCGCGGACTTGGGGCCGATTCCGGGAAGCCGGCCGAACTCGTCGATCAGCTCCTGAACGATTCCGTCATACATCAGGAGAACCTCGTCGGGGGCTCGTAGGGCTCTTCGCGAACGAACGTCGCGCCGAGCACCTGGCGGATCACGGCCTCGCCATAGCGCTGGACTCCCCCTGCGGGGGCGCGCTCGGTGATGACCGGGGCTGCTGCGGCAGAAGCCACCTTGCGCGCCGGGGCTGCCTGCACGGGCGTCGACCGCGCGGAAGCGGAGGGGGCTGCCTGTGCGCGAGCGGCCGTCGGTGCGGCCTGCGACGTCGGTGCAGGCTCGTAGGACGGGTCGTAGGGCGGCTCGTCGTCGAAATACGGCGGCTCGTCGTCGAGAGGAGGAGGCGGCTCGTCTCCCCCGTCGGGCCGATCGTCTCTCGGAGTCGAGGACATCTGCATCGGCGCGTCGGCAGGGGCCGTCGTCGGCAGGCTCGTCACTGCGGCCGGCACCGCGATCGACACCGGGGCCGGCACCGCGACAGTCACCGGGGCGGGCGCCGCGACCTCGGATGCCGGAATCGATGCCACCGCCCACTCCGTCACCGGTGCCGCGGGGGCGCCACCCGTCTGAGGAGGCGTGGTCCGAGGAGTCGGCGTCTCAGCGCGCGACGTCTGAGCACCTGATGACTGAGCGCGCTGTGAACCCGCTGACGCAGGCTCCGATGCGGGCGCGTCGTCTGACGGGCGCACCGCAGAGGGCGACGAGGGCTGGCGAGGCGCGCCGCCCGCGGGCATCGGGGCAGGCAGATACTTGACCCGCACGCCGAGTTCCTGCTCGATCGCTCCGCGAAGATGATCGGACGGACCGGAGCCCGGCGTCGTCCCCTTGAACTTCGCCACGTCGTGCTGGCTGGCGAACCCGAGGGTCAGCACCTCCGTCTCGGTGACGAACGCGAGCGGCTGCACGGCGGTGGCCAGCAGCCAGGACGTGCGGCTGACGCTCTCGAGCCGCTTGAGCACGGCCGGCCAAGCCGCCGTGATCTGCTCGAACGCGACCGGACCCGAGGGCGCGGCGCCGTCGGAGGCCGGCGCGGTGGGCGGCGTGCTCGACGTCGCATCGTCGGGTGCCTCGGGCGCGGCAACCGACGCCGCGGGGGCTTCGACCTCGACCGACCCGGCATGAGCCGTCTCGGCGTCGACGTTCTCGGCCGCGGCGACGGGCGCAGCTGCCGCAGCGGGCTGGGTGGCAGCGGCTTGGGTGGCAGCGGCGGCCGGAACAGCCGCAGCGGGTTGAGTGGCCGCAGCGGGCGGAGCGCCAGAGGGCTGAGGCGCAGCCGACGCAGGACCCGTCGCGCGAGCGGGCGCTGCGGACCCGACCTGCGCCGATGGGGCGACAGCGTCCGCTCCCGCTGCGAGCACTCGAGCGACCATCAGCTCGAGGTGCAGTCGGGGAGACGTCGCGCCCGACATGTCGTCGAGAGCGGCGCTCACGATGTCGGCTGTGCGCGACAGCCGAGCGGAACCGAAGGACTCTGCCTGAGTGCGCATGCGAGCGAGCTCGTCGGCCGCGATGCCGCGGAGCACGGAGGACGCCCCGGCTCCGACGGCAGCGATCACGATGAGGTCGCGCAGGCGTTCGAGCAGGTCGTCGACGAACCGGCGCGGATCCTGGCCGGTCTGCACGACCCGGTCGATGGCGGGGAACGCCGAAGCGGCGTCGGCGGCGGCGAGCGCATCGACGATCTCATCGAGCAGCGCCGCGTGCGTGTAGCCGAGCAGCGCGACCGCACGCTCGTACGCGACGGTCACGGTCTCCGATCCTGCGGGAGAATCCGAACCGGCGATCAGCTGGTCGAGAAGCGAGAGGGTGTCACGCGGCGACCCGCCTCCGGCACGGACGACGAGCGGCAGGACGCCGCGCTCGGCGACCACGCCCTCCTCGACGCAGAGCTTCTCGACGTACTCGAGCATCGCGGCCGGCGGGACCAGACGGAACGGGTAGTGATGCGTGCGCGAGCGGATCGTGCCGAGCACCTTCTCGGGCTCGGTCGTCGCGAAGATGAACTTGACGTGCTCGGGCGGCTCTTCGACGAGTTTGAGGAGGGCGTTGAACCCCTGCGGCGTCACCATGTGCGCCTCGTCGAGGATGAAGATCTTGTAGCGATCGCGGCTGGGGGCGAACGTCGCCCGCTCGCGCAGGTCTCGGGCGTCGTCCACGCCGTTGTGACTGGCTGCATCGATCTCGACGACGTCGAGCGAACCGCCGCCGGCGCGCGACAGCTCGACGCAGCTCGGGCACGTGCCGCAGGGCACGTCGGTCGGACCCTCCGCGCAGTTGAGGCAGCGGGCGAGGATGCGGGCAGACGTCGTCTTTCCGCACCCGCGGGGCCCGGAGAACAGATACGCGTGGCCGACACGGTCGCCTCGGAGAGCTGTCATCAGGGGTTCGGTCACCTGGGACTGCCCGATCATCTCGCCGAACGACTCGGGGCGGTAGCGGCGGTAGAGGGCTGTGGTCACCAGAACAGCCTACGGCGTGCCACGGACGTTCCGGCAGACGGGCGCCGTCGATCGGGCGGGTGATCCCCGACGCGCCGTCCTGACCGTCGAGGGGTGCGGAGAAATCACGACGACACGGCCTCGAAGACGCCGCCCACGACCTCGACGACCCCACCGGTCGCATCGACGAGCTCGCCGACCGCGGTCACGAGATGCACGACGCCGCCCACCAGCTCGATCACCTCGATCACGGCCCCCGCCACCTCCATGGCGCCGTCGATCCCCTCGGCGACGCGCAGCTCGCGCGACTCGGTCTGCAGGACAGCTGTCCATGATCGCTCGAGACCGAAGAGCACGGCGTAGGGCAGCAGCCGTTCGTTCAGCAGGAATCTCTGCAGTCGTGCGTTCGACGCCTCAGGCGATACGTCCGCCCTCAGATCCGCTCCCTCGGTGGATTGCGAGAACCGCAGCGGCTCCGCCTCGGCGAGGGCGATGTACTCGCGCATGCCGGCGAGGTGGGCGCGCATCGGCTGCGCGGCCGAATGGAATCGGCGCCAGGGCCTCGGTGCGACCACGATGGCGGCGATCGCGACGACCAGGCCGGCGACCAGCACCACATAGAGCGCAGCGCCCGGTTCGCTCACCGACCAGGCGGCGACCAGCAGGAGGAGACAGACGCCGATCACCAGCACCGCGGCGACGCGGATCAGGAACGTGGCCCATCCGCGTCGCCCTCGACCGATGAGGCCCGCCGACGCGAGCCGCTTCTCGGCCTCATCGATGACGCCGTGCACTCGGCGGTGCAGCGCCCGAGCATCCGAGCTGAATCGCCGCACGCGCCCCGGCGTGTGATCCGGGCCGAAGAGCGCCTCGAGGACGCTGAGCTCCTCGGGGGTGAACGTCGCTCCCTCGACGATCTCCAAGCCGATCGGCGCTCGCTTGCGCGACCCGCCCTGCCTCGCCGCGTCGGCATCGACCAGCAGCCGCACCTTGCGACGCACGGCCAGGTCGATCAGCGCGGCGGCGACCGCCTTTCGATCCGCGTTCAGCAGCAGGGCGTCGTACAGCACGGTCGCGCCCTCAGCCGGGGCGAACCGTGCCCCGGGGGAGGCGACACGCTGCACCGATCGCGCCCGCTCCACGACGGCGAGCGCGAGAAGGAGCAGCGCGGGCGCGAGCCCGAACAGCGCTGCGGTGATCAGCACACTCAGTCGATCGTTTCGATGATGGGGATCGCGGTCGTGATCACGGGAACGGATGCCGACAGGCGCGTGCCGTCTTCGCGAAGAGCGTCCGCGAACTGCCGCAGCGACGGGCGCCCCGGGATCAGCGGTCCCTGTTCGGCGAGCGGCACGACGACCTCCTGCTCGGCCGTGGCGATGTATGCGGCATCGCGCACAGTGAACGCCACCGGGTCTCCGGTGAGCACGCGGACACGCAGCTCGCCCGTCGTGAGTGTGATCTGCAGCTCAGACCCCTGCCACTGCAGCGGGTACGACAGCGACGGCCAGTCGGCGGGCAGCCGAGGATCGAAGCTGAGCTCGCCGGCGTAGTCGCGCATGCCGCCGAAGCCGCACACCAGAGCCGTCCACACGCCGCCGGCGGACGCGACGTGCACGCCGTCGGCAGCGTTGTGGTGCAGGTCGTGCAGGTCGACGAACAGCGACTGCCGGAAGTACTGCAGAGCCAGATCCTGGTACCCGACCTCGGCGGCGAGGATCGACTGCACCACGGCCGACAGCGTCGAGTCGCCTGTCGTCAGCGGGTCGTAGTAGTCGAAGTCCGCCTTCTTCTCCTCCGGCGTGAAGTGGTTTCCCTGCAGGAACAGCGCGAGCACGACATCCGCCTGCTTGAGCACCTGGAACCGGTAGATGACGAGCGGGTGGAAGTGCAGCAGCAGCGGCCGCTGCTCCTTCGGCGTGTGGGCCAGATCCCAGACCTCGCGCTCGAGGAACAGCGAATCCTGCGGATGGATGCCCAGGCTCTCGCTGAACGGGATGAACATCGCGTCGGCGGCGCGCTCCCATCCCTCGGCTTCGCCCTCGGCGAGGCCGGTGCGCTCGACGACCCTGGCGAACTCCTCGCCGTTGGCCTCCTGCGCCTCCCGCACGACCCTCGCCGCGTAGCGGAGGTTGTAGCGCGCCATGACGTTCGTGTACAGGTTGTCGTTGACGACGGTCGTGTACTCGTCTGGCCCGGTCACGCCGTGGATGTGGAAGGTCTCGACGCCGTCGTCGTCCCTCGTGTCGGCGACGAGCCGCGAGGTGCGCCAGAAGCCGAGCGTGGCCCACAGGCGAGCCGTCTCGATGGCGATGTCGATTCCCTCACGTCGCAGGAAGTCGTCGTCACCGGTCGCCCGCACGTACTTGCCGAGCGCGAAGCTGACGTCGGCGTTGATGTGGTACTGAGCGGTGCCGGCCGCGTAATAGGCCGACGCCTCTTCACCGTTGATCGTGCGCCAGGGGAACAGTGCGCCCGCTTCATTGAGCTGCGCGGCCCGGCGACGAGCCGCCGGGAGCATGAGAGCTCGCGCGCGAAGCGCGTTGCGCGCCCACTGCGGCGACGTGTACGTGAGGAACGGGAGCACATAGATCTCGGTGTCCCAGAAGTAATGGCCGCTGTACCCGGACCCCGAGACGCCCTTCGCGGGCACTCCCGTGCCGTCGGCGCGCGCCGAGGCCTGAGCGAGCTGCAGCAGGCACCAGCGGGTCGCCTGCTGGATGTCGTCGTGCCCGCCGATCTGCACGTCGCTGCGGCCCCAGAACGCGGCGAGCCATTCGGCCTGTCGGTCGAACTGCGCCTGGACGCCCTCGAACGCGACACGGTCGAGGGACCGACGGCACCGGTCGACCAGCTCGCGGGCCGGCACGCCTCGGGAGGTGTGGTAGCTGACGAGCTTGGTGACCGTGATGGGCACCCCGGCCTTCGCCTGCACTCGGAACACGTTCTTCGAGATGTCGGCCTCGATCAGCGTGCGCGACGTGTAGTCGTTCTCGGTCTCGATGATGTGGTCGGCGACGACGGCGACCGTCATGCCGGAATCGGCGACGCTGTACGACAGCGCGGAGCGCAATCCGTCCTGCCAGTACTCCCCCGGCTCGAGCACGCGCTCGGCGATCTTCTCCGCCTTGCGCGGATCGAATCCGCCCTTCGCCTGGTTGGGGGTGCCGGCGTACACGCCGGCGCCGTCCTGGCGGTTGATCATCTGGCAGCTGACGGTGACCGGGGCGTCGGCGTTCTCCACGACGACCTCGAGACGGAGCACTGCGAGGTGGCGCTCCTCGAAGCTGACGATCCGCTCGTCGCGCATCCGCACGCGCTTGCCCGACGGCGTCTCCCACACCACGGTGCGCTCGAGCACGCCGGTGCGCATGTCGAGGGTGCGTCGGTACTCGCGCACGTCGGCCTCGTCGAACGAGATCGGCTCGTCGTCGACGTACACCCGCATGACCTTGGCATCCGGGGCGTTGACGATCGTCTGCCCGACCTCGGCGAAGCCGTACGCCTGCTCGGCGTGCCTGATCGGCCACGTCTCGTGCAGACCGTTGATGAAGGTGCCGTGCTCGTGGGCGCCTCGGCCCTCGATGTGGTTGCCCCGGAGTCCGAGGTAGCCGTTGCCGACGGCGAAGAGCGTCTCGGCCACTCCGTCTTCGGAGTATCGCGTCTCGATGAGTCGCCAGGGGTCCACGGGGAAGCGGTCGCGGTCGATCATGCGGTCTCCTCGTCGTCTGAGCGGGTGTCCTGGTCGGCGGAGTCTGAATCGGTGTTAGTGACCTCGTCAGCGGCGTGAACGAACACGTCGAGGTCGCTGACGACGACGGTCGCACCGGCAGCGCGCAGCGCATCCGCTCCGGTGCCTCGATCGACGCCGACGACGACCGCGAACCCTGCGGCGGCGGCGGAGGCCGCGCCCGAGGTGGCATCCTCGACCGCGATGCTGCGGGCGGGATCGACGCCCAGCGCCACGGCACCGGCGGCGAACATGTCGGCGGCGGGCTTGGAGGCGAGGTCGTCGCGTTCTGCGACGACGCCGTCGACCACGACGCGGAAGAACGAGCGGAGGCCGGCCGCGGCGAGCACCTCCTCCGCGTTCTTGGAACTCGAGACGACACCGATCGGGATGCCGGCGGCGGACAGCTTCTCGACGAGCGCGAGCGAGCCGGGGAACGGGGCGATGCCCTCGCCCCGCAGCGACTCGGCGAAAGCGGCGTTCTTGCGATTGCCGATGCCGCAGATGGTCTCGGCCTCGGGCGGGTCATCGACCGCTCCCCACGGGATCTCGACGTTGCGGCTGCGCAGCAGGCTCGCCACGCCGTCATAGCGCTTCTTGCCGTCGACATAGTCGAAGTAGTCGGCATCCGAATACGGAGGCGTGATGCCCCAGCGTTCGAACACGTCGTCGAACACGACCTTCCAGGCGCGCATGTGCACCTCGGCGGTCGGCGTCAGCACCCCGTCGAGGTCGAACAGGACGCCTTCGGCGCGGAGCGGATCGGGCAGGGCTTCGGGCACAGGAGCCTCCAGGAGAAGGACGAGGGGTTCCGGCACCTCTCCGTGCCACTGTGCAAGCGTAGTGCGGCTCGGCACCGGGCGGTAACCCCCGAGGTGTGTCGATCAGAGCAGACGGGAGGTCTGTCTGGCGATCTCGAGCTCTTCGTTCGTCGGCACGACGAGCACCGCGACTCGCGAGGCGTCGGTGGAGATGCGTCGGATGCCGCGCTGCCGCTCGACATTGCGCCCGTGATCGATCTCGACCCCGGCGAAGCCGAGCGTGGCCATCGCCTCTGCGCGCACCGCCACGGCGTTCTCGCCGACCCCTGCGGTGAAGGAGATCACGTCGACCCCGCCGAGCTGCGCGATGTATGACCCCGCGTAGGCGCGCAGCCTGTGGATGTAGACGTCGAACGCCAGCGTCGCCGCCGCATCTCCGGCGTCTCTGCCTGCCAGGATGTCGCGCATGTCGCTGCGCCCGGCGAGTCCCTTCAGACCGCTGCGCGTGTTCAGGAGCGCGTCGAGATCGTCGATCGAGTATCCGGCCCTCCGCGACAGATGCACCAGCGCCGCCGGGTCGAGGTCACCCGAACGGGTTCCCATCACGAGCCCTTCCAGCGGCGTCAGTCCCATCGAGGTCTCGACCGACCGGCCACCCTCGATCGCGGTCACCGATGCACCGTTGCCGAGGTGGAAGACGAGCTGCCGCAGCGTGCCGAGGTCGCGTCCGAGGAACGCGGCCGCCGACTCGCTCACGAACTGATGGCTCGTGCCGTGGAATCCGTACCGGCGCACCCGGTGCTCGGCGGCGAGCTCGGCGTCGATCGCGTAGGTGTAGGCGGCCGGAGGCAGGGTCTGATGGAATGCCGTGTCGAACACCGCCACGTGCGGGACGCCCGAGAACACCGCCTTCGCCGCGACGATCCCGGCCAGGTTCGCGGGGTTGTGCAGCGGGGCGAGGACCGCGAGCTCCTCGATCTGCTCCTCGACGTTCTGAGTGACGAGGGTCGGCGCATAGAACCGTGCGCCTCCGTGCACCACGCGGTGGCCGACGGCGACGGGAGGATGCTCGTCGAGAAGCGGGCCGTGCTCGGCGAACTGCTCGAGCATCACCGTGAAGGCGGCGCCGTGGTCGGCGACGGGGCGCTCGGAGTCGTAGGAGGCATCGAGCATCGTCACGACGGCATCCGCGGTGGTGTCAGGACGGACCGTGTGCCGGATCGCGCTGAGTTCCTGCCCGATCCGTTCGATGAGCCCCGCGGCGAGCTCGTTCTCGTTCTCGATGTCGATCAGGCTGTATTTGAGCGACGAGGATCCGCTGTTGATGACGAGGATGGCGCTCATGCGGTCGCTCCTTCGGACTGCGCCTGGATGGCCGTGATCGCCACGGTGTTGACGATGTCGTCGACCAGCGCGCCGCGTGACAGGTCGTTGATCGGCTTGTTGAGTCCCTGCAGCACCGGACCGATCGCGACCGCACCCGCCGAGCGCTGCACGGCCTTGTAGGTGTTGTTGCCGGTGTTGAGATCCGGGAACACGAAGACGGTGGCCCGGCCGGCCACCGCGGAGTCGGGCAGCTTCGCCTTGGCCACCGCGGCGTCAGCGGCGGCGTCGTACTGGATGGGTCCCTCGACGAGCAGCTCCGGTGCGCGCTCGTGCACGAGGGCAGTCGCTGCTCGGACCTTGTCGACGTCGGCGCCGGATCCCGACTCTCCCGTCGAGTACGAGAGCATCGCGATGCGGGGTTCGATGCCGAACTGCTGCGCGGTCGCCGCCGAGGAGATCGCGATGTCGGCCAGCTGCTCGCTCGTCGGATCCGGGATCACCGCGCAGTCGCCGTAGACGAGCACTCGATCGGCGAGCGCCATGAGGAACACGCTCGAGACGACATTCACGCCCGGCTTGGTCTTGATGATCTCGAAGGACGGGCGGATGGTGTGCGCCGTCGTGTGCGCGGCACCCGAGACCATGCCGTCGGCGAGGCCGAGGTGCACCATCATCGTTCCGAAGTACGAGACGTCGGTGACGGTGTCGGCCGCCTGCGCCAGCGTGGTGCCCTTGTGTGCCCGCAGTCGCGCATACTCCGCCGCGAAGCGCTCGACCATCTCGGGATCGGTCGGGCTGATGACCTGCGCGGCCGTGATGTCGACTCCCAGCTCGACCGCTCGGGACCGGATCGCCGACTCGTCGCCGAGGATCGTGAGGTCTGCGACCTCGCGCGCCAGCAGCGTGGCGGCCGCGCGGAGGATGCGATCGTCATCGCCCTCGGGCAGCACGATGCGTCGACGGTCGGAGCGCGCGCGCTCGATGAGTCCGTATTCGAACATCAGCGGCGTCACGACGCGCGACTCGGCGAGACCCAGCTGGGTGGTGAGCTCGGCGATGTCGACATGTGTCTGGAACAGCCCCAGCGCACGGTCGTAGCGACCACGGGACTCGGGCGAGATGCGACCCCGCGCTCCCATCACGCGCACCGCGGTGTCGTAGGTGCCCAGGTCCGTCGCGATGATCGGCACCGTCGAGGTGAAGCCGTCGAGCAGCTGCACGATCGGCTCGGGAAGCGGGAACGGGCCGTTCAGGATGATGCCGGCGACACGGGGGAACGTGCCGGACGCATCGGCGAGCAGCGTCGCCAGCAGCACCTCGGTGCGGTCGGCGGGGATCACCACGACCGACTCTTCCGTGAGCCGGGGAAGCACATTCACCATCGACATGCCCGCGACGACGATGGTCAGTGCCTCGCGGGCGAGACGGTCGGGGTCGCCCTTGATGAGTCGGCCGTCGACGGCGGCGAGGATGCCGTCGATCGACGGTGCCACCAGGGTGCGGTCCTCCGGGATCGCCCATACCGGTGTGTTCTTCTGCGGACGAACCGCTGCGACCGCCTCCTCGATGTCGGCGAGGTGCTCGGGGTCGGCCCGGTTCACGATCACCGCGAACAGCTCGGCGCGCTCGACGTCGAGTTCGGAGAGCGCGAGCGCCCCGATCTGCCCGACTGCCGCGGGAGTGCGGGCGGTGGTGGTGCCCAGCTGCTCGGCCTGACGCTGCTGGTCGCGACCGCTCAGCACGAGGAGCACCGGTGCTGCCAGATTGGCGGCGATCCGAGCGTTGTACCCCAGCTCTGCCGGGCTGGCGACATCGGTGTAATCGCTGCCGATGATGACCACGGCGTCGCACTGGGCCTCGACGGCCTTGAACCGGGCGACGATCGTAGACAGCGCCCGGTCGGGATCGTCGCGCACGTCGTCGTAGGTCACGCCGATGCAGTCCTCGTAGTCGAGGTGCACGCCGTCGTGCGCGAGCAGCAGTTCGAGCACGTCGTCGCGCTCGGTGACCGACCGCGCTATCGGCCGGAAGACGCCGACCCTGGGCGTGACGCGCATGAGCGCATCGAGCACGCCGAGTGCGATGGTCGACTTACCGGTATGGCCTTCGGCCGAGGTGATGTAGATGCTCTGCGCCACAGTCCCACCCTAGGTGCACGACCCCATGATCTCGCTGGGTTGACAGCCGTGCGAAATGCGCTCAGCAGGGTCGGGAGAGCGCATCGACCACGGCCGTGGCATCCGGTGCGTAGCGCGTGTAGTAGGTGGGGTCGAGGTTGATCTGCACCCTGTGGATCGCGAGCGACGGGTCCATCGACTGCCAGTCCTGCACTCTCGCGAGACGCTCGTAGAACAGCGTCGCGGCGGTCGCCGGGTCCATGCGCTGCTCGGCCGAGCCCCACCAGTGCTGCTGCTGGAAGAGCCCGATGCTCGTCGTCCGGGTGCCGTCCGGGTTGGTGAATCCGCTCGTCTCCCAGTCCCCGTAGTCGATGTTGTTCAGGCTGCTCTCGCCCATCGCCGTCATGACGCCGAGAATCTGGCCGTCGCGACCGAAGCCGAGCGCGGTGGCCGTCTGCATGATGGTCGCGGCGTTCTCGAGCTGCTCCCCCCGCCAGCCCTCGACCCCCGAGTCGGGGAACGTGGTCGGGTCGGTGATGCAGATCGCCGGCGGCTTCTCGTGAGCGAGCCCGAGCGGAATCAGCACCGCGGCGAGCGCGACGACGATCACTGCTGCTGCGGACAGCGCGATGCGACGCAGCAGCTTCACGCGCTGCATCCGCCGCTGCGCTCGTCGACGGGGCGAAGCGCGCCGCGTGCGGGACCGCTGACGGCTCGGCTGCCTTTTCCGGTCGGCTTCTTTTTTGCGGGCTTCTTCCCTGCCGGCTTCCTGCCTGCGGGCTCCTTGCGGCTCGCGGAAGCGCGGGTGCTCCTGGTCGTGCTCATGCGCCCCTGGTCTTGGTGCTGCCTCTGCCGACGAACGCGGCGAGACCGCCGCCGATCGCGCCGAACAGGTGCGCCTGCCACGAGATGCCCTCGCGCACGCCGACGACGCCGGCCAGCATGGAGCCGCCGTAGAGGCCGATCACGAGGAGAGCGACGATCGCATAGAGCACTCGGTGCGTCACCCGACCAGGCGCGAAGACCCGCATCACCGTGTATCCGAAGTACCCGAAGACGAGCCCGGACGCTCCGACGGTCAATGCCCCTGGCGCGTTCACGAGCCATGTGCCGAGGCCGCCGATCACCGCGGCGAACGCGGTGACGGTCCAGAACCGACGCGCGCCGTCGACCGCGACCAGGCAGCCGAGCACGAGGAGCGGCACGGTGTTGCCGATCAGATGGGCCCAATCCGCATGCAGGAGAGGACCGAGCACGATGCCCCCGAGGCCCGAGAGATCCCACGAGCGGAGCCCGAAGCCCGTGAAGGATCCGGGAAGGATCGCATCGACGATCTGCACGACCCACATCAGGGTGACCAGCACGAGAGGCGCCGCGAAACGGCCGAGAGCACCGGAGCGCGGGGAATCGGCGGTGCTGATCACGTCTGGCCTTGTCACGTCACGATCCTGTCAGGACTGACCCGGAGGACGCTGACAAAAAGAAAGTGACTCTCCGCGCACCCAGCAGAGCCCGGTTACCCTTGCTGCGTTTCCGCCCTGGGGGAATTGGCCTGGATGCCGCCACGCGGAGAGCCGTCGATAAGTCTAGCCGATGTCTGCCCCTGCTCTTTGACAGACTGGGCAGGTCATGGATCCCGTCGCCGCCCCTCCTCTGTCGACGTGGCACTTTCCGGGCACGCTGCGCACCTACCAGGCCGAGGTCCTCGACCGGATCCCTCCGGGAGGAGCGGCCCCGCTGCACATCGTCGCTCCGCCGGGCTCCGGGAAGACGCTGCTGGGCTTGCTGCTCGCCGCCCGCGAAGGCCATCGCACTCTCGTGCTGTCGCCGACGGTGACCATCCGCCATCAGTGGGTGCGCACCGCCTCGGAGCTGGCGCCGCACGCGGAGGCCGTCTCGGATGATCCCGAGCGTCTCGGGGACCTGACGGTGCTCACCTATCAGCTGCTCAGCGTGACGGGAGACGGCTCGCCCTTCGACGACCTCGCCCGGGCGATCTGGACGGAGGAACTCGTCGCGAGCGGCCGCACCGAGGCGGATGCCGCGACGTGGCTCGCCGAGCTGGCGGTCGACAACCCCGCCCGTCACCGCTCCGGCATCCGCAGTCGTGCGGGCCGACTGCGTTCGCGCTTCACCCGTCAGCGCCCGTCGGAGCTCGCGCGCGTGCTCCACCCGAACGCCGTCGCCCTCATCGATCGACTCGTCGAGGCGGGGGTGCGCACGGTCGTGCTCGACGAATGCCATCACCTTCTCGACCACTGGGCGATCGTGGTGGCCTATCTGGTCGCCCGCATCCGAGAGAGCGGCGCGGAGCCGACGCTGATCGGCCTCACCGCGACCCTGCCGTCGCCCGACGACGAGACCGAGTTCGAGAACTACAGCCACCTGCTCGGCGAGGTCGACTACGAGGTGCCGACTCCCGCCGTGGTCAAGGAAGGCCATCTGGCTCCGTATCGCGATCACGTGATGTTCACCGAGCCCCTGCCCGCAGAGGCCGCGTTCATCCGACGGCACGAATCGCTGCTGCACGACCTGATCACGCAGGTGCTGTCGACCCCCGACGCGCTGTCGTACCTCGAACAGCACCTCCAACCCGCAGACCCGCAGGACGGCTCTGTCGCCGAGACTCCCCTCGCACGCCTCGACCGGGCCTTCGCGACGGACTTCGCCCTCACTCGATCGTGCGCTCTCGTGCTGCGCGAGGTCTCGCCGCAGCATCCGCTGATCACCTCGATCCCGCCGGCCCTGCTCGACCGGTGCACGACCGACGACCTGCTGACGGTCCTGTCACGGTTCGCCCAGACGCGGCTGCTCTCGGATCCCGCTGCCGTGCGCCAGTGGGAGTACGTGCGGCGCTCGCTCGCGGACTTCGGGTACGCGCTGACCGACCGGGGTATCCGACGCGGTCGGAACCCGATCGAGACCACTCTGGCGTTCTCCGCCGCCAAGGACCATGCGGCGGTCGAGATCCTCCGCCGAGAACTTGAAGGTGCCGACGGCGATCGGATCCGGGCGGTCGTCGTGACCGATTTCGTCGAGCATGGAAACAACCGCGGTCTGGCCGGTGACACACCCGCCGGGGCGCTCCGCACGTTCGGCCTCCTCGCCGTCGATGCCGTCACCTCCCGACTGCGCCCCGTGCTGCTCACCTCGCAGCACCTGCGCGTCCGAGCGGACGATGCGGCCGACATCGCGGTCGCGCTCGGCGATCTGCTCGGCGAGCGGATCGGCATCGCGGAGGGCGTCGGCCCCGTGCGCGACCTTCAGGTGCGCGCCGCCGGAAGCGGACGAGTGGTCGGGGCCGTGTCCGAGCTGATCCGCCTAGGGGATGTGCGCCTGCTCGTCGGCACCCGGGGGCTTCTCGGCGAAGGCTGGGACTGCCCGTCGGTGAACACCCTCGTCGATCTCACGACCGTGGCCACGTCGTCGGGCACCCAGCAGCTGCGGGGGCGCACCCTGAGGCTCGATCCGGCGTGGCCCGAGAAGGTCGCACACAACTGGTCGGTCCTCTGCCTGATCCCCTCGCATGTCGACCTCGACGACGTGTCCGAGTCCCTGCGACTCCGTCGTCGGCATTCGCATCTGTGGGGGCTGAGCGCAGAGCGCGACGGCCGTATCGTCAGCGGACTGGGCCATGCACTCACCGCACCCGCCGTCGAGGCCTGGACGCGTGTGCTCGGCAAGGACCCGTCGACGTCGATCGCGGATGTCGACGCCCTCGTGCGCGCGCGGTGGCCCTCTCGGAGTCGGACGAGGGAGGAATGGCGGATCGGCGAGCCGTACCGCGCCCACGAGCGGGAGACGGTGGCGATCCGCCGCACCGCTCGAGCCCCACTGCTTCGTGCCGCACAGACGGCGAGCGCAGGAGCGGTCGGCGGCTTCCTCGCCGGCACCGCGACGACAGGCGCCCTCGTCACCGTGCTCGCGTTCTCCGGGGTCTCCTTCGCTCCTGCCCTCGGAGTCGCGCTCGCACTGATCGGGGGTGCTGTCGCCGCGGCAGCATCCGCTGTGCGCATGCTCTTCCGCTCTCTGCGCGATCGCTCGAGGCCGGCGGAGATCTACCGGGCCGCGGCGGTCGCCGTCGCCCGCACGCTGGAAGAAGCAGGACGCGTCGGGCGGATCGACGAGTCGACGATCACCGCGCGGCCGGACGACGCCGATCCCACCCGTATCCGCCTCGAGCTCGGCGGCTCCTCCACCGACGCACGCGTGATCGCCGATGCCGTCGAGGAGCTCTTCGCACCGGTGCGCACACCCCGATTCCTGCTGCGCATCGACGCGGCCGGGCTGCCGCGGGTCCCGGTGCTCGAACGCCTCGCCGACCACCTCTCCCCCGGACGCACGCTTCTCGCGGTGCCTCGACTGATCGCCCGGCGGCGCGGAGACGCCGAGCGCTTCCGCGACCATTGGCAGGCCCTGATCGGCACGTGCTCACTGCACGAGCTGAGCGGGGTGCAGGGACTCGCCCTGCTGCGCGTCGCGCGCAGCGCCGACAGCCGCGTGGACCCGGCGGAACCCCGGGCTCGCGTCTGGGGCTGATGCCCGACGTCGGTTCCCACCCCATCCGTAGACAGCCGGGTTACGATCAGATCACGCGCACCGCAGCGCCCACGTGAGAGGGAACGCATGCCAGAGAACCCGCCCCTGACCCCGTCCGTCGTCAACGCCGAGCAGTTCGCCGCGCAGACGTCGGCGATCGTCGAGTCTGTCGGACGGGTGATCGACGGAAAGCCGGATGCCGTGCGGAGCGCGCTGGTGTGCCTCCTCGCCGAGGGGCATCTGCTGATCGAGGATGTGCCCGGAGTGGGCAAGACAGTGCTGGCGCGCGCCCTGGCAGCGAGCGTGGACGCCACGGTCCGGCGCATCCAGTTCACCCCCGATCTGCTCCCGGGAGATGTGACGGGCGTGAGCGTCTACAACCCCGTCGATCGTGAGTTCGAGTTCAAGCGCGGCGCGGTGTTCGCGCACATCGTCATCGCCGACGAGATCAACCGCTCGTCCCCCAAGACGCAGTCGGCGCTGCTCGAGGCCATGGAAGAGGGGCAGGTGACGGTCGATGGATCGACGCATATGCTGCCCGACCCCTTCCTCGTCGTGGCGACCCAGAATCCTCTCGAGATGGAGGGCACCTACGCGTTGCCCGAAGCGCAGCGCGACCGCTTCATGATGCGCATCTCGATGGGCTATCCGGATGCGGCCGCGGAGGCCCTGATGCTGCGTCAGCGCGACACGGTGAATCCGCTCGCCGCAGTGCGAGCCGTCGCGAACGCCGCGTCGATCTCCGGGTTGATCGCCTGGGCCCGTTCTGTGCATGTCGCCCCGGCGCTCGAGGAATACACGGTCGCTCTGGCCCAGGCGACCCGCGCAGACCCCAACCTGCACCTCGGCGCGAGTCCGAGGGCGACCCTGCAGCTGATCCGCGCCGCGAAGGTGTGGGCGGCGCTCGACGGTCGCGACTTCGTGATCCCCGACGACGTGACTGCGCTGATCATCCCCGTTCTCGCACACCGTCTTCTTCCTGCCCGCGGGGCGCATCGCGCCGGAGCCCAGCCCGTCGAGGCGGCCCTCCGACAGATCGTCGAGCGCGTGCGGGTGCCCGTGACTGCGCGCTCCTGATCCTTCGCTCCCCATGCCTCGCCGTCGATCCCTCACCCTCCGGGGCACGGGTGCGCTCCTCTCCGGTCTCGGCTGCCTGATAGCGGCCAACATGATCGGCGCGCCGATCCTCCTCTACATCGGCGTCCTCCTCCTCGCACTGACGACTTTCTCGGTGCTCGCCGTGCGGCTGCCCCGCCGTGCCGGGTCGGTCACGCGGCAGGTCTCGACCGACCTGCTGACGGTGTCGGAGACCTCTCGCGTCACGCTGCGCTTCACCCTGCGTGCCCTGCGGGTTCCTCGAGGACTCTGGCGCGATGTGCTCCCACCTGCGGTCACCGGCGATTCGGCCGGCGAGTACCCCTCGGAGACCGGCCAGCTGAGCTACCTGATCACCGGTGTGCGGCGCGGCGTCTGGCCGATCGGCCCCCTGGTGCTCCGAACGGTCGATCCGTTCGGCCTCGCCCAACGCGAGCAGGCGTTCGGCGAGACCCGCTCCGTGACAGTCGTGCCCGAGGTGTTCACCCTCGCGCCGCTGACCGTCAAGGTCGGCGCGGCCGGCGGCACCGCGCACACCTCGTCGAGCCGCCTCGGGCAGGGCAGCGACAACCTGTCGCCGCGACGTTACATCCCCGGCGACTCGATGCGTCGCATCCATTGGCGGGCGACCGCGCACCGCGGTCAGCTGATGGTGCGGCAGGAAGAAGAGGAGTCCAGCCCCGACGCTCTCGTGATCCTCGACCGCAGCGCCGCGCGGTGGGAACGCCCCGGCGACGACGAGGATCACGCGTTCGAGACCGCTGTGTCGATGTGCGCCTCCGTCGCCGTGCACCTCGTGCAGGAGGGATACGGCGTCGACGTGATCGACAGCAGCGGCACGCTGCTGGGCACTCTGCGCGGCCACGAGGACGACCGCGACGGTCTGCTCGTCGCCCTCGCGCTGGTCGGACCCCGCGGCGATGCCCGCGACATCATGACCCTGGTGGGCGGCACTCCTCCCGGGCCGCTCGTCTACATCACCGGCGAGATCGACGAAGAGGACGCCGCCCTGCTGCGGCCCTCCGGTGCCGCGGCCCCGATGCTGTTCGCGACGGCGCCGCATCGCGGTGCCGCAGCGGCAGCCGAGCAGCACGGGTGGCGCTTCGCACGACTGGGCGACGACGTCGCGGAGGCGTGGGAAGACGTGCTCCCCGACCGCGTGGGCGGCCCGACGGAGCAGCGGGGAGCGACCGATGTCGCGAGCTGAGCGACGGGCCGAACGCGGACCCGGCCTGTCGTGGCACCGCGAGCACGAGCTTCCCGCCGGCACGGTCGTGCCGTCGGTGCTCGCCGCCGCAGCCGGTCTCGTCGCGATGTGGCCCTTCACCTCGGTGATCGAACCCGGCCCCTGGTCGTTCGCCGTCCTCGCGGTGATCGTCGTCACCGCGCTCGCGGGCATGTCGTCGCGCACGCTGATGCGCGGTCGTGCGGCCTGGGCACGCGACCTCGTCACCATCGTCGTCCAGATCCTGGCGGTGATGGGCACCGTGGTCCTGCTCGTCGCGGGCGACACCGCGGTGTTCGGCGTGATCCCCACCGATGCGACCTTCTTCACCTTCCAGGCGCTCGCAGCCTCCGCGTGGGAGGAGATCACGTTCGGCGCGGCACCGATCGCGGCCTCCCCCGGACTCGAAGCCGTGATGGGCATCGGCTTCGGCGTCGTCGCCGTCCTGCTCGACCAGCTGGTCGCACAGCGCGGAGCCATTCTGGCCAGCCTCCTCACGGCAGTCGTGGGATCCGTGCCGATGATCGTCACCCTCGGCGGAGTCAACGTCGTATGGTTCGTGATGCTCGGCATCCTGATCCTCGTCCTGCTCCGATTCACGGCGGCGCAGAACCCCGAGTCGCCGCGGCGCACCTCGGTGGCGGTCGCCGCGGGCGTCGGAGTCGCGGCGCTGGCGGCGACCGTGATCGTCGCACCGATCCTCCCCGTGTCGGCGAGCCTCACAGGCACGGGTACCGGCGTCACCGTCGATGCGTCGCTGCGGCTCGGTGACGACCTGCGGCAGCCGAACCCGGTCGAGGTGCTCACGGTGGCGACGACGGCGGACACCGCGCCCTATCTGCGACTCACGACGCTGTCGGCGTTCGACGGCAACGTGTGGGAGCCGGATCGCGGCGGCCTGCAGGCGCAGAGCGAAGGTTTCGGCCCGGCCGAATGGGCCGACGACATCGAGACCACCGACCAGAACACCTCCATCCGGGTGATCCGGATGTCGAGTTCGTGGCTCCCGGTTCCTTACCCGGCAACGAGCGTGCAGGGGCTTCCCTCGACCTGGAGGGTGAGTCCCGAGAACCGCACGCTCGCGTCTCGCAGCGCCGAAGCCGTCGGCAACGACTACACGGTGCGATCGCTGGAGGTGTCGCCGACTCTCGAGCAGATCCGCGCGGTCCCCGCCGCTTCGCCCATCGTCGACCCCGATACGCAGCCCGTCGAGCTGCCTGAGATCATCGGCGACACGGCCGCCGAGGTCACCGCTGACGCCACGAACGACTACGACCGGCTCATCGCACTGCAATCGTGGTTCCGGAGTCAGTTCGCCTACTCGCTGGAGACCCCTGTCGATGAGGGTTTCGACGGCACAGGCGCGGATGCGGTGGCGCGGTTCCTCGATGTGAGGTCCGGCTACTGCATCCACTTCGCCGGAGCGTTCGCTCTCATGGCGGAGAGCCTCGACATGGAGGTGCGCATCGTCGTCGGCTATCTTCCCGGCGCCCTGACCGAGACCACGCGCGGCGATGAAGCGGTGTACTCCGTCTCCAGCGACCAGCTGCACTCGTGGCCCGAGGTCCTCTTCCCCGGCGTGGGCTGGGTGCCCTTCGAGCCGACGGCGTCTCTGGGGGTTCCGACGGCATTCAGCGCTGCGGCGACCGCCGGCGGCGGTGCGGGCGGCTCAGCCACCCCGGCTCCGACCGCTGCCCCGAGCACCGAGCAGAGCTCAGGACCGGAGCTCGAGCGTGAAGACGCGGGCGACAACGCGGGCGCGACCGGCGAGCTTCGGCGCTTGGACCCCACTCCCGTCGTGCTGACGACGCTCGGCGTGCTGATGGTGGTGCTGCTGCCCGCGTTCGCCCGTCTCGCGTTGCGCATCGTCCGACGCGGGCGCGCGAGGCGCGGTGACGCCGGGGCGGCCTGGACCGAGCTGCGCGCGACGATGCAGGATCTCCGCGTGCCCCTGTCGGATGCCGAATCACCCCGCATGCGCGGCGACGATCTGGTCAGAGACAGCCGGGCGGATGCCGAGGCGATGCGGGTGCTCGTCGCCGCGGTCGAGCAGGCCAGTTACGCTCGCCCCTCGGCCGGTGCCGTGCGAGATCTCGACGTCGCGCTCGTCGAGGTGACGGCGCAGCTCCGCCGCAGCGTCGACGGGTGGACGAGGCTGCACGCGTTCCTGCTTCCGCGATCGCTCTTCGCGAGCCGACGCACCGACGTGCCACTGCTCACCTGAGCTCCACCTGCGCCACGGGCTGCCCGAGAGTTCGCGCCGACGCGATCAGGCCGCGTGCAGGGCGCAGCGCACGGAGTCGCAGGATTCGCAGACCACGAACTGAGTGCGGCACGCGAGGTCGGGGCAGTTCGCCGTGCGCTTGGTCGCCGTGCCGCACCCCGCGCACTGGCCGATGACCGCTGCATGATCCGAGAACTCGACGGACCCGCGCTTGTCGAACACGTAGAGAGAGCCCTCCCAGAGGCCGTCGTCGCCGTACTGCTCGCCGTAGCGGACGATGCCGCCCTCGAGTTGGTAGACCTCGCCGAACCCGCGCGCGGTCATCAGGCTCGAGAGCACCTCGCAGCGGATGCCGCCCGTGCAGTAGGTGACGACCGGCTTGCCCTTGAGGTCGTCGTATGCCCCGGAGTCGAGCAGCTGCACGAAGTCGCGCGTGGTCTCGGTGTCGGGAACGACGGCTCCCCGGAACCGGCCGATCTGCGCTTCGAGCGCGTTGCGGCCGTCGAAGAAGACGACGTCGTCACCCCGTTCCCCCATCAGCTCGTGCAATTCCTCGGGGGTCAGCCGGGTGCCGCCTCCGACGACGCCCTGCTCGTCGACGCGCAGCTCATCCGGCGCTCCGAACGACACGATCTCGTCGCGCACTTTGACGCTGAGCTTCGGAAAGTCGACGCTGCGACCGTCGGCGTCGACTCCGGTGCCCTCACTCCACTTGATGTCGGCGTGCGAGAAAGGGGCGTAGGACCGGAACGAGCGCGCCCACTTCTTGAGCGCCGGCAGGTCGCCGCCGAGGGTGCCGTTGACTCCGTCCTTCGAGATCAGGAGCCGGCCACGCAGCCCGAGCGCTTCGCCGAGGTCGCGCTGCCACACCCGGATCGCGTCCGGATCGGCGAGCGGGGTGAACACGTAGAAGAGAACGATCTTGGGTGTTGCCACTCAGCGATTTTACGTCGGCCACCTGACTGCGCGCCCTCGCGGTGGTGACTCGAGGCTGCTACTTCACATCGCGGTTCATGAACGACAGCCCCGCGGCGAGGAGGGCTCCGAGCACCCAGGCAGCCGTCATGAGCACCGCCGTCGTGGAGTCGATGCTCTCGTGCGGCGGGATTCCCAGGGCGGAGACGTCGAACCGCAAGGCTTCGAGCATCGTGAGGAGAGGGAGGTAGACGGCTCCGGATCTCCAGAAGATCGCCACGAGAACTGCCAGGCTCATCGACATCGGGGCGATGAAGAGGGCGACGAGATGAGCCTGCACGACAACTCCCACGCCCAGCCCCCACAGCCCCGTCACCGCGCCGAGCCCCACGGTGGGTCCGACCGATGACCATTCCAGAGGGAGACCGCCCATTGCGACGGTCAGCGCCACGTGTCCGCCGACGGCGCCGGCGAGGGCGACGATCGCTCCCCCTAGAGCGGAGGCGGGCACCCTCACGAGAAGAGTCGCCCATCGAGGCTGCAGCATCAGACGCTGAGCGATGACACCGTCTCGCCGGTCGACGGTGTATCGGAAGGAACCGTAGGCTGCCGCGAGAACCGCTCCATAGGTCGCGAGCACCGCCCGGTACGGTGCGGCGAAAGCGGCTCGGACGTCGGCGGGTGCATCCGCCATCTCCGGCGGGATGTTCGTCGCCACGGAAAGCGACAACACGAATCCCGCCACCGCCACCCAGAACAGCACGGCATCGCCGGCGAAGCTGCGGGCTTGAGCACGGAACGCTCGGCCGATCACGCGGCCCTCTTCCGTCCCATGCCCCATGCGACGGCGACCAGCGCGACGGCCCACGCGAGCGCGATGCACAGGGCGGGCGCGAACTCGAGCAGCTTGTCCTGGTATCGGGGAACACCCAGAGCGGCCAGCGCCAAACCCGGCGAGAATCTCGCCAGCTCCGGTGCCGTGCGCAACAGCGCGAACTCCACGGCCATCGGAAGGACAAGAACGATCGCTGCGGTCACGTAGTAGTTTCTGGTGATCCAGCCGATTGCTCCACCGATGAACGCACCGAGAACCACGCCGAGCAGTGCGCCGGCGTAGATGCGCCACGTCCCTCCGGCGAGCGCGAGCGTCAGACCTTCCTGAGCGAGGAAGACGGAGACTCCGACCGTCCAGATCACGAAGATGCACACCGACAACGCGACCGCGACGAGGGCGCCGGCGACGAGTTTGGCGGCGAAGGCGCGCGGGAAGCCGACCCCCGTGAGCGTCCTGTCCATCGAGCCGTAGTAGCACTCGCGGGTGACACCATAGGCCCCGACGAACGCCGCTGAGATGGCGGACCAGGCCAGCGGCTCCAGAAGAAGGGACGTAGCCGCGGCAGAATCGAGGCCGGCGAGGTCGAACCGTGAACCGTCCGAGACCAGCACGAAGACGGGCATGAGGACCGCGACCAGGTAGACCGCCAGGATGGACGACCCGCTCACTGCTCGCAGGGCTTCGCTGCGGATTGTCTGCCTCATGCGGATGCCCCTTCGACGAGATCGAAGTACTTGCTCTCGAGCGAGTCGGCTTCGCTCGAGACGAGGTCGCCCAACCTTCCGGCGAAGAGAGCACGCCGTTTGATGACGACCACCTCATCGACGACCTGTTCCAGCTCGGCGAGCTGGTGACTGGCGATCAGGACGGTGCCGCCGCGTTCCGAGAAGCCCCGCAGGAACCTGCGAAGCCAGCGGATGCCGTCGGGGTCCAGCCCATTGGCCGGCTCGTCGAGGATGAGCGTCCGCGGCGAGCCGATGAGAGCAGCGGCCAGCCCGAGTCGTTGGGCCATCCCCGTCGAGAAGGTCTTCACCCGGCGACGGGCATCTGTCTCGAGGCCGACCTCCTCGAGCACCTCGTCGACCCGACCACGAGGCGCCCCTGCCGCGAGCCGGCAGATCTCCAGGTGCCGCCTGGCGGTGATGCCACCCTCGAAGCCGAATCCGTCCATGTGGACACCGACGTGAGAGGCCGGGTTGTCGAGCGCGGAGAACGACAGCCCGTCGATGAGGCTGTCACCGCTCGTCGGCTTCAGCAGCCCGACGATGGTTCGCAGAGTCGTCGACTTGCCCGCCCCGTTGGGACCCAGGAGGCCGACGATCGACCCGTGCGGCACCGCGAACGACAGCCCTTCCACTGCGACCCTGTCCCCGTACCTCTTCGTGAGTCCTCGAACCTCGATTGCGTGGTCGTTCATCTTCATTCCTTTCCCACTTCTCCGCTGTGGACCGACGACAGTGGCATTGCCACGCCGGTCACCCAGAGCGTCTGCCACAGACTTCTCACGCCGTTTTCGACTCGCGCCTGCCCCGTCGAAGGGAGGGGCCCGCTCCGCTCTGACACATCCACCACGGCGACGATCACCGCCGGGACCGTCACACCGTCGGCGGTGATCGGGAACAGCGCGTCGAGCGGCACCGTCGTCGGCTCGGGACGCTGCCGCCTGACCGCGCCGTCGGCGACCTGCTCATTCACGAGGATGCCGTTGCTCATCAGAGCCACCGACGCCCCCTCGGGCACGTCCGCCTCGGCGGTCTCGCCGGCGTGCAGGAGGATCACGCGCTCGCCGTGCACGGCGAAACCGAAGGTGGTTGTCGCGGGCACGGGAATCACAGCACCGGCGATCACGATGCTTGCGACCAGAGCGGCGACGACCGACCAGAATCGGAGCCGCGCGACTCCGGAACGATGCACGCGGCGCAGAGCTGTGATGAGCAGCACGGCGCCGGTCAGGACCACGGCGCCTTCCAGAGCGACGATGAGCACACCGAGCACCGGTCCGCCCCCGGCGAGCGCTCGAGCCACGCGGGTGACGGCGAACACCACCAGCACTACCGGGGTGAGGAGGCTCGCGAGACCGAACGGCACGCTCCACCACGTGTTCAGGCTCTTGGCCGACCGTTGACCGCCGAACAGCAGACGGGCCAGGAACTCCGAGCCGTCGCGGATCGTACGACCCCTGAGGTTCGGCTCATCCAGAGCGCTCATGAGCGCGATGTACCCGTCGAACCGCACGAAGGGGATCAGATTGATGAGAACGATGGCCCCGCAGGAGACGGCGAGGAGCAACATCGTCTGGTGCACCACGGGATGCGGAAGCAGGAGCGCTGCGAGGAGCGCGATCGCGCCGATGACAGCGTGCACCGCAGGGCCCGCCAGCGCGATCGCGACGCGGTGCCGGCGTTCCGGGAGCCGCCACCCGTCTGTCACGTCCACGAAGAATGCGGGGCTGAGGTAGAAGAGCATGAAGCCCGCTCGGCGGGGGCTGCCGCCGAATCTGGTCAGCGCGAGGCCATGGGCGCTCTCGTGCAGCAGGGTCATGAGCGAAAGCGCTGCCACGAGAGACACGAGGGCCGAGAGCGGCACCGGCGTGGTGAGGGCTTCCCGCAGCTCATCCGCCTGAACGGATGCGGCGAGAACGCCGAGGCAGACCAGAACCGCCACCGACACGAGAACCGCTCGGTGCGGGAGAGGAACGGTCAGTCGGTCCAGACGACCGAAGATCGCAGGTGCGCGCAGCGTCGCGAGCTGAAGAGTGAAAGGGGGCCGATAGACCACTCGACCGGGAGGGAGCTTCTCGTCGCCCTCGAGCAGTCCACAGGCGCGGAAGCGCTGGGCCAGCATCAGAAACTGCTCCAATGGCTCGGACGCAGCGAAGCGCCGGTGCAGATCATGAAGTGCGGTTTCGCCGTTCATCGCGCGCAGCAGATCGACGACCGCCAGAGACACTCTCGATGACGGCACACCGTGGAGCATCGCGATCCACGTCCCGTCCTCGGCCACCTGTTCGAAGTCGACGCCGGACGAGAGGACAGGGCACGCGTCAGCAGCGAGCGCGTCTTCCGCAGACCGAGTCGCTCGGCGTCGAGGGAAACTACCGCGAAGCATCGTCATCCATCGCTTCCGGGTCTGCCGCAGACGTCGTGGTGAGAAGAACGATGTCCTCACCGCCGAGCGTCCGAACAGGCGAGACGGCGGGAGCGGTGAACCCCGCGTTGATGAGCTCTCTCGAGAGGACCTCGTGGTCGAGAACTCGCAGACGGCTCGTGAGAACTGTCACGTCGCCGCCCTCTGCCAGGTCGGCGACACGAACCCAGTTGACCACACGTGCCGCGCCGCCCTCTTCCACTTGCTGCGAGAACAGATAGGTCTCGTCTCCGCCCGGTCCTGGGACAGCGATCTCTCGATCTCTCGACACCGAGAGGCTCTCCGCTGAGGCTCCTCCGGCCACGGTCAGGGCGAACACACCGTGCGGAGCGAGGTGACGTCGCACGTTCGCGTAGAGCTGGGACCTGCCGACACCGTCGAGCAGCGTGATCGACGTCGCGCCCATGATCACAAGACCGAACTGCTGCCGCAGTGAGAAGTCCCGCACGTCCGCGACGATGCACTCCAGCATCGTGTGGTCGGGCAGCGCTCGACGGAGGCGGGAGAGCATGTCGTCGGAGAGATCTATCGCCGTCACCCGCTTGCCCGATCGCACCAAAGGGATGGTCAACCGCCCGCTCCCTGCCGCCACATCGAGGATCGGCCCCACGGTGCCTCTCGCGAGCGCCAGCACTTCTCTGATCTCCGCGCGGTCGGACCCGACCAGCCTGTCGTAGAAATCGGTGCCCGCACCCGCGTACAGATCCTGCTCCTTCGGCAGTGCTCCGACCACGGCGAGTCTCGCCACCACGGCCTCAGTTAGAGAACTGGACATTCACGCATCACCTCTCAGCGGGGATCAGTGGGGTGCGGGCGTGTCAGGCCCGCACCCCTTCGGTCAGGTCGCGATCGCGGCCGCACCGCCGATGATGGCGATGATGTAGCTCGCGTGCTCCCACCATTCGAGTGGTGCATCGATGTGTTCGAGCTCCAGGAACTCGAGCGACTGTGTCTGCATTTCATACCTCCTAGGTACGCCTTGCGAAGGTGCTCCTATGTCAGCGCGAGAATTCCGATGATCACGCCGACGGCGAATCCGCGGGTCCAATCAAGGGCGTCATCCGGCGCTTCCATTGCCTCGAGTTCGGTGAACTCAAGGGTCGGCATTGTTGCGTGCATGCTTACCTCTCTCCGATTCATCTGTGTCTGCTCGACGAGGTCACGTCGCAGCAGCAGCGCCGATTCCTATGAGCACCAGGGCGCTGATCGCGCCCTGATAGAAGCTCTCCCAACTGGGGGCATCCATCCCCTCCAGTTCTTGGAACTGGATTCGTTCCACACTTTCGTTCATGTCATTCACCTCCTTCGTTCCAGTAGGAGTCGCGGAGCACATCGCAGAAGTCCTCTGCGAAAAGACCCGCGAGCATCGGGTAGCGGTTTCCCCACGCTGTTTCCGTGGCACCGGCAATACGGCGCAGGTTCTGAGCCGTCGGCCGCGACGGACGTGGGATCCCCCAGCGCTCGATGAGGGCAGCGATGCCGGTCGGCGGGTCGAGCGGCAGTGCGACGCCGCCGGCCACGCTCATCCAGAACTCTTCGAGGCTCTCGCGATCGCCCCATCGTTGGTCCCCCGAGCACACTCGGCGCCAGACCGCAGCGATGACCGCCACTGTGGCCACCATCTTGCGGACGTCCAGCGCGAAGGCCACTTCGTTGGCCACATACCAGTGGCGGGCGCTGTAGGGATCCTGCCCCCTCAGCGCCGCACTGCGCTGCGTCGCCGCGCTGAGGCGAGCGAGACGCAGGCGCACGGCGGCAGCGGCTGCGTCGCCGGAGGCCGTCTCGAGAAGTGCACCCCCGAGAGCGACGGCGTCGCGTCTCCCCCTCGAGCTTCGCCGCGGGCTCGTCGCCGCGCCTGCGAGCCGGAGGAAGGCCTCGAGTGCTCCCTCTCTGACGGATGCCGGCGTGAGGGTCACCAGGTTGCCGGGATCGATGATGGCGTGCCGGGGTCTCAACGCGCGGCCGACGATGAGCCGATAGCCGGTTTCGTTCTTGAGGATGCCGACGCTGTTCGTCTCCGATGAGGTGCCGAGCGTCGTCGGCACCGCGACGATCTCCACGGGTGGTGGCGCATCGGGCAAGAAGGTCAGCGCCGACTTCGATGCACGTTCGATGGCGAAGTCGAACAACCGCCCCGGAGCGAGCGCAAGCGATGCGATCTTGGTGGCGTCGAGAACAGTTCCGCCGCCTACCGCGACGATCACGCTCGGGGGCCGTCGAGCGATCTCCTCCGCGATGCCGACGAGAGCCGCGACGTCGACCGAGCGAGCGTCCACCTCTATGGTTCTGGCCGAGCGGCCGGCGAGCATCGATGCGGCGAGCGACGAATCCGCGATCACGAGGGGCTCTCGATCGGCAGCGAGCCGCGCGATCGTCTGCCGCGCGATGCCGCGGCCGTGCCAGAGCGTGGGAACCCGTGCAGCGAAGTCAGATCTCATGCTGACGCTCCCGCACCTGCGCCACGCCAGCGCGCACAGCAGAATCCATCTCGAGAAGCTCACTCGCGTCGAACCCATACGCCGGAATCAGCTGGATCGCACTGGGGCCGGGCTGCACCAGCACGCCGTTCTCTGCGATGGCGGCCACCACTCGGAGAACCTCAGCCCCGGAGAGCCGACTCGCGTCCAGGTTTCGAAGGGCGAGCCCCACGAAACAGCCTCGCCCCGTCACCTCGGCGACCACGCCATCGGACTTCAGCCGACTCGCGAGACGCCACAAGTCGGTCGCCAACGCTCGCGTCGTCGATTCCACGTCGATGCGGTGCAACTCTTCGATCACCGCGACGACGGCCGCCGCGCAGGCCGGCGTCCCCGCCTGGGTCTCCCCGTGGACGAACGTCCAGCCCCCACGTGCGAACTCTGACGCGACGCGTGCCCCCACGAGCAGCACGGCAGCGCCCGCTGCGCCGTTCGTCAACGCTTTCGACAGAACGAGGATGTCTGGTGGCGCACCCCATTCGTCCGTGGCGAACATCGTTCCGGTGCGTCCGAAGCCCGTCGCGACCTCGTCGGCGACGATCAGGAATCCGTACTCCTCGCGCAGCTCGAGGAGTCGCGATATGAACCCATCGGACAGCGCATGCGCGCCGCTGCCCAGGACGGGCTCCACAACCACCGACGCGACTCTGGAGCCTTCGCGCTTCAGCAGCGTCTCCAGTTCCTCCCCGTCATCGCTGTGAGACACATGACGCACCGACCTGCGGTCGACGGAGTAGACCGATTGAAGGAGGTCGTCGCCGCTGAGCGCGTGGCTGCCGTACATCGTGCCGTGATAGCTGCCGTTGAGACCCACGACCAGCGAGCGGGATCCGGCTCCCTGTTGTGCCCAGTACTGTCTCGCGAGCTTCATCGCCGAGTCGTTCGCTGCCCCTCCCGACGTGCAGAAGATGACCCGGCTGTACCGGATCGGGTGGGCGAGTTCGATGAGCGCTTCGGCCGCGGCCTCAGCGTACCGATGCGGCGCCCGGAACAGAGTCAGATACGACGCATCATGCGTCGCTCTGCTCACAGCATCAGCGACCGCCTTGTTTCCGAAACCGAGAGGGACGTTCCAGAGTCCGCTCGTCGCACTGAGGCGTGTCGATCCGTCCGCGAATTCGATGCGATTTCCGGCGGCGCCGACGGCGACCTCGTCGCGCGTGAACGTGGCGTCTGCGGGCAGCATCGACGTCCATAACGCATGCGGAACGTTCATCGAGCGCTTCCCGACGCCATCCGGCGCGCCCCGTCAGCTGTTGTGCCGAAGTGGATGTCGAGCACCGCGGCAGCTTCCCGACACAGGGCGCTCGCATCAGACGCAGACAAGCCGCATTCGAGAGCCAAGCGATCCACCGCCACCTCCAGCGTGCTCGAGGTCTGTGTGGCGGCGACGACCTTCGCCGTCAGCGGCGACAGCAGCTGGCGTCGCAACGTGGTGGTGTCGGCGAGCACGAAGCCGTCCGGGGTCTCGAGCAGGAAGGGATCCGACGCCAGCGGTTCGGCGTCCGCGCGGTCATCGTCGATGAGCCACCAGCCGAATCCTGAGATCTTCGCGATGCCGTTCTCCAAGCCGAGCATCTTGATGAGATCCGTCGCGTTCACGTAGCGACCGATCCATCCGCGGCTGGTCAGGTCCGCGGCGGCGGCCTGTCTCAGTTCCGATTCTCCCCACACCGCGGCACGGGGCAGAGGGGACTCGATCACCGTCTTCAGCTCGACGACGTGGCCGATCACCTCGCCCCACACACCGACGCTGACCCGGCCGTCCGAGCCCACCCTGATCGCGGTCGGAGCCGCGAGTTCATCCGGTGCTCCCAGAGCGGTGCGGTTCGCGAGGAGCACCCGCGCATCGATCAATGCCGAAGGAAAGACACCCGTACGACGAGCGAGTTCCGCGTCGTCGAGAAACGCCTGCCAGCTGTTCCGGTCGAAGAATCCCACCGCAGTCGGACGGACGATCTGAACGAACGCCGCAGCGACATAGTCCTGGAGCTCGACGCCTCGCTCGCCGAAGAACAGCTCGTCTCCGATCTCGCGCAGAGCGCCGGTGTAGCGAACGGCGTGGGCTGGCCCGTCATAGGCTCCGCTCTGCGCGTGCAGAAGGACCAGGTCGCCTTCGCCGGCGGCGGCGACGACGCTCTCGACCGACGCACCGTTCTCGACGAAGAACACGCGCGAGTATTCCTCCTGCTCGCCGGTGATCCATTCACGGAGCGCCCGGGCTCCGACGAGCTCCGGTTCGGCGATCGCGCCGCTGTCGGGCATCATGCGCCGACCCACCGACCCGCGGTGCAGACACCCGGCGCCGCGAATGCGCGAAGATATGCCGCGCTCGCATTCGGCGTGAAAGCAGTCGCTTTCCGGAGGCGCTGACTTTCACGCGATGCCTGCGTCGAGCTGGTGTGCATTTCTCCCCAGAGATATCGAATTGCGTTCGAGTGAATGTGCGTACTCATATGAGGCTATATATGTGTCGAATGTGCTGCAATATATTCTTTTCGAGCCGATATCGTCATTCCGATCGCTTTCGAATCTGCGAGATTCGGCACCTCGTCGACGACTTCTCGACGCCGGCAGTCGCCGGCGACACTCAGGCGGTGACAGTGCGCGACGCGCGAACGAGCGGAACCCTGGTGCCGAGAAGGCGCCCCACATGGCGGTGGAGCGCTGGCACCAGATGCTCGTGCTCGCCTGCGTCGGCGCGGGTCAGCAGCTTCGTCATCACGTACAGCTGCGACACGATGCCACCCTCTGATTCCAGGTCTCGCCGGAAGCGTCGGGCTATCTGCTCGGCGACGTGAGGCACGGCCAAGGAGTGTCCGAGCAGGAACGCGGCATCGTATCCGCGGGGGGCGAGCCCCCACGCCTCCCAGTCGGCGATCGCGAACGGATCTCGGTGGATGTTGTTCCAGTGCAGGTCGCCGTGGCTGGCCACCCAGTCGTCTCGGTCGACGTCCATCTCGATCCCGAAGAAGACGCTGATCCGCCGTCGGATGATCTCGGGGTCGAGCACCATCCGATCCGTTCTCGCGGCCGACAGGGTGTCGAGGCTGCTTTCCAGCTCTCCCCACCACGATTCGTCGAGACCGGGCGTGCCGGTGAGCACGGCGTCCGGCGCGCAGACCCGCCCAGGCAGCAGGGTCATCAGTTCGGCGCGGTAGACGAGCGGCCCTTCCTCCCAGGCCCGCGCGTCGAGCAGACGCGGCTTCGCCACTCCGTCGATCTGCGAGGCGTCCTGATTGCCGGTCCACCAGGCGCCACGCGCCCGGCCTCTCGCAGACCAGACGACGCGCAGCCAGTACCGCCCACCCGCGCGTTCGACCACCGAGCCGATCGACCGATCACGCCATCCGAATCGGGCGCGGCCGATCGCGTTGAGCCCGAGATCAGCGAGCGAACGGGAGTGAGCAGTGCGCAGTGCCACACGCAAGGCCGTGCTGGTCGTGGCTGTGGTTTCGACAGTCGTCATCAAGATCCTTCTGGGACGAGAGCGTCCGATCGACGCAGGAGTGCATTCGTATGACGACTTTGCGTCTGCTCCCGAGGCTAAGAAGTACGTCGGTGCGAGCGCAAGGCAAGGACGCATCGCATATCGGTGCAACGGCATCCCGCTCGGTGGGCGCCGATGGGGAGCGTCGGAGATGCCTGGTCTAGGTCGCCCGTGCGATCGGATAGACTGTTCAGGTTGTTCCTGGTGACGTGTCCGAGCGGCCGAAGGAGCACGCTTGGAAAGCGTGTGTTGTGCAAGCAACCGCGGGTTCGAATCCCGCCGTCACCGCCAAAAAGCATGAAGGGTCTCCGCGCCAGCGGGGGCCCTTCATGCTTTTTATCGAGCACTGGGGATTCGGGGAGAACCGAGCGAAGCGAGGATCGGAGTCCCGCCGTCACCGGCATCCGCACCCCGTCAGGCGGAGTTCTCCCGGTAGGGCGGAGGTGCGGACGGCATCCGTCCTCCCCTCACGGTGAACTCCGCCCGACGGAGCCCGACGGAGCACGACGGAGCACAACGGACGGTCTGCGACTCAGGCGAACTTCACGCCGAAGCTCTGCCCGCCCGGCTCTGCAGGCAGGGGCGTCATACCGAGACGCTCGTAGAACGCGGCTGCTCCCGTGTTGTTCGGGTCCATGCCGAGGTGCAACCCGCGAACTCCGCGGCGGGTGAGCTCGTCGAACAGCGTCTCGATGAGCGCACGTCCGAGCCCCTGACCTTGCGTCTCGGGCAGCAGGTCGATGTGCAGGTGCGCCGGGTACTCTGCGGCGTTGGCATTGCGCCCCGGAGCCTGCGCATAGCCGTGCTCGATCATCCGCTCTTCGCGGCTCGTCGGCTCGGCGGCCTGCGGATACCGATCCTGCAGCGTCGGCCACCATTCGTCTCGGAACCAGGTCGCGAAGGCGTCGGTGTCGTCGGTCGCCACGATGTAGCCGATCACGCGCTCGTCATCGGTCTCGACGACCCATGCGAGATCGGGATGCCGTTCGACATACGGCACCGCGAACAGGTCTCCCCAGAGCGAGTCATCGGAGAACAGCCCGGTCGCGTCTGCACCGGCATCCGCTGTCCGGACGCAGATCTCGTAGAGGGCATCACGATCGGACGGTCGATACGGACGGATGCGCGACACAGCTGCTCCTCGATGAGTGGGGTGAGCTGTCAGCCTACCGAGGTGACCGCCGGATCGTCTCGCCGAGACGTTGTCACCCACGGCAGCAGCCACGCCCCGAGCACGAGCACCACGCCTGCCCCGACCAGCGCCCCTCCGAGCGTGTCGGTGGCCCAATGCACCGAGAGCAGAGTGCGCGAGATCGCCATTGCGACGACCCAGGCCACTCCGAGAATCGCCGTCCATACCCGGGGGAACACGAGCCACAGCACCATCGCGATCGTCGCCGCGTTGGCCGCATGCCCCGACGGGAATGAACCGAAATCGCTCGCCACGATCATGTCCTCCGGGCGTGCACGGCCGAACAGGTGCTTGAGCAGCTGCACCGCTCCGGCGCTCACGAGGAAAGCCACCGCGGCGAACACGGCCGCCTGCCATCGCCGCGCGATCAGCAGACCGACGATCACGAGCAGCGGCACGAGGAGGATCGCGACCCAGCCCCCGCCGATGTGATCGAGCAGCAGCGCGAACGACAGCATCCAGTCCGAGCGCGATGCGCTGACCGTGTCATTCCACCAGGTGTCGAACCCCGGCGGCTCGGTGTACCCGAACACGATCGCCGCCCCGAGGAGCGTCGCCGCGACGAGCATCCCTATTCCCCACCACAGCAGCGTTCGTGATCTCATCGAACCATTCTGCCGGTCGGGAGCTGAATATCAGGGAGCGAGCATGCCGACAGTCCGGGGACGCACGATCAGCCACAGCGAAAGGATGCCGATCGCCGCGCACCCGACCATGACCGATGCCATGCTCGTGGCGGTGATTCCGGTGCCGTGAGAGATCCATCCCACGACCGGCGAGATGAGTCCTGCGACACCGAAGTTCGTGGCGCCGATGACGGAGGCCGCTGTGCCCGCGGCCTTGCCGTGGCGGTCGAGGGCGAGCACCTGCACGTTCGGGAAGGTGAAGCCGCAGGCCGTCATGAAGAAGAACAGCGGGATGACCGTGCCCCAGAGCCCGAGGCCGAGCTGGTCGGTCACGATGATCGCGACGCCGGCGAGCAGCAGCACCGCCGTGGAGTACGCCATGACCCACTGGGGGCCGAATCGTGCGGCGAGTCGCGAAGCCGTCTGGACGCCGGCCACGACGCCGAGGGAGTTGACGGCGAAGAGCAGGCCGTACTGCTGCGCGTCCAGCCCGTGGGTCTGCTGGAACAGGAAGGGCGACGCCGACAGGTAGGAGAACAGGCCTGAGAACGTCATGCCGCCGATGATCAGCACGCCGATGAACACACGGTCGGAGAACACCGACCGATAGCGCTGCATGACGGTGGCACCGCCCTTCTCCTGGCGGCGCGCGATCGGGAGCGTCTCGGGGATGAACACCACGGTCGAGACGAGCATCAGCACGCCGTAGAGGGCGAGCACGACGAAGATGCCGCGCCATGGCATGAGCGTGAGCAGCCACGAGCCGATCAGCGGGGCGATCACCGGTGCGACTCCGGAGACCAGCGCGAGCCTCGACAGCATGACGACCAGCCGTCGACCGCCGAACAGGTCGCGCACGATGGCCATCGCGACGACGCCACCGGCCGCGGCTCCCACGCCCATGAGCACACGAGCACCGCTGAGCAGGGGAAGGGTCGGGGCGTAGGCTGCGGCGACACTGGCCAGCACATGCAGTGCGGTGACGACGATCAGCGGAATGCGTCGACCCACCTTGTCGCTGAGCGGCCCCACCACGAGCTGCCCCAGCGCGAATCCGATCATCGTGCCGGTCAGGGTCAGCTGGATCGCCGCCGCCGTCGTCTCGAAGTCCTGCTCCAGCACGGGGAAAGCCGGCAGGTACAGGTCGATCGTGAACGGTCCGAGGGCGGTGAGGGCCCCGAGCAGCACGATGTACAGCGCGCGGCGGCCGTTCGAGATCGAGTCGCCGGGGTGCAGCATGATCGGCGCCGTGGCGGGGTTCGACCCGAGGGTGCGGATCGCGCCCGTCGCCGACGGGATGCGGATGCTGCCGGTGGCCGTCCGCTCGGGGGCGGGTGTCGTCGAGATGGAGTCAGTGCGTGGAGCGTCGGGCACGACGGTCCTTCCGGAGTTCGAGGGGATCAGGCGAGTCGCTGAGGCAGTCGGATCGGCGAGCGAGGTCGAATCGATTCGATCTGGGCGAAGTCTCCATGCTACAGCCCCGCCGGACACCGACGCAGTCCGCGACGAACACACCTGCATGCCGAGAAGACGGATGGATGCCGAAACACGCGGTCTCGGCATCCATCCGTCTTCTGAGCATGCATCCGTGCGGTCTCTCGCCGCGGACGTCGGTCGAGCACTCAGCCGAGGCGCGCGAGCCCCTGTTCGAGGTCGGCGATGAGGTCATCGACACCCTCGATGCCCACCGACAGGCGCACGACGTTCTCGGGCACGGCGAGCGCGGTGCCCCGCACCGAGGCGTGGGTCATGTCCGGCGGATAGCCGATCAGCGACTCGACGCCGCCGAGCGACTCGGCGAGCTGGAAGAGCTCGGTCGACTCGGCGAACGCCTTCGCGGCATCCGCACCCGCTGCAAGGCCGAGTGACAGCATCCCCCCGAAGCCGCTCATCTGGCGTGCGGCGACCTCGTGCCCGGGGTGCGAGACGAGCCCCGGGTAGTACACGGTCGCGAACTCCGGGCGCGACGTGGCCCATTCGGCGATGGCCTGCGCGTTCTCGGAGTGCTGACGCACACGCACCGCGAGCGTCTTGATGCCGCGAGTCGTGAGCCAGGCGTCGAGCGGGGCCGAGACCGCGCCGACCGCGAACTGCTGGAACTTGATCTGCTCGTAGAAGCGATCGTCGCCGAAGACCACCGCACCGCCGAGGACGTCGGAGTGCCCGCCGAGGTACTTGGTGGTGGAATGCACGACGAGGTCCGCACCGAGCGAGAGCGGCTGCTGCAGCGCCGGCGAGGCGAAGGTGTTGTCGACGACCGCGATGGCACCGGCGGCGTGCGCGATCTCGGCGACGAGCGCGATGTCGACGATCTTCAGCAGCGGATTGCTGGGCGTCTCGACCCAGACGATCTTCGTCTCCGGGCGGATCGCCGCGCGCAGCTCGTCGACGTCCGACAGCTCGACCGTGGTCGTCTCGATGCCCCACGGGGCGAGCACCTTGGTGAGCAGGCGGTACGTGCCGCCGTAGACGTCGTTGCCGAGCACGATATGGTCGCCCGGCTTCAGGATGCCGCGCAGCAGCGCGTCCTCTGCCGAGAGCCCGGACGCGAACGACAGGGCGTTCGCCCCGCCCTCGAGCGCCGCGAGCTGCGTCTCGAGCGACGAGCGCGTCGGGTTGCCCGCGCGGTTGTACTCGTAGCCGTCGCGGAACCCGCCGATGCCGTCCTGCACATGGGTGGATGCCTGATAGATCGGCGGGATGATCGACCCTGTGGTCGGGTCAGGCGCCTGACCTGCGTGGATGGCTCGGGTGGCGAAAGCATGCTCGGACATGCCCCTCAGCCTACGTCCGCGCCGGGGAGGGCGGCCGCCCCTGTTACGCCGAGCGTCAGCGCGAGAGGTACGACAGCAGGTCCTGTCGCGTGAGCACCGTGTGCGGCTTGCCGTCGAGCGTCACGAGCAGCGCGTCGGCGTCGGCGAGAGCGGCTCTGGCCTGCGCGAGAGGAGCATGGATGCCGATGAGCGGCAGCCTCTCCCCGACGTGCTCTCCCACGGCGTCTGCCGCCTTGGCGTCTCCGCGGAACAGCAGGTCGAGCAGGCCCTTCTCGTCGACCGTGCCGACCACCTCGCCCATCATCACCGGAGGCTCCGCGCTCAGCACCACCAGCTGCGAGACGTCGTACTCGGTCATCATGCCGATCGCCTCGAGCACCGTGTCGGTCGGGTGCGCGTGCACGAGATCGGGGATCCCCTCCCCCAGGCGGTCGGTGCGGGCGGCCAGCACGTCGGCCACCGTCTCGCCCTCCTCGACCTCGCTGAAGCCGTAGGAGCGCATCCAGCCGTCGTTGAAGATCTTGCTGAGGTAGCCGCGTCCGCCGTCCGGCAGCAGCACCACCATCACGGCATCCGCCGGCAGTTCGCGCGCGACCCGCAGGGCGCCGACCACGGCCATGCCGCTGGAGCCTCCGACGAGGATTCCCTCTTCACGTGCGAGCCGCCGGGTCATCGCGAAGGACTCGGCGTCGCCGACCGCGACGATCTCATGCGGAATCGTCGGGTCGTAGGCTCCGGGCCAGATGTCCTCGCCGACCCCCTCGACCAGATACGGGCGTCCGGTGCCACCGCTGTAGACGCTGCCCTCCGGGTCGATCCCGACGATGCGGACGCGGTCTTCCGACACCTCGCGCAGATAGCGGCCGGTGCCCGTGATGGTGCCGCCCGTGCCGACACCGGCGACGAAGTGGGTGATCAGCCCGTCGGTGTCGCGCCAGATCTCGGGACCTGTGGTCTCGTAGTGGCTGCGAGGGCCGTTCGGGTTCTCGTACTGGTTGGGCTTGAACGCTCCGGGGATCTCGCGGGCGAGCCGATCGCTGACGCTGTAGTACGACTCGGGGCTGTCCGCCGCGACCGAGGTCGGAGTGACGACCACCTCGGCGCCGTAGGCGCGGAGCACGTCGATCTTGTCCTCGCCGACCTTGTCGGGAAGCACGAAGACGCACTTGTATCCGCGCTGCTGGGCGACCAGAGCGAGGCCGACACCGGTGTTGCCGCTCGTGGGCTCGACGATGGTCCCACCCGGCTGCAGGTCGCCCGAGGCCTCGGCCGCGTCGATGATCCGCGCGGCTATGCGATCCTTCGCCGACCCGCCGGGGTTGAGGTACTCGAGCTTCACGAGCACCGTGCACTCCACGCCCTCGGTGACGTGCTGGAGCTTCACGAGGGGCGTGTCGCCGATGAGGTCGACGATGGAGTCTGCGTACTTCATGTTCACAGCGTACGTGCGACGATGCCGCGACCGGGTCTGTGTTGCACCCGATCGCGGCATCATGTCATCAGATGTGCCGAAGAAGCGATCAGCCCTTCGTGGAACCCGCCAGGAGCCCTCGCACGAAGTACCGCTGGAGCGAGAAGAAGACGATCAGCGGAACGATGATCGACACGAACGCACCTGCGGTGAGCAGGTACCATCCTTCGCCTCGACCGGTGATCTCGGCGAGAACCTTCGTGATCGGAGACGCAGCGCCGTCGGCGAACACCAGGGCCACGAGCAGGTCGTTCCAGACCCACAGGAACTGGAAGATCGCGACCGAGGCGATCGCCGGCATCGTCAGCGGCAGCACGATCCGGAAGAAGATCTGACCACGCGATGCGCCATCGACGCGCGCGGCCTCGATGATCTCGCCGGGGATCTCCGACATGAAGTTGTGCAGCAGGTAGATGGCCAGCGGCAGCGCGAACATGGTGTGGGCGATCCACACCTGCGCGTAGCCGCCCGAGGCATCGAGTCCCTGCGTCACCTGCACGCCGAACAGGTTGATACCCCGCGAGAACGACGACAGCAGCGGGACGAGCGCCATCTGGATCGGCACGATCTGCAGTGCGAACACGAAGATGAACAGCGCGTTGCGTCCCTTGAAGTCGATCCACGAGAAGGCGTATGCCGCCATCGCCGCGATCATCAGCGGGATGAGGGTGGCCGGGATCGTGATCACGATCGAGTTGAAGAAGGACTCCAGGATCGTCAGCTGCGTGGTGCCGGACTGCAGCACGGCCACGTAGTTGTCGAGGGTGAACTGCGGGTTGGTGAAGAACGTCCACCACCCCGTGGTCTCGATCGCATCCCGCTCGCGGAACGACGAGATGAAGAGTCCGAGCGTCGGGATGGTCCACAGGACTGCGATGACGATCGAGGCGACCGTCGCCCACGGGCGACTGAGCCGCTTTCGCGCACGGCCGGCCGAGGCTTCGAAGCGTCCGGCGGTCGTGATCGCCCTCGTGCTCTGCCCGGTGTCTGAGTTCACGGTGTCGGTCATCGGATCTCCCGCTGCTTCTTGATCTGGCGCGCGTTGTAGATCACGATCGGGAGCACCAGGATGAACAGGATGACGGAGAGCGCAGCACTGCGTCCCGCCTCGAACTTGGAGAACTGCGTGTACATCTCGTTCGCGAGCACCGACGTGCCGTAGTTGCCGCCGGTCATCGTGCGCACGATGTCGAACACCTTCAGCGAGGCGATCGAGATCGTGGTCAGAACGACGATCAGAGCCGGTCGGATCGAGGGGATCGTGACCGAACGGAAACGCTCCCAGGCGTTCGCGCCATCGAGCTCGGCCGCTTCGAGGAGTTCCGTGGGAACACCCTTGATGGATGCCGAGAGCACGACCATCGCGAAACCGGTCTGCACCCAGATCAGCACGACGATGAGCGCCAGGTTGTTCCACGGGCCGTTCAGCAGGAACTGCTGCGGCTCTCCGCCGAACCAGACCAGGATCTGGTTGAGCAGACCGATCTGCTCGAACTCGGGGCCACGGTAGGAGTACACGAAGCGCCAGATGATGCTCGCGCCGACGAATGAGATCGCCATCGGCATGAAGACAAGCAGCTTGTAGATCTTCTCGCCGCGGGTCTTGTCGATGAACACCGCGTAGGCCAGACCGACGATCGTCGAGAGCGTCGGAACCAGCAGCACCCAGACGATCGTGTTCACGACCGAGGTGACGCCGTCCGACTGCGTGAAGATCCACAGGTAGTTCGAGAATCCGACGAAGTCACTGCCGGTGGAGTTCCAGAACGATGCGTACACCGTCTGGATCGACGGCAGGATCAGACCCGCGAGCAGCAGCAGCATGGCGGGAGCCATGAATGCGACGAGCTGGATAAGGTACCCGGCTCCGTCACGCGACCGGTAGTCGAGGAAGAAGAACAGTGCGCCGACGGCGACCGCGACTCCCATCGCCCAGTAATAGGAGTTGAAGAACCACATCACCGCGAACGGGATGAGCAGGCACATCGCGAGGCGGATGCCGGTGTAGAGCGCGCCCTTGCGAGGCGCGATGTCGACGAGAAGCAGGATGACGACGACGACCACCGCGAAGGCGATGACGACGGCGAGAGCCTGGGCGATCGGGGGCAGAGTCCCGATCCATTGGAAGAACACAGTCGCGTTCATGGATTCCCCTTCATGAGACGGAGCTGATCAGCGGTCCGGGCGAAGACGCTCGGACCGAGAGGGAGAAGGTGGGCCGCCCGAGGGCGGCCCACCTCATCCGATCAGCTGGAAGGCCAGCCGGTCTCGATCTGGGTCAGGACCTCGTCGGTAGAGGTCCCGTTGATCCAGGCGACCATGCCCTTCCAGAAGGTTCCGGAGCCGACAGCGCCGGGCATCTGGTCGGATCCGTCGAAGCGGAACGTGACCGAGTCGTCCTGCAGGAGCTTGATCGACTCCTGGAGGATCGGGTTCTCCACGGCCTCGATGTCGACGCCCTTGTTGGCAGAGGTCACGCCGCCGAGGGCCAGACGCTTGTCAGCCCACTCGGGGCTCGACAGGTACTCCAGCACCTTCTGGGTCGCCTCGTCGTCGCTGAACGCTCCCACGATCTCGCCACCGCCGGTGATGAAGGTCTCGTCCTCGCTCTGGCTCGGGAGCAGGAAGGCCCAGACGTCGCCGTCCTCGGAGATGTCGGTGCCCTCGGGGAAGAAGCCCGAGAGGAAGGATGCCTGGTGGGTCAGCGCGCACTCGCCGCTGGCGACCGCCGGTGCCACATCTCCGAATGCCGTCGAGTTGATCGAGCGCACGTCGCCGAAGCCGGCGTTGACGTATGCCGGGTTGAGCAGGAGCTCACCCGTGGCGTCGAACGCCTCCTTGATCTGCGGGTCGGTGAACGGGACCTCGTTCTTCACCCACTGGTCGTAGACATCGGCTCCGGCGTTGCGGAGCACGAGGTCCTCGATCCAGTCCGTTCCGGGCCAGCCGGTCGCGACGCCCGACTCGAAGCCGGCGCACCAGGGAGCCTTGCCGCTCGTCTCCTGGATCTTCTGCGTCAGCGTGAGCAGCTCGTCCCAGCTGGTGGGCTCTTCGACGCCCCACTCGGCGAACTTCTTCGGCGAGTACCAGACCCAGCCCTTGACGCTCGCCATCAGCGGTGCGCCGTAGAACTCGTCTTCGTACGTGCCGAAGTCGACCCAGCCCTGCGTCCAGTACTCTTTGGCGTTCGCCTCGACCGCGTCGGGGGCCGGCTTCAGGAAGTCGCGTGCCGCGTAGTCCGCGAACAGACCCGGCTGCGGGAAGATCGCGATGTCGGGCGGGTTGCCGCCCTGAGCGCGGGTGCCGAGCTGCGTCTCGAAGTCCTGGCTGCCCTCGTACTTGATCTCGATGTCGTTCTCCTTCTCGAAGTCCGCCCAGGACTCCGCGAGAAGGTCGGCCTCTCCCTCGACGATCGTGCCGTAGATCGTGACGGTGTTGTCGCCGCCGCCGCCTTCTCCCCCGCCGTCCGTGCCGCCGGGAGCACCACAACCGGCGAGCGCGATACCCGCGACTCCCAGCAGAGCGATTGGCGCGTAACGCCGGGAACGCTGTGACAGACCCATGTGAATTCTCCTCTTCGAGTTTTGCGGCTCCCCTCGTTCCGCGCCGCCCCTGGACACGGAATCGGGAACCGATTCCAGGACAACCTACCGGGGTCCGGCAGCGCGACACAACACGCCAGGATCACAAGCTCGCAACCTTTTCGACGGTTCTCTCCGGAGCGATGGGAGCGCTCCCTCGCTTTCCGCCTGGAACCGGTTCCTTTCCCTCTCCGCACCGGGTACGCTGTCATCGGCGCGTGGGGGGAGACGACGCGCCGAGGGCATGGTCGAGGAGGACCGATGAGCACGATCGCCGACGTCGCGGCGCGCGCCGGCGTGTCGAAGGCGACTGCGAGCCGGGCACTCAGCGGCCGCGGCTACGTCTCAGAGGGCACGCGCGACAGGGTCACGACGGCGGCGACCGAGTTGGCCTACGTCGCGCATTCCTCGGCGACCAGCCTCGCCACGGGGCGCACCCAGACCGTCGGCGTCATCATGCCGCCGGTCGACCGCTGGTTCTTCTCCGAGCTGCTGGCCGGCATCCAGGAATCGCTGTTCGGTCTCGACTACGAGCTGGCGCTCTACGGGGTGCGAGAAGGCACCGAGACCCGAGAGCGCCTGTTCGACACGGTTCTGCCCGGTCGGCGGTTCGACGGGATCATCGCCGTCGGCATCCAACCCAGCGCCCAGGAGCTCGAGCGCCTGCATCGTTCGGAACGGCCGCTCGTCAGCGTCGGTCCGTACAGTGAGGGGTCCAGTGCGGTCTCGATCGATGACGTCGCCGCCGCTCGCATCGCCACCGAGCATCTCATCGAGCTCGGTCACACCGACATCGCCTTCGTCGGAGGGTCGGCAGACCCCGACGAGCTCAGCTACGGCGACGCCCAGCGCGTCGAGGGCTATCTGGAAGCCCTGGCCGCCGCCGGACTCGAGGCGGTCGCGCGGATCGCCGATTCCCCGCCGACCATGCCGGGCGGGTACGCCGCCGCCGTCGAGCTGCTCGGCGACCGCCGAGGGCGTCCGACCGCGATCGTGGGCGTCTGCGACGAAACGGCGATCGGAGCGATGATCGGGGCCCGACGCCTGGGAATCGCCGTCCCCACTGAACTCAGCATCGTCGGAGTCGACGACCACGTGCACGCCGAGATGTTCGCGCTCACGACGATCAGGCAGTCGCCGCGAGAACAGGGGCACGAGGCCGTGCGACTGCTGCAGCAGCAGATCGACAGACCGGATGCTCCGCTACAGCGCACCGTCACGGCATCCTCGCTCGTCGTGCGCAGCTCCACCGCCGGGCGTCGCTGAGCCTCAGCCCATCGGCCTGGACGCACGAAAGCCCCGGGCGAACCCGGGGCTTTCATGAAGCGTTCAGACGCATCCAGGGCGAGGCACACGCGCCGCGACCTGGAACGGATTACTTGAGGGTAACCGTGGCGCCTGCCTCTTCGAGAGCAGCCTTGGCCTTCTCGGCGGCTTCCTTGTTCGCGCCCTCGAGCACGGCCTTGGGAGCGCCGTCGACGACAGCCTTGGCCTCGCCGAGACCGAGCGAGGTGAGCTCGCGGACGGTCTTGATGACCTGGATCTTCTTGTCGCCGGCAGCCTCGAGGATGACGTCGAAGGAGTCCTTCTCCTCAACCTCTTCAGCAGCGCCGCCGCCTGCGCCTGCAACGGCGACGGGGGCAGCAGCGGTGACCTCGAACTTCTCCTCGAACGCCTTGACGAAGTCGTTGAGCTCGACGAGGGTCAGGCCTGCGAACTGCTCGAGCAGCTCCTCAGTGGTGAGCTTAGCCATGATGTATCTCCTAGATAGATGGGTTTGTTGAACGAGATCGCAGGTCGCTCACGCGGCCTCAGCGGTCTCCAGCTTTTCGCGAAGAGCATCGATGGTGGCGGCAGCCTTGCCCATCGTGGCCTTCATCATGCCCGCAGCCTTCGCCAGCAGAACCTCACGGCTCTCGAGCGCGGCGTACTTGTTGACCTCGTCGGCGGAGAGGGCGTTGCCCTCGAAGATGCCCGACTTGATCACGAGAAGCGGGTTGGCCTTGGCGAAGTCACGAAGAGCCTTGGCAGTGGCGACGAAGTCACCGTGCACGAACGCGACGGCCGACGGACCCTTGAGGTCGTCGTCCAGCGCGGTGATGCCAGCCTTGTTGGCGGCGATCTTGGTCAGCGTGTTCTTCACCACGGCGTACTCAGCGTCCTGACGGATGCTGTTGCGCAGCTCCTTGAGCTGGGCAACCGTCAGACCGCGGTACTCGGTCAGCAGAACGGCAGTCGAGTTCTCGAATGACTTCGTGAGCTCGGCGACCGATGCGTCCTTCTGCGCCATGGTCACTCCTTGGTGTGTACGAGGCGCCTCACGGCGGTGAGGCACCAACTCCTGACCGCATGCAACAGAAAAGCTCCGGCGCAAGCGCACGGAGCTGTGAAAGTTCGTGTCCTGCGCGGGCCCCTGCTGAGCAGAGCTTCGATCGCCTCGCGTTCACACGCACGACGATGACCAGCGGTCTTCGGTTGCTCTTACTGTACCCCACCGCCTCCTGCCGCTCAAATCCGGCGGGTCACCGCCGGTGGGCTGCGCGTCCTCCATGGCCGGCGAGCGCGTCGGCGGCGCGGATGAGACTGAGGTGCGAGAGCGCCTGCGGGGTGTTGCCCGCCTGGCGCGCATTCGCGACGTCGTACTCCTCCGACAGCAGGCCCAGATCGTTCGACATCGCGATCAGCCGCGACATCAGGTCGCGGGCCTCATCGATCCGGCCGCTCGTCGCGTACTGCTCGACCAGCCAGAAGCTGCACGCGATGAAGGGATGCTCTGCTCCTTCGAGCCCGTCGACGCCGGACTCCGTGCGGTAGCGCCGAAGGAACCCGCCCGTGAGCAGCGTGCGCTCGATCTGGTCCACGGTGCGCAGCATCCGAGGATCATCGGGGGCGCAGTAGCCGACCTGCGGAAGAACGAGCAGCGAGGCGTCGACCTCGGTCGACCCGTAGTGCTGGATGAAGTGCCCGTGCTCGGCGTCCACTCCGCGCTCGTCGATCTCGCGCCGCAGCGCGTCGCGAACGACCGCCCATCGAGCGGCATCGCCCGGGAGGCCCTGCTCCTGAACGGCGCGGACGCCCCGGTCGAGCGCAGCCCACATCATGACTCGCGAATGCGTGAACCACTGCGGCTCGCCCCGGATCTCCCAGATGCCGTTGTCGGGACGATCCATCGAGGCGATCACCTGTTCGATGAGCGCGCGCTGCAGAGGCCACGAGAAGTCGCCCTCCTCGAGGCCGGCGATCCGTGCCGATTCCAGAGCGACCAGAACCTCGCCGATCACGTCGCCCTGGTACTGGTCGACCGCGCCGTTGCCGATTCGCACCGGCGCGGCGCCGCCGTAGCCGGGAAGACTCGTGAGTTCACGCTCGATGAGATCACGCTCCCCCGCGATCCCGTACATGATCTGCACCTCCGCCGGCTCGCCCGCGACGGCACGGAGCAGCCATCGCCGCCAATGGTGCGCCTCGGAGAGGAACCCGTGGGCGATGAGGGCCTCGAGGGTCAGCGCGGCGTCGCGCAGCCAGACGAAGCGGTAGTCCCAGTTCCGGGATCCGCCGAACTGCTCGGGAAGAGAGGTCGTGGCCGCCGCCACGATGCCCCCGGTGTCTCTGTTCGTGAGCGCTCGCAGCACCAGCAGCGAGCGCACGACCTCCGCGCGATGCTCTCCGTCGTGCTGGATCCCGCTCGCCCATCCCTGCCACCACGATCGCGTCCCGGCGATCGCATCGTCGACATCGAGCGCCGACGGCGCATGCTCGTGCGAGGGGAACCAGCTGAGCGTCAGGTCGCGGACCTCCTCCGCCGACACGGTGAAGGTCGCCCGGTGCCGGTGGTCCTCCGCGACGAGCCGCACTCCTCGCACGGTCACCGCCTCGGGTCCGGCCGTCGCTCTCAGCACCGGCTCGTCGCTCGTGCCCACCTGCCGCACCCAGGGGAGCCTGCGGGAGTAGTCGAAGTGCAGCCGCAGCTCGGTCACGAACTCGACGCGACCCTCGATGCCGACGATCCGGCGCACGACATCGCTGCGTGACGTGTGCAGCGGCATGAACTCCTGCACCTCTGCGACGCCGTCGGCGGTCTCCCATCGCGTGACGAGGATGAACGTGTCCGACACATAGTGACGGCTCGAGGTCGCCGTCGCATCGAGCGGTCGCAGGCTCCAGCATCCGTTGCTCTCCTCTCCCAGCAGCGCACCGAACAGCGACGGTGCATCGAAGCGCGGGAGGCAGAGCCAGTCGATGCTGCCCTCTTTCGACACGAGCGCGCCGGTGCGGCAGTCACTGAGAAGGGCGTAGTCCTCGATCGGAGCAGGCATCGACCGAGTCTGGCATGTTCGTGCTCGGTGAGAGCCGTTACGGTGAGAACATGACCGATGCGACGACGCTGGTGATCCTCGGAGCAGGTGGCGACCTCACCTCGCGGCTGCTCCTTCCCGCCCTGGGACAGTTGCTGGCGAGGGAGCCCGCGCGCGCAGTGCGGATCATCGGTGCCGACCGCGAGGAATGGACGGATGCCGAGCTGCAGACCGTCGTCCGGACGGCCTTCGCTTCCATGGGCGCCGAGGACGAGGCAGTCCGCGTGGAAGTCACGTATGTGCGCACCGACATCACCCGCGCCGATGACCTCCGCTCGCTGCTGGGCGGGCTCACCGGTCAGGTCGCCGTCTACTTCGCTGTACCTCCATCGGTCGCCGCAGCATGCATCGCGACCCTCACTCCCGACATGCTGCCCGCGGGCGCGATGCTCGTCATGGAGAAGCCGTTCGGCACCGACGAGGAGAGCGCCCGAGAGCTGAACCGCACGCTGACCGCGCTCGTGCCGGAGAGCCGGGTGTTCCGCGTCGACCACTTCCTGGGCCGCTCGACCACCCTGAATCTGCTGGGAGCGCGGTTCGCGAACCGCATCCTCGAGCCGCTCTGGTCTGCCGAGAGCATCGAGTCGGTCGACATCGTCTACGACGAGTCCTTGGCACTGGAGGGCCGCGCGGGCTATTACGACAAGGCCGGCGCACTCGTCGACATGATCCAGAGCCATCTCCTCCAGGTGCTCGCCGTCCTCGCGATGGAAGAACCTGCCACCCTCGACGAGATCGATTTCCGCGCGGCGACGGGCGCGGTGCTGCGCGCGACCGCAGTGTGGGGCGATGACCCCGGCGCGTCGTCGCGTCGAGCCCGCTACACGGCGGGAGAGATCGACGGCACGGCGAAGCCGTCGTACGTCGACGAGCCGGGAGTCGACGCGGCACGTCAGACCGAGACGCTCGCCGAGGCGACGTTCGAGGTGCGCAACTCCCGCTGGGCGGGAATCCCGTTCCGGCTCCGCTCCGGCAAGGCCCTCGGCACGCCTGCCAGGGAGATCGTCGTACGCTTCCGACCCGTCCGGCACCTGCCGCGCGGACTCACCGGCACATCGGACGGCGCAGTCCTGCGGTTCTCGTTGGGGCCGGACCTGATGTCGCTCGAGCTCAACCTCAACGCATCCGACGACCCGTTCGAGCTGGAACGGGCGACATTGTCGGCCGAGCTCGGCGAAGGCGCACTCAAGGCGTACGCCGAGGTCCTGTCCGGCGTGCTCGACGGCGATCCGATGCTGGCGGTGCGCGGAGACGCCGCCGAACAGTCCTGGCGCATCGTGGCCCCGATCCTCGAGGCGTGGCGACGGGGCGATGTGCCGCTCGACGACTACGTCGCCGGTTCCTCCGGGCCCGAGGGGTGGCCGACGCACGGCTGACCCGCCACCGCCATCGCGAGCCCCCGAGGGATGCTTCGGGGCGGCGTGTGCGGGCGGGAGAGTCGGCGACCGGGGTTACCCTCGATAGGTGACCCCGGAACTCCAAGCTCGCATCGTCGCGGACTCCCGCGACCGCGTGGCCTGGATGAGAGCACGGTCGCGCGGGATCACCGCCACGGACGTCGCCGGACTCACCAGCGAGAGGTCCATCGCGCGCGCGGCCGATTCGAAGCTCGGCGGTGGCCCCCGCTTCGGAGGGAACGCGTACACCGATCACGGGCGCCGCCGCGAGCCCGAGATCGCCGCCTGGGTGGCGGCGACGCACGGCATCCTGCCTTCCTCCGCCCTGTTCCGTGCAGAGGTCGAACACCGTCACCTCGCCACGCCGGACGGCATCGCCGTCGATGCAGACGGCCGCGTGAAGCTCGCGGAGATCAAGACCACCAACAAGGCGTTCCGCGGCATCCCCCGCACCTACCTCCGCCAGATCTGGTGGCAGCAGCACGTGCTCGGCGCCGAGCGCACCCTGTTCGTCTGGGAGGAGCACGTCGACTTCTCCCCCATCCATGACGAGCCCCGCTGCGTCTGGATCGACCGCGACGACCGCGAGATCGCGAAGCTCGTCGGCCTCGCCACCGACCTCATCGACGAGCTGTACCGGCGGACCACCGGCATGCAGGTGCCGACGCGCATAGCGGATGCCGCGGCTGCGGCCGCCGCCAGCCGCCGTGAGCACCTCCGCGAGCGCGACGCCTTCCGTGCGCTCGCTCTCGCCGACTGAACCTGCACTCCTCGTCCGCTCTCACGTGCAGGACGCGTTGAGTCCGAGCAACGCGATGGACAGCTGACGCGATGCTCCCGCCGACACCCACGTCGTTCCGGCCAGAAGGTTCGTGGCCGTCAACGTCGTCGTGCTGCCGAGCAGGTTGGAGATGAGGCTGGTCAACAGGGCCTGTGTGAGCACCGCCGAGTGCGTGTAGAGACCACCGGCCGGTCCGCTCGTGGTGATGTTCGAAGCGGGCACCACTGCTGTCGTCGCACCCTGGGTGAGGGTGAGTCTGGTCCCGGTCACGGGGTAGGGCGATGTCCAGTCGAGCCTGACGCTCTGGAAGATTCCGAGCCCGTTGTTGGTGACCCCGCAGGCGATGATCGTGGGCGCCGGGACACGGAACGCGGTGATGGTGGTTCGCGCGTAGTCGGGGTCGGTGAACGCGGCATCCGTCGTCTGGGCGGTCGGAGCCAACCCCACACCGATCAGCAGCGCCACGCCGGCGAATCCGGCCAGGGTGCGATGCCGTCTCCTGTCGGTCATGTCTCACCGCCGTTCCGTCCGGAGGCTCGACGCCGGAGAGTCGTGCTGAGCGCAGCGCCCGCGGCGACGAGGGCCAGAGCGCCGCCCGTGATCCAGGGAGTGAACGGTGTCATACCCGTCGTCGCGAGATCGCCGTCTCCCGGCCCGATCGCCGCCGACTCTCCCGCGCCACGCGCATGCACGCGCACCTGCGTGCTGCCGGAGGACTCACCGGCGAGCGCGATGATGAGTCTGAGGTGCGCGACCTCCGTATCCGCCATCTCGACGAGCGGCACCTCGATGCCGTCTCGCGGTATCGACCAGCCGGACTCGAGTGTGGTCGACCCCGAGGGGCATCCGCCGCCGTCCCATTCCTGTGGGCAGCGGAGCACATCGATCACGAGCTGCGCACCGCCGCTCGCGCTGATCCCCACGGCGACGGTCCCCGGATCGGGCGCCTCCGCGCTCACCGTGACGTCCCACTGCACCGGCTGCCCCGGCCGCAGGCTCGATGCGACGTCCCAGTCGGCGACCGAGACCAGCCGCAGGACCTCGCCCTGCACGACCTGCGTCGACGGCGCAGCCCACGCCGGGCCTGCCGCGAGCAGTCCGAGGACCACCGCCGAAGCGCCCGCCGCGCATGCCGTCCGCCGATTCATCGGTCGGGCTCCGCAGTCTCGTGCCGTGCACGGGGACCCTTCGAGCGCGGCCAGAATGCCCAGACGACCAGGGCCGTCGCGCCGAGCGTGAGCCCGCCGAGCACAGAGGGGCTGCCCATCGCGACGATCACGGCGGCGATCCCCGGGATCGAGAACAGCACGACTCGAACCGTCTGCACGGTGTACGGGTAGGGATCATCCGCGGCGTTCGCGTCTCCTCGCATCGTGATCACGCGCTCGCCCTCGTTCGCACCGGGGGCGACCGAGGTGATGCGGTGGGTGACCGGCAGATCACCGTCGCGATCGACGGTGACGACGTCACCGACCCGCACGTCCGATGCCGCGACGCTCTGGACGACCGCGACCGAGCCTGCCGGGATGGTGGGCGCCATGGATCCGGTGCGGAACATGATGAGAGTGATGTTCGCCGTGAACGCGATGACCACCAGCACGATGCAGGCGAGCCCGGCGAGGGCCGCGAGCCAGAGCAGGACATCGGCGAACAGGCGGCCGAGAGTGCGTCGAGTCGGCCGCGACGGGACGGCCGACGACGCTGCGAGGACGGAGGGCGACGCATCGATGCTCGCCGCATGCTCCCGCAGGCTCCGCCTCGTCGGTGCATTCATCAATCCTCCTCGGACGTCATCGGTGTTTCGACGCGTGCGTCAGCTCGAAGTCCCGACGACCTGCCACGTCTGAATCGCCGTCAGGCCCTGGGCCCCGTTGTCGGTCGCCGCCGGCAGCGTCACCGCGAAGCAGTAGTTGACGGTCGTCCCACCGTTGGCCGCGACCGCCTGGGTGCCGGTTCCGCCGATCGACATCACGGAGTTGTCGGGAACGACCGCGGTGCCCGCCATGTAGGTCGTGCCGTTGCATGTCGTCCCCGTGATCGCCCGTACTCCGTATCGCAGATATGTGCCGAGCCCGGTTCCTGCCGTCGAGGTCACGCTGAGCTGCAGCGCTCCCGCCACGGATGGGTTCGCGGTGCGCACGCTGAACAGGGCGTAGGCCGTGTTGCCTGGCGCCATCGCCGAGAACGGTGCACTGAACGACAAGGCTGCCGGGGTGCCGACAGGGTGGCTCGAGAACGTCGCTCCGTCGGTCGCACCCACGATGTCGAACCGTCCTGCGGTGAAGGTCGCGTTGCCGTACTCGGAATCGTTCCAGGCGGCGAGGGTCATCGTCGCACCGACGCCGAACACCAGACCGCCCGCGAGCACGGCACGTATCCGACGGGAGAGCAGTCGCTTCCCCTCCCGCATGCCTCTGCGGGTCTCGGCCATGATCAGTCCGCAGTCGAGGTGGCCGTGAACTCCCATGTCGCGGTCGCGGCGGCACCCTGGGTCAGTCCGGCGCCGGCGGTCACCGCGAAGCACAACTGGACCGGTGTTCCCGCAGTGCCTGCCGGTGCGCCCTCAGCGAGATCGACCGACGTCGCACCCGTCTGGGCGCTGAGCGTCGCTCCTGTCGCGACGACCGTCCCGGTCGCCGCGGCCCCGCACGTGTCCTCGTCGGCGATGGCCGTGACCGTGTACGCGAGATTGGCCTCGTTCCCACCGGTGCCCGCAGTGATCCCCGAGGGGACCAGCGTGGCTCCGTTGGTCGTCGTGCTGTCGAGACGCACCCAGAAAGGCGCGTAGACCACGTCACCCGGTGACATCGACGACGCGACGGCCGGCAGCTGGAAGATGAGCGATGCCGGAGCATCCTCGTCGTCGACGTTGTGGTCGGCGTAGCCGGCAGTGGCGCTCGTCGTCGAGCCCTCCAGGTTGAACGACCCTGCGGTGAAGGTTCCGGTCGCGAACTCCGAATCGTTCCAGGCTGCGAGCGTCACCCCGATCCCGACTCCGAGCACCAGCCCGCCGGCCAGCACTGCCAGGACCTTGCGCTGCGTATCCTTCTCAACCATGACATTCCCCCTCAGGAATTTCACGAGACGCAGATGGCTGGGGATGGCCGCCCTTCGCGGCCTGCATCCGGTACTCGTGTCGTTCCCGACAGCTTCGTCCACTTTCTGCGCCCGTTCAAGGCCTTTGGGGTCACGATTGCGCATTCCGGCTCGTGAATTGCGCAGAAACGTCTATCGGTTTCTGCGACCGATCGGATGGTTGCAGTTCGTCCAGAACTGAGGGTCAGGTCGCGAGAACGCGCTTCGCCTCGACGGAGACTTCGGCCGCGATGGTGTCGAGCAACGCGGAGCGCAGGTTCCACTGCTGCCAGTAAAGCCTGACTCGCAGCGGCGGCCCGCCGAGCGGCACGAGCTCGCGCTCCTTCTGCAGGAGCGGCAGCATCCCCCATCCGAGGCCCAGCCGCACGGCGAGCGCGTAGTCGTGCGACGCGGGCACGTAGTGCCGAGGAGCACCGTGGTGCGCGACACCCATCCGCTCGAGCCATTCGTGCTGAAGCGTGTCTCGCCTGTCGAAGTCGACGAAGGGCGCGGCGCCCAGCGCCTCCCTGGTGACACCGGAGGAGAACCAGCGATCAGCGAACGCCGGTTCTGCCATCGCGTGATACTCCAGCACACCGAGCGGCGCGACGGAGCACCCGGCGACAGGTGTCGCCTCACTCGTGACCGCCGCCATCACCGTGCCGGACTCGAGCAGCCGGGCCGTGAAGTTCTGGTCGTCGCGGTGCAGGTCGAAGTCGAGGTCGTGGGCTGCCGAGAGCCGTGCGAGCGGAGGCAGGAACCACGTGGCCATCGAGTCCGCGTTCACGGCGAGCGGTATGCGGGTGCGGGGCGCCTCGTCGCCCTCGAGGCCGAGTTCTGCGAGGGCATCGTGCTCGAGCAGTGCCAGCTGTCGTGCGAGCCGCACGACAGCCTCGCCCGCCTCAGTGAGACGGGCAGGCTTGGTGCGCACGACGAGGACCCGTCCGAGTTGCTCCTCGAGCGTCTTGAGCCGCTGGCTCACGGCGGAAGGAGTCACACGCAACACCCGCGACGCTGCGTCGAGGGTTCCTTCGTCGGCCACGGCGGCGACAGTGGCGGCAAGCTCCGGATCGATCTTCACATTAGTCATGCTAATGCCGCACAAGGAATCATCGGTGGTGCTCATGTCTGTGGTATCCGTACCGTGGACTCATGCTCTCCGTCTTCTCGGGTCTCGGACTCGGCCTCTCCCTGATCGTCGCCATCGGCGCGCAGAACGTGTTCGTCCTCCGTCAGGGCATCCGCAGAGAGCACGTCCTGCCCGTCGTCATCATCTGCGCCGTGTCGGACGCCCTGCTCATCGCCGCCGGCGTCGCGGGACTCGGCTTCGTCATCTCCGCAGCCCCGTGGCTCGTGGTCGTCGCGCGCTGGGCGGGGGCCCTGTTCCTTCTGGCCTATGGCATCCTCGCCGCTCGCCGCGCCTGGAGGGGCGGCGAGGAGCTGCGAGTCGACCGGACCGGTGCGGAGGGCTCGGCGCCCGGGTCGGGCGGCGGAACCACGACTGCGACCCGCACCGCGCTCGCTCCCGTGATCGCGACGGTTCTCGCCCTGACCTGGTTGAACCCGCACGTCTACCTCGACACGGTCCTGATGCTCGGGTCGATCGCCGCGACGCACGGCGACGAGCGCTGGCTGTTCGCCGCCGGAGCGATCGCTGCCAGCATCCTGTGGTTCACCGCGCTGGGGTTCGGCGCCCGCTATCTCGGCCGCTGGCTGCGCACGGAACGAGCGTGGCGCATCCTCGACGCGCTGATCGCCGTCGTCATGATCACCCTGGCTGTCAGCCTGGTGCTGCCGGTGCTCGGCGGCTGACCCTGCGTCGCAGAAGTGGGCGGATGCCCGTCAGTCGCCGTCGAGCGGCCGCAGGATGCGGGTGAGGAACCTCTTCGTGCGTTCGTGCTGCGGCGCGCCGAAGATGTCGGCCGGTGCCCCCTCTTCGATGACCACGCCCGAATCCATGAACAGCACATGGTCTGCCGCCTCGCGCGCGAAACTCAGCTCGTGCGTGACGACGACCATGCTCCACCCCTCGTCGGCGAGCTCTTTGATCACCAAGAGCACCTCTCCGACGAGTTCGGGATCGAGTGCGCTCGTCGGCTCGTCGAAGAGCAGCAGGTCGGGGCGCAGGGCGAGAGCGCGAACGATGCCGACCCGCTGCTGCTGCCCGCCGGACAGCTCGTGCGGGCGAGCATTCTCCTTGTCGGCGAGTCCGACCCTCGCGAGCAGCACCTGCGCCTCGGCGACCACCTCGGCCTTCGGCCGCCCCTGCACCCGCCACGGGCCCTCGATCACGTTCTCGAGCACCGAGAGGTGGGGGAAGAGGTTGTGATGCTGGAAGACCATCGCCGAGCGGTCGCGCAGCGCGAGACGCTTCTGCGCCCGCGTGCGCTTCGACACCGGATCCGACGGGGCGAAGTCGATGTCGGGTCCGCCTGCGACGACGATCGTGCCGGCATCCGGCGTCTCGAGGCCGTTGAGCGCGCGGAGCACCGTCGTCTTACCGGATCCGCTCGGACCGATCAGCACGACGACCTCTCCGCGATGCAGCGTCAGATCGATGCCGCGAAGCACCTCGTTGTCACCGAAGCGCTTGTGCAGTCCGCGGGCGGTGAGCAGCGCGTCGGCCGTGGACGTGTGCGCCGGGTGGGTCGGATCAGTGAGCGACATTGCGATCGAGTCTCCTCTCGAGTGCGCTCTGGCCGAACGAGAGCACCAGGCAGATCACCCAGTAGACCAGCGCGGCAGCCAGATAGACGACCATGAACTCCAGGGTCGCCGCTGCGATCTGCTGCGCCACCTTGAAGAGCTCGGTCACGAGGATCAGCGAGGCGAGCGAGGTGTCCTTCACCAGCGAGATGAACGTGTTCGACAGCGGAGGCACCGAGACCCGCGCAGCCTGCGGCAGGATCACGCGCGTGAGAGTGCGCGTGCGATTCATGCCTACCGTGTATGCCGCCTCCCACTGCCCCTTCGGAACGGAGAGGATGGCTGCGCGCACCACTTCGGCTCCGTAGCCGCCGACGTTCAGGGACAGCGCGATGATCGCGCTGGTCCACGGATCCAGCTTGAGCCCGATCGACCCGAGCCCGTAGAAGATCACGAACAACTGCACGATCATCGGCGTGCCCCGGATGACCGAGATGTAGAACCTGGCGATGCCCGACAACAGAGGATTGACCGAGATCCGCATGAGTGCCGCGCCGATGGCGAGCACGAGACCCAGCGCGAACGAGATCAGCGCGAGCGGAACCGTCACCGTCACCCCCGCGAGGGCGATCGGGCCGAGCGAGTCGAAGAACAGCTGCCAGGGGTTCTCCATGGGCTACTGGGTCACGTCTTCGCCGAAGTACTTGTCGCTGATCTCGGCCAGTGTGCCGTCGGCACGCAGCTCTTCGAGTGCGCCGTCGATCGCCTCGACCAGGTCGGTCTTGTCCTTGGTGAACACGAACGCCTGCTCACCGGCCTCATCGGTCTCGGCGGCGATCTTCAGCCCCGACGGGCTGTTCGTCGTCTCGTAGTCGAGGAAGGTCAGCTTGTCGTTGACGGTCGCATCGACGCGACCCTGTCGCAGCAGCTCGACGGCCTGCGCCCAGCCCTCGACGCCTTCGACCGTGGCGCCCGACTCGGTGGCCAGCTCATACCAGTTGCTCGTGAGGGACTGCGCGGTGGTCTTGCCCTCGAGGTCGTCGAACGACGAGATCGAGTCGTCGTCCTCCGCGACCACGATCACGCCGGGCGAGACGGTGTACGGAGTGCTGAACAGGTACTTCTCCTGGCGCTCCTCGTTGATGCTGACCTGGTTCGCGATCACGTCGAAACGGCCCGCATCGAGGCCCGCGAAGATCGCATCCCACTGCGTCTCCTGGAACTCGACCTCGAGGTCGAGCTTGTCGGCGACCGCCTGGATGATCTCGACGTCGAAGCCGGTCAGGTCACCCGTGCCGCCGTCACCGTGGAAGCTGAACGGACGGTACGTGCCCTCCGTGGCGACGGTGAGGGTGCCGTCCTTGACGAGACCGAAGTCGGCGCCGCCTTCGCTGGAGCTGCTCTCGGCGGGGGCGGTGCTGCCGCTGCAGGCGGTGAGCGCTGCTGCGGCGACGACCAGTGCGGTGACGGCGATGATGCGACGGGACATGTGAGTACCCTCCTGGGGTGCGGTGAGGCGCGAGTGCTGTGGCGCGGACTCGTTTACAGTACGGGGCTTCGGTTCAGCATCCCACATCGGATGACGTCGGATGTCGCCCCGAGGGGATGCAGAAAGGCCCCCGCACGATGCGGGGGCCTTTCAGGAATCACACTCAGATGGAGTTGACGTCCAGCGGGATGCCGGGGCCGAACGTGGTCGACACGGCGCCCTTCTGGATGTAACGGCCCTTCGAGCTCGACGGCTTGAGGCGGACGATCTCCTCGAGCGCTGCGCCGATGTTCTCGTCGAGCTGCTCAGCGGAGAACGACGACTTGCCGACGACGAAGTGCACGTTGGCGTGCTTGTCGACGCGGAACTCGATCTTTCCGCCCTTGATCTCCTCGACGGCCTTGGCCGTGTTGGGGGTCACGGTGCCGGTCTTCGGGTTCGGCATGAGTCCACGCGGACCCAGGACCTTTCCGAGACGACCGACCTGGCCCATGAGCTCCGGGGTCGAGACGGCCGCGTCGAACGCGGTCCAGCCTGCGGCGACCTTCTCGATGAGCTCGGCGCCGCCGACCTCATCTGCACCTGCGGCGATCGCTGCCTCGGCCGCGGGGCCGGTGGCGAAGACGATGACGCGGGCGGTCTTACCGGTGCCGTGGGGCAGGATGACGGTGCCGCGCACCATCTGGTCTGCCTTGCGGGGGTCGACGGCGAGCTTCAGCGCGACCTCGACGGTCGAGTCGAACTTCGACGAGCCGGTCTCCTTGGCGAGGGCGACTGCCTCGGTGGGAGTGTAGAAACGGTCTGCCTCGATCTTCTCGGCGGCAGCCTTGTAAGCCTTGGACTTCGTAGCCATGATTATTCTCCTCAGCCCTCGACCGTGATGCCCATGGAACGGGCGGTGCCGGCGATGATCTTCGAGGCAGCCTCGATGTCGTTCGCGTTCAGGTCGGCCTGCTTGGTCTCGGCGATCTGACGGACCTGGTCCTTGGTGATCTTCGCGACCTTGACCGTGTGAGGCGTCGACGAGCCCTTGGGCACGCCGGCGGCCTTCTTGATGAGCTCCGCGGCCGGCGGGGTCTTCAGGATGAACGTGAAGCTGCGGTCCTCGTAGACGGTGATCTCGACGGGGATGACGTTGCCGCGCTGCGACTCGGTCGCGGCGTTGTACGCCTTGCAGAACTCCATGATGTTGACGCCATGCTGACCGAGCGCGGGGCCGATCGGCGGCGCCGGGTTGGCTGCACCGGCGTTGATCTGAAGCTTGATCAGGCCGGTCACCTTCTTCTTCGGTGCCATATCCTCTTCCTTTCATCGAACGGATGCGGATGCATCTGCTCTCCCGCGAACCCGGCATCTCCGGGCTGCGGTCGTCTGCGCGCACGCCGAAGCGACACGCAAACCACACAAGTCTACCTGATGCGAGACCATGTCCCTAACGCGAGAACGGCCGCCCCGGACGGGACGGCCGTTCTCGTGAAAGCGTGTGTCAGACCATCTTGGTGACCTGGTCGAACGACAGCTCGACCGGGGTCTCGCGCTCGAAGAGCGACACGAGCACGGTGAGCTTGCCGCTCTCCGGCTTGATCTCGCTGATCGAACCGGGAAGACCCGCGAACGAGCCCTCCTTGATCGTGATGGTCTCGCCGACCTCGAAGTCGACCTCGGCCGGAAGCGGACGAGCGACGGCGAGGCCGCCCTTCGACGCGATGTTCTTGGCGGTCGGGACGTCCTTGACCTCGACGAGCGACTTCAGCATGTTGAAGGCCTCTTCGAAGCGCAGCGGCGTCGGGTTGTGGGCGTTGCCCACGAAGCCGGTGACGCCGGGGGTGTGGCGGACGACCGACCAGGTGTCTTCCGTGAGCTCCATGCGCACGAGCACGTAGCCCGGGATGCGCACGCGGGTGACCATCTTGCGCTGGCCGTTCTTGATCTCGACCACGTCTTCCATCGGGACCTCGATCTGGTAGATCTCGTCCTCGACCTCGAGCGTCGACTTGCGCTGCTCGATGTTGGCCTTGACCTTGCGCTCGAATCCGGCGTACGAGTGGATGACGTACCACTTGCCCGGAAGCATCCGCAGGTCGAGGCGGAAGGCCTCGTACGGGTCTTCCTCGGCGTCGTCGTCCTCTTCGGACTCGTCGTCGGACTCGGTCGCGGCGTCATCGTCGCCGTTGATGTCGGGTCCGTCGTACGGGGTGACCTCTTCGGCCTCAGCGGCCTCGAGCTCGGCGGTCTCTTCCGCCACGGATTCGTTGAGGACCTCAGCGGCAGCTTCCGTCTCAGCCGCTTCGTCCAGGTTGAGAGCGTCGTTCACGATCGCGTCCGCCTCCGGGTCGTTGATGTCGATGTCGGTGTCGTCGTCCTGCGCGACGGCGTCGTCGTCTCCGTCGACGTCCTCGATGTGAAGGGCGACATGTTCGGCCGAGGTGACCGACTGCTCTTCCGCAGCGAGCACGTTGCCCTCCTGGGCCTCGTCCTCTTCGCTGGACTGCTCAGCAGCCGTCGCCCAGTCGGCGTCGTCGGAATATCGTTCAGACACGTTGTTTCTTTCCAATCACTGCGGCCAGGGCCGCGAGGGCGTCAGGCGCCCGGGACCCCGAAGACGATGTGCGTCACCCAGGCGAACAGGGTGTCCAGTCCGTAGACGATGCCCATGACGATGAGAACGAAGACGAGCACCACTGCGGTGAACTTGACCAGTTCCTTGCGGGTCGGCGTGACGACCTTGCGCAGCTCGGCGATGACCTGACGGAAGAACAGGGCGATCCCTGCGAAGAAGCCCGCGATGCCACGCTTCTTCTCGCGGGTGGCGCCGGCCGCGACGACCTCGCCGCGCGGTTCGTCCTGATCCATCCTGAATGTACCTTTCGTGTGTCAGCGTGTGCTGACGCGCAGGGCGGACAGGAATCGAACCTGCAACCTGCGGTTTTGGAGACCGCTGCTCTGCCAATTGAGCTACCGCCCTAGAGACCGGGAGGTCTCGGGGTGTCATCTCCATCCTGCCACCGCTACCGGACCGGAAGGACCGGGGCACGGCGAAAGAATGCAGACAACAACTGCTGGTCAAGCATACGGCATCCGCCGGTCGGTGCCGAACCGGGCCCGCTCTCGCCGTTGTTGTTAGGCTCGGCGAGCGGAAGAAACGGGAGGGGGCGCAGTGAGCGCTGACGTGCAGCAGTTCCAGGTGGACCTGCGCGGTGTCGTCGACCTTCTGAGCCGCCATATCTATTCCAGTCCGCGCGTGTACCTGCGAGAGCTGCTGCAGAACGCACGCGACGCCATCACGGCACGCCGCGAGGTCGACGGCGGGGGCGGACGCATCCGCATCACCGCGCTGACCGACGGCTCCGGCGAGTTCGTGCTGCGGGATGACGGGGTCGGTCTGAACGCGGCGGAGGTGGGCGATCTCCTCGCCACCGTCGGACGCAGCTCGAAACGCGACATCTTCGACCTTCCCCGCAGCGACTACCTGGGTCAGTTCGGAATCGGCCTGCTCAGCTGCTTCATGGTCGCCGATTCGATCGTGATCCGCTCGCGCAGCGCCCGGGGCGGTTCTGCCGTCGAGTGGACGGGCAGCGCCGACGGCACCTTCCGCGTCGTCGAGATCGATGACGACCTTCCCATCGGCACGAGTGTGCACCTGAAGCCGCGCTTCGACGCCGACGAGCTGCTGCGCCCTGCCGCCGTGCGCGAGCTGGCGACGGCCTTCGCCGAATTCCTGCCCGTACGGGTGACGCTCGAGTCCTCGAACGGCGACATCGACATCACGCGGCGGGCGCCCTTCCTCGATGCCGTCGACGACATCGAGGGTGCGCTCCAGTACGGACGCGATCTGCTCGGCGCCACCCCGCTCGACGCGATCGAGCTCAGCGAATCCGCCACGGGCACCCGAGGGCTCGCCTATGTGCTGCCCTACGCTCCCCCGCCCGGCGCCCGCCAGGCCACCCGCATGTACCTCGGGCGGATGCTGTTGGGCGAACGCGTCGACGACGTGCTGCCCGAGTGGGCGTTCTTCGTGCGGGCGGTCGTCGATTCGACCGGCCTCGCTCCGACGGCCAGCCGCGAGTCTCTCGTCGACGATGCGGCGCTCGAGCGTGTCCGCGAACAGCTGGGTGCCGGCATCCGTCGCTGGGTGCTCGAACTGGGACTGCGCGAGCCGCACAGACTGGCCCAGTTCGTGGCGATCCACGAGGTGGGCCTGAAGTCGCTCGTGCGTCACGACGAGGAGCTGGCGACGTTCATCACGCGCTGGCTGACCCTCGAGACCACGCACGGCACGATGCGCATCGGCGATCTCGTCGAACGGTACCCGCACGTGCGCTTCGCGCAGTCGGTCGACGAGTTCCGCCAGGTCGCCGGCATCTCGCCCGGCTCCGAGGTGCTGGTCAACGGCGGCTACCTGTATGACGCGGACCTCGTGCGGATGCTTCCAGAGCTCTACCCTCACGTCACGATCGAGCTCGTCGACGTCGCGGGTGAGCTCGACCGCCTCGACCCTCCGCCCCTCGACGACCGCGATGCCGCGATGGCGCTGGAGGAACGAGCGGGCGGGGTGCTGACGGCATCCGGATGCTCCGTCACCGTGCGCTCGATCGACCAGCCTGAGCTCGCAGCGCTCTACGTCGCCGATCCGGAGGTGCTGCGCCGGATCGACCGCGGACGCACCAAGGGCATCACCGGGTCGCTGTGGGGTGGCGTGCTCGACCGCATCGACGCGACCGTCTCCGCCTCCCGCGACGACGATCTGAGCGCGCGCCTGTGCCTGAACTGGTCGAACCGCGTCGTGCGAGCGCTCGTGCGCGTGCAGGACGACGCGGTGTTCGCCCGCACCGTGCAGCTGCTCTACATCCAGGCTCTGCTGGCCGGTCACCATCCGCTCTCCGACTCGGATCGTGCGCTCATGACGACGGCGCTCTCCGACCTCGTCTCACTGTCGGCCGGCATCGAAGAGGACTCGATCCCCTTCGGCGACGCAGTCTGACCACGCTCTGCACACCCGCTCCGTTCGAAGGATCCCCATGACACGTCCGAAGAAGCGCTTCACGCAGCTGATCGAGGAGATCGACCGCACTCCGTGGGGCCCGGCCGAGCAGGCGCTGGTGGCGGATGCCGTCTCACTCGCCGTCGAACTCGGTGATGAGAGGCTCGAATACGAAGCGCGGATGCGTCAGACCGCATCCGCGAACATGAACGGCGCCACCGACGTGATGCTGAACTCCTTCGCGTGGTGTCTCGCCCGGCACGACGCCGACCCGCAGCGGTTCCCCGCCGACCTCGAATACGGCGGCGCCGATCTGATGTGGCAGTTCAAGTGGATGGCATCGTCTCTGCGCTCGTCCCCCGCCTTCTCGGTCGAGCAGATCGCGGCGGTGCTCGATGACATGGAAACCCACTACCGCACGGCCGGGCTCGGCATGAGCGGGGTGCTCACGGCCCGATTCGAAGACGCCTGGGACTCCGGACGCATCGACGACGCCGAGGCGCTGCGCGTGCAGCTGGAGGCCACGCCTCGCGACGACCACAGCCACTGCGACGCGTGCGGGCGCAGCCAGTTCGCCGGGTTCTTCGCGGAGACCGATCGAGATGCCGAGGCCATCCGGCTCGTCGAGGAGATGCTCGAGGGTGGATTCTCGTGCGGCGAGGAGCCGGAGCACGCTCTGTCGCGCGTGCTCGTGCCGTACCTGCGCGCCGGGCGCCTGGACGAGGCGAAGAGCGCGCACCTGCGCAGCTATCGCCTCGCGAAGGACAACCCGGACAACCTGCGGATCGTCGCCAACAACATCGTGTTCGCCGCCCTCACCGGCAACGAGGCCAGGGCGCTCGCCCAGGTCGAGCGACACATCCCGTGGCTCGCGCACGACGGACTCAACGTCGACGCGCACTTCGCAGCACTGGCCGCCTTCGCCTTCGCCCTCGACCGCGTCACCGCAGCGGGCCACGGCGACGCTCCGGTGCGCGGAGCCGACTCCCCCGCGCTCACCGACTTCTTCGGCGAGCACGACGGAACGTGGGGCGCGGCCGAACTCGCCGCCGTCTCCTGGGCCGCCGCCGAGCGCATCGGGTCCGAGTTCGATCGCCGCGACGGCACCGAGGGCCACGCGCGAAGCCTCGCCCGCCTGCGGGCTCTCGCTGACGAGCGCTACGACGTGCCGATCAGGTCGGATGCGTTCGTCACGGCCACGGACTCGGCCACGCCGAGCGATCCGGACGCCTGGTTCGAGCGGGTGATGAACCTCGCCCAGTTCGGGGCGGAGCACGAGACGCTGCAGGCTCTGCCGCATGCTCTGGGAGTCGAGGACCCCTCGAAGATCGCTCAGCTCATGTCGATGCGCCTCGGCATCCTCATCGCCCTCGACCGCAGCGAGGAGGCGGCCGAGCTGCTGCCGGCGCGGATCGACGCCCTGCGCGCCGCCGGGCTCGACGCGCAGGCCGACCTCGAGCAGCGCCTGGGGCTCGCGACCTTCGGCCTGAACACCGCCGACGCCGCCGCCGCGCTCGAGGATGAACTCGCGAACGCCGCGTCGCTCCCGGCCTGGTCTCTCGGCGATCTCGCGATCAGCCGGGCCTCGCTGCACATGCGGGCCGACGAAGCCGATGCGGCGCTCGACATGGCGGAGATCGCCGCTCGGGCGTTCGCCGACGCAGACGACGTGCGGCTCTCGAACACGACCACGCTGGTCGCCATCGCGGCCGTGCTGCAGAAGGGCGACATCGAGGCGGCGTCCGCTCTGCTCGATCGCTTCCTGGCCCAGGACGACCTCAGCGCAGGTCACCGCGCGCAGGCACTGCAGACCCGCGCCAGAGTACGCGGTGGCAGCGAAGACTACGCGGAAGGCGCGGCGGATGCCGATGAGGCGTCTCGGCTGCTCGCCGGGCTCGGCGCGACCACGGCTCTGGCTACGGCGCATCTGCTCGCCGGGGCGCTCTGGGAGGATGCGGGCGACCCGGAGAAGGCCGTCGCTCGGTACCGGGTCACCTCGCGTCTCGTCGCGCAGGAGGGCGGCGACCAGGCCGGGGCGGACTTCCGCCTCGCACGGGCGATGCTCGCCGCGGGTGACGCCGAGGTGGCCGCCGAGCTGTTCGGTCAGGTCCTCGAGCGGGAGGAGCAGGCCGAGGTGCCTGCAGCTTCTCGAGCGATGACGGCGTCGCTGCTCGCGCGAGCCCTCGGCTCGGCCGGCGAGTTCGGCCAGGCGGTCGGCGCGTTCGGTTATGCGGCGGATCTCTTCGGCGAGGCGGAGGAGCACGCGGATCAGGCCATGTCGTTGACCGAGCGCGCGAAGATCCTCGCCCGATTCGACGAGCACGACGAAGCGATCGAATCGCTCGAATCAGCGTCCGAGATCGCACGCAAGGCGCCCGAGGCTGTCGGCGCCCTCGCCGACGTGCTGCACAACCTCGGCCAGGCCTATGGCGCGAAGCAGGACGCCCGTGCCTTCGCTCTGTTCGACGAGGTCGCTGCTCTGGCTCAGGAGCATGAGGCGGGATGGCTGCTCGCCGACGTCACCGATTCGCGAGGTCGGGTGCTCGCTCAGTTCGGCCGCATCGACGAGGCCGTGGCCGCGGCGCTCACGGCGGCCGATGGATTCGCCGCGATCGGGGATGCGGGCTCGGCTGGTGGCTCGGAGCTGTTCGCCGCGCGCCTGCTCGCCGCCGACGACCGCGCCGCCGACGCCGTGCCGATCTACCGCAGCGCGCTCGAGCACGCCGTGGACCACGCCCCGTTGCGTCAGGTGTCGGCGCTCGAACTCGGCAATCTGCTCGAGGCGCTCGGTCGCCAGGTCGAGGCGGCCGAGGTGCGCGCGCTCATCGACAGCTAGGCGCGTGTCGGAGCTGGGGGGTCGGGTTCGGGTTCGGGTTCGGGTTCGAGGCAGCGCCTCGTCGGGAGGAGATCTCCCCGTCGGGAGGAGAAATCGGGCAGATTCATCCTCCCCAGGAGGTGTTCTCCTCCCCAGGATGCGTCGTCTCCCGGAGCCCGCTGCTCAGAGGAACTGGCGCCAGTTGGCCCGTGCGAGGTCGAGCAGCTCGTCTCCCTTCCCCGACATCACCGTGCGGATCGCGTACAGCGCGAAGCCCTTGACCTGCGCGGCCTCGATCGCCGGCGGCATCGACAGCTCCTGGCGCTCCGTGACGACGTCGAGCAGCGCGGGGCCGTCGTGGGCGAGCACCTCGCGGACGGCATCCGGCAGATCCTCGCTGTTCTCGACGCGGCGCGCGAAGATTCCCATGGCCTCCGCGATCGCCGCGAAGCTCGGGTTGTCGAGCGACGTGCCGTAGTTCACGAAGCCGGCGGCCTTCATCTCGAGTTCGACGAAGTTCAGTGACGAGTTGTTCACGACGATCGTCTTCACCGGCAGCCTGTTCTGCGTGAGGGTCAGCAGCTCCCCCAGCATCATGGCGAGCCCCCCATCACCGGCGAGTGCGATCACCTGGCGATCGGGATGCGAGACCTGTGCGCCGATGCCGTGAAGCAGCGCGTTGGCCATCGAGCCGTGCGTGAACGAGCCGATCAGGCGGCGGTTCTCGGTCATCGACAGATACCGGGCAGCCCACACGGTCGGCGAGCCGACGTCGGCGGTGAACACCGCGTCATCCGCCGCCTGCTCGTCGAGCAGCCGCGCGAGGTACTGCGGGTGGATCGGACGACCGGCCTTCGTCGGCGTCGCGAGGTCGTCGAGCTTCGCCCTGGTCTTGCGGTAGTGCGCGGTCGAGTCGTCGAGGTGGTCGCGGTCGCTCTTCGCCGCGAGTCGAGGCAGGAGCGCCGCGGCGGTCGCTCCGACGTCGCCGACGAGACCGAGATCGAGCGGATGCCGCTTGCCCAGCTGCGAACCGCGGATGTCGACCTGGATGGTCGTGGCGTGCTCGGGGTAGAACTGCTCGTACGGGAAGTCGCTGCCCAGCACCAGCAGCGTGTCGGCCGCCTCCATGGCCCGGTATCCGGAGGCGAAGCCGAGCAGTCCGGTCATTCCGACGTCGAACGGGTTGTCGTACTCGATGAACTCCTTGCCGCGGAGGGCGTGCACGATCGGCGCACCGAGCCTGTCGGCCAGGGCGATGACCTCGTCATGCGAGCCTTCGACGCCCGCACCCGCGAGGATCGTGGTCTTCTTCGACGCGTTGAGCAGCGTCGCGGCGCGCTCGAGCTCGTCACCGCTCGGCACGATCACCGGGCGGGCGCGCTCGATGACGACGGCACGGTCGTCGGAGATCTCGGCCAGCGCGACATCACCGGGGATGACGAGCACGGCGACACCGCGCTGCTCGATCGCCGCGCGCATCGCGATCTCGAGCAGGCGCGGCATCTGCTTGGGGTCCGCGACGTACTCGACGTAGACGCTGCACTCGCGGAACAGCTCCTGCGGGTGGGTCTCCTGGAAGTATCCGGTGCCGATCTCGGTGGTCGGGATGTGGGCCGCGATCGCCAGCACCGGCACCCGCGAGCGGTTGGCGTCGTAGAGGCCGTTGATCAGGTGGAGGTTGCCGGGGCCGCACGAACCGGCGACCACCGCGAGATCTCCCGTGAGCGCCGCATCCGCCGCCGCCGCGAAGGCCGCGGACTCCTCGTGCCGCACATGCACCCATCGGATGCCGCCGTCCTTTCGGAGGGCGTCGGTGAACCCGTTGAGGGAGTCACCCGGAAGGCCGTAGACACGGTCGATCCCGTTGGCGCGGAGGGTCTTGACGATGTTCGCTGCGACGGTTGCCATGCTTCCAACCTACGCCCGGGTTCCTGTGCGGGCTCCGGCATCCGTCGGACCTCGACTCGACGTTCGGTACCCACGTCCGGCTGCAGGACTCTGGCACGTCTGCGGGGTCGGGAACCGGCTTACGGTCCTGCAGACGTGCCGCAGTCCTGCAGACGGTCACAGGACTCGGGCACAGCAAGAGGGGGCGGCACAGCAGGAGGGGGCGGCACGACAAGAAAGGGCCTGGCACGAGAAAGGGACGGATGCCGCAGCATCCGCCCCTTCTTGTCGCAGTCGCTCAGCCGATGCGGATGAGCTTCTTGTTGACGAACTCGTCGGCGGCGAGGTGGCCGAGCTCGCGCGAGGTGCCGCTGCGCTTGATGCCGCCGAAGGGCAGCTCGGGGCTGTCGGCGAGCACGAGGTTGACGTAGACCATGCCCGCCTCGATGTTGTCGGCGACCCGCTCGGCCTGCTCGGCATCCGTCGTGAAGACGTACGAGCCGAGGCCGAAGGTGGTGTCGTTCGCGAGGGCGACGGCGGCGTCCTCGTCGGCGACCCGGTAGACGACGGCGGCGGGGCCGAAGAGCTCCTCGCGGTAGACGTTCATCTCGGGAGTCACGTCGGCCAGCACGGTCGGCGCGAAGAACGCCCCGTCACGGGTGCCTCCGGTCAGCAGCGTCGCACCCTGTTCGACGGCCTGGTCGATCTGCTTCTGCAGATTCTCCGCCGCCGTCTCGGACGAGACCGGGCCGAGCACGGTGTCGTCGAGCGTCGGGTCGGTCGCCGTCACCGATGCCATCGCCGCCGTGAACTTCTCGACGAATTCGTCGTAGAGGCCATCGACGATGATGAATCGCTTCGCGCCGTTGCACGCCTGTCCGTTGTTGTCGAGACGGGCGTCGACGCCGGCCTGCACCGTGGCGTCGAGGTCGTCGGTTGAGAGCACGATGAACGGGTCGGATCCGCCCAGCTCGAGGGCGACCTTCTTGAGGTTGCGCCCGGCGATCTCGGCCACTGCGGCGCCCGCACGCTCCGAGCCCGTGAGCGAGACTCCCTGCACACGGGGGTCGGCGATCATGTCCGCGATCTGGTCGTTCGTCGCGAGCACGTTCTGGTACGCGCCCTTCGGGAACCCGGCGTCGTGGTAGATCGCCTCGATCGCGGTCGACGACTCGGGGCACTGGGGTGCGGGCTTGAGGAGGATCGTGTTGCCGACGATCAGGTTCGGAGCCGCGAAACGCACGATCTGATACGCCGGGAAGTTCCACGGCATGATGCCCACGAGCGGTCCGAGCGAGGAGCGGCGCACGATCGCCGATCCTTCTCCGAGGATGGCGATCGGCTGGTCGGCCATGATCGCCTCTGCCTGGTCGGCGTAGTACTCGGCGATGTCGGCGGCGAAGTCGACCTCCCCGAGGGCCGCTTCGCGGGGCTTGCCCATCTCGCGCACGAACACGTCCGCGAGCTGCTCGCGACGCTCGCGGTGCAGCTCGGCTGCACGGCGCAGCAATGCTGCGCGCTCAGCCACGGTCGAGGAACGCGACCAGGTGCGGTGTGCCTCGTCGGCGGCGGCGATCGCCTCCTCGATCTGGGCATCCGTGAACGTGTCGAAGGACGCCAGCGTCTCTCCGGTGGCGGGGTTGATGACGGCGTAGTCGGTCATGTTCTTCTTCCTCTCGTTCGGTGTCCGGTCGTCGAGCGAGGAGCGGAGCTTCGCCCACCCGACGACCGGAGGGATCAGGAGATCGGGATCAGCGTGTACTTGGTGGACAGGTACTCGTGGATGCCCTCGAGACCGCCCTCGCGGCCGACGCCGGACTGCTTGACGCCGCCGAAGGGTGCCGCCGCGTTCGACACCACACCCACGTTGAGACCCATCATGCCCGTCTCGAGCCTGTCGATCATCCGCTGGCCGCGCTGCAGGTTCTCGGTGAACACGTAGGAGACGAGACCGTACTCGGTGTCGTTCGCGAGACGCACGGCGTCGTCCTCGGTCTCGAAGGTCGCGATCGCGAGCACCGGGCCGAAGATCTCCTCGCGGAGGATCGCCGAGCCTGCGACCACGTCGGTGAGCACGGTGGGCTCGTAGAAGGTGCCGGTGCCCTCGAGCGCCTTGCCGCCGGCGAGCAGCGTCGCGCCGCGCTCGACAGCGTCGTCGACGAGCTCTCCGGCCTTGGCGACCGCACCCTCGTCGATGAGCGGTCCGATGGCAACGCCGTCTTCGGTGCCGCGGCCGATCTTCATCGCCTTGACGCGGTCGGTGACCTTGCGGGCGAACTCGTCGGCGACATCCTTGTGCACGATGAAGCGGTTGGCGGCGGTGCAGGCCTGGCCGATGTTGCGGAACTTCGCGGCAAGGGCGCCGTCGACCGCCTTGTCGAGGTCGGCATCGTCGAAGACGACGAACGGGGCGTTGCCGCCGAGCTCCATCGACACGCGCAGCACGCCTTCGGCGGCCTGAGCGATGAGCTTGCGGCCCACCTCGGTCGATCCGGTGAACGACAGCTTGCGCAGACGAGGGTCGGCGATGATCGGGGCCGACAGCGCCGACGACTTCGACGTCTGCACCACGTTGACGACACCGGCCGGGAGGCCGGCCTTCTCGAGCAGCGAGGTGAAGAACATCGTCGTCAGCGGTGTGAGTGCCGGGGGCTTGATGACCACGGTGCAGCCGGCCGCGAGGGCGGGGGCGATCTTGCGCGTCGCCATCGCGAACGGGAAGTTCCACGGCGTCACGAAGAACGACGGCCCGACGGGCCGCTGCGAGACGACCATGTGGCCGGTGCCCTCGGGGTTGATGCCGTAGCGACCGCTGATGCGCACCGCCTCCTCGCTGAACCACCGCAGGAACTCGCCACCGTAGGCGACCTCCCCGCGGGCCTCGGCGAGCGGCTTGCCCATCTCGAGCGTCATCAGCAGCGCCAGGTCCTCCTTGTGCTCCTGCACGAGATCGAATGCTCGGCGCAGGATCTCGCTGCGGGTGCGGGGCGCGGTCGCCGCCCAGGAATCCTGCGCAGCGACTGCGGCGTCCAGGGCGCGGATGCCGTCGGCGGGCGTCGCATCCGCGATAGTGCGGATGACCGCGCCCGTCGCCGGGTCCTGGACGTCGAAGGTGCCGCCGGTCTCGCCGTCGATCCACTCTCCCCCGATGAAGAGGCCGGTGGGGATGCTGTCGAGCAGCGCCTGCTCAGTCTGAGTGCTCATGGAATCTCTTTCTGTGGGGAGGAAGGAACGGGCCGTGGAACCGGTCAGCGTCTGCGGACGCTCGCGGGAGCATCCATGCTGAGCGTCTCACCGCGGAAGAACGCCGGTCGTTTGATCGACTGCCAGATCATGATGACGATCCCGATGCCGATGATGCCGACACCGAGGACGAACACGAGGCCGACCCCGCCGATGCTCGAACCGCTGCCGTAGGCGGGGTCCATCGAGTCGATGAGCGTCGTCACGAACAGCACCGCGAGGATCGCACCGCCGACCAGCGGGAACAGGAACGTGAAGAAGAAGCTCCTGGCCGAGTCGAACCACTGCTTGCGGAAGTACCAGACGCACGCGAACGCGGTGAGACCGTAGTAGAAGCAGATCATCATGCCGAGCGACAGGATCGTGTCGGTGAGCACGTTCTCGCTCACCAGTCGCATCACGGCGTAGAAGACGGATGCGACCACGGCCGAGACGATCGTCGAGTAGCCGGGGGTGAAGAAGCGCGGGCTGACCCGTGCGAACTTCTTCGGCAGGGCGCCGTAGTGTCCCATCGCGAGCAGCGTGCGGGCAGGACCGACAGCGGTGGACTGCAGCGATGCCGCCGAGCTCGAGAGCACTGCGAGCGAGACGAGGAATGCGAGCGGGCCCAGGATCGGGTCGGACAGCGCGAAGAACACGTTCGCCGAGATGTCCTCGTTCGCCAGCCCGTAGTCGCCCGAGCCGACGCCCGCGAACATGATGAGGCCGATGGCGAGCAGGAGGTACAGGGCGACGACGACCACGACGGTGACCATCGCTGCGCGGCCCGGCGTCTTCTCGGGATCCTTCGTCTCCTCGTTCATGGTCAGGACCACGTCCCAGCCCCAGAAGATGAAGATCGACAGCGAGAGGCCCGCGGCGAAGGCACTGAACGACGGCACCTCGAACGGGTTGAACCACGACCACGAGAATGCGGTCGGCTCGGGAGCGTCTCCGTTGACGGCCTTCACGATCGCGACGGTCGCGAAGACCACGAGCACGAGCACCTGGAAGCCGACGAGGACGTACTGGAACTTCTGCGTCGTCTGCATGTCGCGATACGACACGAGGGTCGCACCGAGCATGAAGAGCAGGCAGACGACGACGTTGATGATCGGGTTGAACGCCAGATCGGCGATCCCCGGGTTTCCGCTGAGCTGTGCGATCAGGAGGAACAGGAACTCGACCGCGATGCCGGCGAGGTTCGACAGCACGATGACCGTCGCGGCGATGAGGCCCCACCCCGTCATCCAGCCGATCCACGGGCCGAAGGCGCGCACGCCCCAGGTGAACGAGGTGCCGGAGTCGGGCATCATGCGGTTGAGCTCGCGGTAGCCGAACGCGGTCAGCAGCATCGGGATGAACCCGACGAGCATGATCGCCGGCACCTGGGTGCCGACGACGGCGACCGTCGGACCGAGCGATGCGGTGAGCGTGTAGGCCGGGGCGATCGTGGAGACGCCGATGACCACGGCTCCGAGGACGCCGACGGCCCCCGCGCGCAGACCCTTCTGCGAGATGCCGGTCGTCACACCGGATGCGGGCTCCGTCGCCCGGTTCGAGCTGCTCATCAGCGGACTCCTGCTTCGGCGCGGGTGCGCGGGACGACGATCATGGGCACGGGCAGTTCGTGCAGCATCTTCGCTGCGGTCGAGCCCAGGAACAGGCGGCGCGGCTGCGCCAGGCGGCTGGAGCCCACGAGGACGACCTCGCCGGGCAGCCACGAGAGATTCGCGACGGCGTCCTCGACCGTGTCGCCGGGGGCCTGTTCGACCTCGGCCTTCAGCTCTTCGGGCAGCAGCCCCTTGGCCACTTCGAGCACGTCGTTCGCGTGCTCGTCGCCGACAAGGCGGATCGCGCCGGTGTCGAGACCGGGCGGCACGTCGAACGGCACGAGCGAGACGAGGCGCAGACCGACCCGCGACTCGGTCGCGATCGCCGCGGCCTCGTCGAGGAGATTCTCCGCCCCGGCGCGGTTGCCGATCGCCGCCGTGACCCGTGGGAGCACGTGGTCGTCCTCCTCCGCGGTGCCCGCCGGGGCGAGCGCGACGGGGATGGTCGACGAGTGCAGCAGCTCGGAGGCCACGCTGCCGAGACGGTGGCGGCCGAAGATGCTGCCGCCGGCTGTTCCGATGACGATCAGGCGGGCATCGAACTCCTCACCCGCGGCGATGAGCCCCTCGGCGAAGGACTCGCCGAAGCGCACGTGGCCCGTGCGGGTGAGCTCCTGCGGCAGCCGGACGACGGCGTCCTCGAGCCACTCCTTGGCCTGTCGCCGGATGTGGTCCTCATAGGCCCGCTCGGGCGGGACGGCCGCGTTGCGGGTGCCCTCGGAGGGCAGCACGATCACGAGATGCAGAACCGCGCCGAGGCTGCGCGCGAGCCGCGCACCGAGCGCAGCGGCATCCGCGCCCGCATCCGTCGCCGTGTAGCCGACGACGACCGCACCGGTCATCAGCCGACCTCGGCGGTGTCGCCTGCGGCGCGGGTGGCTTCGACGATGTTCGAGGCGACGAGGTGCCCCATGCGGATCGCGCCGTCGACGTGCTGGTATCCGGCTCCGGCCAGGTCGCTGCACGCGAAGTGGATCGGTCCGACGGCTGAGCGCAGGTCGGCGCCGTAGCGGTGCAGTCCGCCCATGTCGAAGCTCGCCGCGTACGCGCCGCGGGTCCACTCCTCCGTGCCCCAGTCGCTCTCGTAGTAGACGACCGGGCTCTTCGCCTCGTCGCCGTAGTAGTGCGAGAGCGACTCGAGGATGCGCTCCTTGCGCTCCTCGGCCGAGAGCGTGAACAGGTCGTCGGCGTTCTGATCGCTGACGAAGCCGACCAGCGTGCCGCGCTCGTCGCCGTGGTTCGTGTTGTCGTACGCCTCGTGCGCGAGTTCATACGGGCTGAATGCGGTGCCGCTGAGGCCGTGCTCGCGCCAGAACGGGCGGTCGTAGACGGCGTGCACCTTGATCACGAAGCCCATCGAGATGTGCTGGTGCATCTGGTGCTGTCGACGCGGCAGCGGCGGCACGAACGCGATCCGGCTGTAGAGGACGGGAGCATGCGCGAGGATCGCGAAGCGGGCGCGCACCGTGGTGTCATCGGTCGTGGCGGTCACGCCGTCGACGCCCCACTCGAGCGAGCGCACCGGCTGGTTCAGGAGGACGTCGTCGCCCAGGCGCTCGGCGAGCAGCAGCGGCACCTTCTGCAGGCCGCCGACGACGCGCTTGTCGAGGATGAAGTCGGCGTCGACGAGGTTCGAATACGAACCGGCGGATGCCGCCATCAGCAGCGACTGCAGCAGCGAGAACGAATGCGTGGGCTTCGTGAGCATCGCGGATCCGGTGGCGAAGGCGAGGTTGCGCACGGCTTCGTCATCGTCGGTCTGCGCCCGCAGCCAGGCGTCCCACGTGACCGAGTCCCACTCCGCGGCGTTCGCGTGCTCCCACGGACGATCGGGATCGATCTCGGCGACCATCGCGTCGAGGCGCTCGGTGATCTCGGCGATGACCGCCTCGGTCTCGGCCGACACCGGGAACATCTCGCCCGTGAAGCGGTGCGTCTGCCCGTCCGGGCCCACATACACGCTGTCGCCCTCGCGATACCGGCTGTAGGTCTCGAGCCCGAGCTCCTCGATCGTGTCCTTCAGCGCATCCTGATCGGGCGAGACCCACTGGCCGCCGATCTCGAGCATGGCGCCGTCGATGACATCGGTCCACAGGCGGCCGCCGACGCGGTCGCGTGCTTCGAGGACGGCGACCGACAGGCCGGCCTTGCGCAGGTCGTTCGCGGCCGTGAGCCCTGCGGCTCCGGCTCCGACGATCAGCACGTCGCGAGTGATCTCAGCCATCTGCTTCTCCTTCATTGGAAATGTTGTGCCGGCCGCGACTCGAAATCCCCCGATCCTCGTCGCGGCCGGACGTGTGGTGGCGGTCGCGGCGAGCCGCGTCCGCTGGTCTGTCAGGCCGCGTTCGCCGCGAGCGCTGCCGCGACGACGTCGAGACCCTCGTTCAGGAGGTCGTCGCCGATCGAGAGCGGAGGGAGGAAGCGGATGACGTTGCCGTAGGTGCCGCAGGTGAGGACGATGACGCCCTGGGCGACGCAGGCCTTGGCGACGGCGGCGGTGAGCGCGGCATCCGGCGCGTTGGTCTCGGGATCGACGAACTCGGCCGCGATCATCGCGCCGTGGCCGCGGATGTCGCCGATGCGCGCATCCTTCTCCTGCATCGCTCCAAGGCGCGCCGTGAGGATCTCGCCGATCTCACGGGCCCGCTCGATCACTCCGTCGTTCTCGAAGACGTCGATCGCGGCGAGTGCCGCGGCGCAGGCGATCGGGTTGCCGCCGTAGGTGCCGCCGAGTCCGCCCGCGTGGGAGGCGTCCATGATCTCGGCGCGCCCGGTGACGGCGGCGAGAGGCAGGCCGCCGGCGATGCCCTTGGCGGTCGTGATGAGGTCGGGCTCGATGCCGAAGATCTCGCTCGCGAACATGTGGCCGGTGCGGGCGAAGCCCGTCTGCACCTCGTCGGCGATGAAGACGACGCCGTTGGCGCGGCACCAGTCGGCGATCGCCGGAAGGAAGCCGTCGGCCGGGACGATGAAGCCGCCCTCACCCTGGATGGGCTCGATGATCACGGCGGCGAGGTTGTCTGCACCGATCTGCTTCTCGAGCTGCAGGATCACGCGGGCCGCGGCCTCGCCGCCCTCGAGCCCGTCCCGGAACGGGTACGACATCGGCGCGCGGTAGACCTCGGGGGCGAACGGGCCGAACCCGCTCTTGTAGGGCATCGACTTGGCGGTCAGCGCCATCGTCAGGTTGGTGCGGCCGTGGTAGCCGTGGTCGAAGGCGACGACCGCCTGGCGGCCGGTGTGCCTGCGGGCGATCTTGATCGCGTTCTCGACGGCCTCGGCGCCCGAGTTGAACAGGGCGCTCTTCTTGGCGAAGTCACCGGGTGTCAGACGGTTCAGCGCCTCGGCCACCTCGATGTACGACTCGTACGGCGAGATCATGAAGCAGGTGTGGGTGAACTGCGCCGCCTGCGCGGCGACGGCGGCCGCGACCTTCGGGTGCGCGTTGCCGACCGTGGTCACGGCGATGCCGGATCCCAGGTCGATGAGGGAGTTGCCGTCGGCGTCGACGACCACTCCCCCGCCGGCCGCGACGGCCGCGACGGGAACCGTGTGCCCGACGCCTGCGGCGACGGCATCCGCCTTGCGTGCGAGGATCTCGGCCGAGCGGGGGCCGGGAAGGTCGGTGACGAGGCGACGCTCCTGAGGGAGGTCGGGTCCGCCGAGGGGGACTGCAACAGCTGCGGTGTCGAGGAGAGCCATGTTCGTGAGCGTACGACCGGTTCCGGCATCGCCGCATTCGCCTGACTGTACAATCTCGAAGAGATCATCGCCCGATCGTATAATCCATGGTCGAGGGCGAACTCGGAAGAGGAGCGTTGGCATGGACGACACCGAGCAGCCCACGCTGCGCGCCCTGTTCCGACGCCGTGACCTCGGACTCGGCCTGGTCTCGGCCGAGGACGCGCTTCCGGCCGGTGCCCTCGATCGCCCCCTGCGCTGGGTGCACAGCTCCGACCTCGCCGACCCGACGCCGTTCCTCGCCGAGGACCTCGTGCTGCTGACCACGGGCACCCAGTTCGACGCGGGCACCCGGTTCGACACCGGGACCGGATTCGAGGTGTACGTGGGGAGGCTCGCGGATCGCGGGGTGCTCGGCCTCGGATTCGGCACGGACGTGCACCGTGCGGGAATCCCCGAGGAGCTGATCCTCGAGTGCGCCCGCCGCGGGATCCCCCTCTTCGAGGTGCCCTACCGCACGCCGTTCATCGCGGTCGCCCGCGCGCACTCGGAGGCCATCGCGGCGCAGGCGTACGCCCGCAGATCGTGGGCGCTCGACACCCAGCGCGCGCTCGCTCTGGCAGCGCTCCGCCCACAGGGACTCGACGCGACCGTCGCCGAACTCGGCCGACGCCTCGACGTCTGGGTCGGCATGTACGACGCAGCCGGCGCCCTCCAGCTGTCGCACCCCCGATCGGCCGTGTCGGCGAGCCGCCTGACCGGACTCGGCGAACGCGCCACCGAGATCCTCACCCGTGGGCTCGAAGCCGGGCAGTCGCTCACGATCGACGATCAGACGTTCACGCTCTTCACGGTCGGCCGCGGCGGGCACCTGCGGGGTGTGATCGCCTTGGCCGTCGATGCTCTCGACGCCGAGGCCCGCGCGGTCGTGACGTCGGTGATCGCGATGGCCGGGCTCGCGCTCGAGCAGAGCGACCAGCTCGCGCGCAGCAAGCGTCGGCTGAACTCGCAGCTGCTGAGCTCTCTGCTCGACGACGACCCCTCCCTCGCCCGGAAGGTGCTCGGAGGCATGCCGTCGGCGCCCGTCGTGGTCGCGATCGCCGCAGACGCACCCACCGGACCGTTCGCCGATTGGTGGGACCGCCGCCGCTCCGAGCACGGCACCGCCAGCTTCCTCGCCGAGTCGCCGGAGGGCGTCGTGCTCTGCCTGTCGATGACCGACGACGCGCTGCTCGACGAGGCCGCCGCACGTTTCGGCATCCGCATCGGCGCCTCGGGCTCAGAGTCTTACGACGCGTTCTCGCGTGCACACGCGCAGGCGCTCGCAGCGCTGCGCCAGCAGTCCGGCACAGGGGTCTTCCACTTCGCCGACGCCGCAGGATCCAGCATCCTCAGCGCGCTCGCGACCGACGAGGCGCGTCTGGTCGCCGAGTCGCGGCTCGCTCCCCTTCGTGACCACGACGCACGATCAGGCGGCGACCTCGAACGCTCGCTGCGCACCTGGCTCGAGCACGACGCGAAGGCCGAGCCGGCGGCCGCTGCCCTCGGCGTGCACCGTCACACCCTGCGGTCACGGATCACTCAGGCCGGCGCCCTGCTCGGCAGCGATCTGTCGTCGTTCCCGGCACGCGCCGAGCTGTGGACGTTGCTGCAGACTGCACGCGACTAGCGGGGCTGCTGCTCGCCTGCGTCCTCACCCTCGCCCTCGCCGAGGTTGTCGGAGACGACCTCCAGAGCATGCGCCCGCGCCTGCACGGCATCCGCGCCCCGTTCCGTCATGACGGCCGCGGCGAACACCTCGGCGAACACGAGGTAAGCGACGCGCGAGGTGTGCTCGAGCTCGTCCCGGAAGCTCACCCCGGTCGGGGCGATCACGAGCGACAGCGTGGCGGCCTCCGTGAGCGCCGATGACGCGAACGATGTCAGGGCGATGACCGTCGCACCGCCCCTGGCCGCCGCGGTCGCGACACGCAGGCTCGCCTCGTTCGCGCCGGACGCGCTCACGATGAGGCACACGTCGTCCGGCGTGAGATGGCGTGCCGCGATCTGCTGCGCGATGGCATCCGCGATGAACTCCGCCGCGCGACCCGACGCGGTCAGCCGCATCGCCAGGTCGCTCGCGATGGGCGAGGACAGGCCGTTCGCGAGCACGAGCAGACGACGAGCGGATGCTGCGAGCCGCACCGCCTCGGTCACGGTCTGCGCGTCGAGCAGGCTGGCGAGCGCCGGAAGCGATGCCGCGACGCGATCGATCTCGCCCCGCATCCGCCCGAGCGCGCCGGGCCCGTGATCGGTGCCCGCCTCCGTCGGCCCGCTGCCGAGCTCTGCGGCGAGCGCCACGCGCAGCTGGGGGTATCCGCGGTAGCCGAAGCTCTGACACGCGCGCACGACCGTGGCACGGCCGACGCCGGCCCGGTCGGCGAGTTCCTGGGCCGTCCATTCGACCACCGCTTCCGCCGACTCGACGATCAGTTCGGCCACTCTTCGCTCGGCGGGCTGCAGGGTGTTGAGCACTGCGGCGATGCGTGCGGTGGGCGGGGCGCTAGGCGAGAACACGGGTGCGGGCTCCCTCCATGATCCGGCGGCGGATCGCACCGGAGACGGCATCGATCAGCATCGTCACAGCGACGACCACGATGAGCAGGACACCCACCGTCGACCACTCACGGTACTGGGTATACGAGGTGAGCATGTCACCGATTCCGCCGACGCCGATCAAGCCGAGCACGGCCGACGAGCGCACGTTGATCTCGAAGCGATACAGCCAGAACGACCAGAACGCCGGCTCGGCTTGGGGCCAGACGCCCCAGCGCAGCACCTGCAGGGTTCCGCCGCCGGCCGCACGCGCGGCCTCGATCGGCCCTCGCGGCACGGCCTCGACCGCTTCGTATCCCCACTTGCCCAGCGTGCCGACGCCGTTGATCGCCAGCGCGAGCGCGCCGGTGAACGGGGTGAGTCCGGTGACCGACAGGATCACGATCGCGATGATGATCTCCGGAACGGCACGGATGAGGGAGAACAGCCCGCGCAGCAGCGCCCGTAGCCAGGCGGGGCCGAATCCGCGAGCCGCGAGGAGGCTGAGCGGGGTCGCGAGCAGGATGCCGAGGATCGTGCCGACCCACGCCATCTCGATGCTGCGCCACGTCTGCCAGAGGGCCTCGGGCAGCTTCTCCCAGTTCGGGCTGCCGAACATCAGGACCGTGTAGCGGACGATCTCCGACGGCAGATCGGCGAGACGCGCCCAGTTGATGTCGATCGACCAGAAGGCGAGCACGACGATGCCCGTGACGATGATCCACGAGGCGATGAGCCAGGGTCGACGCGGCTTGTCGGGGATCACGGTGAGGGTGGTCGCCGAGGCGAGCGCCGCGGTCATACGAGTCTCCGTCGGATGGCGTCGGAGACGAGGTCGATCACGATGACGACGATGAGGATCTCCAGGATGATGAGCGAGAGCTGGTCGTAGCGGTAGAAGGTGCGCACGGCGTCGATGAGCAGACCCATTCCGCCGGCTCCGACCAGACCGAGCACAGTGGAGGCGCGGACATTGAGCTCGAAGACGTAGAGGGTCTGGTTCGCGAACGCCGGCCAGGCGTCCGGGAGCGCGAGCGTGCGGTTGATCTTCGTCTGGGTGGCCCCGACCGCGCGGCCCGCCTCGAGCGGACCCCTGTCGTTGGTGTCGATCGCCTCCGAGACGAGCTTGACGATGATTCCGACGTTGAAAAGCAGCAGCGCGAGGATGCCGGGGAGCGCGCCGACACCGACCATCGCGACGAGGATCGCCGCGTAGAGCAGGTCGGGGACGCTGCGGATGATGTTCAGGATGCCCCGCACGATGATGCGCGCCGGAGCGTTCGGGTTGGTGGCGCGAGCCGCCCAGAAGCTCAGCGGCAGCGAGATCACCGCGCCGATCGCGGTCGCGATGACGGCCATCTGCAGCGTCTCGATGAGCGGCGGCAGCGTGCGCGGGAAGAAGCTCCAGTCGGGCATCAGCAGCTTGATGATCTTGTCGGCGCCGTTCTGCCAGTTGCGCGCGATCGCCGAGAGGTCGACACCTATGCCGATGCCGGGCAGGCACATGACGACGGTGACGGCGACGACCGCCAGCAGGATCACGGGGCCGCGCCACGCGCCGCGTGGCCGCCCGGGTATCTCGAGCGGTGCCGGTGCCGTCTCGGTCATGTGTCGAGCCGATCGTCCGCGGTGAGGGACCGACCGTAGATGCTCTCGAAATCGGCATCCGTCGCACTCGACGCCGGACCGTCGTAGACGATCTTCCCCGCACGCATGCCGATCATCCGCGCTCCGTATTCACGAGCGAGGTCGAGGAGGTGCAGGTTGACCAGCACGGTGATGCCGAGGTCGCGGTTGATCCGGCGGAGGTCGTTCATGACGCCATGCGCGGTCGGCGGGTCGAGGCTGGCGACCGGCTCGTCGGCCAGGACGATGCGGGGCTCCTGCGCGAGAGCCCGTGCGATGGCCACGCGCTGCTGCTGTCCACCCGAGAGATCGGATGCGCGCGAGTGGAGCTTCGCCAGGATGCCGACCCGGTCGAGCGCCTGATAGGCGAGCTGCCTGTCGGCCTCGGGGTAGGCCCCGAGCAGCGTTCGCCACAGCGGCGTATGAGCGAGGCGTCCGACGAGCACGTTCTGCAGGACGCTCGCGCGGCCGGCGAGGTTGAACCCCTGGAACACCATTCCGATGTCGCCGCGCAGGCGCCGCAGGGTGCGTGGGGAGGCACCGCTGACGCGGTGCTCGCCGACATCGAGCGTTCCGCCCGTCACGGGGACGAGGCCGTTGATCGTGCGGATGAGCGTGGACTTGCCCGAGCCGGAGAGTCCGACGACGGCGACCATCTCTCCGGCGTCGATGTCGAGGGAGACCCGGTCGAGGCCGATCGTCCCGTTGGGGTATCGCACCGTGACGTCATCGAGACGGATGGACCACGGCGTGGACGCCGCAACCTGAGCTGCGGCGTCCACGTGCTGGATCTGATCGGACAATTTACTGGAGCCCCAGGGCCTGGGCGGCGCGAGCGACGACGTCGAGCGAGTCGGGGTCGGCGGGTGCGAGCTTCGTGATCGAGTAGATGCTCGTGAGGATCTCGGAGCCCTCCTCGGTGTTCGAGAAGTCCTCGAGCGCGGTGGAGATGCGGTCCTGGAGCTCGGGCGAGAGGTCGGACGACAGGGCGACACCGTCGTTCGGGATCTCCTCGGTCAGGGCGAAGACCACGACCTTCTGGCCCACGTCGGGGGTGTCCTTCTGCACGATGGTGCGGGCGTCCCAGAAGCTGAAGCCGACCTCGGCGTCGCCGTTGTAGACCGCCAGCACCGAGGCGTCGTTCGCGGTGACCGGGATCTGCTGGATGTCGGCATCCGTGTCGAGACCCGCCTCCTGCAGCGCGAGGACCGGGTAGATGTAGCCGGCGGGCGATCCCGGCCCGAGCAGCGCGACCTTCGCACCCTTGACCTTCTCGATGCTGTCGAGGCCGGCCGGACCCGCCATGGCGTCCGCGCCGTTGCAGAACAGCATCCCGTCGCGCTCGACCGGCTCGTCGTCGCAGTACTTGTCGGGGTTGTTCGTCATGAACTGCGCGGGGTAGGTGATGTTGCCGTTGCGCTCGGTCTGCAGCACGACCGACGCGTCGTACATGTCGTTGGCCTGCCACAGCTGCAGCGACGGCAGGAATCCGATCTGCGCCTGACCGGCCCCCATCGCCTCGACCGCGGCCTGGTAGTCCTTCGAGACCACGCCGGTGACCTCGATGCCGAGCTCCTCGGTGAGGTAGTCCGTCAGCGGGGCCGCGGTGTCGACGAGGCCGTCCTGGTCCTGCGAGGGGACGAGCGCGAGCACGAGCGACTCAGGGTCGGCCGCAGGAGCGGCGGACCCGTCGGGTGCGGCCGTGTCGGTCGAGCAGCCGGTGAGCACGACGGCGAGCAGGGCGCCTGCGGCGACGAGCCCGGCGGCGGTCCGGCGGAAGGGGGAGGTACGCATTGTCATCCTTCGATGGGTGGGGTGAGGGAGGGTGGAGAGGTGCGGGTTCAGGAACGCAGCCACGCCGTGAGCTGAGGGATCAGCGTCGCGAAGTCGGCAGCGCGGTAGGTGGGGGTCGCGTCGGGGTCTGCGAATCCGCCGATCAGCGCGGTCGCGTGGCCACGCGCGTGAGCGGGGGCGAGGTCGTTGTGCCAGATGTCGCCGATGCTCAGCACCCGGGAGTCGTCGGGAAGCGTCGCGAGAAGGGCCTCGAGTCCGGCAGGCTTGCCGGCTCCGGTGACGATGCGATCGAAGAGCCCCGCGAGCCCCAGGGCATCGAGCGCGGCGTCGATCCGGGTGGCCGGAGCGTTGGTGACGAGAATCCGTTCGGCATCCGCAGCCGCCTCGGTCAGGAAGTCGGCGAGCCCGGCGGGCGCGGTGATCGGCGCGGCGGGCGTGGCGAGCTGCTCACGGCTGGCGCGGTAGGCGGCGCTGAGGAGTCGCGAGTCGGCTCCTCGCGGCGTGGCGGCCCGCCGCACGGCGTCGTAGCCGTCGAGCGCTCCGTCATCGGATGCGGCGAGCGCGCTGCGGATCGACTCGACGAAGCCGCCGTCGTCACCGAGTGCTGTCGCCACCTGCGTGGCGTAGGCGAGAACGGGACCGTCGCCGAGCGCGATCGTGCCGTCGAAGTCGAGGAGGAGAATGGAGTTCACGGTTGTCTTTCCGCCTCCGCATTCTGACCCTGCGGACGCTCCGTCCATTCTTAGGAACGATTGTGGACAGAACGACCACTTTGCGTAAACACCGTGTGAACATTCCGTCCACCGCCATCGCGTATCGTGAGCGCCGTGTCCGAACTCGACCTGCTCACGCGCGCCGCCGCCCTCGCCCTCGATGACTCACCGGCTGCCTCACGTGATGCCCTCGACGCTGTCCCGTGGCTCGCTGGAGCCATCGACGAGGACAGGACCGCGCGGCGATTCGACGCCTGGGGGTATTCGAGGGCGATCGACGAGAACACCGACACCGCGGTCATTCCCCGGGCACTGTTCGACGAGCTGCATCGCCGCGCCGGGCTCGAGGCCACCTGGCCCGTCGGCAACGCCGGGCTGCTGCACTGCTACGGGTACCTGCTGTCCCTCGAAGCGACCCCCTACGGGCTCAAGCGCGACCGATGGCTGGAAGATGAACTCGCTCGCGCGTGCGAGCTGCACCCAGGAGCCTTCCTCCCCTGGGTGACCGGCTCGACCCTGCTCGCCCGCGCGACGACCGCGGCCGCCGCCATCCTGCGAGCGCCGCGCGCCGGCGCGCAAAGAAACGTGGCCGGACGTGACACGCGCGTGGCGTTCAGCGCATCGAACGGCCCCGCCGCACTCGCCTATGCCGCAGCACCGCTCGGAGGCACGCCTCTGCTGATCACTCTCTTTCCGGTCGCCGACACGTCGCCGCCGCTCATCGAGTTCCGCACCAGACCCGGCCTCAGATGGAACGCGATCTGACGCCCGCGCATTGCGTATTGCATTCTTGTGACGATCGTCATAGTTTTGCAATCGCGGTCGAATGGCCGCATACGCTCGGCGCACTGTCGCGTCACTGCGAAGGAGACGATGATGTCCACCACCTCCACCAAGACGAATAGCGAGGCCGCCTGGCCGGTGCCTCGATCCGTCACCGGGATCGTCCTGTTCAGCTGCTGGATGGCGATCCTCGCCGACGGCTACGACATCGGAGTGATCGGCGCAGTACTGCCGGCCCTTGCCGAAGACGCCGCGTGGACACTCTCCCCTGTCGAGCTCGGAGGGCTCGCATCCTGGGCTCTCGTCGGAATGCTGATCGGCGCGCTCTTCATCGGCACACTGAGCGATCGCGTCGGCCGCAAGCGGATGCTGCTGGTGTCGATGTCGATCTTCACACTGATGCAGCTCGGCGCGGCTCTCGCCCCCACCCCCGAGATCTTCGGACTCTTCCGCTTCCTGGGCGGGCTCGGCATGGGCGGCATAATCCCGGTAGCCGCAGCGCTGACGATCGAGTTCTCCGCGCCTCGGCGGCGCGCTTTGAACTACGGGATCATGTATTCCGGCTATTCGCTGGGCATCGTCGTATCGGCACTGGTCGCCATCCTGCTGCTCCCGCACCTCGGGTGGCGCTGGGTGATCGCGGTCGGCGCGTTCCCGATCCTGCTCATCCCCGTCATCGCGAAGGTCCTACCGGAGTCGCTCGAGTCCCTGGAGAACCGCGGTCGCCACGGTCACGCAGTCGACCTCGCACGACGCCTCGGCATCCAGCCCTACATCCCGACCGACCGCCCCTCTCTACCGGAAGGCGAGCGCCGGCCGTGGCACAGCATCCTGCACCAGCTCTTCTCCCGGCGCTACCTCCGCTCGACCGCATTCCTCTGGATCTCGCTCTTCGCCGGCCTGCTACTCGTCTACGGGCTGAACTCCTGGCTGCCGTCGATCATGCGTGCCTCCGGCTACGACCTCGGCCCCGCCCTGACCTTCCTGCTGGTTTTCAGTCTCGCCTCCGCGGTCGGCGGCCTGGGGCTCGGCTATCTCGCCGATCGCTTCGGGGCGAAGCCGGTGCTCGTCATCTTCTATGCGCTGGGCGGAGTCGCCTGCCTGTTGCTCATGTTCCCCAACGGGATGTTCGTGAACCTCGTGCTCGTCGCCCTCTCGGGCATCGGGTCGATCTCCACGTCCCTCGTGCTCACGGCCTACATCACCGACTACTACCCCGCATCGGTCCGGGCGACGGCGGCGGGTTGGGCGTTGAGCTTCGCCCGCATCGGCGCGATCCTCGGGCCGATCATGGGCGGCTGGCTGGCATCCCTCGCGATCGGCGTCGAATGGAACTTCGTCGCCTTCGCCCTCGTGGCGATCGTGGCGGCTGTGGCCGTGTCCCTGGTGCCGAAGAAGCCGGCCTCCATCGGCTGACCGGCTTCAGCGGGGCGCGTGCGCCTCGAGGAACTCGTAGACGTCGGTCGTGTCGACCCCGGGGAAGGCTCCGGTCGGGAGCGTGGCGAGCAGCGTGCGAGGAGTCCTGACGTTCGGCCAGGAGTTCTCACGCCAGCGTCCCTCGAGGTCGGCCGGCGCCCTGCGGCAGCACACTTCGACCGAGTGCTTCGAGACCCCCCGGTGCGGGGTGTCACGACCCACGAACCATTTCGTGTCATCGAAGCGCACGCCCACGCTGACCGAGTGCAGCCCCTCGCTCGACGCCTCGACGCGGGCCGTGCACCAGTAGGTGCCGTTGCCCGTGTCGGTGTACTGGTAGTACGGGTTGAACCGGTCGTCCTCGTCGAACACGACACGACTCGTCCATCGCCGACAGCACATCTGCCCCTCGATCGATCCGAGCCGATCGGTCGGGAAGTTCACGTCGTCGTTCTCGTAGGCCTTCGTGATGGTGCCCGACTCGTGCACTTTGAGGAAGTGCACGGGGATGTCGAGGTGGCGCGTCGCGAGGTTCGTGAACCGATGCGCCGCCGTCTCGTACGAGACGGAGTAGGCGTCGCGCAGGTCCTCTATCGAGATCGCCCTGCGTGCTTTCGCGTCCTTCAGCGCGGGAACGACGTGCGCCTCGGGCACGAGCAGCGCCCCGGTGAGGTAATTCGTCTCGACGCGCTGGCGCAGGAACTCCGCATAGCTGCGCGGTTCGGCATGACCGAGGATGCGGCTGGACAGCGCCTGCAGCACGGCCGTTCGCGCATCGCCCTTGGCCGGCACGCTGCTCGACAGGTAGAGCCGCCCGTTCGCGAGGTCGGCGACGCTGCGCGTGGTCTGCGGCAGATCGGGTGCGTAGTGCAGGCTGAAGCCGAGGTAGGCGGCGATCTCGGATGCGGTGCGCTGTGTGAGAGGGCCGCCCGGGTGTCCGACCGCCGCGAGGATCTCCGCCGCCTTCGTCTCGAGGTCGGCGAAATGATTGTCCTGCCGTCGCATCAGGTGACGCAGCTCGACGTTCGCACGCCTGGCCTCCTCAGGCGTCGCTGCCCGCTCGTCCCTGAGCCGGTCGATCTCACCGTGCAGGGCGAGCAGCGCCTTCAGCGCATCCGTGGGCATGCTCTTCGCGATGCGGAACGGCTCGATCCCGAGCGCCTGGAACGTCTGCCCCTTCATGGCTCGCTCGAGTGCGATCTCGATCGCGCTGCGCTCGTCGAGCGGCTCGCCTTCGAGCAGCGCATCGATCGTGACACCGAGTGCCCTCGCGATCGCCTGCAGCTGGGTGAGTTTTGGTTCGCGCTTGCCCGTCTCGATCATCGACATCTGGCTCGGGGCCCGATCCACGGCCGCTGCGAGGTCGTCGAGGGTCATCCCCCGCGCGGTGCGCAGCTGACGGATGCGTCGCCCGATCGTGAGGGCGTCGGCGTCTTCTTCGACCGCTGAGGTGTTCATGCGGCCGATTCTGTCACAGAAACAGAATTTCGGTCGATCTTCACACGCAGATCGTCCGGTTGGGCGCGGCTTCTTCACCCACAGTGGAAACACGCCACCCGGCTTCACGGTCCGGGCATCCAACGGAGGAGACACCATGACGAACACCGCTCAGAACCACACACCCCGCCCCGCAGGTCTGCGTGCCGGCGACCAGGTTCAGACGGCCGCCGAGCTCCGGGAGATCTGGGAGACCGATCCCCGTTGGGACGGCGTCGAGCGCACGTACTCGGCCGACGACGTCATCCGCATCCGCGGGTCGGTCCGCGAGGACTCCACCCTCGCCCATCGCGGAGCGGAGAACCTCTGGAACCTGCTGCACACCGAGGACTACGTGCGGGCGCTCGGCGCCTACACCGGCGGCCAGGCCGTGCAGCAGGTGCGTGCGGGCCTCAAGGCGATCTACCTCTCGGGCTGGCAGGTCGCGGCCGACGGCAACCTCGCCGGCCAGACCTACCCCGACCAGTCGCTCTACCCGGCGAACTCGGTGCCGGCGGTCGTGCGTCGCATCAACAACGCGCTGATCCGTCAGGACCAGCTCGAGCACGCCGAGGGCGATGTCACCCAGGACTGGCTCGCGCCGATCGTGGCCGATGCCGAGGCCGGGTTCGGCGGCCCGCTCAACGCCTACGAGCTCGCGCAGTCGCTGATCCAGGCGGGCGCCGCGGCGATCCACTGGGAGGACCAGCTCGCGAGCGAGAAGAAGTGCGGCCATCTCGGCGGCAAGGTGCTGGTGCCCACGCAGCAGCACATCCGCACCCTGAACGCCGCACGTCTCGCCGCCGACGTGGCCGGCGTCCCGACGGTGATCATCGCCAGGACGGATGCTCTCGCAGCCGACCTGCTCACCAGCGATGTCGACGAGCGCGACCAGCAGTTCACCACCGGCGAGCGCACGGCCGAGGGCTTCTACCGCATCCGCCCCGGCATCGACTCGGTCATCAGCCGCGGCCTCGCGTTCGCGCCGTACGCCGATCTGCTGTGGGTCGAGACAGGTGAGCCCGACATCGAGCTGGCCCGAGAGTTCGCCGCGGCGATCCATGCCGAGTTCCCGGGCAAGCTGCTCGCGTACAACTGCTCGCCGAGCTTCAACTGGAAGCGCCACCTGTCGGACGCCGAGATCGCGACGTTCCAGCAGGAGCTGGCTGACCTGGGCTACAAGTTCCAGTTCATCACGCTCGCCGGCTTCCACGCCCTGAACCACTCGATGTTTGACCTCGCCCGCGGCTACGCCGAGCGCGCCATGAGCGCGTACGTCGAGCTGCAGGAGGCCGAGTTCGCCGCCGAGGCGAACGGCTACACCGCCACCAAGCACCAGCGCGAGGCGGGCACCGGCTACTTCGACGTCATCTCCACTGCGCTCAACCCCGACAGCGCGACCCTCGCCCTCGCCGGCTCCACCGAAGCCGCGCAGTTCCACTAAGCCATTCCCAAGGACTCAGATCATGACCACTCCCACCGCCCCCCCGACCACCGCTCCGATCCAGACCACGCAGCAGGGACCGGCGATCACCGTCACCGGCCCCCTGCGCGACCGCTACGACGAGATCCTCACCCCCGAGGCGATCGCGTTCCTCACCGAGCTGCACCACCGCTTCGCCTCCCGCCGACACGATCGACTGGCCGACCGGATGCGCCGGCGGTTCGAGATCGGCAACGGCCACGACCCCCGATTCCGCGACGACACCGCGCACATCCGTCAGGATGCCGAGTGGCGCGTCGCCGGCGCAGGCCCCGGTCTCGAGGACCGTCGCGTCGAGATCACCGGTCCGACCGACCCGAAGATGACGATCAATGCCCTGAACTCGGGCGCTCGCGTCTGGCTCGCCGACCAGGAGGATGCGACCAGCCCCACGTGGAAGAACGTCATCGAGGGTCAGCTGTCCCTCCGCGACGCGATCCGCGGCGAGCTCTCCTTCACCGGCCCGTCGACCGAATCGGGGCCGGGCAAGGAATACCGCGTCACCGCGGAGCGCACTCCCACGATCGTGATGCGCCCCCGCGGATGGCATCTGCCGGAGAAGCACCTGCAGTTCACCGATCGGGCGGGGCGCCGCACCGCGGCATCCGGCTCGCTCGTGGACTTCGGCCTGTACTTCCTGCACAACGCGAAGGAGCTCATCGCGAACGGCCGCGGGCCCTACTTCTACATCGCGAAGATCGAGTCGAGCGAAGAGGCGAAGCTGTGGGACGACGTGTTCTCGTTCAGCGAGGAGTACATCGGAATCCCGCACGGCACGATCCGCGCCACGGTGCTCATCGAGACGCTGCCTGCGGCGTTCGAGATGGACGAGATCCTCTACGAGCTGCGCAACCACTGCGCGGGCCTCAACGCCGGACGCTGGGACTACATCTTCTCGATCATCAAGAACTACCGCGGTCGCGGCGCCCGCTTCGTGCTCCCCGATCGCAGCGAGGTCACGATGACAGTGCCGTTCATGCGGGCCTACACCGAGCTGCTCGTGCAGACCTGCCACAAGCGGGGCGCGTACGCGATCGGCGGCATGAGCGCGTTCATCCCGAACCGTCGCGACCCCGAGGTCACCGCACGGGCGTTCGAGAAGGTCTCGGCCGACAAGAAGCGCGAAGCCGGCGACGGCTTCGACGGCACCTGGGTGGCGCACCCCGATCTGATCCCCACGGCGCAGGCGGAGTTCGACGCCGTGCTCGGCGAGCGACCGAACCAGGTCGGTCGTCAGCGGCCCGAGGTCGCAGTGACCGCGGCACAGCTGCTCGATGTGCACATCGGACGCCCGATCACGGCTCAGGGCGTGCGCGACAACGTCTCCGTGGCGATCCGCTACCTCGAGGCGTGGCTGCGAGGGCTCGGCGCGGTCGCGATCGACAACCTGATGGAGGATGCCGCCACCGCGGAGATCAGCCGTTCGCAGGTGTGGCAGTGGATCCATCAGGACCGCACCACCGAGGACGGCACGCCGATCACGGCCGAGTACATCGAGGGCCTGATCCGCGATGTGCTCGCTCAGGCGACACGATCTGCCGGTGACCGTTTCGACGATGCGGCGGAGGTCTTCCGCGACGTCGCACTTCAGGAGGAGTTCCCGGCCTTCCTGACGCTCGGCGCCTACAGCCGCTTCCTCGTCGAGGAGGCCTGAGGCCTTCGGCCTTCGGCCTTCGGAGCAGGGCCCCTCGGAAGCCGTCGATCGGCGTCCGAGGGGCTCCGTCGCGTTCGATGCGCTGACTGTCGGAGCCCGCCGCGACAGTCGGGCGTAGCCTGAGAACATGAGCGACGTGTGGTCAGACATCTCCTCCGAGTTCCTGCATCTCTATCCCCGAGGAAGCCGCCTGGTCGCCGTCGCCGGAGCGGATGCCGAGCGCTCCCGTCGCGGGGCCGATGACCTCGCCTCGGCGTTGAGGGCGTCGGGGCAGCGGGTCGAGCGCTGGCACAGCGACGATGGCGCCGAATCGACGTTGCGCGCTGATGCGGTCGCGCCGTTCCGCGCCGGCTCAGAGACGGCGACGGTTCTGGTGGTCTCCGGCCCGGCCGTGCTGCTGAGCGCGACCGCGAGGGGACTGTGGAACTTCACCGTCTGGCAGCTCGCCGGCGACGAGGCGCCTCATTCGGTCGCCAGTGCGATCGTCGATCTCACCGATCCAGCGGCGCCGACACGTCGTTTCGCCGACTACTGCGCGCTGCCTTCCTCGTTCGGCGCGTGACACCGAGGGGGATTCGCGGGTGCCCCGGTCTCCCCTGACCGAAGCACCCGCACGTCCACCCGCGCCCTCGCGCAGGTGGTCCGTCATGCCCGACGCTTTCGCGCCTGTCCCCCGAACTTCCGGACGGGCGATCCCGCCGCGTCCGGAAGCCGTGACGGCCGATGCGCCAGGAGCGGAGCTCCGTCGCGATCTGCCGTCATGGCCCGCCTGGGGACACGGGCAGGTTCAGGTTAGGAGCGGCTCCGACGATCCGGAACCGCCGCAGGACGTTGCGTCACCCCGTGCGCTCGGCCCGGCACGCAGAACCCGAGTTGGCACCGGATTCGCGATCATGTGTCACTTTCTGGCGGGGTCGGCGAACCACCCGGGCCGCACACGCCAGCCCCACGCGGGTCGACCCCTGGGCCGGCTTCTTCTGGCGGGGGTCGCCGAAGCAGCCGGACAGCACACGGCAGCCCCACGCGGGCGCGTGCGTCGGTCCACGACGGACAGCCCCGACCGGGTCGGCCCGATGGGCCGACCTCTGTCAGACGGTCGGGGCGGACTGCTCGTCGCTGAGCAGCATCGCCTCGGCGAGACGCGGCGGCTGCGTACGAGCGGCGAGGCGGAAGGCACTGGGACTGTGCCCCACGTGTCGGGAGAACTGGGCCCGAAGTGCGGACGCGTCGGCGAAACCGGATCGAGCTGCGACCGCCGCAAGGTCCTGCGGGGGTGTCGACAGCAGCTCTTCACGCGCCGTCACGAGACGCCGACGCAGCAAGCGGTTCGCCGGGCTCTCGTCGGCGCCTTCATACATGCGGAAGAGCTGGCGACGGCTGACGTGCAGTTCGGCGGCGAGCTCTGCGATGCCGAATGCCGGATCACGATGCCGCCGCTCGATGATGCGCCCCGCTTCCGCGCGGAATTCACTCGTCCGGCTGGTCTCGCCGTCGCCGGGGAACTGTCGGAAGAGCCCTCGCACGAGCGCGATCAGCGCCGCCTCGGTGCCGGCGAGCGCCCCCTGACCCTGATCCGGATCCTGCGCCCACTCGAACAGCATCCGCGCGAGTGAGGCTCCCGCTGCCCGGGTGAGGGGGGTGTCCGGGAACATGTCGGCCCCTCGAGCGAGGACGTGCCGATAGCCGGGGAGGGCGGCCACGGGAACGACGACCCCGGTCGAGTTGGTGACCCCGAACTGCTCGACGGCCGATGGGCCCAGGCTCGACATGAAGCCGACGCGGCCGATGCCCATGGCCTGTACCCCCGCCGCGGTGTTCAGGCGCTGCCTGCCTTGCTGCACCATCCCGACGATGATGATGTCCTCACCCTCGGCGATCGCTCGCTCGTAGCTCACGGTGTGCGCCGTCTCGAGGGTGCTGTAGAGCATGGTCGAGCCGATGGATCTGCGAAGCAGCGCCGCCTCGAACGCATCCGGATCGTCGGCCTTCATCGCGCCGAAGTTCGACAGCTGCAGCATGCCGATTCGACCGTCGAGGCGAATGATCTGCTCGGAGAACCACGAGGGAAATGCGAACGCCTCGGCGCCTCCGATCGATGACGACCACAGTCCGCCCGAGAGCCGGGCGAGCCAGCCGGCCAACTCCGCGTCGTCGATCATTCGCCCCATCGCAACCCCCAGCGGAAGCCCGCCGCGTGCGCATCGGCTGCTCCGTCCCCGCCCTCACCCTAGGTTCGCGCCAGGAGCCATGCAATATACGTTGCGAGCGGCCTCGACAGCGGCGCGCCACCAGCCGTCACGCGCGTCAGCGGAACGACGCGGCGACCGAATTGCGGTGGTAGTCGAACACGATGCTGGTCCTCGTCGACGCCACGCTGCTCTGCGCCGACAGGTGCTCGAGCACGAACTCCCGCATCTCGGAGGAGTCCGCGACGGCGATGTGCAGCAGGAAGTCGTCGTCTCCGCCGAGGAAGAAGACCTGGATCACCTGCGGCAGCGCCCGCACCCGATCGGCGAACTCGACGATGCTCTCCCGGCGCCCGCTCGGGCGCAGGGTCACACCGATGACGGCTTGCAGGCCCGCACCCAGCTTCCGCTCGTCGACGCTCGCGTGGAAGCCGCTGATGACTCCCCGATCGACGAGCGCGCGCAGGCGCGCGTGTGCCGTCGAGGGTGCCACTCCGAGATGGCCTGCGAGCTCGGCGTTCGTCATCCGCCCGTCGGCGCTCAGCAGCTGTACGATCCTCGCATCGATCGCATCGAGGGCCGGCGCCCGAAGGGTGTTCGACTGAGGGGCTTCGGGTGACGTCTCCATGCGAACGATTATGCAGGATTCACTCGATGGACGAATGTTGTTCAGTCTTTCTGTCGAATGATCGACGTTTCTGCGATTCTGAGATGCACTCACGCAACCGTCATTTGGAGGATCAATGAAGATCGGCGTGCCGACCGAGGTCAAGAACAACGAGAACCGCACCGCGCTCACCCCCGCGGGCGCCGACCGTCTGGTCCACGAGGGCCACCGCGTGCTCGTGCAGTCCGGAGCCGGCGTCGGTTCGGGCATCTCCGATGAGGCCTACCGGATCGCCGGCGCCGAGATCGTCGAGACGGCCGAGGAGACGTGGGGCGAGGCAGAGCTTCTCATCAAGGTGAAGGAGCCGATCGCTCAGGAGTACGGCTTCCTGCGATCCGACCTCACCCTCTTCACGTATCTGCACCTCGCCGCAGACCGGGCGCTGACGACTGCGCTCGTCGACGCGGGAACCACCGCCGTCGCCTATGAGACGGTGCAGCTGCCCGACCGCAGCCTGCCTCTCCTGGTGCCCATGAGCGAGATCGCAGGTCGCCTTTCGGTGACGATGGGTTCATACTCCCTCATGCGATCCGCGGGGGGACGCGGCGTGCTGATGGGCGGCATCGCCGGAGCACCGCGAGCGAAGACGGTCGTGATCGGCGGCGGTGTCGCCGGCGAGCACGCGGCTGCGAACGCGCTAGGACTCGGATCCCAGGTGACCGTGATCGACATCTCCCTGCCACGGCTTCGCGAGCTCGAGCACCGCTACGGCGGCGCTCTCCAGACCCGCGCGTCGAGTCGCTACGACATCGCCGAGGAGCTCGCTACGGCCGATCTGGTGATCGGATCCGTGTTGATCCCCGGTGCCGCAGCACCGAAGCTCGTCACCGACGACATGGTCGCCGGCATGAAGACCGGCTCGGTGCTCGTCGACATCGCGATCGACCAGGGCGGATGCTTCGAGGGCTCGCGTCCCACGACGCACGACGACCCCACCTTCGCCGTGCACGACTCGATCTACTACTGCGTCGCGAACATGCCCGGCGCTGTGCCGGAGACGGCCACACGGGCGCTGACCAACGCCACCCTCCCCTACGTCTCCGCCATCGCGGGCAAGGGCTGGGAGCGCGCGGCGGCAGACGACGCCGCGCTCGCGAAGGGCCTCAACGTCGAGGGGGGGCGCATCACGCTGGACGCCGTGGCGAAGGCTCACGGCATCCCGACCGCCTGACCGACACCGCATACAGCGCAGAAAAGGCCGGGGATCGACTCCCCGGCCTTCTCTGTGTGTCGGTTGCGCTCCGCTACGGCTCGTCGTCGAACCGGATGGTGTTGCGCAGCGCGCCGATCCCCTCGATCTCGGTCGTGACCACATCGCCGTCGCGAAGCCACCGCGGCTCCGGCATCCCCAGCGCGACTCCTCCGGGCGTGCCGGTGAGCACGATGTCCCCCGGCCGCAGCACCGTGATCTGCGACACATAGGCGACCAGGTCGGCGGCATCGAACACGAGCTCGGATGTGTCCGCGTCCTGCACCAGCTCGCCGTTCACCGCGCAGGTGATGCGCAGCCCGTCGCGAGGGTCCACTTCGTCCGCGGTGACCACCCACGGGCCCACCGGCGTCGTCGCATCGAACGCCTTGCCCTGCAGCCATTGCAGCGTGCGCTGCTGCCAGTCGCGCATCGAGATGTCGTTCGACACCGCATATCCGAGGATCGCGGCCCTGGCCTGCTCACGGTCGCCCCGATGCACTTCGGCGCCGATGACGACGGCGAGCTCCGCCTCCCAGTCGAGCTTGTCGGTGTTGCGCACGACGATGTCGTCCTCAGCGCCCGTCAAGGTGTCCGCGAACTTGGCGAACAGGGTTGGGAACTCGGGCACAGGGCGCCCGGTCTCGACGATGTGATCACGGTAGTTCAATCCGCAGCAGAACACCTTCGAGGGGCGCGGCACCGGGTTCGCGAACTCGTGCGCCTGGACCTCGACTCTGGCCGGGTGCCGCAGCGCTGCCTCTGCGCGCGTCCGCCAGGCTGGCATGCTGATCAGGTCCTGCGCATCGGCCTCGTCGAGCACCACCCATCCGGCGTCGTCTCCGACTGCGGCGCGCGTGCCGTCGGGCAGACGCACCGTGGCGAGTCTCATCAGCTCTCCTGCGATGCCGACAGGTGTGCCACGCCCTGGATCTCGATGAGCGCCTCGGGCTGCCACAGCCGCGTGACCCCGATGCCCGCCATCGCCGGGTACTCTGTGCCGGCCAGCTCCCGCCAACGGCGCCCGATCTCGCGACCGTTGCGCTGATAGTCGTCGACATCGGTGAGGTAGATGGTGACGTCGACCAGATCTCGCGGTGCGCCTCCGGCCGCGGCGAGTGTGGTGAGCACGTTGGAGAACGCCTGGACGAACTGCTCCACGATGCCTCCGTCGACGATGTGCCCGTCGGCGTCCATCGCGGTCTGGCCGCCGAGATAGACGAACTCTCCGGCCCGGACGCCGTGGGCGAATCCGCTCGGCTTCACGAGCGACTCGGGATTGATGATCTGCCGCGACATGTGCGGTCTCCTTAGTGTCTGTGTGTCTGTCGATGTGTCTGTCGATGTGCGCGTCGGTCGACGCTGTGTCAGCGCGAGAGAGCGTCGACCGACGTGGGTGCCGGCACCCAACGACGGTGGTTCGACTCCGCGACGTCTCGCTTCGCATCTCTGACGAGCGCGAGGCGGGGTCGCACCGCATCGGTGCGCGACGACGGCGGCTTGCGCGAGCCGGCGCGGAACTGCGCCACCCACTCCGCTCCCGCCCCGCGGTAACCCTGATCCGCAGCCGCATGCAGGGTCCACTGCGGATCCCACAGATGGGTTCGACCGAGGGCGACGAGGTCGGCGCGGCCCGCGAGCAGGATCGAATTGACGTCGTCGTAGCTCGAGATGGCGCCGACCGCGATCACGCTGACGCCCGCCGCCGCCGCAACCCGGTTGCGGATCGCGTCGGCGAAGGGTGTCTGATAGCTGCGACCGTACCGCGGCGTCTCGTGCCTCGCGATCTGCCCGGAGGACACGTCGATCGCCGCAGCGCCGTGGGCGATGAAGGCACGTGCGATCTCGACGGCGTCATCGACCGTGTTCCCCCCGTCGATCCAGTCCTCGGCCGACAGCCGAACCGTCAGGGGCAGCTCCTCCGGCCACACGGCGCGCATCGCATCGAAGACCTCGAGCGGGTATCTCAGCCGATTCTCGAGCGGACCGCCGTATTCGTCGGCCCGCTGATTCGAGACCGGCGACAGGAACGAGGAGATGAGGTATCCGTGTGCGGCGTGCAGCTCGGCGAGATCGAATCCCGCAGCGGCGGCGCGACGGGTCGCAGCGACGAACTCTTCGCGAATCGCCGTCATGGTCTCGCGATCGATCTCCTGCGGGACCTGATTCTCCGCCCCATAGGGCAACGCAGACGGTGCGACCAGGTCCCAGTTGCCCTGCTCGAGGGGCTTGTCGATCCCGTCCCACATGCGCCTGGTGGAGCCCTTGCGGCCGGAGTGACCGATCTGCACCCCGATCATCGCCGAAGAGTTGCCGTGCACGTATCGAACGATGTGCTGCCACGCGCGGCTCTGCTCATCGGAGTAGAGCCCCGCGCATCCCGGTGTGATCCGCCCCTCCGACGACACGCACACCATCTCGGTCATGACGAGTCCCGCCCCGCCCATCGCCTTTGAGCCGAGGTGCACGAGGTGGAAGTCCCCCGGAACCCCCTCGACCGACGAGTACATGTCCATCGGCGACACGACGATGCGGTTCTTCAGCTCGAGTCGACCGATGCGATGCGGCCGGAACATCGCCGGTTCTGCGTCGACGCGGCTGGGCAGCGGTGCGCCGCGGACGATCTCCGCGGCGAACTCGGGATCGCGCATCGCCAGGTTCTCGAGTGTGATCCTTCGACTGCGCGTCAGCAGGTTGAAAGCGAACTGCAGGGGCTCCTGACCGGCGTACTGACCGATCTGCTCGAACCATTCGAGCGATGCCTGCGCTGCGCGCTGGGTCGACGCGACGACCGGGCGGCGCTCGGTCTCGTAGGCGTCGAGCGCCGCGTCGAGTGAGGCATGCTCGTGCACGCATGCGGCGAGCGCGAGGGCGTCCTCCATGGCGAGCTTCGTGCCGGATCCGATCGAGAAGTGCGCTGTGTGCGCCGCGTCCCCGAGGATCACCAGGTTCTCGTGGTGCCAGTGCTCATTGCGGACCGTCGTGAAGTTCAGCCACTTCGAGTTGTTGGTGAGCACCTCGTGGCCGTCGAGCACCTCGGCGAAGAGCTCGCGGAGCTTCGCGACCGAACGCTCGTCGCTGACGCCGGGAGGGAAGACCTCGTGCTCAGTCGCGTCGAGCCCCGCCGCTCGCCACACATCCTCGTGCATCTCGATGAGGAAGGTGCTTCGTTCATCCGAGTACGGGTATCCGTGCAGCTGCATGGCACCGTGTGGCGTGTTCAGCACGGCGAATGTGAACGCCTCGAACACCCGATCGGTGCCGAGCCACATGTACTTCGAGACACGGCGATCGAGGTCGGGACCGAACTCGGACGCGAACTGTCCTCGCACGAAGGAGTTGATGCCGTCGGCGCCGAGCACGAGGTCGTACTCCTCCATGAGTTCCGCGGCGCCGGGCGCCGGAGTGCGGAAGAGGATCGTGACCCCCAGCTCGAGGCAGCGCTGCTGCAGCAGCTGCAGCAGCTCTTTCCGCCCCATCGCAGCGAACCCCTGGCCGCCGATGGTGTGGGTCTCGCCTCCGAATACGACGTCGATGTCGGTCCAGCGCGCGAACTGCTCGCTCATCCGCTGTGCGATCACCGGGTCGGCGTTCTCGATCCCACCGAGGGTCTCATCGCTGAACACCACCCCGAATCCGAACGTGTCGTCTGGGGCGTTGCGCTCCCAGACCGTGATCTCGTGGGTGGGATCGAGCTGCTTCATGAGAGCGGCGAAGTAGAGCCCCGCGGGGCCTCCGCCGATGACGGCTGCGCGCATGTCAGGCTCCTCGGGTTTCTGTGACGGCGACGTCGGCCGAAGCGGCCGCCCGTTCGCGAAGGATGAAGTGCTGCACCTTGCCGCTGGGATTACGGGGAAGCGCGGTGAGGTAGTCGACGCGTCGGGGGCACTTGTACACCGCAAGACGGGCCTTGACGTGATCGAGAATGCTCGCCGTGAGCGCGTCCGACCCGGCGACCCCCTCACGGGGCACGACGAACGCGGCGACGATCATCCCCCGTTCGGGATCCTCGCAGCCGACGACCGCGCATTCGAGCACATCCTCGTGGCCGAGGATGACCTCCTCGACCTCCGGTGCCCCGACGTTGTACCCGGCGGTCACGATCATCGAGTCGTTTCGTGCCTGGAAGGTGAAGTATCCGTCTTCGTCCCGCACGAACGTGTCGCCCGTGATGTTCCACCCGTCGTGCACATAGACGCTCTGACGCTCGTCGTCGAGGTAGCGGCATCCGGTGGGCCCGATCACCCCGAGTCGACCCGGCTCGCCCGCTCCGAGCTCTCGGCCGTCCTCGTCGAGGATGGCCGCACGGTAGCCGGGAACGACCCGGCCCGTCGCGCCTGGCCGGATGTCGTCTCCGGATGCCGAGATGAACACGTGCAGCATCTCGGTCGCTCCGATGCCATTGATCAGTCGGAGTCCGCTGGCGGCCTCGACCGCGTCGAAGGTGGAGATCGTGAGGTGCTCTCCCGCGGCGATGCCGATGCGCAGCCGCTTCAGCTCGCCGGCCAGCCCTTCTTTGATGATGCTGCGGTAACCCGTGGGTGCGGTGTAGAGCACGGTGATGCCGAGCGGCTCGATGAGCTTCGCCAACTCGACAGGAGTCGCCCGCTCGACCAGCACCATCGCACCGCCGGTCCGCAGGGGGAACACCACGTTCCCGCCGAGCCCGAAGGTGAACGCCAGCGGCGCCGTGCTGGCGCTCACATCGTCGGATGCGAGGTGCAGCACATGTCGGCCGAACGTGTCGGCGTTCGCGAGGATGTCACGGTGGAAGTGCATGGTGATCTTCGGCACACCGGTTGTGCCGCTGGTCGCGCCGAGGAGCGCGACGTCGTCGGCCGCCGTGTCGACGGCGACGAAGCCCCCGGGCTTCGCATCGCATGCGATCACCAACGAGTCCGGATCTCCGCCGGCCACGATCACGGCGGGTCTCTCGCCCAGGCCTGCGAACGCCGTCTCGGCATCGCCCAGGCCGCGATGGTCGACCACCGCGACACCCGGTCGTACGCGCTCCGCAATCGGGCGCAGCTCTCGGGCACGCCACGCCACCATGGTCGTGACGACGACCATTCCTGCCTTGAGCGCCCCGAGCCAGCATGCGACCGTCCACGGGCCGTTGAGCATGCGCAGCAGCACCCGGTTGCCGGGCACGAGGCCGTGGTCTTCGACGAGGACCTGAGCGAACTGATCGGCCCGCCGTCGGAGTTCGCCATAGCTCCACGACGATCTGTCTGCGAGCAGGATCGCCGCCCGATCGGGCCCGAAACGGTCGATCGTGCGGTCGAGGAGCTCGACTGCGGCGTTCAGCCGTTCGGGGTACCGGACGTCCGGGATGGTGAACTCCAGGGTCGGCCACAGGTCGGTCGGCGGCAGCGCGTCACGTGTGAACGTGTCGACGTGCGCAGTGGGGGAAAGCGTCATTGCTGGTCCCTTCGGGGGCGAGGTTGTGTAGGAGTCAGAGCGGACGACCCGGGCGGATCATCCCCTCCTGCGCGACGGTGGCGACGAGCCGTCCATCGCGGGTGAAGAAGCGTCCGAGCCCGAGGCCGCGGCCGTCGGAGATCGCTGCGCTCTCCTGCGCATAGAGCAGCCATTCGTCGGCGCGAGCAGCAGCGTGGAACCACATCGCGTGATCGAGGCTCGCTGTCACCAGTCCCTCAGCGCGCCACGGCAGACCGAGCACGCGCAGCACGGGTTCGAGGATCGTGTAGTCGCAGACATAGGCGATCGCCAGCTGGTGCGTGCGCGGGTCGTCATCGAGCCGATCGAACGCGCGCACCCAGACCGCCTGGTGTGCGGTGCGCTCGCCCTCCACCTCGACATACACGGCACCGGGAACGTGACGCATATCGAAACTGCGTCCGTGAGACCAGTACTCGACGTCGCCGCCCGAAAGACCGGAGAGCACCTCGGCGGAAGAGCGCAGCAGCTCCGGCATCGGCGCATCCGGCATGAGAGGGCCGTGCTCCGGAAACGCCTCGGGGACGTGAAACGACATGGTTCCCATGAAGGCGAGCCGGCCGTGCTGGTGCCCGCGCACATGCCGCGTCGAGAACCCTCGGCCGTCGCGGATGATCTCGACTTCGTAGTGCACCGGCTCCGTGACGTCGACACCGCGGATGAACGTGCTGTGCACCGACTGAAGAGACCGGTCCCCGTCGACCGTGCGGAGAGCCGCCGCGACGCTCTGTGCAACCATGTCTCCGCCGTAGGCCTTGGGCCAGGGCACCGGCTGCGGCTGGGCCTCGAATGCCCGCTCGGCGTGAGCGGTCTCGACCTCGATCAGGCCGATCGCCCGGTGGAAGGCGTCTGACGTGCTCATAAGCGACGGAAGCCGTCGAGCGTCGAATCATCGACGTCGTCGAGATTCACGACGATGTTGTCGGGTGTGCGCGTCGTGAGCCACACCAGCTCGTCGGTCACCGACATGTTGGCTTCGACGTGCGGCATGAACGGCGGCACGAAGACCCAGTCGCCCGCCGCCATGTCGAGGTGCTCACGGTATCCCTCGCCGAAGTAGATGCGCGCCCGACCACGCAGGACGTATCCGCCAGTCTCGGCTTCGCCGTGATGGTGCGGCAGCGATCGGTACCCCGGGTCGTTCGACACCTGACCGAACCAGATCTTCGTGGCCTCGGTGTGCTGGGGCCCGACACCGGAGACCCGGATGCAGCCGCCCGACGACATCGTCTGCGTGTCTTCTTCGCCGCTGCGGGTCACCTGAGGGATGCGCTCCCAGTGCAGTTCCTGCTCGGTCATGCAAGCTCCTTCGCTCCGTGTCGAAGAAGTGTCACATATGTGACGACCGTCACGCAAGTGCGACAGCGATATGAAGCGTCAGTCCATCACGGAGCTGACGAAGCGCTCGGCGGCAGGCTCGAGGGCGGCATGCAGCTCGTCGAAGACACTCGCCGCCTCGACACCCACCCACCCCTCCGGAAGGAGACTCAGCGGCAACCCGGGGTCGAGGTACACGAGGCGTCGCCACTGGGTGATCGCCCGGACGTGCCCCGCGAAGGCGAGTCGCTCGTCGGTCTCCCCGCTCAGGCCGCTGAACGTCTCGATGAACCCGCGATACAGCGGCTCCATCGCCTCGAGATCCCACCACTCGCGCACTGCCCCCTCGAGCGGATCTCTCGAGAGACGTGAACCGAGGAACAGTTCGACGAAGCCGTCCAGGCCCGAGCCGGCGAGCGCGGTCTCGGCTTCCTCCGCGATCAGCCCAGGCGCGATCCAGAGACCACCGGTCACCTGTCCGAAACCCAGCCGCTGCAGGAGCTTGCGCAGTTGATGCCGCAGCGGACGCTCGCTCTCGGGCACGCTGAACGAGGCGAGCAGCCACCGATCACCCGACTCCGCGCGACGCGACTCGAAGATGCGACGGTCGCCGGCCGCGAACACATCCTCCAGCGATGACGAAAGTCGGTAGGCGCCTCCGCCTTCGCTCACGAGGATGCCGCGCTGTTTCAACCGCGAGACGGATGAGCGCACGACACCCGCCTCGACGCCCAGCGCCGACATCATCTCGATCAGCGCCGCGATGCGGATCTCGCCTCCGTGAGCACGGACATAGCGCCCGAACACCGTCACGATGAGATGCTGCGGCCGGACGACGGCCTCGGGAATCAGGTCGTCTGTGTCCACCGCATCCTCGTCCGCCGTCATGTGACCTCAGCGTACCGGGCACCGGGCACCTCCGAGCCGAGGCTGATCACGCCGGCACCGCGCCGATCGCATGCTCGAAGATGAGCTGCGTCTGCGATTGGCCGAGATCGGGATGCGAGCCGATGTGCACCCTGATGAACTCGCGCAGGGCCGGCACGTCGGCCATCGCCACGTGGATCACGATGTCGCGCTCGCCGCCGAGAAGGAACACCTGCTGCACCCCGGGGATCGCCCGCATGACGGGTACGATCTCGGTGACCTGGCTCCGCGCATGGTTGAGCACGGCCACCGAGATCAGCGCGCTGATCGCTGCCCCCGCGGCCTGCGGATCGACGTCCGCGCGGTAGCCGCGGATCACTCCCGCCTCCTCCAGCATGCGCACCCGCCCGTGACAGGTCGACGGAGCGATCCCGGCTCGGGCCGCGAGCTCCTTGTTCGACAGTCGTCCATCCTGCGCGAGCTCCCGAAGGATCCTCCGGTCGGCGTCAGTGAGCGCGAGAGTCATCGTTTCCTGCCTTTGCCGCTGTAGTCGAATCCTGTTCGAGAATCTCAACTCATCTCGAATCATCTTCACGACTGTGCCATCGAGATCGAATCCTTGCAATACTCTCGACGCGCTCTGGCCGAACATCGCCTCCACCGCGCATCCTGATCCGCATGCAACGACGCTGAAGGACGACCATGGCTGAATTCTCCGACATCCAGACCCGAGAGATCGGTCTGCAGAAGTCGCTCACCGCACGGCAGCTGGGAATGATCGCACTCGGCGGGGCGATCGGCACCGGCCTGTTCCTGGGGAGCAGATTCGCGATCGGCTTCGCCGGGCCCAGTGTGATCCTGAGCTACCTGATCGGTGGCATGATCGCGCTGCTGCTCATGGGCGGCCTCGCCGAGATGACAGTGCAGCACCCGACCTCCGGCTCCTTCGGCGCCTACGCCGAGCACTACATCGGACCGCTGGCCGGGTTTCTGGTCAGATACATGTACTGGGGGTGCATCGTGCTCGCGGTCGGCACCGAGGTGACGGCGGTGGGCGAGTACATGCAGCTCTGGTTCCCCGGCATCCCCCCGTGGATCTGGGTGGTGCTGTTCGGCGGTGCGCTGATCCTCGTGAATGCGATGAACGTCAAGAGCTTCGGCACGCTCGAGTACTGGTTCTCCGCGATCAAGGTGTTCGCGATCCTCGCATTCATCTTGGTCGCGGGCTGGCTGGTCTTCTTCTCGGGCGACCAGCGGCGCGGCGTGCACAACTGGGGTGCCGAAGGCGGCTTCATGCCGAACGGCCTGAGCGGCATGTGGTTCGCCGTGATCGTCTCGATCTTCAGCTACCTCAGCATCGAGATGATCGCCGTCGCGGCCGGCGAGGCCGCCGAACCCGAGAAGGCGGTCAAGAAGGCTTTCAAGGTCACGGCGTTCCGCCTGCTGATCTTCTACATCCTCACGCTCTCCCTGATCGTCTCCATCGCACCGGTCTCCGAGATCCTTTCCGGATCGAGCCCGTTCGTGACGGTCATGCAGGTCATCGGCATACCCTTCGCCGACTCCGTGCTGAACTTCGTGGTGATCATCGCCGCACTGTCGGCCATGAACAGCCAGCTGTACATCTCGACCCGGATGATGTTCTCGCTGTCACGCGCCGGCGAAGCCCCCCGGATGTTCGGCACGGTCGCCAAGAACGGGGCACCGTTGAACGCGCTCCTCCTCTCGACCGGCGGCATCGCCGTCGCCACCGTGATCTACGTGCTCAACCCGGCAGACGCGTTCACGATGATGTTCGCCATCTCGATGTTCGGAGCCCTCTTCACCTGGTTCATGATCTTCGTGACGCACGTGGCCTTCCGCCGTGCTCTCGCCGCTCGCGGCGAGAAGCCGAAGTACTCCGTCTGGGGCGCCCGCCCCGGGGCGGTCGTCGGCGCCGTCCTCATGCTCGCGATCGCGATCTCGACCGCACTGACCGAGGAGTTCCGCGCCACCCTGCCGTTCGGCGTCCCGTGTCTCGCTGTCGCGATCGTCGCGTTCTTCCTCGTGCAGCGACGGCGGCGCACCACCGCGGCAACCGGGGCGTCTGCAGAACCTGCGACCAGCCCGAAAGAACCGTGAATCTTGATGGCATCCGACCCGTCATCGACGCGCCCCACCCGGGTACGCTCGTAGTCGTGACCGAACGCGCTCCTCTCTCTCGCAAGCTCTCAGCCATCGCCGAATCCGCGACCCTCAAGGTCGACGCGAAGGCGAAGGCCCTCAAGGCCGAAGGCAAGCCCGTCATCTCGTATGCCGCGGGCGAGCCCGACTTCGCGACTCCGCAGTTCATCGTGGACGCAGCGGCCGAGGCGCTCGCCGACCCGGCGAGCTACCGATACACCCCGGCTCCCGGACTCCCGGCGCTGCGTGAGGCGATCGCGGCGAAGACGCTGCGGGACTCGGGACTCGAGGTCTCGCCGAGCCAGGTGATCGTCACCAACGGCGGCAAGCAGTCGGTGTACCAGGCGTTCCAGGCCGTGGTCAACCCGGGCGACGAGGTGCTGCTCCCCGCCCCGTACTGGACCACGTACCCCGAGGCGATCCGCCTCGCCGACGGCACCCCGGTCGAGGTGTTCGCCGGCGCCGACCAGGATTACAAGGTCACGGTCGAACAGCTCGAGGCCGCCCGCACCGAGCGCACGACCGCGCTCGTGTTCGTCTCGCCCTCGAACCCCACAGGCTCCGTGTACACGGCCGAGGAGACCGAGGCCATCGGCGAATGGGCGCTCGAGCACGGCATCTGGGTGATCTCCGACGAGATCTATCAGAACCTCACCTACGAGGGCATCAAGGCGACCTCGATCGTCGAGGCCGTCCCCGAGGTGGCCGGCCAGACCATCCTGGTCAACGGCGTCGCGAAGACCTATGCGATGACCGGCTGGCGTGTGGGCTGGATGGTCGGACCGGTGGATGCCATCAAGGTCGCCGCCAACCTCCAGTCGCACCTGTCGAGCAACGTGAACAACATCGCGCAGCGGGCCGCCATCGCCGCCCTCAACGGCCCGCAGACCGAGGCCGAGCAGTTCCGCGAGGCGTTCGACCGTCGTCGCCGACTGATCGTGTCGGAGCTGTCGAAGATCGACGGGCTCGTCGTGCCCAACCCGCTCGGCGCCTTCTACGTCTACCCCGACGTGCAAGGCCTGCTCGGTCGCACCTGGGGCGGAGTCACACCGACCACCTCGCTCGAACTCGCGGACTTCATCCTCGAGAAGGCGGAGGTCGCAGTGGTTCCCGGCGAGGCCTTCGGCCCTTCGGGCTACATCCGCATGTCGTACGCGCTCGGCGACGACCAGCTCCTCGAGGGCGTCCAGCGGCTGCAGCGCCTGTTCGCCTGACCTTCATCGCCGACGCCTCACCCCGCCGTCCACCCGATCGGTCAGACGGCAACGGGGTGGGGCGTCGTCGCGCAGGGGGGCGTGAGCATGCCCGGCCGGCGTCACGCCTCGTCGTGGAATCCGATCAGCCAGCGGATGCCGTAGCGATCGATGACCGTTCCGTCATAGTCCCCCCACGGGCGCTTCTGCAGGGCATCGATCACACGTCCGTCCGCGACCAGCTGATCGAACCAGCTCGTCAGCGTCGTCGCATCCGCGGTGCCGAGCAGGGAGAGGAACATCCCACTCATCTGCACCGCATCGTCATCGGCGCCGGCGTCTGCTCCCGCCAGCTCGACCGGCCCACTGAGCTGTCCGTGCGCGATCGCATCCGCCGGCCCGTCATGGCGTCCTGCTCCGGCGTAGTCGAGGAGCTCGAGCGTCCCCCCGAAGACGGAACGGTAGTGCTCCAATGCCTCGGCCGCGTTGCCCGGGAACAGCAGGTAGGGGATCAGTCCGCTCATGCCGCGAGTGTACGGCGAACGGGCCACGTTGTCAGTCGGGCGTGATGCTCGGCGGAGCCCGGCGATGTCAGAGTTCGACGCCGAGCAGCACGGGCTCCGGCTGCAGCACGAGACCGAACTCGGCGTGCACACGGCTCTGGATGAAGCGGGCGAGCTCCGACACCTCGGCTGCCGTCGCGCCGCCACGGTTGGTGAGGGCGAGGGCGTGCTTGGTCGAGACCGATGCACGCGACCTCGGCAGCTTGAACCCCTTGCGGATTCCGGCCTGCTCGATCAGCCAGGCGGCGCTCACCTTCACATCGGGCGCCTCCGGCTTCGCGGCAGGCACATACCCGTCGTAGGAGGCGAGCGGAATCACGGTGACGGTATCGAGGTCGGGGGTCACGGGCCACCGCGGGCACTCGGGCGGCAGGGCACGGGCGACGACCTCGGGCACGATCGCATTCTGGAAGAACGAGCCGACGCCGTGCGTGTCAGGGTCGTTCTCGTCGAGCAGCATCCCCTTCGAGGCACGCGTCGCGAGGATCCTCTCGCGCACCCAGCTGAGCGGCACAGGGGCGTCCGAATCGAGGCCCAGCGCCCTGCGCAGCTGCTCACCGCGCACGACGCGCTCTTCGGCGACGAGAAGATCGACGGTGACCGACAGGATGACGGCGCGGCGCTGCGGCACGCTGCCGTAGTGATGCTTGAGCACCGAGGTGCGGAACCCGAGACCGAGCTCTGATGCCGGGACGACCGACACCTCGCCCGTCGCCTCGTCGATCAGCTCGACCTCGACCAGGGTCTCCTGGATCTCCTGACCGTATGCGCCGATGTTCTGCACCGGCGAGGCGCCGACGGTGCCCGGGATGCCGCTCATCGCCTCGAGTCCGGCATACCCGCGCTCGACGGCGTAGGCGACGAGATCGTCCCAGCCGTGCCCGGCCTGCGCGCGAAGCCGGATGCGTCCGGCATGCGGCGACGGAAGCTCTTCGATTCCGCGGGTGAGGATGCGGATGACGGTTCCCTCGAACGAGTCGTCCCCGATGAACAGGTTGGAGCCGCCACCGAGGACGAACCACTCGTCACCGCGTGACCACACGTCGGTGAGCGCACCGATCAATTCGTCGGTCGTCGACGCCTCGAGCATCCGCTCGGGCGCACCACCCGTTCGGAGGGTCGTGAGATTCGCGAGCCTGAGCGGCTCGACCTCGTGCACCACGTCGTCGCCCATCAGGCGGCGACGCGCAGCTGCGCCTTGACGAGGACAGTCGTCTCGCCGAAGGTGACCTTGAGATCGATGCGAGTCGATTCCTCGTCGGCGGCGCCGACGGTGGCGACGACGTGCAGGTCGGCTCCGTCAGCGGGGTCGACCACGACGGGCTTGGTGAACCGCACGCCGTAGTCGAGGATGCGCGTGCCCGGTTCGAGAGCTGCGACCACCACCGACGATGCGATGCCCATCGTGAGCATTCCGTGTGCGAGGACGCCCGGCAGGCCCACCTCGGCGGCGACGTCGTCACGGTAGTGGATCGGGTTGAAGTCACCGGACGCTCCGGCGTATCGCACCAGCGACTCGCGGGTGATGTGCACCGTGCGCTCTGCGACGACGTCTCCGACAGCGAACGGCATCACTCTGCTCCTTCTTCGGCGCCGACCAGCAGCACGCTGGTGGCGGTGACGACGTGCTCGCCGGCGGCATCCGTGATCTCGGCCGCGCTGGTGATCATGGCGTTGCCGCCCATCATGCGGATCGCGGTCACGCGCAACCGGCCGGTGAGCTCGTCCCCCGCCACGATCGGGCGGGAGTAGGCGAACTTCTGCTCGGCGTGGATCGTGCGCGCCAGCACGATGCCCGAGTCGGGTTCGGCCAGCAGCTGCTGCAGCGTGAGGTCTTGGATGACCATCGCGAAGGTCGGCGGCGCCACGACATCGGCGAAACCGGCCGCACGCGCAGCCTCGACATCGGTGTGCTGCGGGGCGTCGGCGAAGACCGCGCGCGCGAACTCGCGCACCTTCTCGCGGCCGACGAGGTAGGGGGACGTCGGCGGGAACTCCCGGCCGACCAGATCTTGGTTCACTGCCACCCCTCGATCCTACCGAGGGGTGGCACTGCGGTCGGCGTTCAGGCGCCTCTCGCCGACATGGCCGACCCGAGAAGCACCATCCGCATGCTCCGCTCGGCTGCATCGCGCAGCAGCGCCTCGCCCTGCTCCACTGCCTGCGCCAGCGGCATGGGCACGGTGATGATCGACGCGATCGCATCGATGCCGATGTCGTGCACGGAGGGCGCCCCCTCCCCCAGAGAGCCGGCGATTCCGAGGACCGGCACTCCGGCGACACGGGCACGCATCGCGATCTCCGCCGGCACCTTTCCTCGCGGCGTCTGGAAGTCGATGGCACCTTCTGCGGTGATGACGAGATCGGCGACCGCCATCAGCTCGTCGACCGCGTTCGGCAGCAGGCCGCTGTCGAGCAGCACCTCGAAGCGCGGTGCGAGACGAGCTCCGAGCACGGCCGCGAGCCCTGCGCCCAGACCGCCGGACGCGCCGGTGCCACCGCCCGTGCGGACGTCCATCCCGGCACCGAACGGGCTCTGCTCCTCGAGCAGTCCCGCCCAGGTGTCGAGCGCCGCCGCGAGGTGCTCGACCTGTGCGGGGGTCGCGCCCTTCTGCGGCCCGAAGACTCGCGCAACGCCGCGCGGCCCGCACAGCACGTTGTGGATGTTGCAGGCGAGGACGATCTCGACCTCGCCGATGCGCGGGTGCAGCCCGGAGAGATCCAGCTCGACCGCCTCACCGAGGTGCCGCCCTCCGGCCAGGATCGTTGCGCCGTCGGAACGGAGGATCCGCGCACCCAGGGCCTCGAGCGCCCCCGCGCCTCCGTCGCTCGTTCCGGAGTCGCCACAGCCGACGATGATCCGCTCGGCACCGTCGTCGAGGGCGGCGGCGATCAGCTCGCCGACCCCGCGGGTCGTGGTCTCGCCAGGGTCTCGACGGTCGCGCGGCACCAGCCGCAGCCCCGCCGCGGAAGCCATCTCGACGACGGCGGTTCCCGCCGCGTGGCCGCCGAGCCGGGCCCAGTGCGCGTGCACCGGTGAGCCGACCGGCCCCGTCACGACGCGCGGCACGAGGTCGCCGCCGGTGGCCGCGGCGAGCGCCGCGGCCGTTCCCTCTCCGCCGTCGGGCACCGGGAACTCGTCGACCTGCACACCGGGTATGACCCGGCGCACACCGGATGCGATCGCCTGTGCGACCGCCTCGGCGCTCAGACTCTCCTTGAAGCCGCTCGGTGCGATCAGGATGCGCTGCGGAATGTGAATGGACATGTCTTCTCCTTCTGCGCCCCTCGGGGCGAGTTCTGCCCGTGTGGGCACGACGATCACCGGTGCACCGGCGGTGCACGCGGAAGGGGGGATGGCTGGGGAGTGCGGCGAGGGTCAGCGCAGCAGCGGCAGACCCATCGACGGCCAGATCCACAGTGCGAAGACGGCGACGAGCACGAACATCGCCGGTGCGAGGATCACCGAGAGACGTCGCAGGTCGCGCGGGGTGAAGCTGTGCGGCACGACCTCGGGATCGGCGAACATCGCGACCGGTTTGGCCGAGCTGGGGAGAGTGTGGCAGAAGCCCGCTGCGGCAGTCGACGCGAACGCCGCCGCCATCGGATCGACGCCCAGCGCGGGGGCCACGGAGATCACGACCGGGATGATCGCGGCCGACCTCGCCGACCGTGACGGGATCAGCAGGTGCGCGGCGGTCGACACAGCGATCACGACGAGCACGAACACCACCGCGCTCGCGGAGCCGAGGCCGCTCATCGGGGCGAGTGCGGTGGTGCTCAGCCAGGTCGCGGCGCCGGTGCCGGTGAGCGCGGACGCCAGCGCGAGGGTCGCCGCGAGGAAGAGGAGCAGCGACCAGGGCACGCGCTTGACGGCGGCCGGGAAGGTCGTGCAGCCGATCCCCGGGGAGACGGCCGCGACCGCACCGAGCAGCGCGACGAGGGCCGGGGAGAGCTGGTGCAACGGCTCGGTCGCCCAGAGGGTTACGACCGCTCCGAGCAGGATCGCCGCCCTGCGCTCGACCGCGCTGAGGGGACCGGTCACAGCGGTCGAGGCGGAACGGGCCAGGTCGGCGGGGCTCAGACGCAACGGCGTGCCGGCTCGGTCGGTGCGGCGGGTGAAGCGCCACAGGATGATCTCGCACGCGAGGTGCGACGACACGATGGCGAGCGGGAGGCCGAGCCACAGCCACCCGAGAAAGGTGAACCCCGGCTCGCCCGCGGCGCGAAGCAGCTGGTCGGTGATGATGTGCGCTCCGGCACCGAGCAGGGAGCCGACGGCGGACAGCAGCACCACCGTCGGCATCAGCAGCGCAAGCGCCCTGACGACGCGTTCACGGCCGGGCAGGACATCGGATACCGCGGTGAACACCGGAACGGCGAGCGCGGCGCGCCCCGAGGTCGCGGGCACGGCGAATGCGGTGAGCGTGAGCGCCACGGTCGTCAGGTGGAAGAGGCTGCGGGGCCCGCGGGCGAAGCGGAGCAGGTGCGCGGCACCGCGCAGGGCGAGCCCCGAAGACGATACTCCTGCGGCGATCACGAACGCCCCGATCAGCAGCCAGATCGTCTCGTCTCCGAGTGACGCGAAGAACGTGCTCGCCGGGAGGATGCCGGTGACGATGAGCGCGACCGCGGCGAGGAACGCGACGAGCGTGTCGTCGAGAGGGGTGGCCGCCCAGGCCCACACGGCGAGCAGGAAGACCGTGATGGTCACCGCGATCGGCAGGGTCGGGCCGCCTGAAGATGCGGGGGCAGCCGAAGCGAGTGCCATCACGATGCCTGCCACGACGATCGCGGCCGCGACCACGAGACGCAGCACGAGCCGGCGTCCGACCGTTGCCGCCCGTGGGCGGGTCGCACGTCCGGCGGAGAAGGGGGACGCGCTCCGGTGCGCGGGCGGAAGCACGCCTGTGCGGTGCGGGGGCACGGTGGCGAAGCGTGCGTGCTCGGCGATCGGGGGGATGCCGTCGGCGGGAGTGCTCATCGGAATCGGTACCCCGCCCCGCGAACCGTCTCGATGCGCTCCGAGCCGATCTTGCTGCGCAGGGCGCGGACGTAGACGTCGACCACGTTCGAGGCGGGGTCGAAGTCCATGCCCCATACGTGCCCGATCAGCTGGTCGCGCGACAGCACCTGCCCCGCGTTCTGCAGGAATACCTCGAGCAGCGAGAACTCGCGGGAGGTGAGCTCGCGCATCGCCCCGGCGACCGTGACGCTGCGCGCTCGCACGTCGACGCGGACGTCGCCGTGCGCGAGCACAGGGCCCGTCGCACGCCCCTCGCCATCGCCGATGCGCAACCGCACCCGGGCGGCGAGCTCGGCGAACTGGAACGGCTTCGTCACGTAGTCGTTCGCGCCGCTCTCGAGTCCGCGCACGGTGTCGATGACGGAATCCCGTGCCGTGAGAATGATCACCGGCGTCGTGACCCCTTCACCCCGAAGATTGGCGAGCACGTCGAACCCGTCCATGCCGCCGAGGCCGATGTCGAGCAGCACGAGGTCGAACGTGCCGCTGCGCGCCATCAGAAGCGCGGTGTGGCCGTCCGCGGCTTCCGCGGTGTCGTATCCCGCGGCACGGAGTCCTCGGCGTACGAACGAGGTGATGTGAGGGTCGTCCTCGGCGATCAGGATGTTCCGCATGTCAGTGCTTCCTCTCATCCGACGGGTCCGCAACGCCGGCCGTCACGGGCGCGGGTACGTCGATGCCGAACATCGCCCCTTCTCCCAGCACGCTGTCGACCCAGGCTGAGCCGCCGTGGCCGTCGGCGATCGCCCGCACGATCGCGAGTCCGAGACCCGAGCCGCGGCGAACACCGGTGGTGTCTCCTCTGGCGAATCGCTCGAAGATGCGCTCCGCGTCGACTGCCGCGACACCGGGACCGCTGTCGCGCACCCACAGGCGCAGGCGCCGCTCCGCACCCTCGCCGTCGAACCGGGAGCCGAGCTCGATCCGGTCCCCGTCGGAGGTCACCTGCACCGCGTTCGCGGTCAACTGCAGCACCGCCTGCGTGATCCGCTGCGGATCGAGCTCCGCAGAGCCTTCCGCGATCTCCATGAGCTGCCAGCGACGATCGCCCAGAGCCTGGGCCTTCGCCTCGATGTCGAGAGTCAGCATCGAGACCTCGCACTGCGCCACCCGCACGAAGTCGTGCTGCTCGGCCCGAGCCAGCACGAGAAGGTCGGTGACGATCCGGCTCATCCGATCGAGCTCTCCGCTCACCAGCCGCAGCGTCTCCGCACGCTCCTCGGGGTCCTCGCTGAGCAGCTCGAGCTGGCCGCGGACGATCGTGATCGGTGTGCGCAGCTCGTGCCCCGCGTCATCGACGAAGCGCTGCTGCGTGGCGTGCACCGACTCGAGCCGGTCGAGCATCTGGTTGAAGGTCGTCGCCACCGCAGCGATGTCGTCGGTGCCGTCCACCGGCACGCGGGCAGTGAGATCGTGCTCTCCGATGTCTCGCGCCACCCGATACACCTCACGGACCGGAGCCAGGATCTGACCGGCCACGAGCCATGCGACGCCGGAGCTGAGCAGCACACCGATCAACGCCACCCAGGCGATCGTCACGAAGGCGTCATCGACCTGCGCGCGAGAATCCTGCGTGTACTGAAGGATCAGGACTGCTCCCTGCTGCTCGCCGGCCGTGAAGTCCAGCCGCCCCCACCGAAGGGGTCCCGTGTCGGACGACTCCAGCGCGCCCGAGGATGCCTCCGTGTTGAGCAGACGACTCACGAGCATCTCGCCACCTGCGACCGTTGACAGGTCGATGGCCTCCGGGGCGTCGGTGGCGTCCGCGGCATCCGCGGCATCCGCACGGCCGTTCGCGATCGCGATCACCTGTCCGTCGACGGCCGCGATCACCACCTCGTCCTCGTGCGCCGACTGGCGGGCCAGGTACTCCGTGAGCATCGCCTCGGCAGAGGAATGGGCCCCGGCCGCCGTGTCCTCGGCGAAACGCGAGAATTCGGCGGCCTCCTGCTCGATCTCGGAGTTGGCTGCCTGCTCGACGCTCGCGAGGAAGATGCTCCGCCCCATGACCCCTACTGCGATGAGCGTGATCAGGGTGCTGAGGACGATCCACAGCGTGATCCGCCACCGTGCCGGCAGCGTGCGCGGACGCAGCGTGCGCAGAGGCGCACCGCCGCGAGACACGTGGGAGGAGGTCTCGTCCGGTCGGGCCGGCTGCGGCTCCGGCTGGGCGACGATGTCGATCGGCAGGGTGGGCGCGTCAGTCATCATCGTCGCCGCCGTCATCGTCATCGTCATCGCCGACCTGCGGAGCGGGTGCCGGAGCGGGCTCCGGCACGGGGGCAGGGGCGGGTGCCGGGTCAGGGACGACGGGTGTCGTCGGCTGCGGTGCGGCAGGGACGCTCGGCTCGGCAGTGGGCGCCAGCTGCACCACGACGGGCTTCGTGGGGATCTGCGGCGCCGGGGGCATCTGCGCGAGGGCGATGCTGCCTGCCGCGAAGATCACCGGCACGGCGATCAAGGCACCCGGTATCAGGAGGCGTCGTAGGTCGGTCATGCCACCATGATGCCGGTCGATGATGATGCCACGATGAGCCGCAGATGAAGATCGCTTCATCTGCGGGCGCACGGCAACCGTCAGTCCTTCTTCTTGCGCCCCTTGATCGCCTTCATCGCCATCTGCACCGCGATGACCACGAGGTATGCCGCGAACAGCATGTTCCCCACCTGCGGGTCGATCAGCGTGGCCAGCCATGCGCCGAGCGCGGTGGTCGTGCAGGCGGACACTCCGACGATCGCCGCTGCGAGGAGATCGACGTTGTGGTTGCGCAGGTTGCCGATCGTGCCTGAGATCGCGGTCGGGATCATCATGAGCAGCGATGTGCCCTTGGCCACGAGGTCGCTCGTGCCGAATGCGAGCATCAGGATCGGCACGACGATCACTCCGCCGCCCACCCCGATGAGCCCTGCGAGGATGCCCGTGGCGACGCCCACGACCAGGAGAGCGAGTCCGTTGAGCAGCTGCAGCTCGAACTCCGCGTCGCGCGAGGGGACGACCAGGAACAGGCTCACGATGACGACCACGAGGAAGCCGACGAAGAACCAGCGCAGCACCGTCTGCGAGATCTTCGGCAGCATCCGAGTGCCGATCTGCGCGCCGACCACGGAGCCCGCTGCGAGGATCAGCGCGGGGATCCAGGCGACCGACCCGTTGATCGCGTAGGAGACGACGCCGACCGTCGCGGTCGGCACGATCGCCGCGAGCGATGTGCCGGCGCCGAGCCGCTGGTTGAAGTGCAGGAAGAGCACGAGCAGCGGAACGATCACCGTGCCGCCGCCGACGCCGAAGAGGCCGGAGAGGAGTCCTGCGATCAGGCCGATGCCGACGAATGCCGTGTAGGCGCGAGGCCCTCTGCTCAGGGTCTCTGCATCACTCACCGGATCAGCCTACTCTCAGGCTCCCCCTCCGTTCTTCCCTCAGACCTCGGAGTCGGCCTTGATCGGCACCGAGATCGATTCGGTCAGCGCCTGCTCGTAGCGGCGCTGACGACGACGCAGCCACAGGCCGCCGACGATCAGGAGTGCCAGCAGCGCGTAGGCGGTCGCCGCGAACGGCTGCGCGACGAGCGTCGTCAGGTCTCCCTGGCTGAGCTGGAGGGCGCGCCTCAGCTGCGCCTCACCCATCGGTCCGAGGATCATGCCGACCACGAGCGGAGCGACCGGGAACCCGTACCGTCTCATGAAGAACCCGAGCACCCCGATGATCGTCAGGATGAGGATGTCGACCACCGAGTAGTTCAGCGCATAGGCGCCGAACGCCGCGAACACGAGGATCCCCGCGTAGAGGTACGGCCGCGGGATCTGCAGGAGCTTCACCCACATGCCCACGAGCGGAAGATTCAGCACGAGCAGGATGACGTTGCCGATGTAGAGGCTCGCCACCAGCGCCCACACCAGGTTCGACTGGCTCGTGAACAGCATCGGTCCCGGCTGCAGCCCGTACGACTGGAAGGCCGTGAGGATGATCGCGGCGGTCGCTGTGGTCGGCAGTCCGAGCGTCAGCAGCGGAACGAGCACTCCGGCGGCGGCCGCGTTGTTCGCGGACTCCGGTCCGGCGACGCCCTCGATCGCCCCGCGTCCGAACTCGGACTTGTGCTTCGAGAGCTTGCGCTCGGTCGCATACGAGAGGAAGGTCGCCACGTCGGCGCCGCCCGCGGGGATCGTTCCGATGGGGAAGCCGATCGCAGTGCCGCGCAGCCAGGGCTTCCACGAACGACGCCAGTCGTCCTTCTTCATCCAGTTGCGCCATCCGCGCGTCACCGGGATCACGTCGATCGCCCCGTGCCGCAGCCGCGCGGCGATGTACAGCGTCTCTCCGACGGCGAACAGTCCGACCGCCACCAGCACGATGTCGATGCCGTCGGCGAGTGGCAGCAGCCCGAGCGTGTACCGCTGCTGCCCGGAGAGCCGGTCGGTTCCGACGAGACCCAGGAACAGCCCCACCCCGAGCGAGAGGAGGCCGCGAGGAACCGACGAGCCCATGAGCGCTCCGACGGTGATGAAGGCGACGACGATGAGTGCGACGTAGTCGGCCGGACCGAGGTTGACGGCGAACTGCGCGAGCACGGGAGCCAGGAGGGTGAGGCCGATGGTCGCGAGAGTGCCGGCGACGAACGACCCGAGGGCGGCGGTCGCGAGCGCTGCCGCGCCACGGCCCATCTTGGCCATCTTGTTGCCTTCGATCGCGGTGACGATCGAAGCCGACTCCCCCGGGGTGTTCAACAGGATGCTCGTGGTCGAGCCGCCGTACATCCCGCCGTAGTAGATCCCCGCGAAGGTGATCAGAGCGGCAGCCGGCTCGAGCGTGTAGGTGAGCGGCAGCAGCAGCGCCACCGTCATGGCGGGGCCGATTCCCGGGAGCACGCCCACCGCAGTGCCGATGAGCACGCCGATGAACGCGAAGACGAGGTACTGCGGCTGCAGCGCAGTCGCGAACCCCTCGAGGAGCAGAGACCAGCTGTCCATCAGAACATCCTCCCGAGCCAGGCCAGAGCAGGCCCCCAGGGCAGAGACAGTCCGAGCAGACCGCCGAACACGACCTGAACCACGAGAGCGAGGGCGATCCCGACGCTGAGAGCCACCCACCAGCGCTTCGCGCCGAGCGACCAGGCGACACCGCCGAACAGGATCGCTGCGGCCGGTGCCCAGCCGAGAGGTGCGATCAGGAAGAGGTGCGCCACGAGGAATGCGGCGATCTTCACGAGAGTGACCCAGTCGGTGGGGAGCGACTGATCGACGTCCTCCCCGTCTTCAGGGACTCCCCTCTGCCCGCGCAGGATGCCGATGAGCACGGCTACCGCGGATCCCAGGAGCAGAATCGCGACGAAGATCGGGAACACGGTCGGACCGACCTGCGCGCCGACCGGAACATGGATGGAGAAGACGCCGATCAGGGCGAAGACGCCCAGCGCGACCATCAGCAGGGCGAAGACGAGTTCACCCACTGGCACGGGGCCGACGATGCGTGCGGATCGGCGTTCGCCGATCCGCACACCGTCGGGCCCGGAGGACCCGGTGATCATGTCAGCCGACCAGACCGATGTTCTGCAGGGTCGCGGTGACCTCTTCGATGTTCTCGTCGAGGAACTCGTCGAACTCCTCGCCCGTGAGGAACGCATCAGCCCACCCTCGCGTCTCGAGCTCGGCCGTCCAGGCCTCCGAATCGTGCAGCTCCGTGACGATCCGCGTCAGCTCCTCGCGGTTCGCATCGTCGATCTCTCCGGGTGCGATCACCCCGCGCCAGTTCGTCAGGACGACGTCATAACCGGAATCCGTGATCGTGGGGACCTCGGGGAGCTGCTCGACCGATTCATCCGATGACACCGCGAGAGCCTTCATCGTGCCCGCGTCGATGTGCTGCAAGAACTCGCCGACGCCCGAGATGCCGGCGTCCACCTTGCCGCCCAGGATCAGAGAGGTCGCCTCACCGCCACCCGAGTTCGGGGTGTAGTTGAGCTTCTCGGCGATCTCGGCGCCGTCGAGCCCGGCCTCCTCGAGCATGAGCCCGGCCAGGATGTGGTCCGCGCCGCCGGCGGAGCCGCCGGTGATGGTCACCTCCTGCCCCTTGTCGACGACGTCCTCCACGAGATCCTCGAGCGTGTCGTACTCCGAGTCCGCCGGGACGACCACGACCAGCGGTTCGTCTGTCAGTCGGGCGATGGCGGTCGTGTCCTCGATGCGGACGGCCGAGGCGTTGGTCTCGACCGCGCCGACCATCACGAGGCCCATCACCATCAGGGTGGCCGGGTTCTGCTCGTTCGCAAGCTGGGCGAGCCCGACGGTGCCGCCGGCGCCGCCGACGTTGGTGACCGGCGCGGAGCCCACGATCTTCTCCTCCGTGAGGAGCTGCGAGAGCGCGCGTCCGGTCTGGTCCCATCCCCCACCCGGATCTGCGGGGACGACGATGTTCACGTCGCTGATCGTGACGGCCTCATCCGCAGCGTCGTCGCCAGCGGGTTCGGTGCTGCCCGAGCACGAGGTCAGTGCGAGTGCGGTTGCCGCTGCCACTGCCACCGCCGTGCCGATACGTGACTTCTTCATGTGCGCTCCTCCTTGAGCGTTCGTGTTGCTGTTCGTCCACCCTGGGAGGACGGATGCCGCCGCTCAAGCTTCGGAAACCATTGGTCGCGTTCCGAAAGTATTGGTCGCGATCGCCCGTCGCCCCGCGTCGCGGCGCACGCGCGCAGCGAGGACAATGGTCGAGTGGCCTCAAGGATGACGCTCCGGGTGCAGCTCCTGGCTCTGCAGGCGCTGATCGTGTTCTTGGTGACCCTCGCGACCGGGATCGTCGCCGGTGCCCTGCAGGAGCAGGCGCTCCGGGAGGCCTACAAGGATCGGATGCAGGCCGTCGCCCAGTCGATCGCGGCGCTTCCTCCCGTGCTCGAGGCCTTCGACGACCTCGAACCCGCCGCAGCGATCCAGCCGATCGCCGAAGTGATCCGCGAGGCCTCGGATCTCGCGTACGTGGTGGTCGCGAATGCCGACGGCATCCGCTACTCCCATCCGAATCCCGACCGCATCGGAGAGAGGGTGTCGACGGATCCGTCCGTGCCGCTCGCCGGTGAGATCTACGTGGGCACCCAGACCGGCACGCTGGGCACGTCCTGGCGCGTCAAGGTGCCGATCCGCGAGGACGGCGGCGTGGTCATCGGCACGGCATCCGTCGGCATCCTCGAGTCGGAGCTCAACGAGGAGTTCACCGCCAATCTCACCTGGCTGATCTCGGCGATGCTCGCGGCCGCCGTGCTCGGCGTCTTCGGCTCGGCGTGGGTCACCTCGGTGATCAGACGACGCATCTATCGGCTGGAGCCCCATCAGATCGCCGCCCTGGTGAAGAACCAGGAGACGACCCTGCATCGGCTCAGCGAGGGCGTCATCACGGTCAACGGCGCCGGTCGGATCACCCTCGCGAACGACGCCGCCGCACGCCTGCTCGAGAAGGACTCGAGCGAGCTCGATGACGCCGCCGTGGCCGACGTCCTCGACGACGAGCTGCTCGACGTGCTCAGGATCGGCGAGAACGAGGGGCGACCTGTGATCGTCGGATCGCACGTCCTGGTGGCTCGCAGCACCGGAAGCCGCGTCGACGGCGCCGATGTCGAGGCCACTCTGCTGCTGCGCGATCACACCGAGCTGCACGACGTGGTGCAGCGAGTCGAGGCAGCAGACGCGATCATCGCCTTCCGTCAGCGATTCGGGCTCCCCAAGGGGCTGAGCCCCGAGACCCTCGATCGGATCTCATCGGCCCTCGCAGCTCGCCCCGATGCCTCCGCCACCGAGATCGGCGACGATCTGACCATCTCGCGTGTCAGCGCCAGGCGCTACCTCGAACACCTCGCGAGCACAGGGCGCGCGATCCGCACCCTCGACTACTCGACGAAGGGTCGGCCCGGCACGCGGTATCGGGCCACCGGACCGTCATGACCGCTGCCTGCGTGCTCATCGGCTGCGAAAGCCCCTGGGACCGGGTCTCCTCCTGTGCGACACTGGATCGCATCAGACGACGTCGTCGATGACCCGGATCGAAGGAGATCTCATGGTGCGCAGTTCCTATCCCGATGTCGAGATCCCTGAGGTCTCGATCCACGACTTCCTGTTCGGCGACGTCGAGGAGGACCGCCTCGACGCGATTGCGATCGTCGACGGCGTCAGCGGTGCGACGACGACCTATCGCCAGCTGATCGCACAGATCGACCTGTTCGCCGGCGCACTCGCTGCACGCGGAGTGGGCGTCGGGACGAAGGTGGGCGTGCTGTGCCCCAACATCCCCGCGTTCGCGACGGTCTTCCACGGCATCCTTCGCGCGGGGGCGACGGCGACCACGATCAACTCCCTCTACACGCCCGAGGAGATCGCGAATCAGCTGACGGATGCCGAGGCGACGTGGCTCATCACCGTCTCACCGCTGCTCGCCGGGGCGAAGGCGGCGGCCGCGGCCGTCGGACTCGACGACGACCACGTGATCGTCCTCGACGGCGCAGACGGGCATCCGTCGCTGCCCGCCCTGCTCGGCGAGGGCCGTACCGCCCCCGAGGTGAGCTTCGACCCGGCGACGCATCTCGCCGTGCTCCCCTATTCCTCGGGCACGACCGGCAGGCCCAAGGGCGTCATGCTCACGCACCGCAACCTGATAGCCAACGTCAGCCAGTGCCGCTCCACGATCTCGCTCGGCGACGACGACCGCGTGCTCGCCGTCCTGCCGTTCTTCCACATCTACGGCATGACAGTGCTGCTGAACTTCGCGCTGCGCCAGCGTGCGGCTCTCGTCACCATGCCCAGGTTCGATCTCACGGACTTCCTCCGCGTCGTCCAGGAGCACCGCACCAGCTGGGTCTTCATCGCACCGCCCATCGCCGTCGCGCTCGCGAAGCATCCGCTCGTCGACCAGTACGACACCTCGGCGATCAAGGTCATCTTCTCAGGGGCCGCTCCGCTCGACGGGACGCTGGCATCAGCGGTGGCGACCCGCCTCGGATGCACGGTGTGCCAGGGGTACGGCATGACGGAGACGAGCCCGGTCACCCATGCGATCCCCTACGACCGCCCGGACATCGACCGCTCCTCGGTCGGCCTGCTGCTCGCCGGCACCGAGGCGCGGCTCGTCGCGGAGGACGGCAGCGACGTCGATGCGCCGACCGAGGGCGTCAGCGCTCCGGGTGAGCTGCTCATCCGCGGCCCCCAGGTCATGGCCGGCTACCTCAACAGGCCGGATGCCACGGCCGAGATGCTCGACACCGACGGCTGGCTGCACACCGGCGACGTCGCGACCGTGACGCACGACGGCATCTTCCGCATCGTCGACAGGCTCAAGGAGCTCATCAAGTACAAGGGCTACCAGGTGGCGCCGGCCGTCCTCGAGGCGGTGCTGCTCGAGCACCCGTCCATCGCCGATGCGGCGGTCATCGGCGCGCCCGACGCCGACGGGCAAGAGGTCCCGAAGGCGTTCGTCGTGGTGCAGCAGGGAGCGGAGCTCGATGCGGATGCCGTGATGGCCCACGTGGCGGCGCATGTCGCCCCTCACGAGAAGGTGCGGCAGGTCGAGTTCATCGACGCCATCCCGAAGTCGGCATCCGGAAAGATCCTGCGCAAGGATCTGCGCACACGCTGAGCCTCTCCGAAATGAAGAAGCCCGCCGTCCCTTTCGGGGCGGCGGGCTTCTTCGAACGAGCGAGCTGCTTACTCGGACTTGTTCTCGACGGCGTCCTCGGCGGCAGCCTCGGCTGCCTCTCCCTCGGCCTGCGACTCGGCACCGGCGTCGGTGGTCTCTTCTGCCGGAGCCTCCTCGACGACCTCGGCGGGCTTCTCAGCCTTGGCAGCCTTCTTGGTGGACTTCGCCTTGGGGGTGACGGGCTCGAGAACGAGCTCGATCACGGCCATGGGGGCGTTGTCACCCTTGCGGTTGCCGACCTTCGTGATGCGGGTGTAGCCACCCTCACGGTCTGCGACCAGCGGAGCGATCTCGGTGAAGAGCACGTGTCCGGCGTCCTTGTTGGAACGCAGCACGGTCATCGCACGACGACGCGAGTGCAGGTCGCCGCGCTTGCCGAGCGTGATGAGACGCTCCGCGAGCGGACGCAGGCGCTTGGCCTTGGTCTCGGTCGTCTTGATCGACTTGTGGATGAAGAGCTGCGCCGCGAGGTTGGCAAGCAGCAGACGCTCGTGTGCGGGGCCGCCTCCGAGGCGGGGACCCTTAGTGGGCTTGGGCATATCTCACTCCTGGTCAGGAAAGGTCGGGTCAGCTGGCCTCTGCCAGATGACAATCCGGGTGGGTCAGAAGGACTCGTCTTCGCTGCCGCCGTAGAAGTGGGCGCCGTCGAAACCGGGCACCGAATCCTTGAGCGACAGACCGAGCGAGATGAGCTTGTCGCGCACCTCGTCGACCGACTTCTGGCCGAAATTGCGGATGTTCATGAGCTGCGTCTCCGACAGGGCGACGAGCTCGGAAACAGTGTTGATGCCCTCACGCTTCAGGCAGTTGTACGAGCGGACCGAAAGGTCGAGGTCCTCGATCGGCATCGACAGCTCGCTGGAGTTCACTGCCTCCACCGGTGCCGGGCCGATCTCGATGCCCTCAGCCTCGACGTTCAGCTCGCGAGCGAGACCGAACAGCTCGGTGAGCGTCTTCGCAGCCGAAGCGACGGCGTCGCGGGGGCTGATGGCGGACTTGGTCTCGACGTCGAGGACGAGCTTGTCGAAGTCGGTGCGCTCACCCGCACGGGTGGCGTCGACGCGGTAGCTGACCTTGAGCACCGGCGAGTAGATCGAGTCGATCGGGATCTGACCGGCCTCGGCGTACTCGTTGCGGTTCTGCGTCGCCGAGACGTAGCCGCGGCCACGCTCGATCGTGAGCTCGAGCTCGAACTTCGCGGTCTCGTTGAGCGTCGCGATGACGAGCTCGGGGTTCTGGACCTCGACACCGGCCGGAGCCGAGATGTCAGCGGCGGTCACTTCGCCCGAACCGGTCTTGCGCAGGTAAGCCGTGATGGGCTCGTCGCGCTCCGACGAGACCACGAGCTGCTTGATGTTGAGGATGATCTCGGTGACATCCTCCTTCACGCCGGGGATGGTGCTGAACTCGTGCAGCACGCCGTCGATGCGAACGCTGGTGACCGCGGCGCCGGGGATCGACGACAGCAGGCTGCGGCGAAGCGCATTGCCGATCGTGTATCCGAAGCCGGGCTCCAGAGGCTCGATGATGAACCGGCTACGGTTCTCGACGATCTTTTCCTCGGTCAGTGTGGGACGCTGTGCAATAAGCACTCTGTGTTCCTTTCGATCACATGCCCGCTATATGACATGTGGTGGGGTGAGGTTTTGAGTTTTGGAAGTCGATGCCCGCGCTGGCGGGCGTCGAGCCGCTCGGCCCCGAAGGACCGAGCGGCTCAACAAGCCGGATCAGACGCGGCGGCGCTTCGGCGGGCGGCAGCCGTTGTGCGCCTGCGGGGTGACGTCCTGGATCGAGCCGACCTCGAGGCCGGCGGCCGTCAGCGAACGGATCGCGGTCTCGCGACCAGAGCCCGGTCCCTTGACGAAGACGTCGACCTTCTTGACGCCGTGCTCCTGCGCCTGACGGGCAGCCGACTCGGCGGCCAGACCAGCGGCGTAGGGGGTCGACTTGCGCGAGCCCTTGAAGCCCACACCACCCGACGATGCCCAGCTGATGACAGCGCCGGACGGGTCGGTGATCGAAACGATGGTGTTGTTGAACGTCGACTTGATGTGGGCATGGCCCAGCGCGATGTTCTTCTTTTCCTTGCGGCGCGGCTTGCGCGCGGCGGCCTTGGGTGCAGCCATGAAAGTGTTCTCCTAGTCCCTGGGGGCCGCGCTTAGCGGGCCTTCTTCTTGCCTGCGACGGTGCGCTTCGGGCCCTTGCGGGTACGGGCGTTGGTCTTGGTGCGCTGACCACGGACCGGGAGGCCACGACGGTGGCGGACGCCCTCGTAGGAGCCGATCTCGACCTTGCGGCGGATGTCTGCGGCGACCTCGCGGCGCAGGTCACCCTCCACCTTGTAGGTGCCTTCGATGTAGTCGCGGAGGGCGATCAGCTGGTCATCGCTGAGGTCCTTCACGCGGATGCTCTCGTCGATCTCCGTAGCCTTGAGGATCTCGACCGAGCGGGTACGGCCGACGCCGTAGATGTAGGTAAGGGCGATCACCACGCGCTTATCGCGCGGGATGTCAACGCCGGCAAGACGTGCCATGCGGTTCTCCTGGGTGTTGTGGAGGTGTGGAGCAGGATCGGTGCTCGGGCCTCCGCCCCGAGGTGTCCCCCACTCGCGTGGGATCTGATCCTGCCGTTGTGTGTATTGAGTTGTGAGTCAGATCCGAAGAGTCCGCCGGCAGCGCCGACGGGCGCTCAGCCCTGGCGCTGCTTGTGGCGCGGGTTGCTCTTGCAGATGACCATGACGCGGCCGTGACGGCGGATCACCTTGCAGTGATCGCACATGGGCTTGACGCTGGGGTTGACCTTCATGATGTTTCCTATTCGCTGTCTTCACCGGGCAGGCAGAGTGCCTGGGGTGTTACTTCTCGACCGATCAGCGGTAGCGGTAGACGATTCGTCCACGGGTGAGGTCGTAGGGGCTGAGCTCCACGACCACGCGGTCTTCGGGGATGATGCGGATGTAGTTCTGCCGCATCTTGCCTGAGATCGTTGCAAGGACCTTGTGTCCGTTGGAGAGCTCAACGCGGAACATCGCGTTGGGCAGAGCCTCGGAGATCACGCCCTCGATCTCGATGACACCGTCTTTCTTAGCCATAGCCTCGCTGACGCTTCTGCAGACCGGTCGATCTGCGGTGGGTGATTGGATTGCGGTGCTTTCTGCCGATTCAGACACGCCGAATCAAGGCGCAAGGCACCAAGGATCTATGTTATCCGACAACGGGAGTTCCGGCAACCTGAGCAGGATGCCGGAACTCTCGTGAGGCGAATGGAGGAGATCAGCCGAAGATCTTGGCGAACTCCGTCTGGATCTCGCTGTTCTCGATGCGGGTGCCGTTGATCTCCACGGTCGGCGTTCCCGAGATCTCGTGGGCCTTCGTCTGCGACTCCGCGAACTTGTTGTACGTCCCGTCCGCGATGCAGTCTGCGGCAGCTCCGGCACCGGCCTGCTCGGCGAGAGCACTCAGCTCGTCGGCGCTGAGCCCGGCGGAGTTCTCCTCCGGCTGGTTCGCGAAGAGCAGGTTGAAGTAGTCGAGGGTCGAGTCGGGGGCCTCCGACGCGACGCAGTACATCGAGCCCGCCGACAGCGACGAGAACTCCCCTGTCGTGGAGAGACGGTTGAGGATCGACACCGGGTGGATGTTCAGGGTGATCTGGTTGTCAGCCGCGGCGGCCTGCAGCTGCTCGCCGTAGGCGTCCTCGAACTGACCGCACACGGGGCACATGAAGTCGACGTAGGTGTCGATCTCGTCCTCACCCGTTCCGAATGAGATGGCGCCCGTCTCCTCGTTGACGATGGAGCTCTGCGGTGCCGTGCCCGGCGCGGTGGCCTGGTTGTTCAGGAACACGACGACGAAGGCGAGCACGGCGAGCACGACCACCACTGCCGCCGAGACGCCGATAACGAACCAGTTGGTGTTGCTCTTCGCGGCTGCCATTGCTTTCCGTTTCTGTCGAGGCCCGCCCGCGGCGGGCCCGGCCTGAAGTCTTCGGGTGCATGCGCACCCATACACCCATTGTGCCCGGAGAAACCTATGTGCGCGTTGTGATCGCGCGCAGGATCGCAGATCCTGTGCAGTTGGCTGCGCGCTGAGATCAGGCGATCGGCACAGGCGTCACGCCGAATGGCGCGAGGCCCGCTGCTCCCCCGTCGGGTGCGGTGAGAACCCAGATGCCGTCAGAGTGCACGGCGACGCTGTGCTCCCAGTGCGAGCCGTCGGTGCCGTCGACCGTCGAGACGGTCCAGTCGTCGTCCTCGACGAAGGTCTCATCGCTTCCGGCGGTCACCATCGGCTCGATCGCCAGCACGAGACCGGGCTTGACCTCTGCGCCGGGATCGGGGGTGCGGTAGTTGAAGACGCTCGGCGCCTCGTGCATCTTGCGACCGATGCCGTGGCCCACGTACTCGCGAAGGATTCCGTAGGTCTCGCCCGAGACCGCTGACGGGCCCTGAGCCTCGATGTAACCCTGGATGGCGGCGCCGATGTCACCGAGATGGGAAGCGGACGCCATTGCGGCGATACCGGCCCACATCGAGCCCTCTGTCACGCGCGAGAGCTCCTGCCGCTGCGCGACGAGCTCGGGGCGCGTGTCGTCGGGGACGACAACGGTGATCGCGCTGTCACCGTTCCATCCCTGGAACTGCGCACCGCAGTCGATCGACACGATGTCGCCTGCCTGCAGGATCCGCTCACCGGGGATGCCGTGCACGACCTCTTCGTTGACCGAGATGCACGTGGTGTGGCGGTAGCCGCGAACGAGCTGGAAGTTCGATTCCGCGCCGCGCGCCAGGATCACGCGATTCGCCTCGGCGTCGAGCTCGAGGGTCGTGACACCGGGGCGGATCAGCGGCCGGACGGCGTCCAGCGCCGCGGCCGTGATGAGGCCGGGCTCGACCATCGCCCGCAGCTGAGCGGGGTTCTTGTAGATCGACTTGCGGAACATCGTGCGATGTTCAGGCCGCGAGGCGCAGGCCGCGAGCCACGAGAGCCGCGAAGACGCGCTCGGTGATCTCGTCGAGCGAGCCGACGCCGTCGATGCGATCGACGATGCCACGGGGGCCGTAGACCTCGAGGATCGGGGCCGTCTCGTGCTCGTAGATGTCCAGGCGGTGCGCGATGGCCTCGTCGGTGTCATCAGAACGGCCCTGCTCGGCCGCACGGAGCTTCAGACGCTCGATGCTCTCCTCGCGCGGAACGTCGAGAAGGATGACGGCGTCCAGCGATTCGCCACGTCCGGCGAGGAACGCGTCGAGGTGCTTCACCTGAGCGGCGTTGCGCGGGTAGCCGTCGAGGAGGAAGCCGTTCGCCGCGTCGTCCTGCGACAGACGATCGCGCACGATCTCGCTGGTCAGTTCGTCGGGAACGAGGTCGCCCTTGTCGAGGACGGCCGTGACCTGCTGGCCGAGCGGCGTGCCCTCTTTGATGTTCGCGCGGAAGATGTCCCCGGTCGAGACGACCGGGATGCCGTACGACTCGGCGATGCGGACACCCTGGGTGCCCTTGCCGGAGCCCTGCGGACCGACGATGAGGAGACGAGCTGATCGAGTCATCGGAGGAGCCCTTCGTAGTGACGCTGCTGCAGTTGCGCGTCGATCTGCTTGACCGTCTCGAGACCGACACCCACGATGATGAGGATCGACGCGCCTCCGAACGGGAAGTTCTGGTTGGCGCCGACGGTGGCGAGAGCAATCAGCGGGATCAGCGCGATGAGGCCGAGGTAGATCGACCCTGGCAGCGTGATGCGGGTGAGCACGTAGTCGAGGTACTCGGCGGTGGGACGACCGGCACGGATGCCGGGGATGAACCCGCCGTACTTCTTCATGTTGTCTGCGACCTCGACCGGGTTGAAGGTGATCGCGACGTAGAAGTACGTGAAGCCGATGATCAGCAGGAAGTACACCGCCATGTAGATGGGGCTGTTGCCGGTCGTGAAGTTCGCGCTGATCCAGGTGACCCATGCGGCCGGCTCCGAGCCGTCCTGCGGGGTGTTGAACTGCGCGATGAGCGCAGGGATGTACAGCAGCGACGAGGCGAAGATCACGGGGATCACGCCCGCCATGTTGACCTTGATCGGGATATAGGTGTTCGTGCCGCCATAGGTGCGGCGACCGACCATGCGCTTCGCATACTGCACAGGGATGCGCCGCTGCGACTGCTCTACGAAGACGACGAGCGCCATCACGATGATTCCGACGAGGAGCACCAGGAGGAAGACCTCGAAGCCCTTGCTCTCCCAGATGAGCCACATGGCGCCGGGGAAGGTGGCGGCGATCGAGGTGAAGATGAGGAGCGACATGCCGTTGCCGATGCCGCGCTCGGTGACGAGCTCTGCGAACCACATGATCAGGCCGGTGCCCGCGGTCATCGTCATGATCATGAGCAGCTGCGCCCACCACACGTCGTTGGTGAGGAGGTTCTGGCACGCGGCGATGTCGGTCGTGCCGAAGAGCTGACCGCTGCGGGCCACCGTGACGAGCGTGGTCGACTGCAGCAGCGCCAGCGCGATCGTCAGGTAGCGCGTGTACTGGGTCAGACGGGCCTGGCCGGCCTGGCCTTCCTTGTGCAGGGCCTCGAAGTGCGGGATGACCACACGGAGGAGCTGCGTGATGATCGTCGCGGTGATGTATGGCATGACACCGAGCGCGAAGATCGAAAGCTGGAGGAGCGCGCCACCCGAGAACAGGTTGACGAGCCCGAGGAGTCCCTCTGTCCCGGAGTTCAGCGCGAGGCACTCCTCGACGTTCGGGAAATTCACGAACGGAGCAGGCACATTCGAGCCGAGCCGGTAGATGGCGACGATGGCGAGGGTGAAACCGATCTTCCGACGCAGGTCGGGCGTGCGGAAGATCCGCGCGATGGCGCTAAACAAGGACGTCCTCCTGAAAGGTTGCCGATCCCTGAAGGACGGCTGAAAGAACAGGCTAACCCATAAGAGGGGCCGGAGAATCTCCGACCCCTCTCATGAAGTGGTTACTTGACGGATCCGCCGGCCGCCACGATCTTCTGCTCGGCAGAACCCGAGACCTTGTCGACCGCTACGGTGAGCTTCACGGCGATGTCGCCGTTTCCGAGAACCTTGACCTTCTCGTTCTTGCGAACGGCACCCTTGGCGACCAGGTCGCCGATGGTGACATCGCCACCCTTGGGGTACAGCTCCGCGAGCTTCTCCAGGTTCACGACCTGGTACTCGACGCGGAACGGGTTCTTGAACCCGCGCAGCTTCGGGGTGCGCATGTGCAGAGGCATCTGCCCACCCTCGAACCCGACGCGAACGGTGTTGCGAGCCCTCGTGCCCTTGGTGCCGCGACCCGCGGTCTTACCCTTGGAACCCTCACCGCGACCGACACGGGTCTTCGCGGTGTTGGATCCGGGGACCGGACGCAGGTGGTGCACCTTCAGCACGCCGGGACGGGATGCCGGAGCATCCTTCTTCGGCGCAGCCTTCTTCGCAGCGGGCTTCTTGACGGCGTCGGCCTTGGCCGAAGACGCCTTCGCAGGAGCCTTCTTGGCGGCGGGCTTCTTGTCGGCTGCGGCCTTGGGAGCGGCAGCCTTCTTCGGGGCCTTCTCGGCCTCGACGGCTTCGTTCTTCTCAGCCATTAGTCGATCTCCTCAACCTTGACGAGGTGGGCGACGGTCTTGACGTAACCGCGCGTCTGCGCGTCGTCGGGGCGAACGGTGCTGTCACCGATGCGCTTCAGACCGAGGCTGCGCAGCGTGTCACGCTGGTTCTGCTTCTCGCTCACCTTGGATTTGACCTGCGTGACCTTCAGGCGCGCAGCCATCAGGCACCTACCTTCTGTGCGGCGATGGCGTCAGCCTCCGCACGGACGAGACGCGCGGGTGCGACCTGGTCGAACTCGAGGCCACGACGTGCGGCGACCGCACGGGGCTCCTCGAGCATCTTCAGGGCCGTCACCGTGGCGTGCACGATGTTGATCGTGTTCGACGAGCCGAGCGACTTCGACAGCACGTCGTGGATGCCGGCGCACTCGAGCACGGCGCGAACCGGACCACCGGCGATGACACCGGTACCGGCAGCGGCCGGACGGAGCAGGACGACGCCTGCTGCGGCCTCACCCTGCACGGGGTGCGGGATGGTGCTGCCGACGCGCGGAACGCGGAAGAAGTTGCGCTTCGCCTCTTCGACACCCTTCGAGATCGCCAGAGGGACCTCGCGGGCCTTGCCGTAGCCGACGCCCACCAGACCGTTGCCGTCACCGACGACCACGAGAGCGGTGAAGCTGAAGCGACGACCACCCTTCACGACCTTCGAGACGCGGTTGATGGTGACCACGCGCTCGAGGAACTGGTTGTCCCCACGGTCGCGGGAGTTGCGGTCACGGCCACCCTGGTTGCGGTCGCTACGGCCGCCGCGGCGGTTGTCGCGCTGAGACGGCTCTGCCTGCGTGGTGCCGGTGGCAGTCTCGGAAGTGGCAGCTGCCGCTTCGGTCACTTCGTTCTCCTTGTTGTCACTCACAGTGCCAGACCCCCTTCGCGGGCGCCGTCGGCGATGGCGGCGACACGACCGGCGTAGCGGTTGCCGCCACGGTCGAACACTGCCTCGGAAACGCCGGCAGACTTCGCACGCTCGGCGAGAAGCTCGCCGACCTTGCGGGCCTTGGCGGTCTTGTCACCCTCGAGCGAACGCAGGTCGGTCTCGAGCGTCGATGCCGACGCCACGGTGTGACCCTTGCTGTCGTCGACAAGCTGCACGAAGACGTGGCGAGCCGAACGGTTGACGACGAGACGCGGACGCGACTCGGTGCCGACGACCTTCTTGCGAAGGCGGGCATGACGACGCGCGCGGGCGTCAGACTTTGACTTGAGAGCCATGGTTACTTACCACTCTTTCCGGCCTTGCGACGCACGATCTCGCCGGCGTAACGCACACCCTTGCCCTTGTACGGCTCGGGCTTGCGGATCTTGCGGATGTTCGCAGCTGCCTCGCCGACAGCCTGCTTGTCGATACCACTGACCGTGAGCTTGTTGGTGCCCTCGACCGTGAGCGTGATACCGGCGGGCGGGTCGATGAGGACCGGGTGCGAGAAGCCGAGGGCGAACTCGACCGAGCTGCCCTTCTGCGCCACGCGGTAACCGGTTCCGACGACCTCGAGACCCTTGGTGTAGCCCTGGGTCACGCCGATGATGTTGTTGTTGATGAGCGTGCGGGTCAGGCCGTGAAGCGACCGGGACTCGCGCTCGTCGTCGGGGCGGGTGACGAGAACCTGGTTCTCCTCGACCGCGACCTCGATGGGCTTGGCGACCGTCAGGGTGAGCTCACCCTTGGGGCCCTTCACCGCGACCTCACGGCCGTCGACCGAGATGGTCACGCCCGCGGGAACGTCGATGGGAAGTCGTCCAATACGCGACATTTTCGATTACCACACGTAGGCGAGAACTTCTCCGCCCACGCCCTTCTGCTCTGCCTGACGGTCGGTGAGAAGACCGGAGGAGGTGGACAGGATGGCCACGCCGAGTCCGCCGAGGACCCTGGGCAGCTCGGTGGACTTCGCGTACACGCGGAGGCCGGGCTTCGACACGCGCTTGATGCCCGCGATCGAACGCTCACGGTTGGGACCGTACTTGAGCTGCAGGGTGAGGTTCGTGCCGACGCGAGCGTCAGACGTCTCCCATCCGGCGATGTAGCCCTCCTGCTGGAGGATCTCTGCGATGTGCGTCTTGAGCTTGCTCGACGGCAGGGTCACGGAATCGTGATGCGCCGAGTTCGCGTTGCGCAGACGGGTCAGCAGATCTGCGACCGGGTCTGTCATTGTCATTGTTGTTTTCCTTTGTTCATGAGGTTCCGGCTGCCGTTACACGACAGACGGCCTGCGATGACACGCAATCTTCAATTGTACGGGATCGGGCGGGGCGCTGTGCGCCCCGCCCGAAACCGCTTACGCCTTGGCGTCTTCCGTACGGAAGGGGAAGCCGAGGTGACGCAGAAGTGCGCGACCTTCATCGTCCGTCTTCGCGGTCGTGACGACAGTGATGTCGAAACCGCGGACCCGGTCGATCTTGTCCTGATCGATCTCGTGGAACACGCTCTGCTCCTGGAGACCGAAGGTGTAGTTGCCGTTCCCGTCGAACTGCTTGCCCGACAGGCCGCGGAAGTCGCGGATGCGGGGCAGAGCGAGCGAGACGAGACGGTCCAGGAACTCCCACGCACGGTCGCCACGGAGGGTGACGTGTGCGCCGATGGCCTGGCCCTCGCGCAGCTTGAACTGCGCGATCGACTTGCGAGCCTTCGTGACGAGCGGCTTCTGACCGGTGATCTTGGTGAGATCGTCGATCGCGCCGTCGATCACCTTGCTGTCGCGGGCCGCTTCACCGACACCGGTGTTCACGACGACCTTGACCAGACCAGGGATCTGCATCACGTTGGTGTAGCCGAACTCATCCTGCAGCTTCTGCTGGATCTCGGCCTTGTACTTCGCCTTCAGGCGGGGCTGGATCTTGCCAGCCACCGCAGCGTCGGTGGTTGCCATCAGAGGTCCTTACCTGACTTCTTCGCGTACCGCACACGAACGGTGCGCTTGACGCCGTCCTTGGTCTGCTCCTCGACCCGGTGGCCGACCTTGGTCGGCTTCTTGGTCGAGGGGTCGACGAGTGCGACGTTCGAGATGTGGATGGAGGCCTCGACAGTCTCGAGGCCGCCCGTCTTGGTGCCACGCTGCGTCTGACCGACGCGCGTGTGCTTGGTGACGTAGTTCACGCCTTCGACGATGATGCGGTTCTTCTCGGCCAGGATCTCGAGGACCTTGCCCTGCTTGCCGCGATCTCCGCCACGCTCCTGCGTCGCTCCGGTGATGACCTGAACCAGGTCACCCTTCTTGATCTTCGCCATGACTTAAATAACCTCCGGCGCCAGCGAGACGATCTTCATGAACTTCTTGTCACGAAGCTCGCGACCGACCGGTCCGAAGATACGGGTGCCGCGGGGCTCCCCGTCGTTCTTCAGGATCACGGCGGCGTTCTCGTCGAACTTGATGTACGAGCCGTCGGGACGACGCGTGGACTTGACCGTACGGACGATGACGGCCTTGACCACATCGCCCTTCTTGACGTTTCCGCCCGGGATCGCGTCCTTGACGGTCGCGATGATGGTGTCACCCAGACCGGCGTAACGACGGCGCGAGCCGCCGAGCACACGGATGGTGAGCAGTTCCTTCGCGCCGGTGTTGTCGGCGACCTTGAGGCGGGATTCCTGCTGGATCACTTGGCCTTCTCCAGAATCTCAACCAGACGCCAGCGCTTCGTGGCGCTGAGCGGGCGGGTCTCGTTGATCAGGACGAGGTCGCCGATGCCGGCGGAGTTCGCCTCATCGTGCGCCTTGACCTTCGAGGTGCGGCGGATGACCTTGCCGTAAAGCGGGTGCTTCACGCGGTCCTCGACCTCGACCACGATGGTCTTGTCCATCTTGTCGCTGACGACGTAGCCACGACGCGACTTGCGGTACCCACGGGCATCCGCATCGCGAACATCGTGTGCTGCGTGCTCAGCCTCGACGGCAGCTTCCTTCTTGGTGGCCATCACTCAGCCTCTTCCTTCACGGCGTCGTCAGCGGAGTCCGCCTTCTTCGCCTTCGACTTGGTCGCCTTCTTGGCCGGAGCCTCGACGGGAGCGGGCGTCGCGCGGATGCCCAGCTCACGTTCGCGGATCACGGTGTACAGGCGCGCGATGTCGCGCTTGACGGCGCGGATGCGGCCGTGGCTCTCCAGCTGGCCGGTGGCCGACTGGAAACGGAGGTTGAACAGCTCCTCCTTGGCCTTACGCAGCTCCTCAACGAGGCGCTGGTCTTCGAACGTGTCGAGCTCTGCCGGAGCGAGCTCCTTGGTGCCGATCGCCATTACGCGTCGCCCTCCTCGCGCTTGATGATGCGTGCCTTGAGAGGCAGCTTGTGAATGGCACGGGTCAGTGCCTCGCGAGCGAGTTCCTCGCTCACGCCTGAGACCTCGAAGAGGACGCGACCCGGCTTGACGTTGGCGACCCACCACTCGGGGGAACCCTTACCGGAACCCATGCGGGTCTCGGCAGGCTTCTTCGTGAGGGGACGGTCAGGGTAGATGTTGATCCACACCTTGCCGCCACGCTTGATGTGACGCGTGACCGCGATACGAGCGGACTCGATCTGACGGTTCGTCACGTAGGCAGGCGTAAGAGCCTGGATCCCGTAGTCGCCGAAGGAGACCTTCGTGCCACCAGTCGCCTGGCCGCTGCGACCGGGGTGGTGCTGCTTACGGAACTTGACCTTGCGGGGAATAAGCATCAGGCAGACGCTCCTTCTGCGACAGGGGCCTCGTTGCGCGGCGCGCGGCGACGGTCGCCGCCACGGTCGTCACGACGGGACTTCGGTGCGTTGGCCTGCTCGCGAGCAAGCTCCTTGTTGGTCAGGTCACCCTTGTAGATCCAGACCTTCACGCCGATGCGGCCGAAGGTGGTCTTCGCCTCGTAGAAGCCGTAGTCGATGTTCGCGCGCAGCGTGTGCAGCGGCACACGACCCTCGCGGTAGAACTCCGAGCGGCTCATCTCGGCGCCGCCGAGGCGGCCGGAGACCTGGATGCGGATGCCCTTGGCGCCAGCGCGCTGCGCGCCCTGGAGACCCTTGCGCATCGCACGACGGAACGCCACGCGAGCAGAGAGCTGCTCGGCGATGCCCTGTGCGACGAGCTGAGCGTCAGCCTCGGGGTTCTTGACCTCGAGGATGTTCAGCTGGATCTGCTTGCCCGAGAGCTTCTCGAGGTCGCCGCGGATGCGCTCGGCCTCGGCGCCACGACGACCGATCACGATGCCCGGACGGGCGGTGTGGATGTCGACGCGGACGCGGTCACGGGTGCGCTCGATCTCGATGTTCGAGACACCGGCGCGGTCGAGCTGCGTCTTCAGCAGGTTGCGGATCTTGATGTCCTCGGCGACGTAGTCGGCGTAACGCTGACCGGGCTTCGTCGAGTCCGAGAACCAACGCGACACGTGGTCCGTGGTGATGCCGAGGCGGAAGCCGTACGGGTTTACTTTCTGTCCCATTACTTGCTCGCCTTCTTGTTGCTGTCGCTTGCAGCGGCCGGAGCCGCCTCAGGCGTCGAGAGCACGACCGTGATGTGGCTCGTGCGCTTCTTGATCTGGAAAGCGCGACCCTGTGCACGGGGGCGGAAACGCTTGAGCGTCGTGCCCTCGTCTACGTAGGCGTTAGCCACGTACAGGTCCTGCTCGTCGAGGTACTCGCCGTCACGATCCGCCTTGACCTGCGCGTTGGCCATGGCCGACGCGACAAGCTTGTAGATCGGCTCACTGGCGCTCTGCTGTGCGAACTTCAGGATCGCCAGAGCCTCCTGGGCCTGCTTGCCCTTGATGAGCGCGACGACACGACGAGCCTTCTGAGGGGTCACGCGGATGTGTCGCACGCGTGCGATGGACTCCACCATTTCTCTCTCCTCTATCGCCACCGCGTCAGCGGCGGCGGCCCTTCTTGTCGTCCTTCTCGTGGCCGCGGAAGGTGCGGGTGGGCGCGAACTCGCCCAGTTTGTGACCGACCATGGTCTCGGAGACAAACACAGGAATGTGCTTGCGACCGTCGTGGACCGCGATCGTGTGACCCAGCATGGCCGGGATGATCATGGACCGGCGAGACCAGGTCTTGATGACGTTCTTGGTGCCGGCTTCGTTCTGCACGACCACCTTGCGAAGCAGGTGATCGTCGACGAAGGGGCCCTTCTTAAGACTGCGAGGCATCTTCTCTTACTCCTACTTACGCTTCTTGCCGGCGTTACGACGACGCACGATGTACTTGTCGCTTTCCTTGTTGGCGTGACGGGTACGACCCTCAGCCTGGCCCCACGGGGAGACGGGGTGACGTCCACCGGACGTCTTGCCCTCACCACCACCGTGCGGGTGGTCGACCGGGTTCATCGCGACACCACGGACGGTCGGGCGGACGCCCTTCCAGCGCATGCGGCCGGCCTTGCCCCAGTTGATGTTCGACTGCTCGGCGTTGCCGACCTCGCCGATGGTCGCGCGGCAGCGCGAGTCGACGTTGCGGATCTCGCCCGAGGGCAGACGCAGCTGGGCGAAGTTGCCATCCTTGGCGACGAGACGGACGGATGCACCGGCCGAACGTGCCATCTTCGCGCCGCCACCGGGACGGAGCTCGATCGCGTGGATGACGGTACCCGTCGGGATGTTCTTCAGCGGGAGGTTGTTGCCCGGCTTGATGTCGGCACCAGCACCCGACTCGATGACGTCGCCCTGCTTCAGCTTCGCCGGGGCGAGGATGTAGCGCTTCTCACCGTCGAAGTAGTGCAGCAGCGCGATGCGCGCCGTGCGGTTGGGGTCGTACTCGATGTGAGCGACACGGGCGTCGACGCCGTCCTTGTCATTGCGACGGAAGTCGATGACACGGTACTGGCGCTTGTGGCCACCACCGATGTGGCGGGTCGTGATGCGGCCCTGGTTGTTGCGACCACCGGTCTTCGAGAGCGGGCGCAGCAGCGACTTCTCCGGCGTCGATCGGGTGATCTCGGCGAAGTCAGCCACCGACGAGCCGCGACGGCCCGGGGTCGTGGGCTTGTACTTGCGAATAGCCATTATTGTCCTTATCCCCCGGATCAGCCGATTGCCGTGAAGATGTCGATGGTGCCCGACTTCAGGGTCACGATGGCACGCTTGGTGTCCTTGCGCTTGCCTGCGCCGAAGCGGGTGCGACGAGCCTTGCCGACGCGGTTGAGGGTGTTGACCCCAGCGACCTTGACGCCGAAGATCTTCTCGATGGCGAGCTTGATCTCGGTCTTCGAAGCGCGCGGGTCGACGAGGAAGGTGTACTTGCCTTCATCGATGAGACCGTAGCTCTTCTCGGACACGACCGGCTTCAGGATGATGTCGCGCGGGTCCTTGTTCAGGGCCGTCTGGAGAACAGCTGCCTGCTCGCTCATGCGGAGACCTCCTGGTTGGCGCCGGACTTGGAGGCGATGAAGCCCTCGAGCGCGGCCTGGGTGAAGACGATGTCGTCGGAGACGAGCACGTCGTAGGCGTTGAGCTGGTCGAACGTCAGCACGTGCAGGTTCGACAGGTTGCGGATGCTCTTCAGCGTCACATCGTCGTTGCGCTCGATGACGACGAGCACGTTCTTCGACGAGACGACGTTGGTGAGGAAGTTCACCGCGGTCTTGGTCGAAGGCGTGCCGTTGATCCCGAAGGACTCGATGGCGTGGATGCGGTCACCGCGGAAGCGGTCGCTGAGCGCGCCCAGGAGGGCGGCGGCGATCATCTTCTTGGGGGTGCGCTGCGAGTAGTCGCGCGGCTTGGGGCCGTGCACGATTCCACCGCCGGTCATGTGCGGCGCGCGGATCGAGCCCTGACGGGCGTTACCCGTGCCCTTCTGCTTGAAGGGCTTGCGGCCTGCACCCGAGACCTCACCGCGACGCTTGGTCGAGTGGGTTCCCTGGCGAGCCGCCGCGAGCTGCGCGACGACGACCTGGTGGATGAGCGGGATGTTCGTCTTGGCGTCGAACAGCGCGGCGGGAAGCTCGATCGAGCCAGCCTTCTTGCCGTCTGCGTTGAGGACGTCAAGCGCGAGAGTGGAGTCAGCCATGATCAGGCACCCTTCACTGCGTTGCGGACGTAGACGATACGGCCACGAGCACCGGGGACGGCGCCCTTGACGAGCAGCAGACCCTTCTCGATGTCGACGGCGTGCACCGTGAGGTTGAGGACGGTCACGCGCTCGCCACCCATACGGCCGGCCATGCGCATGCCCTTGAAGACGCGGCTCGGGGTCGACGATGCGCCGATGGAGCCGGGCTTGCGGTGGTTGCGGTGCGAACCGTGCGAAGCCGAGACGCCCTTGAAGTTGTGACGCTTCATGACACCGGCGAAGCCCTTGCCCTTGCTCGTGCCGACGACGTCGACGAGCTGGCCGGCTTCGAAGGTGCCGTCGACCGTGAGCTCCTGGCCCAGCGAGTAGTCGCCGGCATCCGCGGTGCGGATCTCGGTGACGTGACGACGCGGCGTGACGCCAGCGGCCTCGAAGTGAGCGGTCAGGGGCTTGTTCACCTTGCGCGGGTCGATCTGGCCGTAGGCGATCTGAACGGCGTTGTAGCCGTCCTTCTCGGGGGTACGGATCTGCGTGACCACGTTCGAGGCGAGCTCGATGACGGTGACGGGAACGAGCTTGCCGCTCTCGTTCCAGACCTGGGTCATACCGAGCTTGGTGCCCAGCATGCCCTTGGAAATCTTGGAGTTGATGTCAACCATGTCCGACCTCAGAGCTTGATCTCGATGTTGACATCGGCAGGCAGGTCGAGACGCATCAGCGAGTCGACAGCCTTGGGCGTCGGGTCGACGATGTCGATCAGACGCTTGTGGGTGCGCATCTCGAAGTGCTCGCGGCTGTCCTTGTACTTGTGGGGCGACCGGATGACGCACACGACGTTCTTCTCGGTCGGCAGGGGCACGGGGCCGACGACCGTTGCGCCCGCGCGGGTCACTGTGTCGACGATCTTGCGTGCGGACGTGTCGATGACCTCGTGGTCATACGACTTCAGGCGAATGCGGATCTTCTGTCCCGCCATTGTCTGCTCTCTCTCTTTAAGCGTCTTACCGACCTGGGCCGGGTGACCCAGGGGCATTGGACGCACGTCGGCGCTGTTCGCGCCTCGGCACTCAGACGGCTCTCGCGAGTCGATCTGCTGCACCACTGTTCTGCTGTCATCCCGCACGCTTCGCATCGAGCGGGTGTCCGACCTCCGCCGCGCACGGCGAAGCCCTCGTGATGAAGATGTCGGGATCGTTCTGCCACCCGCGGCCTAGGTCCCTGCGCGCCTGCGCCGCCTATGCACTGTCGTGATGGTGATCCAGCCACGCTGAGCGCGCCGGAATGTCGAACCTGTCTATTCTGCCACGGCCGATTTCACTTGCGCAAACCCGGGCGTGTCGCATTCGCTGTGCATCCCCTGAACGCATCCGTCAGCGGTCCGATCGACGCCGTCGCGACGCCCCGATCGACCGTCAGAGAGAGGGTGAGAGCGGGGCGAGGCATCCCCATGCCTCGCCCCGCTTGGGGAGGGCGTTCAGTGCGAGGGGGCACACCGAACGCGAGGATTCCGGCGTGAAGGGACGCCGGGATCCTCGACCGAGGGCGCGGCGAAGAGACCGCCGCGCGGGCGGGATGACGTCTGAGCGCACAGAGTGCGCGCGTCGCACGATGATCCCCAAAATCGTTATCCCCAGTTTGACGCGGCGAACCGCGTGAATTCAGGACGTCGAACCCCTTCGACATCCCTGATCGCAAGTTCCCCAGGCGATCGTCATCCATTCTAAGGGGACGCTGCGGTGAAACGCGATACCGCGGGGCGGAATACTTGGTGCCGGATGCAGAAGAGCGGCGACTCCTCCGATGGAGGAGCCGCCGCTCTCGGTGTCAGGCGAGAGTCCTACTCGTTGCCGACGGCCTTGTCGGCGCTGTCGCGGATCTCGTCGATCTTGTCGGCGGCCCCGGGCGCGATCTTCTTGGCGAAGTCGGCGACACCGTCGAGCACCTTGTCGCTGATGTCCTCGGCCTGCTCGCTCTTCACTGCCTCGGCGATCTTGTCCTTGTTCTGCTCGTACAGATCTTTGCCCTTGTTGACAGTCTCATCGATACCCATTGCGGGCCCCCTTGTATCCGTTCTGATGCGGCGGATCCCCGACGCACGTTCATTCTGCACGCAACCGGTCGCGGGCGGAAGACGTTCGGACGGGAACGTCCTCCGAACACGACCCCCGCTGCTGCGACACCGACACTCGAGCGGAGGATGTGCGGCTACGACTGCCAGTAGTTCTTCTTGAACACGACCTGCTGCACCCTGATACCCGGATTGAGAGCACGGATATCGGCATACAGGCGCAGCGGACCCGACAGGAAGTACGGCAGCGTGTAAAGGCCGTATGTCGGAGAGTTCGCTGCGGTTGCCTTAGTCGCCGGGACCTCGAGCATCGGTTGCGGGGATGTGCTCACAACCCCTCCGCTGCCATTGAGGGTCTGTGCCACGACGCGGACCTGGAATCCCTTGGTGACCCCGGTCGCCGTGAGATAGAGCGAGAGCTCGCCCGTCTCCTTGATGGTCGCGCTGCTCTCAGCCAGCCAGAAGGCACCGGGGGCAACCGGTATGCGAGCCCACGCCCCCTCCGGCAAGACAGCGTTCCACGACAGTGTCGATGACTTATGGGTGGGCACAGGATCCTCCGCTGGGGGCTGGTAGGGACCGGTTTCGACGTAGTTCTCGAAGTCGACCGAGTTGGTGAATCCCAGCTGGAGCGGCGTGCCGCCGATCCAGAGGGAGACGTGGACATGGGGGCCGTAACCGGCATCGCTGCCGAAACCGGACGCGCCCGAGTAGGCGATCACCTGTCCGCGAGCGACACGTGCACCCAGGGGAACCGTGCTCGACTGCAGGTGCAGATAACGGATGTAGTTGCCGTCGTCGGCCCGAAGCGCGAGGTAGCGTCCGGTCGCGGTCGTCGTCGAATCCTTCCGATCGACGATCACTCCGTTCGCGGCCGCCCGGATCTGCGTGCCGGTGATCACCGCATAATCGGTGCCCGGCTCGCCCGAGGGCGGATTCCGGTTCTTGTGCCCTTGCCAGGAGCTCGAGATGCGGACGTCTCCACACGGCCGAAGGTAGGTCCCCGCCGCGGTCGCGCTGAGACCCGGCGAGAACAGGTCCCACCCCACGGCGGAAGCCCCGACGACCCCGCCGGCGGCGATCAGCATCGCGCGCCGAGAGAGGAGCGGCTGTGGTGAGCGGCTGGCCGAGGGCTCAGCGTCCCCCGCGTCGCACACTAGCGGTCGCCGCCTTCGTTCTCGCCGCGGATCAGGTTCTCGATCTGCTCCTCCGGGAGTGGCTCGAGTGATGCCGACGACATGCCGAGCTCAGGCGCGGAGGGCGAGCCTCCGATCGTGCACTGGGCCTGCGCCTCGAGCCCGGAGGCCTGCGCCGGAACCAGCACGAGCCATTCTGGAGTGACCGACCGCTTCTCGATGCGGGTGTCTTCGATGGTGAAGGCGACGTCGGCGGGGAATGCCGAGAGCGTCGCGTCGATGCAGATCTGCGCCAGCTCTCCACTCTCGAAACCACCGAAGCCGTCGGACGGAGTCTCCGTGGGCTCCGGGCTGACCGAGGGGTCGGGAGTGGGGTCTGCGGCCGACGGGCTGGGATCGGGAGTCGAGGCCGTCGAGGTCGGCACCGGGCTCGACGCGCTCGGCAGCGCAGCGCAACCCGAGGCACCACCGACGAGGAAGACGACCAGAGCACTCGCGGCGACACACCGAGCAAGGGGGGATCTCATGATTTTGAATGTACCCAGCGCCTGGCCTCAGCCGTGGATGCGACGCGGACAGTCGCGGGGAATCTTCGCGACTATCGCTCAGTGCGCCGTGACACCGGGGGCGACCACCGTGCGGACGGTGCGGAACAGGATGATGAGGTCCTGCATGAGCGACCAGTTCTCGACGTAGTACAGGTCGAGGCGGATGGTCTCCTCCCACGACAGCGAAGAGCGTCCACTCACCTGCCACAACCCGCTCATGCCGGGCTTCACCAGCAGGCGGCGATGCGCGAAGTCGTCGTACAGCGCGACTTCCGTGGCGCGCTGAGGCCGTGGACCCACCAGGCTCATGTGCCCGAGGAACACGTTGACCAGCTGAGGCAGCTCGTCGATGGAGTGCCTGCGGAAGAAGCGTCCGACTCTGGTGATGCGCGGATCGTCGTTGATCTTGAACAGCGGCGTTCCTGCATCGCCCTGCAGATCGAGGAGGGTCGCCAGCTGGTCGTCGGCATCCGCCACCATCGATCGGAACTTCAGCATGCCGAAGGTGCGCCCTCCGCGGCCGATCCGTTCCTGACGGAAGAAGATGCCCCCGGGTCCGTCGATACGGATCGCGATGGCGGCGATCAGGAAGACCGGCGACATGAGGACGAGCAGCAGCGAGGAGCCGACGATGTCGAAGGCCCGCTTGAGGAAGCGCTTGGCACCTTCCATCCGCGGGAAGTCGACGTGCACGAGAGGCAGACCGGCGACGGGCGTCGCATGCATGCGAGGTCCGGCGATGTCCGTGAGCACCGGGGCCATGATGAGCTGGATGTCGCGGTCGGACACCGAATACCCCAGGCGGCGCATCGTCAGTGGGTCGAGATCATCGGACCCGACGATGATCAGCGCATCGAAGCGCACCTCGTCGAGCACTCTCTCGACGTTCGCGATGTCGCCGAGCACCTCGAAGCCCGAGATGTCCGCAGCGGAGGTGGTCTCGGTGATCACTCCGAGGATCTCGTACCCGCTGCTCTTGGCACGCCGGATCTCGCGCCCCACGAGGGCGACCTTCGACGGCTCGCCGATCACCACCGCCCTGTGCAGATACCGCCCCGTCTTCTGCCGCCCACGCAGCCACTGCCTGCACATCCACCGCGACAGGAGGAGCAGCACGAGTCCGAGGGGGAAGACGACCGCGACGAGCGCGCGCGAGAGCTCCATGCCGAGGAAGAACGCGATGGCGACGGTGACCGCGAACACGGCGACCGACGCGTTGACGATGCGGCGGTACTCATCAGCCCCGTGCCCCACCGTGTGACGGTCGCGGGAATCCGTCACGTCGAGAGCTATCAACCACAGGATGCCGATCAGCGCGAGCACCAGGAGATACGACACTCGGGGCCCGCCGGGCCAGGAGACACCGGTCAGCAGCCCCGGAAGCACGATGATCGCCGCGATGATGAGTGCGAGCAGGACGACGACGACGTCGTTGTAGAAGAGACGACTCGCGTAGAGCCGAGTCCATGCGACTCGCCGGGCTTTCTTCATCTGCACCGGGGCGGTGTTCCTCGGCTCACGCGCGGCGCTGGAGCCACCGTGCTCGAGTTGAACGACGACGACACTCACCCCCCTTGACTGCGCTGACGTCAGAACGCGTGCAAGTATATCGGGCTGCCGCCGAGCCGGGGATAGACCTCAGCCGGCGCAGTCGTCGGTGACGACGGGCTTCTCTCCCCGCACCATCGGGTTCGTCTGCACCGCGAGCGGTCCGTAATCGCCGTCTGATCCGACGAACGTCGCCGTCACGTCGATCGAGTCCCCTGGGTCGAACCACGCCTCGAACGCGACGACCGGTCGGCCGAGGTCATCGATGTCGCGGTGCATGACCGACACCTCGTCGCCGTTGAAGGTGGCGTCGCTCAGCGTCGTTCCCGGAGGACCGTAGATGAAGATCCAGTCACGGAACCGGGCGCCGAAGGTCATGCTCTGCACATAACGGGGCAGCGCCTCGGCCTGACGTTGGGTCAGCGGCAGCGTGAGCGAACCCGTGGCTGTGAACGTCGTGTTGCCCGCCTCGCAGATCGCCGTGGCCGTCGTCGCGGTCTCCGTGAAGTAGTCGATCTTCGAGCCGTTGCTGTTGTTGAAATAGATGCCGACCGTCGTCGCATCGGAGTTGTCCGTCGGAAGAACGCCGCTGATCCTTTCGCCTTCGATCGCGGCGGCGACCTGAGCGTCATCACTCCAGGCGAGCACGCTGCCCTGCGACGCGCTCTCCGTGATCGCCCACATCATGTCCTTCAGATCGAAGTCCCCGGAGGCGATCTGGTCGAACACTGCCGCGGCGGTGTCGGCGAAGAATCCATCGACGAGTTCGGGTTCCTTGTAGGAATCCCAGCGTCCGTAGACCTCGCTCAGCAGCAGCGAGACCGCGTTCTCTTCGGAGAGGACCTCGCCCGACGCGAGCTCGATCGGACCAGTGGCCTTGAGGATGCGCGACAGCGCCATCGGATCGATCGAGACCACCCCGGCGATCTCGTCGTCAGCGATGTCTCGCTGCCACCAGGCGCGCATGATCTTCGCCGCGGTGGGGAAGTCGGGGCGACTCATGCTCGTGTTGATGTGGTCGACGAGGTAGCTCGTGTACAGCTGGATGGCGCTCGGCGGGACGTCGACGTCGACCGCGACGCCGTTCTGGTAGTTGCCGCTGTCGCCCTGCGCCCCGATCGAGATCGTGCCGTTCTCGACCCGCACGAGGGTCTGCGCGGCAGCACTGCCTCCGAGGGCGAGTGTCTCGGCGTTGTTCTGGAAGACGAGCAGATAGTTGCGCGCGCCTTCGCCTCCGAGCAGCGTCGGGAGCACTCCGATCATGGGGGCGGCCGCCGACATCACCTCGTCGACCTGGTCGACGCCCTCGCGCACGACCGACACGAGGAAGGGAGACTGCGAGACGGACTCCAGCCCGTCCGCGAGCTCGGTGATGTGCGTCGCCTGATCGTCGGTGGCCTCGAGCAGCCGCTCCGTGATCGATCCCGTCGAATCCTCATCGCCCATCACGGGCAGTGCGACACCGTTGACGAGCGCGTCGAGCGACTGTGCCGCGAGGCGCACGCCCTTGAGGTTGTCGCCCACGACGGGGACCCACTCCATGACCCACCACACCGGATCGGATGCCGCGGCACCGGCGCTCGCAGCGCTCTCGGACAGCTCGGGGAGGACCTCGTCGACCTCGGCGCCTCCGTCCTGGATCTGACCGATGAGCTCTTGGCTCTGGATCAGCCCGTCCTTCACGGTGATGGCGCGGAGCCCGACCCAGCACACCGCGAGGAGGAACGCTATGACGACGAGAGCGAGAATCACCCAGACACGACGTCGTCGACGCTGACGGCCCGACTTCTGCTCGTCGATGCTCTGCGCATCCTGACTACCTGCGCTCATGGTCGACTTGCCTTTCGTGCTGGAGTGATCTGGTGAATTGTACTGGCGACACCTGAGACCGTCTTCGCGGCGCTCACTCCGCTACCGATGAGATGAAGATCGGAGACGCGCCGAGGGTCAGAGTGACCTCGCCGCCCTCGGGGACGATCGACTGCGTCTGCCCGGACATGTCGGTGACCGTCAGCGGGACATCGGAGGCGAAGGTGCGCTGCACCTCGCCCTGCTTCGCCCACGCGATGCGCGTCTCGTCGCCTTCCGACCCGAACACCTCCACCGTGGTCGTGTCGTCGGATTCATCCGAGGCGAAGGCCTTGTCGCGCAGCTGTGTGATCATCAGCGCCTGAGCGAAGGCCCCGGGCTTCGGAGCCAGAGCGACGACGTCCGCTCGCGGCGAGTTCTCGTAGAGTCCGAAGTTCGACTCCCCCGCGGCGGGGTCGGCAGCGTCGTTGACGAGGTCGTACCAGAAGTACTTCTCCACGCCGTTTGCAAAGGCAAGGGCCTGGTTGCGCACCATCATCTGCCCCTGCTCGAGCACGGAGACCCCGTCGTAATGCGTGGGGAATCCCATCTCGGTGACCCACACAGGCCGCGTCTCCCCCGCGAACTCCTGCATGTCGGCGTAGGACTGCTGCACCGTGCCGGCGATCAGATCGGCGTCGCGATTGATCCACGACTCGTAGGGGTGGTAGCTCGCCGCGTCGGTCACGGCCATGCCGCCGGCCTGCCAGAACCCGGTGAACCACTCGCTGTCGTAGAGGGCGGTGGAGCCCGTGACTATGGGGAGGTCCGGATACGCCGTGCTGACGTGGTCGCGGACGGCCTGCGCGATCGGCACGTAGCAGGCGGGCGCCGGCCCGCAGGCCGTGTCGTTCTCGCGATGGTTGAACTCGTTCAGGACTTCGAGACCGACGAGATCGAACCGGTCGGCGACGGCCTTCGCATAGGCGCCGTATGCCTGGATCGCCGCCTCGTTGCCCGGCGCCTTCCTGGCACCGTAGAGCCTGTTGCCGTACACGACGAGGCCCAGCAGCTTCACGTCGTTCGCGTGCATGCGCTCGAACTCGCGCACATAGTTCTCGTCCCACACGTACTGGCCGGCGACCTTCTCGTTCCGCTCCCACGAGATGTCGTTGCGCACCTCGGCGAAGCCGATCGCGGCCGCCAGAGATCCGGTGCCGATGAAGGCCTCCTTCTCGACGTGCGCTCCCACGCCGAAGCGCCCGTCCTGGCTCACGGAGAAGCCGTCGGTGTCGATCACTGCGACGTCCGTCTGGATCTGCCGCCCGGAGGAGTCGTTGACGGCGACGGTGTAGTGCCCCTGAGTCACGCCGGTCAACGGCAGGGCCGAGAGAGGGCCTGCGGATCCGAACTCGCCGGTGATCGGCTCACCGCCGGCCGTCGATGTGGCGCTCCACTGCACGGGCCCCTCAGCGAGGGAGACGGCGAGCACCGCGGATTCATCCGTCATGACGAGTGAGTCGTTGACGATGCCCGCCGGAGTCTGCACGGCTTCGAAGGAGCCGTTGGGCACGAGGTTGTCGGTGCCGGCCGCGGTGATCGACACGTCGTCGATCCCGAACCCGCGCACGGCACCGGAGAGCACGACATCCAACGTCGATGCGGCGGGCTGATCGGCCGTCGAGGTGAACGGGAACTCGATCGTCTCCCATTCCGCATCCAGCTCGGGAAGCGTGAAGGTCTGGCCTCCCGCGGTCAGGCGAACACCGGTCTCGGTCTTCTCCTCGGCGAGCACCCGCACCGAGGCGGTGAGCGTGTATTCCGTGTCCGGCGCGAGTGCGACGGGAGCGGTCGCGGCGACGATGTCCGCATCATCAGCCGGGGCATCCACCCGCAGAGACACAGCGCCCTGGGCGGCGTCGCCGACTTCGGGCAGAACCGTGCCGACCACTCTGCGGTCTGCGAGTGTCCATCCGTCGACCGATGCGCGTGCCACATTCGTCACCGGAACCACGGCCGGCGACTCGGTCACGACCGGCTCGGGAGAAGCCTCAGGAGAGGCGTCGGCCCGAGGCTGCGCCTGCTGCCCGGAGATGACCATCGCAGCAGCGGCACCTCCTCCGACAAGGAGCACGGTGACCGCGCTCGCGATGATGATCGTCTTCTTCGTCGCGCGCAGCGCCATCATGCTCTTCCCCCGAATGTTCGGTTTACAACATATCGGGTCGAAGTCGAGACGAAGCTGACAGCCCGCGGCGGCTCGCGCTCCGAGAACTTCCCTAGACTCGACGCATGCGTGCAGAGGCTCCACCGACATGGCGCGCCCGCGTGCCCTCTGGTGCGAGGTCGACGCTGTGAGCGGTGTGCTGGTGCACGAATGGCTCGCTCCGAGAGGCGGCTCCGAGAACGTCTTCGAGGCTCTGAGCGAGGTGTTCCCCGACGCCGCGCGCTATTGCCTGTGGAACGACAGCGAGGGCCGCTTCGTCGTCGACGGCGAGACCTGGCTGGCTCGCACACCGCTGCGCGGACGCAAGGCCGCGGCGGTCGGGCTGATGCCGCTCGCTTGGCGGACTCTCCCCCGCGTCGATGCGGAGTGGATCCTCACGAGCTCGCACCTCTTCGCGCACCACGCGAGATTCGCGGGTGCCGGGCGCAGCGCTCCGAAGCTCGTATACGCACACACCCCGGCACGCTACATCTGGAACCCCGAGCTCGATGTGCGCGGCAACACGTTCGCCGCGAGGGCCGCTGCGACGCTGCTGAAGGGGCTGGATCGCCGGAGGGCCCAGGAGCCCGTCGCGATCGCCGCGAACAGCGTGTTCGTGCAGAAGCGCATCGCCGAGGCATGGCATCGCGAGAGCACGGTGATCCACCCTCCCGTCGATGTGACCGGCTTCCTCCGCGCACCGCAACCGGACGAACGGGATCAGGACGCGCTCGCGCAGTTGCCCGAGACCTTCCTCCTCGGCTTCTCGCGGTTCATCCCCTACAAGCGACTGGATCTCGTGATCGAGGCCGGCATCGCCGCCGACATGCCGGTCGTGCTCGCGGGTGCGGGACCGGATGAGGATCGTCTGCGCTCGTTCGCCGAGGAGCGCGCGCCGGGTCGGGTCTTCTTCGTGAGGTCGCCGGGAGCGGAGCTCTACCGCGCGCTGCTGCAGCGCTGCATCGCGCTCGTCTTCCCTGCGGTCGAGGATTTCGGCATCGTCCCGGTCGAGGCCATGGCTGCAGGTCGACCGGTGATCGCCGCACCCGTGGGCGGCACGACCGAGACCATCGTCGAAGGCACCACCGGCGCCTTCGTCGAGAGCTGGACGCGCGACGAGCTGCGCCGAGCCGTCGAGGTGGCCGCCGGTGTCTCACCCGACGCGTGCCGCGCGCAGGCGATGAAGTTCTCCGAAGCGGTGTTCGCGGATCGCATCAGGGAATGGGTGGCGGAGTCGGTCGACGGCGCACACTCGTCGGAAGCGAGGAGCGCATGACCGTTCTCGTGGACGACCGATACCGCGGCGCACACGGCATCGGCCGATACGCCGCAGAGGTCCTCCCCCGGCTGAGCCTGCCCTGGAAGCCCCTGCACCTCGCTGGCACCCCGTTCTCCGCGGTCGATGCGTTCCGCTCGGTGGGTGCCGCCACCGCTCCCGACGCCCTCGTCTACTCGCCCGGCTATGGCGCGCTCCTGCGCGCTCGAAAGCAGCTGCTCACACTGCACGATCTCATCCAATTGAGCAGCCCGGGGCTCGGACGGTGGAAGTTCGCCGCCTACTACTCCGGTCCGGTCAGGAACGTCGTGCGCAGAGCCGGCGTCGTGCTGACGGTCTCCGAGACATCGGCTCGAGCGCTCCGTTCATGGGTGGACGACGACGACGTCGAGATCGTGAACGCGGGCAACGGATGCTCGGATGCGTTCCACCCGCGCGCAGGCACGTCGGAGCAGTCCGACCCCTACGTCCTGTTCGTCGGCAACGGCCGTGCCCACAAGAACCTCGACGTCGTGCTCGACGCTCTGGCCTCGGCGCGCGACGTTCGCCTGGTCGCCGTCGTGCCCGAGCGCGAGATCGCCGACCTCGACGCCAGGGCGGCGCACCGGCGCGTCGACACCCGAGTGCGCTGGGTGAGTGGCGTCGACGACGAGAAGCTGGCGGACCTGTACCGGGGCGCCGCGGCCACGGTGATGCCCTCGACCCTGGAAGGGTTCGGTCTTCCCGCATTGGAGTCGATTCGCTGCGGAACGCCCGTCGTGTACTGGGCCGGGTGCGAATCGGTCGCGGAGATCGTCGAAGATCGCGGTCACGCGGTGACCTCCCCTGACGATGCGCAGGAGTGGGCGAGCGCGCTGACCGAGGCGGTGGCCACCGAGCGACGGGTCGTTCCGCCCGACGGCTATGACTGGAACCGCACCGCGGCGATCATCTCGGACACGATCACCAGACTGCTCGACTGACTACGCTCTGCGTCGCCGGACCGACCGGAGAAACTCCTCCAGCGAATCGGTCTTGTGCTCCCACGAGGCGGAGGACGCGGCCTGTCCACCGGCACGATTCGGTGACGGGTGCCCCAGGGCGCGCTCCAGCGCGGCCTCCGCGTCGCTGACGTCGGTGTACACCTCGATGCCGAGATCGGGTGAGGCGCGGATGCCGGGCGTCTCACGCGCCACGACGGCGAGACCTGCCGCGAGATACTCGTAGAGCTTCATCGGGCTTCGACCGGCGTTGAGGGGACTGTCGGACAACGGCAGGAGGCCGACGCGCGCCGTGTGCAGCAACGCCGGAACGTCGGCGTAGGGGACGGGGCCGACGACGTCGACGTTCGACGGCACGGGCCGCGGCGGTCGGCCGTCGGGGCCGGCGACGACGAACTCGACCTCTGGCAGCGCTCGGGCCCAGGCCTCGACGCGCTCCCAATCGAAGCGATCGTCGAGCGCCCCGACGTAGACGCACCGCGCCGGACGGGGACGAGCCTCGGCAGCTGACTGTGCGAAGCGCGCGACCTCAGCCCCGTTGCCCAGCACGAGCGAGGGGACGTGCAGCGCTCCGAGCCCTCGCAGGACCTCGTCGGAGGTGGCGACGACACCGTCGACCTCGGCGAGTATGCGCCGCTGCAGCGCGTTCTTCAGCCCACCGGGGTACAGATCGGTGGGTCGATAGATCACGCGTTCCGAGAGCGATCGCACGGAGCGGTCCCAGAGCAGTGGCTGATCGATGAGCACGGCGTCGAATCCTGCGGAGATGCCCTCACGCTGCAGCATCCGAGCCACACTGGGGGCTCCGACCGGCGCCGGCAGGATCGTGCGCGGGACGACCTGGAGGACCCCGTCGTCGTCTCGCCGAGCGCGACGCGGCACGCGTGCCAGCTGCTGTCTGTCCACTCGTCCGGTCAGCCGATGCACGAGGGAGATCGGAGTGCTCAGATGCACGACGTCCGCTCCACGCTGGGAGAGCACACGGGCGTAGTGGTGACTGCCGACCCGGAAGGCGCCGAACGGATGGCTGTGCGAGAGGAACAGGATGCGCGCGGGCGAGGCGCCGGCTCGCCCGGTGGCATCGGTCATGCTCGCGCCCTGCGCACGGCGTCACGGATCTCGTGCTGGATGCCCTCGAGAGTCGCCGCCGCGTGACGCACGCGTTCGGAGACCTCCGATGCGCGCTCCGGCGTCGGCAGAAGCGCAGCGAGCATACGAGTCGGATCGCTCGCAGACGAGTCGACGGAGACGCCGTGCAGTCCGATGGCGGCGAAGGCTTCCGTGATCTTCATCGTGGGGCCGGGAACCAGTTCGAGCGGAACCGCCCCGCTCAGAGCGGCGAGCACGAGCACATGCATGCGGTCGCTGATGACGACCTGCGCCGCGTCGTAGCGTTGCCGGAGGCGCTCCTCCTGAGCCAGCGGATCGGTGTCGCCCCAGGCCTCGAACTCACCACCGAGCAGCTGTGCGAGCTCTCGCGCTCGGCTCTCGTCCTCCCGCACCTGGACGACGGTACGGATGGAGAGGCCGGCGCGCACAGCGGCCTCACGCACCGCAGTGAGCCAGTCTGCATCCGGCAGAGGACGCGCGCCGCGCAGACTCACCAGCAGCTCGGGGCGCTCGCCCCACGGGAGTCCGCGGCGCGAGCCGGCGGAGAATCCGATGTCCGGTGCGAGCCTGCCGCATCGCGCGGTCGCCAGCGTCGCCTCGTCGCGCCACAGCGTCACCTGCGAGAGGCGGGCTGCCAGTCGGTGGATGGCGAGAGCGGGCTGCGACGGCGCTCGGATACCGCGCGGCGGACGGACGACGATCCCTCCCTTGAGACGGACGACGAGGGTCTCGACGAGGAAGACCAGCTCTCGCAGACCGTTGCCTCGGTCGAGCGGGATCTCACCGGCTTCGAACACCAGCACGGGGCGACGAGGGGCGAGAAGCAGCAGCCGGAGCCAGCGCGGCACGGATTTCTTGTTCCGAAGCACGATGGCCTCAGCAGGCAGGCCCAGTTGCCTCAGCCACACATCGGGCGCATCCCCCATGTATGCGACCAGCTCGTCGCTCGTGCCCATCGACCACTCGAGGGTCTCGCGGCGGATCAGCGCGTCACCGATGTTGCCGGCGGGGCCCGTCAGCGACACGAAGGTTCGGGTCGCTCGGGACGCCTTGGACGATCGTGAATCCCGGCGGCGCATGAGGTACATCTCCTCGCTTCCCCGAGGGGAGCTGTTCTCGGATGCGGTGCGGCCGCCCCGCACGCTCACGGGATGGTAGTGCCGGTTCCCGGGTCGAAGACGGGAGGCTCGGTGATCGGCGGCGTCGTGGGCTCGGGCGTCGGCTCCGTGGGCGGCGTGGTCGGCTCAGGCTCGACAGGCACCTCAGGGGCGGGCGGGGCGACCGGCTCGGGTTCGCTCGGCTGCGAGGGCCGCGGGTTGGGCCGGGGCTCCTCGTAGTCGGGTTCTTCGGTCTCGACCGGGAGCACGCGCGTGACCGTTACGGGGGCGCTTACTCTCACGCCATCCTCGTTCTCGGCGGTCACCGTGTAGACGACGGCCTCGGTCGCGCAGGAGAAGGGAACGGCTCGGTCGGTGAGATTCGCCGGCAAGGCTGCAGCGAGCGGGAGCTCGAGCGCATCGACCTGCGTCTCGGCCACTGCGATCGCGACACTCTTCGCGTCATCGATCTGCCAGCTCAGCAGCACCTGTGCGTCTTCGGCCTCCTCGGAGGCACATTCGACGGTTGCCGTATTCGCGGTGAAGCTCTTGATCACGGGGTCCGCCGCAGGAGTGGACTGCTGAGGCGTCGGTCGCGTGGACGGTTCGGCTCCGGCCGGTGCCGCGACGCTGCTGAGCGTGCCGATGATCGCGCCGGCGGCGACCGCCAGCAGCACGGCGACGCCGGAGAGCACCATCAGCAGTGCGCTGCGCTTCCTCGTGCGCCTTTCGGCCCGACGGTGCCTGTCGCGCCGGGCGAGAGCGCGCGGCTCTCCGGCATCGGACGAGATCGCGGCCGCCACGGGCGCGCCGCTCGTCGACCGAGCACCCTGCGGGTCATCAACGTCACTGGCATCGAAACCGACGGCCACGGGGGCGTTCTTCGTCGAGGGCCTGGGCGCGGAGGCCGCACCCACGGCGCTGGACCCCGGGTTCTTCGTCCAGTCGATGTATTCGGCGATGACGTCGTCGGTGGGGCCGTCGGCGATGAGCTCGCCCTTATGCACCCACAGCACCCGCTCGCAGGTCTCCTTCAGCGAGCTCGTGGAGTGGCTGACGATCATCACGAGACCGGCGCTGGCACGCAGCTCGTTGATGCGCTTCTCGCTCTTGGTCCGGAATCGCCGGTCTCCCACCGCGAGGGCCTCGTCGATGAGGAGGATCGAGTGCGCTTTCGCCGATGCGATCGCGAATCGCAACCGTGCCGCCATGCCGGAGGAGTACGTGCGCATGGGGTGGTAGATGAAGTCGTTGAGCTCGGCGAAGTCGGCGATCTCGTCGACGTGCTCGGCAGCTTCCTCAGGTGTGAAGCCCATCGCCAACAGCCCGAGGCGGATGTTGTTCTCACCCGAGAGCTCGGGTACGAGAGCCGCGTTCACACCGAGGAGCACAGGACGCTCTCGGGCGAAGATGCGCCCGTCCGAAGGCGGAATCAGCCCGGTCATCGCCCGGAAGAGCGTCGACTTGCCAGAGCCGTTGTGTCCGACGACGCCGATCGACTCGCCCTCAGAGGCCGTGAAGCTCACGCCTCGCAGCGCGGGGACGGTCTGAAGGTCTCGTCCCCCTCTGAGCGAGCGCAGGCTGAACATCGATTCGCGGGTGGTCATCCGCTTGCCCGATGCGTAGACGCGATAGTTGATGTGCACATCGTCGGCCACGATCATCGCTCGGGGCGCGTGATCGTCGATGGCCGGCTTCTGGCCGGGGAGAAGAAGATCAGTCACTGAGGCCATACTTCGGTTCGGCTTGCCAGAAGTAGATGATGCCGCCGACGAGCACCACCAGTGCCCAGATCGGAGCAGCGACCCATACGAGCAACGGAGCCGTGTACCCATCGAGCAGCACGTCACGTGCGATGGCGATGAACTCGTAGATGGGGTTGAGGTGCACGATGGTCAGCAGCGTCGGATAGTCGGCGAGCGCTCCGTCGACGTCGAAGAAGATGCCGCTGGCGTAGAACAGCACACGGGTCACGATCGGGATCAGCTGCTGCACATCTCTCGTGCGCACAGAGATCCGAGCGACGATGAGAGCCACCCCGAAGTTGAACACGCCCATGACCGCGAGGACCGGGACGATGAGCAACCACGACCAGGAGATCGGCTCGCCCAGGATGAGCAGAAGGATTCCGAGGAGCAGAACGACGGGAATCATCCGCATCGCCTGCTCGACGATCACCGAGAGCGGGAGCAGGACGCGCGGGAAGCCGAAGCTCTGCACGAGCTTGCTGTTGCTGGTGATCGCCTTCGAGCCGTTGCCGAAGCAGCCGGTGAAGAACTCGAAGACGAAGACGCCGACGATGAGGAACTGGACGAAGTTCTCGGGCCGGGCGGCGCCCGAGAGGATGAAGTGGAAGATCACGCCGTACGTGATCGCGAGCGAGAGCGGTTTGAGGACGATCCAGAGCACACCGAGGCGATTCGGCAACAGACCCGAGATCAGGCGGCTGCCTGCCAGCCGCACTGCGAACGCGCGAAGTCGCCATGACTCTGCCAGATAGCCGCCGAGCCGAGGGCGGGTTCCCACCTCGGTCAGACCGGCAACCGCGGGCGCAGCGATCGCTCCCATTCGGATTCCTCTACCTCTCTCCACCCTGACGCGAGACGTCCAAGAGCCAGGGCGGCATATCGGAACATGCTACCCCAGCGACTATCCGTCGTCTGAGCGCCGGTTCAGTCGCGGCCGTAGATGTCGCGCGTGTAGATCTTATGGGCGACGTCGTCGAGCGCATCGGTCGAGCGATTGGCGATGATGACATCGGCCCTGGACTTGAACTCGTCGAGGTCGCGCACGACCTCCGAGTGGAAGAACTCGTCTTCGTCGAGCGACGGCTCGTACACGACCACTTCGACGCCCTTGGCCTTGATGCGCTTCATGATGCCCTGGATCGACGACGCGCGGAAGTTGTCGGACCCCGACTTCATGACGAGGCGGTAGACACCGACGGTCCGCGGCTCTCGCGCGAGGATGTCCGTGGCGACGAAGTCCTTGCGGGTGCTGTTGGCGTCGACGATCGCCGCGATGAGATTCTGCGGGACCTCGGAGTAGTTTGCCAGCAGCTGCTTGGTGTCTTTCGGCAGGCAGTATCCGCCGTAGCCGAACGAGGGGTTGTTGTAGTGCGACCCGATGCGCGGGTCGAGCCCGACACCCTCGATGATCTGCTTCGTGTCGAGCCCGTGCACGACCGCGTAGGTGTCGAGCTCGTTGAAGTACGCGACTCGCAACGCCAGGTAGGTGTTGGCGAAGAGCTTGATCGCCTCGGCCTCGGTCGACCCGGTGAGCAGCACCGGCACGTCGGTGGCGATCGCGCCCTCGAGCAGAAGGGCGGCGAAGCGCTCCCCGACGGGGCCTCGGTCGCCGACGACGATGCGCGAGGGATAGAGGTTGTCGTGCAGCGCGCGCCCCTCTCGCAGGAACTCCGGGGAGAACACGATCTTCGACTGCGGATGCTCCGCCTTCATACGCGCGGTGAACCCGACCGGCACGGTCGACTTGATCACGATCGCGGCGTCGGGATTCACCGCGAGCACGGTGTCGATGACGTTCTCGACCGACGAGGTGTCGAAGTAGTTGGTGACCTCGTCGTAGTTCGTCGGCGTCGCGACGACGACGAACTCGGCATCCCGGTAGGCGGAGTCGGCATCGACCGTCGCCGTGAGGTCGAGCTCGTGCGTGGCGAGGTAGTCCTCGAGCTCGACATCGGCGATGGGCGAGACTCTGCGGCTGAGCATCTCGACCTTCGCAGGGTCGATGTCGACGGCGAACACCTCATGGTGCTGGGCGAGGATGACGGCGTTGGACAGGCCGACATATCCGGTCCCTGCGATGGCGATCTTCATGCCCTCAGGCTATCCCGGCCCACGGATAGACTCGTGCGCGATGACACCGCGCCCTCAGCTCACCATCGTCATGCCGGTCTCGGGTGACGACGCGACTGTCGCGACGGCTCTCGAGAGCGCGCTCGCGCAGAGCCTCGTCGACATCGAGATCGTCTGCGTCGACGACGCGTCGACCGACGGCACCGCCGCCGTGCTCGAGCGATTCCGGCGACGCGACCCGCGCGTGCGGGTCGTGCGCCATGAACGCAATCTCTCGGCGTTCCAGGCGCGCCGCACCGGCGTCCTCGCGGCGAGCGCCGATCGTGTGCTGTTCCTCGACGGCGACGACGAGCTGACGCCGGATGCCGCGGCGATCGCGGTCGCGCAGGCCGAGGCGACGGATGCCGACATCGTCGGTTTCGGCGTCACCGTGGTCGAGCGGGACGGCCGCACCGGCAGTCCCTACGAGGTGCGGCTGCAGCCTCCGCAGCGTCCGTTGACCGGCCACGCCGTGCTGAGCGGGCTCTTCCCGGTCGGCAAGCCGGCTCAGGGCCAGCTCTGGCGATTCCTCTTCCGCACGCGCATTCTGCGCGAGGCCTACTCCCTGGTCCCGGAAGACCTCGCGCTGGCTCGCGTCAACGATCTTCCGCTGCTCTTCCTCGCGGCGGCGCTCGCGACGAGCTACACCGCTGTTCCCGACAAGCTCTACCGCTATCACTTCGGACGCGGCGGCAGCGGGCACCGCGTCGACTCCGTCGAACGGGCGCGGTTCTACACCGGGGCGATCGACTCGGTCGATGCGATCGGACCGGCCGTCGAGACCCTCTCCGCGTCTCATGCCGACCCTGGCCTCGTCCGCGACACCTACGAGTCGGTGCGGCTGTCGATCATCGGATACGTGTGCTTCCAGCTCGTCGAGCACAGCGACGATGCGGTACTCGACAGCGCCCTCGCGCACCTGCACACCGTCGCCGCCGGTCAGGACATCGTGCACGCCGCCGCGCGGTTCTACCCCGGCACGCTCACGGCGCTGAAGTTCCACACGACGTGGCAGGGTCTGCCAGAGCGGCCCGCACGCAGCATCCTGCTCGTCACGTCGACCATACGCACCGGCGGCGTCTCGGCGGTGCTCACCTCGCAGGCGCGCTACCTGCACGAAGCGGGATACCGCGTGACCGTCGTGGCGCGCAACGGCGGGAGCGACGCGAGCGCGCTGCCCACCGGCATCCCGTTCATCGAACTGGCCTCCCGCACGCTGCCAGCCCAGCTCGCGCAGTGGGCCGAGATCTGCCGAGCGCACGAGGTCGACGTCATCATCGACCACCAGGTGCTCTACATGGACACGTGGCCGGAGTTCGCGCTCGTCGCCCGCGCCGAAGGTGCTGCGACCATCGGCTGGCTGCACAACTTCGTCGCACGGCCGGTGTACGACGGGAACGACCGGCTGACACTCATCGAGCGGTGCAGCCCGACGCTCGCCCAGCTCGTGACGCTGTCGCCGCTCGACGTCGCCTACTTCCGGCTGCGCGGCATCGAGCACGTGGCCTACCTGCCCAATCCGCCGTCGCCGCTGATGCTCGAGTCGGCAGAACGCAGGAGCGCGAAGCCCGCTCCGTCCGACCGGCTGAGACTGGTGTGGTGGGGGCGGCTCGAGCAGCGGACCAAGCAGGTGCGCGAACTCGTCGAGGTGGGCGTCCAGCTGCGTGCTCTGGGTGTGCCGTTCGAGCTCACCATCATCGGCCCCGACTGGGACGACGTCACCGCGAAGAAGCTCAACGCGCTCGCACGGCGGCGAGGAGTCGGCGACGCGGTCGCGGCCGTCGGGCCGCTGCGAGGGGCTGCCCTGGTCGCCGCGATCGACTCGGCGGATGCCTTCATCTCGACGAGCATCATCGAGGGGTACCAGCTCACGATCGCCGAGGCACAGGCTCGAGGCCTGCCGGTGTTCATGTACGAGCTGCCCTGGCTCACGCTCGTGCAGGAGAACCGGGGCGTCGTCGCCGTGCCGCAGGGCGATAGGCGCGGGCTCGCCTCCCGACTCGCGGAGACGTTCGAGGATCCGGAGCGCTATGTGCAGCTGTCGCTCGCCTCGTCGGACGCTGCGTCACGGTCGCGTGAGCACGACTTCGCACAGCTGTACCGCGAGGTGGTCACCGGTGCGCTCCCGCCGAGGTTCTCACCGCAGCCGACGCTCGACGATGCCAGGCAACTGCTCGGTCTGCTGGTGTTCTTCGCCCAGCGCGCCGAGGGCCGCACCGTCGCATCCGCAGGTTCATCGGCGTGGGGCACGCGCCTCTGGCAGTCGGCAGCACCGCTCGGGCGCGCGACGCTGCGACGGGTGCCCGGCCTGCAGCCGCTCGCGCACCGCGCGAAGAGATGGCTCGGCGCGCGCTGACCTGTGTTGTCCGGCGTTACGCCACAGCATCCATCGCCGCGTGGATGCGCGCGGTCAGGCCCGCGATATCGACGCGAGCGGCGTCCACCGCGGGTGCGAGCGTCGGAAGGTGAGTCTCGAATCGACGGGCGAAGTCGTCGAACTGGTCGTACCGACCTACGAGGTCGCCGAGCCCCACCGCCGTCAGCAGGCGGGAGATCTTGTTCGGGTCGCTTCCCGAGCCGATCGGATGAGCGCCTTCAGTCGCGCCGATGATGAGGCCGTGTGCCCGGTCGCTGATGACGGCGAGCGACTGCCGGTACACGGCGCGCACGTATTCGTCGAGCACGTCGTGCCGCATGCTCGAGGGCATCACGTACTCGCCGCCGAGAGCGCGCGCGAGGTGAACGGCTCGTGGCGCGTCACGCGCCACCTGCGCCACGGTGACGATTCGGGTCTGCGTCGCAGCTGCGAACGCGCGGACGGATGCGAGCCACTCCTCCCCCGGCCACGCCCGGTCGAAGCGCATCGTCACCGCGATGAGCGGCCGCCGGGCTGCCGGCTCCCACTCGTCGACGGCCGCACCCTCCGAGTACGCCCAATCCGGCGCGAAGTCACCGAAGCCGGCGCCGTCGCGAGACCCCCGGTCCCGCCACGACATCACCGGGGCCTCGCGCATGACCGGGTCGAAGGCGACACCCTGCAGCTTGTCGACGTTCTTGATGCCGAGGCCGGCGAAGATCACCGTCCCGCCCGCGTCGAGAGCGCGCGCACACTCGGCCGCACGTGTCGGAACGGGAAAGTGGCCGGTACGCGGATTGATCTCACCGGCGTTGAACGCCAGCACCGGGCGAGCCGTCGCGGCTTCGGCAGCTGACCACTGCGCTCTCGCGCTGTAGATGGTGAGATCGGGCGCAGGTGCGAACCCCGCCATGAAGTCGCTCGTCGCTTCCCCGAGGTGCAGGTGCACATGCCGCCCCGGGCCTCGCAGTGCGGCGAGATACGCCAGCCGCAGGGCAGAGTCGCCGAGGTTGTCGTCCTGCCCGCTGAGATGGGCGAAGACATGCTGAGTCGGTTTCACAATCACTGCACCCCACTATATGGTGGCTCTGTGTTCTCCGTGCCCGTTCCCAGGACCGGGGCAGCGACTGAACAGGGCGCGACCGAGGCTTCCGTTCCGACGGTGCTCGTCACCTCGCGTCCCCCGCGATATCGGGTCGACTACGTCGACCAGCTCATCGGCGACGACTCGGAGGGGCGGGCGCCGAAGGATGTCGTGCTGGAGTTCCGCACCGACCCGTTTCGCGCGCGTGGGGCGGATGTGATCCATCTCACCGACATCTCGAGCGTCCTCGGAGACCGCAGTGCTCGCGACCGCACGAGGCGTGCGAAGCGCTTCGTCCGGCTTCTGCGGCGCCGACGCATCGCACTCGTGCGCACACTCTGCAGCGAGGAGGCGAACGGCCCCGACTCTCGAGCAGAAGTCATCGTGGACGGCGCCGCGGCTGCGGTGCTCGCTCTGCACCCCACGACTGCGGCGGATGGCCGATCGGCGCAGGTCGTCGCCCACAGCCACATGCGGGACCGGTTCCTCGGCTTTCCTCGGCAGGAGTCCGTGCCAGGGCGCGTGCTGATCACGGCGGTCACCACACTGCATCCGACATGCCGAGCCGCTCTCACAGTGTTCGGCCTCGCAGACCTTCCCGCGTGGACGCTGCGCGTCGCAGGCAAGGTGCCAGTCGAACACGAGGCAGCGTACATGCGAACCCTCGCGGACCACCCCGAGTCGATGTCACTCCGTGACGAACTCCTCTCCGATGCCAGTTGCGTCTCCGAGGTGAGTCAGGCCGAGATCGTGATCGTCGGAGCAGTCGAGGCCTACGAGTCCCAGAGCATCCTCATGCTCGCCCTGTCCCTGGACCGGCCGGTGCTCGTCGAAGACACCGAGCAGACGCGGTCGCTGGCCGAAGAGGTCGGCCCCTCCTGGGTGCGGCGTCACAGCGGCCCGTTGACGGCCGACGAGCTCGAGAAGACGCTCGCTTCGTTCCGAGCGGATCCCCCCACCGGCCGACCCAACCTCGAATCGCGGGCACCCAACCTGATCAGCGCGCAGTATCGCGCCGTGTATCGCGCCGCGGCGGCAGCGCGCTGACCCGCACCCGATCCCATGACGACGCCCTCGACTCCCCTCGTCTCCTTCATCATCGCTGCGGACGCAGACTCAGACGCCGTCGACCGCAGCATCCGCTCCTGTCTCGCGCAGTCACTCACCCGGATCGAGGTCGTGTGCGTCCGCGCTGGCGGTGCCGGCTCCGGCGCGATGACCCACTCCTCCGACGAACGCGTGGTCATCATCACCGAGCCTTCGGATTCCGCTCACGCGCAGCTGCGTCGGGCCGGCATCGAGGCTGCGCACGCACCGTATGTGCTCGTGCTCGAACCTGGAGACGCAGTGCAGCGTGGCACGGCGATGCGCCTTCATCGCCGCGCCGTGGAGTCGCGTGCGCAGCTCGTCGGGTTCCCCCTCCCGGCGACGAAGGGCGCCCGCGACCGTGTGAAGCGCACCGTTGCGGCCGGCCCCCTCCACGGAGTCGACATCCTGCGCAGCCTCGTTCCGCGAGACACAGTGGCGGAACTGGACATCTCACGTCACCTGTTCGAGACGAGGCTGCTCAGACAGGCATACGCCGCGACCACCCCTGATCACCCGCTCGATGAACGCGCGACCGTGCTGCTCGCCTATGCATCGGCCACATCGTACGCAGCGGTCAGCACGGTCGAGTATCTGCACCGGCCGTCCCGTCGCAACGTCGAGACCGAGCCGGAGCACCGCCTCGATCGAGCGCTGCATCGCATCGCGTCGTTCCAGGCCATCGAGGCGATCATCCGGGAGCAGGCCCGTCACAGCTCCGACCCCGAGCCGCTGCTCGACGGCCACACCGCGGGCTACCTCACTGCCATCGGGGAAGCGCTTGACGCCTTCACCACGCTGCCGCCGGAGATGCGCGCCCACGGGTACGAGGCACTGCGTGCCTGCGTCACCGACCTCGACCTCATCTCGGCCGCCGTGACGTTCGCTCCCGACGCCATCCCCGCGCTCGTCGCTCAGGGGGAACGCCTCGAACTCGGGCGCGCTCCGGTGCACAGCGTGCTGTTGACGACCAACGTCCTGACCACGGGCGGAGTCTCCGGTGTGCTGCTCGCGCAGGCGCGGATCCTGATCGGAGCCGGATATCGGGTGACGATCGTCACACACCGCGTGGGAAGCGCCGAGTCGCTCGTGCCCGAGGGCGCGACGCTCGTGCAGCTGACCGGCACCAGCCGACGTCAGCGCGTGATGCAGTGGGCGCAGCTCTGCCGCCGCTTCGACGTCGATGTGGTGGTCGACCACCGCATCCTGTACTCCCGAGATTGGCCGTCGTTCGCACTGGCTGCCCGCACCGCGGGGTCGGCGACCGTCGGGTGGATGCACAACTTCGCCGGGCGACCCACCTACAACGGAAACGACCTGCAGACGCTGTTGCACACCCACCTCCGGGCTCTCGCACATCTGGTGGTGCTCTCGCCGCTGGATGTGGCGTTCTGGAAGCTGCGGGGCATCCGTCATGTCAGCTACCTCCCGAACCCACCGTCGCCGTTCCTCCTCGCCGCCGGCGAAGTTCGCGGCCCGAAGCCGGCGCCGCTCGACCGGCGACTGGAGCTCGTCTGGTGGGGCCGACTCGAGGAGCACACCAAGAAGGTCACGCAGCTCGTCGAGGTCGCCGCGGCATTGCAGCGGCTCGGAGTCGACTTCCGCCTGCGGATCGTCGGTCCTGATTGGGCCGATATGAGTGCCGATCGTCTGCTGGCTCTCGCCGAGGCCCGCGGCGTCGCGGAGCGTGTCGAACCCATCGGCCCCCGGCACGGTGCCGATCTGCTCGAAGTGATCGACTCGTCTGATGTCTTCGTCAACACGAGCATCATCGAGGGATACCCTCTGACGCTGCCTGAGGCGCAGTCGCGCGGTCTTCCGATCGCGATGTACGACCTGCCGTGGCTCTCGCTCATCCAGGGCAACGACGGAGTCATCTCCACCCCCCAGCAGGATCCCGAGGCTCTCGCAGGGGCGATCGCCGACCTCGCCGTGGATCCGGTGCGGTACGAGTCGATGTCCCGCGCCTCTGTGGCAGCTGCTGTCGGGGCGACCTCGCATGATTTCTCCCAGCTCTACCAGCAGCTGCTGCGCGGCGAGCTCGCGCCGGAGCTCTCCCCCGAGCCGACGCTCGAGGACGGACGCAAGGTGCTCGAGCTGCTCGTCTTCTTCGCCGAGCGAAGCACGCCGCCCCCGCGTCCCGCACCGGCCCGGTCCACGACGAGGGCACCCGCGCTCCCCGCTTCATCGCGGCCGGCTGTCGGAATCCGCATCGAACGCGCACTGACCCCGATCGGCCGTCGCGTCATCGATGCGGCCCCCTGGCTGCGACCGGCGGCGACAAAGGCCACACGCATACTGCGGCGCCGATAACGAGAGATCACATGACCGCGACTCCCCTCGTCTCCATCGTCGTCCCCGTCTTCAACGACGCGGACGTGATCGCCGGCGCACTCGACAGTTGCGTTCGACAGACTCTTGCAGCCATCGAGATCATCGTCGTCGATGACGCGTCGACAGATGACACCGCCGCGATCGTCGAACGCTACATCGCGAGAGACCCTCGTGTTCGGCTGATCCGTCACGAGAAGAACGCGTCGGCGTACCACGCACGTCGCACCGGGATCCTCGCGGCGAAGGCGGACCACCTGCTGTTCCTCGACGGCGACGACGAACTCGCCGGCACCGCAGCCGAGGCAGCGGTCGAGAAGGCGACGGCGACCGGCGCGGACCTCGTGCAGTTCGGCGTCGAGGTCGTGCAGCTCGACGGGCGCACCGGCGGGCGGTTTGAGTCGCGCCTGCAGCCGAAGCACTCGTCGCTCGCCGGAAGCGATGTGCTCCGCAACCTGTTCCCACTCGATCGTCCCGCCCAGGGGCAGCTGTGGCGGTACCTGTTCCGTACCCGCCTGCTCGTCGATGCCTACGCGCTCATGCCCGCAGATCTCGTGCTGCCGAGGGTCAACGACCTGCCGATCACCTTCCTCGCCGCAGCGCTGGCCACGCGCCTCGAGTCGATCCCGGACCGTCTGTACCGCTATCACTTCGGGCGCGGTGGGAGCGGTCAGAAGGTGCGCGATCTCCGCACAGCATCGTTCTACGCGGGCGCCATCCGATCCATCGATTCGATAGAGCCGGCGGTTCGACAGATCGCCAGCACCAGCACGGACTCCGATCTCGTCCTCACGAGCTACGCGTCCGTCCGACGCGCCATCATCGGCTACACCACGCGCTATCTCGCGGAGCACACGCGCTCGGATCTGCGGAGTGCGATGTTCGCCGACCTGTACACGCGGGCCTCCGCCAGCGACATCGTGCAGTCCACCGCGCTGCACTGGCCCCAGGCGATGGACACGCTCGCCGCGCACGGTGACGCGATCGACCTCGCAGCTCGGCCGGTGCGCAGCATCATGCTCGCAACGAACCATCTGCGCACCGGCGGGATCTCGGGCGTCGTGATCTCTCAGGCGCGAGTGCTGCAGGAGTCCGGGTTCCGGGTCACGGTCGTCGCGCGTGAGCCGGGGAGCGACCTCTCCAACCTTCCGGCAGGGGTGGGGTTCGCCGAGGTGTCGACTGACACTCTCGGCGGCGCGCTCGCGCAATGGGCCGAGGTATGCGCGCTCCACGAAGTGGATCTCGTGATCGATCACCAGTGGCAGTACTCGACGTCATGGCAGGCCTTCGCCCTCGCGGCGCGCGCAGAGGGCGTCGGCACCATCGGCTGGTCGCACAACTTCGCCGGTCGATCGCTGCTGCTCGGTCTCGCACGGCTCGAATCCGCCCCGCGCTACTTTCCCTTGCTCTCGCATCTCGTCGTGCTCTCGCCGCTCGACGTCGCATTCTGGAAGCTGCGGGGGATGCCGCGCGTGTCCTACCTGCCCAATCCGCCGTCCTCGAACCTGCTCGCCGCGGGCATCGTCGCCGCGCCTAGGCGCACACCTGCGGGCCGTCGGGCCGAACTCGTCTGGTGGGGGCGACTGCAGGAACGCACCAAACGGGTGAGCGAACTGATCGACATGGCCGAGCATCTCGATCGCATGGGTGTCGACTTCCGCCTTCGGATCATCGGTCCCGACTGGCGAGACATGACTGCCGCGCAGCTGAACAGAACGGCCAAGGAACGAGGACTGGGCAACCGAGTCACGGCCGTAGGACCGCTTCGTGGCGACGCGCTCCTCGCGGCGATCGACTCCGCCGATCTCTTTGTGAACACCAGCATCATCGAGGGCTACCCGCTCACCATCCCCGAGGCACAGTCGCGAGGTCTCCCTGTCGCGATGTACGACCTGCCGTGGTTGGCCGTGACCCGCGAGAACGGCGGCGTCGCGACGACGAGGTGGGGGGATGCCGAGGCGCTTGCCCGACGTGTCGCCGAGATCGTGGCTGATCCGACCCGCTACGCACGCATGTCGGACGCATCGCTGGTCGCGGCCGAGCGCGAACTGTCCCACGACTTTGCGTCCTGGTATCGCGGACTCGTCTCCGGCACGCTGCCGTCCGAGCTGTCGCCCGAACCGACTCTCGCCGATGTCCGGCAGATCGTGGACCTGTCCATCATGTTCGCCGAGCAGCATGCGGCAACGCGCTCTCCTTCGCGCAGCACGAATGTGCGCAGTGGCGGCGAGGACTCCACGACGAGCAGCCGGCGCACGCTCGCACGACGCCTCTCGCGCAAGATGATCCCGGCGGCGCGGGCTGTGCTCGCGCGCGCGCCGTGGCTGAGACCGGCCGCCGAGCGTGTGCGGCGTGCGATCACCTCCGCCTGAGCGCGGTCGACATCGAATAGCATCAGACAAAACGCCATATATCAGGGGGAATCGCGAGTGTCGGTAGCAGGATTGAAGAAGACGGCGCGGGCTCAGTACATCGAGGCACGCCGTGTGTACGCCACGGGCGCCTTGCTCAGGAGCGGGATATTCGACCATTCCTACTACTCCGAGATCGTCCAGCTGAAGGGGCAGACACCCCGACAGGCGATGCAGCACTATCTCGCTCACGGCATCGGATCGGGGCTTTCTCCGCACCCGCTGATCGAGATCGAGTTCTTCCCCTCGAGCGTCCGCAATGCGACCCGCGCGCGAGACGGCGTGGCGACGTTGCTCAGCTACCTGCGCAGCCCCCACGCGCGGACACACGCCTGGGGACCGTTGTTCGATCCTCGCCTCACAGACGAAGATCCCCTGGACCTGCTCTCCCGTCTCCGCCCCGACCAGGTTCTCCCTGTCCCCGAGGGGTTCGCGGGCGCCGTCCCGACCTTCGGCGAGGCGCGCAGGGCGGCCATCGAGTTCGCAGAGACCCACCGGGACCAGATGGCCGCCGCGCTGCCGCCTCGTCGCAAGACATGGGATCACAAAGAGACTCAGCAGTGGATCACGGGCGTCACTTCGGCGAACGCTCCCTCGCGCGCGCTCGTCTCCGTGATCATGCCGGTTCTGAATCGAGCCGATCTCGTGGGGGTGGCGATCGAATCCGTGCTCGCGCAGACCCATGACCAGTTCGAATTGATCGTCGTCGATGACGGGTCGACCGACACCACGCGTGACGTCGTCGCAGAGTACGTGCGCACCGACCCTCGGGTGCGCCTTCTCGCAGGTCCCCACGCGGGCGTCGGCGCCAGCCGCAACACCGGGCTGGAGCAGGCGCGGGGCGAGTTCATCGCGTTCCTCGACAGTGACAACAGTTGGACCCGCAGATTCCTCGAGCTGTCGTTGGCTGCCCTCGACGCGGCTCCCGACGTCGTCGCGTCCCATGCGGGACTGCGATTGCACGGCGACGACGATGTGGCCTATCGCGGCGGCGATGCACAGCTCATCGACCTTCAGCTCGCAAATTCCATCGACTTGAACGTGCTGGTGGTTCGGGCGCAGGCCCTGCAGGAGACCGGCGTCTTCGACGTCACGCTGCGCCGCTGGGTGGATTACGACCTCGTCCTTCGACTGGCGAAGCTGGGACGACTCGAATACCTCCCGTTCGTCGGCTGCGAATACGACAACAAGAGTGCCGACGGGCGCATCACTCAGAATGAGTCACAGCACTGGCAGTGGGTCGTCACTGAGCGCAACCTCATCGACTGGGAGGCCACGCGCCGGTCCGTCGAGGACCGCGTCGCAGATCGCACGAGCCTCGTGACTGTCGTCGCTGGAACGACAGGGCACGCCGCTCGCTCCATCGACCGTCTCCTGCACTCCTTCGATGACGATCTCGAGGTCGTCATCATCGACAACGGCTCACGTGCTGCGGTCGGTCGGCACCTGACGCTCCGCTATATGAGCGAACCGCGAGTCCGGTACGTCCGCCTCCCGGCGAACAACAACTTCGCCCTCGCGGCCAACTACGGATTCTCCCTCACCACGGGCGCTCAGGTCGCGTTCCTCGACCCTGATGCGGATGCCCGAGACGGTTGGCTCGAGGCCCTGTCAACGAGGCGGCGGGAGCGCGGGGCAGCGGGTGTTCAAGCCCTCCTGTTGAACAGGGACTACACAGTGCAGCACGCCGGCTATGCCTTCTACGACCAGCTGCCCCTGCCGAGCGGGCTGCTCGCGAATCTCACTATCGACGACGCCGCAGTCGTACGGACTGATGACCTGACCGCCATCAGCGCCAGCGCCAGTCTTTTCGACGCCGCGACCTTCGCCGAGCTCTCAGGGTTCGACCCGATGTATGCGAACGGCCTCGAAGATGTGGACTTCTGCCGTCGCGCGAAGCGCGAGATGCCCACGGCTCGATTCGAATGCGAACCGCAGGCGATCGTCGTTCATCAGCCGGGCACCAGTGCCTATCGCGAACGCCGACATGTGCAGAATCGCCGCACCTATCTCGAGCGTTGGCACGGACAGAGCGCACCCGACGACCGAGACCGCTACGGCGCTCTGGGTATGACGGTCGCCGGCTTCGCGCCCACCTTCAGCCCCGGGCAGCCGTCGGCCAATCCAGTGCTGCTGAGAGAGTCGCGTCGTCTGGAGACCGCATCCGCGACCTCACCCACGCAGTTGCGCTGGGCCATCAAGACCGGCGTTCCGTGCACGCGGGGCGGCGATCACTGGGGTGACATCCCGTTCGCGTCCGATCTCGCACGCGCTCTCAGGTCTCAGGGGCAGCAGGTGGTCACGGATCGGCATGAGGCCTGGACCCGGTCGACCTCGTACCTCGACGACGTCGTGCTGACACTGCGAGGACGCCATGCGATCCCTCCGCAGCCCGGGGCTGTCAACATCCTCTGGGTGATCAGCCGACCGGAGCTGGTGACTGTCGACGAGGTTCGCGGATACGACCTCGTGTACGCCGCCTCGGAGAAGTGGGCCGCTTGGATGTCGGCACGCTCCGGTCGAACCATCGAGCCGCTTCTGCAGGCGACGTCGCCTGAACGCTTCCGGCCCGACCTGGACCCGGTCAGTGAGCCCGATGATCTGATCTTCGTCGGAGGAAGTCACGGGCACGAATTCGGACGCGCCATCGTGGGAATGGCCGTGCAGGCCGAAGCTCCGGTCGGCCTCTGGGGCCCCGGCTGGCACAAGTTCGCGCCCGAGCGCTATGTGCGCGACGGCTACCTTGACGCCGATCGTCTGCCGCACGCCTACAGGTCGGCGAACATCGTTCTCAACGACCACTTCGCCGACATGGCGGAGTGGGGCTTCATCAACAACCGCACGTTCGATGCCCTGGCCTGCGGAACACCGCTCATCAGCGACGCGATCGACGGCCTGGAGATCTTCGAAGGCGCCGTGGTCATCGCGGACTCGGTGGAGCGTATGCGCGAGCTCGTCACCGATCGTAGCTGGATGCCGTCGGCCGAGCAGATGGCCGAGATCGCCTCGAGAATCCGCGCGGATCACTCCTTCGATTCGCGGGCCCGTACGCTTCTCGACGCGGCGCTGTCGCGGCGTAGCTGACGGGAGAGCACGTGCCACGCCTCCACAGCCCCGGTATCAAATGGGATCGATCATCGGATGCCGGCGCGCCTCCCGACACCCCGGCGAGGCGAGTCCACGACTACTCGCCTTCTCTCTCGATTCGCTTGTATAGTTCGTGACAGCGTCGCCGGTCAGAAGACCACCCGAAGGTTCCGCGCCCGTCGAGAACCCGCCCGCTTCGACGAGCGGCTCCGGCGCCTCGGCCTGCTCTGACCTGAATACCCGCATCGTGCACGAAGACTGGGAGACCTAGTGCGAATTGCTCACTTCGGCACATTCGACGTCGCCAACTACGGCGATCTCCTGTTCCCCCGTCTTCTGGAATGGCGACTCGCAGACATCTCAGATGAGATCGTTCATATATCGCCGGTAGGCGGGATACGGATCTATCGGGATGTTCCCGTCAGCCGTTCTCTGGCCGACGTGCAGCGAGCAGGAACCGAATTCGACGCCGTCGTTGTCGGTGGCGGGAACATCATCCATGACAACGGGACCAACCTCGCCACCTACAAGAGTGTGAAAAGCGTGGCGTACCCGCGATTGTGGCTCGGTGCCACGCAACTCGCAACGAGACAGCGGATCCCTCTGGTGGTGAACGCCCCGGGAGTTCCCAAGGTGCCGGGCAGGACGGCCGCACCTCTGATGCGTCGCTTCGCCTCCCGAGCCGATTACCTCTCCGTCCGCGACACCTACAGCCAAGAGGTACTGCGGTCTATCGGCGTCCCGGGAGCCACCGTGGTCCCCGATTCCGCACTGGAACTCAGCGACATGTTCACCACGAGCGCGCCTGCGAACCTGGACGTGCCGACCCGGCTGACGGAGACGTTGGACTCCCGGTTCGCAGCAGTGCACATCAATGCCCGCTACAAGGGCGGCGACGTCGCGTCGCTCGCCCGACGTCTCGATGAGCTTTCCGCGACGCTCCAAGCGACGATCGTCCTCATCGCCATCGGTCCTTGTCACGGCGACGACGATTTCGCCGAGACGGTGGCTGCACAGATGCACTCTGACCCGGTCGTGTTCGGAGCGCCGAAGGCCGTAGAGGACATCGCCCACGTGATCTCTCGCTCGTGCGCGTACATCGGCTCATCCATGCACGGGTTCATCACTGCCGCGTCGTTCGGAGTCCCCGGACTCATCGTCGCCAGCCACGCCGCCCAGCACAAGTTCCGCGGGCTGCTTGCGCACCTCGACGCCGAGGAACGCCTGGTCTCGAGCTGGGACGAAGCCCTGAAGGTCCTCAGCGCCGGCGGCCGGCAGACCGCACTGACCCCCGTCGATATCGAGCCGGCCCTCCGGAGAATCGACGATCACTGGGCTGAGCTTCGAGGGGCGCTGCAGGGCGCTGCCCGGACGGTCGCTGCCCACTAGCAGCGCGTCGGCCAGGAGGCGGACACGCTCGCCGTCGGCCCCGCGCAGCGGGGCCGACGGAATCACACCGCGATCATTGCGTCCTAGTGCGGGGTTCTCGCGGTATCCACCGCTGATCTCAGGAACCGATCGAACCGGGGCTGCTGACCCGCGAGCATGCCGTTCTCGACCAGCCAGGCGCGGCCCTCGATACGCGATCCTTCCGCCTCGATCTCGGTGGTCGTGCGACGGAGCGCATCGACCCAGGTGTCGACCGAGTTCGCGACGGCTGTCACCCCGGGGATCGAGGTCTCCCGGTACGGGCCCACGGCGCTGGCGACAGTACGCATCCCCAGGGCGAGATGTTCGAGGAGCTGGAGGTCAGACCGGGACGCGTCGAGCTCCGTGCCCGCCAGCGGTGCGATCGCGAAGTCGACTCGTTCGGCGCACTCATGCAGCCATTCGACGGACTGCGGGAACTGCCGAACGCTCTCCGGCGCCTCGAAGCCCTGCAGCCAGGGCCGGCCGTCTCGCAGCTCTTCCAGCTCATCTTCAGCGGTGATCCCGATCAACACGAGTTCGAAGTCGGGGCGGGTGGCCGCGAACGCATCGAGCGCCGGGAGCACCACGTCGAGATCCGCGCGGTGCGTCCGGTCTCCGAGGTACAGCGCGCGGACCTTCCCGTCTCGTACCCGCGGACTGACCGGCACGCTCCACAGCCGATCACTCAGCGCGGCAGGGAAGACGTCAACCGGAACATCCAGATCCGCCAATCGGTCACGGCGCGCCTCGGTCGACACAGAGAAGGCCGTCGCGCCGCGCAGCAGCGTCGTCGATGCAGGTGCATCCGCGACATCCTTCAGGCGCGCGTCGCTTTCGGAGTCGGCCGGCATCAGATCGCCGTCCTCCTCGATCACGAGCGCCGCACCGGCCGCGCTGAGTGCCGCGATCAGGTCAGTGACGGCTGCGGCGGGTACCGCGTCGCGCTGCACGATCAGTCCATCGATCAAGCCCTGCCGCACGGATGCGATCGCGCCGTCCGGTGTGACCCGCACGAAGTCCACATCGCGGGCCACAGAGTTCCGCGTGCGTTCCCACAGTCGGATATAGGTCGACGCGGGGGCTCGCGTGAGGTCGCGGGAAGAACGGGAAAGGACGCCGACTCGGAGCGTGTCAGACGAATCGCCTTCCGATCCGGCGAGGATCCGGCGGTAGACGTCGAGGTACCGCAGTGCCATCTGCTTCGTCGTCCACGCGATGCCCCAACCGTTCTGCCAATCGTGGACACCGCGCAGAGCCGCCACGCGTGCCTCACGATCGTAGAGCGCCTCCGTCATCTGCGTGAGCAGGGAGGGGGCGTCCAGGCCGTCGAGAACCCAGCCGGCATTGAAGCGTCTCACGCGCTGCGCGACGTTGGGGAAGTCGAGAACGAAGACGGGGATGCCGACGCTCCACATCTCCGTGACGGTATGACAGTAGGTTTCGTCCCAGATCGAGAGCACCGCTCCCGCGTGGGGCGCGATCTTCTCGACGAGTTTGCCGAAGTTCTCACGCTTGTAGGCGCCGTGGTAGACGACGCGTGACCCCTTGGATTCGAACTTCTCTTTTATCGGTCCGAGAATGTGCCACTCGATCTGCCCCTGGGCATCGGCGTCCGCCATCGATCGCAGTATCTCCGCGCCCTTCGCCGCGTTGATCCCCCCTGGCACCAGAATTCTGATGGGCTCGCCATATACCGGCCGAGCGGCGACGAAGCGGAGGACTTCGAAGTCCCGACCGTGTTCGATGACACTGAACCGCTCGGGATCCATCTCGGGAAAGTGGTAGAGGATCAGGTCGCGGGCGCTGTCCGACGTGGTGACGAATGCGTCGCACATCCGGATCGCCCGCCAGAAACGGTCCTGCCACCATTGCAGCCATTCGCCTGTCGGTGTCGGGTATTGCTGCACCGGCCAGCCGGAGTCGCGGTACACCGAACCTGACCCGACGTACTCGTCACCCAGGTAGGTGCCCCGATCGTCGATCAACTTCAGGTTGGGAGACAAGGCGTAGTAGTCGTGGAAGGAGACGACGACCTTCATCCCGAGCTGGCTCGCGATGCCCGGCAGCGACAGCGAGTGCCACAGCAGATGCCTGATGTGGACGATGTCGAAATCGCACTGTCTGAGCCACGACCCGACCACGCTGTCGTACTCGGGCGAGATGTGACCGATCGGCTCGAGCTCGTGATGCAGTTCGTGTCGGTACACTTCGTGAAGCTCGCCGTCGACGACCCGGCTCAGAGTCATCTCCCGCGAATCGCAGCGCAACACCCAAGGCTCCACGGCGTCGTCGAGCGCGTTCATGAGGTCCGCATTCGTCTGGGGCGTCCCACCCGTCGTCGTCGAGATGACGTAGAGAACACGAGGAAGCGCGACAGCGCTCCTGGACGCCACGGTCAGCGCGACGTGCGCACGATTTCGCGCGATCGCGATCTCCGGGCTCTCTCGGAAAACGCGGATCGCGTGCTTGTATTCGGGGTATCGAGCGTCTACGACGGCCCGGCCTGCGGCGAGCAGTTCGGTCTTGGTATCGCCGAAGCTCTTCGATCGATCGTGGAAGACATAGGTGCTGTCATCGATGACGTGGATCCAACCGGCGCGGCCCGCGCGCATGCAGAAGTCGTTCTCTTCGCCATAACCACGCGGAAAAGCCTCTGAATCGAGCGGCCCGATCTCCTCGATGCAGAGTCGGCTGATCCACATGCAGAAGCCGTTGCCGGTGGGGACCCTCGGATACACCCGCACCGATTCCCGGCGGAACGCACGCGCATACTCGATCTCGTCGACGCCGGCAGGCAGCGGATTATCGTTCCCGATTCGCGGGGCCGAGAACGCGCCGGCCCGGTCGGACATGGCGGTCACTGTCGCGGTCCGAGGCGAGTTGGCGGCGGCCGCGAGCATGCCGTCGAGCCATCCGGGCGTCACCCGGGCGTCCGAGTTCAGGAGCACGACGTCGTCGTCCCCTGCTTCGACGATCCCTCGGTTCACGGTCCTCGTGAACCCCATGTTCGTCTCGTTTGCGAGGATCCTGAGCCTCGTCTCGCCGCGGTGGCGAGCAAGCACTTCCCTCACCCGTGCATCGGGTGAGCAGTCGTCGATCAGCAGGATGCGTGCGGATTCAGGGGTGTGAGCCAGGAGACGCTCTATGCATATCGCCACATCGTCCGGCGCGTTGTAGATCGGGACGATGATGGTCACGCCACGGCGCGAGGGCTCTTCGAAGCGGACGCTTCCCCCCTGCGACTGGCGCGGGCGTGCGCTGAAGCGATACTCGCTGCTCGTCGTCTGGTCGGGGAACCGCAGCGAGAGTGCGTGCTCAGCACCGTCGGAGATCCATCGGTGCAGCGGATTGATGAATCTCACTCCGCCCTGGCCGTTGGCGAGGCCAGCTTTGCGCAAGTCATTTCGCGGCAGCGAGTTCTTGACCGTCAGATATGGATGGCCGTCGAGAAGCACTTCGACATCGAAGACGTCGTCCGGCCAGTTCTCATTGATGGCCCATCCGCGCACGTCAGCGGCGTCGGTGACTTCGAGGCGGCCACGGTACGAGTCTTTGAGGGCGGCAGTGCTCACCTCTCTCTCGAGCATGATCGACCCGTCTGCGGGATCACGGAGCGACACCACGACGGAATCCGCCGAGGGGCGGAACTTGCCGGTGGGAACACTGAATCCCCACGATCCTGTTCCCGCTCCCGTGGCGAGTTCCGGAACTGCGAGGTCGCACCTGTGACCTGCGACGACGCGATGTTCGTCGAGATAGATGTCAGCGACGACAGGGTCGTTCTTGCCGTTCAGCTTCACCCAACCGTTCAGCGCCCGGTTCTTGGGCTCGCGGATGGCACCGCGCCAGGGCGTGCCGCTGAAAGGCGCTGCGAACTCTCGCTCTGCGATCAGTTCGCCCGATCCGTTCGCCAAGACTGCGACCTTCACACGCTCCCCGAACGTCGCGGAGGCGGGGAGTTCCCATACGTAACCGTGCCTGCCGTGAGCGTCACCGGCGGAGACGAGATCCTTCCGGAACCTGTCGGCGGGGACGTTCGTCGCGACGAGCACGCCGTCGAGCTCGATATCGATGTGAAGAGTCGAGTCATCGTCGTCGCGACGAGCCCACCCGAACACACCCCGTCCATTGAACCCGTCGATCACTCCGACCAGTGCTGTCATGTTGGCAGCCCCACCCCTCCTAGTACGGCGCGCAGAAAGAACCTGTCTTTGCGGATCACGAGCCGATGCCAGGATATCGCAACGCCCCGCGCGGCCTCGGTCCACGCACGCCCCGTCGCCACGCCGTCTCATCTGGCAGCTCAGACCGAGAAGTTCAGCGCGAACGCGCGCATGTACGCTACTGAAGGCAGACGCGCCTGCGCGAAGAGGATTGGGAGTGGCTGGACAATGAGCGACTATGTGTTCATCAGTGACCGGACTGGCCAGGCTGCACAGATCCTCAACAACCGGTCCTCTTCCTTGATCGCGGCGCTCGGATACCGCTCGGAAGGCGCGGAGCTCCTGGTCTCAGCGAACCGACGCATGGCAGCCATGCACTTCTCACGCTCCACGCACCTCTATCGCGCGAGCGATCAGAGGCACACGGATCTAGACGGCGCGGTGACCCTGCTCAAGGGCCATGCGATCAGGCGTGGCCGGGACGATGCCCATCTCCTGACCGCCGAGGCGATCGCCCGCGAGATCACGGGCGGAGGCTCGCCGACTCTGCGCGAACGCCTCGTCGGCGACTACGGCATCTGTCACTTCGGTGGAGGTGACGCGACCTTCGTGAGTGACCCCCTGTCGATGGTCCCGCTCTTCTACCACGAGGCCGGGGACGGGACATGCATCGTCACCACGCGACCGCGTTTGATTCAGGCCCTGATGCCGCACTTGGACTTCGACTACCGAAGCCTCGCCTGGCAGGCGATCGCATTCTGGCCCTTGGGAGAGGACACCCTGGTCAGCGGCATTCGTCGCGTGCCCCAGGGTGGCTGGCTCGGAATCAAGGACAGCGGCGTTCTGGTCCATGAGCGTCCTCTCTCTTATCTCAACCGTCAAGACGGCGGCGAGATGCGCGCGGAACTCGCGAGAGATCCCGAAGCGGTATTGGACCGGGTGGTCGGCGAGATGGCAGGCTCGCTTCGAGCTGTGTTCGACACGGGAGCGAGGGTGAACCTGGCGCTCACCGGTGGCCGTGATTCTCGCGCCATCGCGGCCTTGGCGACCATGACCGGGCCGCTCCCGGGCACTCTGGCGGCGTTCTCCAACGGTGTCCCGGATCACCCCGATGTCGTCGTGGGCCGTAGCGTCGCCGAGGCGATCGGCGCTGAGTTCACCAACAACATTCCCAAGCCGGCGAGCTTCTCCTCGGGAGACATATTCAGGCAGCGGCTCGGCGCGGTCTTCCGCTACGACGGAATGCTGCCGATCTGGGATGGCGGAGGGAGCGCGGGCATCTCGCCCGCGGTACTGCTCCAGGGCCACGTGGGTGAGGTGTATCGGGACAAGTGGTTCAGCACTCCGTATGCATCTCCCGAAGATTTCGCTCAGAGGATGTTCGCGGGAGCCAACGTCGATCCGAATGATCTCCTGAGGGCGGACGCTGCCGCAGACCTCAAGGAACAACTCGTTGAGCGCGCACGCTATTACGTCGACAGCGGTGCCAGCGTGGCCCAGCTCGGAGGCGTCTTCCGCATCGAGGGCATGCAGTCATGGGAGAGCGCACAGTTCTCCCAAGGAGCATTGTGGGCGAGCCACCCCGTGCATCCTCTCTATGACCCGGACCTGATCGATCTCTCTTTCCTGGCTCCGCCGGAATGGCGAAACGACGAGCGCATCCATTACGAGATCGTGAAGCGGAGTCGTTTCGATCTGGTCGACCTGCCGTTCGCCGAGCACGGTTGGCACGGCGGATTGGAACTGAATGCGGGGTGCAGCGCCGTCCACGTGCCTCCCGTGCGGAACACCCGCCAGCTCGTGTCGGCGTCCGGCTGGCAATCTGCTCTGTTCTTCAAGTCCCCCTTGCAGCGGCGCTTCCTTCAGATCATCGACGAATGCGGATCGAGCCCGCTCTGGGACTACTTCGACAAGGAGAAGGCGAGGTCCGCCATCACGGACGCTCGCGCGGACATCCCGTCGATCAAGATGACCCGGCTCTACTCACTCCTGACATCTCTGTGCTACGCGCACGGCTATGAGCTCCCGCTCAAGTTCAACGCCGAGGCGGGAACGGAGACGCTCGAAGCGCGAACGGTCTTGCGCGCGAAGTCGGGCACAGCCGTGCTGTTCGACGGGCGTCAGAAAGGGACACCTGTCGATCTCACCGCTTCCGAGGCGCTCGACGGCATTCCCGTAGCGGACGCGCCCGACCTCGTCATCGATGCCGCGTCCGGTAACGACGCAGCTTTTGCGAGGGACACGGACGTCTACGATCTCCATCTCGAGCTGCGACAGGTCGCGAACGAGAGACGCAAACTCGAAACTGAGCTGCGCGCCGTACGGCGCGAATTGGATTCTTTGCGCAAGCGCGATTCCCACGCTGTGTGATCAAGCGTCTGATCGATCACGAGGTGAGGATCTCATGAACACTGATGACTCAATCGACGAAATGTGGAAGGTCTATCCCTTCCCGCGTATGGCGGACGGCCAGCTCACGTCGCAGGTAGTAACGGAAGCCGTCCTCTCTCGGGCCGAGAGCGGTTCAGTATATTGGGATGCGCCAAATCCAAGACGGAGTTTTGTCAGAGGCGCTGTCTACGATGAACGGGGTCGAATCGTTCATATGTCCCAACGCAAGGGTGGGATGAACGCCGACATGGTGCTATCCGTGAACCCTCCCGTGCTCTCGCCACGGGAGAAGCGCGAGGCTCAGGCCCATGCCATCGCAGGGCACTGGCTCTACGCTGGGAGCTGGATGCATGGGTTCGGTCATTTTCTCGTTGAAACCTTGCCTACTCTCTGGCCGCTGGCCAATGCCGACGCGAACTTTGATGGCATCTGTGCCCATCGCTTCAACTCGCTCCAAACCCACGATTGGCAGTTTGAACTTGCGGGCTTGCTGAGCGCGAGTGGCCAAGTGGAGGTGATCGATGATCGCCCCGCGACCGTTGAACAGCTGACAGTCCCTACTCGGGCGTACCACTATCAGGTAGCGATCGATCCGATCGCGCAGACGGTGTGGGACCTCGTCGCGGAGCGCGCGACGATCGGCGCTCCCGTGTCGCACGACCGCCCCGTTTACCTCAGTCGCACAAGGTTTCAGCGCGATCAAGCATCGCGCGGAGTCGTGACGGGTCGCGAATTCCGCAACGCCGAAGAGGTTGATGCACTGTTCGAGAGCGCAGGCTTTCTCGTCGTCTTCCCGGAGACGCTGTCGGCGACAGAGCAGGTCCGATTGGCCAGATCCGCCTCAGTTCTTGCAGGACCGTCAGGATCGGCTCTGCATCTGAGTGTCTTTGCGCGGCCTGGCGCGCGCGTTATTGAGGTCGGCGACGCCCGAACAGGTTCGTCCTTGGTTGCTACGCAGAAGGCAATTTCCTCAGTGAAAAGGCAGCCCACTGCCAAGATCCCTTATGTCGCCGGCGCGGAGGGAGAAGTGGATATCCGCGTCAGTAGTGGACTGCTGGATCGTCTGATGTCATGAGCGAATCCCCAGCTGGGAGTGGGTTCACGGAGTCCCAGCGCCCGCGCTGAAGATCGCCGTCGTTATTCTGCCCAGCCGAGGGCGCGTGCATCTCATTCTCCACCGATCGACGAGCCATGCGGCAGCCTCTTCGGGAACCTAGACCGGGATCCGCACCGTGGGCGCGTCCCCCGTCTCCCAGAAGTCCGCGTCCAGCACACGGGTCACCGGGTCGGGCTCCTCCGCCCGGACGTAGGCGGGCTGCGACGAACGAGCCGCCGCACGCGCGGCATTCTGCCGTTGCAGTTCGGCCGCGGCGGCGCGACGCTCCCACAGCTCGCGTTCGATCATCGTGCGATCCCTGGCGTGGATCATCGCCCTCAGGATCATCGCGAGCAGCAGACCCAGGTATCCGCCGACCGTGTTGGCGAGCACGTCGAGATCGGTCGAGACGCGCTCGTCGAGGGCGATGCCCTGCGTGAACTCGATCGCACCCGAGAAGGCCGGGAGGAGGAAGATCGCGACCCACCACGCCTTGCGTGCGAGTGCCAGGCCCAGCAGGAAACCGAGCGGCACGAACATGCCGATGTTCGCCACGAACTCCAGTTCGTTGTAGTCGAACCGCTCGGGCACGCCGAGGTTGTGCAGTGCGCGGAGCACACGGCCGGCGATGCTGTCGAACTCGAGCTGCTCAGGCTGCGGCCACATCGTGACCAGCAGCACGAACGCGGAGTACACGATCAGCAGCAGCGTCGAGATCCACAGCCGCGCATGGCTCCGCGGCGGCGGGGGTCCCACCTGGATCTGGGTCATGGTCGCGTTCCTCTCTCCTGCCCGAGGCCGGGCGACGGCGATGCCCGCAGGCACGCTCCGGCCATGCTATCCATCAGGAATCGTGTCTCGCCGCGAAGTAGCCGAGAACGCCACGCGCGCGGACGGACCGCCCGGGTACGACAAAGGGGCCGGACCCGAAGGTCCGACCCCTGTGCGAGAAAGCAGATGCTTACTTGATGATCTTCGTGACCGTACCGGCGCCGACGGTGCGTCCACCCTCACGGATGGCGAAGCCGAGGCCCTCTTCCATGGCGATCGGCTGGATCAGCTCGACCGTCACGTCAGTGGTGTCGCCGGGCATGACCATCTCGGTGCCCTCGGGCAGCGTGATGACGCCGGTGACGTCGGTGGTGCGGAAGTAGAACTGCGGGCGGTAGTTCGTGTAGAACGGGTTGTGACGCCCACCCTCATCCTTCGACAGGATGTACGCGGTACCGGCGAAGTCGGTGTGCGGCGTGACCGAACCCGGCTTGACGATGACCTGACCGCGCTCGACGTCCTCACGCTTCGTGCCACGGAGCAGGAGACCACAGTTCTCGCCGGCCCATGCCTCGTCGAGCTGCTTGTGGAACATCTCGATACCCGTGACCGTGGTCTTGACGGTCGGACGGAGTCCGACGATCTCGACCTCGGAGTTGATGGCCAGCGTGCCACGCTCGGCGCGGCCGGTGACGACGGTTCCACGACCGGTGATCGTGAAGACGTCCTCGACGGGCATCAGGAACGGCTTGTCCTTGTCGCGCACCGGGTCCGGAACGTGCTCGTCGACGGCCTCCATGAGGTCGAGGATGGACTGGGTCCACTTCTCGTCACCCTCGAGGGCCTTCAGAGCGGAGACGCGGACGACAGGAGCGTCCTCGGCGAAGCCCTGCGAGGCGAGCAGCTCGGAGACCTCGAGCTCGACGAGCTCCAGGATCTCCTCGTCGTCGACCATGTCGGACTTGTTCAGCGCGACGAGCAGGTACGGCACGCCGACCTGCTTGGCGAGCAGCACGTGCTCACGCGTCTGAGCCATCGGGCCGTCGGTGGCGGCGACCACGAGGATCGCGCCGTCCATCTGAGCAGCACCGGTGATCATGTTCTTGACGTAGTCGGCGTGGCCGGGGGCGTCAACGTGCGCGTAGTGGCGCTTCGGGGTCTCGTACTCGATGTGCGAGATGTTGATGGTGATTCCACGCTGGCGCTCTTCCGGCGCCGAGTCGATGGAAGCGAAGTCGCGCTGCACGTTGGTGTCAGACGGGAACTTGTCAGCAAGCACCTTCGAGATCGCTGCGGAGAGCGTGGTCTTGCCGTGGTCAACGTGACCGATGGTTCCGATGTTGACGTGCGGCTTGGTCCGCTCGAACTTGGCCTTAGCCACTGGGTCCTCCTCAGGACGTCATGTAGAGGGTGCCGGGCACTGGTTTGCGACCGGTTCTCTACGGGTGTGAATCTCAGTTTAGTAGAGAGGGAATGTGAAGTTGTAGGTGACCTGGGAGCCGAGCCTGAACCCGGCTCCCAGGAAAGTGTTACTCGCCGCCCTGGTGCTTCTGGACGATCTCGTCGGCCACAGCGCGGGGAACCTCAGCGTAGCTGTTGAACTCCATCGAGTAGACCGCGCGGCCCGAGGTCTTCGAGCGCAGGTCGCCGATGTAGCCGAACATCTCGGACAGCGGGACGTGTGCACGGACGACCTTGACGCCTGCGGCGTCTTCCATCGACTGGATCTGGCCACGACGCGAGTTCAGGTCGCCGATGACGTCGCCCATGTACTCCTCAGGAGTACGCACCTCGACCGCCATCAGCGGCTCGAGGAGCGCCGGGCTCGCCCGACGAAGAGCTTCCTTCATACCCATCGATCCTGCGATCTTGAACGCCATCTCCGAGGAGTCGACGTCGTGGGCCGCACCATCGACGATCGTCGCCTTGACGCCGACGATCGGGTAGCCGGCGAGCACGCCGACGTTCATCGCGTCCTGGAAGCCGGCATCGATCGAGCCGATGTACTCACGCGGGATGCGACCACCCGTGACCGAGTTGACGAATTCGTACGTCTTGTCGTCGTCGAGGTCGAGCGGCTCGATGTTGAACTGGATCTTCGCGAACTGACCCGATCCACCGGTCTGCTTCTTGTGCGTGTAGTCGTACTTCTCGACGCCCTTGCGGATCGTCTCGCGGTACGCCACCTGCGGCTTGCCGACGTTGGCCTCGACGTTGAACTCGCGCTTCATGCGGTCGACGAGGATGTCGAGGTGCAGCTCGCCCATGCCCTTGATGGTCGTCTGACCGGTCTCGGGGTTGAGCTCCGTGCGGAAGGTCGGGTCCTCTTCAGCGAGCTTCTGGATGGCGACACCCAGCTTCTCCTGGTCGGCCTTGGTCTTCGGCTCGATCGCGACCTCGATGACGGGCTCGGGGAACGTCATCGACTCGAGCACGACGGGCGCTGCCGGGTCGGTGAGGGTGTCACCGGTGGTGGTGTCCTTCAGACCGATGACGGCGTAGATGTTGCCCGCGGTGACCGAGGGAACAGGGATCTCCTTGTTGGCGTGCATCTGGAAGATCTTCCCGATGCGCTCCTTCTTGCCCTTGGTCGAGTTGATGACCGCGGCGCCGGAGTCGAGCTGGCCCGAGTAGACGCGCACGTAGGTCAGACGACCGAAGAACGGGTGCACCGCGACCTTGAACGCGAGAGCCGCGAACGGGTCCTTCGCGTCGGGGTGACGCTCGATGATCGTGTCGTAGTCCTTGGGGTCGTGCGCCTCGATCGAGCCCACGTCGAGCGGGTTCGGGAGGTAGTCGACGACGGCATCCAGCATCGGCTGCACGCCACGGTTCTTGAACGCCGAGCCACACAGGACCGGGTAGATCTCGGAAGCCACGGTGAGCTTGCGGATCGCGCCCTTGATCTCGGCGACGGTCAGCTCTTCGCCACCGAAGAACTTCTCGAGCAGAGCGTCGTCGGTCTCGGCGACGGTCTCGAGGAGCTGCTGACGGTACTCGTCCGCCTTGTCCTTGAGGTCGGCCGGGATCTCCTGGACCTCGTAGGAGGCGCCCATGGTGACGTCACCCTTCGAGTCGCCGGCCCAGACGAGGGCACGCATCTCGACGAGGTCGATGACGCCGACGAAGTCGTTCTCTGCACCGATGGGCAGCTGGATGACCAGCGGCTTGGCGCCGAGGCGGTTGATGATGGTGTCGACGGTGAAGTAGAAGTCCGCCCCGAGCTTGTCCATCTTGTTGACGAAGCAGATGCGGGGGACGTTGTACTTGTCGGCCTGACGCCACACGGTCTCGGACTGGGGCTCGACGCCCTCCTTGCCGTCGAACACTGCGACGGCACCGTCGAGGACGCGGAGCGAGCGCTCCACCTCGACCGTGAAGTCCACGTGACCGGGGGTGTCGATGATGTTGATCTGGTTCTTGTTCCAGTAGCAGGTCACGGCGGCAGACGTGATCGTGATGCCGCGCTCCTTCTCCTGCTCCATCCAGTCGGTGGTCGAGGCACCGTCGTGGGTCTCGCCGAGCTTGTGGTTGACGCCCGTGTAGAACAGGATGCGCTCGGTGGTGGTGGTCTTGCCGGCATCGATGTGAGCCATGATGCCGATGTTCCGAACCTTGCTCAGGTCGGTGAGCACGTCTTGTGCCACAGGAGTGTCCTTATCTTTTTGGCAGTCTTGCTGCGAAGAGGGGGTGCCTGCCCCCGGCGTGTGGCCGGGGGCAGGCGAAGCTGTTTACCAGCGGTAGTGAGCGAACGCGCGGTTCGACTCGGCCATCTTGTGCGTGTCCTCGCGGCGCTTGACCGCTGCGCCGAGACCGTTCGACGCGTCGAGGATCTCGTTCTGGAGACGCTCGGTCATCGTCTTCTCACGACGACCCTTGGCGTAGCTGACGAGCCAGCGCAGCGCGAGGGTGTTCGCGCGGTGCGGCTTGACCTCGACCGGAACCTGGTAGGTCGAGCCACCGACGCGGCGGCTCTTGACCTCGAGAGTCGGGCGCACGTTGTCGAGCGCCTTCTTCAGAGTGGCGACGGCATCCTGACCGTTCTTCGCCTCGACGCCCTTGAGGGCGTTGTAGACGATCGACTCGGCGAGCGACTTCTTGCCGTCGACCAGGATCTTGTTGACCAGCTGGCTGACGATCGGAGCGCCGTATACCGGGTCGTTGACGACGGGACGCTTGGGGGCGGGACCCTTACGAGGCATTGGACTCAGCCCTTCTTTGCGCCGTAGAGGCTGCGAGCCTGCTTACGGTTCTTGACGGCCTGGGTGTCCAGGGCGCCACGGACGATCTTGTAGCGAACACCGGGGAGGTCCTTGACACGACCACCGCGGACGAGCACCAGGGAGTGCTCCTGGAGGTTGTGACCCTCACCCGGGATGTAGGCGGTCACCTCGGTGCCGTTGCGGAGCTTCACACGAGCGACCTTGCGCATCGCCGAGTTCGGCTTCTTCGGGGTGGTGGTGTAGACGCGGGTGCAGACCCCGGCCTGCTGCGGGTTCGACTTGAGTGCGGGCGCCTTGGTCTTGGTGACCTTGGGCGAGCGACCCTTGCGAACCAACTGCTGAATGGTTGGCACGTTCTCTCCTCATAATGCTGCACGGTGACAGCGTGATGGGTTTCACATCAGTGACCCACCGGCACGCCGGAATCGACGTGCCTTTTGTGGTGGTGGGTATGCCGTGGGGGCGGACCGGCATGGTGCCGACGCCCAGCGTGCACGTCGAGACGTGCACACACCTGATCAAGTGTAATGCCACGTAACCTGGTGGTCAAATGGCGGCCGCGGTCCTGCCGCGCTCACCGCAGATCCCGGACGCGCGCGGCCACGCCGCTCCCCTCCCCCGTTCGACGTTCGGCGGTGACCGCGATGATCAGCAGCACGGCACCCATCACCGCGAGAGTGATCCACCAGGGCATCGACTCCACTCCCCGCCCGATCTGCACCGAGAACACGAACACGTTCTCGACCGGCAGCACGACGAGGCCGAGGAGGAACGGCGCGGCGAGCCGTTCGCGAGAGCCCACGAGGATCGCGATCAGGGCGAGCACCATCACGAGGATCGCTCGCCAGGTCAGGGGGTCGGTGAAGGTCGAGACGATCGACGCGATCATCATCGTGACGATGCCTGGCGCGAGCAGCGCCCAGGACCCGGTCCAGCGGCCCGGCCAGCTGTCGAGCGTGGGGCGCGCGCCGCCGAACTCCGACGGCTGCCGTCGCAGGGCGAGTGCTCCGGCGAGCAGGAGGAACGCCCCCAGTGGCAGGGAGAACCATTCGACGCGCAGATCCCGAGGACTCCACGCCACGACGGCGGTCACGAATGCGATGGCGAAGAGGAACCACACCGGCGGGGCCGTGGTCTCGCGTCGGCTCACGCGGTGTGCGATGACGACGGTCGCCACGAGGTAGCCGAGCATCAGCATCCACATCGGCCAGATCGAGAACCAGTCGCGCTCGATCGCGAACCAGGTGCCGACCGCGAGGGCGAATGCAGCGGGTGCGCCGAGCCACCTCGTGGTGCGCAGCACCGAGTTCTCGGCCGATGCACGTCTGATCCCGCGGCCGGCGAGCAGCAGAGCCGAGGCTCCGGCGGCGCTCACCCCGAAGCAGCACAGGAAGAGGGCCAGCCCGTGGACCGAGGCCAGATCCCAGCCCAGACCGAGGCGGACGCCCTGCAGCGGCCCGACGATCGCCGCGAGTGCCGCGGCCGCGAGGATCGGAACGCGCAGAGCGCCCAGTCGGTGCAGGCGGGACCCTGCCCGAACCCTGCCCAGAAGCATCTCGGAGACCAGCAGTGCCCACGACGCGGCGAGAAGCCCGCCGACCCGCCACGCGACAGCAGGCTGATCGGCAGACGATCCGGCGAACGCGACGGCCGCGAGCAGCGGGGCGACGGCGGTGAGGACCCCTGCGGAGAACAGCGCCGTCGACCGGCGACCGCGAAGCGTGAGGAGCAGACCGACGAGAGCGGCCCCGAGAGTGGGCGGCAGGAGGTAGGCCTCGAGCACGTCGACGCCGGCGATGCCCCAGGTGCACCAGAGGGCGCCCGTGAATGCGGCCCCGGCGACCAGCCACGCATAGCGACGAGCGGCGAAGAGTGCGGCGGCGACCGCTCCGAGACCGATGATCAGCAGCACCACGAGAGCCGTACCGAGGCCGGCTGCCTCGCGTTCGAGAGACAGCGCCGTCGCGATCGCTCCGGTGAGCAGCGCCGAGGCCTCGATGGCGGCGCGAGCGGCGCTCACCGTGCGCGCGGGATGGCCTCTGGCGACGAGCAGATCACTCACGAGCGAGGAGGATGCGAGGGCGAGCGCGACGATGACAGCCACGATCGGCAGGACGATCGGAGATCCGCTCGATGCCAGGAGCTGCGCACCGAGGCAGACGACGACCACGGCGAGCGTCGGCACGAGCATCGCGGCCGCCATCGAGCGGACCAGCAGTGTGAGCCCCGGTCGCCGGGTGAGCAGCAACGTCATCGCCAGCACGGACATGAGCCCGGTCGAGAGCGCGGTCCAGCCGCTGCGCTCGATCAGGACTTGAAGCACTCCGATTCCGAACGGCACCGCCGAGACGACGAGGATCGCCTGCCATGAGCGAGCGCCGATCGCCGTGAGATGGGTGGCCGCTATGGCGACCAGCAGGCCGGACGACGCAGTGAGGCACAGCTGGGCGATGCCGTCGACGCCGCTCTCTGCGAGCGCCGTCGCCACCAGGACCAGACCGTAGGCGAAGCCGGCGCCGACGTAGAGGAATCGCCACCGGGCAGGACGCACGGCTGCGAGCGCGGCCACAGCGAGGAGGGTCGCCACCCCGGCCGGCGGGACGATCGACGGCTCACGCCAGGCCACCATCGCCGCCGCGGCGAGAGCGAGATGAGCGGCGAGGAGCAGGATCGGACGGATGCCCCTGCCTGCAATCCGGTGAGGCATCCACCGCAGCATCGCCGAGATCGCCAGGACCATCCCGATCAGCACGGCGACGGACGCCGGCAGCACGAGCAGACCGCCGCAGCCGAGCACGAGCACCGCGACGACGGCGAAGGCGACCGCGAGTCGCGACGCGGTCGCGGCGAAGAACCGCACGCCGTCGCGTCCGCGGGCGAGCGCACTGTAAGCGGCCAGACCACCGCTGACCGCGACGAGCCCGATCGGGCCTCCCCACCCCGCGACGCCCCCGCCGGTCAGCACCGGGCCCTGTCGGAGGAAGGCGATCACGGTCGTCGCGCCGGTGATTCCGGCGAGCATCAGCAGCACGGCTGACGGCACGGCGAACACGGTCAAGGCCCCCGCGACGGTGTACGCGCGTGGCACGCGAGATGGCAGCGGCGCCAGCACCCCGACCAGCACCAGCGCGACGGATGCCACCGCCGGGACGATGGCGAAGTGCCACGTCATGTCGAGCTCGCGGATGCCGGGGACTCCCCAGACGGCGAGCACCAGCGCCGTGGACCCAGTCGCTCCCGCGGCGTACGCCCACAGCGGTCGGAGCATGCGTCTTGCGGCGATCACGGCGTGTGCTGCGATGAGGAGGAGCAGTCCGCTCGCGGTGAACAGCGTCGTCGTCATATCGCCGTCGAGGCTCACCAGCAGGAGGAGTGCGCTGGCGACGGCGAGCAGCTGCACGGCGACGAGAGTGGTGCGCTCGACCAGCGGCAGCCTGATCCACTCGACGATCGCGGCACCCGCGAACGCGACGCCGATCGCGCCGACGGCGCCCGAGAGCGGGGTGCCGCCGGCGGCGCCGAGCATCGCCGGCGCGACCGACAGCGCCACCACCGCGGTCCACTGCCAGATCCGGATGCCGAAGCGCCTGCCGACTCCGAGCACCGCGAGCGCGGCGACGGCAGTGGCGACCGACGCGGTGCCCCAGGGGTCGATCTCCGGCGCGGCGAGTTGGGCGACCGCGTGCACGTCGAGGCCGGCGAACACGAGGCCGAGGCCGCCGACCGCTTCGGCGGAGAAGCGCAGGCCGCGGCGGGACAGCAGCCAGGCACCGCCGAGGAACAGCAGAGTGATCAACCCCACGATCACGCTGCGCAGAGCGCGATCCGCGAGATCGGGGTTGAAATAGGTGAAGACGATCGCTGCGACGGCGAACAGCCCGGCCCCGGCCGTCGCCAGGACGGACTGCAGAGTCGCGCTGCTCTGCGGGGATGCCTCTGCGCTCCGCGCGTCTCTGCCAGGCGGGGGCGGTGGCGGCCCGGCCGCCTTGGCCGTCGCGGGAGTCGGCGCCTCTGCCATGGGGACGGTCACCCGCGTCGTGGCGATGGCCGTCTGAACGACAGGGACGCGACGGAGGGTCTCGTCCCGAGCGCGGATCGCGACGGCAGCCGCGAGCGACGCCTTCCAGATCTCGATGCCGATCGGGCCACGAAGGTCGGAACCGCATCGCGCACAGCATCCGCCGTCCAGCGTCCACTGGCACACCGGACAGGTCCCCCCGTCGAGCAGATGCCGGGCGACCGCTTCACCCCAGGTGATCGACGGCGCCTCTGCGCCCGGGGCCGACATGGTGGTCATCACTGCTCCTCGGAATCGGGAACCCAGCGCAGAATGTCCCCGGGCTGGCATTCGAGCACGCGGCAGATCGCCTCGAGGGTCGTGAAGCGCACGGCCTTGGCTCGACCGTTCTTGAGCACGGCGACGTTGGCCGGGGTGATGCCGATCGCATCGGCGAAGTCCTGCACGCTCATCTTCTTGATCGCGAGCTGGACGTCGAGGTCGATGACGATCGGCATCAGACGACCTCCGACATGTCCTGCTCGAGTTCGAGAGCCTTGCGGAGCAGACCTCGCAGCACGACGACCAGCAGCGCGAGCGCCGCACTCACCACGATGCCCAGCACCGCGAGCAGTGTCAGCGACAGCGACACGGCACGGCTGGCGACGATGACCAGATATGACGCGAGGATGACGGCTCCGGCCGCGATGAGAGCACCGAGGATGATGTCGACGTAGCGGAACGCCTCGACACGGAAGATGCGATCGTCCTGCACCAGCGAGAGCAGGAACCAGATGCATACGAGCGTCACCTGGATCAGGGCGAGGAAGAGCACGGCACCGATGACGCCGGGGACCTCGAGCCACGCGACGTCCGGATTGCGCTGGGCCGTGATCCGGGCCACCTCGGGGATGACCAGGGTCTGGCTCGCCAGCAGGAGTGCGAGAAGAACGATGATCAGCGCCTTGAGAACGCGAGTGACACGAGGATGCATGGGTTGCCCTATCGATCGCCAATGGGTATCTATCGAAAAACGATACCCAGCGGACGCGCGACAGCGCCAGCGACAAGCACGGCTCTCAGCGGATCCGCAGGCAGCGCCCCTGACGCACGGGGGCGCGGCGCATGCGGGCGCTACGACTGATCTGCGTCGAACGGCGAGTCGAGAGAGTCGGTGAGTTCGGCCAGCAGCGCCTCGATCTGGGGCTCGACGTGCTGCGAGATCGCCGCCTGGATGTAGAGGCGATGACGCAGCAGGATGCCGCAGATCTCACGGCCCACCATGTTCGCGTACTCGTCGGCGAGGGCGACCTCTTGCCGCAGAGCGACCTTCGCCTCGTCGCTCAACGGGGGCAGCGGCGGCAGATCCGCCACGGCCTCGTCGGCCATCCCGGCGATCGTGAAGAGGAACGGTGCGCCCGGAACCGGCTCCGGGTCGAGCGGCAGCCCGTCGAACTCGGGATCAAGGCCGTCAGCCGGACGGTAGCTGCGCGCCCGATTGCGCGCCGCCTGCTGGTCGAGCTCGCGCTGCAGCATCGGCAGGTTCCTGGCGGTGTACTCGGCCACCGCGTGATCGACGATCGTCTTGATCCGCGTGGACAGGCCGTGCTGCACACCGTGCGGCGTGTTCGCGCCGATACCCGCCGCAGACAGGATCGGAGACCCTAGGCAACGTCGACAGGGCGCGACCCGACCGCGATGGGTCGCCGGCTCCCAGCGCGGCACCCAGCGCAACCAGGCTTCTACGGCCTGGTCGACCTGCGTCTCCAATGAGCGCTCCACACATAGAGCGTACGGCGCGGGCGCGGCGGACGCGGAGATTTCCCGCATCACGGCGGGGCGTCACTCGTCCTCGTCGTGCTCCCAGGGCCACTGCGGATGCTGTGCGCGCGTGCGGCGCAAGGCGATGCCACCCCAGGCCGCGATCGCGGCGGCGGCGAGGAGAACTGCGCTCGCACCCCCGCGGACCAGGTCGCCCGCGACGGCCGTCGCTACGACGAGGTCGCCACTGGCGGCGGCGACGCCGATCCACACGACGACGAGGTGCGCGAGCGCTGCGGCCAGTGCGACCCCCGGTGCCGATACGAACGACGGTCGCGTCCGCCGCAGCGAAGACCAGAGCGACAGTGCGAACGCCACCACCGCCCCCAGCATCGCGATCGCACCGGGCAGCGGACCGAGGCCAGGCACCGCGATGATGTCGCTGTCGGTCGCGATGCTCACCGCGCCGAGACCGAACACGGCGAGGGCGAAGAAGCTGATCGTGGCGAGCACCAGCGCCAGAATGACCGAAACCCCCGGGGACTCGGGTCCACGGGGGTTCGGTGATGACATGTTCGTGACTACCTCGCCAGCGTCGGGCCGGCCTCGAGCGTGCGCTCGTACTCGCGCTGCGCTTCGGCGTTGAGCTCGGTCTTGCGCGCCCCGCTGCGGGCGACCCACGCGCCGAACCAGATGGTCAGCTCACGGGCGAACACGAATGCCGCGATGGCGAGCGGGTGGAAGAGCTGCGCGCCGATGAGCTCGCTGCCCTCCCGAGCAGTGAGCAGCCAGAAGGGCGCCTCGAAGAGAGCGCCGAGGATGTGGCCGCCATAGGCGATGAGACCGACGATGATGCCGAAGACCACCCAGAGTCCCCAGCGCCCGCGGTTGATGAACGCACCCAGCAGCCAGAATCCGAGGAAGAACACCACCACAGGAACCCAGAAGCCCCAGGTCGTCAGAGGAGCGAGGGCGGCTTCGCCGATGTTCTCGCCGGTGATGTCGCCTGCGACGGCGCGGAGGCCGAGCGTCGCGCCCAGGTAGAGGATCGCGAAGGCGATGGTCGCCAGCAGACCGATCGCGCCTGCGGTGCCGCGGTTGCCGCGTTCGCGGGGCGGCTCAGGAGCCTGGACGAAGATCGGCTGCTGCTGGACCGGCACGACGACCGGCTCGGCGGCTGCGGGCTCCGAGGGGACGATCCGGGTCTCGGTGTGGTCGGCCGACGCGTAGGCGGCTCCGGCCAGTGCCGACTGCTCGTGCGCCGCAGGCGGCGTGTACGCGGCGGTTGCGTCGACATCCGTGTTCCACGACTTCGTCGTGTCGTCTGCGTCGTCGAGGTACTTCGGGTCGTTGAGCTCCGGCGTGGAGAAGGTGCCGGGGTGGTCGTTCTCGGCAGCCTCGAAGGCTGCGACATCGGGGTCGACGACGGGCTGGGTCGGTGCCGGAGCCGACGTCTCGTGCGTGGGGTCCGCGGGCGTGCCGTGCACGCCTGCACTCGCTGCGGCGGCGTCGTCGAGTCCAGCGTTCGCGCTGTCGACGACGTCGTTGACGTCTTTCGGCCGCTCGGGCTGGGGAACCTCGGGGTCACTCATGGGTGCGCCTCTCATCGGATGTGTGCTCTGCGAGATTACCGCCGCCCGCCCGCGCCTCGGCGGAGGCGTGCCGACGTGTCGCCGAGCCCGTGATCGCGCGCCTCGGCCGCCGGACGGGGCCCGACGGCACCGCTACGGAAGGGTGGAGCGGAGGGTGTCGCCGACGAACGAGGCCACGACCGGCACTATCGGCATCGAGAACCAGATCAGAGCCCCCACCACGCCGATGCACAGCACTGCGGCGATCCAGCTGATCACCACGTTCCGCCCTCCGACACGCGTCATGCCATCACGCTACGACCCGCCGGCGGATCGCCGGTGATCGCAACGCCGGGAACGATGCGACCATGACGGACGATCAGCCCTTCGTCGCGCCGGCCGTCAGCCCGCCGACGATGTACCGCTGCAGGAACAGGAAGAGGATCATCACCGGGATCGCAGCCATCACGGCGCCGGCCGAGAACGCCGACCAGTCGGCGTAGCGCGGGTTCGCGACGAGCTTCGTCAGCCCGACGACCAGGGTCTGCTGGTCGACGTCGACGAGCATGACGCTCGCGATCACGTATTCGTTGACCGTGCCGATGAACGACAGCAGCGCGACCACCGCGAGGATCGGCGCGACCAGAGGCAGGATCATCGTGAAGAAGATGCGGGCGTGACCGGCCCCGTCGATGCGGGCGGCCTCGTCGAGCTCCATCGGGAGGGTGTTGAAGAACCCGTACATCAGGTAGGTGTTCACGCCCAGCGCGCCGCCCAGGTACACGAGGATCAGACCCGTGTGCGTGTTCAGGCCGATGGCGGGGAACCAGTCCCCCAGCGTCGACATCAGCAGGAAGATCGCCACCACGGCGAGCAGCTGCGGGAACATCTGCACGACCACGATCGTGACGAGGCCGATGCGACGACCCGCGAAACGCATGCGCGAGAAGGCATATGCCGCCAGGGCGCCGATGAAGACGGTGACCGCACCGGTGACCACCGCGATGACCAGCGTGTTCAGGAACCACAGCCCATAGGGGTTCTGCGGATCGCTGAGGATGCGCACGTAGCTGTCGAAGCCGAACGCGGAGAACAGCTGGTTCGAGCCGGTCAGCGTGCCTTTCGGGTTGAGCGACGCCGAGACGACGTACAGCAGCGGGAAGAGCGCGAAGGCGCTCACGACGATGGCGACCACATGGCGCCATCCGGTGTCTGCGAACCACGCGCCGAAGCTGCGGCGACGAGGCGCGAGGTCCTGCGCGACGGCGACGGGGCGGGCGGTGCCGGTATCCGTGGTGCTCATGTCAGTTCAGCTCCTCGAGGGCCTTGGTCTTGCGGAAGCTGATGATCGAGATCGTCGCGACCACGATGAAGATCAGGATCGTGAACGCGGAGGCGAGGCCGTAGTCGCGGGACTGACCTGTGAACGCCACCTTGTAGACCATCGAGATCAAGATGTCGGTGTGCCCGACGGGGATGCTGACGTCTTCGAACCGCGGTCCGCCCTTGGTCAGCATGTAGATCAGGTTGAAGTTGTTGAAGTTGAACGCGAAGGACGAGATCAGCAGCGGCGCGACCGTCACCAGCAGCAGCGGCAGCTTGATGCGGCGGAAGACCTGCCACGGGTTCGCGCCGTCCATCACCGCCGCCTCGTTGACGTCCTCCGGGATGCCCTGAAGGGCCCCCATGCAGACGAGGAACATGTAGGGGAAGCCCAGCCACAGGTTGACCAGGAGCACCGACACCTTCGCGAGGTTCGGGTCGGTGAGCCAGGGGATGTCCGCTCCCCCGAAGATCACCTGGTTGATGAATCCGAAGCTCTCGTTCATCATGCCCGCCCAGACGAGGGCCGACAGGAACGCCGGGAACGCGTAGGGAAGGATCAGGATGATCCGGTAGCCGTTGCGGAACCGCATCCGCGTGTTGTTGAAGACCAGCGCGAGCAGCAGTCCGAGGAAGAACGTGGTCGCGACGGAGAGCAGGGCGAACACGAAGGTCCAGATGGTCACCGAGATGAGCGGACCGCGGATGTTCTCATCGGTCACCGCTCGGACGAAGTTGTCGAACCCGACTGTGGTCTGCCAGCCGGGCAGCAGCTCGGCGCCGTCCTCGGCGATGAACGACCCCTGTCCGGTGTCGGAGTACACCGCGCCCGACGTCGTGTCGGTGATGGTGTCGGCCTCGGCGTCGTACTCGAGCGTCGAGACGTAGAGGTAGCCCTTCTGTCCGTCGGGAGCGCGGAGGCTGCCGTCGTTGGGGTCTTCACTGAACGGCACCGAGAGCTTCTCGAGCTCCTCCGACAGGGTGAACACCTTGGCGAGCGGGAGCGTGGTCCAGCCCTCGACGGCCACGGCCTGATCGCCTTCGAACTCGGCGTCGACCTCTTGCAGGGGCTGCTCAGCGGTGCCGAGCAGCGCGTCACCCGACTCGGGGTCGGTCACGAGCAGGCCGTAGGTGCCGAACTGCTCGACGACCGTGACCGGATAGGTCGCCGAGTCCTCGACGCGCTCCTGCGCGGACGCGAGGAGCGACGAGATCGCCTGATCCTTGGTGCCGTTGTGCCCGGTGCCGTAGTTGGTGAAGCCGATGTACCCCGTGTAGAGCAGCGTGAACACCTGGAAGATGATCAGGAAGATGATCCCGGGGGTCAGGTACTTCGCGGGAATTCGCTTGCGCGAGAAGTAGATGTAGTTGACCAGGACGGTGACGGCCACGACCAGGCCGAGCACCAGCCACTCCTGCTGGCCGAAGAGGACGAACGCCGCGTACAGCGCGATGGCGTCGACGATCGCCAGCAGCAGGATCTTCAGCAGCATCCAGCCGATGGGGCCTGACGCGGCTTCGGCGATCTTCGCCGCCTGGCGCTGGCGCTTGTTCAGTGGAGCCGTGGGCTCAGCGAGTTCTGTCATCTCGTCCCCGTCGTCGAGCTGCCGGGGCGGACGAGGTCCGCCCCGGCAGGGATGGTGCTGGGTGTCTTTACTTGATTGCTGCGGTCACGTCGTCGACGAGCTTCTGCCACGTCGTCGTCGGGTCGGAGCCGTTGATGATCGCGGCCTCGGCCACACCCCAGAACTCCCAGACCGAGCCCATCGCGGGGATCGCGGGCATCGGGACGGCGTCCGCACCGACGGCCTGGAAGCCGGCGATGATCGGGTCGGAGGCTGCGGAGTCGGCAGCGGCCGTCAGCGCGGGGAGGACGTTGCCCGCCTTGAACAGCTCGAGCTGCACCTCTTCGGTGCCGATGTAGTTCACGAGGAAGTCGTTCGCGGCGACCTTGTTCTTCGACTCGGAGCTCACGAAGAAGCCCTTGACGCCGGCGAACGGCGACGCGGTCTCGCCCGTGGGGCTCGGGATCGGGTCGATCGCGACGTTGATGCCCGCCTCGGTCGCGGCTCCGACGTTCCACGGGCCGGTCAGCCAGAAGGCCGCGGTGCCGTCGAGGAACTGCTGCTTGGCGATCTCGCCGTCGATGTCGGTGTTCAGCGTGCCCGCTGCGCCCTGAGCGGCGAGCCAGTCGGCGAAGGCGAAGCCGCCCTCGCTGCCGAGCTGCAGGTCGGTCGAGTCGTAGCTGCCCGAGTCGTCGGTGCCGAAGACCGGAGCACCGAACGCCGTCTGGAAGGGGTACAGGTGGTACGGGTTGCCCTCGGTGCCCTGTTCGACGACGAAGGTGCCCTTCGAGACCATGTCGTCGAAGCTCGTCGCCGCAGCGGGGACCAGGTCGGCGTTGCGCAGCACGGCGATGTTCTCGACCGCGTAGGGAAGCATGTAGACGGTGCCGTCGTAGGTCGCGGCCTGGAGTGCGACAGGCAGGTAGTCGGCCGACGAGTCGCCGAGCTCGAGCGGTGCGACGACGCCGTTGCTCGACAGCTCGCCAAGCCAGTCGTGCGCGCCCATGACGACGTCGGGGCCCTTGCCGGTCGGCACCTGCTGGATGAAGTCGTCCTTCATGTCGTCGACGGACTTGCCCACGAGTTCGACCTTGACTCCGGTCTTCTCCTCATAGGAGTCAGCGGCGCTCTGGAGCGCGTCCACGCGCTCGGCGTCGACCCAGACGGTCAGCGTTCCGCTGCTCTCGCCCTCGGCCGAGTCGCCGCCATCGGTCGCGGTCGAGCAACCGGCAAGCGTAAGAGTCGAAACGATCGCGATGACGCCGGCGGCGACGATGCCCCTCTTGTTCACCTTCATTGGTGTGTGCCTCTCTGAAGTGCTGGTGGCCTGCAGGACTGCAAGCGCTTACAGTATGCAACGAGATCAACGGGAATCGCAATGCAACTTGCCTTCGATATCAAGCTGTGATCGCGGAATGTAGGGTGAGGTGTGGTGGAAGCGCTTCCAAGCAAGCATGAAAACGGCGGTATCGATACACTTTCCTCATGGCTGACAGTTCCTTTGACATCGTCTCGAAAGTGGATCACCAGGAGGCCGAGAACGCTCTGAACCAGGCGCGCAAGGAGATCGAGCAGCGCTACGACTTCAAGGGCACCGGCTCCTCCATCGCATGGAGCGGTGAGCAGATCCTGATCATCGCCGGCACCGAGGAGCGCGCGAAGGCCGTTCTCGACGTCTTCCAGTCCAAGCTCATCAAGCGAGGCATCTCGCTCAAGAGCCTCGAGTCGGGCGACCCCTTCGCAAGCGGCAAGGAGTTCCGCATCGTCTCGACGCTCAAGGACGGCATCTCGTCGGAGAACGCGAAGAAGATCAACAAGATCATCCGCGATGAGGGCCCCAAGGGAGTCAAGAGTCAGATCCAGGGCGACGAGCTGCGCGTGCAGTCCAAGAGCCGCGACGACCTGCAGTCCGTGATCTCCCTCCTCAAGGGCTCGGACCTCGATCTCGACCTGCAGTTCATCAACTACCGCTGACCTCTCGGATCTCAGGGGGACGGATGCCGAGGCGTCCGTCCCCCTTTCTGTACCCAGATCCCATTCCGATATATGGGCCTGGGTGCCCGAGACTGGATGCAGTCGCGTCCCGAATGCGACAGACGATGCGGCGATGCATGACGCGCTGCCGAACCACGGTTCCGCGCTTCGCGGATCGCGGTTCCCGCCTTGTGGGGACTGGGCGCAGTTCAGCTCCGTGCACGCCATCGTCTGTGGCCGGCGGGTGTCCCAACACCCGCCGGCCACAGAAATCACCCGTACTCAATCCTGCGACGACGCGCCGAGGGCGAGCACCGACGTGCTCGTCCGAAAACTCGTCTGTGGATTATTGGCATCGCGATCCACTTCGTGATGTAGTGGCCGTCCGGGCACATCATGGGGAGCCCGGATCTGGAAAGCAACTGGGGGCAGTCCATGAACAACAACAGCTCGATGACGAGTATTCGAGAAAGCAAGCAGCTCTTAGCGGAGGAGGTTTTTCAGCACATCGGCGCGCAGATCGTGGACGGTGTGCTGGAGCCGGGATATCGCATTCGCGATGTCGATGTCGCTGAAGAGCTGCATGTGTCGCGGACTCCGGTGCGAGAGGCGTTACAGCGCCTCGAGCGTCTGGGGCTCGTGACGATGTACCCGAGCAGATACACCGAGGTCACCGCGGTCACCGCGGAGACCGTCGAGCAGACGCTCGAGTTCGCGGGGTATCAGGCAGGGATGGCGGCACGAATGGGCGTCGCGCGGATGAGCCAGGAGGAACGCGAGACTCTCGCCGCACTCGTGGAAGAGATGTACACGGCGCTCGATGACGACGTGCACATCTCCAACACGCGGTGGGCGGTGTTCTCGTTTCTCAGCACGCGCAGTCGGAACGCACAACATCAGGTGCTGATCAACGACGCGAGCATGGCGCTGTTCCGCAACCTCCGCGGCTGGAGCGTTCCCGAGAACGATCGGGAGCGCATGCTCCAGGTCTATCGGGACTTCCATGACGCGGTGCTTCGCGGCGATGCCGACGACGCCGAGCGCCAGGCACGCCTGATGCACTACGTCTGACCTCTGCGTCTGATCGACGTCAGCGCACGGCCGTCCAACCTCTGACCCACCGGTCGAGGCGACGATACGCTTCCTCTCTCGCCTCATGACGAGAGAGGAAGACGTCGTGCAGGGCGCCGTCGATGCGCTCGACGGTGACGGACGGACCGAGCTTCAGCGCCGCCCGCGCGATGTCGTCGACGACCAGGACCGAGTCTGCTCGGGTGAGGTCCTCGGACCATCGCGTGGGCGTCACAGAGCGCGCAGACAGCAGCACGCAGACGGCTGCGTCGATCGCCAGCCCCGCAGACACCCGGGCGTGCCCCGTGAGGATCGCGTGGAACCATCCTGCGTGCACGGCCATCGTCTGCGCGGGGCGCCAGATCGGGTTCACCTCGACGGGATCGTCTGGGTCGGCGACCTCATGCTGGGCGCGGGTGTAGAACCCGAGATCGACCTGCGGCGCGACCTCCCGGGGAGCCCACCGTGCCTGCAGCTCTGCGACGGGGGCGATCAGCGGTCGGGCTGAGGCGACCTGGAACTCCAGCCACGGACTGTTCAGGATCACCGCCTCCGCCGTCTCGGGGTGCCGCGACGCCCACAGACTCAGGATGAGGCCTCCCGTGGAGTGCCCGAGAAGCACCAGACGGCGCGTGGACGCAGTGCCCTCGGGACCGCGGCCCATCGCGTGCAGCGCGGCGGAGATGTCCTCGTCGTACGCGACGAGATCCGTGATGTAGCCCGGCGTCTGACCGTCGCGCAGGCTGCGTCCGTATTTGCGCAGATCGAGGGCGAAGAAGCGCGCACCGCGTGCGGTCCAGAAGCGAGCGAGCCGCTTCTGGAAGAAGTAGTCTGACCACCCGTGCACGTAGAGCACATCGACATCGTCGAGCGGACGCCTGCGCCCGCTCACCCGATCCCACCAGGGCTGCTCCCGGGGCAGGGCTCTCACGAGCGTCGCGACCAGGGGGCCCTCGTCGTCCTCACCGAGTTCGAGCGTGAGCTGCTCGAACTCGTCGCCGAGAACGTCCGGTATCCACTCAGGCATGCCGCCAGGCTAGCCGACGGGGTGCGGGCTACTCGGGAGCGGTGTGTCCGACCGTGAGGTTGCGCACGACAGTCTCCGCCACGGGAGCCGGGTCGGCGGCGCCGGATCCGTTGTCATAGGTCATGAACCGAATCCAGTCGATTCCGACCCGCACGTCGAGGATGCCCTCTCCGTGCTCGCCCGTGGACGCCCTGGCATCATCGGCTCCCTCGACCTCGACGGGGTCGCCATCGAGCGTCTCGAACGCCCATGCTCCGGCGGGAAGCGTCGTGAGCATCAGATAGCTCGATCCTTCGTATTCGCTTCCGGCCGACTTGAAATAGCAGATGCGGGAGCCGTTGACGACCTCATACACCTCAGCAGGGATCCCCCAGCCGCCGAAATCCGTGAAGAGGGACGCGTCTGACACTCCGAAGGCCGCGTTCACCTGCTCGGGCGTGACGAAGCGCTCGCACGGAGCACCCACGATGTCGCTGTCGACGTACTCGACCTCGCGCGCGCTCGCCGCCGCCGCCGCGGCGACCCCCCGCAGCGCCTCTTCGATCGGCGCGCTGTCGTCAGCGGCGAGATCGGGGTCGACGACGGTGGCCGACAGCAGCACGTCTCCGTCAGGCAGCTCGAACGCGCAGCGTCCGCCCTCACAACTCGCCGTCTCGCCCCAGTAGCCCTGGCGCTCGGTCGCACCTGCGATCACAGCCTGCGCGTCGGGCACGATCGTGACCTCCCAACTGCGCTCCGCGTCGCCGGCAGAGCAGGCGATTCCGCCGGCTCGCTGGAACATGTGCTGCGCCGGACCGGGGAGCCAGCCCATCGCAGACACCACGGAGAGCACCGGCTCGACCGGCGTCGACGGCTCGCCTACGAGCTCCGCCATCGTCTCGGCGACATCGTCGCATGACACGGCGAACGCCGTCTCCGGCGCGACGATGGGCTCCGGAGTGGGCGTCGGCGTCTGAGACGACGACTCAGACGGCGACGCCGACGGCTTCACCTCGGGTGTCGGCTCGCCCGTGCACCCGGAGAGCAGCAGCACGGCGGCGGTGCCGAGGACGATGAGAGAGCGCAGTCGCATCCGTTCAGCCTAGGGATGCCGCCCCTTCGACACATGACGCGTCGACAACGATCCGGCGTCGGTCACTCTCCGCGAGAGACGCGCACCATCTCGTCGCGCGGCACGACCTTGACGCGGGCACGCTCCTGCGGCGCACCGAGGGCGACCTCGTGCTCGTCGAGTCGGTGCCAGCCTTCGAGGTCGGTCCACTTGACGCCGCGCTCCTGCAGCAGCGCCGGAATCGCCTCTTCGGAAGGGTCTTCCGGGTGCCACCACGAGCCCTGGTCGTTGATGATGTGCCGCACGGTCTCCATGGCATCCGACTTCGTGTGGCCGATGAGGCCGACCGGTCCGCGCTTGATCCAGCCGGTCGCGTAGATACCGGTCATCTGCTGGTTCGAATCCTTGGCGAGCACCTGGCCCTCGCGGTTGGGGATCACGCCGTGCTTCTTGTCGAACGGCACGCCAGGGAGCGGCGAGCCGAAGTATCCGATCGCACGGTAGAGCGCCTGCAGCGGAACCTCGCGCATCTCCCCCGTGCCCACTGCGCCACCCTGTCCGTCGGGCTTCGTGCGCTCGTAGACGAGAGCTGCGACACGGCCGGCGTCGTCCTTGCGGACCTCGACCGGGCGGGCCCAGAAGTGCAGGTGCAGACGACGCGATGCGGTGCCCCCGGCGTTGTTGACCGAGTCGCGCTTGCGCCACGACTGCAGGATGCGGTCGATGACCATGACCTGCTTGTTGCTGGCCACAGCGTCCTTCGACGCCTCGTCGTAGTCGAAGTCCTCGTCGTACACGACCATGTCGACGTCGCGCAGCTCGCCGAGCTCGCGCAGCTCGAGCGGGGTGAACTTGACCTGCGCCGGGCCGCGACGGCCGAAGACGTGGACGTCGGTGACCGCGCTCTCCTTGAGCCCCTCGTAGACGTTCTCGGGAACCTCGGTCACCATCAGATCCTCTGCGTGCTTGGCCAGCATGCGGGCGACGTCGAGAGCGACGTTGCCGTTGCCCAGCACACCGACGGACGCTGCATCGAGCGGCCACTCCCGCGGCACGTCGGGGTGCCCGTCGAACCAGCTCACGTAGTCGGCCGCGCCGTAGGCGCCGACCGCGTCGATGCCGGGGATGTCGAGGGTGGTGTCGCGGATCGCGCCGGTGGCGAAGATCACCGCGTTGTAGTGCTTCTTCAGATCGTCGAGGGTGATGTCCTCACCGAAGCGGACGTTGCCGAAGAGACGGATGTCACCGCGATCGAGCACGTCGCGGAGCGCGTTGATGATGCCCTTGATGCGGGGGTGGTCGGGGGCGACGCCATAGCGGACCAGGCCGTAGGGAGCCGGAAGCTGCTCGAAGAGATCGATGGAGACGTCGAACTTGCGCTCGGCCTTCAGCAGGATGTCGGCGGCGTATATGCCGGCGGGGCCCGCTCCGACGATGGCCAGTCTGAGCTTGGTCATAAGGGGTCCTTTCGTATGCCGTCACGCCCGACGCACGCGGCCGAGGGCCGCTACGCGGTCAGCTGGAGCGTTCGACGAGGGTCTCTGCGAAACGGGTGAGCGCATCGCGCACGGTGCCGCGCGGAAGCGCGGTCAGCGCGTCGATCGCATCCTGAGTCCAGGAATGCGCGAGCGCGAGGGTCTTCTGGGTTCCGACGTGGTCGCGGAGCTCGGTGAGCGGCCCGTCGAGGATCGCGGGATCCTCGCCTTCGGCGATGCGCGTCACTCCGTCGTCGATGCGGGCCGCGAGGTCGATCGAGGCGTCGTCGGACTCGGCCTTCAGCAGCAGGTACGGCATCGTCGGAACACCGGCGCGCAGGTCGGTGCCCGGCACCTTGCCCGTGTCCTCCGGCTTGGCCGACAGGTCGATCACGTCGTCGAGCAGTTGGAAGGCGACGCCGATCTTCTCGCCGTACACCCGCAGCGGCTCTTCGTACTGAGAGGGCGCGTTCGAGAAGATCACACCGCCCTGCGTCGCCGCGGCGATCAGGGAACCGGTCTTGTCGGCGAGCACCTGGAGGTAGAACTCGATGGGGTCGTCGCCGGGCTGCGCACCGAGCGTCTCGTGCATCTGGCCGAGGACGAGCCGCTCGAACGTATCGGCCTGCAGGCGGATGGCGCGCTCTCCCAGTCGGGACATCAGCTGGCTGGCGCGCGAGAAGAGGATGTCGCCGGTGAGGATGGCGATGTTGTTGCCCCACACCGCGTGCGCTGCAGGGACCCCACGGCGGCGGTCGGCACCGTCCATGACGTCGTCGTGGTAGAGCGAGCCGAGGTGGGTGATCTCCAACGCCTTCGCGACGTCGATCACCTGTTCGGTGTTGCCGTCGCCGAGCTGGGCCGCCAGCAGGGTGAGCACGGGGCGGATGCGCTTGCCCCCCGCCTCGTAGAGATAGCGGCTCGCGGCATCGGCCAGCGGGTCGGCGACGCGCACGTCGTCGGCGAGACCGGTCTCGACGCGCTCGAGGCCGTCTTCGATCGCCTGAGCGATGCGTCGACCTGCGGTGCCGATGAAGACACGGTCGCTGAAACCGAGACGGCTCGCCAGTCGCGAACCCGGGGCTACGCGGCTCGAAGTCACGGTCTCAGCCTACCGTCGTCAGCCGTGGGGGTTCGCGCGTCGTACTCACGCGGCCTTGAACGCCCGGTGCAGCGCGACGATCCCGAACGAGAGGTTGCGGTACTCGACCTCGGTCCACCCGGCCTCGCGGATCCACGCGGCGAGCTTCTTCTGGTCGGGCCAGTCGCGGATCGACTCGTTCAGGTAGTCGTAGGCGTCGCCGTTGGTTCCGGCGATGCGAGCCACCCGCGGCAGCACCTGCGAGTTGTAGAAGCGGTAGCCGGCGCGGAACAGAGTGCCCGGCGGGGTCGAGAATTCGTTGATCACCAGGCGACCGCCCGGCTTCGTCACCCGGAGCAGCTCACGCAGCGCCTTCTGGGGATCGTTGACGTTGCGCAGGGCGTAGGACATGGTGACCGCGTCGAACTCGCCGTCTTCGAAGGGGAGGTCGGTGGCGTCCGCCTGCACGAACGAGAGATTGCGGATGCTGCCGTGGCGACGCTTGCCCTCTGCGAGCATTCCCGGCGAGAAGTCGGCAGCGACGACCTGCGCTCCGCTGCGGGCGAGGGACGCCGACGACGACGCGGTGCCTGCACCGAGGTCGAGGATCTTCTCCCCCGGCTTCGGGGCGACGGCCCTGGTCGTGGCTGCGCGCCAGAGCGCGTCGTTGCCGACCGTCATCGCCGTGTTCGTGCGGTCGTAGCCCGCGGCGACCTGGTCGAACATGCCGCTGACGCGGGCGGGGTCCTTGCCGAGATCGGCGCGGTTTGCTTCGTTCGAGGTCACGTGCCCAGTCTAGGCGCGAGGTGCAGCGCGTCGAGGCGATCGAGCCAGAGATCTGCTGTCTCATCGTCGAACGGAGCGGTCTGATCGCGCACGCGCTGCTCGAGGTCGAGTGCGAGTGCCTCGAGCCGGATGATGATCTCGGCGGGGTATCCGTATCTCACACTGTGGTCGGCCCACTCGTCGCGGTCGTCGACCCAGATGCCACGCGGTCCTTCGACCCGTACGACGTCGAGATCCATGTCGATGCCGACCGCCAGCAGCGGGTCATCGGACCAGCGCACATCCCAGCCGATGTCGATGTAGACCCGCATGCCCTTGGGGTGATCGCGGTTCACCGTCAGCGCGAAGTCGGGCCGACGTGGCACCAGGGTGACGTTGGGGGTCTCTGCGATGTAGGCAGCACCCGGTCGAGCGCTGGGCCAGCCGACCGGCTGGCCCAGCCAGTCGCCCCACTCGTCGGCGCCGAGATAGACGCACTCGTGCCGCCAATGCGGAGAGCCATCCCATTTGCGCCACTGGAAGATCATCTCTGTGCCGGGTGCGGGGCGGGCGTCGCTCATGCACTCAGCGTAAGCGGGGCCGCACACATTCCGTCGACGAGCGACGAACTAGGCTGGAGGGGTGAGCAGCAGGCTGGTCGTGGAGACCCGAGAGATCGATCCGGTCGAGGATCTCCTGGCCTACGCCGACCCGGCGCGTCCCCTCGCGTGGCTGCGTCGCGGTGACGGCATCGTCGCCGTGGGCGACGGCGTCGTCGAGACGATCCGCATCCCCGCAGGCGCGGCGTCCATGCGTTCGGCCGCCATCGCCGCCGCCTGGCGAGACCTGGCGCAGGATGCCGAGATCGACGACGACCTCGGACTGCCCGGCTCGGGGCTCGTCGCCTTCGGAGCGCTGACCTTCGACGAGGACTCCGCCGCCGACAGCATCCTCGTGGTGCCGGCACTCGTGGTCGGCCGACACCACGGGCGCACGTGGCTCACCCGCATCCGCTCGACGTCGACATCGGCATCGACGGCGCACTCCGCTCTCGAAGCGCAGCCCGAGGCGTCGACCATCGCCTACGGCCCGCATTGGGCGGGCACCGTGGGCCCCGGGGCGCAGAGCCCGCAGGGATATCAAGACTCCGTTCGTCAAGCACTGGGCCGCATCGCGAACGGCGAGCTCAGCAAGGTCGTGCTCGCTCGCGACCTCACCGGCAGCGTTCCCGCCGGATCCGACCTGCGCCGTCTCGTGCGCGCACTGTCGACCGGGTACCCCGACACCTGGGCCTTCGCGGTCGACGGGCTCATCGGCGCGAGCCCCGAGACGCTCGTCACCGTGCAGCAGCGCACCGTCACGGCCCGCGTGCTGGCCGGGACCATCGGACGCGGAGCCGACGCGGATGCCGACACCGCGGCATCCGCCCATCTGGCCTCGAGCACGAAGGACCTCGACGAGCACGAGTACGCGGCGCAGAGCGTGCTCGCTTCGCTGCGCCCGCACACCCGCGTGCTGGCGGCGAGCGAGCAGCCGTTCCTGCTCAAGCTGCCGAACCTCTTCCACCTGGCGACCGACGTCGAGGGCGAGCTCGCCGACGGCGGGTCGTCGCTCGATCTCGTCGGCGCACTGCATCCGACGGCCGCAGTCGCAGGCACTCCGACGTCCGCCGCGATCGCGGCCATCCGCGAGCTCGAGCCTTTCGACCGAGGACGCTATGCCGGTCCGGTCGGATGGGTCGACGCGGCCGGCAACGGCGAATGGGCCATCGCGCTGCGGTGCGCGCAGTTCTCCCCCGCCGAGGCCGACATCACCGTCACCGCCTACGCGGGCGCGGGGATCGTCGCGGGCTCAGACCCCGAGTCGGAGCTGCTGGAGACCCGCGTCAAGTTCCGTCCGCTGGTCGACGCGCTCGCCTGAGCGACACCCCTCAGCCGCTCAGCTCGCGGCCAGGCGCTTCTTCTCGGCCTCCACGTCGAAGTCGGCCGCCGGCCACTGCGGATCGATCTGCTGCAGCGCGTCGAGCAGCAGCTCCTGCACGGCGAGGCGGGCGAACCACTTGTGGTCGGCCGGGATCACATGCCACGGGGCGTCCGCAGTCGAGGTGCGGTCGAACACCGTCTGATAGGCCGCCATGTAGTCGTCCCAGAGCAGACGCTCGTCGACATCGCCCGGGTTGTACTTCCAGTGCTTGTCGGCCCGCTCGAGCCGCTCCATCAGTCTCGACTTCTGCTCGTCGGGTGAGATGTGCAGCATCACCTTGATGATGCGGGTGCCGGACGCCGCGACCTCGGCCTCGAACTCGTTGATCGCGTCGTAGCGGCGTTCGATCTCATCGGCCGGAGCCAGCGAGCGCACCCTGCCGATGAGCACATCCTCATAGTGCGAGCGGTCGAAGACGCCGATGAATCCGGGCTCCGGCAGCCGCTTGGCGACACGCCACAGGAAGTCGTGCTCGAGCTCCTCGTCGGTCGGCGCCTTGAACGCGGTGAGCGCGACACCCTGCGGGTCGACTCCGCCGACGACGTGCCGCACGATGCCTCCCTTGCCCGCAGAATCCATGGCCTGCAGGATCAGCAGCACCGAGTCCTTCGCGACGCCGACTCGACTCTCCGCGAACAGCCGCTCCTGCAGCTGATTGAGCTCGTCGAGACCGGCCGCGAGATCGCGCTTGCCGTCGGCCTTCCCGCCGCTGTACCCGGGAGTGCTCTGCGGATCGACGTCGGCGAGACGGAATCCGTCGCCGGCCTGGAGGGTCTTGGCCCACTCGTGCGCTGTCATGCGATCATCCTGCCACTGCGGACGCCCGCTGCGGCGAACGAGATCAGCGCGCGAGCGGCACTTCGATCAGCTGACGACCGCCCGCCGGAGCGGTGAGCACCTGATCGAGCGCGGTGCGGGTCGTGACCCGCTGATACTCCCACCCGTAGGCGAGCGCCAGCTGCTCGAGACGCACCGTGTGCGGGGTGTAGAACGCCCTGTCGAGATCGGCGCGAGCCGCCGTTCCCGCGACCTCGAGGCCGTCGAAGATCGTGCCGCCGCCGTCGTTGCCGACGATGACCTGGATACGGGGTTCGTGCTCGTCCGGCGGCAGAAGCAGCGCTCCGACGTCGTGCAGGAAGGCCAGGTCGCCGAGCAGCACACGCGTGACCCCCGGCGCTCCTGCGGCCTGACTCGCGAGCGCGATGCCGGTGGCGGTCGCGATCGTGCCGTCGATCCCCGCGAGTCCGCGGTTGGCGTGCACGGGGACCTTCTTGCCGCCGAGCACCGCGTCGGCCACTCTCACGAGGCGCGAGGACCCGAAGACGAGCCGATCGTGCGGCCAGGTCGCCCGCCAGACGGCGTCGGCGAGGAGCTCGCGATCGAGCGGGCGGCGCACGGCTGCCAGCTCGGCCTTCACCGCATCACGTCGCGCGGAGGGATCGGCGGAGGTGAGCCCGTCCTGATCGGGAGCGCGCTCGCTGAGGTCGACGGCGTGGGCGGTGGATGCCGTGAGCCAGGCTCCGAGCCACTCGCGGTCGGCGGGGCCGGCGGCGACCGCGACGGATGCCGCGGGCCTGGTGCGCCCGTTGAGGTCGAGGTCCTCTCCCCCGCGGCGGACGGCGATCACCTCGACGTCGGCACTCGACAGCAGACGCGCCACCTCGCGGCTGAGAGTCGGATGCCCGAGCACGACGGCTCGCTCGATGCGGCCCCCCAGCCCGTCGTCGCTCAACAGAGCCCGATAGCCGTGCACGACCTGGCGTCCGAAGCGCGCACCGCTGACGATCTCGGCGATCAGCGGCCAGGACCCGGCGTGCGCGACCTCTTCTGCATCCGGGCCGGCATCGGCGCCCGCGATGACGACGGTGCGCGGCCCGCGCTCGAGCACGAGCACGTCTCCGGCGACCGGCCGCGGAACCTCGCCCGGTGCGATGTCGACGGCCGGCACATCGCCTGACAGCGGCTCTCGCGACGGCAGATTGAGGTGCACGGGGCCGGAGACCCCGGGGAGGCCGTGCGCGGCATCCGCTCCCATCGCGGCGGCGATCGCTCGCTTCGCGAGCCCTGACCAGTCGCCGTCGCCCGGAACAGGTGCGTCGATCTGCTCGCGCGCCCACGAGGCGAACATGCCCGGTTGGATCGTCGCCTGGTTGGCTCCGATTCCCCGGAGCTCGGGCGGGCGATCCGCGGTCAGCAGCAGGAGCGGCACTCCGGAATGGAAGGCCTCCATCGCCGCGGGAAGGAGGTTGGCGGCGGCGGTTCCCGAGGTGCAGACGACCGCTGCGGGGACGCCGGTCTCACGAGAGAGGCCCAGCGCCGTGAACCCCGCGACGCGCTCGTCGATGCGCACGTGCAGGCGCAGGTGCCCCTGGTTCGCGGCGTGCACTGCGGCGAGCGCGAGCGCCTGAGACCGAGAACCCGGCGAGAGCACGAGATCGCGCACGCCGTGACCGATGAGGTCGGCGATCAGGGATGCCGCGGCATCCGTCGCCGGCGATGCGGTCACGGGCGAGTGTCCGGTGCCGTGCCGTCCGTTGCGGTGCCGTCGTCGGTCTCGTCCTCGAGACGGGCGAGCTCCTCTTCGAGGCGGCGGATGCGGGCATCCTGCTCGCTCTTGCTGATGCTGCGGAGGAACTGCGGGTCATCGTCGGGCGCGAGGATCGTGATCGCTCCGCCGTTGTCGTTCGCGCGGCGACGGCCGAGCGTGAACCAGAGGATCCCGCCGATGACCGGGATGAAGACGACGATGGCGATCCAGGCGGCTTTGGGCACGCCCCGGTGCCGCGTCGGCGGCTGCACTGCGCAGTCGACGATGCTGTACACCCAGAAGATGGCGGCCAGGAAGCCGCCCACGATCAACAGTCTCGCCACCCCTTCAGTGTAGGCGCGTCGGGGAGCGGCGGCTCGGCCGGGGCCCGAGGACGGGCTCGATCGGCTCGCACCGATGCCGGATTGTTAGACTGCGCGCACCATGCATGCCCCGTCGACGCGACCGCGACACCAGGGCGTCGAGCGGATGCTGATCCTCCGGGTCGGTCTGGCTCTCGGCCTCGCCCTGCTGCTCGTGATCGGCGCGTGGTCGACGTCGCACGGCAAGGCGGATGCGCACACCGCACTGTGCCTTGCGCCGGGTGCGAGCGTCTCGTCGGTCTCGGGACACCACGATGACACGAGCGCGGTCGAGACCGCGCCGCCGGATGCCGCGGTCGTCGTCATCGCGGCGCTCTGCTGCGTCGTGCTGGTGCTGCTCTCGTCGAGGTCAGCCAGGGGCGTGGCCTCGGTCAGCCGCGCAGTCGCGGTGCGCGCCTCTGCGCCCAGCCGCGCAGGCCCGCGACGCCACGTGCCCGCGCTGACGCTCACTCAGCTCTCGCTCTCCCGCACCTGAATCAGGCACGCCGTTCGCCGGCGACCCCGGCCGCGCTCGTCGCGGCTCACTCACCCTGCCTGATCCGAACCGTTGGAGAACCCTATGAAGACCCCTGTCAAGGTGGCCCTGATCACCATCGCCGCAGCGATCGTCCTCGCGATCGTCGGCATCGTCTATGCCATGTCGCAGCGAGCCGCCGACCCCGCGCCGCCCGAAGGCGAGAAGCGGCAGACCGTCCGCACCGACTCGCACGTGCTCGACGACGGAGGGGCCGATGCCGTCACTGTCGTCGAGTTCCTCGACTTCGAGTGCGAGGCGTGCGGCGCGTTCTATCCGATCGTCGAAGACCTGCGTGAGCAGTATTCCGGCGAGATCACCTATGTGGTCCGCTACTTCCCGTTGCCGGGGCACATCAATTCGACACAGGCCGCTCTCGCGGCAGAGGCGGCGGCGGAGCAGGACCGGTTCGAGGACATGTACCACCGGCTGTTCGAGACGCAGGCCCAGTGGGGCGAGCAGTCGGCGGAGACCCCGGAGGTGTTCCGGGCGCTCGCCGTCGAGCTCGGACTCGACATGGCCGCCTACGACGCCGCAGTCGCCGACCCGGAGACGCTCGAACGCGTGCAGGCCGACAAGAGCGACGGCGAGCAGCTCGGAGTGCGCAGCACGCCCAGCTTCTTCATCGACGGCGAGCCCGTGGTGCTGGAGACGTGGGACGACCTCGAGACGGCGATCGAGAAGGCCCTGAACGGCTGAGTCAGAGGAGCCCTCGTGCGACGAGCGCCTCCTGATAGCCCCTGGCCTTGTCGTGGATCACCTGTCGACAGGCGATCAGCGATTCGATCTGCGCATCGAGGGAGCGCTCGTGGGCACGCAGCAGGGCGAGTCGCTCGGCCTCATTGCCGCTGCCGGCGCGCACGAGGGCGGCATACTCGCGCAGGAGCGCGATCGGCGCCCCGGACTCGCGGAGCCGCCCCAGCAGGGCGAGCCACGCGAGCGAATCGTGGGCGTACACCCGCCGTCCGCCGGAGGTGCGCGGAACGTCGCGTGGGAACAGTCCCTCGGCTTCGTACCAGCGCAGGGTGTGCACGCTCACGCCCGCCAGGCGCGCGAGCTCGCCGATGCTGAACGTGCGCGTCGTGTCGACCACATCAACCACGAGGACTCCTCCTTGACTTCGAGTGCACTCTAGATCGTACGGTCGAACCATGACAGCTCCTCTCGACATGATCGCCCGCCAGCAGCCGCTCTCGTCGGAGTTCGGCTACCGCTCGACCGCGGCCGAGGTGATCGCCGACACGGACCTCGCCGGCCGGACCGCGATCGTCACCGGCGGGTACTCCGGACTCGGACTCGAGACGGTGCGCGCGCTCGCGGATGCCGGTGTGCGCGTGATCGTTCCTGCACGGCGTGTGGACGCGGCGCAGAAGGCGCTCGACGGGATCGCGGAGGCGGAGGTGCGGGGCGCCGATCTCAGCGACCTCGAGTCCGTGGCGGCCTTCACGCAGTCCGTGCGCCGCGACGGTCAGCCGATCGACCTCGTGCTGAACGTCGCCGGCATCATGGCCACCCCGTTCGGTCACACGGCGCAGGGCTTCGAGTCGCAGTTCGGCACCAACCACCTGGGTCATTTCGCGCTGGTCGGCGGGGTGGCCGACCTCTTGTCGGACCGCGCGCGCGTCGTCTCGTACTCATCCGGAGGTCACTTCCGCTCCCCCGTGCGATTCGACGACATCGACTTCGAGACGACGCCCTATGACCCGTGGGTCGCGTACGGGCAGTCGAAGACGGCGAACGCGCTGTTCGCGGTGGGCCTGGCACGACGTGGCGCCGAGCGCGGCATCCTCGCCTTCTCGGTGCACCCCGGCGGGATCATGACCGAGCTGCAGCGGCACGTTCCCCGCGAGGAGCTGCTCTCCCGCGGCTGGATCGACGAGGACGGCACCCCGAACCCGCGTTTCAAGACGCCGGCTGAAGGCGCGTCCACCGGCCTCTGGGCCGCGACGGCCACGGAGCTGGTCGAACGCAGCGGCGCGTACTGCGAGGACTGCTCGATCAAGGGGATCGTGGCCGCCGATCACAGTGACATGACCACCGGCGGGGTGAAGGAATGGGCGATCGATCCCGAGGCAGCCGAGCGGCTGTGGGCCCTCTCGGTGAGCAGGACGGGCGTGGACGCCTTCGCCTGAGCGGTGCCTGAGGTCAATCGCCGTCGAGACGCAGGATGCGGTCGTCGCCGTCGGAGGGGGTGCCGCGACCGTCGGTGTCGTTCGTGAGAACCCAGACCTCTTCACCCGGCCCGACCACGACATCGCGCAGGCGGCCGAGCTCGCCCGTGAACCGCTCGGTGCTGGACGACAGGTCGTCGAGTGGCACTGATCGCAGACGCTCGCCCCGCAGGTTCGCGATCAGGATGGCGGATGCCGTGACGGCGATCCCGCTCGGGCTCGCCTGGTCGGGCCGCCACTGCTGCACCGGGTCGATGTAGCCGGCGTCGTCGGCGATCCCTTCGACCTCGGGCCAGCCGTAATTGCCGCCAGCCTCGATCACGTTGAGCTCGTCCCACGTGTCCTGCCCGAACTCGCTCGCGTACATCGTGCCCGCGGCATCCCAGGCGATGCCCTGCGGGTTGCGGTGCCCGTAGCTGTAGACGGGCGATTCGTCGAACGGATTGTCGGCCGGCACACCGCCGTCGGGCGTGAGGCGCAGGATCTTGCCCGACAGCGCCTCGAGGTCCTGAGCACTGTCGCGGTCGCCTGCGTCGCCCGTCGTGACGTACAGCATCCCGTCCGGGCCGAATGCGATGCGCCCGCCGTTGTGATTGCCTGCGGCCGGAATGCCGTCGAGCACGGTGGTCGCGGGGCCGAGCGACAGCGCACCGGCATCCCCGGCGATCGTCCGCCGCTCGACGCGGTTCTCCCCCTGCGCGGTGAAGTACGTGAACAGCTCCCCGTCGTGCACCGCGAGACCGAGCAGGCCACCCTCGCCACCGGGTGAGACGCCGTCGATCACCCCGACCTCGTGCACCTCGCCGTCATCGACGACCTCGAGTACGCGCGCGCTGTCACGTTCGCTCACCAGGGCCACGTCGTCGTGGAAGGCGATGGACCACGGGGCGTCGAGATCCTCGACGACGGAGTGCGCGCCCGACACCGGCATCGAGGTCGGCTGCGACGTGCAGGCCGCGAGCAGAGCGACGGATGCCGCGGCCAGCACCATCGATGCGCGCCGTCGTGCACTCGAAGAACGGTTGGATCGATGCGCGGGCATGACTCCATTCAAAGTGATGTCCGGTCGAACCGCCACCGTCGCCCTCGGGTCGCACTCCATGCCGCCGGAACCGCGCGCGGACGGCAGGAAGTGCGACCGGAAGGTCAGCAGACGGCACGAACTGCGACAGGAACGTTTCGCTCCGGAAGGAGCGACTCCCTCGCTACGCTGAGCGCATGACCGAGGCGCGAACCCCCACATCGCATCCTGTTCTCGCCGTCGTCCGGCGAATCCCCGCGACGCTCACGATGATCGCGGTGATAGTCGTCGTCGGAGTGGTCTGGCAGGGACTGTGGCGTCCGTTCGAAGACACCCCGCTCTTCGCGACCGTGGCCTACGGGCTGCCGAACTTCCTCGACGGCAAGTGGTGGACGCCCCTCACCGGTACCTTCTTCGTCAACGCCCCCTGGGTCTACCTCTTCACGATCTCGGGTTTCTGGGGCATGGCCTACCTCGAGTTCCGTCGGGGATCCCGAGTCGCCCTCGCCTACTACTGGGTGGGCCAGCTCTTCGCGATGTTCGCGACCGCGCTGGTGCTGGCCTTCGCCTCGCAGCTGCCGTGGGCGTGGGCCGAGGCTCAGGCCCAGGCACTCGATGTCGGAGCCTCAGGCGGCACCATGGCCTGCATCGCCGCCGCCGTCGGGCTGTTCCGCCCGCCATGGCGGGTGCGCGGCTGGCTCATACTGCTCGGGTTCGTGTTCATCGCGATGCTGTTCTGGGGTGCGGTCGCGGATCTCGAGCACCTGCTCGCGGTGCTGCTGATCCTGTTCGCCGACCGCACTCTGCGCGTGCAGCGGACCACGGTGCGCGAGCAGCGCCTCATCGCGGTGATCGCACTGCTCGTGCTGGGCGCGGTCGAGATCATCACGACTCTGGTGGCGACCGATGGCCCGTTCGGTCCGACGGAACCCGCATCGGGCGGATTCCTCGGCCTCGCTTTCGATCTCGTGGTGATCGTCGTGCTCGTGAACGGGCTGCTGCGCGGCCGCCGCTGGTCGTGGGTGCTCGTGATCCTGCTCGGACTCTTCAACGTCCTGACGGCGGCGCTCGTGCTCATCCTGATCACGGTGTTCTCGCAGGCCCAGGTCGATTTCCGTTGGGACGGCGAGACAGAGCTCGACCTCGCCAACGGCTTCCTCTGGCTGATCCTGCTCGTCTACCTGGTCGCCGTGCGTCGGGCGTTCCGGGCCAAGCGCAAGTCGCTCCTCGGCATCCAGCCCGCCCCGACCGTCGACGATGTGAAGACCGAGCTGCGCGCCCACGGCGGGGGCACGCTGTCGTGGATGACGACCTGGGAGGGCAACAGCTACGCGCGCAGCGCCGCGGGGATCGTGGCGTATCAGCGGCGGAGCGGAGTCGCGCTCGCACTGGCCGACCCGATCGGACCGTCGGCGTCTCGTGCGGAGGCCGTGGCGGATTTCATCCGCACCGCCGAGAACGCAGGACTCGTGCCGTGCTTCTTCAGCGCCGACGACGCCACCCGCCAGGCCGTGCCGCCCACCTGGCGCAGCATCGTGGTCGCTGACGACACGATCGTCGATCTGCCCGGTCTGGAGTTCACCGGCAAGCGGTGGAACTCGGTGCGCAGCTCGCTCAATCGGGCGGGGAGGGAGGACATGACCTTCCGACTGACCCGTCTGGCCGACGAGTCGTGGGGCGTGCGACAGCAGCTGCGGGCGATCTCGGAGGCGTGGGTCGGCGACAAGGATCTTCCCGAGATGCGGTTCACGCTCGGCACGCTCGACGAGGCGGAGGATCGGGAGGTGCGACTCGCCCTGGCGATCGCCCCGAACGGCGACGTCGACGGGTTCCTGTCGTGGCTGCCGGTCTATGCGGAAGGCGGCACGGTTCGCGGCTGGACGCTCGACCTGATGCGGCGGCGGGAGGGCGGCTTCGCCCCGGTGATGGAGTATCTGATCGGATCATCCGCGCGGCAGTTCTCGGAGGAGGGTGCGGAGATCATGTCGCTCTCGGGCGCTCCCCTCGCCCACGACTACCCGCCGGACGCCGGGATGATCGCCGCGCTGAGCGATCGACTCGCCGAGGCGCTCGAGCCCGTCTACGGCTTCGGATCCCTGCACCGGTTCAAGCAGAAGTTCCACCCGCGCTACGAGACGATGTACCTGCTGTTCCGCGACGAGGCCGACCTCGCAGCGATCGGCACGGCTCTCACCCGGGCATTCCTGCCGGATGCGACTCTGCGGCAGTTCGCGGGTGCCGGTCTCGAACTGGTCCGAGGCAGCAAGGACTGATTCCTTTCGTCAGCCGTCGCGGGGCGGCTTGCGCAGCCTCTTGACGTCGGTGCGCTGCTTCTTCGCGGTCAGCCGTCGCTCTTTCGAGCCGCGGCTCGGCTTGGTCGCCCGCCGCTGGGGAGCCGGCGGGCGCAGAGCGTCGGAGACCAGGGCCACGAGTCGTTCGCGTGCGGCGTCGCGGTTGCGCAGCTGGGCGCGGTGCTCGGAGGCGGCGATCGTCAGCACTCCGTTCACCAGCCGACCGCTCAGCCGGTCGAGGAGACGCTCACGCTGATGCGGAGTGAGCGACGCGCTCGCGCCGGCATCCCAGACCAGCTCGACTCGGGAATCCGCGGTGTTCACACCCTGACCGCCCGGCCCTGACGAGCGCGAGAAGCGCCATGACAGCTCGGCCTCGGGGATCGTGAGACCCGCCGAGACCCGCAGACCGGGGCGATGAGGGGTGGGCATGCATCCATCATCCCCCCGGCGCGGGGTGCGCGCGTCAGTCGACTGCGTCAGCCGAGTGCGTCGGCCGCCTCGAGGGGGATGCCGTTCGCGGTGCCCTCGGAATGCGGCACGGCATCCGTCTTCGCGGTGTTCGCGATGTGCGCGCGGGCGACCACGATCGCGGCGACGACCATCAGCGCGACCCCCAGCCAATACGGCGCCGCGTGGCTGACGGTGACGTACAGCGCACCGGCGATCAGCGGTGCGGCGGTGTTCATCGCGGCATTGAGCGACTGGGTCGCTCCTCCGAGCCAGCCTTGCTCGTCGTCACCGACCGCGTTCGACATGGCACCGTCCAACGCGGCCGTCGACGCTCCCTGGCCTGCGGCGAGCATCAGCGCACCGACGATGAACACCCACGGCTGGGCGAAGACCGAGGCCACGACCGCGAGACCGGCGAGTCCGATCGTCTGCGCCACGATGCCGCTGATGATCACACCGCGCTCGCCGATGCGAGGCAGCAGGATGCCGAGCAGCACGCCCTGGATGAGGATGTCGATGATGCCGACACCCGCCGTGAGGAGACCGATCTGGGTCGGCCCCCAGCTGATCGAATCGAGCGCCAGCACGCTGAAGTTGTTGACGAAGAAGCCGAACGGAAGCGCGAGGAGGCCGAATCCGATCATGAGGCCCCGCAGCTCCTTGCGCCCGAAGGCCTCCTTGAAGACGCCGAACGGCTGGATCTCGCGGATCGAGATGCGCTCGATGCGGTTCTCGGGCTTGAGGCTCTCGGGGAGCAGGAAGATGCTGAGGATCGCGATGACGAGCCCGACTGCCGCGGTGAGGAAGACCGGGAGCTGCAGGCTCACGGCGGCGAGGAGGCCGCCGATCGCCGGGCCGATCATCATGCCAATACCCGACAGGGCGCCGAGCAGTCCGAACCGCTGCGCGCGTTTCTCAGGAGGGGTGATGTCGGCGAGATAGGCGAAGAGTGCGGGGATGTCGCCGGCGGTGAGGCCTTGGATGACACGGGCGAGGACGAGCACCCAGATCGCTCCGCCGATGCCGAACAGGGTCATCGCGAACGCCGCACCGAACGCAGCGCCGATGATGACGGGCCGGCGGCCGAAGCGGTCGGAGAGACGACCGAGGAAGGGGGCGACCAGGAAGGCGCACAGGCCGTTGATCGCTTCGAGTACGCCGACCCAGATCGCGAGATCGCCTTCGTGCGACACATACTGCAGCACGACGAAGGGCAGGACGGGGAGGACGACGGTCATGCCGATGACGGTGAGCATCGTCAGCACGATGAGCATGATCCAGGCGCGCTTTTCGCTGCGCGCGGGCGGGTTCGTTAGTGAAGTCACTCCGAAACTGTATCAATACCAGTTTTGTTGTCAAGCCAGTTCTGAACCGAGTTCGCGATATCGTGGAGGCATGACGAATTCTGAGCCGCTCGGCCGCCGTGAACGCAAGAAGGCGGCGACACGCAAGAACATCTCCGACGTGGCGACGATGATGTTTCTCGAGCGCGGCTTCGACAACGTCAGCATCCGCGAGGTCGCTGATGCGGCCGATGTCTCTCCCACCACCGTGTTCGCGCACTTCCCCCAGAAGGAGGCGCTCGTGTTCGACGAGGATGACGAGCAGCGCGATCGCCTCGTCTCCGCCGTACGCGACCGCGCTGAGGGCGTCACGATCAATCGGGCGATCCACGACTTCTACACCACGGAGGTCGGCGCCAACATCGACGAGCACGGCAACGACGTCACGCGGATCTTCCTGACGTTCCTCAACGAGACGCCGGCGCTGAGCGAGTACGCCGCGAAGATGTGGCTGCGGCACGAGGACGCTCTGGCGGATGCGATCGCCGAAGAGCTCGAGCTCCCCGAGCCGACGGCGGAAATCCGCGTGTACTCGCGTTTCGTCCTGCAGATGCAGCTGCTCGTCAACGAGAACGAGGACCAGCTCGGGATCCTCGACGCGGGGTTCAGCGTGCTCGAGAACGGATGGGCCCCGGTCGAGGCGCGGATCGCCGAGAGCAGCGGTCGATAACCCCCGCGGCTCGGAGCACCACGTGAACTCCTACCGACCCGACGACTGGGATGCGAGCACGGAGCATCCATCGACGATCCGCGCGCCGTACGTGATGGGAACCGGCGTCGTCACCGGCGAAGACACCGGAACCCGCCCGCTCTCGCCTCCGCACAGCCATCCGGACGCGATGCTCGCGTGGTGTTACCGAGGCACCGTCTGGGTGCAACTGCGGGATGCCCTGTGGCGCCTCGCGCCGGGGCAGGGAATCTGGATCCCGGCACACACTCCCCACACCGCGCGGCACGAGCGCGACTCGACCGGCTGCTACACCTACGTCTCGGACACCTCGCTGATCGCTCCGATCGACGAGGTCACGCAGGTGCTGGTGCCGCGAGCCGTGCAGGAGATGCTGCTGCACCTCGGCATCAACGACATGCCCACCGACCTGCGCGTGCGCATCCAATCGGTGCTCATCGAGATGCTCCAGCAGCCGTCCACCGGCGCAGCCGACGGCTGGGGCGAGGTGCCGATGCCGGCCGACGAGCGCGTGCGACCGCTCGTGCAGGCGGTGCTCGCAGACCCGGGCGACCCGCGGAGCGCGCGCGACCTGGTCCTCGCTCACGGACTTCACGAGCGCACCGTGCTGAGGATCTTCCAGAACGATGTCGGCATGACGTTCGGCCGGTGGCGCACGGGCGTGCGGATGACGCTGGCCGCCCGCCTCATCGTCGACAACACCCCCATCGGAGCAGTCGCGCACCGGTGCGGGTACTCCACGACGAGCGCGTTCTCTGCAGCATTCAAAGAGAGGTTCGGACTGACTCCGCGGCAGCACGTGGCACGCGTGCAGGCAGACCCCGCCCACCAGCTGTATTGGCGATGACGCTCCCGGGATGACCACCGGCTGTCGTTTCTACGACACAAGTCGTCTGCCTGTCGACACTCGCGGCTCGATCTGCGTTCTAGCATCGAAGTGTTAGGGCATGCTTACCTAACTTCTCGCCGCGCGGACGCGGCATACCCCTCCCCCTTTCTCTGAAGGAGAATCATGACGCACGCTTCTGCGCGCCCGAAGACCCGCCGAGGTGCCGCCCTCGTCGCAGCCGCCATCGCCGCCACGCTCGCCCTCGCGGGGTGCTCGGCCTCAGCCGACACCGACGAGACCGCCGCCGTATCGGCCGACGGCGTGGTCATCGAGCACGCCCACGGCGAGACCGTCATCCCCGAGAAGCCACAGCGCATCGTCACCCTCGGCTGGATGACCCCCGACATCGTCGCCGCCCTCGGCACCAACCCGATCGGCATGGAAGAGGTCTGGGGAGCGGACGAGAGCGGCTACCAGCCCTGGTTCGAGGACTTCGTCACCGAGGAGTACGGCGAGACGCCCGAGATCATCCCCTTCACGGAGGACGGCCCCAACTACGAGGCGATCAAGGCCCTCAAGCCCGACCTGATCCTGAGCCTCTACTCGGGCGTGACCGACGTCGAGTACGAGCGCCTGACAGAGATCGCCCCCACCGTGCCCTACATCGAGCGCGCCTGGGACCCGAGCACGTGGGAGGACATGACCCGCACGATCGGCAAGGCCATGTCGGAGGACGAGAAGGCTGAGGAGCTGATCTCCGAGACCGAGGACATGATCACCACGCTCGCCGACGAGCACCCCGAGTTCGACGACAAGACATTCGTGTGGGGCCTGACCCTGAACGAGGGCGGAACCGACCTCGGCGTCTACCTCGAGTACGACCCGCGCGTGCGCATCACCGAGGCTCTCGGCTTCACCTCGACCTCGGCCATGGACAGCTTCCTCGCCAGCGCCGAGGGCGACAACTGGTACACCGGCGTCAGCCTCGAGAAGCTCTACGACGTGCAGGCCGACCTGTTCGCCGCGTGGGGCGGCAGCGTCGACGAGGGCGAGTACACCGTCGAGAACAAGGTCGTCTCCCGCTGGGAGCCGATCGAGGCGGGCTCCTACGTGATCTACGCCGACGACGCCGAAGCATCCGCGATCAGCGCACCGACCGTGCTCTCGCTGAAGTACATCCTGCCGAAGTACGTCGACGACCTCGCAGCCGCGCTTCAGGGCGAGCCGACGATCGCAGGCGAGTGATCCGAGAGATGTCCCTGGCGACGGAAGACGGCACGGACGTCTCGAACACAGACGCGGGGAGTCGGGCAGACGACTCCCCGCGTCGCAACGGGGCGCTGGTGGCGGGTCTGGTCGCGGCGACGCTCGTGCTGGCCGCCGCCACCATCGCCTCGCTCGCGATCGGCAACCGTGCGATCGACCCGGTGACGGTTCTGCACGCCCTCTTCGCCTACGACGACGACAACCCGCTGCACCTGATGGTCATGGAGCTGCGCGTGCCCCGCACCCTGCTCGGCATCGTCGTCGGCGCCGCTCTCGCCGTCTGCGGCGGTCTGATCCAGGCCTTCACCCGCAACCCCCTGGCCGACCCCGGCATCCTCGGAGTGAACGCGGGCGCGTCGTTCGCCGTCACCTTCGCCGTCGGCATCCTCGGTCTCACCGCCCCCGGCGCCTACGTTCCCTTCGCTCTGCTCGGCGCGTTCGTGCTGACGATGCTCGTCTACGCACTGGGTTCGTTCGGACGCGCGGGCGCCACACCGATGAAGCTCACTCTCGCGGGGGTCGCGCTCGGCGCCGCGTTCACCGGGTTCACGACGGCCATCGTGCTGCGCGACCTCGGCACCCTGCAGGTCATGCGCTTCTGGGGAGTCGGATCCATCGGCGGGCGCACCCTCGACCAGCTCACCTGGGCCGCACCACTCATCGCGATCGGCCTCATCATCGGACTGCTGTGCGCTCGCTCGCTGAACGCCCTGGCCCTGGGCGACGACCTGGCGCAGTCCCTCGGCGCACGCGTGCGCGTCACGCGTGTGCTCGTCATCATCGCGGTCACCGTCCTCGCCGGCACGAGCGTCGCCGCCGCCGGCCCCATCGCCTTCGTCGGCCTCATGATCCCGCACGTCGTGCGCTGGTTCACCGGGCCCGATCAGCGCTGGGTCCTCACGTACTCGATGATCATCGGCCCCGCCTTCCTGCTGGCCGCCGACATCCTCGGCCGCATCGTGCTGCCCAGCGGCGAACTGCGTGTCGGCATCGTCACAGCGCTCCTCGGGGCACCGATCCTGATCATCCTCGTTCGTCGCAAGCGGGTGAGCGGACTGTGACCATCGACCAGCGCCAGCGGCCCTCTCACGACCAGCAGGCGCCCGACTTCATTCCCGTCGACCATGGTCGACGCCTGTTCCGCATCGAGACCGCCCGCATCGCCGCACTCCTCCCGGTGCGCTCGGTCGTGGTCAGCGCGGTGCTCGTCATCGTCATCATCGCCGCCGGTCTCGCCTCGATGACGATCGGCGCCTACGAGGTCGACTTCCCCTCGGTCCTCCGCGCGATCTTCGACCCGGCATCCGATCCCGACATCCGCCAGGTGGTCTTCGAATGGCGGCTGCCGCGGGTGCTGTTCGCTGTGCTGTGCGGGGCGGCGCTCGCTCTCGCCGGCGGCATCTTCCAGTCCCTCACCCGCAACCCGCTCGGCTCCCCCGACATCATCGGCTTCGGCGTCGGCGCCCAGTTCGGCGTGACCCTGATGATGGTCGTGCTCGAGCTGAACACCTACATGTTCAAAGCGGTCGGCGCTCTCATCGGCGGCCTGTTCACCGCCCTGCTCGTGTACGTGCTCGCACACAAGAACACGCTGTCGTCGTTCCGACTGATCATCGTGGGCATCGGCGTCTCGGCAGGACTCGGTTCGCTCACCTCGTGGATCCTGATCTCGGTCAGCGTCGAGAAGGCGATGATGGCGGCGACCTGGGGTGCGGGCTCACTCGCCTCCCTCGGGTTCGACCAGCTGATTCCCGCCGCGATTGTCTTCGCAGTCGTGACCCTCGCCTCGCTGCCCCTGAACCGCACCCTGCCGGTGCTCGAGATGGGGGATGACGCGGCGACCGCGCTCGGCGTCAGCCCCGGACGCACGAGGATCACCGCGATGGTGTTCGGGGTGGCGCTGGTCGCCCTCGTCACCGCCGCCGCCGGTCCGATCTCGTTCATCGCCCTCGCCGCCCCGCAGATCTCGCAGCGGCTCACCCGATCGAACACGCCGATGGGCACCGTGCCCGTGATGCTCACGGGTGCAGCGCTCGTCGTCGTGTCGGACACTGTCGCTCAGCTCGTCGCCGTGCCTGTGGGAGTCGTGACCGTCTCTGTCGGCGGAATCTATCTCGCCTGGCTGCTCGCCGCCCAGTACGCGCGCCGCGCCTGAAAGGAACACCGATGACCACCTCGCTATTGGCCCGCGACATCACGTTGAGCTACGGAGACACCCCGATCGTCTCGGGGCTGTCGTTGGAGGTTCCGGATGACTCGTTCACGATCATCATCGGGCCCAATGCGTGCGGCAAGTCGACTCTGCTGCGCGGCTTCGCCCGTCTGCTGCGCCCGAGCACCGGCACCGTGCTGCTCGACGGCGCCGAGCTGCGCTCCCTGAAACCGAAGGATGCCGCGAAGAAGCTCGGGCTGCTCCCGCAGTCCTCGATCGCGCCCGACGGCATCACGGTCGCCGACCTCGTGGGCCGCGGCCGCTTTCCGCATCAGAGCGCGATGCGCACCTGGAGCAGCGCCGACGAGCGAGCAGTGTCCGAGGCGATGGCCGCCACCGGTGTCACCGACCTGTCTCGGCGCCTCGTCGACGAGCTCTCCGGTGGTCAGCGCCAGCGGGTCTGGGTCGCGATGGCTCTCGCCCAGCAGACCCAGCACCTGCTGCTCGACGAGCCGACGACGTTCCTCGACATCGCCCACCAGATCGACCTCATGGAGCTGTTCGCCGACCTGCACCGCAGCGGCACGACCCTGGTCGCGGTGCTGCACGACCTCAATCATGCCGCGCGCTATGCGACCCATCTCGTGGCGATGCGAGACGGGGAGATCGTGGCGCAGGGCGACCCGCGCGAGATCATCACGGCCGAGCTCGTCGAGGCCGTGTACGACCTGCCCTGCAGGGTGATCACCGACCCGGTCTCGGGAACGCCGCTGGTGCTGCCGCTCGGCAGGCGGACGCGATGACGACCACGCCCCGCCGGCTCTTCGCGATCGCGCTCGCCTCGCAGGGTCGGGGGTTCACCCTGACCGCGGCGACGACGCTGCTCATCGTGCATTCGCTCACCGAGGCGGCGATCCCGGTGATCATCGGCGCCACGATCGACCGCGCGGTGCTGCCGTCGGACCCGGCGGCACTCGCGTTGTGGCTCGGTGTGCTCGTGGGCATCTTCCTCGTGCTGAGCGCGAGCTACCAGGGTGCCTCCCGACTGATGGTCGGCGTGTACGGCTACGGCGAGCAGGCACTGCGGCACCTCGCCCTGTCGCGGATGCTGCGCCCTCGCCTCTCTCGTCGGGCGATGACCCCCGGCGAAGCGCTGACCTTCGTGACCTCCGACACCTATCGCGTCGCGGGCGTCGCATGGTCGATCGCCCAGCAGTGCGCCACGATCGCGGCGATCGCGGGTGCAGCGTTCGCCATGCTCGTGATCTCGCCGATCGCGACGCTCGTCGTGTTCGCCTCGACCGTCGCCATGATGGTCACGATGCGGATCGTCTCGCGACCGCTCGAACGCCGAGGCGCCGCGGAGCAGCACGCCGCGACGGAGGCGGGCGCCGTCGCCGCCGACTTCATGTCGGGATTCCGGGTGCTCGTCGGCATCGGCGCGCGCGAAGAGGCGGTGCGGCGCTACGTCGCGGCGAGCGATGCGAGCCGCATCGCGGCGACGACCGCCGGGCGATCGCTCGCCGGGTACGAGGCGGTGAGCTCGGTGCTCGCCGCGCTCGCGACGACGGCGCTCGCCGGCCTGTCGGCGTGGTTCGCCGCCGAGGGTCAGATCAGCATCGGCGATCTCGTGACCGTGCTCGGCCTCGCACAGTTCCTCAGCGGATCACTCGCGTACGCCGGGTCGTTCCCCTCGAACTGGATCCACAAGCTCGCCTCAGCCAAGCGGCTTGCAGAGATGATCGACACCGACGACCTGCTCGACGCCCCCGGCACGACCGCGCCGCTCGACCGCACCCACCGAGCTCCCGAGGGCGTCGTTCTCACGTTCCGTCCCGGCCCCGAGGGCACGGCGCACATCGAAGTGCGCCGCGGTGAACTGCTCGGCATCCGTCCGTCAGACAGCGACGAGGCCCGCGCGCTCTCACGTCTCCTGGGCATGCGGACGCCGCCCGATCGTGGCCGGATCAAGATCGCCGAAGAGGGCGCTCTGCAGGACCTGAGCGATCTGGATGCTGCTGACTACCGCCGACGCGTCGTCGCCCTGCCCCACCGCCACACGATCGTGAGCGGCACCATGCGCGAGGCCGTGCGCGGTCACGGCGCCGCCGGTGGTCCGCGAGCAGAGCTGATCACGGCCGCCGCACTGCACGACACCGTCACCGAGGTCGGCGGCTGGGACGCCCAGGTCGGCGAGGCCGGCAGACGCCTCTCGGGCGGTCAGCGGCAGCGCATCGGACTCGCACGCGCGCTGCACACCGACGCCGAGGTGCTCGTGCTCGACGAACCCACTTCGGCCGTCGACGCCATCACCGAGGCGCAGATCGCCCACGCTCTCCGCAGGCTCGACCGTACGACGATCGTGATCAGCACCTCTCCGGCGCTGCTCTCCGCCTGCGATCGGGTCGTGGACCTCTCGGCCGACAGATCGGATGCCCGCGATGACTGACACCACGAGTCCCCTCCTGCCGATCGCGACCGGCGCTCGCGTGCGGATCGTCATCGGGATGCTGCTGCGGCGCCACCGCGGACGGGCGGTGGGCACGGCTGCGCTGTTCCTCATCGCATCCGCTCTGGGGATCGCACTCCCCGCATGCCTCGGTCGCATCGTCGACGCCGTATCGACCGATGCGGGTCTCGCCGTGATCGCAGGCTGGATCGGCGGCGCCGGCGTCGGCGCCATCGGTGCGGCGCTGGTGATGCTGTGGGCCGCACGGGTGCTCTCGGGGCTGGTTCAGGACATGCTGGCCGAGCTCCGCGAAGACGTGTTCGCCTCGGCGATGCGCCTGCCCGTGAGCACGGTCGACGACGGCGAGACGTCCGATCTGCTCTCCCGGGTGACCGGCGACGTCGACGCGGTGGCCGAGGCCGGGGGCAACGTCGTGCCGATGCTGCTCTCGGCGGGCTTCGCGATCGGGGTGTCGCTGGTGGCGCTGACGGCGCTCGACCCCTGGCTCGCACTCGCAGGGGTCGCGAGCGTGCCGTTCTACCTGCTGGGCACGCGCGCGTTCCTGCGGCGCTCGCGTGTGGTGTTCCGCGAGGTCCGAGTGCGTGAGGCCGCCCGAAGCCAGGCCGTGCTCGAGGCCGTCGAGGGCATCGAGACGCTCACCGCGCTCAACGAACAGCCTCATGCTCTCGCCCGTGTCGAGGCGCGGGCGGAGGACTCGATCAGGATGCAGATCGAGGGCGTCCGGGTGCGCAACAGACTCTTCCGCTGGATCAACGGGGGCGAGCTCGTGGGCCTGGGTGCGATCCTCGCTGCCGGGTTCCTGCTGCACGCGAACGGTGCGATCACGGTCGGGATGGTGACGACGGCCGCGCTCGTCTTCCACCGGCTCTTCGATCCCGTCGGTCAGCTGATCTTCGGTCTCGACGACATCCAGCGTGCGGCGATCGGACTCGCGCGGCTCGTGGGCGTGATCGACCTCGCTCCGACGAAGGCCGCGCTCGAGAAGGACACCGCGGCGGCGGGCGTCACTCGCCCTGTCGGCGGCCATGCGCCGATCGGAATCGAGCTGCAGGACGTCGGCTACCGGTATCCGACGACCGGACGAGGCATCGACGACATCACGCTGAAGGTCGAACCGGGCACGACGACGGCACTCGTCGGAGCGTCGGGTTCGGGCAAGAGCACACTCGCCCGGGTCATCGCCGGACACCACCCGCCGGCATCCGGCAGCGTGCGCTTCGGCCCCGCGGCCGTGACTCCCTACTACGTGTCGCAGGAGCTGCATCAGTTCCGCGGAACGATCGCCGACAACCTGCGTCTCGTCGCGCCCGACGCGAGCGACGACGAGATCGCCGCTGCGCTCGTCTCGGTCGGAGCGGAGTGGGCGGTGACTGCGACGGCATATACAGAGCGATCCACCGCTCTCGATGAGGGTCGGATCCAGCAGCTCGCCATCGCCCGTGCGTTGCTTGCCGCCCCCGCCGTCGTGATCCTCGACGAGGCGACAGCGGATGTCGGACTGCACCACCGCGATGCGGTCGAAGCGGCGATCCGAGTGCTGCGTCAGGGCCGCACGACCGTGTTGATCGCGCATCGCCTTGAACCCGTCTCGACCGCCGAACAGATCGTCGTCTTCGAAGACGGGCGTGCGGCACAGCGCGGTACACACGATGAACTGCTCGCGACGGAGGGTCTCTACCGGAGCTTCTGGGTCGCCCAGGCCGAGAGCGTGACGGAGCAACCGAGACCGGTCGGCGATATACGATAAACACTGAGTTATCCAAAAGCCTTTTAGATAAAGCAAGCTTGCTCTAATATCGCAACCATGTCTCTGACGCCCACCCCCGTCAAGCGATCGATGCGCGTGATCGGGCAGAACCTTGCGAATCAACGCAAGCTGCTCGGCCTCACAGCGAAGATGGTTGCCGAACGCGCCGGGACGACTCCGCCGACGATCAGCAAGCTCGAGAACGGCGAGGGCACGACACTGGAGATAACGCTGCGCGTCATGCGCGTGCTTGGCCTGATGGATGCTGTCGTCACGGCGACGGATCCATTCGCCACGGAGCGCGGACGCCTGCTGGCCGACGAGAAGCTCCCCCAACGAGTCCGAGTGCGCGGCGATCGTCGCTGAACTTCCCCGCCTCGCGGCGGCTCATGGCGCGGACGGCTTCTCGGTGGGAGTCATGGCTTCGCGCATCGACTCCACGGACACAGCCCTAAGCGACGATGATCGTTCCACGTCGTCGAACCGCACGGGCTGCTCGCGTGGTGGCGGGAGAAACTGCGAGCCTCACCTGTTCGCTTCTACGAACTACGCAGGAAAGCGATCGAACGGGGCGAAGATGCTCCCGAGCTACCCGAACGGTTCCGATACCCCCGAAGCCGTGACTCTTCGTTGAAGAATTCGGAGAACACGGACACTTTTGTCGATGCCGAGACGGTCGCGATCATGGGCGACATCTGCGCACACTGCCCGATGCTTGCGAGGTGCCAAGCGTTCGCGATAGCGGCACGCCCGACAGCTGGGTTCTGGGCGGGAAAGACCCCGGCCGAGTTCCAGCAGGGTGCGATCTCAGATCCGATTTCGTCAATCGCCTGACCACTCCGGCCGAATTCCAGACGGGACTACCTCACGCCTGCTGGGTTGAGAACGCCTCGCGCGTAGTCGTCGCCTCGGCGCAGGATCCGGTCCACGGCCCCCAAATGAGTTTGCGCGTGCGGACTCTTGGTCAGCTTGGAGAGCGCCATGATCGCGGGATAGATCCCCTGTGGGTGATATCTGAGGTCTCGCGGACGCTCCCGCTTGTTGAGTGGGAGCGGGCACTGCGCAGTGAGCATTCGATTCCACACTTGCCCGTGATGAGCGCACACGTTTCGCAGCGCGGACAGCGACTGCAGGGTGCGAGGGAACGTGCTTCTCGTGAAACTGAAGAAGTCCGCGAGCTCGCTCCGCATCGTCTGAGAGTCCAAGGACTCCACAAGCCACGCGATCTTCCCGAAGCTCAGCACCTCTACGGCGACCCAGATCGGAACACCCGAGACATCATCGCCGTGTCGGTAGTGCGCAATCGTCGGGTGCTGGGATTGTTGCAGATCGTCCTTCACCCGACGAATTCGGTTGAGCGCATCCGGTGAATCCGCGATGTGCTTCGCAGGCTCGAGGTAGAACGCCTCACATCCGAACTCGCCCCCAGCGAGGTGAGCGAACCTAGTACGAACTGCCTGTTCCACCGACGAGAGCGGAATCATCAGACGCAGACGCAGTTCGTCATCTCGCTCGACGAGGCTGACAATCCGGTTGAAGCTTGCACCTGCGTGATAGTCGTTCTTCCCGGCCGCAGGAAGATCCTGGAAGTGTCTCGAGTAGCCGGTGAAGCGGTAGTAGTTCAGCGTCTCCAGAGTGTTGACCGCGAGCGCGCGATCCTCGATCAGAAGCCCTCGCTCGTCTGCGAGCAAAGCAACAAGATCGACCGTTGACCTGTGATCCTTCATAGAGGAACTCTGGCACAAAGAGAAGGCCCCTCCGATTTCAGGAAACTCAATCGAGTTCTAGCCTTGGAGGGGCGCTGTCGCAGGTTACGTTACCCGGATCCAGGCGCCCAGCAAAGCCGGTTTGGGATACTCATGAATTCCCATACTTAGTCAGAGCTTCTGTTGTAGGAACACCACACATCAGCCCCCGCAGTCCCTTCTAACGAGCGTGTCGGAGGCTACCCGGATGATGTGCTCATGCATCAGCTCATCGAGATCGACGCCAGCGAGGACCGCCACGGACGCCACCGTGCCGCCTGGAGGTGCACCCGTGGTCGGACAGGCGCCGGGGCCAGCCCCCATGCCGCGCAGAACGGCTGGAAGCGGCACGCACGCTCCGCGAACCTCAGGGAGTACTACGGCTGACGAGAGGTGACACCGATACCTCTGCGATACCGCTGACATCCGCGCCAGGATACCCCTTTCACAACCCCGCAGGTGTTACCTGACGGTGCTACACCCCTGGTAGAAATGCGCTCCCAACGCGGGGAGAGAAGAAGCCCGCTACGCGGGAGGTAGACCGGGTTCGATCCTTCTGAGATCGAAGCGTCCCTACCCTTGGGGCATGGTCGAGGCCGCGTGCACCTCTCACAATGCACGGGGCCTCGGTGCGGACGCTCACCACAGTCCTCCGCGTTCCTGCTAGGGGACTGAAGGAATCATCTGCAGGAGAACTGTCAAACGATGGTGGGGCTGTCGGCCTGCAGTTCCTCTGCGAACGCTTCGATCGTTACAGGGAAGATGGTCGCGCTGACGCCGTTGCTGAACGCCACTGTGATCGATGTGACTTCAGTCTCGATCTGCGGTGACACGACCACGGGGACATCCCAGAGGAACCGGCCTCGGCGATCGCCGAGCAGCGGTGTGGTGAGCGGGCGGGCGTTCGTGTTTCGACGACGATCCGACCGCCGTCTCAGATGCCCTCGATCAGGCTCGTGCGGCATCGAATGCTGCCGCCGTGTTGTCACGGGACACTGTCGAGCGTCTGCGTCGCGGTCGCCGCCCAGGGCGCTGACTGGGCAGTCAGCACCCAGACAGAGTGGACGCGACGGCGGGAGTCGAACCCGCAACGCCTTCAGGTATGAGCTGAGGCCCGGGACCGCCCGGATCGCCGCGATGGGAATGACGCTACCCGGCCGTGACCGGGAAGGCGAGGATCGTTGCGGGGATTGACAGAGTGAGTCCGCGCATGACATGAACCGTCACGCCGCGTCACACGCCGGCGTCCGACGAGCGGTGTAGCGTCGCGAACATGGCAGCCGTTGACAGCCCCGCGACGACCCCGCAGAAGACCCATCGCCACCTCCGCCTCTCGCTGGTGCTGATCGTGTTCGCGCTGCTCGTCGGGGTCGCACTGCAGAGCGTCGTCGTGATGTGGGAGCCACTGATGTTCGGGTGGAATCCGCTGCACTCGATCAGCCACGCGATCTACACTCCGGCCCGCGACGTCTTCGTCGGCGCGCTGCTCGCGGTATCCGTCGTCCTGCTCGCGCTCTCCGGGCGCAGTCGCGCGACGACTCTGCTCGACGTGTGCGCCGTCTTCGCGCCGCTCATCGCGATCGTTCCGACCGGGCTGGCCGACACTCGTGCGGTCGGTCACATTCCCTGCCCGGTCGCCACGGACTGCATCCCCGCGGGATACGTCGGCAGCGCCAAGGCCGGGATCGCGGTCTACGCCGTGGTGGTGGTGGCCGTGGTGATCACGACGGCGGTGATCCGCCGCCGCACGCGCACCCCCAACCGGGCAGCCGTGCTGGTGTCGGCGATCGCGCTCGTCACGGCCGCAGTGGTCACGGCCCTCGCGTTCGCGCCGACGCTCAACGAGCACTTCCCCTTCAACTTCTGGCCCGTGAACAGCATCCACTTCGTCGTCACCCTGATCTTCTTCGGTGTGTTCGCGGCAGTTCCGATCCTCTATTCGCGCGGCCCGCTCGACCCCGGAGAGACCCCGCCCTCTCCTCGCCAGCGGTCGATCTATCGATGGATCACGGGGCTGCTGATCGCCGACCTCGTGCTGCTGGTCGCCGCAGTCGTCTTCCGCCAGGTCTTCGGCGAGACACCGGTCGTTCTCATCGGCGAGGCTGTCGCCCTGATCCTGTTCGCGGCGTTCTGGTGGGTGCAGACGTTCCAGCGGTGGAACGACCCGGACCCGCCGTCGATCGCCGCCCCCCGCTCCTAGGCGCTCGGCTCGGGCGCAGGCGCATCGAGGGCCCGCAGCAGCCGCTCCACCGACTCCCTGAGTTCCGCCCGATGCGGCTCGGGGAAGCTCGTCGTGTAGTCGACCCCCTCGGGGATCCACAGAAGCGCGTACATCGCCTCACGCCAGTCCGAGCCGCCGAACGGCCAACGCGTGCGGTCGTCGCCCTCGGGCGTCGCCCCCTCCGACCACGGTCCGAACAGGTCCTGCATCTCGGGGAACGGCAGCTGCATCACGGCATCCGCCTCGATCTTCTGCGGCGACCACGACGCGGCGATGAGCACACGCTCGTCGACCTCTTCAGTGGTGATCTCGCGTCGGGTGAACAGCACTCTGGTGTGCTCGACCGAGACGATCCGGTCGACGCGAAACGTGCGCCAGTCATCACGATCGAGGTCCCAGCACAGCAGGAACCACTTGCGGCCGGAGGGAGCGAGCGCGTGCGGCTCGACCCGACGGACGCTCTCGGCGCCGGCCCCGTCTACGTAACGCATCCGCAGACGTTCATGGTCGCGGGTCGCGAGAGCGATCTCCCCCAGCACGACAGGCGAGACGACCGGCGCATCACCGATGCGCGGCGGCTGCACGGCGGCGGCGAGCGCGTTGACCCGCTGACGCAGCGCTGACGGCAGCACCTGCTCGAGCTTCGCGAGCGCCGTCAGGGTCACCTCCGCTCCGCCGACGAGCTGCTGCGTCGCCGCGACGCGAAGCCCGATCGCCATGGTCACCGCCTCGTCATCCGTGAGCAGCAGCGGGGGCACGGCGCTTCCGGCCTCGAGACGGTATCCGCCCGCAGCGCCGGGCGTCGACTCCACCCGGTACCCCAGCTCCCGCAGCCGATCGACATCGCGGCGCACCGTGCGCTCGGTGACTCCGAGCCTGCTCGCGAGTTCCGTGCCGGGCCAGTGCCGGTGCGTCTGCAGCAGGTTGAGCAGAGAGAGGGCTCGGGTGGTGGTGTCGGACATGTCTCCAGAATCTCAGAGATTGCGGACAGGATGTGTCCTGGTTGGTTCGTACTCTCTGAGCATGTCGAACGAATCCATCATCGAAACCGAAGGCCTCACCAAGGTCTTCACCGTCAAGAAGACGTCGGTCGAAGCGGTCACCGACCTCTCCTTCACTGCGGTGCGCGGCGAGCTCGTCGCGTTCCTCGGTCCGAACGGCGCGGGCAAGTCCACGAGCCTGCGGATGCTGACGACCCTCATCCCGCCGACCTCGGGGACCGCCCGCGTCGTCGGCCACGACATCCGCACGGATGCTGCAGGAGTGCGCGCCCGCATCGGCTACGTCGGGCAGCTCACAAGCGGCAGCTTCTCGCAGCGGGTGCGCGATGAGCTGCTCAGCCAGGGCGCGTTCTACGGGATGAGCCGACGCGACAGCATCCGTCGCGCCGATGAGCTGATCGAGTCGCTCGATCTCTCCTCGTTCGCGACCCGCACGGTTCAGCAGCTCAGCGGAGGGCAGAAGCGCCGGCTCGACATCGCGCTCGGCCTCATGCACGCGCCGCCGCTGATCTTCTTGGACGAGCCGTCGACCGGCCTCGACCCGCAGAGCAGAGCCAACCTGTGGGAGCACATCCTCGACCTGCGCACCCAGCACGGCACGACCGTCTTCCTGACCACGCACTATCTCGAAGAGGCCGACCGGTATGCCGAGCGGGTGATGGTCATGGACAAGGGCCGCATCATCGCCGACGACGACGCGACAGCGCTCAAGGCGACGCTTGCCGGAGACGTGCTCACCTTCGGGTTCGCGAACGACGCCGATGCCGCTGATGCCCGCGCCGTCGTCGCTCGTCTCAGCGCAGCGGCGGTGTCGCTCGACGGCGACTCGCTGTCGCTGGCCGTGCCGGACGGCGACCGGCTGCTGCCGGTGATCGTTCGCGAACTGGATGCCGCCGGCATCCTCGTGCGCCGAGCGACCGGCGTCCCGCCCACCCTCGACGACGTCTTCCTCGCCCTGACCGGGCGCACGCTGCGCGAAGCAGGCGAAGGCAGCGCCGATGCACCCGAATCCGACGCCGCGACAGGGGCCGAGAACGACAAGACAGGAGTCCTCTCATGACCACCACGACCGACACCCTCGTGCGCGCGAACCTCGTGCGCGACACCAGGAACGTGCTGACCCGCGAGCTCAAGCCGGTGCTGCGCGACCCGTTCACTCTGATCTTCAGCCTGCTGCAGCCGCTCGTGTTCCTCGGCCTGTTCGCGCCGCTCCTGATAGGCGGTTCCGGTCGACCGGCCGGAGAGACCCTCGCCTGGTTCGTGCCCGGCGTGCTCGTGATGATCGTGCTGTTCGGCACCGGGGCGACGGGTTCGAACCTGCAATACGAGATGATGACCGGCTCGCACGAGCGCACTCTGGTCGCCCCGCTCGCCCGATCATCGCTGCTCGTGGGTCGCGCACTCAAGGAGATCGCGCCCATCGTGGTGCAGGCACTGATCATCGTGCTGATCGCGTGGCCGTTCGGATTCGCGATCAACGTGCCGGGCCTGCTCATCGGGCTCGCGCTTCTCGCGGTCTTCGGCGTCGGACTCGGATCGCTGTCGTACTCGCTGGCGCTGGCCACGAAGGACCGCGAGTGGCTGTTCTGGGGAGTCCAGCAATCGCTGATCTTCCCGCTGCTGATCCTCTCTGGCATGCTGCTGCCGCTCGACGACGGCCCCGCCTGGATGCGGGCGGTCGCATCGGTCAACCCGGTCAACTGGGTGGTGCAGGCCGAACGGGCGCTGTTCGGCGGCGACCTCGGCGACCCGACAGTGCTCTGGGGCTGGGTCTCGGCTCTCGCCGTCGCCGCCGTCGGACTCGTGGTGGGAGTGCGGGCGATCCGTCGCAGCAGCTGACGCGGCAGCGACTCGATCCGGCGTGATCAGCGCCGGATCGAGTCGTGGAACGGGTTCGGCTCCAGCGTGAAGTCGGTGCTCGCGTCGGCCCAGGTCGCTCCGTCGCCGGATGAGCGTCCGCGGCGCACCGCAGCGAGCAGGGTCGTCGCGGGCACTCCGAGGGCGAGCGCAGCGGTGCCGCCGAGCGTGCGGTCCTTCGAGCCGAGCACGCTCGCGCGGTGCCATGCCTCGTGCAGCTTCCCTCCACGGGCGGCGGGGACGAGCTTCGCCGGCAGAGCACCGGCCCGGCGCAGAGCGACGAGCTGCTCGACATGGTTCCACCAGGTCGACTCGGCCGCCGGGTGGAAGTAGTTGTCGCGCAGCCAGGCAGGGTGCGGATGCCGGAATCGACCGGCCACGACCTCGTTGCGCCCGCCGAGAAGGCCGCTGCCGACGAAGACGGTGTTGAGCAGGCTCTTGCTGACTCCGAACGAATCGAGCGCGATGACGGGCACACCGAGCGCGACTGCTTCCACGGCCGCGGTCGAGCTGACGGTGACGAGCCCGGCGGCCGTCGACAGCGCGGCAGCCATCGAAGAGTACGAGACGACGAGGTTGTCCGGTCTCCGGGCCGGCAGCAGCTCGAGATAGGGGTCGCGCTCGAGGTGGGTCTCGGACTCCCCCGGACGCGAGCGCAGCTTGATGACGACTCGGCGGCTCGGGTCGGCCTCCGCGGCGCGCACGAGGGTCGCAGCGATCTCCGCCCGTTCTTCCCGTCCGACCGGCACCAGGGCCTGCGCCGCGAACACGACGTCGGTGGCCGGCATCCGCACGGCGCTCGGAGCAGGCGGTCGGTCAGCGATGAGGGTGCCTGCAGGGTGCCCCGCGTCGGCGGCGAGCACGCGGGCGCGGTCGGCGGCGAGCATCCGCGATCGAGAGCGGGCGAACGGCAGCGTGGCCAGCGCCGTCGGCACCTGCACGCCGATCCGCCGGCCCAGCTCGGCGAACGCACGTTCCTCCCGATGCGAGTGCACGACGAGCAGGTCGGCGTGACGGCGGTAGTCCAGGGCGCCGCGCTGCGCAGGGATCGCCATCCCCGGCAGGCCGGCGACGACCACCGGGCGGTGCGAGAGCGAGTCGATCAGGCGCCCCATCAGTCGAACGAACGGCCCACGTCCGGCGAGCAGGACCACATCGGGTCGCTGCCCCTCGAGCCACGCGGCGGCCTGCCCGAAACCGATGCGGGTGACGTCGTCGGACAGCATCCCGGTGCCCGCCAGCGCCGTGCGCTGCTGATCGACGCTCGCGGTCAGCGGCGTCTGCACCAGCAGCAGATGCGAACGGATGCCGGGCACACTGCCGAGCAGCGATGCCGACCATTTCACGAACGAGTCCGCGTCGGCGATCGCGACGACCCGCAGTGCGCCCGATGCGGTCATGCCGAGACGCGACGCAGCTTCGCCATGGGCGCACGCTCGCTGTCGAAGACGCGCTTGACGCCATCGCCCAGGGCCGTCTCGATCACCCGGATGTCGCGCACGAGGTGCTCGAGGCCGGTGGGTTCGAGGGACGCCGCGTGGTCGGACCCCCACATCGTGCGATCGAGCGTGATGTGGCGCTCGACCGCGACGGCGCCGATCGCGACGGCGGCGAGAGAGATCTGCAGACCGCGCTCGTGACCCGAGTAGCCGACGGGGATGCCGGGGTAACGGTCGCGGAGCGTGGCGATCGCCCGGAGGTTGGCCTCTTCGGGCTCGAGCGGGTAGGTCGACGTGGCGTGCATGAGCACGACGCGGTCGGTGCCGAGTGTGGCGAGGGCCCGGTCGATCTGCTCGATCGTCGACATGCCCGTCGAGAGGATGATCGGCTTGCCCGTCTCGCGCAGGGCGACGAGCAGCTCGGTGTCGGTCAGGCTCGCCGAGGCGACCTTGTGCGCCACGACGTTGAGGTCTTCGAGGAAGCCGACGCTGGGCACGTCCCACGGCGACGCGAACCAGTCGAGTCCGAGCATCGTGGCGTGGTCGCCGATGGCGATGTACTCGTCGCGGCCGAATTCCACACGGCGGCGGTAGTCGAGGTAGCTCATGGTGCCCCACGGCGTCTCCCGCGGAACATCGCGCATGTGCTCGGGGGTGGAGATCTCGGGGGTGCGCTTCTGGAACTTCACGGCGTCGGCCCCCGCCTTCGCCGCCACGTCGATCAGGCGCTTGGCGATGTCGACGTCGCCGTTGTGGTTGAGGCCGATCTCCGCGATGACATAGGCGGGGTGGCCGCCGCCGATCACGCGTGAGCCGATGCTGACAGTCATGGTTCCTCCGGTCGTCGAAATGGCCTTCTCTCCTGAGTACGCGCCGATGGTGAACGCCACACGTCAGGAGGGTTACCGGCACCAGTCAGGCGGGCAACACCCGTTCGATCAGCTCTCGGACGGCACCGTGACCGCCGCTGCGGCTGAGCACGACGCGGGCCGCTTCGAGCACGAGCGGATGCGCATCGGCCACCGCGACGGGCCAGCCGACGATTCGCAGGGCAGGCAGATCGTTGACGTCGTTGCCCAGGTAGGCGATGTCGGCGAGCGGGATGCCGACCTCCTCCGCCCAGCCGCGCAGAGCCGACTCCTTGTCTTCGATGCCGTGCAGAACGGGCACGCGGAGCTTGTCGGCCCGAGCCCGCACGACGGCGTTGACCTCGGTCGAGAGGATGAGCATCGGGATGCCGGCACGCCGCAGCAGCGACACCCCCATGCCGTCCTCGCGGCTCACCCGCACCCGTTCCATGCCGTCGGCGTCGACCGTCGCGGTGTCGTCGGTGTGCACGCCGTCGAAGTCGGTGACGATCGCTCGCACCGGCACCCGCTCGGGGCTCTCATGAAGGGCTGCGAGCGCGCGGGCGATGCGGAGCTGCTGCTCGTCGTCGATCTCGATCGCGGTCCATTCCGGCACCTCGGCGATGCGGATGCGGCCGAAGAAGCGGTGCTCCGCCTCGCGGAAGCCGTCTGCTCGGAACACGTAGAACGCGCCCGTCTCGAGGAAGTGCGGCTCGCGATCCTGACGCCGGGGGCGATGCGCGGCATCGTGGTTGAGTGCGACGGCAGCGCCGGCATCCGTCTGTCCTGCTCGGCCCAGCTGTCCTGCGCCGCCGCGTGACCACAGGAATCCGTAGGTCTCGTGGGCGGCGAACATGCTGTCAGCGGTGCCCTCGCGCACCTCGCGGACAGCACCGGACAGGGCGTCCCGCGGGATGAACGGCGATGTCGCCTGCAGGAACGCCACCACGTCGGCGGGCTCTCCTTCGGCATCGAGCACGTCCAACGCGTGCAGGATCGCAGACTCCGACGAGGCCGTGTCGCCGGAGATCTCTGCCGGTCGCCGCACGACTCTCGCACCGGCCGCCTCGCTCAGCGCAGCGATCTCGTCGTCATCGGTCGAGACGACCACGAGGTCGATGCCATCGGTCTCGCGCGCGGTGCGCACCGCGCGTTCGACGAGAGGCACACCGCCGACACGGCGCAGGTTCTTGCGCGGCACGCCCTTCGATCCACCCCGGGCCGGGATGATCGCGACGACCCTGCCGACATCCGTCGAGTGCTGTTCTGCGGTCATGTCGCTCGTCCCATCGCCGTCATCGTCGTCATCGTCGTCATCGTCCCCTGAGCACGCGCCACGCTCGTGCGAGTCTGCGTCGCGCCGCGAGCACCGTGAGCCTGGCCTGCTCCACCCGGCCGATCCCGCCCACCGGGCGCAGCGCGCGACGCACGACCGTCTCGCGCGGTGCCCCTGGGAGCCGCAGCTCCGCCAGCCTCTCGGGTGCGAAGTACCGGTCTCGATCAGCGGGACGGATGCCGGTCAGCAGCTGCTCGGCTCGACCGCGCAGGTGCCCGGCGACCACGGGCTGCATGGCATACCCGACCGCGTCGATCAGCAGCTGCAGGCGCTCGGGCTCGCGATACGGGGAGTCTGCGCGCGTGAGCGCATCGACGATCGTCGCCGGCACTCGATTGCTGTTCTCATACGGAGTCAGCCGCGCGAGCACGGTGTCGGCGCCGACGGCGTCGATCTCACGGCCGTAGAGCGCCTGCACGGTCGGCAGGGCGGTGGAGAACCCCGCGATGACGGCTGTCGCATCGAGTCGTTCGGCGAGCACCTCCGCGGCGAGCGCGCCGCGGTACTCGCGGAAGTCGATGCCGTGCATCTGTGCCCTGTCGCGCAGCGCGTCGCTCAGCCGAGGCGGTGCGGCGGGGTGCGGCTTGAAGACGATGTGCTGCGGTCGCCGGGTCGCCGCGCGGTCGATCATCTCCTTCTGCAGGGCGATCTCCTCGCCCTCGCTGACCAGTCCGAGCGCCGACAGGTACTGCCCGAGCACGAGCACCGTCGACTCGCCGTCGAGAGCGCTCTCGAGGTCTGCGGTGTCATCCACCGCAGCCGCGGTCTCGGCGAGCACGGCGTGGAACAGGTCGGGTGAGACCGGCACGGGCGTCGCGGTGGGCGAACCCACCAACGGCGTCAGTCCCGGCACCACGTCGGCGTGCACGACGCGGCCGATCCGAGCGGTCACCGTGTGCGGCATCCGCACCCGCATCGGCGAATACGTCATCAGCCCGTCGCCGATGATCGTGAGCCGCGCGTGAGGGAAGAGCTGCATCAGGGTGCGCGCCGGGGCGACCTGGGGGCTCTGCACGAGCAGTTCGAGGTCGCCCGGATCGATCCCCCACGCTCGGATCAGCAGCCGGCGCAGCAGCGGCAGATCGGCGGCGTGGGGTTTCCATGAGCTCGGATGCAGGGGGCCGAGCAGCGCGTCGAGATCTTCGATGCGGTCGAACCTGTCGCGGAGGCTCGCCAGTGCGGGGTCTGCGGCGATGCTCACCGATGTCTCGGGCAGTCGCGATGACACGAACGGGACGAGGATGCGCTCGCCGTGTTCGCCGAGCAGCCCGCCGTCGAGCGCACCGGCCGCGGTGGCCAGCCCGTAGGCGCTGTGCACCGCGAAGAGCTGCGTCATGCCGCGACCCCGACAGTGCGCAGCAGCGGAGCCAGCACACGGCGGCGGGGTCCGTCGAGACGCGACAGCACGGCCGAGGCCTCCCCCTCAGGCAGACGGGCGAGCAATCCGCGCAGGCCTGTGCGCATCTCCCGGCGCAGCGACGGGGTCATCCTCCTCGACCGCACGAGATGCCGGGAGGTGAGCGCCATCACACTCCACACCGCCTTCGGCAGGAACCTGTCGGACTCGGCATCCGCGCCCACGATGTCGAGGACCTCGTCCATCGCACGCACGAAGTCGAGCTGTCGCCGGTCGCGCACCTGCGTGAGCGATGTCGACACCCCCCGGCGGTAGAGCAGCGCAGGGGCGTCGACCACCGCGAACGATCGGGCCTGCAGGTGCAGGCGCCAGATCCACGGACGATCCTCGGCGGTGAAGAGGCCGGGTGTGAACTGCGCGAGGCCGTCGTCGATCAGGCGGCGGTGCAGGATCCCGGCCCACGCGAACGGGTAGTCGACCATGGTGGGCTCGTTGTCGGGCAGGATCGCGTCCCGGGGTGAGCCGACCGCTTCACGCCAGGGGTACGGCGCAGGCACGAGGGTGCGCACGCCTGCCTTCACGGTCACGTGGTCGGTGCGCAGGAGATCGCAGCGGAGCTCGCTCAGCCGCCGGGCCAGCACCGAGAGCCGTTGCGGCTGCATCCAGTCGTCTCCGTCGAGGAAGCAGAACGCGTCGCCCTCGACATGCTCGAGCCCCTGGTTGCGGGCACTCGCGAGCCCTTTCGGCCGGGGGTTGACGATGACCTCGGCGTGCGGGAACCGCTCGGCGTATCGCCGCATCAGCGTGCCGGTGTCGTCGCGCGACCCGTCGTCGATCGCCACGAGCTTGAGCGAGGCGGGGTCGTCGAACTGCCGTGTCAGCGTCTCGAGCGTCGTGCCGATGTAGGCGCCTGCGTCCTTGGCGGGCAGGATGACGGTGACGAGCGGTGTGCGCACAGAACTCCCCCGGGTCGACGGTCTCGGAATGCTCTCAGGCGCTCGTTGCCGATCGGGGGCCGGCGGGTGAACACGGGGTGACGCGATATCCGCCGCCGCACCGGCGCCCGTGGCCGATTCGCACCTCGCCCTGCGATCGGCGACGATGGGTGCATGCTCTGGCCGTTCGGAACCACCTGGCGCCCGGTGCGCCAGAAGCGCCGCACCACGGTCGACCTGCGGTGGCTGAGCGCCCGCACCTGGACCCGCCGCTGGTATCCGCAGGGCATCGACCTCGGTCTGTGGCACGGTCGCCGGACACTCGCCGTGAGCTGGTTCCGTCAACAGCTCGACGGTCATCACCTGGCGTCTCGGGTCGCGTTCGTCGACCTCGAACGCTCTCGCCATCTCGACGTTCTTCTCGCGTTCGAAGAGCACGGCGAGCTGCAGCCCGCCCCCATCCACGCCGGCGGCCTCGCGTGGTTCGACGATCGGCTGTTCGTCGCGGCGACGGGTCGAGGCATCTGGGAGTTCGACCTCGCCGACATCCGCCGCGTGCGGGGCGCCGAGGCGCGACGCGTCGCCGGTGCACGCGGGCGGGGACTGCGCGCCACCGCTCTCGTCGCGGTGCGCACCCGCGTGCATCCGATCGAGCTGCGCTGCTCGTATCTCGGCCGCGTGTTCGATGACGACGGCACGCCCCTGCGTCGAGTGCTGATCGGCGAGTACACGAAGGACGACAAGGGGCGGATCGCGGAGTTCACGGTGCCAGACTCCGAGGACGACGGCTTCCGCGAAGAGAGCCGCTTCACCCCCGGCATCACGCAGATGCAGGGGGCGGCGCGGTGGGGCGACCGGCACTTCGTCTCGCAGTCCGACGGGATGCGCCCGGGCGCCCTGTGGACCGGCGGCCGCGATGCCCTGGTGCGCGATCGGGTGCCGCTTCCCGTCGGCTGCGAGGATCTCGCCCTCGACCTCGACGCGAAGCTGCTGTGGTCGCTCGGCGAGCACCCCTGGAAGCGCGTCGTGCGCGGCATCCCGTTCCAGGTTCTCGGCCTCGACGACTGACAGCAGACGCCTCAGCTCGCGAACGTAGACTGTCCGGGTGAAGAACCGTGCACCTTTCCTCGTCTACACCGTGCTGCGCCTGCTGGCTTTCCTCGTGCCGCTCGCGATCATGTGGTTCTTCTTCCCGATCTTCCGCGAGTACTGGTGGCTCGCCGCGATCTTCGCCGCCCTCATCGGCATGAGCATCTCGATGCTGTTCCTGCGCCGACCTCTCACCGACGCTTCGGCGCGGATCGTCGAGCGTCGCGGGGGTCGCAGCTCGGCCGAACAGGCCGATGCGGATGCCGAGGACGAGGCGATCGCCGGCGAGACCGGCGCCCCGAAGCCGGCGCCGCGAGACTGACCGGATCCCGGCCCCGCTGTCAGGTCGGGTGCCGGTTCAGCCGGCGAGCGCCCAGAAGAACGCACCGGCGTAGAGCAGCGCGGTCAGCGACGTCAGAGCGAGAGCGGTGACCAGCTCCTTCGCCTGGCGGTAGGTCCAGACGATCAGGATGGCCGGGAGCCCGGCGAGCAGCGCGAGCAGGCCGATCCACGCGATCGGGTACAGCAGCGCGATGAACGCGAGGATGCCGAAGGGCACGATCACGAACAGGGTGAACAGCACCTGTGTCGCGCGCTTGCCGATCAGCACCGTCAGGGTGCGCTTGCCGACCAGGCGATCCTGGTCGATGTCGCGCAGGTTGTTGGCGAGCAGCACCGCACAGGCGAAGAGGCCGGCGGCGATGGCACCGAGCCAGGCCTGCTGCGGCAGCTCGAAGACCTGCACCCACGTGGTTCCGAGCGTCGCGACGAGTCCGAAGAAGATGAAGACGAAGACCTCGCCGAGTGCGTTGTAGCCATAGGGCCGCTTGCCGCCGGTGTAGAACCAGGCGGCGACGATGCAGGCCGCGCCGATCGCCAGCATCCACCACTGCTCGGTGCGGATCACGATCGCGAGCCCGACCGCCGCTGCGAGCGCGAAGAACACCAGCGCGGCGACGAGCACGGTGCGCGGCTTCACACGACCGGATGCCGTCAGGCGGGCCGGTCCGACACGCACGGCGTCGGTGCCGCGGATGCCGTCGCTGTAGTCGTTCGCGAAGTTGACGCCGATCTGCAGCAGCACGGCGACCGCGAGGCATGCCAGCGCGATCACCCAGTGGAACTCCGGGCCGGTGCTGCGTGCGGCGCCGGTGCCGATCACGACCGGGGCGACGGCGAGTGGGAGCGTGCGCAGACGAGCGGCGCCGATCCAGTCGCCGAGCGTCACGGGCCCGGGGTCGATGACGGCCTGACTGGCCGGATTGCCGCTCGCCCGCTTCGCGGGGTTGCCGCTGACACGGGTCTGATTCTTCTTGCGCTTCGAGGATGCTGCCACGCAGGGAATCCTACTGGGGGCGCCGATGGACGCCTGCGGGCCGCCACGTCAGTCGCGGCGGAAGGTCAGGTGCGTGACACCCGACTCGGCGACCTCCGACTCGACGTCGTAGCCGTTCTCGATGCCGCGGAGGCCGTCCCAGATGCGCTCGCCGCTGCCCAGCACGAGCGGAGCGACGGCCAGGTGCACCCGGTCGACCAGCCCCGCGCGGAGGAACTGCCTCACGACGTCGATGCCGCCGCCGATGCGCACGTCGTCGCTGCCGGCCGCGTCGATCGCGCGCGGCAGGATCTCTTCCGGCGCCGCATCGACGAAGTGGAAGACCGTGCCGTTCGCGAACTCGATCGGGTCACGGCGGGTGTGCGTGAGCACGAAGACCGGCACATGGAAGGGAGGCTCGTCGCCCCACCATCCGCGCCACTCCGGGTCATCCGGATTCTGGTGCAGACCGAACATGCCTGCCCCCATGATCTCGGCGCCGATGCCTTCGAAGTAGGCGTGGGCGTACTTCTCATCGACGCCCGTCGTGCCCGCGCCGGAGTCGTCGCCCAGCACGCGGGTGCGGAATGTGCGCGTGGCCGCATACGCCGCGACCAGACGCGGCCAGTCGTCACCGAACGGCTTCTCGGGTGTCTGATCGGTGGTGGTCGCGAATCCGTCGAGGGAGACGTTGAGATCGACGCGGACTGCCATGATGCTCTCTCTTCTGCCGTACCGGGTGATGCGGATCAGGGGTTCGGGTTGGTGTCTTTGCCGTCGAGCCAGAGCGTGTCGGACGCATCGCCATGCGCGCCGCCCTTGCCGACGTGCTTGTCGCTGATCTTCGGCCCTTTGAGGATCACGTGGACCATCGCCTGGGCATGGCCGTGCCCGAGGCTGTAGTCCTGCTTGAGCCAGTTGAGGACGACGGTGGACTTCGTCGTCTCGTCGAACCCCTGCTCCTTGGCGAGTGCGATGAACTGCCGCGGGGTGAGGCCTGTCTGGGTCTCGACCTTGTCGAGGTATGCCTGGAAGGACATGGATGCTCCTGTGTGTGGTGGTTCAGTCGTCGGAGAGGAAAGTCTGGATGATCGTCGCCGACGCATGGATGCCGATGATGCGCAGCATCCCCTCGCCGACGTTCGTGAAGCAGTGTGGCACGAAGGCCGGGCCTGTGGCGGTGTCGCCTGCCGAGGCGACGATCGTGGCATCGCCGACCGTGATCCGCGCCGTGCCCTCGAGCACCACCCAGGTCTCGGGGTAGGGATGCCAGTGCAGACCTGGGCCGTCGCCGGGCTGGTTCTCGACGTAGAAGTACGAGATCCCCGCACCGTGATCTGCACCGACGAACCTGCGACTGCGCCCGGTGCCGATGCGGATCTCCGCGGCGGCGACGGCTTCGAGAGCGGATGACGTGGTGTTCATGAGCCCAGTCTCGACAGACCCGGACCCTCGTCCTAGAGTTTCGATGTGGATCGAAACTCCGTTGGTGCAGGTGCCGGCTCGCCACGCGAGGGCGTCGAGCATCCCGACCACCGCGTGGATTTCCATCTGAGCCCCGGCGACATCCAGGCGGTGCGGTTCGGCATCTCCCCCGGGCATGAGCTCGCCCACGCCGTGCGGGTGCTGTTGCGCCCCGCACAGCATCCGCTGCAGTGGGGATGGCTGCGCGCCGTACGCGATCGGCTGCCTCGCGAGAGCTTCCGCCTGCTCGCCGCGGTGATCGGCGACGACGGCTACATGCCCGACTTCCTCACGGCAGCGCCGGGGTGGGACATGACGCCGGAGGCGGAGCTCGCGGCCCTGCGCATCACACCGCTGGAGCCGATGCGGGTCGATTTCGGCAAGATGGTGCTGCGTTCGACGGGGGCACGCCGACGAGCACTGCACGAGATGCAACAGCATCCGGAGCGCGCGCGGGCGATGATCGCGGACGCGTGGTCGGACGTATGGGATGCCGCACTCACTCCCGTCTGGCCGCAGCTCGAACGCCTGCTGCGATCAGACGTCGCGGTCCGATCACGGGTGATCGCCACCTCGGGGATCAGAGAGATGGCCGGGGGTCTCCATCCGAAGGTGACCTGGGGCGACGGGGCCGTGCGCGTCTCGCTGCGCCGTCACAGCGAGGTCGTCGACTGCCACGGCAGCGGACTGGTGCTCGTGCCGTCGGTGATGTCGTCGTGGGGATGCATGGTGCTCACCGAACCACCGGCCCAGCCGACTCTCTTCTATCCCGCGCGTGGCGTGACGGCCGGCTGGTCCCGCGACGCGAGCGAGATCGCGACGTCGCTCGGCGCGCTCCTCGGCCCGGCTCGCGCGACGATCCTGCTCGAAGCGGGCGTCGCTCGCACGACCTCCGAGGTGGCTCAGGATGCGGGGATCGCCGTGTCGACGGCATCCCATCACCTCACCGTGCTGCGCGACGCCGGTCTGGTCTCGAGCGAACGCGACGGCGCGAGGATGCTGCACCTGCGCACGCCCCTCGGAGAGGCGATGATCGGCGCGGTGCTGTGATCCCCGCGCCGTTCTCTATTCGTCTTCGGGGGCGACCGAGATGATCGGCCGGTGCTCGTAATAGGTCTGCAGCACGACCGTGGTGCGGGTGCTGACGTTCGCCGCCAGGCGGATGTCCCGCACGAGCTCTTCCAGAGCGCGGGGCGAGGCGACCCGCACGAAGAGCATGTAGCTCGCGTCACCGGCGATCGAGTGGCACGCCTCGATCGCGTCGAGGTGCTCGAGCAGCTCGGGGGCGTTGTCGGGCTGGGCCGGATCGAGAGGGGTGATCTCGATGAACGCCGAGAGCGGCGTGCCGACGAGTTCGGGGTCGAGGATCGCGCGGTAGCCGGTGATGATCCCGCGCGTCTCGAGGCGACGCAGTCGCGACTGCACGGCCGACACCGACAGCCCCACGGCATCCGAGAGCTGGGACAGCGTCGCCCGTCCGTCTCGAGAGATGGCAGCCAGGATCGCGCGGTCGACAGAATCATCCATGGATGTAAGATTATCGTCAGGATTCCGTATATGCAGGAATCTTTCCGTGAAACTCTCCGATCGGAGGTCCCGATGTCCATCATTTCCGCCCACAGCTCCGCTGTACAGGCCATCGTCGGCGAACCCGAGGTCGTCGAAGACGCAGCGACCGCCGAATCCTCCTCAGCGTGGGCCCAGCTCAAGGACGCCGCGATCGCGATCCGCGAGATGCAGATCAAGGACGGATCGATCCCGGATGCCGCGCACCACGCCGCCGCACGTGAGCTCGTCGCCGCGATCACCGCCGGCATCCGCGCTCTCGCCCCTGCCTTCCCGCATGACGCCGAGTACCTCGCCGCGTCGATCGTCGACTTCGACCGCTGGGTAGCCGAAGGCTTCGGCGTGCCGGACTTCCTCGATTCGCTGATGGCGTTCCAGCCGCAGCAGCACCGGATCGACGGCATCCGCCACCTCGTCGTCTTCCCGATGTACACGCAGAACGGGTCGAGCGACCGCCTCGTGGAGGCGCTCATCGTCGAGACGATCTGGCCGGAGTTCATCGCCGCCCTCGAGGCCGGCGACTACGGCAACAAGCTGTTCGTCTCGCTGCGTCTGGTCGACTTCACGCCCGGCTACGACACGAACTCGGCCGTGCTGTTCCCCGAGACGGTCGCGATGCGCGAGATCCCGACCTTCACGTGGGGCGCGATCTTCCAGGATCGCGAGGCCGCCAGGTACCGCCGGGTCACCCGCGCCGCCGCCGCGATCACCAACCTCGACCTGCCGGAGCGGGCGAGCTCGATGCTCGACGACCAGCAGGTGGCCGAGAAGACCTTCGTCATGTGGGACATCATCCACGACCGCACCCACATGCGCGGCGACCTGCCCTTCGACCCGTTCATGATCAAGCAGCGGATGCCGTTCTTCCTCTACTCGCTCGAGGAGATGCGCTGCGACATGACGGCGTTCCGCGAGTCGGTGAACATCGAGCGCGCGCTAGCGGCCCGCATCGCCGCGGGTGAGGAGCTCACCGAGACCGAGCAGGAGATGCACGACTACGCGCACCTCGTGCAGTACGCGGTGATCTTCGACCGGATCTTCCGCTTCTCGATCACCGGCACCCGCACGCGCAACTACGACGCCGTCGGCGGACAGCTGCTGTTCGCCTGGCTGCACCAGCGCGGGGTGCTGCACTGGACAGACACCGCTCTCGCATTCGACTGGGACAACGTGCCGGATGCCGTCGTGGCTCTGGGCGATGCGATCGACGACCTGTACTGGCACTCGATCGACCGCCCCAAGGTCGCTCACTGGCTCGCCGCGTACGAGCTCGTGCGCGGAACGCTCACGCCGCACCCGGCGTCGCAGTGGGCCCGCGGTCTGTCCGACGAGATCCTCGCCGGGGCGCCGAAGGCGTACACGGATGCCGTGATGGACGACGAGTTCCCGCTGTCGATGTTCTTCGAGACCCTCGACAAGAAGATGAAGACGGTCATCGAGTCGACCGTCGGCATTCGGGGCACCGACGACTGACTCGAATCGCGCATTTCTGGGGTTCGGTCGTGTGGTGCGACCGGACGCAGCGTCTGCGGCCATTCCTGCCCGGGGTGGCCGCAGAACTGTTTCTTCACGAGAGTTGAGCACATGAGCGTCACAGATCGAACGATCGTCCTCGCCGGAGCCACCAGTGGCTCGGGCCTCGCCCTCTCACGCGCACTCGTCGAGGCAGGTGCGCGGGTCATCGCGACGGGCCGCACGGCCGAACGCCTGAAACCGCTGCGAGCACTCGGCGCCGAGGTCGAGGTGGCGGATGCCACCTCCCTCGAGTCGATGACGGATCTGGCCGCACGGCTGGGCGCCGTCGACGCCGTGATCCCGCTGGTCGGCGGATGGCGCGGCGGCGGCGGACTCGCAGGCCAATCGGATGCCGACTTCGCCGCGCTGCTTCCCGCCCTCGACGCGGTGCGCGCGACGAGCCGCGCGTTCGACAGCGCGCTGCGCGCCTCGCATGCCGGCCGATTCGCGATCGTCTCGTCGACTGCGGTCGGTCGCCCTCTCGCGGGCGGGGCGAACTATGCGGCGGTGAAGGGGGCGAGCGAGGCGTGGACGCGCGCGGTCGCGCAGGGCTTCGCGAAGGCCGCGCGGGATGCCGATGAGCCGCTGCGCGCGGCATCCGTCGTCTTCCGCGCGAAGGCTCTCGATCCGGCGTCCCTCGTGCCGCGAGTCCTGGCACTGTGGGACGCCGACGCCGTAGACCTCAACGACCAGATCATCACGCTCGACTGACCTGGCCGCTGCGGCCGATTCAGCGCCGCGCTTCCGGGACCTCTGGTGGCAGGCCGCGCACAGGCGCCGGTGCATCCGTCGCGGATCCGCCCACCGCTTCCTCAGCGCTCGGATCCTGCTCCGGCGCGTTGGCGTAGAGCTCGGTGAGCTTGCGATACGACTTCGTGAAGAACGCCAGGGTCGCAGCGATCACCATGATGATGCCCGCGAACAGGCAGATCAGCGCGATGCCCCGAGCCTCGCCCTCGCCGAGCAACCAGTCCCACTGCTGCTGCCCCTCGGCGGTCTTCATGTAGGGGATGATCAGGAACTCCGCGATCGGAGCGATCAGGAATGCCGTGATCGGAGCGGCGGCAGCTTCCATCGCGGCGGCGACACCGAACACCCGCCCCTGCCTGTCGTAGCGCACCACCTTCTGGATGATCGTCTGCTCTGCCGCCTCGACGGGAGGCACGAGAGCCATGTAGATCCACATGCCGATCACGTAGAGCGGCCACCACTCGCGCAGCATGAAGACCGAGCCGAGGATGCCCATCGCGATCACGACGAGCAGCAGCGTGCGCATCGGCTCCGGGCCGAGGCCGAACTTCGCCACCAGCCCGCCGCCGATCAGGAAGCCGGTCGACGCGAACGCGAGAGCGAACCCCCACGTCTGCGCATCGAAGAGGGTGAGACCGTAGGGGTCCATCAGCGCCATGTAGACGCCGCCGATGAGGTTGTTGAAGGTCGAGAAGATGATCAGCGCGAACAGTCCGGGCGCCAGCCTGATGGCCGCCACGCTGCCGCGGAAGTCGAGCGCGCTCTTGGCATCGGGGTCGGGCTGCGGCGTCCCCTCGGGGATGCGGATGAAGAGCAGTTGCACGAAGGTCAGCGCCATCGCGCCGATCGCGATCGCCAGAGTCCACCCCATGCCGAGGAAGCCGATCGAGAGCCCCGAGAACACGCTCGTCACGAGGAAGGCCAGCCCCTGAACCGTGCCGACCAGACCGTTGGCGTTGGCCCGCCGGTCTTCGGGCACCAGCAGCGTGACCGTCGTCGAGAGCGCGATGTTGCGCAGCTGCTCGATGACCCCGCCGAACAGGATGATCGCCGAGAACAGCCAGAACCACGGACCGCCGAGGTCGAGCAGCGCCGATTCGGGCTGCCAGACGTACAGCGCCCCCGCGATCAGGAACGCCACCGCCGAGATGACGCTCGAGAGCAGCATGACCGTGTGCTTGCGGTTGCGATCGACGATCGTGCCGAAGATCATCGCGAAGAAGGCGACGAACAGCATGTAGGCGCCGCCGATGATGCCGGTCGCGAGCACCGACTGCGTCTCGATGTACACCCAGAACGTCAGCGCGAACCACAGGAAGCTCGTCGTCACGTTCGCGATGAGCGTGTTGACGAGGACGTTCGCGAAGGCCGTCTTCGCTGCGGTGCGCTCCATGCTTAGAGGGTAGGCGCGGCCTCGGACATTCGGTAGAGCGGGTTCCTCAGCGCGGCATCTGGGGTCGGCATCCGGCAATAGGCTTGTGCGGTGAGTATTCAGCATGACCCCGCGGTCCGGGGCTTCGCCAGCGACAACTATTCCGGCGTCCACCCCGAGGTCCTCGCGGCCATCGCAGCGGCGAACGGCGGCCACCAGGTCGCCTACGGCGAGGACGCCTACACGGCGCGTCTGCAGGAGGTGGTCCGCTCGCACTTCGGAGAGGGCGTCGAGGCCTTCCCGGTGTTCAACGGCACCGGCGCGAACGTCACCGGCCTGCAGTCCATGCTGCCGCGCTGGGGTGCCGTGATCGCGGCGTCGAGCGCCCACATCAACGTCGACGAGGGCGGTGCCCCCGAGCGGATCGGCGGGTTCAAGATCCTCGCCGTGCCGACGGACGACGGCAAGCTCACCCCCGACCTCGTCGACCGCGAGGCCTGGGGCTGGGGCGACGAGCACCGCGCGCAGCCGCTCGTGGTCTCGATCACGCAGTCGACCGAGCTCGGCACTCTGTATTCCGTCGATGAGATCCGCGCGCTCGCCGACCACGCGCACGAACGCGGCATGATGCTGCACCTCGACGGAGCACGCATCTCGAACGCCGCCGCGGCCCTCGACGTGCCGTTGCGCGCTTTCACCCGCGACGCCGGTGTCGACGTGCTCAGCTTCGGCGGCACGAAGAACGGCGCCATGCTCGGAGAGGCCATCGTGGTGCTGAACCCTGAGGCGTCGACAGGCCTGCAGTACTCCCGCAAGTTCAACATGCAGCTCTCATCGAAGATGCGCTTCGTCTCTGCGCAGCTCATCGCTCTGCTCGAGGGCGACCTGTGGCTGCGCAACGCCCAGCATGCGAACGCGATGGCCCAGCGGCTGCGCGGTGCGATCGAGGCCGGCATCGCTGCCGGCGAGATCGCCGGAGTCTCGTTCACACAGCCGACCCAGGCGAACGGCGTCTTCGCGCAGTTGCCGGACGGCATCGCCGACCAGCTCCGTGAGAAGTTCCGCTTCTACGACTGGGATGCCGCGCGTAACGAGGTCCGCTGGATGTGCGGCTTCGACACCGAGGAGTCCGACGTCGACGAGTTCGTCGCAGAGCTCGCGCGCCTCACCACGCGCTGAGAATCCGGTCGCGGCGCCCGCGACCGACGAGAGAGACCCACCATCAGAAGTCGTGACGGTGGGTCTCTCGCGTATGCGGTGACTGCGCCGCTAGCGGAGCAGACCGAGGTTGGCGAGCGCCAGACGGATGAGCGTGCCGCGCCCGCCCTCCATCTCGGCGGCGACGGTGTCTGACGCCGCAGCCTCCGGCGAGAACCAGGTGACCTCTAGCGCGTCCTGTCGGGGCTCGCACGTGCCGGTGACCGGCACCACGAACGCGAGCGAGACGGCGTGCTGACGGTCGTCGTGGTAGGCGCTGACCCCGGGCATCGGGAAGTACTCGGCGACAGTGAAGGGCAGCGGCTGGGGCGGGAGCAGCGGGAACGCCATCGGGCCGAGGTCGTTCTCGACGTGGCGGAACAGCGCATCGCGGATCGTCTCGCCGAACCGGACTCGGCCCGAGACGATGGTGCGCGTCATCTCGCCCATGGGCGTGGACCGCAGCAGGATGCCGATCTCGGTCACCTGCCCTGACCCGTCGGTGCGCACCGGGATCGCTTCGACGTAGAGCATCGGCAGGTGGCGTCTCGCCTCTGCGAGCTCGAATTCGCTCAACCACCCCGGATTGGAGTCGCGCGAGGGCTGTGCGGAGCCGAAGCCCTCGAGGCCGTCGTCGGGCTCGGGATCGGGATCAGGTGTGCGGACGGACATGTCTCCTTTCTACCAGCCGCGTCCTCGCCCGAACACCGACTTGCGGCCACGACCGGGATACGATCCGACGATCGACGCACGCGTGTGTCGGAGGGCGCTGGCAGGATGGACGGGTGAGCGAAGAACTGATGATCGACGGACTCCTCACGCGCTGGTCGACCGAAGACCGCGCGGGGATGCCGCTGCTGGTGCTGCTGCACGGATACGGCGCCGACGAGCACGACCTGTTCGGGCTCGTCCCGTATCTGCCCGACGGCATCGCCGTGGCATCCGTCGCCGCCCCGCTCGCACCCCCGTGGCCGATGCCCGGGCGGTCCTGGTATGCGATCGAGGGCCTCGACGGCCGCAGTGCCGCATCGGTGACGCTGGCGGCAGAGGCATTCCTGCGCTGGCTCGACGACGCACGTGCGGATGCTCCTGCGGTGGCTCTGCTCGGCTTCTCGCAGGGGGCCGCCGTCGCCCTGCAGGCCATGCGTCTCGCCCCGCAGAGCATCGACACCGTGGTGGCGCTCAGCGGCTATGCCGCCGCAGGCGACCTGCCGGGTGATGAGGCGCTGACCGTGGCGCGACCGCACGTGTTCTGGGGCAGAGGCACGAACGACGAGGTGATCCCCGAGGCACTGGTCGCGCACACCGCAGAGTGGCTGCCCGCGCATTCCGAGCTGTCCGGGCGCGTCTACACCGGTCTCACGCACAGCATCTCGGAGGAAGAGCTCCGCGACGTGCACGTCTTCCTCACGAAGTGGCTGGAGCGGGCCGCCAAGGCCTGACCGAGCCGATCCGCCACCGCGACACGCCCGGGGTTGCGAAACTCCGACACGCCCGGGTATCGTCGTGGAGTCCTGTTCGCCGTGTCTGGAAGTCCTTTGATCTGATCCGTCGCCTCCGCGCTCATCTTTCCGCGCGCTGACCCGACGATCGCCGACTCCACGGCAGACCACGCCCGCTGTCCTCCGACAGCGCCCCGCTCAGACGGGGCCCTCGGGCGACCGGTGTCAGTGCTCCCTCGCACTCGACAGGAGACACCATGTCAGTACCCACCCTTCACGCGTCGGTCACCCTCGACCGACTCACTTTCACCTGGCCGGACGGCACGACCGCGCTCGACTCGGTCTCAGGATCCTTCGGCTCCGGTCGCACCGGGCTGGTCGGCCGCAACGGCGCCGGCAAGTCCACGCTGCTGCGGCTGATGGCGGGCGAGCTGACCCCGACCTCGGGGTTCGTCACGGTGACCGGCGAGGTCGCCTATCTGCCGCAGCAGCTCACTCTCGACGTCGATCGCAGGGTCGCGGATCTCCTCGGAGTCGCCGTTCCCCTGGACGCGGTCAGAGCGATCGGTGCCGGCGACGTCGATCAGGCGCACTTCGATGCGGTCGGCGACGACTGGGACATCGAGGCACGCGCCGAGATGTCCTTGGCCGAGGCCGGCCTCGCCCCCGAGTTCCTCGACCGCACGGTCGGCGAGCTGTCGGGCGGCGAGGCGGTGCTCGTCGCGATCGCCGGCATCCGTCTGCGGCGCGCGCCGATCACGCTGCTCGACGAGCCGACCAACAACCTCGACCGTGACGCCCGCGCGAAGCTGGCGGCGATGGTCGAGGCGTGGAAGGACACGCTCATCGTGGTCAGCCACGACCTCTCTCTGCTCGAGCTGATGGACGACACCGCCGAGCTGTACGCGCAGACGCTGAGTGTGTTCGGCGGCCCGTATTCCGAATGGCGAGCGTGGCTCGACGCCGAGCAGGAGGCCGCCCGGCAGGCCGAGGTCACCGCGAAGCAGGAGTTCAGGAAGGAGAAGCGTCAGCGCATCGAGGCCGAGGTGAAGCTCGCGCACCGAGCTCGCACGGCGAAGAAGGCCGAGATCGAGAAGCGCGTGCCGAAGATCGTGGCGCACGGGCGCAAGATGGCGGCCGAGGTGTCGGCGGGCAGGCTGCGCACGGAGGTCGGCGCGAAGGAGGATGCCGCTCGCACTGCGCTCGACGAGGCCGGCAGGCGGCTGCGCTCGGAGGCGTCGATGAAGATCGAGCTTCCGGATCCGCAGGTGTCACGCTCCCGGCGCATAGCGATGATCGGCGACGGTGAGAGCTCGTGGATCATCCAGGGCCCGGATCGCGTCGCGCTGATCGGGCGCAACGGCGCCGGCAAGACGACCCTGCTCGAACGGCTCGTGGCGGATGCCGCCGGCGGATCGCTCCACAACTCCGGAGATTCGGCATCGGGCGGAGCCGAACGTCCCACTGCACGCGCCGTCGGGGAGGATCTCCGGAGTTATGGAGCGCAACTCGCGGCGACGGCGCTCACCGACCGCATCGGCTACCTGCCGCAGCGGGTCGACGGGCTCGACGAGAAGCGGTCGGTATACGAGAACATCGCGGATGCCGCGCCGCAGGTGCCCGAGAAGGAGCTGCGGAATCGCCTGGCGAGGTTCCTGATCCGAGGAGCGACCGCCGAGCGTCCGGTCGCGGCTCTGTCAGGCGGCGAGCGCTTCCGGGTGGCGCTGGCGAAACTGCTGCTCTCCGACCCCGCGCCGCACCTCGTGGTGCTCGACGAGCCCACCAACAACCTCGATATCGACACCGTCGACCAGCTCGTCGAGGCGTTGCGCGCCTACCGCGGGGCGGTGCTCATCGTGAGCCACGACGACGCGTTCCTCGCGCGACTCGATCTGGATCTCACTCTCGAGATCCAGCCGGATGGCTCGCTCGCAGCGATGTGAGGGGCGCGGGTGTCTTCGGGCACCCGCGCTCAGGCCCGCCGGCTCCGCATCGCCCGAGTGTGAGTGATCGCGGGGTCGGCGGCGAGCAGCGCGTAGTCCTCCGACTCGCGAGGCACGAGCGCGACCCGCCCCTCGCCGTCGTGCACGATGCCCCACCCGTAGCGCTTGCCCAGAGGCGATGAGCGCAGGCACGGCTGCCCTTTCGAGAAGAACGACTCGCGTGCGGCGGTGTCGTGAGGGGCGATCCCGCTGCGCAGCGCGTAGGTCTCGAAGATCACGTCGTCCGAGGTGCGCGCATACGGATCTTCGGCGATCAGCCGGTAGTGCAGAGCCGCGATCGTGGGCTTCTCACCCGTCGGCGGCTCTTCGGCATGGTCGACAGGGCAGTCCTCGGCGACCTCGATGAAGGTGCTCAGGTAGTTCGTGGTGTGCGTCGCCATGCCTACAGCATGCCCTCACCGTCGGACAATGCCGACCCCGATGTCGGTGGCTCGGGTGATGATGGAGGGATGAGCGACGTGCTCGACCGCTTCACCCCTGCCACGCAAGACTGGTTCCGGGGTGCCTTTCCCGAACCCACACCCGCGCAGGCCGGCGCGTGGAATGCGATCTCAGCCGGCAAACACGCCCTCGTCGTCGCGCCGACAGGGTCGGGCAAGACCCTGTCCGCCTTCCTCTGGGCGATCGACAGCGTGTTCCGCGAGCGCTCCGCGCAGCCCACCCCGCCCGCGAAGCGCACGAAGGCCGCGGACTCCTCGCGCACGCGCATCCTCTACATCTCGCCGTTGAAGGCACTGGGCGTCGACGTCGAGCGCAACCTGCGCTCCCCTCTCATCGGCATCGGACAGTCGGCCAGGCGCCTCGGCGTCGAGGCCCCCTCCGTGACGGTCGGCGTGCGCTCGGGAGACACCACCTCGAGCGACCGCCGCAAGCTGGTCTCCGATCCGCCCGACATCCTCATCACGACCCCCGAATCGCTCTATCTGATGCTCACCAGTCGCGCCGGTGAGACCCTGCGCGATGTGCACACCGTCATCATCGACGAGGTGCACGCGGTCGCCGCGACCAAACGCGGCGCCCATCTTGCGGTGAGCCTCGAGCGTCTCGACGCCCTGCGACGCACGCACGGCCACGACGAGCCGGCGCAGCGCATCGGCCTGTCGGCGACCGTGCGTCCGATCGACGAGGTCGCGCGGTTCCTCGGCGGCGCGGCTCCGGTCGAGATCGTCGCGCCGCCCGCATCGAAGACATTCGAGCTCGGCGTCGTCGTCCCGATGGATGACATGACCAATCCGCCTCCGCCGCCCGGCGCCCCGAAAGACGCCGGCGATGCCTCGGATGCGGAGTACACCGAGGTCACCGGCTCCGTGTGGCCCCACGTCGAGGAGGCGATCGTCGATCGCATCCTGCAGAACAAGTCGACCATCGTGTTCTCCAACTCGCGTCGCCTCGCCGAGCGCCTCACCGGGAGACTCAACGAGATCTACTCCGAGCGCATCGGGGTCGCGCTGCCCGAGGCGTCCGTACCGGCAGCCATGATGGCGCAGGCGGGTGCCACCGCCGGAGCAGACCCCGTGCTCGCCAAGGCGCACCACGGGTCGGTCTCGAAGGAGCAGCGCGCCCAGGTCGAGGAAGAGCTCAAGTCCGGGGTCCTGCGGTGCGTCGTCGCGACGAGCAGCCTCGAACTCGGCATCGACATGGGAGCGGTCGACCTGGTGATCCAGGTCGAGGCGCCGCCCTCGGCGGCCTCGGGTCTGCAGCGCGTGGGTCGAGCAGGCCACCAGGTCGGCGAGATCAGCCGCGCGGCGCTGTTCCCCAAGCACCGCGGCGACGTGCTGCACACCGCGATCGTCACCGAGCGGATGCTGGCGGGCAAGATCGAGGCGATCCAGGTCCCTCGCAATCCGCTCGACATCCTCGCTCAGCAGACAGTCGCCGCCAGTGCCCTCGGTGAGATCAGCGTCGAGGAGTGGTTCGAGACCGTGCGCCGGTCCGCGCCGTTCCAGTCGCTCCCCCGGTCGGCCTACGAGGCGACCCTGGACCTGCTCGCCGGACGCTATCCCTCCGACGAGTTCGCCGAACTGCGCCCTCGTCTGGTGTGGGACAGAGACGCCGGCACGCTGACCGGTCGCCCCGGCGCCCAGCGCATCGCCGTCACCAGCGGCGGCACGATCCCCGACCGTGGACTCTTCGGAGTCTTCGTCGCCGGGGAGTCGACCGGCGCCCGCGTCGGCGAGCTCGACGAGGAGATGGTCTACGAGTCGCGCGTCGGCGACGTGTTCACGCTCGGCACGACGAGCTGGCGCATCGCCGAGATCACGCATGACCGGGTCAACGTCATCCCCGCGTACGGCCAGCCGGGCAAGGTGCCGTTCTGGCACGGCGACGGAATCGGCCGCCCGTTCGAACTCGGCGAAGCGCTCGGCAAGTTCTCGCGAGAGGTATCGGCGGCGACGCCCGAGAAGGCTGCTCAGAGACTCATCGAGGCGGGACTCGACGAGCAGGCCCGGATGAATCTGATGGCGCATCTCACCGAGCAGCGGGAGGCGACGGGCACCCTGCCCACCGACCGCACCCTCACGGTCGAGCGCGGGCGCGACGAGGTCGGCGACTGGCGGGTCATCCTTCATTCCCCTTACGGCATGAAGGTGCACGCACCGTGGGCCCTGGCCATCAACGCCCGCATCCGCGAGCGCCTCGGCGTCGAGGGCTCGGCGGTCGCGAGCGACGACGGCATCATCGTGCGCATCCCGGATGCCGAGGCCGAGCCTCCCGGCGCCGAGCTCTTCGTGTTCGACCCCGACGAGCTCGAGCAGCTCGTCACGCAGGAGGTCGGCGGATCGGCGCTGTTCGCCTCCCGCTTCCGCGAGTGCGCTGCCCGCGCGCTGCTGATGCCGCGGATGAACCCGAACAAGCGCACCCCGCTGTGGCAGCAGCGCCAGCGCTCTGCGCAGCTGCTCGAAGTCGCGCGTCGGCATCCGACGTTCCCGGTGATCCTGGAGACCCTGCGCGAGGTTCTGCAGGACGTGTACGACCTGCCGTCGCTGCGCAAGCTGGCCGTGTCGATCGCAGACCGACGCATCCGACTCGTCGAGACGCAGCCGTCCCAGCCCTCGCCGTTCGCACGTGATCTGCTCTTCGGCTACGTGGGCGCGTTCATGTACGAGGGCGATTCGCCCCTTGCCGAGCGCCGGGCGGCCGCCCTCTCCGTCGACCCCGCGCTGCTCGGCGAGCTGCTCGGCACGGTCGAGCTCCGCGAGCTCCTCGATCCCGACGTCATCACCCAGTTCGAGCGCGAGGCGCAGCGACTCGACCCCGAACGACACGCGCGGGGCCTCGAGGGCGTCGCCGACCTGCTGCGCATGCTCGGTCCGATGGATGCCGCCGAGATCGACGCGCGACTCGATCCCGAGACGGGATCGGCGTCCGACCACCTCGATGCGCTGATCGCCGCCCGCCGAGCGATCCCCGTCACCGTCGCCGGCACCAGGCGCATCGCGGCGATCGAGGACGCCGGCCGTCTGCGCGATGCGCTCGGCGCTGCGCTGCCCACCGGCATCCCCGTCGCGTTCCTCGAACCGCTGGCTGATCCCCTCGGTGACCTCGTCGCGCGATATGCCCGCACGCACGGGCCCTTCACGACGGATGCCATCGCGACGCGCTTCGGTCTGGGCGCAGCCGTCGCCCGACACACGCTGCAGCGGCTGGAGCACTCGGGCAGGCTGACCAGCGGCTACTTCCTGCCGGAGGCCTCCGGCTCCGGCAACGAGACCGAATGGTGCGACACCGAGGTGCTGCGTCGCCTGCGGATGCGGTCGCTCGCCGCGATCCGAGGCAGCGTCGAGCCGGTGTCGCCCGAGGCGTACGCGCGGTTCCTCCCCGACTGGCAGCACCTCGGCCGTCCCCTCGAAGGGCTCGACGGCGTGCTGGCCGTGATCGAGCAGTTCGCCGGCGTGCCGATTCCCGCCAGCGCCTGGGAGTCGCTGGTGCTTCCCTCCCGCGTGCGCGACTACTCCCCCGCCCTGCTCGACGAGCTGACGGCCGCGGGAGAGGTCATCTGGTCCGGTCACGGGACGCTGCCCGGTCGTGACGGCTGGGTGTCGCTGCACCCCGCGGATCTCGCGCCCTTCACCCTCCCCGAGCCCGACGACGAGATCGCCGCCGACTCTCTCGAGGCACGTGTTCTGGCGGCGCTCGACGCAGGCGGAGCCTATTTCGCGGGCCAGCTGAAAGACATGGCCGGTGCCGACAACGAGCAGTCGGTGCTCGAGGTGCTGTGGTCGCTGACCTGGGCAGGGCGAGTGACGAACGACACATTCGCGCCGATCCGATCGCTGCTGGCCGGAGGATCGCAGGCCCACCGCGTGACCCGACGCGCCCCGCGCACGCGCACCTACCGGGGCATGTCGCTCGCCCGCACGGCGCCTCGCCCGTCGTCGATCGGCGGACGCTGGTCGCTGCTCCCCTCGGTCGACACGGATGCCGCTCGACGCGCGACCGTCACCGCTGGGCTGCTCCTCGACCGCTACGGCGTCGTCACACGAGGCGCGGTGCAGGCCGAGGGCGTGCCAGGCGGCTTCGCCCAGACCTACCGGGTGCTCGCCGGATTCGAAGAGGCGGGGCACTGCCGCCGCGGCTACGTGATCGAACGACTCGGAGCGGCGCAGTTCGCGGCATCCGCCACCGTCGATCGCCTGCGCACGTTCGCCGGCCTCGCCGATCCGCCTCCGCGCAAGGCCGTCACGCTCGCCGCGACCGACCCCGCCAACCCCTATGGCGCGGCTCTCGGCTGGCCCAAGCGCGATGAGGTCTCGCATCGCCCTGGACGCAAGGCCGGCGGCCTGGTGGTGATCGTCGACGGTTCGCTCGTGCTCTACCTCGAACGGGGTGGACGCACGGTGCTGTGTTTCACCGACGACTCCGAGGTGCTGCGAGCCGCGGCATCCGACCTCGCCGCGACGGCCCGTGCGCGCCGACTCGACACCCTCACGGTCGAGAAGGTCAACGGCGAAGGCGTCTACGGCACCGAGCTCGCCCTGGCCCTGCAAGACGCCGGGTTCGTCGCGACGCCCCGCGGCTACACCCTGCGCAAGGCGATCTGAGCGACGCCATGATCTCTCCTCCTAGGCTGGATCCATGATCGGGGAATTCGTCTACGGCATCCGCACTCTGCTGCGCGGCTTCGGCACCTGGCGACGCCGCCCCGGCCTGATGGCCCTCGGACTCCTGCCCGGCGTCATCGCGGCGCTCGTGCTGCTCGCCGGTCTCGTTCCGCTCGCACTGTCGCTCGCGCCGATCTCCGACGCCGTGACGCCCTTCGCCGACGGTTGGATCCCCGCCTGGCGATCCGCCTTCAGAGCTGCTGTCGGCATCGTGATCTTCGTCGCCGCCCTCGCTCTCGCGAGCGCGGTGTTCAGCGCACTCGCCCTGGCGATCGGCGACCCGTTCTACCAGCGCATCTGGCGGGCCGTCGAGGCCGACCTCGGCGATGCACCGCCATCCGACGGCGGTGGATTTTGGATGGCGGTCGGGGAGGGCCTGCGGCTGGTTCTCCTCGGCATCCTGATCGCGATCCTCGTGCTGCTGCTCGGCCTCATCCCCCTCATAGGCGGAGTCCTCGCGGCCGTCGGCGGCGTCGTGCTGTCGGGGCGGATGCTCGCACGCGAGCTCACGGCGCGGGCCTTCGACGCCCGCGATCTCACCCCCGCAGACCGTGCCGTTCTGTTCCGCGGCAGTCGGGCACGAGTGCTCGGATTCGGCGTGGCGACGCAGCTGTGCTTCCTGATCCCCGGTGGTGCCGTCGCCGTGATGCCCGCCGCCGTCGCCGGCGCCACGACTCTCGCCCGCACCATGCTGGAGCGCACGCCGCTGCCGCAGCACACGCCCGTGCAGCCGGCTCTGCTGCCTCCCGCACATCCCGCGCCGCCCGCTCCCGGCAGCGTCTCCGCGCCCCTGCCACCACCCGCCGGATCCGGGCGCGTCTGATGCCCGAGGGCGACACCGTCTTCCGCACGGCCAGACGTCTCGACGAGGCGCTGGTCGGCGCCGAGGTGACGCGCTTCGACCTCCGTGTGCCGCGCTTCGCGACCCTTGATCTCACGGGTCAGCCGATCATCGCCTCGATCGCCCGAGGCAAGCACCTGCTGCTGCGCATCGGCGACAGCACACTGCATTCCCATCTGCGCATGGACGGCGCCTGGCTGGTCTATCGGGCAGGTGAGAGATGGCGGCATCCGGCGTTCAAGGTGCGCGCGATCGTCGGCACCGCACACCGCGAGGCGGTGGGCATCGACCTGGCCGAGATCGAGGTGGTGCCGACCCGCGATGAAGACGAGCTCGTCGGATACCTCGGGCCGGATCCCCTCGGCCCCGATTGGGACGCCGCAGAGGCCGCCAGACGCGTCGGCGCCGACGTCCGCAGCATCCACGTCGCCCTGCTCGATCAGCGCAACGTCGCGGGGTTCGGCAACGAGTACGCCGCCGAACTCCTGTTCCTGCGCGGGATCCTGCCGACCACCCCCGCGCCGGAGGTCGACGTGCCTGCGCTGCTGGACCTCGGTGTGCGCACGATCCGAACCAACCGCGATCGCCGCCACCGCACCTTCACCGGAGTCGATCGGCCCGGTCAGGGAACCTGGGTCTACGGCCGCTCCGGCAAGCCCTGCCGCCGCTGTGGAACGCTCATAGAACGCGGCGAGCTGGGCGCGGATCCGACCCGCGAGCGCATCACCTTCTGGTGCCCGGCGTGTCAGCGATGACCCGCATCCATGCTCGGGAATGAATCACGCACCCCCGTGGTTATTGATATATCCGGAGAACTCCGGAGCACGGGGAGGAATCGTGGGTAAGAACTACGTCGACATCGAGAACGACCAGGGCGCCACGCTGCGATACCGCAAGCACGCCAACGGTCGCGGTCTCGTCGCGCACGGCGCGAAGGTCCATCCGAAGGCGCACATCGAAGCGGGCGCCTACATCGAACCCGGTGCGCGCATCGGCGCCGGCGCGACCATCGCCCGCGGCGCATGGATCGAACCGGATGCCGTGATCGGCGAGGGAGCGCACGTCGACGCGCACGCGCACATCGGCCAGGGCGCGGCCGTCGGCGACGGCGCGCACATCGGGGTCCGCACCGAAGTCGGGGCAGGTGCTCGCATCGTGCGCGGTGCTCGCATCGGCGACGACGAGACGGTCGCCGCCGGGCTGACGGTCGCCACCGACCCCAAGGGGCTGTGGCTCGCGGCCTGATCAGCGACGCGGCCTCCGGCCGCCTCACCGCATCCTCCGGGTACCCTGGAGCACATGGCGACTCAGGGACGACGACCGGCAGGGCGTGCCGGCAAAGGCTCGCCCGTGCGACGCAACAGGGCGGCACCGGCGCAGCGTTTCCCTGCACCGAAGCCCCCGAAGAAGACCGCCAAGGTCGTGTTCGATGCGCCGGAGGCCGAGTCCGAGGAACCGCGCACGTTCCGGCTGGGCGTCGTGCCCGGAGCCACGCCCGGCAGGTGGATCGACGCCTGGAAGCAGCGGATGCCGCACGTGCCCGTCGAACTCGTGCCGGTGCAGGTCGCCGATCAGAACGCGGCGCTCGATGATCTCGACGCCGCGCTGGTGCGCCTGCCGCTGACCGACGAGAACCTGCACGTCATCACGCTCTATGACGAAGTGCCCGTCGTGGTCGCCTCCATCGACTCGCACCTGCTCGTCGCGGACGAGCTGAGCATCGCAGACCTCGCCGGCGAGATCGTGATGACCCCCACCGACGATCCTCTGGGTCCGATCGACATCCCCGGTGCCCTCGTCCCCGCCTTCGCACCGATGCCGGTCTCGGAGGCGATCGCGACTGCTGCCGCCGGAACCGGGATCATGGTCGTCCCCATGTCTCTCGCGCGTCTGCACCACCGCAAGGACGTCGACCACCGCCGTCTGGTCGACGGACCGACGTCGACGGTGGCCCTGGCCTGGCGCCGCGACCACACGACCCCCGATGTCGAGACGTTCATCGGAATCGTGCGCGGTCGCACATCCAACTCGTCACGATGACTCGAGCGTGACCTCTCGATGACGGCGGTGACGGCGACCCCCTCCTGTCGTCGTTAGACTCTCGTGGTGGTCTCGCTTCTCTATGTCTGTGTGCGCCCCGAGCTCGGGGCGGCCGACGCCGAGCACGCCTCATTCCGACGGGCGCTCGGCGTCGACGTCGTCGACCGCCTCGACCTGCTCACCGAACCCCTCGACCCCGCCCGCCTCGCGCGATACAGCGGCGTCGTCGTGGGGGGCTCGCCCTTCAACGTGAGCGACGCCGAGAAGTCTTCGGTGCAGCTCCGGGTCGAAGCCGATCTCGAGCACCTCGCTCGACTGGCGATCGAACGCAGGATCGCGGCGTTCTTCACCTGCTTCAGCATCGGCGTGGTGACGCGGATGCTGGGCGGCGAGGTCACGTCGGACACCCCGGAGTCGGCCAGCGCCACCGTGATCGAGACGACCGAGGCCGGCGCGGCGGATCCGGTGTTCGGTCCGAGCTCCCCCGCCCTCACGGTGTTCACCGCCCACAAGGAGAGCGCCGCAGCTCTGCCGCAGGGTGCGGTGCTGCTCGCCACGAACGACACCTGCCCGGTGCAGGCCTACCGGGTCGGCACGCATCTCTACACGGCGCAGTTCCACCCCGAGCCCACGCCCAGGGACTTCGCCGACCGGATGACGTTCTACCGCACGACGGGATACTTCGACCCCGACGAGTTCGACGTCGTGCAGGGGCAGGTGCTGTCGGCATCGGTGACGGAGGGCGCGGCCCTGCTGCGCCGCTTCGCGCAGACGTTCGCCGCAGCCTGACACCGCGGCCTGACACCGCGGCCTCACGCGCGCCGGCGTGCCGTCGGGCATCAGCCGCGCAGCAGGTCCACGCGTTCACGAAGGTATGCCTCGAGCGGCATCCATCCGCCGGCGCTGCTCCACCGGACCGACGGCACGGAGTCGATCGTCGCGAGCGGGCCTGATGCGCCACCCGAATCCACGGCGGCGAGGTCGATCACCGACCACCCGACGTGCACGACGTCGCCCTCGTCGAATCCGCCCCGCAGCGCCAGCGCCCGTCGCTCGGCGCGCTCGCGCGCGGACTCGGCCGTGTAGCCGCGGCGGCCGGGGTCGGCAGCGCGCAGCACCTCGGCAGTCGCCAGAGCATGCGTCTCGGTGAGCAGCAGCACTCCGAGGTGCCATGCCTCGCCCACCCGCACGATGCGGCGCCCGCGCCACCGTGAGTCCCGCTCTTCGCCGAGTCCCTCCCGGGGCTGGCCTGAGAGCGCGCGCACGGTGTCGGCGACGAGCGCGGTTGCCGTCGTCACAGCTCTCCCTGGGGTGTCGCGCGAACCAGCCGGGGATCGACCAGACGCGCCGCATCTCCGCGGATCAGCATGCCGATCAGCGGGAAGAGCAGCACCGACAGCATCCCGGCGCCGACGAGCGCAGCGGCCGTGCCGGTGTCGATCATCTTCTGGTCCACACCGATCGCCGTCACGGCGACGATGATCGGCAGGCCCGTGGCGGCCAGCAGCCCCAGCGCCGTGCGGTCCCTGACGCTCGCACCGGCAGGAGCCGAGAGCTGCGCGGTGGTGCCGCGGAGCACCAGCAGCGCGACGAGGAACAGGGGCAGCATCAGCATCGCCGACGACGAGCCGGTGAGCGCCTGCAGGTCGAAGTTCACGCCCGTGTAGAGGAAGAAGATCGGCACGAGCAGGCCGAACGCGATGGCCTCGAGCTTGGTCTCCATCGCCTCGGCGTCCTTCTTCGGCGCACGGGCCATGATGATCCGCCACACGGCTCCCGCGACGAATGCGCCGAGGAGCATGTCGAGATCGAGCATCACGCTGAGACCGACCAGCGCCGCGATGAGCAGCAGCACGAAGCGCACGCCGAACTGGTCAGAGGTGTGCAGCGTCGCGCGTACGAACGAGTGCAGCCGCCCGTGCGGCATCCGATGAGCCATCAGCACGGCGAGGCCGGCGAGCACCACGAACGTGAGCAGCACCGCCGCGGCGATCGGCGTCGTGCGCGTGCTGAGGAAGAGCGAGATCGCGATCAGCGGGAGGAACTCGCCGACGGCTCCGATCACGGTGACAGCGCGGCCGAACGGGGTGTCCGTCTCTTTCGCATCCCTGAGGATCGGCATCAGCGTGCCGAGCGCGGTGGAGCTGAGTGCGATGGCGATCACGACCATCCCCTCACCCGGTGCGAGGAAGAACCCGATCGCGATCCCGAGCACGACGCTGATGCCCCAGCCGATCGAGGCCCGCACGAGCGGTCGCCCCGAGACGGCCCGGAAGTCGATCTCGGACCCCGCGATGAAGAAGAGCATCGCGAGACCGAAGTCGCTGAGCTTCTCGAGAATGGGCGTCGGCTCGACCCAGCCGAGCACGGCCGGCCCTGCGAGAATCCCGAGCACGAGCTCGAACACGATGATCGGCACGCGGATGACGGGGCGGATGCCGCGCGCCAGCAGCGGCGCTGCCACGGCGAGCAGCGGGATGAGCACCAGTCCGAGATCGCCCGCGTTCACAGTCTCAGAGTAGCGAGAGTGCGCCCGCGATTCGCCCGGTGGTCGCATCCACGGCAGAATCGATGCACACCCCCGAGGAGCCCCCATGTCTCAGCCCGACACCGCCCGCCTGCTCATCGCCTGCGACGACCAGCCCGGCATCGTCGCCGCGGTCGCCGGAGTGCTCGCAGCGCACGGCGCGAACATCATCTCGCTCGACCAGCATTCGACCGACTCCGAGGGCGGTCGGTTCTTCCAGCGCACCGTGATCCACCTGCCCGGCCTGTCGGCCGCCCGCATCGCTCTCGAAGCCGATCTCGCGCAGGTCGGCGACCGGTTCGGCATGGAGTGGTCGCTGCACGACACCGCACGACGCAAGCGTGTCGCGATCTTCGTGTCGAAGTACGACCACTGCCTGATGGAGCTGCTGTGGCGCACCCAGCGCGGCCAGCTCGACATCGACATCACGATGGTCGTCTCGAATCATCCGGATCTGGCGGAGTCGGTGCGCTCGTTCGGCGTGCCGTTCGTGCACATCCCCTCGGGGGACAAGCAGGCGATGGAGCAGCGTCAGCTCGAGCTCCTCCGCGGGAACGTCGATCTCGTCGTGCTCGCCCGTTACATGCAGATCCTGACCGATGACTTCATCACCGGCCTCGACGCTCCGGTGATCAACATCCACCACTCCTTCCTGCCGGCGTTCATCGGGGCCAACCCGTATGCCCGCGCGAAGGACCGCGGCGTGAAGCTGATCGGCGCGACCGCGCACTATGCGACGGCCGACCTCGACGAGGGTCCGATCATCGAGCAGGACGTGACCCGCGTCACGCACTCCGAGTCGGCGGCCGATCTGCAGAGCCGCGGCGCCGACGTCGAGCGCCTGGTGCTCGCGCGGGCCGTGCAGTGGCATGCCGAGGACCGCGTGATCGTGCACGGCCGCTCGACCGTCATCCTCTGAGTCAGAGCTTCTGCGGCGCCCCGGCGAGCATCTCGGCGAAGGCCTCGGCCGCCGTCGGATAGTCGGCGAGCGGTGCCCCCTGGCCCATCCACAGCGACTGCAGCTCGCCGAGGTTCTGCTCGCCCGCTGCCGCGCGGAATCGGCCGGTGAGCCAGTTCTGCATCGGGAACGGGGCGATCATGCCGCCGGCCTCGATCGCACGGACGACCCGGTTTCGGGCACCCCTGGCGAGGCGCCCGCTCATCGCCTTCGTGAGAACGGTGCCGTCGGCAGGAGTGGCGCGGATGGCGTCTCGATGCGCCTGGTTGGCGGCGGACTCGGCTGTCGCGAGGAAGGCCGTGCCGACCTGCACGGCTGACGCCCCGAGCGCGAACGCGGCGGCGACCCCGCGTCTGTCGGCGATGCCGCCGGCCGCGATGACCGGGACATCCACGGCATCGACGACCTGCGGCACGAGGGAGAAGGTCCCGACGAGCGAGTCCTCGGCCGGACGGAGGAACGACACCCGGTGGCCGCCGGCCTCGAAGCCGGTCGCGACGACGGCATCGGCCCCTGCGTCCGCGAGCGCGACGGCTTCGGCCACGGTCGTCGCGGTTCCCACGACACGGATGCCGCGGCGGTGCGCCTCGTCGAGGACGGCCCCGGACGGAACCCCGAAGACCGTGCTGAGCACGGGTGGCGCGGCCTCCCAGATCGCGTCGAGCTGCTCGTCGAGCGGTGGCAGGTACCGCTCGGGGCGCGCAGGCACCTCGAGGCCGACGGCGTCGTAGAACGGCTGCAGCGCCTGCGCGAACACGGTGTGCTGCGGGTTCGGCTCGACCTCGTCGCCGGTCGGCAGCCAGATGTTCACGGCGAACGGTCGCGAGGTCGCCTCCCGCAGCGACGCGACCGTCGCACGGATGCGGTCCCCGTCGTAGCCGTACAGCCCGTAGCCGCCCAGTCCCCCCGCGTCGCTGACGGCCGCGGTGAGCGCGACCGACGAGAGTCCGCCGAACGGACCTAGGAGGATGGGGTGTTCGATGCCGAGCAGCGCACGCAGATCAGTCATGTCTCGAGGCTATCTCCGCTCCCCCGCCTCGCGGCGAGCCGCGCGACCGATCCCGCGCTCGGATGCCGGTGATAACCTCGGCGGGAGGGATCAGGAGGCGCGCATGAGCGAGTGGTTCGGGCAGATACTCGGCTTCATCGCGTCCGCGCTCGGGATCATCGCGGTGCCTGATGCCGCAGCGCTCGGTCTCGCGATCGCCGTGATCGCCCTCACGACGCTCACGATCGTCGTCGCGCTGAGCCTCGCACCGCCCTCGCCGAGCACCGCTGTGCACCCGATCCGGGCGATCGACGTCTCGACTCTGCTCGCCCAGAGCGATCCTGACGCCGCCGGTCACCCGCGCCCTCGTGCGCCGGGAGTCGCCGTTCCCGCGTAGTCCGTCCTCGTACGGGACTGCGCGGCTTTCGCCGACCCTTCCCGACACACGAACGGACTTCCATGGACATCTTCGCCTTCCCACCCCTGACCTTCCTGCTCGATGCGGCGTACGGCGCACTCGCCGGGCTCTCCGCTCTGCTCGAGCCCCTCGCCGGAGCATCTGCGGCAGCCCTCGCCGTGGTGCTCGTCACGCTTCTCGTGCGAGCCCTGCTGATTCCCGTCGGCATCTCGCAGGCGAAAGCCGAGCAGACCAGGGCGCGCCTCGCGCCCCGGCTGCGCGAGCTGCAGCGCCGACACAAGAAGAACCCGGAACGCCTCCAGAAGGAGATGCTCGAGCTCTACCGCTCCGAGAACACGTCCCCGTTCGCCGGCATGCTGCCGGTCCTCGCCCAGGCGCCGGTCGTCGGCATCCTGTACACGCTGTTCATCCGCCCCGAGATCGCCGGGCACCCGAATGACCTGCTCACGCACGACCTGTTCGGCGCTCCGCTGGGAACGAGCCTCGTCTCGGCGGTCTTCGGCGGCACCGCGACGCCTGCGACGCTGCTCGTGTTCGGCGCGCTGATCGTGGTGATGATCGTGGTGGCCGAGATCACGCGGCGGGTCTTCCGGCCGACGCCGGTCGAGGGCGATTCGCCTCTGAATTCGCCGACGATGCTGAGGGTGACGAGCGCGCTGCACTATCTGACGGCCGTGTTCGCGGTGTTCGTGCCGCTCGCGGCCGCGCTCTATCTCACCGTGACCGTCGTCTGGACGCTGGTGCAGCGCATGCTGCTGCGTCGTCGCTACCCCCTGCCCGTGCCTTCCGGGGTCAGCGCCTGAGTCTCGGCGGTCACTCGGGAAGCGGGATCGGCGCCGTGAACGGCCCGGTCTCGTCGCCGCGGTCTGCGTCGTCCGCGCCGGCGTCGTCGTCTCGCGCAGCGGCATCGGCGCGGCGGCGCTGACGCCGCACGCCGAGCGTGGTGCCGACGCTCGCGGCGACGACCAGCGCGATCGCGAGCATCCTGAGCGGAGTCGCGGACTGACCGAGGATCAGCCACCCCGCAAGGGTCGCGAAGGCGGGTTCGAGACTCAGCAGCACGCCGAAAACCCGTTGCGGCAGCCGACGGAGCGCCGCGAGCTCGAAGCTGTAGGGGATCACCGACGAGAGCACGGCGGTGACTGCGGCGAGCAGCAACAGCTGCATGTCACCGGCGACGGTGATCGCCGCGGGTACTCCCACCGGAATCAGCAGCACCGCAGCCACGACGAGTCCGACCGCGAGCCCGCTGGTGCCGGGGATGATCGCGCCGACTCGAGCGCTCATCCGGATGTACATCGCCCAGAAAGCCGCTGCGATCAGGATGAACACGACGCCCAGCGGATCGAGCGGCTCGGCACCGATCAGGCCGTCGACGCCGAGCAGCACCATGCCGACCAGCGCGACTCCCACCCAGGCGGCGTCGGCGAGGCGCCGGGTCAGCACGGCCGCCAGCACGAGCGGCCCGAGGAACTCGATGGCGACAGCGGGACCGAGCGGGATGAGGTCGATCGCCGCGTAGAAGAAGCCGTTCATCGCCGCGAGCGACACTCCGAACAGCACGGCCGCGAGCCACTGCGCCCTCGTCCAACGCAGTGGCTGTGGGCGCACGATGACGACCAGCAGCAGCGCGGCGATCGCCACCCGCAGCGAGGTCACGCCCCAGGGGCCGAGCACCGGGAACAGCTGCGCCGCGACCGCGGCCCCGAACGGCAGCGACAGGCAGGAGCAGACGACGAGTGCGACTCCCACGAGCGGACGGGACGACGCGGACTGCTTCACCCCGCAAGCCTACGGCGCAGGGAGGCGCCGACGAACTCGGGCGGTCAGAGGTGCTTGCCTCCGGTGACCGCGAGCACGGCGCCCGAGGTGTACGACGACTCGGCGGAGGCGAGGTACACGTATGCGCCGGCGAGTTCGGCCGGCTGTCCTGCCCTGCCGAGAGGCGTGTCGGAGCCGAAGGTCTTCACCCGCTCGTCGCTCCATCCGGTGGCCGGGATGAGTGGCGTCCAGATGGGTCCGGGGGCGACCGCGTTCACGCGGATGCCTCGCTCTCCCGCCTCTTCGGCGAGCGCCTTGACGAATGCGACCTGCGCCGCCTTGGTCATCGCGTAGTCGATGAGGTTCGGCGACGGCTCGAAGGCCTGCACCGACGAGGTCACGATGATGCTCGACCCCGGCTCGAGATGCGGGTAGGCGGCCCTGGCCGAGTAGAGCAGTCCGTAGAGATTGGTCTCGAACACGCGGCGAAGACGGTCTGTCTCGAGGGTCTCGAAGCCGTCGATGTCATGCTGGTAGGCGGCGTTCAGCACCAGGATGTCCAGGCCGCCGAGCGCGCTCCTCGTCTCGGAGACGACCTCGGTCGCGAAGGCCTCATCTCGCAGATCTCCGGCGAGACTGAGCCCCTGCCTCCCCTCTGCACGGATGAGCTCGATCGTCTCGTCGGCATCCGACTGCTCCTCCGGCATGTGCACGATCGCCACGTCGGCTCCCTCACGGGCGAAGGCGATCGCGACGGCCCGGCCGATTCCGGAGTCGCCGCCGGTGATCAGGGCTCGACGACCCTCGAGACGCGCGTGCCCGACATACGACTTCTCGCCGTGATCGGGAACCGGACGCATCTGGTCGGTCAGCCCCGGCTGGTCCTGCTGCTGACCGGGGAACTCCTCCTGGCGGTGCTGGCTGCGGGGGTCGGGCGTGCTGTCTGCCATGGTGTCTCCTCTTCCTCGCGACTCGCGACCACCGTTCGTGGCGCAGGTCGGGCGTCAATCGAGACTCGCGGCCTCTCGACGCCCTCGGCAGGGGGTTGACAATCGGCACCCCGGTCGAGGAGCGGGGCGCCGAGCGCGAAGCGAGGGTCTGGACCCGACTCAGGACGTGGGCGCGGCCGGCCCGTCGTCGCCGACGGGACCGGAAGCCTCCTGCGGCTCGGGCACCAGATACAGACCGCTCGGAGCGTTGGCCGTGAATGCGAGGGCTTCGACCCAGGCGCGGTTGATCGACGGCTGTCGACTGCCGAAGTACTTGAAGACGAGGGAGCTGCCCGGCTGCACCCACACCGTCGTGCGGCCGCCGCCGACGCTCGTGTCCTCGCGCCAGCTGAACGGGAACGGCTCGGCGCGGCGCAGCTTGGCGGTCATCACGAGCTGCAGGTGGGTGAGGGCGCGATCCTCGATCTCGGTCTTCACGCTGCCCTCGTAGATGAACTTGCCCATGCGGCGTCTCCTCAGGTGTACGGGTCTTCGCCTTGAAGTTTATGGGACTCCGAGCCGTCGCCACGTCGACCGAAGCGGCGCGAAACCGCCGATGTGCGGTGCCCTGCGGTCCGCGATGGACCCGCCGCCCTGACGGGTGCGCACCTGACCGAAGTCAACCCCCTGCGCTCGGATTCCTTCGCCGCATATCCTGTCAGGGACTGCGAGGAGACCCACCATGAACGCACGACACATCGACGACCGTTCCGACGAGGGCTACACCCCCACGACCACTCACGCCGAGTTCGGCGAGGGCAACCCCCGCCTGCGGGTCACCCGCGACGGCGAGCGAGCGGAGTTCGCCCTCGAGGTCGACGTGGTTCGCATCGGCTCGGCCGCCGACAACGAGCTGCGGCTCGACGGCGCCGACCCCGTGCATGCGACGATCACGCACGACGACCGCGACGAGTACGTGCTGGAGCTGCACGGCGCGGGCGAGATGAACAGCAACCCCGAGGCCACCGCGACCCACCCCGGCGACAGGTCGCAGACGCTGCGGACGGGTGCGCGATTCACCGTCGGAGAGTGGGAGCTGGTCTACGCCCGCGACGAGTTCGCCGACCACGGTCGCCCCTATGGCGGGCGTCTCGGTGGCGAGTACTCCGATCAGCCGCTGCAGCCGGAGCGCCCCGACTACTCCGACGAGGCGAGCATCGAATCGGATGCTCCGACCCACGCCGACTCCGCTGAGGAGAAGTGACAGCAGAGCAGCTGTCGTTGGATCGGTTGAGCGAGGTCGCGACTGAGCGCGGGTTGCGAATCTGCGTCGTCGAGTCCCTGACGTCGGGCCGTCTGGCGAGCACGATTGGCGCAGGCGAGAGCGCGGGCGACTGGTTCGCCGGCTGCATCGTGGCGTACCTCACCGACGTCAAGGAGACCCTGCTCGGTCTTACGCCGGGAACCGATCCGTGCTCAGCCGAGTGCGCCGAGCATCTCGCGGAGAGCGCCCGTCAGCTCTTCGACGCCGACGTCTGCATCTCGACCACGGGCGTCGGAGGCCCTGAGCCCGAGGGCGGACATGACCCGGGCACCGTCTTCGTCGGATGGGCCACCGGCGACGGAGTCGGTCATCGGATGCTGGCGCTCACCGGCGATCCGCAGGAGGTCCTCGACGAGACGGTCGACACCGCGCTGCGACTGCTCGCCTTCCACGCCGAGGGGATCCGGCCTGTCGGCCCCAGGCGCTCGGGATCCGCGTCGACCGCGCCGGACGAGCCAGCGGGCTGAGAGCACTCCGCTCCCAGCCTTCCACCTCTCTCAGCCAAGACCTCTCCCCGCTGGATCCCGGCTCCGCTGGGTCCCTCCGAGTTCAGCGCCCCGGCACGAGTCCGATGCGCAGGGGCGCACCCGGAGCGGATGCCGCGGCGATCGCCTCATCGATGGCCGAGAGCTGCCGCACCTCTCCCACCGCCTCCGCGAACGGGTAGGCGCGTCCTCGTCCGGCGAGGAATCCGACTGCTTCGTCCAGTTCGGCCCCGGTGTAGTTGTGCACTCCGGTCACGGTCACCAGCCGACGCACGATGCTCTCGGCATCGAGCGGCACCGGGTCGGCGGGGAAGACGCTTCCGACGAGCACGACCGTCCCGCCGATGCCGACGCCGGCGATCGCTTCGGACACGGCATGACCCGACGCCTCGATCACGATGTCCGGATCGCGATCGAGCCGACCGGCGCCGAAACGCGCGGCCAGCGCGACTCGTCCCGGTACGGGGTCGAGCACCTCGACCGTCGCCCCCTGCTCCGCGGCGATCGCGGCTGCCGAGAGCCCGACGAGTCCCGCTCCGTGGATGCGCACGGCCGCGCCCTCGAGGTCGTGGTCGCGTGCTGCTCTGGCGACAGCGGCCCAGGCGGTCGCGGTCGCGCACGATGCCGGCGCGAGCACGGACGCCTGCAGCGACTCGGGCACCCGCACGATCGCGGTGCCGGATCGCACCTGGACGTGCGTGCCGAAGGCGCCGGAGAGATCGCCGTGCACGCCTATCCGGTCGTGGCCGTACTTGCCCAGCGTGCGGCACTTCTGCGGCACGCCCCGAGTGCACCGGTCGCAGGTGCCGCATGAGATGGTGACCGACCAGACCACCCGGTCGCCGATGCGCACCGGGGTGCCGTCGACCGCGACCGCTCCGGCGTCGCCCATGGCGATCACGCGTCCGACGCTCTCGTGGCCGAGCACCAGGGGCACCGGAGCCGATCGTCGCCCCTGCACGGTGTGCACGTCGGACCCGCAGACGGTCGACATCTCGACCGCGACCAGCACGTCGTTGTCGCCGAGAGCGACACCCGGCACCGCGATCGTCTCGTGCGGGTGGCCCTCGCCGATCCAGACCATGGCTGTGGCAGCGGGACGCAGGGCGACGTCGCGGCGATGGCCGGGAGGTCGGATCAGCAGAGTTCCCATGTCAGCCCCTCAGGCGCTGCGGACGAGCGGGAGCAGCCCGCGCTCGGCGAACGCACCGCGAAGACGTGTGACGTCCGAGAGCACGACGTCGGCGCCGGCGAGCTCGAGGGCGCTCGAGTCGTGTGCGCCCGTGAGCACACCGGCCACGAAGCCGGCGCCGGCGCGGCGACCCGACTCGACGTCGCTGACGGTGTCTCCCGCGACGGCGACCGCCGCGACCGACGATGCGTGCGTGCGGATCAGCGCCGTGAGCACGAGGTCGGGTGCCGGGCGGCCCCGCCCCGCGTCGACCGGCGAGAGCGCCAGGTCGACGAGGCCGTGCCACCCGAGGCCGTCGATCAGCGCCTCGCGGGTGACCGGCGCGAACCCGGTCGTGAGCACGACCGTCAGACCGGCATCCTTCAGGCCCTGGATCGCATCCGCGGCCCCGGGGATCTCCGTGACCCCCTGCTCGGCCACGATCTCGGCGTAGGCGCCCTCGAACGCCGCCGTCGCCCGCTCGGCCGCAGCCCGGTCGCCACCGGCGAGATGAGTGAAGACGTCGATCTTGGACTGCCCCATGGTCGCGCGCACGTGGGCGAGCGCGTCGTCCCACGGCATCCGATCTGCGACTCCGGTGCGCTCCGCGGCGCGCTGGAATGCCGTCTCGACGACCCCGTCATCGAGCACCGTGGTGCCGGCCATGTCGAGCACGACGAGCTCGAGTGCGGGACTCGCCGGACCTGTGGGGAGTTGAGTGGTCATGAGGTTCCTTCCATTGCGGGTGCCCACCCGAAGGCGGCGGTGAGATTCTCTTCTGCGAGCCCCAGACCCGTGGTCATTCCGATGCCGGTGGTCGCGGCGAGCACCAGCACCCCCTCCTCGACTCGGTCGATGAGGAAGTCGTGCCGCGCCTTGGCGTAGACGCCCTGCCAGCGCTCCAGCACTCGCGGCGCCGGCATGTCGAACAGCGCCTCCGCCTCGGCGAGGAATGCGGCGAAGGCCGCCTCCGGCTGGAACGGCGCGGGCGCCGTCGAGGTGGCGTGCGAGTCGCCGATGATCAGCGTGCCGTCGGGCAGCTGCGTGTACATCTGGTTGAGATCGAGTGCCGCGAGGTCGGGGCGCTCGGCGTGCAGGCGTTCGCGGAGAGCGGCGGCGGCCGCACCGCCGGCGAAGCGTCCGTAGCGCACGAGCGACCAGCCGGTGAGCAGCGGAGCCGCGAGCGGATGCTGCACCGTGACCGCCGCTCGCATCATGTCGAGCGCGCACCGCTCGACACCGGCGCGCTCGGCCACCTCCGGAAGCAGCTGGTCGATGTCATGATTGGCCGCGACGACCACGGCGCCGGCCGTGATGGCACCCCTCGTCGTCTCGACGCGTCGTCCGGCGACCGAGGTCACCGCTGTGCGGAAGCGGAAGTCGACCCCGTGCACGGCGAGGTGCCGGACGATCGCCGCCGCGGCGGTGCGTGGATCGGTCTGCAGGTCGGTCTCGATGTGCGCTCCGCCGACGAGCGCCTCCGCACGGAGAGGCGCGAGCCGCAGCAGCTCGTCAGTCTCCAGCATCCGGATGCCGCCGTCTGCCGCTGCCTGCTCGAGCACGGCGATCTCATCTGCGTGGCGCGCGGCGACCAGCGTGCCTGACTCGCGGATCCAGAAGCCCGCATCGTGCGCGAGACGCAGCCAGAGGTCCCGGGAGACATCGGCGTACCGGCGCGCCTCGCCGGTCTGCGCACCGATGCAGAGATGGCCGAAGTTGCGGATGGTCGCCCCGACCGGCGCATCCGCTCTGTCGATCACGATCACCGTCAGACCGCGTCTGACTGCCGCGTAGGCGGCACCGAGGCCGATGATGCCGGAGCCCACGACGACGACATCTGCGTGTTCACGGTCTCCGCCGCACTGCGTGCCGCTCATCGGAACACCTTCCGCATCCACATCGCGAGTCCTTCGACGACGAGCACCGTGACGAGGATCATCAGCACGATCGCAGTGACGGTCTCGTAGCGCGAGCCCTGGCTGGCATTGAGCAGGTAGTAGCCGACCCCGCCACCGCCGACGATGCCGAGGATGGTCGCCGCGCGGATGTTCGTGTCGAGCATGTAGAAGCTGTGCCCGATGAGCGCCTGCATCCCCTGCGGCACGGTCGCTGACGCGTAGGTCTGCAGACGCGTGGCGCCGACCGCGCGGAGCGCACGCTCGGGGCCGCGGTCGACCTCCTCGAGAGAGTCGGCGATCAGCTTGCCGAGCAGCCCGATGCCGCCGATGGCGAGCGCGATGACTCCGGCCTGCGCGCCGAGGCCGGTGATCACGACGAGCACGATCGCGAGGATCAGCTCGGGGATGCCGCGGATGCCGACGAGCAGGAACCGGGCTACGCCGCGCGCGCCCGCCCCGGGTGCGACGTTGCTCGCCGCGAGTGAGCCGAGGATGAGCGACGGCAGCAGGGTGAGCACGGTCGCGGCGAGTGCGATCGCGACCGTGTCGCGCATGGCGGCGATCATCGCGGAGGCCTCGTAGCTGCCGAACGACGGCGGCCAGAACCTGGCCGCGACCTCGGGGAGCTTGGCCCAGAAGGTGAAGAAGTCGAGCCAGTTGATCTGACTGACCACGACGCTGCCGATCACCACGAGCACGGCGACGATGATGCCGCTCGTGTTGCGCACACGTTCTGCCGTCCACGGGCGACGCACCGCGGTCTGAGGGCTGGCCGCCCACGCGGGCGGACCCGCGACCGCCGTTGTCGTCGCGTCACGCAGCCGCGGGTGGATGATGCGGTCGATCCACGAGCGGGTCTGCCTCTGCTGGCCGAGCATCGCCCCGCGCACCAGACTCGACACGATCTCCATCACGACGCACAGGATGAAGATGACCAGCGCGATGCCGAGACCCTTGCCGTAGTTCAACGACTTGAAGGCATACGACATCTCGAGTCCGAGGCCCGCCACGCCGACGTAGCCGAGCACGACGCTGCCCCGCAGGTTGATGTCGTTGCGGTGCAGCACCGTCGCGACCCAGCTCGGCAGCACCTGGGGAAGGATGCCGGAGGCGAACTCCTGCATCTTCGATCCGCCGGCGGCGCGGATCGCGAGCCTGGGGCCTTCGTCGATCTGCTCGATCGCGTCGGCGAACATCTTCGAGATCATGCCGATCGAATGGATGCCGATCGCGAGAATTCCGGGCAGGGTGCCGAGCGAGAACATCAGCACGAACGCCATGGCGAGCACGACATCGGGCAGCGCGCGCGTCAGGACACCCAAGAATCGGGCCGCGGCCCGCCACCCGTTGCCCGGAGTCGTGTTGGAGGCGGCGAGGTAGGCGATCGGCACCGAGAGCACGGCGGCGAGGAGCGTGCCGACGAGCACGAGCCCCACGGTGAGGGCGATCAACCAGGCGAGGTCGGCGGGCTCGGGGAACGAGAGTCCGCCGACGCGGGCCATGAAGTTCTCGGCGTTTCCCCAGCTCTGCACCATCGCCGGGATCGAGATGCCGACCTCGTCGACCGCGAGGGCTCCGAGCACCAGGAGCGAGACCAGGGTGAGCCCGGCAGCGATGCGCTCGGCCGAGATCGGGCGCCGGGGTGCGCGATCGGAGACGGTGGAGCGTCCGGGTGCAGCGGGCGCGTCCGAGAGCACGGTCATGAGACCCGGGCCTTCTCGATGTCGGCGACATCGACCGTGATCTCGACGAGCTCATCACGGACGGCGCGGATCTCTGCAGTGGTCGTGGCGACGCGCCCGTAGATCTCCATGACCTCGGCCTTGGTGAGGTCGCCGGTCGGGGTGTCGAGCACGATCTCGCCGTGGCGCAGACCGACGATGCGGTCGGCCCATGAGATCGCGAGGTCGACCTGGTGCAGGCTGCAGACGACGGTGAGTCCCTCGTCGGCGGCGATCTCACGGATCAGCGCCATGACCTGGTCGCTCGACTCGGGATCGAGCGAGGCGACTGGCTCATCGGCGAGCAGGATGTCGGGCTTCTGCATCAGAGCGCGGGCGATGGCGACGCGCTGCTGCTGGCCGCCGGAGAGGGTGTCGCTGCGCTGGTAGGCGTGGTCGAGGAGTCCGACCCGGTCGAGGTGCTCGAGGGCGCGCAGCTTCGCGGCCTTCGAATACCCCCAGAGGCCGAGTCTGGGTCCGCGGACCTCCGACAGCGATCCGGTGAGCACGTTCTCGAGCACCGTGAGCGAGGGCACGAGCTCGAACTGCTGGAAGATGAACCCCACGCGACTGCGGAGCCTGCGCAGCGCCTTGCCCTTGAGGGTCGGCACCGGGGATCCGAGCACTTCGATGTCGCCGGACGTCGGCACTTCGAGTCCGTCGAGGTGGCGCAGAAGCGTCGACTTGCCCGAGCCCGAGAGCCCCAGCAGCACGACGATCTCGCCGCGAGACACCTGCAGCGACGCGTTCTTCAGCGCCGTCGTCGAGCCGAAGGTCTTCGTCACACCGTTCAGGCGGATGAGGGCATCGGATGCCGTGTTCATGTCAGTTCTCCAGTGTCTTCGCGTCGTGCTCGGGGCTGGTCGTGCTCGGGGCTGGTCGTGCTCGGGGATGTGTCGTGCTCGGTGTTTGTCCGGTGCGCTGTCTGCGGGTGAGCGCCCCTCGTCTCGGTTCTCGCCTGGAGCGAGGCGACGAGACGAAGGGCGCTCGGCTGACCGGGGTCAGAGACGGGGTGTCAGCCCTGGCACTGCTCCGCTTCGGTCTCCTTGCAGATGTCGCGGATCAGGTCGTAGTACGCGTCGTCGACCGGCTTCGTGGCGAAGAAGACGCTGCGGAACGAGTCGGTGTCGGCGCTGTCGATGCCGGCGGCGATGATGTCGTCGATCGTGATCTCCGAGAGGCCGTCGATGAGCTTCTGGGCGACGTCGTCGGGCAGGGTCGACGAGTAGACGAGCGGGGCACCGGGCACCATGGTCTCGTCGATGACCTTCACGGCATCCGACTTCTCCACCTCGGAGTCCTCGGCGAAGCCGACCTCGCACTCGACGCCTTCACCGGTCTTCTGCACGCTCACGTCATGCTTGCCCGCGAAGACGGGGGTGATGTCGGTCTTGGGGTCGATGCCCGCCTCGATCAGGTTGTACGAGGGGAACAGGTATCCGGATGTGGAGGACGGGTCGACGAAGCAGACCTTCTTGCCCTTGAAGTCCTCGATGCTCGAGATGTCGCTGTCGACCGGCACGATCGCCTGCGAGAAGTAGCCAGGCTCCTGGCCCTCTTCCGTGACGATCGATGAGATCGGGGTGAGCTTGGCGCCGTTGTTGGTCGCGGTGACGTAGGTGAAGCCCGAGAACGAGGCGACGTCGACCTTGCCCGCGACCGCGGCCTCGATGAGGGCGGCGTAGTCGGTGGACTCGTGATACTCGACCGACTTGCCGGTGATCTCGGCGATGTAGTCCATGAGCGGCTGGTAGTTCGTCTCGGTGTCGACCGAGTCGGGCACGACGCCGAAGACGAGCGTGTTCTCGTCGACCGCGAAGCCGCCGGCGGCCGACGATGCGTCGGCACCGGACGCGCCGGTGGCCTCTGCGGAGCCGGAGCAGGCGGCGAGGCCGAGCGCGAGGATCGCGGCACCGGCGAGTACGGGGAGAGCGCGGAGCTTCATGAGGACCTTTCAGAGTGGGAGGGGTGATCCATGAGCAACTGTGACAGGGCTGCGGTCGAGATATATACCTAACTCGGAAGAGTTCAAGGTTCGTTCACCCCGATTTTCCCCGGATCAACGTCGACAGAACGCCGACCCCTTTCCGCGTGCCGCCAAGTAGTATGCCTATGTGGCTGAAGCTGTATACACCCAGATCGCGGACGACCTGCGCGCGCAGATCGCGACAGGCACCCTGCGCCCCGGCGATGATGTGCCCACCGAGTCTGAGCTCGCCGAGCGCTGGCACACGTCTCGCGGCCCGATCCGAAATGCCCTGGCCGCTCTGCGCAGCGAGGGCCTGATCGAGACGGGCCGGGGCCGTCCCGCACGGGTCGTCTCCCGCAAGGCGAGCCAGGCCGTCGATGTGTCGGTGCCTTTCACGCGCTGGGCCCGAGATCTCGGTGTGACTCCCGGTGCGCAGACGCAGGAGCTGAGCCTCCGAAGGGCCGGCGATCGCGCCGAGCTCCTCGGAGTCTCCCCCGATGACACGATCGTCAGCGTCGTGCGACTCCGGCTGCTCGACGGCCGGCCGACGATGCTCGAGCGCCTCTTCTATACCGAGGCTGTCGGACGACGACTGCTCGACGTCGACACCGATGCGATCTCGATCACCGAGTACCTGGGTTCGGTCGGACACCCCATCGTCGGGCTCGAACACCAGATCGACGCGGTCGCGGCAGATGAACAGGATGCTGCTCTGCTGCGCGTGCCGATGGGAACGCCGATCCTTCGACTCAGCCGCATCTCCCGCGATGCGAGCGGGCGGATCTTCGAGGCATCCGAGGACCGCTACCTCAGCGAGGTTGTGCGATTCACGGTCGCGGCGTCCGGGATATCGACGGACGGACACTACATGCGTGCAGTGGGCGGCTAGGAGCCTGCCGGTCGACGCCGGTCGATCCTTGAGAAGAAGCCGATCGCGAGCGCGTTGGGGATCAGATTCCAAAGACCGCGCTCGCGATCACAGCGCTGGGGATGCGCTATTTCTGGGGTATGCCCAATGTATGCTCCCGGCTACACCATGGAACACGGTCTATAGTCGAGACATACCCTGGACTTTCGTCTACTCCTTGGGCCAAAACCCGCGGAATTCCGCGGTTTTGCTTCTAAAGTACCGGAATGCCGGTTGACGATTTGGGCCGGATCTCGTCGCCGAGATGCTGGAATATTGGTTCGATCAGACGATCGGCAGAAGCGCGGACACGACCCAGCGTCCGTCCACTTCCCCGGCGCTGAACTCGCCACTGGCACCGAGGACGCGCTCCGCCATGCGCCCGACTCCGGTGCGGCTCGACGAGAGCTCGCGACGCGGCGTCGTCGACAGGGGGCTGCTCACCGTCAGCTTCGCGGCGTCGTCGTCGATGTCGAATCGGATCGCGACCTCGCCCTTGCCCGCGTATTTGAGGACGTTGGTGGCAGACTCGCGCAGGATGCGCGCCAGGATGATCTCGGCTGCGCGGGGGATGCGCTCGTCGGCGGGGTCGCCGTCGACGATCACGGCATGGCCTGCGGATTCGAACTCCTGCTGGGCTTCGTCGACGGAGGCCGCCAGATCGCCCGAGGGCATGCCCGCGGATCGGGGCCCGTCGTCTGCGAGATCGATCACGAAGCGGAGGTCGGTCATCGCCTTGCGTGCGGCGATGCGGATCGCCTCCTGCGATTCACTGCTGGTGCGATCGTCGTCGAGCATCTGCACGTGCAGCGCCACCACGGTGAGGTGGTGCGCGATGCTGTCGTGCAACTCGCCGGCGATCCAACGTCGCTCAGCGAGTACGGCCTGGCGTTCCTGCTCGGCCTTCTCGGCCAGCTGCTTCTCGAGCCTGCTCCCTCGGGCGAAGGCCAAGCGCAGTGCGAAGCCGACCGCCCCGGAGACCGCGGCTGTGACGAGATAGATGGCGATGTTGATCGGTGCCTGCGTGTCCAGCCATGCGACGAGAGCAGTCGCGAGGAGGAACCCACCGGCATACGAGAGGATCAGGGCATTCCACCCCAACCGCACGATCAGACCGGCCGCGAAAGCGGCGGCGGTCAGGACGTAAGCCTCGGTACCTGCGAGGAATGAAAGTGCGAACACGAGCGCGAGGGCGCATGTCGCGTAGAGCGGCGACCAGAGATAGAGGGCGATCACGGCCGTGGATGCGATACCGATCACGGCGGCGAACAGACTCACATCTGAGGGGAAGAAGAGACCGACGACGTCGACCACCAGGATCGTTCCGATGATCACGAGAACGAAGATCCGCTCGATCGCGACCAGTCGTTCGCCTTTGCCGAGACGCGTCACGTGGGATTCGAGATCGCTTCTCAGACCTAAAGCCATGCTTCAGTATCTCCTATTCGCCAGGTAGATTAGCGAGTAAAGCCAAAGAACTTGCTGACACCCTGCCAAAAAGTCATATCAATTCACCTCCTGAGTTGGTCTTTTGTTTAGTGATGACTACATCTTCTCGGTGATCTGCAGCTCGCACATCTGTCTCAGGGCTAGACCTCTCTAGCCAAAGGTCTAGGCCCGCACACCGTACATCCACCCCCGTTAGGCTTCCCACATGCCGGAAATCCGCGTTCTCATCGTCGATGACGACCCACTGGTGCGCTCAGCACTGTCGCACTTCGTCTCGCGCGACCCCGAAATCAACGTCGTCGCCGAGGCAGAGACGGGGTTGGAGGGCATCGAAGCAGTCGAACGCGAGCATCCTGATGTCGTGATGATGGACGTGCAGATGCCCGAGATGAATGGCATCGAAGCGACCGCCGTCATCAGCGAACGGTGGCCCGAGGTCAAGATCTTGGCGGTCACGACACTCGACGGCAGCGACACCGTGCTTCCGATGCTGAGTGCCGGCGCTTCGGGATATCTGCTGAAGGACTCCAGCGCGGCGAGCATTCTCGAGGGCGTGCGAGAGGTGTACAGCGGAGCCAGCTCACTGTCACCGCGCATCGCCTCGCTGCTGATCAAGCACGTGCGCGACACGGAGCCGGTGGGCGGGGACGATTCGCTCGAGGCGCTCACCGATCGCGAGCAGGAGGTGCTGCAGCGTCTCGCCCAGGGGATGTCGAATGCTGAAATCGCTCGCACGCTGATCGTGTCGGAGGGAACCGTGAAAGCGCACCTCGGCCGCATCATGTCGAAGTGGCACGTGCGCGATCGCGTGCAGATCCTGGTGACGGCAGCGCACGCCGGCCTCGTCGACTTCCGCTGAGATCAGGTTTCGCTGAGATCGGCGTCACTGGTCGAGCTTCGCTGGTCGGGCTGCGCTGAGATCGGGCGTCACTGAAGTCCGACCGGACGCGAGGGCACGCGACGGCCGACGACCAGACAGCGCTTCAACCCGTTCGGGCGAAGGATGTAGGGCGCAGGTCGGCGGGGAGGCTGAGTTTTGGGGTGCGCCAGTGTTGGGCGGGGTCCCACCACTCCGGTCCGCGCACCTGCGGGAGGCCCTCGTTCATGCGGATCTCCCACCCGGACATGCCGAGGGATCGGTGATGCCACCAGCACAACGGCACACCGTTGTCCGTGTGGGTCGGCCCGCCCTGTGCGTGTTCGGTGACGTGGTGGATCTCACACCAGGACGCCGGCACATGGCATCCGGGGATCAGGCATTCCTTGTCGCGGGCGATGATCGCCCGTCGCTGGTGCACGGTGAACACCCTGTCGGTGGTCGTGATCCCGATGATCCTGCCCTCGTCGAACAGAACCCGTTGGATCACCCCACTGCACGCGGCCTGCGCCGCGACCGAGACGGGGACGTGTGCACCGGAACCGGCGATCGTCGCCCACCCGCCGTTGCCGGCGGCGCCACCTGCGCCGACGCCGACGCGGAAGACTGTCCCGTGCGCGAGATCCTTCACGTCGACGGTGACGACGAGGACCGGTGAGGCGCCACCCAACGTGGGCATGTCCTTATGTCGGGCCGCGCTCGCCAGCGCCGCCGCGAGAGCATCATGACCTTCTGCGCCGCGGTGCGGTCATCGAGCACGCTCCGCTCATCCGAGTTGAACGGATCCTCTCCCGCATCCCCGCCTGTACGAGCATCCGTGTCAGCGTCCGCGCCCGCGTCCGCGCCATCATCCGACTCGGCATCCGCGCCGAAAGCCTCAGCGAAGCCGTGCGCGCCCGCGTCAGCACCAGAGTCCGTGCCACCGCTGGGGGTGAAGAACCTCCCGGGCACGGGTGGACCGTCGCCTTTGGGGTTGAGGAGCGCGTCCATGATGAGCTGGAACTGCGCCGCGACATCCGGGGTCAGATACCCGCGGATCGCATGCACACCGTCCTTGAGCCGGCCGATAGTGATGCCCCGACGCCGTTTCGCGTCGTCGTCTTTGGGTTCTTCCCCGTCGGGGTCGAACATCGACGCGAGATCCTCAGCGAGAGCTCGCAGATCCTCCGTCGTCGGCGACGGACCAGGCACGTCCGGGTCAAGGGCCGGGTCCGTGTCCGGGTCGAGATCGATCTCGAGGCCGTGCCCGCGTGCGCACCCGGCCAACGCGACATCCGCTGCCAACCGCTGATCGACCGTGAGGCGCTCCCACACCCGCTCGATCGGACCGGTCGCGGCAAGAAACCCATCCACCCCGACAACCCCGTCCAGCAAAGCCGTCCGCAACTCCGGCCACCGGGCAGGAAGCCGCTCCCCCGACACGAGACTCACATCGCGCCGGACACGGTCGATGACCTTCCCCACCCGCGCTGCACCTCGCGCATCGACGAGCACCGTCCGCTGCAGCAGCTCGTTCTCACCGCGACAGCCTGCGGCATGGGAGAAGCCACCCATCTCGCCCGTCGCGACGGTCTCGACGACCACTGCCTCCACCCGCCGAAACGCCGCCCCCGCGGCCACCAGAACAGTGACACGTTCCGTGTCACACAACCCCGCCAGCGCGTCATCGGACAGCACCGAATCGAGGTCGGCGATGACCCGATCCAGAAGCTCTGCGGTGCTGTTCATACCCCCAGTCAACCCGCCACCACCGACATTCGACGCCCGAAATCACCCGCATTTACCCCAGTTCAAAGCCGTATTCCAATCTCCCGATACAGCGCATCACTGCGGATGAACCACGGTCGCGAAAACGACGAGAGAGCAAGAGGACGGGGCACGGAGAAGGACAACGAGAGAACGAGACGACGAGAACGCGGGAGCATCGCCCGCGGGAGGCATCACCCGAGGGAGGGCTCTGCCTTCATGAACACATCGACAGCGTCCTCACTCTCGAGAACGAAGCCGTGGCGCTCGTAAAGCCGACGTGCCGCGCTGGCCTGCAGCACGTTGAGCCGGAAAGGCCGCTCTCCATCGGTGTCTGCGAGCAGATGGGCCAGCACGGCTGCCCCGATCCCGCGGCCCTGCGATCGCGGCGCGAGATAGAAATGCTCGATCCAGCGGGCATCCGGTTCACGCCTTACCGCCACGAGGCCGACGTCTTCGCCGTCGACGACGATCACGCACGTGTTCTCGGGAACGAACGCGTCGAGGAAGCGCTGCCGCACGCGCACCGGGTCATATCGCCCGAGTCGCTCGAGATCAGGTCGCATCACGACCGCTCTCAGCTCCGCCATCCAGACGGCATCCGAAGGGCTGCTCGCTCGAAGACTCCATCCCGCTGACACAGCATCCATACAACCATCAGGAGCAGCACTCGCAGACCGGCACCCACCGCGCACAGCATCCGCACCACGAGCACCGCGCAGCATCCATGCCCCCTCCGCAGCCACAGACCGCACAGCTACAGAGCGAGCAGCACGATTCCCCCCGCGACGACCGCTGCCGCACCCAGGCGCCATCCCGGCCTGCTCTCCTTGAGTGCGAAGACTCCGAAGAGACTCACCAGCACGACGCTGACTTCCCGCAGTGGTGCGACCAGGGCGACCGGAGCGATCTGGATGGCTGTGAGCACCAGGATGTACGACAGCGGCGACAGGATGCTGAACGCCACGATACGTCGCCATTGCGTGCGTCCGAGCATGCGGACCGCCGCCCATCTGCCGCGCACGCCGAGGGAGTAGAACGGGATCTCGAGCAGCATCGTTCCGACCATGAAGGCGACGGGCGAGAGGTTCCAGGTGCGCACCGCGTTGGCATCCCAGATCGTGTAGACGGCGATCGCGACACCGGTGAGCAGACCGAACACGAGCCCCGGGTCGAGACGTCGTGATCGATCGGCGCCTCCGCGGTCGACGAGACCGATCGCGACGACTCCGATGATGATCGCCGCGACGCCCACGAGAGCCAGGGCCGACGGCCGCTCTCCGAGAACCAGCACCGCGATGATCACCGAGAGGAACGGCCCGGTGCCCCTCGCCGTCGCGTAGACGGTGGAGAGATTGCCCTCGCGGTATCCGCGCTGCAGCACGGCCATGTAGACGACGTGAAGCACCCCGGAGACTCCGACGCCCCACAGGAACGCGAGCACATCGTCAGTGCCGAGCCCGCCGGTGAAGGGGATGACGCCGATCCAGACGACGGTGCCTCCGACGGCGCCCCACCACAGGAACGGCATCCCCGCCCGACTCACGCCATGGGCGACGATGTTCCACGCGGCGTGCGTGATGGCTGCGGCGATGACGAGAGCGAAGGCGAGAGCGGACAACAGAGACCCTTCCGTTCATCGCGGGCGCGACGAACAGGGTCCTCCGGGCTTTTGTCCTGTCAGATGACGGCACCCCTGCGGAGGAGCACCGTGGCGCCGCTCGGACCAGACGGGACGAACCCCGGAACCCTAGGCGCTATCGAGAGCGACGATAAGAGACGCAGGTGTCCGGCGGGTGAACGACCTCGTCCTTCCAGCGGACGGAATCGTCGCGGTGCGCCCGGCGATTACGATCGAAGGACCGCCCCTGCAGGAAGGTCTCCCATGCCCGTCACCCCGGACGCTCTCGCCCACGCCGAGGATCTCGCCGACTTCGTCGCCGCCTCGCCCTCGAGCTATCACGCCGCCGCCGAGGTGGCGAGGCGACTCGAGGATGCCGGGTTCGCGCGCCTCGAAGAGGACCAGGCCTGGGAGGTGACCCCCGGCGGTCGCTACGTCGTCGTCCGGGACGGCGCCGCCATCGCATGGACGGTGCCGGCGGATGCCACCACGACCACACCTGCGCATGTTCTCGGCGCCCACACCGACTCCCCCGGCTTCAAGCTCAAGCCGCAGCCGACCACCGGTTCGAAGGGCTGGCTGCAGGTCGCCGTCGAGGTCTACGGCGGACCGCTGCTGACCTCCTGGCTCGACCGCGAACTGCGTCTCGCAGGCCGACTCGCCCTCGCCGACGGACGCGTCGTGCTCGCCGACACAGGCGCGCTGCTGCGCCTCCCCCAGCTCGCGATCCACCTCGACCGCGAGGCGAACTCGAGCCTCGCACTCGACAAGCAGTTCCAGACGCAGCCCGTGTGGGGTCTCGGCGACCCGACGCAGGAGGACATCCTGGCCGAGCTCGCCGAGTCCGCCGGAGTCTCGGCATCCGACATCCGGGGCTACGACGTCGTGATCGCCGACACGGCACGCGGAGCGGTGTTCGGCAAGGATCGCGCGTTCTTCGCGTCAGGTCGTCTCGACGACCTCGCCTCGGTGCATGCCGGCGTGGTCGCACTCGAGTCGATCGACACCGCGGCGTCCGGACCGATCGCGATCCTGGCGGCGTTCGACCATGAGGAGCTCGGCTCGAACTCGCGCTCCGGCGCGGCTGGCCCCTTCCTCGAGGACATCCTCGGACGCGTGTACGACGCGCTCGGCGCCGACGCCTCCGAGCGCCGCCGCGCCTTCTCCTCGTCGTGGTGCCTGTCGAGCGACGTGGGCCACTCGGTGCACCCCAACTACGTGCACAAGCACGACCCGGTGGTGCAGCCGGTGCTCGGCTCCGGTCCGATCCTCAAGATCAATGCCAACCAGCGGTACGCGACGGATGCCATCGGCTCCGCCGCCTGGCGCGACTGGTGCGACACCGCCGACGTGATCACGCAGGAGTTCGTGTCGAACAACAACGTGCGCTGCGGGTCGACGATCGGCCCGATCACGGCGACCCGCCTCGGCATCCGCACGGTCGACGTCGGCATCCCGATCCTGTCGATGCACTCGGCTCGCGAGCTCGCCGGGGTCTCGGATCTACACGACCTCACGCGCGTCGCGGGAGCGTTCTTCACCGGCTGAGCCGTGCAGCGCCCTCGCGGGGCCTGCGCAGTGCCAGGATGATGGCATGACGGACATCAAGCCTGCTCTCATCGAGCGCGCGGGCATCGAGATCATCCCCGAATCCGAGCGCACAGCCAAGCCTCGCGACCTGTTCTGGCCGTGGTTCGCGGCCAACGTGTCGGTGTTCGGCATGTCGTACGGATCGTTCGTGCTGGGCTTCGGGATCTCGTTCTGGCAGGCGACTCTCGTGTCGGTCATCGGCATCGTGGTGTCGTTCCTGCTGTGCGGACTCATCGCGATCGCCGGCAAACGCGGTTCGGCGCCGACCATGGTGCTCTCGCGCGCCGCCTTCGGCGTGCAGGGACAGAAGGTGCCCGGGATCGTCTCGTGGCTGACCTCCATCGGCTGGGAGACCTTCCTCGCGATCATGGCCGTGCTCGCCACGGCCACCGTCATCACGCAGCTCGGCGGTGACGGCGACAGCGTCGCGCTGAAGATCACCGCCACCGTCATCGTCGCCGCTCTGATCGTCGTGGCCTCCGTGCTCGGATATCACACGATCATGAAGCTGCAGTCGGTGCTCACCTGGGTCACCGGCGCCGTGACGATCCTCTACGTCGTCCTCGCCGCGCCCAGCATCGACCTCGCCGCCGTGCTGGCCCGCCCGGACGGCGGACTCGGCCAGGTCATCGGCGCGCTCGTGATGGTGATGACCGGCTTCGGTCTCGGCTGGATCAACATCGCAGCCGACTGGTCGCGGTATCAGAAGCGCACGGCATCCGATGGGGCGATCGTCGCCTGGAACACGATCGGCGGCTCGGTCGCGCCCGTGATCCTCGTCGTCTTCGGGCTGCTGCTCGCGGGATCCGACGACGACCTCAGCGCCGCGATCGCCGCCGACCCGATGGGCGCCCTCGCCACGCTCCTGCCGCTCTGGGTGCTCGTGCCGTTCCTGCTCACCGCCGTGCTCGCGCTCGTCTCGGGCGCCGTGCTGGGCATCTACTCCTCCGGGCTGACTCTGCTGAGCCTCGGCATCCGCATCCCCCGCCCGTCGGCCGCGGCGATCGACGGCGTGATCCTCACCCTCGGCACCATCTATGTGGTGTTCTTCGCCACCGATTTCCTCGGCCCGTTCCAGAGCTTCCTCATCACGCTCGGCGTGCCGCTCGCCTCCTGGGCCGGCATCCTGATCGCCGACATCCTCCGGCGCAAGAAGGATTACGACGACGAGGCGTTGTTCGACAGCCGCGGCCGATACGGCGCCTGGGACTGGATCTCGATCGGCACCATGGTCGTCGCCAGCGTCATCGGCTGGGGCTTCGTGCTCAACGGCTTCGCCGATGCCGCGCCGTGGAACAACTGGCAGGGCTATCTGCTGGGCCTGGTCGGCGGAGTCGACGGCGACTGGGCCTACGCGAACCTCGGGGTGTTCTTCGCCCTCGTGCTGTCGTTCGTCTTCACCTGGTTCGCTCGCGCCGGACGGATCCGCGCCCAGGAAGCAGCTGCGTGAGCAGGGATTCCTGGCTGGTCGTGATCGACCCGCAGGCGATCTTCGCCTCGCCCGACTCGGCCTGGGCGTCACCGTTCTTCGGCGACGTGATGCCCCGCATCCGCGAACTCGCCGAGTCGTTCGGCGACCGTGTGATCGTGACGCGCTGGATGCCGACCGCCGACCGCTCGACGTCGTGGGGCGCCTACTTCGCCGCGTGGCCGTTCGCAGATCAGCCGTCCGGCGATCCGCTGTTCGACCTGGTTCCCGATGCGGTCGGCCTGTCGCCGCATCCGACCCTCGATCTGCCGACGTTCGGCAAGTGGGGCTCTGTGATCGAGGAGATCGTCGGCCGTGGCGCGCACGTGGTGCTGGCGGGAGTCTCGACAGACTGCTGCGTCATCTCGACGGCGCTGGCCGCAGCGGATGCCGGGGCGCACGTCACGATCGCCGCCGACGCCTGCGCCGGATCGACGGCCGAGAACCACGCCGCCGCGATCCGGATCATGGGTCTGTATCCGCCGCAGATCACGGTCAGCGACACGGCGGCAGTGCTGGCGGAGCGCTAGCCCGCAGCGCGCACGGCCGCGGCGATCTCGGCGGGCGACCCCCGCCATGGTGCCCCGTGCCCGGGAAGCACCCAGGACGCGGACACGGCGGCCAGTCGGTCGAGAGACGCGGCGGCCTCTTCGGGCTCGTCGGTGAACGGGGCGGGCTGCGGACCCACGCGCCCCGTCAGCACGTGGCGCGTGGTCAGCGCATCGCCCACGAAGACCGCGTCCGCACCGGGAATATGCACCGCGATGCTGCCGGGCGAGTGACCCGGCAACCCGATGACCACCGGCGCTCCCGGAAGATCGAGCACCTGGCCGTCGGCGACGGTCACGAGCTCGGACACATGCCGCGTACGCAGTGCGTTCTTGCGCACGCTGTAAGCGAAGAAGCCGAGGGTAGGACCGATACGCGCGGGCCCCATCGGGGTTTTCGGCTTCTCCCCCGTGCGCACTCGATGCGCATCGGCGCTGTGCACGAAGACCGGCACGCCCTCTTCACTGCGCAGTCGCTCGGCGAAGCCGATGTGGTCGCCATCACCGTGAGTGAGGACGAGACCGCGGATGTCGGAGAGCGGGCGGCCGATCTCGTTCAGCTCTCGCTGCAGGTCGTTCCAGTGACCGGGCAGCCCCGCGTCGACGAGCGTGATCCCCTCGGGCAGGTCGACCAGATATGAGGCGACGACGTCATTGCCGAGTCGATGCAGGTGCGGTGCGAGCTTCATGGTCGTCCCTTTCGCGGTGGTCTATGATGGCTACAGTACGTAGCTATCATAGCTATTGTCAATAGCCATGAAGGAGCCCGGATGCCGACCCCCGAACGCACCTCGTTGGCGGCCATCGTCGACGCCGGCCGCGACATCCTCGAATCCGCCGGACCCGCCGGCCTCACGATGCAGGCGGTCGCCGAGCGCGTGGGTGTGCGGGCACCATCGCTCTACAAGCGGATCCGAGATCGTGACGCGCTGATGTCCGCGGTGGCGGAGGCCTCCGCCGATGCGCTGACGAACCGCCTCGACACCGCGGGCGACGAACTCCCCCTCCTCGCCGCCGCCTACCGCGCCTTCGCGCACGAGCACCCCGAGGCGTTCCGCCTGCTGTTCACCGCGTCCGCGCCCGAAGACGCCCTCCACCGGACGTCCGCTCCGGTGCTGCGCTCGTGCGCCGACCTCGTGGGGACGGAACATGCACTCGACGCCGCCCGGCTCTTCACCGCCTGGGCGACCGGGTTCCTGCAGATGGAACTCGCCGGCATGTTTCGTCTGGGAGGCGACGTCGACGCGGCATTCGACTATGCGATGGGGCGGATCATCGCCGGGCTGACCGCCGACTGAGCACGCGCGCCGGTGAGCGGAAGCCGATACGCCGACACTGGTGGCGTTGCCGGTGCCGCTGCCGCTGCGGGTGCGGGTGCGCCGAGATCGACCGGAATACTGCCAAGATGATGCGCGGAGAGGGGTTTCCATGACCACGAGCGCGCACGAAGACGAATCCGTCCGCCCGAAGAGGGCTCGACGCCCGTGGCACCGCACGAAGGTGGCGGTGGGACTGGTCCTCCTCGTCGCCGCTGTGGTGGCGATCATCGGCGCACTCACGCCCTGGCCCTCCGCCATGCTCATCCGCTCGGTGTTCACGAAGGGCGGCGATGAGACCGCCGCCGAGATGGACAAGTACGTGCCCGACACGAAGCTCACCGAGCAGCTCGACGTCGCGTACGCCGACGGCGGTGCGGACACCACGATGGACGTCTTCACGCCGGAATCCGCCACCGCGCCGCTGCCTGCGGTCGTCTGGATCCACGGCGGTGCTTGGATCTCGGGGTCGAAGGAGAACGTGGATCCGTATATGCGCATCCTCGCGGCCGAGGGTTACACCACCATCGCGGTGAACTACACGATCGGACCCGAAGGCGAGTATCCGCTCGCGGTGCACCAGCTCAACGACGCGCTCGCCTACATCGACGAGCACGCCGAAGAGCTGAACGTCGATCCGAACCAGATCGTGCTCGCCGGCGACTCCGCCGGAGGTCAGCTGGCCAGTCAGATGGCGACGCTGATCACGAGCCCCGAATACGCCGAGATCATGGACATCACCCCGGCGCTGAAGGCCGAGCAGGTCGTGGCGACCGTGCTGAACTGCGGCGTGTACGACCTCGCGGCACTCGCGGCCCTCGACGGCGTCGTCGGCTGGGGCCTCAAGACGTCGATGTGGGCGTATGCCGGAACCAAGACCTGGGCAGAGGGCCCGACCGGCTCCACGATGTCGACGATCGACTGGGTGACCGAGGACTTCCCGACGACCTACATCTCGGGCGGGAACGGCGACGGGCTCACCTGGCTGCAGTCGATCCCGATGGCGAAGCGGCTGGAAGCGCTCGGCGTCGACGTGACGACCCTGTTCTGGCCGGCGTCACACGAGCCTGCACTGCCGCACGAGTATCAGTTCCACCTCGACATGCCCGACGCGCGCACGGCGCTGCAGCAGACGATCGATTTCCTCGACGCCCACACCACGCGGTGAGGAAGCCTTGCCCCGTTCCGCACAGGGTGCCCCGTTCCGCAACAGATATCCCGAGATGGGTCCGCGAATCGGGACATCGTGTGCAGATCGGGCGCCGCACTACTTCATCGTGTCGAGGATGCCGACGAGGTCGTCGAACGTCGTGAGCGGGTTGAGGATCGCGAACCGGGTGTTCGGGCGCCCCGCGTGCGAGCTGGGCACCACGAACGCGCGCTGCGAGTCGAGGAGCTCGTCCGACCAGCGGTCGTAGTCCGCACGCTCCCAGCCCTCGCGTTCGAACACGACGACCGAGAGCTGCGGGTCGCGCACGAGTCTGAGCTCGGGGCGGGCGGCGATCTCGGCGGCGACCCTCTGTGTCAGAGCGAGCGTCGCGCTCACAGCCTCGCGATAGGCGGTCACGCCGTAGGTCGCGAGCGAGAACCACAGTGGCAGCCCCCGAGGGCGGCGAGTGAGCTGGATCGAGTAGTCCGACGGGCTGAAGTCGCCGGCGTCGGTGAGGGTGTCGAGGTACTCGGCGTGCTGCGTGTGCGCTCGGCGTCCCGCGTCGGGGTCGCGGTAGAGCAGCGCGCAGCAGTCGAACGGAGCGAACAGCCACTTGTGCGGATCGACGATCACCGAGTCGGCGCGCTCCACTCCCGCGAAGACGCCACGAGCCTCGGGAGCCAGCATCGCGGTGAGCCCGTAGGCGCCGTCGATGTGCAGCCAGAAGTCGAACTCGTCCTTCAGCGCAGCGATGCCGGCGATGTCGTCGACGATGCCGAAGTTGGTCGAGCCGCCGGTGGCGACCACCGCGCAGATCTCGTCCCCGTGTTCCGCGAGCGCCTCACGCACGGCATCCGCTCTCAGCTTGCCGTCGTCGCCCGCGGGCACGAGCAGCACGTCGGCATCCATGACCTTCGCAGCCGACTTGTTCGAGGAGTGCGCCTCGACGCTGCACACGATCTTCCAGCGACGAGGGAGCTCCTTGCCCGCCTCGAGCAGCGTCGCCTTCGCCGCCTCGCGTGCGGCGACGAGAGCCGACAGGTTGCCGATCGTGCCGCCCTGCACGAACACGCCACCGGCGGTGTCGGGGAGGCCGAACTCGGAGGCCAGGAACGACAGCACCTCGTTCTCGGCGTGCACGGCTCCCGCGCCTTCGAGCCAGCTGCCTCCGTAGAGGCCGGATGCCGAGACCACGAGGTCGAAGGCGATCGATGCGATCGTGGGCGCGGTCGGGATGAACGACAGATACGACGGGTGGCTCGTCGTCAGACAGGCCGGAGCGAGGATGTGCTCGAACACGCTGAGCGCTCGCTGCGAGCCGAGCCCGGCATCGGTGATCGTCGTGCCGACCAGACGATCGAGCTCGGCCGGCGACTGGGGCTTGTCGAGAGGCACATCGGCCGCGAGCATCCGCCGGCGCGAGTAGTCGAGCACCGCGTCGACGATCGCCGTCGATTCGGCCGAGGCCGCGTGCATGCGTTCTGCTCCCATGAGCTGTCCTTACCTGAGGGTTTCTGCGGGCTGTGCGGGGTGTGCTGCGGGGTGTTCGCGGATGCGTACCGGTAGATCGGCCGCCGGAACATCGAGCACCGCGGAGAGGGTGCGGCGAGCGAGATCGGCTCGATCGCGGGGCGCCCAATGCACGAGCGAGTGGGCGCTCATGCCGTCGACCATGGCGAGCAGCATCCATGCAGACGAGGCGGGGTCGACTTGCCCCGGCTTTTCTCTCAGCACCGGGTTATCTCTCAGCACCGGGTTTTCTCTCAGCACCGGGTCTTCTCTCAGCACCGGGTCTTCGACGATCGCGCGGGCGATGAGGTCTTCGAGGGCGCTGTGCCAGAGGTCCATCTCAGCGCGCACCCTGGTGCCGAGCGCCTCGTTGCGGGCACCGAGTGCCCACGACTGCACCCACACCATCGCGACGTCGTCGCGCGAGTCGTCGAGCAGCGTCTCGATGAGCCGCAGCAGGTTGGTGCGCAGGTCGACGCTCGGGTCGTACGAGGCGATGACCTCGTCCCGTTCGGCCGCGACGATCGTGGTGAACACCTCGGCTACGAACGACTCCATCACCGGCCGGTAGTGCGCGACGAGGGCCGGTGTGACGCCCACCCTGGCGGCGACGGCACGCACGGTGAGGGCCTCGAGTCCGCTCTCCGCCGCCAAGGCCACGGCACCGTCGACGATCGAGCGTTCGCGCTCCTCAGGCGGCAGACGGCGAGGCGCGTCGGCTCTTGACGTGGTCTTCATCACGGGATACCGTATCACTCGTTGATCACGTGTTCAATAGGCGTCACGGCTCCTCATGCCCGAGGTCGCGATCAGCAGCGAGGGAGACAATCATGGCCTGGCACATGCCCGCCGAGACCGCACCGCACGACCGCACCTGGATGGCGTTCCCCGCCGAGGGACCCACGCTGGGCGAGACCTCTGCCGAGCGTGACGAGGGCTACGCGACATGGACCGCCGTCGCCCACGCGGTCGCCGAGTTCGAGCCGGTCACGATGATCGTCGACCCTGCTGAAGTCGCTCGAGCACGACGGATGCTCAGCGGGGGCATCGACATCGTCGAGGCGCCGGTCGACGAGTTCTGGATGCGCGACTCCGGCCCGACCTTCGTGATCGACCCCGAGCGGCCGGGCGTGCTCGGCGCGGTCGACTGGATCTTCAACGGCTGGGGCGCGCCGGCATGGGCGCAGTGGCAGAAGGCTGCGCAGCACGCGCGCATCATCGCGGGGGCCGTCGGCGCCGAGCTCGTGAGCTCGACCCTCGTGAACGAGGGCGGTGGAATCCACGTCGACGGCGAGGGCACGGTGCTGCTCACCGACACCGTGCAGCTCGACCCCCGGCGCAACCCGTACGCAGACAAGGCACGCGTCGAGGCCGAGATGGCACGCACACTCGGCGCCACGAAGGCCGTGTGGTTGCCTCGCGGCCTCACCCGCGACTACGACGACTTCGGCACGAACGGGCACGTCGACATCGTCGCGACGATCGTCTCCCCCGGCCGACTGCTGCTGCACGAGCAGCAGAACCCCGGGCATCCCGACCACGAGGTGACCCGCGAGCTGCGCGCGCACCTCGCTCAGCAGACGGATGCCGCCGGTCGCCGGTTCGAGATCGTCGACCTGCCGGCGCCTGCGACCCTGCGCGACCACGAGGGGTTCGTCGACTGGAGCTACGTCAACCACCTGGTCACGAACGACGGGGTGGTGGCGTGCGGTTTCGGCGATGACCAGGCGGATGCCGCGGCACGGGCGATCCTCGCCGACGTCTACCCCGGGCGCCGGGTCGTCACCGTCGATGCGCGCCCGCTGTTCGACCGCGGCGGCGGCATCCACTGCATCACCCAGCAGCAGCCGAGGGTGGGGGTGCCCGCATGATCGACGTGGTCGAGGCCTCCATCGCCCGACTGCGGCGAGCGCTCGAGGCCGGCGAGGCTACCGCCGTCGAGCTGGTCGACGCCTATCTCGCCCGCATCGATGCCTACGACGGCCCCGAGACCGACACGGCCCTGAACGCGGTCGTGGTCCGCAACCCCGATGCCCGTGCAGAGGCAGCCGCATCCGATGCTCGACGGGCACGCGGCGAGGCGCTCGGCCCGCTCGACGGCATCCCGTACACGGCGAAGGACAGCTACCTGGTGCGCGGGCTGACCGCCGCCGCCGGCAGCCCCGCCTTCGCCGATCTGGTCGCGCAGCGCGATGCGTTCACGATCGAACGTCTGCGCGCGGGTGGCGCTATCTGCCTCGGACTCACGAACATGCCGCCGATGGCGAACGGCGGCATGCAGCGAGGCGTCTACGGCCGGGCTGAGAGTCCGTACAACGCCGACTTCCTCACCGCACCCTTCGCCTCAGGGTCTTCCAACGGCTCCGGCACCGCGACGGCGGCGAGCTTCGGAGCCTTCGGCCTGGGTGAGGAGACGTGGTCGAGCGGCCGCGGGCCGGCCACGAACAACGCGCTCTGCGCCTACACGCCCTCGCGCGGCGTGATCTCGACGCGCGGCAACTGGCCGCTCGTGCCGACCATGGACGTCGTCGTGCCGCACGCTCGCTCGATGGCCGACCTGCTGGAGGTGCTCGACGTGATCGTCGCCGACGATGCGGAGACGCGCGGCGACTTCTGGCGCGCGCAGCCCTGGGTGACGCTGCCGCTGTCTTCCGAGGTGCGACCGGAGTCGTATGGCGCCTTGGCCGCCGAGGCGGCGACGGCTCTGCGCGGTATCCGCATCGGTACCCCCCGCATGTACATCAACGCGGACCCGGCTGCCGGCACCGCCGCTGACCCCGGCATCGGCGGCCCCACGGGGCAGCGCATCGAGACGCGCGCCTCGGTGATCGCGCGCTGGGAATCCGCACGACGCGATCTCGAGGGTGCCGGCGCGACCGTCGTCGAGGTCGACTTCCCCGTGGTGTCGAACTATGAGGGCGACCGGCCGGGCGCACCGACCATCTTGTCGCGCGGTCTGGTGACGCCCGAGTATCTGCGCCGCGAGATCATCGACCTGTCGGCGTGGGGGTGGGAGGACTTCCTGCAGGCGAACGGGGATCCGCGGCTGCATTCGCTCGCGGAGGTCGACGGCGCGACGATCTTCCCGCACCCGAAGGGCGCACTCCCCGACCGCTACACGGGCTTCGACGACGACATCGCCGAGTACCCCGACTGGGTGCGCGCAAACCAGGGCATCGGGTTCGAGGACATGCCCGAGCTCGCAGACGGCCTGCGCGGCCTGGAGGATACGCGTCGCATCGACCTCGAGGAATGGATGGACGAGCAGGAACTCGATGCCGTCGTCTTCCCGGCCGTCGCCGATGTGGGCCCCGCCGACATGGACGTGAATGAGGCCTCCGCCGACCTCGGATGGCGCAACGGCACCTGGATCGCCAACGGCAACCTGACCGTGCGCCACCTCGGCATCCCGACCGTGACAGTGCCGATGGGACTCATGGCCGACATCGACATGCCGATCGGCCTGACGTTCGCCGGACGCGCTTATGACGACGCGGCCCTGCTGCGTCTCGCCGCCGCGTTCGAGGCGATCGGCGCACCGGGTGATCGCCGCACGCCACCACCGAGGACGCCGAGGCTCTGACTGCGCATCGCCGCACGCAAGACATTTCACTATTGTGACGCTCGACACGATTGTTATATGTTTGCCCTGTCCGTCACGACAGGAAGCGACCCATGACCTCCGAGAACAACGAGCGCGAGCTCGAGGCCGGCATCGTCACCGATCTGTCCGGGCGGATGACCTACGGGTCCTACCTCTCGCTCGACCAGCTGCTCACCGCGCAGAATCCGGTCAGCGTTCCAGAGCACCACGATGAGCTGCTGTTCATCATCCAGCACCAGACCACCGAGCTCTGGCTGAAGCAGCTGCTGCATGAGCTGTCATCCGCCCGCGAACTGCTCGCGAGCGATGACCTGCGCGAGGCACTGAAGCGGGTGGCCCGGGTCAAGCGCATCCAAGACGTGATGACGCAGCAGTGGGCGATCCTCGCGACCCTCACCCCCACCGAGTATGCGCAGTTCCGCGGAGCGCTCGGCAACTCCTCGGGCTTCCAGTCGGTGCAGTACCGCGCGGTTGAGTTCGCCCTCGGCAACAAGAACGAGAAGATGCTCAGCGTCTTCAGCGACCACCCCGCCAACCTCGCGCTGCTCACCGCCGAGTGGCACAAGCCCACGCTCTACGACGAGTTCCTCCGCTACGCCTCGCGGCGTGGCCTGCCGATCCCTGCCGAGATCCTCGACCGGGACGTGCGCCTCCCCTACCGCGAGACCCCCGAACTGGTGCCTGCGATCCGTGAGATCTACCAGAACCACCAGCAGCACTGGGACCTCTACGAAGCGTGCGAAGACCTGGTCGACCTCGAAGACAACTTCCAGTTCTGGCGCTTCCGCCACCTGAAGACCGTCGCGCGCACGATCGGCATGAAGGTCGGCACCGGCGGCTCGAGCGGAGTCGGCTTCCTGCAGCGCGCCCTCGACCTGACGTTCTTCCCCGAGCTCTACACCGTGCGCACCGAGATCGGCAGCTGATGAACGCAGCGACCTTCTTCGATGGCGAGGAATGGCGCGACGGCATCATCGAGATCATCGACGGACGGATGCTGCTGCGCGACGAGTCGCCGGCATCCGATCTGCGCTCTTCCGGTCTGCCGAGGCTCGACGGCGTGATCGTCGGCGGCTTCACCGACCACCACGTGCACCTGCAGCTCGTGGACCACACGCTGCTGCACGCGTCGGCGCTGAGTCGCGTCACAGATCTGGGCGCGAACCCGGCCGTCCTCGCCGCCCTCTCGGCGACGATGCGCGTGGCCGAGAACCCGTGCGCGAACTCGGGCGGGGCCAGAAACGCATCTGCTGATCCCAGCGGGGCCAAAAACGCATCCGAATCGACGTTCTCCGGTGCATTATTGACCCCGTACGAGATAACGGCCCCGCACCGGTCGACGACCCCGCACGGGTCGACGGCCCCGCACGGGTCAACTACCCCGCACGGGACGGCCCCGCACCCGACCACGCACCCCGTCTCGGTCGAGTTCGCCGGCGCATTCCTCACTCCGGTTGGCGGCTACCCGAGCGACCGGGACTGGGCGCCGGAGGGGTCCTTCCGCGAGATCGCAGACACCGCAGCCGCCGAACGCGCTGTGGCCGAGCTGGCGGATGCCGGCGCATCCTGCATCAAGGTCGCGAGCAACGCCACCGCCGGCCCTGTTTTCAGCGACCAGCTGTTCCGCGCGATCGTCGGGGCCGCCGCCGCACGCGGGCTCCCGGTCGTCGCGCATGCCGAAGGCACCGGAGAAGCGCAGCGCGCCGCTCGGCTCGGCGCCACCCGCCTCGCACACGCCCCGTTCACCGAGCGGCTCGACGATGACGAGGTCGTCGCACAGGCCGCATCCGTCGCCTGGGTCTCGACTCTCGCGATCCACGACGCCGACAGCGCGGAGCGAGTCACCGCAGTCGACAACGTCCGTCGCTTCCACGCCGCCGGCGGCACCGTGCTCTACGGCACCGACATGGGCAACGGCCCGACGCCCGTCGGTCTGAACCCCGCCGAGCTCACCTCGCTGCGCGACGCCGGCCTCGAAGGCATCGACCTGCTCCGCACGCTCGCCCCGCAGAACCCCCTCGATACCGCTGCACTGCTCCTCGCACTACCCGGCATCGACGCCGACCCGACACTCGCCCGACCGCTGACCAGCGCCGATCTGAAGGCTTGACATGACCGACATCCGCGACGCCGCGACCATCGAACGCTCGCTCCTCGACCTCGCCGGCGCCCTCGACGCCGCCGATCCGCTGCACGCCCACCTCGACGCGTTCGCCGAGGCTCCGGGGGTCGGCGCCTACCTCGACGGCAACTCGCTCGGACGCCCGCTGAAGGAGACGCCCGAGAAGCTCGCCGCATTCGTGCGCGACGACTGGGGCACCCGACTGATCCGCTCGTGGGACGAGCAGTGGATGGCGCTGCCCATGGAGCTCGGCGACCGCATCGGCAGCCTCACTCTCGGCGCCGAGCCTGGACAGACGGTCGTGGCCGACTCGACGAGCGTGCTGATCTACAAGCTGATGCGCGCCGCCGCGACCGCCGACGCCTCGCGCACCGAGCTCGTGATCGAGGCGGGCAACTTCCCCACCGACCGGTTCATGGCCGAGGGCGTCGCCGCCGAGACCGGCATGACGGTGCACTGGATCGAGCCCGACCCGGTGCTCGGGGTGCAGATCGCCGATGTCGTCGCCGCCATCTCCGAACGCACGGCCCTCGTCTCGCTCAGCCACGTCGACTACCGCTCCGGTGCCCTCGCAGACATGCCCGGCATCACCGACGCCGTGCACGAGGTCAGCGCGCTGATGATGTGGGACCTCTGCCACTCGGCCGGAGTGATCCCGATGCAGCTCGACGCCTGGGGCGTCGACATGGCGGTCGGGTGCACCTACAAGTACCTCAACGGCGGCCCCGGCTCCCCCGCGTTCGCCTACCTGCGGCGCGAGCACCAGGGCGTGCTGCGCCAGCCGATCCAGGGCTGGTGGAGCGCCGCGGACATCTTCGCGATGGGACCGCAGTACGTGCCGGCCGGCGACATCCGGCAGCTGCTGAGCGGAACCCCGCCCGTGACCTCGATGCTCGCGATGCAGGGGATGCTCGACCTCATCGAGCAGGCGTCGATCGAGGCCGTCCGCGAGAAGTCACTGGCACTCACCGACTTCGCCGTGCGTGCGTATGACGAGGTGCTGGCGCCCCTCGGCGTGCGGCTGCTGAGCACGCGAGATGCTGCACTGCGCGGCAGCCACGTGACGATCGGCCACCCTGACTTCCGGGCCGTGACGCAGCGCCTGTGGGCCGACGGCATCATCCCCGACTTCCGCTTTCCCGATGGCATCCGCCTGGGGCTCTCACCGCTGAGCACCTCGTACGTCGAGACGCTCACCGGCGTCCTCGCCGTGCGCGACGCCCTGGAGTCGCATGACCGCTGACCCCGCTGAGCAGGCGCCCGCAGGCCCCGTGCTCGACGACATCGATGCGCGACCGGGCAGCACGGCATCGATGCTGCGCACTCTGGTGGGGTTGTATCTGCGACCGCTCGGCGGCTGGATCTCGGCGGCCGACCTGGTCGCGCTCGCGGGCGATCTCGAAATTCCTCCGGCGCAGGCACGCACCGGCGTCACCCGCCTCAAGCAGAAGGGCCTGCTGCTCGCCGAACGCAGGCACGCGGTCGGCTATCGACTGAATCCCGATGCCGTCACGATGCTGGAGCGGGGCGATCGGCGCATCTTCGAGATGCGCGAGATGACGGATGCCGACAGCTGGTGCCTCATCTCGTTCTCGATGCCCGAGACCGCCCGCGCCACGAGGCACCAGCTTCGCCGCCGCCTGCAGTGGATCGGGGCGGGCGTCGTGTCTCCCGCGCTGTGGATCTGCCCCGGGCATCTGCAGGACGAGGTTCTCGAGATCGTCGACGACCTCGACGCCAGCGAGTGGGTCACGCTGTTCCAGGCCGGCGCCCCGACGACCGCGCGCACACTGCCGCAGGCGGCCGCCGACTGGTGGGACCTCGACACCTTGCGCACCGAACACCTCGAGTTCCAGTCCTCGCTCGCGACGCTTCCCTCCGCGCCGTTCGCCGCCTACGTGCAGCTGATCGACCGCTGGCGCGTGCTGCCCTACATCGATCCGGGTCTGCCGCCCTCGATGCTGCCGGCGGACTGGCCGGGCAGGCGCAGCGTCGCGGAGTTCCTGAGGCTGTCGACAGAGGTATCGGATGCCGCGTGGCAGCGCGTGCGCGACGTCACCTCGACGCACACCGCCTCGACCCAGGTCACCGCGGCGGCGCGGTCGTAGCCCGCACCACGAGCCGCGTCGGCAGGATCACGTGCATCTCGTCGATCTCCTGCCCCGAGAGCAGGGTGAACACCATGTCGGCCGCGACAGCCCCGAGCCTGCGCATCGGCTGCTGGATCGTCGTGAGCGGGAGCGCCCTTCTCGTGGCCTCCGGCACGTCGTCGAACCCGATCACCGAGAGATCGTCGGGCACGCGCAGACCGAGCTCGTGCGCGACGTCGATCACCGCGATCGCCGAGAGGTCGTTCGCGGCGAAGATCGCCGTCGGCCGGGATTCACCGCTCAACATGATCCGGGCGGACTCCCTCGTCGCGTCGAGCTCGTAACGGCCTACGCCGACGAGTGAGGGATCGACCGGGATGCCCGCGTCGCACAGGGCCCTGCGGTAGCCGGCATCTCGGAGCCCGGCGGATCTGAGGTCGGGGCGGCCCGCGAGGAACCCGATGCGGCGGTGGCCGAGTTCGATCAGATGCCTGGTCGCGGCGAGCGCGCCCCCGAAGCTGTCGGATTCGACTGTGGGCAGATCAGCCCGACCCGTGTGGGGATCGATCGCGACGACGGGGATCTCGGTGCCGGCGCTGACGACCGTGGGGGTGACCATGATCGCCGCATCGATCAACGTGCCGGAGAGCCTGCTCAGGGATCGGCGCTCCCATCCGTCGCCCGCGCCGAGGTTGGAGCCGCTGTACGCGAGCAGATCGAACGCCGTGTCGTGCACGGCAGAGCCGACGCCTTTCAGGATCTCGGCGCTGAAGGGCTCGAAGTCCGCCAGCAGCACGCCGATCACACCGGTGCGCCGCGCGCGCATGCTGCTCGCCACGAGGCTCGACTCGTAGCCGAGCTCCTTCACCGCGTCGAGCACCCGCTGCACCGTGGCATCCGCGATCCCGTACCGGCCGTTCACCGCCTTCGAGACGGTCGACACAGATACCCCCGCCGCTTTCGCGACGTCATGGATCGTCGTGCGTGCCCCCATGAGACGCCAGCGTAGCCGCCCGAGGAATGCGATGGAAACTGTTTTCGAAAACGTTTGACGATTGGGCCCGCCCGCCGGAGACTCATGCCACTGCGGTCTCACCTGAGCGTCCGCAGGCGCCCCGCAGTGACGCGGCGCGCAACTCGATGAGGAGAACGATCACATGAACAGCAGAAGGCTCCCCCTCGCCTCCGCGGTCGCAGCGATGGCCGTCGGAGCGCTCGCGCTCTCGGGCTGCACGGCAGACTCGTCCGGCACCGGCGATGGCGGCGACACCAGCATGACCCTCTGGCACAACTCCACCACCGGCCCGGGAGTGGATTTCTGGGAACAGACGGTCGCAGATTTCGAGAAGGACAATCCGGGCGTCACGATCGACATCCAATCGATCCAGAACGAGGATCTCGACGGCAAGCTGCAGACCGCCCTCAACTCAGGAGACGCCCCCGACATCTTCCTGCAGCGCGGTGGCGGCAAGATGGCCGCCATGGTCAAGGCCGGCCAGCTGAAGGACCTCACCGACGCGGTCTCGGGCCCCGCCGCAGAAGAGATCCCCGATGCCTCGTACAAGGCGAACAGCCTCGACGGCAAGATCTACGCCATGCCCGTCGCCGTGCTCCCCGGCGGCCTCTTCTACAGCCAGGACCTCTTCGACCAGGCCGGCATCACCGAGAACCCGACGACCCTCGAGGAGCTCGAAGTCGCCACCGAGGCGCTGAAGGCGGAAGGGATCGATCCGATCGCCCTCGGCGCCAAGGACGCCTGGCCTGCAGCGCACTGGTACTACTGGCTGGCTCTGCGCGAGTGCAGCTCGGACACGCTCGCCAAGGCCGCGGACGAGATGGACTTCAGCGACGAGTGCTGGGTGCGCGCCGGCGAGGACCTGAAGTCGTTCGCCGAGACCGAGCCCTTCAACTCGGGCTTCCTCACGACTCCCGCACAGCAGGGCGCGGGCAGCTCCGCCGGGCTCATCGCGAACCACCAGGCCGCCATGGAGCTCATGGGCGCATGGAACCCCGGAGTCATCGGCTCGCTCACCCCTGACCAGAAGCCGCTGGCCGACCTGAGCTGGTTCCCGTTCCCCGAAGTCGAGGGCGGAGACGGAGAACCCGGCTCGATGATGGGCGGCGTCGACGGCTACTCGTGCTCGGTGGATGCACCGGACGCCTGCGTCGACTTCCTGAACTACATCGGGACCTCGGATGTGCAGACCGCGTACTACAAGGCCTTCAACGCGCCGCCGGTCAACACCGTCGCACAGGAGGCCGTCACCGAGCCCTACCTGCAGACGATCCTCGAGGCGTACAACGCCGCTCCGTATGCGACGCAGTGGCTCGACACGGTCTACGGCCAGAACGTGGGCAACGCGCTGAACGTCGCCGTGGTCGACCTGCTCGCCGGCAACAGCAGCGCGGAAGACCTCGTCAAGGCTGTGCAGGATGCCGCAGCGAAAGCGTGACATGCGTGCCCGGCTGGAAGTGATCCTTCTGGCCGGGCCCGCCCTGCTCGTGTTCCTCGCCTTCGTCATCTTCCCGGTGCTGATGGCGGCGTACTACGGGTTCTTCAGCTGGCAGGGCTACGGTCCTCCCACCGACTTCGTCGGGCTGAAGAACTACCTCACGATCCTCCAGGATCCGCTGTTCCATGATGCGCTCGCGCACAACGGCTTCATCCTGGTGTTCTCTCTCGTGCTCCAGGGCCCGATCGCCATCGTGCTGGCGCTGCTGCTCAACCGCAAGATGCGCGGCCAGTCGCTGATCCGCGTGCTGATCTTCGTCCCGTACGTGATCTCCGAGGTCGTCGTGGGCACGGGGTGGAGCCTGATGCTGCAGACCAACGGCGCGATCAACGCGATGCTGACGAACATGGGCCTCGGGTTCCTCGCCACCGACTGGCTGTCGGATCCCGGCATCGCGATCTGGACGCTGATGGCCATCATCACGTGGAAGTACATCGGCTTCGCGGTCATCCTGTTCCTCGCGGGCCTCCAGGGAATCCCGGAGGAGCTGCACGAGGCGGCGGCGATCGATGGCGCGTCCTACTGGCAGATCCAGTGGCGCATCACTCTGCCGCTCCTGGCGCCGACCCTGCGCATCTGGGCGTTCCTGTCGATCATCGGCTCACTGCAGCTGTTCGACCTCGTCTACATCATCTGGGGCCAGTACATCGCGTCCACCGCGGGCACGTCGACCATGGCGACCTACATGGTCTCCGAGGGCCGCAACGCCGGCAACTACGGCTACGGCAACGCGGTCGCGGTCGTCCTGTTCCTCATCTCGCTCGTCGTCGCCCTCATCTATCAGCGTGCGGTGCTGCGCAAGGACACCGACGGCGCCCTCACCGGCGCCTCGGGTCGCAAGCGCGGCTCCCGGTCGCGCGCGTCGCAGGAGGCCGTCCCGCAGGATCCCGGCGCAGACGCCGGCTCCGGTGCAGACGCCACACAGAAGGAGTACGTCCGATGACCGCCACCTCGGTGCTCGTCACCCAGCGACCCGCACGTCTCGGACGCCCGGGTCGAACCGCCAAGCCGAAGCTCCCGTGGGCGCATCCGACCGTGTACTTCGTCGCGCTGATCGCCGTCGGACTGATGCTCGCGCCCATCGCATACATCATCACCGGCGGGTTCCGGACGAACGCGCAGATCACGACGGACCCGTCGGGGTTCCCTTCTCCCTGGGTGGTGTCGAACTACCTCGATGTCCTCACCGGAGACGTGTTCTGGCGGCTCGTGGGCAACTCGACGATCGTCGCCCTCGCGACCACCGTGGGCACCGTCGCTCTCGCGCTGATGGCGGCATACGTCCTCGCTCGATACCGCTTCGCAGGCCGCGGCGTGCTGTACGCCTTCTTCGCCGCGGGCCTGATGTTCCCGCTGACCGTCGCGATCACCCCGCTGTACATCGTGGTGCGCAGTCTCGGTCTGATGAACTCCCTCGGCGGAGTGATCCTGCCGCAGATCGCCTTCGCGCTGCCGACGACCATCATCATCCTCGTGCCGTTCCTCCGGGCGATTCCCGACGAGATCGAAGAGGCCGCATTCATCGACGGATGCAGTCGCATCGGATTCTTCTGGCGGATGGTGCTGCCGCTCTCCCTGCCGGGAGTGATCACGACCGGCATCCTGGCGTTCATCGGCAGCTGGAACGGATACCTGCTGCCGCTGTTCATCCTCAACGATGCCTCCGCGTTCACGCTGCCACTCGGGGTGCAGTCCTTCGCCTCGCAGTACTCGGTCGACACCGCGAAAGTGCTGGCCTTCACCTCGCTGTCGATGATCCCGGCGCTGATCTTCTTCAGCCTGTTCGAGCGGCGCATCGTGGGAGGGCTGACCGGTGCTGTCAAGGGCTGATGCGGTCGCCGTCGCGACACCCCACGCCGACGAGAACGAGAAAGAGAACATGATGTCGCAGTCCCCCGGCTCAGCCGCTCATTCGCCCCGCGTCGAGGCCCTCCTGGCTCGCATGACGCTCGACGAGAAGCAGGCGCAGCTCGTCGGCTTCTGGGTCGACCAGGGCGTCGAAGTGGTCGCCCCGATGTCGGGCGAGAAGAAGAGCTCGACGCGCTACGAGGATGCCTCCGCACACGGGATCGGCCACCTCACCCGCGTGTACGGAACCCGCCCCGTCGACCCGGTCGAACGGGCTGGGTGGCTGTGGGCCGAGCAGCGCCGACTGCAGAAGGAGACCAGACTCGGCATCCCGGCCATCGTTCACGAGGAGTGCCTGACGGGGCTCGCCGCGTGGAAGGCGGCGACCTTCCCGACACCGCTCGCGTGGGGCGCGTCCTTCGACCCCGAGCTCGTCGAAGAGGTCGGCCGGGCGGTCGGCTCATCGATGCGTTCGCTCGGGATCCATCAGGGCCTCGCTCCGGTGCTCGACGTCATCCGCGACCCCCGCTGGGGCCGGGTCGACGAGTGCATCGCCGAGGATCCGCTCGTCGTCGGCCGGGTGGGCACGGCGTATGTCCGCGGCCTGCAGTCCGAGGGAGTGCACGCGACGCTGAAGCACTTCATCGGATACTCCGCCTCGAAGGCCGGACGCAATCACGCTCCCGTGAGCGCCGGTCTGCGCGAGATCGAGGACGTGCTGCTCCCGCCGTTCGAGATGGCGATCCACGAGGGTGGCGCCCGCAGTGTGATGAACTCCTACGTCGACATCGACGGCGTGCCCGTCACCGCAGACGCGCGCTATCTCACCGGCATCCTGCGCGATCGCTGGGGCTTCGACGGAGTGGTCGTGTCTGACTACTTCGCGGTCGACTTCCTGCACAGCATGCACCGGGCGGCTGCCGATTCTGCCGATGCGGCCAGGGTCGCGCTCACCGCGGGAATCGACGTGGAGCTGCCGTCGCCCGACGCCTTCGTCACGCTCGCCGAGCAGGTGCGCGACGGCCGACTCTCTTCGGAGATCCTCGACAGGGCCGTGGGCCGCGTGCTCGCGCAGAAGGAGGAACTCGGACTTCTGGATGCCGACTTCGACACCCCTCCGACCGCGATCGACCTCGACCCGGCCGCGCATCGAACGCTCGCTCGGCGCCTCGCCGAGGAGTCGATCGTGCTGCTCAGCAATGACGGTGCGCTCCCCCTCACGCCGACGACGACTTCGCGGATCGCGGTGATCGGCCCCAATGCCGACAGCGCCGAAGCACTGATGGGCTGCTACTCGTTCGTCAACCACGTGCTCGCTCATCACCCCGGGACTCCGGCGGGCATCGACCTGCCGACAGTCACCGGATCGCTGCGCGACGAGTTCCCGGCAGCCGAGATCACCTCGACCATCGGATGCGAGGTCGAGGGCTCCGACCGCTCCGGCATCCCCGCCGCCGTCGAGGCCGCCTCAGCCGCCGATGTCGCGATCGTCGTCGTGGGTGACCGCGCCGGACTCTTCGGACGAGGCACGGTCGGCGAGGGCAACGACGTCGACGATCTCGAACTCCCCGGCGTGCAACGTGAGCTGGTCGAGGCCGTCGTCGCCACCGGCACTCCGGTGATCCTGATCGCGATGACCGGCCGGCCCTACGTGCTCGACTGGGCTCTGCCGGCTCGCGCGGGCGCCGCCGGGACCATGACCGGGCTCGGAGCGGTCGATGCCTCGGCTTCCACGAACGCGGCGTCCGCGGGGATCCCCGCGGCGGTGCTGCAGACGTTCTTCCCCGGCGAGGAGGGCGGCCCCGCACTCGCCCGGCTGCTCAGCGGTCGCGTCGCACCGTCCGGGCGACTGCCGGTGTCGCTGCCGCGGTCGGCCGGGGCGCAGCCGTATTCGTACCTGCACCCTGTGCTCGGCGGACGCACCGATGTCACCAGCGCCGACTCCACCCCGGTGCGGCCCTTCGGCTTCGGCCTGAGCTACACGACCTTCGCCCATGACGAGCTCGTCGCCCCCGCGTCGGTCGCACCCGGCGAGTCCTTCCGGGCGGCGGTGCGCGTGCGCAACACCGGCGAAGTCGCTGCGACGGATGTCGTGCAGCTGTATGCGCACGACGAGGTCGCGAGTGTGACCCGCCCGCTCGCGCAGCTCCTGGACTTCCGACGGGTCGCCCTCGCGCCCGGTGCCGAGGCTCTCGTCGAATTCGACGTGCCGATCGACCGGCTCGCCTTCACGGGTCTCGACGGTGTGAAGCGCGTCGAGCCCGGCGTCATCCGCCTGTGGGTCGGAGGCTCCTGCGACGACGAGGAGACGGTGGCACGGCTCGAGATCGTGTGAAGCGTCAGCCCTCTGCCGACTCGTCCGCCGCCGGCGCTGAGTCGATCATCATTTCGCGATCACCCTCGATCAGCAGCGCCTGATCGTCCCGGAGCAGCAGCAGCTGGTGGGTCGAGCCGTACTTGGCGACCGTCTCGGTGATGAGCGCGGGCGGGTAGGGCGCCAGCATCCCGTCAGCGTGCGGGATCACCGTGCGGCCCATCAGGCCCAGGCCCGTGAACTCGGTCAGGGACGGACCGTCTGCAGGATCATCCATGAGAGAGGCCGGCGCGATGTCGGGGCCTGCGATGATCGCGCCTGCGCTCAGGCCGATGTACGGCAGCCCGTCGCGCACGCGTCTGACGAGCACCTCGTCGTTGCCCGTGACTCTGAGCGATTCGAGCAGGGCGAAGGTGCTTCCGCCTGCCACGTAGACCGCGTCGACGCCGTCGAGCATCGATTCGAAGTCGGATGGCGTCGTGTGCCGGGCCGTGATGTCGACGAGCTCGTGACCGAGGACCTCGATGGCGCGGCGTTCGGCTTGAACGAAGGGCGCGTCCGCATATGCGACCTGGGCATCGCGGATATAGGCGATCCGGAGCGCCGCAGCCGACGACGCTGGGTCGAGGAACGAGCGCAGCGCGCCGGGATTGAGCGAGAGGAGAAGGAGCTTCACCCGCTCATCGTATGGACGGCATGCGACATCAGGCGATGCTCATGGGCGGGTGCCTGCACGGAGCGCCCTGCAGTCACCCGCCCCTGGGCGTCAGCCCTTCACGGAGGTGATGAACGCGGCGACGTGATCCTGCAGCTTGAGGATGCGCAGCTCGCGCGCGAGCTCGCGGTCGTACCCGTCGTAGGCCAGGGGCGGCAGCACCCGGACGTTCGTCGAGCAGCCGAACTCCGTGCACACGAGGGTGCCGATGGTGTCACCCTTGCGACCGGCAGCGCCCGCCTTGCGGGCGACATACAGCTGCACGTCGTTGCGCAGGGTGACGTCCTCGCACCACGAGCACTGGGCCCGCGAGATCACGCGCTGCTCGGCGCGCTGCAGGATCACCCCGGTGATCACGTCATCGACCCACGCGACGACGTACGAGCGCCGAGGGAGCTTGGGGTCGACCCAGCCGAAGTAGTCGAGCTTCTCGAAATCGAGGTCGGCGAAGCCCGCCGGCAGAGAGATGTCAGAGACCTCCTTGCGGGAGGCGTTGATGAAGGAGGCGCGCAGGGTGCGCTCGTCGATGGGACGCATGGGTCGGTGCTTTCGTGTGGGCCGCAGAGGGCGGCGGAAGAGGAATGAAGGGCGGCATCACGACGGATGCCGGGTACGACGCGGTTCCGGGGACGGGATGTTCCGCCTCCGGCCGATCGTCAGCCTCTGTCCGTGGCGCTGAGCGCGCCCACGGCTCCCATCTGCGCTCTATCCGGGATCCGGAGAGCACTTTTCGACAACAGCACCCGGCGAGTCTACGCCCGTTTGTTTCACACCGTGTCGGCGCGGGTTCCGTCTCTCGCGAGGCCGACCTACTCTTGCCGGAACGACCGCTCATGAAGGAGACCACCGTGTCCACGCCGCTGAACCACCTTTCGCCCCTCTCGGTGCGTGAGCGTTCTGCGTGCATGTGCCGGCACGGCTTCGCCTGCTCCTCGTTCGCAGCCGGCCACGCGCTGCACCTGATCCAGGCGCGCATCGCCTCGGCCACGCCGAGCGAATGGGCCGACGCGATCGTCGAGCACGCCGACGAGACCACGGGCGAACTCACCGTGCGCGCCCTCGACGGCACCGCGCACACGCTGTGGAACGCCTCGGGTGCCGCACTCGAGGCCCCGGAGGGCACGCCGGTCGCCCTGCACGTGCGTTACGGCGTGCTGGCCGTCGGCCGCACGCAGTTCAACGTCGCGCTCGCCTGAGCGCCCCTGATGGTGAGCGCTCAGGCGGTCGCCATCATCATGTCCTTGACGGCCATGCACGCGTCCATGCAGTCCTTGCAGGCCTGAGCGCACATCTTGCAGACCTCGCTGCTGTCGGCATGCTGCATGCACTCGTCCATGCAGGTCTGGCACATCGCGATGCAGGCGTCGAGCATCGCCATCATCGACGCGGGGGTCATGCCCTGCATCCGCATCATCGACCGCATCATGGTGTTGCACATGTCGGCGCAGTTCATGCAGGCGGGCGAGCAGTCCATCATCTGCGTCGAGCACACCGTGCACGCCTGCTCGCAGGCCGAACACGCATCCATACAGGCCTGCATGACGGACATGTCCATCATCGCCATGTCGGGCATCGACATCATGTTCGAGCGCATGGCGCCCATCATCATCGAGTCCATGTTCTACCGCTTCCTTCGTCGACCGCAGCCGAGGTGAGAGCGGGCAGGACCACCCGCCTGGGGCCAGGTTAGTCGTGTGCGGCATCCACGTCGATGCCTCGCGGACGCTGTCACGAGTGTTCGTCGTTGTCAATCCCGTGTGCAGGATTCTCCGCCCGTGCGACGGTGGAGGGACATTGATCGACTGATGAAAGGAAGAGCCCCATGAGTGGAGCAGACGACATCAAGAACGCAGCGGAGAAGGCTGGCGGAAAGATCAAGGAGGGCGTCGGAAAGGCGACCGACAACGAGAAGCTCGAAGCCGAGGGCCGCGGCGACCAGGCGAAGGCCTCCGCCAAGCAGGCCGGCGAGAACGTGAAGGACGCCGCCAAGAACGTCGGCGACAACCTGCGCGACAGCTCCAGGGACTGATCGCGGACGGAGTGAGGCCCGCCTGGGCGGGCCTCACTGCGCGGATCAGCGGGTGCGGTTGCCGGAGATCGCTCGGATCAACCAGGCGATGACCGCGATGGCCAGCAGCACCAGGCCGACCCACAGGAGGAACTGCAGGGACTGCACGAGCCCGCCGGTGATCGCCAGAATGATGGCGACGACGATGATGATGATCAGCAGGATGTTCATCGGTCTTCCCTTCTCGGGGCGCGGGGGAGGCGCCCATCTACGGTCACCCAACCTAGACCGCTAATTCTCATGCCCCGAGGGCCTTGACTCGGGCCTTCCCGCCGTGCGAGAGGAGCAGACGACATGCCAGGACGCAGGAACAACTCACTGAAGGATCCGGATCTCTACGAAGAGCTCCGCGACGACGGTGCCTCGAAGGAGAAGGCCGCCCGCATCTCGAATGCCGCCGCGCGCGACGGACGCAGCACGGTCGGGCGACGGGGCGGCGAACACGGCGACTACGAGGACTGGACCGTCGAAGAGCTGCGCACGCGCGCGAAGGAGATCGGCCTCACCGGTTACAGCCGCAAGCGCAAGGCCGAGCTCATCTCGGCACTGCGCGAGCATTAGGGCTCCGCGTAGATGGCCCGGTTCGGCGTCGAGGAGGAGTTCGTCCTCCTCGACGAGCAGACACTCGTCCCCTCGGCCATGAGCACCGAGACGCGAGAGCGGATCCTGAGCGAGGCCGGCGCCGGGGTCACCCCGGAGTATCTGACCTGCCAGCTCGAGTCGGCCACCGAGCCGTGCCTCACGCGAGCGGATGCCGAGTCGCAGCTGCGTCATACGAGAGGGCTGCTGGGCGACGTCGCCGCGGATCAGGGTTCGATCGTCGCCGCGACGGGGACCCCGTTCATCTCACCCAACCGCCTCGTGGTCTCATCTTCGGCGCACTACGACGCGGTGTCGGCCCAACTGGTCGAGATCACCCGCGAGCACGAGGTCAACGGACTGCACATCCACGTCGAGGTGCCGGAGGAGGAAGAGCGCGTCCGCGTCGTCAACCGGGTGCGCGCGTGGTTGCCTCCGCTGCTCGCCATCACCGGCAACGCCCCGTTCGCCCATGGGCGGGACTCGGGGTTCGCGAGCTGGCGCAGCATCCTGATCCGTCGCCTGCCCGCCTCATGGAGCCCCCCGCTCTTCCGCGATCTCACCGACTATCGCTCGCACGTCGAGCAGCTCGTCTCGATGGGCGCGATCGCCGAGGCCAGCTCGCTGTCGTGGACCGTTCGTCTCTCTGAGAGGTTCCCCACCGTCGAGGTTCGCGTCTTCGACGCGCAGCTGACCGTCGACGACACGCTGCTCGCGGTGGCCCTCACCCGTGCCCTGCTCGTGAGCGACGCCCTCGACGACTGCCACGGCGTCGGTGCCGATGCGATCGATGCGTCCCTCTGGACCGCCGCGAGGTATGGGACGGATGCACGGCTGGTCGACCCGGTGACCGGAGCGGTCGAGTCGGCATGGACGATCGCCGAGGGACTCCTCGAACGGCTGCGTCCGACACTCGGCCAGCTCGGCGACGAGGACTTCGTCACGGAGGGAATCGCCCGCCTCCGCGCCGACGGCACAGGGGCCGAGCGACAGCGCAGGGCGTATGCCGAGCGCTGCACGGCGGGTCTGCGCGAGCTGTATCGCGCGAGCACGACGATCACCTGATCGCCCGCACGTCCCCGGGCGGCAGTAGTGTCGGCCTGTGGCATCCTCTCGCTTCGCGCCGCTGCAGCGGCTCGTGATCTCCGTCGCCGTCCTCGCGTCGTTCGTGACCTTCCTCGACGGCACCGTGGTGACCGTCGCCCTTCCTGCGATCAGTGAGGAACTCGGCGGCGGCATCACCACTCAGCAGTGGGTGGTCGACGCGTACCTCATCACCCTCAGCGCGCTCATCCTGCTCGCGGGGTCGCTGTCGGACGCCTACGGGCGGGTGCTCGTGATGCGCATCGGGCTCATCGCCTTCGGCGTGGCATCGGTCGCGGTCGCCGCCGCGCCCGATCCCCTCATCCTGATCATCGCGCGAGCGGCGCAGGGCGCGGCCGGTGCTCTCCTCGTGCCGAGCTCGCTCGCGCTGATCACGGCCACCATGCGCGCCGATGTGCAGTCGCGGGCGATCGGCGTCTGGACCGCGTTCACCACCGCGGCACAGCTCGTCGGCCCGCTGCTCGGCGGACTCTTCGTCGACTTCCTCTCGTGGCGATTCGTCTTCCTCATCAACGTCGTGCCCATCGCCGTCACCCTCGTGCTGCTCTCGCGCCTGAAGCTGCAGGAGCATCCGAGCGGAGTGCGCGTCGACTGGCTCAGCGGCGCTCTGTGCGCGATCGGTCTCGGCGCAGTCGTGTTCGCGCTGATCGAGCAGCCGAACCTCGGCTGGCAGTCCCCCGCCATCTGGATGCCCGGCATCATCGGGGCGGGGCTCTTCGCCTGGTTCCTCGTGCGCCAGCAGCGCTCGGCATCGCCGCTCATGCCGCTCTCGCTCTTCCGCGTGCGCGACTTCGCGTGGGGCAACCTCGCCACCCTCTTCGTCTACGCCGCCCTGTCGCTGAACGGCTTCGTCGTGGGCGTCTACCTGCAGCAGGGCGCCGGTCTCACCGCCACGGCGGCCGGTCTCGCGAGCCTGCCGATGACGATCCTGATGATCCTGGTCAGCTCGCGGGCAGGCTCATGGGCCGGACGGTTCGGTCCCCGCATCTTCATGACCGTGGGCCCGCTCATCATGGCCGTCGGCGCCCTCATGCTGCTGCTCGTCGGCGAGGACTTCGACTACTGGTGGCAGGTGCTGCCGGCGATGATCGTGCTCGGCCTCGGCCTCTCGCTCACCGTGGCGCCGCTCACCTCGGCGATCCTCGGCGCCATCGACGAGTCGCGCTCGGGCATCGCCTCGGCCGTCAACAACGCCGTCTCGCGCGTCGCCGGACTGCTCGTCGTCGCGATGCTGTCGACCATCATCGGCGGCACGCTCGATCTCGCCGGCTTCCACAACGCGGCCTGGTTCACGGCCGTGCTGCTCGTGCTCGGTGGGGTCGTGTCGTGGATCGGCATCCGGCGCAATCCCGCCGATGAGGTCGAGACGCCGGCGGTCGACGGCACCCCTTCGCCGATCGGTTGACGATGTCGGTGGGCGGGCGCACACTGGGTGCACCGTCGTCCCGAGCATCCGGAGGTCCACCGTGAGCACGACCCAGAGGCCCCTTCCGCCCGTCGTCGACGCCGACACGTGGCGCGACGAGCTCGATGCGCTGCTCGTGCGGGAGAAGGCGGCGACGCGAGAGCTCGATGCGATCGCGGCGCAGCGAAGGCGACTGCCGATGGTCGAACTGCCCGAGTACACGCTCGGCGGCGCCGACGGACCGGTGCGGCTTGCCGAGATCTTCGGCGAGCACCCCCAGCTCATCGTCTACAACCACATGTGGACCGACGGCAACGACTGGCAGTGCCCAGGGTGCACGGGCTTCACCTCGCAGTTCACGCGGCTCGACTTTCTCGAGCGGTACTACGGCGCGCGCTTCGTGATCGTCACGAACGGCCCGATCGACGAGGCGCTGGCCTACCGCGAGCGGGTGGGCAATCGCATGACCTGGTTCTCGAGCTCCGACAGCACGTTCGGCACCGACATGGACGCCGGTCCGAACGAGGGCTTCGGCGTGAACGTGTTCCTCCGCGACGGCGACACCGTGTACCGCACCTGGCACACGAACGGACGCGGCACCGAGCGCATGAGCCAGCTGCAGGGTCTCGTCGATCTCCTCCCCTACGGTCGGCAGGAGGAGTGGGAGGACTCCCCGTCCGGCTGGCCCCAGCACGGCACTTACGATCAAGGGATGGGTTCGAAAGAGATCGCCGCACTGTACGGAGCCGGCAACTGAGGCGCGCGACGGTCGCGGTCACCGCCATCGCCGCGCTGGTCCTCGCCCTCTCGGGCTGCGTCACGACCATCTCCGACCCGCCTGCGCCCTTCATGCCTCCACCAGCGGGGGCAACGCCCGATTACCAGCTCGGCGGGGCGTACGACCCCGCCGACGGTGTCGGCGTCGTCGGTCGCGACCGCTCCGACGACCCCGCCGAGGGGCTGTACTCGATCTGCTACGTGAACGGATTCCAGACCCAGCCGGGCGAGCTCGGCACCTGGCCCGACGATCTCGTGCTGCAGAGCGACGGCGAGCCTGTGTTCGACCCCGACTGGCCGGATGAGGCGCTGCTCGACACCTCGACCGACGGCCGCCGCGAGCGCATCACCGAGATCGTCGGTCCGTGGATCGAGGGGTGCGCCGAATCGGGATTCGATGCGGTGGAGTTCGACAACCTCGACTCGTACACCCGCTCCGACGGTGCGCTCGCACTCGACGACAATCTCGCCCTTGCGACGTTGCTCGTCGATGTCGCGCACGACTCCGGGCTCGCCGCCGGGCAGAAGAACGCCGCCGAGGATGCACCCCTGCTGCGCGAGCGCGCCGGGTTCGATTTCGCCGTCGTCGAGGAGTGCTCCGTCTACGAGGAGTGCGGAGCCTTCGCCGACGTCTATGGCGACGCCGTGATCGACATCGAGTATGCCGACGAGCTGCCCCGGCCGTTCGCCGAGATGTGCGCCGACGACGAGGCGCCCGCATCGATGGTGCTGCGGGATCGCGACCTGGTCACGCCGGGGCACCAGGAGTACGTGTTCGAGACATGCTCCTGATCCCCTCCGGGCGACCCCCTGGGTAGGCTGACCTCGTGAGCGAGACGGGGGATCACGACGGCGCGGCGCCATCCGCCGTGCCTGCCGCAGTGCGTGCCCGAACCGTCGTTCGCGCAGCCCTCTCGCGCTGGGCGCACGCCGTCGCCGAGCTCCCCCGCTGGATCTGGCTTGCGGCTGCAGCGCTGGTCGCCATGGTCATCGTCGCCGCCGCGGTGGGCGGGCTCTCGCGCGCTGAGGCGTCGCCGACCGAGCTCGGCCCCGACGACGAGGCGCGCACCTCGATGTATGCGATCACCGTGCTCGACGCCGAGTTCACCACCGAGGTCGAGTCGGAGGGGCTCGAGGCGGAGCCCGGCGAGAAGTTCCTCGTGATGAGCACCCGGATGGAGAACCTCTCGGATGTGCCGATCCCGGTGGGCACCACCGGCGCGGACCGGGTCAGCGCCGGACTCGTCAACACCGACACTCCCCTCCTCGAGCTGAAGGGCGTCACCGCGACCGACTCGGTCGACGTGTGGCGCGCCGACGGCTCGTCTGGTGTCGTGATCTTGCAACCGGGAGTCCCCAGCCAGGTCACCTTCGCCTGGACGGTTCCCGAGGATGCGTTCCCCGACGGTGCGGTGTCGCTCGACGTCCACGAGGTGGAGGTGACGCGCGGAAGGGTCTTCATCTCATCGCGCGTCATCACCTGGAACCCTGCCTCGCTCAGCGCACGCATCACCGTCACCGCGCAGGAGGCACCATGAGACGCGCGACGCCCTGGCTGCTCGGTGCCGTGCTGGTGCTAGCCGCCGGTGCCGTGACCGCCATCACCCCCACCGACGAAGACGTGATCGGACCGATCGAGATGAGCGGATCCTTCGGCGATTCCGTCGAGTCACGCACTCTGATCGCCGCGGCGACCGATGCGACCTTCGCTGATGAGGTCGTCGTGCCGGGTGCGGACTCCGACTGGAGCGCGGACGGCAATTGGCTCGTCGTGACGGTCACCGCCTCGGCCGCACGCACCGAGGTCGACGCCGCCATAAATCTGGCGACGCTGGCCGTCGGCGACCGCGTGTTCCAGGCGAGCGAACGACCGGGCGGGTCGTTGCGGACGCAGTCGCTGCGGGCTGGAATCGACACGGTCGGCACGCTGGCCTTCGAGCTGCCCCCCGATGTCACGTCCGGTCAGGCGGAGCTGCGGCTCACCTCCTCTTATCTCACTCCCGAGCTCGACGATCGGATCGCGATCAAGATCGACCTCCATGATCTTCCCCGCACGCCGAGCGTCGAGCTCGACGACCCTGAACTGAGCGCGCCGTGAAGTGGTGGAGGAGGCAGCGGCGGGCGCTGATCGCTTTGGCGATCGCCGCCGTGGCCATGCTCGGTGCCACCGTGTGGCTCGACATCCTGCCCAGCATCCGGCCCACCGATCGCGTGATAGAGGCCGAGGAGACGGTCGACCTCGCGGGGCAGACGCTCACGCTCGGCTCCACCGAGTGGGATGAGTTCGAGACACCGGAGGGCTCCCAGACGCTCAGCGTCCGGCTGGCGTCGACCGGTGGGTCCACCGCCGACCGGTGCGGGCAGACCACGCTCACCGAGATCGATTCGGCTCGGACCTGGGTCAGCTCTCGCGACGACCTCGACGTGTCCTACGACGAGGGCGAGAGCTCATGCGTGGCCGAGCCGTCGTCGTACCGCATCCTGCTGACCTTCCTGCTTCCCGATGACGCCGACGGCCCCTTCCTCCTCGACATCGAGGGGAGCGACAACGACCTCGCCCGGTTCCGCCTCGACCCCTGAGGGCCGGGTGTCGAGACCTGAGCGGGGGCGACCGATGACGCCGTCATACGCCGTCGCGACGATCGCCACCCTCAGCGGCTCGGCCACTGCCGCGATCGCGACGGTGATGAGCGGGAAGACCCCTGCCCAGAACCACCGTTCATGGCCGCCGACGAGCAGCAGCACCCCGCGGGTTCCCGCCTGCTCGGCGAAGGCCCATGCCGCGTAGGCCAGGGCGTATGCGCCGAAGAGCAGCGGCCCGCCCCGCCAGATCACCGTGACGGCCGCCCAGAGACCCTCGAGTCGCATCACGAGCGTGCGCGCGACACTCATCACGGCGCCGCGGGCCGCTCCCCCACCCAAGCGCGAGAACGCCGGCGTCGAGTCGAAGGTCGTGCCGTAGATCACGCCGGCGACCGTGATCCAGGCGGCGGGGACGATGAGCGCGGCGACGAGGATGCCGACGAGCCAGGTCGTTCCCTCCCAGACCGCGGCGATGGGCTCGAGGTTCACGGCGAACCAGTCGCCGAAGCCCCGCAGCCAGCTGACCGCCTGGCGATCGGCGAACCAGTCGAGCACGCTCGTCCACCAGCGCGCGACGAGCGTGAAGAGCATGAAGGTCCACAGCACCTCGGCATAGGTGGCGAGGATGATGGTCCAGCGCGGCAATCGGGCGGCGAAGCGGGTGAGGAGCACACGAGCGGCGAGGGCGATCACGAGCACCGTCACGGGGAGCACGCCGATCGAGATCACTCCACCGCGGTCGCCGATCTGCGTGGCATCGTTCCCGGATTCGGACAGCGCGACGGCGAATGCGATCTGGAAGAACTCGATCTGGTCGGCGTCGAGCAGACCCCATGCGGTGTAGAAGGCGAAGAACGGCAGGATCGCCGCGAGCGTGGCTGAGCCGAATTCGCGGATGCCACCCGCATCCTCCCTCCGGCTGTGCGGCAGCGATGACCGCACCGTGAGATACATCGCGACGTACGAGACGAGACGAGCGGCGACCGCCAGCGGCAGCAGCAGCAGGCCGCCGAGCGTGGTGTGACCGCCGACGAAACCTGCGAACTCGATGAGCACGCGATGCAGAGCCTCACCCCCGAGATACCAGGCCATGAGCGCGGGCCAGTGCCGCGCGAGGATGCGCCCGAAGGTCCGGAGGGCCTGTGACATGTGCCCTACCGTACCGGTCGGCGGCGGGCGACGAACCGCCTGACAGCCGCATACTCTCCGCTGACGCGAGCGTCAACCGCATTCTGCGCCGTCGGCGCGAAGTGCATCATGTCGTCGTGAACGCATCGACACCGGCACTTCGTCGGGCCATCGCATCGGCGGCCGCGCTCCTGCTCGCGATCGGCCTGTCGGGCTGCGGCCTGACGATCCCCGCCGACCCCGACGGCACTCTGGAATCCGTGACCGGATCCGAGCTGCGGGTCGGTGTGTCGGCCGACCCCGGCCTCGCAGACACCGACCGCGAGACCCCGACCGGCAGTCTCCCCGATCTCGCGAGCGGCTTCGCCGACAGCACCGACGCGAGCATCGACTGGACCCAGGGCTCGGAGGAGACACTGGTCGGGATGCTCGAGCGCGGTGACCTCGACCTCGTGATCGGAGGTTTCACGGCAGACACCCCGTGGGTCGACAAGGCGGGAGTCACCCGCGGCTACCCCGGGATCGACGGGGCGGACGGCCGCGAGATCGTGATGCTCGTTCCCCTGGGCGAGAACGAGTTCCTGAGCGAACTCGAGCGGTACCTCGACGAGGAGGTGGGGTCGTGACGACACCGACGAGGATCGGACGGACGGAACTCCCCGACGAGCAGCGTGATGCTCTTCGTCGAGCCATCCGGTGGGAGTGGTTCACGATCGCCTACACGTCGGTCACGATCGCCGTGATCGCGCTCGTCGTCGGCAACTCGCAGGCGATGCGCACGGCGTGGATCGAGGACATGCTGTCGCTGATCCCTCAGTTCGCGTTCCTCCTCGCCCTGTTGTTCGTGCGTCGGCGTCCGACCGTGAAGCACCCCTACGGGCTGCATCGGGTGATGGGCATCGGACACCTCGTGGCAGGGGTCGCGCTCCTGGCCGTCGGGCTCAACCTGGCGATCGAAGCCGTCACCGGGCTGATCGCCGGTGAGCATCCGACCATCGGCACCGTGCAGCTCTTCGGGCAGACGATCTGGCTCGGCTGGCTCATGGTCGCCGTCATGGCCGTCGTCATCGTCGGGCCGGTGTTCTTCTACGGACCTGCCAAGTCGAAGCTGGCGCCCGTCCTGCACAACAAGCTGCTCTACGCCGACGCCGACATGGCGAAAGCCGACTGGCAGACGACGGTCGCCTCGATCGTCGGAGTGCTCGGCGTCGGCCTGGGCGTGTGGTGGCTCGACGGTGCAGCCGCTCTGGTGATCTCGCTCGGCATCATCTGGGACGGATGGCGCAACACCAAGACCGCGGTGATCGACCTGATGGACCAGCGTGCCAGGACCTATGACAGCAAGCACCCGCATCCGCTCGCCGGGGATGTGCTCTCGACCATGCGCTCGCGTCCGTGGGTGAAGGAGGCGGGGGTCCGGATGCGGGATCAGGGCCAGGTCTTCCACATCGAGGCCTTCGTCGTGCCCCACAAGGGGAAGGTGTCGCTGCGGCAGACGACCGATCTGTCGGAGCGCATCACCGACCTCGACTGGAAGGTGCAGGAGATCGTGATCGTCCCCTGCGACCGCATCCCGGACGGGGCCGACACCTCCGGACGGGAATGACGACCTCTATCGGTGGAAGGGGCACCCACTCGACTCCGGTGCTGTCGCCGACCGCACCTTGCCGCCCGAGCGGGGCTTGGTGGGCAGCCGACGCCGGTTGACATCCAGGCCGTCGTCGAGGATTCGCAGACCGGGATCGCTGAGCACCGCGATGGCTGCGGCGAGGCCGGCGATGGCGAGCTTCTCGCCGGGGCATCGATGACCGGTCGCGACGTCCGCCCCTCCGTGCGGGATGAATGCGGCGAGCGCCTCGTAGTCGTCGACGTCGCGGAAGCGCTCCGGGTCGAACTTCTGCGGCCGGGCCCAGAAGCGGTCGTCGTTGTCGGTGCCGAGGATGTCGAGCACGACGCGTCCTCCGGCATCCACCCGCTGTCCGTCGATCTCGATGTCTGCGATGGCCCAGCCGGGGAGCATCGGCACGAACGGGGACGTGCGCCTGATCTCCTGCGCGAACATGATCGACAGCGGGCCGCCGACGAGAGAACCCCGCTCGGCAGCCTCGGCGGCGATGCGCTCGCGCCAGTCCGGGCGCTCCTGCAGCTCTTTTGCGGCGAACGCGACGAAGCGCGCCACAGCGATCATCGGGCGGATGCTGTTCTGCAGCTCGACCCCCGCGACGCGGGCGGGCAGCAGCTCGCCGTCCTGGTCCCGGTGATGCGCCCACTGCTCGAGCGCCGTGCCCGGTTCGGCGCTGAGCGCGCCGTGGCGCACGGCCTCGATGAGGCGGGCCGAATGGCGGTCGGACCACCACCGATTCGCCAGGGCGGTGAGGTACTCCGGCGAGTAAGGCGACCCGAATCCATCGACGATCTGTGCCAGTCTCGCCGCCCACCGCGTCTTGGCCGCGGGCGTGCCTGGCACACCGGCCCAGCCCATGATCGCCCGCCCCAGCGCGCCGACCGCCGCGTCGTAGGCGCTGCGGGTGCCACCGTCGAGCCACGCCTGACGCTCGCTCTGCCACTCGCGCTCGAGCCAGGGCGTCAGTCGCTCGACCTGCTCGTCTTCATACGCGACCTCCACGAAGGTGGCCTTGCGATGCCTGTGCGCCGCGCCGTCGAGGCTGTGCACGGAGCCGTGGCCGAACAGGCTCTCCTGCACGATGGCCGGCATGGCCCCGGAGCGCGCGATGCGGGTCTCGTCGTAGAAGAGCTCGACACCCTCGACTCCGCGCACGAACACGGTGTCATCGCCCAGCAGACGCATCGGGGCCGACCGCGCGCCAGGTCGCACTCTGCGCCAGATCCGGGGGCCGAAGCCGTAGCCGCGGGTGAGCAGGGCGGGTGCGTCGTCGTGCGCCAGAGCGCCGAGTCGGCGGGCGGCGCGAACGGGGAGGTCGATGAGTGCCATGACTCGACGTTCGCAGAGACGAGCGTTCCGTTCCAGGGGGAGGCGCGGATGCCAGGCGTGTGCTAGCACCTCGGCTTCCCGCCCCGTCAACCCCCTGGGGAGACGGCGACGATGGAACGATCATGCAGAGACGCGAGAAGAAGGAGCCGCCATGGCGAAGAATGTCCGCACGATGAACTGCCACCCCGACGACGTGTTCCGGGTGCTGGCCGACGGCTGGCTCTACCCGGCATGGGTCGTCGGCGCCTCGCGCATGCGCGACGTCGACGAGTCCTGGCCGCAGCCCGGGGCCGAACTGCACCACTCGGTGGGCGTCTGGCCCGCACTGCTCGACGACACGACCGTAGTCGAGGAATGGGATCCGCCGCATCGCATGGTCATGCGTGCGAAGGGCTGGCCGATCGGCGAAGCCCGCGTCACCCTGCGGGTCCGCTCGTATGACGGGGGCACGATGGTGCGCATCGACGAAGAACCGGTCCGCGGGCCGGCCACCCTCGTGCCCAGCGTGCTGACCACTCCCCTGCTGCGCTGGCGCAACTCCGAGACGCTGCACCGACTGGCGTACCTCGCGGAGGGGCGCGCTCGTTGACGTAGACCCACTCATATATTGGTCATGAGCCGCGACCCTCGCGGGTGCGGAGGGAAGCGCGATGACCGATGTGACGCAGTCCGGCTGGCGACGGTTCTGGGAGCAGGGCGGCTGGTGGCGTGCACTCGTCCTCGTCGTCGTGTACTTCGTCCTGTACAACGGCCTGTCGCTGCTGTTGGCCCCGATCGCCTCGCAGATCGAAGACCCGCAGAGCGCCGAGGGCCTCCTCGTGTTCTACGTCATCCCGATCCTGGTCGGAAGCCTGCTGCTGGTCGCGTTCGCGGCATCCGTCGGCTGGCTGAAAGAGGTCTTCGCCCCGCAGCCGATCCGTGGTCGTGGCTGGATGTGGATCGCCATCGTCGTCGTGCTTCTGTTCAACGTGCTCCACTTCCTCTCGGTCGACTACGGCGCTGCCGGGTTCGAGGTCGTGGCGACATGGCTGCTGGCCGGCGTGTTCATCGGATTCGCCGAGGAGGTGCTGACCCGAGGTCTCGTGGTCAACCTGCTCCGCAAGGCGGGGCAGCGCGAGATCGCCGTCGCCGCGATCTCCTCCGCGCTGTTCGCCCTCCTGCATGCGGGCAACCTGCTCACCGGGCAGTCGCTGTTCGCCACGGCCATCCAGCTGGTCTACACGTTCGGGTTCGGCGTCTGCATGTACCTCGCGATGCGGGTGACCGGCACGATCATCGCCCCGATCCTGCTGCACGCCAGCACCGACCCGAGCATCTTCCTGTACACCGCGTACCCGGTCGACGGCGGACTCGGCGCTCTTGCGGGTCTCGGCAACCCCGCCGTGATCATCGTGGGCATCGTCCTGCTGTTCTTCATCCGCGGTCGAGTTCAGCCGAGCGCGCCCACCGCACAGTTCGACGCGACGCGCTGACGCTCACACGCCTTTCCCCTCACACCGCGGAAGGTTGCAGCACGACCTTGATGCAGCCGTCCTCCTTGCGCTGGAAGGTCTCGTAGAGCCCCGGGGCGTCTTCGAGCGGTGCGGTATGGGTCGTGAGATCCATCACGCCCAGCGGGTCGCTGAGGTCCTCGACCAGAGGCATCAGGTCGTCGATCCAGCGCTTGACGTTGCACTGGCCCATGCGGATGCTGACCTGCTTGTCGAACAGCGTCTTCATGGGCAGGATGTCGGCGTCGCCCGCATAGACGCCGCTGAGCGACACCGTGCCGCCACGGCGCACGACGTCGATCGAGGCGTACAGCGCGGCGAGGCGGTCGATGCCCGCCTTGTCGAAGACCTGTCTGGCGGCGGGGTCGGGCAGCAGGCCGACAGCGCGCTGCACCAGCTTGATCCCGGGGTTGCCGTGCGCCTCCATGCCGACCGCGTCGACGACGGCATCCGCCCCTCGTCCGTCCGTGAGGTCGCGCAGCTCCGCGACGACGTCGTCGGTCAGGTCGAAGACCTCCGCACCGTGTCGGGCTGCCATCTCGCGTCGCTCGGCGACAGGGTCCACCGCGAGCACCCGGTAACCGCGGTGGGCGCCCACGCGGGCGACGAACTGGCCGACCGGCCCCAGTCCCATCACGGCGAGCGTTCCGCCGTCTGGCACGTTCGCATACTCGACGCCCTGCCAGGCGGTCGGCAGGATGTCGCTCAAGAAGAGATAGCGCTCGTCGGGGAGATCGGAGGCGACCTTGATGTGGTTGTAGTCCGCCAGCGGAACCCGGAGGTACTCGGCCTGACCGCCGGGGACCTGCCCGTAGAGCTTCGTGTAGCCGAACAGCGAGGCGCCGCTGCCGTACTCCTTCACCTGCGTCGTCTCGCACTGGGACTGCAGGCCCCGCAGACAGAAGAAGCAATGGCCGCACGAGATGTTGAACGGCACGACGACCCGATCGCCGACCGCCAGATCTCGCACCGCATCGCCCACCTCGACGACGACGCCCATCGGTTCGTGGCCGAGGATGTCGCCCTTGTCGAGGAAGGGGCCGAGCAGTTCGTACAGGTGCAGGTCGGAGCCGCAGATCGCCGAGGAGGTGATCCGGACGATCGCATCCGTCGCGTGTTCGATGACCGGGTCGGGCACCTCCTCGACCGTCACGTTGCGCGTGCCCTGCCAGGTGAGTGCCTTCATCGTCATCCTCCTCGTTGCGTGTCGAACGGCCACCCTCCACCCGTGAGAGGCGATCCGACAGAGGGTTGACAGACGGGCGCGTCAGGCGGACGGCACGCCGAGCGGGAACCCAGGCGGCATGGATCCCGTCCACCTCCGCGGCGACGCATGGTACGTCCATCGGGCCGCCACGTCGAGGGAGGGGGTCGATCCGCTGCGGAGGCGCACAGTGGCCCCACACCCCAGCACCGACCGACGGAGGCCGACATGTATTTCCACGTTCAGGAGTTCATCAACGAGATCGCTCAGGACGAGCCGGATCCCGCGGCGGCGAACGCGCTGCAGGAAGGCCTCGGCGGACAGTTCGGCGAGATGCGCACAATGATGCAGTACCTGTTCCAGAGCATCAACTTCAGGGGACCCGACGGCAAGCCGTACAAGGACCTCATCCAGGGGATCGGCACCGAGGAGATCAGCCACGTCGAGCTCATCGGCACGACGATCTCGCGCCTGCTCGACGGATCGCCGCAGTATCAGGGAAAGCCGACCGATCCCGTCGACAAGCCCGGGGCGGGCGGCGCGACGCCCCTGAACATCGCGCTCGACACGAGCAACATCCACCACTACCTGGTCGGGGCTCAGGGCGCTCTCCCTGTCGATGCCGTCGGCAACCCGTGGTCGGGAAGCTACGTCTACAACTCGGGCAATCTCGTGCTCGACCTGCTCTACAACCTCATGCTCGAGTCGACGGGCCGCCTGCAGAAGTGCCGACTGTACGAGATGACCGACAACAAGACCGCCCGCAGCACGATCTCGTACCTGATCGTCCGCGATCAGGCGCATGAGAACGCCTATGCGAAGGCGCTCGAGACCCTCGGCGTCAACTGGCGCACGTCGCTGCCGATCCCCAAGACCAACGCCGAGCAGTTCCCCGAGGTCAAGAAGCTGCTCGACCTCGGTCTGCAGAGCAAGAACTACTCGTTCGATCTGACCGCGCAGTCCGAAGCGGGCAAGATCTTCCAGGGCGCCTCGCCGTCGAATGACGGCACCACCCTGGACGCCAGCGAGCAGGCGCCCGTCGGCGTGCCGATGACGATCTCTCCCGAGCGGCTCGAGGAGTTCTCTCCGGGTGCCGACAAGGAGCTGCGCGCACTGATCGAGGCGACCGCCGCGATGGAGATGGCCGACATCGACGCCACCTTCGGGCGTATGTCCTGAGAGACCGCCTGTGGGCCGGCGGATGCGCGGATGCGCGGCCGCCGGCCCACGATATATGGGATGCTTGTGGCACCACCGTCGATCATCCGATCGCGCCCGATCACACGGGTTCGTGGCCAACTGAGGAGGTCTTCGTGGGAAAGCTCATCTATGAGGGCAGCGTCAAGGCCGATATCGAAGACCGCGCGCTCACCCACCTGCAGCTCGTCATCACGGCCAAGCTGCGTCGAGGGGAGCCCTTCAGCTTCACCTGGCGCGAGGACATGAGCGTCGGCGGCGGCCGCACGACCGTCTGGGTGCATGCCGGAAGCTCGCTCGTCTTCAAATACAGCGGCAGCCGTCAGCCCTCGATCAACCGCGCCTGGATCGAAGCGCTCGCGTTCACGGCCAGTGCGCCGAGCGGCCTCTACCTCGTGCCCGAGCCCGCAGAGGGCGCCGCACCGCCGGCTGAGCGTCTCGACGTTCCCGCGCACGCCTGACGAAGGGGAGAATGGGGAGGTGTCCCCGAACCCCCCGCGGCGACTGCTCGCCTCCGTGCAGCGCATCCTGCACACCGATCCCTCCACCGTCGCCCACACCGAGGCGATGCCCGTCATCGACGAACGCACCGTGCCGAGGGTCCTCGATCTCGCGACCCGCATCGGCGAATCGATGTTCGGTGTCGGTGCCTCCGCTCACGAGGTGACGCTGGCCATCACCCGGGTCTGCGCTGCGTACGGCATGCGAGATGTGCAGGTCGATGTGACCTACAACTCGATCACCGTCTCATTCCACCTGAGCGGTGAGGTCTGGCCGGAGACGCTCGTGCGGGTCGTGCGGGTGGCGGCGCCCGACCACGCCAAGCTGCAGCGCGTGCAGGCCCTGGTCGCCGACATCGACGACGGCCTCGACCTCGAATCGGCCCGCACCGCCTTCCGCGTGCTGCGCCGCGTGCCGTTCCGCTACCAGCAGCCGGTCGTCATCGTGGCACGGGCACTGCTGGCGGTCGGCGTCAGCATCATGCTCGGAGCCTCGGCTCTCATCGTCGGACTCACCTTCGTCGCGGCGCTGTGCGCGGCGCTGACCCAAGCGGGTCTCGCCCGCGCCAGGGTCCCGCTGTTCTTCAGCCAGATCGCCGGAGGCTTCGTCACCACGGTGGTCGCTGTCGCCGTCTCGGCGCTGGGCTCCGCGGGGATCGAGCCGTTCGTCGGCATCCGCCCGTCGATCATCGTGGCCTCGGGCATCGTGCTGATGCTCGCCGGGCTCACCGTCGTCGGCGCCGCGCAGGACGCGATCGACGGCTTCGCGCTCACCGCGGGCGGGCGCATCCTCGACCTGACGATGCAGACGCTGGGCGTCGTGATCGGCATCCTCGTCGGCCTCGAGGTCGGCAGCGTGCTCGGATTCACGATGGGCCTGCCCGACGACCCCGCCCCGTTCGGTCCGCTGCTGAACCAGTTCCTCGGGGCGATCATCATCGCCATCGCCGTCGCCGTCTTCAACGGCGCCGGCGTCCGCATCATCCTCGTGAGCGCGCTGCTCAGCGCCGTGACCATCGCCGGATACTCCACCATGGTCGGGCTGAACCTGCATCCGGCCGCGGCGAGCGCGATCGGCGCACTGCTCGCGAGCTTCATCGGGATGCTGATCGCGGTGAAGCTGCACGTGCCGTCCGTCGCGGTCACGACGGCTGCCATCGTGCCGCTCGTGCCCGGTGTCGCGGTGTTCCAGGGGCTCCTCGAGATGATCCACTCGGCCGGGTCGGCATCAGGCGTGGTGGGCATCGGAGGGTCCCTCGTCGACGCCGTCGTCATCGGCATCGCGCTGGCCTCGGGAGCATCGCTGGGTCTGTATCTGGGCACGCCGGTGCGCGCGACCCTCAGCAGCGTCGCGAAGACGCGGGCGCGGGTCGTTCGGCGCTGAGTCGCTGACCGACGGGTCGGCCCCTCAGGTGCGCGGTCCGAGCGCGGCCGGATTCATCTCCCCGGCGGCATCGCCCTTCAACTCGACGAGGATCGTGTGAGTCGGCGTGCTTCCGATGTTCTCCCCGAAATGCCTCTGCGCCGGGAGCCACACGGCCTGCCCCGCGGACAGCGATGTGTCGAACACACGGTCTCCGGCTGAGAGCCGACGCGAGAAGTCGCTCAGAGTGACCATGACGCTGTTGGGGTGATCATGGGGCGTGGTCCGGTCGCCCGGCTCGTCGGTGTACTCGAGCACGCGGACGAACTCGTTCTCCCAGAGCGTCCGGTAATGGTCGGGATTGGTCAGGGTGGGATCGTCGGTGATCATGCGGTCACTGTACGCTCCGTGATCCCACCCCGACAGGGGCACATCATGCGCCCGAGAAGCACCCGAACTCAGGCGTCGGTGCGCACGGACTCCAGCGACGGATAGTCGGTGTATCCCTCGGCGGTGCGGCCGTAGAACAGCGCGGGGCGCGGCTCGTTGAGCTCGACATCCTGACGCCACCGCTCGACCAGGTCGGGGTTGGCGATGGCGGGGCGGCCGACCGCCACGGCATCCGCCCACTCTTCTGCGACGAGGGTCTCGGCCTCGTCACGGGTCGTCACCGAAGCGAAACCGGAGTTGATGATGAGGGGCGCGCCGAGGGTGCGGCGGATGCGCTGCACGAGTTCGCTCGTCGGAGCGGCGTTGAGGATGTCGACGAAGGCGAGACCGAGGGGCGCGAGCCCTTCGGCGACGGCGAGGTAGGTGGCGAGTGCATCGTCGTCGTCCTCTTCGAGGACGCCCTGGATGTTGTGCTGCGGCGACAGACGGATGCCGGTGCGGTCGGCGCCGACGGCCTCGACGACCGCAGTGGTGACCTCGATCGCGAAGCGGGCGCGGTTCTCGGGTGATCCGCCGTACTGGTCGTCGCGGATGTTCGACACCGGCGAGAGGAACTCCTGCACGAGGTAGCCGTTGGCTCCGTGCACCTCGACGCCGTCGAAGCCCGCGGCGATCGCGTTGCGCGCCGCCTGAGCGAACTGCTCGACGACCTCGGGGATCTCGTCGAGGGTCAGAGCGTGGGCGACTGGCATGTCGACCTTGCCCTCAGGAGTGTGGGTCTGGCCGGGAGCGGCGAGTGCGCTCGGGGCCACGACGCGCGGCTCACCCGAGATCGCAGGATGCGAGACGCGCCCGCCGTGCATCAGCTGCATGACGATGGTGCCGCCCGCTTCGTGCACGGCGTCGGCGACGGGCCGCCAGCCGGCGATCTGCTCGGTCGTGACGATGCCGGGCTGTCCGGAGTACGACCTGCCCTCGGCCGCCGGCCACGTCCCCTCCGAGATGATGAGGCCCTGACCCGCCCGCTGGCGGTAGTACTCGACCATCGTCTCGGTCGGCACGCCGTCATCATCTGCACGCGTGCGGGTGAGAGGCGCCATGACGACGCGGTTGGACAACTGGAGGGCGCCGAAGACGGCCGGTTCGAAGAGAGTCACGCTCAGGGGTAAGGCGCGCGAGGGGTGCGGTATTCCCCCGCCGCGATATGCAGGCCGGATGCTCAGCCTGCTGCGCCGCCGTACATCTCGCCCACCGGAACCGCCACCGGCAGCACGTTGCCCGGCTGCGCGAGGGGGCACGCCCACGCGGGGTCGTACGCGCAGGACGGGTTGTAGGCGAAGTTGAAGTCGAGCACGATCGTGCCGCGCTCGGCATCCGATCCGAGGTCCGCACCCTTGATCGTGTCGATCAGGTAGCGGCCTCCCCCGTACGTGCCGCCCGGACGGCCTGCGAGCGCGTCGCGCACCGGGACGAAGATCCCACCGCCGTAGGTCGTCAGCCGCCAGACGTCGAGCGATCCGGTGTCGGGGATCTCGACCCTTCCGATGCGCTCGAACGGCACCACGCCGTCGGTGCCGGTCGCGAAGTCGAAGCCGCCGGGCTCCGCGGGCAGGATGGGCAGCTCGAAGCGCCACTGCGGGTCGTAGGAGGCGATCGGCAGCCCCTCGAAGAGCGGGCGGTCGTCAGCCAGCAGCGGGGTCGCCGCGTGATGCAGCATCAGGTCGTCGCGCTCGATGCGCCACAGCTCGTGCGCCTCTTCGGCGGAGTCCGCGCGTCGCACCGCGTCGTAGAGGGCGAAGACCCGGCGCCTCCAGTCGACGACCTCGACGGCGGTGCGGGCTTTCGTGAGCGTCATGTCCTTCAGGCTACGCGGATACGGTGGCGCAGCGGCCGCGACGACCTGCGACGCGGCCGATTCACGAATCCGTGTCGCGCGGCAGCACGGTGAGCACGCGCTCTATGTGGTCGCGGAACTCGACCAGGTAGTCGCGAAGGAACTTCGCCGTGCCCTCGTTCGTGACCGTGCCGTCATCCGAGAAGGTGTCGGGCGAGAACTGGATGTAGGCCTCGGGGGCGGTCATCTGGCGGGCGTTGCAGAAGCTGAGGACGCCACGCAGGCTCTGCTGCGCGACCGCCGTGCCGATCGCACCGACCGATGCTCCGATCACCGCGGCGGGGATGTGGTCGAAAGAGTTCTGCCCCCATGGCCGAGAGGCCCAGTCGATCGCGTTCTTGAGGCCGCCGGGGATCGAGCGGTTGTACTCCGGGGTGACGAAGAGCACGGCATCCGCCGAGGCGATCGACTCCTTGAGATCCACCGCCACCGCGGGGTAGTCGGAGTCGTAGTCCTGACTGTAGAGAGGGAGGTCTCGGATCGGGATCTCGAAGAACTCGAGATCAGACGGAGCGAGCTTGATCAGCGCCGTCGCGAGGATGCGGTTGATCGAGGTGGACGAGAGGCTTCCGACGAAGTATCCGACCCTGTATGCCATGACTGTTCCTCATTCCCGTAGTGGTGGAATCAGTCTCGTCCGGGTGTGGTCGCCGAGTCCAGCCCTTCCGCGGGGAGAGCGCCCTCGACGTCGGTCAGTCGCCGAACGCGGCGAGCAGCTCGGCGAAGTGATCGAGGTCCTCGGCCGACCAGCGGCGCAGCCGCTCCCCGAGCCGTTCCTCATAGCGCGAGCGAGCCAGGGCGACCCGTTCCTGCGCGAGCTCGGTCGCGACGAGCACCCGCGCCCGGCGATCGTCAGGATCCGGGACGCTCTCGACCAGACCGAGCTGCTCGAGCTGCCGCACGTGCCGGCTCACGGCCGACTTGTCGGTCTGCAGGCGCTCGATGATGGCACCGGCAGAAGTCGCCTTGCCCGTCGCGATCGAGGTCAGCACCTGGTATCCGAGGGGTTGAAGGTCGGGGTGCACGGTCGTCGCCGCCTCGCGCCAGCTCACTCGGATGCGGGCGAAGAGCCTCCCCAGCTCGTGCTCGACCCTCGAGATCGCGTGGTCGAGCTCGACCGGATCGAGGGGCTCGGCACCTGCGGGATCAGCGGCGGGCGCGCCCTCTCGGGCGGGTTCGTCGGGCGAGGCACTCATGGTCGCCAGCTTACGGCGAAGCCCCGCCGTCTCAGAGACGGCGGGGCTTCGATCGATGCGCACTCTCGGGCCCGGATCAGACCTCGGCCAGCAGACGGAAGACCTTGGATGCCGCCTGGATCTCGTCCGGTGTGAGCTCGGCCACGACGGTCCGCAGCCGCGAGGCGTGGTCTCGCCGCAGCTCGACCAGCGCGGCGCAGGCGGCCGGTGTCGGCGTCAGCACGCGCAGACGGCCGTCTCGCTGGTCGGGCCGGGACTCGATCAGTCCGAGCTCCTCGAGCATCCGCACCTGGCGGCTGATGACCGACTTGTCCATCTCGAAGCGTTCGGCCAGCTCGTGCGCGTTCGCCGACTCGGCCCGTTCGATGAAGGTCAGCAGCTTGTACCCGCCCACCTGCAGCTCGGGGTCGATGCGCGCCGCCGACTCCTTCCAGAGCGTCCTGGTCCTCGCGAAGATGAGGTTCAGATGCGTCTGAAGGTCGCCGAGCGCGGTGTCGACGTCGGCGGACTCGACCGCCACGGGGGTGGCCATGTCAGCGCCTCGGCTCCTGGTCGTCTCGCTCGAGCACGGTCACCGATCCGGTGGACGGCGACGCGGAGTCGACGCCCGAGAGTCGGATCGCTCCGGTCGACATCGTGGCGCCGACCTCGGCTTCGGAGACCTCGAGAACGGACTCCTCCGCCTGCTCGCGCAGCTGCTCGGCGGCGTTCTTCGTCGACAGCGGCTTGTTCTTGATGAACGCGATCGCGAGGATGGCGATCACCGCGAGCGGGATGGCGATGATGAACGCGTCGGCGATGCCGTGGCCGTAGGCGCCCTCGACGATCGTGCGGATCGTGTCGGGGAGCTGCGTGACCTTCGGCACGTCACCCGAGGCGAGGTGCTTCAGCGCGTCGACCTCTTCGGGCGTCGTCGGCGCGAAGCCGTCGAGCGCATCGGTGATGTAGTTCGCGACGCTCGTCGAGAGGGTCGCGCCCATGACGGTCACGCCGATGGTGCCCGCGATCGTGCGGAAGAAGTTGACGTTCGACGAGGCCGCACCCAGCTGCTGCGGAGCGGTGTCGTTCTGCACGATGAGGGTGAGGTTCTGCATGACCATGCCGAGGCCTGCGCCGAGCACGAACATGTAGACCGCGACCAGCGGGAACGGCGTGTCGTAGCGCAGCGTCGACATCAGGCTGACGCCGACCGTGGTCAGCACGGAGCCCGTGAGCATCCAGCCCTTCCACTTGCCGAACCGGCTGACGAGCTGGCCGATGATGATCGACGCACCCATCTGGCCGATGATCATCGGGATCGTCATGAGTCCCGACTCGGTGGGTGTGGCACCGCGCGCGAGCTGGAAGTACTGGGCGAGGAACACCGAGGTCGCGAACATCGAGACGCCGATGGCGATGGAGGCGATGACCGACAGCGTGAAGGTGCGGTTGCGGAACAGCGACATCGGCACGATCGGTTCCTTGACGAAGAACTCGACGGCGATGAAGCCGGCGATCGCGACACCGGCGATGACGGCGAGGATGATGCTGGTCGACGAGTCCCAATCGAACTCGCTGCCCCCCATCGAGACCCAGATGAGCAGGGTCGAGACGCCGACGGCGAGCAGGACGATGCCGAAGTAGTCGATCGAGACCTTGCGGTCGCGCTGAGGCTTGGGCAGGTGCAGCGTGAACTGCAGGAGCACGAGGGCCAGGATCGCGAAGGGCACGCCGACGAAGAAGTTGGAGCGCCAGCCCCACACGTCGGTGAGGAGCCCGCCGAGCAGCGGGCCGCCGATCGTGCCGAGGGCCATGATGCCGCCGACGACACCCATGTACTTGCCGCGCTCGCGCGGCGAGATGATGAGGGCGACCGCGATCATGACGAGCGACATCAGTCCGCCCACGCCGATGCCCTGGATCACGCGCACGGCGATGAGCATGTTCGTGTCGGTCGAGAAGCCGGCGATCACGGTGCCGACGGTGAAGATGATGAGAGACAGCTGCACGAGGATCTTGCGATCAACGAGGTCGGCGAGCTTGCCCCAGATGGGCGTCGAGACGGCGGTCGCCAGAAGGCTGGCCGTGATGACCCAGGTGTACTGCGACTGGGTGCCGCCGAGGTCGGCGATGATGACGGGCATCGAGGTCGACACCACGGTGCCCGAGAGCACGGCGACGAACATGCCGACGACGAGGCCGGAGATCGCGGTGAAGACCTCGCGAGGCGAGCGTGGCGCCTCGGCTGAAGAGGTGTGAGAGATGTTGGTCACAGTGGAGAGCTCCTGTGTAGAAAGTTGATAAGAGTCAACTATACGCCTATTGGTTGCGAAAGTGCAACTGTAGACCGGAAGCAACCATCTGGGACGGGAGGGGACGTCAGCCTCGGGTCGCGTCGCTCGCGGGCTCGGCGCTGCGCTGCCGCGTCGACCATGAGGCGAGCAGCGCGAGGCGCTCGGCCGAGGGCGAGCCCGGTTCGGCCGAATAGACCAGCAGCACGTTGCCCGGTTCGGCCGTGATGGCGAGCTCTTCGTACGCGAGCGTCAGCTCTCCGACGAGCGGATGGTGGAACCGCTTCGTGCCGGCGCCGTGGATACGCACATCGTGCGCCGCCCACAGCCGCCGGAACGTCGCGCTGCGGGTCGACAGCTCGCCCACGAGATCCTGCAGGCCCTTGTCGTGGGGATCGCGCCCGGCTTCGGCGCGCATGATCGCGACGCACATCTCGGCGAAGAGATCCCAATCCGGATAGAACTCCCGCGCCGCCGGGTCGAGGAACTGGAAGCGGGCGAGATTCGGGGTGCGCCCGCCGTCGCCGATCACCGGCGAGTAGAACGCGCGGGCGAGGTCGTTCGTGGCGACCAGGTTCTGACGGGGGTCGCGGACGAACGCGATCGCGTCGGTGATCGACGCCAGCGCCCACTCCAGGCTGGGGCGGGTGGCACCGGGCTTCGACGTGCGCCGCCGAGAGCGGCCACTCGAAGGGATGCCGTCGGCCGCACGGGCGAGATCGAGAAGGTGCGCCCGTTCGGCCTCATCGAGCTGAAGAGCCGACGCTAGGGAGTCGAGCACGGCCGCCGAGGCTCCCGCGATCGCGCCCCGCTCGAGCTTGGCGTAGTACTCCACGCTGACGCCGGCGAGAGCCGCCGCCTCGCTGCGTCGCAATCCCTCGACTCGTCGGTTCGTGCCGGGCGCGATGCCGACCGACTCCGGCGTGACGCGCGCGCGGCGGGTCATGAGGAACTCGCGGACCTCGGATCTGTTGTCCATGCTCAGGACGCTACCCCGCACCGACGCGTTGAGGGAGGCACTCGCAGTACACCCCTCGACAGGGACTCCCTCTCGCGCCGCGGGAGGTGCAGGCTGGACACCATGAGCACAGACACCATGCGCGCCGTCATCATGCACGCCCCCGGAGACGTCCGCGTCGACCGGATCGCCAGGCCCACCATCGTCGAGCCCACGGATGCGATCATCCGGGTCAGTGCCGCCTGCATCTGCGGATCGGACCTCTGGCCGTACCGCGGCATCGAGCCGGTGAACAGCCCCACGCCCATGGGCCACGAGTACATCGGGGTCGTCGAGCAGATCGGCGACGAGGTCCACGACATCAAGGTCGGCGACTTCGTCGTGGGGTCGTTCGTCGCCTCCGACAACACGTGCGAGATCTGCCAGGCCGGCTTCCAGTCGCGGTGCATCCACCAGGTCATGATGGGCGGCGTCGGCACGCAGTCCGACTACGCGCGCATCCCCCTCGCCGACGGCACGCTCGTCGCGGTCGAGGGCGATCCGACCCCGGCGCAGACCCGCAGCCTGCTGGCGGCATCCGATGTTCTCGGCACGGGCTGGTTCGCCGCCGTCGCCGCCGAGGCGGGGCCGGGCAAGACCGTGGCGGTCGTCGGAGACGGGGCCGTCGGACTGCTCGCCATCCTCGCCGCCAAGCAGCTCGGTGCCGAGCGCATCATCGCGATGTCACGTCACGCCGATCGCCAGGCTCTCGCGACGAAGTTCGGGGCAACCGACATCGTCGAGGAGCGCGGCGATGCCGGCGTCGCGAAGATCAAGGAGCTCACCGGCGGCTACGGCGCGCACTCCACGGTCGAGGCCGTCGGCACGCAGGAGTCGATGATGCAGGCGATCCACGCCACGCGTCCGGGCGGTCACGTCGGCTACGTCGGCGTCAGCCACGGCGTCGAGCTCGACGGACTCGACCTGTTCTTCTCGACCGTCAGCCTGCTGGGCGGCCCTGCGCCCGTGCGCCGCTTCCTCCCCGAGTTGATCGACCTCATCATGACCGACCAGATCGATCCGGGCATCGTCTTCGACCTGACGCTGCCCATCGAGCAGGCGGCCGAGGGATACGAGGCCATGGACGAGCGTCGCGCCACCAAGGTGCTGCTCACCACCGACTGAACCCGTCCTGCGACGGGAGGGTCGTCGACCACGGCCCTCCCGTCGCAGACACCGCCCGCCGCACAGAGAAGGAGTGGAGCAATGAACCTCGAACCCGTCCAGCCGACCGCCAAGAACCCGCCGGAGCAGTTCGCCGGTGACGTCTGGGTCGACATGATCGCCGTGCCGCATGAGAGCGACCAGCGCATGTCGGTCGCGATCGTGAAGTTCGCACCGGGTGCCCGCACGGCCTGGCACTCGCATGCGCGAGGACAGTACCTGCGTGTGACCCAGGGAATCGCCCGCTTCGGCACCCGCGACGGCGAGATCATCGAAGTGCACCCGGGGCAGACGCTCTACACCCCACCGGGCCAGGATCACTGGCACGCGTCGGCGGAGGGCACGTTCATGGAGCACATCGCGATGCTCGAGAGCGGCGACGACCCCGCGACGACGACCATCTGGAAAGAGCACATCACCGACGCGGAGTACGACGGGCGGCCCTCGACTCACATCCGGGCGTAGCGCGCGCGGGCGAAGCAGAACAGGCCGTAGAGGGCGAGACCGGCGCCGACGACCCACAGGATGACGGCACCGAACGGCAGTCCGGCGAGGGTGCGCAGCGCCGAGTCCAGGCCGCCCGCGGTCTCCGGGTCGTGGGTGAGCGCCGCGATCACGAAGAGCACGCCGGCCACGGCGACCGCGATGCCCTTGGCGACGTAGCCGGCGATGCCGAAGGCGGTGATGCCCGATCGCGCCTTCCCTGAGGGCACGGTGAGGTGCTTCATGAAGGCGCGGGTGAATCCCCGCACGATGAAGGCAATCCCGACGGCGGCCACTCCGAGTCCCACCAGCACGAGCAGCACGACGCCCGCGGGCACCGCCAGCAGCTTCGCGCTGAACGACTGCGACGACTCGGACGACTGCGACTGGCCGCCGAGCGCATAGACCAGAGCCGTCGCACCGATCGCCAGGTAGGCGACGGCAGTGCCCACGAACTTCGCCCGGTGCGCCCACATCTTCTTCGCATCGGGGTCACGCTCGACGACGGCCTCGGCGATCTGCCAGATCGCGAGTGCGAGCAGTCCGAGCACGATCAGCCAGAGCAGGAACACGCCAGCGGGCGACTCCTGGATCTGCTGCATGGCGCCGCCCTGGTCGGCGTTCTCGCCGCCGCCGCCCGTGGCGATCGAGATCGCGATCCCGCCGATGAGGATGTGCAGGATGCCGAGCACGACATAGCCGACGCGGGCGAGGACGCGGAAGGCGGTCGAGTCCTGAGCGGCCCTCGCGGTGGAGGCGGCCGAGTCGCGAGTGTTCATGGGTTCACTGTGCTTTCGATCGGTTCTTCGGAGATGTCTGACATGCTGCGGTCCCGAGCGAGGCGGCGCGCGCGCATCGCCGAGACACAGGCCCAGACGAACGTGGCGACGGCGACGCCCTCGAGCATTCCCGCGACCACATCGCTGAGCCAATGGGCGTGGAGGTAGGTGCGGCTCCACATCATGAGCGCGACCCACGCGACACCGACGCCCCAGACCCATCCGCGACGCAGCACGAGTCCGAGGATCACCACGACCGTCGTGGCGACAGCGGTGTGCCCGGACGGGAACGAGGTCGCCACGCTCTCTGCCAGCGAGTCGATCGGACGCGTGCGGCCGATCACCGCAGCCATGGTCGCGCCGATCGCGACCACGGTGACCATCGCGATCGCCAGCGTCGCCGCATCCCACCGCCGACCGCGCCAGAGGAAGGCGGCGATCAGCAGCGCGCCGACCACGATCATGCCGATCGTGCCGCCGATGACGGCAGGCACCCAGGCGACGACGAGCCAGGCGTCGCTGCTCAACGCCACCATGAGGTCGTGCCACCAGATGTCGATGGCGAGCGGCTGATGACCGCCGAGGGCCACTGCGGCCCGAAGCACGACGAACGCGAGAGTCGCTGCGGCACCGACGACGATCGCGCCGGTGCCGCGCTGCGCCTCGGTCATGCCGGGATCAGGCGAGGGGCTCGTTGTCGCGGATGCTGCGGCGGGTGACACGCTCGCCGGTCGCGGGGTCGACGGCGGTGCGGTCGACGGTCTCGGTGCGCCGACTGCGCATCACGAGGATGAGGCTGATCAGGAACACGACGACTCCTGCGCCCATGAGGATGTAGCCGATCAGGTCGAGATCGACGTAACCGCCGGTGTCGATGTTGAGTGCGAAGACGAGGATCGCTCCGATGACGAAGAGCGCGATTCCGCTTCCGATACCCATATGTCCATTCCTCTCCGGGCCCGCGTTCGCGGACTCGCGACGACCAGAATAGGGTCAATGCAGATTGAGTCAATGGCCATGGACACACCCTCCGCCGCGTGATATGGATGGAGACGATGACCGATCTCGAACGCCGCGCCGGCATCTTCGCCGCACTCGCCGATCAGACGCGCCTGCGCATCGTCGACCTGCTCACCCTGGGCGACCTCTCCTCCTCCGAGATCGGGACGACGCTCGATCTGCGCTCGAACCTGATCGCCCACCATCTCGGCGTGCTCGAGTCGGCGCAGATCATCACCCGCGCCCGCTCCGAGTTCGACCGCAGACGCAGCTACATCGGCCTGCGCCCCGAGGTCTTCGACACGCTCGCGCCGCCCAGCTTCACTCCCCCGCGGCGGGTGCTGTTCGTCTGCACGGCGAACTCCGCGCGATCGCAGCTCGCCGAGGTCATCTGGCGCGGCGTGAGCCCGGTGGCCGTCGCCTCGGCAGGCACCAGACCAGCCGAGGCGGTGAACCCCGAGGCTACCGCGGCGGCCGCCCGCCACGGGCTCGCCATAGACAGCGATCATCATCCCCGCCACCTCGACGACGTGCGCACCGACGGCGACCTGGTGATCACAGTGTGCGACGACGCCCACGAACGACTTCGCGACAGCGACGACCTGCACTGGTCGGTCCGCGACCCCGCCAGGATCGGCACAGCCGCCGCCTTCGACGCCACGTTCGACGCGCTCGTCCACCGCATCCGCACCTTCTCTTCTCGCCTCGTCGCCGCCTGAGCCGAGTACCGTGGGGGCATGCCGAAACGTTCGCAGCCGAAGCCGGCTCGCCCCGCACCTCCGGGTCTGAGCCGAGAGCTGATCATCGGCACCGCTCTGGCGCAGATCGACACCATCGGCCCACAGGCCCTGTCGATGCGATCGCTGGCGCAGCAGCTCGGTGTCGAGGCGATGTCGCTCTACCGGTACGTCAACGGGCGCGAAGATCTGCTCGAGGGCGTCGTCGCCCGGCTCATGGGCAACCTGAACGCGAACCTCGATCCGACCCTCACCGAGCACTGGCAGGGTTTTCTTCAGGCCGTCGCGCATGAGGTCCGCAGCATCGCGATCGCCCACCCGAGAGCGTTCCCGCTCGTAGCCACGCGCCACCCCGCGGCACCGTGGCTGCGACCACCCCTGCGGAGCGTCGAGGTGGTCGACACCTTCCTGAGCGCGCTGATCGGCTACGGGTTCACGGACGAGCAGGCCGTCGACGCGTATCGCTCGTTCACCAGTCTGCTCCTGGGCCACCTGCTTCTGGAGTCCGCCGTGCGCGGAGCAGACACCGGGCCCGCATCCGAGCCGCTGGACGAGGGCGGAGCGGACATCCCCGAGCACGACGGGCAGAAGGATCTGGCCAATGCGCCCGAGGTCGTGCGTCTCCGTCCGCTGCTGAGTGAGGAGCGGAGCGACGAGGAATTCGACATCTCGCTCGAAGCCCTCCTCGATCGCCTGAATCTCCGGCTCACGCAGTAGCGCGCTCGGATCAGTCGTCCGCGCCGGCTTCCGTGCGGATCCTCCGCCCCTCGTCGATGTCCTTCTGCTCCTTCTCGGCTGCTTTGTCGCTTTTGCGCGTATCGCGGGGAGGGAGCTGGATGTCCTCTTCGGCCGCGATCCCGGCCTGCAGTTGGCGCCCGCGCTCGAGCTCGGCGTCGAACTCCGCACCGAACAGCAGAGCGAGGTTGGCGATCCACAGCCAGAGCAGGAAGACGATGATCCCGGCGAGAGAGCCGTAGGTGCGGTCGTAGTTGGAGAAGTTCGCCACATAGAACCCGAAGCCGAGGGTGGCCAGGCCCAGGACGATGATCGCCAGGAGAGCACCGATGCTGATCCAGCGGAACTTCGGCTGCTTGGCGTTCGGGGTGGCGTAGTAGAGGATCGCGACGATCAGCACGACGAGAAGGGCGAGCACCGGCCACTTGACGATGGACCAGATCGTCTTCGGCACGTCGCCGAGGCCCAGCGCGTCTCCCACCGCATCGGTGACGGGGCCTGAGACGACGAGAATCACCGCAGCGACCACGAGAAGCACGATCGTGATGATCGTGACGAGCAGCTGGGTCGGCTTGAGCTTCCAGAAGGGCCGACCCTCTTCGATCTCATAGATGCGGTTCATGGCCCGGCTGAACGCCCCGATATACCCGGAGGCAGACCAGATCGCCAACAGGATGCCGGTCACCAGAGCGAATCCGGCGGCCGCGGAACCCGCGATCTGCTCGATGGGTCCGCGGATCGCGTCTGCCGTGTCACCCGGAGCGACCTGTTCGACGATCTCGAGCACTGCGTCGCTGGCGGCCTGTCCCTGCCCGAACACCCCGAGCAGCGAGAAGACCGCGATGAGGCCGGGGAAGATCGAGAGCACCGCGAAGTACGTCAGTGCCGCGGCGATGTCGGTGCACTGATCGGAGGAGAACTCGCGGATCGTCTTCTGCAGGACGTACTTCCATGAGCGCTTGTGCAGATCGTCGGGAGAGTCGGGCTTGTCCGCCACCTCAGGGTCCGGGGCAGTGCGGTCGTGACGGCGCGTGGTGCTGTTCATCGAGGATCCTCCATCGTGACGGCGGACCCGCCGCGAGGCGGGTCCGCCTGGTCCGTGCGGGTCAGCTGTTCGCGAGGTTCTCGCGGGAGTGCTGCGCCTGGTCCTTCACTTCGTGTGCGGCGGTCTGAGCCTCATCTTTGACGGCGGCGACCGAATCCTGCGCCGACTCCTGCACCGAGGCGACCGACGTCTTGACGGGCTCCTTGAGGTGCTCGCCGACCTCCTTCGCGGCATCCGTGACTTCGTCGACCAGGGGCTGCGTCCGATCCTTGACGTCGGCGGCGAGGTCCTTCTCCTTCGACGACGCGGGGAACAGTGAGGCGAGCAGCAGGCCGGCCCCGAAGGCGATCAGGCCGACCGCCATCGGGTTGCCCTCGGCCTTGGCGACCGCGCGGTCCTTCACATCTCCCATGTGCGACCCCGCACCGGTGAGCGAAGAGCCGGCGTCGTCTGCGGCACCCATCACGCGCTCGCGGACGGATCCGAAGACGCCGCGAACACGGTCCATCTGGCGGTCGACCATCTTCGACGGCGAGACCTTGTCGGCGAGGGCGTCGACGTCCAGGCCAAGGTCTTCACGGGTGCGCTCGATGTCGGCGCGGATAGCATCGGGTGAATCACTCATCGGTTCTCCTCATTCCTTCTCAACGTTTCGGGTATCTCTTTCAGGGTGTCCACCGTCTGGGGGGCGCCCTCGACCTGCGAGAACTGGCCGCGGCCAACGAAGAACAGGATCGCGGCGATGATCGCCCAGACCACTGCGACCACGACGCCTGACCAACCACCGCCGATGAGCGTGCCCAGCGCCCACCACAGGGCGACGGACAGGAAGAACACGGCCATCAGCGCGCCGTAGCCAGCAGCACCCATGAGCCCTGCTCCCTTGGCGGACTTGGCAGCGGAGTCCTTCAGCTCGGCCTTGGCGAGCGTGACCTCCTGGCGCATGAGCGTCGAGATGTCACGGGTCACCTCGCCGAGCAGATCCCCGAGCGAGGTCGACGCGGCTTTGGCTTCAGAGGGCGTGGGTTCGGTCATGACCGGCCTCCCCGAGGATGTCCGGTCGTTCTGACGCGGTCTGCGCGTAGAGCGGGGTCGCGCCAGGCGCTTCAGCGGTCGTCGCGACCGGGACAGGGACGGACGGATCCGGGTGCACCTGCACCGGTGCGGGCGCAGGCACCGACGTGGATGTCGGGGAGGCGCCCTTGTCGTCCGAGACGTTCGCGGCGAGTGCTCGAGTCAACCGACCCGCGACGACGCCGACGATCGCTGCAGCCAGGATGAAGGTTCCCGGCTTGCGGCGGGCGTAGCCCTTGACCTCGGTGAGGACCGAGCTCGGGTCGCGGTCGCCGAGCCACGTCGAGAAGGCCGACAGGCGACCCGAGACCTGCTGCACCAGATCGCCGGCGATTCCGCCGCCGGTCGAGTTCGAGGCCATCGACCCGAGCTCGTCACTGACCGAGCGGAGACCGCCGGCCAGACGCTGCTGCTGGGTGTTCGCCTGTTCCGTCAGCTCGCGCTGGGTCTGCGCGTAGAGGTCTTTGGCTTGGGTCTTCGCCTCGCCGATGACGCTGGCTGCTCCGTCCTTGGCCGTGCCGAGGACGTCCTGCGCCTGGGTCGAAGCGGTGTCCTTCAGGTCAGCGGCCTCGTGCTTGGCAGCATCGACCTTTCCTGACGGATTCGTGGGTTGCATGCCCGAGCCTCGGGGGCTCGTCGTCTCAGGGTTGTCCGACATGGTGGCTCCTTTCGCGGTCCGATCGGATGCGATCGGTCGGCCCTTTCTAAACCTCCTCATCGCATCTCACCACGTCCCTTGCGCACATCAGACTTACGGTGTAAACCGCGTGGGCTTACGCCGTAAGTCGCGCCCTTATACGCGCATGTCGCCCTGCGAACAAGCGCCTTCTTCGACGGGCGACGGATCCCTACTGTCGCAGCATGAGCGCATCCGACAGCACGCCAGATTCCCGTCCGCCCCGCGAGGCCGGCACCCCGGTCACCGCCCCGGGCTCCGAGCACGTCGTCGTGCCCGCGGATCGCGACGTCGTGCCCGTCGATCGCGTCGCACCCGCCGATCGCGATGTCATCAACCGCAACGAGGTCCATGATCGCGAGAAGGCCGAGTTCGGCGGCTTCAAGTTCGGATCGGCGTTCTTCGGCTGGCTGACCGCGATGGGAGCCACGGTGCTGCTGACCGCTCTCGTCTCGGCGATCGGCGCAGCCCTCGGCCTCGGCGGCGATGTCACTGCCGATGAGGCGGCGGAGGCCGCGGTAGGCGGCGGTGCCATCATCGCCGCGATCGTCATCGGCGCGGTGCTGCTCGTCGCCTACTTCGCCGGCGGATACGTCGCCGGCCGCATGGCTCGTTTCAGTGGAGCCAAACAGGGCGTCGCGGTCTGGATCTGGGCGATCGCGATCGCGATCGTCATTGCCGTCTTCGCCGCGATCGCCGGCTCGCAGTGGGACATCCTCGGCAACCTGCAGGGCTTCCCCCGCATTCCGGTCACCGCCGAGACGGCGACCATCACCGGCATCCTCACGGCAGTCGGCGCCGCCGTCGTGACCCTCGTGGGTGCTGTGCTCGGCGGCATCACCGGTATGCGGTACCACCGCAAGGTCGATCGCGTGGGCCTCGGGACCTAGGCCCTGCCGAGAGGTCGCGCCCCGACCCGCGCCGATGTCCCCGGCCCGTGCGACGATCTGCACGTCGACGGGAGGACGGGATGCGGGGCGAAGCCACCGTGCTGCACGCCGACCTCGACGCGTTCTACGCCTCGGTCGAACAGCGTGACGCGCCGGCGCTGCGCGGCAGGCCGGTCATCGTGGGCGGCGGCGTCGTTCTGGCTGCGAGCTACGAGGCCAAGGCCCGAGGGGTGCGCACCGCGATGGGCGGACGACAGGCACTGCGACTCTGCCCGGATGCCGTGGTCGTGCCGCCGCGCATGGACGCCTACTCAGCGGCCAGCAGAGACGTCTTCGCGATCTTCCGCGACACGACGCCGCTCGTCGAAGGACTCTCGATCGACGAGGCGTTCCTCGAGGTCGGCGGACTGCGCCGCATCGTCGGCACCCCCGAAGAGGTCGCGATGCGGCTGCGCGAGCGAGTGCGCACCGAGGTCGGACTGGCGATCTCCGTCGGGGTCGCGCGCACGAAGTTCCTCGCCAAGGTCGCGAGCGCCGTCAGCAAGCCCGACGGACTGCTCGTGATCGAGCCCGAACGCGAAGAGGAGTTCCTGCGTCCGCTGCCGGTCGAGCGGCTGTGGGGTGTGGGCGCGGTCACCGCCGAGAAGCTGCAGCGCTACGGCATCCGCACCGTCGGTCAGCTGGCTGAACTCGAGGCCGCCACCGCCGAGCGGATGCTGGGCAGGGCAGTCGGCGCGCATCTGCACGCCCTTGCCCGGCTGCGGGATCCGCGCCCGGTCGACACGACCCAGCGCCGCGGATCGATCGGATCGCAGCGCGCACTGGGCAGCCACCCGCGCTCGGCCGAGGAACTCGACCTGATCCTGACGCAGATCGTCGACCGGCTCGCGCGGCGGCTGCGCGACGGGGACCGCGTCTGCCGGGCGGTGGTGCTGCGGCTGCGCTTCGGTGATTTCGCGAAGGCGACCCGATCGCGCACGCTCGGCTCGGCCACCGACCGCACGGCGATTCTGCTCACTGTCGCCCGAACGCTCCTCGCCGCAGCGCGTCCCGAGATCGCCGAGCGCGGCATCACCCTGATCGGGCTGTCGCTGTCTCACCTCGATCAGGCCGACCGGGTGCAGCCCGAGCTGCCGATCGACTGGGGCGACGAAGAGCGGCTCGACGCGGTGCTCGACACGCTGCGCGACCGTTTCGGCACGACGTCGGTCTCGCGTGCGGCGCAGATGGGCCGCGACCCCGGGTGGTCCAGCCCGATCCTCCCCGAACATCAGTGACCGCTCGGGTTCCGAGCAGCGCTCCCGCCGCGACGGCCGTGGCTCTAGCCGAGGTCGTAGGCGTCGTCGTCGGACATGTCCACCGGAGCGGCCGTGGGCGATTCGACTCCGCGGGTGAGTGTGCGCAGGCGTTCGACCAGCTCGGGGTCTTCGAGTTCGGGCCCCTTCCCGGGCACTTCCTTAGCCACGATCTGGCTGGCAGGACCGATCAGAAACTTCGCCGTGACCACTCCGCCGTCGGGCTCGCGCACCGGGATCTCGACGAGCTCGGCGCGTTCCTCTTGGCCCAGCGCACGTCCGTATGCCAGCAGCGCATCCGCGATCTCATTCCCCGTCAGATAGGCGTCGCCGCCGTAGATGATCGTCTGCATGGTTCTGTTCTAGAGCAGTTCCCGCGGTTCACCGCGCCCCTTGCCCCGACCTGGTACGCCTGATAGCGATTTGCCGAAACAGGCCGCATGCCTCGTAATGTGGAGTGCATGGCAGAACAGCAGACGATGGTGCAGACGGAGATCCTGGCCGACGGGATCACCTACCGACTCGCTCAGGACCAGGACCCCGGCGAACTCAAACGGCGCATCGAAGAGGCGGTCACCACGGCCGGCACGTTCGTCGAGTTCGTCGTCGTCGGCAACCGCGAGGTGAGTCTTCTGATCACTCCCCGCTCACAGGTGTCCGTCAACGTGTCGACGGTGCTCTTCGACGCCCGCGACACAGGAGACGTCGACTTCCCCTTTGGCGGGCACTACGACCTGCTCTGACCCGAACGCTGACGGGCCGTGACGGCTCAGAGCTGGTCGAGCACGAGTTCGCCCCGCGAGTTCAGCTGATCCATCATGTGAGCGACCCGCGCGGGGTCGATCGCCTGCACGGTCGGAAGATCGAACTCGAACACGAGCGGAATGGCAGGGTGCACCCAGATGGTCAGACGACCCGCCGCGCCCTCGGGCTTCGACAGCCAGGTCATCATGAAGCTCTCGTTGCGGCGCAGCTTCGTGCCGATCACGATCTTGACGTGCGCCAAGGTCGCGTCCTCGATCTCGATCGCGGGCCGGGAGCTGTTGTACTCAAGTTTCCCCATACGAGAACTGTACGCTCAGCAGAACTGATCGCGCGCGCCCCATCCGCCGACCCACGCCTCCACTCGCGGGTCCGAGCGCAGCAGGAAGACGCCGTCCGCGGCGGCCCGGTGGGACTCGAAGGTCTCTGTCGTGCCCCACCGCACGGCTCGGCGCATCGCTCGCCGCGAGCGCAGCGCTCCCAGCGGCGAACCCTCGGCATCGAGGAGATCGACGGTGCCGACGTCGCCGACGCCGAGGCCCGCGACGCGCTCCGCGATCCAGGAGGGGTCGAGGATCACGACGGGTCGATCGAGTTCCCAGACCGCCCGGGCGTCGAACCCGTCGCCGCCGACCACGACGCGCGGATCTCCCTCGAACGGAGTGATCGCCGAATCGATCACGACCCGCGCCAGGGGGAACGCGGCGAGCATCGAATCCACCGCGATGAACAGCGCTTCCGCGGTGTGCGTTCCGCGCAGCCTGACCACGAGGTCGGGCACGTCCGACAGCAGACCTCGCGGGGCGGAACCGCTCACCGGGATCGACGAGACGAGTCTCATGGACTGCGCGTTCGCACGCTCGAGCCCCGAACCGCTGCGCTCAGCCCATTCCGGTCCGTCGTGCCATGCGACGGCTGCCGACACGTGAGCCAGCACCGCGCCCGCCTGCCACATCCGGTGCGCCCACTCCCAGTCCTCCCCGCCGTATGTCGAGAAGGACTCGTCGAAACCGCCGGTCTCGTCGAACATGCGCCGCGAGCAGGCGATCACCGCGCCGATGACGAACCGGTACGACCGATCGTCGGCGTCGAGCAGATCACGGCTTCGGGCGTACTCCTGCGCGAGCCACGCCGGCTCGGGGAGGTCACGACCGGTCACCGCCTCGAGCACGGGCACCTGGGCGGCGATGCCCGAGAAATCCGCGTGCCGACGACGCCCTACGGTGACAGCCTCGGGAAGCAGAGCCGGCAGACGGGTGAGAGCACGCACGTACCCGGGCTCAGGGACCGTGTCGGCATCGAGGAAGCAGAGCACCTCGCCGCTGCTCGCCCGCACACCGAGATTGCGTGCGGCCGCCAGGCGGAAGCCCCGGTCCTCCTGCCGCACGAGGATCACCCCGTCCGGCACACGGACGTCGCCGACGGAGCCGTCGTCGGTGACGACGATCTCGAGAAGCTCGGGGGGATAGTCCTGCATCGACAGGGCGAACAGCGTCCTGGCGAGCTCAGCCGGCTGCTCGTAGTGGGCGACGATCACCGACACCGTCGGCAGGGTCTCGGGGTTCACACCGTCGAGCGTGTCCCACCTGTTTCCGACGACCCACGGCCGCCGAGTCACCGCGCCAGCCCTCGCCACCAGCGCACGTATGCCTCTGCGGCCTCCGGCCACGACATCGGCAGCGTCGTCAGGCCGTGCCAGGTCGATTCCCGGTGCTCGAAGGCCCGCCGCACCGCGACCGCGAGATCGGGTTCGTCGACCGTCTGCAGCGTTCCCGGGCGCAGCGTCGCCATCTCGTCCATGTAGCGGTTGCGCACCGCGACGGGCCGCCGTCCCCAGCCGATCCAGGACGCGAGGGAGCCGGATGCCGACACATGTCGATGTGCGATGACCGGCACCGCCACGGCGCGGCCCCGTCTCGCGATCTCCGCGTCGTCGAGCCAGCCCGTCACCTCGACCTCGACCCCGAGGGCACCGGCTCGGCGGACGAAGTCGTCGAGTTCGGCCGCGTGGCCCTCCGAGGCGCGTCCGAGGACCGTCATCCTGCCGATGCCCGCACGCGCCGCCGCGCGGGCCGCCTCATCATGCCCCTTTCCCGGGTAGAAGTAGCCGAGCACACCGACGGACCCGTCAGACGGCATCCGCTGCACGTCGGCATCGAGCGCGACCGGAAGCGGGATGCTCACCGCGGGGCCGGTCCATACTCGCTCCTCGCGCAGCAGCTCGTGCTCGTGCTCGCTGTTGACCGCCACCCCTCGCGCCGCCGCGGCCACCGCCGCGTACGCCGCTCGCCGGCGGGGCAGATTCCTCTCGCCGTCCGACGCCTGCGGCACATCGTGCAGCGTGACGCTGACCGCGCGACGAGCGGCGAGCGCGCCGAACGCCAGCGACGCCTGCTCGGGAGAATCACCCCACAGCCGATCGGTGAAGTGCACGTGCAGCGCGTCATCGGTCGATGCCGCATCCAGATCCGCTGCGTCGATCGTCAGGATCGACGGGTCCAGCGCCCGCACGGCCGAGGCCATCTCCCGCCCGTACATCGCGACGCCGTGGCTGCCCGGGTGCACGAGCAGCAGCGGGGCGGCGTTCACCGAGCCCGCCACACGTCGAGCAGTGCAGAGAGACGAGTCAGGGCGGCGTCGACGAACTCGGGATGGGCGGCGTACCACTCGAGGTGGGCGGCCCGCACCTCGGCGTCGTCGATCGGTGCGCCGTCGACGATCCAGTGCGCGCGCGGTTCGTCGGGCAGCGCCCAGGCCTCGATGACCTCGGGGTGCAGCGGCGCCCGCACTGAATTCAGGAGCGGCCGGCCGGGGTCGGTCGGCCCGCCCGAGTGGCCGAGCGACTCGAGCAGCCGAGCCCCCAGCGGCATCCACACCGCGTCACCCGGGTGATTGACGGTGCGCGCGTGATCGGCCGTGACCGAGTCGAACAGGTCGGAGACGGGCACATCCGCTGTCTGCTCGCGTGCGCGCAGCGTGTCGATCGAGGACCGCCCCACGCCGCGCACCTGGTCGGGTGTCAGCGCGGCGACGACCGGGATGCCGGCGGCGGCCGCGAGCGTGCGGATGTCGTGATAGGCCACGACAGGCGGGTCGCCCTCGACTCCGGGCACGCGGATCGCGGCCTGGAAGGGGTGCAGGCCTGCGAAGCGCACCGGGGGCACGGTCAGCACCCGGGCGTCCGTCGCCGCGGCGATCTGGCGCGTACCCAACGGCAGATCGCGATAGTCGTCGCGGATGGGCTGGCTCACGACGGTGTCGGCCGTGCGCACGATCTCATGCAGCCGCGCGGCATCGGCGGCGGTCATCTCGTGCACGGCGGGAACGCGCACGAAGCGATGCTCAGCAGCATCGATCACCATGCGCAGCGATTCGGCCTGGCAATTGCCGAGCACGACGCCGAATCTCTCGGGAAGCGGGGCCAGCCCGTAGAACTCCGAGTAGTGTTGGCGACGCGCTAGCACCAGGGAGCCAGCCGGCGCAACGGCCGTGCGTAGTTCGGGATCATGGCTCATGATTCGAACGTACCCCCTCGATCTCATCAGTCTTGCGTCCCCATTGCTCCGCGGTCGTCCGTCATCGCGATACACGCACGTCGGGTGCTCAGCCCGCCAACGGAGAACCACATCGTCACCGAACCCGCCCTCATTCGCGTCGCCTCGATTCCGGCCGCCCACCCCTATGTGCGTGCCATCACCGACACCAACCGTGTGCGTGTGCTGCCCGACCCCGCTGTTCCGGGCGCGCCCGCCGACGTGTGGTGGCCGCCGGTCGCGCTCACCTCGCAGTGGCTGGAATCACACGGCGCGGACTTCGACGTGCTGCACGTGCACTTCGGCCTCGAGTCGTTCTCGCCAGACGAACTGCGCGGGGCTCTCGAGACCGCGCATCGGCTCGGCCGCCCGGTCGTCTACACCGTGCACGACCTGGAGAACCCGCAGCTGGTCGATCAGCGGCCGTATCGCGACCTGCTCGACGTGATCATCCCGTCGGCCGATCACCTCATCACGCTCACCTCCACGGCCGCGAAGGAGATCGAACGGCGCTGGCACCGCAGCAGTCGGGTGCTGGCTCACCCCACGCTGCTCGACGGCGCCGCGGCGGCAGAGCGCACGGTCGACGAGACGTTGAGGATCGGAATCCACCTGCGAGACCTGCGTCCCAACATCGCGGCAGAGCGCGTGGTCCGCGCGGCCGTCGACGCTGCCGCGCTGCTCGCGCAGACCGGACGGACCGTCGAGTTCGAGGTGCTGATGCACGAGCGCGTCCGGGACGACGCGGCCGCCGGCCTCGTGACCGCGGCCGCTGACGAGCACTCTGCGGTGCGCGTGCGCCGCACTCCGCGGCTGAGCGACGCGGGCATCGATGCCTGGATCGGCGGACTCGACCTCTTCGTGCTGCCCTACCTGCACGGCACGCACTCGGGGTGGGTCGAACTCTGCTACGACCTGGGGGTCCCCGTGGCCGGGACGAACATCGGGCACATCGGGTCGCAGCATCCGGACGATTTCTTCCTCATCGATCTCGACGACCCGCAGACGCTGGTCGAGGCGGTGGCGCGAGCCTCCGACGCACGCGCCTCATCGCCCCGAGCGGCGGTGGTCGATCGACGACGATCCGAGAGAGTGGTCGAACGGGAGGCTGTGCGCGACGCGCACGCCGCGCTCTACGCCACCGCATGCGCCGAGATCTCGACGGGGGCACGCGCGTGATCGTCCGCGAGCGGTTGCGGGTGCTGGTCGTCGCCCCCGAGCGTCACGCCCTTCGCCAGCCGCACGCCGGCGGCCTCGAGGCCGTGGTGTGGAACCGCGTGCGCTGGCTGCGCAGCCGCGGTCACGACGTGCAGCTCTGCGCGGCGGAGGGGTCGGACTTCCTCGGTGACGACACCGACCTGCATCTGCCGAGCCCTCGGTGGCATCAGACACGGGATGCGTCCGACACCGACTTCCCCGAGGGGCACCGCCGTCTCATGACCGACGCCTTCGCGCGGGTGCGGGATCGGCTCGACTCCCCCGCGACGAGCGTCGACGTCATCGACAACCACAGCCTCCACGGGGATCCGATCCTCTGGAGCCGTGACATCGGCGTGCCGGTCGTCACGACGCTGCACACACCGCCCCTCGCCGACATGGTGATCGCCTCGAACGCGCTCACCGGCTCGTCGCCGCACAGGTTCCTCGCGGTCAGCCAGTACACCGCGCGCGCGTGGTCGGCTGAGGGCGTGGAGGCGTTCGTCTTCACCAACGGCGTCGATGCGGCTCAGTGGAGCCTGGGGATGGGCCGAGGCGACTGGGTGTGGTTCGGACGGATCGTTCCCGAGAAGGCACCGCACCTCGCCATCATCGCCGCCCGACGCGCGGGCGCGCGCCTGAAGCTCGCAGGGCGCGTGGGTGACGCCGCGTACTTCGACCGGGAGGTCCGACCGCTCCTCGGGGGCGGCATCGACTATGTCGGAGCACTGCGACAGCCCGAGCTCTCGGCCCTCGTCGGGGCTGCATCGGTCGCTCTCGTGACCCCGGTGTGGTCAGAGCCCTTCGGGCTGGTGATGGCCGAAGCGCTCATGACCGGCACGCCCGTCGCCGCATTCGACTCCGGTGGGACCAGCGAGGTGCTGGCCGGCATCCCCGGCACCGCCATCGTGCCCTCCGCCGACACCGACGCCCTCGCCCACGCCGCGACGGCGCTCGTCGAGCAGTCACGGCTCGGATTGTCTCGCCAGGTCGTGCGCGACGCCGCCTCCGCGCGCCACTCGCTCGACCACAAGCATCGCGAGATCGAGCGGGTTCTCTCGGTCGCCGCTCAGAGTGCGGTGCCGGCCCACGATCTCGTAGAGGCGGTCGGGGCATGATCGGCTGGTACGTGCACCATCATGGGTGGGGCCACGTGACCCGGATGCAGGCGATCCGCCCGCACCTCGCAGACGACGTGACCGTGTTCTCGAGCCTTCCCGAACCCGAGTCGTTGGCCCCGAGGACGACCTGGGTGCAGCTGCCCTCCGACTCCGACGCGGTCACCGGTGCCGACGGAGTGCGCCGCGAGGCGCGGGAGCTCGGCGATGTCACCGCCCGGGGCACCCTGCACTGGGCGCCGCTGGGGCACCCCGGGCACCAGGCTCGTCTCGCCGCCATCGCCGACTGGGTGGCCATCCACCCGACCTCCGTGTTCGTCGTCGACGTCAGCGTCGAGGTCACCACCCTCGTTCGTCTGCTGGGGCTGCCGACGATCGCCGTCGCACAGCCCGGCGATCGCACCGACGCGCCGCACCGTCTCGGATACGACCTCGCGGACCGCATCCTGGCTCCCTGGGCTCCGGACACGATCCCCGCGAAGGCCCTCGTCGGTCGCGAGGATCGCGTGCGAGCGGTGGGCGCGATCTCGCGCTATGACGACAGAGCCCACCCCACCGCGGACGACGACGTGCGTCGCGTGCTGTTCCTCGGCCACGCTCTCGACCCGCTGACACTCGCGCAGACGATCGAGCTGCTCACCGAAGCCGGCTGGGCAGTCGAGAAGGCGGGAACGAGCGAAGACGATCGCGTCGACGACGTGTGGCCGCAGCTGTGCCGCGCCACCGTCGTCGTGAGCGCCGCGGGTCAGAACAGCATCGCCGACCTCGCGGCAGCAGATGCCCGAGCGGTCGTCATCGCCCAGGAGCGACCCTTCGGCGAACAGGAGGACATGGCCCGGACGCTCAGCGCGCGCGGCCTGGCCCAGATCGTCTCGGCCGACACGTCGCCTGCCGACGTGTTCGACGGCATCCGACGCGCGGCCGACGCCGAACCTCGCTGGGATGTGTGGCAGGTGTCTGGCGCCGCCGCCCGCGCAGCGGCCGCGATCGAGGAGCTGGCCCGATGACCATCCGCGTCGCCGTCATCACTCCGGCATCGGTGAACCGTCTCGACCATCTGCAGCGCCAGCGCCGATTCCTCGACGAGGTGCGCACGCCGGGGATCGACGTCGTGCGCGTCGAGGCGTGCCTCGACATCGACGCACCCCCCGCAGGGTCGTCACCCCTCTTCGTCCATGTGCCGCCCGGCCGCGACGGCATGCGCGTGGGTGCGGCGCGCAACGCCGCGGCCGCTCTCGCGCTCGCTCACGGTGCCGACCTGCTGGTGTTCCTCGATGTGGACTGCCTGCCAGGGCCGGACCTGCTCGAGAGATACGTCAGCGCCGCGCGGGCGCACCCGCACGACCTGCTCTGCGGACCGGTGACCTACCTGCACAGCGTGCAGCGCCCCTCGACGATGCTCGAACTCAGCGCCCTGACCCGACCGCATCCGGCTCGCCCCCTGCCCGCCGAAGGGAGCATCGTGGCGGCGACGGACGACGAGTTCGACCTGTTCTGGTCGCTGTCGTTCGCGGTGACCGCGGAGACGTGGACGCGCCTCGGCGGCTTCGACGAGGCGTACGAGGGGTACGGCGCCGAAGACACGGACCTCAGCCGACGGGCTCGGTCGCTCGGCATGCGAGTGCAATGGGTCGGCGGCGCGCATGCCTACCACCAGTGGCATCCGGCCGGTTCTCCGCCGTGGCGCCACCTCGACGACATCCTGCGCAACGGCGCCCTGTTCGCCGAGCGCTGGGGCGAGTGGCCGATGCGAGGCTGGATAGACAGCTTCATCGAAGGCGGGGCGGTCGAACCCCACGGCGACGGCTATCGACGGTCGTATTCCTCGCGCGCCACGAGGACCTCTTCGATATGACCCTCCGCCCAGCGGCCGAGGGCGGTTAACGGCTCTCGAAGCGTGCGCCCCAGCGGTGTGAGGTCGTACTCGACCCTGGGGGGCATCTCGTCATAGGCGGTGCGCGTGACCAGCCCGTCGCGCTCCAGGTCGCGAAGCGTCTCCGAGAGCACCTTTCCGCTGATACCCCCGACCCGCTCCCTGATCGCTCCGAAACGCGCCGGTCCGTCGCTGAGGGTGATCACGATCATCGCAGTCCATTTGTTCGCCACCCGCGCCAGCGAGGTGCGGGACGGACACGTGGGAAGCATGACGTTCCACACCGGGTCGCTCATCAAAACCTCTTCTTTGGTTACGTTGAGGTAACAGGTTACCGAATGTAACCATGGGGGCACATCATCGAATCACAGGAGAGATCATGACCGAACTCAGCCCCGCCACCGTTGCCGCAACGTACTTCGACGCGCTGGAGCGCGGCGACATCCCCGCCGTCATGGCGCAGTTCGATCCCGACGTGGTCTGGCACCAGCCGGGGTCGCACCGGTTCTCAGGACTCCATTCCGGAATCGACAGCGTCGGCGCGCTGCTCGGCGGAATGATGGAGAGGTCCGAGGGCACCTTCGTGCTCGCCGTCACAGGGCCCGCCATGTCGAACGGCGACATGGTCGCCCTCCCCGTCCGGTTCTCCGGCCGCCGCTCCGACCGCTCGATGGACATGGACGGCGTCGACCTCCTCACGGTTCGTGACGGGAAGATCGTCGAGGTGCACCTCTTCTCGGAGGATGCCGCGAGCGAGGACGCATTCTGGGGCCAGCCCGCCTGAGCGTGCTCAGGGTCGGGCATCGAATCTCCGTCGATAACTCGAGGGAGTGCTTCCGAACGCAGCGCGGAAATTCTGGCGGAGCGTGACGGGAGTGCCGAAGCCGCATGCCGCAGCGACCTGATCGACTGAAAGGCTCGTCGTCTCGAGCAGACGACGAGCCTCGTCGAGGCGGCGGGATCTGACCCATGCTGCGGGGGTCGATCCCATCGAATCGCGAAACGAACGCACGAAGGAACGACGACTCATGTGCGCTGCCCGCGCGAGCCGATCGACACCGAGGTCCTCCCCCAGGTTCTGCAGCGCCCAGTCCGCTGCCGCTCCCACCCCGTCATGCGCGGCTTGGCGGGGAACAGGGCGCTGAATGTACTGCGCTTGTCCACCCTCGCGGTGCGGTGCGACGACCAGGCTGCGCGCGACCTGGTTGGCGGCCTCCGCGCCCAGCCGCGATCGCACGACATGAAGGCACGCGTCGAGTCCGGACGCCGTGCCCGCGGAGGTCAGCACATCGCCATGATCGATGTAGAGCACCGTCGAATCGACAACGACATCGGGATGCCTGCGCTCCAGCGCCTCGACCGCGTTCCAGTGCGTCGCGGCGCTTCGGCCCCGGAGCAACCCGAGATCTGCCACCGCGATGGCCCCCAGACAGAGACCGGCGATGACCGCACCTCGGGCGTGGGCACGCCCGAGCGCCTGGCGCAGACCGGGACCGAGCTCCCTGCCGCCCTCTGTCCAAGACGGCAGGACGATGAGATCGGCATCCGCACTGGCAGAGAGTCCGCTCACGCCACCGATCTCGTAGCCCTCGGCGGTCTGCACCGCGCCGGCACGGTCGGAGAAGAGAACTGCCTTCCAGTCGCCCAGATTCTGTCGAGCCACCTCATCGAAGACCATCTGCGGCACGGACAGGTGGAACAGGGTTACGCCATCGAACGCATAGATCGCTATCTTCACGACGCTCCCCTCGTTGGCCTGAATCCATCGTATAGATGCACTCGTGCCAATGGTGAGAGTGGCGGGAGACCCCGAGACTGAGGACACGACCCTCACCCCCCACAGAAGGAGCACCCTTGACCTCTCCGAATCGCGCCCTGGTACTCATCGACGTCCAGCAGGAGTACTTCGACGGACCGTTGAAGGTCCAGCATCCGCCGGTCCGCACGTCGTTGGGGCAGATCACCGCGGCGGTCGATGCGGCGACTTCAGCAGGGATTCCCGTCATCGTCGTGCAGCACACGGCGGGAGATCAGGCGCCCATCTTCAATCCCACCACCCGCGGATTCGCGTTGCATCCGGATATCGAGTCCCGCCGCTCGAGCGATTGGACTTCGGTGACGAAGCGCTTCGGATCGGTCTTCGCCGACACCGGCCTGGCAGAGCACCTGCACACTCGTGGCGTCGACACCGTCACGCTCGTCGGCTACATGACCAACAACTGCGTCATCGCGTCTGCAGCTGAGGCTGAGACGCACGGCATCGCCGTCGAGGTCCTCTCGGACGCCACCGGCGCCATCAGCATCTCGAACGGCGCGGGCGAGGTCGACGCACGAACCGTGCATGAGACCTTGATGGCCGTGCTGCACTCGAACTTCGCCGCTGTGGCGTCGACCCAGACCTGGATGAGCGCCCTCACCGACGCCCGATCTCTTGCGAAGGACAATCTGCCTGCCTCCGCACAGGCCGGAGCCGCCCGGTTTCGGGCGTAGGGCTGGAGAAGCTCTCCCGGATTGACTGACGCGACGTCAGTCGATCCGCGAGGAGAGCTCGTCGATGATCTGACCGACCTCTCGCCTGGCGACCGTCACGCGGTCGATCACGGCTTCGAGGTCAGCGACCTCCGCTGTCGGCGATCCGTGACGACGTGCGATCTGCAGGTTCGCGCGCACGTTCAGAGACGCCCCTGACAGTCCGGCGAGCAGCGCCTCCGTCGCCACCGCGAGATCGACCACGATGTGGGGGTTGCCCGCCTCGACGAGCACGCGCACCTCCTGCAGCATCCCCACACCGATCAGCCCGACCCGCGCCGCCGACCGGGCCGCCTCGACGGCGGCGTCACGCACGCGCTCATCGCGGGAGGGGTCGTCGGTCGCCAGCGCCAGGGCCGCACCGAAACTCGCTGACACGATGCCATCCGCCTCGACGGCCTGGAGCGCCTCCGCCCGCGTGCGCGCGAGCCGGTCGACGCACTCCGACGCTCGCGCGTCGCCATCGGAGTACCCGCCGACCATGCTCATCAGCGAGGCGGCGATCGCCAGCATCACACCAGACGCGGCACCTCCTCCGGGAGAGCCCGTCGGACGACTCAATGCGTCGAACCAGTCGTCCATCGGTGTGGATGCGGGGATCTCGGCGGAGTCCTGCATGAGCGTCACACTATCGAGCTAAGACAGCAGCAGCGGAAGCAGCGACACCACGAGGCCCACGAACCCGACGCCGGCGAACACGATCCCGAGAGTCATGATGACGCGCCGCGTGTGAGGCGGTTCGCCCACCCGTGCATGGGCGGGGTTGTTCGCGCTGACCACTCCGTCGGCCCAGCCGTCCTCGGCAGTGGCTGTCTCGTGGCCTTTCAGCGGTCTCTCGTGGAAGTCGCCACCCGCGAACCAGCGTCCGATCAGCGAACCGTCGCGCTCGATGACCGCGATCTCGATGGGCAGCCACGCCCCCTCGACCGTGCGGATGAGGAGACCCAGCAGGAGCAGAGGAAGACCGACGCCGAGCCCCACCCAGGAAAGCACCTCACCGACCAGAGCGAGAGTGTCCACAACCTGCATCACCCCATCGTAGAGAGTGCGGCGACCGCTAACCATTGCGGGCCTCCGGCGCAAGGCCCTCTGCGCACTCGGCCGTCTCGCCTAACGTCGCCCACGACCGGAAGGGGAGAACCGTGGGGACTCACATTGAGATCGACGGCAGAGGGTTCGCGCTGCAGGACGATCAGCCGGTGGACCAGATCATGTCCGAGATCGAAGCGGCCGCATCCTCGTCGCCTACTTTCGTCACCCTGTCGGCGGTGGGGCAGAGCGTCAACGTGCTGATCCGCTCGACCACTCGGGTGGTGATCTCGGTCGAGAAGGCCGAGCACGTGGAGCCGGACCAGAGACCGTGGGAGCTCCCGTTCGACGAATGGGAGCTGTGACGTGCAGGAGCTGTGGCTCGTCAGGCACGGGGAGAGCGTGGGCAACGTCGCCGCGACCGCGGCGGAGGCAGAAGGCGCCGAGATGATCACGCTCGCGACACGGGACGCCGATGTGCCGCTGTCCGAGACTGGCGCAGAACAGGCGAGAGCGCTGTCAGCCGTGCTGCATGGAGGTGCCGTCGCACCGCAGGTCGCCTGGGTCTCGCCGTATGTGCGCGCCCAGCAGACATTCGCGCTCAGCATGGAGAACTCCCCGGTCATCGAGCGGGTGCTCACCGACGAGCGACTGCGCGACCGGGAACTCGGCATCCTCGACCTGCTGACACGATGGGGCGTCGCGGCGCGGCATCCCGAAGAGGCCGACCGGCGGGCACGCCTGGGCAAGTACTACCACCGGCCACCCGGTGGTGAGTCGTGGGCGGATGTGGCCCTGCGTCTGCGATCGTTCCTGCACGATGCCCTCGATGCGGATGCTCGTGTGGGATTGGTGGTCGCGCACGATGCCGTCGTCATGCTGCTGATGGCGGTGCTGACCGGGATGGATGAGAGGCGTCTCATGCAGTTCGCGTCCACGAACACGGTCCTCAACGCGTCCGTCACGCGGCTGCGGTTCGACGGTCAGCAGTGGCACCTCCTCGACTTCTCGGACGTGCGCCACCTCGAGCAGCTGGGTGCCGAGATCACCGTGCACCCCGGGAGTCCCGATGTCCGCCCCGAGTGAGCCGACGACCGTCACCCCTCAGCTGCTGCGAGAGTGGGGACTCCCCGAGCCGGGTGATTCCAAGAACTCCCGGGGCACGGCGATGATCATCGGCGGCTCCGGCCTGTCACCCGGGGCCGTCGTACTGGCAGGCGAGGCGGCGCTGCGCGTCGGCGCGGGGAAGGTCGGGGTGACCACTGATGCGGGTGTCGCCGATGTCGTGCGCATCGCCCTTCCCGAAGCCGGGTTGTATGAATCGCCGCGCGCCGGCGAAGCCGCGACCGACGCCTGGACCGCCTCCTGCGAGAGTTCGGATGCCGTGCTCGTCGGACCCGGCCTCGACGACCCCGAGAATGCGCGCGAGTGGCTCCGCCGCTTGGCGGGCCTCGACGTCGCCTGCCTCGTGGTCGACGCCTTCGCCGTGGGAGTGCTCCGAGACTTACCGCGCGACGAGCTGCCCGGCTCCCTGATCGTCAACGCCAACCTCGATGAGGCTGCGCTGCTGCTCGGCAGGCCCGTGGATGATCTCAGCGCCGACCTGCCGGGGCTCGCACGGGAACTCGACGCCGTGATCCACTGCTACTCCGTCGTCGCCTCGCCCTCGGGTGCGGTGTGGACGCTCGATGTCGGCGGAGCCGGACTCGGAACCGCGGGTTCTGGTGACGTGGCCGCCGGCGCGATCACCGGCCTCGCAGCCCGAGGACTCGCGCCGGAGCGCGCCGCCGTCTGGGGAGCCTGGGTTCACGCCCGAGCGGGAGACCGTCTGTCCGAGCGCATGGGTCTCGGTTTTCTCGCTCGGGAACTCGCCGCCGAGCTTCCCGCCGCGGTACTCGACGCGCAACGCGATCGGGCCGCCGGGGGTTGACGCGGCGATCTACCGCGCCACCCGCCCGCGGGCGATCGAGACTCAGGTCACTCGGCCGTCGCCGGGTCGCGAGACCCTGAGCCAGCGGTAGCCGTAGGCCGGCACCTCCAACTCGACCCCGCCCTTCGGGTCGAGTTCCAGGCGCGACGCTTCGAGCAGGTCGACCAGCGTGGTCCCCTCCGGCTCTTCAGCCAGCCGGAAAGAGGTGGTCACCGGCACCTCGGCGAAGTTGTGGAGGGCGATCATGCGGCCGACGTCCGCGGTGAGCGAGTGCACGAGAAGCGATTCGGCGGGCTGGTCGATCACCTCGAACGTTCCCCATCCGAGTTCCGGGGAGATGCGGTAGCACGAGGTCAGAGCACGGATGAAGTACAGCAGGGAGTCGCGGTCGCCGAGCTGGGCGGCGACGTTCACGTGGTCGGGCGCGTAGCCGTCGGACGGCGGACGAGCGACGAGCCTGCTGGGCATGGCGTCCGAGAATCCTCCGTTGCGATCGGCAGACCACTGCATCGGCGTCCGCACGGCTTCCCTTCCGGGAATCTCGATATTCTCCCCCATGCCGATCTCCTCGCCGTAGAACAGCACCGGAGTGCCGGGCAGCGTGAAGAGCAGGCTGTAGGCCATGCGGATGCGGCGCGGGTCGCCCTCGAGCATCGTCGGGAGGCGACGGGTGATGCCTCGCCCGAACACGCGCTGGCGCTCGTCGGGGGCGAACGCCTCGAACACCTCGTTCCGTTCGCTGTCGCTGAGCTTGTCGAGGGTCAGCTCGTCGTGGTTGCGCAGGAAGTTCGCCCACTGCACCTCGCTGCCCAGCACCGGGCGCGCCTGCAGCGCCTCGATCAGCGGAGCAGGATCTTTGCGCGCGAACGACAGGTAGAGCGACTGCATCCCGACGAAATCGAACTGCATCGTGAGCTCGTCGCCGTTCTCGCCCCCGAAATACTGCACCTGCTCTTCGTAGGGCAGGTTGACCTCGCCGAGCAGGATCGCCTCGTTCGAACGCCGTTGCAGGAATCGACGGATGTCGCGCAGCAGATCGTGCGGCTCGGGGATGCCGGCGCCCTCGGGGATCTCGAGAAGGAACGGCACCGCGTCGACACGGAAACCCGAGATGCCGAGCTGCAGCCAGAATCCGATGACCTTCGCGATCTCGTCGCGCACGCGAGGATTGGCGATGTTCAGGTCGGGCTGGTGCTCGTAGAAGCTGTGCTGGTACCACTGCCCCGATTTCTCGTCCTTGCCCCAGATGCCGTTCGCCTGACCGGGGAAGACGGCGTTCTTCTGCCCCTTCGGAGGCGCGTCGTCGCGCCAGACGTAGTAGTCCCGGTAGGGCGAGTCGATGCTGCGCTTGGCGGCGAGGAACCACGGATGCCGATCGGACGTGTGGTTGATGACCAGGTCGACGATCACCCGCATCCCCCGGTCCCGCGCCGTGCGGATCACTTCGACGAAGTCGCCATGAGTGCCGAGTCTCGAGTCGATGCCGTAGAAGTCGCTGACGTCGTAGCCGTCGTCTCGGTCGGGCGTGGGATAGAAGGGCATCAGCCACAGGCAGGTGACCCCGAGCTGCGACAGGTAGTCGATCCGCTGGGCGAGACCCTGCAGGTCACCGACCCCGTCGCCGTTCGAGTCGAGGAACGTCTCGACATCGAGGCAGTAGATCACCGCGGTCTTCCACCACAGGTCGCTCGTATCGGTGATCTTCACAGTCGCTCCTTCAGTGCGGGGATCAGTTCGGATGCTGCGGCGTCGAGGTATCGCGATTGCTCGGTGCCGACATGGTGCAGGTAGACGCGATCGAATCCGATGTCCACGAGTTCGGCGATGCGGCCGGCCAGCGCCGTGGCGTCGTGGTCCACCAGCACGGCCTTCCGCAGCTCGTTCTCGTCGAGCTCTGCCACCGCCGCCTCGAAATCCTCCGGCTGCTCGAGATCCCACGTGACCGGAGGCGAGAGCAGACCGTTGGTCCACTGCTCGCGGGCGATCGCGAATGCCGCGTCGTCGCTCTCCGCGAGGCTGAGATGCACCTGCAGGATGCAGGGGCCCGTGCCTCCTGCACCGCGGTAGGCGTCGACGACCCGCCGCAGCGCGGCCGGCTCCTGGGCTACCGTCGCCAGACCCTGCGCCCATGAGGCTGCCCACTCCGCAGTCTCGGCGCTCACCGCGGTCGCGAACAGCGGCGGCGGTTCGGCCGGCCTGCTCCACACGCGCGCTCGGTGGACGCGCACCAGGCCATCGTGGTCGACCTCTTCGCCCTCGATCAGTCGACGGATCACGTCGACGCTCTCGCGCAGTCGCTCGTTGCGGATGCTCTTGTCGGGCCATCCTTCGCCCGTTACATGCTCGTTGACCGCTTCGCCGCTGCCCATCGCGGCCCAGAAGCGGCCGGGGAACATCTCCTCGAGAGTCGCGAAAGCCTGGGCGATCATCACCGGGTGATAGCGCTGGCCGGGGGCGTTGACCATGCCGATCGAGAAGCGCGTTCGGGCGAGCGCGGCCGCGATCCAGCTCAGCGCGAAACCCGACTCGCCCTGGGCCCTGGTCCACGGCGCGAGATGATCGGAGCACATCGCCCCGTCGAACCCCGCGCGCTCCGCTGCGATCACCGCGTCGAGCAGTGCGCTCGGTGCGATCTGCTCGTGCGACGCATGAAAACCGATGAACACCATGCGCCGAGTCTTGCAACGAACAGCGCGCGGCGGCAGTGGTGGACACCCCGGAACGAGTCTGGGAAGATGGGCGACCCTCGCCACCGGGTCACCCGTTCGGGGTGACAGGTCGTCGGCCCCGACTCGCGTGCCGATGACACTGGAATCACTCACTTCCGTGCCGCGTCGAGGTTCGCACCTCGTCGACGGCTGACCGAAAGAAGGATTCCCATGGCTGATCTCATCGTCATCGCGTACGACTCCGAAGCGGATGCCGAAGCCGCCTACAACCGAGTGCAGGAGCTTCAGAGCGACCTCGTCGTCGAGCTCTCAGGACTCGCTCTCGTCAAGGTCGACGGAGACGGCAAGACCAAGGTCGAGTACCCCGGGACCACCGGCAAGATCGGTGCAGGGGCAGCAGGGGGCGCTCTGTTCGGCGCTCTGATCGGGATCCTCTTCTTCGTGCCCTTCGCCGGCCTGGTCTTCGGCGGGCTGTTCGGCGCACTGTTCGCAGGCTTGGACAAGACCGGGCTCGATGCCGAGTTCCGCGACCGCGTCAAGTCCACCGTCACGGCAGGCAAGTCCGCGGTCGTCATCTACGCGACCAAGCTCACAGAAGACAAGTTCGCCGCAGCACTCGCACCGTACAACGGCACTGTCGTCCAGACGTCCCTGTCGGAGGAGGACGAGAAGGAGCTCATCCACGACCTGGGCACGCACTGATCTGAAGCTCCCCCGCCGGGATCGCGAGGCGAGCGGGTCCGTCCGGTCGGCATGCCGACGGCGGGCCCGCTCGCTCAGCGATCCGGTGTCGCGGTCAGTCCCAGGCCATATTGATGAGCCGCTGGAACGTCCGGTATCCCTTACGTTCGAACGCATTCGCCATGGGGACGTTTCCGACGTCGGTCGAGGCACGGATGCGCGGTGCTCCCGCGGCCGCGAGAACGCGTGTGCCCTCAGCGAGGATGCCGTCGATGTAGCCGTTCCCTCGATGCTCGGGCACCACGCCGAGGTACGCGACGATGTGGTGGTACGAGTTGCGAGCGGGGAAGACGAAGCCGACGGCCTCATCTTCCTCGTTGACGGCCACCCGCCACCACTCCTGCGGCGTCGTGTATTGCGCGAACTCCTCGGCGAACTGGGCGCGAGCGACCTCGCTCGGTGACGCGTGCGCGAGTTCGCCACGGCTGTGCGCATCGAGCGTCCCGCCGAGAGCACGTGTCGTCAGTTCGAGCACCTCCTCATCGCCCTCGAAGGCGCGGAAGGTCAGGCGTGGGTCCTGCGTGGGGACTCCCGCCTCGGGCTGCCACTCGAGGCGCAGCCGCTCGACCACGAATCGGGCACCCGACGCGTCGAGCACCGCCATGACCGTCTCGGTCGCGCGACGCTCGGCCGGCCGCTCGCGCCAGTCAGCCGGCAGGTAGCGGGCGAACTCGGGCGGGGTCGCCTGATCTGCGATCACCTGGCGCTGCGCGGCGTCGAGGAGAGCCGCTCCGATCGCCTGCTGTTCGTCGTCGGAGAGCGCGTCGTCGAGGTCGAACACATCGAGCTGAGTGGCATCCGTCGCCCCGGCGGGGCTCCAGAGCGCGAGTCGACCGAGCACCCGCCTCTCGTCGAGAGCGAGCCAGGTCCACTCGACACGTCGGCGCCCCTGGGCGAGATCATCGGCGATCTCGTCGTTCAGCGCATACGGGAGGCTGTTGAACAGCTCGACCTCGTGCGGGCCGACGAGGTGGCGGATCTCGACGGCGATGCTCATGCGTCGGTCTCTGCCGCAGCCGGTGCGGCGTCCGTCCGGCTTCGGGAGTACCACTCGACGACGTTCCCGCCCTCGAACGACCGCACCTCGTCGAGCGCGAACACCGACGGGCTGAACTCGGGACCGAAGGCGGTTCTCCCAGCACCAGCGACCACCGGGTAGCGCTTGATGACGAGCCGGTCGATCTCATCGAGCAGCTGACCCGCCAAGACGCCGCCGCCGGCGAGGTAGATGTCGAGCGGTGAGTCCTCCTGCTTCAGCGCACGCACCGCGGCGACGGGATCTCCGGCGATCATGGTGACGGCGGGGTCGAGCTGTTCCAGCGTCGCCGAGACCACGAACTGGCGCAGGTGCGCGTACGGCGAGGGGATGCCGAGCTGCAACCCCGGTTCGTAGGTGCGGCGCCCCATCACGATGGTGTCGAAGCGCGTGAGCGGGGCGTCCGCGATGCCGAGGTGCGCTCGCGCGTGAGTGGGCAGGGCGTCACCGTAGTCGCCGACCATCCAGGCCATGTAATCGTCAGAGCCGGGAAAGAAGTCGACTTCGTCGTCGGGGCCGGCGATGAAGCCGTCGATCGAGAGCGAGATGTAGTACGTGAGGTTTCGCATGGGTCCTTCGGGTAGATGGTGCAAACCACTATACCCATAGTGGTTCATCCCGCCGGCATCACCCACCCGCTGCGACGCGGCGAGCGCGGACTCGACTCATGGAGTGACGATGTTGAACGAGGGGTCGCCCGCGGTGAGGACGGACGTGAGGGTCTCGAGAGCCGAGCGATCACCGGTGATCTCCACGCCGGGGTTCTCGGTGTCTCCACCCACGAGCGCCAGCAGCCGCGGTTTCGTCAGGGCCAGCGTCGCCTGTGCGGTCGCGGCATCTGCGGCCTTCTCGACGTAGACCAGCACACCGTTGCGGAGCGTGACTCTGAAGTTGCGCCCTTCGTCGGTGAGGGTGAAGTCGAGCACGACGTCGAGGTCCCACGCACGCGGTCCGTCGACCGAGATGGCGACCGAGTCGAACAGCTGCTCGGCGGTGAGCTGGGCGACGATCTCGGGGGCGTTCGTGGTCGTCGGAGTGCCGAAGTTGCCGGTGCGCAGCTCCGTCGCCCCCGACATGTAGAAGTTCCGCCAGGTGCCGTTCTCGGCCCCGTAGGCGAGCTGCTCGAGGGTGGCCGCATAGAGCTCTCTGACCGAGGGGTTCTCCGGTTCGGTGAAGATCGCGTGATCGAGCAGCGTAGCCGCCCACCGGAAATCGCCCTCGTCGTACGCTGCCTGCGCCGCATCGACGATGCGGTCGATGCCGCCGGCCAGAGCGACGTACCGCTCTCCGAGCGCCTTCGGCGGGTGCGGCCAGAGGCGCGCGGGATTGCCGTCGAACCAGCCCATGTAGCGCTGGTAGATCGCCTTCACGTTGTGGCTGACGCTGCCGTAGTAACCACGGGCATGCCAGGAGTTCTCCAGGATCGGAGGCAGCTGGATCTCTTCCGCGATCTCGGTGCCCGTCATGCCCTGATTCGTCATGCGCAGGGTCTGGTCGTGCAGGTAGGAGTAGAGGTCGCGCTGCAGACCGAGGAACTCCAGGATCTCGTCGTTGCCCCAGGTCGGCCAGTGGTGCGAGGTGAAGACGACGTCGGCCTGATCTCCGTAGCGTTCGATCGCCTCGGTCAGATAGCGCGACCAGACGTGAGGATCGCGAACGAGCGCCCCTCGAAGGGTCAGCAGGTTGTGGAGGGTGTGCGTCGCGTTCTCCGCCATGCACAGCGCCCGGTACTTCGGGAACAGGAAGTGCATCTCCGCGGGAGCTTCGGTGCCGGGCGCCATCTGGAACTCGATGACCAAGCCGTCGACCGTGTGCGTCTCGCCGGTCTGGGAGATCTCGATCGTGGGCGGGATGATGCCGGCGTGGCCGGTGGAGGTCGTCTGCCCGAGGCCCGCGCCGAGCGCGCCCTTGGCACTCCGTTCGAGCGCAGCGCCGTACATGTACCCGGCCCGTCGGCCCATCGCCGTGCCCGCGTAGACGTTCTCGGCGACTGCTTCGGCGACAGTGCCCTCGGGCGCGATGATCTGCACGCGGCCGGACTCGACGTCGTCATTCGACACGATGCCGAAGATCCCGCCGAAGTGGTCGATGTGGCTGTGCGTGAAGATGACCGCGACGACCGGCCGCTCACCGCGATGCTCGCGGTACAACGCCAGAGCCGCCTGCGCGGTCTCCTTCGAGATCAATGGGTCGACCACGATCACCCCGGTGTCGGATTCGATGAAGCTCACGTTCGACAGGTCGAACCCCCGCACCTGATAGAGGCCCTCCACGACCTCGAACAGGCCATGCTTCGAGACGAGCCGCGACTGACGCCACAGGCTCGGGTTGACGGTGTCGGGGGCGTCGCCGGTGATGAAGTCGTAGCTGTCGGCATCCCACACCACGTTGCCCTCGTCATCGTGCACCACGGCAGGGCTGATGGTGCCCAGGAAGCCGCGGTCCGCCGCATCGAAGTCACGGGTGTCGTCGAACGGCAGTGCCGCCTTCAGCGCCTCCTGCTGCTTCGTGATCGCCGCCGTCGCATCGTTCTGCACCATCGTCGCCTCCTGATATCTCATCCGCGTCATGGCGCGGGGTCGTGTGTCTCAGCCTCAGGCTCGATTGTCATGACGGCAAGCAGCGGCTCACCCTTCGGAGGTGAGTTCTTCCGGCGCAGTGCGGGCTTCGGGTGGATCCTGGGTGAGCCACACGACGCCGGGGGGCGTCGTCTGGCGATCGGAGGCACCGGCGGGCACCGGAGCCCCCGGGATGCCTCGCTTCGGCGTCATTCACCTCGGGCGAGGCATCCCGTCACTCCTCGGCTGGCATGCCTGGTTTCCTCAGTCGAGCTGCACCGAGTACGAGGGGACGAACTCCACCGTCACCGTCGATGTATCGACACCCGCCGCGCGCAGCTCCGCCTCAAGCTCGGAGGTCTCTGGAACCGGCATGGGCCCCGATAGACGGATGACATACTCGCCTCCCGTCGACGTAACCCCCAGCGACTCCCAACCCTGTCCGTTCGCCCACTGGGTGACCACGGTCGAGATCGTGTTCTCTTCGACTGCCGCCATCGTCGACGTCCATGAGGACGCCGTGAGCGGTATGCCCACTATGACGAGCATCACAACGATCACGACCACTGCGCGCCCTCGCCGTACGGGTGCCCCATCCGGCCCGACGGCCGGCTTGGTAACCCGATAGACGCCCATGACCACGACCCCCGTGGCCAAGATCGCAGCGACATTGGTGGTGAACAGCAACAATGCGCCGACCGCCTGCCCATAAGCTCCTGCCTCCAGCGTGAGTCCCGCCACTGCCAGGGGCGGAACCAGCGAGATCGCTATCGCGACCCCGGGGAGAGTGTCGGAGATATCACGCCGTGCGAGCGCGATCGACCCGACCACCCCTGTCGCAAGCGCCGCCAGCAGGTCGAGCAGTCCCGGGGACACACGGCTTGCCACCTGCGTGTTGCTCGCCGCCACCACATCGAGCGGGATGCAGAAACCTACGAGGAAGCCGATCGCGATCGCGGCCGCGGCGCCCGACACGATCAGCGCCACCGAGCGAAGAAGATTGGTGCGATCGCCGAGGACGGTCGAGAGCATGGCGCCCTGGATCGGAAGCATCATCGGGGCGACGATCATCGCTCCGATCACCGTGGCCGTCGAATCTGCGGCCACGCCTGCTGATGCGATCAGTGCCGACAACACGAGCAGAATCCAGAAGCGATTCAGTCTCTGCCTTCGATCGGGTCCGTCGAAGAGCACAGCGTACCGCATCGCCGCTTCATCAGTGCGCGTCGACGGCAGTTCAGCCACCATGTGGGGCCCCGATCGTCAGTGACAGTGGACAGGACTAGGGAGTACGGCGTCCCGATACTGCTACCCGGCCAGCTGGAGTCCGCGCCGGCGCCGTCTGGCCCAAATGAGCAGCAGAAGTCCTCCTCCGAGCACGACGATGCCGACGCCGACCGCGAGCCACGCCCCGCGGGCGTCGATTCCGGTCGAGGGAAGAGGGGCGATGAACGTGTTCGTGAAGACGATGCCGGTCGTCTGATCCGCGATCGCGACCGTGGCGGAGGCTCCGGGCGCCTCCTGGCCGTCGACCGTCACCGTGGTCGCCGTCGCGCCGCCGGTGTCCGTCTCGGTGACCACGCATTCGCTGCCCGACGGCAGGCCCTCGATCCGCGCCGTCGATCGGTTCGGTCCGCCGATCTCGTACGTCGCATCGACGACGACGACTCCCGGTTCCGGATGCGAGGAGTCGACGAGCACGCAGGTCACCCGCACCGGGAAGAGCCGGGAGACCCCGTCTGCGCCCGACCCGTCGACGATCTTCGCGATGCTGAGAACCCCGGTGGTGAACACGTTGGTGATCGCCACCGACGTCTGGTCCGGCGAATCCGTGGCCGGGAGCGGTCCGAGCTCCGCGGTCGTGCCCGTGGTGGGCTCCCCCGCCTGCCCGCCCTCCGTGACGACGAGGGTCGTGTACTCGGCGTCGGCCGACTCCGTCTCCGTGACCGCGCACTCGGCGCCCTGCGGGAGCTCGGTCCAGATGAGCGTCTCGCCGTCGGCTATCGTCCGGGTCATGGGCTCCAGTGCCTGCACCTGCTGCTCCTCCCACACGCATTCGAGCGCGACCTCGAAGGGTCCGTAGGCGACCGGTTCGCCGTCTGCGTCGACCGCGCCGCCGTCGTCGACCGTCTTCGAGACCGAGACCTGCGCGAGGTCGAAGGTGTTCCTCACATCGAGTCCGGGTTGCGGTTGATCATCGACGCTCAGGATCGCCGGATCCGTCTGCACGGTGAAGACGTAGCTCTCGCCATCGCCTGCGACCACTTCTCCTGCGTCGTTCAGGATCTCCGTCGAGCTGGCCCCTCCGTCGTCGACCTCGGTCAGACGGCATTCGGATGCGGTCGGGAGCGCCTCCCACAGCGCCGTCGGCGAGTCGGCGCTGACCGTGCGCACGTCACCGCCGGGAATGTCGACGCTCTCGCCGTCGCGGACGCACGTGAGTCGCAGCTCGTACTCCCCCGTGCCGAACTTGCTCGCCCCGTCGCCCGCGAAGGTCTTCGTGACCTCGAGCGAACCGGTGAGGTACCAATTCGTCGCGGTGACCGTGACGAGGCCGCCGGTCACGGGGACGACACCGATGCCGACCGAGGTGTCCGCGCCGTCGTTGGGCTCGATCACCACGGCATCCGCCCCGTTGAGATCGTCCTCCGTGACGGTGCACTCGGACCCGGGGACCACATCCGTGAGCGGCGTCGACCATCCGTTCGCCGCATTCAGCTCGACCGAGGTCGACAGCACCGTCTCGCCGGCGAGCAGACAGACGACGTCGAATGCGAAGGTCTGATCGAGGCCGAACTGCTCGGCTCCGCCGCCCTCGAACTCCTTCACGAGAAGCAGCGCCGTGGCGTCGTAGAGGTTGGTGTACGTGACGGTGTTGACCGTGGTGTCGGCGCCCGGCTGCAGCTCGGGGATCACCACCGTCCGGCTCTCCTGATCGATCTGCGGCGCCAGCTCGCCCTCTGCGCCGGTGACCTCGGCCGAGGTGATCGTGTCGTCGGCTCCCCTGTCGTCGGTCTCGGTGACCGTGCACTCCGATCGCGCGGGGATGGGCGAGATCACTTCGCTCTGCCCGGCGTCGAGCGTGAACGTGTCGTCCACGACGGTCTCTCCTCGGAACGTGCACACGACCTCGAACTCGAAACCTGTGGGCACGAACGGGCTGTCCGACTCGACGATCTTGCCCACCTCGAGCGCCGCCCACTCGTACGAGTTCTCGACGGCGAGCGCGAACACCTCGTCTGCCTGCGACACCGTGATCGAGTCGGGCGTCACCGCAGTCGATGTCTGGCCCGCGTCGTCTTCCACGACGGTGCACACCGAGCCGACCGGGACGTCGGGGATGACGACCGGGGCAGCTCCCGGAACGAGCGTGACGACCCCGTCGTCGGCCAGAGGCACCTCGGCGCCGAACCAGTCGCACGACACCGTCGCCGTGTACTCGGCCGGCACAGGGAACCCGTCGGGGGCGTCCACGGTCTTCTCGATCGACACCGAGCCGTTGTCGAACTCGTTCGTGACAGACACCTCGATGGGCGTGATCCCTTCGCCGATGATCACGGGCTGTGCGGGGCTGATCGTGGTGTCTGTCGCGTGACCCGCGTCTGGCTCCGAGACCGTGCACGCGGCTCCCGTCGGAAGCCCCTGGTAGAGGGCGCTTCCGGCACCGACGATCGTCCGAGTCGGCCCGCCGGGGATCTCGACATCGGTCGTCACGCCGTTGATCTCGCGCGTGCAGGCGAGGCTGACCTGGTAGTCGTCCTGGGTCGCGGGATCCAGTTCCGCAGCCGGCATCCCGGTCAGTTCCTTCTGCACTTCGAGCGCGCCGACGGTGAACGTGTTCGTGACATCGGCGTCGACGGGGGTCGACGGGTCGTCCCCGACGACCACCACCACCGGACCCGTGTTCGAGTTGGCGCCGCCGTTGCCGGTCTCGGTCACCGTGCACTCGGCCCCGGTCGGAAGATCCTCTACCAGCCACGTGGGGTCGTCCCGACTGAGGGTCGCAGAACCCGCGTACACAGGATCCGGGCTCGCCCCCTCGAGGGTGCACACCATCTCGACGGTGAAGGTCGCGCCGCCCCACTCGTCTCCTCCGGCTCCTGCGATGAATTTCGTGACCTCGACCGCGCCGGTCGTGAACGCGTTCTCGACCGCGATGACCGTCAGCGCCGCTGAAGACCCTTCGTCATAGGGAAGAACCGTGAACGACGTCTCGTCGGCGACGACCTCGTCGCCCGCTTCACCGTCTTCCGTGATGACGATGGTGGTCTGCGGCGCACCACCCGCGTCGGTCTCGGAGACCGAGCATTCGGACCCTGCGGGGAGATCGGAGAAGGTCCGGGTGTCTCCGTCTTGAAGGGTGAACTCGCGATCGGCTTCGGGGATCGTCTCCTGCCCGAGGTAGATGCAGCTCGCCTCGAACGAGTACGAGCGCGTGTAGGTGACGGGATCGCCGTTCTCGTCGGACGCGCCGCCGTTGTCGACGTCCTTCACGACCGAGAAACCTCCGGCCGCGTACTCGTTGACGACGGTGATCGCCGACTGCTCGGGGTCGCCGCTGTAGGGATCCCAGATCGACGGCTCCTCGCTCCAGTCGCGATCGGCGGTCACTCCGTCTGCCGGATCCACTGTCACGGTCACACCCGGGATCAGGGGGTCCTCGGCGACGGTGCAGGTCGAGAAGAGGGGCAGATTCACGGGCCCGGTCTCGCTGTTGTACTGGAGCACGGTGCCGTCGGCATCGACCGACGGCCGGCTCGCATCGCTGCCGTCGGCTCGCAGCAGGGTGACGTCCTCGCCACCCGAGGTGCAGGTGACGAGAAGCGGATAGCTCGCGGGCAGGTCGATATCGGTGGCGAACTCGGGCGCCTGGACATCCTTGGCCAGGAGCAGCTGGCCGGTGGCCGCGGCGACGCCCACCTTCTGCGGTTCGACGACGAGCGACGGCCGCTCGGGCTGCGAGACCGTGGCATTCGAGCGGGACGCGGTGGCGAACGAGTTGTAGGCGACGGGAAGACCCGAGGGCACGGCCGACGCTGCGGGCAGCACGAGGGGCGTCTGGGTCTCGTAGGTGAGGCGCAGTGTCTCTCCCGGACGAAGGCCGGGAGCCGGCGAGACGGCGTCCGGGTTGTCGTACTCCAGCACGAGAAGCACGCTGCGAGCGGCAGCAAGCGTCTCGGCCGGTGTCGTGTCATCCGCCAGGGTCCAGTCGAAGCCGCAGGCGGGGTCTGCTGCGGCGTCTTCCGTGAACACCTTGATCGCGTTGTCGTTGCAGGACTGACTGAGCTGAGCCGGCGAGAGGTAGATGCCGTAGGTGGCATACGCGCTGTCCTGGAGGGATGCGAAGTTGGCGGCGAGAGTTCCCGACAGCGTCACCGGGAACTGGGATCCTCGATCCGCGGCGACGATGACCCCCTGATCGCCGACGGTGGGCAGGGTGTCGACCGCCGCCACCACCCGCGCACTGGTGTTGCCGTTGTTGGTGAAGTCGATGCGCCAGGACTCCTCACCTCCGGGGCGGGTGACAGGGGCGCAGGGGAAGGAGTAATAGCCGTCGTCCACTACGCCAGGCAGCGTCGGATCGCATGCCGCTGCGTCGCCTTCGACGTTGAGCACCCCGAGATCGTCGTCGACTGTGGCCGGGTCGCCGGCCGCCGTTCCCTTGACGTACTTCTTCGCCGAGATCGCCGCACTCGCCAGCGGAGTGACCTCGGTGTCGGCCGAGCAGGTCGCGACCCCCGACTCGGGGGTCTTCGGCGCGAGATCGGCGCCGTCGATCACCGTCGTGCCCTGGCAGGTCTCGAAGAGGCGGTCGGAGGTCACGGTGACCGTGTTGCCGACGGTCGTGTCCGGGGTGAGGTCGTCGCGGAACCGCAACGGCGCGGTCACCGTCAGCGTCCAACCGGCCTCGAACACGAAGTCGTCGGGAGCAGAGATGGTGAGCAGACCGGTGCTCTCATCCAGCTCGGCGCTGAAGCCGGGGTCCCCGGTCGGGGCACCGGAGCCGCTGAGCGCGAAGGTGTACGCCGGCGGGGTGGGTTCGACGAGCAGTGAGCCCTCGGCATCCGTCTCGATCTGATCGACCACCTCGAAACCGGTCATGTCCCACTGCCCGGTGTTGGCGACGGTGATGACGTAGGGAATCGTGCCGGAGGCGCTGACGAGTGCAGACGAGCCGCGGGTCTTCGTGACCTCGACCGTGTTCGGTCGATGCAGCACCACGGTGGAATCGGATGCCTCTCCCTCCTGCTCGAAGACCTGATCCGGACCGAACTGCGCCGTGCTGTACGACTGCACATCGTCGCTGATGACGCCCCGCTCGGCCTCGCCCGGGTTGGGCTGCAGATCGGGTCGCGTGGTCGAGACGAAGACGTCGGGATCGCTGCGCAGGAACTCGCGTCGCTCGGTGGTGAGCGAGAACGTGAGCTGCGGGTTGAAGGGACGCTCCCACTGCAGGACGTCGCCGTCGGCGTCGACCTGACGGGCGCTGAAGCGCACGCCCACGATCGTGTCCGCGTCGACACCCGTCGGCGGGTCGAGCTGAACCGTCGAGGGGGTCGGCGATGCGACCCAGTCTCCGCTCACCCAGCACGGCGAGGCGTCCGTCACCGGTGCACCGTTGCAGGTCGCGATCAGAGTGCCCGCGACCTCGGCGTACTCGACGTCACGTGCCGCGTCGTCGTCGACGAGCACGTCCATGGCCACCTCGTTCACCGGGGCGGGGACGGCGATCTGCGCACCCGCGAAGTCCATCGTGTTCCAGAAGGTCGGCGTGGTGTCCGTCAGCTCGAACGAGGTGGTGCGTGCGGTTCCGTTCGGGCGTCCGCCGAGCTCGGTGACGTACGTGGTCGATTCGTCTTCATAGACGGATTCGGGACTGATCGTCTTGGTGGTCTCGATCGCATAGCTCGCTGCGACGATCGCGAACTCGTCGGCGGCATCCGCGATGCCCGTGCCGCACTGGTTGTCGGCGCAGCCGTCGAGCACAGGGCTTTCGAGCTGCACGTGGGCGTCGTTGACGATCGATTCGCCGGCCGGGGTCACGGCGACCTGCTGGGCAGGATTCGACCTCAGCACGTCGCGCAGCTGCCAGGTCAGCAGGACTCGGCCTGACGCGCCGGTCGGAATCGCCGGGGTCCCGTCGTCCGAGCGGAACGCGACGGACAGTCCCGTCACGTCGGCGAGGTCGGTGGCGTCGAGCTCGAGGGCGTCGGCATAGGAGTACTCCGTGGCGATCGCGCCACGCGTGAGAGTGACCGTGGTCTGGGCTTCGGTGATGCCCGCGGGAACCTCGATCGCATCGATGTCGTGAAGATCGAGGGTGTCGAACGCGGTGTCAGGCAGCGCATCCCCCGCGGTCGGGTCGTCGATGACCATGCCGGACACGCGAGCAGCAGAGATGTTCGTCGCCACGAGCGTCGCGCTGATCAGCGGGTAGTCGGAGGGGTCCGCGGGCGGGTCCACGGCGGGGAGGCCCAGCTGGTCTTGATCGAAGGTCTTGGTCAGGGTGGCGTTGATCGGCTGATCGACGATCAGGATCGTGTCGTTCGCCTCGTCGACGCTGTCGACCCCGGTCGCCTCGTTGACACCGCGGGCGCTGGCGGTGTTGTCGACGAGCCCGGCGTCGTCCGTGTTGTAGGTGTACTCGTGGAAGTTGCCCAGCACCGATTGAGAGGGGACGCTGCGCAGGGTGTCGCGCACCTGGAACTGCAGATCCACGGGACGTCGTTCATACGATGACCCGACGCCTTCGCCGTCGCTCCCCTCGGAGATCACGATCCTGACCGCGAGAGCAGCGGCGCTCTCGGTCTCACTCAGCGTGTAGCCGCCGAACTCTCCGTCGCACCCCTCCGCGCATGCCTCCGCCGTGATGTCGGTCCATCCCGCACCCTCCAGGTACAGGGAGACCTCGGTGATGACGTCGCCCGCGATCAGCGGGTCCGTCGTCGCCGTGATCGGATCGATGGCGACGAGGTTCCACGCGTCGTAGACCGATCCCGCCGTAGCGGCCGGGTCCGCCGTCTCGGAGATGTCGGTGAGGGTCATGCTGCTGACGTTCAGCCCCTCGGTCGACCAGAGGAGCCGGGCGGTGCGGCGTTCGCCCGACAGTGCGGGGACGTCGTCCTCCAGCCACTGCTTGTCGAGGAAGTCCGGGCCGACCCCGCCGTCGATGGGCAGCACGTCGACCTGGTCGGATGCGTCCGCGGTCTTCTCTCCACCGGCATCCGGGTTGTCGACGAGCGACTGCGCGGTGTTGTTGAATGTCGCCTCGTCGTCTTGCGCATCGGTCACCTCGACACCGATGTGGGTGGCCACCGTGAACCCGGGCGGGAGCAGTTCAGGGCAGCCCTCCATGTCCATCGGCAGGTACTCGAGCTGGATGCCGCCGATGTCGTCCTGGAGCTCGGCGGGGATCTCGTACGACCACAGCGACTCCGGCCCCGGCACCTCCGTCGCGTCCGGGAAGTCGGTCCACGGCCCGTCCGGTTCCTGCCAGTAGCGGACGGTGAGGGTCGTGCACGCCGGGATGTCGGTGTTCGTGATCTCGGTGGCGGTGAAGGCATCCCAGAACGCCGTGTCGACCTGCGGCAACGCCGGGTCCGAGATGACGAGCCGCTCGGACCCCGTCGTGGAGTCGGGTGTGACGTTGCCCGTCAGAGTGACATCCGCGTCGGTTCCCGGCACTCCCCAGATCGTGTCCGGAGCGATGGACTTGGTCACGGAGGTGTCGAGCGTGAGAGGGTCGATCGTGAACGGGGCCGACGCGTCATCGATGCCGATCTGGCCGGCGCTGTTCTCGGCAGCGGTGTCGACCGCGTTCGTGCTCGCGACCTGTTCGTCGGTCGACAGCGCCGTGATGTCGATGGGAATCGCCGCATACGATCCGGCGACGATCTCATCGCCCTCGGCCGAGTACACGATCGTGAATCCCTCGACCGTGCAGCCGTCGGTGGGCTCGGGCAGCGTATCGGGCGTGGTCGTCGACTCCGTGCTGGCAGCGCAGTCGCTGTACTGATAGGTGATCTCGGCAGCGGTCGCGGCGACGGGCCATTCCACATCGCCGAAACCGTCGAACTGCAGTCCCTGCTCGGAGAAGGTCGCGGTGCCCTCGGTCGGCTCGGTGACGGTGAGCGTCTGGACGTTCTGCGATCCGACGGTGGCGGTGATGCTGGCCGTCGCGCTCTGACCGCTGACGAGGGTGCTGTCGCTGAACGACTTCTCGATCGTCACATCGGGCAGACGCTGTGCGATCACGACGGCTGCAGAGTCCGTCGTGGGGTCGCTGGTCTCTCCGCCGCGCGCGACGGTCGACGACGCGTCGTTCGAGACGGTCACGTCGGTGTCATCCGGAATCGCCGTGACGGCATCGTTCGTGACCGTGTGGACGACGACCTCTCCGGTCGCCCCCGGCGCGAACGTGCCTGTGAAGGTCACCCGGATACCGGCGGAATCGCTGATGGGGTCGGGAGCTGTCGTCGTCCAGGCTCCGCCGACGAAGTACTCCGTCGTCGTCGACTCCGTTCCCTCCGGCGGTGTGACGTCGTAGCCCGTCACATCGAGGTACCCACCGAAGTCCCCGGGAGGAACGATCGGGTCTTGAACGACGATCGTGTCGACGTTCTGGTTCGAGGCGTTCCCGGGAGTGACCGTCCAGTCGACCACCTCACCGGGGACCGCCGGAAGGGTGCTCGTCGGCGCGACCGTCTTGTCGATGCTCGACTCGAGCGTCGTGTCCACGGCGAGCACGACGTCCGCGGTCGCCGGCGTGGCAGGAGCGTTGTCGGCGACCGCCGTGGCCGTGTTCGTCACGGTCGCGCCGTCCCAGGTGCCGTCGGTCGCCGGATCCACGATCGCGTTGACGGTCACGGTCATGCTGTATCCCGCGGGCCAGATGACCGGGTCTGCGGTGAGATCCAGCCCAGGGGTGATGGCGAAGCTGTTCCCCGCGGTGTCCACGTCGAGGTCGTAATCGCCGGTCGGCTGTCCGGCTGGCGGGTTGATCTGCACCGTGACCGGATTCGCGATCGCCGGGTTGAACAGGAGCGGATCCGGGAGCTCGTCGCTGATGACGGTGTTGAGGCAGCCGGGGTCGTTCACCGACGAGCAGTTGACGGTGATCTGATAGGTCACCGTGTCGCCGGGCCCGAACGGGCCCGCCTCGACCGCGGTCTTCTGAATCGAGAACGCAGCGACCGCGAAGGCCGGCGCCGCTCCGAAGACCAAGGATGCCGCGGCGAGCGCGAGCACGGTGAGTCCTGCGAGAAACCGTCGTCGCCGTTCCATGTCGATGACCCCCCTGAGCCTGCGTGGATCAGGCCAGCGTAGGAAGGTCCCGAAGAGACCGACAGGACGCCCTCACCCTGACGGGGTGACACCGGGTGGTGGCGCGAAGGCCCGCCGCAAGCGCGCTTCTCCGCCCGACCCCACTACCCTCGTTCGTATGGCAGACGACGTTCGCAACGTGCTCGAAGCTCTCTCGGCGATCGACGAGCATTGGCAGCCCCATCGACTGACCAGCGTCAATGACTACGACGTCAAAGTGGTCAAGCTGCAGGGCGAGTTCGTGTGGCACACCCACCCCGACACCGACGAGCTGTTCATGGTCGTGAGCGGTCAGCTGACGATCCAGCTCCGCGATCGCGACGTCATCCTGAACCCGAACGACGTGTTCGTCGTTCCGCGGGGCGTCGAGCACTGCCCGAAGGCGACGGACGAGGTCCAGGCGATTCTGTTCGAGCCGAAAGGCACCGTGAACACCGGCGACACCGGGGGCGACATGACCGCCGAACTGCAGGAGCTCGACTGACGCGATGCCGGGTGAGAGGCGCTCCCGCAACGTGCCGGCCGGCGTGAGCGAGCCCTCGTCTCACTGTCGCGTGGTGATGATGCGCATGCGGTCCTCCGGGCGGATGAGGTGGTCGTGCGCCCCTGCATCCTCGCCGAGGTCGATCTGCACCCGGTGCACCCGGCCGCCGAAGGTACTGCTGCGGGTGTCGTAGTCGTCACTGACGGGTGTGCCGGTGTCGGAGCCGACGTCCATGGTCTCGTCGCCGGAGAAAGCCAGCGGCACGGTCGCGTCGATGCGTCCGGTCGCCACCTGCTCGCCGTCGACATAGAGGTCTGCGGTGGCTCCCTTGCCCAGGCCGCCGCCGTCGTACTCGAACTCGAGCCGCACCTGGTGATCTCCACTCGACAGAGGGTCTTCCGCGCGGACATAGGTGCGCCGCATCCCGAACAGGTTGTAGCAGTATGTCGGACGCCCCTCGTGGAGGTACAGCGCCCACCCTCCGAAAGCGCCGCCCTGGGCGATCACCACACCGGACGCCGCCTCGCCGCTCACGGTGAGATCGGCGGTGACCGCGTGGGACTTGTTCTTGACGTTGAGGACGACGTTCTCCGTGAGCCGACCCATGCCGCCGAACAGCACCTGTTGATCGCCGCGAATCAACGTCGGACGCCCAGCCAGGTCGGAGTTGAATCGCTCGATGCGCCGGTCGTCGAGCGGGAAGACGTTGTATTTCGACGCCTCGAGCAGGAACTTCTGCTGCAGGTGAGCCAGCTTCTCGGGGTCCTCTGCCGCGACGTCGTGGGCCTGCGTCCAGTCGTCGGGACCATAGAGCTCCCATACATCCGTGTCGATCGGCGGCAACGGCTTCCCCTGATCCCAGGGGAGCGAATGCCTGGTGACCGCCGTCCAGCCCTGGTGATAGATGCCCCTGTTGACGAACATCTCGAAGTACTGCGTCCGCCGTCGGTCCGCGGCCTGCTCGTCGTCGAACGTGTACGTCATGCTCACGCCCTCATACGGATGCTGCTGCACGCCGTGCACGAACGTGGGTTCGGGGATGCCGGCCACGTCGAGCACCGTCGGGGCGACGTCGATCACATGGTGGAACTGGTCGCGGGTCTCACCCGCAGAGCGGATGCCGCTCGGCCAGTGCACGATCGTCCCGGTGCGCGTGCCGCCCCAGTGGGAGGCGACCTGCTTCGTCCACTGATACGGGGTGTTCATCGCGTGCGCCCAGCCGACGGCGTAGTGGTTGTATGCCGCCGGAGTCCCGAAGTCGTCGATCCGCTCAGCCATGAACTCCGGGGTCTGCATCGCACCGGCGCCGTTGAGGTTGATGAGCTCGTTGAAACAGCCGTTCACGTCGCCCTCAGCTGAGGCACCGTTGTCGCCGATGATGACGTACACGAGTGTGTCGTCGAGTATCCCGAGATCGTCCAGCGCATCGAGGAGACGGCCGACATGGTGGTCGGTGTGCTCGAGGAATCCGGCGTAGACCTCCATCTGCCGCCGGAGGACCGGCTTGAGATCCTCAGGCATGTCGTCCCACGCCGGGATCTGCTCGTGTCGGGCGGTGAGTTCAGCGGACTCCGGGATCACGCCGAGCTGCTTCTGCCGCGCGAACGTCTGCTCGCGCACGACATCCCATCCGTCGTCGAACGCGCCTTTGTACTTGTCCGACCACTCCGTCGGCACATGGTGAGGTGCGTGAGTGGCACCTGGCGCGAAGTACGTGAAGAAGGGCTTCTCGGGCATCAGCGCCTTCTGCTGTCGCACCCAGTCGATCGCTCGATCCGTGATGTCCTCGGTGAGGTGGTACCCCTGCTCCGGTGTTCCCCACGGCTCGACAGGCGTGGTGTTGTGATAGAGCGCCGGCGCGTACTGATTGGTCTCCCCGCCGATGAATCCGAAGAAGTGCTCGAACCCGCCGCCACCCGACGGCCAACTTTCGAAGGGGCCCATCGGACTCGTCTGCCACACCGGCACCTCATGGCACTTGCCGAACTGTGCTGTCGAATACCCGTTGAGCTTCAGAGTCTCTGCTAGAGGAGCGCAGTCGTTGGGCCGAACCGAGCTGTATCCCGGCGCGGATGTGGCGATCTCTGTGATGCCGCCCATGCCGACCGTGTGGTGATTTCGTCCTGACAGCAGGGCCGCCCGCGACGGGGAACACAACGAGGTGTTGTGGAAGCGCGTGTACCTGAGGCCATGTGCCGCGAGCTTCTCGAACGTCGGTGTGTTCGCCGGGCCACCGAACGCGCTCGACGCTCCGAACCCGCAATCGTCGATCAGCACGATCAGCACGTTCGGCGCGCCCTCGGGAGGGAGCAGCGGTTCGATCGGCGGAAACGCCGTGTCGGGGTCCTTCGCGTCGTACGTGGCCGGATAGTCGCTGCTTCGGTGGGGAATCGGCAGCACCTGCCGCTGGATGGACGTGCTCATGTCACCCTTCGCGCTCTGAGGTCGGAGATGATCTCCAGTCAGTGTGAGCGCGCACCGAACGAGGCGCACCGCACCATCACCCCGATCGGGTGAACCCCCCTCGAACGCACGCCGCGGACTGTCCCCTTCAGTCGACCGGCGTGATGTCGCCGAGCTTCCAGCTGCGGTCGAAGTACCGCTCGAGCGGGCCGTAGAAGCGGAAGTACGAGAACCAGTGTCGCCCGGGGATGGTCTGCACCCAGTTCGATTCGCCCATGTCAGGAGCGGTCGGCCCGAAATGCAGATCGACGGAACCGTCGTCGTTCACCCTCAGCTCGGAGTCGCGAGACCCGCGGTCACCGCGCTGTTGATCGTTGTCGATCAGGCAGCGCGTGTCGACGTCGTACACGGTCGCAGACCAGAACAGCTTCGCGGGAACGTCAGCGGGAACGTGGAGGGTGTAGTGCCGGCTCCCGTCGAGCCACTGCCCGTCGCTGCCGACGTAGGAGCCGAGGTACGCCTGCCCCACACCCGGGGTCTGGCTCTTCATGGCGAGAGAGAAGGTGACGGCCTCATAGAACCAGGATGCGCGCTCCAGCAATTCGTCGTAATCGTCGCCGCGCTGCGTGGGATTGTCCAGGACGATGGCGATCTCCCACTTGCGATCCGGCCAGTAGCCGGCCTGGTCGAACCGCTTGGCGAACGTGTTGGCCTGGGCCATCAACTCTCCGGCGGCCGCACCCTGCTCGAGGATCTCGACCAGTCGCGCATCCGGCTCGAACGGCTTGCCCCTCTCGATGCCGAGCTGCTTCAGCATCGCCAGGTAGAAGCGATCCCGTTCCTCGACGAGTTCGGACTGATAGATCGCGTGCAGCCGCTTCCAGTACGCGAGGCCCCGAGGCTGATCGCCTGACCACGCCTTCCCACCGGGCGAGATGACTCGGGTCGACGGGGGTGCGGCGTGCTCGCTGAACGGATGCACCCGCACTTCCGCCACCAGCGCTGCGGCGCGCTCGGGGTCAGGGTCGAGCGTGCGGAAGCCCAGCATGATGTTGACTCCGGTGGACTGCACCGTGCGCCAGTCCTCCGGCACGTCCTCGGGGACCGACGAGCCGGGCGGGAGCACGAGGTACGTACCACCGGCTCCTTCGTCAGGCCCCATCTCGCCGAACGCTGCGATCTCGCGCTGCCAGAAGTCGCCGATGCCGCCCGCCGTGGGTCCCGCCGGATAGTCGATCACCAGCGGACCTGTCTCGCTGAGATCGATGAAGCTCAGGATGTACGGGGTCGTCGCGTTGGCCGTGATGATGCCCAGCCGGTCCCGGTATGAGAGGTACCGGACCAGGTCGTTGGGCGTCGCGCCGAAGACCTCGCGGCTCTGACTCTGCCACTCTGCGAACGAGACCAACGGCAGCGCCCAGAGGTACGCCTGACATGCCATCTGGTAGTCGAGCTCGTCGAAGATCGTCGGAATCGAAGACCGTGTCGGCAGCTCCCCGTCCATCTCGACCGCTGCCAGGCGCCCGGTCAGCTTCGTCACATCGATCCCCACGGTCCATCCCTCCGCTGCAGCCGAAGTCCGAGCGGACCGCCCGGACGCTCTGAACACCAGCACGGGCGCGAGCAGTCTGACGCTACTCACGGTGCACCCGCCCCGACAACGACCGCCTCACCCGATCGGGGGGAGGTCGAACGCGAGTCGGGGTCGGGGGGTCGAACCGGTGTCGGGGGAATCGGCTACTTCCCTCGGTCTCGACCCGCTGTCGCGTTCCCGCTGTCCGACCGGCTCTCAGACGGCGGACTCCCGAACGCGGAACCACAGGGTGAGCTCCATGATCGCGCGGCCGATCATGTCGTGGTCACCCATACGGAGGTCGTCGAAAGAATCGCGATAGCCCGACTGCATCCCCTGCTCCGCAGCGACGAGGGACTGATATCCCATCGTCCACTCGTCGAACCTCCGCTCATGCAGCGGCTCTTCGAGCAGCACCCGGACGTCCCTGTGTCGTGGGTCTCGGCCGATCTTCTCCATCAGCGCTTCGACGTCGGACCTTGAGCCCTCCAGGATCTGCACGAACTCGCCGCCGCGGTAGAGCAGCATGCCGGTGATGTCGTGGGTGCTGTTCCGCGCGCGGCTCACTGCGAGCAGCTCGGCGAGCTCCTCTTCGCTGAACGGATGCGTGGCGCTGCTGCAGTAGACGAGCGAGACGAGCGGGTCGATCACAGTCATCCGGCATCCCCTCCCCGACTCTCGATCTCGTCGGAGTGCGCCCCGACGGTCACCGTGGTCGTGACAGCCGCCATCGCCCGATGGTGGTCGGCGAAGTCGCCGATGGCGCGTGAGGCAGCGTCGAATGCCCGCCAGGCGCCGTCGGCTTGACGGTCGACGTAGCCGAGGAAGGAGCCGTCCCGGCTGCCCACGTAGAAGCCGTCGGCCACGCTCGCCCAGAGCGGGCGGGAGGAAAACGGCGATTGATCACCCATGGCCTCAGCGTACCTTCGCGGTTACGGCCGAGCGCGGCACCGTGATCGTCGAAAAGGCAGTCCCTGCTCGATCACTGCTTGAGCATGGCGACGGCGAGCTTGTGCTCGTCGTCGATCAGATGCGAGTGGTCGTCGTCTCCGAGGTCGATGCGCACCCAGTCGATCCTCCCCGAGAACGCGTTGCCGACCGAGCCGTACTCGTGTGACACCGGCGACGCCAGATCGCAGCCCACGTCAACGGTCTCGTCGAAGGTGAACTGGAAGGGCAGCGTCTTCTCGACGCGCCCCTCACCGACCTTCTCCTCACCGGCGTAGAGGGTCACAGTGCCACCCTTGGCGACTCCTCCCCCGTCGTAGGCGAAGTGCGCTCGCAACTCCTGATCACCGGCCGCGACGGGCCCGTCTGAGCGGACGATGTCGACGTCGATGCCGAGCAGGTTGTAGGCGAACGAGAGCACTCCGCTCTTGGCATAGAACGACCAGCCGCCGTACGCACCGCCCTGCGCGATGAGCACGCCGTCGGCGCCGGTATCCGGCACCGAGACCTGAGCGGTGACGGTCCACGACTTGTTCTTGATGTTGATCGTCGAGTTCTCACTCAGCCGCTTCATGCCGGGATAGAACTTCTGCGAGTCGCTGGTGATGAGCTGCGGGCGTCCGGCGATGTCGGGATTCATCCGCTCGGCGGAGCGGATGTCGAGGGGCAGCACGTTGAACCGCGCGGCCTGGATGAGGAACAGCCGCTGCAGATGCGCCAGGCGTTCGGGCTCGGCTGCCGCGAGGTCGTTCGACTGCGTCCAATCCTCGTCGACGTTGTACAGCTCCCAGACGTCATCGTCGAGGCCGTGCGACGACCCGGCCCAGGGGTCCTTGTGCTTCGCGACGGCCGTCCAGCCCTTGTGATAGATCGCGCGGTTGCCGAGCATCTCGAAGTACTGCGTCTCGTGCTGCTCGGGGGCATCGGCATCCGTGAAGGTGTAGTTCATGGCCGTCCCCTCATACGGGCGCTGAGTCACTCCGTTCACGACGCTCGGCTCAGGGATGCCGGCGGCGGCGAGCACGGTGGGCGCGACATCGATCACATGACTGAACTGGTTGCGGATCCCGCCCATCTGCACCCCGCCGTTCGGCCAGCTGACGATCGTGCCGTTGCGGGTGCCGCCCCAGTGGCTCGCCACCTGCTTGGTCCACTGGTACGGGGTGTCCATCGCATGCGCCCAGCCGACGGCGTAGTGGTTGTACGAGCTCGGGGTGCCGATGTCATCGATGTGATCGGCGACGTACTGCTCGGTCTCGATCTCGTTCATGTGATTGATCGTGAAGCCTTCGTTCGTGGTGCCGTGCATCGATCCCTCGGCGCTCGCGCCGTTGTCGCCGATGATCACGTAGACGAGGGTGTCGTCGAGGATGCCGAGCTCTTCGTAGGCGTCGAGCAGACGGCCGACGTGGTGGTCGGCATAGGCGAGAAATCCTGCATACACCTCCATCTGGCGCGCAAGAGCCGGCTTGATCAGTTCGCTCATCTCGTCCCACGCGGGAATCCCGGGGCTTCGCTCGGTGAGAACCGCATCCGCAGGGATGACGCCCAGCTCGCGCTGACGCGCGAAGGTCTCCTTGCGCACCTCGTCCCAGCCCTGGTCGAACTTCCCCTTGTACCGATCCGCCCATTCGGCAGGGACGTGATGCGGCGCGTGCGTCGCACCCGGAGCGAAATACGTGAAGAACGGCACATCGGGGACGAGCGACTTCTGCTCGCGCACCCAGGCGATCGCCTTGTCGGTCATGTCGCCCATGAAGTGGTAGCCGTCTTCGGGCGTGCCCCAGGGCTCGACCGGCGTGGTGTTCTCGTAGAGGGCGGGGTACCACTGGTTGGTCTCACCGCCGATGAAGCCGTAGAAGTACTCGAAGCCGTTGCCGGGGGTCGGCCACCCGCTGAACGGACCGATCGCGCTCGCCTGCCACACCGGCACCTCGTGGCATTTGCCGAACTGCGACGTGTTGTAGCCGTTGAGTTTCAACGTCTCAGCCAACGGGGCACAGCTGTTGGGCCGCAGCGAACTGTAACCCGGGGCGGAGGTGGCGATCTCGGTGATTCCGCCCATGCCGACCGTGTGGTGGTTGCGGCCGCTCAGCAGTGCCGCCCTGGTCGGCGAGCACAGCGCCGTCGTGTGAAACCGGGTGTACTTCAAGCCGGCTGCCGCGACGCGCTCGAAGTTCGGCGTCTGCACCGGCCCGCCGAATGCGCTGGATGCACCGAACCCGGTGTCATCGATGAGCACCACGAGAACATTCGGAGCCCCCTCTGGCGGGCGTACCGGGGTGATCGGCGGAAAGGACGTGTCAGGGTCGGTCGCGTCGTAGGTGACCGTTCCCGTGTATGCCAGATCGGGGATCGGAAGAACAGAACGCTGTACGTCGGACATCGCCACTCCCTGCGGTACGGCGAGCCGTTCTCGCCCTGTGCGGTCGAGCGTAGGTGGGACCCGATGTCGCGGAGCCTGGAGCTCACCCCCAGCGGGCGACCCCACGCCCGGGCTCTGCGAGGATGAACGACATGATCACCGTTCACCTGCGCTACGAGATCGATCCGGACAAGCTCGACGACTTCACGGAGTACGGCCGCGCGTGGATCCGGCTGGTGGCGAAGCACGGAGGAACCCACCACGGCTACTTCATGCCGAGCGAGGGCGACAGCGATGAAGCGTTCGCGCTGTTCACCTTCCCCTCCCTGGCTGAGTACGAGATCTACCGGACGGCCTCGAAGACCGACCCCGAGTGCATCGCGGCGTTCGAGCTGGCGCGCAGAACGCAGTGCATCCGCCGCTACGAACGACGATTCCTCAGCCCGGTCTTCTCCGCCGACGCCGACTGAGTGGCCGACGCGCGACGAGTGGGTCACCGGGCGATGCGCACGCCCGTCTCCTCGGCGAGCGCAGCCAGGAGCGCATCTTGGAACGCCGTGTCGTTCACCGAGGCGTGAGGCTCCTGTCTCTGCTGATGGTGCCAGTACGACCCGCTGGTTCGGGCTTCAGAGTCATCGCTGACCGCGAGCCACTCCTGCGTCCGGTGGCCCAGCTCGAGGCTGTCGGGGGCTCCGGCACCGCCCATCCGAGTGGGGACCCAGCCCGGGTCGACGGAGTTCGACAGGACGCGGGGGTGCAGACGCGCGATCGCCGCGGCGAGGGTGCTGACGTACAGCTTGCTTTCGCTGTACGACCCCGCGTTCCGCCCGAGCCAGTCGACGCCGTCGAGGCGGGGCTCGCCGCCGAAGTGGGACCCGCTGCTGAGATAGATCAGTCGCGACGGCAGCGGCAGAAGTGCTGTCAGCAGGTACGGCGCGATGATGTTGACGGGCATGACGTGCTTGCCGCTCCAGACCCCGGCGTTGTGCACGACGGCATCCAGCGGCGCCTGCTCGAGCAGCTCGGAGGCGATGCGTCGCACGGCGTCGCGGTCGGCGAAGTCTCCGACGATCAGCCCCGCGCCGTGGTCGGTCAACGGCCGCAGGTGCGCCGCGCGCTCGGCATTGCGCGCGTGGACGATGACGTCATGCCCTTGGCTCTGCAGAGTCTCTGCGGTGAGACGTCCGAGTCCGTCGGCGGATCCGGTGATGAGGATGCGGCTCATGCGTGTTCTCCTTGTCGGTTTCCGTTCGTGAGGGGCATGCGAAGGAGGCGATCGTCTCCCTCGCGGGGGGGTCAGTTGACGATCGTGATCGTCACCGGGCCGCCTTCGAGAAGAGACAACTGCTCTTCGGTCGCAGTGTAGGTGCCGATGTGCAGGGTGGCATCGGAGTAGCCGATGCCGGTCGCGTCGTAGTAGAAGCCGAGGTTGCCCCATGGCGTGAAGTAGATGAGGTCGCCGTCTTCCGGGTCCGAGCCCGGCGAGCCCGAGTAGTTCAGCTCGCGGGGCAGGTAGGCGATCTTCTCCGCACCGGCGAACTCTTCGACGACCAGCTCCATCGGCAGCAGGGAGAGGAAATCGCGCACCCCCGGGCTGTCTTCACCGATGGTGACGTCGACGTCGGTGCGGTCAGAGGTGAACCGGACGATCGTGCCGACGACCTGCTCCGTCTCGGCATCCTCCGACGCCTCACTCGGAGAGGGCGTCGTGGCGAGCGGTGTCGGGCTCGCGGCGGCGGAAGCGCGTATGCCGTCCGGCGAGGCGTCTGATGCCGGTGCACAGGCGGTGGTCATCGATACCAGCAGCACGACTGCGGCGAGCGCAGGGAGTCTGTATGCCATGAGTCTCTTCCGTTCCGCTCAGGCGACGGGGGTGGATTCCGGCGTCGCATGCACATGCGCCGCCGACGCAGGGAGGCGGTGCCTGCGCACCAGGAGGAGGCAGGCGGCCGCGGCGAGCAGCACACTCACTACGGTGACGATCCCGAGAGGGAGGATGCTGAGCGCACCGGCGACCCCGACGAGCGGGGCCGCGACCCCACCGAACCCGAATCGGACCATGCCCAGCAGGGACGACGCGGTTCCGGCCATCTGCGGGTAGTCGGAGAGAGCGAGCGTGGTGGCCGGTGGTGCGGTGATCGCGACACCGCTCGACAGCGCGAACAGCGAGACGATGACGATCCACAGCGGCAGCGGAGTCAACCCGGCGATGAGGAGCCCGATTGCTCCCAGCCCGGTGACGACGACGCCGACCGCGAGCGTGCCGGAGATGCTCCAGCGCTCTGCGGTGCGCCCGGCGATGTAGCCGCAGACCATGTGGCCTGCGGAGTTGAGTCCGAAGGCGGCCGCGTACCACTGTGGCGTGAGCCCGTAGATGTCCTGCAGCACGAAGGTCGAGCCCGCGAGGTAGGCGAACAGCGCCGCGTAGAGGAAGCCCTGGTTCAGCACCGCGCCGAGGAACACCCGGTCGCCCAGAAGGGTGCGGTAGGCGTGCAGGGTTTCCCCGAACCCGCCGCGCGTTCGCTGCTCGGCCGGAAGCGTCTCTCCGAACACCAGGAGGGTGATCACGAGGATCACCACTCCGATGACGGCGAGGAATACGAAGAGGCCACGCCAGTCGGTGACGGTGTTCAGCAGACCGCCGAGGAGCGGTCCGACGATGGCCGCGAACCCGCCGATGACGGTGAGGCGCCCGTAGAAGCGGATGAGGGCCTTGCCCTCGAAGACGTCACGGCCGGCCGCGGTGGCGATCACGATCCCGGCGCCGCCGGCGAGGCCCTGCACGAGGCGTGCGAGGATCAGCAGCTCGATCGACGGACTGAGCGCGCACAGCACCGAGGTGAGGATGTACGCCACGATCCCGACCAGGAGGATTCCCCGGCGCCCGAACCTGTCAGACAGCGGGCCCGCGATCAGCTGGCCCGCAGCGAGTCCGATCAGGCAGGCGGTCACCGTCAGCTGCGCGACCGAGGTGACCGCTCCGAGTTCTGCGGTCAGCGCAGGCAGTGCGGGCAGGTAGAGGTCCATCGAGATCGGGCCGAACACCGTCAGCAGCAGGAGCACTGACGGCAGCAGCCGGCGGGTGATACTCGGGGAGGTCGACGAGATCGGGGGCATGGTTCCATCGTGCGCTTCGGCAGGTGCACGTGGGAGTCCCTGACGAGGGGTGTACTGACAGGGTGCCTGTCAGACACACCGGCGCCTCGCTCAGGCAGGCAGGATCGCCCGGAGCTGCGTCGCGATCTCGTCGACGATCTCGTCGATCGACTTCTCTGCGTTCACGGTGGCGGACATCGTGAGGAACATCACCGCCGAGACGACTCGAGCGAGCGCCGCCGCACGATCGGTCGAAAGGCCATCGACTCGAGCGAGCACCTCGGCGACGAGCTGCTCGGTCTGTCCGGTGAGACCGAGCGCCTCGCGGTGGTGCGGCTCCTCAGGGTCTCCGAACACGATCTCTCGCAGATAGGTGCGGCCGTTGTCGATCTGTTTGCGGTTGCACTCCACGACGGGCCGGATGACGGCCAGCACCCCGTCGTGCGCCGCTTCGGCCTCGGCGGCGGCCGCACGGCTGCGCTCGAGCGCCTCCGCGTACATCGAGTTCTGCACGAGCAGAAGCAGCTCGCCCTTCGTCTTGGCGTACAGGAAGAGGGTGCCCGTGCCGATATCGGCGCGATCGGCGATCTCCTGCGTGGTGACGTCGTCGACTCCCCGCTCGGCGAAGAGCTCACCGGCGGCGGATGTGATGCGCGCGAGCTTGTCGAGCTTGTTGCGTTCGCGACGACCGAGGGGCCGGGTGTCGACGGTCATGGTGCCTCCGGGAACAAATAGTGATTGTGCTCAGTTGTGATCATAGTCACTAGTTTGCGGGCTCTGAAAGGTGCCCTCATCCTCCCACGTGACCCCCTCCACAACAGAAAGTCCTCGAATATGCCCTCCCTCACTGGAGCAGTCGTCCTCATCACCGGCGCGAACGGCGGCATCGGCACGCATTTCGTGCACGAAGCGCTCGCGCGCGGCGCCGCCAAGGTCTATGCGACCGCGCGCACTCCCCGCACGTGGGATGACGAGCGGATCGTGCCGCTCGCGCTCGACGTGACCGATTCCGCCTCGATCGCCGCTGCCGTTGCGGCGGCACCCGATGTGACGGTGCTCATCAACAACGCGGGCGCCTCGGTGCCGACGCCGGGCATCCTCTCGCACAGTGATGACGAGATCCGCGCGAACGTCGAGACGAACTTCCTCGGCCCGCTGTTCCTCGCGCGAGCCTTCGCTCCGATCCTCTCGGCGACCCCCGGATCCGCGATCATCGACATCCACTCCGCGCTCAGCTGGTACGCCGTCGCCGGCATCTACAGCGCGACGAAGGCGGCCCTCTGGTCGGCGACGAACTCGCTGCGAATCGAGCTCGCCCCGGCGGGCGTGCACGTCGTCGGTGTGCACGTCGGCTACGTCGACACCGCGATGGCAGCGAACGTCACCGACCCCAAGCTCGACCCGGCCGACCTGGTGACCCAGGCTCTCGATGCGACCGAGGCCGGCGAGTACGAGGTGCTGGCAGACGACATCTCGGTGCAGCTCAAATCGGCACTCAGTGCACCCCTCGAGGCGCTCTACCCTCAGCTCGCTCGCACCACCGAGGACTGAGCGAGAAGAGAAAGGCCCCGTGGATCGATCTCTGCGATCGGTCGACGGGGCCTTTCTCTGCACGCACCGCGATCTGCGCACAGAGCAGCCGCGCGCACAGCAGGCGTCAGGGGTTGCTGACCACGGACTTCCCTCGGATCCCGCCCTTCGCGAGCGCCTCGATGCCCGCTGCGGTCTCGTCGAACGGGAAGACCCGACCGACGATGGGACGCAGCGCGCCGGCATCCACCAGCTGTGCGATCTCGCGGAGCTGCTCGCCGCTGGCGCGCATGAACAGGAACCGGTAGTCGACTCCGAGCCGCTTCACCTGCGAGCGGATCTTGCGACTCAACGCCGTGACGGCCAGTCGAACGATCGGGTTGAGGCCCGCTTCGCGGGCGAACTCGGGAGTCGGAGGACCGGAGATGCCGATCGCGGTGCCGCCGGGTCGCAGAACACGCAACGACTTCTCGAGGTTCTCGCCGCCGAGGCTGTCGAGCACGAGGTCGTATCCGCTGAGAAGCTGTTCGAAGTCCTGGGTCCGGTAGTCGATGACGTGATCGGCGCCGAGCATCCGCACGAACTCGGCGTTGCCCGCGCTGGCCGTCGTCGCGACCTCGGCGCCGAGATGCTTCGCGAGTTGTATGGCGACCGAACCGACACCGCCCGCACCTGCGTGAATGAGCACCTTCTGCCCGGGGCCCACGTTTCCGAGCTCGACCAGCGCCTGCCACGCCGTCAATGCCACGAGCGGAAGCGCCCCCGCCTCCTCCATCGTGATCGACGACGGCCTGCGGGCGACGTCGCTCTCATGGATCGCGATCCGCTCGGCGAACGTGCCGATGCGATGATCCCGCGGCCGTGCGAACACCTCATCGCCAGGCACGAAGTCCCGCACTCCGGCTCCGACACGGATCACGGTGCCCGCGACGTCGTGACCGAGGATGACCGGCAGCGTGTACGGGAGGATGAGTGCGAACTCGCCCGCCCGGATCTTCTCGTCGAGCTGGTTGAGCCCGGCCGCCTGCACTCGCACGAGCACGTCGTGCTCTCCCACGGTCGGCTCGGGGACCTCCGCTTCATGCACGACGGTCTTGTACTTCGAGAGGACGAACGCTCTCATCGATCTTGCTCCTTCGGTCGTCGCACTCATAACGAGTGCACTCTATTATGAGTGGCCTCAGTTTTATTGTCAAGAGTGGGCAGATGCGCGTCTCTCGTGCAACGGGCGGAGCATACGGGCCCGCGAGACGAAAGTCACCCCGGTTCACGAGGAGCCCTGCCCGCCGTATCGTGGGGGTCACCTCTCAAGTACGGCGTGCACAACGGTGTGCGCGTCGATCGTGAAAGAGCTGAGAGCAGATGCCCGGCGTTGCGACTTCCGTCCTTCGGCTGGGCATCGCCAATTCCGGCAGCATTGCGGCCAGCGCGCGACGACGCCCCGGTCGCCTCGCGATCCCCGTGCCGCGCGCTTGTCCCCCGAACGGCCGATACCCAACGCTGCGGACATACGCGAGGATGGCCTTTTCTGAGGATTTCTGACGACAGGTGGCGCGCGATGAGGGGCTATCGATGACGGTGCCCAATCAGCCGGTGGATGGGCTGTCTGATTTCGCGGAGCTCATGGCGCACGAGCAGGAGTTCAGCGGTGATCTGATCGATCCCGCGGTGCGCAGAAGACGCAGGCGACGAGGGCTCCTCATCACGGCCGTCTGCATCGTCCTGCTGCTGGCCGTGAGCGGAGGTTACGTCGGGTGGGCTCTCACCGCGCCGGTGAATCCGCCCGCGGTGACCACTCGGACACCGCCGGTCCCGGTCGGCGATGTCTTCGCCGCTGTCACCCCGACGGCTGCGGCATCAGCGATCAGCGTCGCCGGCGCCGATGCCTATCTCGGGGAGGCGGCGAGCGGGACATGGTCGGCGACAGGGACGGCCGAACCGCTCCCGATCGCGAGCATCACCAAGCTCATCACCGCCCTCGTCATCCTCGACGCGTCGCCGCTCGCGTCTGCAGATGACCCCGGGCCGACCATCACGTTCGGCAAGGCCGACCACGATCTCTACGACGTGTACTACGTGCAGGGCGCGACCATCGCTCCGATGCCCACCGGCACCTCGATGTCGCTGCACGATGCCCTGGCCGTCATGCTCATCCCCTCCGCGAGCAACTACGCCGAGGCGCTGTCATCGCGGATCTTCGGATCGCAGAGCGCGTTCCTCGGCGCGACACGCGACTGGCTCGCATCCCATGGGCTCACTGGAACGACGATCGCGGAGCCCACCGGCCTCAGTCCACGGAACACGAGCACGCCCGCCGACCTGCTCGCCATCGCCAAGCTCGCCGCCGCGCACCCGGCGATCGCTCGCATCGTCGCGACCTCGTCGATCTCGATCCCCGGCGCCGGCCCGCTCCACAACACGAATGACCTCCTCGGCACCGCGGGGATCACGGGGCTGAAGACCGGGAACCTGGGCGAGGGCACGCACAATCTGCTGTACACGGCCACACTCGACGTGGGCGCGGCCGATCCGCTCGCGGTCACCGGCGTCGTCCTCGGGGGGTCCTCGCACGCGGCGGTGAACGCCACGGTGATCGCCGCGCTCGAAAGCATCCGCGCCGGTTTCCACGAGGTGCCCGTCGCGACCGATGGCCAGGAAGTCGGATCGATCTCGACGCCCTGGGGATCCACCGCCACGCTGGTCATCGCCGAGAGCGCGTCGATCTTCACCTGGTCGGACACGCCGATCGAGCAGACGATGGACATCGACAGCCCGCCCACGTACCGCGACGGCACGGTCGTGGGAAGCGTCACCTGGACGGCCGGCCCGAACGCGGTCACCGTTCCCGTGATGATCTCGGGAAGCATCGCTCAGCCCACGGAGTGGTGGCGGCTCACCCATCCGTCCGAGCTCGGCCCCTTATGGGATGCCGGGCGCTGAGGCTGCTCTCGAGCTGTCTCGATTGCGAGTTCTCGTCGCTCCACGCTGCACTCCCGGGGCATCTGGGAATCGCGTGAGAATCGACGGGCACCGCTCGGCCGCGCCGTTAGCGTCGAAGCATGGATATCGACACCAGACGACCCCGGGCTCGCCGTGCACGCATCCTCTCTCCCCTGGTCGGGATCGCCGTCACAGGCGCTTTTCTGGCCGGGTGCGCCGCCCCCGCCTCCCCGACCCCCACGGTCACGCAGACGGTGACAGCACCCGCCGATCCCGCGCCGAGCCCATCGCCCAGCGCGTCCGCCCCGGCGGCGGACGCCAGCCCGACGGGCATCGGAGACGTCGAACTGGGCGCGCCCTTCGACGAAGCCGTGGCGGCTGCGGGTGCGACTCCGGTGGAAGCCTGCCCATGGCTCGCCTCCGCTGAGGCCGACGGACACATGCTCACCGTCCAGCGCCCCGACGTGTCGGAGCAGGACCCCGCGGTGGTCGATCTCGTGCAGGTGTCCGCCTCGCCCGTCGACCTCGAAGGCAGGCCGGCTGTCGGCCCGGTGACAGCCGAGGGGATCGGTCTCGGTTCCCGCGTGGACGAGGCGCTGGCCGCATACCCGGACGCGGCCGAGATCGAGAGCGTCGGCGATCGCCGGTATCTCGCGGTCGAATCCGAACCCGGCACCGGATCCGTCTTCCTGACCTACACGGCCGGAACCGACATCATCTGGGCAGTGACGGCGACGACCCTCGACGAACCGCCGTACGAATCCTGCGGCTGAGCGCGGGACTTCATCGTCCGCGGCCCCTCCCGCACCCTGGTGCGCTGAGGAATGGCCGCGCGCACTTGGGGGCATGAGCTAGCCAGGGGCGACGAATGCGGGCATGGCGTGTTACACCGACGATCGATGTGGTCGGAATGCTCGTCGGGGCGGTGGTCGCGATGTTCGTCGCACCCATCGGGGTCGGCTTCGGCATCAGCGGCGGGCTGTTCCTCGGCATCCTCATGGCGACGATCGCGTGGATGACCAGGCGACAGGTGAAGTAGCACCCTCGCCCCGGATACGGAAAAACCCCCGATTTCTCGGGGGTTTCCATGGCGGTGACGGTGGGATTTGAACCCATTCTGCAGTCCAGACCCTGGGTCCAGCTCTTGCGGAACAGCGGAAAAACAAGGAAGCGACCCACATCTGCTCACACCAGCTCACCTAGTCCCGCACGAGTTCCGTTACTGCTGCGTTACCGCTAACGCTCAGGGCAGAAGTCGGTTACGAACGTGAGCGTGAAGACGACTCAACACGCCGGGTTACGAGAGTGACGTGAGTCGCGCACGTCGCGACCCGTACCCTCAGCGACCGACTCGGCGTGGTACCGGAGCACCCGATCGCTCAGTTCGGCCTTTCGCTATTCATGTCGGTTGCCCATCGTATGCTCGCCTCAAGGAGGCCAACGTGATTGATCCGATAACTGGGGCGGCGATCTCTGCCGGCGGCAAGGTGGCTACTTCTGCTGCCGTCGGTCTCGGGAAGAAGCTGACGCTTGAATGGCGCATCGCGAGGAGCGCTGCATCCGCGGCGCAAGAGCTAGGCGTGAAAGTGCCACTAAAGCCCCTCCGCGCTGCGCTCATGAACTCTGATTTGATGACCGCCTGCAAAACAAATGGTCCTGCTGGTACGGCTGCCAGAGAACTCCTCGACACGATTAGATGCGACGGCCTCGAGGGGCCTCCAAGCGGGTTTCTGCTCCCTCTTCTGCGGACTGCGACCGCACGACAACTAAGCGCTGGTGACTCCCAAGCGCTGGTGTACGAGCAAGTTATCGTTCCGATCACAGAGATGGCGGAGCTTGGCAAGGACACGATGGAGTCCGCTCTTGCCCACTTTCCCGCGGCGCTCGCGGAGGATGCGCGAGCGCTGGAGGGTGCGATCGGCGAGCGGGCCTTGCTCCGGATGCTTCGAACGCTTGCCAAGCCGCAGGAGCGTGGCGAGACTCTCAAGGATTGGCTTCGTGCCCGGCCGTCGTGGCTCGAAGAGAGCGAAGCTGTGGACGGGTGGCTCGGTCTCCTAGCGATCACCTGCGGGAACCACACTAACGCGCGCGCCTGGATCGAGCGTGCGCTCGAAGGCGGAGCCACTCCACGCGCGTACTGGCTTGTGCAGATCGTGGGGATCAATCGTTCGGAGTCGGACGCACTTGACCTCCTCGCCCACGATCGCGGGCACCCGTTGATCGAGGCGATCTTAACGGACAACGAGCTCTCCGAGCGAGAGCAGCACCTGCTGGACTGGACTCCGCAGACAGCGATGCAACGAGCTCTCGCGGCCTCCATTCGCGCGCAGCAGCTAATCGAGGCGCGACGACTCGACGAGGCTATCGAGTTCTCGGTAGATGCGTTCGAAGCCGACGGGTTTGGAGCCGCAGGCGTAATCGGCGTTCGTGCTCTCATCGCGCGGTCCCTGGTGGGTGAGTTTCACACTCAAACCGAAGATCTGTCGGCGGCGCGGCGCCTCGCGATCGATATCAGAAACAGCCAGCGACGGACCGGAGTTCCCAACTCTGAGGCAGTCGTGCTTGCCATCGAAGCCTCCATGCTGCTTCAAGACTATGACCGCGCGAAGGCGCTTTTCACTGCTACCCCAGAAGGAGAGGCGACCGCTGCCGAAGCCGCTCACGCTAGTGTTCGCAACGCCGCGGCGCTCGCGCTTCTCCACACGGGACAGCTGTCAGGCGCGCACACACTAATGGGCGAAACCGCATCAGCCTCGATGCGACTGCAACTCGCAGCACGTGAGGCTGAACTCGAAGTGGAGGGTGACAAGGCCGTCCGACTATGGTCCGAAGCGGTAGATGCCACCGAGGACTGGAACGAGAAAGCAGCGATCTGCTCTGTTCTTGCTCATCGCGGCATCGTGCATCCCTTCGTCGAGATCATGCGCCCGCTCAACGCCCAGTTGTGCGACGAGATTGACAGTATTGCGGCCCTGTTTCGAGAGCAGCCCGGCGCTGAGTCGCGCGCGGCATCCGCGGCGCTAGATAACCCGAGGCTCGCCCGCGCCCTGGGCCAGTATTACGCCGAACACGAACGACCCGATGACGCTCTCCGCCTCGCCGAACAATCAGCGCGTCGGTGGGGCGATCCTGACGAATGGTTCCGGGCAGCGCGGTATCACCTCGATCGCGGCGACCATGAGAAGGCCGTCGATCGGGCACAACGGGCTATCGTTGCGGGCGGACAAGCCTGGGGGGCACGTGCGCGTGCCCTTCGACTACAAATCCAGGCGATGTATCAGGACAGGCAGTGGGAAGAGCTCATCCTGCCAGCGCGAGCTCTGCTGCGCATCGAACCCGATGCAGCCGACGCAGCCTGGTCATTGGTCTTTGCCTACAATCACGCTGCCGACGACCTCCAGGCGTTCAAGGAATGGAAAGCACACCCGGTGTGCCGTGTCCCTCATGACGCCGGTCAGGCGTCTATGTGGCTGCATCTTTTCCAGCGCTTCGGCACAGAGATGGCGCAGGTGAGCGAAGTTCTCAGTCTGAGCCATAGATTCTCTTCTCACGAGCAGGTTCGACGGCTAGCAGTGGGCGCATTGTTAATCGCCCCCATCGAGTATCGAGACACCGAAGTGCAGCTACTCGCCCTAGCTGACGAATATCACACGGACTTCCCCGATCGCCCCCGTCTGGTTTGGGCCGTGACGATGGAGGGAGATGATCCGAAGGAGCTGCTTGCTGCGATCGATCGAGCTGCCGGTGGTCCCCGCCCTACCAATGACCTTGATGCCCACCTGCGCGATGGGTCGTTGCCCGTCGGGTTGATCGCCCACTTCTCGCGGCGGGGCCTTGCCGAGATACTCGTCAAGAGCCGCCATTCGCCTCGCTTCGCGGGTGGTTCGGATGAGAGACCCGTGGACTACACGGCCGTCGAAGTAGCCAGCTTGCGGGGCGCCGCCCTGGACACAACGGCAGCCCTAACCCTCGCAACTCTTGATGACGACCTCGCGGAAGTGCTCAGCCGTGTTCCCAAACGACTGTTCGGCACATATGGTCAACTTCGCGACGCGAATGATGCGGGGATCGATTTTGAGCGGGCCGGCGATGTCTTCGTCCCGAGCACCGTCGATCAGGGTCCGACCGTCATGTTCATTCCCGAGGAGGAGGTCGCGGAGCGCCGTCGCCTAACAGAAAAGCTGATCGTTCTCCTCCGGCTCGCCGAACGATCGGATCCGCCACAGCTGGCGCCTCCGACCGAACAATTCGAAGACCTCTTAGGAGCGTGGTCCGAGGCGATCCTCCGGGCTGCCGAAGCGGACGTTCCCCTCTGGTGCGATGATGCTGCGACTAGACAGATAGCTGGTGCCTTCGGAATATCATCCTTCGGGACGCCGACAGTTGTGGAGTACATGCGTGCCGCCGGGCAGCTCACCGAAGAGCAAGCTGACGTCATCGACGCGGCTCTTATTCGTGAACATCTCGTTGGGATTCGCTACAGGAAAAACCCTTGGGAACTGGCGGCTGCTATTGGCCTCGCACCCGCCGGGCTGGGGCAGGCAATCTTGCACGGCGGTCCGACGTCCGCGGCCAGCAAAATCGAGATCATCGTTCGTGGCATGGAAAGATGCGTAGCCGAACCGGATGCGATGCAGGATTGGGCAGCCGTAGGCGCCAGATATGTCACGGGGATCGCGGGCACAGAAGAAGAAGCAGTCGACAACCTCGCGCTCTTCATCCGAGCGGCCCTAACGATGTCGTGGACTGCGGCGCACGTTCTTCAGTTCATCTTCAAGGGGTTGCGGGAGGCAGCGACGGATCGTTGGTACCCTGCGTTTCGCCAAGCAGTGACCGCACACTGGGGAAGTTTGCGATCAATCCTCCCTACCGATCTTGCAGCGACCCTGCTCCTCGGGAAGGTAAAGCTTCTACCGGATCCTGATCGGCAACTCGTGCTGGAAGTCATCTTCCGCGACGACGACTAGGGAGAGCTCGCGGTCGCGGCCCGAGGGCTGAGAAGCACTCTCGTGCGAGCTTCGCTACTGCTGAAAACACAGGAGAACGTGGACGGCGACGTTGTCGGATAGGCCCATAAGCCTGCAGCCAACATGATGGGTGGGGCGACCTTGGTCGCCCCACCCATCATCAAACGTAAATGCTGCTCGGGAGCGGTGACGGGGGCCTGAGTATGCACCTCGTGAATCTGCCCGTGACGTAGAGCTGCACCCCTGTGGCCAGTCTCGTTGCAGGTCACGACGTCCATCGGCCGCTGGGGTCGCGGGGCTGACATGGACGAGCGTCGCCAAGGTCTGGAGCTGTTCGCCGGGCCGAGCACCTTACATATCGAAGCGACTACGAGAGCGCTTCGGGGTCCACCTTCACGGCCTTACACATGTTGTCGAAGTGCTCTCTGTCAACCGCCCGCAGGAACTCCATACAACGGCGGACTTGGCCATGCACAACCCTCGCATCGAGCACTTCGACTGTTTCGTTACCCTCGCCATGGGAAAAGCGATTGCAGAAGTCGTACACGTCACGATATGGCTCATCGGGGTCAGCCAGCACTAGTGCTTCCAGCTGCTGGAGGAAGTTCGGCAGATGCGGTGCCTTATAGCTAGCGAATGACTCGAGTACCCGCCTGGCGGCATTGGGGAGCAAGAACAGGCGCTCATGATCCTCGCCGTCGTGGACCCCCTTCATCACCATCGAGAAGAGATACGCATACTCGGATGTGCTGTTCCGCAGGAGATCCGGCAACGGGCCGACCTTCGTCGCCCGCTTCCCTTCCTTCGTGGCTGCGAACATTTCCAGGAACGCGACCCTCGGGAATCTCGCCTCATTGGTATCGCCGTCGCGCAGAGCCTTGGCAGATGCGCTCCACCTGCTCCTATGCGATGTGATGAAGAGGCGTAGCAAATTGAAGTCATGAGTCAGAACGACGTACTGACCGAAGTTCTGAAGAGTGCTAAAAAGCCACTGATGGGTGGCAAACAATGCTTCGCGGTCAAGCGAACTGGAAGGGTCGTCAATCACAACGATGCGTTCCCGCGGGTCGATACCGTGTGTCTGCTGATCTTCAAGGTTCCGGAGAAAGTAGAGCAGCGACAACGTGGTGCGTTCTCCCTCGCTCAAATTGGTGCCCGCCTTTTCACCCCGTCGACAGGTGTAGGACTTGCCATCATCGGTCACGGCGATGCTGAGATGTGCCTTCCCATAGACACGTGCCAGATCGCGCGTGAGCTTGTCGGCCATATCCTTCGTCGTGAACTGCTCCTGCCGCACGCGATCCAGATTGCGGCTGGCTAGTTCGACCGACTTGGCAGCAGTATCGCTGGCGCTCTTCGCATCTGCTACTTGCTTCTCCAAATCGCGAAAGGCCTGGCCGTGGGATCCGACGATGTGGTCCAGAACAACCGACTTGCGCTGTTCGGTAAGCTCTCGGTGGCCTTTCGCTTGTTCGTTGTGGTCGTGTACGGCCTCTGACAGAACGGTTGCGGAGACTGCGTCGCCGAGAACAGACCAGTCGGGTTCGTCAGGGACCGCACTTGGATCAGCGACCTTGGCTGCGAGAGCGGCCTCAACAAGCTCGAGACTCCTAACTCGTGCGTCGACGTCGCCGCGCGCTCGCTCGACCGCTTGTTCATAGACAACCTGCAAGTCCCTCACAAGTTCCGACGGAGCCGGCAACGAGTCGAGCCAAGCCTCCAGGTCTTGCTTGCGTCCGGTCACAACTCGAAGCAACTGCTGCGCCGCGCTTCGGATCTCCAGCCAGCTCTTATCGAAGTGCTGAGCGAGTTGCTGTCGCCGCGCACTCGTTATCTCTCCGTCGCAGAAAAGGCAGTTGTCCCGCTCTTCATGGAGCGCTAGGCCCCGCTCAACCCATGTCTGTGCGTGTGGCGCTGCTTCAAGAGCGCCGAGCGCAACCCGTGTCGGCGTACGATTCAATATGAACCCCAGCTCACTCAGCTCGCCCCTCAGCGCGAGGGGCGCAACCAGTACTGGACTAATGGCAACGGGCGGTTCCTCGCCAAGTTGCACGAGAGCGTCCGCGTGGGCGCCGTCGTCTGGGAAGTCAGTCCTCGGAGCTCGTAACATCTCTCCGACCCTGACCACCGAGTAGCGGTTTCGGCTGTAGTGGCTGTAGTCGAATCGCTGAAGCTCGCTGACAATGCGGTCTTGCGCGTCGCGCACAAGCTTGGCTGCGCGCTTCTCGAGCTTGGTTCGGAGATCTTCAGCTTCGACTGCGCTGTCGCGCAAGCCGGCGATCTCCTCTTCGAGACTCTTCTGCGTCTCCTTCGAGTCGATGGCTTCCTGCCCCAGGGTGACGATGGCCTCGGCATTCTCGCCAGCCAGGAACTCTGAGAGATTTGCTTGAACCCACGCCCGGGTGAAGACAGCCATCGCCGGCGAGGGACTACTGCCGCCAGCGGGGACTGCGACCTTCACCTGATCGCTCGTCTCCCATACAACTCCGGTGGCGGCCTTTCCTGCGCCCAGGCTCAAGAGCAGCTCGGCGAGCGTGGACTTGCCGCTGCCGTTATGGCCGTACACGACGGTCGCGTGACCCAGCGGGCGATCTTCGGGCCACATGCCCTTCTCGAACAATCGCCATTGTTCTTTCATCTCGAGTCTGCGGAGCATGCTCTCACCGTACTGGTCACAATCGCTCGTCCACGCGCAGTACAGCCCGAGTATTCAGATGCGCCGTGCGTGCGGCGACTTCTCACGCGGTCACTCTCACACGAGCTCCAAGTCAACGCCTCTGCTTGGCGCGCAGCCGCCGTTCGTCACTCTCGGAGCCCTGCATGACGCGGGGACATTGGGCGAGTAGCACGACCACGATATGCAGGCTGCGCGAATCAGTTAGCGTCAGACGAGTAGTGAAGCCCCCCTCCGAACGCTTCTGCCCGCGCGCTGTCGAGTGCTGATGCGACGTCGTCGAGGTCGTCGTCAAACAGATCGGCGTACGTGTCGAGGGTCATCGCTGCGCTCGCATGCCCGAGCATGCGCTGGACCGCTTTGACGTTGGCGCCGGCGCTGATCGCGAGCGACGCCGCGGTGTGCCGAAGATCGTGGGGTGTCACGCGCGGCATGACCGCACGAAGCGCCCCTCCGCGCTCGCTCGCCCTAGCAGCAGACGCGTCCTCCAGCCGAGCGCGCTTGCATGCCCCTGCGAACCACCCGGACTTCGAGTTGCCCGGCCGAAGGTAGCCACCGGTCTCCGCAGGGAAGATCAGTTCGTCCGGTCGCTTGAGCGTGACCGCTTGAGCCATCGCCGCATCCAGGAAGGCCGGATAGACAACAGTACGACGTTCGTGCGTCTTCGGCGTCCCGACGACCACATGTCCGTTGACGATGACTGCGTTCGACGAGATGTTCAATCGGCGTCGCGCCACATCGACATCTGTAACCGTGAGTCCCGTCGCTTCACCCCAACGGAGACCTGTGTAGGCGAGGAAGCGCACCACGTCGGGATAGAGCGACGCCGTTGCGAGCCGTTCGACCTGCTGATGCGTAAGGTATGCCCTCTGCTTCCGAACCTTCCGCGGGGTCTTCACCTCCCGCGCCGGATTGGACTGGAGCCGGCGGTCGCGAACCGCTCCATCAAGGATCGATGCGAGGACCCCATGGCACCGCTTCACGGTCGTGGCTGAACGGTCAACGCTCAGCTCGGCGATCCAAGCAGCAACCTCGGTGTGCCGAATCGTTCCGACACGGCGGGTTCCCCACGCTGGCTCGACGTGCACGCGCCACGCACTCTCGTCACTGTGGAACGTGGACGGCTTCACCGCGACGGCATGCGCGGTCAGCCAGGCAGCACCGAGTTCACCGACCGTGACTCGAGACTCCCCCGGGGCGATATACGCGCCTTGCAGCTTTGCGGACTCCACCGAGGTGATGTACGCCTCAGCGTCCCGCTTACGCGTGAATCCGCCTTTGCGAGCGGTCTTTCCGTCTGGCTTGCGATATCGCGCTTCCCAGCGTTTACCGTTCTTTGTGTCGTACGAGTATGCGCTGCCCATCAGGCGGCTTCCTCCGACGTACTTGCATACTCTTGCGCGAGCAACCATTCGTCGACAGCCTCGGGACGATAGCGGGGGCTGCGACCGATTCGGATGAACTTCGGTCCGCGGCCAGTGATACGCCATTCGCTCAGGCTGCGCTCGGTCGTGCCGAGTCGTTCGGCTAGTGTTGCCGGCGTGATCAACGAGTCCAGCAGGCTCGTGCTCACAGGGGTGGAAAAAGACATGGATCTCCCTTAGAAGTCAAACTTCCAAGAGGACCTCGTAGCCGAACCCGTTAGCGGTTGCTTGGCGTATCCACCGGTCGGACCTGCTTTGGCCCTGCCCTTTTACTGTCATTCAGGCTTGCTCACGACTGTACACAGCACCGCAGACACTTCGACGTGTACACCGATGCCAACCGTCGATGCGTTGCCACTCGCGTCGCCCCTCCGCTAGCGCGGCACGCGGTGTGTACCTGGTACGTACCTGCGGAATCAGAGCTTCCAGTTACACCACCAGTTACATCAAGATCGGCGTCATTCTGCACCTCAAAGCTCCTCTCCCCCGGTGTGTACCTGGTGTACCTGGTCTAACTAGAAAAGGAGAAAGACATTGTCGTTGTCCACATCTCCATCTCGCCTGAGCCAGTAGGCCTCCTATATAGAGGTTTGCGTTCGAGGGCAGGTACACCAGGTACATTTGTGAAAATCGCAGATCAGACGCAAATAGTGCAAAGCCTGCATCACCTCGTCCCGACGGCCCGAAAACCTCCCACGAACTGGGATTTCTGCCCCTCGGCCACGTACCTGGCGTTGCAGGAACATGTGCAGGTACACGCGCTCACCAGCGGTCAACCTGTCTGCCGAGGACCCGCATATCGAATCCCGCGGTTCTTGCAAAGTCACCTGCCACCAGAACCTGCAGCGATCGGCACGGAAGTCACGACGAACCACTCCCCGCAGCGAGATGACGTTGGACGCAGCTTGCGGGGCTTCTGTCTGTGAGCCTTCGACAAGTCAGAAGAAGACCGGGTCGAGAGATCTACAGCGTCAGCGGGCCGAGCGAAGCGACAGCCAAGCGCCCTGGGAGGTGTCGGCTACGCCGACCACCGGTCAAGTTTCCGCCGAGCGAAGCGAGGTGAGAAACGCAGCCCGGTGCCACCTCCTCTTATGCTCTTTTCCTCTTTTGGCCCCGAGGCCGAGCTTCAGCGAGGAATCGGAGTCAAATTTGCTGCGTGATCGGGGTAAAGAGAATGACTCAAACTCATTGTTGGCAGGTTGACTCAGGAGGAACGACGGAGGCAGCCTGTCAACAGGGTCATCCTCTGTCCCCGGAAAGCCGGGGCTTGCTTGTTAACACGGTTTAGAACGAAGTGGCACCGTGTTGACAAGCTCAAGCGAAGCGACGCCAGGGGAGCGTAGCGAGCCTGACTCAACCTCGACGCGGCCGCCCGGAGGCGGGTGCCTTAGCCACTCGCGCAGCGCAGGCTGCAGCTTGCTGCGGCCTCTCTGCTGACGGCTGTCACACCATCGATGGGGGCGTATCGGTCGGACTCTTGACTGAATCCGGCGCGGCAGCGTCGGGAACTGATGGTCACTTCCCGCCCACTAGACGCCCCCTTGTGACCGTCTAGTGACCAATCCGAGTCCACCGCGCGACCGTCGGGAGCGCAGTCGAGGCGCCGTTTGAGGACACTTGACCCCGAGACGCAAGGGTGGCCACGCAGTGACCATCTGCGGGCCTCCCCCTGGTCGCCAGGTGGCCTCCCGCTGGTCATCTGCACCGAACCATGTCTCGTGACCCCATCGAGCGCCCCTCCGTGGGCGCGAAGTGACCGCCGCGAGTCCACGTCAAGGCCACCACGAGGCCAGGAGCGGTCCCCACTGCCGGCGGCCACTCAGGCGCGCGACGAGCGCCGGACACCGGCGAAAGAAGAACCCCCGATACCGGAGGGCAACGGGCGGTTAGTAGAAGTGTGAGGTGAGTGAAGCTCAGTCCTGAGCGGGCACCGTGAGGAGGTAGTCCTCGAGCGCGCGGGTGAACTGGTCCTGCTGCTCGACGGGTGTGCGCTGCGCGGCGAAGGAGAGTCCGACTCGACCGTCGCTGGAGACGTAGGCGCTGCCGGTGGCCATCAGCCGCTCGGCGCCATCCGCGCTCGGCAGGATGACGATCGACACCTGCTCGGAGGTCAAGAACTCCGAGCAGTCCCAGACGTCGGCGTCACACCACCCCTTGGCGGTGTTGTCGCGAGGATCCTCGACGACGAGGCCTTGGGTTTGGAAATAATTCACGAGCTGCAGCGCCGGAGGGAACTCGGACGGCACGGGCTCGACCGTGGTGTCCGAGGGCGAAGGCGTGACTTCGCGTACGGTGCTCGCCGAGGCCGAGGGCGAGGAATCAGCCGCCGAGTCAGCGTCGGGGGCGGAGCAGCCGGCGACGGCGACCGCGAGAATGAGAGCGCCCGATGCGGCGAGAAGACGAGTGCGAAGCATCCTCTCTGTATAGCGGTTCGCCGGGGAGAAAATGAATCGGTCAGCGGGGCTTCGCGGACGCGACGCCTGAAAACCTTTCCATCCCGGGAACCCTTTCTTTCCCGAAAGTCTTTCCTTCCCGAAAGCCTTTCCTTCCCGAAAGTCTTTCCTTCCCGAAAGTCTTTCCTTCCCGAAAGCCTTTCCTTCCCGAAAGCCTTTCCTTCCCGAAAGCCTTTCCTTCCCGAAAGCCTTTCCTTCCCGAAAGTCTTTCCTTCCCGAAAAGTCTTTCGGGGAAGCAAAGGCATCCGCTCGCCTCTTCGGCGAACGATCGCAGTCAATAGCTCGTCCGTGTCGCGGTGTCGCACAAAAGGCTCGTTATGAGGTGCTTCCGCCGACTGGCCGTCGTGAAAGTGCGCGGCGTCCAGAACGCGCATGCAAAGAGATCACCCGTGATCCCGCTTCCCTCGCAGCGGTGTCTGGAGCGAGAATAGAGCGGTGCCTCCACTGACCCCTGATGAAGTCAAACGAGCGCTTGCTCTGATCGAAAAGGGCGCGCAGCTCGGAGGGAATTATCCCGAACCGAGCGCGATGGAACTCGCCCGACGCGTGTTGACCGGCGAGCTTAGCCCTGAGGACGCGCGAGTGGAGATGAACGAAGCACTCCAGGAGATCGTCAAGCACGAGATAGACGAATCGAGCTAGCCGATGGGTTCGCCGCCAGGCCATGGAAGCCGCTCACATCATTGCTGAGATCGACGCCGCACGTCTGGCCGCGGCGGCAGAGATGAGGCAACCGCCGAGGAGGAGACCGCACGCCACCGCGCCGCATATGAGGCGCGGTGGCGTGCCGTTACGGGATCGCTAGACCATCCCATATCTCGTCTACCGGCGGTAGATGGAGATTCCGAGGCAGTCGGATCTTCACGCGCTCACTCCGAGCTGAACGCGCAGCGCCAGGACGGCCCATGAAGCCCCGGGGAACATCTGCTCCTCGCGGGTTTCTTCTCTGTCTCGGGGCGTGTACCGCCGATTTGGTACGCGGAGAGCAACCTCTTGAGGCCACAAGAACCCCTGTTCAGCGATACTAACGATTTGCTCGCCGGGGGTGTGCAGCGCCGCCGTGTAACCACTTCTGTACCAGCGCCACTGTGGCCGATCTGAACGCTGACCTGCGAAAAATGCGCTATGCACCGTATGTACCGCAGTTTCGGCGGAACTATATGCGTACGTGTGCGCATGCGCGCATGTGTGGACTTTCTCGGATCTCGCGGTACATCGGTCACATACCTTCCTCTCTTCCTCTCAAACCCTTGAAAGATCAGGCCAAAACACGCCCCCTGCGTGTACCGCCGATGGACTCTCGCCTTCAATCGCCGGTACACACTTCTCCCACGTTCGAACTCGTATTTAATCTCTGAACTGGTAATTATCCGTAGGTGGCGTGTACCGCCGATGGATTTTCAACGACGGTACATCGCCCAGAATGTGTTCGGAGAAACAGAACGAGTACAGCCGCAAAGGGAAGGACTTTCACTCTTCCTACTGAGCAACTGCAACTCCCGCACCGCCGAGCCCAATGACCCAACGCCGCCGGAGCCGGTCGCATGAACGGCTCCGCCGTCGACCCCACCACATGGGTGTAACTAGGGTGGCTTATAGGGTAGTACGGCGGTAAACTGGCGATATGGAAACCCTGACCCCGACGACAGCACACGGCCGCACCATGCGTATGGACATCCACGACATCGTGCGCGAGCTCAACGCAGCCCTCGGCCCGACGCTTGTGGCAGGCCTCGCTGGATCCAAGGACCGCAAGCTCCCGATCCGCTGGGCAAGGGCCGACGGCCCCGAGCCGCGCTCGGACGCCTCGAACCGTCTGACGTTCGCTCACCGTCAGTGGACTCTCCTGTCTGCATCAGACGGCGATCACGTTGCCCGGCAGTGGTTCATCGGCGGGAACCCGCACCTGCGCGAGGACACCCCGATCACGGCGATCCGCGAGGGCCGTCATGGTGAGGTCGCCGACGCCGTCGAGTCATTCATCGCCGGGACCGCTGACGCGTGACGTGTGCGCGCCGCGTAGCCTCGTGTCGATGTAGTGGTTTTTTAGTGGCACGTTCATAGCTTTCCCAGTGTCACGGGAGTAGAGTGTGACTACGAGTCAAGGGACAGGAGGCACGCTGATGAGCGGCAAGACGATCGCAACGGCCACGAAGCACGGCGCGCACAAGAGAGTGATCAAGCTCGACGTTCGCGAGGTCACCCGTCGCCTGAACGCGGCGCTGGGTGGCACGCTCGTCTCGACCCTCGCCGGCTCCAAGGACACGAAGGCCTCCTACAAGTGGGCGAAAGAGACCGGCTCCCAGCCTGGTCCCGAGGTCGTGAAGCGCCTCGTGTTCGCGTACGAGCAGTGGCAGAAGGTCGCTGAGGCTGAGGGCGAGCACGTCGCTCGAGTCTGGTTCATCGGCGCGAACCCCTGGATCGAGTACGAAACCCCGATCATGGCGATCCGCGAGGGCCGCTTCAAGGACGTGGGCAACGCCGCTCAGGCCCTGATCGATGACAGCTTCAGTGGCTGAACCGGGCACACGGCGGATCTGCCAGGACACCGGACTCGCACTCGTTGCGGGTCCGGTGTCCTCGTTCCGGATCGCCCGAGAGTCGTACGGGGCCCTGGCGCCGAAGCCGCGAGAAGCCAGCGATGACCCCGGCAACTGGAGTCGCTACGACACCATCGGACGAACCATCTACAGCAGCGCCGACCGCGTCACCGCGTTCATGGAGCTGCTGGCGACCTATCGCACCGACATCAACGCCGAACGCCGCGCGCTGCAGCCGGCCGCAGATGCGATGGGGAAGAGCCTCGACGACTACTGGAACGAGATCGTCACCGAGTGGGACGAGTCTGATCACATGAAGGCCTCATGGCTCCCCCGCGCCTTCCGCGACGGACGTGCGCTGTACACGATCGAGTATCCGGATGGTTGGTGGATCGACGCCTCGGCAACGGAGACGATCGCTGCCATCCATGACCTCTTCGCCGGCCCCTGGCCCACGAAGGACGGCGAGTCAGAGAGGCCTCTCACGCTGTCCGACCTCACCGGTGATGACCGTGTGCTCACCACCGCGATCGCCGCCGCGATTCGAGAGCACGTCCAGCTCGACGATGGCACGCTGCCGCTCGGCATCCAGTTCCTCTCCAAGCACGGCCGCCCGGCCGACGGTTCTGGTCTGTGCTGGGCGTACTGGATGCGTCAGGTCGACAGCGGACTGGACGAGCCGGCGAAGGTGATCCGCACCGAGCCGATCCTCGAGGACGACGCGGCTTTCAAGGCCGCTCAGGTGCTCTGCAAGATCAAATCGCGGTGATGGTGATAGAACTCGAGGTCACCGTCACCCCGCGCGAGACCCACGTGTGGGCGCCGCGAACCCAAGCGGCTCAAGAGCTGCGCCGGGAACTCACCGACGCCGGCTACCTCGTCCGTGACGCTGACCCGTGGGGTCTGGACACCGCAGGTCTCATCCCTGACGGCGAGCACCTAGAGTTCGACCCCGCGCGCATCTTCGACGTCGGCATCGGCGCTGACGCGAACGCGACCCTGCATGCGCTGGTCGACTCCGGACACACGCTGATCTGGCATCGCTGGCAGACGCGGCTCTCTCGGAAGGTCTGGGGAGTCCCGGTGGCGATCCCCCGCCGAGGCCGACCGCGCGCCGGCGGCACCGAGACCGCGACGCACTTCGGCACCACGGTGCGCAGCACCCGCGGCCTCGGTCTGCGCATCTCCCGCGATGTCTACGCGACGATCAACAAGCGCTCGTCGTCACCTCGCTGGCACCGCGACGACAACCCGGAACTCTGGGACGCCCTCGACAGCGTCTATGAAGACGCCGAGCACCGCATCCTCACTGACGAGTGGTGCGAGGAGCACCGAGAGCGCGCCCTTCAGAACTTCGACCTGAACATGGCCCACTTCGCATCCTTCGACCGCGACGAGTTTGAGCGAGCTCTGCGATCGGCCGTCGCCAGCCAGCGCGGCATGGTCGAGGTGAAGGACTTGACGAAGTGGGACGGCGTCGCCGGGCTCTACGTGATGGTGCTCGACGAGTACGCACAGGTCTATGTCGGCGCAACGAACAGCTGGACCGGCATCGCCAAGCGCGTCCGTCAGCACTGGACCACCCAGAAGCAGTTCGATCGCCTCATCTTCGGCGACGTCGACAAGTCGATCATCTCGATCGACAGCTTCCGCGCGCTCGACACCACCCGCATCTTCGCCCTCAAAACCGAGAGCTCGTTCGCTGACGAGAACGATCTGCTCGAGCAGTTCCCCGCGAAGTTCACCCTGAACAGGCTCCGAGGCGGCAACGACGCCGTCCGCCTTGCGGGCTTCCTCGGAGTCGGTGCCGTCATGCGATCTCGGGAGTTCGCGACGGATGACCCCTCGACGACAGAGCTGGATCCCGCGTGACGGTCGCGGTTGATGCTCTGCCTGACGACGCCGTCGCCCTGTACAGCGAGACTCTCGCCGGCGTCGCCGAGGCTCTGCCGTCGCTCGAATTGGCTGAGCAGCGCCTTGCCCCCCATCGCCGGCGAAGTGTGGACGGGTATGCTGACCCTCCACGGCACGACCGCCGCCGGAATCACCGATCGCTCGTCGCGCCGCGTCTCCGACCGCACAAGAGCGCGGGTGTTCCTCCGAGACGGATTCCTCTGCACCTACTGCGGCGGCCAGACGATCCCCCGCTGCGTCCTCGTCGCGATCAGCGACGTCTTCCCCGAAGCGCTCCCCTACTACGCCCACTACCGCCGAGGAACTGTGCACCCGGCATACTGGGCCCTCGCCCCCGAAGCCGACCACAAGCTCGCCCACGCCAGCGGCGGCTCAAGCGACGTCGACAACCTCACCACCCTGCACGCGATGTGCAACACCCGGAAGTCCAGCTTCGCTGCCGAGTCACTCCCCCAGGTGCAGCTCGTCCCGCCGGCCATCGCGACCTCTTGGGACGGGCTCCTCTCGCGATACGCCGACCTCGTCATCGCGGGCAACCACCGCGGTCGCCGTCACTCAGCCTCCGGCTACCACCTCCAGTGGCTGCAGCGCTTCGACCGCCAGGCGGACGCCGCGAGAGTACGTGAGGCCTCGATTTCGCGCTGACGCCCTCGCGATGATCAGGCGAGCAGCGCCGCCACCTCGTGGAATGCCTCGCGTCGCCGCGCCACGCGGGCTGCCCGCTCCTCGAGATCGCGCACGAACAACGCCTGCGGCGACGGATGGAACGTGCGCACGACCGTGAGCCCACGATCCCGCTCGATAGTCGGGGCGATGTGCAAGAGTCGCCGCCAGGCGTGGTCTGCGTCACCGCCCTGAAGCAGGACGATCTTCACCTTCGGCGCGAGCTCCAGCAGATGCAGGATCGTCTCGACTCCGGCATCCAGCTCTGACGCCTTCGGAGCGCGGTTGATGTACCAGGGGTAGGCGTTCCACGGGAGCAACTCGAAGGGCGAGACCCCGGCCTCCTCGAGCAAGACCGCCTGCAGCTCGGCGCTGCCGTCGTTGTTCTCGACGCAGATGAACCCACTGCCGACCTCGTCCTGCGTGGCCGGGCCTGGGTCGCGCAGGATGCTCAGCACCCGGGCCTCGACTCCACCATGGAGGGGAGCGACGTACGGCGCCCAGCCTCGACCCACCTCGCGTAGTTCGTCGACGTACTCGTTCACAGGCGCGACGTGAGCCGCGTAGCGATCAGCCCACTGCTGCTCACGGAACGCCTCGATGGCCATCTGCTTCGGCATGGCTTGACGGTAGCAGTGCGCTGCTACCGGGCGGAGTCAGCGTCAATCGCGACGCCAGCTCGCTCACGCCAGAGCTGCAGGTGATGCTCGATGGTTGCATGATCTCCCCGAAGCGCGGCTTCGCTGCCGGGTGAGAAAAGAACCAGCACCTCCGATTCGTCGAGGGTGCTGAGCCAGCCCGCGAAGGCGGTTCGCTTGTCATCGCCGTAGGATTCGGCGAGCATTTCGAGGAGATCGCGTCTAACGCCTTCACCAGCCATACGTCGGGTGAGGCGCGTGTGGGCTACGTCCCGGCTGGCGGCGTTCCACGCGTCGGAGAACGACGCGTACCCGCGTGAAAGGTCGAGGTTCGGCGGGATCTTCGGCAGGTCTGTGCGTCCTCTCACCAGGATTGGAACGGCCTGCTCTCGGACCCATTCTTCCAACTGCCCCACCTCGTGCATGAGGGTGTACACCGTACCGGTGTGAGGTCTCCGGACAACCACCTCCGGCCAGATGGAGACGCCCATCTTCGTACCTCGAGGAACGGAAGCAAGAACGCTGCCAACCTCAGCGACCTGTTGCTCGCCGGCGAGCAAGGCGGTGTGTGACCCATCCTCGAGGTCGACCCGACCGACTCGGGTCAGCGTGACGCTCGGCTCTCGGTGCTTCGCGAAGTTCGTGTGCTCTGCGAGACGTCTCAGGGGGTGCATGTCCACGTCTCGGCGGTGAAAAGGCTGGAGCCGGTGAAGGCGTTCGTACAGCTCGCTCCCGCGGACGAAGACGCCTAACGGTCTGCGTCGCTTATCGGAGGCCCAGGCATCGAACGCTTCCGCTGAGAGCTTCGCCGGTACCTCGATCAGGGCAGCCTCTTTGCGATCCAGATCGCGCCCCAGTTGCGACTCGACCTCCGCGAACAGGCAGTGTTCCATGAGGTTGCGGGTCTGATTGAGAGCGTCCGCGAACAGCCGGGGCACTGCTTGCGGCAGCGGTGCGATCGAAGCGAGCACGACCTCCTCGGTGGTCGGCGTCAGCCTCTGAGCCAGTTTGAGGGGGTCGGCAGCCAAGTATGGATGCAGAATCTGCCCGAGCCGCAGAATCTGCGCATCTACGTGCGCAGCGGTGTACAGCGCATGCTCTTGATGCTCCGGCAGCCAGCTGTCACTCATTCGCGTCAACCGGTCGCGGGCCACCTGAGTGCTGAGCCTGTCCCATGTCGTGAGCCTAATCGCGGCGTCAGGACCTCTGATCCTCTTTGCAGACGCTCGCACCCCCGCGATCCCGCTCGAGCACTGCTCAGACGCCAGATACCTACTCAGCCCCATCTCACTTCAACGTCTGGCCCATTGGCCACGATAAGACCAGTTATCCCGACTATCGGCGCAGTCCCATCCCACTCCCCTGTCTGGCCCTTTCCCGACGATAAGACCACTTATCGCAACTATTCGGCGCATACCTACGTGGCTCAGAACCCGGTTATCTCCCTGAGTCGCACTTTCTTAGCCACACACCCCGATGCCAGCAGGAGGATCACGGTCAATCCCCAGCAACGAGTTCGCCTCCCGTGGCGCGCCAGTCGACCAGGCCACGCGCCATGTTCACCGCGTCGTACCCGAACTCCCCAAGCAGGTTCGCCGCTCCGCTCGACAGCAAACCGCCTGTGCAGAACGTGATGAGTAACCGGTCCTCTGGCAGCTCACCCGCGCGTTCCTCGAGCTGCGCCAGCGGGATCAGCACCGCCCCCGGGATGTGATGCCGCCGCCACTCCTGTATTCGCCGGACGTCGACGATGAGGGCGCCGGCCGTCACGAGCACCCGCGCCTCTGCGGCGCTCACCGCGCACGGTCGGCGGAAGAAGTGTCGGGCCGACGTCACCGGCGATTCTCCGCGCGCACGTTGATGAGCGTAAGGATGCCGCCGAGCACGGGAACGAGAGCCATTAGGCGCGTCCGCAGCATCAGATCGCGCCCGAACAGCGCCGTCACCGCCACGGCGACGTAGAGTGCGCCGTGAACCGGGCCGATCGCAGGCGCCACCCCGTCAGCATGTACGAGGAACAGATTGACGAGCAGAACAACGATGCTCAGCAGTTCGAGCCCGGAAAGCACCTCGAGGGTACGCAGCAAGGGTCTCATTCCGCACCCGGCCGAACGATCATGATCACGACGACAGCGACCCACATCAAGTTGAAGACTCCCGTCAGTGCACGCAGGTTCGCGAGTCGCCGGGGATCAGACGCGGAGCCCAGCGCATCACGCTGCGCGGGCACGATCCTCAACACGAGCAGGGCTCCGGCGACGGCGGTGAGCACCATGGCGATGGTGATCCAGATCTCGCCGAGCCTCCCCTGCACGGCGGCGAGAACAAGGCCGACGAGAGGAACAGTCAGCGCCATTATGCCGTAGGTACGAGTGATTCGATGCAGCAGCTTGGCCGGTTCGACTCCACCGACCGGAGCGTCAGCGGCCGATGCAGTGCTCGACGCGGAGGGAGCGAATCGCGGGAAGAGACTCGTGGTGACGGCGACGGGGCCGATGAAGAGGATGCCGGCGACGACGTGCACGGACAGGAGTACGTTTTCCACACCTTTAGATTACCTAAAGGTTCTGGTCTCCCGCAAACGTCGCGATCAGATGGGCGTGCAAGGCATCGGAGAGTTGCGGATACTTCGCGGCGAATTCCTCGTCGAGCACGGCGATCCTCGCAGCAGCATCCGACAGGAGCCGCCCACCTCGACCGGTGACCTCCAGGTGAGACGCTGCACCGGCACGTGCCGTGGCATCGTCGACCAATCCGGCATCCTTCAACGCGGCGACCGCGATATGGGCGCTCGGCGCCGTGATTCGCGACCGGCGCGCCAGCTCGCTGAACGAGATACCCGGGGTGGCACGGATGTGTCCGAGCAACGCGTATTTGCGCGATGTGAGCCCGAGTGGCTTCAGGACATCAGCGAAAGATTCCTGCCAACCCGCAGCTACGGTGAGCAGCGCGATCGTGGGACTGAAAGGCGGAGTCTCTGACACCCGCTCAGGCTACCTGCCGCGACGGTCGTCGAGTCTCGGGCGCGAGGGCGCAGTCACACCCGCGTGACGGTGGTTCAGCCCCCATCACCCCACAACGGACAGAGCAAGACCGATTGGATCCACTCTTCCAGCGGCCGCGCGATCGACACACGCTCGGGATGCATGAGCCATTGCAACTGCAGACCCTCCTGCAACGCGATGAGGTCCCGAGCGAAGCTCTCGGGATCGATGCCAGGGCGAAGCAGTCCGACGCCTCGCACCTGAGTGAGCGCGCGCGAGGTGCCGGCGATGATCCGGGAGAAGTGTTCGCGGAAGTATTCGTGTGAAGGGTGGGACATCTCGGTGGCCTCAGCACTGAGCACGACGAAGAGTCTAACCATCGCCGGCCTGCCCTCATTCAGCCGAGCCAACCTGACCATCCCCCGAAGAACACCCAGACCTCCAGGCTCTTGCGATCCGCTCTCGACGAACACGGCCCTGTCGATCCGCTCGCGTTCAGCCAGAACGGCAAGAAGCAGATCCTCCTTCGATCGAAAGTGATGCAACAGGCCCGCGCGCGAGATTCCGACGTCCCCGGCGATCTCGAGGATGGAGGTGCCGTCGAAGCCTGCGCGCGAAAAGCTGCGGGTTGCGGCCTCCACGATCTCTGCGCGCCGCGCCACACCCTTCGGATACGTGCCCGTACTCAGTGTCACCACTCTCCTTCTGCAGGGTAAACATTAATCGGGATCATAAAACCAACACTAGTGTAGGTTTTGTGCTAGCGTGGCGTTCTCGCCGATGACCCGTCCGGCGCCCGCAGTTCACTTTGACGAAGGAGTCTCCGTGTCCACCGAATCCGCTGCGCCTCCGGCCCCCTCGGCCCCCGAGGCCCACTCCACCTCAGGGCCCCGTGGCCCACGGGAACCCCGCGGCTATGCCATCACCTTCTCCCTGGCGTACACCGGCCTTTTCTTCGCGATACTCACGCCGATCCTGGGCGGCCTCTCGGTGAAGCTGCAGTCGCTGGTCGGCCTCGAGGACGCTCCTCTCCAGCTCGGCCTCGTCACGGGAATCGGCGCTCTGTTCGCGCTTGTGGCGCAGCCGATCGCCGGGCGACTCTCCGATGCGACGATCTCGCGCTGGGGCATGCGCCGACCGTGGATCGTGATCGGCGTGGTCGGTACCTTCCTGAGCCTCGTCGGCGTCGGACTCGCTCCGAATGTCGTGGTGCTCACGGTCGCCTGGTGCGCCGCTCAGACCTTCACCAACTTCGCTCAGGCCGCCGAGGCGGCGTCGCTCGCCGATCAGGTTCCCGTGCGACGACGCGGATACGTCTCGGGACTCGCTGGAGCAGCGGTTCCGATCGCGATCCTCGCCGGAGCGACCAGCCTGAACTTCCTCCCAAACGACTTCTGGCGAGCCGCGGCCCCGGGAGCGGTGGGGCTCATCTTCGGGCTGTTGTTCGCACTCACCCTCAAGGACAAGGTGCGCTCCAAGCGCCCCAACGCACCGATGACGTTCTTCAACTTCATCAGCACGTTCCTCTTCAACCCTCGACGCATGCCGGATCTGGGATGGGCGTGGTTGACCAAGGCGATGATCATGCTCGGGTACGGGGCGGTCGGCACCTACCTGACTCTCTTCCTCGCGACCAGCTACGACATGGACATCCCTGAGCAGCTGCAGTTCAACCTCTCAGCCACCTTCGTCTCGGTCGCGTTCATGATCGCGGTGAGCATCATCGGCGGGAAGCTGTCGGATGTCGCGGGACGGCGTCGCGTGTTCGTCTCGATCGGCGGCGTCCTCGCAGGCGCCGGCATCCTGCTTCTCGCCGTCTCTCCGAATTTCGGTACAGGCGGTCTCACGGTGATCCTTGTCGCCGAAGCCCTTATCGGCGCCGGCATGGGTCTGTTCTTCGCGGTGGATGCCGCCCTGTGCATCGACGTGCTTCCGGACGATGGGAACACCGCGAAGTACCTCGGCATCCTGAACATCGCCAACACGTTGCCCGCGATGGTCGCACCGCTCATCGCCGGCGTCATCTTCATCCCCCTGGGACAGACGCTGTTCGGCGCCGGCTACACACTGTGGTTCGTCGTCGCGGGGCTTGTCGCCATCGCCGGCGGCGTACTGGTCTTCCGAGTCAGAGGAGTTCGTTGATGCCCACCCTTCGCCATCCTTACCAGGATCCGACCCTCAGCCCCGAGCAACGCGCAAGGGATCTGGTCTCGCGGATGACCCTCGAGGACAAGGCCGGAGCCATGTTCCGAGCGATCGTCGCGGTCGGTCCCGTGGGCCGTCCCTCGTCGGCATTCAGTTTCCCCTCGCTGACCTCGCTCGTCATCAATCACCGCATCACCGATCTCTATGTCGTCGGCGACGCAGACGATGCCGCGGGATTCGTGAAATGGGTCAACGAGGCTCAGGAGCTCGCGTTGGGATCGACCCTGCCGATTCCGATCACATTCTCCAGCGATCCCCGACACGGGTTCATCGAGAATCCCGGCACCGCTGCGCTCTCGAGCATGTTCTCCCAGTGGCCCGAGAGCTTGGGTCTCGCGGCATTGCGTTCACCGGAACTCGTCGAACGCTTCGCCGACATCGTTCGACAGGAGTATGTGGCGGTGGGACTCCGCGGCGCACTGCACCCACAGATCGACGTCGCCACCGAGCCGCGGTGGGCTCGCGCGGGAGCCACGTTCGGTGAAGATGCCGAGCTCACGTCGGCACTCGGCGCCGCGTACATCCGCGGGCTCCGGGGAGGCGAGCTCGGGTCGCACTCCGTCGCTGCCATGGCCAAGCACTTCCCCGGTGGCGGCCCTCAGAAAGACGGCGAGGATCCACACTTCGTCTACGGCAAGGAACAGGTGTATCCGGGTGGTCGGTTCGAGTACCATCTGAAGCCGTTCCGAGCAGCGATCGATGAAGGCGTCGCGGAGATCATGCCTTACTACGGCATGCCGGTAGGCACGAAGTTCGACGAAGTGGGGTTCGCGTTCGAGAAGGCGATCGTCACGGGTCTCCTCCGACAGGAACTCGGCTTCACCGGGACTGTGTGCACAGACTTCGGGCTGCTCACCGATGTCGAGATCCTCGGCAGCGACATGCCCGCTCGGGCGTGGGGGCTCGAAAGCACCACCCGCCAGGAACGGATCGCCCGCCTGATCGATGCCGGCGTCGACCAGTTCGGTGGAGAGATGTGCACGGAAGAATTGGTCGCGGCCGTGCGCAAGGGGCTGGTCTCCGAAACTCGTGTGGACGAATCCGTTGTGCGCCTCATGACTCTCAAGCTGCGTCTGGGGCTCTTCGAATCCCCCTACGCCGACCCGAAGCAAGCGATTCAGATCGCCGGCTCCGCAGACTTCCGGCAGGAGGGCGAGAAGGCTCAACGCGAAGCCATGACAGTTCTCACCAATCGACGCGATCCCGGCGGCACACCCACCTTGCCCGTCACCGAAGGACGGCGCCGCGTCTACGCGGAGAACCTCACTGTTCCGCCGGGACTCGATTGGGACATCGTCGATGATCCTGCTGCCGCCGATCTGTGCATCCTCCGCCTGAGCTCACCGTTCGAATCGCGAGGGGTGGGATTCGAGGCTTTCTTCCACGCGGGCTCTCTCGAGTTCCCCACGGCGGAGATGGACAGGCTCGTCGCTGTGTGCGAGGCAGCACCGACCATCGTCGCGATCACCCTCGATCGCGCGACCGTGCTCGGACCGCTGGCGGATCACGCAGCTGCCATCGTCGTCAACTACGGGGCGTCGGATGCGGCCGTGATCGATGTTCTGACGGGAGTAGTCACCCCGAAGGGGCGCCTGCCGTTCGATCTCCCTTCCTCCATGGAAGCGGTCGAGCAGAGCCGGGAGGATGTGCCCTTCGATACCGAGGAGCCGCTCTTCCGGTGCGGGCATGGTCTTGACTACGCCGAATCCGCCACCCACGTCGCCGACGGTAAAGTTCACGAGGAAGCCGCGTCGACCCGGCACTGATCCCGAGGAGGCCACGGATGCGATTCGCCGATGACGGAACACATCAGCCAGGGTCCCCCAATGTCGTCGAGGTCCGCGGGGCACGCGTCCACAACCTCAAGAACATCGACGTCGATGTCCCGTTGCGCGGCCTGGTGGCGATCGCCGGGGTATCCGGTTCCGGCAAATCGTCGCTCGCGATGGGAGTGCTCTACGCGGAGGGCTCCCGGCGCTACATCGAAGCGCTCTCCACCTACACGCGGCGACGGATGTCGCAGGCGACGCGGGCGGATGTCGACTCCGTGCGCCACGTCCCGGCCGCTCTGGCACTCCGACAGCGTCCGGGAGTTCCGGGTGTGCGGTCGACCTTCGGCACGTCGACTGAACTGCTGAACGTCATCCGGGTGCTGTTCTCCCGGCTCGGCTCGCATGTGTGCCCGAAGGGGCACCGACTCGAGCCGACGATCGACGTCGCCGCCAACCTCGACCTGGTGTGCCCCGAATGCGGGGCGGTTTTCACCCCGCCCGGTGCAGAGACGCTCGCGTTCAACTCCGAAGGTGCGTGTCCGATGTGCACCGGGACGGGCATCGTCCGGGCCGTCGACGATCGCTCCCTCGTACCCGACCCGTCGTTGACCATCGCCGCGGGCGCCGTGGCCCCGTGGGGAATGTTCGGCCTCACCGTGATGCCGCAGGTCGTCGCCGAGTTCGGCGTGCGCACCGATGTTCCCTATGCAGAGCTCTCCGACGCTGAGCGGGAGATCGTTCTGCACGGTCCGGAAGAAAAGAAGCACATCGCCGTGCGCTCCAAGAACGGCAAGCTCTTCGAGCTGGACTTCACCTACCGCAACGCGCGACTCGCGGTTCAGGAGGCGCTCAACAATGCGGAGAGCGAGAAGGGGCTGGCCCGAGTCAACAGGTTCATCACGTCGCAGACGTGCACGGCCTGCCAGGGCACGCGCCTGAGCGACGCGGCGAGACTCCCCCGCGTCGCCGGCAGGAATCTGGCCGAGGTGACCGCGATGTCTCTCGACGACGTCACGCCGTGGCTGCAGAGCATCCCCGCGACTCTCCCGCAGGAGATGCAGACGATGACCATGTCGATCATCGGCCAGTTCGCGCAGATGGCGACGCGACTGATCGAACTCGGTCTGGGTTACCTGAGCCTCAATCGCTCCAGCTCGAGCCTCTCGACAGGGGAACGGCAGCGAGTGCAACTGGCCAGAGCCGTGCGCAATGAGACCACGGGGGTCCTCTACGTCCTCGACGAGCCGTCCGTGGGACTCCATCCGGCGAACGTCGACGGCCTGATCGGAGTGATGCGCGATCTGCTGTCGAACGGCAACTCGGTGGTACTCGTCGACCACGACGTGCAGGTGCTCCGCGAGGCGGATTGGATGATCGAGATCGGCCCGGGGTCAGGGGCTGCCGGCGGCACTATCCTCGCCGCCGGCACTGTGGCAGACCTCGGCACACTGCCCGAATCGCTGATCGGCGGATTCCTCGCCGATCGTGAGCCGCTGCTGGTGCGCGACCGCGCCGAAGAGGGAGATGTCTTCGCTCATGGCCGCATGGAACTGCGCACGCGGGCTTTGCACACCGTGCACCCCCTCGACAGCGCGATACCTCGCGGTCGCCTGACCGCAGTGACGGGGATGTCAGGCTCGGGGAAGACCACCCTGGTTTTGGAGAGCCTGGTCCCGGCGCTGCAATCGCTCATCGGCGATACGAGCCGCCCTGCACATGTCCTCGATCTCACCGCGCCTGGCATCGCGCACGTACACATCGTGGATGCCGCGCCGATCGGCACGAACGTGCGCTCCACCATCGCCACGTACAGCGGAGCCCTGGACGATCTCCGCAAGGCCTATGCGGCGTCACCCGATGCTCGGGCGCACGGACTCAAGGCCGCCGACTTCTCCTACAACACCGGGTCTCTGCGCTGTCCACGTTGCGAGGGCACCGGCCAAGTCGTCCTGGATGTGCAGTTCCTTCCTGATGTCGACATCTCGTGCCCCGACTGCGCCGGTAGCAGGTACGGCGCTGAGGGCCACGCGATCCGGCGAGCCGGATCCGATGCTCCGCCGATCTCGCTTCCCGCACTTCTCGGGCTCACCGTCGCACAGGCATTGCCGCACGTGACGGACCTTGCGAAGGTGCGGAAGAAGCTGCAGACGTTGATGGATCTCGGGCTCGGATATCTCACGCTCGGCGAAGACACCCCCGCGCTGTCCGGTGGAGAGGCGCAGCGGCTGAAACTCTCCACAGAACTCGGGCGCGATCAGTCCGATTCGCTCTTCGTTCTGGATGAACCCAGTGTCGGTCTTCATCCGTCGGACACGCGCGTGCTCCTGCGGGTGCTCGATCGACTGCTCGAACGCGGAGCAACGGTGATCGTGATCGAGCACGACCTCGACGTGATTGCGAACGCCGATTACGTCATCGACATGGGGCCTGGCGGCGGAGTCGCCGGGGGACGAATCGTTGCGACTGGCACTCCCGAGCAGATCGCCGCTGCGACGGAAAGCGCGACCGGTCGCTATCTCGCGGCCGCGTTCACGCGTCATCCCACCGGCAGCTCAGAAGCGTAGAGGCCATTGCTGCACCGAACGCAACGAGTACATCTCATGCGCTGAAGGCCGTATCCTGAGCCCATGAGATTCGATCATTGCGCACTGCAGGAGTGCGGCGTCGCGCGGTTCCTCAGCCTGCTCGACGGCCCCTGGGCGACGCTCATCGTGCGCGAGCTTCTGAAGAAGCCGCACCGGTTCAACGAGCTCCTCTCGGCACTGCCGGGAATCAGTGCCCACACGCTCTCGAGCCGACTGCGCAAGTTCGAAGCGCACGAGCTGGTGACCCGCACCGCCTACGCCGAGATCCCTCCTCGCGTCGTCTACGAGCTGACGCCGGTGGGGATGCAGCTGCGCCCGGTGCTCGACGCGATGAATGCCTGGGCGATGACCGTCCCGCCCCACCTCTTCGGCCTCGATGAGGAACCGACGCCTACGCTCACCGCTGACTGACCGGGGCCCGGTGGCGGCGAACGGCATCGTAGTTGCCGCACTTCGCCGAACAGTAAGAGCGCCGTCCATTACGACTGGTGTCCACGTACACGACAGGGCAGCGATCCCGCAGGCAGACGCCCAGACGAGACCCCTCCGACTCGACGACGAAGAGCGCGAGCCCACCGGCGGTGACAGCACGCACACGTGCGACGACATCCTGGGCATCAGGGGCGAAGTGCAGGTGCGGACGGAGCCCGTCGTGGGTCGTGAGATACGGACTCGTTGCGCCGGCCAGGAGGAGGCGATTGATGGTGTCGCAACGCTCGTCTGCTGTTGCAGCGAGGAACACCGGGACGATCTGATCCGCCCATTCCCGTAGCTGCTCGCCGTCGCGCTTGTCCAGCTCTGCCCGCCGGATCTCATGGTCCGCAAGAACGGTGGCCGCAGCGCCGACGTCCCAGCCCCGCCGTGCGAGGGTCACGAGATCCGCGGCGAGCAGCGGGCCGGTCATGTTGTCATGGTTGAACTGCATTGACCCATTGCATCACAGTGAGGAGATGGACGTCATCACCACGGGGATCGCCCCGATCATCCTGCTCCTCGGGGGCGGTCTGATCCTTCGGTGGCGCGTGCTGACAGACGCCGGGTTCTGGACGGGACTGTCGTGGGTGAGCTACTGGGTCTTCACTCCCGCGCTCTTTCTCACCTCCATCAGCGGCGCAGATCTCGCGGCCGTGCCCGCGGGGCCGCTTGCGCTCAGCGTCGGCATTCCCACGCTGCTGGTAGCCGCACTGTCGGTCGGTGTGGCGCTCCTCACCCGAGCGAATGGCCCCCAGCTCACCTCCCTGATGCAGGGCTCCATCCGCATCAACACCTACGTCGGGCTGGTCTTCGCATCAGCGCTGCATGGGCAAGAAGGAGTGGCGACGTTCGCACTCGCCAGCGCCATCGTCGTACCGCTGGTGAACGTGATCTGCGTCACGACGCTCTCGCTCTTCGGCAAAAGGGACACAGGACGGCGGCGCCTCGCGCTGTGGAGAGATCTCGCATCGAATCCCCTCATCCTCTCCTGCCTGGCCGGAGTCGCGCTCAATCTGGGCGACATCGAGATGCCTGCGGTCCTGCAGACGACGATCGAGATGATCGCGGCCCCCGCCCTCGTCGTCGGCACCATGGTCGCCGGCGCCGCACTGCGATTCACGTTCCGCCCGCGAGACCTGGTCGATGTCGGTACCGCTGTTCTCCTCAAACTACTCGCGCTGCCGCTCGCGGCGATGTCCATCGCGCTGGCGTTCGGAATCACCGGCGCGACCCTCACGAGCATCATTCTCATCACGGCGGTCCCGACTGCGCCCAGCGCCACCGTCCTTGCATCGCGGATGGGGGGCGACACTCGGCTCGTGGCGGCCATCACCGGCATTCAGACCGTGCTCGCCGTCGCCACGATCCCCATGCTGCTCATTCTTGCTGGCACCCTGTCCGCGTGAGGAGATCACGCGGACAGGGTCGTTCGTGCGGGCGGGCGGGTCAGCGCACCCCGTACCCCAATCCGTGTCCGAAGCGCAGCAGCGGGTCAGCAGTGTCGAACGGAACATCTGAGCGCGATGCTTCGACCGCCGCCATGCTGGACGGCAGATCGAAGGGGAGGCGACCCCTCGGCGCATCGTGACCGAACAGCACGTCGAGCACCGCGCGCGGGTGGGCACCGTAGTTGGCGACGACCGCATGCGCCGATTCCAGGATCGGGGTGAGGATCGCCGGACGATCGAGGAAGACATCGACGACCGTGGTTGTCGACGCGCTCAGCTGAGCGATGTGCGACACGGTCTCGTCATCCATCGCGAGCGAGCCCGCATGGAAGTAGTTCTCGAAGGCCGTGGAGCGCTTCTCATACGGTGCATGGATGCGCACGATGGCGAGGTCCGCCTCGAGCGGATCGGTGACGACAGTGCCGTACTCCGCAGCGACATCCTCGGGGATGCCCTCGACGTACAGGCGCCGTCCCTCCGCGGCGGGCAAAGCGGAGCGCCCACCCTCGGAACGGTTCGTGAGCAGCGTCAACGACGCACGCTGAGCCGCGAGGCCCGCGGCGATGAACGCGGGCGCACCGACCACACGAGACGCCTCCACCGGATCGACGTACGGGTCGTCGAAGAGACCGAGCACGAATTTCTCGGCGAGGAGCCTGCGCGCCGAGACATCGAGCCGAGATTCCGAGATTTCACCCGCCTCAACCAACTCGACGAGCATCTCGGGACATGCTTCTCCGCCGAACTGATCCACGCCCGCATCGACGGCCTTGCGCATCCGCTGCCGCGGGGTGAGGTCTTCCACACCCCAGGCCCGCGCGGGGAATGGTTCTCCCTCGACCGTCGCGTCGTTGATCAGACCCCAATCTGTGCAGACGATTCCGTCGAAGCCCAGCTGTTCGCGAAGAAGTTCCGTGATGATCGAGCGGTTGAACCCGAAGCCCACTTCTTCGTACTCCGTGCCGACCGGCATGCCGTAGTACGGCATCATCTGCGACGCACCTGCGGCGATCGCCGCACGGAACGGCTCCAAGTGCAGATCGAACCGACCGCCGGGATACACCTGCTCGCGTCCGTAGGCGAAGTGCGGGTCCTCGCCATCCTTCTGCGGCCCGCCGCCCGGGAAGTGCTTGGCCATCGTCGCGACCGAGTCCCGTCCGAGCGCCTCGCCCTGGAAGCCCTGGATGTACGCGACACCGAGCCGACTCGTCAGTTCGACGTCTTCACCGAAAGTATCGAGCTGGCGCGCCCAGCGCGGCTCGGTGGCGAGATCGATCTGCGGGTGCAGAGCAACACGGATGCCGACGGCGAGATACTCCTGGCGAGCGATGTCAGCGAACTGCCGAACGACGCCCTCGTCTCGGATCGCGGCGAGCCCCAGGGCTTCCGGCCACACGGAGAACGCCCCGGCGAGAAGTCCGGCGAGCGGATTGTCGCTGTAGGAATTCCGAGGGTCGGTCGACACCGTCACCGGAATCCCGAGCCGCGTGGTGAGCGCTAGGTCTTGTATGTGATTGTTCCAGCGCGCCATCGCCTCCGGCGACCCTCCGGTGAGGAGGTTGAAGTGACTCATGTGCCGATGTGACACATACTCCGCGTTCGATGGGAGGTCGAACTCTTCATCACCATCGGAGAGTGCACCGTCCTCCCCCATCGAGATCATGGCGTGGAAGAACAGGCCGGCCTTCTCCTCCAGCGTCATCTGGGCGAGGAGGATCTCCACCCGCTCCTCGACCGGAAGACTGCTGTCGCGGAAGCGTACGTCGATGCTCTGATTGTCGGAATCCATGAGTGCGCCTTACTTCGTGCCCTTGACTCGGAAGATGAGAACTGCGCCCGCCAATGCGGCAGCCGCGCCGACCAGGTAGAACAACGAGTAGCCGCCGATCGCGGTCGCCGCGCCCAGCGCGATGACTCCCGGTGCGATGGCCGGAGCGATGGACTGCGGCAGCGCATTGGCGATGTTGATGACGCCGAGGTCCTTGGCCGTGTCTTCGACATCGGGGAGCACCTGCGTCGCCAGGGCGAGCGAGACCGAGAGGAAGGACCCGATGCCGAGTCCGATCAGTCCCTGACCGACGATCACCATCTCGACGGTCGGCGCGAAGGCGAGCACGACGAGCCCGGCCACCATGATGATGCCGGCGGCGAGGACGAACGGCTTCCGGCGCCCGAGCTTGTCGGAGAGGTAACCCGCGAGCGGCCCGGAGATCGCCTGCGCGCCGACTGCCGCGAGGTTGCAGATCAGGACGGCCGTGATGGCCTCTGCTTCCGTCAGGAGGAACTTGTCGGTCAGATAGAGCGGCAGATAGGTGGCGATACCGGCGTAACCGAACATCACCAGGAATGTCGTGAGCCAGGTCCAACCGAAGTCGGGGTTCTTGCGAGGGTTGAAGACGAAGGATCCGGCGAAGTCCTTCCAGCCGTAGCTCGTCGACGGCGGCGTGAGACGCACCCCATCCTTCAGCAGCATCGCGAACAGCACCGTCAACACCAGACCGATGAGCGCGGGTACCGCGAATCGCGAGAGATCCGAGTCGAGGAAGTTGACCGCGAACGTTCCGCCCAGGATGCCGAGCGACGTGGTGATCCCGATGATTCCTGACGCGAGGCCGCGCTTCCATACCGGCATGCGATCCGCGATGGTGGCGTTCAACGCTGCCAGCGTGCCATTGAGGGCGGCCTGCGCGACGCACCATCCCACGAGCACCATCCACACCTCGCTCGCCAGACCGATCGTCACGAGAGCCGCGAATCCGACCACGGCACCGAGGATCAGCCAAGGCCGTCGCATACCGAAGCGCGACATGGTGCGGTCCGACAGGCGCCCGACGAGCGGATTGAAGATGATCGCGAAGAGCGTGCCGACGCCCATGACGAGGCTGAGCGCGGCGACCGACTCGCCGCGGTTCGCGGTGATGTGCTCGAGCTTGAAGGCCAGTGAGACGAACACGGGTGTGAGCAGCGCCAGGTACACGCCGAAGTTGGCGAGACCCAGCGTCGGCAGATACGCCGGAGAGACGGGGCCGGCCGGCAGGGACCGGGTGAGAGGCGTGGTGGTGGAGGGTTCAGTCATCGTCGACTCCTTGGTCGCGCCCGAAGGGGGTGGGCTCGGACCAGAGTAACGCAAATTCGAACAAATTGTAAGTCAATGCCGATCTATTCGTAGATGAAACGCGCGTGCGATCATGAGACGGTGAGATCTTCCGAGCACGCTTCGTCCCGCACCGCATCGACCGCGCTGACGCGACAGCGGATTCTCGCTTCAGCCAGAGCGCTGATCGGCTCGCGAGGCGGCGCACAGGTCTCACTCGAGGACATCGCGGCTGCATCTGAGATCACGCGCCCCGGGCTCCTCGGCCACTTCCGCTCGATGGATGCGCTGATGACAGCGGTGGAAGCCGAGTTCTGCGCGGAAACCGGACTGCAGATGTCGACTGGTGTCCATTCCTGGGCAAACCTGTTGGAGATCCCGGACTATCGCTCGATGTCCGTACAGTTCTTGAGCCTCGCATTGACGACCGATTCACCATCACCGTCCGCGGCCTGCCACCACAGGCAGCTCCTCGAGTCAACCGAGAGCCTCCTCATCCAGCGTTCCGCCTCGACCTCGCTGACCCCTCAAGGGCTCGTCGCCGCGTGGGAGGGGCTGCTCGTACTGCAGGCATACTTCCCGTCGCTCGATCCCGCTCGAATCGTCCAGGCGCGCCTCGATCCATCGCACGCCCGGCCGTCAACACCCTCCTCCCGCACGGCCCCCGCATCCCCGGAATCGCTGATCCCCGACCAGTTCGGCTATGCGCGTGGTCGCTCCCGTCGGCGGGAAATCGTCGAAGACGCCACCATGCTCTTCGCCCGCAACGGATACCACGGAACCACCATCCGGCAGCTCGCATCCGAGGTGGGCATCTCCGCGTCCACACTTCTCCACCACTTCGGACACAAGGCGGGCCTGCTTGCGGAGGTGCTTCGCCACCGAGACGAGCAGCTCGTTCATCGGCGCGGTCAGCGGGACATGGATGCGCGCACGGAGCTCGCAGAGCTCGGCGATGAGGCGCGCCGGGATCTGGACGTGGAGCGAGGGCTCGTAGACATGTACGCCGTGCTCTCCACCGAGGCCATTCACCCCGACCATCCAGCGCACGCCTACTTCACCGATCGCTACTCCCGCACGATCGACTACTTCGAGGGCCTCATCGCGAACAGCGACTCCGGGTCTCCGGATCCACGGCTCGATGCCGTGTGGCTCGTCGCGCTGTGGGACGGACTGCAGTATCAACTGATCCTGAGTCCTGACGATATGGATCTCCCCACACAGCTGGATCATCACATCCAGACATCCCTGGGAATCGCTCCGGCCACGAAGAGCTCAACCCCTGACGAACCTCACGCGCCGGATGAGCGCACATCCTCCAAGGTGTAATACAGTAGCTACCAGGTTTGTAGAGTAATCCGATTCGGACCTCATACCCCAGTCGCACGGAGGAGCCATGGCCGGAGAGAGAACTCGAGAGCGAGGCGAGCTCGAGGGCGAGGTCATGCGGCTGCTCTGGCAGCACGTGGATCCCATGAGCGCGCGCGACCTGCAGGAGCTTTTCACCGGACAGGTGCCCGCGTACACGACCCTTCTCACGGCGCTCACCCGCTTGGAGAAGAAGGGGCAGGTCGTCCGCTCGGGAGACTCCCCCCGGAAGGTGCGCTTTCAGGCCGCGCGCTCGGGAGAAGAGTTCACGAGCGATTCGATGCTCTCCGCCTTGGATCGGGCAGGAGACCGCCACGCGGCACTGCTCGCCTTCGCCGGAACGCTTGACGACGACGACGTCGCGCTGCTGAAATCCGCGTTCGGTCGGAAGTCCTCGAAGCGCTAGCAGATGCTCTTCTGGGTTGTGCTGGCCTGCGGCATCGCATCGATCACGGTCGCCCTCCTCGCACCCCTTCTGCTCACCGTGGGACGCTGGCAACTTCTACACCCGCGTACCGCGCTCTCGGTGTGGTTCGGGGCGTTCTTCACCGGCATCGCACTGGCCCTCGCCGGGCTGATCATCGGCGTCGCCGGCGCCGTCGTCGCCTCGCATACCCCGACCGGTTCAGAAACGCTGTTGATGACGATCCTCGGCTGGGCCGGCTTGGGCGCCTTCGGCGCGATCGCCGCTTTCGTCGCCGTGTCCGCCGAGCCGGTCCTCTCCTCCGAGACAGGGGCGCTGCATTCGCTGGCACCGATCGCCATCAGCCGCGAACAGCGACGCGGGTTCACCCTGGTCCGGTTCGAATCGGATCAGCCGATCGCCTTCGCCGCATCAGGCAGACCGTCCGAGATCCTGCTGTCGACGGGCATGGAGTCGCTGCTCCCCTCCGCTCAGTTGCAAGCCGTCCTCGCTCATGAGTACGCGCACCTGAGGCAACACCATGCGTGGGCCACGCGAATCGCTCGGATCAACGCTCTCTGCCTCCCGCGAACACACTCCGCGCGCGCGCTGCGAAGAGCCACCACGCTTCTCGTCGAACTGGCTGCGGACGACCAGGCAGCGCGCCTCGCCGGACCCGCGCATCTGGCGAACGCTCTCTCAACGCTCGCTGCAGCATCGAACGATGTCGGTCTGGAGCTTCGCGCCGAGAGGCTCGTGGACAAACGATGGCCGGGCGCCGTCAAGCGTCGACGGCCCCCCGCTGCCTTCGCCAGCGATTCCTCGGCGTGAGGCGGCTCTGGATCGCACCTGCTCTCGCATCGTGGCTGTTCAGGCCCGAGGCTTCCAGCCGCACGCACGGATCACCCATGACCACGCCGCGCGCGCCCGTCGACGGATCCGATGGAAGAGAAATCTCGTCGCATCCCATTCCTCAGCGAGAGTGGACGGGCGGTCATCCTCATCCCTCGGGGGCGCAGTGAGTCCGATGACCAGGATCAGCACCAGGAGCGCCACCAGCAGCATGACGGCGGAGATCATGCTCACTTTCGCGACTCCGTCATCTGACTCACCTCTTCGATTCCGCCTCTCAGGAGATCGGCGATACGGGCCTCATCGAGATCCGAAGCAGGTAGTGTTAACGCTACATCCGGTAGTTATCCCCGCCATCGCGGCGCGCTGATAAAACTACAGGATGTAGACTTGAATGCAGTAAAGAGTGGAGTGGAAATGTCGGAGTTCACATTCGAGGTCACCGGAATGACGTGCGAGCACTGCGAGCACGCGGTGGGATCAGAACTGTCCCAACTTCCCGGTGTCCAGAACGTCGTCGCGGATGCGACGACCGGACGCGTGAGTGTCACCCACGATCTCCCGGTGGACCGGAGTTCCTGGGAAGCCGCGGTCGGTGAGGCCGGGTACAAAGTGGGTTCGTGGCCTGTACGCCACGATGCGTGAAGATTCTGCCTCGAAGGCCCCCAGCGATCCCGCTCTACTGCGCCCGTCCCGTCGCCTCCTGATCGGGGGCGGCATCGTCGCTGCCATCTTCGGGATAGGTCTGCCCGTCGGCATCACTGTCGCACTCGGGGAGGCGCCCTACAAGAAGCTCTTCCAGTCGTTCCCCGGCCTTGATGTCGGGGTAGTGACCACCGCGCTCTTAGTGGCGGCGGACGCCGGGATTCTGCTGAGCATGGGCATCCTCGCCTACCTGCTGTTCTTGCGCGCCACGCCCGCGAAACGCGCGATGCGCTTCGAGTACGGCTTCGAACTCCGCGCTCTCCGAGTCACTGCATCGATCTGGGCGGCGAGCGCCGCGGGCCTGGCCGTGTTCGAGTCCTTCGATGCTAGTGGTGCGCAGCTCGAGCGCATCCTCGAGCCGGGAGCACTCGCGTTCCTGTTCGAGGCGAGCACTGCCCCCATCGCGTGGACGATCAGCCTCGGAGGGGCACTCATCGTCCTGTTCGCGTCGTTCTTCGTCGATCGCTGGACGGGAATGCTGATCCCGCTGTGGGCATCTTTCCTCGCCACGCTCGCTCCGGTCGTGTCGGGGCAGGTCCTCGTCGGCCCCGATCACGATTTCGGCGGCGATGCTGCCGTCTTCCAATCGCTCGCGGTCAATCTGCTCTTCGGCGTCGTCGCGGTCTACTGGCTTCGGGTGTGCTCCGGTCGGTTCATCGACCCCGAGTCCCTTCGGCGCCTCTTTCTCCTGGCGGCGATCCTGCTGCCGGTCATCGCCGCGTCCGACGTCGTCATCACCTTGTTCAAGCTCGCCGGGACACCCCTCCTCGGGGCTCTGACCGGCTGGCTGATCGTCGGGCGATGGGCCGCATTTCTCATCGTCGCGATCCCTCTGATCGCGCTTCGCGCTCTCTGGCGCCGCGCACGCGTCCGCGCGGAACATATCGTCGCATGCCTCTCCGTCGCGTCCTTCGGCGTCATCGCCTGGGTAGGCACCACAGCCGCAATGACCCGGCAACCCCCGCCGCAGTACTTCGTGCCGACGACCATCTCGCAGACCTTCATGGGTTTCGAGGTCGCAGATGCGCCGAGTATCGAGGTGCTGTTCGGGCATTGGCGACCGAACGTGCTGTTCCTGGCGATCGCGACGGTCGGGATCGTCGTGTACCTGCTCGCCGTACGTGCGCTGCACCGCCGTGGCGACCACTGGCCGCCCGGGCGAACCGTCGCGTGGCTGCTTGGCTGGGCGATCATCATCTTCGCGACCAGCTCAGGCTTCGGCAAGTACTCGGCGCCGGACTTCGGCATCCACATGATCGTCCATATGAGCCTCAACATGCTGGCACCCGGCATGCTCGTGCTCGGCGGGATCGTCACGCTGCTCCTGCGTGCAACGCGCTCGGTGCCCGAATCACCCGTGGGGCCGCACGACTGGATCACTTGGGTGCTGCACTGGCGAGTGCTCCAGTTCCTCTACAACCCCCTGATCGTGTTTGTGGTGTTCATCGGCTCGTACTACGGGCTGTACCTCACGGGGATCTTCGGCGACTACATGCGCTTCCACTGGGCGCATCAGTTGATGAATCTCCACTTCCTGATCGTCGGCTATCTGTACTACAGCCTCATCATCGGGGTCGATCGCCCGCCCCGCCCGCTCCCCCATGTGGGAAAGCTGGGGTACGCGCTGGCCGCGATGCCCTTCCACGCGTTCTTCGGCATCATCCTGATGACGAGCACGACCCTGATCGCCGAGAATTTCTACCTCTACCTCAGGCTCCCGTGGGCTGACCTTCCCGCGCAGCAGTATCTCGCGGGCGGTGTCGCCTGGGCGGGAGGAGAGATCCCGCTCCTGATCGTCATCATCGTGCTTCTGATCCAATGGGGTCGCCAGGACTCGAAGGAAGCACGGCGCAAGGACCGGCACCTCGACACGGGGAGGGATGTGGAGTTCGACGCCTACAACGAGATGCTGCGCCAGCTCTCCGCCCGCTCCGCAGCGAGCGATGAACTACGCCCGGGCCCGCAGCCCGAGAAGGAGCCACAGAGATGACCCCCCCGACTACGCGAGAACTCGAAACCCCCTTCGAGCTCGACGTCTCCGGCATGACCTGCGCGGCGTGCGCCGGTCGTGTCGAACGCGCTCTGAACAAGCTCGACGGCGTCACCGCAACCGTCAACTACGCGACGGAGCGGGCCGTGCTGACCGGCATCTCGACCGAGGAGTCGGCACGCGCGATCGCGCAGATCGAGAGCGCGGGCTATGGCGCCCATCTGCGAGACGGATCAGATGATGCCTGGTCGCAGCGTGCCACTGAGTTCCGGATCTCCTCGCTCCGGCGACGACTGGCGGTGGCCGCACTCCTGACCGTCCCGCTGATGGACATCACCCTGGTCCTGGCCCTCGTCCCCGGATGGCGGTTCCCCGGCTGGGAGTGGGTCTGCGTGCTGCTCGCACTGCCGATCGTCACCTGGGCCGCGTGGCCGTTCCACCGCGCGACCTTCCGCAATCTGCGTCACGGCATGGTCAGCATGGACACCCTGGTGTCTCTGGGCATCGCGGCGTCGTTCGGCTGGGCGGTGGCGACACTGCTCTTCGGCGTGGGTGCCGGGTCGGAGGGCTATTGGCTCGGCTTCGGCTCGACCCCCGAGGGCGCCGACTCGATCTACCTCGATGTGGCCGCGGGCATGACCACCTTCCAGCTCGCAGGCAGATACTTCGAGACACGCTCCCGCCGGAAGGCCGGAGACGTGCTCGGCGCACTGAGCGCACTCGCTGCCACGCATGTGCGAGTGCTGCGCGACGGGGTCGAGACGGTGGAGCCGGCCGGCCAGCTGCGCTCCGGTGACGTGTTCGTGCTCCTGCCTGGCGAGACCGTCCCCGCTGATGGTGTCGTCCTGAGCGGCAGCGCAGCCGTCGACGCGAGCATGATGACGGGCGAGCCGATGCCGATCTCGGTCACCAGCGGAGACACCATCACCGGCGGCACCATCAGCACCGACGGCCGGCTCGAGGTGCAGGCGACCTCAGTCGGCGCGCACACCCAGCTCGCCCAGATGGCTGCGCTCACCGAGCAGGCGCAGGCCCGCAAGGCCGATGTGCAGAAGCTGGTCGACCGCGTGGTGACCTGGTTCGTTCCCGTAGTGATCGGACTCGCCATCGTCGTCGGGATCGCGTGGGCACTGAGCGGCGCCCCCGACGACAAGGCAATCGGCGTCGGGATCAGCGTGCTGATCATCGCCTGCCCCTGTGCGCTCGGACTCGCTACCCCCACCGCGCTGATGGTCGGCATCGGGCGCGCTGCGACGCTCGGCATCCTGATCAAGGGGCACGACGCTCTGGAGGCATCAGGCGCGGTCACGACCGTGGTTCTCGACAAGACGGGCACACTCACCACCGGCACGATGACGGTGCAGGACACGGCGGTGTTCGACGTGGAGCCGCACGAGATGTGGAGGCTCGCCGCCTCCGCCGAACGCGGCTCGGAGCACGCGATCGCACGCGCCATCGAGCGTGCGGCCGCACCGTTCTCGACCGATCTGCGCCCGCTCAGCGAATTCACGGCGAAGCCAGGACTCGGCGCTGTCGCCACGATCGACGGCACCCGTGTCGTCATCGGCAACGTCTCACTGATCGAAAGCGAGGCGGTGCGCTTCCCGGCCGAGGCCCGCGCGGCCGTCGAACGTTTCGAGAACGATGGCCACACGACCGTGCTCGTCGCCGCTGACGATGTCGTGATCGGCGTGCTCGCGCTGTCGGATTCCCTCAAGCCTCGCGCGGCTGACGCTGTCAAGGCTCTCCGCGAGCAGGGGCTGGAGATCCTGCTGCTCACCGGCGACTCTCCGGCGGCTGCGGCGCGCATCGCTGCCGAGCTCGGCGTTGATGGGGTCCACGCCGGGGTGCTTCCGGCGCAGAAGGCGGACGTGATCTCGACACTGCAGGCTCAGGGCAAGCGCGTCGCGATGGTCGGCGACGGCGTCAACGACGCGGTCGCACTGGCCACCGCCGACCTCGGCCTCGCGATCGTCACCGGCACGGACATCGCCCTCAAAGCGGCCGACATCATCCTGGTCCGGGATGACCTGCTCGTCATTCCCGACGCGATCGCGATCTCGCGCAAAACGCTGCGGACGATCAAGATGAACCTCGTCTGGGCGTTCGGTTACAACGTCGCGGCGATTCCTATCGCCGCCGCGGGCCTGCTCAACCCTCTGATCGCCGCCGCCGCGATGTCGCTGTCCTCGGTGTTCGTCGTCTACAACAGCCTCCGTATCCAGAAGGTGCGCGGCTCGCGCTGACTCCCCTGACTAACGCAGGTCGTACGCCTCTCGCGCCACGAGCACCTCTTCGATGTGACTCTCCGCCCACAATCCCAGCGCGGTCAACGGCTCGCGCAGCGTGAGCCCGAGCGGCGTCAGCGCGTACTCGACACGGGGCGGCATCTCGTCGTAGGCCGTGCGCGTCAGAAGACCATCGCGCTCCAGATCGCGAAGCGTCTCCGCGAGCACCTTCGCGCTGATGCCGCCGACGCGATCTCGGATCGTTCCGAACCGCGCCGGCCCGTCACTCAGAGCGATCACGATCATGGCTGTCCACTTGTTGGCCACCCGTGCCAACGATGTGCGCGATGGACACGTCGCCAGCATCACGTTCCAGACAGGATCAGCCATTTCGGAAACCCACTCCCTTAGTTACGTTGAGGTAACAGGTTACCATATGTAACCATGGTGACGTACCACTCATCCAAGGAGAGAATCATGACTGACACCACCCCCGCCGGCATCGCCACCACGTACTTCGACGCGCTCGCCAAGGGTGACATTCCCACCGTGATGGCGCAGTTCAGCCCCGACGTCGTCTGGTACCAGCCCGGCGGCCACCAGTTCTCCGGCCAGCACACGGGCATCGACGGCGTCGGCGCCCTCCTCGGCGGCATGATGGAGGCGAGCGAAGGAAGCTTCGCCCTCGTCGTCACCGGTCCGGCGATGGTCAACGGCGAGATGGTCGCGCTTCCCGTGCGATTCTCGGGCACCCGCACGGGCACCTCGATGGACATGGCCGGCGTCGACCTGCTCACGGTTCGCGACGGCAAGATCGTCGCAGTCCACCTGTTCTCCGAAGACGGCACCAGCGAAGACGCCTTCTGGGGCCAGAGCTGATCGACAGTCACGCGTGCGGGTGAGGCCGGACTCCCGCCTCACCCGCACGCGTGACTTCGCCGCGCAGTCAGCCGTTCATCAGCACCAGCATCCACCCCATGCCCGCCGCCATCGCGATGTGACAGACAGAGTGAATGCGATGATGCGACGACCGAAACAGGCGCCAGACCCACCACACCGTGGCGGCGACGCACAAGGCGATGAACATCCCATTGACAGCGTCCGCCCACACAGGCGTCGACTCAAGGGCGAATCCGCCACCGCCGTGGTGCTCCGCATGAGCCCCACCGGCATCGTCAGACATGTCCATCCCGGCCATGAGCAGGGGCATCGCGGCGAGCATCCAGATCATCGCAGCGTCGAGCACGATGTGGCCGACGAGGTCGACCGCCTGCGCTCCGTTCGCCCCACGGAAAGAGGGCACCAGGGCCAACGCCAGGATGGCGAAGATGGCCACCTGCGCCCAGGTTACTGCATCCCATACTGTCCACCAGGTCATGACGATCATCGCGACGCTCATGATGCCGTGCGTGATGTCGATCAGGTCCGTGTCCGTCAGTGCGGAACCCTCCGACCGCGTGCGCGAGCGTGCGGCGAGTCCCCAGAAACAGATGATGGCGGTCATCACGAAGAGCAGAGTGAGGAGGATGTTCCAGGGTGCGGCGATCACGGCTTCAGTTTAGTACTACATTATGTAGATATCTGATTCCGCCCAGTGAAAGGCCCGACGATGACCACGATCGACTTCGAGTCGACCGGTGCACCAGAGAAGACAGGGCGTGCTCGCCCCAGAAGGATCAACTGGTTCGGCGCATTCTGGCGCTGGCACTTCTACGGAGCACTCCTGGTCATCCCCGTCCTCTTCGTGCTCGCCGTGACGGGCATGACGTACCTGTTCCGCGCGCAGATCGACGCGGCGATGCACCCGGGCGTCATCACGGTCGCCGTTCCGGACGGCGCGGAACGACTGCCTCTGTCCGCCCAGCAGGAGGCGGTTGCGCAGGAGTTCCCCGACCGATCGGTCGTCTCACTGTTCGACAGTCTCGGTGACCGCTCGACGGTCTTCGTCACCGAGCTCCCCGACGGTACCACCCAGAATGTCTACGTCGACCCGTACCGGGCCGTGGTCACCGGGTCGCTGACTGACGATCAACTCATCTCGGACGTCTTCATCCGAATCCACGGGAATCTCCTTGCAGGAGACTTCGGCGATCGGCTGATGGAGCTCGGTGCCAGCTGGGCCATCGTGCTGACGATCACCGGATTCCTGATCTTCTTCCTGGGGCGCAAGCCGCGAAAGCTGGCCGCGCAGAAGAAGCTGAAGGGTGCGAGGCTGCGCAGTGCGCATGCGCTCGTCGGCCTTCCGGTCGGCCTCGGAATCCTGATGCTCGTCATCTCCGGACTCCCCTGGACCGGCCTGTGGGGCAGCGTGTCCGAAAAGGTCGCAGCAACCGGCGGGTCCTCGCTGTGGGGCGCCGACCCCGGGGCTGAGTCGACGATGAAGGACCTGATCGAACAGACCGACGGATCCAACGCCCCCGCCGGCTGGGCGGTGGGCATGGGGCCGACCGGGCAAAGCGACGGAGAGGGTGCAGGCGTCTCGATCGACGCCGCCATCGCTGCCGCCGAGGCCGAGGGCGCGCCGAGCCCCTACTACGTGATCTACCCCGTGGACGAGACTGGGGTGTTCAGCGTGATGAGCAGCCAGTGGTACCAGCAGGGCAACCCCGCGGAGTCCGATGTCACCCTCGAGCAGACGGTGCACGTCGATCAGTACTCCGGCGAGGTCGTCGCGCAATACGGCTACGACGACTACAGCCCGCTCGCCCAGGTCGTCTCGCACGGAATCGCGATCCACGAAGGGCGGCATTTCGGCCCCATCAACACGATCCTGACGACGCTCTTCTGCCTTGCCGTGATCTTCATGTGCATCTCCGCACCCATCATGTGGTGGCGTCGCCGCGGCACCGCGAGCGGCATGGCAGCGCCGCGCGCGCGTCTGCCCCTGTTCGGGAACATCGCACTGCTCGTCAGCGTGGTCGCCCTGGGGGTCTTCCTGCCCATGTTCGGGCTGTCCGTGCTGGTGATCCTGGCCGTAGATCAGCTGCTGATCCGGCGTATCCCCGCCTGGCGGAAGTTCTTCAACGCCGTGTGAACGGGGATGGTCTCGGTTGCCACAGCGACCGAGACCATCCGTGCAGTCACAGCGATCAGACGGCGAGGTCTCGCAACCAGGCCTCGACGGTCCGCGGAGTGATGCCGAGAAGCTTCTGCGCGGAGCGCTCTTCGTCGATCACCTCTCCGGGCTGGGTCCACCGGAAGTGGTACGAGTCGACCACGGGGCGCGCAGCATCCGCCCCGAACATCGGGATGATCAGTTCGCCGTAAGCCTCGGGCTCCTGTGCCTCGAACACGACGGGCTTGTCGAAGTACCGAGCAAAGCCCTCGGCGAGATCTGCTCCGAGCTGAGGAGGAAGCGCGCCGGCAGTGACAACACCCGTGACCGAGTCGTCCGTCAGCAGTGCGACGGCGATGTCGGCCATATCGAGGTGCGACACCCAAGAGACGGGGTAGTCATCGCGAATCGGGTAGTGCAGCGCTCCGTCTTCCCGAGCCGGGCCCAGCGTGACCGGCAGCAGGAGGTTCTCCAGGAAGATACGGGGAGCGATGACCGCGTACGAGACACCCGACTCCGCCAGGGCCGCCGCGAGCACGCCGTGCGCCGTCAGCGTTCCGTCGGGAAGCTCGGTGGGATAGCCGCTGGTCGAGAACACCACTCGACCAGGACGCGCCTGAGAGACAGCCTCACCGATCGCCTGGGCGTAAGCGAGTTGCTGGTCGGGGCTGGCGAGCGGCAGGTGAACGAAGACCGCGTCCGCACCGGTGTAGGCCTGCACCAGCGACTCCACAGAGGTGTTGTCAATGGAGATTGCAGGTGCGGTCGCCTTGGCACTGTCGCGCACTGCAGCCGTCGGGGTGTGTCCCGCCGCGAGCAGAGCAGCAAGAACAGGGGAACCTTGAGCGCCGGTGGCGCCGTGAACGATGATTGTCATGTTCCCATTAGTGCATACGATGCATCGGTTATGTCAACTGCATTAATGGAGTTTGGACCGACCCTGATCACTTAGATGTCGAGCGTCAGCTCGGCGGTGAGTGAACGCGAACAGCACACGTTGATCTGAGAGTGCGTGGCGTGTTCCCGCTCGCTCTGCACGTGGTCCCGGTGATCGGGCACACCCGCCAGCACCGGCACGATGCATGATCCGCAGACCCCCTGCCCACAGCTGCGGTACGTCTCATACCCGTGGCGCTCGAGCACGGAAGCGATCGACTCGGTGGCCTCCACCCTCATTGCTTGTCCGGTCGATGCGGCGACCACGGTGAACGCCCCATCCGCAGAAGAGCGAGGCGGCGCTGCCGAGGAGAAGCGCTCCGTGACGAACTGGTCGTCGCGCCACCCATACTCCAGTGCCCGCTCTCGCGCGAGCGCGATGAACCCCTCCGGCCCGCACGCGTAGATCATGCCGTCGGCCGTCGGCTCGAGGAGGCCGCGCGGCCCACTCTCACGGAAGGAGTCACCCTCATCACTGAAGTGCGGGAAAACCGATGCTGCGAACGAGCCCGACCGCAGCTGCTCGAGCAGCGGGAGGGAAGCAGCACGTGGGGCGTACGCGTGCAGCTCGAAGGCACTCGCGCTGCGATGCAGCGACTCGGCCATCGACACAAGCGGAGTGATTCCGACTCCGCCCGCGAGCAGAAGTGATCTCGACGCTCCGGACTTCAATGCGAAGGTGTTGCGCGGCGGAGAGATGTGCAGCCGATCGCCGACGCCCACATTGTCATGCACGTGACGTGATGCGCCGCGCCCTAGATCCTCCTTCTGCACGCACACCGAGATGACTCCCTCTTCAGGCGACGCGTCGACGAGAGAGTATTGACGGATCAGCGTTCCCGTCAGGTGGAGGTCGACATGAGAGCCCGGCTCGATCGTGATCATGGCATCGGTCCGCATGAACCGAAGGTGAAGCAGCACTGCACGGTCGGAGACGACCGTCCGCTGGGACACGACCACTTCGAGGCGCGAGGACCGCGATCGGCTCCCCGCCACCGCATCCTGCCGATTCCGCCTGCGCACCGCGCCCAGAAGCCCCATCTTCCGCTCCTCTCATGTGAGCGGCCACGTGCGGGGTGCCCGCGGTCCGCGCTCTGCACGAACAGACGACGACGGCGAGCCCTGGTGACGACCATGGCCCGCCGTAGTCTGTTCAGTTTTCGTGCATCTTAACTCTACAACATGTAGCTTTACATTCGCACACGCGATCGGCGCGACTCCGCGCCATGTATCGGCGGCGATAAGTGACCCCGATACAGACCGTGCGCACGGTCTGTATGTTACAGTGGCTTCCACGCGACGCCGCGACGCTGTCACCTCGGCTGTCGAGACGCCTGACAGAAGGAGACCCCAGTGCTCATCGTGATCATCGCTCTCGGAGTGGTCATCGGGGCACTCACCGGATTGCTGGGGGCTGGTGGCGGAATTCTGACCGTCCCCGCCCTGGTCTACCTCGTGGGGCTGCCCGTCTCCTCAGCGATATCGACCTCTCTCGTCGTGGGAGCGATCGGCCCTCTGGCCGCATTGGTCCCGCGCCTGCGCGGCGGCGTGGACTGGAAGATGGTGCTACCTGTCGCCGGCGCGGGCGTGGTGGCGGCATTCGGCGGCACGCTCGTCGGCCGGCTCATCTCGGAGGAGATGCTCCTGCTGATCTTCGCCCTTCTGATGGTAGCCTCCGGCGTACAGATGCTCCGCGGGCGGCCTCGCGCCACAGGCAACGACCGCCGACCGAAGCTCTGGGCCCTGCGGGGAATCGCTGTCGGGCTGCTCGTGGGGTTCCTGACCGGACTGCTCGGCATCGGCGGCGGCTTCATCACCGTCCCCGCTCTGGTCTTCCTGCTCGGAATGTCCATGAGGCTGGCGATCGGCACCTCACTGGTCGTCGCCATGATCAACTCATTGGCCGGCATCGCGGCGCACGCGGGGGTGTCGAACCTTGACTGGGGGCTGATCATCGCCTTCGTCGTACCCTCGATGGTGGCATCGTTCGGGACAGCGCTGCTCGCGAAGCGCATGAGCAACGTGTTCCTGCAGAAGGCCTTCGCGATCATGGTCCTGACAGTCGCCGCCATCACGGTGGCGCAGGTGCTTCTGCCCTAACCGGCGAATGCGCAGTTCAGCGCCGTCAAGAAGGCGAAGGACCGGTCTCCCAGCACACTCGGAGACCGGCGATGTGAGCGGATACCTGACTCACCATGTCGATGCGCCGGTCGACCAACCATTGCTGTTGGATGCCGTCGAGCACCGCGATCGTGTTTCCGACCAGCAGCTCCGTCGGGGCATCCGCGCGGATCACACCCGATTCCTTCCCCTGTTCCACGGCGTCACCCAACCACGCTCGTGCACTGGCGTAGTGATCTCGCAGCCATTCATTTGCCGGATGGTCGGGCTCGGTGGCCTCCGCCGAAACGCGGACGAACACCCCCACCCACTCCGGGCGGGTCGAGTTGCGGGCCGTCAGAGGCACGAGAGCCTCGAACGCGTCCCACCCGAGCGGAACCGTGCCGTCGCCGAACAGGAATGCATTGTCGTCCCGCTCCCGCTGCTCCAGAATCGCTGCCAGCAATGCGACCTTCGAGGGGAAGTGATGCAGCAGACCCGACTGGGAGATTCCGCTGGCGGCCGCGACATCCGCGATCGACATCTTATGAAAACCGACCTCGGCGATCTGTTCCACAGCGGTGCCGACGATCTGCTGCTGCGTCTCCGCGGCAGATCGTCTCACACGACGCTTGCGGGTGTCAGGCGCGTATCTCGGGGGGAAGGACAAGGATGCCTCTCTCGACGGGGATCGAAACCGACTGACGATGCGCTGTCAGCCGGCCTCAAGGAATCGTAACGCGGACGTCTCCCAAGCCTCGACCTATGAGCACAGATCCCACTCGAAGCGGTACCCACCGCTGCGCGTCCTGGTCCCAGCGACGCTGGAGCCGGAGGTCGCATGTGGCTCGAATCCTGACTTCCTGAGCGGGATGCACCTCAGACTGCCCCCAGCCGATCAGGCGGATCGGCTCGTCATCGCTCTCCGGGTCGAAGTAGATCTGCACGGTCTCACGACCCTCGAGTCGACCGGAGTTGCGCACCGTGACGTCGACAGCATCGATCCGCCCATCGGACGACCGCACGATCTGCGCCTCCGAGTACTCCCACGTGGTGAGCCCCAGCCCGTGCCCGAACCAGAAGGCCGGCACGTCCCCACTCCCGAACCAGCCGCGATGGCCGATCGACGTTCCCTCGGCATACTCCAGGACACCCCGTCGAGGCGTGGTGCTCCACGCCGGTCCGCGGTGATTGCCCACGGGGAATGTGGTGACCAGACGACCCTCCGGAAGCACGTCACCCAGGAGCGCAGCCGCGACCGCATCCCCCGCTTCCTGACCGGGGAGACCGGTGAACAGCACAGCATCGACATCAGCAATCCAGGGCATGAGCACAGGTGTGGCGGCGTTGATGACGACCACGGTGCGCGCCGCGACGTTCGCGACCGCCGCGACGAGAGCATCCTGATCGCCGGGCAGCGACAGCGTGTTCTTGTCCTCGCCTTCCGTCTCCTGGTCGGGAGTGAAGCCCACGACGACGACAGCCACATCGGCGGTTCGAGCCGCTGCAGAGGCGGCGGCGATCGCGGAGGCCGACGATCGCACCGCCTCGCTGACGACCAGGCCGAGGATGCGCGGCAGGGTATCCTTCTCCACGGTCGCGGTGACGAGCTGCCCCGGCTCCACCCGCACGGCTGCGGCATGGCTCTTGGGGCGGAAGAAGCCACCGCCAGGACCGGGGTGATAGTCGATCCGGTAGCTGCTCTCATGCCCCTCCGTGACCAGATGCCAGTTCCCGGGGCCCCGGGTTCCGAGCTGCACCATCCGGCCCTCCCGGATGTCCAGAGTCGCGCTCAGCTCGATGCGAGCGGCACCCTCGAGCCATCCGATCTGGCTGTCCTCGAGCTCCGCCACTTCGAGATGGCGGCTGTGCACGAGATCGCCGGCGTCGTCGAAGACCCGCACACGGATGCCGTGCTCCCCCGTTTCGGGATCACGCACGCGCGTGGGCTTCACGGTGGGCAGTGTCTTACGCGTCTCCACGCCGTCTGTGAAGATGACGTGGTCGGCGCCGAGGCGCGCCGTCATCCCTTCGACGATTGAGATGACGTGCGGAGCGCGAACCTGAGCGGATCCGCCCCCCTGTCCGATCGTGTCCGTGGCATGGCGACCGATGAGGGCGTACGTGGCATCCTCACGGAGGGGAAGCGTGTCGTTGACGTTCTTGATGACGACCATGCCGCCCGCTGCGAGCCGCCGGAGTTGCGCGCGCCGCAGTTCGCCGGCTGGCGCCTCGACGGAGTCGGGCCATCCGCGAGGGTCGGTGAGGCCGCCCACACGATGGGCGAGCCGGAGCAGGCGTCGCACGTGGTCGTCGATGGCGTCTTCAGAGACGGCGCCCGCACGCACCTCCTCCTCCAGCGATTCAGTCCAGGGTGTCGCGGGACCGGGCATCACGAGGTCGAGCCCCGCGGCAGCGCTCTCGGCGGCCGTCTTGGTGGCGTACCAGTCCGACAGGACGAGTCCGTCGTAGCCCCACTCCTCTTTCAGTACCTGGGCGATGAGCTCGTGGTGCTCCGTGGAGGGAACCCCGTTGACGCTGTTGTACGCCGCCATCACGGTCCAAGGATTCGCATCGTCGATCGCGATCTCGAAGGGTGTCAGGTACACCTCCCTGAGCGTCTTCGCCGTCATCCGCACGTCCACCGTCGTCCGCTCGGTCTCGGACTCATTGCCGAGGAAGTGCTTGGCGCTGGCACCGACGCCCCTCTCCTGAAGTGCGTTGATGTACGCGCTCGCAAGGCGGCCGGTGAGCAGCGGGTCCTCGCTGAACGCCTCGAAGAGCCTGCCACCCAGGGGCGACCTATGGAGGTTGATGGTGGGTCCCAGCACGACGTGCGTCCGTTGCGCCTCTGCTTCCTCAGCCAGGATCCCCCCGGCTTCGGCGAGCGCTTCGGGATTCCACGTCTGCGCGAGCAGGCTCGCATTCGGCAGCAGACAGCTCTCACGACCGCCGACGACGATCTCACCGCGGACGCCTGTGGGCCCATCGGACAGCACGAGACCTTCGAGGCCGATCGACGCATCGGCGTGCAGCGAGAAGTTGTCGGCTCCGGAGAGCAGCCGCACCTTCGCTTCCAGCGTCAGCCGTCGAACGAGATCGTCGATGACCGGCTCCAGTGCGGCGACTCCTGCGGCGTCCTCCTCATGGATCGTCATCGGGTCACCTCACGCTTCGGACGGGAATGATCAGCACGGCACCGACAACGGCTATCACGCCGGCGATGATGAGCATGATGTCGTAGTTGGTTCCGCTGCTCAAGCCGACGATCCAGGCGGCGAGCGCAGGCGCCACCACCTGGGGGCCGGCCATCGCGATGTTGAAGACACCGAGGTCTTTCGCCGTCTCTTCGGGGTCGGGCAGCACATCCAGCACGAGCGCGAGGTCGACGGCCACGTAGGCCCCGAACCCGACCCCGATGATGGCCTCGGCCACGAAGAACATCGTGGGCTCCGTCGTCTGCGTGAGAAGGATCGTGCCGGCGGCGAAGATGAGCGCTGCGACGACGATGAAGACCTTGCGTCGTCCGAGCTTGTCCGAGAGCCATCCGGCGATCTGGCCGCTGACGATCAGGGCGATCGTGAAGACCAGGACGCCCGTCGCCATGATGCGCACTGCTTCGGCAGGCTCGAGGTTCATCTCGTGCTGGATCCAGAGCAGTCGGAAGGTGATGAACATGAAGTTCGCCAGCACGACCAGGAAGCGCGACCACCAGGCGAGTCCGAAGTCGGGGTTCTTGATCGGGTTCACCCAGAACGTCTTCAGCACGGTGCGGATGCCTCCGCCGGAACGGGCGGGGAAGGGGCGCGGCTTGTCGGGCAGCATGATCGCGTAGATGAGCACCAGGATGAACCCGACCACTCCGGGGATCAGGAAGAGCAGCAGCAGTTGCGTGGCGAAGAACTGTGCGGCGTATGCGGCGCCGAGGGTCGCGGCCTGCTGGGCGATGCCGATGGCTCCGGCGACCTTGCCGCGCTGCGAAGAGGGGAGCTGATCGGCGATGGATGCGGTGTGCGCGGCGATTGCCGCATTCGCCGTGATCTGCGCGAGGATCCACCCCGCGCCGACGACCAGAGCCGTAGGCGCGATGGCCATGATCAGCAATGCGACCAGGAGACCCGCCATGCCGACGATCATCCAGGGCCGACGTCGGCCGAACCGGCTCATCGTCCGGTCGCTGATGCGTCCGAACACCGGGTCGAAGAACAGTGCGGAGAGCGCGCCGATGGACGTGATCAGTCCGAGAGTGCCGATCACCTCTTCCTGCGGCATCAGAGATTGCAGCTTCAGCACGAGTGCGGCGGAGATGACTGTCGACAGGGGAAGCATGAGGCCCAGGCGTGCGAGCACCATGGTGGTGACCACGGCGGGCCGGGCGCGCACCGTGGGTGCGGCGAAAGTAGGGGGCTGGGGTGAGTCACCGACAGCGGTGTCGTCGATCATGGCGCTCCTCATTGAGTTCTATGTACAGACCGAGCACTCGGTCGGTATGACTGTAGCGCACTGCCGGGCAAGGCGCAACGCCCGGGTGATCACACCAGCGAGGAAGAGAAAACCGAACAATATGTAACACATCCGTCATGCGGAGGAATCGGCCGGGAAACGCTCCGCGCGTACGGTGTGGCTCACCCGGCATGATTCCCGTGCCGGGTCCGACGAACGGAGGTGGGGCGGATGGAACTTCGCCAACTCCGCTACTTCCTCCGCGTTGCGGAGACCCTTCATTTCGGACGAGCCGCCGAGCAAGAGAACATCGCCGCCTCCGTGGTGAGCACACAGATATCTCGACTCGAGCGCGAGCTCGGCGTGGACCTGTTCCGACGAACGAGTCGGCGCGTGACCCTCACCCTCGCCGGCGACAGCTTTCGCGAGCATGCCGAGAATGCGCTCGCATCCCTCGACGCCGGAACTGCGGCCGCACGCAGAAACATCGTGGAGATGCAGCGCCTGCGGGTGGGATCCTTCGCTGATGACCCCCTGACGCATCGGTTCCTCTCCACTTTCCGCAGCCGCTATCCCCGGGTGCCGCTGAGCTATGTCGAACTCTCCATCTCGCACCAGGTCTCCAGCGTGATCGAGGGCGACGTCGACCTCGCCTTCGTCTGGCTCCCGGTCGACGACCCGCGCGTCACGGTCGATACGCTCTACTCCGAGATGCCGGTCGCGGCTCTCTCCTCCACCCATCGCCTCGCGAATGAGGCGCGGGTGCACGTCGACGACCTGCTCGGCGACTCGTTCGCCCTCGCCGCCGCAGGGACCCCGCCCGAATGGCGGGCCCATTGGTCGCTCGACGCCTACCGCGGCGGTCCACCGCTCCGCTCGATCGAAGTGAGTTCGGCACGCGAGTCCCTCGCCGCGGTGGCCTACAGCGGAACCGTGGACACCATGTCCACGAACTCGGCCGCACTGTGGAGTCATCCCGGCGTCCGTTTCCTGCCACTCCCCGACGCCCGCCCCACGAGCCTCGCCCTGATCTCCGCAGCGAACTCGCGGGAGCCACTGGTACAGGCTTTCCGCGAAGTCGTGGCCGATGTGGTCAGCAGCGAGCTCGACGCCGTCCCCGGGGCCGTCTCACTCGTCGGCTGACACAACACGCTCCGCCCCGTGTCGGCACCCGCTGGTCGCGCCATCCAGCGATTCGGAAGCCCTCGCAATCATTCGCTTCCACGGAACGATTGTTCGCATTCCGGCCATTGATCGGCGGCAAAGCGGCCCGCACCCTGGAAGGACCACGCAGCCCTCTCGGGTCGTGACACCCCGATCCCGCTGTCCCATGGCCGCCAACCTTGCCGGCCCACCCAGGAGAAGATGATGCTCACCCTCGAAACCGCCACCCGTCGATTCACCGAGAAGTTCTCGGAGTCCGCACAACTCACCGTCGCCGGACGGGGTGTGATTCCCGGCGGCTACAGCCGTACGTCGTTCAACTTCGGCCCGCATGCCGTCTTCGTCACCGGCGGCGACGGCGCCTACATCGACACTGTGGACGGACACCGCCTCCTCGACCTGAACAACAACTTCACGGTCAACATCCTCGGCCACGGTGACTCCGTGATCAGTGATGCGCTGATCGCCGCGATTCCGTCCGGCGCCTCATTCGGCAACCCCGTCACCGAGGAAGCAGAGCTCGCCCAGATCCTGATCGACCGCATCGCGTCGATCGACATGGTGCAGTTCTCCTGCTCGGCATCGGAGTCGATCCTGAGCGCGGTGCGCGTCGCCCGGGCATACACCGGCCGCACCAAGATCGCGAAGTTCGAGGGCGGGTACCACGGCTTCACCGACCCGGTGAGCATCTCCGGTCACCCGCACGACGCGGCGGAGTACGGGTCCGATGACAGCCCGCTTCCGGTGGCCGACAGCGCGGGCATCCCGGCAGCAGTCGTCGAGCAGGTCGTCATCCTCACTCAGAACGACATGGTCGGTACCGAGCGGATCCTGCGGGAGCACGGGTCCGACCTCGCATGCGTCATCCTCGAGTTGGAGAGCGGCGCCGGCGGCCACGTGGTCCTGCGCAAGGAGTTCGTGCAGATGATCCGCCGGGTGACAGCGGAACTGGGCATCCTGTTCGTGCTCGACGAGACCATGAACCTTCGCGGCGCATACAACGGCATGCAGAGCCTCTACGAAGTCGCTGGCGATCTCACCGTCATGGGCAAGATCATCGGTGGCGGACTCCCCCTCGGAGCCGTGGGCGGGAAGGCCGAGATCATGCAGGTCATGGCCGACGGCACCGTACCGATCTCCGGCACGCACCACGGCCACCGTCTGGCACTGGTCGCGGGAATCGCGTGCATGCGCGCGCTGGACGAGGATGCCTACAACCGACTGAACACGATGGCGGCGCGCATTCTGTCGGAGGTCGGCGAATGGACAGCGGCGCGCAAGAGCCCGTTCACGATCTACGGCGGTGGATACTCCTCGCTCGCGTACGCCTACCGCACCGAGCCGGGTCTGACAGTGGAGACCCAGCGCGACCTGTGGCGCAACGTCGATGCGGACAAGACCCAGACCTTCTCACTCGAGCTCGCGAACCGCGGCTTCTTCCCTGTCGCGCGCGGCGAGATCTCCCTCTCCCTGGCGATGACCGATGACGACATCACCTCGTTCATCGAGGCCGTCAAGGAGATCGTCATCGAGATGGAGAGCTGACCGCACCGGAGCCTTCCGTCTCCGGCGCGGTCACGTCGCGAGAGCGATGACCCTGCCGAGGGACGTCAGCGGTGGGCGAGGACATGAATGCCCACGCCCACCGCTGGAGAAGAAATGTCGAATGCATGCGTTTACTCTACGTGATGTAGATATACCGGTTCTTCAGTTCGTGGGCGCTCGAAGCTCCTCCTCCAACGGAGCGAGGAAGTCCCGAGACAACTCCGTCAGCGCTGCGCCCGCCAGCTCGGGGGTTCCGGTGTGGAACGGCGGCTCGGGAGCGTACTCGGCACCCAAGACTGCGAACCGCGCCATCTCCTCACCGGAGAGGTACGCGAGGAGCCGGATGCCGAGGTCCATTCCTGCGGTCACACCGGCCGCCGTCAGACGGTTGCCGTCTTCGACCAGGCGTTCGTCGACCTCGATCGCGCCATAGTCGCCGAGCAGGTGCCGTACGGCCCAGTGCGAGGTGGCCCGTCGACCGTCGAGCAACCCTGCATGAGCGAGAGCGATGGAGCCGGAGCACACACTGGTCACGTACTCGGCATCCTGACCGATCCGACGCAGGTGCTCCATGGCACGGGCATCCCGCAGGAGGATCCCGGTGTCGCCGCCGGGCACGAGGATCACGGACGGCGAAGTCGTCACCTCGTCGAGTGTCAGCGCAGGCTCGAGTGCCACACCGGCCCCGCTGACGACAGGCTCGCCCGCGGGGCCGGTGGTCACGAACTGCACCGTCGCACCCGTCCCTGCGAGGAAGTGGAACGGCCCCACCACGTCGAGGAGCTCGAATCCGGGGTGCAGGACGATCAGAATCGTCTTGTCCGTCGCGAACCGCACTCCGGGCAGTGCGGCCAAGGTGTGGTGTGCGGCGATGGACCGATCGACGGCCTGCTGCTTGGCGGGGTCGTCTCCGATCACCGAGAACAGCGTGCTGACTGACGTGTCGAACCCGGTCGGGTGCCCTGGCAGATCCATCACCTCAGGGACGACATCACGGTCTTCGTGCATGCGGGGTTACTCCTCATTTCTCAGGACCGACGAAATGTCGGCGCGGGGTTCGGTCATGTGGGCGCTCACGTCACGTTTGCGGGACCACTGTCTGCGAAGACGAGCTGCAGTCGTCCGGTGAGCGGGTTGATGAGGGTGCCGGCGCGCACGCCGAACACGCGCAGCAATAGCTCTGGGGTGAAGACCTCGTCAGGGCCACCCGATGCGACGACGCGACCTTGCTCGAGCATGACGATCTCGTCGCAGTAGGACGCCGCCAGGCTCAGATCATGCAGGGTGATCAGAGTGGTGATCTCGAGGTCCCGGATCAGCGTGAGTAACTGGAGTTGATGGCGAATGTCGAGGTGGTTGGTCGGCTCATCGAGCACGAGGATCTGCGGCTCCTGAGCGAGGGCGCGTGCGAGCTGCACCCGTTGACGTTCACCTCCTGAGAGCGTGCTGACATCGCGGTCGGCGAACTCCGCGACGCCCGCGGTCGCCATAGCCCGATCCACGGCTCGCCGATCTTCCCCGCGGTCCGCTCCAATGAGTCGGCCGTGCGGGAGACGTCCGGTTGCGACGCATTCGGCGACGGTGAGTTCGAGGTCCGCGGGACTGTCCTGCACGACAGCGGCAGTGATGCGGGCGGCATCCCGGGCCCGCATCGACCAGACATCGCGACCATCGGTGAGCACCTGTCCTGCGGCGGGACGCAGCATCCGATAAACCGTTCGCAGGAGCGTTGACTTGCCGCTGCCGTTGGGCCCGACGAGCCCGACGATGTTCCCCTGCGCGCGCAACACCACATCGTCGATGATCCGTCGACCGGCGATGTCGACATCGACGCCCTGAACTTCGAGCGGCGCCCCCTGCCCTTCACTCATCTCTCGCTCCGACCGGAGCGTCGTAGCAACCATAGGAAGAACGGGGCCCCGACGACCGCGGTGAGGAGACCGACCGGCACTTCTGTCGGCGCGAGGAGCAGCCGTGCCCCTATGTCCACGACCACCAGGAGAAACCCGCCGGCGAGTGCGGACGCGGGGAGCACCCATCGGTGATCGGAACCGATCATCATGCGAACTGCATGCGGGACCACCAGCCCGACGAATCCGATGGACCCGCTCACCGCGACTGCGACACCGACGAGCAGCGAGGTGATGATGAACAGCATCAGCCGCATCCGTCCGACGTCGACGCCGAGGCTCGCTGCCGTCTCGTCGCCGGTGAGGAAGGCGTTCAAGACGGGAGCGAGGAGCACCAAGACAATCGTCGCCGCGACCAGGACGAGCATGGGCACACCGAGGTCCTGCCACGTCGCCGCCGCCAGGCTGCCGGCGAGCCACGACAACACCTGTCCGATGCCCTGGTTGGCGCTGCTGGATCGCAGGACGAGGTAGCTCGTGATCGAACTGAGCAGGTACGACATCGCGACCCCGGCCAACACCAACCGGTTCGGTGCGACCCGCCCGCCCTGCTGGGCGAGCGCGAAGACGAGCACCGTCGCGAGGAAAGCTCCGATGAAAGCAGCGATCGGCGTCGACACCGAGGCGAACAGCCCGCTCGTGAGCGTGAGCGCGGCGACCGCGGCCACGGATGCGCCGGAGGAGACGCCGAACACGAACGGGTCCGCCAGCGGATTTCGCACGACGGCCTGCAGCACCGCGCCGGCGACCGCGAGCGCTGCCCCCACGACGAAGCCGAGCAGCGCGCGCGGCAAACGGAATTCCCACACGATCTGGTCGTCGAGCCCGTCGACGCCGCCAGCGCCCCAGGGCAGCAGGTGTGCACCGATGACCTCGATGACACGGCTCGGTGCGATGTTCACGCTCCCGACGGCCACAGAGAGCACGACTGCGACGATGCACGCGACCACGAGGACACCGATCACCGATTGCGTACGCCGCCCCGTGCGCGCAGCCGACCGAGCCCGCACGGCCGCCTTCGTCACGAGGTGGGAACCGCGAGATCGAGGTCGGCGTGAAGCGCGTTCGCGATCTTGGTCAGCCCCACCATGACGGAGATCGACGAATCGGTCTCCTGCGTCGGGACCTCACTGATCCGGCCGTTCTTCACCGCGGGGAGGTCGGGGAAGTTCTCCTCGAGGAACGCCTTCTGCGACGCGAAGTCCTGACCAACGAACGTGCCCACCAGGATCACGTCGGGGTCCGACGCGGCGAACTCTTCTTTGCTGATGTAGACGGAGTCCGAGGGGAAGACGTTCTCGCCACCCGCGGTCTCGATCAGATCGTCGTAGATGCCGCCGGCCAGGACGATCACCGGACCGGTTCCACCGTTGAAGTATGCGGTCTTCACGGTCGGTTCATCTTTCACTGCCGTGACTACCTTCTCCTTCGCGCTCTCCAGCTCCGCGATGACCTCGTCAGCTTTCTCCGAGACACCGAAGATCGTCCCGTAATCGCGCAGTACCTTCGAGACGGAGTCGACGTTCCAGATGTCCGAGCTGAGATAGTCCGTCGCCCCGCAGAGGCTGGCACCGTAGACGGTCACCCCCGCCTCCTCCAGCTGCTCGACCGATGCGTACCCCTGCGAAGTATCGAACGCGTACCCCTCCAGCACCTGGCCGGTCACGAGGTCGGGTGCTTCGCTCAGCAAGACCTCTTTCGAGGGGAACCCCATCATGCTGCCGATGGTCTTGAGCCCTTCCGCCGCCTCCGCCACGGATTCCGGGTATGGCGAGTAGTTCTCCTGGACAGCGACGATCTTGTCTCGGAGGCCGAGCGCGAGGAGCGCCTCGGTGTTCGACTGCCACAGGCTCACCACACGCTCAGGCTCGGAGTCGACAGTGATCTCCCGGCCACAGTTCTCCAGCGTCACCGGGTAGCCCGCCCCTGCTTCGCCCGGCGTGGGTGCCGTCGATGCCGGGGTGTCGCTTCCCGCACACGCGGTGGTCAGGAGCAGAAGAGCTGCCACCGCTGCGGTGCTGAATACGGATCGTCGGACGGTGGGTCGCATGGAACTCCTTCGGGGAACGGGACAGCTCTACTTCTTGTAGAAGCATACCGGTTCGGAATCACGGCACCACGAGAGCCTCTTGGCGCATTCCTGCGGAACGAGCGCCGAGGAGACCATTCGGATGGCCCGAACTCATCGTTAAAACGCATTCACGCCAATGGTCATTGGCTTCCTCCTCGAGGATGCTGGAAGCTCACACCACTTCCGTCTTCAGGAGGACACATGTCAGCCCCACGCCGCTCGGCCACCCCACTGCGAGCACCTACAGCGCGGCACTCGCGGAAGGATCTGGTTGAGACGGCCTGACGCCGCTCTTCCTTCTCTATCGACAGCGAAACCACCGTGCCGGATACGTCCACGATCCTGCTTGGGCGGGTGGACGGCGGCGATCGAGGCGCCATCGGGGCTGTAAAAGTTTCCTTGATCAGGACTTTGGTACTCACAGCTTGTCTGGAGCAGCTGTGAAATGCACGTCCGGCGGACTCTCGGAGATCGACGGAACCTTCAGTCCGGGAAGCAGGGCAAGAACAGGTCAGTAGTCCGGAGTAGCTTTGGAAGTGACATGTCGCCCATCAACGCATCGGCGCCGTGAGCAGATGCGGTCGGCCCGTGATCGGATGCTCGATGAGTCGCGAATCGACGGCGAAGACCTCTCGCGTCAGTTCTGATGTGAGCGTCTCGACAGGGATGCCGACAGCCCGAATCCTGCCTTCATTCATCACGACGATCTGATCGGCATGGGCGACCGCGTGATTGAGGTCATGCAGAACGACCACACGCGTGAGATCGACGGACTCCAGAAGATTCAAGAGGTCGTGCTGCGCCGTGATGTCGAGGTGGTTCGTCGGCTCATCGAGCATGAGAACCGGGGCATCCTGAGTGAGCGCACGCGCGAGGAGCACCCTCTGCCGCTCACCCCCGGAGAGCGTGGCGTACTTGCGGTCGGCCATGTGCGCGGCCCCGCATCTCACCAGTGCGGCGTCAGCATGATCGCGATCAGCCTTGGTCTCGCCTCGGTACCACGGCTGGTGGGCATGACGCCCGGTCGCGACGATGTCGCGAACCAGCATGCTGTCGTTGCTGGTCTGATGCTGCGTCACCACGGCGCGCAACTGCGCCGCTCGCCGTGGTGCGACGTCCCAGACATCCACGCTCCCGATGAGGATGCAGCCGGCATCCGGCTTGAGCGCTCGATACATCGCACGCAGGAGCGTGGACTTTCCTGAACCATTCGGACCGACGATCGCGACGAATTCACCCGAAGCGACCTCGAGCGAGAGTTCCTCGATGAGGCGCGCGCCGCCGACACTGAGGTCGAGGTCCGTGATCGCGATCTTCATGTGCGGCCCTCCGGTGATCTCATCAGCCAGAGGAAGAAGGGTCCTCCCACGAGCGCGGTGAAGATCGTCAGCGGATACTCGTTCGGGCTTCCCACGGTACGGGCCACCAGGTCGACGGCGATCAGGAAGATCGCCCCCGCGAGCGCGGCGACCGGGAGCAATCGCCGATAGTCCGCCCCGACGATCATGCGCACGGCATGCGGAATGATCAGACCGACGAAGCCGACGCCGCCCGCGACCGCGACGGTCACGGCCGTGAGGAGTGCGGCGACGATGAGGAGTCCGAGTCGGAAGCGGCGCAGATTCACGCCGACCGCCACCGCGTCGTCGTCGCCCAGCGCCAGCGCGTTCAACCCTCGCGCCTGGCTCAGCAGCCAGGCGCCGGCGATGACCATGACGACAGTGGGCAGCAGGAGGCCATCCCATCTTGCTCCCGCGACGCTCCCCATCATCCAGAAGAGGATCCCGCGCACCTGCCCTGGCTCGGCCTGCAGCTGAGCGAAGCTGGTTCCCGCCATGGCGACGTATCCCAGCGCGACACCCGAGAGCACGAGTCGCATATCGGTGAAGGAGCCCGATCGCTGGGCGAACGCGAAGACGAGCACGAGGATGACCAGTGCGCCGACGAACGCCGCCGCCGGAGTGGTGAGTCCGAAGAGCACACTCGAACCGAAGGTCATCACCAGCACCGCACCGAGCGACGCTCCTGACGAGACACCGACGATGTACGGATCCGCCAGCGGATTCCGAAGCAGACCCTGCAGGGCTGCGCCGGCCAATGCAAGCGCCGCCCCGACGACGCCCGCCATCAGCACCCGCGGGACGCGCAGCTCCCAGACGATCTTCTGATCGATCGAATCGACAGCGCCGGAGTCGCCGGTCACGTTCGCCCACACCACCCCGATCACGCGATCGATACTGACGTTGACGCTCCCGAAGCAGACGGCGACCACTGCACTGACCAGGATCATTGTGGCCATCACGATCACCCACAGCGACAAGGGCACCACTGCGGCGATGCGAGGTCGGCGGCCGCGAACGGGTGCCGTCTCCGAGAGCGTCACGAGTGCGAAGGCAGGACGAAATCTCCGCCGGCGTCGTCCGCGGGTCTGCGCACGAAGGGGCTGAGCGCGACGGTAGCGAGGGCGATGAGCGCGGCGATCAGGAACGCCGCGCGTGCTCCCGGCGCTCCTGCCGTGGCGGCCGTGAGACCGTCGCTCTCACCTGCGTGCAGGATCGACGAGTATGTCACCAGCATCACTGCGACTCCGGCCGCACCGCCGACCTGCTGCAGCGTGTTCAGCACCGCAGTGCCGTGCGAATACAGCGGGCGGGGGAGAGACCCCAGCGAGGCGGAGAACAGTGGGGTGAACGACATCGCGAGTCCTACCGACATCACCGCCTGCACGATGATGAGCACCCACCACACCGTGTGCTCACCGACGGTCGAGTAATAGAACAGCGCGGCCGTCACGAGGATCGTGCCGGGGATCAGCAGTATGCGGGTGCCGCGTGCATCATAGATGCGTCCAGTCAGCGGTCCGAGCAGGCCCATCAACAGGGAACCGGGCAAGAGGATCAGACCGGACTGGAGCGGATTGAGGCCGGCCACGTTCTGCAGATACTGCGGTAGCAGGGTCAGCGTGCCGAACATCGACAGCGCGAGGATCGTCATGATGATCACCGAGACGGTGAAGTTCCCCGAGCGGAACACGCGCAGGTCGAGCAGCGCGTCGTCCTTGCGCTGCAGCAGGAGCTGACGCCAGACGAACAGGCCGAGCGACACGCCACCGACGACGAGCGAGAGGATGCCGGCCGTCTCGCCGGATCCGCCCTCGCCGCCGAACTGGCTGAGACCGAACACGATGCCGCCGAAGCCAAGCGCGGCGAGCGGGATCGAGAGCACGTCGAGCGGGACCTTGCGGGTCTCGCCGAGGTTCGTCATCCACTTCGCCCCCATGATCAGGGCGATCAGCGCGATCGGCAGGATGATCGCGAACAGCGCACGCCAGTTGGCCAGCTCGAGTACCGCGCCGGCGAGCGTCGGGCCGATCGCGGGAGCGAGAGAGATCACCAGGCCGACACGGCCCATCATTCGTCCGCGCGACTGCGGCGGCACGACGTTCATGATGGTCGTCATCAGCAACGGGATCATGACGCCGGTGCCGGCCGCCTGGATCACGCGTCCGACGAGAAGCATCGTGAAGCCGGGAGCGACGAGTGCCACCAGGGTGCCCAGCGAGAAGGCGATCATCGCGGCGATGAAGACCTGGCGAGTCGTGAACCGCTGCAGGATGAATCCGGTCGTCGGGATGACAACGGCCATGGTCAGCATGAAAGCGCTGGTGAGCCACTGGCCGAGCTCGGGTGGGATGCCGAGGTCGGTGTTGAGGTCCGGGATCGCGATCCCCATCGTGGTCTCGTTGAGGATCGAGACGAACGCTGCCACCAGCAGCAGCCAAATCACACGCATGTCAGAGCGCGGGATCATCCCTGACGTGGCAGCCGGAATCTTGATCGGACCAGTATCGACGGCAGACATACGGCCTCCTGGGCCTGGAGAGAATGAGGCGGCGAACGGGAGACCGGACCGTCAGGGCAAGGACGAGCGGCCCACGCCTGCCGACCGGAGGACGGGATCGGGATGCACGGCTCGGTCTTATTCTACGGTACGTAGAGTTAACTGCGGCATTCGCGCCTGCAGGGCGGATCTTTAACACTACCTATTGTAGAGTTAAGCCACTTGACCCCTAGGAAGGTTCGTCCGATGCACATCACGAAATCCCGAGCTGCGACCGCGCTCACGTCTCTCGTCGTTCTCAGCGTCCTGGCTGGGTGCTCCGTCAGCCCGTCCGATGCAACCAAGACCGAAGCGCCGACCGTCGATGGAACCACCCTGACGGGCGGGAGCACGGAATACCCCCTCACGATCGGCAACTGCGGCTTCGAGCAGACGTTCACGGAAAAGCCCGAGCGCGTGGTGCTCATGAACGGCGCCTCCGTCGCCGAGGTCGAATCCCTCCTTCTGCTCGGGCTCGACGACACCATCCTCGCGAACATGCAGAACTACGGGATGTCCGATCAGCCGGAACTGGTCGCGCAGATCGACGCGCTGCCCACGGGCGACCTGGACATGGCCGGGAGCTTCGAGATCCCGGCCGAGCAGTTGCTCGCCCTCAAGCCCGACCTGGTGATCGCGACAACGTCAGGCGGTTTCGACTCGGCCAACGGCCAGGCATCCCGCGACGAACTCGCTGCCGAAGGCATCAACACGATCGTCAATCCTGCGAACTGCGCCATGGGCAAGGAAGACGCTACGGAAGAGGAACTCTCCGCCTTCGACAACGCGACCGTCGAGTCGTCGTTCGGGTTCCTCAACCTCGTCGGCAACGTCTTCGATCGCCAGGCCGAGGCTGAAGCGCTCGTCAGCGAACTCCGTTCTCAGATCGACGCAGTGTCGTCTGCGGTGGAAGGCAAGGAGACGCCGACCGGCCTCATCGTCTTCCCCGGCATGTCGATGATGACGACCAACGGCATGCCCGCGGTCTTCCTCGGCGGCATCTTCGACGACGTTCTCAACCGGGCCGGTGTCGTCGGATCGTTCCAGGACAGCGACCTGACCTTCACGTCGACGATCGACGCCGAGCACCTCGCTACAGCCGACGTCGACGTTCTCGTCGTCGGTGGATTCATGCCGGGCGAGGATCTCGACGCTGAAGCCGCTACCCTCTTCGCCGAGTACCCGCAGTGGGACGCCGCGAAGAACAACAACTACGTCACCGTCTCCGACGGCGTGTACGTCGGCCCGACGAACGCCGCGGCGATCGAGAAGATCGCACGCGCCGCGCACCCCGACGCATTCTGAACTCTCCCGCAGATGGTCCGGCGATCCTGTGATCGTCGGACCTTTCGCACGCGTGAAAGTGGCCCGACTCGGGCGCGAGCCCGCACGAGCGGAGAGAGCCGGCGCCCCCAGGAAGCGCTTCCTCCGCTATGCTGAGCGGCAGCATCCGGAGCCCGATGCCCCGAGCCGCAGAGGATTGAAGATGGCGAGACTGGCCCAGCGCATGCCCACCATGGACGACGTCGCCGAGCTCGCAGGCGTATCGAGAACTACGGTCTCGCGGGTGTTCAGCAACACGGTGACCGTCGACCCGCTGCTGTCGCAGAAGGTTCATGACGCTGCGGCGAAGCTGCGCTACTCACCCAGCCAGATCGCTCGTGGTCTCGCCAAGGGCCGGACGCACTCGGTGGGCATTCTCGTCCCCGAGCTCGACAATCCCATTTTCCAGCGCACGCTCACCGGCCTCTCGCAGGCGGCCGGCGAGGACAGATATCAGGTGCTGATCGCTGACTCGTCGGAGCGACTCGCGAACGAGGCAGAGCTGATCACCGAGCTGCGGCGCCGATGCGATGCGATCGTCCTCTGCTCGCCGCGAATGGACGACGCTGAGCTGTCGACGCTGGTCGCACGCCTCGGCCCGGTCGTGATGATCTATCGCTCTGTACCGGTTCCCGGAGTTCCGGTCATCGCCGTCAGCCTCGAGCATGGGGTACAATTGCTCGCTGAGCACTTGCACGAGCTCGGGCACCGTCACATCGCATTCCTCGACGGCGGCGAGAAGTCAAGATCGGGCGCCCGTCGATTCGCCGCTCTCGAGGAGTTCTGCGCAGATCACCCTGACGTACGAGTGAGCCGCGTCACCGGCGGAGGCACCATCCAGGCCGGCTACGCCGCCGCGGATGCCGTCCTGGCCACGGACGCGACAGCCGTGATGGCCTTCAACGACGTCGTCGCGATGGGCCTGCTCAGTGCGTTGCAGCGACGCGGCGTCGCCGTCCCTGAGCAGCTGTCGGTGACCGGCTTCGACGACATCACGTTCAGCGAGTTCACCAACCCGCCGCTCACGACGGCGGCGATTCCGGCCGAGGAGCTCGGGCGTCTCGCCTGGGAACGGCTTCACGCGATGCTGGTGGACGGTGAGACGGATGACGGAACGACTGTCGTCCCGTCGGTGCACCTGCGGGCCTCGACGTCAGCAGTGATCTCGGACTGACACCGGCTGCACCGTCACGGTGAATCCGCGCCGGTGCCGCCGGCGCAGGTCAGGCTCTGCTTTCTGCCACAGGCTGCCGATCGCGCTTCAGGACTGCAACGGCTGCGGGCTCGAGAGTCAAGGTGTCCCCCGCGACGACGGCAACGCGCCCTGTCAGCAGCTCCGCCGCACCAGGGGGGACCGTGATCTCTGCAGAGTGCTGCCCGTGGTTGAGGAGGAAGAGATATGACCCCTCAGGTCCGTGACGTTCGACCGCCTCGACTCCGGCAGGCGTCTCTAGGACAGCGGCGACCTGTGCGTCGGCGAGCACGGTGTCGAGCACCCGATCCATGCCCGTCTCGCTCAGCTGAGTGCCGAGATACGTCACCACACCGTCGCCGAGCTCGTGGCGCAGGATCGCCGCCTCCCCCTCGAGGTAGCCGTCCGTGTAGGTCGCGAGAACCGTGGCACCATCGGTGACGAGATCGTCCTGCCACAGGCCGGCGTCCGTCTCTGAGCCACGCATGTCCACACGCACTCGCTCGTCCGACGGCAGCGGCGAGAACTCGCGAACGCGTCCGCCGATGAGCGACAGAAGACCACCGGGATAGCCGCCAGGGATCACCCGATCGTGCTCGTCAACGATGCCCGAGAAGAAGGAGATCAGTACGTGCCCGCCTGACCGCACATAGGCACTGAGCTGCTCGGTCTGCGCCTCGCTGAGCACATAGCTGTTCGGTATCACGATGAGGCGATAACCGGACATGTCGGCGTCGAGGGTGATCACGTCGGTGGCGATGTTGCGTCGCCACAGCGGGGTGAAGTGCCGCGTCACGATGTCGACGTAGCTGAGCTTCGTGGGGTGTGCGACGCCTTCCATCGCCCACCAGTTCTCCCAGTCCCAGACGATGGCCACCGCCGCCTCCGCAGTGGTTCCTGCGATCTCCTCGAGCTGTGTGAGCTCCTGTCCGAGATCGACGACCTCCTGCCAGGTCCGGGTGTCGGTCCCGCTGTGCGGCAGCATCGCCGAATGGAACTTCTCCTGGCCGTATCGCGAGGCGCGCCACTGGAAGAACATCACCGCGTCGGCTCCGTGCGCGATGGCTTGGAAGGATCCCAGACGCATCCTGCCCGGCTTCTTGACGAGGTTGAGCGGCCACTGACTGACGGCGCTGCTTGCCTGCTCCATCATCAGCCAGGGCTGCCCGCCCTTCAGCGACCGCATCAGGTCGTAGTTGAACGCAGCGGTGATGTGCGATTCGGCGTCGGCGGGGTTCGGATAGATGTCCAGCGCGACAGCATCCTCCTCCCTTGCCCATCGTGTGTAGTCGGCACCGGGGAAGAACCGCATGAAGTTCGTCAGCACCGGAATATCGGGGGTGATCGCGCTCATGATGTCACGCTCTTCGCGGAAGCAGCCGAGCAGGAGGTCGGAGGAGAACCGCTTGAAATCGAGCTCGCGCGCGGGGTTCACGTTCCCCATCACGGGCTTCGGCAGGTCGACCTGACTCCAGTCGCTGTAACGCTGGCTCCAGAAGGTGGTACCCCAGTGCTCGTTCAGGACCTCCAACGATCCGTGTCGGTCGAGGAGCCAGTCGCGGAACCGCGCACCGCACTGATCGCAGAAGCACTGCGTGTGATATTCGTTGCCGATGTGCCACATCGCCAGAGCCGGGTGGTTGCCATAGCGTTCCGCGAGCGCTCGCGCGATCTTCTGGCTGCGCTCGCGGTAGACCGCCGATGACGGGCAGAAGTGCGCCCGGCTTCCGATCGCGATCTTCCGCCCCTCCCTGTTGGTGGGAAGCACCTCTGGATGCTCGGTCGCGAGCCACGGCGGCGGCGCGGCGTTCGGCGTGCTGAGGTTCACGGAGATCCCGTGTTCGTGCAGGATGTCCATCACCTCGTCGAGCCACCCGAACTCCAGCTGGCCGTCAGCGGGTTCCAGTGACGACCAGGAGAAGACGCCGACGCTCACCAGCCGCACGCCCGCTTGCCTCATCAGCGCGGCGTCCTCGAGCCAAGTCTCCCTCGTCCATTGGTCGGGGTTGTAGTCGCCTCCGTAGACGATGCCGGGAAGCCGGGCGGTGAAGTTGTGGATGGGGTTCGTCACGTGACGCCTTCTGGTCGATCTGATCGGAGTCGGAGTGCGCGGGGCCCCTGACACGAGGCCCCGCGCGCAGCGAGGCTACATCGCCGCTTCGAGCTCGGAGATGAACTGCTTCGCTGCTTCGTCGGGGGTGATCTGATCGAAGATCACCTGCTGGTTCAGTCTGGCGAACAGCGGCACGAGCTCGGGCCCGGCGTCGAGGTTCGGCTTCGGGAAGCCGGCGACCGACAGCTCGGAAACCTCTGTCACGTAGTCCGCCAGCTTCTGCTCCGACGGCGAGAAGTCACCTTCGATGGACGCGAGTACCTCACTGTTCCCCGGTACGCCACGGTCAGAGCGCAGGATCGCACCCGCCTCCTCGCTGTTCACGATGAAGTCGATCAGCATCGCGGACTCGACCGGATGCTCCGACTTCGCCGAGACCGAGTAGTAGACGCCGGGCTTGACGTAGGCACCAGGGCGGTCGCCGTCGGACTCGCCCGGGAAGAGGAGCAGCTCGAGTTCGCGTCCGGAGGCTGTCTGCAGCGCTTCGACCTGGTTGGCGGAGAGGATGGACATCGCGGCGGTGTGGGTCGCGATCGGAGACTGCTCCAGTCCGAGCGATGCCTGCTCCACCGCGAGCGAGGCCGACGGCGTCGCGCCACTGTCGCGCAGCTCGAGGATGTACTCCCACCATGCGGCGGCAGTCTTCTCGGTGAAGCCGACGGTGGCGTCGTCGGGGCTCCAGAGATCTTCGCCACGCTGACGGATGAACATATTGAAGCCTTGTTCGTCGAGCGGGAGCGTGGCGCCGTAGACGTCGGGCCCTGCCTTCTCACTGATCTCCGCGGCGATGTCGAGGTAGTCGTCCCACGTCCAGGTCTCGTCGTCGGGCACCTCGATCCCCGCCTCCGAGAAGATCTGCGGATCGATGACGACGCCGAACGTGCCCACTCCTCCCGGCACCCCGTATACCCCGTCATCGATCGTCGACCCTTCGAGCGCGCCCTCATCGAACTGGTCGAGCGGGAGCACATCCGCGTGGTCCGACAGGTTCACGAGCAGACCGCCGTCGACGTAATCGTAGATGAAGGGGTCGACCTGCTGCATGACGTCGGGGGCGTCTCCTGCGGCCACGGTCGTGGAGAGTTTGTCCCAATAGTCCGTATAAGGAGCGAACTCGGGCACCACGGTGATGTTCGGGTGCTCCTTCTCGAACAGGTCGATCACCTGCTGCGTCATGGTGTGTCTGGTGTCGGATCCCCACCAGTTGAAGCGGATGGTGACCGGCTCATCGGAGGCTGTCGCCGGTGCGGATTCCGATGGCGCCGCGCATCCGGCGAGCACCATCGTCACGGCGGCACCGAGAGCTGCGAGGCGTACGAGTCGAGCCGTATGGCTCGTGCGGGGGTGTGTCATGTCATTGCTCCATTGCAGTTGTGATCGATCAGGGAAGAGGTCATTTGAGTCCGGTGGTCGCGATGCCTTTGATCAGGTAGCGCTGCCCCACGAGGAAGACGAGGAAGACAGGGATGAGGGTCACGACCGACATCGCGAACAGCGAACCCCAGGAGGATCCCCCTGTCGAGTCGACGAAGTTGCGGAGCGCGACCGGGACCGTGAGAACGTCCGGACGCGTGAGGTAGATGAGCTGACTGTAGAAGTCGTTCCAGGTCCAGATGAAGGTGAAGATGGCGGTGGTGGCGAGCGCCGGCACGGAGAGCGGCAGCAGCACCTGGAAGTAGGTGCGCCAGTACCCCGCGCCGTCGATGCGAGCAGCCTCGTCGAGTTCCTTGGGGAGTCCGCGGAAGAACTGCACCATGAGGAAGATGAAGAATGCGTCGGTGGCAAGGAACTTCGGGACGATGAGCGGCAGGAACGTGTTGACCCAGCCGAGGTTCGAGAAGAGGACGTACTGCGGAACGATGAGCACGTGGATCGGCAGCATCAGAGTCATCAGCATGAGTGCGAAAAAGATCTTCTTGCCCCGGAACTCCAGCTTGGCGAACGCGTAGGCGGCCATCGAGCAGGTGATGAGGTTGCCCAGCAGACTGCCGAGGACGATCGCACCCGAGTTGAGCAGATAGAGACCGAAGGGACTCGACAGCGCGTTCCAGCCATCGGTGTAATTGCTGAAGTCGATCGTCTCGGGAAGCAGCGACGGATCGCGGAAGATCAGCTCCTCCGGCTTGAGGGAACTCGCGACCATCCACAGCAGCGGATAGATCAGCAGCACGCCCACGGCGATCAGGATGATGTGCCTCACGACCTTCGAGAGCGTGATGCGGCGGGCAGACGGCGCGATCGAGCGGCGCTTCAGGAGATCAGTCGCGGTCACTGTAGAACACCCAATGCTTGGAGGCGATGAAGTTCACCGCGGTGAAGACGGCGATGATGAGCAGCAGGAACCAGGCCATCGCGGAGGCATAGCCCATGTCGCGCTTGCCGAAGCCCTCCTGATAGAGGTAGAGCGTGTAGAAGAGAGTCGAGTCGGCCGGACCCCCTGAACCACCTGAGACGATGAACGCCTGCGTGAACGTCTGGAACGAGCCGATGATCTGCAGGATCAGATTGAAGAAGATGATCGGCGAGAGTAGCGGCAATGTGATGCTTCGGAACTGTCGCCACCGACCCGCGCCGTCGATGGACGCCGCTTCGTAGTACATCTCCGGGATCTGTCGCAGCCCTGCGAGGAAGATGACCATCGCGGACCCGAAGGTCCACACGTGCAGCGCGACAAGGGTGCCGAGCGCCGTGTCGGGGTCCGAGATCCAGCCGGGGCCATCGATGCCGAACAGCGCGAGAAACTGGTTGACGAGCCCCTCCGTACCGAAGAGCTGACGCCACAGGATGCCCACCGCTACCGAACCGCCGAGAAGTGACGGCAGGTAGTAGACCGAGCGATAGATCGCCAGGCCGCGGATGCCGCGGTTCAGCATGATCGCCAGGCCGAGCGCGGCAGCCATGAGCAGCGGCACCCCCAGGAACACGTACGTGAACGTGACGCCCAAGGACTTCGCGAGTCGGGGATCGTTCAGCATGTCCGCATAGTTCTCGAGACCGATGAACTCAGGCGGCTTGAGGAGGTTGTAGTCGGTGAAGGACAGATAGAGCGAGGCGACCATCGGGAAGGCCGTGATCGCCAGCATCCCGACGAACCACGGAGCAAGGAAGCTCCACGCTGCACGTTCCTGGTGGCGGGCGGCCAGGCTGAGCTTGAGCTTCTGCTGGGGTGGGGCGGCGGCCATCAATGCCCTCTCCATCGTCGTCATTGAGCGGGGAAGCGCTTCCTTGGGAAGCGCTTCCCCGAGTATAGGGCGAGTCATGAGACATGTAAAGTCACGCAGCCTGAGACCGACGCGCAGTGGCGGGCGCGGCATGTCGGCGCCCACCCCTGCGCATACTCACAATTGGCGCGAATTCATCTGTTAGATGCATTCATGCCAATTGCACGATCGTGAAGTCTCTACGAAGCTGGAAGCACAATCCGCTCCCATCTCCAGGAGGACACATGTCGGCCCCCCGCCGCGCCCTGATCGTCATCGACCCCCAGCAGGAGTACTTCACCGGCCTCCTGCCCATTCAATACCCGCCGCGCGACGAGTCGATCCAGCGCATCGCGAATGCCATCGACGCTGCCGAGCGCGCCGGCATCCCCGTCGTCATGGTGCAGCACACCGCCGGGGACGACGCACCGGTGTTCAACCCGACCCAGCCGGGGTTCCGACTGCACCCCTCGCTGGAGGAACGCGACTCGAGCGCATGGAAGCACGTCGTGAAGAACTACAGCTCGATCTTCCCCGAGACGGGAGTTCATGATTGGCTCCGCGAGAACAAGATCGACACGATCACCCTGGTGGGCTACATGACCAACAACTGCGTCCTCGCCAGCGCCGCGGACGCCGAGTCACGCGGGATCGCTGCAGAGGTGCTCGCCGATGCCACCGGTGCGATCAACATCACCAACGACGCAGGATCCGCCGACGCCAAGACCGTGCACACCACGCTCATGGCCCTGCTGAACTCGAACTGGGCAGCTGTCGCTCCGACCGCCGCGTGGGTCGGAGCCGTCGAGGCGGGAACAGCGCTCCCCAAGGGAAACCTGGGCGAGTCGGCCGCCATGGGCGCCGCTGCACACGCCTGATCCGAATCATCCGGCCGGGCGCCACGCGCACGTGGTGTCCGGCCTTTCTCAGAAAGGTCCCGATGCTTCGTCCGTCACCATTCGGAAGCGCCCCGTTCGCCCTGTCGGTTCTCGACGGAGGCCTCACCGGCATGGGCTCCACCGCCGGTCGTGTCCTCGAAGAGGTGATCACTGCCGCGCGGATCGCGGACGCGCGGGGGTATGAGCGGTTCTGGATGTCAGAGCACCACGCCATGCCCGGAGCCTCGATCGCCTCGCCTCAGCTCATGGCCGCGCGCCTGATCAGCGAGACCCAGCGGATTCGCCTGGGTGCGGGCGGCGTCATGTTGCCTAATCATGCGCCGCTCGTGATCGCCGAACAGTTCGGCATGCTCGAAGCCCTCGCTCCTGGACGCATCGACCTCGGCGTGGGACGAGCCCCCGGCACCGACCATACGACGGCCGCTTCATTGCGGCGTCACGCGTCTGCGAACGACGAGTTCCCTCAGCAAGTGCAGGAGCTGATCGCGTTCCTGAAGGATGATTCTTCCGATGCGCTGGCCGACGTTCATGCGGTTCCGGGCCCCTGGCAGGAGCAGCAGAACGACACCGGCGCTCCAGCGTCGCCACCCAGGCTGTGGATTCTGGGGTCTTCGTTGTATTCAGCCCAACTCGCCGCCGCACTCGGCCGACCGTACGCCTTCGCACTGCAGTTCGGCAGCCCCGATGTCGCCAACGCGCTCCGCATCTACCGTCAGCACTTCCACCCCTCCCGCGTACTGAGCGCGCCGTACGCGATCGTCAGCGTCGGTGCAGTGGCAGACGAAGACCCGGCGCAGGCTCGCCGCGAGTCGACGACCAATGCCATGGGGATGATGCGGATGTTCCAGCGCGAGACGTTCGCGTTGCCCTCCCCCGATGCCGTGCGAGATCATCCGTCATCGGCCGCACAACACCAGTTCATCGATGACTGGACCGACCGCACGTTCCACGGAACGGCATCAGACGTCGCCGCGCAGCTGGAGGAACTGCACTCGATCACCGATGCCGACGAGTTGATGCTGGTCACCGGCAGCCACGGCGTGCAAGCTCGGTCGACCACTCTCGAGCTGATCGCCGACCATTTTGGTGCGGGCGATTCCCGCCGGGTCTGAACCCCCACCTTCGATGGTCGCGCCGGTTCCCACCCCGGCGCGACCATCGCGGTCATCGCCGGAACAGGCGCGAGAAGAACCCGGTGGCGGGCGCCTTCTCGTGGCCGGGGCAACGCTGATCCAACGGCACGTGACGCATGACATCTGCGACGTGCTGGCCGCATCCGGCCCAGGTCGTCTTGCCGCAGATCTTGCAGGTGACTGCTCTGCACATGAGAGGTCCTTTCGTATGAAGAATCTGATCGGGCGCGGCCTCAGGCCAGGCTGAGGAAGACCTTCTCAAGCTCTTCCACGGTCGGACCCTCTGTGTCATCTGAGCGCCCGACGCACTCCTCCAGCGCCGAGGCGACGATGACGAAGCCGGCCCTGTTGAGCGCGTGCGTCACGGCTGCGAGCTGGGTCACGACATCGCGGCACGACGCCTCGGCTTCCACCGCAGTTATCACCGCGTCCAGCTGCCCCCGTGCGCGGCGAAGCCGGCTGACGACGCGCCGCTGGGCCTCTTGCTCCGTACTATGCATCGGCATCTCTCTCTTTCTCTGACACCCGAACAGAACGATCGTCCTGGCCTGTCGATGGTTCTGCGATTGAATCCGACAGCGTGCTCGTGCGAACCCATGAGGTTGCGCACCGTCCGGTCGCCGCCATCGCGACCACGCCAGCCGCGATCAGCCCCGCCACGACCGCGACCACCGGCGACGAAGGCACCGTCAATGCCCCGAACGCGGCGACGAAGACCGCGATAACCACGAAAGAGAGCCGTTCCGCTGTCGTCGCACGGCAGACGACACGCGCGGGGCGATCAGACATGGAGCGCGAAGGCCGGCACGGCGAGCACTTGATCCACACGGTCTGCGAGCACCGCGCGCAGCGTCGTCATCCCGCCGGAGAGCGAGGCGGAGTCGAACCCCGACTGATCGAGGATCCGATGCGCGATCGCCGAACGGACACCCGATGCACACATCACCCTCACCGGCCGTCCTGCCGCAGCCAGATGCACCTCCTCCAGACGCTCCCGCAGCTGGGTGTGCGGAATGTGAAGCGCATCGGCAATCATTCCCTCCGCGACTTCGGCATCGCCTCGCACATCCAAGATGAGCGAGGTCTCACGTGCGAGGTCGAGGTCGCGCGCATCCCACAGCCGCATCGTGCCGTCGAGGACATTGGCACCCAACATGCCTGCAAGATTCACCGGGTCCTTGGCCTGACCGAACGGGGGTGAATAGGCGAGATCCAGATCGATCAGATCGGTGACGGCCATACCCGCGCGCAGCGCGGTCGCGATCACGTCGATTCTCTTGTCGACGCCTTCCCGTCCCCATGCCTGCGCGCCCAGGATCAGCCCATCCCCCTCTCGGAAGTGAACGTTCAGGTGAACCGGAACGGCACCGGGAAAGTACCCCGCGTGCTGGTTCGGATGCAGGCTGATCGTCCGGAACGCGATTCCCGATCGAGAGAGCATGGCGCGGTTCGCGCCGGTGAGGGCGACCGTCAACTGACCGACCCGCACGATCGCCGTTCCCAGAGGTTGCGGAATCGGTCGCGCCTTGTCCGGGCGGATGATGGCATCGGCCACGAGCCGTCCGGCTCGGTTCGCGGGACCTGCCAGCGCCACCGGCCGGCGAATGCCCGTCACAGGATCCTGGCTGAGTACGGCATCTCCCACAGCCCACACCTGCGGCAACGAGGTACGTCCGTGCTCGTCGACGATCATCGCCCCGCGCTCGCAAGCGACCCCGGCCGCCTCGAAGACCGCGGTGTCGGGGCGCGCCCCGACAGAGAGCACGATGAGATCGGCGACGACTTCGGTGCCGTCCGACAGAGTGATGGCGTCAGCATCATGACCCGCGACGATCGCCTCGGCAGCGACCCCCGTTCGAACGTCCACACCCAGTCGGCGCAGCTCTTCGACGACCATCCACCCGAACTCCGCATCGACCGGCGAGAGGACGTGGTCGGCGACCTGGACCAGAGTGGTCTCCACGCCTTGCAGCGCCAGGGCCTCTGCCGCTTCGACGCCGATGAACCCCGCCCCGAGGACAACGGCTCGCGTCACGCCGGTCTCGACCTGCGCGCGCAGATACGCGGCATCTTCCACACTGCGCAATGTCCGCACCCGCGGAGAGTCGAGACCGGAGATGTCCGGACGCACGGCTCGCGCACCCGGCGCCAACACCAGGGCGTCGTACTCGATGCGTTCCTCTCCCGCCGCTGTGCGAACGACGACGCTCTGCGAGTCGGCATCCATACCGACCACATCGTGCCCGGTGCGGACGTCGAGGTTCAACGACGCCCGCAGCGTCTCGGGCGTCTGCACCAACAGCGAGCCCTCTTCTTCGATCTCGCCCCCGACGAAGTAGGGAAGCCCGCAGTTCGCGAACGACACGTGCGCGCCACGTTCGAGCACCACGATCTCGGCGGACTCGTCGAGGCGCCGAGCTCGCGATGCGCAGCTCATCCCCCCGGCGACCCCGCCGACGATCACGATCCTCATGAGGTCGTGGCGTCCTGAGCGGCGATCTTCGCACGCACCTCATCCATGTCGAGACCCTGGACTGCTTCGACGACTTGCTGCAGACCCGCTGCCGGCAGCGCACCGGGCTGCGAGAAGACCAGGATGCCGTCTCGGAAAGCCATCAGCGTCGGGATCGATCTGATCTGGAAACCAGCGGCGAGCGCCTGCTCCGCTTCGGTGTCGACCTTGCCGAAGACGAGGTCGGGGTACTTCTCAGACGCGGCCTCGAAAACCGGCCCGAACATCCGACACGGGCCGCACCACTCCGCCCAGAAGTCGAGCAGCACGATGCCCTCACCGTTCATGGTCTGGTCGAAGTTGGAAGCCGTGATCTCAGTGGTAGCCATGGGTAGACTTTATACCCCCAGGGGTATATCTGTCCGCGGCAAGCAGGCCGATGTGCGATGAGAAAAGGCCACACGAGGAGTTCTATGAGAATCGCGATCAATGCCTTCACGGACGTGACGATGTTCCATCTCTCCGTGCCGCAGATGGTGTTCGACGAGGTCTCCCGACTGGGTCTCGCTGATTGGTCGTGCGTGCTGTTCTCCGAGCGCGGTGGCACCATTCGTACGGCCGAAGGCTATTCGATCAGCGGGGTTCAGCCCCTGACGGTCGTCGCCGACGCCGATCTCATCGTCATCCCGTCGTGGGTCGACGATGGACGCGTGCCGAGTGCGGCCCTGCGCAGAGCAGTTGTCGACGCGCACGCCCGTGGCGCCGTGGTCGCCGGCCTCTGCCTCGGCGCGATCGCCGTGGCCGACGTGGGCCTACTCCGAGACAGGAGCGCCGTCACGCACTGGCGCGCTCTGAGCACCCTCGCCGGAAGGCACCCCGAGATCAGCACCGAAACAGACGTGCTCTACATCGATCATGGCGATGTGCTGACCTCGTCCGGCACCGCGTCGGGCATCGATGCGTGCCTTCACATGGTGCGTCAGCGGCTCGGTGCGGAGGCCGCCAATCGGGTCGCGCGCAGCCTGGTCGTGGCGCCGCACCGCGAGGGTGGACAAGCCCAGTACATCGAGCACCCCGTGGCCGTCCGCGAAGCGGATGACCCGGTCGCGATGGCATCCGCCTGGGCTCTCGCCCATCTCGATGAGGATCTCACCATCGAGGCTCTCGCCAGCGCCGCGCATGTGAGCCGTCGCTCGTTCGTGCGTGCCTTCCGCTCATCGACCGGCTCCACGCCCGCGGCATGGGTGCGATCGCGACGTCTCGACGAAGCTCGGCACCTTCTGGAGGCCTCGAGCCTCTCGATCGATCAGATCGCGGCATCCTGCGGGTTCGGGAGCCCGATCACCCTCCGCCAGAACTTCATGTCCGCCTTCGGAAGCACGCCGTCCAGCTATCGGCGGCGGTTCGACGCTCGCGCGTGAGCGTCAGCTTCGTCGGGAAGTGATCATCCCGACGACCACAGCGAGTCTTCCGGAGTGCACGCCGCGAGCGAGCACGACCGCCCCCGAGCAGAGGTGGCCCGCCCGCACTGCTGCCGCTACCGCACCGCCTTGGGGAGCGCGAAGGTGACCACGGCGACGAGCGCCGCCACCACCAGCATGTAATAAGCCGGAGCGAGCAGGTCGCCGGTGGCCTGCACAAGCCAGGTGCTCACATACGGAGCGGTTCCACCGAACAGGACATAGCCCGCGTTGTAGCCGATGCCAGCGCCGCTGAGCCGATTCTTCACAGGGAACAACTCGATGAACGCGACGCCGAAGGGGCCGAAGAACACGCTGATCGCAAGGGCCAGGAGGAGCTGCCCTGAGATGGCCCCGACAGCTGTGCCATTGCTCGCGAGCAGATAGGCCGGGACAGCGACGATTGCGGAGAGTGCCGCGCCCGTGATCAGGACGGGCTTACGACCGATCCGATCGGACAGCAGTCCCGTGAGCGGCATCGCGAAGAAGACTGCGAGCAGGGCGATCGCGTTGGACGCCAGAGAGACGCCCTGATCGAGGTTGACCGTTTCGCTGAGATACGTCGGCAGGTACCCGGTCAAGGTGTAGAAGCCGAGGCTGGAGAGCGATGCCAGCGCGAATGCGTAGAAGACAGCACGAGGAGATTCTTTGATCGCCGTCCACAGGGGGAAGCTTCGTTTGCCGCCCAGCGCCGGAGATTCGCCCCTGCGCGTGGCCTGGAACTCGGGGGACTCGTCGACCTTCTGTCGGATGTAGAGCCCGACGAGAGCGAAGACGCCACCCAGTAGGAACGGAACCCTCCACCCCCACTCACCGTACGCGTCACTCCCCAACCCGCTCGAAAGAAGGAGGATGAGCAGTGAAGCGAACACAGCGGGAACAGTCGAAAACGACAGAGTGAATGCGACCGCCAAGCCACGACGGTGAGCAGGTGCATGCTCGGCCACCAAGGTGTTCGAGCCTGTCGTCTCCGCCCCTGCGGAGAGACCCTGCGCCAATCGGCACACAACCAGAAGAACGGTGGCGATGACTCCGACCTGGCCGTACGTCGGGAGCAGACCGATTGCGACCGTCGCTCCACCCATGATCAGAATCACCGCGGCGAGTACATTGCGCCGCCCGACGGTGTCCCCGATATGACCGAAGATGATCGCGCCCAGGGGACGCATGACGAATCCGGCTGCGTACACCGCGAACACCGCGAGCAGGGAAGCCACACGGTCCTCCGCCGGGAAGAACAGAGTTGCAATGACCGTGGCAGAGTACGCATAGACGACGAAGTCGTACCATTCGACGAACTGCCCAATGGCAGCTGAAGCGAGGACTCTACGCAGTTGCGTTCGATCCGGGGTTTTCGATGCCGACAGCTCATCAATGTTCTTGGACGTCATTATCCGAGTACTCCTTCTAACTTGTGCGAGGGGGAGATATCAGCGCGAATGACCTGTCAGTCGATAGCGCTGATTCGTTTCCACGGGCTGAGCGATTCGAGCTCGCCGCAGAACGTCTGGATCGAGCGTGGCGATGGCGAGCCCCTGGTCCGTGAGCACTTCTGCCATGCGCTGGCCATGTGGGTTGATGACAGCGCTCTCGCCCGTCGAGGCTGCGCCGGCCTGATTGCTCAGCAAGAAGTACGAGGTCGTTTCGATCGCCCTGGCCGAAGCCAGAGTACGCAGTTGGAACGCCTTACTCGGCCCCTCGGCCCACGCGGAGCTCATCGAGATGACGTCGACTCCTCTCTGGAAGAGCCCGAGGCTCAACTCAGGAAAGCGGAGGTCGTAGCAATTCAACAGACCTACGCGCCAGCCGGCGATTTCGACAACCGAGAGTTCTGAGAAGTCCCCCAGTACAGGCCCAGGTGAGATGTACTCCGATTCGCGATACTCGAACGCATCGTAGAGATGAACCTTGTCGTATGACGCCGACACCTCACCGTCGGGGGTTACGGCGAGCAACCGGTTGTACGGCCGCTCGTGCGCGGCGTCCGGCGCGTACGTACCGAAGATGATGTGGATCTCGTGCCGGACAGCTATGGAGCGCATCCGATCGACGAACGACTCCGAGTGCTGAGCGGCGACGAGTCGAATCTCGGCAGGATCCGACGTCCACTCGATAATCGACGACTCCGGCAATGTGAGCAAAGACGCACCTTCCGCAGACGCTCTCATGGCGAGGAGATCGATCGCCCTGAGATTCTCTGCAACATCGGACGTCGAAGTGAACTGACCGGCGGCAACCGTGATCGATGTGGTCGGCATCTTGTTCTTCATGCCAGTCAAATCGTTGTGGCCCATGATGGAAAGCTAGATCAACTGGCCATCCGTGTCAATATGGAAACGTGAAGCCCCTGCGGGCCATGGCGATCGCTTGGCTCACCACAAGTTCGGAGCTCCTCTAAAGCGATCAGCGAAGGAGTTGCAGGAGATGGCGGGATCATCGCCCGCGCGGGACCGCCTCGGCCGCCAAGTCACCATCAAAGATGTCGCAGCGCTGGCTGGCGTCTCACCGGCCACCGTGTCGCACGCGCTATCAGGGCGTCGAAAGATCTCAGAGTCCACGACTCAGAGAATCAGGGAGGCCATCGACGCCCTGGGGTACGCGGCAGACCCCGTCGCGACGGCCCTGCGACGCGGCTCGACCCGCCTCATCGGCCTGGTGTTACGACCCCGCGATGCAGTGCAAGGCTCGCTCCAAGGCGCTGCGGGGTTCCTGGAGCTCATGGGGACAGCAGCCATCGCATCACTCGAGCAGGGATGGGGACTCGTCCACGTGCCCAACACAGCGAGCGAGTGCGACCTGTCCCTACCGGTTGACGGCTATATCGTTGCCCACCCCTTTCGGGACGATCCCGTCCTCGCTCAGTTGCATCGAGCTCGAAAGCCGGTCGTGACCATCGACGGGTTCGACGATCAGGACGACCAGTTCGACGTGCGGATCGATCACGCTCACGGAGTGCTGGAGCTTCTGGGCGGTCTGGACCATCGCGCCCGCACTCACACGGCGCTCGTCACCGGCACGGAACCGAATCGGTGGAACGAAGAGGTCAAGAAGAGCGTCATCGAAGTTTTCCACGAAGAGGGCAGCCCGCTCGATGTCATCTCCCTGTACGAGGGCGAGGGAGTTCAGGGAGCGCGAAAGTTGATAGAGGGATTGATCCGCGATGGGGCGCGCCGAATCCTGGTCGGGCCGAGCCGCTTCGCTCTCGGCGCGTTGGACGCTTCGCGCTCACTCGGCTTCGCCGTTCCCGAGGAGGTCGAGGTGGCCGCCTTCACGGACAGCCCTCTGGCAGCCCACGCGCAGCCGGGGATCACCGCGATGGATGTGCAGGCCGCGGAGGCCGGCAAGAGAGCTGTCGAAAACCTCCTCGGACAGTTGAGCGGGTCAGCGCACGAAGGCCGGAAGATCGTCCCTGCGGTTCGCTGGCGTGGATCAACAAGAGGTCAGGCCCCGGAATCAGGGTCGCAGGCGACGAAGCCGGGGATGAGCGCTCCGACCTCGTCCTAGACGCCGCTGGTTCTGCGCACTCGTGAACGCGTCGAGTTGCGTAGCAACCGTGAGAACGCAGCCTCTTGCGCCAGATGAGCGGGGAGAAGAGACTGCGTTCGTCACCGGAACCGGGCGCTCCGGCCAGTACTCGTACGAGATGGTTCCCGTGCATGCACTGGTCTGCACGTGACGGCGCGCGGGCGTGAGGCCCCGATTCCACGGCACTTCACCACTGCGCGCAGCTCACACCTGATCGGCGAGGATCTGCGCCGTCACGTCATTCGCACCATGCAGGACGAACTCCACACTCCCGTCGGCGGCGACCACCGGGAGGAATGTCGGCTGCCAGTAGCGGATGTCGAAGGAACCGTCCGGCTGCTCCATGTCATATCGCACCGGCGGCACGATGGCCTCCTGCCCTGTCTCAATCACCGTGCTGATCGCGCCGTGGAGCACCTCAGTCCCCTTCGCGTCCGGGTCATCGGGGTTGTCGGGGAACACCAGCAGAATGTCGACGCCCAGAGCGCGCTCACGGGAAGAGCCGGTCGCGGCGAAGAACGAGTCGGTCGCCGCCACGATCACCCCCTCGCGATCAACCACGACGTAGGACTCCGGAAGCGCGTTGAAGATGCGCCCGAGCTGGGCGGTGTCGACGGTGGTCGGTTCCATGTTCTTCTCCTTCTCAATGGGGATGCAGTGCTTCCAGACTCCACCCGATCGTCACAGCGCAACCAGTCGCGAATCTGTACTGCGTGATTCAGCGGGAAGAGGTACAGATCATGCACTGCCGTGAACGCATAGCGAGGAGTGGAATGACCTTGAACATCCGATCGCCGCGGGCTCCGATAGAAGGCCGCGGCACATGACGGCAACAGCAGAAGGAGTACGCAATGAAGATCCGCCAGATCCGCAACGCCACACTGGTCCTGGACATCGGTGACGCCCGTATCCTCGTGGATCCGTGGCTGTCCGTCGAGGCCACCACCGTGTTCCCCGGTCCGACCGTCTCGTTGGTCGTCCCGATGGAGGAGATCGTCAACGTCGATGCCGTCATCCTCACCCACCTACACCCCGACCACTGGGACCCGACGGCGATCGAGAATCTCGCGAGCGAGGTTCCGATCTTCACTCAGCACGCTGCCGACCGCGATCGAGTTCACGACGGGCAGGCGATGATCGTGGAAGCTACCGGAGAGGTCTGGTACACGCACGTCGAAGGCAAGAGGTTCGAGAATGCCACGGTCCTCACGGGCAACCCCGAGTTCAAGGGCGTGAAGATGAAGAAGGTTCCCGGCCAGCATGGTTCTGACTTCGCCGTGCAAGCCGCGTACCAGATCCTCGCCGAGGTGATGGGTGTCGTCCTCTCCTCCCCCGGCGAGAAGACCCTGTACATCGCAGGCGACACCACGTGGAACCAATACGTCGAGGCGAACATCGCCGAGTACAAGCCGGACATCATCGTGGTCAATGCCGGCAACGCGAAGCTCCCGGGCATCGACGACTCGATCATCATGTCGCCGGAAGACGTCGTCAAGGTCTGCGAGGCGGCCCCGGGTGCGATCATCATCGCGAGCCATCTGGATGCCGTCGCCCACGCGACGACCTCCCGCGCTGAGCTTCGCGCCCACCTCGAAGCAATGGGCCTCGCACACCGCGTCCTTATCCCCGCCGACGGCGAGACCATGACGCTCTGATTCCGAACGCAACCTGAAAGGGTGTGAGTCAGGCCGTGAGTGTTGCGGGGCGGAACCAGCCGGTGTACGACGCGGCCAGATCAGGTGCGCCTTCGAACCCGACATCGCCGCGCGCGATCGCGTCCGCGCAGGCGCGCTTGCCCCACCACAGCTCATTGAGCACGCCCGCGTCGACGATCACCGTCAGATCGGGCTGCCGCTCCGGCACTCCGACAGACGCCCGCGAGCCCTCCCGGCCCACATGAATCCAGGCGCTGGAGAGTCGCGAGTCAGGAAACCGGAACGCGAGCGTGAGCTCACTCAGAGGCAGAACCTCTGGGACGATGCCCTGGTACATCTGCCAGATCAACGTCGCGACGTTAACCTCACCGACGGACGTCGGAGGGAGGTGCCAGTCGCGCGCCCATACACCCAGAGCCTCCAGGACCGGACGCAATGCAAGTCCTGACTGCGTCAACCTGTACTCACTCCGACTCCCGGGTGATGTCGCGCCCAGGTGCGAGATCACCCCGATACGCTCGAGGTATCGGAGCCGCGATGACAGCAGCGTTCGCGACAGGGCCGGCAGTCCTCGATGGATCGCGTTGAATCCGGTCGCACCGACGAGAATCTCCCGGATGATGAGGACCGTCCATCGATCGGCGATGAGTCGCGCGCCAAGCGAGACAGGATAGTACTCAGTCGGCGGGAACCAGCCATCAGGGCCACCCTCGGAGTTCGGAACCGCACCACTCGACTCGACCATGAGGAGCCCTCTCTCGGCAATCGCCGCGACGGCGCATCCGGGCCAGAGGCGATCTTATGAGAATCTCACGATCGACCTCGGATAAGATGTGCATCGCGCACACATTGGAGTCGTTGCAAGTGTCAGTCGCACATGTCCGAGACATATCGACGACGTAGATTCTCCGATGGGCCTCGACCTCGGAGGCGCTAGATCAGAAGGTGACACCGTGCCCGAAGCAGAACGCGGAACCCTCGCCGAGCGCCGAGCCGCCGTCCTTTCGCAGCTCGTGGTGTTGCTCACGCAAGGGCGCAGTCCCGCCGAACTCGCCGACGAAGCCGTTCGCCTGGTCGCCGCAGCAACCGACACCGCAGCTGTGTTCCTCTATCTTTGGGACGAGGAGCAAGAGCGGCTCGTGCTCCGCGTCGCAGGGGCGGTTCCGCAGCAGATCGGGGTCAACGAGGTTCGACTCCGACTCGGCGAAGGCATCGCCGGTTGGGCTGCCCTGAGACAGAAGTCTGTGATCATCAACGAACGGCCAGAGGATGACCCGCGTTATGTCGGTGTCGATTGGATCGACGAAGAGGAGTTCAGTTCGGTCCTCGCTGCGCCGATCGCCGATGAGCAGAGTCAGCTCCGCGGTGTTTTCGCCCTCTACTCGCGGAACGAGAATGCCTTCGGTGATGACGAGCTCGCCATTGCCGTTGAGGTCGGGAGGCTCCTCGCCTCAGGGTTGGTGCGTGCCGAGACCGTGACGAGCCTCGCCCGGCAGTCGGCGAGCTCCCACTTCCTTCTGGACTTCCCTACGGCCTCGCGCACATCTCTCGTCCCTGCCCTGGAGTTCGCGGCCGGCCGGCTGCTCGAGCTCCTGAGCGCGGATGTATGTGTGCTCGAGTACATGAGCAGGCGGGAAAGCGGGGCCGCGCCGATCATGTTCGCCTTCCGCTCAGAAGACGGCTCGCATCGCCTGTGGTCTACCCATGCGCGCGCCACTGCGCAGGCGAGTATCGACGAGCATTGCGCCAGCATGGAACGCGCATCTGTCGCACTCGGGATGGGGGCGTCGAGGGGCGTCCTCTCCTTTTACAGGACTTCTCGCTTCCGCGCAGACGACTTCGACCGGCTCGGCGCCCTCGCGATGCAGCTGAGCGTGCTTCTCGAAGCAGTCGACCTCAACTCGGTCGGATCGACTCTGGCGACGCGCCTGCGGTTCACCCAGGATGACGTGGAAGCCGGGAGCATCATCGGCGAGTTGGGGATCGAGGGCTCGATCTGTCCGATTCTGGTTCGCGTCCACTCGGTGCGTGGCGATTGGGGCACTGCGAGCCGCACCCTCAAAGATTCACTCGTGGTCGCGGCGGGGAGCAGATCGGTCGTGCTGCTGGACTCGACCTGGGGTTTGGTGCTCGCCGACGCTCCCGGCGGACGCATCGCGCCCGAGCTCTCCGCCCGCATCCTTCAGACGACACGCCGTGTGGCAGCCGAGGCGGGTCTCGTCGCTTCCATCGGCGTAGGCAGCGTTGCACACTCGTCTGGTCATATCCGTCAATCCCTCACGCACGCACGCGAGGCCCTCGATTGGACCGAGGCATACGACTCCGATGAGGCAGTGACACTCGCTGTCTACGAGGAGGTCAAAGATGCCCTTCCTCTGACGCGCATCGTCGGAAAACTCGCCCCCTCGCTGCTGGACAGACTGAGGACGCTGGAGCCGTTGACGAGGTACGACATCGATCAAGGCTCGCAGCTCGTTCGCACTCTTTCTGTGCTGGCGGGGTGCGGCGGATCCGTGAACGAGACGGCATCACAGTTGGTGATACACCGCAATACGCTACGTCAGCGCTTGCAGCGCATCGAGCAGATTCTCGGGACACCCATCGATCCAGCGATCGACTGGACGGTACTTTCACTCGCGACTCTCGTCGCTGCGGATCGTGTAGACGCGATGCGTGCTCAGCGACACTAGCCGTAAAAGCGCGCATCCCCTGCTCCACCCACAATGAAGGGCAGATCAGGGGACGCGCCTGGCGTGCGGATCAGGCTTCGACGTCTGGACCGCGAGTCGGAACGTCCATCGCGTCCGGCATCTCGTTCTCGTCGTAGATCTGACCGATGCGTTCGTATCGCGAAGGGCTTCGCTTGCGCAGGTAGAGCGCGAATCCGACCCCTGCGAGAACGATCGCGGCGACATACACGGGGATCAAGTTGACGACGACCTCATCAGCACCGGCGAGGAACGGAATGTACGTCACAAGCAGGATCAGCACGATGGCCTGCGCGACCGCCCCGACGACGGGCGCGACCAGCGTCTTCCAGATATCGCCGGCCCCGCTGCGCCCGACCCGGTTGAAGTAGGCGATCACTGCCAGCGATACGAGGAACTGCACGAACACCACACCCGCGGTGCTGAAGATGGGCAGCCACGTGCCCAGTTGCAGAAGCGGGTCCGCACCAACCAGCGCGAACAGCGCGACCACGACCATCGCCACGACAGCCTGCACGCCGTTGGCGACGTAGGGCGACTTGTGCTGTGGGTGCGTGCGCCCCAGCCGTTCGGTCAGGATCCCGTCACGACCCATCGAGAAAAGGTACCTCGACGCGTTGTTGTGGAAGGCGAAAGCGCAGGCGAAGAAGCTGGTGATCACGAGGAAGTCGAGCATGATCCGGATCGGGTGCCAGGTGTACGCATCAGCCAGAACGAAGAAGTAGTCACCCAGCAGGCTTTCGGCCTGACTCATCGACTCATCTCCGAACCCCACGAGCCCGGCATACGCGACGAACGTGTAGAACACGCCCAGCGTGATCACCGCGATGTACGTCGCACGAGGGACCGCCTTCTTCGGATCGGTGGTCTCCTCGCCGTAGATCGCCGTCGTCTCGAAACCGATCCACGACCAGAACGCGAAGAAGAACCCGATGCCGATCGCCGGAGCGACGAGGAACCCGGACGGGTCGAAGACTTCGGGCATCTGCCCCTGGGCACCGCCTTGAACGATGATGGAGGTGGCCAGGATGAAGATCACGAAGATCTCCAACGAGAGCGCGATTCCGAGAACGCGGCCTGCCACGGTCACCTTGAAGTACGAGATGAGCCACATCAGCCCGATGCCGAGGATGCTGCAGATCCACCAGGGCACGTCCCAACCGAGGTAGGTCTTCATCGTCAGGGCAGTGAAGTAGCCGAAGCCTCCGCTGATCGCCGGCACGATCATGCTGTACGCGGCCATCACCGTCCAGCCGGCGCCCAGACCGAGGGGCTTACCCAGGCCCTGCGTGGTGAAGTTATAGAACGCTCCGGCGGCCGTGATCCGCTTGGCCATCTGAGCGAAGCCGACGGAGAACACGAGGAGGATCAACGTCGCGGCGACGTACGTAAGCGCTGTTGCGAATCCCGACCCGTAGGCATACGAGATCGGAATGTAGGTGGAGACGACGACCAGCGGCGCTGCCGCCGCCGTAACCATGAGCACGATAGTCAGGAATCGAATCGACCCTTTCATGAGGTCGGTCGACGACTCGGCGGAACTCCGCTTCGTGGCGTGTGTGGACATTCGGGTTACCTCTCAGTGCGTAAAGCCTGATGTGCGGTCAGCCCCGCTGATGAGTGGGGATCGGGCCCCAGGAGCTCAACTCGTTCTCGGGATTGGAGGCAACGTAGCGACCTTCCCTGAGGTCACCGATGTGATCGGTGACCATCATCGCGCCCCAAAGTGTGCATATCGCATACTTTGGGGCGGCATCCCTCGTTCAGCGTGCCTTCGCGGATGCGACACGGTCACGTACCACGCTCACGAACCGCTGCGCGAGATTCTTGGCGTCGGCACTGATCGTCTCGTCTGCCTCCGTGAACTCGTGGGCCTGCTCATCGATCAGCGACAGCATCGCCTCCGGCACCTCATCGCGCCACTCAAGGAAGCGCTCCGGAGATATCTCTGCGTGAAACTGCACGCCCCATGCGGAGCCGACGCGAAAGACCTGGTTCGGGTACCGGTCCCCGGTGCCGAGGAGAACTGCCCCCTCGGGTAGCCGAGTAACCGCGTCGAAATGTAGAGCCGGCATGTGGAATTCAGCCGGCATATCCTGCATCAGCGGATCGTTTGCGGATGCTTCGAGCATGGAGACTTTCACGACCCCGCTTTCGAGTCCGCGGGCACCGACCGCCACCTCGCCCCCGAGCGCGTCTGCGAGCATCTGTGCGCCTAGGCAGACACCCAGCACGGGGATCTGTGCGGAGACTGAAGTGCGCAGCAGCGACTTGATGTCTGCAAGGTACGGGAACTCACCTTCGTCGCGCGCTCCCATAGCCCCACCCAGAACGATCAGCCCGTCGCCCTCGACCGAGCGGGGGACAAGGTCGCCGTCGAATGGCCGCACGATGCGAAGAATGATGCCTTCGTCGCTGAGCCACCGCCCCATCCGATCGATGTCCCCCTTCACATCGGGTTGGATCACGGTAATCCGGATCGGCTGATCATCACCCATGTCGAAATCCTCCATATTCAGGCCTTCGGCGCCTGTAACCTGAACGCCGTCCACAACGTTCCCAGCATGCGGAGCCGACCGGCTCATTCCATGTCGCTCGCGCACACCGCAGCGGTCCACTACGTGCATCCTGCACGTGAGTGACTCGAGCGTTCACGCAAGTATTCCCTGAGTGAACTTGAAGGGGATGACATGCCACGCATACCGGTGAAGGCGGCGGTACTGAGGGAGCCGGGCGAGCAGCTCGCGCTCGAGACCGTGTACCTGGATGAGCCCGGGTCCGGTGAGGTGCTGGTGCGAACCACGGCGGCCGGCCTGTGCCACAGCGATCTCCACTATCTCAAGGGGACGATGGGCATCTCACTTCCCGCGGTTCTCGGTCATGAGGTTGCGGGAGTCATCGAGCGTTGCGGCCCCGGCGTGAATCGCATCACTCCCGGCGACCGGGTCGTCGTCACCATCACGCCGAGCTGCGGCCAGTGCCCGGCGTGCGTATCGGGAACGCCCACTCGCTGCTCACGCGTCAGTCAGATGCGCGAGCGTGCGGAGCCCCTCCTCGTCGATGAGGCCGGCGAAACGATTACGTCGCTCGGCTCCATCGGGGCGTTCGCCGAGGCGATCGTGGTTCCCGAATCCGCGCTCGCCGTCGTCGGCGCAGACCTCCCCCCTTCGGTCGCGGCCCTGCTGGGATGCTGCGTGAGCACTGGCGTGGGAGCCGTGATTCACGGCGCCCACGTCGGTCCCAACGACACCGTCGCGGTCATCGGATGCGGTGGAGTCGGCATGGCGGCGATCCAGGGAGCCCGACTCAGCGGCGCGCGACGCATCATCGCCATCGATCTGCATGACGAGAAGCTCGCGCTGGCGACCCGACTCGGTGCCACGGATGTCGTGAACTCCTCAGACGAGGATGTGCGGAATGCGGTGCTGAACCTCATACCGGGAGGAGTCACCCACGCGTTCGAAGCGGTCGGACGACCGGCGACCGCCGAGCTGGCGTTCTCACTGCTGGCTTCGGGCGGCGTCGCGACGATCCTCGGCCTCATGCCCTCCGGCAGCCAGATCACGATCGAAGCCTCTGAACTCATCGAAGGAGATCGACGAATGCAAGGCGCATACATGGGCGGCAACCGCTTCCTCGCCGACATCGACACGCTCACCGACCACTACCGCTCGGGTCGCCTCGACCTGGACGCGATGGTGACCGGCTCCGTGTCGCTCGCGGGGATCAATGACGGATTCACCGCCATGGCGAGTCGTTCGTCCATTCGAAATGTCGTGGCGCTCGGAGAAGGGACCTGGTGATGTACGAGATCCCGATCGTCGAGACCCGCCTCTACATCGACGGCCAGTGGCGCGTGGCCGCCGACCGGCTCGGCATGCTGCACGACCCGAACTCCGGCGCCGAGCGCACATCCCAGTTGGGCGCCACCGCGCGGGACGTGGACGATGCGCTGCGCGCCGCCGATGCTCTCCACACCTCCCAGGTACTCGACCGCATTCCCGCGGCCATCCGCGCCGCAGCCCTCGAGGCGTGGGCGGATGCGCTCGATGCCCACGTCGAAGACATCGCCGTGCAGGATGCGATCTCCACAGGCAATCCGATCGCGACGACGCGCACGCTCGCGTCTTTCCTCGGTGCACGTGTGCGCTCCACGGCACGACAGACCAATGAGATCGGCGATGGTCACTCGCTCGAAGCGGGAGGGCGTGCCGTTCGGCTGCTGCACCGAGCACTCGGGCCGACGCTGGTGCTCGCACCGTGGAACGCTCCGACGTTCGTTGCGGTCTCGAAGGTCAGCGGGGCGATCGGCGCGGCTTCTCCTGTGATCCTGAAGCCGTCAGAGTGGACACCCAGCGGGGCTCAGATCGCTTTCGAACTGCTGCAGTCCGTGCTGCACGAACACGACTTCCCCCGGGCGACCGCACAGCTCGTCCATGGCGCGGGCGCCGTCGGCAGCGGTTTGGCGAGCGACCCGCGGGTTCGAGCCATCAGCTTCACCGGCGGACTCCCCGCCGGTCGGGCGGTGGCTCGCGCCGCCGCCGAGACACTGGCAGTCGTGCAGCTGGAGTTGGGATCGAACAATCCTGCGATCGTTCAGCCGGATGCCGACATCGAACGCACGGCAGCGCTGCTGATCGCGGGCACAACGCGCCTGAACGGACAGTGGTGCGAGGCGCCGGGCAAGGTGCTCGTTCCGAAGGAGCTCCGAGACGACCTCGTGGAAGCTCTCGTATTGCAGGCCGCCGCGTTGCGTATCGACCACTCGTTCGCGGGCGACAGCCAACTCGGACCGCTCGCCTATCGGGTCCACCACGATCGGCTCGAAGCCCAGCTCGCAGAATACGCCGCCGGCGGTGCGACGGTTCTGCGTGCAGGCACTCTGCCCGATCTGGGCGGATGGTTCTTCCAGCCCGCGATCGTGACCGATATTGATGCCACTGCGGCTCGGACCGAACTGTTCGGTCCGGCGCTCTCGGTGCACGCGGTGGAGTCCGTCGATGAGGCCGTCGAGATCGCGAATCTCCCCGGTGGAGGCCTCGATGGATACGTGTTCGGCGAAGACGAGGAAGCTGCTCTGCAGACGGGTTCGCGGATACGCGCCGGTGAAGTCCGGATCAACGGCACCTTCATGGCCGACCTCGCCGATGGCTCAGAGCAGACTTTCTGGGGCAGCGCGGGCGTCGGCGGTCATGACCCCGCACACGGGGTGGCATTCTCCCAGGGACGCCGCGTCGTCGGAGTGGATGCGATCGACCTTCCCGTCTGATCCGGGATGAGCATCCGCACAAGCAATCAGCGCAGGAAAGCAGGAGCAGCATGAGCATCGACGGAACGTCTCGCGCCTCGGCGCCGGCCGACGAAGGATCACCCGCGGCATCCCCTTTCACGGCCAGAGCAGACCTGGGTTTCGCGTGGAGCGTGAAGGACAGCTTCCTGCAGTACATCCGCGGAATGCGCGACGGAGACATCGGCTGGAATGCGGGAGCGGCGGTCACGAGCACCGGCGAGTTCTTCTTTCCCTTGGCGGGCGTCGCGCACGTCGGGGAAACGATGATTCTGTCGTTCCGCGGCACCGTGAGCTTCACGGCACACCACGGCCTCCTGTCCGTCTCCGTGAGCCGACCTCGGATCACCGTCGGCGATGGGCTGGCCCGCCTCACCACCGAGGTGGGGGGAGTCGAGCAGCAGATCGCCGCGATCGACCTGCCTCCGCGCATCCACGACGGAGACGTCACCATGTGGCTCAACTGCGCTGTGCGCCTCAGTGGGGTGGGACCTGAACACTTCGGCGGATCGTACGCAGAGGGAGAGCAACTCGCCCCTCTCACCGTCCGCATCCCCACTCGTTCATTCGCCAACGCCGCCACGACCACCGAAAGCGAGAAGCACGACTGATGATCGAGCTGCCCTCCAGCGCACTGCTCAAGCAGAACATCCGCGAGCACTACCCCGAAGTGACTCACGGCAGTGGCGTGTACCTCTACGACACGGACGGCAAGGTGTATCTCGACGGGTCCAGTGGTGCGATGACGGCCAGCATCGGACACGGCGTCGCCGAGATCGGCGACGCGATCCGCGCCCAGGCCAGCGGCGTCGCTTTCACGTACCGCACGCAGTTCACGAACGGGCCTGCGGAACAGCTCGCAGAGCGTCTCACCGCTCATGCTCCGGGCGACCTGGACTTCGCGTTCTTCGTCAACAGCGGGTCCGAAGCCTCCGAATACGCCATCCGCACAGCCGTGGGGTACTGGCGGGAGAAGGGTCTTCCGCGGAAGACCAAGATCCTGGGCCGTGGAACCAGCTACCACGGCATGACGATGGGTGCGCTGTCCATGTCTGGTCACGCTGCCCGTCGTCCCGACTACGGTGATCTGCTGCATCCGTTCGCCGTCGCGCCCCCCGCCCACGCCTGGCGTTTCGCCGCTGACGGCGAAACGGAGGAAGCGTACGGACGCCGCGTGGTCGCAGAGTTCGAGTCCGCCGTGCGCGCCGAAGATGTTGACACGGTTGCTGCGGTGATCGTCGAGCCCATCGTGGGAGCCGCAGGCGGAGTACTCGTCCCACCTGTCGGCTATCTCGCCGCGCTGCGTGAGATGTGCGACCGCCTCGGTGTGCTGCTGATCGTCGATGAAGTGATCACGGGTATCGGGCGCGCTGGAGAGTGGTTCGCGTGTGGCGGCGAAGGAGTCGTGCCCGACCTCCTGCTCCTGGGAAAGGGCATGAGCGGTGGCTATGCAGCGGTGGCGGGAGTGCTCCTGCGCCGGCCGATCGTCGAGGCTTTCGCGATCGGCAGCGGCGTCGCCCCGTTCGGACATACCTTCTCGGGAAATCCGCTCGGCGCCGCCACGTGCCTGGCTGTGCTCGACATCCTGGAACGCGAAGACGCGTTCGACAACGCTCGACAGCGCGGACGGCAGCTCGAGTCTGGGCTGCGCGAACTCCAGGCCGTGCACCCACGCATGGCAGACATCCGCGGTCGGGGCCTCCTCTGGGGCTTCGAGTTCGTGACGGATGCCGAATCACTGCGCACCCCTGATGTTTCCCGGAATGCGGCGGGGGCGTTCGTGCGGCTCTGCAGAGAGCACGGACTGATCGTGTACCCCGCGGGGATCGCTCCGTACAACAACGCCATCATGATCTGCCCTCCGCTCACCATCACGGAGGAAGAGATCGTCGACCTCCTCGATCGCCTGTCCGCCGCGCTTCCGGCGATGGATGCGCTTCTCGATGAGTGGACGTTCAGCGACTGATCGCTTGCGGGCGACGTGGGAACAAGTCGCGCCAGGGCAGGTCACCCGCCACGGCCGGGGCTCCGTCCAAGATGCTTATCAGAGGGCCCAACGGGTCGATGGTCGCCGTTGCCAGCGTTCGCCATCTCAATCCGAATCGTGCATCCGATTCTGGGACGCAACACAGGTGCGGTTCGCCGGGGCCGGACAGCAACAGCGGAACCAGCTCGCTCGGGCTGAACGGCGACTCCGTTTCGTCAGCCCGCTCGTCGATCAACTGCAATCGCGCATAGGTGTCGTCGCCGAAGCTGCCGGGATTCTCGCCGGATACGAGCCCATCGCTCAGAAAGTGGTTCGTGTGCGCGAGATGGCGCTGTGCCCCCATCTCGATGACGGCGATACCCACCGGGCTGAGTTCCACGGTGACGGCTCGGTGCGGATCGATCAGGGTGATCGCACTCGAGCTGGCGATCGGAGCGGAGCGAAGCAGGTCGATCGCGTCTGAGACAGTCGCCGCGGTTTCCAGGATCGCTGCGAGCAGAAGGTGAACCGGCACCCCGCTCACCTCGTCACTCGCGCTCGAGAGGATGTTCAGGAACACACCCAGCCCGGCATCGTTCACACCGATCTTGGCGAGGATTCCATGCTCGGTCAGCCCCACGAAACTCCGGGCACTGCCATGAACCGTCTGGGTATGCCAGAACGAGGAGAACTCGTCCTGCCAATCCCACGTTTGAATCCCGACGGGACCCCGAGCGCCCCGCTCACGGACCAGCACGGAGCACTCGGCCGGCGACATGGCGGTGGACTGGGAGATGATCTCGGTCCGACCGTTCAACGCGATCACCTGCCATGCTGGGATGCCTGCTCCCGCCGCGATACCGTGCATCTCGTCGACGTACCGGGAGTCCCACTGCGCCGTGTTCTTTTCGATCCGCGAAGCCAGTTCACGCACACGGTCGGTGTCGAGCCCCCCGATCGCGAACAGCGACAGGTATCCCCCCACGACGTCACCCAGCCGTGTGCTCAGCGCGAGCCCGCGACTGCTACCGCGCGCGTAGGAGGGCCCGCCCGAGACCTCGAGATGCTCTCGTGTCACTTGCCGGACACCCCTTCGTGTGCCGCCTCCGCGACGAGCGAAGCCTGGCGCCGGTAACCGACGCGGTAGAGACCGATGACGCCACCTGTCGTCGCCAGCAGCAGCGCGACGTAGTAGGCCATCACAGCCCACGGGTTGTTGCCGGAGGCGTTCAGGATCCACTGGGCGACCAGCGGCGTCGATCCCCCGATCACCGACGAGCACAGTTGATAGGCGAGTGAGACTCCGGAGTACCGCAGCTCCGGCGGGAACGCGTAGGCGAGGAAGCTCGCGTACACGGCGAAGTAGATGGTGACGCCGGCGAACGAGACGTACAGCATCACAGCGATGAGTACGACGTTCGCGCTGTCGATGGCCGCGAAGAACGGCACCGCGAAGACCAGTGACAGCCCGAGCCCGATCAAGATCACCCGCAGTCGACCGAACCTCTGTGCCGCATGGCCCGCGAGCCACTGTGCGATGAACTGCACGACCGTGGCGCCGACGAGAACGTTCAGTATGACCTGACGCTCGATACCCAGGGGGCCGGTCGCCCAGGCCAGTAGGAACGTGTTGGTGAAGTAGGCCATTGCAATCGCGATGACCGATGCCGCGATTCCCAGCACGAGCACGAGAGGGGCACGACGAAGCACGGCAAGCGCCGGAGCCTTCTCGACGTTTCCTTCGGCCTTCGCCGTGACGAACTCCTCTGACTCTTGAAGCCGGAGCCGCAGAACGATGCCGACGACGACTAGGATCGTCGAGGCGAGGAAAGGGATCCGCCACCCCCACTCGAAGAACTGCTCATCGGGCAGCATCCCCACGAGCGCGAACGATCCGGTGGCCAGCAGGGACCCGACGGGACTCCCCTGCTGCACCCATGCGGCCGCGATCGTCTTGCGATCCGGAGCTGCGTTCTCGGTGGCGATGAGGACAGCGCCACCCCATTCGCCTCCGACGGCCAGCCCCTGTGCTGCGCGCAGGACGACCAGCAGAATCGGCGCAAGGATTCCGATCTGCGCGTATCCCGGGAGCACTCCGATCAACGCCGTCGCCGTGCCCATGAGCAGCAGGGTCACGAGAAGCACATTCTTGCGACCGACTCGGTCGCCGAAGTGTCCGAAGATCAACGCCCCCAGCGGCCGAGTGAGAAAACCGACCCACAGCGTGGCGAAGGAAGCCAGCAGCGCGGCGCCCGCATCTATCTCAGGGAAGAACACGCGGCCGAAAACGAGCGCACTGGCCGTGCCGAACACGAAGAAGTCGAACCACTCGAGCGAGTTGCCGATGAACGCGCCGATGACCGATGTTCGTTCGCGGCTGGTCGAGCGTCCTTGCATAACCGTTCCCCTTCGAATGCGCACGCGTGTCGGTGCGATGTTGATGAGTCTCGGGGAGAGCAGGCCATTACGTCCAATGAATAATAGGACGGTTGGCGATAACCTGCGGGAATGGATAGTCAAAGCCTCACCTACTTCGTCGCGGTCGCGCGGCTCGGCTCGGTGACTGCAGCAGCGAATTCCCTGCACATCACACAGCCCGCTGTGTCGAAGAAGATCGCTCAACTCGAGCACTCCCTCGGAGCCGCCCTCTTTCGGCGGATGCACACGGGAATGGCGCTCACCGCGTCCGGTGCGACCCTCTTCAGCATCAGCACGAGCGTCCTCGAGGCGCTCCGACGAGGCGAAGCCCTCATGCGCTCGAAGCACGGTCAATCCTCATTCGTGATCGCGTGCCCACCCACCACGGCAGACCTGGTGATCGCCCCGTACATGGCCGACCTCAACCCACCGGTGGTCGACCTGCGACTCACCGAAGCCCCCGATATCAACCATGCGATCGAACGTGACGCCGACCTCGGCGTGAGCTCGATGCGACCCCCGAACGATCGAGCCTCGCTCTGCGTCGCTGACATTCCGATCACTGTTCAGCGGCCCGGCAGTTGGGGCGATGCGAATCCAGTGGATCTCGACTCCCTCCACGATCAATGGCTCATCGTTCCCCGCACCGGCGTGCAGCCCGCAGTGCGCGAACGCCTGTCGACACCATCACGTTCGTGGCTCATGCGAGATGCCGCGACCGGCACCGTCGCCCAAGCGCTCGCGGCAGCCGGGCATGGTTGGGCTCTCGTGACGGAACCGGCTCGTTTCGGCCTCCAGTCCGCCCCCGCGCATGCGGCAGGTCAGCCGCTGCAGATCTCGCTTTACGCCTCCTGGGACAGGAATCACTACGCTGCCCCGCAACTAGAGGAGCTGGCCGTCCAACTACGCGGGCACATTCAAGACCATGTGCCGTGGCAGGCTCCGCACCCGCGGACCTGAACCCGGCAGGGTCGCCGTCGCACGAGCGCCACGTCGACCGAGTCTCGCCACGCGGCGCCCTCCACCTGTGGAGCCGATGCACAAGCAGGTGAGGAACGCAGTGCGCCGCGCACACATCCGAAACATTCGCTTCCACGAGGGTGGTGGCGAGGTGATAGCCGATGACGACTCCTTCCCGACCACGCATGGTGTTCTTCGTATCCGACAGCACTGGCATCACGGCGGAGACCCTCGGAGACGCGTTGCTGGCGAACTTCCCCGACTTCGACTTCGTGCGCCGAACGATGTCGTTCGTCCAGAGCGTGAAGGAAGCGCACCAAGTCGTCGAGACGATCCGTCGCGTCGCGGCAGAACAGGAACCACCGATCGTCTTCTTCACCGTGAAGGATGCCGAGATCAGCCGCGCCTTCGCCGACGTGCCCGCGGTGCGGATCGACCTGTTGCGAGGTCATCTCACTGATCTCGAGGCCGCCCTCGACGCAACCTCATCAGAGGGCTTCGGACGCTACCACTCACTCGCCGATGCCGAACGGTACTTCCGCCGCATGAAGGCGATCGAGTACACCATCGAGCACGACGACGGACAGAGCTACCGGGCTCTCGAGCACGCCGAGGTGATCATCATCGCGCCGAGCAGATGCGGCAAGACCCCCACGTCGATGTACCTCGCGCTGCAGTACGGCCTTCGCGTCGCCAACTACCCGCTGACAGACGACGACCTCCCTCACGAGGACCTGCCTGGCCGCATAGCTCCGTACGCCGATCGCTGTTTCGGGCTGACCACGACTCCTCTACGTCTGAGCCAGATCCGGCACGAGCGACGACCCAATTCGCACTATGCCAGCCTGCCCCAGTGCACCGCTGAGCTGCGGCGTGCGGAGAACCTCTATCGCAGCACGGGCATCCCCTTCCTCAACTCCGCCACGAAAAGCGTGGAAGAGATGTCCGCTGTCGTGATGCAAACCCTGAATCTGCGCAAGTGACCCCGTCGAAGGAGACCACCATGACCAACATCCTCTGGTTCGAGCAACTGGGTATGGCCGATCTGCCTCAGGTCGGAGGCAAGAACGCCTCATTGGGCGAGATGGTGTCCCATTTGAGCGCACTCGGCGTACGGGTGCCGCGTGGCTTCGCGACGACAGCATCGGCCTACCGGGACTTCTTGGCGCACGACTCTCTCGCCGGCACCATCGACGGCATGCTCGCCGGAGTGGACATCGAGAACATCCGCGAGCTCACCCGTATCGGTGCAGAGATCCGGCGCCTCATCATGGAGCATCCGCTGCCGCAGTCACTCGAGAGCGAGATCCGCGACTCATACCAGCGGCTCGTGGAGTCGGATCCGGAGCCGGACTCGGTCACGTGGGCTGTCCGTTCCAGCGCGACCGCGGAAGACCTTCCTGACGCCTCATTCGCCGGGCAACAGGAGACCTTCCTGAACGTCGGAGGGATCGAGAACATCCTGATCGCAGTGCGATCGGTGTTCGCCTCCCTCTACAACGATCGCGCGATTGCCTACCGGGTGCACCAGGGCTTCGACCAGGAGGAGGTTGCGCTCTCCGTGGGAGTGCAACGAATGGTTCGTTCCGATGTCGGATCCTCAGGGGTCATGTTTACCGTCGACACCGAGTCGGGTTTCGATCAGGCGGTCTTCATCACCAGCGCCTACGGACTCGGCGAGGCCGTCGTGCAGGGCGCGGTCAACCCCGATGAGTTCTACGTCTCCAAGCCGGGGCTCCGCGCCGGGAGACCCGCGATCCTGAAGCGGACTGTGGGCGACAAGGCGATCGCGATGCGATACACCGACAGTCGCGAGCCTGGCGCCAGCACGGTCTTCACAGACGTCCGCGATTCCGACAGAAGGCGGTTCTCGCTCACCGATGCTGAAGTCGAAGAACTTGGCCGCCAGGCGTTGACGATCGAACAGCACTATGACAGGCCGATGGACATCGAGTGGGCCAAGGATGGCGTGGATGGCGAGCTCTACATCCTGCAAGCGCGCCCTGAAACTGTTGTCTCCCGAGCCACGCAGAACACGATCTCTCGATTCCGGTTGATAACGGCGGGCTCTGTCGTCGCGGAAGGAAGGGCGATCGGTCAGCGGATCGGGTCAGGACCCGTGAAGGTGTTGAACGACATCGCAGACATGGACCAGTTCCGCACGGGGGACGTCCTCGTCGCAGATATGACGGACCCCGACTGGGAGCCGATCATGAAGCGTGCCTCCGCGATCGTGACGAATCGCGGAGGGCGCACCTGCCACGCCGCCATCATCGCACGAGAACTCGGTATCCCTGCTGTCGTCGGCGTGAGAGACGCGACTGACATCCTCACGGACGGCATCGATGTCACGGTCAGCTGCGCAGAGGGCGACGTCGGCCGAATCTACGCCGGTCTCCTCGATTTCGTCGAGGAGACGACTCACCTCGATGAGATGCCCGACCCGCCCGTGCGAATCATGATGAACGTCGGCACACCGGACCAGGCATTCGCCTTCTCCCGACTCCCTCACCACGGTGTCGGCCTCGCAAGGCTCGAGTTCATCATCAATCGGCAGATCGGCATCCATCCGAAGGCGCTCCTCGAGCTGTCATCACTTCCGCATACGCTTCGCGAGGAGATCGAGCAGCGCACATCCGCGTATGCCGGTCCGCGTCAATACTTCGTGCAGCGCGTCGCTGAAGGCGTGTCGACGATCGCGGCCGCCTTCGCTCCCGCGCCGGTGATCGTCCGCCTCTCGGATTTCAAGTCGAACGAGTACGCGAACCTCCTCGGCGGCGAACGGTATGAGCCCCGCGAAGAGAACCCGATGCTCGGCTACCGCGGTGCGTCTCGGTACATATCCGAAGGCTTCCGCGGGTGCTTCGAGATGGAGTGCGAAGCCATCCGGTTCGTCCGGGATGAGATGGGGCTGGAAAACGTCGCGGTGATGGTGCCGTTCGTGCGCACAGTGGAGGAAGCGTCCGCGGTGACGGAGCTTCTCGGCGAGCACGGACTTCGTCGAGGAGAGAACGGGCTCAAGATCATGATGATGTGCGAGCTCCCCGCGAATGCGTTGCTCGCGGACGAGTTCCTCGCGTACTTCGATGGGTTCTCGATCGGCTCGAATGACATGACCCAGCTCACCCTCGGGCTGGACCGCGACAGTGCGATCGTCGCGGACCTCTTCGACGAGCGAAATCCAGCCGTGTTGAAGCTCCTGTCGCTGGCGATCGACGCGTGCGCACGCAACGACAAGTACATCGGAATCTGCGGGCAGGGCCCGAGTGATCATCCGGAGTTCGCCGAGTGGCTGGTCCGTCAGGGAATCCAGTCGGTGTCGCTGAACCCGGACACCGTGGTCCAGACTTGGCTCGCACTCTCCACGTCGGAGCGTCCTGCCTGAACACCGAAGGGGTGGCGGTCTGGACAGGACCGCCACCCCTTCGCTCGCAAGCGGCACCTTCAGACGCTCAGTAGACGTCCTTGACGTACCGCTCGGCACGCTTGAGCTCGGCGACCAACGTGTCCCCCGCCACCGCGTCTCCGGCCCCCAGGATCTCCGCGAGCGCTCGATCGACATCGGCAGCCATCCGGGCCTTGTCACCACAGACGAAGATGTACGCCCCCGCGTCCACCCACTTGCGAAGCTCCCGCGCGTTCTCGCGCATCGCGTGCTGAACGTAGCGTTTGGCGGCCTGGTCGCGCGAGAAGGCGAGATCGACGCGGCTGAGGATGCCCCGCAGCTGCAGATCACCGAACTCATCCTCATACAACCAGTCGAACGCGCGGTGCTGATCTCCGAAGAACAACCAATTGTCGCCGGCAGCCCCCCGCGCGTCTCGTTCACGGAGGAACGCGCGGAACGGCGCGACGCCCACACCCGGACCGATCATGATCACGGGGACGTCATCGGCGGGGAGGCGGAATTCGTGAGCCGGGACGCGCCTCACCTCGAACTCTCGCCCGTCTTCCGCCCGGGCTCGAAGATAGTCCGTCGCAGCACCCGCGTGGCGGCCGTACGGGCTCTCGTACTCCACACCGGCGACCGTGAGATGCACCTGCCCGTCATCTCGGAGCGGACTCGATGAGATCGAGTAGTCCCGATGCTGCAGGGGGCGGAGTTCCTGCATGATCTCCACAACGGACAGGTCCGCGCACCCGAGGTCGATCACCACATCCAGAACGTCTCGCCCCCAGAGCCATGCATCGAGCGCCTCCCGATCGCCCGATTGAAGGAGCGCCACGATCGCTGCCGCCTGGGAACTCTCCGGGCACCGGCGTGCCAGCCCGACCACGAGACCGGGATGCGGAAGTCGCAGTTCGACTTCGTGAGTGAGTACCTGCCTCAAGGAGCCTCCGGCGAGCTCCTGGTCCCCGAAGTGTCCGATCCACCGGTCGACAAGCGCATCGCTGTTCTGGACGAATACGGAAAGGGAGTCGCCCGGCGCGTAGTCGAAGCCGCCAGCATCGAAACTCAGCTCGTAATGGGTGACGCGCTTCGTCGATCCCGGCGCCGAGAGCACGCGCGATGCAGTGATACGTGCTGTGCACGCCTGATCGCCGATCGCACTCTGGCTCTGCTTTTCGTCAGCCTCGTGCGGCAACTCCGTCGGCAGCGACCCATCCCATGCGGTTGCGTCGATGAGCGACTGTACAGCCGGTGTCGCCCATCGCTCCGCGCTGAACTCGAAGTCGATGTCACAGTCGATGCTCTCCACGATGCGAACGGCACCGAGTTCTTCCAGACGCTGATCGATGTCATGGCCCGCCTTGCAGAAGTCCTCGTACATCGAATCACCGATCGACAGCACCGCATAGGGCAAGCCGTCCAGCGCGCCGCCCTCGAGCGTCTGCAACCAGGACCAGAACTCCGCGGCGTTGTCCGGCATGTGGCCGTTGTCGTGAGTGGAGGTCACAACGAGCAGTCTCTTGACTCCGCTCGCCCTGTCGGCAAGCCAGTCATTCAGAGATGCGTAACCTGCATCCAGGCCATTCTTCACGGACTTCGCATGGATCTGGTAGGCGAGGTACTCGGCATTGCCCGTCTGGCTTCCGAACAGGATGCTCAGCTCAGCCGTCTCGCTATCGGTCATCGTGCGTCCCCCCTCGTCGATGCCCAGATCGATCGTCATGATCCCGTCGAGATGAAGACCGACTTGGGCTCTGTGAATCCCCTGACGCCCTCCATTCCCAGTTCGCGACCGATACCGGACTGCTTGAACCCACCGAACGGCACCTGCACGCGGATCGAGGAGTTCGAGTTGACCGAGATCGTGCCACTCTCGATGCCACGAGCGACGCGGAACGCACGTCCAACATCCTGCGTCCAGACCGAGCCGCTCAGCCCGTAGATCGTGTTGTTCGCCAGACGGATCGCATCCTCCTCCGTGTCGAAGGGGATGACGACCGCGACCGGGCCGAAGATCTCTTCTGAAGCCGCTCGGGTGGTTGCATTTTCGTCGATGGCGATATGAGGTGCCATCCAGTAACCGGGTCCAGTCGGCGTCTCACCGCGGTAGACGAGATCCAGCCGATCATCGACGAAAGATGAGACGGTCTGCCGATGCTCGGCCGAGACCAGCGGCCCGAGATCCGTGGAAAGGTCGGATGGGTCTCCGATGCGGAGCGCCCGGGTTGCTTCTACGAAGCCCTCCATGAAGCGCTCGAGGGCCGGCCTCTGCACCAGGATCCTGCTTCGGGCGCAGCAATCCTGACCGGTGTTGTCGAAGACTGCCCAGGGAGCGGCGGCGGCTGCCTGGTCGATATCGGCGTCCGCGAAGACGACGTTGGCAGACTTGCCCCCCAGCTCGAGCGTCACCCGCTTCATGGTGTCGGCACTGGATCGTAGTATCGAACGTCCCACCTCTGTCGATCCCGTGAAGCTGATCTTGCCGACGCGGGGGTCATCGATCAACGTCCCTCCGACCTCGGCGCCGCTGCCGGTGACCACCTGGAGCAGGTCCGGGATCGGCGAGACCTCTGCCGCGAGCTCTCCGAGCCTTCTGGTCGACATCGGCGTCATGCTGGCGGGCTTGACGATGACGGCGTTGCCAGCGGCGAGCGCCGGCGCGATGCTCCAGCTCGCGATCGGAAGCGGGAAGTTCCAAGGGGTGATCACACCGACGACGCCGACTGCCTCACGGAAGGTCATGGCGACGCCCCCGTCGACGGGGATCGTCTCTCCCGTGAGTTTGTCGATCACGCCTGCGTAGTAGCGGAAGACCGCGGCCACGCTGTCTGCTTCGGCGAGCGCAGCTCTGAGGGGCTTGCCGACGTCGCGCGACTCCAACGAGGCGAGCTCATCGCGATGCGCGGAGATGGAGTCCGCGAGGTCGTAGAGGAACTGCTGCCGGCCGGAGATAGGCAGACGCGCCCACGCCTTCTGCGCTTCGACTGCCCGCGCGATCGCATCATCGACTTCATCGCGGCTGAATGAACGAACGGAATCGAACTGCAGTTCGGTTGCAGGATTCCATACGGGAATAGCCAGGTTCGTCATCGATCCTCTTCTCACCGGGGAGCGGTAGTCCTCCGCACCATCACAGATCAACCCTCCCCGACGCGGGCCCGCGAGCGGCGTGCAGGAAGTACCCAAAGAAACGGGGGCATGTGCGTGATGCACATGCCCCGTTTCTTCCCTCCGCTTCGATCTACACGCCCATGAGGAGCTTCGCGATCCGAGGTTGGGCGTTCACCCCGATCCAGGCTGGCTCCGCCCCCTCGTCCCCCACACGATAGAGCGCCGCGCGGCGGTCGGGGTTCTCCATCTCGAGCGACGTGACCGCACCCATGCGGAGGGTTCCGACCACCTGAAGTTTCCGCCCGGCGATCTCGGTCCAGAAGTATGGCAAGGGCGCAGCTTGAGGTTCGCTCCCGCTGATGTTCTCTGCGAGTCGTGTGCCGTGTTGTCGTGCTTCCGCCCAGCTCTCGGTGCGGCACAGCGCACCGTCGAGCCCTCGGAAACTGATCGCGTCGCCGATCCCGAAGACGTTCGGGAGGGCGGTGCCATCCGCGATGACGCGCCCTTCATCGTCGACGACCAGCGCCCCTCCGGTGAGGAGCCCACTCTCCCGCAACCATTCGACTGCCGGCCTCGCACCGACTGCGCTGATCAGAACGTCTCCGCAGAGCTCGGCGCCGTCTGCAAGCTCGACCACCCATCCACCTTCTACGGCGCTGATGCGCGAGATGTCGGCCTCCCAGTGACAGTCAATCCCCGCCTCGCTGAGCCACCTTGAGGTTTCCTCTTTCAAGTGGCCGGCGAGCAGTCGCTCGAGTGGACCGGATGCGCGATCGAGCAGCGACACGCGAGAGCCGCGCGCGGCCAGGGACGACGCGAGCTCGACGCCGATCGCACCTGCCCCGATGACCACCACCGACTCCCCTGCCGACGTCCTCGCTCGGAGGCTCCTGGCGTCAGCGGCGCTGCGCAGCACAGTCGTCTCCTCCGGCTCGATCGGCAGACGCACCGGTAGAGCCCCTGTGGCGAGGACGAGTCGACCGAAGGGTACGACCTCCTCGGTGCCGTCCGGATGCTCGACCGTGACGGTCGCTCCGACGGCATCGACGCCGGTCGCCCGCCCTCGGGTGAGCTCCACGTCAAGATCGGTCCAGTCGACGGCGATGTCCTCAACCTCGCCGTCGATCAAGTAGTGCTTCGACAGCGGTGGTCGGTCGTAAGGAGCATCCGGGTCGCTGTCGATCACCCTCACCGGATCAGTCCAGGAAAGCTCACGGAGCCGTTCGATGAAGGCGGTCGTCGCGACCGAAGCCCCGACGACCACGAGAGGCCCCGTCACGATGCTCCCGACTCCACTAGCTTGATAGCGCGCTCAGGGCAGTTGCGGATGGCTTTACGGACGTTCTCCTCTTCGTAGGAGCCTTCGCGCCCCTCAATCACGTGCCCGTATCCTTCGTCATCGATGTAGAACGTCTCCGGTGCCAACATGTAACACCGGGCATGCCCCTGACAGCGCGCTGGATCGACCCATACCTCAGTCATCACTCACCTCCGGTCAGTCGCAGGCGAAGGGGACCGACGCCATGCCAGGGTGCATCTTCAGCGAGTTCGAACTCCGGAATCGTCGCGAGGAAATGCTGCATCGAGATGTTCACTTCCTTGCGCCCGAGATTGGAACCCAGACAACGGTGGATGCCCCCACCGAACGCCAGATGGCGATTGTTCTCCCGCGTGATGTCGATCTCGTTCGGGTTCTCATAGGTCTCCGGGTCGCGGTTGCCCGCTCCGAAGACGAGGATCGCCCGCTCGCCCGCCTTGATCTCCTGCCCGCGAACGGTCGTGTCGCGCAAGGCAGTCCGCGCCATAGCCTGAACCGGAGACAGGGTGCGGAGGAACTCCTCTGTCGCATCGGGTATGCGCTCCGGCTCCCGACGCAACAGCGCCTGTGCTTCCTTGTTCCCCGCGAGATACCACAGCGACGAACGGATCGCCCACGCCGTGGTATCCAGCCCCGCGAGGAAGAGCAGGTAGCCGTAGGAGGTGAGCTCGTCATCGGTGAGAGGGCGACCGTCGATGGTCGCCCGAAGCAGTTCTCCGCTGATGCCCTGCAACTCGGTTCCCGAACGGCCGTCATCGATAAGTCGCTGCACGTAGGCGATCAGGTCGTTCGACGCCGCGGCCGCTGTCTCCGGAGACACCGTGCGCTCGTAGATGATGTCGTCGACCCACTGATCGAAGAGCGGCCAATCCGCTTCCGGATACCCCGCGAGCCGACTGAAGATGATCGTCGGGTACGGTCGCGCGAACGCCGAGGAGACATCGACCACACCGTCTGACTGGAACGCTGCATTCACCTGGTTCGAGAGCTCGACCGCGGTGGCATGCATCCCCGGCTCCAGCTTCGCGATCGCCATCGGGGTGAACATCGGAAGCAGCAGCTTTCGGAACCCCCCATGGGTGGGAGGATCGATATCGATCGGGATGAGCGGCATGTCGGTGCCGAACGAGGGGAGGAGCATCGACGGGCCAACCGACCACGTCTCCGGATCCTGCTCGGCGTCGAAGATGTCATCGCTCTTGGAGATGTACCAGAAGCCGCCGTACTTGGAGCTGTGTCCCACCGGCTTCGCCTCGTGCATCTTCGCGTATTCGTCGAAGATGGTGTCGAGAGCCTTCCCGTGGAAGTCGAACTCGGCGAGGGTTTCGTTGTCAGACATGAGCCGGTTTCCTTTCCCTGCACACGCTGGCGCGGCGAACCAGGTCGTCGAAGAGCGCGTGATTGTTGATCGATGTGCGGAACAGATGTTCTGGATGCCACTGCACCGCGACGAGGTCGGCCGTCGGATCCTCGACGGCTTCGACCACCTCACCGGCGCGGGCTGTCACGACGAGGCCTGCACCCAGGCGGTCGATGGCCTGGTGATGGTAGCTGTTGACGCCCATTGATGTGCCGCCCACAATCTGGGCCAATCGTGACCCCTGCTCGATCTCCACGTCGTGATCCGCCTCATCGGAGGCGCGCGACTGCCAGTGCCCGTCGAGGTGCTGAACGAGCGTGCCCCCGCGCAAGACGTTGACCAGCTGAAGGCCACGGCAGATGGCCAGGATCGGGATTCCGCGCTCCTGCGCTTCGCGCACGAGCGCGGTTTCGAAACGATCTCGGATCGGGCTGATGCCGTAAGCGGCGTCAGCCGCCTCCTGCCCGTACATCTCAGGCGACAGGTCTCCCCCTCCCGTGAGCATGAGACCGTCGAAGCCGTCGAGAAGGTCCTCAGGAATGACCTCGGTCGCGGGAAGGAGTGCAGGCCGCCCACCGGCCGAGACGATCGCCTCGGAGTAGTTGAGCACCTGCAGGGTCGAGTCCCGCGGGCCGAAGGCCGACGGCTGAGAACTCCGGTCTGCGGTGACGGCGATGAGAGGACGAGACATCAGTAGATCGTCCAACCACCGTCGACAAACAGCGTCGTTCCCGTTACCCAGCTCGCGTCATCCGAGGCGAGGAAGGCTACACCGTTTGCCACATCCTCCGGCTTGCCGATACGTCCCATCGGAGTGCGCTCGAGAAGCCAGTTGCGCACCTCTTCGTTCCCCAGAGTCTCGGCGGTGAACGGCGTCTCGATGAATCCGGGAGCGACCGCGTTCACGCGGATTCCCGATGAGGCAGCCTCGACAGCAAGAGCACGCGTCAGCTGAAGCAGGGCACCCTTGGACGCGTTGTAGTGGATCTGAGGATGTCCGCTCGAAGAGATCACGATATGCGCCTCGACGGACGTGATGTTCACGATCGCACGGGTGTGATCCCCGTCGCCCGCCTTCAGCAGCGGGTACGCCTCGCGGGAGACGATGAACGGGCCAGTCGAGTTGACGGCGAAGACCTGATCCCATTCCGCGACCGAGAGATCTTCGAACGTGCCGAACTTTACGATACCGGCGTTGTTGACGAGGACGTCCAGACGACCGAACTCCTCACCGATCTTCGCGAACCCTGCCCTCACGCTGACCTCATCGGCGACGTTCGCCTGGATGTTGATGACGTCGTCCCTGCCCCCGAACACCTTTTCGAGCGCGTCCAGGTTGAGGTCGATGGCGGCGAGCTTCGCGCCGTCCGCCAAGAGCTTCTCCGCGATCGCACGTCCATTACCGCTGGCGGCGCCGGTGACTGCGGCGAAACGTCCTTCAAGTCGGTTTCCCATGATTCTACTTTTCTGCTTTCTTTCGAGAACGGTGGTGTGGGATGGATCTAGATGTGCTCGAGGTAGCGCGCCGTCTCCCACTCGGTGACGGTCTTCTGGAACTGTCGTACTTCCCACCTGCGCGTTTCGGCGAAGTGCTGCACGAAGTCCTCCCCGAAGTACTCCTTCGCGAGCGCGCTCTCAGCGAAGACCTCCGTGGCGGCTTCCAGAGAATGCGGCAGTCGCGGCGACGCGTCGTCGTCCTGCTCGTACGCATTGCCGGTGACGGCCGGAGGCGGAGTCAACTTCCGTTCGATCCCGCTGAGCCCGGCAGCGACGTTCGCCGCGAGAACCAGATACGGATTGGCGTCGGCACCCGGGACCCTGTTCTCCACACGCGCCGCCGGTCCGGCAGACGGGATGCTGCGAATGGCGACCGTCCGGTTGTCGAGACCCCACGTGGCGCTCGAGCCGGCCCACTGACCGCCCTCAACGCGCTTGTACGAGTTGATCGTCGGAAGGTAAAGCGCCGTGAAGTCTCTGGCGCCGGCTACAAGTCCGGCGAGATACGCCTGACCGATCTCGCTCAGCTCGATGGGGTTCTCCGGATTGGCGAAGAGTGCATCACCATCCTCGACACTGACGAGGCTCTGATGCACATGTCCCGATGAGCCGGCCTGATCCGGCCGAATCTTCGCCATGAACGACGCAGTCAGTCCGTGAGCTGCCGCGATCTCTTTGACCGTATGCTTCAGGATCAGCGCACTGTCCGCGGCCCGCAACGTATCGCCGTAGTGGATGTTCACCTCGAACTGTCCTGCGCCATGTTCGCTGTTGCTCGCCTCGATGAAGACGCCCTGCTCCGCCAGGCGATCGCGAATGAGTCCGATCACATACTCAGTGCCGGAATCGCGATACATGTTGTAGGTGTGGTTCCCGCTCGAGATCGGCTCGAGATCGCGCCAGCCACGACGCGCAAGCTCCCGCGGCGTTCCCTCGAAGAGATAGAACTCGAACTCGTAGGCGCACACCGGTTCATAGCCGAGTGACTTGGCCCGGTCGAGCACCCGCCGGAGCACGCCTCGTGGAGACAATGCCAGCGGCGTTCCATCGGGCTGGTAGATGTCACAGATCACCGACGCCACTCCCGGCTCCCCGGGAACCGTACGGAGCGTCGTGAGATCCGGGCGGAGGTTCACGTCGGGATATCCGCTGTGCCAGCCGGTGAACGTCAGGTTCGGGATACTCGCGTCCTGGATATCCCATCCGAAGAGAATGTTGCAGATATTCGTGCCTGCCTGGAACGCTGACTCCACGAAGTACTGCGCCGACAAGCGCTTCCCTCGCCACAGACCGTCGATGTCGGGCGCACCGATCTTGATCACCTTGATCCCGTGCTCGGCGACGAACTCTTCGACGTAGCGTTTCGGATCCTCGATCAGAACCTCATCGTTCATGTGCCCTGCCTTTCAGCTGTGTCTTGTGACGTGAATGAATCTCTAGAGCGTGCAGCGAGACTATATTTGCTCGGGAATCGCCGTCATGTGCATGACGCACATGGTTTCACTGCCTGCGGTGCAACGCGTACCGATCACTCGGTCGCTTGCTTCGACGCGTCGACGCGAAGCAGTGCGTGGCCACATCCACCTCACCGCTTAGCGCGACGCAACACGTGTGCGTGAAGCACATCCCTCTCGACATCACCGTGCCGCGCGCACCTCTGCCCGGGGGATGCGCCGCGCATGATCTCGGGAGACGACACTGCGCTCGATGCGGTGCCGTGCGCCCACAGCTCGGTGGCAGACCTGCCGCAGAGTCGACCTCCGGGTGCAGCGCTGCGCCTGCGCATCGTCAGACCACGAACAACACCAAGAAAGCAGGACGAGATGATCGTCGGTGTCCCCACGGAAATCAAGAACAACGAGAATCGGATCGCGGTGACACCAGCGGGGGTCGCCGAATTCGTCGACCACGGCCACTTCGTCATCGTGCAATCCGGCGCAGGATTGGGAAGCGCCTTCTCCGACGACGAGTACGAGCAGGCGGGGGCGACGCTCGCCGCTGACCCCTCGGCCGTCTGGGCCGCTGCCGACATGATTCTCAAGGTCAAGGAGCCGATCGGCAGCGAGTACCCCCTGATGCGGGACGGGCAGATCCTCTTCACCTATCTGCATCTCGCAGCGGACGCACCCCTGACACAGGCTCTGCTGAACAGCAGGACGACGGCGATCGCCTACGAGACGGTGCAGCTGCCTGATCGCAGCCTGCCCCTCCTCTCTCCCATGTCAGAGGTCGCAGGGCGCTTGTCTGCCCAGGTCGGCGCGAACCAGCTGATGCGCACCCAAGGCGGTCGAGGTCTTCTTCTGGGTGGAGTGCCCGGCACCCCCAAGGGCAAGGTCGTCGTTATCGGCGGTGGCGTCGCCGGCGAGCACGCCGCGGCGATGGCGGTCGGGCTCGGGGCTGAGGTCACGATTCTCGACGTGAACCTCTCCCGGCTCCGTGCCCTCGAAGCGCGTTTTGATGGTCGAGTCACGACTCTTCGCTCCAATCCCTACACGATCGCAGAGAACCTCGCGGATGCCGATCTCGTCATCGGGTCGGTTCTCATCCCGGGCGCAGCCGCCCCCAAGCTGGTCACCGACGCCATGGTCGCGCGCATGCGGCCCGGATCGGTCCTCGTCGACATCGCCATCGATCAGGGCGGTTGCTTCGAAGGGTCACGTCCGACGACTCACGATAACCCCACCTTCCCGGTACATGACGCCATCTACTACTGCGTGGCGAACATGCCCGGAGCGGTTCCGCGCACGTCGACGATCTCGCTCACGAATGCCACCCTGCCGTATGCAGTCGCTCTGGCCGACCGAGGTTGGCACGAGGCGGTGCGGGCCGATGCGGCACTCGCCAAGGGGCTCAGCACCCACGCGGGTCACCTCACGAATGCCTTCGTGGGCGAAGCTCTCGGCATGGCAACGACCACTCTCGAGGCGGCACTCGCGGCCTGAACCGCCGGGGATGAGCCCTAGGCGTTCGCATAAGTCCGTTACCGCTGCGTTACCGAAACCGAGACTCCAGGCATGACGAAGGCCCCGCATCCCAGTGTTTCCAGGGGATGCGGGGCCTTCGTGGTGGCGGTGACGGTGGGATTTGAACCCACGGTAGGGGGTTACCCTACACAACTTTTCGAGAGTTGCACCTTCGGCCGCTCGGACACGTCACCGCGGACTAGCTTACGACAACCCGCGCCACGGCGCGAATCGAGCGAGTCGGACGAGTCTCGGCGGGGCCCTTTTCTCCGGCGGTGCCCCCGTCGGCCGTCGCGCCCGCTGGTTAGGATGGCCTAAGGCATCCGTCACGGATGAGCCGCGGAGTCGAGGCACGGAGGGGACGCACATGGGCTTCATCACGTCGGAGGCGCTGGCAGAGACCGGCTATGTCGTGCTCGACGACCACGACCAGGCATCCGACCCCGCCGAGTGGCTCGACCTCGAGTACATCGGCTGGCGCTCGTCGGGCGTCACCCGCTTCGCCCCGCTCGCCAGCTACGCCGGCGAGATCGAGTGCAACGGCTTCTGGAACCAGACCCCGCCCCGCACCGACAAAGACGGAGTGTGGGTCGAGTCGCAGGTGGCGATCGCTCCGATCCTGCAGCGACGTGCGCTCGAGCCGGGCGCTGGAGTCGGCCGCTGCCGAGTCATCGAGCTGCAGCCCAACGACTACGCGGATGCCGTCTACAACCTGCACCAGGACGACAACAACCGCCTCAACGAAGACGGCACCGGCTGGGTCGTGCGCGGCTACTACAACCTCTCGGACGACACCGACTCGCTGCTGCTCCTGCGCTCCGACCGCTTCGATCCGGCGACCGAGATCCGCCTGCCGCTGCGTGAGGGGTCGCGCATCATCGTCGACACCCAGCGCTTCTGGCACGCGGTCTGGCACCGCGGCACCACCCCGCGATACGCGCTGATCACGTCCTGGACCTCTGGCCCCGAGCTCGACGCCTACATCGAGGCGAACCACGGCGACCCGCATCCCGCGACCGTCGACCTCGACCCCCAGCTCGTCGACGACGCACAGGTCGAACTGCACCGCCGCATCGAAGAGCGCCGCCGCGTCTTCGAAGCGCAGGGCATCGTGATGGAGCCTCGGGCCGACCTCAACGTCTGAATTCGGCCGCTCCGGCGTCTACCTGCAGGACGGGGGCACGTCTGCAGGACCGGAACCGGGTTCCGCCTCGACATCCGTGCTTCTGTCCTGCACACGGCCGTCGGCACCGCGACCGGCCCGTCGTCCCGGACGCCGGCACAGCTTCGGAGCCCAGACTCGACGCACCGGACGGAACGACGGATGCCACGGAGCGCCGGCACGGCATCTGAAACGGTGCCCGGCGAAGACACCCCGACCCCGTACAGTCGCCCGACTACGCCGAAACCGTGCGCCCGTCTTCCAACCGGACGACCCGGTCGACGGTTCCCGCGGGCGGGGCCACGTGCGAGATCAGCAGCACCGACTGATCCCCTGCCGCCTGCAGCAGGTCTCGCAGCAGCGCATCGGAGGCGTCGGGATCGACGCCGGCGGTGGGCTCGTCGAGCACCAGCACCGGGAATCCTCGCAGCAGCGCCCGCGCCAGGGCGATGCGCTGCGCCTGACCGCCCGAGACCAGTCCGCCACGGTCGCCGACCCGCGCGTCCAGTCCACCGCGCTCGCGCACCCAGGTTCCGAGCCCGACGCGGTGCAGCACCGCGAGCAGCTCGTCATCTGTCGCGTCGTCCTTCGCGAACAACAGGTTCTGCCGGATGTCCTCGTCGAACAGCTGCGGGCTCTGCTCGCACAGTCCGATCGTGCGGCGCAGCGCCGGGCCCGACAGTGCCGCAGCATCCATGCCGCCGACGGAATACTCACCCTCGACGCGCAGGAATCCGACGAGCGCCGCGGCCAGCGAGCTCTTGCCCGCACCGCTCGGACCCGATACCAGAACGCGCTCACCCGGATGCAGGTCGAGGTCGACCCCCCGCAGAGCGGGCGATCCGCCCGGCCACCATGCGCGCACACCCCTGAGCCGCAGAGTCGGAACGCCGACGATCTCCGCATCATCACCCTCGTCCGACCGCAGCTCGGTCGGCACCTGCGAGGGCAGCACCTCGACGATGCGCTCGGCGCTCGACCGCACGCTCCGCCAGGATGCCGCGGCGATCGGCACTGCGCCGAAGACCTCGAACACGACCATGGGCACCAGCACGGCGACCGCGAGCCAGGGTCCGTCGATCACGCCGGTGGTCAGCCCCGGGGCCGCGACAGCGAGCGCCCACACCGAAGCGACACCGGCCGCAGCCGACACGACTCCTGCCGCGATCGCCTGGGCGAGGGATGCTGTGCTCACGGCGCGGCGCAGTTCGGCATCCGCCTGCCGCACGCGCTCGCGCGCCTGTGGTTCCGCCCCGTAGGCGAGCAGCACGTCGAGCGTGCCGAAGTAGTCGGTCAGAGCGGCCGAGAGGTCTCCCCGGCGGCGTGACACGGCGGCCTCGGCACGCGAGCCGAACACCCACCCCAGGCCGACGGCCGCGGCCGCGGCGAGCACCAGGCACACCGCGAGGGTCAGTGCCGCAGGCACCGACACGAACAGCAGGAACCCGACCGCACCGAGCGCGACGAGCCCTGAGACTGCGAGCGGTTGCACGACGCGCAGCGGCAGGTTCTGCAGGTTCTCGACGTCGTCGACGAGTGCCGAGAGCACCCGGCCGTGGTCGGTGCGTCCGAGACCGGCGGGCGACAGCGGGGTCAGCCGCCGCACCATGTCGGCACGCGTCGAGGCCAACTGACGCAGCGCCGCGTCATGTCCGCTCAGCCGCTCGAGGTATCTCGTCACCGCGCGTGACACGGCGAAGAACCGCACACCCACCACAGCGATCGACAGCGGCACGAGCGAGTCGACGATCGACGCGCTGACGATCAGCCAGCCGCTCACGGCGAGCAGGCTCACCGCAGCCCCCGCCGAGAGGAAGCCCCAGATCAGCCCGGGGAGGAATCGCCGCACAGGCGGCTGCGCCAGACGGAGGATGCCGCGGATGCGCGCCGAGGTGCCCGCGGTGGAATTCGCGCTCATACCCTCACCCCCAGCTCGATCACCCTGTCGGCGATAGCCCTGGCCGAGCGGCGGTGCGAGACGAGGAGAACGGTGGCACCGGCATCCGCCCGGGCGCGCAGCGATGCCCAGAGCCGTTCTTCGGTGTCGGGGTCGAGCGCACTGGACGGCTCGTCGAGCGCCAGCACGGCGTCGCGGCGGCTGGAATGCCGATAAAGCGCTCGGGCGACCGCGACCCGTTGCGCCTGGCCACCAGAGAGCCCACTCCCCTGCACGCCCAGCTCGAGCTCCGGGTCGAGATCGTTCGCGCACGCGTCATCGAGCGCTCGGCGGATGCCGTCCACATCCGGGGCAGGATCGCTCAGCGCCACGTTCGCGGCGATCGTGCCGCGGCTGAGTTGGGGCCGCTGTCCGCTCCAGGCCAGCCACTCCGACGTCGCGAGCTCGCGCACATCGACGTCGCCGACAGTGGCGGCCCCCTCGAACTCGACCGCACCGCGCAGCGCCGCGAGCAGACTCGACTTGCCCGCGCCACTCGGTCCCTCGATCAGGGTGACGGTTCCGGGGGTCGCGGTGAACGAGACCGGGGGCAGATCGCGCACCCGCAGGTCGGAGACGACCAGGTCTCGCGGGTTCGTGCTCCACAACTCCGGAGATCCATCCGGAGAACCGGCCGGATCAGCAGGATCCAGCCCGACCGTCGCCGGATCTCCGGAGTTATGGAGCGAGACCGCTCGAGCCTCGGCCGAATCCAGCACCTCGAACACGTCTTCCGTCGCCGCGACGCCCTCTGACGCGGCGTGGAACTGCACGCCCACCTGGCGGATCGGCAGGAAGGCCTCGGGGGCGAGCAGCAGGACGAACAATCCGACCTCGAGCGACAGGTCGCCGGACAGCAGCCGGAATCCGACGGCCACCGCGATCAGCGCCACGGCGAGCGAGGCGAGCAGCTCCATCGCGAACCCGGAGAGGAAGGAGAACCGCAGCACCTTCATGGTCTCGCGGCGATACTCGTCTGCGGTGTGCTCGATCTGAGCGGCGGCACGACGCTCGCGACCGAACAGACGCAGCGTCGAGAGCCCCTGCACGGTGTCGGCGAACCGCGCCGCGAGGCGCTGCAGCGTCTGCCACTGCGAGCGCTGCACCGTGCGGGTGGCGATGCCGATCAGGATCAGGAAGAGCGGGATCAGCGGCAGGGTGATCAGCGCGGTGAGCCCGCTCGGCCAGTCCTGCCACCACATCACCGCGACCAGCACGGGCGTCGCGACGACTGTCAGCACGAGCTGCGGGATGTACCGCGCGAAGTACGCGTCGAGAGCTTCGAGCCCGTGGCCCGCAGTGACGGCGAGCTGGGCCTGGTTGCGCTGCGCGAGCCAGCCCGGTCCGCGGCGGCCGACCGCGGCGATCAGCGCGGCGCGCAGCTGCATCCCCGTCTTGGCTGCCGCACGGGTTCCGGCGGCATCCGAGGCGGCGATCAGCACCCCACGCAGCGCCGCGAGCCCGAGCAGCCACAGCAGGGATGCCGTGACGTCGCGCCCGGCGAGCACGCCGGTGACGGCATCCGTCAGCATCCAGGCGAAGGCGATGGTCACGGCCGTCTGCACGACGCCGATCGCGCCCGACAGCAGCAGGAATCCGCGGGCGGCGCTCGCATAGCGCAGCAGGCGGATGTCGACCGGCTTCATGCGTCGACTCCGCCCGAGTCAGGGCGCACACGATGCCCCGGTCTGCACACCGAATCGGTGAGAACGTGTGCGATCCGGGGCATGTTGTGCGATGTGGGCGAGCTCACGCGTGCGCCGGAGCCCCCTCGATCGAGCTGCGGGTGACCCGCTTGCGGAAGATCCAGTAGGTCCACGTCTGGTACGCCAGCACGAGCGGCAGGGCGATCAGGGCGGTCCAACTCATGATCGTCAGCGTATACGGCGTGCTCGATGCGTTCTCGATCGTGAGGCTGAACGCCGGGTCGATCGTCGACGGCATCACGTAGGGGAACAGCGCCGCGAACAGCATCACGACAGCGGATGCCACGGTCACAGCGCCCGCCGTGAAGGCCCGCCCGTCGCGGCCACGCATCGAGAAGACGACCGAGCCGATGAGGGCGAGCGCGGCGACGAGTCCGCATCCGACGACCATCAGCAGCAGAGGGGCCTCCCGATCCCAGGCGATGCCGATCGTCCAGATCACGGTGCCGGCAGCGGCGAGCACGGTGGGGCCCGCAGCGAGCTTGACCAGGCGACGGGCATCAGTGTGCACCTGTCCATCGGTCTTGAGCGAGACGAACAGCACGCCGTGCAGGAAGAACAGCAGCAGCGTGGTGACGCCGACGAGCAGCGCATACGGGTTCAGCAGCGCGAAGAAACCGCCCACGTAGATGTGGTTCTCGTTGATCGCCACCCCCTGCACGATGTTGCCGAAGGCGACGCCCCAGAGCAGCGCCGGCACGGCCGAGCCGATCACGATCATCCGGTCGAAGCCGCGCTTCCACTTCGCCGACTCGCGCTGATGCCGGTACTCGAACGACACCCCTCGCAGGATCAGCGCGAGCAGGATCAGCAGCAGCGGAAGGTAGAACCCGCTGAACAGCGTCGCGTACCACTCGGGGAACGACGCGAACAGGCAAGCGCCCGCGACGATGACCCAGGTCTCGTTGAGATCCCAGATCGGGCCGATCGTGTTGATCACCTGGCGACGCGAGACGTCGTTCTTACCGAGGAACGGCAGCGACATGCCCACGCCGAAGTCGAACCCGTCGAGCACGAAGTAGCCGACGAAGAGGAAGGCGACGATCCAGAACCACATGTATTCCATGACTGTTCCCTTTCTCAGTACACGACGGACGGCAGCTGGGCCGTCTCCTCGTGGGGCTGCTCTTCGGTGTCCGGACCCTTCTGAGCCGCGCGGATGATGAGGCGGATCTCGACCACGGCGAGCGCGGCATAGATCGCGGTGAAGGCGATCAGCGAGATGAGGACTTCGAGCCCGCTGACCCCCGGCGAGACGCCGTCCTGCGTGGTCATGAGTCCGAAGACGATCCAGGGCTGCCTGCCCATCTCGGTGAAGACCCAGCCCATGATGTTGGCGACGAGCGCGAGCGGGAACGACCAGATCGCGAGCTTCCACATCCACGGTGCGGGCGGGTTCTTGGCGCCCTTGCGGGTGACCCAGAGACCGACGACCGCGACGAGCGCTGCGGCCATGCCGAGGCCGATCATCCAGCGGAACGCCCAGTACGTGACCCAGAGGATCGGGGCGAACTCGGTGAGACCGGTGTCGGCGAAGGTCGTGGCGTACTCGGCGTTGAGGTCGTTGATGCCGTGCACGCACGCGTCGAACGTGTGGGTCGACAGCAGCGACAGCAGGTACGGCACGCGGATCGAGAACAGCTCGGAGCTGCCGTCGGGGGTGCCCAGCGTGAAGAGGCTGAAGGAGGCATCCGGCCCGCACACCGTATTGAACGTCGCCTCGGCGGCCGCCATCTTCATCGGCTGCGCGGCGTACATCGCGAGGCCCAGCTGGTCGCCGGTGAGCACGACGCCGGCGGTCGAGACGATCATCGCCCACAGCCCGAACTTCAGCGAGATGCGCATGGTGTCGAAGTGCTGGCCGCGTGCCAGGTGCCAGGCCGAGACCGAGATCACGACACCGGCGGCGAACATCAGCGCACCGAAGATCGTGTGCGGGAAGGCGGCGAGCGCGACCGGGTTGGTCAGCAGCGCCCAGAAGTCGGTGAGCTCGGCGCGGTTGGTCTCGGGGTTGAAGACGTAGCCGACCGGGTTCTGCATGAAGGCGTTCGCGGCGATGATGAAGTACGCCGACAGGATGCTGCCGATCGAGACGCACCAGATCGTGGCGAGGTGCAGCTTCTGCGGCAGCTTGTCCCAGCCGAAGATCCAGAGACCGATGAACGTCGCCTCGAAGAAGAACGCCAGCAGTCCCTCGAAGGCGAGCGGGGCGCCGAAGACGTCACCGACGAAGCGCGAGTAGTCCGACCAGTTCATGCCGAACTGGAACTCCTGCACGATCCCCGTGACGACGCCCATGGCGAAGTTGATCAGGAAGATCTTGCCGAAGAAGCGCGTGAGGTGCAGGTACTGCACCTTGCCGGTGCGCACCCACGCGGTCTGGAAGATCGCCGCGACGAGCGCCATGCCGATCGTCAGCGGCACGAACAGGTAGTGATAGACGGTCGTCAGACCGAACTGCCATCGAGACAGGACCAGCGGGTCTAGCCATTCCATGTGCCACTCCTTCTTCGATGCCCTTGTTCTTCTGTGCGCCGGTGCCACGCTAACGACGGCCCTGCCGCCCCCGATGGGCCGCAGACCGTGAATAAGACAGATGCTCGCCTAGGCGGCGGTCATCTCCGTCAGGCGCAGCTGCACGGTGCAGTCCGCCGGCATGGCGGAGGTGCGCACGGCCTCGGCGGCGAGCGGCCCACCGGCTTCGGTGAGCACCCCCTGCATGAGGCCGAGGTGCACGGAGCACAGCATCGGACGGTCTTCGGCGCGACCCGCGGCATGCGGGCACGGGCTGAGATCGACAGTGAGCTGCTCGTCATCGACGACGGGCTCGAAGCCGCTCTCCTCCAAGTGTTCGATCAGGGCATCCAGCTGGTAGACCGCGTCGCGACCCAGAGCGGAAGCGGATGCCGGGAGCACACGGCGCAGCAGATCGCCGCGGACGGCGGCCGCCTTCGCCTTGTTGCGCGCGATGGGGCTGGAGGCATCCGCCGCACCCGTCGCAGCGCTGTAGAGCGTGCGCGGACGGCCGCGGGTGGTGCGGTGCTCGCTGGCCTGGATGACGTAGCCGCCCTCGATCAGCCGCTGCAGGTGCTCACGCACCGTGTTGGGATGCAGACCCGTGGCCGTGCACAGCTCACCGATCGTCAGCTCCGCACGCGTCTGGGCGGTGTCGTTCTGTGCCGAGCCGCCCTCGAACAGCGCGTGCAGGATCCGCACTCGCGAGAAGGTCGAGATCGGCCCGCAGACGGGCCCGCCGTTGGCCATGACTCCAGTATTCCGTGGCCGCTGCGCGACATCGAGGGGTTGGGCCGTGAATAATGCCCGAACCGATAGGGATGTCTGATCCCGGCGATAGCCTGGCTGCATGGCCACCCGAAAACCCGCCCCTCCCGCGTACGTCTGCACCGAATGCGGATGGACGACGGCCAAGTGGGTGGGTCGGTGCGCCGAGTGCCAGCAGTGGGGCACCGTGCAGGAGCAGGGCGCGCAGACCGGCATCCTGAGCCGCATCACCCCGCTCGCACCGACCGCGGCGAAGGCCGCCCGCCCGATCACCAAGATCACCACCGAAGACGCTCCCCGTCGCACCAGCGGTGTCGGCGAGTTCGATCGGGTGCTCGGCGGGGGCATCGTGCCCGGTGCGGCGATCCTGCTCAGCGGCGAACCGGGCGTCGGCAAGTCGACGCTGCTGCTCGAGGTCGCAGCCCAGGCGGCTCGTTCGGGGCGTCGCGTGCTCTACGCGAGCGCCGAGGAGTCTCCCGCCCAGGTGCGCCTGCGTGCTGAGCGCACCGGAGCCCTGCACGACGAGCTCTACCTGGCGAGCGAGACCGATCTCGCGACGATCCTCGGGCACATCGACGAGGTGGCCCCGCAGCTCGTCATCGTCGACTCGGTGCAGACCGTGTCCTCGTCGCTCATCGACGGGGCGGCCGGTCAGCCGAGCCAGGTGCGCGAGGTGGCGGCGACGCTGATCCGCATCGCGAAAGACCGCGGACTGCCCATCATCCTCGTCGGCCACGTCACGAAAGACGGCACCGTCGCCGGCCCCCGTGTGCTGGAGCACCTGGTCGATGTCGTCTGCCACTTCGAGGGCGATCGACAGACCTCGCTGCGCTTCATCCGTGCGCTGAAGAACCGCTTCGGACCCACTGACGAGGTCGGATGCTTCGAGATGACGGGTGCGGGAATCTCCGAGGTTCCCGACCCCTCTGGCCTGTTCCTCTCGCAGGGAGCCACGGAGCCCGGCACCTGCGTGGCCATCTCACTCGAAGGCCGCCGCGCTCTCCCCGTCGAGGTGCAGGCGCTCACCATCAACACGACGGCGCCGAATCCCCGTCGTGTCGTGCACGGGCTCGACTCCTCGCGCGTGGCGATGGTGCTGGCGATCCTCGAGCGACGAGCCGGCATCAAGACGAGCACGCTCGACGTCTACGTGTCGACCGTCGGAGGGGTGCGCTTCACCGAACCGGCTGCGGATCTGGCGATCGCGATCGCCGTGGCAGGGTCCATCCAGCAGATCTCGGTGCCTCGCACGGTCGCCGCCGTCGGCGAGCTCAGCCTGGCGGGCGAGATCCGCCCCGTCACGCAGTCGGCGCAGCGCCGGTCAGAGGCCGCGCGGCTCGGCTATGACCAGGTGGTCGACGACCGCTCGAAGACCCTCCGCGCGGCGCTCAACGACGTGCGCGCGAGGAACACGACCCGGCGCAGCGAAGCCGACATCCCCCCGTTCTGAGCCCGCGGCGCTGAGCGCCTGTCCCGCGCTCAGCCGGTTCGGGGCCACTTCCGCACCCCACCGCACCGCAAGCGGGGCCACTTCCGCACCGCACCGCCAAGCGGGGCCACTTACGCACCGCACCGTCAAGCGGGGCCACTTCCGCACCCGAAACGGGCGATCCGGATGCGAAACTGACCCCGCATCGGCCACACAGCGATTCCGCATCGTCTCCGCAACCCGATCGGGGTCGAGAACGCGCCCGAACACTCGCATCCGGTGCACTTTCAACCCCGCACCGAGCGCGCACTCACCCCGCCCCGTCAAGCGGGGCCACTTCCGCACCCCACCGTCAAGCGGGGCCACTTCCGCACCCGAAACGGGCGATTGGGATGCGAAAGTGACCCCGTATCGGCCACACAGCGATTCCGCATCGTCTCCGCAACCCGATCGGGGTCGAGAACGCGCCCGAACACTCGCATCCGGTGCGCTTTCAACCCCGCACCGAGCGCGCACTCACCCCGCACCGTCAAGCGGGGCCACTTCCGCACCGCACCGCCAAGCGGGGCCACTTCCGCACCCGAAACGGGCGATCCGGATGCGAAAGTGACCCCGCGCAGAGCACCGGGTGCGAAAGTGACCCCGCACGGGCCGTGGGACCCGCACCGGTCGCGTGAGCAAGCGAGTTCGCGCCGCTACTCAGGCGTCGAGCGCTTTGAGCAGTTCCTCGGGCGAGGCCTGCATCGGATGCGGGCCCGCGATGTCGAGGAAGACGGTCGTGATCGGGTGCGCGGCGAGGAACTTGCGCAACCAGTCCGCGGTGTAGATCCCCACCCCCGGGGGCAGATTCGCCGGCTTGTTCTTGGCATCGCTGAAGAGCAGCAGCGCCAGATCGCCCGACTTCGGGTCGCGATAGGTCCAGACCTCGCCGCTGTCGAGAGGGTTGTCGCGGGCGCCGGGCTTCACGAGCGGCACGACCGTGGTGCCGTGGCGCAGTGCGAGAGCGACCGCGGCGATGTCCTGCTTCTCCAACGCCTGGGCGAGGGCATCCGACCGGAAATCCTCGGGTGCGGGCTTACTCTTCGCGGATTTCGACTTCTTCGCTGCCATGCATCCAGCATATTCAGCGGATGCCGCAGCGCGGTCCGAAACCGAGCCGGGAGAAGAAAGGGGCCCTCTCGAGTCATCCATTGGGGACTGGGGTACTCGAGAGGGCCCTCGGACCCTCGGGCGGCATGTCGAAGCGCTGGGGACGCTGTGTTCGACGCCACTGGGGATGGCATGCGCCGCAATTCTGCGAGGGTCAGTCCAATGGTATCCCAAAGAATGAGCAGTGTCACCCGAAACTGAGTGCAGGACTGTATTCAAGACCTTTGGCTAGTTTTTGCCTCAGTACAGGAGGATCTGCTTCGTCGTCGTACCTTTGAAGCCACCGATCTCGACGGCGACGTGGTACGAGGCTCCACCCCCGGGCGCGCGCGGACGATTCTCGTCTGCGCAGGTCTCGACGCTCGAGCGCGTGCGGTCCCAGGTGACCGGCACCTTGCTCGTCACGGTCGCGCCGGCGGTGAGCGTGGCGACCATGCTGCTCGGGTTCTCCTGGCAGTCGGTCGACGTCCACCAGACATCGGTGCCGCTCGACACCGTCATCCGCTGAGTCGTCGACCCCACGTCGATCGCGCAGTCGGCCGACCCGCGGTTCGTCAGCGAGATCGACAGCTGCGGCAGCACCCCGGGATCGTACGAATCGGCATCCGTCACGGCCGCCACCTCGACGTCCTTGGCCTCGCACGCGACGATCCCCGGACTCTCCTCCGCCGATGCCTCGGGCGAGGGCGACTCGGCGGCGGGCGACTCGGGCGCCGTGGGATCGGGCGACGATGATTCCGACGCCGATGCACTCGGTGTCGGCGCCGCCTCGGCAGCATTCGCCCACGGGCGCGCCACGAGCAGCCAGACCGCGACTCCGATGACCGCGGCGACCAGGATCCCCGCGACGAGGATCGCCAAGCGCCGGCGACGATACACGGCGGCGGAGTGACGGGGCATTAATTCAGGTTAGTTGAGGCGCTTCAGCATCCTGGTGTTGCCGAGCGTGTTCGGCTTGACGTGAGCGAGATCGAGGAACTCCTCGACACCTGCGTCACCACTGCGCAGCAGCTGCGAATACACATCGGGGTCGACGACCTGTTCGCCGATGATCGAATACCCGCGCCGGCCGAAGAACTCGACCTCGAAGGTCAGGCAGAACAGTCGACTGAGGCCGAGCTCGCGCGCGTGCTCCTCGAGCGCCCCCACGATCGCGCCACCCACTCCATGGTGCAGCCAGTCCGCACGGACCATGAGGGTGCGCACCTCGCCGAGGTCCTCCCAGAACACGTGCAGAGCACCGCATCCGATCAGCTCGCCGTCTGCTTCGGCGACGACGAACTCCTGCACCGCGCCGTAGAGCACCGCGAGATCCTTGCCGAGCAGGATGCGCTGCTCGACCATCGGCTGCAGAAGATTCCGGATGCCGATGATGTCGGCGCTGCGCGCCGGCCGGACGATGTACTCGCTCACACATCAAGCCTAGAACCCGTCACCTCCTGAGACCCTGAGCGGGCCCGGAATGCCGGAGTGCTGGAGTCCCCCGATCACGCAGAAGGGGCGGATGCCGCAGCATCCGCCCCTTCTGTGATCAGGTCACTCCCCGCTGGCGACCGCCAGGTCGGGGGTGCCGGAGATCGCTCCGCCGGTGTTGACGCCGATCGCGACCTTCTCGCCGCGGGGACCGTGCTCGAAGAGGAACTCGCCGTCCTTCGAGTCGACCTTCACGTGGTCGCCCGGGTTGAGCTCGCCGTGCAGGATCTTCTCGGACAGACGGTCCTCGACCTCGTGCTGCATCGCGCGACGCAGCGGACGGGCACCGAGTGCCGGGTCGAACCCGATCTCGATGAGGCGCTCCTTGGCGGCCTGCGAGAGCTCGATCGTCATGTCGCGGTCGAGCAGACGCTCGCCCAGACGCTTCGTGAACAGATCGACGATCTGCACGAGCTCGTCCTTCGACAGCTGCGGGAACACGATGATGTCGTCGACACGGTTGAGGAACTCGGGCTTGAAGTTGCGCTTCAGCTCCTCGTTGACCTTGCCCTTCATCCGGTCGTAGTTCGTCGAGTTGACGCCCTCGATCTGGAATCCGACAGGACCACCGGCGATGTCACGAGCACCGAGGTTGGTGGTCATGATGATGACGGTGTTCTTGAAGTCGATCACGCGGCCCTGACCATCGGTCAGTCGACCCTCTTCGAGGATCTGCAGCAGCGAGTTGAAGATGTCCGGGTGCGCCTTCTCGATCTCGTCGAACAGCACGACGCTGAACGGCTTGCGGCGCACCTTCTCGGTGAGCTGGCCGCCCTCTTCGAATCCGACGAATCCGGGAGGGGCGCCGAACAGACGCGAGACGGTGTGCTTCTCACCGAACTCGCTCATGTCGAGCGAGATGAGCGCAGCTTCGTCGTCGAACAGGAACTCCGCGAGCGCCTTGGCGAGCTCGGTCTTTCCGACGCCGGTGGGGCCGGCGAAGATGAACGAGCCCGAGGGACGCTTCGGGTCCTTGAGACCGGCACGCTGACGACGGATCGTCTTGGAGAGCGCCGCGATGGCCTCTTCCTGACCGATGACGCGCTGGTGCAGCGCCTTCTCCATGAAGACGAGTCGCGAGGACTCCTCTTCCGTCAGCTTGAAGACCGGGATGCCGGTGGCCTGTGCGAGCACCTCGGCGATCAGGCCCTCGTCGACGACCGCAGCGGTCGCGACGTCACCCGAACGCCACTGCTTCTCGAGGCGAAGGCGCTCGGCGAGGAGGCTCTTCTCCTCGTCGCGCAGCGATGCGGCCTTCTCGAAGTCCTGGTCCTCGGACGCCACTTCCTTCTGCTCGCGGACCTTGGCGATCTTCTCGTCGAATTCGCGCAGCTCGGGCGGGCTCGACAGGATGCTGAGGCGCAGGCGTGCGCCGGCCTCGTCGATCAGGTCGATGGCCTTGTCGGGCAGGAACCGGTCGGACACGTAGCGGTCGGCGAGGTTCGATGCCGCGACGATCGCGCCGTCGGTGATCTGCACCTTGTGGTGCGCCTCGTACCGGTCGCGGAGCCCCTTGAGGATGTTGATCGTGTGAGGGAGGCTCGGCTCGTTCACCTGGATCGACTGGAAGCGGCGCTCGAGAGCGGCATCCTTCTCGAAGTGCTTGCGGTACTCGTCGAGCGTGGTGGCGCCGATGGTCTGGAGCTCGCCACGAGCGAGGAGCGGCTTGAGGATGCTGGCCGCGTCGATCGCGCCCTCGGCTGCTCCCGCACCCACGAGGGTGTGGATCTCGTCGATGAAGACGATGATGTCGCCGCGCGTGCGGATCTCCTTGGTGACCTTCTTCAGGCGCTCTTCGAAGTCACCGCGGTAGCGGGAACCGGCGATGAGCGAGCCGAGGTCGAGCGAGTAGAGCTGCTTGTCCTTGAGCGTCTCGGGCACATCGCCCTTGACGATCGCCTGCGCGAGGCCCTCGACGACGGCGGTCTTGCCGACGCCGGGCTCACCGATCAGAACGGGGTTGTTCTTGGAGCGGCGAGACAGGATCTGCATGACCCGCTCGATCTCCTTCTCGCGCCCGATGACCGGGTCGAGCTTGTTGTCGCGTGCGGCCTGCGTCAGGTTGCGGCCGAACTGGTCGAGCACCTGCGAGCCGCCCTGGGCGCTCGGGGTGTCGTTCGACTGCGCGCCGACGGCTGCCGGCTCGCGTCCGGGTGCACCGGACAGGAGCTGGATGACCTGCTGGCGGACCTTGTTCAGGTCGGCGCCGAGCTTCACGAGGACCTGGGCTGCGACACCCTCGCCCTCGCGGATGAGACCGAGCAGGATGTGCTCGGTGCCGATGTAGTTGTGGCCGAGCTGCAGAGCCTCGCGGAGGCTGAGCTCGAGCACCTTCTTGGCGCGCGGCGTGAACGGGATGTGACCGGTGGGCTGCTGCTGGCCCTGACCGATGATGTCCTGCACCTGCTCGCGGACGGCGTCAAGGGAGATACCGAGGCTTTCGAGCGCCTTGGCTGCGACACCCTCACCCTCGTGGATGAGGCCGAGCAGGATGTGCTCAGTGCCGATGTAGTTGTGGTTGAGCATCTTCGCCTCTTCTTGGGCGAGGACGACCACTCGACGGGCTCGGTCCGTGAATCTCTCGAACATGCTGTGACTCCTTATTCGCACGGGGCGAAGCGCTGAGTCCTCGACGGGTCTCCGCGCCTGTACATCGAGAGTAACCACCGTGCGGATGCTGTATGCCCGTGTTCGCCGTCGGCATAGCGCCGTGACCGCCGGTGACGGCGCTCTCGCGCCGTGAGGGTTGACCAACTTATCGACAGTCGTTATGTTAACGATTATCGGTAATAACGACTCTCGATAAGGAGTGGATGATGACCTCGACGAAGAACCGCACGATCTCCCGCGGCGACCGCGGAGCTCTGGTCGGCTTCTGCATCTCGGGCGCTCTGATCGCCGCCTACATCACCGTGTTCTCGGTCATGCGGATCATCGAGCTCGCCCGGGGCGTCGATGTGCCGGTGCTGGTCGAGTTCATCAGCTCGAAGACGCCTGTCGACCTGCCGCTGAGCACTGGCACCAGCATCCCCGTCGGCGTCGACAGTGCCGTGATCACCGCGCCTCAGCTGCCGGCGATCGCCGCGGTGCCGGGCATCATCGGCCAAGTGGCGCAGATCCTCACGATCGTCATCGTGATCGGATGCCTGATCCTGCTGGCGCGGAGCGTGCTGACCGACCGGGTGTTCAGCCGACGCAACACCGCGCTCGTCGCGACAGCCGGTATCGCAGGGCTCGTCGGCTTCGCCGCTGTGCGCTTCTTCGACAACATGCTCGCGAACGCCACGGTGGCACGGATCGCCGACAACGGCGTCGACAACGCGGTGATGAGCGTCGAGCCGTTCACCTTCATCCTCGGAGCATTCGTCATCGCGCTCATCGGCACGGTCTTCTCCATCGGCGATCGCCTGCAGCGCGAAACGGAAGGACTCGTCTGATGAGCACCCCCACCGCGACCCGTTCGCAGACCGCCGATGCGATCACCGTGATCCTGTTCGGCGCCGCCGCTCTGGTGGTGACCGCGATCAGCACTCTCCTTCGCGTGCTCGGAACGTTCCGAGACCAGGGCATCGCGTGGTCCATCCCCATCGACGAGCAGCCGATCGACGCGACTGTCGGCTCAGGAGCCGCGTCGGTCGAAGGGATCGCTCAACAGGCGATGGTGTTCGCCACCGGAGTCGACGCCGCCTCGACCGCAGCGATCATCGGCTCTCTCGTCCTCTGGGCGCTCGCCCCGCTGATCGTCATCGTCGCCGTGATGCTCGTCGCCTGGAACTTCCTCCGCGGACGCTTCTTCGTGAAGGGCAACGCGCGGGCCTTCGACGCGATCGGCTGGACCCTCGTGCTCGCTCCGATGTTCATCGTGCTGCTCGAGAAACTCGGACTCAACGGGGTGTCCGCTGCGGTGGGCCTCGGCTCCGGCGAGCCCGTGCACCCGATCGAGTTCTGGTCGATCGTCCCGATCTTCGCGACCGGCGTCGCGGTGGGACTCATCGCGGCAGCGTTCCGGCAGGGCATCCGCCTGCAGCGCACGAACGCGGCCCTCGAGAATGAGACACGGGGTCTCGTATGAGCCCGGCCGAGAACGACGACGAGCTCACCGGCATCCACTGCCGTCTCGACGAGCTGCTCGCGGAGCGCGGGATGACGCTGACCGAGCTTAGCGCACGCGTCGGCGTCAGCATCGTGAACCTGTCGGTGCTGAAGAACGACCGCGCGCGGGCGATCAGGTACTCGACGCTGCGCGCGATCTGCGACGCCCTCGGATGCGAGGTCGGCGACCTGCTGGTGCTGGCGTAGCGTCAGGCCTGCGGCGAGTGCGGAGGCTGCGGCGGCTGGGCCACGGGTGCGAGGGGCTCGACGACCACGGCGGTGCCGTAGGCGCAGATCTCGGTGAAGTTCTGGATCGACCCTGCGTCGAAGCGCATCGCGACGATCGCATTGCCGCCGCGCTGCTGCGCCTCGGCCCACATGCGGCCCATCACGACCTGCCGCGCTTCGTACATGACTTGCGTGTACTCCGGGATCTCTCCACCGCCGAGCGAGCGGAACCCGGCCGCGAAGCCCTGCCCGAAGTCGGTCGACCGCACCGTCAGGCCCATGACCTCGCCCAGCACCTGCGTGATGCGGTAGCCGGGGATGTCGTTCGTCGTCACCATGAACATGAGGCCATCGTGGCAGAACGTCGTGATCGCGGCCAGGATGCATCACGAACACCATGCCCAGCGCAACCCCTTCTATGGATTCGCTGTGGGTCGATAGCGTCGACGGCATGACGCTCAACGACCGGAACCTGCGCACACCCTCTCGCATTCTCATGGCTCTTCCCATCGCCGCACTGGCCTTCTCACTCGCCGCCTGCGGTGGCACGTCCCGTCCGGCGGTCGACGATGTCGCAGACGGCATTCAGAAGGTCTACGAGGACCAGGGCCTCGGCGATGCCGTGACGGACGATGTCGCGACCTGCTTCGCCGAGGCTCTCGTCGACTCCGACCTGAGCAACGAGACCCTCACCTACATCGCCAACGGCGAGGACAAGCAGTCCAGTGAGGAGGACAAGGCTCTGACCACTCAGATCCTGACGGACAACCTCGAGAAGTGCGCGGCCTGACCTGCGCCACTCCGACGATCGAAGGATGACGGATGCTGCGGCATCCGTCATCCTTCGTCATCTCGGCCTCGGGCTTCGCGCGTGACTCGTAGCGTGGACGGATAGCGCGCACACGGCGCGCACCGATTCTGGAGTCCCCGATCCAATGAGCACCACCGCCCGCCCCACGAAGGCGCCAGACACCCGCGGTCCCGTCCGGAAGCTGCTGACCTCGTTCGGCTTCCAGATCCTCGCGGCCCTCGTCCTCGGCATCGCCGCGGGCCTGATCGCACGCCAGCTGGGCGCCACCGCCGACAGCCCCAACGGCCTCTCCGCCACGCTCGACACGATCGGCAGCTCGTACGTCACGCTGCTGCGCGCCGCCGTCGTGCCGCTGATCTTCACCGCGATCGTCGCCAGCATCTCGAACCTGCGCCGCGTGCAGAATGCCGCGCGTCTCGCCGGTCAGACCCTGCTGTGGTTCGCGATCACGGCATTCATCGCCGTGATCATCGGCATCACGCTCGGCCTGGTCATCCAGCCGGGCAACCGGGCCGGCGAGGGCCTCGAGCCCAGCGACCCGTACACGGTCGGCACGTGGTGGAACTTCCTCCTGGGTCTGATCCCGCAGAACTTCCTGGGCCTGAGCGTCAGCACCAACCCGGGTGCCACCGACGGCACGTTCACCTCGAGCGTCAACTTCAACATCCTGCAGGTCATCGTGATCGCGGTCGCCGTCGGCATCGCGGCGCTCAAGGCCGGCAAGAAGGCCGAGCCCTTCCTCGCCTTCACCGAGTCGCTGCTCAAGGTCATCCAGCGCGTGCTGTGGTGGATCATCCGCATCGCGCCGCTCGGCACCTTCGGCCTGATCGGTGCCGCAGTCGTCGAGTACGGCTGGGAGAAGCTCGCCTCGCTCGGCTGGTTCGCGATCGCCGTCTACGTCGGCCTCGCCCTGGTGCTGTTCGTCGTCTACCCGGTGCTGGTGAAGACGCACGGTCTCTCGATCAAGCAGTACTTCTCCGGCGTGTGGCCGGCCGTGCAGCTGGCCTTCGTCAGCCGCTCGTCGATCGGCACGCTGCCCCTCACCGAGCGCGTCACCGAGCGCAACCTCGGTGTGCCCCGCTCGTACGCCTCGTTCGCCGTGCCGTTCGGTGCGACCACGAAGATGGACGGCTGCGCCGCGATCTACCCGGCCATCGCCGCGATCTTCGTCGCGCAGTTCTTCGGCATCGAACTCAACCTCGTGCAGTACCTGCTGATCGTCGTCGTCTCGGTCGTCGGCTCGGCGGCCACGGCCGGCACCACCGGGGCGACCGTCATGCTCACGCTGACGCTGTCGACCCTGGGCCTGCCGCTCGAAGGCGTCGGACTGCTGCTCGCGATCGACCCGATCCTCGACATGGGCCGCACGGCGGTGAACGTCGCGGGCCAGGCGCTCGTGCCCACCATCGTCGCCAAGCGCGAGGGCATCCTCGACGAGGAGCTCTACAACGCGCCGCGTGAGGGTCTGCCGTTCGCCGACGACTCCGGTGACGACGACGCCCCCGAGACGGATGCCGCAGCATCCGAGAAGGAGCCGGTCGGCACCCGCTGACTTTTCGTCACGCAGATCGAGCGCCTCGCCCCGTCCGGGGGCGGGGCGCTCGTCTGTCTCCCGTTACGCGCGGCCCTGCAGACGGGTGGCGGCGCGGGTGTCGAGGGCGAGCTCCTCGGCATCCATCGCGGCCATCAGCTCGCGCATGACCTCCTCGTCGAGGTTGCCGGCGTCCCGTTCTGCGAGCAGGATGTCGCGACGCACCTGCAACCATCCGCGGGTGAGCGCTGCGAGGTCCTCGTATGACGGTCGCGTCACCGCCTCCTCGACCTCCTGCGCCTCGTCTGCGGCCTTCTCGACCCGTGTCATGCGCTTCGTGAACGCGTCGAAGACGCCGATGTCGACGCTTCCGTACTTGTCGACCCACTCCACGCGCTTCTCGGCGAGGAACGCCTTGCCCGCCTCTCGGCTCTTGGCTTTGACATCAGCGATCGCGCGCTCGTCCTCGTCGTCGTCGACATCGCTGGCGATGCCGAGACCGCGGATCAGCAACGGCAGAGTCAGGCCCTGCAGCAGCAGTGTGCCGAGGGTGACGACGTAGGCGACGACCACGATCGCGTGCGACGGCTCAGTGTCGAGGGCCGCGAGGTCGGCCGCGGCGAGCGCGGTCGCCAGCGTCACCACGCCGCGCATGCCCGCCCACGAGATGACGGCGTTGTCCTTCCAGGTCAGCTGCAGGCCCGCCATGCGATCGCGCACGATCTTTGACCGCAGCTCCTCGGTGCTGTACTGCTTCCAGCGTTTCGAGTCGCGGCGGCGTTCGTCGAAGGCTCCGGATTCGACCGTGCGATCCCAGCGTTCCAACCGCTTGCGGTCTTGGAAGTTCGCCCACCCGTTCGCCGGGTACACGTAGAGCGGACGCACGATCAGCACGACGAGAAGCACGACCCCCGACAGCATCAGGATGCGACCGACCTCTTCGCCGCCGAGGTCACTGAGCACACGCGGGAACTGCAGACCGATGTACGCGAACACGAAGCTCTCGAGCAGCAGGTCCGCCGACAGCCACAGCGGTGTCTCCTGCTGACGCGTCGTGTAGTCGGTGCGAGGCGAGTTGTATCCGACATACAGGCCCATCGCGACGACCGCGAGCACGCCGGAGCCGAGCAGGTGCTCGGCGATCGCGTACGCGCCGAACGGGGCGAGCAGGCCGAAGGTGCCGATCACGACCGCGTCGCTGATGCGCATGCGCAGCTGGTGCAGCACGATGCCGAAGACGAGACCGACAGCCACGCCGATGCCGACCGCGAGCAGGAACTGCCAGATGCCGTCCCAGACGGTGAGCGTGGCCCCGGCGATGATCGCCGCGAACACCCGATAGAGGGTCAGCGAGGTCGCGTCGTTGATCAGGCTCTCACCCGAGAGCACCGTCATGATGCGGCGTGGAAGCCCGAGCTTGCGGCCGATCGCCGCGGCCGAGACGGCGTCGGGCGGTGCGACGATGGCGCCGAGCAGCAGGGCGCCCGGCAGGGTCAGCGAGGGCAGGATCCACCACGCCACGAGTCCGACCGCCACCGCGGTGAGCAGCACGAGGGTGACGCCGAGCCGGCGGATCTGCGGCAGGCTGCGCTTGAAGCCCACGAACGACACGTCGAGCGCCGCCGAATACAGCAGCGGCGGCAGCACGAGATTCAGCAGCAGGTGCCCGTCGATCTCGACCTCGGGCACGAAGGGCAGGAAGGATGCCGCGAGCGCGACGACCGTCACGAGAAGCGGCGCCGGCCATCCGCGCCATCGGGCGATCGCCGCCACGACCACAGCACCGACGAGCACGTAGAAGATCTCGGCATCCATGCCTTTAAAGTACTGCCCTCCCGCGTCGCCGCCGGGCGAGTCCGGCGGAGTCAGTCCCGGCCGTCGGCCAGTTCGTCGCGGAGACCGGCGTTCTCGTCTTCCAGGTCGAGAACGCGACGGATGCCGACGATGTTGATCCCCTCGACACGCAGCCCCGTCACACGACGGATGCGTGCGAGATCGTCGTCGCTGTATCGGCGCGTGCCGCCGTCGCTGCGCGCAGGGCGGACCAGGCCCTTCGCCTCGAAGAGCCGCAGACTCGCTTCGGGGACGCCACTGAGCTGAGCGGCGACGGCGATGCCGTAGACCGGCAGGCTCGGGTCGCGATCGCTCATCGAGAATCCCCTTTCGTGACACTTGCATTGAATCTGATTCTGTTCTATAAAAAATCTACAGCAACAGATGCAGATAATCTGCATCACAGAAAGCCCATCAGGGCCACACGAAAGGAGACACTCATGGCCATGTCCTTCGATCCGTTCAGTCAGCTCGACCGCTTCGCTGCGAGCGTGCTGGACTCCGTCCGCGCACCGCGTCTCATGCCGGTGGACCTCTTCCGCGACGGCGACCGGTACGTTCTGCACGCCGACCTCCCCGGCATCGATCCGGGCTCCATCGACGTCGATCTCGACGGCGGCCAACTCACCATCCGCGCGCAGCGCACCGCTGACAGCCGCGAAGGCGTCCGCTGGCTGGCGCGCGAGCGCGGGGCAGGCTCGTTCCTCCGTCAGTTCTCCCTCGGCGACGGAGTCGACCTCGACGCGATCAGCGCCTCGTACGAGAGCGGCGTGCTGTCGGTGATCATCCCGGTCAGCGAGCGCGCGAAGCCCCGCAAGATCGAGGTCGAGTCGAGCGACAACCGACAGTCGATCGCCGCCTGACGACCGACGCACGACCGCTCTGGGGGCGGGCGGGAATGTCCCGCCCGCCCCCACCGTTGCATTCGGGGATGACTTCCACCGCGCTCTCCGTCCTCGACCTCGTCCCGGTTCGCACCGGCCAGACCAGTGCCGAGGCGATCTCCTCCTCCCTCGACCTCGCCGCGACCGCCGACCGCCTCGGCTACCGCCGCTACTGGTTCGCCGAGCACCACAACATGCCGGCCGTGGCATCCACGACTCCCCCGGTGCTGATCGCGGCCGCCGCCATGCGCACGACGAAGATCCGACTGGGGTCGGGTGGCGTCATGCTTCCGAACCATGCGCCACTCATCGTCGCCGAGCAGTTCGCCGCCCTCGAGGCCATCGCGCCCGGCCGCATCGACCTCGGCCTCGGCCGCGCACCCGGCAGCGACCCGGTCATCACGCAGCTGCTGCGCGGATCGGGCACGACGAGCGACGTCGAGCAGTTCCCCCGCAACGTGCAGGACATCGCTGCGCTCCTCTCGGGCGACGGCGCCACCGTGCGCTTCACCTCGGGCGGCGAGTACACAGTGCACGCGACGCCCTCCGCCACCGGAAGCCCCGAGGTCTGGCTGCTCGGATCGAGCGACTACTCGGCGCAGCTCGCGGCATCGCACGGCCTGCCCTACGTCTTCGCGAACCACTTCTCGGGTCAGGGGCTCGAACGGGCACTCGACCTGTATCGCACGGGCTACCAGCCGAGCGAGGAGCACCCCGAGCCCCGGACGTTCCTGACCGTGAACGTCGTCGCCGCCCCGACGCAGGAAGAGGCCGAGGCCCGCGCCCTGCCGCAACTGCGGATGATGTCGCGACTGCGCCTGAACAAGCCGCTCATCGCTCTCGAGACGGTCGAAGAGGCGCTCGCGGCCGAGCCGGATGCCGCGACCGACCAGGTCGTGGAGGCCGCCCGCTCGCGGTGGTTCGTCGGCACGGGAGAGTCGGTCGCCGCCGAGCTGCGCGAGTTCGCCGCGAAGTACGGCGTCGTCGAGGTCATGCTGTCGCCGGTCGCCGGAGCCTACGAGTCCGAGCCGCGCGACGCAGCCGCCGGTCGCGCGCAGACGCTCGAGCTCATCGCCGCCGCGCTCTAGGCGCCGTTGAGTAGGCGCTGATCCGGCGGGGGATCAGTGCCGCATCCCACCTCCAGGCGGGGCCACTTCCGCACCCGAATTCGCGGCGGGGTCACTTTCGCACCTCAAAAACAGTTCTGGGATGCAGAAGTGGCCCCGCCCGTGGCGGCGGATGCAGAAGTGGCCCCGCTTGCGGCGCATGAACGCACCTCGGATGCTGTCCACAGGGGCGACTTGTCCACAATTCTCGGGATCCCGGCGATCACGAGGCCCGAGCCAGGGTTCGCTCACCGATCGTGAGGGAATGCGCCATCGAATACTCCTGCCCGACGAACTCGGCCGCCATTTCACCGTGACGCAGGCCGCGGCCGTGGGTATCGGTCGGGGCCGAGCCGGTGCCCGCGATCTCGACCGCCCTTTCCGCGGGGTGCGTTCGGTCGCGAGGGCGGAGACACCACTTGATCGCGTCACCGCCCTCGTGCCCCGCCTGCACCGCGGTCAGCTCATCGGCGGGGAGACGGCCATGCGGGTGTGGGGGTATCCGCACCCCGGCAGCTGGAGCGTCGAGGCGCCGATCGTCGTGGTCGTCGCGACGGGTTCGGCGCGCGTCCGCCGCCGCGGCGTCACCGGCCGGCGCCTGGCAGAGGGGCGAGCCCATCCATGGCGAATCGGCGGAATTCCGGTCATCGATCCGGTCGCAGCTCTGTTCATGTGCGCCACGGCGCTGACCGACGATCAGGTGGTCATCGCCCTCGACGCGCTGATCAGCACAGCCGACAACTATCCCGGGCTGCATCCGGGGCGACCGCCGCTCACGGTGACCGACATAGAGATGCGTCTGCAGGTCTGGGGCCGCTTCCCCGGATCTCGACGAATCCGTGATGCGCTGACCCGCGCACGCGAGGGAGCGGAATCGCCGAAGGAGACGGAGACCAGGCTGGTCATCGTCGCAGCAGGTCTTCCTGAGCCGGTCGTGCAGTACGAGATCCATGAGAACGGTCTTCTCCTCGCGCGGAGCGACATGGCCTATCCCTCGCTCAAGATCGCGATCGAGTACGAGGGCGACGGACACCGCACGAGCCGCGATCAGTGGCGGCGCGACATCCAGCGGCAGCGCGAGCTCGAAGATCGCGGATGGATCGTCATCCGCGTGACGCAGCTCGACCTGGCCGATGCTCGACCGCTGATGGACCGCATCCGTCGCGCGATGGCATCCCGCCGCTGACTCTCGCCTTCCCCTCTCCCTCCTCCGCCCCCGCCTCTGGCCTCCAGCCGGGGCCCTTCTGCACCCGCACCCTCCAGCCGGGGCCACTTCCGCACCCGAATCCCCAAGCGGGGCCACTTCCGCACCCGACCCTCCAGGCGAGGCCACTTCCGCACCCGACCCTCCAGGCGAGGCCACTTCCGCACCCGAAACGCCCCGTTGCCGTGCTGAACTGACCCCGCACGGGCACGCCAAGCGCACTCCCGGATGCCGCGAACCCGCCGACCCACCACGGCGCATCTACGGCCCCAGCCGGGGCCACTCCCGCACCCGACCCTCCAGGCGGGGCCACTTCGGCACCCGAAACCCGTCGTTGCGGTGCTGAACTGGCCCCGCACGGGCACGGCAAGCGCACTCCCGGATGCCGCGAACCCGCCGACCCACCACGGCGCATCTACGGCCCCAGGCGAGGCCACTTCCGCACCCGAAACGCCAGGCGGGGCCACTTCCGCACCCGAAACGCCAGCCGGGGCCACTTCGGCACCCGAAACGCCCCGTTGCGGTGCGGAACTGGCCCCGCACGGCGCGTGCGGTGCGGAACTGGCCCCGCACGGCGCGCGCGGAGCGGAACTGGCCCCGCCCCAGGGCGCGCGGTACGAAACTAGCCCGCACGGGCGCGGTGCGGGACCCGCGACAAGGGCTGGTATTCCGGTGCGGCGGGGCGTAGCGTCAGCGGCAACGGAAGGGGTTCGATGATGAGCACGACCAAGACCCTGGCCCTCTGGGTGGCTTACGGCACGAACGGCGTCGTCGGCAGCATCCGACACGATGACGAGGGCTACACGGTTGTCATGGCCGGATCGGATGCCGCGACGGGCACGTATCCGAACCTGGAATCGGCCAAGGGAGCGCTGCACTCGCACATGCTGCCAGGCAGCGGCTGGCCGATGTTCCGCGAGCACTGATTTTCGAGCGGGGAAACAAGGGGTAGAGGGGCGTCACGGTCGCGGGGGCAGCCCCGCGACCGTCGTACGCTGACTGCATGCCCCTCACCACCCGACCACTCCTCCGGCCATGCTGAGTGTCGAGGAGCAGTCGGCGAAGGTGCTGTCCGCCGCGCGCCCGCTCGAGGCGGAGGCGGTGCCGATCGCCCAGGCAGCAGGTCGCACCCTGGCCGCCGACGTGCACGCCCGTGTCGACGTGCCGCTCTTCGACAACTCCGCGATGGACGGGTACGCCGTCATCTTCACCGACGTCGAGGGCGCGACGGCAGAGCATCCGATGGAACTGCACGTGATCGCCGACCTGCCCGCTGGCTCTGCGGAGGAGCCTGAGCTGCATGCGGGGTTCGCTGCCCGGATCATGACCGGCGCTCCCCTGCCGCGCACGGCGACCGCCGTCGTGCCTTTCGAACACACCCGCGGCGGACTCCAGGCCTGGGATGCTCCCGCAATCGTCACCCGAGCTCCGGCCCGAGCAGGCGCGAACATCCGTCGGCATGGTGAAGAGCTGCACGCCGGTGCCGTCGTCGCGCCGGCGGGCACCGTGCTCGGGGCGCTCCAGCTGACGGGCATCGCGGCCGCCGGCATCGACACCGTGCAGGTGCGTCGTCGCCCTCGGGTCGCCGTGATCTCGACGGGCACCGAGCTCGCCGCCCCCGGCGCAGACCTCGCCCGCGGGCAGATCCCCGAGTCGAACTCGGTGCTGCTCGCGTCGATGTGCGCCGAGGCGGGCGCCGAGGTCATCTCGGTCGACACGGTGACCGACGAGGATGCCGCTTTCACGGCCCTTCTGCAACGCGCGCTGCGCGCCGGCCGCGCCGATGTCGTGGTCACCTCCGGAGGCGTCAGCGCCGGAGCCCACGAGGTCGTCAAGAACGTGCTGCGCGATCGCATCGAGTTCGTCGCGATCGCCATGCAGCCAGGCAGACCCCAGGCCTTCGGGCGCATCGACGACGCGCTCGTCTTCGGCCTCCCCGGCAACCCTGCCAGCGTCGCCGCATCGTTCGAGGCCTTCGTGCGCCCGGCACTCCTCGCACTCCAGGGGCGCGAAGCGGTGCGGCGGCCGGTGCTCCGCGTCGCCGTCTCCACCGGCTGGCGCAGCCCGGCCGGGCGACAGCAGTACGTGCCCGTCACGCTCGACCGCTCCGACCCGGTCGCCTGGACGGCGCGCCCTGCTGCGGCCGATGGATCTTCCGGGGCTCATCTCGCCGCGGGACTCGCCCGAGCGGATGCGTACGCGGTGGTGCCCGCCGAGGCAACTGCCGTCGACGCGGGCGATCTCATCGATGTGATGCTGCTCTCGTGACCTCCGCAAGCGGGGCAACCCCGGCCAACACTGCAAGCGCGGCATCCCCCGCACCCCCGAGCAACACGACAACCCCAGCATCCCCCGCAACCCCAAGCAACCCGACAACCCCAGCGCCCCCGGCAACTTCGGCAACTTCGGCAACTTCGGCAACGCAGGCATCCCCGGCATCCCCGGCGATCATCCTGGCAGGCGGGCGAGGCTCTCGACTCGACGGCGCCGACAAACCGCTGCTCGAAGTCGGCGGTCGAACGCTACTCGATCGCGCCGTCGCAGCCGTCGCGGGCTGCGATCCGATCATCGTCGTCGGGCCGCAGGCACCGGTGAACGGCGTGGTCGTCTGGACTCGCGAGACTCCGGAGTTCGGCGGACCGGTCGCCGGAATCGCCGCAGGACTGGCCGCCAGCACCAGCACCAGCACCAGCACCAGCACCAGCACCAGCACCAGCACCAGCACCAGCACCAGCACCAGCACCAGCACCGAGGTGTACGTCCTCGCCGCCGATCTGCCGAACGCCGAAGAGGTGGTCGCGCTGCTGCGACAGCATCCGCCTCTCGCCAGCGGCGAAGACGGCATCTGTCTGACCGACGAGTCCGGGCGGATGCAGTGGCTGATCGGCCGTTACCGCACCGACGCGCTGCGCAGAGCTGTCGGCGCCCTCCCCGACGGCGGCCGAGACGCCTCCATCCGCTCACTGCTCTCGGGCCTCACCATCATCGCCGTGCCGGCAGGAGGCCTGGCGACGGATGTCGACACGTGGGACGATCTCGAACGAGCCCGTGCCACGGCGCAGGCACCCGCCCGCGACGGCGGAGACACCGACCACGACTAACGGCGCTGACACCCCCGCAGCAGCGCACTCGACGAGGAGACGACATGACCGACAAGCCGCAGCACCTTCCGGTCGAGGCCTTGGACGACTGGACCACCGCCGCCTGCGCGGCCCTCGGGATCGACCGGGAGTCGGTCGACATCGCCCTGCTGCTCGACCTCGCCCGCGATGTCGCGCACGGCGTCGCCCGCCCTGCCGCACCGCTCAGCGCCTACCTCGCCGGCCTCGCCGCGGGTCGAGCCGGCGGCAGCCGCGAAGACACCGCTGCGGCGGTCGCGACGATCACCGAGCTCGCCGCGACCTGGCGCGTCGACGACGATTCCTGAAGTTCTCTCATCGCCGACCACCCCGATGTGATCGAGAAGTAATCGTCCGGAAACCGCACTCGTGCGGCCCTGCAACATCTGCCGCCTACGTTCAGAGCATTCATCCTCTCGAACGCCAGGAGCCGCGATGTCACAGATCACCGGAACAAGCAGCGTCGACGCCCCCGCAGTCACGCTCACCCATCGACCCGGACGCTGGATCGACGGGTGGAACCCCGAGGATCCGACGTTCTGGGCCGCCGAGGGCAAGGCGATCGCCCGTCGGAATCTCGGCTGGTCGATCTTCGCCGAGTTCCTCGGGTTCATCATCTGGCAGCTGTGGAGCATCGTCGTCGTGCTGCTCCCCGCCGCCGGCTTCACGCTGAGCACCACCGAGTCGTTCTGGCTGATCTCGCTGCCGAGCCTCGTCGGCGCGACCCTGCGGTTCCCCTACACGTTCCTCGTCGCCCGCTTCGGCGGGCGCAACTGGACCATCGTCTCGGCGCTGCTGCTGCTGATCCCGTCGGTCCTGCTCGGCGTCGTCGTGCAGAACCCCGAGACGCCGTTCGGGGTGCTGCTCGCGGTGGCCGCTCTCGCCGGCTTCGGCGGCGGCAACTTCGCCAGCTCCATGGCGAACATCACCTACTTCTTCCCGCAGAAGGAGAAGGGCTGGGCGCTCGGACTCAACGCCGCGGGCGGCAACCTCGGCACCTCGGTCGCGCAGCTCGCGGTGCCGATCGTCGTCTCGATGACAGCCGCCTTCACGTTCAACCTCTCGCTCGCCGGGTGGATGTGGGTGCCGCTGATCCTCGTGGCCGTCTGGGGCGCGTGGCGCCACATGGACAACCTCTCGTCGGCCAAGGCTGACTTCGCCGGGGCCGCCGCGGCTCTGCGCGAACCGCACCTGTGGGTGCTCTCGCTGCTCTACATCGGCACGTTCGGATCGTTCATCGGCTTCGCGAGCGTCTTCCCGAAGCTCATCGCCGACACGTTCCCCGAGTTCTCGACCTTCCAGATCGGCAGCGCCTCGATCACCCTCGCCTTCCTCGGCGCGCTGGTCGGGTCGCTCGCCCGCCCCTACGGCGGCAAGCTCGCCGACCGCTTCGGCGGTGCTCCGATGACGATCGCGGCTTTCTCGCTCATGATCGTCGGCGCCCTCTCGCTGCTCGTCACTCTCGAGGCGAACAGCTTCGCGCTCTTCCTCGGGTGCTTCCTGCTGCTGTTCATCGCGGCGGGCGTCGGCAACGGTGCGACCTACCGGATGATCCCGAACGTCTTCGCCGCCCGGGGCGCCGCGACCGCGGGCGATGCGCTCGCGGTCAGCACCCAGCGCAAGGGTGCGGCCGCCCTCGGCCTGATCTCGGCGATCGGCGCCTACGGCGGGTTCGTGATCCCGCAGGTGCTCGCTGCCGCCAAGAGCGGCACCGGATCGTACGCCCCGGCGTTCGCCGGCTTCGTCGCCGCCTACGTGGTGCTGCTCCTGATCACGGTCTTCGTCTATCTGATCCCCCGCGCCTCCCTCGCCGGACACCGGATCTGATCATGACCGAGCGCATCGTCGTCATCGGCGCGGGGCCTGTCGGCATCCGCTTCGCCGAGGAGCTCCTGCCCCTCGTCTCCGAGGGGCAGGCGACGGTGACCGTGCTGGGTGCAGAGACGGCGGATCCGTACAACAGGGTGCTCCTCGCAGAGCTCGCGGTCGGCGAGGCCACGGCCGACGAGCTCATTCTGGCCACCTCGAGCAGTCTTCCGGGGATCGATCTGCGTCTGGGAGCGCGAGCGGTGCGGATCGACCGCGCGGCGCGGGTCGTCGAGCTCGCCGACGGTTCGACCGTCGGCTACGACCGGCTCGTGCTCGCGACCGGCGCACGGTCGATCGTCCCGAACCTCGATGGGCTCGACACGCTCGGGCCGGACGGCACGGGCCTGGACACCAGTCTCACCGCGGGCGTCTGCGTGCTGCGCGACCTGACGGATGCCGAGCAGGTGCGCGCCGTGGTCGAGCGGGGCGGCCGGGTCGTGGTGCTCGGGGCCGGCGTGCTCGGGATCGAGCTCGCCATGCTGCTCGCGGACGCCGGCGCAGTGCCCTCCGTGGCCCACTTCGGTCCGATGCCGATGCCCCGCCAACTCGACCGGGGGTCGGCGAGCATCCTCTCGACCGCGTTGGCCTCCGCCGGTGTCACGCTCGTGCCGCACACCCGCGCAGAGGGTGTCATCGGGGTCGAGGGCGACGACGGCATCCGTCGGTTCCGCGCCCTCGTGAGCTCCGACGGCAAGCGCATCGAGGGCGACCTGCTCGTGCTCTCGTGCGGCGTCAGAGCTCGCACCGAACTCGCCGAGGCCGCAGGGCTGCGCGTGAGCAACGGCGTGCTCGTCGACAGCTCCCTGCGGTCGTGGTCGGATCCTCGCATCCATGCGATCGGCGACTGCGCGCACATCGCCGACCCCGCCGAGTACCTGCACGAACGACAGGTTCCGGGCGGCCCGCACGGTCTCGTCGGACCCGGCTGGCGACAGGCGAGCTGGCTCGCCGCGGCCATCACCGCGGAGCTGAGCGGAGCCGGCGACGTCGACGGTTTCGCCGACGAGCATCCCGGGGTCGTCGTGCTGAAGGGCGAGTTGGTCGACATCGCCTCCGCAGGAGACGTCTCGGCCGATCCGTTCGCGCCGGTGCCCGCGGGTGAGATCGCCCCGGGCATCGCGGTATGGGCAGACCCCGAACACGGCACGTACGTGAAGATGGCGACCCGCGACGGCATCCTCACCGGATTCGTGGCGGTCGGGATGCCGCGAGCCGCCGCCGAACTAAGCGTGCTGTATCTGCGCGGCGGGGAGCTGCCGGCCGACCGGTCGCTGCTGCTGCGGCTCGACGATCCGGATGTCGACGGGGCCACGCCCGCCGGTCGCGACGCGACACTCTGCATCTGCAACGCCGTCACCGTCGGGCAGATCGAAGACGCGATCGACGACGGATGCGGCACGGTCGCCGCCGTCGGGGAGTGCACGCGCGCCGGCACCGGATGCGGCGGATGCCGAGCCAGGATCACCGAACTGCTGCATGCCCGCGCGGAGGCCGTCGCATGACCGACACCCACTGCCCCTATTGCGCGCTCCAGTGCGCGATGACCCTGACGCCCACCATAGGCGAGACCCTGCCGGTGACCGTCGCCGGTCGCGAGTTCCCGACCAACCGCGGCGGGCTGTGCAAGAAGGGCTGGACGTCGGCCGAGCTGCTCGCCGACACCGGCCGCCTCACCACGCCCCTCGTGCGAGGCGACGACGGCGAGCTGCATCCCGCCGAGTGGGACGCCACGCTCGACCTGATCGCCGCGCAGCTGCGCCTGATCGCCGCGGAGAACGGCCGCGATGCGATCGGCGTCTTCGGCGGCGGCGGACTGACGAACGAGAAGGCGTACCAGCTCGGCAAGTTCGCCCGGATCGCGCTGCGCACCTCGCGCATCGACTACAATGGCCGCTTCTGCATGTCATCCGCCGCCGCCGCAGCCAACCGCTCCTTCGGCATCGACCGCGGCCTGCCGTTCCCGCTGACCGACCTCGACACCGCCGAGACGGTGCTCCTGCTCGGCTCGAACGTCGGCGACACCATGCCTCCGTTCGTGTCTCATCTGCAGGGTGCCCGCGCTCGCGGCGGCCTCATCGTCGTCGATCCGCGGCGCAGCTCGACCGCGAGGCTGTGCGCTGACGGCGCCGGCACCCATGTGCAGCCCGTCCCCGGCACCGACCTCGCCCTGCTGCTCGCGCTGATCCACGTGGTGCTCGCCGAAGAGCTGTTCGACGACGGCTACGTGCGCCAGCGCACCTCCGGCATCGATGAGCTCCGACAGTCGGTGTCGGCGTGGTGGCCCGAGCGCGCCGAGACCGTCACCGGGGTTCCGGCGCGCAGCATCCGGGATCTCGCTCGTGCACTCGCACGCTCCGGGTCGACGTACATCCTCACCGGGCGCGGGGTCGAGCAGCATGTCGACGGCACCGACACCGCGACCGCGGCCATCAACCTCGCGCTGCTGCTCGGACTCCCCGGCACCCCCGGCTGCGGCTACGGCACACTCACCGGGCAGGGCAACGGGCAGGGTGGGCGCGAGCACGGACAGAAGGCCGACCAGCTGCCCGGATACCAGTCGATCACCGACCCGGCGGCCCGCGCCTCGGTCGCGGCGGTGTGGGGCGTCGACCCCGACGACCTGCCCGGCCCCGGGGTACCCGCCGTCGAGCTGCTGCAGAGCGCAGGCCTGCCGGGAGGCGTGCGGGCTCTGCTCGTGCACGGCTCCAACGTGTTCGTGTCTGCTCCGAATGTCCAGACCGTGCGCGACGCCCTCGGGCGGCTCGACCTGCTCGTCGTGTCGGACTTCTTCCTCTCGGAGACCGCGAAAGCCGCCGACATCGTGCTGCCTGTCCTGCAATGGGCCGAGGAGGAGGGCACGATGACCAACCTCGAAGGTCGGGTGCTGCGCCGCCGCCGGGCGGTCGACGCCCCGGCCGGAGCACGCAGCGAGCTGTGGATCATGGCCGAGCTCGCCCGACGCCTCGACGCGCCCGGCACCTGGAGCCTCGATCCCGCAGAGGTGTTCGATGAGCTCGCACGCGCCTCAGCGGGTGGCCGTGCCGACTACTCCGGTCTCAGCCACGCGCTGCTCGACCTCGGCCTGGAGGCGCACTGGCCGTTCCCGATCGGAAGCCTCGGCACGCCTCGCCTGTTCGCCGATCGGTTCGCCCACGCCGACGGCCGCGCGAAGCTCGTGGCGGTGCGCGCACGCACGCATCCCGTCGCGAGCGGCGACCGCCTCACCCTGATCACCGGACGACTGCTCGAGCAGTATCAGAGCGGTGCGCAGACCCGCCGCGTCCCCGAGCTCACCGAGAAGCGACCGGCTCTCGTCGCCCAGCTGCATCCGGCCACGGCTCGGCGTCACGGGATCGGCGACGGCGACGGCATCCGTCTCTCGAACTCCCGCGGCACGGTGCAGGCGCGAGCCGAGCTGACACACGACATCAGGCCCGACACGGTGTTCCTGCCGTTCCACTACCCCGATGCCGAGAGCGCGAATCTGCTCACCGACGACCGGGTCGATCCGCACTCGGCGATGCCCGAGTTCAAGCGGGCGCTCGTCGAGCTGAGCGCGGTCTGACGCGGGGCCGGTCTCAGTCCTCGGGCCGGGCCTCGAGCCGGAGCTCGCGGCCGGAGCGCGGCGGTCCGAGCCGTGAGCCGGTCTCAGTCCTCGGGTTCGCCCGAGAGGATGCCGCGCAGCCAGTCGCGCGCCTCGACGAAGATGTCGTCGGAGTAGCGGTCGGGGTACTGCACGATCTGCCGGTCGGCCCGCGGGTATGAGCCGAGGAACACCACGCGCGGGCTGAAACGACGGATGCCGAGCAGGGCGTCGGCCATGCGCTCGTGCTCGATGTGCCCGTCGGCGTCGATCACGAACCGGTAGCGGCCGAGCTCGTCGCCGATCGGACGCGACTGGATCAGCGAGAGATTGATGCCGCGGGTCGAGAACTGTTCGAGCATCTCGAGCAGCGAACCGGGGTGATCATTCGGCAGCTCGACGATCAGCGAGGTCTTGTCGGCGCCCGTGGGAGCCGGTGCCGTGGTGGTGCGGGTGACGAGCACGAAGCGCGTGACGGCCTGGGCGTTGTCGCCGATGTCCTCGGCCAGCACGTCGACGTCGAGGTGCTTCACGACGCCGGGAGCGGCGATGGCCGCCTGCGCGGGAAGACCGCCGTCGAGCATGCCGATCGCCGAAGCCACGTTGCTCGCCGCCGGAACGTGCGAGTGCGTCGGCAGATGCTCGCCGAGCCAGCCGTGGCACTGCGCATACGCGACGGGGTGGGCCGCGATCACCTGCACATCGGCCAGCGTGGTGCCGCGCGGAGCTACGAGCACGAAGTTCACCGGCACCAGGTACTCGCCGACGATCCGCAGGCCGGGCAGCGTCGCCAGAGCATCCTGCGTGGTCGAGACGCCACCCTCGATCGAGTTCTCGATCGCGATCATGGCGGCATCGCTTCGACCCTCGAGCACGTCGGCGAGCGCCTCGCCGACGTTGTGCACGGCACGCCAGTCCTGGCCTCGCGCTTCGGCGACCTGTTCGAGCGCCGCTTCGGTGAATGTTCCGGCGGGGCCGAGATAGCTGTAGGTGCGGCGTTCAGTCACGCGTTTCACCTTAGGGCACCGGTAGGCGCCCAGAAGATGCGCGGATGCCGAGATGGGGGCAGACTGTCTGCATGACGAGCCGTGCCGGCCTACCAGCCGAAGAATCCGATCTGATCGATGTCGACGAGCTGATCGCCGCGTACTACGATCGCGTCCCCGATCCCGGCGTCGCCGCCGAACGGGTCGCGTTCGGGACGAGCGGTCACCGCGGGTCTTCGCTCACCAAGAGCTTCAATGAGAACCACATCCTCGCGACGACGCAGGCGATCGTCGACTACCGCGCGGCGCAGGGCATCACCGGCCCGCTCTTCCTCGGACGTGACACGCACGCGCTGTCGCTGCCGGCCGAGCGCAGCGCGATCGAGGTGCTGGTCGCGAACGGCGTCGACCTCCGCGTCGACGCGCGCGACGCGTGGGTGCCGACACCCGCGCTCAGCCACGCGATCCTCACCTTCAACCGCGACCTCGCACCGGATGCCGCCGGCCGCGCCGACGGCATCGTCGTCACCCCGTCGCACAACCCGCCCCGCGACGGCGGGTTCAAGTACAACCCGCCGCACGGCGGGCCGGCCGACACCGACGCGACCGGCTGGATCGCCGACCGCGCCAACGAGCTGATCGCCGGAGGTCTCACCGAGGTCAAGCGCGAGCGCTTCGCCGACGTCGACTGGGACGCCCTTCCGGGTTACGACTTCCGTGACGCCTACGTGCGCGATCTCGCGACCATCATCGACATCGATGCGATCCGCACCGCCGGAGTGCGCATCGGAGCAGACCCGCTCGGCGGCGCCTCCGTCGAGTACTGGGCGCTCATCAAGGAGGTCTACGACCTCGACCTGACCGTCGTGAACCCCGAGGTCGACCCGACCTGGCGCTTCATGACGCTCGACTGGGACGAGAAGATCCGCATGGATCCGTCATCCCCCTCGGCGATGGCGTCGCTGGTCGCGAAGAAGGGCGACTACGACGTGCTCACCGGCAACGACGCAGATGCCGATCGCCATGGCATCGTCACCCCCGACGCCGGGCTGATGAACCCCAACCACTACCTCGCGGTCGCGATCGACTACCTCTTCTCGCACCGGGCCGAGTGGCCGCGCGACGCCGCGATCGGCAAGACCCTCGTCTCGTCGATGATCATCGACCGCGTCGCCGAGTCGCTCGGACGCCGCCTGCTCGAAGTGCCCGTCGGCTTCAAGTGGTTCGTGCCCGGTCTGCTCGACGGCTCGGTGGCGTTCGGCGGCGAGGAATCGGCCGGAGCCTCGTTCCTGCGCAAGGACGGCACCGTCTGGTCGACCGACAAGGACGGCATCCTGCTGTGCCTTCTTGCCGCCGAGATCATCGCCGTGACGGGCAAGACCCCGTCGGAGCGGTACGCCGAGCTGGAGGAGGCGTTCGGATCGTCGGCGTATCAGCGGGTCGACGCTCCGGCGACGCCCGCGCAGAAGGCGACGCTGGGCAAGCTCGCCCCGGATGCCGTCTCGGCGACGACCCTCGCCGGTGAGGAGATCACCGCCAAGCTCTCGCACGCTCCCGGGAACGGCGCGGCGATCGGCGGCCTCAAGGTGCAGACCGAGCACGCCTGGTTCGCCGCCCGCCCTTCGGGCACGGAAGACGTCTACAAGCTGTATGCCGAGAGCCTGCGCGGCCCCGAGCACCTCGCCGAGGTGCAGGCCGAAGCCCGCGCCGTGGTGTCGGCCGCCCTCGGCGGCTGAGGCTCGCGCCCCTTCCTGTCTTCTGCCCCCGCACGTCGCGCGTGTGGGGGCAGAAGTGCATCCGGGCCCGGAGCGCCTCCGGGGCCGAACGCCCCCGTGGCGGAATCCGGGGAGGCGGAACGCCCCCGTGGGAACGCCCCCGAGGCGGAACGCCCCCGTGGAACGCCCCGTGGAGGAATCCGGGGCCGGACCGCCCCGCGGCATCCCCTCCTTCTGCGTGCGGGGCCAATGACGCACCCGAAACGGCCGATCCCGGTGCGAAAGTGACCACGCCTGGCGGGCCGGGTGCGAAAGTGACCCCGGCTGGCGGGTCCGATGCGAAAGTGACCCCGGCTGGCGGGTCCAGGACACCTTCGGGTCCCCTCTCTCGCTTCCTTCATGCGGGGCCAAAATGACACCCGAAACGGCCGATCCCGATGCGAAAGTGACCCCGGCTGGCGGGTCCGATGCGAAAGTGACCCCGCCTGGCGGGCGGGCGGGGGGCAACCCGGGCGAAAGGATGCGGGCGGATGCTGTGCAGGAGCGAACCCGAACGCGAGCGGATGCCGTGAGGCGGGGTCAGACCGACCGGGCGAGCAGCGCCCCGGCGTCGCGCAGCCAACGGGCGGGCTCGGCGAGAGCGGCATCCGACGACCCCGCGATGTCGGTCAACGACGCGGAGGCCGCGAACAGCGCCGTGTCGGAGTCGGCCGTGATGCGCCCGGCCGCGAGCATCGCGGTGGCCCCCGCGGAGGCAGCGAGGCCCGCGATGAAGGAGGGCACCTTGCCGTCGCCGGACTGACCGTCGTACGACCCTTCGCCCGTGACGACGACGTCGGCGTCGGCGATCGCGTCGGCGAGTCCGATCAGCTCGGCCACCTCTGCGGCGCCGGGAGCGAGCGTCGCTCCCCAGACGACGAGCGCACCGCCGGTGCCGCCGGCTGCTCCGGTGCCGGGCAGCGCGACGTCGAGACCGAGCAGGTCGGCGAGTCGGGCGAGCCCGGTATCCACCTGGGCGATCGCGTCGGCGTCGAGTCCCTTCTGCGGTCCGAACACGGCTGCGGCACCCCGCGGTCCGACGAGCGGGTTGGTGACATCGGTGAGCACCCGCACCTGGGGCGCGGTGCGCAGGGTGCTCAGGTCGACGGACGCGATGGCAGCGAGCCCGCGCGCCCCGCGGACGACCGGCTCGCCGGCGGCGTCGAGGAATCGCGCGCCGAGGGCAGTCAGCATCCCGGTGCCGCCGTCGGTCGACGCGCTCGATCCGATGCCGACCACCAGGCGGGTCACGCCATGATCGAGGGCCGCGGCGATCGCCTGGCCGAAGCCGGTCGTGTCGGCATCCCACGGGCGCAGTTCGTCGAGCAGTTCGATGCCCGAGGTCGAGGCGAGGTCGACGACGCCGGTGCCGCCGGGAGAACCGGCAGAGACGGGCAGCAGCAGCCAGCTGGTCTCCAGCGGCACGCCCGCGGGCCCGTCGACGACCAGCGGCATCCGCCGCGCCCCCGGCACGGCCGCGGCGAATGCGGCGACGGTGCCCTCGCCGCCGTCTGCCATCGGCAGGTGCACGAACGACGCACTCGGGTCGACCGACGACCAGCCTTCGGCGAGGGATGCTGCAGCATCCGCTGCTGTGATCGTGCCCTTGAAGCTGTCTGGCGCCAGCACCACCCGTGTCATCGTGCGATACCGGGAGTGCTCGCCCGCACGATGACCTCGAGCGGCAGCGCCGCCTGCTGCCAGTCGGAGTCGACGGTCGCGCGGAAGGCCTGGTAGCCGACCTCGCTCAGCGGCACGCGCACCGTGGTGAGCGCCGGGGTGACATCGCTGCTGGAGGGCACGTCATCGAAGCCGCACACGGCGATGTCAGGACCGACCTCTCGACCTGCCTCGCGGATGGCCGCGGTCGCTCCGATCGCGACGACGTCGCTCATGCCGAAGACGAGGGTGCCCGGCTCGACGCCGTCGGCCAGTGCCGCCGACATCGCCTGCATACCCGATTCACGACGGAAATCGCCGCGGATCACGCGATCGATCGAGCCGCCGCCTGATTCGAAGCCCGCGCGGAATCCGGCGAGACGCTCATCGGAGGTGAGCACTCCCTCGGCGGCACCGATCGCGATGGCCGAGCGGTAGCCGAGCGACGCCATGCGGCGACCGAGCGCCTCGGCACCGGCGCGGTTGTCGATCTCGACGTGGCGGTTCTCGGCACTGCCTGCCCCGAACGTGACCACGCGGCCTCCGAACCGGGCATACTCCGCCAGCTCGCGCGAGGTGTCGGAGTCGGTCGGCTCATTCGTGCGCGACGCGGCGAGGATCAGACCCTGAGGTCGCTGTCCCCGCAGAGCTCGCACGATGCGTGCCTCGCGGGCCGGGTCGCGCTCGGTGATCGCGATCGTGACGACGAGACCCTGCTCGTCGGCTCCGCGGGCGACACCGGCGGCGATGAGTCCGAAGTAGGGATCGGCGATGTCGGCGACGAGCAGTGCGATCACGGGCGAGCTGCCGCGAGCGGTGGCCTGGGCCGACGCATTCGCCGTGTAGCCCAGCTCGGCCGCCGCCTGCTCGACGCGCTCGCGGAAGGACTCGGCGACCTTGCGTTCGGATCCGTTGAGAACGCGGGATGCTGTGGCGAGCGAGACCCCGGCCTCGCGGGCGACGTCGTGCAGGGTCGGGGCTGCGCCCCGCGAGTGCCGCGGCTGACGCACGCGGGAAGGGCTTTCCTGCTGACTCATGCCCTGAGCATACTGCGCGGTGCAGGGGTCGCCGGGGAGCTTCCGAGGGCTGCGGCGTCCGGACGGCTGCGGAGCATGGCCGACTACAGCGAGAGGTACGAGCGGAGCGTCGCGGCCTCGCCGCGCAGCATCGCCGGGTCATCGCCGGGCACGAACTCGAGCAGGGCGTCTCTCGGCGGCGTGGTCGCGGACTGCGCCTCTCCGAAGAATCGGGTCCAGAGGGCGTCCCGCGCCCGCAGCGGAAGCCTGTCGTGCGCGGGCCACCACGAGAACACGTGCGCGGCGCTCACATGATCTGCGATCGCACGATACTCGTCGAGCACCGCATCGACCCCGGCACCGACAGTGGGCTGCCAATAGGTGCTGAGCGTCGGCCTCGCGACCTCCTCCAGCACGCGGAGAGTCGCCGGCGCCGTGTCGGCGAGCGTGCCCGAATGGAACTCGAGCGCGAGGGAGATGCTTCGGGCGTTCGCCTCGTCGACAGCATCCTGCAACCTGGCGATGGTCGACGCCCGGTCCTGGGGCGTGGACTCGTCGGAGCCGCGCTCTCCGGCCCAGATCCGCACGCGGTCGACACCGAGAGCTGCGGCGGAGTCGAGCACAGGGGTGATCGACTCCTCTGCCCCGGCGCGGAAGTACGACCCATAGGAGCAGGACGCGAGCCCGGCATCCGTCGTCAGCTTCGCCATCCTCGCCGCCTGCTCGACGTCACCGGCCGGCACATGCACGTCGGCTCCCCACTCGATGACCTCGAGTCGGGCATCGGCGGCGAGCTCGACGACCTGTTCGGCGCTCAGCGCCCGGAAGGTCACCGAGCAGAGTCCCGGGCGGATCTTCGTCATGACGTCATCCTCTCAATCGTTCGGTGCGGTGTCGCGGGGCTTGCGTCCGGCGGCTCGCTCCGTATCAGCACGCCGTGCCGTCTGCAGGACCGAGGCACGGATGCAGGACCAGAAACCGTGCCCCGGCCCGGCATCCGTGCCCGCGTCCTGCAGGTGAAGCCGGCAAAGCGGTGCCAGTCCGGGCGGTTCCCCGCCATTCGACATCGAGCCCGTACCGTCTGCAGGAACGAGGCACGGATGCAGGACAAGAAACCGTATTCCGTTCCTGCATCCGTGCCCGATTCCTGCAGGCGTGCCCGATTCCTGCATCCGTGCCCGAGTCCTGCAGGCGGCCTGCGGGTGTACCACGGGTGGCACCCGGGACCATCGAGCCCCGTGCGTCAGCGCAGGTGCGGCGAGACCGCGGCCCCGAAGGTCTCAGCCGTCCGCCGCACGACGTTCTCGGGAGCATCCGCCCAGATGTCGGCGTTGAAGATCTCGACCTCGATGTCACGGTCGTAGCCCGTCTCGATCACGGCGCGCGTGAGCGAGCCGAAGTCGATCACGCCGTCGCCCGTGTAATGCCGTGAAAGCAGCACATCGGCGGCGAGCGGGGTCTTCCAGTCGCACACCTGATAGGTCGCGATGCGGCCCTCGCGGCCGGCGCGGGCGATCTGCTCGAGCACCTGCGGATCCCACCAGATGTGGAACGTGTCGACCGCCGCACCCACGACGTCGGCGTCGAAGTCGGCGGCGATGTCGAGCGCCTGCCCGAGGGTGGAGACGACGGCGCGGTCGGAGGCGTACATCGGATGCAGTGGCTCGATCGCCAGCGTCACGCCCGCCGCCTTCGCGTCGGTCGCGAGCACGCCGATCGCGTCGCGCACCCGCTCACGCGCGCCGATCAGGTCGCGCGAGCCGGCAGGCAGTCCCCCGGCGACGAGCACGAGCACGGCCGTCGATCCGTCGGCGCCCGCGGCGGCGAGCGTCGCGGTCTCCTCGATCGCGCGGCGGTTGTCGTCGAGTGCGGCGACGCGCTCCGGCCCCTCGGGCAGGGTGAAGAAACCGCCACGGCAGTGCGTCGTGAACCGCAGACCCGAGTCTGCGAGCATGCGCGCAGCGACGTCTAGTCCGACCTCGTTCACAGGCTCACGCCACAGACCGATCGCCTGGATGCCGGCATCCGCCGTCACCCGCAGCGCGGTCGCGAGATCGGCGTGCTTGATCGTGGCCTGGTTGATCGACAGGCGGGGATCGACGGTCATGCGGTCGCGCTCCCTGCATCGACGCCGTTCAGGCGCAGCATCCCGTGCCAGCGCTCGCGCGCGAGCTCGGGGTTCTCGAGTGCGAGCGAGGCGTTCGCCAGCTCGACGATGCGGCTGAGGTGCGGAAGGCTGCGCGCCGAGTGCAGCCCGCCGACCATCTGGAACGCGGGCTGGTGCCCGTTGAGCCACGCGAGGAAGGCGACGCCCGTCTTGTAGTAGAACGTCGGAGCCGCGAACACCTGACGGCTGAGCTCTTCGGTCGGGCCGAGGATCTCGAGGTACCGCGCAGGATCTCCGGCATCCAGCGCCTGGATCGCCGCGGACGCCACCGGGGTGATCGCCGCGAACGCGCCGAGCAGCGCGTCGGAGTGGCCGTCGCCCTGCCCCACGGTGTCGCCGCCGATCAGGCCGACGTAGTTGAAGTCGTCTCCGGTGAACATGCGCACGCCCTCGGGCAGTCGCTCGCGCACCGAGATCTCGGACTCGGCGTTCAGCAGGCTCATCTTCACGCCCGCGATCTTGTCGGGGTTCTCGGCGATCACGTCGAGCAGCACAGCGGATGCCGTCTGCCAGTCGTCCGCGCCGAAGTATCCGGCGAGCTCGGGATCGAAGGCGGTGCCGAGCCAGTGCAGCACGACCGGCACCGTGGCCGACGAGAGCACCTCGCGGTACACGCGACGGTAGTCGTCGGCATTCTCTGCGACGCGGGCGAGGTGGCGCGAGGCCATGAGCACGGGGCCCGCCCCCTGCTCCTCGGTGAAGTGCAGCTGCTCCTTGTAGGCGTCGATCACCTGGTCGAGCGAGATGTGCGACTCGGCGACGTGATCGGTGTTGACGCCGACCACCACCGAGCCGCCCTCTTCGCGGGCGACCTCGGCGCTGCGCGAGATGAGCTCACGCGTCGCCGCGGCGTCGAGGCCCATGTTGCGCTGCGCGGTGTCCATAGCGTCGGCGACGCCGAGACCCCACGAATAGACGTTGCGGCGGAACGCGAGCGTCGAGTCCCAGTCGATGTCGGCGGGCTGCCCCGGAGTGTTGTCGGCGTGCACCTTCGGCACCACGTGGGCGGCGGCGTACGCGACACGGCTCTGCAGCGCGAAGGTCGGGCGGGAGTACCCGCCGCCCTCGCGCAGCTCGGCATCCGTCACCGCACCCGCGGCGTCGAGAAGTCGGAGAGTGCTCATGCTCAGCCCAGCGTCAGCGGAGAGAGAGCGACCTTGCGGCCTTCGGCGCTGGAGGTCAGACCCGCCTCGGCGAACTGCACGCCCCGGGCGCCGGAGAGCAGGTCGAAGGGGTACTTCGTGCCCTCGACGAACGAGATCAGGTACTCCTCCCACTGCTGACGGAAGCCGTTGATGAAGACGTCGTTCGTGGGCACGTTCTGCCAGTCGGTGTCGTAGTCGTGGCTGTCTTCGAGGTCCGGGTTCCACACGGGCTTCGGGGTGGCGTTGCGCGGCTGGATCTTGGCGCCGAAGAGTCCGACCACGGCCGACCCGTGAGTGCCGTCGACCTGGAACTCGACGAGCTCGTCGCGGTTGACGCGCACCGTCCAGCTGGAGTTGATCTCGGCGACGATGCCGCCCTCGATCTCGAAGATGCCGTATGCCGCATCCTCGGCGGTGGCGGTGTAGTGCTCGCCGTTCTCGTCCCAGCGGTCGGCGATGTGCACGGCCGCCTGCGCGTAGACGCTCTTGACCTCACCGAACAGGTTCTCGAGCACGTAGTTCCAGTGCGGGAACATGTCGACGATGATGCCGCCACCGTCTTCGGTGCGGTAGTTCCAGCTCGGGCGCTGCGCGGGCTGCCAGTCGCCCTCGAAGACCCAGTAGCCGAACTCGCCGCGCACCGACAGGATGCGGCCGAAGAAACCCGAGTCGATCAGGCGCTTGAGCTTCTGCAGGCCCGGCAGGTAGAGCTTGTCGTGCACGACGCCGGTCTTGACGCCGGCCGCGTCTGCGAGACGCGCGAGCTCGAGGGCCTCGTCGAGCGACTCGGCGGTGGGCTTCTCGGTGTAGATGGCCTTGCCCGCGGCGATCGCCTTGCGGAGGGCCGAGGCACGGGCCTTGGTCACGAGGAAGTCGGCGTAGATCTCCCACTTCGGGTCGGCGAGGGCCGCGTCGAGGTCGGTCGTGTAGTCCTCGATGCCGTGCTTCGCGGCGAGCTCGGCCAGCTTCGCTTCGTTGCGGCCGACCAGCAGCGGCTTCACCGTGACGCGGGATCCGTCGGGCAGCTCGATGCCGCCCTCGTCGCGGATCGCGAGGATCGACCGCACGAGGTGCTGGCGGTAGCCCATGCGCCCGGAGACGCCGTTCATGATGATCCCGATCTCGCGGGTTGTCGCCTGTGACATTGCTGGTCCGTTCTTTGGGAAGCCGTTGCGCCGGTCGCCCGTGTTGGGTAAGCGCTTTCCGTCAGCATGCCATGACTCAGTCGGGCGCGCAAGCGGCGGACGGAAACCGCTATCCGGGTGCGGGGTGTCGCAGGCCGTCGCAGGCCGTCGCAGAAACCCCCAGGAGGCATCCCGTCCCGCACTGCTCTCGGGCCAGCGGTGGTCAAAAGCGCATCGGAAAGGCTCGATTCAGATGCAGAAGTGGCCCCGCACCGGACGAGAGGTGCGGATTTGGCCCCGCTCGGGACGAAAGGATGCCGGTCGACGACGCACCCCTGTCCCTCCGCCGAGCCCCGGTGCCTCCTGCCCCGAATTGCGTTTCAGTCAGCCGGGGCCAAAAGCGCATCGGAAAGACCCGATTCAGATGCAGAAGTGACCCCGCAGCGAGCGGCGGATGCAGAAGTGGCCCCGCACCGGACGGCGGATGCGGAAGTGGCCCCGCAGCGGACGGCGGATGCGGAACTGACCCCGCAGCGAGCGGCGGATGCCCTGCTGGACACTCAGCGAGTTCGCACCGAAGTGCGACCGCGGCGGTGCGCGTCAGCGAGTGCTGGAGCGTTCGACCAGAAGCGTCGGCACGACGACAGCGGATGCCGCACCGTCCGCGGCACCCTCGATGTCGGCGACGAGCAGGTCGACGGCCCGGTGCGCCAAGGCGGCGAAGTCCTGACGGATCGTCGTCAGCGGCGGGCGGTAGTTGGCGGCATCCGGCACGTCGTCGAAGCCGATGACGCTGACGTCCTCGGGAACCCGCCGCCCCGATTCGGCGAGCGCGCGGAGGAGCCCGAGTGCCATCTGGTCGTTGGCGCAGAAGACGGCGGATGCTGCGCCCAGCGCCTCGCCCGCGGCGAACCCTGCCTCGGCGGTCCAGTCGCCACGGACGACCTCGGTCACCATCGCTCCGGCATCCGCGAGCGCCTTCCGCCATCCCCGCTCACGCTCGGCAGCCGCGAACGAATCGGCCGGCCCGGCGAGGTGGTGCACCGTCGCATGCCCGAGGCCCAGTAGATGCGCCGTCGCCGCGGCGGCGCCTCCGACATGGTCGCTGTGCACGACGGCGAGATCCGCGGACCCCGGGGCGTCGACGACCACGAGCCGCAGTCCCGGCGGTCGATCGGCTGCGGGCACCAGCGCCGACGCCTCGTTCAGCACGATCGCGCCGTCGACCTCCTGCTCGGCGAGGCGCTCGAACGCGTCGGCCAAGTTCTCCCCGGCCGTCACGAGAGTGAGGGCGTAGCCGCGCTCGGCGGCAGCCTCGGCGGTGGCCTGCAGCATCCGCGAGTTGCCGACCGTCGCGAGGGTGGTGACCACGAGTCCGATGGTCTGCGAGCGACCGGTGCGCAGGGCGCGGGCGGCGCGGTGGGGGCGGTAGCCGAGTTCCGTCATCGCCTTCTCGACACGCGCGCGGGTCGCCGGATCGACGCGGGGGCTGTCGTTGACGACACGCGAGACGGTCTGTCCTGAGACCCCGGCGCGTGATGCGACCATCGCCATCGAGACGCGACCGGACGGGGCCTGGCGTCGACGCGGGCGCGCGGTGCCGCGCAGCAGGTCATCGCCGCGCGACAGGTCACCGCCGCGCAGCAGGTCGTCGTCCACGGGCGCCCTTTCTTCGCGTTCACAACTCCGGAATGTTGACGTTACCACGGCGCTGTGCGTACCATGTTTACGTGAACACGCCCGAATCTCCTGAGTTGCGAACCGAGACCCTCTCCGCCGGCATCGTCAAGCGCGCGACGACGCTCGCCGATGGCCGCGAGCTGATCTACTTCGACGACCCCGACACGACGCTCGGCGCCGAGCGCGCGGTCGACTCCCGCACCCTCGATGCCCGCGGCGAGACCGCCACGATGCGACTCGACGTGCTGACGGGTGACTGGATCACGGTCGCCGCGAACCGTCAGAACCGGGTGATGATGCCGAGCGCCGACGCCGACCCGCTCGCTCCGCAGTCCCCCACCAACCCGTCTGAGGTGCCGTCGCTCTACGACGTCGCCGTGTTCGAGAACCGCTCGCCCGCCTTCGGTCCCGCCCTCGCCGAGGCCACCGGCACGGCCCCCGAGGCGAGCAACCCTCCTCGCGGGCTCGACGATCTCAGCGCTCTGGGCCTCGGCCGCACCCGCACGTCGGTCGGCCGCTGCGAGGTCGTGTGCTTCAGCCCTGAGCACACCGGCTCGTTCGGCACGCAGTCGGTAACCCGCGCCCGCACCGTGATCGAGGCCTGGGCCGATCGCACCGCCGCACTCTCGAAGCTGCCCGGCATCGAGCAGATCTTCCCGTTCGAGAATCGCGGCGAAGCGATCGGGGTCACGCTCCCCCACCCCCACGGCCAGATCTACGCCTACCCCTACGTGACCCCGCGCACCACGCGCCTGCTCGACTCGATCGACCGCACCGCACCCGACCTGTTCCAGCACATCCTCGAGTCCGAGCAGGCGTCCGAGCGCGTCGTGTTCCGGGGCGAGCACTGGACGGCGTTCGTACCCTTCGCCGCCCGCTGGCCCCTCGAGGTGCACCTGATGCCGCACCGGCACGTGCCCGACTTCGCCGAGACGACGGATGCCGAGCGCGACGAGCTGGCTCCTCTCTACCTGCGCCTGCTCCGTGGTGTCGACGCGCTCTACGACACCCCGACCCCCTACATCGCCGCCTGGCACCAGGCCCCGGTGAACGTCGGCCGCGACAGCGTGCGCCTGCACCTGCAGCTGACGAGCCCTCGCCGCGCTGCCGACAAGCTCAAGTTCCTCGCCGGCTCCGAGGCCGCGATGTGGGCGTGGGCCGCCGAGGTCACCCCCGAGCAGGGCGCGGCCCGCATCCGCGAGGCCATCGCGAAGGCAGACGCCGCACACACGGCGGCCTCCGCGCACACGGCATCCGCAGACACGACACCCGACCCCCAGCACGCAGACGAGGCATCCGCATGACCACCACCCAGGACGCCGCGCGCGCACTCTTCACAGACCTCACCGGACGCGCACCCGACGGCGTCTGGTCGGCGCCGGGCCGCGTGAACCTGATCGGCGAGCACACCGACTACAACGACGGCTTCGTGCTGCCGTTCGCGATCCCGCACCGCACCTACGCGGCCGTCGGGATCCGCGACGACGGCCGAGGCCGCGTGCGTGTCGCGTCGACCTTCGCCGATGAGCCCGTAGAGGTCTCCCTCGACGACCTCGACGAGCTGTTCCCCACGCCCACCGGTGAAGCCCCTGCTGTGCCCGAGTGGGCCGCGTACCCGCTCGGCGTCGCCTGGGCTCTCCGTCAGGCCGACGGCGTGGCCCCGTCGGCCGCCACCGGCACCGGCCTCGACATCGCGATCACCTCCGACGTCCCGGTGGGCGCAGGCCTGTCGTCGTCCGCCGCGATCGAGGGCGCCACGGCATCCGCCCTGAACGATCTGTGGGCGGCCGGACTCGACCGCGTCGCCCTCGCTCGCGTCGGCCGCCGGGCCGAGAACGAGGCCGTCGGAGCCCCGACCGGCATCATGGATCAGATGGCCTCGATGCTCGGCGAACCCGATGCGGCGATCTTCCTCGACTGCCGCTCGCTCGACGCGAACCTCGTGCAGGTCGGCATCGCCGAGGCGGGCCTCGCGATCCTCGTGATGGACACGCGCGTCAAGCACGCCCACTCGACCGGTGGATACGGCGAGCGCCGCGCCGCCTGCGAACGCGGTGCCGCGATCATGGGCGTGCCGAGCCTGCGCGACGTCTCGGTCGACGACCTGCCCCGCGCCGAGGAGCTCATGGACGACGTGACCTTCCGTCGAGTGCGTCACGTCGTGACCGAGAACCAGCGTGTCCTCGACACCGTGAAGGTGCTGCGCGAAGAGGGACCCCGCGCGATCGGCGACCTGCTCGTGGCCTCTCACGCCTCGATGCGCGACGACTTCGAGATCTCGGTGCCCGAGCTCGACACCGCGGTCGAGGCCGCCCTCACAGCCGGCGCCATCGGCGCTCGGATGACCGGCGGTGGATTCGGCGGAGCCGCGATCGCGCTGATCGAGCAGGACTCGGTGCAGCAGGTGACGGATGCCGTGAACGCCGCGTTCGCCGCATCCGCTTTCACCGCCCCCGTCATCTTCACCGTCACCCCGTCGGCAGGGGCGCACCGCGACGCCTGACCCGGGTCAGGGTCCGCTGATCGCGACCTGAGATACTGAACACTTCCCCACCCTGAGGAGCACAATGTCCTGGATCGTGACCGGCGGCGCCGGCTACATCGGCTCGCACGTCGTTCGCGCACTCGCGGATGCAGGGCTGACGCCCGTCATCCTCGACGACCTCTCGAGCGGGGTCGCCTCGTTCGTGCCCGAGGGCGTGGCCTTCGTGCAGGGCAGCATCCTCGACCGCGAGCTCGTCGAGAAGACGCTGCGCGACCATGACGCCGACGGCGTCATCCACGTCGCCGGCTACAAGTACGCCGGAGTCTCGGTGCAGCGTCCGCTGCACACCTATGCGCAGAACGTCGAAGGCACCCGCGTGATCCTCGAGGCGATGGAGGCCGCGGGCGTCACGAACATCGTGTTCTCATCGTCGGCCGCCGTGTTCGGCACCCCCGACGTGCCGCTCGTCGTCGAAGACACCGCCAAGAAGCCGGCCAGCCCCTATGGCGAGTCGAAGCTGATCGGAGAGTGGCTGCTGCGCGATCAGGCGATCGCGACCGCGGAGTCCGAGAAGCCGCTGCGGCACACTTCGCTGCGCTACTTCAACGTCGTCGGCTCGGCCGACCCGACGGTCTACGACGTGAGCCCGCACAACCTGTTCCCGATCGTGTTCGAGAAGCTCCTCGCCGGAGAGACCCCGCGGATCAACGGTGACGATTACGACACGGAGGACGGCACCAACGTGCGCGACTACGTGCACGTCGGAGACATCGCCGCAGCTCACGTGGCTGCCGCGAAGCGCCTCGCAGCAGGCGAGTCGATCGAAGCGGCATACAACCTCGGCTCCGGCGACGGCCTCAGCGTGAAGCAGATCATGGATGCCGTCGCACGCGTCACCGGCATCGACTTCACCCCGGAGATCGGCCCCCGCCGCCCCGGCGACCCCGACCGCATCGTCGCGACCGGCGAGCTCGCCGCTCGCGACCTCGACTGGAAGATGCGATACACGGTCGACGAGATGGTGCGGACGGGCTGGGAGGCGCGTCGAGCCGCGTCCTGACGTCGGTCAGAGGTCGCGCGTGCGGATCGGGTAGAGCCAGAAGCACAACCACGCGAGAGCGGCGAACACGAGCGGAACCACCGCGACCATCACCCGGATGCCGCCGTCGACCGCCTCCGGTTGCGCTTCGCCCAGCGACGCATCGAAGCCGGATGCCGTGAGCACGGCCGCCGCGACGACGGCCTGCAGCACGACCGAGCCGCGCACCACGAAGCCGTTCACGCCGAAGTAGGCGCCCTCTCGCCGATGCCCGGTGCGGGTGGCGTCCTCATCGATGATCTGCGCGAGCACCACCTCGAGGAGCTGCAGCAGGCCACCGACTCCGACGCCCACCGCGACGCCGACGAGAGCAGCCGTGAGCACCGTCGACGGCAGCAGATAGCCGAGCACGGCGATGCCGAAGACCGCGACGCTCCACAGCAGCGCCGTGCGGGGTGAGGTGCGTCGCACGATCGCGCTCCACAGCACGATCGACGGGATGGCGGTCACGAAGATCGCCCCCAGCAGCAGACTGGCCTCGCCCTCGGCGGCGCCCAGCGAATACCTCACGTAGAACGGCAGAGCGGCGAGGATGACGGCGATCGACGTCTGGATGAACAGCGAGCCGAGCACGTAGGGCACGAACGCCCGGTTCGCGAACGTGTACTTCAGCTGGTCGCGCCAGCGCATCGCCTCGGATGCGGCCTCCGGCGCCCGCCGCTCGATCATCCCGCCGACGAACGACCACACCAGCAGAACGAGGCAGACGGCCGAGAGCACGATCGCCATGCCTGGCCAGCCGATCGACCCGTAGAGCGCGGGCGCCCCCGCGGTGCCGAGCACCATGCCGAGGATCGCGAAGATCTGGCGGGGCACGTTGCCTCGCGCCCGCTCGTCGGTCGTGCGGAAGATCTCGGGGAACAGCGCCGAGATGTTCAGCACCACCACCACGAACGCGATGTCGTACACCGCGACCACGATGAGGAACCACACGATCAGTCCGGCGGTCGGCAGCTCCGGCGGCATCCACACCAGCGCGAAAGCGACCACGAGCGGAACGATGCCGAGACCGATCCAGGGGATGCGACGACCCCACGGCGTGCGGATGCGGTCGGACAGGGCGCCGACGATCGGATTCAGCACCGCGTTCAGGATGCCGTGCGCGATCATCGCCGCGGCGACCCATCCGGGTGCCACGCCGATGTGCGTGACGTAGAAGTAGACGACGAACGCAGAGAAGGTCTGCGCCATGAGCTGCGTCGGGAACCCGGATGCGCCGAACGCGATCGCCTGCGCCCTGGTGGGGGCGTCGTCGAGTCGACGGTCGCGCAGCCGCGTCGCCATCGAGGTCATGCGCGCCGGCTCCGCTGCAGATCGCGCAGGTCGCGCCATCCGACTCGCACGAGCCCTTCGTCGGCGATCGCCTGCAGCACCGCAGGGTCGGAGAGCAGCCGAAGCTCGTGTCCGCGCTTGGCTGCGGCGAAGTCGACGGCCGCGCGCAGCTCGTCGTCGTCGACCATCGGATGCAGGTAGATCTCGGTCACCCCGGCCGGAACGGCACGCAGGAGCGCGATGAAGCCGTCGCGGATCTGCTCGTACGATTCTCCGGGGATCTCCTCGAACGGGTGGCTCCACAGCCGGTCGATGATCTCGACGCCGAGGGAGTCGGCCGCAGCCGCTGCCTCGGCGAGCTTCGCCTGCAGCGCGGCGTCGTCTCCTGTGCCCTCCATGCTGCGCGGCAGCCGGAACGGCAGTCCGTGGCGGGCGGCGAGCTCGAAGACCGGACCCAGGAAGTCCCGCCCGGTGAGCAGCCCGTAGACAGATCCCATGTGATTGTCGAGGTGGGTCACGTCGACACCGGCATCCAGCGCCGCCTGCAGCTGCGCGGCGATCTCGGCGGTGACGTCGTCGACCGACGCGAGCTCCTCGATCGCCAGGACGCCGGCGGGAAAGTACCCCGCGTCGTCGACGAGGGTGGTGTCGGCGCCGGTGAGGGGCCGCCAGCGGTAGTCGGTCCACTCGCTCGTGAGCACCAGGTGCACGCCGACGTCGAGGTCGGTGCGCGTGGCGGCGAATGCCAGCGCCTCCGGCGCCCAGGCGCAGGGCACCATGAGAGTCGTCGAGTCGACGTGTCCCGCGTCCAGCAGCCGGATGATCGCCGTGTTCGCCGCGTGGCACATGCCGAAGTCGTCGGCATTGATGATCACGGCCCTGGCCCCCGGTGCGAGGCCGAGGCGATCAGCGAGGTCTGAGGTCATCGACGGTTCCTGTCTGAGGCGGGGAGCAGCAGCGAGAAGATCGACGCCCGAAGAGCGGATGCCGCCTCGCCGACCGCGCCGACCAGCGGCGCCTCCGGGCCGAACGACGAGACCACGAGGGTGAGCGGCAGTTGCGGGGCGAGCTCTTCGGCGAACTCGGCTGCGGCGCGCGCGAGAGCCGGGTGCGCGGCAGTGCCGCTGAGCAGGAACGCCTCCGGGTCGAGGACGAGCGCGATGCTGCCGGCGATCAGGGTGAGTCTGCGCCCCATCTCGGCCGCCATGGCGAGCGCGGCCGGATCGCCGGCCCACGCGGCATCGAGGTGCTGGTCTATCGTCTCGTCCGGGTCGCGGCCGTGGGCCAGCGCGAGATCGCGCACGACCGCGTCGCCGAGCACCGGAGCTCCGATCGGCAACGGGCTCTGCGGCAGATACATGACCTCACCCGCGACACCGGAGAACCCTCGGTGCAGCGAGCCGTCGATGACGATGCCTGCTCCGAGACCGTCGTCGAGGAGGAGCAGCGCGAAGCTGCTGAGTCCTGCGGCGGTCCCCTCGGACAGTTCGGCGAGCGCCGCGAGGTTGACGTCGTTCTCGACCCGCACCGTGCAGCCGAGGCGTGCGGACAGCGAGTTCTTGAATGCGCCGCCGTCCGGCCCCTGGTCGTCGCGGATGCCTCCGTCGGCGGTGACGATGCCGGGGATTCCGACGACGGCGAGCAGCAGCCGTCCGTTCACCGTGCGGCGACACGCTTCGATCAGCCCGGCGATGTGCTGCACGCGGTCTCCACGCGGAGGGAATGCGGCGTGACTCTCGGCCCTCACGGCCCCGGTCGGGTCGACCAGGGCGACATGGGCGGCATGGGCGTCGACGTGCACGGCTGCGGCGAAGCCGAGCTGCGGATGCAGTGCGACGCGCCCCGCTGCCGGTCCGCGGGTGTCACGATCCACCCCGGCCGCGGCCACGGCCGACGACGCTTCGAGCATTCGCAGCACCTGGGTCACTGCCGTACGCGACAGCCCTGTCTCGGCGACGAGTTCAGCGCGGGTGAGCGGGCCGCGGCGCGCGAGCGTCTCGAGGATCGCACGGCCGTTGAGCGTTCGGAGCAGGGTCTGGGGCCCCGCGAGTGGTCGTGCCAAGTTGATCCCCCCGGATTCGACGTGCGCCCAGCTTGACACATCGCGTCATACGTGTCGAGGGATCGGAGCAGCGATCTGCGTCCCGTCACACGACGGGACTGGCTCTTAGAGTGGACGGATGACGACTCTGGCGATCCGCGACGGTGCCGTGGCCGATGCAGACCAGATCGCCGAAGTGCATGTGCGCTCGTGGCAAGCGGCCTACCGCGGCCTCATCGACCAGAAGATCCTCGATGGCCTGTCGATCTCCGACCGCGCTGACGGCTGGCGACGGAACCTCGTCGCCCCGCTGCCCACGATCATCGGCATCCTGGTCGCGGAACGCGAGGGCAGGGTGATCGGCTGGACGTCGTTCGGCTCAGGACGCGAAGACGAGGGAGCGGACGACGGCGAGATCTACGGCATCTACGCCGACCCTGCGGAGTGGTCGACCGGGGTCGGGCGCGCCTTGCTCACGGAGGCCGAGCAGCGGATCACAGCCGCCGGGCACACCCGGGCCTACCTGTGGGTGCTCGACGGGAACGAGCGCGCCGACGCCTTCTACGCTCGCCACGGCTGGGAGCTCGACGGTGCGCGCAAGGTCGAGGAGCGACCGGACATGAGCCTGCCGGAGCACCGCCGGGTCAAGCGCTTCACCGACTCCTGACCGACTGGCTGCTCCGATCGCACCGACCGAATCCCCAAAACCCGCAGGTTTCGTATTACAATTGCCCCATGGCGAGGAAGATGCAGGGCAAAGAGGTCTCCGAAGAGCAGGTCGACGCTTGGGTGGCTGAGGCCGAGTCGGGATACGACGTCGAGGAGCTTCTGCGTCGACGTGGCGGGCGACCCGCACGCGGTAGCGAACCCTCCGAGGTCGTCCCTGTTCGGCTGACGAGCGCCGAGCTCGAAGCAGTCATGAACCGAGCCGAACGCGAGCATCTGAACCGTTCAGAAGCTTTCCGCGCCGCTCTCGCTGCCTGGGCACGCGTCGACGCATGATCGTCCGCGCCTCAGCGCTCAAACATGGCATCTCCGAAAACGACTCGGTAGAAGCCGCGACCTGGCCGGCGAAAGCGATCACCCTCGACGACGACAACCCCGGACGCGAGCTTCGTCTCGGATTCGATACGCATGGACGCCTGCTGGAACTCGTCGTTCTCGTCTGGGACGACGGTACCGAGGAACTCATCCACGCGATGAAGGCTCGCCCTCAGTACACTCGCCTGCTCGATTGAGTCACCGATCCGGCCACGACCAAGCGTCCCGACTCGGCCTGAAGCACCTTCAGTCCAGCGCGGACATCACGTGCTTGATGCGCGTGTAGTCATCGAAGCCGTACTGCGAGAGGTCCTTGCCGTAGCCCGAGTGCTTGAACCCGCCGTGCGGCATGTCGGAGACGAACGGGATGTGCGTGTTGATCCACACGCACCCGAAGTCGAGATCCCGCGAGAAGCGCATCGCTCTGGCATGGTCGGTGGTCCACACCGATGACGCGAGCGCGTAGGGCACGTCGTTCGCCATCTCGAGCGCCTGCTCCTCGGTGTCGAACGACTGCACAGTCAGCACGGGGCCGAAGATCTCGCCCTGCACGGCCTCGTCGTCCTGGTGCAGGCCCGAGACGATGGTCGCCTCGAAGAAGTAGCCCGTCTCGCCCTGACGCGCGCCGCCGGTCTCGATCGTGGCGTGCGCGGGCAGACGGTCGACGAAGCCCTGCACCTGGGCGAGCTGGGCCGCACTGCTGAGCGGGCCGTAGAGCACTCCCTCTTCGTGCGGGGCGCCCGTGCGGGCATCCGTCTTCGCCTTCTCGACCAGCGCTGCGACGAACTCGTCGTGCACCGATGAGTGAACGAGCACGCGGGTCGCGGCCGTGCAGTCCTGCCCGGCGTTGAAGAATGCTCCGGTGACGATGCCGGATGCCGCCTTGTCGAGGTTCGCGTCGGGGAAGACGATCGCCGGCGCCTTGCCGCCGAGCTCGAGGTGCACGCGCTTGACGTCGTTCGCCGCCGACCGGGCCACTGCCATGCCGGCACGGACGGATCCCGTGATCGCGACCATCTGCGGGGTCGGATGCTCGACCAGAGCCACCCCGGTGTCGCGGTCGCCGAGCACGACATTGAGCGTGCCGGCGGGAGTGTGCAGCGCGACGATCTCGGCGAGCAGCAGCGTGGTCAGCGGCGTCGACTCCGCAGGCTTCAGCACGACCGTGTTGCCCGCGGCGAGCGCGGGGGCGATCTTCCACACCGCCATGTTGAGCGGATAGTTCCAGGGCGTGACCTGTCCGATCACGCCGATCGGCTCGCGGCGCACGAACGAGGTGTGTCCGGCGAGGTACTCCCCCGCCGCGCGCCCTTCGAGGCTGCGGGCGGCACCGGCGAAGAAGCGCAGCTGGTCGATCGACTGCAGGATCTCGTCGGTCACGAGGCTCGCGCGCGGCTTGCCGGTGTCCTTCGACTCGAGGTCGGCGAACTCCTCGGCGCGCGCCTGCATCTCGTCGGCGATGCGGAAGAGCGCCAGCTGCCGGTCGGCCGGCGTCGTGTCACGCCAGATCGGGAACGCGGCGGATGCGGCGGCGTACGCGGCATCGACATCAGAGGTGTCGGAGACGGGCAGCTCTCCGTAGGTCTCCTCGGTCACGGGGTCGATCAGCGGCATCCGCCCCTGCCCGCTCACGGGACCGTACTGCCCGCCGATGAAGTTCTGAAGGAGTTCTGTGGCCATGACGGCCATGTTAGCGATCAGATTGCGAATACAGAAGACTCATCTGAATCAAACGATGGAATCAGTTGCTTCGGCAGGTTGATCCTGTCAATATCGACACATGAGCGCCACAGCGAAGCAGCCCGTACTCGACGACATCTCGAAGCGGATCGTCGAGCTCCTGCAGGAGGACGGACGCCGGCCCTATGCCGAGATCGGCCGGGAGGTGGGGCTGAGCGAGGCGGCGGCGCGTCAGCGCGTGCAGCGGATGACCGAGGCGGGCATCATCCAGATCGTCGCGGTGACCGACCCGATGCAGCTCGGCTTCAACCGCATGTCGATGATCGGCATCCGCGTGACGGGCGATCCGAGGCTCATCGCCGAGGAGCTGACGAAGATCACCGAGCTCGCCTACGTCGTCGTCACGCTCGGCACCTTCGACATCCTCGTCGAGGCCGTGTGCGAGAGCGACAGCCATCTGCTCGACCTGATCGCGACCCGCATCCGCACGATCCCGGGCATCACTCACACCGAGAGCCTGCTCTACGCCGAGCTCTACAAAGACCTCTACAACTGGGGCACGCGCTGAGGCGCGGGTCCGGAAACCAGGAGCACATCATGGGAACCACGGTCTTCGAACGTCGCCGCCCCGCGGATGCCGTGATCGACGCCTCGCTGCGCGACACGGCTCTCAGCGTGTTCTGGCTCGATGACGTCGAGCGCGTCTCGCATCCCGCCCTCACTGGGAGCATCACGGCCGACCTCGCCATCGTCGGCGGCGGCTATGCGGGCCTCTGGACCGCCGTCCGCGCAAAGGAGCGCGACCCCGAGCGTCGCGTCGTGCTGCTGGAGGCATCCCGCATCGCGTGGGCGGCATCCGGCCGCAATGGCGGGTTCTGCGAGGCGAGCCTCACGCACGGGCACGAGAACGGCCTCACCCGCTGGCCCGACGAGATCGATCGCCTCGAAGAGCTGGGGATCGAGAACCTCGACGGCATCGAAGAGACCGTGAAGAGGTACGACATGGACGTCGACTTCGAACGCACCGGCCAGCTCGCCGTCGCCGTCGAGCCGCACCAGGTGGAGTGGCTGCGCGAGGAGGAGGGCTTCCTCGACCGCGAGGCCGTGCAGGCCGAGGTGCACTCCGACACGTTCCTCGCCGGGGCGTGGGAACGCGACGCGTGCGCCCTCGTGCACCCCGCGAAGCTCGGCCTCGAACTGGCCCGTGTCGCGGTCGAGCTCGGGGTCGAGATCTACGAGCACTCGCTCGTGCGCGAGGTGATCGGCGACGGATCGAGTGCGATCACGCTCGTCACCCGGAATGGCGGGCAGGTCAGAGCGGATGCCGTGGCGCTCGCAACCAACGTCTTCCCCTCGCTGCTCAAGCGCAACCGCCTGATGACGGTGCCTGTGTACGACTACGTGCTGATGACCGAGCCGCTGACCGACGAGCAGCTCACCTCGATCGGATGGTCGAACAGGCAGGGTCTCGCCGACAGCGCGAACCAGTTCCACTACTACCGGCTCACGGCCGACAACCGCATCCTCTTCGGCGGCTACGACGCGGTCTACCACTTCGGCGGCAAGGTGCGCCCCGAATACGAGGACCGCGCCGGGAGCCACCGCAAGCTCGCCTCGCACTTCTTCACGACTTTCCCGCAGCTCGAGGGCCTGCGGTTCACCCACCGCTGGGCAGGGGCGATCGACTCTTCGAGCCGCTTCTGCGCGTTCTTCGGCACCGCACGCAAGGGGCGCGTGACGTACGCGACCGGGTTCACGGGCCTCGGTGTCGGCGCCGCCCGCTTCGCCGCCGACGTAATGCTCGACAAGCTCTCGGGCGAGCCGACCGAGCGCACCGAGCTCGCCATGGTGCGCGAGAAGCCGATCCCGTTCCCGCCCGAGCCGGCCGCCTCGATCGGCGTCAATCTCGTGCGAGCCGCGATGAACCGGGCCGATCACAACGAGGGCAAGCGCAACCTGTTCCTCAAGACGCTGGATGCCGTCGGCATGGGCTTCGACTCGTGAGCGAGCTCGCTGCGGGAACCGGGGTGGATGCCGCGGCACTGCCGCTCGTGCACGAACCGCTGCCTGCGGATGACGTGGTCATCGGTCGCCCGACGACGGCGGTGCATGCGTTGGCGACGCTCGGTGAGGTCGAGGTCGGCATCTGGGAGATGACGCCGGGCACGGCATCCGATGTCGAGGTCGACGAGGTCTTCGTCGTGCTCTCAGGTCACGCCCGCATCGAGTTCGTCGAGCCGACGCTGCCCGCGATCGAGGTCGACGCGGGCTCGGTCGTGCGCCTGCCCGAAGGACAGCGCACTGTGTGGACGGTCACCGAGACGCTGCGCAAGGTCTACATCGCCTGACGCGCGTCAGGCGCGCGCGGGTGCTGCCGCCGTCGCTGCGACGGTCGGCTTCTCATCGGCGCCCTTGATCACCCAGTACACGACGGCGACCGCGAGGATGCCGATCACCGGGCTCAGGAACGCGGCCCAGGCCGTGCCGAGCGGGGCGAAACCGACAGCGAACACCGAGACATCCCAGAGGCCGTGCAAGGCCATCGCCCAGATGAGCGACCCGGTCACCCGCCGCACGATGTAGAAGCAGGTGCCCGACATCGCGGCGAGCACCACCTGTCCGAGGGTGGGCCCGACGGGGGCGCCGAGCGCGGCATTGATGATGTGCATCCCGCCGAAGAGCAGGGAGGTGAGCAGCCACACCCACACCTCGGAGAGGCGTGAGCGGAGGGCCGTGAGCAGGAGTCCTCGTGACATCAGCTCTTCGCAGAATCCGACGGCGAGCCCGAGGGCGAGAAGCGACAGCAGGAAGGACGCGTCGAACTTCGACCAATCGGTGTTGAACAGGTTCACCACCGCAACGACGAGCATGAGCGCGGGCACGAAGATCGGCCACTTGTGGTGCGACCGCTTGCGCTCGAAGAGCGCCGGCTTCCACCACCCCAGAAGCCACGTGGTGATGGCGAGCAGCACCGCCCCGACCGCGAGATCGAGCACAGCCCCGCGCCAGGTGAACTCGGCCGAGGTGCCGATCTCGGTGTACGCCACACCGCTCAGTTTCGACACGATGAAGATGACCGCGACGTAGCCGACGTAGATCGCGAGGCCGATCCAGACCCGAGGGGTGACGCGCATGTGCTGGTGCCTTTCGATCGGCGAGCGAGTTCCGATCACCCAACATATCGGTCTGCGACAGCGCGGCGAGCACCCGATCGAGTGCACCTGCTGGCGGGCTGCTCTACCCGAAATGCGGAGATCGGTCAGGGACCGTACGTCCTGGACGTTCAGTCGTCACGTGAACACCTCGTGATTAGGCTCGGCGAGACGTCGTGACGCAGCAGTCCACCCAGGGAGTCCCGAAGAGTCGACGGGTCTCAGAATCGGGCGGAGAATCCACCGTCGGTGTGGAGCAGTTGACCGCTGATCCATCGGCCTTCGTCGGAGAGGAGGAACGCGGTGATGGCTGCGATGTCCTGGGGGGTGCCAGCTCGGCCAAGGGGGTGGTACGAGGTCAGGGTTTCGCGTGTTTCGCCATCCATCCACCCGGTATCGATCGGGCCTGGATTGACGACGTTGGCGGAGATTCCGAGGGAGCCCAGTTCTCGGGCCGACGAGATAACCAGTCTGTCGAGTGCACCTTTCGAAGCGCCGTAGGGAAGATTGCCGGTCGTGTGGTCGCTCGTGAACGCGACGACCGCTCCGCCGGTTTCATCGACTTGGCGGGCGAACGCCGCGATCAGAAGTAGGGCCGCTCGAGCGTTCACTGAGACGTGTCGATCAAAGCTCTCGGCGGTGGTGTCGAGGATGCCTGATTGCACATCGTGGGCATGGCTGAGCACAAGGGCCGACAGAGTGCCTCGTTCCCGTGAGACTCGCTCGACCAACGCGCCCGGTGCTTCTGCGTCGGCCAGATCGCACGGATAGTCCCCCGCATTGAGGTCACTGGTGACCACGTCCCACCCGTCTGCGCGTAGCCGGGGAACTATGCCGGCGGCGATGCTGTTGGCTCGAGCAGCTCCAGTGACAAGTGCAACAGGCATGATTCGACCGTAGCTCACGCAGTCCGCGGGTGACGAGTGCCGCCAAGAACGATCGCTTCGGGCGTTGATACATGCCGTGAGTCGCGAGCGGATCAATCAACACGCCTGCCTTCGCGAGCTGTGGGAGGAGACCGGCTTAGCCGTACGCACTGCGCACGTTGGCCTTTAGTCCCCGAACACGCTGCCGTAAACGATCACTATAGGCGTAGCGCAACCCGCAAGCCCTAGAGCAATCCAGAGACATGCGCCGTATCGGGGTTTTGGTGAGGATTCGGTGGGGGCGAACCCAGCTATTGCTTGGCCATGGCTACTCGGAACCGCTGTTCCGGCGAGATCAGATGGTCGACGTTCTCGGCTGCGGTGTCGATGTCGAGCTGTACCCATGTGACGGCGCCGCTGAACACGTTGCCGCCACCCATTCCGTACTCCTCGGTCACGGCTGCGCCGGCGTCGGAGCCGACCTCTGTCGTCTCGTCCATCGAGAAGATTCCCCAGTGCGTCCGCTCGACGCGGCCCGCGCCGACCTGCTCGCCGTCGAGATAGAGGGTGACATCGCCGCCCTTTCCGATACCACCGCCGTCGTACTCGAATTCCATGCGGACCTGGTGTTCGCCGGCGGGGATCTTGACCTCTGATCCGACGTAATACATGCGGGCCCCGGTGAAGTTGTACGCGTATCGGAGCGAGCCCTCGAGAGCATAGAGGCTCCAGCCGCCCATGTTGCCGCCTTGGGCGATGATGACACCGGATGCCCCGGCCTCGGGCACCGTGATGGAGGCCGTGACGGCGTGCGACTTGTTCTTGATGTTCATCACGACGTTCTCTTGCAGTCGGTGCATCCCGCCGTAGAGGAGCTGGCTGCTTCCGTTGACCGCTGACGGTCGTCCGGCGAGTTCGGAGTTGAAGCGCTCCGCGAACCGTGGCTCCAGGGGGAGGACGTTGTATTTGGTGGCTTCGATGAGGAACAGTCTCTGGAGCTCGGCGAGCTTTTCGGGCATCTCGGCGGCGAGATCGTGTGACTGCGTCCAGTCCGTGTTCGTGTCGTACAGCTCCCACACATCAGCGTCGATATCTTCGCTGCGGCCGCTGAATTCCCAGGGGGTGGCGTGCTTGGTTACCGCTGTCCAGCCCTGATGGTAGATACCGCGGTTGCACATCATCTCGAAGTACTGAGTCTCGTGCCTGTCCGCTGCGGCGGGATCGTCGAAGCTGTAGGCCATGCTCACCCCGTGCAACGGCTCCTGCTGCACGCCGTTCACCGACGTCGGAAACGGCAGTCCTGCCGCTTCGAGGACGGTGGGGGCGAGGTCGATCACGTGGTGGAACTGCGAGCGCACCTCGCCAGCAGCCTGGATTCGAGACGGCCAGTGCACGATCGTGCCGTTGCGAGTGCCGCCGAAATGAGAGGCCACCTGCTTGGTCCATTGGTACGGGGTGTCCATCGCGTGCGCCCAGCCCACCGCATAGTGGTTGTAGGCCCGCGGGGTGCCCAGGTCATCGATTCGGTCGATGAGCCACTCCGAGGTCGCGAGGTCGGGCGCTTCGGAGACCATGACCTCGTTCGTCGTGCCTAGCAGCGTGCCTTCGGCCGAAGCGCCATTGTCTCCGATGATGTAATACACCAGGGTGTCTTCGAGGATCCCCATGTCTTCGAGAGCGTCGATGACCCGGCCCACGTGGTGGTCGGCGTACTCGAGGAATGCAGCGTAGACCTCCATCTCGCGCGCCAAAACCGGCTTGAGCTCCTCTGGTTGGGAGTCCCACGTGGGGATCTCAGAGGGACGCTCGGTCAGCACCGCATCAGCCGGGATGACACCGAGATCCTTCTGCCGCGTGAAGCTCTCCTCGCGCAGAGCGTCCCAGCCCTGATCGAACTTTCCCTTGTACTTCTCGACCCACTCGTGTGGGACGTGATGCGGAGCGTGGGTCGCGCCGGGTGCCAGATAGGTGAAGAAGGGCTTGTCCGGGGCCATGGACTTCTGCTGCTTCATCCAGTTGATGGTGTGATCGGCCAGGTCAGCCATCAGGTGGTAGCCCTCGTCCGGCGTCCCCCATGGCTCGACGGCCGCGGTCCCTTCATAGAGCGCGGGATACCACTGGTTGTTCTCTCCACCGATGAACCCATAGAAGTACTCGAATCCGCCGCCGGGGTGCGGCCAGTGGTCGAACGGGCCGATCGGGCTGGACTCGAAGACGGGGACTTCGTGGCACTTCCCGATCTGCGCGGTGGAGTATCCGTTCAGGCGCAGTATCTCGGCGAGCGGTGCACACGTGTTCGGGCGAAGCGAGTTATAGCCGGGGGCGGATGTCGCCATCTCAGTGATGGCTCCCATGCCGACGCTGTGATGGTTCCGGCCGGAGAGCATCGCCGCCCGAGTGGGCGAGCACAGCGCAGTGGTGTGGAACCGGTTGTACTTCAGGCCGGAGGCCGCGAGCCTCTCCGCCGTCGGGGTCGCGCACGGCCCACCGAACGCACTCGACGCGCCGAAGCCCACGTCATCGAGCAGGATCACAAGGACATTCGGTGCGCCAGCCGGGGGCCGCAGCGGCGTGATCGGCGGGAACTTCGTCGCCGGATCCGTCGTGACGTATGTCGTGAGGCCCACATGCTTCGCATCCGGGATCGGCAGAACCTGACGCTGAATCTCAACCACGACCTTCTCCTCACGAGCCGGCACCCCGCCCGAATATGCGAGGCGTGGGTTTCACGCTACGGGGAAAGGCCGTGTTGTCGATGCCTTCGTCCTCCGACATCACCCTGCCAGGGTGAGGCGCAGAGCAACGAACGTCTGCATCAGCGATGGGCTCCCGCGCGCATGACTCAGCCGAGCGTGGAGAGGCGTTCGCCGACGATCAGGACGGCGAGGGTGGTCGAGAGTGGGAACCGGTCTGTCAGTATGACGTCATGTCTGGGACGCACAAGCTCGCTCATGCACTCGCCGCACTCTCCGTGGCGGCTGCGGCGCTGGCCGGGTGCACCGTCATAGAACCGGCGGCAGTTCAGACGTCCCACGCATCCGCGCCGACGGATGTCGCTGAGCCAGTGACCGATGCTGCGCCGACGCCGACGCCGGCGTCGACCGAGCCGGAAACCTGCTCCGGCATGTCTGAGGTCTACGGCACCACCGGCAGTCTGTATTTGGAGCGGCAGGGGACTCTCCGGGACCTCGGCGCACGTGAGTTCGCGCGGGGCGAGGTGACATTCGATGAGGACGGCACCCCGTTGACCTATACGGTCGAGCCCGGCGACGTCCAGGCTGTGATCGCTGAACGGCTCTGCGCGTACCCGACCCTCGACTCGATGAACCACGTGCGCGTGATCCAGCCGGGGCAGGTGCTCTGGCTCACACCCGACCCCGAGAGCCCCTGGGTGCCGTACTACAGCCCGAATGACGCGCCTGCGGGGTTCCAGCAGATTCCTTACCAGCAGGCAATCGAGTCCGCGGGCAGGGCAGTCGACGCCGGCGACGTGGACACCGTGCGCGCCATCTGGAACGACACCCTCAAGGGCATGTTCGTGACCCAGGAGACCATCGACGCCGTCCAGAAGGTCGTCGACTCGGGCGACCTCGACGCGCTTCGCCAGCTCTTCTCCTGACGCTGGTCATGGTGCAGCACGCGTCAGCCGGCGGCGGCTAGGCGTCGGGCTGACGCGCCTTCACGTGCCAGTATGGGGCCGTGCGGATCGTCGGCAGTGCCTTCCTGGCCATCGCAGCGACGCTCATCGGACTTTTCGGCAACCTCATGCTCGGCGTAGCCGGCCTCACCCTGGCAGGTTCGGGCCTCAACTGGGCAGGGCCGGGTGTCACGGTCATCGAATACTCCGATTCGGATGATGCCGAGCGAGCGATCGGCATCGGGATGGGAGTCATCGCGCTTGTGGCCTGGCTGATCCTGCTGCTGTCTGCCGTGCTTGTGGGGTTGCGCGGCGACCGCCCGACGCGCGAGCGGCGTGCCACGGTATGGAGCGTCGTGGGACTCAGCACGGTCCTCGTGCTGGGGACCTTGATAGCAGTGCTGGCTACGCCGCCTACTCTCGGCTAGCACCCGATCGACGAGGCTGAAGCCTGCCGACAACGAACACCCCGACACCGATGACGGCGATACCCAGCGCGGTCACCATCGCTGTGGCGTCGTTCGGCAGCATGGCGCACCCTACGGACGTGTCCTCGTAGGGACAGCTTCTCCAGGGCTGGAAGAAGAACAGTATTGCTGTCGCGGCGCCCAACAGCGCCACTGAAGCACCGACGAATGCCGTCAATCTCGATGCGCGTTGAGTCACGGCTTCAAAGTAACTCAGCTGTCGCGCTGGACGCCTGAACATCTTCGGCGGAGCGAAGCATCTGCCTCCAGTGACGGGAGCGGCGGCCTGCCGAAAACGATCGTTCTCGGCGAAGTTCCGGGCGGAGCCATCTGAGGCCTACCGAAAACGGTGGTCAGCGGCCCACCGGCAGGTCACGTCGACGGTGGCTAGGTTGGGATGATGTCGAACGATGCGAAAGCTCGCACGCTGTGGACTGATCTCCCGGCTGATCTGGTGGCCAAGGTGTCGGACATCCTCGGCGGACCGGTCGTCGCAGCGATGAGTCAGACGGCGGGATTCTCGCCGGGTAGCGCCGATCGGGTCGTAGCGGCGAATGGACGCCGAGCGTTCGTCAAGGCTGTGCACCGGAGCCGAAACGCTGATGCATACGACCTGCACCGCCGCGAGATCGGAGTCATGCGGGTGATTCCTCCGCAGGTACGAGCTCCTGCGCTTCTTGGGTCGTTCGTCACCCGGGACTGGGCGGCTCTCATCCTCGAGGATGTGGAGGGTCGTCATCCAGGAGGCGCTCTGGATGGCACCGACGTTCAGGCCGTCTTGGATGCTTTCTCAACATTTCCCCGTCTCACCGGGAAGGCGGTAGCGACCTTACCCGCGGCTGCTGAGGAGTTTGTCGCTGAGCGTGACAGTTGGAGCGTCCTCGATAGAGACAGAGTGCCGCTGCCGTCTTGGGCTCAGGACTTCGGCTCTCGCCTTCGCACCGAAGGAGAACGCGTGTGCGACGTCGTGCAAGGCGACTACCTGCTTCACCTGGATGGCCGAGCAGACAACGTCCTGATCGGTGAAACCGGTCTCGCATGGGTGATCGACTGGCCCTGGGCAGGAGTCGGGGCGCGTTGGATCGACGGCCTGCTCTACCTATTGGACGCCCGTTTCCGTGCCGAACGCCTAGATTCAGAGCTGGTGCTACTCACCCACCCGCTGTTCGAGGGCGTCAGCACCGGAGACATCGATAGCGTGCTTGCCGCGGTCACAGGCCGGTACTTCGACAAAGCACGGTTACCCTCCCCGCCAAGCATGCCGACGTTGCGAGAGTTCCAACGCCGCGAAGCTCTCGCCGGAATGGATTGGCTCAGAGAACGCTGGCCCTAAGGGCGGAAGCGGGCGGCCAACCGCACACCGTGGGAGCTGCCGAAAACGATCGTTTTCGGCGCGGTCCTGACGTGGGGCCCGAACCGACTGCCGCAAACGCTCGCCATAACCGCCAAACGGCAAGGGTTTCCGGCTGGGGCTTGGGGCCTCATACCTAGACGGCGAGGATTGTCGCTACTGCCTCAGCGACAGTCGATCGATGAATGTCGAACCGTGCGCTCCCGACAGGGACGGACGCGTCCGGCGGAGCAATCCAGGCTGTTTGCAGGCCGGCCGCCAGTCCGCCCATAACGTCGTGCTCAAGGCTGTCGCCGACCATCCAACCTTCGAGCGCACAACCGAGGCGCTGTGCCAAGACCTCGAATATCTGGGGGTCCGGTTTGCGGATTCCTGCTTCTCCGGAAACGACCCATCCGTCGACCAGTTCTGCGAGGCCGGTCGACCGGATCTTGCCTTCTTGGTTATCCGCCATCCCATTGCTCGCGATGCCGATGCGCCAACCAGCAGCCCGAAGTTCGGCGAGCGCTTCTTTATCTTCGGGCGAGCAGCGCACGAGCTGCGGCATCCTCGCCCTATAGACCGCCCAGATCTCGGCTCCGGATGACGCTACGGCCCATTCATTGACAATGCGGTCGAAGACCACGCCCTTGGATCCCCGCTCGCTCAGGGCTGCAGCGATGAGATCGGTAGCTTCGGTCGGTAGGTCCCGCTGTTCGACAAACTCTTCGGTCCACAAACGTGCAGCGCTCGACTGGTCGACGAGTGTTCCGTCTAGGTCGAACGCAGCAAGGGGCACGCCGCGAGCTTAGCTAATGAGTCATCTCCGCGGATTCCGTCATGTCGGCCTGCCGATAACGATCGTTTTTGGCGAACGCTGCGGCGCGAAGAACTCCATGGGCAACACGCCGCCCAGCGGTCCGCCGGAACCCCCTGCCGAAACCTGATCCACCGAAACTTCGGCATGAGCGTTTTCGGCAGGGCACGGCGGCTGAGCCAACAACTGCTTCCGTCTTGTGACGCCCGACGCCAGAGCGTCGCCAACACGGCATCCCTCACCAGAGCGCCCGCACCGAGGCGTACGCGTCGGCGACGTCACGTGTCGGCCGGTCGTAGACCCGCACGATCCCGGCATCCCCCTCGTGCCTCGTCCATCCCGGATCGCCCGTGCTGATGAACGCGACCGCAGCGCCGTGCAGTTCCTCGGCGAGGTCCTGCGGCGGGTTCGGCCCGGCCAGCGCCTCCATCGCCGGGCCATCGAGGCAGTCGAAGAAGAAGGGCACGTCGAGGCAGTGCTCGGCGAAGCCGAAGTGCCCTGAAGGCCACGAGAAGCGGTAGAGCCAGGTGGGCGCGTCGCCACGGACCGCCGCGATGCGGGGAACGCCACTGCGGAACATGCGGTCGGTGAGCACCCGTCCCGCGAGCCGCGCCTTGCCGAGGCGAGCGACGTCGGCATTCGCTGCAAGGTATTCGGGCCGGATGCTCTTGGGCAACCCGAGCCGGGTCAACAGCACTCCCTGCGGCACCCATCGCAGCGCCTTCGCGGCACTGCCGGTGAACGCCATCGTGAACTCGTCGTCCGCTGCACCGATCACGAGGGGCTTGTCGGCACCGACTCCGGCTCGCAGCGATTCAGGGGTCGGACGTGTGAGAAGGTCGCCGTCGATCGCGGGCCCGAGCGGCAGGCCCTCATCGATCATGGCGGTCATCGACGACGGTCCGAGCTGGGTCGCCTTCTTCTGCAGCGCGAGCAGACGATCCTCGCTCACGGTCGACAGACCGGCCACGGTGGGCTCGACGCCCGCCGTCGCGGCGAGCGCTCGCCCGAACGCCTCGGCCCTCGACGTCGACACATCGCCGAGAGCTCCCGAGATCGCATAGACCCCGTGGAACAGATGCTGGGCCGTCTCCATGCCGAGCAGGGTGAGCACGGCTCCTCCGCCCGCGGACTGTCCGGCGATCGTCACGCGACCGGGGTCGCCTCCGAAGGCGGCGATGTTCTGCTGCACCCATTCGAGTGCGAGCAGCCAGTCGCGCACACCACGGTTCGACGGGGCATCCGCTATCCAGCCGAAGCCGTCGAACCCGAGGCGATACGAGATCGACACCGTGACGACGCCGTCTCGATTGAAGTTGCGGCCGTCGTACCAGGGACTAGCGGGCGAGCCGGCGAAGTACCCGCCGCCGTGGATCCACACCAGCACAGGCATGCCGGATGCCGTGGGGTCGGGCGTGAAGACGTTGACGTTCAGCGTCGAATCGCCCTCGACGCTCGGCTCCGGGATCAGGGTCACCCCGGGGTCTCCGCGCTGCGCGGTGGCGGCGAACTCGAGCGCATCGCGCACGCCCTCCCACGGCGCCTTCGGCACGGGAGCCTGGAATCGCAGGTCACCGATCGGCGCCTCTGCGAACGGGATGCCGAGAAAGGCCGCCGACCGCGGGGCCCCTCGCCCTCCCGTGGTGGGGCGCCAGCACCCTCGGACCCGCCCTGCGGCGGTCTGCACCTCGACGTACTCGGTCATGACCCTCAGACTCTCACGCCGAGACTCTCTCCTGCCGACACTCTCCCTCGCCGACACTACGGCCCGCGCGATGACGACGATCCTCGGCCCCACGTCTCCGGCCTGCTCCAGCTCGTCGCCTAATGTCGAGACCATGGTCCACCCCCGCGTCTACTTCTCCGCGATCCAGAACGAGGCCGAGTTCCTTGCCGACTACGAACCATCGCTCGCGACATGGGCGGACGAGGATGGATCGACCCTGCTGATGCGGGCTCTGCGCAACGGTGATCCCGCCAGCCGAGTCGCGATCGCCACGCGACTGCTCGACGACGGTGCTGATGCCGGCGCAGCGACCGAGAGCCAGGTGAACGCGTTGCACGTCTTGCTGAGCGCGACGGCCCACGATTTCATCGCTGAAGCAGCTCTGCTCGCCCGCCTGCTCGATGAAGGCGCGGACATCAATGCCGACAGCGGCAGTCGATGGGGCACGCCGCTGCAGACACTCTGTCGCACGCTCAAGTTCTCCGACGAGACTCTCGCTCCGTTCTACGACGTCCTGTTCGCCCGCCCCGAACTCGATGTGACCACCCCGAGCAGCGTGGGACGCAGCGTCACCGAGAGTGCCCACGCCGCGATCAGACGCCGCGCCGACCTGCTCGCGCGTTGCCACGCTCACACGAACGAGCACGAGTCGCGCTGACGGACGACGCGTCGCATCGGATCACCAGTCGGAGTTCTCGAGCAGACGCCGCTCGTTCTCGCGAACGAACAGCTCGTTTCCCGGCCCATCGCCCGCCGTCGCGAGGATCTGATCCCCGATGCGTGTGAGGTCTGACACTTCTTCGAGGTCGTCCGCCCGACGGGGTCCGGTCACGCACATCAGAACTACTCCCCGACGCGGGTCGCCACAGCGTGCGGCATCCGCTCGGTCATCACGCGCACCGCCTCGGGGTTGTCGTCGACGAGCACCGCGTCGCGGCCGAGTGCCGAGGCGACGGCGCCGGTCGTGCCGCTGCCGGCGAAGAGGTCGAGCACGCGGTCGCCCGGGCGGCTGGAGGCTCGGACGATGCGCCGCAGGATCCCCTCGGGTTTCTGCGTCGGGTATCCGGTCTTCTCTCGCCCGGTCGTCGGCACGATCGTGTGCCACCAGACGTCGGTGGGCAGCTTGCCGCGCGCAGCTTTCTCAGGCGTGACGAGGCCGGGCGCCATGTAGGGCTCGCGGTCGATTTCATCGGAGTTGAACACGTACTCGCGCGGGTTCTTGACGTACACGAGGATCGTGTCGTGCTTGGTGGGCCAGCGGCTGCGTGACTTCGCGCCGTAGTCGTAGGCCCAGATGAGCTCGTTGAGGAAGCAGTCGCGGCCGAACACCGCGTCGAGCATGACCTTGGCGTAGTGCGCCTCGCGGTAGTCGAGGTGCAGATACAGAGTGCCGTCGTCGGCGAGCAGTCGCCACGCCTCCTCGAGCCGCGGCATCAGGAAGGCACCGTAGTCGTCGAAGCGATCGTCGTAAGTGCGCAGCATCCCGCGCACCCGCTCATAGGCGTGGCCGTGGAACCCGTGCCGAACCTCGGAGTGCGCCGCCACCGGTTCGGCAGTCAGCACGGCCGGATCGATCCCGGCCTCCGACCCGCGGGACTCCGGGGCGGCGGCGACGTCGGCATCCGATCCATCCTGAGTCGTGAACGTGCGCCGGGCCGTGACCACCTGCCGCTCCTGCGTGCGACCGGTGTTGAACGGCGGATCGAGGTAGACGAGCGTGAAGGATGCAGAGGGCAGCGTCGCGGCGACCGCGAGATTGTCACCCTGGATGATCGAGACGTCGCCGCGTACGACGGGAGCGGGATCTGCCGGAGCGGCATCGACGGGAGCGGGATCGACGGGGGCGGGATCCGCCGGAGCAGGCTCCCGCGGAAGCGCAGGCGTGGGGTCGGTCACGGAACCCGATGCAGCCACGTGTCCGTGGCGAACTTCGACTCGACCAGCGCCTCGGCATCCGCGTACTCGTCGGCGCTGATCGCGCCGTCTTCCGCCGAGGTGAGCGAGCGGAACGTGTCCTTGAACCGCTCGATGATCTCGGCCCGCGAGAGTCCGGTCTGGCTGCGCAGCGGATCGACCCGCTTCGCCGCCGAGGTGGTTCCCTTGTCGCTGAGCTTCTCGCGACCGATGCGCAGCACCTCGGTCATCATCTGACCGTCGATGTCGTACGACAGGGTCGCGTGGTGCAGCACTCCCCCGTTGGCGAGGCGCTTCTGCGCGGCTCCGCCGATCTTGCCCGACGAGCTGGCGATGTCGTTGAGGGGCTGATAGATCGCGTCGATGCCGAGCGAGCGCAGGGCCTGCAGCACCCAGTCGTCGAGGAAGGCATAGGAGTCGGCGAAGGTCATGCCCTGCACGAGCGACGCCGGCACATAGAGCGAGTAGGTGATGATCTGCCCCGCCGCCATGAGCATCGCGCCACCGCCCGAGATGCGGCGCACGACGTCGAAGCCGTGGCGGGCAGCGCCTTCGGGGTCGACCTCGTTGCGGTACGACTGGAATGAGCCGATGACGACGGCCGACTGGTCCCACTCCCAGATGCGCAGCGTCGGACGACGGCGCCCCTCACCGACCCGAGAGGTGAGCACCTCATCGAGCGCGAGGTTCATGCGCGGCGAGACCGCCTTCTCGTGCACGATCTCCCAGTCGAAGTCGTTCCATCCCGGTGCCGTGACGAGTGCTCGACGCACGGCCGTGCCGACCGCTTCGGGAGTGAACCCGAGCAGCTGTGCACCGTCGGGCAGAGCGCCGCGCACTGCAGCGGCGATGGCCGTGGCATCCGTCTCGACCGGCAGACCGGTGACCGCCCGGTCGATGTCATCGAGTGCGGTGTCGGGTTCGAGGAAGAAGTCGCCGGCGAGCCGGAAGCGGGCGATCCTGCCGTCTTCGACCTCGAGGTCGACGACGACGAGCTTTCCTCCTGGAACCTTGAATTCACCGTGCACGGTTACAGCTTAAGGCGAGCCCGTCGCTCAGGCGCGGTGCGCCGCGGATTCAGCGCCCCAGCACGACCGCCCTCTCGCCGGCGCGGATCGGAGCCGAGAAGCGGTTGCCCGCCGGCGGCAGAGGACAGACGAACTGGTCGGAGAAGGCGCACGGAGGCAGGTATGCCCGGTTGAAGTCGATGACCGCCGACCCGTCGGATGCCGGCTCCTCGATCGGCAGGAAGCGGAACCGGTAGGTCTCGGTGCCGTTGGTTCCGTCGGCGAAGACCGCGCTGAGCCCGCCCTGCAGGCTGCGGGTGACGGTGAGCGTCACCGCGACCCCGTCGAGCGTGAATCTCAGCCGGCCGGCCAGGTCGGACTCGTGCGAGCGACCGTCGATCGAGGTCACGGTGATCGTCTCTCCCGGCGTCGGCTCGAACACCGCGGCGATCTGCCACCCCTTCCGCGGCGGGTACGCGTCGATCGCGCTGAACCGTTCCCGCTCCGGCCGTCTCGGGTTGAACACCCGCAGAGCCACTTCGCCTCGCCTGTCGAACACGCGCAGCTCGCGGTGCCCGAGCCGCAGAGTCTCGCGGCCCCTCAGCGTGACGACTGAACCGGCTGTGCCGAGATCGCTGCCGCGGATGCCCCCGTCTCCCGTGAGCGCCCAGAGTCCGGGGACCCCCTCGACGGCAGCGGGTTCGGTGATGAGCCAGTTCGTCGACTCGAGCGCGGCCGGGCCGTAGTCGGCGCCGGCATAGCGCTCTCGCGAGTCATGCCATGCACGCCACTCGTCTTCGAAACCCACCCCGCACCTGCCTCTCGCCGCGAATCTATGCGGAAGAGTGGCCGGCATGCCGGTGATGCGTCATTCGGATTCACCCGCTGTAACGCGGGTTCACGGGGCGTAACACGCCGACGCGCGACGGTGCGCGCTCTGCACTGGTACTCATACACGATGTCGACGCGGAAGTGGTGTGGATTAGGAACACTCGCCGTCTTTCGGGATCGAGAAAGCCTCTTGGAGCGGCATCTTCATCCTCACTCCGCTGCCGAGTGCGGCGGCAACCGTGCGAGTGAACCATCTGATCAGACGTCTCAGGTACAGCGGCTGAATCAGCGTCTGGGGTTCACAAGACAAAGCCTCACCCGTCGCGGCGAAGCGCCAGGCGAGCGGCCACTACCACTTGTCGACGAGCTTCCCCGGCCGAGAGGCAGCCCTGGTCCGGGCTGCCTGAGATCAAATGTGCGGGCGAAGACACTTGAGCACCTTTGGAGCGGCTACTCTCCGCCGAGATCCTTCAGCACCTCGTCCGCGAGTGACGTCCCGACACCGAGAGCAGTTAGCTTCGCCACATCGTAAAGGTCACGAAGGGCACCATTTAGCTTCTGACCGATCGTAGTGTTCGTCCCGGAGATCGTACCTGCCTCCGCGAGTATGGGCTGTTCCGTTTCACCCTCAGCTCGAAGGACGATCTGAAGTCGATAGGGCGCGCGGTCATCCTCGTCGCGCGACTTTATGTAATACACGAAGCGTCCTGAGGAGGCCTCATACTCGTAAGCATCTTCAGACGCTGACCAGTCCAGTTCGTGAGCCATCGTCTTCTCGATCAAGGAGTCGGCGATCGCCGTGATCTCCGTATTCGTAGCCATAAGTTCATTTTCCTCTCTGAAGGCGCGCGGTTAGCTCGCCTGCTTCAGGACCAACACGCGCGATCTTTTCGCGAGCGAGTCTCACAACATCCGCAATCTCATCCGTACCGTCGAGCAGCTCGCCCTTCGCCGACGATGCCGCGTTCGACGCGGCTCGAATCAACCGCACCAGCTTTTCGCCCTTCAACAGATCGTCCGACTTCAGATGTCCCAGTATCAAGGAGGCCCGTCGATAGTAGGCAAGCAACGCGTTCGCCACCAGTTCCCGGTCACCGGTCTTGATCGCACTTGTCACATCGTCTTCTAACCCGTTGAGCTCCGGGAGCATCACTAACAGGTCGTTACTAAGGAGGCGACGCTCTAGCAACTCCGTCGACTTCACAGTTGCGTTCGCTGTGCGCATCAGTTGCCATCCCGCGAATCCGAGTCCGAGCACACCGACGATCAGTTGCCACGCACCGAAGTGGTCGCTCGGAGTCCACACATAGGGGTCAGCGGCGATCACAGTCAGAGCATAGGGTATGAAAACCCACTACCTCACCACGAGGCAACTGTCCTGCCCCACAAGTCGTGATGTCGCACCGCCGCAATCATCGGCGTCCGTGCGGGATGGCTTCCGTCGTCCAGTCAAACCCCTTGATTGCTCGCAACAGGCGCTTGCCTCTGCTTGTTCCCTAGCGGCAAACGAGGAATGCCCGCGCTCAGCGCGGAGGTATGCGGGTGTCGAGCCACGACAGGATGTCGGCCCTGACCTCGTCCTGCTGCAGCTCGTTGAAGATCTCGTGACGCGCATCGGGGTAGACCAGCGTCGTGATGTCGGTGAGCCCCGATCGCGTGCGGTACTCGTCGGCGAGCTTGTGCACGCTGCGCGGGCCGCCGACCGGGTCGTCGCGGCCGACGAGCAGCAGCAGCGGGATGTCGCGGCCGAGGTCCTTGCGCGGTCGTCCGTAGAGCTTCGCCGCCTCGACGGGTCCGAACAGCTTCAGCAGCGGGACGTCGGTGGTGAGCGGATCCTCGTCGAACGATGTCCACACCGCAGGGTCTCGACTCAGCCATTCGAGACCGGTGGCATCGTCAGCCGCCCAGCGGGCGTTGAGCGGAGCGGCGTTGAGCGATCCGGGGGTGCGCAGCGCCGACCCCGAGAGGATCACCGCATCCCAGGCCTCGGGGTGGTCGTTCACGAGCATCTGCGCGAGGAACGAGCCCCACGAGTGGCCGAGAAGCACGAGCGGCAGGTCGGGGTTCTCGTCCTTGATGATGCCGGTGAGCTGCCAGACCGCCGCCTGAGCCGCGCGCAGGCCGCCCTTCCCGAGGCGGCCGAGCTTGGCAGGGCCCCCGTGCTGACGGATGCCGGTGCGGCCGTGCCCACGGTGATCGTCGGCGTAGACGATGAATCCGGCCTCGGTGAGCGCGGCGATCAGTGCGCCGTAGCGACCGGCATGCTCGCCCACTCCGTGCAGCAGCTGCACCACACCCCGCGCATCGCCCACCGCCGGGTGCACGTCGTAGACGATGGCGATGCCGTCGGCATCCGTGAATTCACGCGTATCGGTCACGCCCCCACCCTACTGAGAGTGCATGACATGCGTCAGGCCGAACGCCCGACGCGCCTCAGCCCGAGATTGCGGCGATGACGCCCTGGGCGATCTCGAGGTCGGTGACCTCGTATCCGCCGACGCCGTCGGAGGCCGATCCCATGCGCACGCCGCCGTCTTCGTGCACCATGCGCTTCGCGGAGAAGTGCAGGGCGTCGACGCCGGCGGCGATCAGGTCGGCCGCACTGGCGGCGTCCACTCCGCTGCCCGCCATGATCTCGATCTCTCCGGCTGCCTCGGCGACGAGCGCGCGCAGTGTGTCGATGCCGTCGATCGCGACCGAGGCGCCGCCCGAGGTGAGCACCCGGCGCAGGCCGAGATCGCGGGCGGCAACGAGCGTCGCGACGGGGTCGGGGGTCACGTCGATCGCTCGGTGCAGGGTGACGGATGCGCCGTCTGCGGCGTCGCGCAGTCGCCGCATGGCGGGGATGTCGAGCAGTCCGTCGTCATCCAGGGCACCGATCACGACACCGTCGGCGCCCGCCTCGATCGCACGGCGGACGTCGCTCTCGGCGATCATGATCTCGTCGGCGGTGTAGCGGAAGCCGCCGGCCCTGGGGCGGACGAGCACGTGCACCTCGACGCCCACGGCTCGCGCTGCATCGATCGACAGGTCGAGGGTCGCCGGCGACGGGGTGAGGCCGCCGAGAGCGAGCGCCTGAGCCAATTCGACGCGCGCTGCGCCGATGGTCCCGGCGATGCGCACTCCGGTGGGGTCCTGCACGGCGAGCTCGAAGGCAACGGGTCGGGTCATGCGTCCATTCTGGCCTGTCGGCGGTGGCCCGCCGGACGCGCGCTTCCCATCGCGCCCACAATTACTTAGACTGTCTAAGTAATGTCTGCGACCGATGATTCCCTCCACCTCACCGCGACAGACCTGCGCATGGCGACGTTCCGACTCGCACGGCGCCTCCGCTCGGCCCGCGCCGTCGACGCGATGAGCGACGCGCAGCTCGCGGTGCTGGCGACGCTGCGCATGCACGGCCGCCGCACGATCACGGCCCTCGCCGATCGCGAGCGGGTCACCGCACCCTCGATGACGAACATGATCAACGGGCTCGAAGAGCAGGGGTTCGTGCTCCGCACTCCGGATGCCGAAGATCGCCGTCGCGTGCAGGTCGACATCACCGAGGCGGGCACCGAGATCGTCGCGCAGACCATCCGTCGGCGAGACGAGCTGCTGGCCGAGATGCTCGGCGAACTCGACTTCACCGAGGAGGAGCTGACGACGCTGCGAGAGGCGAGCGCCCTGATGCGGAAGGTGGTCGACCGATGAGCGCGATGTTCCGTTCGTTCTCGAACATCAACTACCGCATCTGGTTCGCCGGGGCCCTGGTCTCGAACATCGGCGGGTGGATGCAGGCGACCGCCCAGGACTGGGTCGTGCTCACCGAGCTCACCGACAACGACGCCGCCGCCATGGGATTCACGATGGCGCTGCAGTTCGGTCCGCCCCTGGTGCTCGTCAGCCTCACCGGATGGGTCGCCGACCGCTTCGAACGGCGCCGGATCCTGCTCGCCACCCAATCCGCCCTGCTGCTTCTCGCGATAGCGGTCGGCGTGCTGCTGCTGAACGGCGTGATGACCCTGCCGATGATGTTCTGCTTCGCCGCGGTATTCGGTGTCGTCAACGCCTTCGACGCACCCGCGCGGCAGGCGTTCGTCTCGGACATGGTCTCGGCCGGCGACACGTCGAACGCGGTCGCCCTCAACTCGGCATCCTTCAACCTGGCCCGCATGATCGGCCCGGCTGTCGGCGGTCTGCTGATCGTCGCGATCGGCTCGGGGTGGGTGTTCATCGCGAACGCGGTGACCTTCCTGGCGATGCTCGTCGCGCTGATGCTGCTGCGCACCGGCCAGCTCGCCCCTCGGCTGAAGAACCGCCGTCCCGGCGGCCTCGCCGAGGGCTTCCGCTATGTGTGGGGGCGCAGCGACCTGCGAGTCGTGTTCGTGACCGTGTTCCTGATCGGCGCGTTCGGCATGAACTTCCCGATCTTCGCCTCGACCATGGCGATCGAGTTCGGGGCTGGTGCCGACGGCTATGGAGTGCTGAGCTCGGTGCTCGCGATCGGCTCGCTCGCCGGGGCGCTGCTGGCAGCCAGACGCGACCGCGCTCGCGTGCGCGTCGTCATCTTCGCGGCGGGCGGGTTCGGAATCGCGGCCTTCATCTCGGCATCCATGCCGACCTATCTGACCTATGCGATCACACTGACGTTCACCGGCTTCATGATCGTGACGCTGCTCACGACCGCCAACGGCTACGTGCAGATGACCACGGCCCCGGCGCTGCGTGGACGCGTGCTCGCGCTGTACATGGCGGTGATCATGGGCTCGACCCCGGTCGGCGCCCCGATCGCCGGGTGGGTGGCCGACACGTTCGGCCCGCGCATGGCGATCATGCTCGGTGGCACCGCCGGCTTCGTGGCCTGCGCGATCGGTGCGATCTGGGTCTTCACCTCGGGCCGACTGCACCGCTCGGAAGGCAGCCGGTTCCTGATGACGCTCGACGAGACGCGCCCCGTGAACGTCGTCGACCAGGCCGACATCCTCGAGAAGGCAGACCCGGTCGAGTTCAGCGACGAGGCGGCCGTCACGACGCCGATCCGCACGTCGAAGAAGGACTGACCCGAGTTCGGAACGCGTGGTCGCTGTTTGTCAATGCCCTCCACGCGCATGCGGAGCAGACGTACCGTCACGACATGGACCAGAACACAGGACGCACCCCGCACGCCGAGCAGCCCGCCGAAGGATCACCCGAGGCGATTCCCGAGCACAACACCGCACCCGACGGCCAGTCGTCGACTGGTTCGGAACGCCACCCCGACGGGCTCGACGGCAACGCCCAGGGCTCGAACCAGGGCGGAGCCATCCAGGGCGACAGCTCGCACGGTGAGTCACCTCGCGGAGCCATTCAGGGCGACGCCGACGAGGAGAACGCTCAGGGCGCAGCCCAGGGTGGCGCGATCCAGGGCGACAGCTCACACGGCGAATCGCCCCGCGGAGCGATCCAGGGTGATGCGAGCCCCGACCGCGACGCCGCGCTCGGCGGAGACGAGAACACCGAGGACCAGCTGACCGCCGACAACGATGTCGAGCGCGACACCCTTCGCACACTCGATCCGGACGACGCTCCCGCCTGAGCGCCGACGGCGTGAGCGAAGGGGCGGATACCGCGGCATCCGCCCCTTCGTTGCCGTGATGCCAGGCGCTGCCCTCGACCCTCGACTATCCGCCGGATCGACCCCTGTAATGCCCCGTGGTCCAGCGGCCGGCGCGCCACTCCCCCGGCTCCCAGACGCGGTTCGTGAACGGCCGGCCGATCGCGTGGGAGCCTTCGAAGCGTGGCAGATTCTGATAGCTCAGGTCATCGCGCTGAATCTGCTGAACGAACCGCTCGGCGAAGGAGCCGATGCGGGTCGGCATGGCGCGGAGCTGCGGCGTCACCATTCCGACGGGCACCTCGTCGATGGCCCCCTGAACCGCATCGGGGAGCGCCCGCGACATCGTGCTGAGGTTGGTCACGAAGGCTCCTCGCGGGATTCCGAGAACGTCAGCGGTTCGCATCAGATTGCGGCTTGTGATCTTCCGATACGGACGCTCTTTGCCGTACTTCACCGCAGCGCTGGACTTGTACGTGACTCGATCTTCTGGCCAGATGCCGTGCGCCGAGATGAGGTCATACGCGGGCGCGAGTCTGGTGGCGTTGCCGGCATGCAGCAGGCTGTGATTCTTCGCATGCGCGTCAACGCCCGCGACGAGCAGGTTGTACGCGAACAGCTGGGCGAACTCGAGCTTGTCGTCGACGCGATACGCCGGGGACGAAGCGCTCTCCACCAGCTCCACCATGTCGGCCATCGTCGGACCTCCGTCCTCCTCGTACTTGCGGGAGGGATAGACGCCCAACGCCTGACAGAAGTCCTCTTGGTGCACGCGCACCACCGTGCCGTCTGAGGCGAGCCTGCGGTCGAACCTCGTTGTGACGAATGCGGGGAGGCCCTCGAAGTCGAGAATCTCGACTTTCGCTGCACGGATGCCGAGAGCGCGCGCGGCGCGCATCGTCACGAACTCCACGGCCTGGACGTGCGCGTCCGTCTGACCCGAAGCGAGCACCATGCCGGGCTTCACGATGTGTGTGCTGGCCGCGCGCCCGTTCGGTTCGAACCATCCGCCGCCGATTCGGGCAAGTGCGAACTTGCCTTGATTGCCGCCGAGTGAGAATCGGCTCTCGTCATCGTCGCCGTCGTCGACCCAGTGATCCGGATCATCCAAGATGGCGCGCACGCGTCTCGCGATATCGCGGTCCGTGAGCGGGGACAGCTCACCGGGGTCCGAAGGCACCACACTCTCGGGGACGACCTGCACGGAGCCGGGCGCGTCTTCTCCCATGTGGGCGAGCAGACTGAACGGATCGATACGCCGCTCGCCGAACTTCGCCGCCCACCGGCTTCGCACCTCATCGGCGTCAGGAAGCAAGTTCGATAGCCACGGCATCACGACGTCGGGGCCGTGCGCGAGGGCAGACATGGGCATGCTCAACGACAGGGGCGTCGAGTTCCGCTCAGAAACGTATTCCTCGTCGTAGAGAAACTCCACCTGATCCTGCTCGCCGCGCAGGAGCTGTCCCGAGAAGCGGCCGTCCAGCCAGACATCGAGAACGTCGGTCATCACAGGTCTTCAAACAGTCCGTCAAGGACGTCAGAACGTTCGCTGCGCTCCAGGGACACGGTGAAGCCGAGCGCCGCAGCAACATCGACCGCCGCGCTGAGCGAGGGGTCTACCTTGCCCATCTCAAGGTCGTGCACCCAGCGCCTGCTCTTGCGCACAGCCCTCGCGAGTTCGTCCTGCGTGAGGTTCGTCCGCAAGCGCTGGCTGCGCACGAATGCTGCGAAGGCAGTACTCGATGGCATCTGCATTGCCAATCCTCCTTTGTGCAGGATACTTCACATTCATCTACATGAGAAGAATACTTCACATTGATGCAGATGAGAAGTATTCTTCTCGCCGCCGAAAGAGGGCATCCCTCACCGAATCGTCCCGGCGCGCACGAGCAGTCGGCGCACTCCGATCACTCCTGCCGCCACCGCCAGCTCGCCGGCAATACGGGCGCCGAGCGTCGCCAGCAGCACTGAGGGCACCAGGTGCTCGGGCGAGAACACCGGCAGCGCGACGAGGAACAGCACGACACCGGCGACCGCAGCCGCGAGGAGGACGCGGCGTGCGCTCGCCGTTCTTCCCCGTTGCAGCGGCAGGACCAGATCGAGCGCGACGGCGGCGCACACCATCGGGACCGCCGCGATCGGGCCGATCGGCGAGATCACCGACGTCAACAGCCCCGTGACCGCTGCCGTGAACGTGGCCATGCCGGGCGTGCGGGTGACCACGCGGGCGAGCAGCGGCATCGCGGTGTGCACGGCGGCGACGAGTGCGTACGCGGGCGGAGACGACACGGCGAGCAAAGAGGTGATGGGCACGACCATGACGAAGATCAGCGCCTGAACGGCAGCGAACGCTGCGCTGATCAGCAGGGCACTCGTCGGCGCACGCCTCACGGTTCTCGGTCGAGCCTCATGCATCTCACCAGCCTAGATCCGCGCACCCGCCGTGCGGATTCGCGACCGACGCTCTCTGCCGCGCCAAGACCACCCATGTCCCTCCCTCACCGATCTTTCGGAATATCGTAGAGACGCACACCATCCGGGGAGGAGACGATGCCAGCATCCGCCGCGCCCGTGCATGTGGACGTCCCCCGCATGCCGAGCGATGTCACCCCGCGCCCGAGACTCGTCGCCGCGTTGGAGAACCGCAGTCCCCTGACGGTGCTGCGCGGCGCATCGGGGCTCGGGAAGACGGTCGCTCTCGTGGAATGGGCGCGGGCCACCACGTCGACGATCGTCTGGGTCACGGTCGATGCGAGAGGGTCAGGCAGCGACGAACTCGCCCGCGACGCTCTCCGCGCATTGACTCGCAAGGGTCTGACCGTCTCGTCCGGCGACGAGCTCCTGCACCCCTGGACCGACGTCGCACAGTGCCTGAACGAGACGGCGGAGAAGCTCGTCCTCGTGCTCGACGATGCCGCGAGCCTGTCGCCGGAGAGCATCTTCGACCTGTGCCGGACGGTCGCCGCGGCGCCTCGTGCACGCGTCATCGTGGCGACGAACCGGCGCAGCGCCTTCGACGGCGACGGGTTGAGCCTGGTGATCGATCGCACGCTGATAGGACCGGACGACCTGCTCTTCGACGCCGAGGAGATCTCGCGTGCTCTGGGGATCGGCGAATCCGACGCAGCGGACATCCTCCAGGCGACGGGCGGGTTCCCTGCGCTGATCCACGCGGCCTCGAAGCGGTCGGCTCGCGGCGACGACCCGACCTCGGCGATCGAGGCCGCCTCACCCGCGGTCGAGGAGTACATGCAGTCACGCCTCGAACGCTCGGGCATCGACGCCGACGGCCTCGCGGCCTTGGTGCGCATCAGTGTCGCCGATGCCGTCGACATCGCCTCGGCGCGTGCACTGTCGGGTGTGGACGAGATCGAGGACGCCCTCGACGACGCGGAGGCCTTCGGTCTCGGAAGCTGGTCGGCCGACCGCCTGTTCTCCTTCGCCCCGGTCGTCCGCACGTTGCTGCGCCGCGAGCTCGTGCGGTCGCACGCCGATGAGCTCTCGCGCCTCATGAACCTGGCTGTCGAGGGCGCGCTCCAGCGGCGAGCACCGATGGATGCACTGCAGCTCGCCATCGAATACGACGATCTCCCGCTCGCGTCGCACGTGATCATGTCGGGGTGGAGCCAGCTGCTCGACCACCACGGACCTGCCGCAGTCCGCCTGCTGCGCCGGCTTCCGGTGTCACGCCTCAAGGACCAGCCGCTCATCGCCATGCTGCTGGCCATCTGCTACAACGCCAGCAAGCTGAGGCGTCTGCGCGGCCTGCAGCTGATGCGGGTGGCGATCTCGGCGGCCAACTCGCGACGCAATGATGTGCCGACGACCGAACGAGTGTTCATCTGGGCCGCCGAGAGCGCCGCTCTGCGAGTCATCGGGATGTCGGAGCGCGCCGCTCAGGTCGCCGCCCGAGCACTGAGCCTCTACCGTGAGACGCCGGAATCGGTGTGGCAGCCGTATGCCCTGGAGATGCCGCTGCTCTGCACGCATCTCGGCATCTCCCTCTACTACGGCGGACGAGAGGATGCCGCGATCGAGTGCTTCGAGAACGCGGCGGCGCTGGCGGCGTCGCGCGACCTGAGCAAGGCCTTCCACAGCATCGCGCTGCTCAGCGGCATCCACGCTCTGAACGGCGACATCCCGGAGGCGCGCCACTACGCCGAGTTGATCCGCGAGAGCTCGTGGGAGCAACAGCAGCGCGACGGCTACCGCGGCACCTTCTACCGCGTCGCAGAGGCGCTGCTCGCCGTCGAAGACGGCGACGTGGCCGCCGCCTGCGAGCACGTCCGAGTGTTCGGCCCTCATCGCTCGACCAGCGAGCACTGGGCGACGATGGGGCTCGCTGAGGCATGGGTCGCTCTGCACGAGGGCAGAGCCGCGGCCGGACTCGAGCAGCTGGAGTCACTGCGCAGACTGCGGAAGCGCGAGACGGCGAGCGCCCACGCACGGCACGTGCTCAGCCGCGCGCGGGCGCTGTTGCATCTCGCCGTCGGCGACGTCGCCGCGGCTCGCTCGACGCTGCGCCATGATGCGAAGCCCGACGAGTTCGGCACGATCGTCGAACGCGCGCGCCTCGCTCTGTTCGAGGGAGATGCCTCCGAAGCGGCTCGGATGCTGGCGCAGACGAGACAGGTGCCCCAGACCGCGCGTCAGCGCGCCGAGGCCGCGGCGGTCCAGGTCGCCGCCCTGCGGCGAACCGCCGGTGCGACCGCGGCCGGCAAGGCGGCGGCCTCCCTGCGAATCCAACTCGACGATCGAGAGCTGACGACGCCGGTCTCTCTGTTCGGCCCCGAAGACGTCGAGCTTCTGCAGGACTCACTGGCGACCCGCGACTCCGGGCGCCTCGTGACCGCGGTGCTTCCTCCGACATCCGATCGCCCGCGTCTCTCTGCCCGTGAGCTCGTCGTGCTGCGCGCACTCACCTCGGGTGCGTCCCTGCAGTCGATCGCGGCCGACCTGAACGTGTCGCAGAACACCCTCAAGACGCAGCTGCGGAGCATCTATCGCAAGCTCGATGCGCGCAATCGTGCCGAGGCGATCGAACAGGCCGCGAAGCACGACCTGCTCTCCGACCACTGAGCCTCGACCGCCGCAGGAATCGGATCACGGCACCGAGCGACCCTCGGCACCTGAGGGGGTAGGTGCCGAGGGTCGCTCTTCGTGCGGGTCGCTCAGCCGATCGCTGCGCGACGGCGCAGGATCAGGAGCGCTGCTCCCCCAGGAGCAGGGTCAGCGCGAGCACCAGCACCCAGGGTGCGAGCTGACCGCCCGTGATCGCCAGCGGTGACTGGACCGGATGCACCGTGGCGCTCTCGACGACCGGGAGAGGCTCGTCCCCCGGGCTCGTCACCAGCGCCGTGGCCACGTTCTCGAGCGTGGCACCGGCAGCATCGGCATCCACGGTCACCGAGTAGGTGACCGTCACCGTCTCGCCCTCGGCGAGGGCGCCGACCCAGTGCAGCTCGGTGCCCGTCACCACGGGCGCCGTGACCTCGTGGTCGCCGACCGTCGCGGTGACGACGCCGGTCAGTGCCGCGTGGTCCAGCACCTTGGCGAGATCGTCGCTGACGACGACCTCGTCGAGGTCGGTCTCACCGGTGTTGACGCCGGTCAGCGTGTAGGTGACCACGCTGCCCACGGCAACGGCCGTCCCGGAGTTCACGTTCGCGGTCTTCGCGAAAGTGAAACCAGGAGCCGCGACACGGTGCTCCGTCGACGCCGGAGGCGGCGTGAGCTCCGCACCGCCGGGGGCGATGGCGCTGCCCTCGGCGACGTTCGAGATCGTCGCACCGCCCGCGTCGGCATCCACCGTCACGGAGTACGTGATCGCGACCCGCTCGCCGATCGCGAGAGCACCCTGCCACGAGAGTTCGTCGCCCTGCACGGTCGGGGCTGCGACGGGCGCGCCCTCCACAGCGGCCGACGCATCGCCGTTGTATTCGGCGTGCGCGAGCACGTTCGAGAGGTCGTCGCTGATCGTCACAGGATCGAGCGCGGTGTCACCTGTGTTGATGCCCGTCACTGTGTAGGTGATGACGCTTCCCGGGTCGACACGGGTTCCCGAGGCCGGGTCGGCCGTCTTGACGAGCTCGAATCCGGGCTCGTTGATCGGGTTCACCGTGACTGCAGGAGGCGTCTCGATGGGCGGCACTCCTCCAGGAGGAGTCGCGCTGCCCGTCACCGAGTTCTCGAGCGTCTCGCCACCGGCATCCCCGTTCACCGTCACCGAGTAGGTGATCGTGACTGTCGCGCCGATCTTGAGCGCGCCGGTCCACGAGAGCGTCTCGCCCGCGAGTGTCGGAGCAGCCGCCGGCGAACCGTCGACCACGGCGAGCGCGTCGTCGTTGAACTCGGCGTCGTCGAGCACTCCGGACAGGTCGTCGAGGATGGCGACGGGATCGAGCACGGTCTCGCCGGTGTTCACGCCCGTCACCGTGTAGGTGACGACGGTGCCGGGGTCGATGGTCGTGCCCGGAGCGGGAGCGGCGGTCTTCGACACCGAGAAGCCGGGCTCGTTGACCGGGTTCGAGGTCGTGACCGGAGGAGGTGTGATCTCCTCGCCGCCCGGAGGCGTCGCGACGGCGGTCGCCGAGTTCTCGAGCAGTTCGCCGGCGGCATCGGGTCCGACCGTCACCGAGTAGGTGATGGTGACAGTCTGTCCGACCGCGAGCGCACCCGTCCAGGAGAGCTCGTCGCCGTCGACCACGACAGGAGCAGCCGCGCCGCCGACGATCGTCGCGACGGGAGTGCCGTCGAGCGACGCGTGATCGAGGACGCCCGAGAGGTCGTCGACGATCTCGACGCTGTCGAGCGCCGTCTCACCGGTGTTCACGCCGGTCAGCACGTAGGTGATCACGTCACCCGGATCCAGCGCGGTTCCGGATGCCGGATCGGCCGCCTTCGAGAACTCGAAGCCGGGCACGTTGACCGGGTGCTCGGTGATCACGGTCGGCGGGACGATCGGCGTGCCCGGTGCCGTCGGGCTCTCGGGGTCACTCGGATCGGTCGGCACCAGCGGGGTCGCCTCGCCCGTCACCGTGTTCGTGATGGTCTCGCCACCGGCGTCGCCGTCGACGGTCATCGAGTACGTGATCACGACGTTCTCACCCGGCTCGAGCGAACCGGTCCAGGCGAGGGCGCTGTCGGCCACCGTGGCGGTGCCGCGCGTGGCACCCACATCGTCGTTGTACGAGGCGTTCACCAGCACACCGGCGAGGTCGTCCGAGATCTCCACCGGGTCGAGCACGGTGTCACCCGTGTTCGTGCCGGTCACGGTGTACTCGATCACGCTGCCGGGGTCGACGGCGGTGCCGGTGACCGGGTCGGCGGTCTTGCTGACCGCGAAGCCGGGCGCGACCACGGGGTGCTGGGTCGTCGCAGGGGGCGGCGACACCGGAGAACCCGGGGTGGTCGGGCTGTCAGGATCGGTCGGGTCCGAGGGGATCAGCGGCGTGGCCTCTCCCTCGGCGACGTTGCGCAGCAGCACACCGGTCGCGTCGTCATCCACGGTCACCGTGTAGGTGATCACGACGTCATCGCCGGCACCGAGCGCGCCCGTCCAGCTGAGCTGGGATCCGGTCACGTCGACCGTGCCTGTCGTCGCCGACACGTCGCCGTTGTAGGCGGCGCTCGCGAGAACGGCCGACAGGTCGTCGGTGATCGCTGCGGGGTCGAGCACGGTGTTGCCCGTGTTCGTTCCCGTGACCGTGTACTCGATGGTGTCGCCAGGGCTCACGGCCGTTCCCGATGCCGGGTCAGCGGTCTTGGTGACCTCGAAGCCGGTGTCGACGACGGGATGCGTGGTCTCGACCTGCGGCGGCGTGATCGGCGTGCCGGGAGTGGACGGACCCTCGGGGTCGCTCGGGTCCACAGGGATCCGCGGTGTGGCCTCGCCGTTCACGACGTTGCGGAGCAGAGCGCTCTCGACGCCGGCGTCGACGGTGACCGAGTAGCGGATCGTGACGGACTCACCCTGCGGGATGGAGCCCGTCCAGGTCAGCGCGCCATCGGCCACATCCGCGCTGCCGCGGTCGGCCGTCACGTCGTCGTTGTACGCGGCGTCATCGAGCACGGCTGCGAGGTCGTCGGTGATGGTCACCGGCGAGAGGTCGGTGTCGCCGGTGTTGGTTCCGGTGACCGTGTACTCGATCGTGTCACCGGCCGACACCGCGGTGCCCGATGCGGGGTCGGCGGTCTTGCTGATGGTGAAGCCCGATCCGAGCACGGGGTGCTCGGTGACCGCCGTCGGAGGGACGATCGGCTCGCCGGGGATCTGCGGGCCCGTCGGGTCGGCAGGGTTCGGCGTCGTCGGGGTGGCAGTGCCTGAGGCGACGTTGCTGAGCACCTCGCCTGAGGCGTCTTCATCGACGGTCACCGAGTAGGTGATCGTCACGACCTGGCCAGCCTGCAGCGTGCCGCTCCAGGCGAGGTCGGTGCCGGTGCCGGTGAGGGTGGCTGCCCCGGTGAGCACCGGGATGCCGTCGATCGCGGTCGCGATGTCGGCATTGTATTCGGAGTGCGCGAGCACCTCGGCGAGGTCGTCGGCGATGGATGCCGGGGAGAGAGTGGTCGCGCCGGTGTTGGTACCGGTGACGGTGTAGTCGATGACCTGGCCCGGCTGCACCACGGTGCCCGAGGCGGGGTCGGCGGTCTTGATGACGGTGAAGCCCGCGACCGGGTGCTCGGTCGTGACGGCGGGCGGAACGATCGGGTCACCACCGGGAGGGGTGCCCGAGGCGGTGACGCTGTTGGCGATGCTCTCGCCCTCGACACCGTCGTCGACGATCACCGAGTAGGTAAACGTCATGATCTGCCCCGGGTCGAGGGCTCCCGTCCACGTGAGCATGCCGTCGGCGATGGCCGCGCCGCTCTCGACGAGTTCGATGCCGTCGACGGTCGTCGAGAGGTCGTCCTGATATTCGGCGAACGAGAGGACGCCGCTCAGGTCGTCGGCGACCTCGACGTCATCGAGCACCGTATTCCCGGTGTTCTCAACCGCGACCTGATAGGTGATCCGCTGCCCCGACTGCACGACTGTGCCGTCGGCCGGGTCGGAGGTCTTGCGCAGGTCGAGCCCAGGCGCGAGGCGGACGTTGGAGTAGACGCAGGTGACGTCGGTACCGAGAGGGCCGGCAGGCTGGGTGACCTCTCCCGTGGCGCTCACGGCCACAGGAGTGGTCGTGCCGTCTCCGTTGACCTGCTCGCAGACGAGAGACGTGTCGTAGCCTGTCGGATCGGCGGAGCCCGAGGCGGCCTCTGCGAGATCGAACGTGTCTCCCTGGTTCGTGAAGACCGGGCCGGCGTAGTCGCGCTGGACGCCCGGCTCGTCACCGGTCGTCGTGACCGAGGTCTGCGGAACGCTGTATCCGGCGGGCGACTGGATGCTGAGCGCGAACTGGTCGGTCGGTGCGTGGCGTCCCTCCGGCAGGTCCTTCTTGAGCGTGAGGGTGTTCGGGAAGGTGCAGCTCGACATGTCCGTCGGCGAGAAGCTGCCGAGCGGGGTCGTGTTGACCGTCTCACCACGGGGAAGGTCGACCTCGATGATGCGGTTGCCTCCGCCGGAGACCGAGACGAAGATGTGGCCCAGGTTGCCGAAGGCGATGCCGTTGCCCTGCACACCGTCGCCGAGGTCGTGCACCTGCTTGGCGTCGATGGTGGCGGTGCTCGAGACGAGCTCGGTGGGCAGGTCGGCGGCGTAGATGTCCTGGTCGGCGACGAGCACCAGCTGGCCAGAGGCGCTGAAGGCCATGTCGCCGTTCGACCCGAAGGCGCTGCTGCCTGCGGTGGGACGCAGCGTGCCGACCTGCACGTAGGTCTGCGGGGTGACGCCCTCGTTCCAGGCGTAGATGTTGATCGCGTTGTTGGCGGTGCCGCTCGCGAAGTAGTAGACCCCGGTCGCCGGGTTCACGGCACCACGCAGGACGGCGGAGCTGAGCGTGAACGAGGTGCGCGTGGTCTGATCGGCGACCCGGTCGTGCTTCGCCAGCACCTTGTTCGACGAGGTGTTCGTGACCGTGTACGCGTAGCGACCGCCGGCGGAGATGCCGAGGCCGTTGTCGGAGTGGTCGGTGCCGAAGCTGACCGTGCCCAGGGTGCCGCCCTCACCGGGTGCGCCTCCCTGCTCGTTCACTGCGAACTCGCGGATCTCCGTCGAGCTCTGCACGAAGACCGCCCCGGGCGTGCAGAGGAACGGGTCCGCGGCTGCAGCGGGGGCGGCCGTGACCGTGCCGCCGATGAAGACCATCGACGACGCGACGACCGCAGTGGTGACGAGGCCGCTGACGAGCTTGCGCGCAGTCCTCCCCCAGCGTGGCGTCGCCTTATCTGTCTCGGTCGGTTGATGGCGCTTTCGCGCACCACGAATAATCACGACTGCTCTCCCCTTGTCGCATCCGGTGCGCGCTCGCGCACACGGGGCCCGCCACCCCCTTCGGCGGCATCCCGGAGCGCTGTCGACTGACTGCGCGCTCGAATCGGGCCTCGGCAAGACTGCCGTGCGGGCGGGTTCCTGCCCGGCCGAACGGGCTGAATTCACCCCCTGTTTTCACCCCTTGAGCTCGGCGGCGAGACCGACGCGGCGTGGAAAGGGGGAACGGGCCTCAGACGGCCGGAGAACGTGCGGAGCTCGCCGCTCTCAGCGGCTGTCGGCCTCGTCTGCGTCCCACATCGTGTAGAGGATGACACCCGTCGGCAGACCGTCGAGAGACTTCACGAGTTCGCTCTCGACCCCCACGATGCGCCCTGTCTCCACACTGACGAACAGGGTCTCGACGCGTTCGGGGATGACAGACGACATCTGCAGGCCGATGACATCTCGTCCCAGCCGGTCGTTCGTCTCGCCCCGCACCGAGATGCCGTCCGCATCGGCGAGGATCTCCAGCAGCGTCGCGTGCTGCTCGTCGTTGAGGGTCCAGTACCCGAACAGGCCCATGATCGCGGCGGCGAGCTCGCCCGACGACGACTCGGGCGTCGCGCCGAACACGGCGAGGGCGCTCTCCAGATCCTCCCGGGAACTGCCACGGAGCTCCTGCGCCGCAGGCGGGAGGGTGAACTCCTCAGGCGGGGTGACGACGGTGTCGATGACCTCACCGGGCTCGTACGGACTCGGCTCGACCCCCTCAGGGCGGTTGCCGTCGGGCCACAGCGAGTCGCCCGCGATGATGGTCGACGTCGCCGTCTCTCCGGGGGCCCACGTGAAGGTGATCTCCTGCGGGACGATCTCGACCCGCTTGTCCCCCATGTCGACGTTCCATCCCCATGCGACCGAGCGCACGCGGGATTCCTGCTCGACGTCAGGCGGCGCCTGCAGTGCGTCTTGTGCGTCGGCGAACACCTCGGCCAGCGCAGGCGCGGCCGTGTAAGAGAGAGGCGGCGGGGTGAGCGCCATCGCCGGCTGAGAGGGAGTGAGCACGGTGACCGCCACCAGCACGGCGACCGCCATCGCGGCCGTCGCCGTCGTCACGCCGGCCCACACGATCCCCCGTCGTGAGCGGCGCGGAGCGCGGCGGAAGGTGCCGCGGATGATGCCCTCCCGTATCGCGATCTCCGCGGCAGAGAGCGACGGGCGGTCGGCGAGATCCGACGCAGGGCTCATCGCACGGAACAGGCGGTCGATCTCGACGTCTGAGACGCTCATGACTCACCGCCCTCGAGAAGGACGCGCAGCTTGTGTCGGGCACGCGTCAGCGTCGTCCACACCGCGGCTTGACTCGTGCGGAGCACATCCGCGACCTCTCCCGCGTTCAGCTCATCCCAGTACGTCAAGACCACCACCTGGCGCTCGCGAGCGCTGAGCGACGCGACCGCCTGCCGCAATGCGAGCGCCTCCAGGGGGTCCAGCGGCGTGGCAGGGTCGGCGAGTCCTCGTGTCAGTGCCTCGAGCGCGCGGTCGTGCGAACGAGTTCGGCGGGTGCGGTCGCGGAGCTTGTTGTTCGCGGTGCGCAACAGCCACGTCAGAGGCATCGGCCGAGCCGGGTCGAGCTTGCGCCACGCGACGACGAACACCTCAGCGGTCAGCTCATCCACTTCGTCGTGGTTGTCGACGTAGCATTCGATGTGCCGACGCACTCTGGGCCAATGGTCGTTGAAGACCTTGCGGTAGACGACCTCCTTGGATTCCGGTCCGTGGCCGGTCGCGGACGTCGCGGAACTCTCCCGGGGTCGGCCGAACATTCCGGCGGTTCGCAGGACGTCGACCGGTCCGGTCGCGCTGCCTGCGAACACCACAGCGCCGAATGCGTGTCGGAGCATCGGCGACCCTTTCCTTCGTCGGCGTGGATGGGCGGGTGGTCTTCGCAGGCTACCCGGCCGTCACAGGTTGCAGCGCAGGGTGCTGGTGCCGGCGCCGACATCGACACCCGTTCCCGCGGCCGCTGTGCCGAGAATGGTGCCCGCAGCGCTGCGCGCCTGCACCGAACCCGACGAGCGGGCGTTCGCGATGGAGCCGACGCTCGCGAGAGCGGAGGTGCTGACGACGGTGCAGATCCCGAAGCTGATCTTCGTGCCCGTGCGCCCCGGTCCGGCGTAGGCGCAGTAGTTTCCTGTGGCACAGGTGCCCACCGAGCGGCTCATGTCGGACGCGGCCGTGAGCACCATGCCCAGCGCCGGCCATACCACCGTCGTCTCGTCGACGACGATGCCGCCGGGGACTGCGTCGATGGCGTACTCGACATCGGGATGGAGTTCAGGCTCGGCTGCCTGCGCGGGTGAGGCCACCCCAGCCATGAGGATCACCGCGGCGGCGATGGCGAGGAGCTTGTTCTTCATTCTGATCCGATCCGGGCAACAGTCATTGCACGTATCCAATGTCTCTCTGCCAGCGACGCACGACCAACGCCCGCGCCCGCGCCTCTTTGCAGCTGACGCGACTTCCTTACAGAATTTCCGAGATCCGCTCACCCAGACGAGCACGAGGGCGTCGACAGGGTGCGCAGGCCTCTGGGGACTGACCTCCGCCGGCGACTGAAAAGCTCCGCACATCGCGGATGCCGATGCGGCGCACGAGAGGCGGGTGTAGGTTGCGGAGATGGAGCCGATCCGAGTGGGCCTCGTGGCAGATCCTGCTTCACCCACGACGGTCGCGCGTCGGATGACCGACCTCACGCCGCCGCTCGCCGCCGCGGCCGACGATTGGATCGTCGAACTCGTGAGCGAGCCGTTCACCCTCGGGTCTGAGGACGTCGATGTCGCCCTGGAGCGCCTTCGTGCACACGCCGACCAGAACCGCTGGGATCTCGTCATCGGCGTCACCGAGCTTCCGCTCCGGGATGATGACGGCCGCTATCTGCTGGCGGCGATCGATCCTCGACGCCACTCCGCAGTGTTGTCGCTGCCCGCTCTGGGCGGGTTTCGGGTGCAGAGCCGCGCCCGCCACGCGGTGCGGGGGCTCGTCGACGGGATGGCTGAGCCCGCCTCGCCTGAGGAGCAGCGCCTGCTGCTCCCCGGACTCAGTGCCCGTGGGCGCGTGCTTCTGGGCATGGTGCTCGCCAATCGTCCATGGCTGCTCGCCGCCGGGCTCAAGTCCGCGCTGGTCGCGGCCCTCGCGACCGGCGCGGTGGCGACGATCGAGCCGACGGTGTGGTCGCTCGCCAGCTCGCTGTCCGGCTGGCGTCTGGTCGCGGCGACGGTGGCCTCCATCGCGATCATCATCGCCTGGATCGTGATCGACGGCAGGCTCTGGGACCGTCCAGACGACGACTCGCCTCAGGCCCGTGAGAGATCCCGTCTCTACAACACCTCGACGCTGCTGACTCTGACCATCGGCATCGTCATCTGCTATCTGGCGCTGTACGTCGTGAACCTGGCCTGGGCACTCTTCGTGCTCGACACGGCGGTGATGAGTGCATCTCTCGGCCGAACCGTCGAAGTCGGCGACCTGTTCGTACTCACCTGGTTCGTCGCGTCGGCGGCGACCCTCGGCGGGGCGTTGGGCACGGGCTTGGAGTCCGACGATGCGATCCGCGCCGCCACCTACTCGAAGCGCGAGGAGGAGCGACGAGCCCGCCTGGCCGACGAGCGCGACTGAGGCGGCGCTGCGCCGTGACTGCCATCGTGCACTGCCCGCTCACCGAAATCGCGGCGAGCGCCCGGGGACGACGAAGGGGCGGATGCCGCAGCATCCGCCCCCTCATCATGTTCAGCGCGGGACTCAGAAGTCCCAGTCGTCGTCTTCCGTGGCCTCGGCCTTGCCGATGACGTAGGAGGAACCGGAACCCGAGAAGAAGTCGTGGTTCTCGTCGGCGTTCGGCGAGAGCGCCGACAGGATCGCCGGGTTCACGTTCGTGACCGTCGAGGGGAACATCGCTTCGTAGCCGAGGTTCATCAGCGCCTTGTTGGCGTTGTAGTGCAGGAACTTCTTGACGTCTTCGGTCAGGCCGACGCCGTCGTAGAGGTCCTGCGTGTACTGCACCTCGTTGTCGTAGAGCTCGAACAGCAGGTTGAAGGTGTAGTCCTTCAGCTCCTGGCGGCGCTCTTCGGTCTCCTTCTCGAGACCCTTCTGGAACTTGTAGCCGATGTAGTACCCGTGCACGGCCTCGTCGCGGATGATGAGGCGGATGAGGTCGGCCGTGTTCGTCAGCTTCGCCTTGGACGACCAGTAGATCGGCAGGTAGAAGCCCGAGTAGAACAGGAACGACTCGAGCAGGGTCGAGGCGACCTTGCGCTTGAGCGGGTCGTCGCCCTGGTAGTAGTCCATGATGATCTGAGCCTTCTTCTGAAGGTTCGGGTTCTCAGTGGACCAGCGGAACGCCTCGTCGATCTCCTTCGTCGACGCGAGCGTCGAGAAGATCGAGGAGTAACTCTTCGCGTGCACCGACTCCATGAACGCGATGTTCGTGTACACGGCCTCTTCGTGAGGGGTGATCGCGTCGGGGATCAGCGACACGGCGCCGACGGTGCCCTGGATCGTGTCGAGCAGCGTCAGACCGGTGAAGACGCGCATGGTCAACAGCTGCTCTTCGGGCGTCAGCGTGTTCCACGACTGGACGTCGTTCGACAGCGGCACCTTCTCGGGCAGCCAGAAGTTGTTCACCAGACGGTTCCAGACCTCGAGGTCCTTGTCGTCCTGGATGCGGTTCCAGTTGATCGCCTGAACGCTGTCGACCAGCTTGATCGGGGGGTGAGGAGTCATGTTCTTCGTCGTTTCTTGTGGTCAGGGCCGGATCAGAGCATGCACGAGACGCACTCGGTCATGTCGGTGCCCTCGAGCGCCATCTGACGCAGACGGATGTAGTAGATCGTCTTGATGCCCTTGCGCCATGCGTAGATCTGAGCCTTGTTGATGTCACGCGTCGTGGCGGTGTCCTTGAAGAACAGCGTCAGCGACAGGCCCTGGTCGACGTGCTGGGTGGCGGCGGCGTACGTGTCGATGACCTTCTCGTAGCCGATCTCGTATGCGTCCTGGTAGTACTCCAGGTTGTCGTTCGTCATGAACGGCGCCGGGTAGTAGACGCGGCCGAGCTTGCCTTCCTTGCGGATCTCGATCTTCGACGCGATCGGGTGGATCGACGACGTGGAGTTGTTGATGTACGAGATCGAGCCGGTCGGCGGCACCGCCTGCAGGTTCTGGTTGTAGATGCCGTGCTCCTGGATCGACGACTTCAGCGCCACCCAGTCGGCCTGCGTCGGGATGTGCTTGCCCGCGAAGAGCTCCTTGACCTTCTCGGTCTCGGGCACCCAGGCGCGCTCGATGTACTTGTCGAAGAACTCACCCGACGCGTACGTCGAGTCCTCGAAGCCGTCGAACGCCTGCTTGCGCTCGATCGCGATGTTGTTCGAGGCGCGCAGCGCGTGGAACAGCACCGTGTAGAAGTAGATGTTCGTGAAGTCGATGCCCTCTTCGGACCCGTAGTGGACGTGCTCGCGGGCGAGGAAGCCGTGCAGGTTCATCTGTCCCAGGCCGATCGCGTGCGAACGATCGTTGCCGTCCTCGATCGAGCGGACCGAGCGGATGTGGCTCTGGTCGCTGACCGCGCTCAGCGCGCGGATCGCCGTCTCGACCGTCTGGCCCAGGTCATCGGCATCCATCGACAGCGCGATGTTCATCGAGCCGAGGTTGCACGAGATGTCCTTGCCGATCTGGTCGTACGAGAGGTCGTCGTTGTACGTGGTCGGCGTGTTCACCTGCAGGATCTCGCTGCAGAGGTTGGACATGTTGATGCGGCCCTTGATCGGGTTGGCCTTGTTCACCGTGTCCTCGAACATGATGTACGGGTAGCCCGACTCGAACTGGATCTCGGCGATCGTCTGGAAGAACTCGCGCGCGTTGATCTTGGTCTTCTTGATGCGCGGGTTGTCGACCATCTCGCGGTACTTCTCGGTGACCGAGATGTCGCCGAAGGGAACGCCGTAGACCTTCTCGACGTCGTACGGCGAGAAGAGGTACATGTCCTCGCCGTTCTTCGCGAGCTCGAACGTGATGTCGGGAACCACGACGCCGAGCGACAGCGTCTTGATGCGGATCTTCTCGTCGGCGTTCTCGCGCTTGGTGTCGAGGAAGCGCATGATGTCGGGGTGGTGCGCGTTGAGGTACACCGCACCGGCACCCTGACGGGCGCCGAGCTGGTTGGCGTAGCTGAAGCTGTCTTCGAGGAGCTTCATCACGGGGATGATGCCGGACGACTGGTTCTCGATCTGCTTGATCGGTGCGCCGGCCTCGCGGATGTTCGAGAGCAGCAGCGCCACGCCGCCGCCGCGCTTGGAGAGCTGGAGAGCGGAGTTGATGCCGCGGGCGATCGACTCCATGTTGTCTTCGATGCGCAACAGGAAGCAGCTGACGAGCTCGCCGCGCTGTGCCTTGCCCGAGTTGAGGAAGGTCGGCGTCGCGGGCTGGAAACGGCCGGAGATGATCTCCTCGACCAGTGCGACTGCGAGGTTCTCGTCGCCGCCGGCGAGACCGAGGGCCGTCATCACGACGCGGTCTTCGAAACGCTCGAGGTAGCGCTTGCCGTCGAACGTCTTGAGCGTGTAGCTCGTGTAGTACTTGAACGCGCCGAGGAACGTCTCGAAGCGGAACTTCTTGCCGTAGGCGAGGTCGTTGAGCTTCTGGATGAACTCGAGCGAGTACTGCTCGATCACGGCCGGCTCGTAGTACTCCTTCTCGACGAGGTAGTCGAGACGCTCCTTGAGCGAGTGGAAGAACACCGTGTTCTGGTTGACGTGCTGCAGGAAGTACTCGCGCGCCGCCCGCTTGTCGGCGTCGAACTGGATCTTCCCGTTCGCGTCGTACAGGTTCAGCATCGCGTTGAGAGCGTGATAGTCCAGGCCCTCGTAGGTCGGGTTCATCTTGAACGCCACCGTGTCTGTCACTGAGTCGGTTCCTGCCTGCTCGTCAACTGCGGTACCCACCGTCGCTCCAATCCGTCGCTCACGCGATCTACATCGTCTTGTGTGCCGAAGATCTCGAGCCGATACAAGTGAGGCACGTTGCACTTGCGGCTGATGATGTCACCGGCGAGACAGAACGAGTCGCCGAAGTTGGTGTTCCCCGCGGAGATGACTCCGCGGATGTGTTTCCGGTTGCGCTCGTCGTTGAGGAACCGGATGACCTGCTTGGGCACCGCGCCTCGTTCGACGCCGCGCCCCTCGCCCCCGCCGTAGGTGGGGGTGACCAGCACGAAGGGCTCGTCGACGACGAGATCTTCCTGCTGTCGGAGAAGGGGAATGCGTCGGGCCGGGAGCCCGAGCTTCTCGACGAAGCGCGCGGTGTTACCCGAGGCGCTCGAGAAGTAGACCAGGAGCGGCGCGGCGGTCGCGACGGCGCTCATGGCGGATCACGCCAGACGCGAGGCGAGCTCGTCGATCTTGTCGGGACGGAAGCCCGACCAGTGACCCTCGTCGGTGACGACGACGGGCGCCTGCATGTAGCCGAGCGCCTTGACCTGCTCGAGCGCAGTGGCGTCTTCCGACAGGTCGAGGATTTCGTACTCGATGCCCTTGGCGTCGAGCGCGCGGTAGGTGGCGTTGCACTGAACGCAGGACGGCTTCGTGTAGACCGTGATCGACATCTTTTCGCTTCCCCTCACATCTCTGGCCTGCATCTGAATCAGGCTGTTTTCCGGTAGACCCTCACCGGGATCTCAATACTACATATAGGTACGGACATTCAGGGTGACCACTAGGGGTAGTAGTTACATACGTGTAGTTTTCCACCGCTCTCCACTGGTACAACACAGGTTCTCCACCGTTTCTTCCACAGGCTCAGGGCCCTCGAGAGCACCCCCGAACCGCGAGAAATCGCGGCTGGGAACGACCTGTGAGAGATCCATCCACAGGTCGGACCATACGACCCGCCTCCGACATCGGATTTTCTGTGGAAACTCGGTTTGGGCGTGTCGCGGCGTGTCGGGGAGGAGCGGCTTAGACGGGCGTCCGCGGCTCCCGGTAGCGTTGACCCGTGGCGGGATATCGGGACCTTCTTCGCACGCCCGGAGTGGCGCGCATGATCGCTGCACAGTTGACCGCTCGCTTCCCCAACGGGATGACCTCGCTCGCGATCCTGCTGCACGTCGAACAGCAGACCGGCTCATACGGCTCGGCGGGCCTCGTGCTCGCTGCGACCAGCGTCGGGCAGGCCGTCGCCGGCCCGATCACGAGCCGGTGGATGGGCGCCTGGGGAATGCGCCGCGTGCTCACCCTCACACTCAGCGTGTGCGTGGTCGCGGTGCTGGGCCTCGCACTGCTCCCCCTCAACGTCCCCGGGTACATGGTCCTCGGCATGATCGCCGGCCTCTCGACGCCGCCGGTGCAGGCCGCGGTGCGCACCATCTATCCGAAGCTCGTGAACTCGACACAGCTCACACCCCTCTTCTCTCTCGATGCCTCGCTGCAGGAGATCATCTGGGTGCTGGCCCCCGTCGTGATCACGCTCGTGTCGACGCAGATCGGCACCGCCGTGGGTCTGCTGCTCGTGGCGGTCGTGTTGGTGGGCGGCGGAGCGTGGTTCATCCTCTCCCCCGAGGTCGGCCGCGTGCGCATCCCGCGCAGTCGCAGCGCCCTCGGCAAGGTCGTCCTCAAGCCGCCGGTGCTGCTCGCCACCGTCATCGGCTTCCTGCTCATCGGCGCGTGCTCGGCCGTCGAGGTCGGTGTCGTCGCGACCTTCGAGCACGGCAGCCTGGCTGCCGGCCTCGTGCTCGCGGTGTTCGCCGTCGGCAGCCTCGCCGGCGGACTCTCGTTCGGACACATCCCGATCGGGCCCTGGGCGATGGCCCGCCGCCTCACCATCGTCACGGTCGGTCTCGCACTCACCATGTTCTCCCTGAACGAGTTCTGGCTCGGCGGCACCCTGATCGTCGCAGGCATCGGAGTCGCTCCGGCTCTCGCCGTGCTGTTCGCCATCACGACCGCGAGCGTGAAGTTCAGCGAGACCGCCGAGGCCTTCGGATGGGCCGGCACCGGTCAGCTGATCGGCGCCGCCGCCGGCTCTGCAGTCGCGGGCTTCCTCGTCGATGCGACGGATCCTCGCGGCGCCTACCTCGCCGCGACGCTCTTCGCCGCCGCCGGCCTCGTCGTCTCGATCGTCTTCGTGCGCTCCTTCCCCGATCTGCGTCATCGCGATGCGAGTCCTCACCCCGATACCGAACCCCTGGCGGTCACCCCTTCATGAGCTCAGCGTCCTCCCCCGCATCCACCGCCCCCGAGGTCGTCTGCGTCGGCGAGTCCATGGGACTCGTCACCGCCCTGGGCGCACCTCTCGCCGAGACCGAGACGGCAGCACTGGGGCTCGCCGGCGCAGAGGGCAACGTCGCCGTCGGACTCGTCGCGGCGGGGCACCGGGCCGCCTGGGCGTCGCGCCTGGGCGACGACCCGATCGGGGTGCGCATCTCGACCGAGCTCGAACGTCGAGGCGTCGACCTCTGGGTGACGACGGATGCGGGTGCGCCGACCGGCGTCATGTTCAAGGATCCGGGCACCGAGTCATCGTCGGTCTACTACTACCGGCGCGGGTCGGCCGCGTCGCTGATGGAGCCCGGCTTCCTCGACGCCGCACAGCTCGCCGGCGTCCGGATCGTGCACACGACCGGCATCACCCCGGCGCTCTCGCCCACCTGCCGCGCGATGGTCGATCAGCTGTTCGTCGACGCTCGCGCAGCCGGCACCCTCGTCTCGTTCGACGTGAACGACCGCCGCGCGCTGTGGACGATGCAGGATGCGGCCGCGACGCTGACCCGCCTCGCGGATGCCGCGGACATCGCCTTCGTCGGCCGCGATGAGGCTGAGCGCATCTGGGGCACCGCGACTCCCGCCGAGATCCGCGCCCACCTTCCGCACTGCGGGCTGCTCATCGTCAAGGACGGCGACATCGGCGCGACGGCGTTCCACGGCGACGACGAGCCGGTGTTCGTGCCAGCCCCTCGGGTCGAGGTCGTCGAGCCGGTCGGCGCCGGCGACGCCTTCGCAGCCGGGTTCCTCGCCGCGACTCTCGAGGGCGCAGAGCTCGCCGAGCGCCTCTCGGCCGGGCATACCGCCGCTGCGCGCGTGCTGACGACGCACGGCGACCTGCCTCCTCTCGGCTGACCCGCGCACACAGGGCCGGTCAGCCGACGCCGGTCGTAGGCTTGCTGCATGCCTGCACCGCTCACGCTGCCCCGCATCTCCTGGGGTGATCCGGCCTCCGATCGCCGCGTCCTCCTCGTGCACGGCCTCGGCTCGTCCGCGGCTCTCATGTGGCGGGTCGGCACGTCCCTCGCCGACGAGGGATGGCACGCGACCGCGGTCGATCTGCGCGGCCACGGCGATGCGCCTCGCGTCCTCGACTACTCGGTCGCCGCCTACGCGGCAGACCTCATCGCGACCGTGCCCGAGGGAGTCGGCTCGTGGGACGCGGTCGTCGGCCACTCGCTCGGCGGCGCGGCGAGCACGGCAGCCGCCGCATCCGCTCCCGAGTGGACCCGCCGTCTCGTGCTGCTCGACCCGGCGATCCTCGTCGGCGGTCGGGACGCAGCGATCGTGCGCCGGAGCCAGGAGCGCGCCTTCGCCGACAACAGGGTCGAGCTGGTCCGGCAGGAGCACCCGCACTGGCACCCGCAGGACTGGGAGCTCAAGGTCGACGCCGTGCACAGAGCGAGTGCGTGGGCAGTCGAGCAGACGAGTGCGCAGAACACCCCGTGGGATGTCACCGCGGATGCCGCACGGCTGGCCGTTCCCACCCATGTGATCGCCTCCGATCCCGCGGTCTACAGCATCTTCACCGGCCAGGTCGCAGCCGCGGTGCTCGCCTCCAACTCTCGCGTCACCATGTCGGTCGTCGAGGGAGCCGGTCATTCGCTGCACCGCGACAAGCCTGAAGAGACCGTCCGACAGCTGAGAGAGGCGCTCGCGTGAGCACGTTCGACCCGACCACGTATCTTCCTGACGACCTGCTCGAGCGCATCCGCGAGCGGGCTCCGATCCACGACCGCGAGAACACTTTCCCCGAGCAGGATCTCGACGAGCTGCGCGATGCCGGCTATCTGTCGATCCTCGTTCCTGCCGACCGCGGGGGCGCGGGGCTCGGACTCGCCGAGGCGGCGATCCTCCAGCAGCGCCTGGCGACCGCCGCCCCGGCCACCGCGCTCGCGATCAACATGCACCTCGTCTGGACCGGTGTCGCCAAGGTCTTCTCCGACCGCGGCGTCCCCGGCCTCGAGTTCGTGCAGGACGGAGCGGTCGCCGGAGAGGTCTTCGCCTTCGGCATCAGCGAGGGCGGCAACGACCTCGTCCTGTTCGGCAGCGACACGGATGCCGTTCCCACCGCCGACGGCGGCTACTCCTTCACCGGCACCAAGATCTTCACCTCGCTCGCCCCCGTGTGGACGAAGCTCGGGCTGCACGGACTCGACACGACGAGCGCCGACGCCCCGAAGCTCGTGTTCGCCTTCGTCGACCGCACCGATGCGGTGGTCACGGGCGACGACTGGGACACTCTCGGCATGCGGGGCACCCAGAGTCGCACGACCCGACTCGATGGGGCCGTTGCGGATGCCGCGCACGTGGTGCGCCGCATCGATCCGGGCCCGAACCCCGACCCGATCGTGTTCGGGATCTTCTCGGTCTTCGAGATCCTGCTCGCCTCGGTCTACACGGGCGTCGCACGCCGCGCCCTGGATCTCGCCGTGCTGACCGCGCAGAAGCGCCGCTCGAAGAAGACGGGCGCCGCATACAGCCAGGATCCCGACATCCGCTGGCGCATCGCAGACATGGGGCTGGCGTACGACGCCCTGCCTCCGCAGATCGCCGCGCTCGCCCGAGACGTCGACGAGCGGGTCGACAACGGCGCCCGGTGGTTCACACTGCTGTCGGGTGTCAAGCACCGAGCCGTCACGATGTCGAAGCACGTCGTCGACCAGGCGATGCTGGTGGCCGGCGGCGGCTCGTACTTCTCCTCGAACGAGCTGTCGCGGCTCTACCGCGACGTCCTGGCGGGGGCCTTCCACCCCTCCGATCCCGAATCGGCGCACTCCACCGCGGCGAGCGCCTGGCTGGGTCCACTCGACTCCTGACCGCGATATTCTGCGGTTTGCCCGCTGCAGCTTCGGAAAATCTGCGGAATCGGTTGAAGGCAGCCCGCTCCGGTGCGAGGATCGCATCATGACGCCGTCGAAAAAGCACCCCCCTCTGGATGATGTCGCGAAGACGATCATCGAGCTGCTGCAGGAAGACGGGCGGCGCTCGTACTCCGACATAGGGCGCGAAGTCGGACTCAGCGAGGCCGCCGTGCGCCAGCGGGTGCAGCGACTCACCGAGTCAGGTGTGATGCAGATCGTCGCCGTGACCGATCCGATGCAGCTGGGCTTCCCGCGACAGGCCATGATCGGCATCCGCGTCTCGGGCGACACCCGTGTGGTCGCAGAGGCCATCGCCGAGATCGCCGCGATCGACTACGTGGTGATCACGGTCGGCTCCTTCGACATCCTCGCCGAGGTCGTCTGCGAGGACGACGAAGACCTCCTCGCGCTGATCAACGACAGCATCCGTCCGATCGACGGGGTGCTGTCGACCGAGACCTTCATCTACGCCAAGCTGCAGAAGCAGCTCTACAACTGGGGGACCCGATGAGCACGCAACGCACGACTCCGTCCGAGGCCGAGCTTCAGGCCATGGCCAAGGATCACCTGTGGATGCACTTCACCCGGCAGTCGACCATGGAGAAGAGCGGCGTGCCGATCATCGTCAAGGGCGAAGGCCACCGCATCTGGGACTCGAAGGGCAAGGAGTACTTCGACGGCCTCTCCGGACTCTTCGTCGTCAACGCCGGGCACGGACGCCGCCGCCTTGCCGAAGCCGCAGCGAAGCAGGCCTCCGAGCTCTCGTTCTTCCCGCTCTGGTCGTATGCGCACCCGGCGGCCATCGAGCTCGCCGACCGCCTGGCCGACGAGGCACCCGGCGACCTGAACCGCGTCTTCTTCTCGACCGGAGGCGGCGAAGCGGTCGAGACCGCGTTCAAACTCGCGAAGCACTACTGGAAGCTGATGGGCAAGCCCACCAAGCACAAGGTCATCTCGCGCTCGGTCGCCTATCACGGCACCCCGCAGGGCGCACTGGCGATCACCGGCATCCCGGCGATGAAGTCGATGTTCGAGCCGGTCACCCCCGGCGGGTTCCGGGTGCCGAACACCAACTTCTACCGCGCGGCCGAGATGGGCGGTCCGAGCGACGACCTCGAGGCCTTCGGGCGCTGGGCGGCAGACCGCATCGAGGAGATGATCCTGTTCGAGGGTGCAGACACGGTCGCCGCGGTGTTCCTCGAGCCGGTGCAGAACTCGGGCGGATGCTTCCCGCCCCCTCCCGGCTATTTCGCCAGGGTGCGCGAGATCTGCGACCGCCATGACGTGCTGCTCGTCTCGGACGAGGTCATCTGCGCGTTCGGCCGCCTCGGTCACACCTTCGCGTGCACCGGCCTCGGCTACGTGCCCGACATGATCACGTGCGCCAAGGGCATGACGAGCGGCTATTCGCCGATCGGCGCCACCGTCATCAGCGACCGGATCTACGAGCCGTTCTCGAAGGGCGACGTCTCGTTCCCGCACGGCTACACGTTCGGCGGGCACCCGGTCTCGGCTGCCGTCGCACTCGAGAACCTCGCCATCTTCGACGAGGAAGGACTCAACGAGCGCGTGCGCGAGAACTCGCCGCTGTTCCGAGCCGAGCTCGAGACGCTGCTCGACCTGCCCATCGTCGGCGACGTCCGCGGCGACGGGTACTTCTTCGGCATCGAGCTCGTGAAGGACAAGGCGACGCGCGAGACGTTCGACGACGACGAGTCCGAGCGGCTGCTGCGCGGCTTCCTCTCCCCCGCACTGTTCGAGGCCGGGCTCTACTGCCGAGCAGACGACCGCGGCGACCCCGTGATCCAGCTCGCTCCTCCGCTCACGGTCGGCCCCGCCGAGTTCCGCGAGATCGGACAGATCCTGCGGAGCGTCCTCACCGACGCGCAGTCGGTGCTCTGACCCCGCTGCTCCGACTCCGGTGCTCTGACCGGGGAGTTCTGACTCAGCCGGATGCCGCGGTGCGCCGCCTCGCGAGGAGTGCGAGGTGGAGTGCCGCGAGCGTCTCGCCGTCGTCGAGATCGGCACCGAGCAGGTCGCCGATCAGCGTGAGGCGCTGGTAGAAGACCGACCGCGACAGGTGGCTCGCCGTGGCCGCCGCCGAGCGGTTGCCCGGATGGGCGACGAGGGCGGCGAGCACATCGAGCAGGTCGCCGCGGCGCTCCCGATCGTGCCGGATGAGCGGCGCCAGCATCCGCTCGCTGTGCTCGTGCAGTCGGTGGTCGTCGCGCAGCGTGGCGACGAGCCGTTCGAGCGGGCGGTCGTCGACTCGGCGCACTCGGGCACCCGACTCGGCCCGATCGCTGTCGGCCAGGTCGCGCGCGGCACGCAGAGAGCCGAGAAGTCCGACGACGTCATCGGCGACCGGCCCCACGAAGACGGCCCGATCGGCGCCGGCGATGCGCAGCACCACCTCGTCGGAGAGGACAGCGGATGCCGGCAGTGACAGCAGTGCGACATCGTCGTCTGCCACTCGGGCGGCCGCGACCGCGAATCCGGCCTGCCGTGCACGATAGGCGAGCTCGCCGATCGATCGCGCACCCCGCGCCACGATGCCGTGGCACTGACGATCGGCGAGCGTGAAACCCCCTGCGCGCAGGCGTGCGTCGATGTCGTCCGCCCTCGCGAAACGCGCGCCGAGGAGGTCGTCGATGACGGCGCGCTGCGCGAGCAGCGACCATTCGGCGTCGCCGCCGTCGGCGATGCAGCCGAATGCGAGGGCTGTCGCGCCCTGCTCGAGCACCGTGTGTCGGCCCGCCGGGTGCGCCGGGCCGGGCAGAGCGAGCAGCGTTCCCCAGCGCACGCCTCGCGCCTGAACTGCCACCTGTTCGGCATCGATGCGGCCGTCGAGAACCTCAGCCACCGGCATCCCGAGGGCTTCGGTCGCGATCACCTCGCGCGCGAGATTCTCGAGGATCACCGGGGCGCCGAGCGCTCGAGCCGTCTCAGCCACCACGACATCGGCCGGAGCACCCTGCAGGCTCAGCGCGGTGAACAGCTCGTGCAGACGCTGTCGCTCGTGCAGCGCCTGCGTCTGGGCGGCGATCAGCGCGTGGTGCACCGACTCGGTCACGGCGACGAACTTCACCTCGCGGGTCAGAGCGACGAGGGCGAGTCCCACGGTCGCGCAGATGTCGACCACGGGCTGCGGCACGGTCTCGCGAGCTGTTCCGACCTCGAAGACGATCCCGGCGATGCCCGCCCGATGCAGGCTCGACGCGAAGTCGCGCAGCCCCGCATCGTCGGTGGGCCACCCGGCCCCGGTCGTCAGCAGCAGCTCGCCGCCGTCGAGCAGCCGCGCGACACCGACACTGTCGGAGACGTGCACCCAGCGCACCGCAGCATCGAGCGCTGCACCGCCGACGAGCACGTCGGGCTCTCCTGCCTGCACCGCGGCCTCGGCCAGCACGTCCGCGACGCTCACGAAGACGCCGCCGGTCGGACGCTCTGTCCGATTCCGCACGATCTCGCTACGGTCTGACACCGGATCAGCTCCCTGCGCTCTGTGATCATTGGAGAAAGCCAGCGTATCGAACCCCGGTCAGAGTGTTCGATACGGATCACCCACCGCGAGGGAGCCCCGTGGACATCGTCCGTCACATCATCAATGGAGCAGAGACCGCTGAGGCGGCACGCACGGGTCAGGTCTTCGACCCCGCCACCGGCGAGGTGACGAAGCAGGTCGCTTTCGCCTCGACGGCCGAGGTCGGCGAGGCGATCGCCGCCGCGGCATCCGCTCTGCCCGCCTGGCGCGAGACGAGCCTCATCAAGCGCGCCGACGTGTTCTTCCGCCTGCGTCAGCTGCTCAAGGAGCGCACTCCCGAGCTCGCCGCGATCGTCACCTCGGAGCACGGCAAGGTGCTCTCGGATGCCGCGGGCGAGGTGTCGCGCGGCATCGAGAACGTCGAGTTCGCCGCCGGTCTCGTGCACCTGCTCAAGGGCGAGCGCAGCGAGCAGGTCTCGCGAGGCGTCGACGTGCACTCGGTCAAGCAGCCGGTCGGCGTCGTCGCCGCGATCACCCCGTTCAACTTCCCCGTGATGGTGCCCCTGTGGATGGTCGCCTCCGCGATCGCCTGCGGCAACACGGTCGTGCTCAAGCCGAGTGAGAAAGACCCCTCGGCGGCCGTCTGGATCGCGAAGCTCTTCCAGGAGGCGGGTCTGCCCGATGGTGTGCTCAACGTCGTGCACGGCGACAAGGAGGCCGTCGACGCTCTGCTCGAGTCGCCGCGCGTGAACGCGATCAGCTTCGTCGGCTCGACCCCCATCGCCCGGTCGATCTATCAGCGCGCGGCGAACGCCGGCAAGCGCGTCCAGGCGCTCGGCGGCGCCAAGAACCACATGGTCGTCATGCCGGATGCCGACATCGACGCCGCAGCGGATGCCGCGATCTCGGCCGCCTACGGCTCGGCCGGTGAGCGCTGCATGGCGGTCTCGGTGCTCGTCGCAGTGGGTGACATCGCCGACGACCTGGTCGCCGCGATCGCCTCACGCATCGACGGACTCTCGATCGGCGCCGGCACGGATGCCGCGAGCGAGATGGGTCCGCTCATCACCCGCGAGCACCGCGACCGCGTCGCCTCGTACGTGACCGGAGCGGCCGCCGAGGGTGCCACCGTGGTCGTCGACGGCACGACGAAGCAGTTCGACTCGGAGGGCTTCTTCATCGGAGTCAGTCTCATCGACCAGGTCGCCCCCGGCATGAAGGTGTACGACGACGAGATCTTCGGACCGGTGCTCTCGGTCGTGCGCGTCGAGACCTACGCCGAGGCCGTCGAGCTGGTCAACGCGAATGCGTACGGCAACGGCACCGCGATCTTCACGCGCGACGGCGGCACCGCCCGCCAGTACGAGTTCGACATCGAGGTGGGAATGGTCGGCGTGAACGTGCCGATCCCCGTGCCGATCGGCGCCTACTCGTTCGGCGGCTGGAAGGACTCGCTGTTCGGCGACTCGCACATCTACGGCCCCGAGTCGGTGCACTTCTACACTCGGTCGAAGGTGGTCACCACGCGTTGGCCCGACCACACGCCCTCGCAGATCGACCTGGGCTTCCCGAGCAACCACTGAGCTCCCGAGCAGACACCGAGAACTGAGACACGAGACATGACGAACTTCATCGACCGGCACGGCGCATCGCATCCGCTCCCGGCCCCCGAGGCCGAGGCGCAGGTTCGAGCCGACGACCGCGGCCACGTCTTCCACTCCTGGAGCGCCCAGGGCCTGATCGACCCGCTTCCCGTCGCGGCGGGCGAGGGCTCGACGTTCTGGGATTACGCCGGCAACGCCTACCTCGACTTCTCGAGTCAGCTGGTCAACCTGAACCTCGGGCACCAGCATCCCGATCTGGTCGCAGCGATCCAGCAGCAGGCGGGGCGGCTCTCCACCATCCAGCCCGCGATGGCGAACGACGTGCGCGGTGAGCTCGCCCGACTGATCGTCGAGGTCGCACCCGAGGGGTTCGAGAAGGTCTTCTTCACGAACGGCGGCGCCGAGGCCAACGAGTACGCCGTGCGCATGGCCCGTCAGTCGACGGGGCGCCACAAGGTGCTGTCGATGTACCGCAGCTATCACGGGTCCACCTCGACCGCGATCTCTCTGACGGGTGATCCTCGGCGCTGGGCCAACGGCACTCCCGATTCGGGAGCCGTGCGCTTCTTCGGACCCTACCTCTATCGCTCGCCGTTCCACGCCGAGACCCCGGAGCAGGAGTCCGAGCGCGCACTCGCCCACCTCGAGCAGACGATCCAGCTCGAAGGCCCGCAGACCATCGCGGCGATCATCATCGAGACCGTGGTCGGCACCAACGGAGTGCTCGTGCCGCCGCCCGGCTACCTGCAGGGCGTGCGCGAGCTGTGCGACCGCTACGGCATCGTCTACATCGCGGATGAGGTCATGGTCGGCTTCGGTCGGCTCGGCGAGTGGTTCGGGATCGACGCGTACGATGGCCGGCCCGACCTGATCACCTTCGCCAAGGGGGTGAACTCGGGCTACGTGCCGCTGGGCGGCGTCGTCATCTCGGAGCGCATCGCGAAGGCGTTCGACACCACGCCCTTCGCCGGCGGACTGACCTACTCGGGCCACCCGCTCGCGTGCGCCGCCGGTGTCGCGACCTTCGAGGTGTTCCGTCGCGACGGCATCCTCGAGCGCGTGCGCGACCTCGGCGACCGCATCGTCGAGCCGACTCTGCGCTCATGGGTCGACACCCACCCGAGCGTCGGAGAGGTGCGCGGCCGCGGCCTCTTCTGGGCTGTCGAGCTCGTGCGCGACAAGCAGACGCGCGAGCCGCTCGTGCCGTTCAACGCGAGTGGAGCGGATGCTGCGCCCGTCGCCGCCTTCGCCGCCGCCGCGAAGAAGGCCGGCGTCTGGCCGTTCACGCACTTCAACCGCATGCACGTGGCGCCGCCACTCGTGATCAGCGAGGAGGAGCTCGTGCGCGGTCTCACCGTGCTCGATGAGGCCCTGTCGGTCGCCGACGAGGCCGCAGCGAGCTGAAAGTGCTGTGAGCTGACCGTGCCGTGAGGTGCAGCCGTTGCTGCGCGGATTCAGATCAGGAATCCGCGCAGCAGCGCCTCGGACCCTGCGAGGTGATCGCGCATCGCGGCCTCCGCGACGTCGGGGCGCCCGGCGAGGATCGCCGTGACGATGCGCTCGTGCTGCTCGCCCGAGTGCTGGATGTTGCGCGGCATCAGCGGGAACGTGTCGAGCCAGGCGTTGACGTCTGCCCTGTTCTCGGCCACGAGTGCGACGAGCGACGGGATGCCGGCGGCCTCCGCGATCGCGAGGTGCAGCAGGGTGTCGAGGCGGCGGTACTCCTCGGGCCCGGCGGGCAGTGCAGCCTCGTGCCGCGCCCACAGGTCGGCGCGGGTCGCGGCATCCAGCGTCCGGCTCGCGGCCGCCCGCACCGCCCCGGTCTCGAGCACCCGACGCAGACCCAGCACGTCGTCGAACTCGGCAGCGGTCACGGCCCCGGCATCCGAGGGCTGCGGCAGCGGGTCGGCGACGAAGGTGCCGCCGTATCGCCCGCGTTTGGGCACGAGGTATCCGGTGTCGGCGAGCTCGCGGATCGCCTCGCGCACGGTGTCGCGGCTCACCCCGAACGAGGCTGCGAGCTCTCGTTCGGGCGGCAGCGACTCCCCTGGCGCGACGACGCCGAGACGGATGGTCTGCACGAGTCGAGCGACCGCATCCTCGAGCGCGTTGCCTCGGCGCAGGGGCCGGTAGACGGCCCGGCGCACCTCGACGAGATCGCCGTCGGAAGGGTGCTCGCTCATGCTTCTCAGCCTGTCACAGCGACATGATCCCGCTTCACAGCGGGGTGACGTAGGCGTTGGTGATGCCGCCGTCGACGACGAAGGCACTCGCGGTGATGAACGACGAGTCGTCCGAGGCGAGGAAGGCCACGGCGGCGGCCAGCTCCGACGGCTCCGCGAAGCGCCCCATCGGCACGTGCACGAGTCGGCGCTGTGCGCGCTCGGGATCCTTGGCGAACAGCTCCTGCAGCAGCGGGGTGTTCACGGGTCCGGGGCACAGGGCGTTCACGCGCACTCCCTGTCGCGCGAACTGCACACCGAGCTCGCGTGACATCGCGAGCACACCGCCCTTCGACGCGGTGTAGCTGATCTGCGAGGTCGCCGACCCCAGCAGGGCGACGAAGGATGCCGTGTTGATGATCGATCCCCGGCCCGCCGGCACCATGTGACGAAGCGCCGCACGACTGCAGAGGTACACGCTCTTGAGGTTGACGTCCTGCACGCGATCCCAGGCCGGCAGCTCGGTCGTCTCGATCGAGTCGTCGTCGGCGGGTGAGATGCCCGCGTTGTTGAACGCGATGTCGATGCGACCGAACTCCTCGGCGACGCCGTCGAAGAGTGTGTTCACCTTGGTCTCATCGGCGACGTCGACGAGGCGGAACGCTCCGCCCACCTCGGCCGCCGCCGCTTCGCCCGTGGCGGGGTCGACGTCGGCGATGACGACGAACGCGCCTTCTGCGGCGAACCGCTGGGCGGTGGCGAAGCCGATGCCGCTCGCGCCGCCTGTGATGATGGCGACACGGTCCTTGAGGCGCTGGGTCAGATCGATGGTCATGTGTGTTCTCCGTTGCAGGTGGGGATACGGGTCAGGATTCGTCGGTCGCGAAGAAGACGTTCTTCGTCTCGGTGAAGTGCTCGGCGGCGTCCGGTCCGAGCTCCCGCCCGAGGCCCGAGGCCTTCATGCCGCCGAACGGCGTCGCGTAGCGCACCGAGGAGTGCGAGTTCACCGACAGCACGCCGCTCTGCACTCCGCGCGAGACGCGCACGGCGCGGCCGAGGCTCTCGGTCCAGATCGAGCCCGCAAGGCCGTAGGCGGTGTCGTTCGCCAGCCGGATCGCATCGGCCTCGTCCTCGAACGGTATCACCGCGACGACGGGGCCGAACACCTCGTGCTGGGCGATCCGGTCGGCAGGGTCGGCCAACACCACGGCCGGCGCGAACCAGAAGCCGTCGCCCTCGGGAGCGCTGCCCCGGAACGCGATGTCGGCATCGTCGAGGAACCCCGATACCGTCTCGCGGTGCGCCGCCGAGATCAGCGGCCCCATGTCGGTATCCGCGCTCGACGGGTCACCCACCCGCCACGCCTTGACCGCCGGCTCGAGCAGTTCGAGGAACCGGTCGTACACCGAGCGCTGCACGAGCAGGCGGCTGCGCGCGCAGCAGTCCTGCCCGGCGTTGTCGAACACCGACCCGGGAACAGCCGCGACGGCCTTCTCGAGATCGGCGTCGGCGAAGACGATGTTGGCGCTCTTGCCGCCGAGCTCCAGGGTGACCGGCTTCAGCGCACGCGCGCAGCCTGCTGCGACCTCGATACCGACCTCGGTCGATCCCGTGAACACGACCTTGCGGACATCCGGATGCTCGACCAACCGCTGCCCGACGACCGAGCCCGAGCCGGTGACGACCTCGAAGAGCCCCTCGGGGAGGCCCGCTTCGAGGGCGAGCTCGCCGAGGCGGATGGCGGTGAGAGGCGTGAGCTCGGCGGGCTTCAGCACCACGGCGTTGCCTGCGGCGAGCGCCGGCGCGAACGCCCACGCCGCGATCGTCATGGGGAAGTTCCACGGGACGATGACGCCGACCACGCCGTACGGATCGTGGAAGGTGACATCGAGTCCGCCCGCGACCGGGATCTGACGCCCCGAGAGCCGCTCGGGATCGGCTGAGTAGTAGTTGAGGACCTGGGCGACGTGACCGGCTTCCCACCGGGCAGAGCCGATCGGGTGCCCGGAGTTCAGCACCTCGAGCTGAGCCAGCTCTTCGACCGCTGCCTCGACCGTGCGCGCGAAGGCACGCAGCGCATCGGCCCGCGCGACGGGCGCGAGCGCCGCCCACCGGCGCTGAGCCGAGACGGCGCGCGCGATCGCGGCATCCGTCTCTGCGATGTCGGCGCGCGTGACCTCGCGGATCGCCGCGCCGGTCGACGGGTTGATGACTGTGAACGCGCTCATCGGGCGTCCTCCTTCCGCCGTGCGGCGAACGCACGGGCCTGTGAGACGAGATCGGTGAAGAGTCGCCGATCCTCGGCGTTCTCCTCGGGGTGCCATTGGACGCCGACGATGTGACCGGCCGACGTGTCGACGAAGGCCTGCACGAGTCCGTCGTCGGAGTGCGCCGCCGCGACCAGCCCCTCGCCCAGGCGATCGACGCCCTGATGGTGGTAGCTGTGCACCCGCATCTCGGTCTCGCCGATGATGTCGGCGAGCGGCGTCTCGGTCGACACCTCGACGTCGTTCTCGGCGAAGACACCCCCGCCGATGCGGTACTTCTCGGTGCCGAGCGATTCGGGCAGATGCTGCTGCAGGGTGCCGCCGCGGGCGACGTTCACGAGCTGCAGACCACGACAGATCGCGAGCACCGGGATGCCACGGCGCTCCGCCGCCTGGAAGAGGGCGATCTCCCACGCATCGCGATCGACCCTGGCGGGGTCGGTGAGCGGATGCCGGTCCTCGCCGTACAGCTCGGGGGCGACGTCGGCGCCCCCGGAGAGCACGAGGCCGTCCATGCCCGAGATCGCCGCATCCGCAGCATCCGGATCCTGCGGGGGAAGAAGAAGCGCGATGCCGCCGACGGAGGTCACACTCGTGAGGTACTGCTCGGGCAGGAACGCCGCGCGGACATCCCAGACCCCCTGCTGCGCGCGCTCGAGGTACGTGGTCACGCCGATCAGCGGCGCGGGGTCAGAGGCGCTCGAAGCCACGGATGCGCTCCCAGTCGGTGACGGCCGCGTCGTAGGCCTCGACCTCGATGCGGGCCTGGTTCAGGTAGTGCTCCACGACGTCGTCGCCGAAGGCCGCGCGTGCGATGGTCGACTCGCTGAAGAGCTTCGCCGCCTCACGAAGAGTCGTGGGCAGACGGTCGACGCCCGCCTCGTACGCGTTGCCGGTGAACCGCTCAGGCAGCGGCAGCTCGTTCTCGATGCCGTGCAGGCCACCGGCGATGATCGCCGAGATGGCGAGGTAGGGATTCACGTCTCCGCCGGGCACGCGGTTCTCGACCCTCAGCCCCGAGCCCGACCCGACGACGCGCAGCGCGCACGTGCGGTTGTCGATGCCCCAGGCGACGCCGGTGGGGGCGAAGCTGCCCTTCGCGAAGCGCTTGTACGAGTTGATGTTGGGCGCGAGCAGCAGGGTGAACTCCCGCAGCGTCGCGAGGATGCCGGCGATCCAGTGCTCCATCACCGGGCTGAAGCCATGCTCGCCGTCCCCCGCCATGACCGGGGCGCCCGACTCATCCCGCAGCGACAGGTGGATGTGACAGCTGTTGCCCTCGCGCTCGTTGAACTTGGCCATGAAGGTGAGCGACTGCCCGTGCTGCTCGGCGATCTCCTTCGCCCCGTTCTTGTAGATCGCGTGCTGGTCGGCGGTCTCTCGTACCTCCGCATAGCGGAATGCGATCTCCTGCTGGCCGAAGTTGCACTCGCCCTTCACGCCCTCGCAGTACAGACCGGCGCCGTCCATGCTGTTGCGGATGTCGCGCAGCAACGGCTCCATGCGCGTCGAGGCGAGCAGGTTGTAGTCGACGTTGTAGTCGGTCGCGGGCGTCAGGCCCTCGTACTTGCGCGCCCAGGCGTCGCGGTAGGTGTTGTCGAAGACGATGAACTCGAGCTCCGTGCCCGAGTACGCGGTCCAGCCCCGCTCGGCGAGACGGTCGCGCTGCCGGTCGAGGATCGCGCGGGGCGAGGGTCCGACCGGTTCGCCGTTCTGCCAGACGAGGTCGGCCATGACGAGCACCGTGCCGTCGAGCCAGGGGATGTTGCGCAGCGTCTCGGCGTCGGGCTTGAGCACCATGTCGCCATATCCGCGGTCCCAGCCCGACATCGCGTAGCCGTCGACCGTGTTCATGTCGACGTCGACGGAGAGCAGGTAGTCGCAGGCCTCGGCGCCGTGAGCCAGGATGTCCTCCTGGAACAGCCGTGCCGACACGCGTTTGCCGACCAGTCGCCCCTGCGCATCCGCGAAGGCCACGATCACCGTGTCGATCTCGCCGGCGGCGATGCCGGCATCCAGCTGTTCGATGCTCAGGTTGCCCGCCATGTGACGCTCCGTTCTCGTGCCGTGAAGCGATCGGCCGACCGGCTTCGCCCTCAGAGTAGATCACCTCGAGGTTTAAAGGTAGACGAAACCACCATTGACTGTCACAATCGTCCGCAAGGTGCACCCGGCGCCTGCACGCATGCGAACGGAGAGCGGATGTCCCAGCAGAGCAATGAATCCCGCAAGGTCGCCGGAGCGACCTATACACGCGCCGGGAGTGACTATTTCGAGAAACGCACCCTGAAGAGGTCGGCCGGAGTCTGGGGTCTCTGGGGGCTCGCCGTCGCAGCGGTGATCTCGGGCGACTTCTCGGGATGGAACTTCGGCATCGACTTCGCGGGCTTCGGCGGGATGCTCATCGCCTTCGCGATCCTCGTCGCGATGTACTACGGGATGATCTTCGCCATCGGAGAGATGGCGGCCGCGATGCCGCACACCGGAGGCGCGTACTCGTTCGCCCGCTCGGCCATGGGCCCCTGGGGCGGCCTCGTCACCGGTGCCGCGGAGACCATCGAGTACGTCGCGACCACGGCGGTGATCGTCTACTTCTCGGCGTCGTATGCCAACGGCATCACGAGCGAGCTGCTGGGCCTCGAGCTACCGGGATGGGTCTGGTACCTCATCCTCTACATCGTCTTCATCGCCCTGAACTCCGCGGGCGCTGCCATCTCGTTCCGCTTCGCGATCATCGTGTCGGTGATCTCGATCGGCATCATCCTGGTGTTCTCGGCCATGGCGATCTTCTCGGGCGCGTTCTCGTGGGATGCGCTGTGGGATATCGTCCCCGACGAGGGCCAGTCGACCTTCCTCCCCCACGGCGTCCTGCCGATCCTGTTCGCCCTGCCGTTCGCGATGTGGTTCTTCCTGGGCATCGAAGAGCTCCCGCTCGCTGCGGAAGAGTCGCACAACCCGACGCGTGACATCCCCAAGGCGGGATTCTGGGCTCGCGGCACCCTCATCGTCACGGGCCTCCTGGTGCTGTTCCTGAACACCGGCGTGCTCGGCGCCGATGCGACGGGCACGGCCGGCGAGCCTCTGCTCGACGGCTTCCGCGCGATCGTCGGCGACCAGCTCGCCGCCGTGCTCGCCCTGTTCGCGCTGATCGGCCTGCTCGCCTCGCTGCAGGGCATCATGTTCGCCTACGGACGCAACATGTACTCGCTGTCTCGCGCCGGGTACTACCCGCGCTTCCTCTCACTCACCGGCAAGCGCCAGACGCCGTGGGTCGCCCTCACGGTCGGCGCCGCGATCGGCTTCGTCGCCCTGATCGTGCTCGACGTGCTCACCGCCGTCGACTCCGAGGGCGCGGGCACCGTCGCCGGTGCGATCGTGCTGAACATCGCCGTCTGGGGTGCGGTCGTCGCCTACGGGCTGCAGCTCGTGTCGTTCATCATCCTGCGCAAGAAGTTCCCGAACGTCGACCGCCCGTACGTCAGCCCGTGGGGCATCCCCGGCGCAGTGATCGCACTCGTGATCGCCGTGCTGATCTTCGTGGGATTCCTGCTGAACCCGACGTTCGGCCCGGCGATCATCGCGATCGCGATCGTCTACGCGATCATCCTGCTCGGATTCGGCCTGTTCTTCCGACACCGCCTCATCCTCTCGCCCGAAGAGGAGTACGCGCTGTCGGGCGGTTCGCACGGCGACCCGCAGGCCGAGGGCTACGACGCGATGGAGGGCGAGGTCTTCGACGGCAAGCGATGATGACGGAGGAGCGCGGCTCTACTTGCGGTCGAAGTCGAACGCCTTGAGCAGCTCGTCGACGGCCTTGTCGCGCTCCTCCCCGCCCTCGTCGAACATGTGCGTCACGTGCGTGCGCAGGTGGTTCTCGAGCAGCAGGCGGTTGAGGGACTCCAGTGAGCGCTGGATCGCGCGGGACTGCGTGATGATGTCCATGCAGTACTCCTCGTTCTCGATCATCCGCGCGACGCCGCGCATCTGACCCTCGAGGATGCTGGTGCGGTGCAGTGCACGCTTCTTGATGTCTTCGATCACGTTTCGAGGGTACTCGTGTCCTGCAATGGTGGTGCTCGCCGACCTCACGGAGGACTCCCCGTGAAAGGATGACGTCATGCCGCGAACCCCGATGGAGCTCCTGTCGCCCGCAGACCAGGAACGACTTCGCGCCCTCCGACGCATGAAGGCCGTGGCGCTCGGCGCGCTGATCTTCATGGCCGTCGTCTTCGTCTTCGCGTTCGCGTTCCAGGAGCGGCAGCCGTGGCTGGGCTACGTCCGGGCAGCGGCAGAGGGCGGGATGGTCGGCGCCTTGGCCGACTGGTTCGCCGTGACGGCGCTGTTCCGTCGGCCGCTCGGACTGCCGATCCCGCACACCGCGATCATCCCGAACCGCAAGGACGAGATCGGCCGCACCCTCGGCGAGTTCGTCGAGACGAACTTCCTCGAGGCGAGCGTCGTCCGCACCAAGCTCGCCAGCACCGCGATCGCCAAGCGTGCCGGCGAGTGGCTGAGCGAACCCGCCCACGCCGAGCGCGTCGGCGCCGAGGGAGCGACGATCGCGACCGCCGTTCTCAACGCCCTGAGCGATGACGACGTGCGCGACCTCATCACCGACCTCGCGCGCGAGCACCTCGTCTCCCCCGAGTGGGGACCGCCCGCCGGCGCCTGGCTCGAGAAGATCGTCGAGGCAGACGCCCACCACGGAGCCGTCGATCTCGCCGCCGACAGCATCGCCCGCTGGTTGGACGCCAACGCCGAGTCCTTCTCGGGGCTCATCTCGCGACGGCTCCCCGGGTGGGTGCCGAAGCTCGCGCACCGGTTCGTCGACGACACCGCCTACAACGAGGCGGTCAAGTTCGTGCGCGCCGTGCAGGCCGACCCGAAGCATCCGGCCCGCATCGCCGTCGACGGATACCTCGCCCGTCTGGCCGACAGCCTGCAGAACGACCCGGCGACGAGGGCGAAGCTCGAGAACGCCAAGTCGTCGCTCTTCGACAGCCCCCGAGTCGGCGCTCTCGCGGCTGAAGCGTGGAACACCGCCAAGAACGGACTGCTCACCGCCCTCGCCGACCCCGAGAGCGGGCTGCGGGTCCGCGCGGCTCAGGCCCTGCAGGAGGTCGGCGACAGGCTGACGACGGATGCCGCGCTGCAGCACCGCGTCGACACCTGGGTGTCGGATGCCGCCGTCTTCCTCGTCGACCGCTACCGCCACGACATCGCGTCGATCATCACCGACACCGTCGAGCGCTGGGACCCGGTCGAGACGACCGAGAAGATCGAGCTCATGGTCGGCCGCGACCTGCAGTACATCCGCCTGAACGGCACGTTCGTCGGCGCCCTCGCGGGCCTCGCGATCTTCACGATCGCGCACCTGCTGATACCCGGCGTCTGAGGTTCCCGCAGGTCCGTATCGATCCCTGTCCGTCCACTAGGTAGAGATTCTGACTAGTCCGTGCCATGATCTAGTCATGAATTCGACGCAGTGGCCCAGCGACTGGATCCGGGCCGCCCTTCCGGGCACCGTGCTCGCACTCGTCAGCGACGAGGATGCTTACGGCTATCTGATCGCGCAGCGTCTCGCTGCGGCGGGGTTCGGCACCATCAAGGGGAGCACGCTCTACCCGCTGCTCGCGCGGCTCGAACAGGACGGCTCGCTCGCCTCGACCTGGCGGGACGGCGACGGAGGGCCGGGACGCAAGTACTACTCGGTCACAGACGCGGGCCGACACGCGCTGGATGAGCACCGGGCTGCCTGGGCGGATTTCACCACCCGGACGATGGCAGTCCTCGGCGAGAAGAAGGAGTCACGATGAGCGGCACACGGGACGATGACTACGGCACGGCCCTCGAGGACGAGCTCGAGCTGCGCGACGTGCCGAGCGATGAGGTGGATCTCATCGTCCGGGAGGTGCGGAGCCACCTCGCGGAATCCGGCGAGGACCCGCTCGAGGCGTTCGGCTCACCCGAGCACTACGCAGACCAGTTCGCCCCGCGCTCCTGGACGCGCCGGATGCTGTGGCTGCTCGTCGCCCTCGCCGGTCTGCTCGGCGCGGGAGCCGGATTCCTGCTGCTGAACGGAGTCTTCGGGCTCATGGATCCGTCGATGCAGCTGTGGGGGTGGGCGCCGAGCATCCGGCTTACCCTGGGGACCTTCTGCCTCCTGGGCCTGGCCGGTCTCCTGACCTTCATGGCGACGAAGTCGCGACGACGCAGAGCATCGTGGACGCTCCGCGACTAGCAGCCGCGGTCAGCGCGTGGCGAGGGCCGCGAGCATCTCGAGCACGCAGAGCGCCGCGAGCCTGACCGTGCGCATGTCGTCGGTGTCGGCGGTGGCGTCGACCTCGGCGATGTCGGCGCTCACGACGCGCGGATCAGCGACGAGCGAGCGGACGAGCGCGCGCAGCTCCCACGCGGCGAACCCACCGGGGACGGATGCCGGGCAGCCGGGCGCTGCGGCGCGATCGGCGGCGTCGACGTCGACGTCCAGGTGGATGCGGGCGGCGGCACCCGCTCCGGCGATGCTCGTCGCCTCCGCGACGACCTCGGAGATCCCGCGGCGCCGCACCTCGTCGAGGGTGATCACCCGGATGCCCCACCCGGCTGCGCGCGCGGCATAAGCGGCGGAGTTCGCGAAGTCCGCGATGCCGATCTGGACGATCCGGGTCGGGTCGATCCGCTCTCCGTCGGGGGCGTCCTCGACCAGCCGCCGCACCGGCGACCCGTTCGAGATGCCGTCGCGCAGGTCGAAGTGCGCATCGATCGTGATCAGCCCTGTGGCCCCGGCTCCTCGCGCGACCGGATAGGTCAGCGCGTTGTCGCCGCCGAGCGCGATCACGAGACGCGCGGATTCGGCAAGCTCGTGCACGCGCGCGACGCTCGCCGCGACACCGGCCTCCCCATCGGGCTCGGTCACATCCCCGGCGTCGAGCACGCGCAGCGCCTCCCCGAGGTCGATGACCGGCGGACCCATGAGCGTCGCGCTGTAGCGGGTCAGCGCCTCCCGGATCGCCGCGGGCGTCGCATGCGCGCCGGTCGGCGACAGCGAGGTGCGCCAGGTCGGGACGCCGACCAGCACAGCATCCGCGTCGTCTCCGGCGGCGAAGGCGGGCCAGGATCCGGCACGGGGCCAGAGGTCATCGTGCGAGAGGGCCATGGTTCTCCGTTCCTGAAGTCGTCGCGGACGCCGCGAGGACCGCGACGCCGTCCTTCCACACCTGATCGACGAGGGGCACTCCCGGTCGATACGCGAGATGGATACGCGTGGGTGCGCTCAACAGCACGAGGTCTGCGCGCGCTCCCACCGCGATCACGCCGACGTCGTCGCGTCGCAGCGCCCTCGCTCCCCCGGCGGTCGTCGCCCATACGGCTTCAGCGGGCGTCATGCCCATGTCGCGCACGGCGATCGCGATGCAGAACGGCATCGATGAGGTGAAGCTCGACCCCGGGTTCGTGTCGCACGCGATCGCCACGGTGACGCCCGCGTCGATGAGTCGACGCGCGTCGGGATAGGGCTGCCTGGTCGAGAACTCGACTCCGGGCAGCAGGGTGAGCACCGTATCGGAGGTGGCGAGCGCCGCGATATCGGCATCGGTCAGGTAGGTGCCGTGGTCGACGGATGCCGCGCCGAGCTCGACGGCGAGGCGCACTCCATCGCCCGGGCCCAGCTGACTCGCGTGCACTCGGGGCAGGAGGCCCTTCGCGATTCCCGCCTCGAGCACCCTCCTCGACTGCTCGACCGAGAACGCCCCGGTCTCGCAGAACACGTCGATCCACTTCGAGTGCGGCGCGCACGCGTCGAGCATCGGCCCCGTGACCAGGTCGACGTACTCGTCCGCCCGGTCGGCGTACTCCGCCGGCACCACATGCGCCCCGAGGAAGGTGACCTCCGGCGTGACCTCGGCGGCGAGTCTCACGAGCCGCTCTTCAACCGCGACGCTGAGCCCGTATCCGCTCTTGATCTCGAGCGTCGTGGTGCCCTGCGCGAGCATCTCGTCGATGAATCCCCGCAGTCGCACGCGCAGTTCATCGTCGCTCGCCGCTCGCGTCGCGGCGACCGTCGAGCGGATGCCACCCGCGGCGTACTTCTGCCCGGCCATCCGCGCCTCGAACTCGGCGGCGCGGTCTCCGCCGAACACGAGGTGGCTGTGGCTGTCGACGAACCCGGGGATGACCGCGCGACCACCGGCGTCGAGGATTTCGTCGGCCACGGGCGCGGCATCCGCCGAGCCTACCCAGGCGATCCGCCCGCTGTCGATGAGCACCGCGGTATCGTGCAGCGTGCCGAAGCGGTCGCCGTCAGAGGAGCCGACGTTGGTCGTCAGCTCTCCGATGTTCGTGATCAGAGAGGTGCTCACAGCATCGGCACCTTCAGGCCGCGCTCACGGGCGATGTCCCGAGCATGCTCGTACCCGGCGTCGACATGGCGCATCACACCGGTGCCTGGATCGTTGGTCAGCACGCGTTCGAGCTTCTCGGCAGCCAGAGCCGAGCCGTCCGCGACGCTGACCTGGCCGGCGTGGATCGAGCGCCCGATTCCGACACCGCCGCCGTGGTGCAGAGACACCCACGACGCTCCGGATGCCGTGTTGAGCAGTGCGTTCAGCAGCGGCCAGTCGGCGATGGCATCCGAACCGTCCTTCATGGCCTCGGTCTCACGGTAAGGTGACGCGACCGATCCCGAGTCGAGGTGGTCGCGGCCGATCACGATCGGTGCCGAGAGCTCACCCGAGGCGACCATCTCGTTGAACTTGAGACCGGCGAGGTGACGCTCCTTGTATCCGAGCCAGCAGATGCGGGCGGGCAGGCCCTCGAAGTGCACCTTCTCGCCCGCCTTCTCGAGCCAGCGGTGCAGAGCCTTGTCTTCGGGGAACAGCTCTGCGATCGCACGGTCGGTCTTGTAGATGTCCTCGGGGTCGCCCGAGAGTGCGGCCCACCGGAAGGGCCCGCGGCCCTCTTCGAACTGCGGACGGATGTATGCCGGCACGAACCCGGGGAACTCGAACGCGCGGTCGAAGCCGCCCAACTGTGCCTCGGCCCGGATCGAGTTGCCGTAATCGAAGACCGCTGCCCCCGCGTCCTGGAACGCGACCATCGCGGCGACGTGCTGCGCCATCGACTCGCGAGAGCGGCGGGTGAACTCCTCGGCATCCCGCTCGGCCTCGGCCTTCCACTCGGTGACGCTGATGCCGACCGGCAGGTAGGCGAGCGGGTCGTGAGCGCTGGTCTGGTCGGTGACGATGTCGATCGGCACGCCCCGGCGCAGCAGCTCGGGGAAGACCTCTGCCGCGTTGCCGACGACGCCGACCGAGAGCGCCTCGCCGGCCTGCTTGGCTTCGACGACCCGGGCGACGGCCGCATCGAGGTCGGTCGTGTACTCGTCGAGGTATCCGCGCTGCACCCGGCGTGCGAGGCGCGACTCGTCGACATCGACGATCAGCACGACCCCGTCATTGAGCGTGACGGCAAGCGGCTGCGCGCCGCCCATGCCGCCCGCACCACCCGTGAGCGTCAGCGTGCCCTTGAGCGAGTCCCGGCCGAGCGAGCGAGCGACGGCGGAGAAGGTCTCATAGGTGCCCTGCAGAATGCCCTGGGTTCCGATGTAGATCCACGACCCGGCGGTCATCTGGCCGTACATGATCAGGCCGAGCTCTTCGAGCTTGCGGAACTCGGGCCAGGTCGCCCAGTCGCCCACGAGGTTCGAGTTCGCGATCAGCACGCGGGGTGCCCACTCGTGCGTGCGGAAGACGCCGACCGGCTTGCCCGACTGCACGAGCAGGGTCTCGTCGGGCTCGAGCTCGTCGAGGGTGCGGACGATCGCGTCGTACGCCTCCCAGCTGCGCGCGGCCTTGCCGGTGCCGCCGTAGACCACGAGGTCTTCGGGGTGCTCAGCCACCTCGGGATCGAGGTTGTTCATCAGCATCCGCTTGGCTGCCTCGGCGCCCCAGCTCTTGGCGGTGCGCTGGTTGCCGCGGGCGGCGCGGACCACGCGCGGCCCCGCCGCGGCCGCGGTCGGGGTCATGGTCGTGTCGGGCGTCGTGGTGTCAGTCATGCGCGTGCTCCTTTGCGATGCGGGCGATTGCGCCGGACTGCACGAGTGCGGTCACGGCTTCCATGTCTGGGGAGAGGAATCGATCGGGGCCGGGACCCGCGGCGACGGTGCGCACCAGGTCGCGCACGGCTCCCGTGGCGGGCCCTGCCTGCAGCGGAGCACGCAGGTCGAGCGCGCGGGCGCCGGTGAGGATCTCGATCGCGATGACGCGACCCAGTCCATCGATCGCCCGACGGAGCTTGCGGGCGGCAGCCCACCCCATCGACACGTGGTCCTCCTGCATCGCCGATGACGGGATCGAATCGACGGATGCCGGCACGGCGAGGCGCTTGAGCTCGGAGACGATGCCTGCGGAGGCGTACTGAGCGATCATCAGCCCCGAGTCGACGCCGACCTCGTCTGCCAGGAACGGCGGGAGGCCGTGGTTGCGTGCCGGATCGAGTGCGCGGTCCGTGCGACGCTCCGAGATCGAGGCGACGTCGGCGACGGAGATCGCCAGGAAGTCCAGGACGGCCGCGACGGGTGCGCCGTGGAAGTTGCCGTTCGACTCGATGCGGCCGTCGAGGGTGATGACCGGGTTGTCGATCACGCTCGCGAGTTCGCGCTCGGCGATGGTCGAGGCGTAGCCCATCGTGTCGCGCGCGGTTCCGTGGACCTGAGGCGAGCAGCGCAGTGAGTACGCGTCCTGCACCCGGCCGTCTTCGGGGCCCTTGTGGCTGTGCACGATCGGCGATTCGCGCAGGAACGACCGCAGGTTCGACGCCGATTCAGCCTGGCCGGACTGTGGGCGCAGTGCCATGAGATCGGCCGCGAACACGGCATCCGTCCCCATCTGCGACTCCACCGACATCGCCGCGGCCATGTCGGCGGTGATCAGCAGCGTCTCGAGATCGTGCAGCGCGAGCACCAGCATGCCCAGCATCCCATCAGTGCCGTTGATGAGAGCGAGGCCCTCCTTCTCGACGAGAGTGAGCGGCTCGATGCCGACAGCTGCCAGAGCATCGGACGCCGGGATGAGCTGTCCTTCCGCGTCGCGGACGTCGCCCTCTCCCATCGTCGCGAGCGCGATGTGCGCGAGCGGCGCGAGATCGCCGGAGCAACCGAGCGAGCCGTACTCACGAACGATCGGTGTGATGCCCGCGTTCAGCAGCGCGGCATACGTCTCGACGACGACGGGGCGGACGCCCGTGCGCCCCGATGTCAGGGTCTGCAGGCGCAGCAGCTGGAGTCCGCGCACGACCTCGCGCTCGACCTCGGCGCCCGTGCCGGCGGCGTGCGAGCGGATGAGGCTCGCCTGCAGCTGCAGCCGGCGATCCGCAGCGATGAAGGTCGTGGCGAGTGCGCCGAATCCGGTGGAGACGCCGTAGTGCGGATGGGGGTCGGCAGCGAGGCCGTCGATCACGCGGCGGGTCTCGTCGACCCGACCGAGAGCTGCGGGGCTGATCGTGACGGGAGCGTCGTGGCGAGCGACCGCGACGACATCGGCGTGGCTCAGGGGGGCATCGCCGACGAGGACGGGGAGCAGTTCGGTCATGTCTCGATTCCACACCCGCCGGGTCGCGGGCGACAGCGGTTCATGGGATCCTGTGTCTGTGATCCCAGACACATCGGACGCCGCCGTGCAGGTGCCCGCGGCCGATAACACCCTGCGCATCCTGCGATATCTCGCCGGCCGACCCGCACCGGTCGCGGCATCGGCGATCGCCCGGGAACTCGAGCTGCCCCGATCGACGGTGTATCACCTGCTCACGACGCTCGCCGCTCACGGTTTCGTGCTGCACATGAAGGAGGACCGTCGGTGGGGGCTCGGGACGTCAGCCTTCGAGCTCGCCGGCGGATACGCGAGGCAGCAGCCGCTCGCGCGTCTGGGGCGTCCTCTCGTCGCCGCGCTGTCGGACAGGCTCGGTGAGAGCACCCACCTCGCGGTGATGAGCGGCGGCGACGTGCTCTACATCGTCGAGGAGCGGGCGCCACGGCGTCAGGCCCTGATCACGGACGTCGGAGTTCGGCTTCCTGCACACCTGACGGCATCGGGTAGGGCGATGCTGGCGGCGCTCCCTCGCGAGCAGGTGCGCGCGCTCTACCCGGGTGCCTCAGCGTTTCCCGATCGCACCGGGTTAGGGCCGCGCACGCCGAGCGAACTGCGCGAGGTGCTGCGCACAGTGCGGGCACGAGGCTATGCGACCGAAGACAGCGAGGTGGCGGAGGGCCTGCGCAGCGTCGGCGCGGTGGTCTGCGATCACGCCGGCTGGCCCGTCGCAGCTGTGGCCGTGACCTGGGCGGGAGCGGATCTCGACGAGAGCACCCTCGCAGAGGCTGTACACGAGACGGCGGCGGTGCTCGAATCACGACTCAAGCGGTGACTCGAGCGTCATGCGTGAGGCGAGACGTATGGCGTCGATCGCCGACCGCGAGCATCACGTGTCCTGTACGCCCGGCATCTGTCGTGTGCGCACGTTAACGCAGAAAAGCCACCCAACATTGGGTGGCTTTTCTGTCTAAAAGAAGTCCGGCGGTGTCCTACTCTCCCACAGGGTCCCCCCTGCAGTACCATCGGCGCTGTGAGGCTTAGCTTCCGGGTTCGGAATGTAACCGGGCGTTTCCCTCACGCTATGGCCGCCGAAACACTATAGATGTTTCAATCAAAACACATAACAAAGTCATTGTCATGCGGTTCTCGACCGTACATCGAGAACCACTCAGTGGACGCGTAGCACCAACAAACGGTGTGTTATCAAGTCATCGGCTTATTAGTACCAGTCAGCTGCATGCATTACTGCACTTCCACATCTGGCCTATCAACCCAGTAGTCTGGCTGGGAGCCTCTCACCCGAAGGTATGGAAATCTCATCTTGAGGCCGGCTTCCCGCTTAGATGCTTTCAGCGGTTATCCATCCCGAACGTAGCTAATCAGCGGTGCTCCTGGCGGAACAACTGACACACCAGAGGTTCGTCCAACCCGGTCCTCTCGTACTAGGGTCAGATCCTCTCAAATTTCCTACGCGCGCAGCGGATAGGGACCGAACTGTCTCACGACGTTCTAAACCCAGCTCGCGTACCGCTTTAATGGGCGAACAGCCCAACCCTTGGGACCTACTCCAGCCCCAGGATGCGACGAGCCGACATCGAGGTGCCAAACCATGCCGTCGATATGGACTCTTGGGCAAGATCAGCCTGTTATCCCCGAGGTACCTTTTATCCGTTGAGCGACAGCGCTTCCACAAGCCACTGCCGGATCACTAGTCCCGACTTTCGTCCCTGCTCGACCTGTCAGTCTCACAGTCAAGCTCCCTTGTGCACTTACACTCGACACCTGATTGCCAACCAGGTTGAGGGAACCTTTGGGCGCCTCCGTTACTTTTTGGGAGGCAACCGCCCCAGTTAAACTACCCACCATGCACTGTCCCTGAACCGGATTACGGTTCGAAGTTAGATATCCAGAGTGACCAGAGTGGTATTTCAACAATGACTCCACATGAACTGGCGTCCATGCTTCACAGTCTCCCACCTATCCTACACAAGCCACACCGAACACCAATACAAAGCTATAGTAAAGGTCACGGGGTCTTTCCGTCCTGCTGCGCGTAACGAGCATCTTTACTCGTAATGCAATTTCGCCGAGTTCGCGGTTGAGACAGTTGGGAAGTCGTTACGCCATTCGTGCAGGTCGGAACTTACCCGACAAGGAATTTCGCTACCTTAGGATGGTTATAGTTACCACCGCCGTTTACTGGGGCTTAAATTCTCAGCTTCGCCTTGCGGCTAACCGGTCCTCTTAACCTTCCAGCACCGGGCAGGCGTCAGTCCGTATACATCGTCTTGCGACTTGGCACGGACCTGTGTTTTTAGTAAACAGTCGCTACCCACTAGTCTCTGCGGCCTCCAAACGCTTTCGGAGCAAGTCCTAATACGCCGAAGGCCCCCCTTCTCCCGAAGTTACGGGGGCATTTTGCCGAGTTCCTTAACCACGATTCTCTCGATCTCCTTGGTATTCTCTACCTGACCACCTGAGTCGGTTTGGGGTACGGGCGGCTTGAACCTCGCGTCGATGCTTTTCTTGGCAGCATAGGATCATCCACTTTCTATCCGCATCGTGTCTCAGCCTATGTGAGAGACGGATTTGCCTATCTCTCGGCCTACGCACTTGCACCGGGACAACCATCGCCCGGCTGGACTACCTTCCTGCGTCACACCTGTTAATACGCTAACCGCACCAGAATGGGGTCGTGCGCTAGGCCCAACGCGTCACCCCGAAGGGATCAGTCACTGGGATTCAGACACTTAGCACTACTGGATTAGCTTGGGCGGTTCTTCGCCGGTACGGGAATATCAACCCGTTGTCCATCGACTACGCCTGTCGGCCTCGCCTTAGGTCCCGACTTACCCAGGGAAGATTAGCTTGACCCTGGAACCCTTGGTCTTTCGGAGGACGTGTTTCTCACACGTCTTTCGCTACTCATGCCTGCATTCTCACTCGTGTAGCCTCCACGGCTGGTTTACACCGCCGCTTCGCTGGCCACACGACGCTCTCCTACCCATCAACACGGCTGGACCACGAAGGCCTACCAATAATGTCAATGCCACAACTTCGGTGGCGTGCTTGAGCCCCGTTACATTGTCGGCGCGGAATCACTTGACCAGTGAGCTATTACGCACTCTTTCAAGGGTGGCTGCTTCTAAGCCAACCTCCTGGTTGTCAAGGCAACTCCACATCCTTTCCCACTTAGCACGCGCTTTGGGACCTTAGTTGGTGGTCTGGGTTGTTTCCCTCTCGACTATGAAGCTTATCCCCCACAGTCTCACTGCTGCGCTCTCACTTACCGGCATTCGGAGTTTGGCTGACGTCAGTAACCTTGTAGGGCCCATCGGCCATCCAGTAGCTCTACCTCCGGCAAGAAACACGCAACGCTGCACCTAAATGCATTTCGGAGAGAACCAGCTATCACGAAGTTTGATTGGCCTTTCACCCCTATCCACAGCTCATCCCCTCAGTTTTCAACCTAAGTGGGTTCGGTCCTCCACGACGTCTTACCGTCGCTTCAACCTGGCCATGGATAGATCACTTCGCTTCGGGTCTAGGACATGCGACTGAATCGCCCTATTCAGACTCGCTTTCGCTACGGCTACCCCTCAACGGGTTAACCTCGCCACATATCGCTAACTCGCAGGCTCATTCTTCAAAAGGCACGCTGTCACAGCTACTAAGGCTGCTCCAACGGTTTGTAAGCAAACGGTTTCAGGTACTATTTCACTCCCCTCCCGGGGTACTTTTCACCTTTCCCTCACGGTACTTGTCCGCTATCGGTCATCTGGGAGTATTTAGGCTTATCAGGTGGTCCTGACAGATTCACACGGGATTTCACGGGCCCCGTGCTACTTGGGATACTCTTCGCGCCAAGGGAGGCATTTCGACTACGGGGTTGTCACCCTCTATGACCGGCCTTTCAAGACCGTTCGTCTATACCTTCTTGTAACGCCGCCATCTCGGCAGAGATGACTGAAAAGTCCCACAACCCCCAACGTGCAACGCCTGCCGGCTATCACACACGCTAGGTTTAGCCTGTTCCGGTTTCGCTCGCCACTACTAACGGAATCGCGGTTGCTTTCTCTTCCTGTGGGTACTGAGATGTTTCACTTCCCCACGTTCCCTCTACCCGCCCTATATATTCAGGCGGGAGTCACTAGGTCGGCACGCCGCCCAGCGGGGTTTCCCCATTCGGACACCCTCGGATCAAAACTTGCTTATCAGTTCCCCGAGGCTTATCGCAGATTGCTACGTCCTTCTTCGGCTCCAGATGCCAAGGCATTCACCGTTTGCTCTTAAAGACTTGATAAATCACATGAGTTTGAATCAGAATCGACACCAGACACAAAGGCCTGGCTTGAAATTGACTAATGATCTTTAAGATCATCTTGTGCAACCGACCGAAGCCGGCTGCAAGATGCTCGCGTCCACTGTGTAGTTCTCAAAGTACGGGCGGTACCCCTTCTCACCTCCCCCACAGGGGAAACAACAAGAGGCCCAGAGGTACAGAAACGATCCGAAGATCGCATCCGGTCCCTCAGGACCCAACAGCGTGCAGATGCGACCTCCGAAACCCTCCCCGTTCCCACCGCAAGCGGTGTACTAAGAGAAACCTTCATCCTTCGCACCATGTCAAATGTTCCACCCATGAGCTCCCAGCGAAGAACGTATGCCTTCGATCTGGGTTCTGGACTCCGAAGAGTCAGATGCTCCTTAGAAAGGAGGTGATCCAGCCGCACCTTCCGGTACGGCTACCTTGTTACGACTTAGTCCTAATTACCGATCCCACCTTCGACGGCTCCCTCCACAAGGGTTAGGCCACCGGCTTCAGGTGTTACCGACTTTCATGACTTGACGGGCGGTGTGTACAAGACCCGGGAACGTATTCACCGCAGCGTTGCTGATCTGCGATTACTAGCGACTCCGACTTCATGAGGTCGAGTTGCAGACCTCAATCCGAACTGGGACCGGCTTTTTGGGATTCGCTCCACCTCGCGGTATTGCAGCCCTTTGTACCGGCCATTGTAGCATGCGTGAAGCCCAAGACATAAGGGGCATGATGATTTGACGTCATCCCCACCTTCCTCCGAGTTGACCCCGGCAGTATCCCATGAGTTCCCACCATTACGTGCTGGCAACATAGAACGAGGGTTGCGCTCGTTGCGGGACTTAACCCAACATCTCACGACACGAGCTGACGACAACCATGCACCACCTGTTTACGAGTGTCCAAAGAGTTGACCATTTCTGGCCCGTTCTCGTATATGTCAAGCCTTGGTAAGGTTCTTCGCGTTGCATCGAATTAATCCGCATGCTCCGCCGCTTGTGCGGGTCCCCGTCAATTCCTTTGAGTTTTAGCCTTGCGGCCGTACTCCCCAGGCGGGGAACTTAATGCGTTAGCTGCGTCACGGAATCCGTGGAATGGACCCCACAACTAGTTCCCAACGTTTACGGGGTGGACTACCAGGGTATCTAAGCCTGTTTGCTCCCCACCCTTTCGCTCCTCAGCGTCAGTTACGGCCCAGAGATCTGCCTTCGCCATCGGTGTTCCTCCTGATATCTGCGCATTCCACCGCTACACCAGGAATTCCAATCTCCCCTACCGCACTCTAGTCTGCCCGTACCCACTGCAGGCCGGAGGTTGAGCCTCCGGATTTCACAGCAGACGCGACAAACCGCCTACGAGCTCTTTACGCCCAATAATTCCGGATAACGCTTGCGCCCTACGTATTACCGCGGCTGCTGGCACGTAGTTAGCCGGCGCTTTTTCTGCAGGTACCGTCACTTTCGCTTCTTCCCTGCTAAAAGAGGTTTACAACCCGAAGGCCGTCATCCCTCACGCGGCGTTGCTGCATCAGGCTTGCGCCCATTGTGCAATATTCCCCACTGCTGCCTCCCGTAGGAGTCTGGGCCGTGTCTCAGTCCCAGTGTGGCCGGTCACCCTCTCAGGCCGGCTACCCGTCGACGCCTTGGTGAGCCATTACCTCACCAACAAGCTGATAGGCCGCGAGCCCATCCCCAACCAATAAATCTTTCCAGTAGCTGACCATGCGGTCGCTACTCGTATCCAGTATTAGACGCCGTTTCCAGCGCTTATCCCAGAGTCAGGGGCAGGTTGCTCACGTGTTACTCACCCGTTCGCCACTGATCCCACAGAGCAAGCTCCGTGTTCACCGTTCGACTTGCATGTGTTAAGCACGCCGCCAGCGTTCATCCTGAGCCAGGATCAAACTCTCCGTAAAAAAGAAATGCATACGACACCGGGAAAACGGTGACGCAGCGAGTTTGATGCTGACCAAAGAGACAAATTCATTGCTGACTTCATCCGAATGCCAACCCCACAAGGAGGTTGGTCTTTGATCCAAAGGAATTCTCACCCAGCCGAAGCTAGACGAGGATAATTTGGCATTTGACAAGTGCACGCTGTTGAGTTCTCAAGGATCGGATGCTCCCACGACCCAGTCATCACAACCAGGCCCGAAGGGCAACTTCTCTATCTTATCTTCGCTGTTCCGGCTGTCAAATCGACACGCCGTGAAGCTCAGAACCAGATCTGCAGCTCGGGGCTCAAGGCCTCCGAGGCAACTTCACTAGCTTATCCGTTCCGGCGTCGCTGTCAAATTGACCGCTGTTCCGGTAGGAAGCTCCAGGTCAGACAGAAGTGTGTCTGCGATCTGCTCCGAGGAGCTGATCGAGTGGAGGTGGTTCTCCGCTTGAGGGGGGTGAAGCTCTCGGCCTCTCCGCTTCCCTGTGGGGCGAACAAGTAATAAGTTACGTGGGTTCCGGGGTTCCGGCAAATCCGGGCCGTCCGCCGGGCGTGTCGCCCGGCGGACGCGGGTTTCAGGCCCCCAGGACCAGCTTCAACTGCTCGACCGCCCAGTCGAGCTCGGTCGCCCGGATGACCAGCGGTGGTGCGATGCGGATCGTCTGACCGTGCGTGTCCTTCACCAGCACCCCACGGTCGAGCAGCTTCTCGGCGATCTCGCGCCCCGTGCCCTTGGCGGGGTCGATGTCGACGCCGGCCCACAGGCCGGCGATGCGCACCTCGGTGACTCCATGACCCTTCAGCGGTTCGAGTGCCGCGGCGAGGTGAGCACCGAGTGCACGAGCGCGCTCCTGGAACTCCCCCGACTCGAGCATCTCCACCACGCGCAGCCCCACGGCCGCGGCGAGCGGGTTGCCGCCGAACGTCGAGCCGTGCTCTCCCGGGCGGATGACTCCGAGCACATCGGCGTTGCCCACGACGGCGGACACCGGCAGGATTCCTCCGCCCAGTGCCTTGCCCAGCAGGTACAGGTCGGGCACGACACCCTCGCGGTCGCAGGCGAAGGTCTCGCCGACGCGTCCGAGTCCGGATTGGATCTCGTCTGCGATGAACAGCACGTTCTTCTCGTCGCAGATCTCGCGGACGCGGCGCAGGTATCCCTCCGGCGGGATCACCACCCCGCCCTCCCCCTGGATCGGCTCGATCAGCACGGCGGCGGTGTCTTCGGTGATCGCGGCGGCGACGGCATTCGCATCCCCGTAGGGAACCACGTCGAAGCCCGGCGTGTAGGGACCGAAGTCGGCTCGCGCCTGCTCGTCGTCGCTGAAGCTGACGATCGTGGTGGTGCGGCCGTGGAAGTTCCCGGCCGCGACGATGATCCGCGCCCGGCCGTCAGCGATGCCCTTGACGCGGTACCCCCAGGCGCGGGCGACCTTGATGCCCGTCTCGACCGCTTCGGCACCGGTGTTCATCGGCAGCACCATGTCCTTGCCGGCGAGCTTCGCGAGTGCCGCGGCGAACGGCTCGAGCCGATCGCTCTGGAACGCCCTGCTGACCAGCGTGACCCGACCGAGCTGCTCGGTGAGCGCCGCCACGAGAGCAGGATGCCGATGGCCGAAGTTCACCGCCGAGTAGGCGGCGAGGAGGTCGAGGTACCGCTTGCCCTCGACATCCGTCACCCAGGCACCGTCACCGCGCGCGATGTTGACCGGCAGCGGGTGATAGTTGTGGGCGACGTGCGGCTCGGCCGACACACCGGCGTCGACGGCGGTCACGCGTCACCGCGCAGTTCGAGGGTGCAGCACTTGATGCCGCCGCCGCCGAGCAGCAGCTCGGACAGGTCGACCATGATCGGGTTGTAGCCGCGCTCGCGCAGCTGCTTCTCGAAGCCGAGCGCGCGCGGCGAGATGACCACGTTGTAGCCGTCGCTCGCCGAGTTGAGACCGAACACCGACCCGTCCTCGTCGGACACGAGGATCGCATCCGGGAAGCGCTCCTCGAGGATCGCTCGGCTCGCATCGTCGAAGGCGCCGGGCAGATACGCGATGTTCGCGCGCTCGGGGCCGCCGTTCTCAACGCCCTGCACGGGGTCGAGCACCGCGATCGCGGTGTCGAGGTGATAGAACCGCGGGTCGACGAGGTTGAGAGACACGACCTCGCGACCGAACACCTCTCCGACCTCGCGGTGGCTGTCGCCGGTCGAGCGGAAGCCGGTGCCCGCGAGGATCACGTCGCCGACGAGCAGGAAGTCGCCCTCGCCCTCGTTGACCTCTTCGGGGATGACGGTGTCGTAGCCGGCACCGCGGAACCAGTCCGCGAACGCGGGGGCCTCACCCTGACGCTCGACGAAGCGGAACTTCGGCACGTACGCGCGGCCGTCGATCAGGAACCCGCCGTTGGCGGTGTAGACCATGTCGGGGTATCCGGCGAGCGGCTCGATCAGCTCGACCTCGTGACCGAGCTCGAGGTAGAGGTCGTGCAGCTTCTGCCACTGCTCGACAGCCCGAGCTGTGTCGGTCGGCTTCGTCGGCTCCATCCACGGGTTGATCGAGTAGTTCACCGTGAAGTGCGACGGCTTGCACATCAGATAGTGACGGTGGTGTGCGGTGCGGACCGGGGTTGCGGTCTCGGACGCCGGCGCAGTGGTTTCGACAGACATGGGGCTCCTCGAACGGATGCGGCGGACGCTGTCCAGGGGCCCGGCGGTCCTTCGACCCGCGTCGCTCGGTCAGAGTCGACGCCCGGGGGAAGATGCGACTCGGGCACGCCAGCATCCATTCTGTCATCCGCCCCTGAACGCCGCCAGAGCACCGCGCCTCGCGGTCAGGCCCCGTGCACGACGACCTTGCCCACGGTGTGGCCCGCCTCGAGGTGCGCGAGGGCGGCGCGTGCATCGTCGAAGGCGTACTCCCGCTCGACCACAGGAGTCATGCGGCCCTCCGCCGTGAGCTCGAGCAGCTTGGCGAGGACCTCGGGGCGCGGCGTCGCCGCCAACGGATGGATGCGGCGACTCGACCCGATCGACAGGAGCAGCGCCGTGAGTATGCGCGGTATCGGTCCGAGTACGTGCCCTCCGTTGCCTGCCACGAGCACCACCGAGCCGCCGAGCACGACGAGTCGCTGCAGCACGCGCAGGCCCATGCCTCCCGCGATGTCGATCACCGCGTCGAAGTGCCCGGCCGGCAGGTCTGCCAGCGGTGAAGTGCGGTGGTCGAGCGTGCGCACGGCGCCGAGATGCTCGACGAGCCGGGCGTTGCGTTCGCCGCAGGTCGCCCAGACCTCGGCACCGCGCAGCGCCGCGAGCTGCACCGCGAAGGTGCCGACTCCCCCGGAAGCACCGATCACGAGAACGCGTGGGACATGCCCGGCCACGCTGCCTCTGGCGGCGCGAAAGCCGATCCCCGCGCGGTCGAGGGCCTGCCAGGCGGTGCCGGCCGAGACCGGCAGGCAGGCAGCGGTCTCAGAGGTGACATCGGGCGGGATCGGCACGAGCCGGGCGGCGGGCACCGCGACATGCGACGCCAATCCTCCACCTCCGGTGACCTCACCGACGACACGTTCGCCGAGCTCGGCTCCGATCGCGCTCGGCCCCACGGCCACGACGGTGCCGGCGACCTCCATTCCGCGCACCGGATACTTCGGACGGGTCAGCCCGAAGATCGGGCGCACGAGCAGCGGGTCACCGAGCATGAGTCGGACGTCGCCCGCGTGGAGCGCGGTCGCCTCGACGCGCAGCACGACCTCGCCGTGCCGAGGCACGGGAACGGGGACCTGCTCGAGCCGGAATCCGTCGGCCGAGCCGTAGGTCTCGCGACGCCACGCCGGCATCATCTCGGTCTGGTTCGTCGGGGTCTTGTCGGTCTCGGTCATGTCACACCTCCGTGCTGGTGGGTTGCGGATACTGGAACAGGTCATCGAGCCCCACGCCGAAGGCGCGGGCGATCTGGAATGCGAGCTCAAGCGACGGAGAGTACTTCTCCTGTTCGATCGCGATCAGCGTCTGCCTCGTCACGCCGATGCTGCGGGCGAGTTCGGCCTGGGTGAGCCCGGCCGCTTCGCGGTGGGCGCGGATGCGGTTGGAGACGAGTGTGGGCTTGACCATCAGACGAGTCCCCGTCGGTAGGCGACGACTCGCGCGACGCTGCCGACCATGGCCGAGACGGCGAACCCCGCGAACATGGTGTTGGCGATCCAGAAGACGTCGGCGCTCACCGCGCACAGCGCGATCACACCGAGGCCCGCGATCACGACGAAGGCCTGCTCCACCCGGCTGCCCATACGGCTGATGTCGCGGTCGCGGACATCGGACTTGCCGACCCCGTCAGGATCCTTCGCGCCGGCGATCATCCCCCAGACGATGCTGAGCACGATCGTGGCGACGATGCCGAGACCGATCGTCCACAGCATGAGCGGGAACCAGTCGACATCGGTCACCGATCCACCGGCGGCCTGCTGCAGGACGATGACGACATAGGCCCCGATCACGACCAGGCCCACGATGAGACCGGCCCAGGCGTTGCGCTCTTCGTAGACCATGATGCCTCCCATGTAAAAGATTCTTGACACGACAGTACGCCTGCGGCATCCGCTGTGTCAAGAATTCTTTACACGCCGTGCTGGGCCCCCGCAGGCGGGGCCACTAACGCATCCCTGGTCGCGTGCGGGGCGACCAGGTCAGATGACCGGGGCGCTCCAGTCGTCGGGGTTGCCGTAGCGGTGCGCGGTGATCGCGATCGCCTGCTCGTGCACGAACGGCAGCAGCTCGATGCGTCCGGCGGAGGTGACCTCGCCGTCGTACACCGCGAGGTCGGGGTCGCCGTCGACAGCCACCGCCAACGCTCGGTGCAGCGCGGCCACCGAGTCGCGCGGTCCCACCAGGCGCGCCCTGCTCGGCCGCAGCTCGTCGTCGAGCGACTCGAGCGGCCCGTTCGAATCGTCGCCGCGCCGCCGCATCCGCTCGATCCATTCGTCGTCGGTCTCCATGTAGACCACGGCACCGAGTTCGCCGAGCGCGTGGCGCACCGCCGACGGCAGACCCACCGGGGTGGACAGCACGAACCCGGCCCCGGCGCGCACCGCGGCGACGACGACGCGCAGCAGCTCCTGCCATCCGGCATCCGCAGTGGCCCTGATCGCGACCGGCACAGGGCGGTAGCGGAACAGGTTGCGCTCGACGCCCAGGTGCGAGACGTCTCGGACCTGGCCGAACTCGCGGTCCCAGGCGAGTGCATCCGAGAGCGCCGAACGACGCAGCCACTCGAAAGCCTCGAAGCCGAGCGAGGGCTGTGCCGATTCGATGAGGTCGGTGATGCGCGAGTCGAGCCCACGCAGGTGCAGCGTGCTCGACACCGTGCCGGACCCGCTCGAACGCCAGGATCCGAGTCCGATCAGGTAGTTGGGTCCGCCCGCCTTGGCGCCGGGACCGACCGACGAGCGCTTCCACCCGCCGAACGGCTGACGCTGCACGATCGCACCGGTGATGCCGCGGTTCACATAGAGGTTGCCGGCCTGCACCCGATCGAGCCAGAGGGCGAGCTCGGCCGGATCCTGCGTGTGCAGCCCCGCCGTCAGGCCGTACTCGACAGCGTTCTGCTGCTCGATCGCCCGCTCCAGGGTCGGGGCATGCATGACGCCCAGCACGGGCCCGAAGAACTCCTCGGTGTGGAACCGCGACCTCGGCTGCACCCCGACACGGATGCCCGGCCGCCAGAGTCGACCGGTGGGGTCATCGGCCGAGAGGGCAGGCTCGATCAGCCACTGCTCCTCGCCGTCGAGTTCGGTGAGCGCCCAGGCGAGCTTGCCCTCCGGCCGCTCGATCACAGGCCCGACCTCGGCCAGCGGATCGGTCGGCCAGCCGACATGCAGTGACCGGGTCGCATCGGCCAGCTGCCGGGCGAATCTCTTCGACCGCCCGACGGGGCCGACGAGGATCGCGAGCGACGCCGCCGAGCACTTCTGCCCCGCGTGCCCGAAGGCGCTGCGCACCAGATCGGCGACCGCGAGATCGAGATCCGCCGACGGGGTGATGATCATCGCGTTCTTGCCGCTGGTCTCGGCGAGCAGCGGAAGGTCGGGCCGCCACGAGCGGAACAGTGCGGCGGTCTCCCACGACCCGGTGAGGATGACGCGGTCGACCGCCTCGTGCGAGATCAGCTCGCGACCGAGGTCGCCCTCCTCGATGTCGACGAGCGCGAGCACATCACGCGGCACACCGACCTCCCACAGCGTCTCGGCGATGACGGCGGCGCAGCGACGCGATTGCGGGGCGGGCTTGAAGACGACTCCCGAGCCCGCGGCGAGCGCGGCGAGCACGCCTCCGGCCGGGATGGCGAGAGGGAAGTTCCACGGCGGTGTGACGACGGTGACGCGCGCAGGCTCGAATGCGGCGCCGGCGACGGCATCCAGCTCTCTGGCCTTGGCTGCGTAATAGCGAGCGAAGTCGACGGCCTCGCTGACCTCCACGTCGGCCTCGGCGAAGACCTTGCCGGTCTCGGAGGCGGCGACCTCGATGAGGTCTCCTCGTCGACCCTCGAGCGCGGCCGCGGCACGCAGCAGCACCTCGGCGCGTTCGGTGGCGGGGCGCGCGCCCCACAGGGCAGCGGCATCCCGCACTCCGGCGATCATGGTCTCGAGCGCCTCGGCATCGTCGACACGTGCCGCGTCGATCGTCGCGGCGCCGAGCGTCGAGCCGGCGATGCGCGAGTGGATCTCGCGTGCCCAATCGCGGTTGACCGGAAGCGACGGATCGCTGTCGGGAGTGTTCGCGAATCCGGGAGCACCGCCGGTCGCCTCGTCGAGCTCTCGCGGAGCGTAGACCGCCGTCTCGAGGAACGGCCCGCCCGTGTCCTCCGAGCCGCGCGAGATGCCGAGCACCGCCTGGGTCAGCCCCTCTTCGGGCGCAGGAGCCACGGGCACAGGGCGCATCGACTCGTGCACCGGCGCCATCCGATCCTGGCTGCGCAGCGCGCCCACCTGCAGCGTCGGCGACGTCGAGCGGTCGACGGCGTCGAGGAACCTGTCGCGCTCGCGCACGAAGAGCGACTCGTCATCGCCGAGCCGGAACGCGGCGGAGAGGAAGTTGTCGCTCGACGCGTTCTCTTCGAGACGACGGACGAGATAGCTGATGGCCACATCGAACTCGCCCGGATTCACGACCGGCACGTAGAGCAGCACCTCGCCGACCTCTCGCGAGACGGCCTGCACCTGCCCCTGCGCCATGCCGAGCAGCATCTCGAACTCGATCGGCGGCTGGCTGTTCGCGACCGGAGTCGCCGCACCGGAGTCGAGGGCACGAACCCCGCGCTCCCCCGCCAGCAACCACGCATAGGCGATGCCGAACAGATTGTGCCCCGCGACGCCCAGCCGCACCGCAGCGACGTTCTCGGGGCGAAGCGCCCAGTCGAGGCAGCGCAGATAGTTGGCGTCGGTGTCGAGCTTGGTGTCGTAGGTCGCCTGCGCCCATCCGTGCATCCGGGCCTCGACCCGCTCCATCGCGAGGTTGGCTCCCTTGACGAGTCGCACCTTGATGGGGGCGCCGCCATGGTCGACCCGTTCACGGGCCCAGGCGGTGAGCTGCTGCAGGGCCGGCAGCGCGTCGGGGAGATAGGCCTGCAGCACGATGCCCGCCTCGAGACCGTCGAGGCGCGGATCCTCGAGGATGCGGGTGAACACCGCGATCGTCAGGTCGAGGTCGCGATACTCCTCCATGTCGAGGTTGATGAAGGTGCGATCCGAGGCGGCCGTCAGATACAGCGGAAGCAGTCTCTCGACGACCGACTCGACGACCTCGTCGAACGCCCACATCGAGATGTGGCTGACGATCGCCGACACCTTCACCGACACGTAGTCGACATCGGGGCGACGGATCAGCTCATGGATGCCGTCGAGCCTCCGCTGCGCCTCGTCCTCACCCAGCACTGCCTCGCCCAGCAGGTTGAGGTTGAGCCGAGCGCCCGATTCGCGGATCTTCGCGATGGCGGGTCCGAGCTTCGCGGGGCGGGCGTCGACCACCAGGTGACCGACCATGTCGCGCAGCACCCGACGCGCGATGGGCACCACGGGTGTCGGCAGCATCTGCGCCACGCCGCCGCCGATCCGCACAGCCGACCGCAGGTACCAGGGCAGGAAGTCGGGCACGATCGGGGCGATGCGGTGCAGCTGCGATGCGGCGGCGCTCAGGCTCTCGGGGCGCATGACGCCGTCGACGAATCCGAGTGTGAACGGCAGTCCGTTGGCATCCTGGAGGACACCGGCGAGACGCTCTGCCGCCGGGTCGACATCGGCGGCCGCGGCCTCGATCACCCAGCGGCGGGCGAGCTCGACGGCGCGGTCCGCGAGTGAGACGGATTCTGGATCCGTGGAGGGCATCGGGTCGGCCATGAGCTCAGCCTAGGACTGCCGTGCTCGCCTGCCCGTGAACGACGGTCGCGTCGGGTGGTTCGGGTCGCAGTCCGTGCCGTCGATCACGCGGACGCGCGGCACGGGCAGGCGACCGGAACCCAGACGGAGCGCTCAGAGCGCGGCGATCATCTCGTCGTACCCGTCGCGGAAGGTCGGATACTCGAGGTCGCCGAGGAACTCCAGCAGGAGACGCCCCTCGAGCACCGTCCCGCCGCCGACCTCCGGGTCGAGGTGCGGCGGCGGCTCGACCCCGAGGCGCGAGGCGATGTGTGCGACGACGTCTCCGAGCAGCACCGGCTCACGGTCCACGGCATGGATCAGCGGTGGTGCGGAGTCGGCCCGCAGCATCGCCTCGAGCAGCCGGACGAGATCGGTCTCGTGGATGCGGTTGGTGCGACGGGTGTGGTCGACCGCCGCACCCTCGCGCACCCGCCGGATGAGGAAGTCTCGACCGGGGCCGTAGATGCCGGCCGGACGAACGATCCGCGCCCCGAACAGCTCCGTCGCCAGGTGCTCACCCTCGACCAGATCGCCGCCGCGCTCGCTCGACACGCGTGGTGCATCGCGCTCGGTCAGCGGCGTCTCACCGGGACGCCCCTCGAACACGCGCGTCGACGACACGAACACGACCCGCCCCGGCATCGACGGAAGGGCGTCGGCGAGCCCCCGCAGCGCCGGCGGATACACCGAGTCGCCCTCGGTGCTCGGCGGCAGCGTGATCACGACCGAGTCGAACCCGGGGAGCTCACGGTCGAGCGGATGCCGCAGATCGGCCTCGATGGTCGGGAAAGGCATGTCACCCCCGCTGCGTCGCATGGCCGTGACCTGTGAGCCCGCTGCGACGAGTCGCTCACCGAGGCGGATGCCGAGCTTGCCGCATCCGACCAGCAGCACGTCGCCCGGTGCTCGTGTCTCGAGACCCCATGGATCGGTCACGGCGTCAGTTCCAGACGCTCGGCGCCGGGGTGCGCACGGGAGGCAGGGCGGATGCCGCGGCCCAGTCGTGCACCCAGGAGTCGATCTCGGGCACGCCCTCCGGCTTGCCGACGGCGGCGAACAGCTCTTCGTTGCTGACCGTGCCGCCGGTTCGGCGCAGCATCCGCGATCGCACGATGACGCGGGCGTAGATCTCACCGCCGACGACCGCCCTGTGCTCCAGGAACACCGCCTTGTCGTCATGCCCGATGAACCGCGACTGCACCTCGAACCGCTGCCACAGCTGCAGCGACTTGCGGAATGTCACGGTCTCGCTCGAGACGACGGCGTACCAGCCGCGTTCGTTCATGGCGTCGAACAGCCCTGTGCGGATCAGCAGGTCCCACCGGCCGAGGTCGAAGAGCGACAGGTATCGGCCGTTGTTCATGTGACGGAGGATGTCGATGTCGGTCGGCAGCGTCGTCAGCCGGATGCTGCTGACCGATGCCGCGTCGAGCGTCTTGCCTCGCCGCACTCGACGGCGGGCGGAGAGGATCACGAGGAGAGTGCGCCAGATCACGTTCACGAGGACTGATCGTAGCCATCGACGAACGGATCGCGAACATCGTTGTGCGAACCCTCCACCGGCATATCGGCGCTGTGGGAACGCTTCCGCTCGATTTCCTGATCCCGGAGGCCGCGCGTAGAGTCACGATATGAGCGCCGAAGCCCAGCCTGAAGTCATTGTCCGTCCGGTCCGTGATGTGGATGCGGAAGCCCTTGGTCGTGTGCACGCGCAGTGCTGGCACGAGACCTACGACCACCTGATCAGCAAGGCCGCGCTCGAGAAGGTCTCACCCCGGCGCATGGCCGAACTATGGACGCATTGGGCCTCTCAGGGCCCCGAGTTCACGATGCGCGCTGCGCTCGTCGACGGCGAGATCGTCGGCTTCGTCGGCTCCGGTCCCGCCCGCGACAAGGACGCCCCGGCGTTCCGCGAGCTGTACTTCATCTACCTGCTCGACGCGTATCACTCCACCGGCATCGGCCAGAAGCTGTTCGATGCGGCGGTCGAGAAGGACGAGCCCCTCTACCTGTGGGTCGCGGAGGACAACCCCCGCGCGCACCGCTTCTATACCCGCAACGGGTTCTCACTCGACGGCGCCAGCCACACCGAGCCGTTCCTCGGCGAGACGCTCACCGAGGTGCGCTTCGTCCGCTGATTCCGCGTTCGCGACTCAGCATGAACGGCCCCCTGCCATCGGCAGGGGGCCGTTTCTCTGCGTCCGGCCGCAGTCCGTGCTGAGTTCGGAGCCGGGTCAGCGCCCGGACACGCTGCCGAACAGCTTCGCGATCGGCGCGATGACCAGCGGGCGAGCCGCGACCCAGCCGATGGCGATCACCACCAGGGAGGCCACGAAGACCCAGAAGCCCGTCCAGCCGACGGCGTCCGACGAGGCGTACATGTGGTTGAGGTTGCGCAGGAAGTCGGTGAGGAACACCAGCGCGACGTGTCCGATGATGAACACCACGAAGTAGATCATGACCGGGAAGTGCAGCGCACGGGCCCACTCGATCGGGTACGCCTTCGACAGTCGCTCCGCCTTCTTGGGCCACATGCCCGACATGCGGAACCCGGTCGCCGCCGCCAACGGGGCCGCGACGAACACGGTCACGAAGTAGGCCAGCTGCTGCAGGCTGTTGTAGTTCACCCAGCCGTGCTCGGTCGGCCAGTCGAACGACACGTACTGCAGCGCGGCCGACAGCGCGTTCGGGATGACCTCCCAGCTGGTCGGCACGATGCGCGCCCAGTGCCCGGTGACGAACAGCAGCACCACGAAGATCACGCCGTTGACCAGCCAGAGGATGTCGAGCGCCTGGTGGAACCAGATCGTCAGACTGACCTTGCCCTTGGGGTCGTTGCGCGGGGTCCAGAAGGCGGTCGGCCGCTTCTCGTTGCGGATGCGCAGGCCCGAGCGGATGATCAGCACCATCAGGAACACGTTGAAGAAGTGCGCCCAGTTGGTCCACGGCGCGAACCCGGGCTCGACAGCGACGGCCGGCTCGTACTCTCCGGGGAAGGCGGCGAGGAAGTCCTGCATGAAGGGGAAGCTCAGCAGGGCGCGCACGAAGGCCACGGCTGCGGCGGCCAGGATGCCGAGGGCCGCGGCCCCGAGCAGACCCGCGATCGCCTGGGTCCAGGAGGGCCGGGGACGGACGGATGCCGGAGCGGTCGCTGTGATGTGTCGGGGAGCGCTGCCGTTCCACACCGTGCGCGGGGACGGCAGCGGGATCGACGGGTCGCCGAGGGCAGGAGCCGTGCGGGTGGTGGCGACGCCGGTGGAGGGGGTCGCTGCGGGTGCGGTGGATGCTGCGGGTGCTGTCGCTGTCGCTGCGGTGTCGACTGCGGGTGCGACTGCGGGCGCGGGTGCGGGTGCTGCGGCCTCAGCGACCGGGGCCGCGGCGGACATTGCGGCTGGCACCGGAACCGTGTCGGCCGGAGGCCAGGGTTCTCCGCCCGCGACGCGCGGGAGACCGCGTCGCACGGATCCCGCCGGGGCGGCAGCGCTCGCCGAAGCGTCCGCGGCAGGGGTCCCGTCGTCCAGTGGCTCGACGACCGATGCGGCCTCGACCGCGGGCGAAACGAGCGGTGCGGCCTCGTGCCCCTCGTCGAGCGAGGTCGCGGCCACCCCCGCGGCCGCCCCCGCCGTCACCGTCGTCGACGCCGACCGAGATGGCACATGCTCTGCACCGCTCACGGCGGTACCCGCGGGAGGCCATGGATCGCCGCCGGGCACACGCGGCAGACCACGGCGCAGCGCTGCCGCCCGGCCGGGCGAAAGCGAGACGACGGAGGACTGCTGCGCGCCGTCGGCAGGAGTGAGCGCGGCGTCTGCCGGTTCGGTTCGGGCGGGTTCCGCTGTGGCGGTCGGAGCCGGAGCGGCCGGAGCCGCACCGACACCGCCCTCATCGACGGCGATCTCTCCGGGAGGCCACGGCTCGCCGCCGGGCACGCGCGGGAGCCCGCGCCTGAGCATCCGCGTCGCCATGGCTACTTCTTCCGAGCCTCGAGGCCCGCGATCACCTGCGGGACGATCGTGAACAGGTCGCCGACGATCCCGAAGTCGGCGACGTCGAAGATCGGCGCCTCCGCGTCCTTGTTGATCGCGACGATGTTCTTCGCCGTCTGCATGCCCGCGCGGTGCTGGATCGCACCCGAGATGCCGAGCGCGACATAAAGCTGCGGCGACACGGAGACTCCGGTCTGACCGACCTGATGCGACTGCGGGATGTATCCGGCATCCACCGCGGCCCGCGATGCGCCGACGGCTGCACCGAGCGCATCGGCGAGCTCCTCGACGAGCACGAACTTCTCCTTCGAGGCGAGTCCGCGGCCTCCCGAGACGACGCGGGTCGCGCCGCGCAGCTCGGGTCGAGAGGACGTGGCCTCGACCGCTTCGACGGCGCCGACCGTGGCAGCAGCCGCCCCGGATGACGTCACAGCGAGCGCGTCGACGGTCGGCGACGCCACGGCGTCGACGCGCGCATCGACGGCACCCTGACGCACGGTGATGACCGGGGCGCCGAACGTGGGAGCCGAGTCGGTGAGGTACGCCCCACCGTAGACGGAGTGGTGCGCGACGATGCCCTCGTCGTCGCGCGAGACGCCGACGGCGTCGACCGACAGCGCCAGCTTCGCGCGCACCGCGAACCTTCCCGCGACATCGCGTCCGCTGATGGAGTTCGAGATGAGCACGGCACCCGGTCGCACCTGCTCGAAGGCCGCCTGCAGCGCGTCGACGATCGGCACCGTGAGGATCGTCTCGTCGGCGTCGGCCGTCAGCACGACGGATGCTCCCGCCGCGGCCACCTGCGCGGCGGCATCTGCGGATCCGCCGACGACCAGCGCGACCGGAGAGCCGACGGTCGCCGCCGCGCCGATCAGGGCGGCGGTGCTGCTGGCGGCGTTTCCTGCGGGGTCGAGGTCGACCAGGACGAGGATCGCGTTCTCGGGGTAGGTCATGTCACACCAGCCTGTTCTGCACGAGGAATTCGACCAGCTTCTCGGCCGCATCGCCTTCATCGACGATCTTCACACCGGCGGCGCGCGGCGGCTTCTCGGCGACGGAGGTCAGGATCGTGCGGGGAGCCGCAGCGGGGTCGGCCGAGACACCGAGGTCGTCGAGGGTCAGGACCTCGAGCGGCTTCTTCTTCGCCGCCATGATGCCCTTGAAGTTCGGGAAGCGCGCGTCGGGCAGCGCTTCGGTGATCGAGATGACGGCCGGGAGGGATGCCGAGATCGGCTGCGCTCCGGCATCCGCCCCTCGCGTGCCCGTGACGCCCTCGGCCGTGATCTCGACAGAGGTCAGCGCGGTCGCGTGCGCCCAGCCGAGGTGCTCGGCGATCATCGCGGGGATGACGCCGCCCGAGCCGTCGGTCGACAGGTTGCCGGTGATCACCAGGTCTGGTTCGCCGCGGCGGATCGCTGCGGCCAGCGTCTCGGCCGTGAGCCCGAGGTCAGCGCCCGCGAGCTGCTCGTCGGCGATGTGCACGGCAGATCCTGCGCCGATCGCCAGCGCCCGTCGCACCGATGCCGTCGAACCGCCGGGAGCCATCGCCACAGCGACGACCTCGGTGCCCTCGTTCTTGTCGGCGTGACTGAGAGCGACCTCGAGTGCTCGCTCGGTGATCTCATCGAGCACCACGTCGCCGGCACCGCGGTCGGCGAGGCCCGTCTCGAGGTTCAGCTTGCGATCGCCATAGGTGTCGGGCACCTCTTTGACCAGGACGAAGATCTTCATCGATTGCTCCTCACGACTGCCTTGATTCTAGTCCCTTGATACTGAGTCCCAACCATCGAGCGACTGAGGCCCAGACGCCGTTCCGGTCGGCGCATCCCCGGAGTCCGGACCCGATGCCCTACCGTAGAACCGTGGTCCGACCCCGCCCTCTGCCTGTCGATCCGCTCGCTGAGGCGAAGCGGCAGTGGCTCGCGCACGGCTGGACGGATGCCGCCGACGGCATGACCGTCGTCACCTCGGTGATGCGGGCCCAGCAGCTGCTGCTCGCGAGAGTGGACGCCGCACTGAAGCCTTTCGCGCTCAGCTTCGCCCGCTACGAGATGCTGCGTCTGCTGGCATTCAGCCGCTCGGGGCGCCTGCCGCTGTCGAGCGTGGTCGCGCGGCTCCAGGTGCACGCGACGACCGTCACCAGCACGGCCGAGCGACTGGTGCGCGACGGGCTGATCGTGCGCGAGCCGCATCCGCACGACGGCCGTGCGGCCCTGCTCTCTCTGACGGACGCCGGCCGCGAACTCGTCGAACGCGCCACCTCCGCACTCAACGCCGATGTCTTCGCCGACCCCGGCGTGAGCAGGGAGGACGCGACCGAGCTCGTCGCGATCGTGGCGCGGATGCGCAAGGCGGCCGGAGACTTCAGCGACCCGAAGCCGCAGCCGGATGCGCTCTGACGTGGTCGAGTTCGTGCTGGAGCGCGTGATCGCCGCCCCGCGCGCCACGGTGTTCGCTCTGGCGCTCGACCCGGGGCTGCATCTGCGGTCGATGGCTCGATACGGCGAGACGATGGTCGAGGCGCCGGCGGGCGGTGTGTTCACCGAAGGATCGACCGTGACCTGGCGCGCGCGGCACTTCGGCATCCCGTTCCGGCTGCGCACGATCGTGTACGACGTCGACGCTCCACACGGGTTCCGCGATCGGCAGCTCTCAGGGCCCTTCGGCGCGTTCCTGCACGAGCATGTCTTCGAGGAGCATCCGCAGGGGACGCTGGCGCGCGACACGATCGTCTTCCACTCGCCGTTCGGTCCGATCGGGCGCCTCGTCGACCGCGTGTTCATGCGCGAGTACATGCGCACGCTGATCGAAGAGCGCAACGACCACCTGGCATCCGAGGCCGAGGGGCGCGGGCGTACACTGCCCGCATGAGCGAACTGCGCCTGCACACGATCCTCGAAGGCCGCGGCCCCGCTGCCGCGATCATCCTCACCGACGAGCAGGTCACCTCGTTCGGTGCGGGGAAGACGTTCCCCGTCGCGGTGACGATCGATGGCCGCACCTCCCGTCTGCGCCTCGCCCGCATGGGAGGGCAGAACATGATCGGCTTCAGCAAAGCCGTCCGAGCCGAACTCGGGGTCGAGATCGACCAGGAGGTCGATGCCGTCATCCGCCTGGATTCCGCCGAGCGCGAGGTCGAGATCCCGCCCGCCCTCGCCGAGGCCCTGGGTGCCGACGCCGCACTGCGCACAGCCTTCGACGCCCTCTCGTACTCGGTGCGCAAGGAGCACGCCCGCACCGTGGCCGAGGCCAAGCAGGAGGCGACCCGCGACCGCCGCGTCGAGAAGATCGTCGAGGAGCGGCGCGGGTGAGGCACCCGCGCCGCTCCGACTCTCCGGAGTTGTGGAGCGGAAGTCAGCGGTGCCGGAAGTCGGGCGCACGCTTCTCCCGGAAGGCCGACATGCCCTCCTTCTGGTCTTCGGTGTCGAACAGCTCGGCGAACGCGCGCTTCTCGTGGGCCAGACCGTCGGCGAGAGTCGTCTCCATCGCGGCATCGAGCGCGGCCTTCGCAGCGAACACCGACGGCAGCGACTTGGACGCGATCGTCTCGGCGAGCTTCGCGGCCTCGTCCAGCAGATCGGACGCCGGCACGACGCGCGATACGAGACCGGAGCGTTCCGCCTCTTCGGCGCCCATGAACCGGCCGGTCAGCACGAGCTCGGCCGCCTTGTAGTACCCGACCGCTCGGATCAGGCGCTGCGTTCCGCCCATGCCGGGGATGACGCCGAGGTTGATCTCGGGCTGACCGAACTTCGCGGTGTCGGCCGCCAGGATGATGTCGCACATCATCGCGAGCTCGCATCCTCCCCCGAGTGCGAAGCCCGAGACGGCCGCGATCACAGGCGTGCGCACTGCCGCGAACTCGTGCCAGACGCCGAAGTGATCCGTCTCGACCATCTCGGCCGCCGACATGCCCTCCATCTCCTTGATGTCGGCGCCTGCGGCGAACGCCTTCTCGGACCCGGTGACGACGATCGCACCGACCCCGTCATCGAGATCGAAGGCCACGGCCGCGGCGGTGACCTCGTCGGCCAGGCGACTGTTCAGCGCGTTCAGCGCCTCGGGTCGATTGAGGGTGATCCACCCGACTCGTCCGCGCTGCTCGACCAGGATCGTCTCGTACTCGGTCATCGTGAGGGCCTCTCCGTCGTGGTCATCTCAGTATGTCGCGGGTGCGTCACGCGGACCCGTCCCGGATGTCGGTGATGATGCCCGAGAAGTCCCGCGCCGCGCCCTCGCCCGCGGCGAAGTCGGCGTAGAGCTGCTGGGCGAGGCGCCCCATCTTCGCGTCGGTGGACGTCTGCTCGATCGCCTGCAGCGCGAGGCCGAGGTCCTTGGCCATCAGAGCCCCGGCGAATCCCGGCTGGTAGTCGCGGTTCGCGGGGCTCGTCGGCACCGGCCCCGGCACCGGGCAGTTCGTCGTGATCGACCAGCACTGACCGGACGCCTGCGAGACGACGTCGAAGAGCGCCTGATGCTCGAGTCCGAGCCGCTCCCCCAGCACGAACGCCTCGGCGACCGCGATCTGCGACACGGCCAGCACCATGTTGTTGCAGACCTTCGCGGCCTGCCCGAGCCCCGGACCGCCGCAGTGCACGATGCGCTTTCCCATGATCTCGAGCAGCGGCAGCGCCGAGGCGAAGTCCTCGTCCGTCCCGCCGACCATGAACGCGAGTGTGCCGTTCTCCGCGCCCACGACTCCGCCCGAGACGGGGGCGTCGACGTTGCGGTGCCCGGCGGCGAGCGCCAGCGCGTGCGCAGCGCGCGCTTCGTCGACCGCGATCGTCGACGACTCGATGAACAGCGTGTCCGGGCGAGCGGCGGCGAGCAGCTCGGTGCGGTACGCGTCGATCACATGCCTGCCTGCGGGGAACATCGTGATCACGACATCGGCCTCGGCGACGGCATCCGCTCCGCTGGCTGCGATCGGGATGCCGGCGGCCTGCGCCGCCTCGATCGCCGCCGGCACGAGGTCGAAGCCGTGCACCTCGTGCCCGGCCGCGACCAGGTTCTTCGCCATCGGCAGACCCATGTGGCCGAGTCCGAGGAACGCGACGCGGGTCTTCAGCGGCTCGGTCATGACGCGCTCCGCATCGACGCCGAGCCTGCCGGTCGCAGCATCTCGCGGCCGACGATCAGTCTCATGATCTCGTTCGTGCCTTCGAGGATCTGATGCACCCGCAGATCGCGGACGACCCGCTCGATGCCGTAGTCCTGCAGGTACCCGTAGCCGCCGTGCAGCTGCAGCGCCCGGTTGGCGACGTCGAATCCGGCATCCGTCGCGAAGCGCTTGGCCATGGCGCAGCGCATCGTCGCATCCGGAGCGTGCTCGTCGACCGCCAGCGCGCCGTCCCTGACCATGAGGCGAGCGGCCTGCAGGTCGGTGCGCATGTCGGCGATCGCGAACAGGATCGACTGCTTCTCGGCCAGCGGCTCGCCGAACGCCACGCGCTCGTGCACGTACTGCACCGCGCGGTCGAGTGCCCACTGAGCGCCGCCGAGCGAGCAGGCGGCGATGTTGAGGCGGCCGCCGTTGAGCGCCGACATCGCGATCGCGAAGCCCCTGCCCTCGTCGCCCAGCATTCCGGATGCCGGGATGCGCACGCCATCGAGGATGACCTGGCGGGTCGGCTGCGCGTGCCAGCCCATCTTCTTCTCGGGGGCGCCGAAACTCAGCCCGTCGGCGTCGCCCGGCACGAGGAACGCGCTGATGCCGCGCGCTCCCGGCTCGCCCGTGCGCGCCATGACCACGTAGACCGCGGCCTCGCCCGCGCCCGAGATGAACTGCTTCACACCCGTGAGCAGGTAGTCGTCTCCGTCCCGCACCGCGCTCGTCGCGACGTTCGCGGCATCCGATCCGACGCCCGGCTCGGTCAGGCAGTATCCGCCGAACTCCTGCATCGCGGTGAGCTCGGGCAGCCAACGGCCGCGCTGCGCGTCATCGCCGTACGTGTCGATCATCCAGACCACCATGTTGTGGATCGAGATGTACGCGGCGACGGCGGGGTCGCCCTTGGCGAGCTCCTCGAAGATCGCGACGGTGTCGGAGCGGCTGAGCCCTGTGCCGCCGAAGTCCTCGCGCACGTAGATGCCGCCGAGCCCGAGTTCGCCGGCCTTGCCGAGCGATTCCCGCGGAAAGATGTGCTTCTCGTCACGCTCGGCAGCGAACGGTGCGAGCTCGGTGTCGGCGAACTCGCGCACCGCGTCGAGAATCGCCTCGCGCTCTTCGGCGGTGGTGGTGACAGTGGTCATGGTCATCATGGTTCCTTGTGGATGTCGCGGCGGATCAGTGCATGGTCGGGATGACGAAGCTCGCGCCGTCACGGATGCCCGCCGACGGCCAGCGGCTCGTGACCGTCTTGGTCTTCGTGTAGAAGCGGAAGGCGTCGGCGCCGTGCTGGTTGAGGTCCCCGAACCCGCTGCGCTTCCACCCGCCGAACGTGTAATACGCGATCGGCACGGGGATCGGCACATTGACGCCGACCATCCCCACCTCGACCCGAGCGGCGAAGTCGCGGGCGGCATCGCCGTCGCGCGTGAAGATCGCCACGCCGTTGCCGTATTCGTGCTCGGATGCCATGCGCAGCGCCTCTTCGTAGTCGGCGGCGCGTGCGATCACGAGCACCGGTCCGAAGATCTCCTCACGGTAGATCGCCATGTCGGTGGTGACGTGGTCGAACAGCGTCGGCCCGAGGTAGAAGCCCTGCTCGTGCCCCTCGACGGTGAACCCGCGGCCGTCGGCGAGCAGCGTCGCGCCCTCGTCGACTCCCTGCTGGATGTATCCCTCGACCCGCTCGACGGCAGCCCGCGTGACCAGCGGCCCGTAGTCGACGTCGGCCGCGAGCGAGGGACCGATCCGCAGCTGTGCCACGCGCTCGGTGAGCTTGGCGGCGAGAGCATCCGCCGTCTCCTGCCCCACCGGCACTGCGACCGAGATCGCCATGCAGCGCTCGCCCGCCGAGCCGTAGCCCGAGCCGATGAGCGCATCGACGGCCTGGTCGAGGTCGGCATCGGGCATGACGATCATGTGGTTCTTGGCCCCGCCGAAGCACTGCGCCCGCTTGCCGTGCGCGGCTGCCGTCGAGTAGATGTACTCGGCGATCGGGGTCGAGCCGACGAAGCCGACGGCGCGGATGCGGTCGTCGGTCAGCAGCGCATCGACGGCCTCCTTGTCTCCGTGCACGACGTTGAGGACGCCGGCCGGAAGCCCTGCCTCGAGGAACAGCTCGGCGATGCGCACCGGCACCGAGGGGTCGCGCTCGCTGGGCTTGAGCACCACGGCGTTGCCGGCGGCGAGCGCGGGGCCCGCCTTCCACAGCGGGATCATGGCGGGGAAGTTGAAGGGGGTGATCGCGGCGACCACTCCGAGCGGCTGACGCATCGAGTAGACGTCGATCCCGGCTCCGGCACCAGTCGAGTACTCGCCCTTGAGCAGGTGCGGAGCGCCGGCGGAGAACTCGATGACCTCGAGTCCGCGCTGGATGTCGCCCTTCGCATCGTCGACGGTCTTGCCGTGCTCGCTCGCGAGCAGTTCGGCGAGCTCGGTCATCTCGCGCTGCACCAGATCGAGGAACCGCAGCAGCACCCGCGCGCGCTTCTGCGGGTTCGTCGCCGCCCACTCGATCTGAGCCGCCTCGGCGTTCGCGACGACCGCCGCGACCTCGTCGGCGGAGGCGAGCGGCACGCGCGCCTGCACCGATCCGGTGCTCGGGTCGAAGACGTCGGCGAAGCGTCCGCCGTCGGGGATGAGGTGCTTTCCGCCTACGAAATGGGGAATGGTACGAGTCATTGTGCGATGTCCCTTCGCGCCGTCGTTGGCACTATGACGATGGTACTTCGCCCCCCGCACATTTACTAGGGCGTCCTTGTAGTTGTCTGATCGGGGCCACGGAGAAAAGTTCTTGCTCGTCGGCGAGATCGCGATGTAGAGTCTGAAACGTTTTAAACACCTGAAACGTTTAAAGTCACGTTTCGGCCCTTCGACAATGAGGTTGATCATGGCACTCGCTGCTGACCAGGATCTGGTTCTCCACGCTCGCAACATCTCGCGCCGGTACGGCGCGGTCACGGCTCTCGCCGACGCATCGCTCACCCTGCGCCGCGGCGAGGTCATGGGTCTGGTCGGCGACAACGGCGCCGGCAAGTCGACACTGCTGAAGGTGCTCTCGGGCGCGGTGGTGCCGGACGGCGGCACCATCGAGGTCGAGGGCAAGCCGGTCGACTTCCGCCGCCCGACCGACGCCCTGGCCGCCGGCATCGAGACGGTCTACCAGGACCTGGCGCTCGTCGACACGATGTCGGCCGTGCAGAACGTGTACCTCGGTCGCGAAGAGCTGTCGAGCAATCCGATCCTCAAGGCACTGAACATCGTGAACGACCGCGGCATGCGTGCCCGGTCGCGCGAGGTGCTCGCCGAGCTCGGCGTCGGCATCCAGTCGGTCAACGTGTCGGTCAAGGGCATGTCGGGCGGACAGCGGCAGTGCCTCGCGATCGCCCGCGCGCTGCTCTGGGGCCGCAGCATCGTGATCCTCGACGAGCCCACCGCGGCGCTCGGCGTGCGCGAGTCGCAGCAGGTGCTCGATCTCATCGGCCGCCTGCGCGAGCACGGAGTCAGCGTGATCCTCGTCAGCCACAACATGCAGCAGCTGCACACCGTCGCCGACCGCGTCACCGTCATGCGCCTCGGCCGGTCGGTCGCCGTGCGCGACATCGCCGACGTCACCGCGCAGGACATCGTCGGCCTCATCACCGGGGCCCTCCCCGCAGACGTCCCCACTCCGGAGGACACCGAGACGCTCGTCAGCTGACGACCAGGCGTCACCACCCGCAAGAACCCGCACCACCCGAACACACCCGAACACACCCACTCAAGAGGAGCACTGCAATGACGCATCACTCATCCCGCACCGCCCTGCGCCTGCTCGGCGCAGGCGTGGCACTCGTCTCGGCCATCGCGATGGTCGGCTGCGCCGATCAGGCATCCGGCGGATCCGGAGGCGGAGACGACGACACCTTCACCCTCGGCTTCGCCGTCGGCGGTCAGGCCGACGCCGACTGGCAGGACTACCAGGGCGACGTCGCCCAGGCACTCGCCGAGCAGCGCGGCTGGAAGTACGTCGAGCTCAGCAACGACGGCGACGAGGCCACCGCGGTGAAGAACGCCGACCTCTTCGTGCAGCAGGGCGTCGACGCCGTGATGATGTTCAACGGACGCCCCGAGGCGAACCCGGTCATCGCGAAGAAGTACTCGGATGCCGAGATCCCGGTCATCACGTTCGACATCGCCCAGGAGGGCTGGTACTTCGTCGGCATCGACAACGCCGCAGCCGGCACCGAGGGCGGCACGGCTCTCGGTGAGCTCGCCAAGAGCGAGTGGGACTGCGACGTCGACCTCGTCATCTCGGCGCAGGGCACCGCAGCCGGACAGATCGACACCTGGCGCACCGGCAACGCCGCGACGGCGATCGGCGAGGTCTGCCCCGACGTCCCCGAGGACGCCTACGTCGCGTACGAGGCCGACGGCAACCTCACCACCTCGCTGCAGAACGCGCCGGGCGTCTTCGCGGCACACCCGGATGCCGAGAACATCCTCGTCGTCGGACTCAACGACCAGGCGGTCGTCGGCGCCCTGCAGGCGGCGACGCAGCTGGGCCGAGACGCCAACATCATGGGCTGGGGCCAGGACGGCGGCCTGATCACGGGCGACAACGTCGACCCGAACCTCGCCGGCAGCGTCATGTACTTCCTCGAGGGGTACGCGGCCTACGCCTTCCAGATCCTGGACGAGATCGCAGCCGGCGATGCGCCCGAGGTCAAGGACACGGGCGACGACGCAGCGGTGAGCGTGCAGCCGTGCGCCGTGACCCAGGAGCAGGCCGCCGCGATCCCCGGCATCGAGGAACGCGTCGCCGAGATCTCCCAGGCCGACGAGGGCACGACCCTCTACGACCTCTACTGCAAGAACTAACCGTTCCTCCCGGATCGGTCTCGAGAAGAACGAGACTCACATGACGACTCCCACCCTCACGGCCGATCCGGCCGCCCCGCGTTCGGGTGCGCGCACAGCGCGCCCGGACGCGGGGAGCCGCACCGCCCTGCGCGATGCGCTCACCATCGCCGCGGTCTGGTTCCTGCTCGCCGCGGCGACCACCATCGTCCGCCCGGACTTCCTCTCGACGCAGTCGCTGCTCGCCATCACCTTCACGATGGCGATCTCGGGCGTCCTCTCCGTCGCGCAGGGCATCGTCGTCATCGGCGGCGGCCTGCTCGACCTCAGCCTGCCCGTCGCCCTGGTCGTCAGCGCCTGGGCCACCGTCACCCTCCTGGGTGCGGGTGTGCCCGACCTGCTCGCGGTGCTCTGCGGCATCGCCGCCGGCGGCGCCTGGGGCCTGTTGAACGGCCTGATCGTCGTCTACGGCAAGCTCAACCCGATCATCGTCACGCTCGCCACCGGCTTCGGCGGCCTCGCGATCATGATGATCGGATTCAAGTCGGCGCAGATCCCCTCGGGGTCGGCCCTCCGCGCCTTCGGGCTCGGTCAGTTCCTGGGTCTGCCGAACATCTTCTGGCCCATGCTCGTGATCCTCGTGCTCGCAGGACTCGCGATCACCTGGACGCGCTGGGGCCGACGCCTCACCGCCGTGGGCGGCAACGCCCAGGCCGCTCGTGCCCGCGGCGTCTCGCTGCGCCGCGTGCGCCTGGCGACGTTCTCGGGAGCAGGCGCCGTCGCCGGAGTCGCCGGCGTGCTGTTCGCCTCGGTCACCCCGAGCTTCACCCCCAACGCCGGGGCCAGCTATCAGCTCATCGTGATCGCCGCGGTGATCCTCGCAGGCATCAGCCTCTCGGGCGGCAAGGGCAACTTCCTGGTGCTGCTGCTCAGCGTCGGATTCCTCTCGACCATCCCGGTGTCGATCGCCTTCTTCGGGCTCCCGCCGGCGTTCGCGCTGATCTTCCAGGGCGCACTCCTCATCATCGCCGTCGGCATCGACGGCTTCCGCATCAAGAGAGGTGCACGATGACCACGGCATTCGCCCCGGCATCCGACGTGCAGACACCCCAGCCCCTGCTCCCCCGGGTGCTCTCGTACCTCAAAGGTCCCGTCGGCAGCATCGCGCTGATGCTCGCCGCCGTCGTCATCATCGGCGCCGTCGCCGTCGGACCGGCGTTCTTCTCGGCCTCCAACGTGCGCATCGTCGGCGTGGCGGTCGCGATCCCGCTCATCGTCGGCGTGCTCGCCTCGTTCGCCCTGCTCGCCGGCGTCGTCGACCTGTCGATCGGCTCGATGGTGGGCTTCGGCGCCGTGGCCTTCAACCAGCTCGTCGCCTCGGGCATCGACCCGTGGATGGCCGCGGGCGTGACCGTCCTCCTCGGAGTCGTCGTCGGCTCGATCAACGCGTTCGTGATAGTGGGTCTCGGTGCCGAACCGCTCGCCGTCACGCTGGGCATGCTGACGCTGCTGCGTGGAGTGTGCCAGGCGATCGTCGTACAGGCTCCGCCCACGACCCTGATCGAGCCGCTCTACGACGTCACGCAGGGCACCACCTTCGGCATCCCGACCCTGCTGCTCATGGGCGTGGGGCTCACCCTGGTGGCTGCAGGCGTGGTCTCGAAGACGCGCATCGGCCGCAAGGTCCAGGCCGTCGGCGGCGACCCCCGGGCCGCGCAGCGCGCCGGGATCTCGGTCGTCCGGGTGCGCACGGTCGCACTCATCGTGAGCGCGGTCGGTGCGGCGATCGGCGGCATCTTCTATGTGGGGCAGCTCGGCTCTGCATCCAACATCCTCGGCACCGGCCTGGAGTTCCAGATCTACGCGGCGCTGATGATCGGCGGATACTCGATCACACGAGGGGGCGTGGGCAACCCGATCGGCGCACTGCTCGGCCTGCTCGTCGTCGCGGGCATCACGAACATCCTGAACGTGAGCTTCATCGACCCGGACTACCTCGACCTCATCGTCGCGGTGATCCTGCTCGCCGCGGTGCTCGTCGACCGCTTCCGCGGTGGGGACGCGTTCGAGTGAGCGCGCACCCGCAGACGGCTCTCGAGAGCCGGATCCTGGGCCGCACCGGTCTCGCGGTCTCGCCGATCTGCATCGGCACCGCGGCCTGGGGCGTCTCCTCCCCCGTGCACGGTCTGACGGTCCCGGAGGAGGATGCGGTGCAGCTGACCCTCGCCGCCTTCGACAGCCCCGTGACGTTCATCGACACCTCGAACAACTACGGCGACGGTGAGAGCGAGCGCCGCATCGGCCTGGCCGTGCGTCGAGCCGGCGGCGTGCCCGACGGCTTCGTGATCCAGACCAAGCTCGACCGCGATCCCGAGACCGACTCGTTCGACCCCGACCGCATGCGCCGCTCGCTCGACGAGAGCCTCGACCGGCTCGGCATCGACCGGGTGCCGATCCTGCACCTGCACGACCCCGAGCACATCGGTTTCGAGGCCGCGATGGCGCCCGGTGGGCCCATCGAGGTGCTGCAGGCTCTGCGCGACGAGGGATATGCCGACTTCATCGGCATCTCAGGAGGGCCCGCACGGATGCTGACGCAGTTCGTCGAGACCGGCGTCTTCGACGTGCTGATCACGCACAACCGCGCGACGCTCGTCGACCGCACGGCCGATGCCCTGCTCGACGCCGCGGCCGCCGCCGGGATCGGCGTGGTCAACGCGGCGATCTACGGCGGGGGCATCCTGGCGAGCTGGCCCCGCACCTCCGACCGCTACCACTACGCACCCGCCGCGCCCGAGATGCTCGCGGCGATCGATGCGATGGGGGCGGCCTGCGAACGCCACGGGATCCCTCTGATCACCGCCGCCCTGCAGAGCTCGCTGCGCGATCCGCGCATCCACTCGACGGTGTGCGGGCTGGTGACCCCGGCGCAGCTCGACCAGACTGTCGGCATGGCCGAGACCGTCGTTCCCGACGCCCTCTGGGAAGAGCTCGAGGCCCTGCGACCGTCGAAGGAGACCTGGATCGATGACTGACCGCCCGGCCCTCCTCATCACCGGGGTCGGCGCGCACGCCGATCCGTGGCACGGCCTCGCTGCGACCAGCACGGCACTCGCGAGAGTGCTGGCAGAGCGGATGCCGGTGCACCGCATCGACACCGACGAGGTCGCGGGCGGCGCCGCACTGACGGATGCCGCGCTGATCGTCGTCAACATCAGCGGCGATCTCGCGACCGATGCCACTGCGGCGAGCGCGGTGCTCGATCCGCTGCTCGAGGCCGTGGCCTCCGGCATCCCGCTGCTCGCCGTGCACTCGTCATCTCTCGCGTTCCGCGACGACCCGCGCTGGGCCGAGCTGCTGGGCGGGCGGTGGGTGCCAGGGGTGACGATGCATCCGCAGATCGGATGGAGTCTGGTGCAGCCGACGGCGCCGCTCGCCCCGTTCCGGGTCTACGACGAGCGCTATTCGCATCTCGAGATCGACTCGGGGTCGGAGCTGCGCGCGATCCACACCGACGACGGGATCACCCACCCTCTGGCGTGGTCGAGACAGGGAACGGCCGGGCGCGGCGGAGTCGCGTACTCGGCACTCGGCCACGGCGTCGAGGCGTATCGCTCGGCGGGCACCCGCGCGCTCGTGCATGCGCTGGTCGACGAGCTGCTCGGCGCCGAGCACGCGCCGACCGAGCCGCGCGACGACGCCACAGTCTCGCACGACCTCGAGGCCACAGCCCTCGACTACGAACTCATCGCGCTGGCGCCCCGCGGCACCGCCGTCGCCTCGACGCGCTTCGCCGATCGTTTCGACGACGGCGAGCTGCTGGCATCCGGCTATCTGCTTCTCGAGCGGCTGCCCACCGGCGGCGCCGCGCTGCACAGCCACGGCCGCGAGGTCGGCCGACTCGCCTCGGTCGACCTCGGGCTGCATGTCGATCTGCCGGGTGCCGAGGTCGACGGACGGATGCTGCGGGCAGCCGACGCCGGCATCGTGCTCGTCGCCGAAGCCGGTGACTGGCAGCGCACGGGCGACGGATCTGCGATCCTGCTCGGGGACGAGTGGCGCGTCGTCGTGGTGCACGGCCCGGCGTCCGCCAAGCTCGACAATCGCGTCCGGCTGCTCGACGACCTGAGGGCACTGTCCGAGACGCAGAAGGAGCAGCATGCCTGACATCGGCCTGCGAGACGTCGCCGAGCGTGCGGGCGTCTCGATCGGCACCGTCTCGAACGCGCTCAACAGACCCGAGCTCGTGTCCGAGGCCTCTGCGGCCCGCGTGGCCGCGGCGGTCGACGAGCTCGGCTACGTGCCCAACATCGCCGCGCGCCAGCTCAAGGCGGGCCGCAGCGATGCCATCGGGTTCTCGGTGATCAACATCACCAACCCGTTCTTCGCCGACCTCGCCTTCGGCGCGGAAGAGCAGGCGCTGACCGCCGGCTACTCGGTGATCGTCGGCAACGGCTTCGACTCGGCCGAGCGCGAATCGCGCTACCTCGACCTGTTCGAGCGGCAGCGGGTCGACGGGGTGCTCATCGCGCCCGTCGAGTACCACGAGGAGTATCTCGAGCGCTTCCGCCGCCGGGGGGTGCCGGTCGTGCTCGTCGATCAGCGGCATCCGCGGGGAGAGTTCTCCTCGGTCTCGGTCGACAACCGCCTCGGCGGGCGCATCGCGGCGCAGGCGCTGCTCGACGGCGGATGCCGACACCTGGCCTTCATCGGCGGACCCCGGTCGCGCGAGCAGATGCGCGAGCGTCTCGCGGGGCTGCATGAGGTGGCGGATGCCGCGGGCGTGCGCACCACGCTCATCGAGACGACCACCCTGAACACCGGACTCGGCCGCGAGATCGGCGAGCAGATCGCCGATCTGCCGGAGGCCGATCGCCCCGACGGCGTCTTCGCCGGTAACGACCACCTCGCCCTCGGACTGCTGCAGGGGCTCGTCGGACGAGGCCTGCGGGTGCCCGAGGACATCTCGCTCGTCGGCTACGACGACATCGAGTTCGCCGGCGCGGCGGTCGTGCCCCTGACCTCGGTGCGCCAGCCCGCCCGCGAGATGGGAGCCCGCGCGGTCGAGCTGCTCATGCACCACCTCGCAGGCTCCGACGAACCGATCGAAGCCCGATTCGTGCCCGAGCTCGTCATGCGCGCCTCGACCCGCACCCGCTGACCTTCCCCACCACCCGGTCATCGACCTCGACGTCATCGACCACCGACCCAGGAGACCCATGCACTACGGCGCCGACTACAACCCCGAGCAGTGGCCACGAGAGGTGTGGCCGGACGATGTCCGGCTCATGCGCGAAGCGGGCGTCACGCTCGTGAGTCTCGGCATCTTCTCGTGGTCGCGCATCCAGCCGGCCGAGGGCGAGTTCGACTGGGAGTGGCTCGACGAGATCATCGGGCTGCTGCACGAGGGCGGCATCGAGGTCGACCTCGCCACCGCCACCGCCTCCCCTCCGCCGTGGGCCACGACCGCGTATCCCGAGATGCTTCCTCAGGATGCCGACGGCTCGACGTTCTGGCCGGGCAGCCGACAGGCGTTCGCCCCCTCGTCGCCCGTCTACCGCCGCCTGGCTTCGGAGCTGGTCACCGCTCTCGCGGAGCGCTATGCGCAGCATCCGGCCGTCGTGCTGTGGCACGTCAACAACGAGTACGGCTGCCACCTGCACTACGACTACTCCGACGCGGCGCGTGATGCCTTCCGGCTGTGGCTGCAGCGCAAGTACCAGACGATCGACGCCCTCAATCATGCGTGGGGCACCGACTTCTGGTCGCAGAGGTACACCGCGTTCGAGCAGATCGTGCCGCCGCGCAAGGCGCCGTACAGCATCAACCCGACGAGCGTGCTCGACTTCAAGCGCTTCACCTCCGACACCCTGCTCGAGCTCTACGTGATGGAGCGCGACATCATCCGCGCCTCGGGGGCGACCCAGCCGATCACCACGAACTTCATGGGTGCGTTCCCCCCGGCCGACTACTGGAAGTGGGCCGCGGAGGTCGACGTGATCAGCGACGACAACTACCCCGACCCCAACGACCCGGAGTCGTTCCGCGGGGCGGCCTTCGCTCGCGAGCTGATGCGCGGCCTCAAGCCCGGTGTGCCGTGGATCCTCACCGAGCAGTCGACGAACGCCCTGAACTGGCGACCGACCAACGCCCCGAAGGCGCCGGGCCAGATGGCGGCGATCAGCGCCCAGGCGGTGGGCCGAGGCGCCGACGGCATCATGTTCTTCCAGTGGCGCCAGTCGCGCCGCGGCAGCGAGAAGTTCCACTCGGCGATGGTGCCGCAGGCAGGGCTCGAGACGCGCACGTGGCGAGAGGTCGTCGAGCTCGGCGGACAGCTCGCCCAGCTTCCCGACCTCCCGGATGTCAGCTCGGGAGCCCGGATCGCCCTCGTGTTCGACTGGGAGAACTGGTGGGCCATCGACGGGCGCGACCACCCGATCGTGCTCGACTACCTCACACTCGCGCACCGCTGGTTCGCGGCGCTGCACCGTCAGAACCTCGCCGTCGACATCGTGAACACCACCAGCGACCTGAGCGCCTACTCGCTCGTCGTCGCGCCGCAGCAGTATCTGCTCAGCGACGAGGGCGCGGCGAACCTGACGTCGTACGTGCACCAGGGCGGCCACCTGTTCGTCTCCGCGTTCAGCGACGTCGTCGATCAGGACGACGCGTTCCGTGACGGCGGGTTCATCGTCTCGCTGCGCGACGCGCTCGGGGTCGCGCTCGAGGACTTCGGGGCACTCGTTCCCCCTGAGTCCGTGCGCTCGGCCGACTCGGCCGGAGAGGTCGCGAGCCACGCGGTGCCAGACGGCCCCGGCCAGTCGGAGGCTCCGCTCGACGGCCCCGCCGGCCGCATCGTCGGCCAGTACTTCGCCGAGGAGCTCCTCGTGCAGGATGCCGAGGTGCTCGGCCGCTTCACCGAGGGGCGCACCGCAGGTCGGGCGGCCTTCACCCGCAAGGCCTTCGGCGCAGGGCACGGCTACTACCTCGCCACGATCCCCGACGATTCCGGCATGACCGCGGTGCTGCGCTGGCTCGCGGCCGAGGCCGGAGTGACGGCCGAGATCGACGGGCTGCCCGAGCACGTCGAGATCGCGCGCCGCGGCAGCATCCTCACGGTGATCAACCACAGCGCGGAGCCGTTCTCGGTCGACGTGCCGGGTGCAGATCTGCTCACGGGATCGACCGAGACTCGTCGCGAGCTCGGCGCGTACGGATGGGCGTTCATCGACACGAGCGCGTCGCCGGACGCGCCCGATTCGCAGGATTCGGATTCGCAGTATTCGCAGGACTCGCAGAAGGAGAACAGCTGATGCAGTACACACGTCTCGGACGAGCTGGGGCGCGCGTGAGCCGCCTGGCTCTCGGCACCATGAACTTCGGTCCGGTGATCGACGAGGAGGCCTCGCGCGCCATCCTGGATCGCGCGGTCGAGGCCGGCATCGACTTCATCGACACCGCCGACGTGTACGGCGGCGGTCGGTGGGGCGACCACCCCGGACAGTCGGAGGAGATCCTCGGACGCTGGATGAAGGAGCGTGGCAACCGCGACGACCTGATCGTCGCGACCAAGGTGTTCGGCGTGATGGGCCCTCGATCGAACGATCGGGGCCTGTCGGCGGTGCATATCCGCGCGTCGGTCGACGACTCGCTGCGGCGGCTCGGCACCGACCACATCGATCTGTACCAGATGCACCACATCGACCGCGAGGTGCCGCTCGACGAGACGCTCAGCGCCTTCGCGACGCTGCGCGAACAGGGCAAGATCGTCTACCTCGGCAGCTCGAACTTCGCCGGGTGGCACCTCGCGCGCGTGCACGAGATCGCCGCGGCCGCCGGCTACCCGGCCCCTGTCACAGAGCAGTCGCTGTACAACCTCACCGAGCGCACCGTCGAGCTCGAGGTCGTGCCCGCTGCGGAGCAGTACGGCATGGGACTGCTGCCCTGGTCGCCGCTCGCCAGCGGGCAGCTCGGCGGCGTGCTGCAGAAGACCCATCGCTCCCGCTCGAGCCTCGACGCGCTCGGCGACCGACGTCCTGCGATCGAACGCTACGAGGAGTTCTGCGCCGAGCTCGGCATCCGCCCTGGCGTCGTTGCGATCGCCTGGCTGCTGCACCAGCCGGTGGTGACCGCCCCGGTAATCGGCCCGCGCACGCTCGACCAGCTCGACTCCGCCGTCGAGGCGCTCGACGTGGTGCTCGACGCCGACACGCTCGCCGAGCTCGACCGCATCTGGCCCGGGCCCGGCGGCACCGCTCCCGAGGCGTACGCCTGGTAGCACGCCCACACGAAGACCGGATGCCGAGGACATGCGCCCCGGCATCCGGTCTCGTCTTTCTAGTGCACGATCACGGGAAGGGGGAGGCGCATTCGTGAGTCCTGCCACGGTTCCGCGCCATCGAATCGCACCGTCAGCAGGTGAATCCCGCGACTGAGCTTCGGCACCGAGACAGTGACCCTCCCCTTATCGGACGCCTTCACCTCGACCGTCACGACGACCTGGCCGCGGTCGTGCACCGTCACCGTGCCCACCGGGGCGCTGTCGTCGTCGGCGGTGACCGTCACCTTCACCGTGGCGCTCTTGCCCGCCTTCACGAGAATGTCCGAGGTGGCACGCACCCGGGTGTCGATCGGCTGCACCTGGTCGTCGACGAGCACGGCGACCGAGCGAGCAGGGATCGTCACGGTGCCGGTCGCGGCATCCCACGTCGTGGTCTTGACCACCGCATCCGCTCCGTGCGCCTGCGCCGGCGTCAGGGCGAACGACCGCCCGGCCAGGCCGGTCACCGACTGGGTGACGGGCGAGGGCGAGGAGTTGAACACGACGAGTGCGCCGTCGAGCTCTGCATCGGCATCAGGACCAACCAGATCGTCGATCTGCATCAGGATCACGCCCGGCGCGGCGGCCGTGCCGCCATTCGGGAAGGTGACCTTCTGCTGGATCAGCTCGGCGGAGCCGAGCCGCAGCAGGTCGACCTCCTCGCGCACCCGCAGCAGATCGAGAGCGGATGCCTCGGCTGCCGCCATGTCGGCGGCCGCCGGCTTGAGCGCGGGATCGGCGAGCAGCGGCGCCATGATCGGCCACTTCCCTTCGTTGTCGGCTGCGGTCGGGAGTCCGGAGCCGAACGTCGACTCCTGCCCTGTCCAGTCGATGCGGTTGAACCAGTCGCCCGAGTTGTAGCTGTTGCGGTCGAGGGACTTCGACCGCAACAGCTCGGTGCCGGCGTGCCAGAACGACGGCGACTGCGAGAGCGTCACGGTCGCGAGCTCGAGTGTGTTCATGCGCACACGGTCGGCCATCGACGTGTCGACGGGGAGCTTCAGCACCGAGAGGTCGTAGAGCGTCTCGTTGTCGTGCGCGTCGACGTAGTTGATCACCTCGTCCGGCTGGTCGGCATAGCCCGCCGCCGAGCCTCGGTAGTCGATGCCGTCTCCTGCCGTCACCGCGCCGTCGCTCGTCGTGAACGAGAAGTCGCGCAGGTTGCCCGCGAGCCCGAGCTTGACCAGATCGGTCTCGTGCCCGAGGTCGGCGAGAGCCTGCTCGACGGTGCCGTTGATCGGATCGCCGTTCGGATCGGTGCCCAGACCGGTGCCGAAGCCCTGGCGGAACGTCGAGGAGGCGTCGACCGGGCTGCCGCCGTGCACGGCATCACGCAGCCGGTCATTGAACGTCCCGATGGCGGTGCCGCCGAGCTGGCCCTGCGTGGCCTGCTCGAACAGGGCGTTGTCGGCGACCTCGCCGAAGTTCCAGCCCTCGCCGTACAGATGGATCGCGGTTCCGTCGATGCCGTCCTTCTTCAGCGTCAGCGCATCGAGCGCGTCACGGATCGCCTGCATGTTCGCTGTCGAGTGGTGCCCCATGAGGTCGAACCGGAAGCCGTCGACCTTGTAGTCGCGCGCCCAGGTCACGATCGAGTCGACCATCAGCTTCTGCGCGGCGAGGTGCTCGGTCGCGACGTTCTGGCAGCACGTCGAGGTCTCGACGCCGCCTGCCGCATTGAGCCGGTGGTAGTAGCCCGGCACCACCTGGTCGAGCACGGACTTCTCGGCCTGACCGGATGCCGCGGTGTGGTTGAACACCTCGTCGAGCACGACCTGCAGGTCCATGTCGTGCAGCGCACCGACCATCGAGCGGAACTCGCTCACCCGTGCGCCGCCCTCGGCGTTCACCGCGTACGAGCCCTCGGGGGTCGAGAAATGATACGGGTCATAGCCCCAGTTGAACGCGTCGGCATCGGCGACGGCCTGGATGCAGGCCTGCTGCGCCGAGTCGGCAGGGCCGAACGAGGCGAGGTCGCAGTCGGGCACCGCCTGCGCCGCTCTGTCTTCCTCGATGGACGCGATGTCGAACGAGGGCAGCAGGTGCACGGTGTTGATGCCGGCATCCGCGAGCTGCTTCAGCTGGTCGGTGCCCGCGCTGTCGCGGGTGAAGGCCAGGTAGGTGCCGCGCTCCGCGGCCGGAACCGTCTCGTCGCTGATCGAGAAGTCCCGGATGTGCAGCTCGTAGATCGCGCGGTCGACCGCGCGCTCGACGACCGGCGACTCGGCCTTCTGCCACTGCTTCGGCTGCCAGGCCTTGTCATCGAGATCGACGGCGACCGAACGCTGCGAGTTCAGCGTGAGGGCAGTCGAGTACGGGTCGGTGACCCGGTTGGTCTCGATCGCGCCGGTGGTCGGGGCGTAGACGACGACCTCCCAGAGGTATTCGTCGCCCTTGAGGTCCTTCTTGCCCGTGACCGACCAGACACCGGATGCGGCATCCCACGTCGCCTCATGGCGCACGGGCTCACCCTCGGCACCGTCGTTCCAGGTGAGCAGCGTCGCGCTCTGCGCGGTCGGCGCCCACAGCCGGAACGTCGGCTTCTTGCCCGAGAACGTCACGCCGAGGTCGACATCGTCGAGCGCGGCGGCATAGAGGTCGTCGAGGACTCCCGCGATCTGCACGCCGGTGAACGCCGTGAGCGTGCTCGCGGCGTCGCGCTGGGCGACCGCGAGCTGCGTGCGCAGCAGCGCCGCAGCATCGGCATCCGTCACTCGCAGTGCGAGGTAGCCGTCGAGCGCCGGGAATCGGGCGAGCTGCTCGTCGGTCAGGCCGCCCTCGATCACTTCGAGCGCCACCGGCTCTGCTCCTGCGACCTCGCCGTCGGCCACGGCGAGCGAGGCGTCTGCGGAGGAGTACAGCTGATAGGCCGCCTGGTCGACGGTCCCGAGGGTCGCCGGCCACGCGATCGTCTCGGCATCGACCCAGTGCGCGCGCTGCTCCCCCGTGCCGGGGAGCTGCGGGGTGTCACTGCCGACCTCGAGGACGTGCGTCGCCAGCGTGTAGCGGAACGCCGTCACCGTGCCCTCGGTGGCGCTGAACGAGATGTTCGCGCCGCCCGGCACTCCGTCGGCGCCGTAGTTCTCGGCCCAGCTCAGACCGTGCGCGACTTTGAGCTCATAGGCGCCGGTCGGCAGATCCGCGGTCGAGAACTCGTAGACGCCGTCACGGTCCCCGTCGGCCATCAGGGTGCCGAGGCAGTCTGGCGACCAGTCGGCGGCGCAGCCGAGCTCGTCCTGCAGTGAGCCGGGCAGCGTCACGATGGGGCCGTCGGCCGTGGACTGCACGACGTTCGTGCGCGGGTCGAAGTAGAAGGTGATCGGCCCGCCCGCGTGGGTGAGCGTGACGTTCGCGCCGTCCGGAACGCCGTTCGCTCCGTAGTTGATCGCCCAGCTGCCGTTCACCGCGGCCTTGTACTCATAGTCGCCGGCCGGCAGATCGAACGTGCCGGCCCAGACTCCGTCGGGGCGCAGGGTCAGCTTGGCCTTCTCGCATGCCGGGTCCCAGTCGCCCGCGCACCCCATCTCGGAGTTGAGGCTGCCGGGCACAGTCACCATGTCGATCGGCGACTCCGGCTCCTCGCCTGCCTCCAGCGTCACGGCGTTGCCGACCGACGCGTAGGTCGAGGCGGCGGCGTGATTGCCGGCGGCATCCGTCGTCACCGCCCGATACTCGAGGAGCGTGCCGTTCGCGAGATCGCGGATGTCGTGGAAGACGCGCGGATCCGTGTCCTCCGCCGTGCCGAGCGCCTGCCACTCGTCAGAGCCGACGACGCGCCAGGCGAAGCTGGTCTGCGCCCACTGGTCGGCGATGTCGGCCTGCACCGCGGACTGTCCGGTGACTCCGGCTCCGGCGGTCGGCGCGGACACCGAGACGGACGCCGCCTCGGTCGGCGCCGTGACGGTGGAGTCGGCCTTCCAGACCACAGCCGACAGCGCGGGCACCGTGATCGAGGCGGCGGCACCGGCATCCGTGATGAGCGGAGCGGCATCGCCGTAGAGCACCTCGTAGGAGGCATCCGCGGTCAACGTCGCGAGGTCGACGGTCTGCGCGGTCGCAGCGTTGTTCACCGCGACCAGGTACTCGACCTTGTCGTCGGCATCGACCCGCGAGAAGGCGTAGACACCGGCGCCGGACGCCGCGTAGCGCTCGATCTGTGCGCCCTCGCCGAGAGCAGGGTTCGACTCACGGAGCTCGGACAGCGCGGCGATGTGCTCGTAGAGCGCGGCATCCGTCGCGAAGCGGTCGACGGAGCCGGCCTGCTCGCCGGTGATGAGGTTCTGGTTCGCGTACTCGGCGACCTGCGTGGCGAAGAGCGACTGCCGGGCGTCCTTGTCGCCGCCGGGACCGGTGAAGCCCTGCTCGTCGCCGTAGTAGACGACCGGCTGACCGCGGGTGAGGAACATGAGCTCATGCGCCAGCTCGTCGCGCGCCAGCGGAGCATCCGTCGACTGCAGGAAGGACCCGACCCTGCCCATGTCGTGGTTGCCGAGGAAGGTGGGCAGCGCCGTGGCCGACGAATCGGGGGTCGTGTAGCGGTCGTCGCCCGCGAACAGGGACTGCAGGCCCTTGGCCGAGTTGCCCGACGCATAGCTGACGGCGGACGACTGGAAGGTGAAGTCGAGGATCGAGTTCATGTCGGTGTCGCGCACGTAGGGGGCGAGCTTCACCGGGTCGGCGTCATAGACCTCGCCGAACATGAAGAAGTCCTCGTTGCCCTGCTCATGCGCGTAGTCGAGGACGTCGGCGGTCCACTTCTCCCAGAACTCGAAGTTCACGTGCTTCACGGTGTCGATGCGGAAGCCGTCGATGCCGAGGTCGATCCACTTGTCGTAGACCTCGACGAAGCCGTTGACCACCGTCGGGTGCTCGGTCATCAGGTCGTCGAGCCCGCTGAAGTCGCCGTATGTGACCGACTCCCCCGACCAGGTCGAGTCTCCGCGGTTGTGGTACAGCGTCGGGTCGTTCAGCCAGGCCGGCACCTTGACGTCGGCTTCGCTGTCGGCGACCACCGGCGTGTAGGGGAAGCTCGTCGCCGGGTCGAGCTCGGGGAAGCCGTCGGTGCCCGCGTGGTCGGCCGGATCGAACGCCGTGCCCGCGGCATCGGTGTAGGGGCTCGTCGCCTGGTCGATGTAGGAGTACTGGCCCTCGGTGTAGTCGATCACGTCGGCGGTGTGGTTCGTGATGATGTCGAAGTACACCTTGATGCCGCGGGCATGCGCGTCGGCGATCAGCGCCTGCAGCTCCTCATTGGTGCCGAGGTGCGGGTCGATGCGCGTGAAGTCGGTGATCCAGTAGCCGTGGTACCCGGCCGAGGCGTTCGCCCCCTCGCCCTGCACCGGCTTGTTGGCGAAGCTCGGTGTCAGCCAGATCGCCGATGTGCCCAGCCCCTCGATGTAGTCGAGGTTGTCACGGATGCCCGCGATGTCGCCGCCCTGGTAGAAGCCCTTGTCCGTGGGGTCGAACCCGGTCGTGAGCCGGTCGCCCTCGAGGCCGCCCGTGTCGTTCGAGGTGTCGCCGTTCGCGAAGCGATCCGTCATCACGAAGTAGAACTGCTCGCCGGCCCCGGCCTGGCGCGCCGGGCTCTTGATCAGCGCGTCGTCGTCTGAGCTGTAGCCGCCGCGCAGGTCGGTCGCCTCGAGCCCCACTCGCTTGAGCGTGTCGTCGAAGGTGAAGCGGAGGGTCGTGGGGCCTGCGATCGTGAGGGGGATGTCGTCGGCGCCGCCGTCGAGGCCATACGCCTCGTCCCAGCCGTCGTTCACGGCGACCTTGTACTGCCAGGTGCCGGCGGGGACCTCGAACTCGGCGGAGTAGATGCCCTCGGCGCCCGTGGGCTCGAGCTCGGTCTCGGCGCAGTCGGGGGCCCAGTCGGCAGCGCAGCCGAGCTCGGACTGCAGCGAGCCCACGAGGGCCACGGTCCTATCGGCGGCGGAGGCGGGTGAGCCGCCGAGGGCGCCGGCCGCGCCGAACCCCGAGACGACGAGCGCGGTGGCGGCGAGAAGGGCGAGCGGACGTGAGGCGGTCGTCTTCGACCGAGCCGGCTTGAACAAGTGATGCTCCCTGGGTGGCGGGCGGACACGACGACGTGTCCGAAGGCTTGCGAGTGAAGCTAGCAGGGCGTCGTAGCGACCTGCAAGCGCTTGCAGTAGTGCTTTAGCGAAAAGTCAGGGGTGTGCACAACGCTGTTGGCCGAAAGTCGCAAGCGCTTCCAGAGTGGCGAGTCCTCAAGGCTGCGGAATTCTCGCCGCGTTCACCGCCCGGACACCTTCGCCGACTACAACTGCACATGCGCGGACACAGACTCAGACCGGATCGGGTAGTCACGTCATCCGCGCATACGGTGAGCGTCTGCTCCCGAAGAGACCCCCGCCGAATCGGGTCGGCGGGGGTCTTCTCTGTCTTGTGGGGTGTGCCCTCGGTCGGCCGAACGCGCCAGCTTCGGCCCGATTCCGCGCAGACGGCCGACGCAGGCGCGGGTGGCCGACGCGGCGCCGGACGCTGGGCCGAACGCGACCGCGCAACGGGCCGGATGCCCGGATGCCGGGGCTACAGCCGCTCGATGATCGTGGCGTTCGCCATGCCGCCGCCCTCGCACATGGTCTGCAGTCCGAATCGCCCTTCCACCGCGTCGAGCTGGTCGATGAGGGTGCCGAGCAGACGGGTGCCCGACGAGCCGAGTGCGTGCCCGAGAGCGATCGCCCCTCCTCTGGGGTTGAGCTTGGCGGCATCCGCCCCGAGCTCGGCGGCCCACGCGAGCGGCACCGACGCGAAGGCCTCATTGACCTCGTAGGCGTCGAGGTCGTCGATCGTGAGGCCAGTGCGCTCGAGAATTCGCCGGGTGGCGGGAATCGGCCCGGTGAGCATCATCAGCGGGTCGTCTCCGACCACCGTGAAGGCATGGAACCTCGCCCGCGGCGTGAGCCCCAGCGCCGCGGCGCGCTCGGCGCTCATCAGCAGCGCGGCCGAGGCGCCGTCGGTGAGCGGTGAGGAATTGCCTGGCGTGATGCGCCAGTCGACCTCGGGGAAGCGGGCGGCGAGTGCGTCCGTGCGGAAGGCCGGGTTCAGCCCCGCGAGCCCCTCGGCCGTCGTGCCGGCGCGGACGGTCTCGTCGGCCACGGCATCCGGCGCCTCTGAGACCGGAATGATCGTGCGGTCGAAGAAGCCGTCAGCCCAGGCCGCAGCCGCGCGTCGGTGCGATTCTGCCGCGTAGGCGTCGAGTGCGGCACGGTCGAGGTTCCAGTGCTGGGCGATGAGCTCGGCCGAGACGCCCTGGTTGACGAGCCCCTCGGGGTATCGCTCCCGCAGCCGGGGCGACATCGGGCTTCCGCCGACTGCGGACGACCCGAGCGGCACACGGCTCATCGACTCGACACCGCCGACGATGACCGCGTCGTACGCCCCGGCGATGATCCCCTGCGCGGCGAAATGCACCGCCTGCTGACTCGACCCGCACTGGCGGTCGATCGTCGTGGCGGGGATCGACTCGTCGAAGCCCGCGGCGAGCACGGCCTGTCGGGCGATGTTCGACGACTGATCGCCCACCTGACTCACGCAGCCGAGCAGCACGTCGTCGATCTGCCGCGATTCGAGGCCGCTGCGCTCGAGGATCGCGGCGAGCGCGCCCGCCGCGAGATCCACGGGATGCACACCCGACAGGGCACCGCCCGGCTTGCCCCGGCCTACGGGGGTGCGGACGACATCGATCAGGACGGCTTCGCTGCGCGTGCTCATGCCTCCTATTCTCGTCCTGTCGCGGGGTGAGGGGCGGATGCCGCTTCGCTGCCCTGCACCAGCCTCGGCCATGCGCGCCCGCGACGGCCGAATTCCCGGCATCCGGCCTTCGCAGGCGCATTCAGCCTTCCGACGCACCCGGCCCGGCGTTCGGCCCTCCGGCATCCGGCATCCGGCATCCGGCATCCGGCATCCGCAGGCGCATTCGGCTTCCGACGCACCCAACATCCGGCCTCCGGCACCCGCAGGCGCATTGGGCCTTCCGACGCACCCAACATCCGGCATCCGGCCTCGCGTGCGCATTGGGCCTTCCGACGCACCCAACATCCGGCCTCACGCATCCGGCCTCGCGTGCCGTCAGAACCTCGGGATGCCGTCTTCGCGCGCGGCGAAACACGGCGGCCACCCCCGGCATCCGAAATACAATCGTTGGTGCGCCCGCACCCTGGCGCATCCCCCACCGTCGAGGCGCCCGTGATCCGGGCGGCCGCAGTATCCGAGGCCCCCCATGTCCAGTGAACCCATCACCGTCTCCATCCGCCGCGAACTCGACCCCGAGCATGTGGCCGAGGCCACCGCCTGGGTGCAGACCGGCGTGAATCTCGCCCATCGGTATCCGGGGTTCCTCGGATCCGGATGGGTGCGCGACGGCGAGGACTCGCACGTCTGGCACATGCTCTACCGGTTCTCCGACGAGAAGTCGCTCGTCGCCTGGGAGCAGTCCGGCGAGCGCGAGTGGTGGAAGTCGACCGGCGAGCAGTTCGTGCGGAGCGAGCGCGTGCGGCGCCGGAGCGGCATAGAGGGCTGGTTCGACGAGCCGACCACCGACACCATCACCCTCCCCCGGGCCGACGGCTCGATGACCACCGTCGCGATGGTCAGCACTCCCCCGCGGTGGAAGCAGGCCGTATCGATCTGGCTCGGCTTCTTCCCCCTCAACCTCGCGTTCACCTATGCGATGAGCCCGATCCCCGGCTGGAACGAGCTGCCGATCTGGCTGCGGGTGCTCGCCACGACGGTCGTGCTGACGCCGATCATGACCTATTGGGTACTGCCGTGGGTCACTCGCACGCTGCGCCACTGGCTCAACCGCTGAGACGCCGGCTCTGCCGCATCGGGACTGCCTCGCCTGGCGTGTAAGTGCGTGAGGGGCGTGCGTGAGGGGCGTGAGTCCCGTGAGTCGCGGCATCCGTCCGTCGCATCCGTCCGTCGCGTGCGTGCGTGGGTCGCGTGCGACCGTGAGGTGCAGCATCCGTCCGTCGCGTGCGTCCGTGCGGTGCGGCATCCGTCCGTCCGTCGCGTCCGTCGCGTGCGTCCGCCGCGCGAGCCGCTGCACATCTGTGAGGCCGCGGCAGTGCATCTGTGCGGGGTCAATACCGCACCTGAATCGCGGGATCCCGATGCGAAAGTGGCCCCGCACCGGCTTCCGGATGCGAAAGTGGCCCCGCACCGGAGTCCCGATGCGCACCTGACCCCGCCCCCGCCCCGCCCCACCGATCAGAGGTCGGCGACGGCGACGCGCAGCGCACGCTCGACGACCGCGACGCCGTCGGACAATGGCCCCGGCCGCCGCACGAGGTGCAGGGTGTTGATCGGCGGATCCTCGGTCGGTCGCAGGTCGACGAGCCTCCCATCGGCGAGTTCGTCGGCGATCAGATAGGTCGGCAGGGCCGTGACGCCGGCACCAGCCACCGCAGCGGCAGCGAGCGCCCGCAGGTCGGGGAAGACGAGACCCGGTTCCCGGTCGAGACGGATGCCGAACACATGCCGCCAGTACCGTCGCACGATCGGCACATCCCGGCCGTACGCCAGCAGCGGCACCTGATCGAGCGCGTTCGGGGTGAGAGTCGGCGACGGTTCGATGCCTCGCGACGGAGAGGCCACGAGCGCGAACTCCTCATCGAAGAGCGGCATGCTGGGCAGTGTGCGCCCTCGAGGACGCACTGCCGAGACCACGAGGTCGAGGCTGCCGACCCTGAGCTGGTCGAGCAGATCATCGGCCAGACCGGTCGTGACCGAGAGCGGCAGCCCGGCGGCGACCGCACTTGCGAGAGCGGGAGCCGCGATGCTGGCCAGGAACTCCCCCGCACCGCCGAGGCGCACGACCGGCGGTTCGACCGCCGCGTGAGAGCCGAGAGCATCCACCAACGCGTCGAACGGGCCGGCGAGCCGCGCGGCGAGCTCATCCGCGCGAGGCGTGGGCCGGATGCCGCGAGCATGGCGCACGAACAGCGGCTCACCGACGGTGGTCTCAAGCGACTGCAGCTGAGCGGTCACCGACGACTGTGCGAGTCCGAGAGTGCGCGCCGCCCCCGACACGGAGCCCGACCGGTGCGCGACGAGGAAGGTCCGCCACAGGGCGAGGTCCTGCAGCCCATCGAGATTCCGATTGCTCATATCGGCAATGTATCGGAAGACCTCATCACAGCCTGCCGTTGTCCTGGATATCGCATCCGCACGGCATCCGCCGTCCGATCATTGGGAGCATTCATGTCATCCGTCCTCTTCGTCGTCACCGGCGCCCGCACCTGGACCCTTTCCGACGGCACAGAGCACCCCACCGGCTACTGGGCCGAAGAGCTGCTCGCCCCCTATCGTCTACTCACCGCCGCAGGGCACGAGGTCGTCTTCGCGACCCCGGGCGGTGTCGAGCCGGTCGCCGACGCGTCGAGCCTCGGCGAGGGCGATGCCGCGGCGCTCGCGCAGATTCCCGGGCTCAGCTCTCCTCTGGTACTCGCCGACGTCGACGGCGCCGACTACGCGGCGGTCTACTACCCCGGCGGCCACGGCCCCATGCAGGATCTCGCAGTGGACGCCGATTCGGCGGCACTCATCTCGGCGACCGTCGCCGCGGGACGCCCGCTCGCCGCGGTGTGCCACGGGCTCGCGGCTCTGTTGCCCGTCCGCGATGCCGCCGGCAACTCGCTGGTCGCCGGACGGCGCATCACCGGCTTCTCCGACGAGGAGGAGCGCCTCGGAGGCCTCGCGGACCGCGCGCCATTCCTCCTCGAGACCTCGCTGCGCGACTTCGGTGCCGACGTCGAGGTCACGGACCCGTGGAGCGATCACACGATCGTCGACGGGCTGCTCATCACCGGCCAGAACCCGCAGTCCTCGGCATCCGCGGCCCGCGCTCTGCTCGCTGCTCTGGCCTGATCGGAGGGGCGCGGTCCGCACCCGCGCCGTCCGGCACCCGCACCCGCTCTCTCCTCCACGCGTGCGGGGTCAGTTGCGCACCGGAAACGCCCCATTCGGATGCCGAACTGGCCCCGCACAGGATCCCGGGGGCGAAACTGGCCCCGCATCCGATCCCCGGTGCCGAACTGGCCCCGCATCCGATCCCCGGTGCCGAACTGACCCCGCATCCGACCCCGGATGCCGAACTGACCCCGCATCGGGGAGCGGATGCACTATCGACCCCGCCCGCGACAGCATCCGCCCGCTCTCGCACGGCAGCACGCGTGCGGGGCCAGTTGCGCACCGGAAACGCCCCATTCGGATGCCGAACTGGCCCCGCACAGGATCCCGGGTGCGAAACTGACCCCGCATACGACCCCGGATGCCGGATGCCGAACTGACCCCGCATCGGGGAGCGGATGCACTATCGGCCCCGCTCGCGACAGCATCCGCCCGCTCTCGCACGACAGCACGCGTGCGGGGCCAGTTGCGCACCGGAAACGCCCCATTCGGATGCCGAACTGACCCCACATCGGGTCCCGGATGCGAAACTGGCCCCGCATCGGGTCCCGGATGCCGAGCTGGCCCCGCACAGGATCCCGGGTGCGCAACTGGCCCCGCATCGGCGCCACGACCGTGCCGCGAGCGACTCAGGCCGGCCGCCAAGACTCAGACGGCGGCGATACTCCAGGATGCCGCGTGCGTCGCGCCCGGTTCGAGCACGACAAGGTCGGTCCCGGAGTTGAACGCGTCGGGCGGGCAGGTCATGGGCTCGACCGCGAGCCCGATGCGGTGGATCGCGTCGATTTCGGGGTTGTCGGCCGTGTGCACCTGCACCCACGGGCAGCGCTCGTCGAACGTCATCGCGACGCCGGTGCCGGCATCCGTCACCAGCCGCACCTCGGCGACACCGCCCTCGCGGGCGAGCCCCGTGAAGGCGTGGTCGATGAACACGTCGCCGATCGGGCGCGCAGCGCGGAAGTCCCACTGCGGATGCTCGGCCAGCCCCTCGAGAGCCACCGGGCTCAACCGGTCGTCGGTCACGGTCAGCACCTCGGATGCCGGCAGGGTGAGCGTCCAGTCGTCCACGCGGCCGTCGGGGCCGGCGACGAGATACGGATGCGGGCCGGTGCCCCAGGGCGCAGCATCCGCCTCGAGGTTGTGCGCCGTGACGGTCTGATGCAGTCCGTCGGAGTCGATGCGGTACTCGGTCTCGACCTCGACGCGGAACGGGTACCCCGTCTGCGGCTCGATCACGGCCGCGAGCACGACCCGGTCGTCGAGCACGAGGCGATCCTCGAACTCGGCCCACGAGAGCAGGCCGTGCAGCGCCTGGCCACGGGCGGGCTCGGTGAGTGCCAGCTGATGCTCGGCGCCACCGAATGTGTAGCGACCGTCGACGATGCGGTTGGGCCACGGCGCCAGGGTGGTGCCGCGGTATCCGGGCCGCACCTCGTCGGCCTCGAACGGCACGACCAGGTCGCGCCCGTCGAAGGTCAGCATGCGCAGCGATGCGCCGACGCTCGCGATGACCGCCTCATAGCCGTGACCGGTGATGCGCAGCTGTCGGCCGGAGCGCGCACGCGCCGCGGTCGCGAGATCGACGGTGGCCGACGAGACGTCGGTCATCACAGCCCCTGCGCGAGTCGGTAGTACGCCTGGTTCCAGCGGACCTGCTTCTGGAACTCGGGCAGCGTGGTCGCATCGTCGATCACGAGCAGCTCGACCTCGGCCATCTCGGCGAAGTCGCGGAAGGCCTCGAGCCCGACGGCGGTCGACATCACCGTGTGGTGCGCAGCACCCGCGGTCAGCCAGGCGGCGGCCGAGGTGTTGAAGTCGGGCTGCGGCTTCCACACGGCGCGGCCGACCGGGAGCTTCGGCAGCGACTGACGCGGCGGCACGTTCTCGACGACGTTCGCGGTGAGGCGGAACCGGTCGCGCATGTCGCTGAGGGCGACGACGATCGCAGGACCGGGGTCGGCGGTGAAGACCAGGCGCACCGGGTCGTCCTTGCCGCCGATGCCCAGCGGGTGGATCTCGAGGGTCGGCTTCGCGGTGGTGAGCGAGGGTGAGACCTCGAGCATGTGCGCCCCGAGGATCAGCTCGTCGCCGGGAGTCATGTCGTAGGTGTAGTCCTCCATGAGGCTCGCACCGCCGGGCAGGCCCGCGCCCATGACGTTGGCGACGCGCACGAGGATCGCGGTCTTCCAGTCGCCCTCGGCGCCGAAGCCGTAGCCCTCGGCCATCAGACGCTGCACCGCGAGGCCAGGCAGCTGCTTCAGCGCGCCGAGGTCTTCGAACGAGGTGGTGAAGGCGCCGAAACCGCCCTCCTCGAGGAACGTCCGCAGACCGATCTCGATCGCGGCCCCGTCACGCAGCGACTGGTGACGGTCGCCACCGCGACGGAGCTCCGGCACGACCTCGTACAGCTCTTCGTACTCGGCCACGAGGGCGTCGATCTCGGAGTCGGATGCCGCGGCGACGGCATCCGCCAAGTCGTTCACACCCCAGGTGTTGACCTGCACGCCGAAGCGCAACTCGGCCTCGGTCTTGTCGCCCTCGGTGACGGCGACGAAGCGCATGTTGTCGCCGAAGCGGGCGAGCTTGAGCGAACGGGATGCCGCGAGGCCGGCCGCCGCCCGCTGCCAGGTCGCGATCTCCTGGCGCACCCGCGGGTCGCTCGCGTGGCCGACGACGGTCTTGCGGGGCACGCCGAGACGGGTCTGGATGTAGCCGAACTCGCGGTCGCCGTGCGCGGCCTGGTTTAGGTTCATGAAGTCGAAGTCGATGTCGGCCCACGGCAGTTCGACGTTCGCCTGCGTGTGCAGGTGGGCGAGCGGCTTCTGCAGCGCGTCGAGACCGGCGATCCACATCTTCGCGGGGCTGAACGTGTGCATCCACGCGATCAGACCGATGACCCTGTCGTCGGCGTTGGCCTCGAGCGCCGTGCGCTTGATGGCGGCGGCATCCGTCAGCACCGGCTTCCAGACGATGGTGACCGGAACCTCGCCGGCCTCGTCGAGGATGCGGGCGATCTCCTGCGACTGCTCGGCGACCTGCGCGAGCGTCTCGGGGCCATAGAGGTGCTGGCTGCCGGTGAGGAACCAGACCTCGTAGCCGTCGAGCGAGGTGGAGAGCGGGGTGCGGGGCATGAGTTGTCCTTCGGTGTGGCGGGGAGAGATCAGAGGGAGTCGACGGCGGCGGCTTCGATGGCGAGGCCCGCGCGGTAGCGGTCGAGGTACGTGGTGAAGCCGGCGACGTCGGCGGGGTCGGGGTCGGCGACCACGAGCGATGCCGAGGCGAAGACGTCGCGCTCGAGATACTCCCCCAGCGACGCCGACTCGGCGTGGGCGAGGTACGACGCGAGCACCGCGATGCCCCACGCGCCGCCTTCCGAGGCGAGTTCGCCGACCGCGACCGGAGCGCCGAGGGCGCCAGCGAGGAATCGCTGCGCGACCCCGGCGGTGCGGAACATGCCACCGTGCGCGAACATGCGGTCGAGCTCGACGCCCTCGGCGGCGAGCACCTGCATCCCCAGTGCGAGCGTGCCGAACACGCCGTAGAGCTGCGAGCGCATGAAGTTCGCCAGCGTGAAGGCGCTGTCGGGCGTGCGCACGAACAGCGGTCGCCCCTCGGTGAGACCGGCGATCGGCTCGCCGGCGAGGTGGTTGTAGGCCAGCAGGCCCCCGGCATCCGCTTCTCCATCGAGAGCCTCGCGGAAGAGCGTGTCGAAGACGGCGTCATCACTCACCGGCTGTCCGGCGGCGGCCGAGAACCGGGTGAAGAGCCCGGCCCAGGCGGCCAGCTCGCTCGCGCCGTTGTTGCAATGCACCATGGCGACGGCGTCACCGGCGGGGGTGGTCACGAGGTCGAGCTCGTGATGCACCTCGGCCAGCGGATGCTCGAGCACGACCATCGCGAAGATGCTCGTGCCCGCAGAGACGTTGCCCGTGCGCGGCGACACCGAGTTCGTCGCGACCATGCCGGTGCCTGCGTCACCCTCGGGCGCGCAGAGCGGGATGTCGGGCTTCAGCGCACCGGTCGGATCGAGGAGCGCCGCACCCTCGGCCGTGAGCGTTCCTGCCGCAGAGCCGGCGGGGAGGACGGTCGGGAGCAGGTCTCGTGCGCTCGCGGGAAGGCGGTCTGCGGCGAGGACGTCGTAGGCCTGCAGCATCCGCTCGTCGTAGTCGCGGGTCGCGGAGTCGATCGGGAACATGCCGGATGCGTCGCCGACACCGAGCACACGCTCGCCGGTCAGGCGCGTGTGCACGTAGCCCGCGAGAGTGGTGACGAAGTCGAGCTGCGGCACATGCTCCTCGCCGTCGAGCACCGCCTGGTGCAGGTGGGCGATCGACCACCGCAACGGGATGTTCACCCCGAGCAGATCGGTCAGCTCGGCCGCCGCAGCCCCCGTGTTGGTGTTGCGCCACGTGCGGAACGGCGTGAGCAGCTCGCCCTGCGCGTCGAACGCGAGATACCCGTGCATCATGGCCGAGATGCCGATGGCGCCGAACGTCTCGGGGCGCACGCGGTGACGCTCGTGCGCGTCCGCGACGAGACCGGCGTATGCCGCCTGCAGTCCGTTCCAGACCTCGCCGATCGCGTAGGTCCAGAGGCCGTCTTCGAGCCGGTTCTCCCAGGCGAACGAGCCGGTGGCGAGCACCTCGGTGGCGTCGGATCCGATCAGGCACGCCTTGATGCGGGTGGAACCGAGCTCGATGCCGAGGCTCGTGCGGCCGGCGGCGATGTCGTCGCGCGCGGTGGTCGCCTCGTCGCTCGGGGTGGGGGTCGTGTCGCTCATCGTCGGGCGTCCGAGTTCTGTCCGTAGACGTTCTGGTAGCGGGTGAAGAGGCTGTCGATCGCCTCCTGCGGAATCGGGATCAGCGGTCCGGCCTCACGGGCGTAGTGCACGGTGCGGGCCACGTCTTCGACCATGACGGCGGCCTTGACGGCATCCTTCGCGTCCACCCCGATGGTGAAGGGGCCGTGGTTCTGCATCAGCACCGCGCGGCTGCGGTGGCCGGTGAGGGTCTGCACGATGCCGCGGCCGATCGAGTCGTCACCGATGATCGCAAAGGGACCGACCGGGATCGGACCGCCGAACTCGTCGGCCATGGCCGTGATGACGCAGGGGATCTCCTCCCCGCGGGCGGCCCACGCGACGGCGAACGTCGAGTGCGTGTGCACGACTCCGCCGACCTCGGGCATGTGGCGGTAGACGTAGGCATGGGCCGCGGTGTCACTCGAGGGCGAGCGGTCGCTGCCGGGGGTGCCGGGGATCACGGCGCCATCGAGGTCGCACAGGATCATGTTCTCGGGCGTGAGGTCGTCGTAGCTCACACCCGACGGCTTGATCACGAACAGGTCGGCGCCGGGCACGCGGCCCGAGACGTTGCCGCCGGTCCAGACGATGAGTCCGTAGCGGACGAGCTCGCTGTGCAGACGGGAGACGTCCTCACGGACGGCCTGGATGGATGCGTCGATCTCAGCGGAGAAGACGTTCTCGTCAGAGAAAGCGGGGGCTTCGTTGCTCACGGATACCTCAGGGTCGGCGGTGGTCACTGTGACCGGTCACAGAAGTGTGTCACGGAGGTCGGCGGACCGTCAAGACGCCGGCGCCCGCTCGGCGCCGCCGTGCGCGGGGCCACTTTCGCATCTCCCGTCTCGTGCGGGGTCACTTTCGCATCGGATACGGCGTGTTCACGTGCAGAACTGACCCCGCACCACGCCGCACATGCAGAACTGACCCCGCACCGCACCGCGCCGCGGATGCAGAACTGACCCCGCAGCGTGCCGGCACACACCCTGGCGCCGTTCAGCGCGGCGGCGCCACCGAGTCCCGGGTCACCAGCACGGGCGCCACCGGCGCGAGGTCGGATGCCGCGGCTCCGGCGCTGCCCGCCAGCACCGCCGCCACTGCACGACGCGCCAGCTCCGAGAAGTCCTGTCGCACGGTCGTGAGCTTCGGCCAGTAGTACGCGGCGTCCGGAGTGTCGTCGAAACCGACCACGCTGATGTCGCCGGGCACCGAGAGCCCGACTTCCTGCAGGCCGCCGAGCAGCCCGAGTGCCATCTGGTCGTTCGCCGCGAAGACCGCCGTCACACCCGAGTCCCGCACGGCGCCAGCCGCTGCATAGCCCGATCCGGCGGTCCAGTCGCCCTCGAAGACGGGCCCTGCGGCGAGCCCTCGTGCGGCGAGCTCAGCAGCGAATCCCTCGGCGCGCGACTCGGCTTCGAGCCAGTCGGCGGGTCCGGCGAGGTGCGCGATGCGCGTGTGTCCGGCATCGGCGAGCGCTGAGACGGCGAGCCTGGCTCCGGCGGCCTGGTCGACCGAGAGGCCACGCGCACCCCGGTCGGCTGCATGGAGGGTCACGACGGGAACGCCGATGCGCACCTCGTCGAGCGCGTCGAGGGTGTGGGCGTGCGGAGCGACGACGACGATGCCCTCGACTCCCTGCATCACGAGGTGGTCGACCGCGGCGATGACCGCGTCGGCATCTCCGGCATCCGCGAAGGCGGCGCTCAGCCAATAGCCGACCTCGCGGGCCGACGCCTCGAGTGCGGCGATGCTGCGAGAAGGGCCGTAGTGCAGCGCGTCGGTGGCCAGCACGCCGAGGGTGCGGGAGCGCCGGGTGCCCAGCGCACGGGCGGCGTTGTTCATGCGGTAGCCGAGCTCGGACATCGCGGCGAGCACCCGTTCGCGGGTCTCGGTAGCGACCTCGGGGTGGTCGTTCAGCACACGCGACACCGTCTGGCGTGACACCCCCGCGCGCACGGCGACGTCGCGCACGCCGACGGTGCGGCGGGGCTCGCTGCTCGTGTCACTCACGCCGACGAGTGTATGCCGAGCGGCCCCGGCGCCTCGCCTTCGTGCCACTCTGGTGACATGCGCATCGCACTCACCGGATCATCGGGCAAGCTCGGCAGCGTCGTCGCGCGGGAGCTCCGCGCCCACGGATACGAGGTCATCGGCATGGATGTCGCGGGCACTCGCGGCCCCGATTTCGTGCAGGTCGACCTGACGGATTACGGCCAGGTCGTGGATGCTTTCACCGCGGTCGGCGACCGACACGAGGGCATCGACGCCGTCGTGCATCTCGGTGCGATCCCCGCCCCCGGCATCCGCAGCGACGTGGCGACCTTCCATAACAACATGCCCGCGACGTTCAACGTCTTCTGGGCGGCCGTGCGACTCGGCATCCGACGCATCGTGTACGCGTCGAGCGAGACCGTCCTCGGCCTGCCGTTCGATGTGCCGCCGCCCTACGTGCCGGTCGACGAGGACTACCCGGCGCGCCCCGAATCGGTCTACTCGCTGGTCAAGACGCTGGAGGAGCAGCTGGCGAGGGAGCTCGTGCGCTGGCACCCCGACCTGTCGATCACGGCGCTGCGGTTCTCGAACGTGATGAACCCCGAGGATTACGCCGAGTTCCCCGACTTCGACGCCGACGCTCTGCGCCGCAAGTGGAACCTGTGGGGGTACATCGACGCCCGCGACGGTGCGCAGGCGGTGGAGCGTGCGCTCGAGGTGGCGGCACCCGGGTTCGACAACTTCATCATCGCGGCGGCCGACACGGTCATGTCGCGGCCGAACGCCGAGCTGCTCGGCGAGGTCTTCCCCGATGTGCCGGTCGCCCGCGAGTTCGGACCGAACGAGACGCTGCTGTCGATCGACAAGGCCCGCCGCATCCTGGGGTTCGACCCACAGCACTCCTGGCGCGACCACGCCTGACCTGACAACGACAGGGTGAGCGTCAGCGCCGGGCGATGGTCGACCCTCTGATCACGAGACGCACCGGAAGGTGGTGCGCCCCCTCGCCGATGTCGATGCCGTCGATCGCGTCGAACACCCGCAACGCGGCCTGACGCCCCAGCTGCTGCAGGTTCGCGTCGATGCTGGTGAGCTCGGGCCGGGCGTTGGTCGCGAGCACTTCCCAGTTGTCGTAGCCGATCACGGCGAGGTCGTCCGGCACAGTGCGCCCGAGATCACGGGCGGAGTCGAGCACACCGCGAGCGATCTGGTCGGATCCGCAGAACACGGCGTCGATGTCCGGATGCCGCTGCAGCAGCATCGCCGCGGCGTCGCGACCCCAGTGCTCCGTCCACTCCGAGAACATCGGCTCGCCCACGAGTTCGAGCCCCGCCTCGCCGAGAGCTGCTCTGGCTCCGGCGAGACGATCGTGAGCCGCGGCATAGGTCGGGTCGCCCGAGATGTGCGCGATGCGCCGACGCCCGCAGGCGAGCAGGTGCTCGATCGCGAGACGCCCGCCGGCATAGTTGTCGGGAGTCAATGAGAGGTCGCGCGGGTCATCCGACGGGGCATACGCGTAGACCACGGGCACGGGGATCTCCTGCCCGAGCGAGGGGCGCGGATCCGTCTGCCGACCGACGACGATGATGCCGTCGACGCGACGGCTCAGCAGCTCGCGCAAGTGATGCTGCTCGCGGATCGCGTCGCCACGGGCGTCGCAGAGGAACACGTTGATGCGGCCGGCTCCGAAAGCGTCTTCCGCGCCCATGAGGATCGGCAGCATGAAGCGGCCCTCGAGGTCGCTGGTGAGCAGGCCGACCGTGCCGGTGCGCCCGGCGAGGAGTCCTCGCGCCATGGCGTTGGGGGTGAAGGACAGCTCCTCGGCGATCGCGCGCACCTTGGCGCGGGTGGCGGCCGACACGTCGCCCCGATCGTTCAGCGCCTTGGACGCCGTCGAGATCGAGACTCCGGCGCGCGCGGCGACGTCGCTGAGGGTCGCAGCCCGAGCTCCAGTCGTGTCCGTCATCCCACTCCTTCGTGCTGAAAGGTTATCGGAACAAGGGTTGACGCACCCTCCGAAACCACGCTATACCTTTTCGAAAGGGTTTTCGTAAGTTTCGAAGAACCTGATCTCCACCTTCATCTCACTCCCGGCGCTGCACTGTCGAAGCGCCACACCGCACCCGCTCGAGGACGAGCCCAGAGGAGCCCCCGCCCATGAACACCACCCGCACCCACGCCGCACGCCGGGCAGCAGCCGCCGTCATCGCGGCCGGCCTGCTCGTCAGCGGCCTCGCCGCCTGCGCACCGGCCGCCGACGAGGCGTCGAACGAACCCATTCCCGCCGAAGGCACGGATGACGGCACCACGCTGACACTGTGGACCCGCGCGCCCATCGAGCGCCAGGCCAAGCTGCTCGTCGACGCCTACAACGACAGCCACGAGAACCAGGTCGAGCTGACAGTCGTCCCCAACGACGACTACGTCGCGAAGGTCGGCGCCGCCGCCGGATCCGACGGTCTGCCCGACCTCTTCGCCGCCGACATCGTCTACGTGCCCAACTGGGCGCAGCAGGGCCTGTTCCAGGACATGTCCGAGCAGATCGACGGTCTCGACTTCAAGGACGAGATCAACCCCGGGCACCTGTCGGCCGGAACGGTTGACGGCGCCGAGTATGTGCTGCCCTTCGCCCTCGACCTCTCGATGCTGTTCTGGAACAAGGAGCTGTTCGCCGAGGCGGGCCTCGACCCCGAGAAGGCACCCGCCACGCTCGAAGAGTTCGCCGAGGCGGCCATGGCCGTCCAGGCGTTGAACAAGCCCGACACCTACGGCACGGCGACGGGCCTCAACTGCGGTGGCTGCCTGGTCTTCACCTGGTTCCCCTCCATCTGGGCATCGGGCGACGAGGTCATGAGCGACGACGGCACCGAATCCCTGCTCGACGGCGACTCGGCTCAGGCGGTCTACGACACGTGGGCAGAGCTGCAGGATGCCGGCGCGATCCTCCCCTCCTCGACCGATGAGGCCGGACCCACCTGGACCGCCGCATTCAGCGAGGGCAAGGTCGGTGTGATGCCGTTCCCTGCGACCCTGCTTCCCTCCCTCGAGTTCGACGCGGGAGTCGCCGGCATCCCCGGGGTGGACGGCGGCGCCTCGACGTTCGTCGGCGGCGACGGCATCGGCATCTCGAAGGACTCGAAGAAGGCGGCGCAGGCCTGGAACTTCCTCAACTGGATGATGTCCGAGGACGCTCAGGTCGAGGTGCTCGCCAAGGACGGCAACGCCGTGTCACGCGGTGACCTCGCCGACAACGAGTACGCGGCCGCCGACCCTCGGCTGGTCACGATCAACGAGGTCGCAGCCCAGGGCGACACCCCGGTGGCGCTGAACTTCCAGCAGGCGTTCAACGCTCCGGGCAGCCCGTGGCTCACGCTGGTGCGCAACGCGGTGCTGAACGGCGACGGCTCCGTGCCGGCCGACAACGAGGAGATCACCGCGATCCTGTCGCAGTGATCGCGTCCGGGGCGGCGCAAATCGCGCCGCCCCGCATCCTCGTCGGCGAACTCGCCACGTATCCCCGCACGCCTGCACTCGGGGCGCCCCCGCCCCCCTGCATTCCCGACCGAAAGAGAACGAGATGACCCAGGCCGCACCCCCGCTGCGTCGCCGCAGACCGCGCACCGCGTTCGGCGGGCCGGTGCAGGGCTGGCTCTACGCCGCTCCCACCGCGATCTTCGTCGCCCTGCTCTTCATCGTCCCGCTCGTGCTGGTGGTGCAGATGTCGGCATCCGACTGGCCCCTGCTGAGCGGCAATCAGGGCATCAACTTCCCCGAGAACTACGCGGATGCCGTCACCCACCGCCTCTTCTGGGATTCGATCCGCTTCACCCTGCTGTACACCCTCATCACGACCGTCATCCTGATCGGGCTCGGGCTCGGCCTGGCCCTCCTCGTGCAGGAGTCGACCCGCTGGAAAGGGTTCCTGCGTACGGCCTTCCTGATCCCGAGTGCGCTCGGCCTGGCATCCGCCTCGCTGCTCTTCTACGTGCTCTACTCCCCTATCGCCGGCCCGTTCGCCGAACTGATGAAGTCCTGGGGCATCACGTTCCTCGGCACACCGGAGGGTGCGCTGTGGTCGACGATCTTCCTGATCGTCTGGCGCTATGCGGGCTTCTACATGCTGCTGATGCTCGTGGGCCTGCAGGGCATTCCGGACGACGTCTACGAGGCCGCCCGCATCGACGGCGCGAACCGGTGGCAGACGTTCCGCGACATCACGGTGCCGCTGCTCAAGCCGACCTTCGCGCTCACCACGGTGATGTGCGTGACCGGGTCGCTGCTCGCTTTCGAGCAGTTCTACATCCTCACCAAGGGCGGCCCCGACAACAGCACCATGACCGTCGTGCAGCTGATCTACAACGTCGCCTTCCAGGGGCAGAACAGCCTGGGGATCGCCGGCGCCCTCTCGGTGATCGTGCTGCTCGCGCTCATCGTCATCAACGTCTTCCAGCTGCGCGCGTTCCGCCGCACGGATGAGAACTGAACCGAGAGCTGAGAACCATGTCCCAGACACTGACCCGCACGATCGTCGCCCCGAATCATCAGCCCACCGCACCTCGATACCGCTCGAAGGCGGCCCGCGTCGTCTTCGGCATCCCGTACTGGGTGTTCACCACAGCCCTCGCGGTGATCTTCCTCTACCCGCTGATCTGGACCGGCGTCTCATCCGTCAGCCCGATGGCCGGCACCAGCCAGACCGACGGATGGGGATTCGGCAACTACGCCGCCCTCGGCGAATACCAGGCGGGCATCTGGGTGTACCTCGGCAACTCGCTGTTCGTCTCGGTGCTCACCGTGGCGCTCACGCTGTTCATCTCTCTGCTGGGCGGCTACGCGTTCGCGCGTTTCTCGTTCCCCGGCAAGAACGCCCTGTTCCTGCTGACGCTCGCGATCCTGATGGTGCCGTACGCGACGCTGCTCATTCCGCTGTACGTGATCCTCAACGCGGTCGGCCTGCAGAACTCGCTCGTCGGCGTCGCGCTCGTGATCACCATGTTCCAGCTGCCGTTCTCGATGTTCATGATGCGCATCTCGTTCGAGTCGATCCCGAAGGAGATGGACGAGGCCGCGATGGTCGACGGATGCTCCAGCTGGGGCGCGCTGTGGCGGGTGCTGCTGCCCGCGGTCAAGCCGGGACTCGTCACCGTCGGGCTGTTCGCGTTCCTCACCGCGTGGAACGACTTCATGGCCCCGCTGATCCTCATCAACGACACCAACCGCATGACGCTGCCGCTCGCGGTCGCGAACCTCCGAGGGCAGGTGCAGGGCGTCGTCGACTACGGCGCCACCGAGGCGGGGGTCGTCGTGCTGGCGCTCCCCTGCATCCTGCTCTTCCTGATTCTGCAACGACACTACGTGCGGGGCTTCATGTCCGGCGCCTTCAAGGGATGACCATGTTCGACACCACTGCACCTGCCGCTCCCGTGGTCCCCAGCCGCGGCCGTCTGCGCCCCCTCGGTCTCGACGAGGTGCGCATCACCGGAGGATTCTGGGGCGACCGTCAGGCCGTCAACGGAACTGCCACGCTCACGCACATCGAGTCGCGACTCGAGTCCGAGGGATGGCTGCCGAACTTCGATCTCGCCGCAGCCGGCACGCTCCCCGCGGGGCGCCGGGGTCGCGAGTTCGCCGACTCCGAGATCTACAAGTACCTCGAGGCACTGGCGTGGGAGATCGGACGGACGGATGCCGGCGATGACAGCGACCTCGAGCAGCGGTTCCGCCGCGTGGTCGACCGGGTCGCTGCCGCGCAGGAGCCCGACGGATACCTCAACACGATGTTCGGTCGCGAGGGCCAGGGTGAGCGCTGGTCGGCGCTGCAGTGGGGGCACGAGCTCTACTGCCTCGGACACCTGTTCCAGGCGGCCGTCGCCCGGGTGCGCACGAGGCCGGAGGCCGACGACGGGCTGATCGACGTCGCCCGCCGCGCCGCAGACCTCGTCTGCCGCGAGTTCGGCCGCGACGGCCGGGACGCGATCTGCGGGCATGCCGAGGTCGAGGTCGGTCTCGCGGAGCTCGGCCGAGCGCTCAGCGAGCAGCGCTACATCGATCAGGCAGCGTTGTTCGTCGAACGGCACGGGCATGGGTCGCTGGGCGAGATCGAATGGGGGCGCAGCTACTTCCAGGACGACGTGTCGGTGCGCGAGGCCGAAGCGCTGCGCGGGCACTCCGTGCGGGCCAACTACCTGTCGTCGGCCGCGGCCGATGTCGCCACCGAGCTGGCCGACGAGTCTCTGCTCGACGCACTGCGCGCGCAGTGGGATCGCACGGTCGAACGCCGCACCTACGTCACCGGCGGCCAGGGGTCGCACCATCAGGACGAGGCGTTCGGCGACGACTGGGAGCTACCGCCGGATCGCGCCTACTCCGAGACCTGCGCCGGCATCGGGTCGATCATGTTCTCGTGGCGGCTGCTGCTCGCCACCGGTGAGTCGCAGTACGCCGACCTGATCGAACGGACGCTCTTCAACGTCGTCGCGACCTCCCCCGGCGACGACGGGCGCTCGTTCTTCTACGCCAACACGCTGCATCAGCGCACTCCGGGGGTCCCCGCGGATCCGGATGCCACGTCGCCGCGTGCCTCGTCATCGCTGCGGGCCCCGTGGTTCGAGGTGTCGTGCTGCCCGCCGAACGTGGCACGCACGTTCGCGAGCCTCGGTGCGTATGTCGCCACCGCCGACGACGACGGCGTGCAGGTGCATCAGTACGCTCCGTCGACCGTGCGGACCGTTCTGCCCGACGGGCGGATCGTGGCCTTCGACGTGTCGACGAACTACCCCGTCGAGGGGGACGTGCGGATCACCATCGTCGAGGATGCCGAGTTCACGCTGACGCTGCGTGTGCCGTCGTGGGCGTCAGGAGCGACGGTGCGCGTGCATAGCGGCGGCGAGGTCGCGGAGTCCCCTGCGCCCGTCGACTCGGTGTCGGTGCCGCGTGCGTTCCGCGCTGGCGACATCGTCGAGCTGCACCTGCCTATCGCCGCGAGGGCCACTGCACCGCATCCGATGGTGGATGCCGTGCGCGGCAGCGTCGCGATCGAGCGCGGCCCCGAGGTCCTGGCGCTCGAGTCGATCGACCTCGGAGCCGATGTCGGTGACGCGATCGTTGCGGGCGAGCCCGTCGAGCGCGAGGGTCACGTGGTGCTGCCGGTGCGACACCGCTCGACCGGCGAGACGGTCGACGCGCCCTTGATCGCCTATCACGACTGGGCTCGACGCGGCCCGTCGACCATGCGGGTCTGGATCCCAACGGTGTGATCAATCCGACTACAGTTCCATCGTCATTCGGCTGAATCCTCGATACGGAACTCGATGCCGACGGTCTCGTCCGGATCGGTGAAGCGGATCACTCCTGACGTGAACGCTCGTGAAAGAGAGGCGGGCTCCACACGGAAGCCGTCGTATGCAGCCTGCGAGAAGCGAAGCACGACTTCGGGATCATCAGGGTACGTGTCCCAGGTACCGATGCCAGCGAAGCCACCGGCATCGACATAGTCCAGCGGATTGAACGAAGCTCCGTGCATGACGAAGGTTCCATTCTCGTAGACAGTGAGCGTGCCGGTGTCCTCACCTACCGCCCGCCAGGTGCCGACGGGAGACGATATCTGCGGCGCGCACCCGGTGAGCGTAAGAACCACAGCGACGACTCCCCCAATAACAGCGATCATCCGCGGCGTTCGCAAGAGGGCACTCATGGATACACCGTTTCTGTCCACACGATCGTCTGGTGCTGCGACGCCCATTCGCCGCTGTCGGCTTCCGCGGCGAGCATCGAGGGGTGGACTATCGGGAGGTGCCCTCCTCCTGTGCCGGGGATGCGCGTCGCAGAGTCTATGGTCGTGTCGTTGTTGATCACATAGGTCACGTCGACACTTCCGTCGATGAGGGACTCGTCGACGAAAACCCTGAGTGTGTATGACCCGAGGAAGGATTCCGGCAGATTCCGGTCCCCCAGATGGAGATCGGCCACAGGGCCTGACATCGAACTCGTCGCGAGGTTGACGCCGTCGTTGATGAGAGTTGAAAAATTGTTGCTGATCTCTCTGTTGTAGTCCAGACCCGTGTCCGTGTTGAGGGAGAACTTCCCACTACGTAGGTCAGCCAGCACCCGCTCTCGCACACTCTCGATGTGGTCGCTCCGCATTAACGTCGACACGAACGGGTCGTCGGAACCGAGGGCCACACCTCGGCCGAGGTCGCCTTTCCAGAATTGACCGAGCATCTCCATCACGCGCCTGTTGGCCCTGTCACGACGGGACCCCTCCGGACTCTCGGCGACGCAGCGCAGACCTCCCCATGCGACCGATGCCACGCGGCCCAGCAGACTCGCGAGGGTCTGATCCGCGGTCGCTCTATCCTCAGCGAGGCCGGTGAGTGCTTCCGTCGCGATCTTCGCATCCTTCTTCGCCTGCTGTTCCGCCTGGAGCCGATGCTCCATACCCGCGGCATCATTGTCGAACAGCCCGCCTTCACTCACCATGTCGAGGATCAGCTGCGCCGCCGCGAGGTCCTGTTTCAGCGGCTCGGCTCGTGCCGCGATCTCAGCGACGACATCGCCGTACTCGATGACGGCCTTGCGCGCAGCATCCATCGCCTCGGCGGAATCCTCGAGGTCGCGCCGCAGACCAGCAGCCCGCCCACGGAAGGCGTCGGCACTCTCGCCTGTCCACGACGCATCGAGATCGCGCAGGATCGTGGTCACTGCAGCGCGCGCGTCGGACAGATCGGAGGCCCGCAGTTCGGCCCATCGAGCGGCGAGCCCGCATGATCCGACATCGCCCGCGCCCGGATCAGACCACGTCCAGTTGGACGGCATCAGTCGTCCAGCGCGGCGACGTAGGCGGCGAGCGCATCGATGTGAGCCTGCTCGGCAGCGACGAAGTCGGAGGCGGTCTCGTCGACGGCGCCGGCGAGACGACGCGCGGCCCATTCGAGCGCGGTGACGGCGTCGCCTCAGCCGCGCGAGAACATCGATGCCGCCGACGTCACGAGATCGCTCCTCATCGGCGAGAGATCCAAGGCACTCGCCGATCCGCCGACAGCAAGGCCGTTCAGCGTTCTGGCCGTGCCCTGCATACCTTCGTAGTCCACATGGATTGGTTGGCGCACGTTCCCCCAAAGATCACCTGCCCCCACATTATTGTCCTCATATGAGGCGAATACCGCTTCCCACGTGTTGTATTCCGATAAGCAAAGCGAGGTTGCAGACCCTCCCCGGCACGCGAATGACCCCACCTCTATACGAGATGGAGCCATTCGGACCATGCGAACCGAACTACTCCCGTTTTCGCGTCACAGCGCGCTGCAGCAGCACGAACACGAGCAGGATGCCGCCGGTGATGATCGTCGTCATCTCGGGAGGGATGCCGCCGTCGCGGGTGATCAGCACGTTCATGAGACCGAGCACCAGCGCCCCGATGACCGAGCCCAGAACGTAGCCGTACGCACCGGTCAGCACAGTGCCCCCGATCACCGCTGCGGCGATCGCGTCGAGCTCCCATCCGATGCCGGTGATGTTCTGGGCAGTGCCGAGCCGTGCGGTGTACAGCACGGCGGCGAGACCGGCCAGGCCACCGCTGATCACGTAGACGAGAACCTTGGTGCGCTGCACGGGAAGCCCCATCAGCAGCGCGGAGCTCTCGGACCCGCCGATCGCATAGACCGTCCGCCCCGTGCGGGTGCGGTGCAGCACGAAGAACGCGGCAGCCACGACGATCACCGCGACGAGCACGGCGGGGGTGATCACGAGGTCGTTGACCTTGGGTCCGTCGATGATCTTCAGCTGCGTGCCGATCCATCGGATCGGCGATTCCTCGCCGAGTCGCTCGGGCTTGGTGCTGAGCAGCGAGGCGAGGCCCCGACCGAGGAACATCATCGCCAACGTCGCGATGAACGGCTGCACGTCGAAGTACCTGATCAGCACCCCCGAGACGATGCCGAAGAGCACGCCGATGCCGATCATCGCGACGATCACGGCGAACGCGTTCCATCCTTCGTTTGAGAGCATCACGCCGGCGACCGAGGAGACGGCGATGATCGACCCCACCGAGAGGTCGATGCCGCCGGTGAGGATCACGAAGGTCAGGGCGACCGCGAGCACGATGAGGTGCGCGTTGTTGATCAGCAGATTCGAGAGCGTGTTGAACTGCAGGATGCGGCCGTAGGCCACCTCGCCGAAGATCACCATGCCGACGAAGATGACGACCGAGGCGATCGTCGGCAGCACCGACGGATTCGCCGTGATCATGCGTCGCACGCGGTCGACGACGGTCTCGGTCGCCTGCGGAGCGGGGGCGGCGGTCACGACGCTCATGCGGACACCTCTTCCTTGGCGATGATCTGCTCGACCGGTCGAGCCTTGCGACGTGAGCGGAACCAGCTGCGCACCCGCTGCGACTGCAGCAGGCACAGCACGACGATCACGATGGCCTTGAACGCGGGGGTCGCCGACGACGAGACGCCGAGGTAGAGCACGGTCTTGTCGAGCGTGGCGATGAGCAGCGCTCCGACGAACGCGCCGCTGAGCGAGAACTTGCCGCCCGCGAGCGACGCACCGCCGATCACCACGGCGAGGATCGCGTCGAGTTCCAGCTGATATCCGGTGCGCGAGATGTCGACCGTCATGACGCTGCCGACCGACATGATGCCCGCGACGCCCGCGAGGATGCCGCTCATGATGTACGCCGTGAGCAGCAGACCCTTCGGCTTGATGCCCGCCATGCGGCTGGCCCGGGGGTTGATGCCGATCGCCTCGATCATGAGCCCGAGCGCACTGCGCCTGACGACCCAGCCGACGGCGATCACGATGAGCACGGCGAGGATGAACACCACGGGGATGCCGATCACGAAGCCGTTCGCGATCCAGCGGAACGCGTCGTTCGAGGCCGTGGTGTTCTGCCCGCCGGTGATCACCTTGGCGATCCCTCGACCCGCGAGCATCAGCACGAGTGTGGCGATGAACGGCTGCAGCCCGACGTAGGCGACGAGCAGACCGTTGACCGCCCCGAGGATGCCGGTGATGACCAGCGCGAGTCCGACCGCGGCGAGCGCTGCGCCGAAGGAGTCGCCTGCGGCGCTGAGGAACTCCATCGAGACGGCCCCGGCGACGGCCATCAGGGATCCGACCGAGAGGTCGATGCCACCGGTGGCGATCACGAGCGACATCCCGATGGCGATCATCATGATCGGCGCCGCCTGACGCAGGATGTCGATGAGGTTGCCGACGAGGTGGCCGTTGTTGGGGTTGATCGAGAGCGCGAGGTAGGTCGGGTCCTTGATCACGTTCAGGGCGAGCAGCGCGAAGATCGCGACGATTCCCCAGAAGAACGGCTTGTGGATCAGGTCCCGCCAGATGGTGGTGCCGGCTGACGCGGTCATCGCGCTGCCTCCCTGTCGGTCGTGGGGGCGATGCTATCGGGCACGGCGCCGTCGGTGTCGTCGAGCGTCTCGGCAGCGGCCTCGACCCCGTGCGCGGCGATCACATCGACGATCACCTGCGCGGTGACATCGGGTCCGTTCTGGATCTCGCCGATCTTCCGGTGGTCCTTGAGCACGACGATCCGCTCGGAGAGGCGCACGACCTCCTCGAGCTCGGAGGAGATGAACACCACGGCGACGCCGTCTTCGGCGAGCTCGGCCACCGCCTCCTGGATCTCGGCCTTCGCACCCACGTCGATGCCGCGGGTCGGCTCGTCGAGGATCAGCAGCTCGGGCTGCGTGGCGAGCCAGCGGCCGAGCAGCACCTTCTGCTGGTTGCCGCCGGAGAGGTTCTTGATCATCCGGTCGGGGTCGGCCGGACGGACGTGGAACTGGTCGATGTAGCGGTCGACGATCGCATCCTGCTCCTTGCGGCTCATGGGACGCGCCCAGCCGCGCTCTGCCTGCACGGCGAGGATGATGTTCTCGCGCACGGTCAGGTCTCCGATGATCCCCTCGTCGCGGCGGTTCTCGGTCGAGAAGGCGATCCGGCGAGGCAGCGCATCGGCGGGCGACTTGAGGTCGACCCGGCGTCCGTGCAGCTCGATCGTGCCTTCGTCGGGGCGATCGGCACCATAGAGCAGTCGGGCGAGCTCGGTGCGCCCGGAGCCGAGCAGCCCGGCGAAGCCGATCACCTCGCCGGGGCGGATGTCGAGGTCGGTCGCCTCGACCGCTCCGCGTCGTGCGATGCCGGATGCCGCGAGCAGCGGCTTCTCATCGGCCTCGCGCGGCGCGCGGCGGCGGTTGCCTCCGAGCGACGTGAGCGCATCGAGGTCCTTGCCGATCATCTTCGAGATGAGAGCGTGGCGGTCGAGGTCTCGGGTGAGGTACTCACCCTCGTACAGTCCGTTGCGCAGCACCGTCAGGCGGTCGCTGATCGCGTAGACCTGATCGAGGAAGTGCGAGACGAAGAGGATCGCGACCCCCTGGTCGCGCAGTGCGCGGATCACGGTGAAGAGGCCCTCGACCTCGGCGGCGTCGAGGCTGGAGGTCGGCTCGTCGAGGATGAGCACCTTGGCCTTGATCGCCATCGCGCGGCTGATGGCGACGAGCTGCTGCAGCGCGATCGAGAGGGTCGAGAGCGGTCGGCGCGTATCGAGGTGTCCGAGCCCGAGTCGGGAGAGGGCGTCGGTCGCGGCGCGGTGGGTGGCCGTCCAGTTGATGCCGAACACACCTCGCGTCTCATGACCGAGCATCACGTTCTCGCCGATCGAGAGGTTGGGGGCGAGGTTGACCTCCTGGTACACAGTCGAGATCCCGGCATCCTGCGCGTCGCCGGCGCCGCCGAAGCTGCGCTCCTGTCCGGCGACGACGATCGAGCCGGAGTCGATCCGGTAGACGCCGGTCAGGGCTTTGATCAGGGTCGACTTCCCTGCGCCGTTCTCGCCCATGAGCGCGTGGACCTCGCCCTGGAACAGCCGGAAATCGACCTTGTCGAGGGCTTTCACGCCCGGGAACTCGATTGAGATCCCGCGCATCTCGACGATGGGCAGTGCTTCGTTCATCGCTGTCTCTCCGTCTGCAGAGCCCGGGTGGCGCAGTGCTCCTGCCCCACCCGGGCTCGCTGCCGGATCACTCCGGCGTCGGGTTCGGTGCTCGGTCAGTACTTGCGGTCGGCGAGCACGGCCTGGGCCGCCTCCGCCGAATCGAACGCCTCGCTGGGGACGACGATGTACGACTCGACGTCCTCGCCGGCGAGTGTCTTCTCGACGACCTCCATCGCGGTCTCCCCGAACAGCGGGTTGTACTCGTGCACGTAGCTGAGCTGACCGTCGGCGAGCGCCTGCATGGCGTTCTTCGTGCCGTCGATCGTGGCGATCTTGACGTCTTCACCGACGACGAGTCCGGCCTCTTCCGCAGCCTGCGCGGCGCCGAGTCCCATCTCATCGTTCTGGGCGAACACGAGCTGGATGTCGTTGTTCGAGGACTTCAGCATCGTCTCGAACACGCTCTTGCCCTCTTCCGCCGACCAGTTCGCGGTCTGCGCGTCGAGCTTCGTGAGCGACGAGTCACCGAGGCCCTCGTCGAAGCCGGTGTTGCGCTCGTTCACGACGCCGACTCCGGCCGGCCCCTCGAGCACGACGTAGTTGCCGCCGTCGGGGAACGCGGCCGCAGCCCACGTGCCGACCTCCTTGGCGACCTCGACGTTGTCGGGCGCGATGCGGGTGACGTACAGGCTGTCGTCGTCGGGCTCGATGCCGCGGTCGAGCAGGATCACGGGGATCTCCGCCTCCTGCGCACGCTTGAGCGAGTCCTCCCAGCCCGAGGCCTCGGTCGCCGACAGCAGGATCACGTCGACGCCCTCATCGACGAACGACGTGAACGCGTCGATCTGCGACTTCTGGTCGAGGTTGGTGGCGGGGGCGTACTTGAGCTCGTATCCGGCTTCCTCCGTGAAGGTGTCCTGGATGTTCTGCTCGTTCGCCTCGCGCCAGGCGCCTTCAGGGCCGACGGCCACGAAGCCGACGGTGGTGACGTCATCGGACCCGCCGCTCCCCTCGCCCGAGTCACCGGACGAGCAGGCCGCCAGGCCGATGGTGAGTGCGCCGACTGCTGCCAGGCCGAACGCGACGCGGATGCGCTTCTTCGCGGACATTTCTTCTCCTCTTTGAGATGCCGGTGGTCACTCCGGCAGTGGCGGACCAGTCATGGTCCTGTCGTGATTGCAGGACAGCTGCTTCGCATGTCCTGCGGTGATGTTACCGGGAACAATTTGCGGAACACAAGACTTCGTTACCAAATCGCGCAGTTCAGAGTCGGGCGATGTTGTTACCGATCACAGTTCGGCGCTGTGACTCAGTTCGGCGGCGATCATCTCGACCACCGTGTCGACGGTCACGCCCGGACCGTTGCTGAGCTCGCCGATCTTCTCGCGGTCCTTCAGCACGATGATGCGATCGCTCAGCCGCACGACCTCTTCGAGCTCCGACGAGATGAACACGACTGCCACTCCGTCTCCGGCGAGCTGACTGATGCGGCGCTGCACGTCGACCTTCGCCGCGATGTCGATCCCGCGGGTGGGCTCGTCGAGGATCAGCACGTGCGGGCGCACGGCCAGCGCACGAGCGAGAAGCACCTTCTGCTGCGTTCCCCCCGACAGGAGGCCGACCGGACGGTCGAGATCCGCAGGGTCGAGATGCAGGGCCTCGACGTAGGTCTCCACGAGCCCTCTCGATTCTGCGTGCGACAGAGGACGAGTCCATCCGCGCAGCGCCTGCAGCGAGAGGATGATGTTCTCGCGAGCCGAGAGTTCGCCGATGATGCCCTGGGTGCCGCGATTCTCGGCCGACAGCGCGATGCGATGCCGCAGCGCCGCCGACGGACTCCGCAGCTGCACCCGTTCGCCGTCGACCCAGAGCTCCCCGCTGTCGGTGCGGACCGAACCGCTGAGCAGCGAGGCGAGCTCGGTGCGGCCCGACCCCCGGAGCCCCGCCAGCCCCACGATCTCACCCCTCTGGATCTCGACGTCCATCCGCTCCAGCTCGCCGCGTCGACCGACGCCGGACGCCTGCATCGCCGGTTCCCCGTCGTATGCATAGTGATGGGCCTTGCGCTCCGAGCCGAGTGCTCTCAGGCTGTCGATGTCCTTGCCGAGCATCTGGGAGATCAGGTCTGCACGATCGAGGTCGCGGGTCGCGTACTCCCCCACGCGTCGACCGCTGCGCAGCACGGTCATGCGGTCGCTGATCGCGAACGCCTGTTCGAGGAAGTGCGAGATGAACAGGATCGCGACCCCCCGCTGCCGCAGACCCCGGATGACCCGCATCAGGGTGGCGACCTCTGCGACGTCGAGGCTCGACGTGGGTTCGTCGAGGATCAGCACCCTCGGGTCGTCGACGACCGCCCGAGCGAGCGCGACCAGCTGCTTCTGCGCCGGCGTCAGCAGCGCCAGCGGGGTCTTCGGGTCGAGATCGTCGAGCCCGAGCCTCGCCAGTGCCTCGGCGGCATCCGCTCTGGTCCTGCGCCAGTCGATGCCGAACCGGCCGCGACGCTCTCGCCCGAGCATCACGTTCTCGGCCACGCTGAGGTTGGGACTCAGCTGCGCCTCCTGGAACACCGTCGCGATGCCGGCCGCTCTGCTGTCGGCCACTCCGGAGAAGCGCCGCGGCTCGCCGTCGACGACCACCACGCCCACATCGGGCGAGAGCGTGCCGGTGATCACCGCGACGAGTGTCGACTTGCCCGCGGCGTTCTCCCCCATCACGGCGTGCACCTCGCCGGGGAACAAGCGGAAGTCGACGCCGTCGAGCGCGCGCACACCGGGGAACTCGACCGTGATGCCCTCGAGCCGCACCACCGGCTCGGGACCACGGTCGGGTGTCATCGCACCTCCCTGGGTGCGGCGGACGATGCGCGGGCGACGAGCTCGGTCGGGATCCGGGTGAGCGTGGGGATGTCGCGACCCTCGATGGCCGCGCGCAGCATCTCGACCACCGCGACCCCCAGCGCTCCGAAGTCCTGACGGACCGTCGTGAGCGGAGGAATGAAGTGGCGCGCGAGCGGGATGTCGTCGAACCCGACCACGCTGAGGTCTCTGGGCACCTCGAAGCCCCTGTCGTGCAGCCCGTGGATCAGCCCCATCGCCATGTCGTCGTTGGCGGCGAAGATCGCCGTGTAGTCCGGCAGCCGCGTGAGACCCTTCGCGAAGTCGTAGGCGAAGTCGGCCGACCAGTCTCCGACGACGATGGGCCGCTCACGGATGCCCCACGACTTGGCCCTCGTGTGGAAGGCGCGCTCCCTGGCTCGCGCGTCGAGCCAGTCCAGCGGACCGGAGAGATGCAGGATGTCGCGATGCCCGAGAGCGACGAGGTGGTCGACCACCGACGTCGTGCCGGCGTGCTGGTCGATCGACACCGTCAGGAACGTCGGATCAGCGTCGGCCTTGACGACGAGCATGGGAACCGTGATGGCGATGCGTCGCAGAGCCGCGACGGACGACGAACGGGGCGCGATCACGCAGAGCGCGTCGACCCCCTGCGTCACGAGGTGGTCGACCGCCTCCTGCGGAGACAGCGGGTCGCCTTCGTGCAGAGCGATCGGTGTGACCGAGTACCCGGTCGCACGCGCGGAGAGCTCTACGGCCCGCAGGATGCTGGTCGGACCGTGCGCCACGGCACTCTCGACGATCACGCCGATGCGCCGGGTGCGCTGGGTCGCGAGGGCCCTGGCGACGAGATTCGGGCGGTAGTCGAGCTCTTCGATCGCCTCGAGGACGCGGCGCTTCGTGTCGGGCTTGATGTTCGGGTGATCGTTGAGAACACGCGACACCGTCATGTGCGAGACGCCAGCGATGGTCGCGACCTGACGGATGTTGGGCTTGTCTGAGCCGACGTTCGCCATGCACACCTCCGTCGGCCGAGCCTCGGAGAATGTTACCGAGAACAACCGGGGTGGTGCAATGGATCCTCTCTAGAGCCCGAGGCGCTCGAGGTACGGGTTGACCAGCCGGCGCTCGGGGTCGAACCGGGCGGCGAGCGCGGCGAAGTCGTCCCACCGCGAGTAGCGCGAACGCACCTCGGCGGCGTCGAGGGTGAACACCTTGCCCCAGTGCGGGCGGGCTGTCTCGGGCAGCGCAGCCTCGAGCGTGGGCAGGAACTCTCGCACCGCCGCCTCGTCGGGCTTCCAGGTGAAGTGGATGCCGACGGCATCCGTGCCTTGCGATGAGCTGAGCCAGAGGTAGTCGGGGGCGACCGTGCGGATCTCGTTCACGAGCAGCAGCGGCGCGATCTGGCCCGCGAGTGTACGGACGGCCTGGATCGCGGCGACCGCATCGGCCCGTGGCACGAGGTATTCGCTCTGGATCTCGGCGCCGGCCGAGGGCGTGAACTCGAGCTTGAAGTGCGCGAGCCGCTCGAACCAGGGCCCGGGCACGCCGAGCTGCTCGGTGCAGGCGACAGGATCGACGCCGATGATCGGATGCCGCTTCGTCGTCGCCGGCTCCGCACCCAGCCGGGCGAACAGGTCGGCGCGAGTGTTCTCCCGCGCCTCCGGCTGGCGCTGCTTGACCCAGATCTGGTCGGCGAAGTCGGTGTGCTCCCAACGCGAGAAGATGCTGACGCTCGTGCCGATGCTCGTGACCTCGTCGAAGTCGGCGAGGATCGCATCCCACGAGGGGCGCTCGAACACGTGCTGGGCGACGTCGTAGGCGGGCTCGACGTCGAGCGTGACGTCGACCACCGCTCCCAGAGCGCCGAGGCTGACGACCGCGCCGTCGAAGTCGTCGTCGCCGCGGGAGAGCGTGCGTGTCTCGCCTGCCGGGGTGATGATGGTCAGAGCGCGCACGGCGGAGGCCAGCGACCCCGTGGCGTCGCCGGAGCCGTGCGTGCCCGTCGCGACCGCGCCGGCGATCGAGATGTGAGGCAGCGAGGCGAGGTTCGCGAGCGCGAGGCCCTCCGCGTCGAGCAGCGGAGCGAGGTCACCGTAGCGCAGCCCTCCCGAGACACGCACCGCGTCGCGCGCCTCGGCGACCTCGAAGACGACGGGCAGCCGGTCGAGGGCGATGAGCACCCCGTCGGTGTCGGCGATGTCGTTGAAGCAGTGCCGCGATCCGAGGATCCGCACGGCGCCGCCCCGGGCGAGCAGCTCGCGCAGCTCGCCGATCGAGGCGGGGTGCTCGACGGCGGATGCGCGGTAGGTGAGGTTGCCGGCCCAGTTGCGTTCGATGGTCATCGGGCCATAGTAGCCAGCGGGTGCGGACATGCGCCGACGCCGCGACGCGCCCGAGCGGAGCCATGGATAGGCTGACCGGATGACAGCGATGCCGCCGCCGCGCGCGACGATGAAGGACGTCGCCGCGCTCGCGGGCGTCTCGCCCAAGACCGTCTCGAACGTCGTCACCGGCACCGTCGCCGTGCGCGAGGAGACCAGGCTCAGGGTCGAGGCGGCGATGACGCAGCTCGACTTCGTGCCGAACCTGAACGCCCGGGGGCTCCGCAAAGGCCGCTCGAACATCATCGCGGTGGCCCTGCCCGATCTCGCCACCGCGTTCTCGGCCGAGCTCATGCACCGCATCGTCGACGCCGCGCATGAACGCGGCCTGGCCGTGCAGATCGAGGAGACCGCGACCGACCCCGAGCGAGAGAGGGAGCTCGTGTCCCGCGCTCGGGCGCACCTGGTCGACGGTCTGATCCTGAACCCGATCCGTCTGGAAGACAGCGTGCTGAAGTACGCCGACCGGCTGCCCCCTCTCGTCGTGCTCGGCGAGGTCGAGCAGAACAGGGCCGACCATGTGCGCATCGACAGCCGGCGAGCCGCAGCCGATGTGACCCGGCACGTGCTGTCTCGCGGGGCGACGCGCATCGCCGTGATCGGCGCCGACGACGACCCGTCGGACGCGACGGCGACGGGCCGCCTGCGCCTCGAGGGCGTGCACGACGCGCTGCGAGAGGCGGGCATCCCCCGCGACACCGCCAGGGAGATCAATCCGATGCCGTGGTCGATGACCGGCGGGGCGGATGGCGTGCAGATCCTGTTCCGGCGGGGCGTCGCGTTCGACGCGATCATCGCCTTCACCGACTCTCTCGCGCTCGGCGCGCTGCACGCGCTGCACGACCACGGGGTGAGCGTGCCGGACGACGTGATCGTGACGGGCTTCGACGACGTGGAGTTCTCGCGCTACACGTCTCCGTCGCTCACGACGATCGCCTTCGACCGTCGCGCTTTCGCCGACGCGGCCCTCACGCTGCTCGAGTCGCGCATGGACGACCGCACCGCTCCCCCGCGAGCGCTCACCCTCTCGCATCATCTGCTCGAGCGCGACAGCACCCGCGGCCGACCGCGCGGCCACCGCCCCTGACTCTCCCTCTCGCCCACGGCAGCAGAGTCGCTCTTGCGCCGACGATTACATCGATGTAATGATGGGCCGACCCCGCCCGCTGTCACGAAGGAGTGACGATGACGCCCCCGCTCGATCTGTCTCGGCGGCAGTTCCTGACTGCCGCCTCCGTCACAGCCGCCGCGGCGCTGCTCGCGGGCTGCGCCCCCGGCACCGTCCCCGGTTCGAACGCCACGACCCTGCAGTTCTGGCACCTGCTCTCCGGTGGCGACGGCGTGACCATGTCGCAGCTGCTCGACACCGCGAACGCGGCGCAGAGCGACTACCGCATCCGCCCCACCGTGCTCGCCTGGGGCACTCCGTACTACACGAAGCTCGCCATGGCAGGCGCCGGCGGTCGTGCCCCCGACGTCGCGATCATGCACGCGACGCGCACGGTCGGCTGGGCGCCGGGCGGCCTGCTCGACACCTGGGACCTCGACCGGCTCGCCGATCTCGGCGTCGACGCGTCGACGTTCCCGAAGCCGATCTGGGAGAAGGGCTTCGTCGGCAAGGACATGTACAGCGTCGCGCTCGACGCGCATCCCTTCGTCGCGATGTTCAACACCGACATCTGCGACGCCGCCGGCGTGCTCGACAGCGACGGACGCCTGCAGGAGACGTCGTCTCCTGACGAGTTCCTCGACCAGCTGCGCGCCATCGGCGGCCAGGCCGAAGGGCACGCGCTCTCGTACGGCTACCTCGGCGACGGCGCCCAGATGTGGCGCCTCTTCTATACGTTCTATTCGCAGCACGGCAGTGCGATGGAGCTGCCGGCCGGCGGCAAGGCAGTGATCGACAAGGACGCCGCGGTCGAGTCGCTCACCCTCATGCGCACGCTGCTCGACGGGGAGATCGCGCTCGCGCAGGCCGATTACGGCAGCGCGGTGGCCGAGTTCGCCACCGGCAAGAGCGGGATGCTGTTCACCGGCGTCTGGGAGCTGCGCACCATGCAGGCGGCCGAGCTGCCGCTGGACGCGACGATGATCCCCACCCTGTTCGGCACGCCGGCGGTCTACGCCGACTCGCACTCGTTCGTGCTGCCGCACCAGACCAACGCCGATCCCGCCAAGCGCGACCTGACCTACCGGTTCGTCGCCGACATGCTCAAGGGCTCGTTCGGCTGGGCCGAGGCCGGGCACATCCCCGCATTCCTGCCGGTCACCGAGTCGCCCGAGTACGCCGACCTGATTCCCCAGGCCAACTACGCCGAGGCCGCGCAGCACGTCGTCTACGACCCCACCGCGTGGTTCACCGGCTCAGGATCGAGTTTCCAGGGCGAGTTCGGCGCCGCCGTGCAGGGAGTGCTGCTCTCGGGCGACGATCCAGCCGCGGCCATCGACCGGTTCGAGGCTCGCGTCAACACACTCCTCCGGCAGCCCAACCCGGCAGACCCCGAGGGGACGTTCGCATCATGACCACCGCAACGGACTCCACCCGCACCATCGTCACCGGCTCGAAGTCGGCCGTTCCCGCTCGACGCGCCGGCTCCCGCAACCGAGAGCAGCTCATCAGCTGGGCGTTCCTCGCTCCCTTCCTTCTCGCGTTCGTGCTGTTCCTCGCCTGGCCGATCGTGCATGGCATCATCCTCAGCTTCACCGACCAGTCCCTCACGGGAGCAGGCGGATCGTTCATCGGCTTCGCGAACTACGCCGAGGCACTCACCGATCCCAAGATGTGGCAGTCGATGGGCAACACGGTGTGGTTCACGCTGCTGTCGACCGTGCCGCTCGTCGTGATCGCGCTGCTCATGGCGGCACTCGTCGACCGCGGCCTCCCCGGCCAGTGGCTGTGGCGGCTGTCGTTCTTCATGCCCTATCTGCTCGCCTCGACCGTGATCTCGCAGATCTGGGTCTGGATCTTCAACCCGCAGATCGGCGCGGCGAACAACATCCTCGAGTTCTTCGGTCTAGAGCCGCTCGCCTGGCTGCAGAACCCCGACACCAACATGCTGTCGATCGTCATCGCCACCATCTGGTGGACGGTCGGATTCAACTTCCTGCTCTATCTCGCCGCGATGCAGAACATCCCACCGCAGCAGTACGAGGCCGCCTCGCTCGACGGCGCGGGCCCGTGGCGGCAGTTCTGGTCGATCACGCTCCCCCAGCTCGGCCCCGCGACCGTGCTGATCCTGATCCTGCAGATCCTGGCGTCTCTGAAGCTCTTCGATCAGGCATACCAGATGCTCGGCGGCGTCGCGAGCGACACCACCCGCTCGATCGTCCAGTACATCTACGAAGCAGGATTCGTCAGCTACCGATTCGGCTACTCGGCCGCGATCTCCTATGTGTTCTTCGCTCTCATCGTCATCATCGGCGTCGCGCAGGCTCTGATCATGCGCCGCCGGAAGGAGTCGCAGCTGTGATGTCCACCGCCACACTCACCGAGACCATCACCACGACCAAGCCGGCGCGCGCCCGCCGCTCGCACCTGCCGGGTCAGAAGCCGTTCGGAGCGCTGCGAATCAGCGCCCTCGTCGTCCTGATCATCCTCGCGATCGGCTGGCTGCTGCCGTTCCTCTGGGCGGTCGCGACGGCGTTCAAGACCGAGACGGATGCCGCCAGCGGCGACCCGTCATGGATCGGCGCCTCGGGCCCGACCGTCGAGGCCTTCACGGCGATCCTGTCGCAGGGGAACGTCTACACGTGGGCGTTCAACAGCCTCTGGACGTCGGTCGCGGTGACCCTGATCACCCTTACGATCTCCGCGCTGGCCGCCTACGCGTTCTCCCGGCTCGACTTCACCGGCCGCAAGTGGCTGTTCGTCGCGATCATCGCCTCGATCGTCGTGCCACCGCAGGTGCTCATCATCCCGCTGTTCTACGAGATGCTCGCGTTCAACATGATCGACACCTACTGGGGTCTGATCCTGCCTCAGGTGGTCACCCCCGCGATGGTGTTCATCCTGAAGCGCTTCTTCGACGCGATCCCGATCGAGCTCGAAGACGCGGCCCGCGTCGACGGCGCCAGCCGCCTGCGCATCTTCTGGTCGATCGTGCTGCCGCTCTCGCGGCCGATCCTGGCATCCGTCGCGATCTTCGTCTTCATCGGCGCCTGGAACAACTTCCTCTGGCCGTTCCTCGTCATCAACGACACCACCCTGATGACGCTGCCGGTCGGCCTGCAGACGGTGATCAGCGCCTACGGCGTGCAGTACGCCCAGGTCATGGCGCAGGCCGTGCTCGCGGCGCTTCCCCTGATCATCGTGTTCATCGTCTTCCAGAAGCAGATCGTCAAGGGCGTCGCGACCAGCGGCTTCGGCGGTCAGTAGTCCCCACCCGGCTCGAGAGCCAGAACCTAGGAGAGCAATGTCTCAGGCCCGCATCACCATCGATCGCGACTTCACCATCGCCGACGTCCCCCGGAGGCTCTTCGGGTCGTTCGTCGAGCACATGGGGCGCTGCGTGTACACCGGCATCTACGAGCCGGGGCACCCGCAGGCCGACGAGCGCGGCTTCCGCCAGGACGTGCTCGCCCTGGTGAAGGAGATGGGTCCGACCGTGGTCCGCTACCCGGGCGGCAACTTCGTCTCGGGGTACCGCTGGGAAGACGGGGTCGGCCCGGTCGAAGACCGCCCCGTGCGCATCGACGGGGCATGGCACACGATCGAGACGAATGCGTTCGGCCTGCACGAGTTCATGGACTGGGCGAAGGAGGCCGACGTCGAGGTCATGGAGGCGATCAACCTCGGCACCCGCGGCGTCGAAGAGGCACGGTCGCTCGTCGAATACGCCAACCACCCCGGTGGCACCTACTGGTCGGACCTTCGTCGCAAGAACGGTGCCGAGCGGCCGTTCGACATCAAGCTGTGGTGCCTGGGCAACGAGCTCGACGGCCCCTGGCAGATCGGCGGCAAGACCGCGACCGAGTACGGCCGCCTCGCGCAGGAGTCGGCCAAGGCGATGAAGCTCGTCGACCCGACGATCGAACTCGTCGCGGTCGGCTCGTCGGCCCGGTCGATGCCGACGTTCGGCACGTGGGAGCACACCGTGCTCACGCACGCCTACGACGAGGTGGACTTCGTCTCGATGCACGCCTACTACCAGGAGCACGACGGCGACGCCGAGTCGTTCCTCGCGGAGTCGGTCGACATGGATGCGTTCATCGACGGCGTCATCGCGACGATCGACGCCGTCAAGGCCGCGGGCAAGCACACCAAGCAGGTCGACATCTCGTTCGACGAGTGGAACGTGTGGGATCAGCGCACGTTCAACGACGTCGAGTCGGTCGAGATCGCTAAGGCGGGGTGGAAGAAGCACCCGCGGCTGATCGAAGACACCTACAACGTGACGGATGCCGTCGTCGTCGGCACCCTGCTCAACAGCCTGCTACGTCACGGCGACCGCGTGAAGATCGCCAACCAGGCGCAGCTCGTCAACGTGATCGCGCCGATCCGCTCGGAGGAGAACGGTCCGGCCTGGCGCCAGACGAGCTTCTGGCCCTTCGAGCGCATGGCGCGCCTCGCGAAGGGCCGCATCCTGCGCCTCGCGGTGTCGGCACCGCAGATCGAGACGAAGCGCTACGGCGGGGTCGACTCGGTCGACGCCGCAGCCACGTGGGATGAGGAGACCGGCCGCGTCGTCGTGTTCGTCGCCAACCGCTCTCTCGACGAGGAGAGCGACCTGACCGTCGAGCTGCGCGGCCTCACGGGACTCCGCGTCGTGAACGCCGAGACCCTCACGATCCCCGAGGGAGGCGACCGCAAGACCGCGAACCTCGAGACCACGCAGGATGCCGTGCACATGGTGCCGCTCGCAGCCGCCGAGGTCGTCGACGGCGCGGTGCGAGCGATGCTCCCGCCGCTGTCGTGGTCGGTGATCGAGCTGGCCTGACCGCCGGAATCGAATCGCTCATCTGACCCGTTTCTTCGGAACACCGGGCAGATGGGCGATTCGACGGCCGGACGGCGGTCGATCAGTCCGCCGAGTCGTCGGCCGGCCACTCGACGTGCGGCCAGCCGTCCTCCCAGGTGATCGGCAGCAGGCCGAGCGTCGCGACACCGTCTGCACGGCCGTCGTAATAGTGGAACGCGAGCGCGCCGTCAGACACCGACTGCCCGCCCGGTCCGATGCGATCGCCGTCTGTGGCGAGCACGACGGTGCCGCCGTCGTCGAGCAGAGCACCCCCGTCGGCATCCAGATAGGGTCCGCCGACCGATGTCGACCGGCCGACGATGATCTCGTACGTACTGTCGACACCGCGGCAGCAGAAACCACGAGACGCGAACAGATAGAAGGCCCCGTCGTGCGCGACGATGTACGGCGCCTCGATCGCGTTCTCCATCAGCCCGCGATCGGCGAGGCGCAGAGGCTCGTCCTCGTCGGCCCGCAGACCGCTCGGCCACGACAGCTGCACCATGCGGATGCCCGAGGAGAACGAGCCGAAGGCCATCCAGGGCACGCCCTCCTCGTCTTCGACGATCCCGGGATCGATCGCGTTGAAGTCGGTGCCTGCGGACGCGATGACCTCTCCGCGGTCGACCCATTCGTACTCGGGGTCGTCGGGGTCCAGCGTGGTGTTGGTCGCGAGAGCGATCACCGACGTGTTCGCTCCGAAGGTCGATGCCGAGTAATAGAGGTACCAGGTGCCGTCGTGCTCATACAGCTCGGGCGCCCAGAGGTTGTCCACCCCCGGCACCGCCTCCGACAGCCATGCGGGCTTCTCCGCCCATACCTCGCCGACGTACTCCCAGTCGATGCCGTCGTCGGATCGACGGATCTGCACGTTGCCGTCGCCGATCTGCCCGTTGCCGGTGGAGTAGACGAATGCCTCGTCACCGTCACTCACATAGGCGGGGTCGTGCACGAACACGTCGCCCGAGAGCGCGGCCGCCGGCTCTGCCGCGGGCGGCGCCGCCGCGCAGCCGGCCAGCGCCGCCGCGAAGATGAAGACTGCGGCGGCACCGACCGGGCGCGCGGGGCGGATCATGCTGCTCAACCGAGGGCGAGAGCCGACCACGAGACCGGAGGCAGTGTGACCGTGAGCACCCCGTCCGCGATCACCGCACCGTCGAGGTTCTTCAACCCGACGCGCTCCTGATCCGCGAGCGTGTTCTTGGCGTACACGTCGTCGTCCCACACGGTGACGGCCTCGTCGATGCGCGTCGCACCGAGCTCCGAGACCGCGATGCTGACCTCGATCGCCTCGGTCTGGCTGCGGTTCACGAGGAACACCGCCGATGCCGTGCCGTCGGTCGTCACCACCGAGTCGACGAGCGGAGCGGATCCGTGCACCGCCGTCTCATAGGTCGGCACGTCGATGCGCGGCCGGACGATCTCGCCCTTCGCGAGTCTCGACGTCACCGAGAACGGGAAGAACGTCGTCTGACGCCAGGCGGCGCCGCCGGGCTCGGTCATGATGGGGGCGATGACGTTGACGAGCTGCGCGAGCGAGGCCGACGCCACGCGATCGTGGTTCTTGAGCAGGGTGATGAGCAGATTGCCGAGCACGACCGCGTCCGCCACCGAATACACGTCCTCGAGCTGACGCGGCGCGACGCGCCACTCGTCGTTGACCTCGTCGGACGCCTGGTGCTCGTCGAGGTACCAGATGTTCCACTCGTCGAAGGAGAGCTTGATCTTCTTCGACGACTTGAGCTTGTTGCCGACGTGGTCGGCGGTGGAGACCACGGTCTCGATGAAGTACTGCATGTCCAGCGATGAAGCCAGGTACGACGCGAGATCGCCGCCGCGCTCCTGGTAGTACGCGTGGCAGGAGATGAAGTCGACGTGCTCGTAGGCGTGCTCGAGCACCGTGCGCTCCCAGTCGCCGAACGTCGGCATCGACGATCCCGACGACCCGCAGACGACCAGCTCGAGGTCCTTGTCGGCCGCCTTCATCGCCTGGGCGGTGCGGGCGGCGATCTTGCCGTAGTCGTCGGCCGTCATGTAGCCGGTCTGCCAGGGGCCGTCCATCTCGTTGCCGAGGCACCACATGCGGATGCCGTGCGGCTCGACGGTGCCGTTCGCGATGCGCTGGTCGCTGAGCGCGGTTCCCGACGGGTGGTTGCAGTACTCGAGCAGGTCGAGGGCCGCCTCGATTCCGCGGGTCCCCAGGTTCACTGCCATCATGAGCTCCGAGCCGGTGAGCGCGAGCCACCGCGAGAACTCGTCGACGCCGACCTGGTTGGTCTCGAGCGAGTGCCAGGCGAGGTCACGGCGCACCGGCCGCTGGTCCCGCGGCCCCACGGAGTCCTCCCAGCGGAAGCCCGATACGAAGTTGCCTCCGGGGTAGCGGATCGTGGTCGATCCCAGCTCGCGCACGAGCTCGACGACATCGAGACGGAAGCCGTCTTCGTTCGCGGTCGGATGCCCCGGCTCGTAGATGCCGTCGTAGACGCAGCGGCCGAGGTGTTCGACGAACGAGCCGAAGATGCGTCGATCGATCGTCGCGACGACCGCCTCACGGTCGATGGAGATGCGTGCCTTGGTCACAGGGTTTCCTTCTCTGGTACGGGCCGGCTCGGCGAGTCGGCGAGGGGGTCGGTGAGTGGGGACGAGCACTGCGGTGTTCAGCGCAGCGCGTCCGCGGACTGCGGATCGCGAGCATCGATCGTCGCCAGGCGTCGATCGATCAGGCGCACCGCGATGGCGAGGGGAAGAGAGGCGCCGATGAGGGGGACGACGACGGGGAAGACCCCGGCGATCACCACGAAGGCGACGAGGACGACGAGCACACCGGCGCCCGTGACGGGAGAGGTGAGCGGAATGGTCAACGCGTAGCGCAGCACGGCGACGGGGGTGTCGCGGTAGCGCACGAGCAGAGTGGCGCAGACGATCCACATCAGCAGCACCGCGAGCGCGACGGCCGTGGTCAGCGCGGTGAGCACGGCGGCCAAGGGGCCGTCGAGCCGCGGGAGCACCAGGGCGTCGGCGGCGAGCAGCACGCCAGCGAGGAGGAGCGGACCGCCTGTCAGGTTGGCCCGCACGAACGACTCCCGGTACGCGCGGAGGAACCGTCGCACCGTGCCGGTCTCGGAGGCGTCACCGGGGAGCAGCACCGTTGCGGCGGCCACGCTCGCGGGCATCAGCCCGAGGATCCCGAGGCCGGCGACGACGCCGGCCACGCAGAGCAGGTTCACCAGCACCAGTGTGCACACCGCCTGCAGCACCTGCATGACCCGGCCGGTCCAGCCGAGCCCCACCTGCGCGTCGGCGCTCACGATCGCACCGCCTGAGAACCGCTCCAGACCACGCCGTGCGCGTCGATGCCGCTGAAGGCGAGCACCGTGCACTCGGCGACGGGATCCCAGGCGCCGAACACGACGGCGTCGAGAACGACTGCCTCGGCGTCGGCGGTCATGCCCGCGCCGTCGCTCGCGCCGTCATCGTCGGACAGCCTGAGGATCAACGACGCTGCGACGGGTTCACCGTCGGACGACAGCACTGACTCGCAGTGCACCCGTCTGGAATCGACCATCGTCGACACCTCGGGGGCGAAGCGCACGGCATCCCACTCCCCTGCCACCGGCTCGGCCGCAGACAGCCGCTCGGTGCCCAGTCCGGCGAACGGATGCGGCGACACGACGGGCCATCCCGATGCGGTCCAGTGCACGCGCCGCACCTGCGCCTCGTGCTGAGCGGGGTCGTCGGCGAAGCGCACGTGGTGCACCATGAAGGTCGCGTCTCCGTCATGGAAGATCGAGTTGTGTCCCGGCGCGATGAGGCCGGTGCCGTCGGGGAACCGCAGGCCACCCAGGATCTTCGTGCCCGCGACGAGGGCCTCGGCGTCTGACGGAGAGGTCAGGTCCCGTCCCTGCTGATCCCGATAGGGGCCCGTGATCTCGTCTGCCACGCCGACCCGCACGCTGTAGGTGTCGACCAGCGAATCGAACGAGACGAACAGCACGTACCGGTCCTCCTGATCGCGGTGCAGCACGTAGGCGCCCTCGATCGCGCCGTCGACGCTGCGGGGCCGGCGCGCGATCAGCACACCGGGCTCGTCGCGGAGGCGAAGACCCGTCTCGCGCGACAGCTCCACAGCGTGGATGCCGCCGAAGAACGACCCGTAGAGCATCCACGGCGAGCCCGCCCTGTCGAGGATGACGGCCGCGTCGATCGCGTTGAACCCGTCGCGATCGTGACGGGTGGCGATCACTATGCCGCGGTCGACCCACGGACCCGCGAGATCGGTCGCCGTCGCCAGCCCGATGGCCGAGGTGCGGGACCCGAAGGTCGACGCCGAGTAGTACATGTGCCACCGCGGCGAGCCGTCCGCCGTGGGCCAGCGGACGACCTCGGGGGCCCACAGCCCCGAGGCCCCGCTCCACTCCTGCGCCTGATCGGGCACTCCGTCGAGCGCGGTGCCCCGATAGGTCCACTCCACCAGATCGGGCGAGGTGCGCACGTGAGCTCCGGCCGGAACTCGATCGGCACCGGCCACGGCATCCGTGGAGAACATGTACCAGAACCCGTCATCCCCGCGGACGACGGTCGGGTCGTGCGCGTGCCTGGCACCCCAGGTCGAGGTGTCGATATCGATGTCGATGTCGGCGTGCATGTCAGCCCTTCGCTCCGGTCAGCGCCACGGATTCGATGATCTGCTTCTGGAACACCACGAACACGGTGAGCACCGGGATCAGCGCGATGAAGGACGCCGCCATGATCAGCGGGTAGTCGGTCTGGCTCGCGTAGGTGGCGTTGAAGCTCGCGATCACGAGCTGCAGGGTCTGACGCTCCGGGGTGTTCAGGTAGATGATCGGCGCGAGGTAGTCGTTCCACACCGCCATGAACCAGAGGATGAACTGCGCGGCGATCGCCGGCCGGATCGCCGGGAAGATGAGCGTCCCGAAGATCCGCAGATAGCCGGCGCCGTCGAGCTTCGCAGCCTCGATGATCGAGTCGGGCACCGAGTCGAGATACTGGCGCAGGAAGAAGATCATGACGATGTTGCCGAAGATCCCGGGCAGGATCAGGGGCCAGAGCGTATCGACGAGTCCGGCGTTCGCGAACATCGTGAACTGCGGGATCATGATCGTCGGGAACGGGATCATGATGGCGGCGAGCAGCGACAGGAACACGACGTTCTTGAACGGCAGGCGCATCTTCGCGAACGCGAACGCCGCGATCGCCGAGCTGACGGTGCCGACGATCGTGACGCTCACGGACACGATGAGGCTGTTCACGATGCCGCTGGCGAGCGGACCGGCGGACCACACCCGGATGTAGTTCTCCCACTGCACCGGATCGGGGATCCACTGCGGCGGCAGCGAGAAGACCGCCTCCTTGGTCTTGAGGGAGGTGCTGAAGGTCCACAGCAGCGGCGCGATCATGATGACGCCGCCGAGGGAGAGCACGGCGAAGAGGATCGCGTCGACGGCACGGCGTCGGGTCGTGCGCGATCGCCCGGTGGTGATGCCGTTGCCGGTGGGGCGGCCCACGCCTCCGCGGAGCTGACGACGACGACGGGCGGTGGGGACGGTGACCGCGACGGTGTCGTCGGCGGTGTCGGTCAGGAGCTGGTTCATGATGGGCCTCAGTCGATCGAGAACTGGAAGCGGCGGTTGATCCGGAACTGGATCGCGGTGATCACGAAGACCAGGAGTCCGAGCACCACCGACATCGCGGTGGCGTAGCCCATCTGCAGGTAGTTGAATGCCTTCTGCCAGATGTACCAGACGATGGATGCCGTCGAGAACTCGGGGCCGCCGGTCGGGGTCATGATGTTGATCTCGATGAAGATCTGGGCTCCGCCGATGATGCTGGTCACGACGAGGAAGAACGTCACCGGGCTCAGCATCGGGATCGTGATGTGCCGGAACTGCTGGAATGCGTTCGCCCCGTCGATGGCCGCGGCCTCGTACAGGTGCCTGGGCACCGACTGCAGCGCTGCGAGGTACAGCAGCATCGAGAAGCCGAGGCCCTTCCACACCGACATGATGATGATCGCGGGCTTCGCGGTGTCGGCGTTCTGCAACCAGTTGGGGCCGTCGATGCCGAAGATCGCGAGCACCTGGTTGATGAGCCCGAAGTCGCCGTTGTACGCCCACTGCCAGAGGATCGCGACGGCGGCGAGAGACGAGATCACCGGCACGTAGTAGACGGTGCGGAAGAACGTCGTGCCGCGCATCTTGCGGTTGAGCGCGAGCGCGAGCAGCAGTGACAGGACGAGTCCGATCGGGATGCCGATCATCATGAACACGGTGTTGCCCATCGCCTGCCAGAAGTACGGGTCGGCGAACATCTCGGCGTAGTTGTCGAGACCGTTGAAGACCGGGTCGCTCAGGCCGTTCCATTTGGTGAACGAGGCGTAGAACGAGAACAGCAGCGGATAGGCGATGAAGATCAGGAAGCCGAGCACGGGGATCGCGACGAACGCGGCCGCGACGAGATGTTCACGGCGGTGCAGTCGGGATCGACGGGATGTCGTCGTCGACATGGTCACCTCTTCTCAGAGAACGGGAGCGGATGTGGTCTGGGGCTCTGCGGGGCCGCGCACATGCGCGGCCCCGCAGGACGGTCAGCCGATGCCGGCGTCGGCGTTGGCCTTGTCGAGCAGCTCCTGCATGCGCGGCTGCACCTCGGCGAGGTAGTCGGCGGCGGTCTGCTTGCCGTCGAGCACCGGCTGAATGTTCTTGAAGAGCTCGTCGTACCACTCGGCGCTGTAGGTCGTGTTGGCGGGCAGGGCGCGGCCGTCCTGGTTGACGATGTCGAGGAACTCCTGCTTGTTGGCGGGCGGCAGCGTCGCGGATGCCACCCACGTGTCTGCCATGTCCTTGAGGTTGGGCACCTGCACGCCGGCGTCGACGAGCGACTGCTGCGCGGTCTCGTCGGTGGAGAGGTAGATCGCGAGCTTCGTGGCGAGATCCGCGTTCTTGGACGATTCGGCGACGGCGATGCCGAGGGTGCCGACCCATGTGGCGGTCTCGCCGGTCGAGCCGACCGGATACGGGATCAGGTCCCAGTCGAAGTCGAGCGTCTCGTAGGTGGGCACGTCCCACGGCCCGACGGGGAAGAAGCCGATGTCGCCCTGCATCCACCGCTGGTAGGTGTCGAGGGTCTGCGCGTCGGTGACCGACGGCGTCACCTGCGCGACGTTCTGCATGTCGGCGAAGAACTGCAGGGCCTCGGCGAACTCGGGGCTGTCGACGGTGACCTCGGTGCGGTCGTCGTTCAGCCAGTCACCGCCGTTCGACCAGACGAAGGACTGCAGGTTCCACTGCACGTTGAGGCCCGTGCCCCATTGGTCGAGGACGCCGTCGCCGTCGGTGTCGAGCGTCAGCTTCTTGGCGACGTCGATGAACTCGTCCCACGTGTAGGGGTCGTCGACCGAGGGCAGCGGGATGCCGGCCGCCTCGAACATGGTCTTGTTGTAGCCGAACGAGAATGGCCCCACGTCCTTGGGCATCGCGTAGATCGCGCCCTCGCCCATGAGCGTGCCGTCGAAGCGGTAGCTGTCGACGCCGTACTGCCAGACGTTGTCGAGGTCGACCGTGGCCTCGACCTCTTTCGTGATGTCCTTGATGATCCCGGACTTCACGTACGCCTGCACGCTACCGGGATCGACGTAGAACACGTCGGGGATCTGCTTGCCGGTGATCGCCGCCTTGAGCTTGGTGCTGTACTCGTCGGCCGTCGTCATGATGATCTTCACCGTGACGTCGTTGTCCTTCTCGAACTGCTCGATCGCTGCGGTGTACGCGGCCTTCTCGGCATCGCTGCCGCGGAACATGAAGGTGAGCGTGTCGCTGTCGCCCCCTGCGGCCGTGCCGCTCGAGCATCCGGTGATGGTTGCCGTGGCGAGGGCGATGACGCCGGCGACGGCCAGGATCCGTGACTTCATTGTGCTGTGATTCCTCTCGGGAAGTGACTTCGATGTCGTCGCTCAGCTGCTGCGCTGGAACGGTCCCACTCGTTTACAACGTTGTAGTAAACGTTGTAGAAGATATTGTGACTCGATTGACCGGAACTGTCAATCGCCAATTCCGGGGGCGTACGGCCGAGTCGGATCAGGCCGAGGGGGCGGATTCCCGCTCGAGGATGCGGTAGTCCGCGAGGAGTGTCCTGGCCGGGGCGTCGGCATCCCCCGCGATCCGCGCGAGCAGGGTCGACACCGCGGTCTTCGCGATCCAGGCACGCCCGGGGTCGACCGTCGTCAGCGAGGGGATCGAATAGGCGGCCTCATCCAGCCCGTCGAAGCCGACCACGGCGATGTCATCGGGCACACGGCGCCCCGACTCCTGGAGAACGCGCATGGCGCCGAGCGCGAGAGTGTCGTTCAACCCGAACACCGCGTCGAACTCGCCCCCGCGGGCGAGGAGCTCGCGCATCGAGTCCGCACCGTTCGCGCGGTGCCACAGGGTCGTGTAGCCGATGATCGTCTCGTCGTAGGCGATGCCCGCCGCCTCCAGCGCCTCGCGGTAGCCCTGCAGGCGCAGCGCCGCCGAGCCGAGGACCTCGCCCTCGTGCGCACCCACCACCGCGATGCGCCGACGCCCCTGCGAGATGAGGTGCTCGGTCGCGGCACGGGCCGCCTCGACATTGCGCATGGTGACGTGATCGGTCGGACCGTCGAAGATGCGCTCGCCGAGGAGCACCAGCGGGAACGAGACGTCGAGAGCCGCGGCATCCTCCTGCCCCATGCCGAGCGGGCTGAAGATCAGCCCGTCGGTCAGTTTGAGTCGGGGGCTGCGCAGCAGATCGAGCTCGCGGACGCGGTCGGCACCCGTCTGCTCGACGAGGACCACGACGCCGGCCGCCTCGGCCTCCTGGATCACGAGCGCGGCGAGCTCGGCGAAGTACGGCAGACCCAGGTCGGGCAGGGCGAGGGCGATGGCCCCCGTGCGCCCCGAGCGCAGATTGCGCGCCGTGAGGTTCGGCGTGTAGCCGAGCTCGGCGATCGCGGCCTCGACCTTCTCACGAGTGGCCGGGCGGATGTGCGGATAGTCGTTGATGACGTTCGACACCGTCTTGATCGACACCTCGGCCAGGCGTGCCACATCGTGCAACGTCACCGCCATGGCGCCTCCCGGATCCCTTCGGCTCACCGTTGCAGAAACGCTGATTCACCGCGAGATCACCCTACACAGAACGCGGGTCCCGCGGCATTCGCCACGGGACCCGCGTTGCTTCTCGATCTTCAGTCAGCGGCGCCTTCCGGCGTCACCGACGGGTGATCAGCGTGTTCAGCTCTCCATCGTCTGGCGACGACGGAAGACCAGCAGCAGTCCACCCGACAGCAGCGCGAGCGCGATGGCTGCGGCAGAGAGCGGGACGAGCATGTCGGCACCGGTCACGGCGAGTCCGCCGTCACCGGGTGCGGCTGCACCACCGTCACCGGGAGCAGCGCCGCCACCACCGGCGACCGGTGCGGCGAGAACCGCGAACGCCAGATCGGTCGGAGCCGACGAGACGCCGTCGACGACCTGCGTCGCCGACACCGTGTACGTGCCCGACTCGAGAGCCGCGCCGAACTGGACGCTCCATGCGCCGTCCTCGACCGTGGCCGTGAACGTGCCGCTCGCGGCGGCGAAGGCGCCCGCGAGGGCCGCCGTGTTCGCCGATGCCGGCTCAGCGCCGTTGAGCTTCACCGTGACGGTCGCGCCGTCGATGCCCGTGCCGGCGAGCCCTGAGGGGCCGTCGTTGTGGGCGAACTCCGCACCGTTCGCGACCGAGGTCACGGCCGGCGAGACGGGGCGGACGGCGAACGTGGACGTGGCCTCAGGCGAGACCTCGCCGTCGCGGGTCTGCGTCACGACGACGCTGTGCTCGCCGTACCCGAAGGTGAGTCCGTCGACGGTCCAGGAACCGTCTGCGGCGACCTCGGTCGTGCCGAGCACGTCGTCGGTCTCGGCGTCCGTCACCGTGATGCCGGTGGTCGGCAGGCCGGTGCCGCTGATCGCGGTGACGGCCTCGGTGACCGTCGAGCGGTCAGCCGGCGAGGTGATGACCGGTGCGACGAGCGGAGCAGGCACCACGGTCACGTCGATCGAGACGGTCTCGGAAGAGCTGAAGCCGGTGCGCGCACGGACCGAGATGGTCTGCTCACCGAGCTCGACAGGGCCGACGACCGAGAAGGCGCCGTCCACGACGTCGACCGTCTGGTCTGCGCCGAAGCCGCTGACCGTGACCTTGGCCGCTCCGGGAGCGGTTCCGGTGATGGCCGTTCCGGGCTGCACCTCTGCACCGTCGGTCGGGCTCGTGATGACCGGAGCGTCGAGGTCGAGCGCGACCTGGTAGCCGTTGGTCTTGGGCAGAGCGGTCACGAGCGATGCCGCCCAGGTGAACTGCTCTTCGGTCTCGGTCGCCTCGGATCCACCGCTGATGAGGCCGACGGCCGCGTTGCCCTGGATGACCGCGCCGCCGGAGTCGCCGGGAGCCGCGGGAGTGTTGCTCGAGAAGCCCTGAACCCAGTGGCCGTCGATGCTCGCCCATCCGTCGAGGATGTCGTCGCCGTCGACCACACCGGTGGTGAAGCCGGTGGTGCGACCGCTCTTGTTGACCTCGCCGAGCGCCGGGGCGGCGACGGACTTGATCTCGATGACGCTGTCGGCGAGCGAGCTCAGCGAGTCACCGGCCGTGGTCCAGTCGGTGACCGCGGGAACAGGGTTCCAGCCGGCGGCCTCGTCGATGTCGATGACCGAGATGTCGGTCGCGGTGGTGTCGCCGTTCGAGCCGAGGCCACCGTCGCCGCCGCCGAACTGGGCGAAGCCGAACGTGCCGAGCAGCTCGATCGACGCGGGGAGTGAGGGGGATCCGCCGACTGCCGGCTCGTCGCCGGGAACGGTGAGAGTCGTGTCGGTGAGCGGTGCGCCGCTCTCGTCGAAGGCGCAGTGTCCGGCGCTCAGGAGCGCAGGGTCACCGGTGGGCGTGAATGCGGCGAAGCCCACGGAGCACGACCAGGCGTTGCTTCCGGGCTCTCCGGCGACGAAGCTCTCGAGGTCGGGGCTGACCGACAGGTAGCCCTGTCCGCCGACGACGTCACCCTCGTCGAAAGCCGAGAGCACGCGGTCGACCGTGACGACGGCCGGGTCGGTGAGACGGGCCTTGGCCGCGACATCGTCGATCGCTTCGCCGCTGGTCGGGCTGTCGGAGGTGACGACGACAACGCCTCCACCGTTTGCGTTCGTGCCGAAGGCGACGACCTCGACGCCCTGCTCGGCCGCCTTCTTGGTCGCCTCGACGACCTCTGCGTCCGGAGCGTCCTGAACGGGGGCTTCGGTCGTGGTCGGAGCCGGAGTCGGCTCGGCGTCATCCTGCGCGAACGCCGCAGGCGCTCCCAGGAAGAGGCCCGAGAGGGCGAGGGTGGTGGCGGCCGTCAACGCCAATGGGCGTCGGCCTGTCACTCTGTGCTTCATGTGATGTATGTCCTTGCTGGTCACGGATCGTCAGTCAGTTTCATCTCCGGCAGTGTGCGATGCACACAGAACCGTTCGCCTCCCGGTGGAGGCGTGAACTGCGACGCTGGCCCCCCGACAAGCAGGATCCTGTCCGTCGGGACGAACAGGGATCTCTAGAAGAGTACCCAGTAAATCCACAGAATGGGGAAATTGTTTACCGGAATTTCACCCCTTGACCTGGACGTCCGGTGTGGGGTACACGCGCCCGCGCTGCGTCATCGGGATGCGGGATCGGTCAGCTCCGGCCGGATCACGCGCGCCATTGCGTTCGCAGGCGGCACCGTTAGCATGGCCAGCATGAGCACCCACCGCAGAGCACGAAACCTCGTCGGCCTCGCGATGCTGGGAGCCTTCGCCCTGATGGGCGCGGCCTGCGCGACCGGCGCCCCGAGTGGCGCACCGACCTCGAGCGGCGACCCCACGGGCGAGGACAACGCCATCGTCGAGAAGCTCGTCGGCCTGTGGGGCGACGACGCCTCGGGCCAGCCGCACCTGGAGTTCACCGCCGACGGAGAGGTGCACGGCAGCGATGGCTGCAACGGCATCACGACGACCTATTCGGTGAACGGCGACCGCGTCGACCTCGCCCGATTCGCCTCGACGCTGAAGGCGTGCCCCGGCGTCGACGACTGGATGCGGGGCGTTCGTGCCGTGGAGATCGACGGCGACGTCCTCGTGATCAAGGACGCATCGGGCGCTGAGCTGGGGAACCTCACTCGCGCGAGCTGATCATCTCCGCCGCGGCGAGTGCGGCGTTCGATCGAACCCGACCCGGGTGCACTGACCCGGGCCGGTGCCCCGCTCAGTTCTCGATGTGACGCTCGTCGACGCCGTTATAGAGCGACAGCGGGCGGATCAGGGCGTTGGCGCCGGCCTGCTCGATCACGTGTGCCGTCCACCCCGTCACCCGTGCCGCCACGAACAGGGGCGTGAAGGTGAGGGTGTCGAAGCCGATCAGGTTGTAGGCAGGGCCGGACGGATAGTCGAGGTTCGGGTAGATGCCCTTGCGGGCGATGAACTCCGACTCGAGGGCGTCGTACAGCTCGGCCACCTCGGCGCGGTCGTAGTGCTCGACGAGCGTGTCGAGCGCGGCCTTCATGGTGGGCACACGCGAGTCGCCGCTCTTGTAGACGCGGTGGCCGAAGCCCATGATCTTGCGCTTCTCGGCCAGAGCCGCATCGAGCCAGGGCACCACGTTGGATGCCTCGCCGATCTCGTCGAAGATGTGCAGCACGGCCTCGTTGGCGCCGCCGTGCAGCGGTCCCTTGAGCGCACCGATCGCACCGACCACGGCCGAGTAGAGATCGCTGAGCGTCGACGTGATCACCCTGGCCGTGAACGTCGAGGCGTTGAACGAGTGCTCCGCGTACAGGATCATCGAACGGTTGAACGCGTCGACGACCACCGGGTCGGGCTCTTCGCCGAACGTCATCCAGAGGAAGTTCGCCGAGTAGTCGAGGTCTTCGCGGGGCGCGATCGGCTCCTGCCCCCGACGGCGGCGCTGTCCGTAGGCGACGATCGCCGGCAGGGCCGCGAACAGGCGGATGCTGCGCTCGAGGTTCTGCTCGGGGCTGCCACCGGCATCCAGCACCGACCCGCCCGCGTTCGTGTCGGAGGCGCCGAGCAGGCTGACGGCCGTGCGCACCTCGTCCATCGGGTGAGCCTCGACGGGCACCAGGTCGATCGCCGTCTTGACGTTCTCGGCGAGCGCTCGATGCTCGCGCTCGGTCGCACGGAATGCGGCCAGCTGCGCGGCATCCGGCAGCTCCCCGTGCCAGAGCAGGTAGGCGACCGCCTCGAACGACTGGGTCGCCGCCAGCTCCTGCACGGGGTACCCGCGGTAGAGCAGGCTGTTCGTCTCGGGGTTGACCTTCGAGATCGCGGTCGTGTCGACGACGACCCCGGCGAGGCCCTTCTTGATGTCCGGCTCGGTCATGCTCACTCCTTCGTGACGGTGAAGCCTGCGACGCCCGAGTCGAACTGCGTGTAGGACTCGTAGTCGATCAGGTCGTAGAGATCTGCACGGTGCTGCATCTCACCGAGCTTCGAGGTGAGGTGCCCCTCCTCGCCCAGCGTATCGAGCGCACGACCGGCCGCGCCCATCGCGATGCGCAGCAGCGACACCGGCCAGATGACCATGTTGACGCCGGCATCCCGCAGCTGGTCCACCGAGAAGAGGTCGCTCTTGCCGAACTCCGTCATGTTGGCGAGGATCGGCACGTCGAGTGCGTTCGCCACCGCCTCGAATTCGGCGAGCGAGCGCATCGCCTCAGGGAACACCGCATCGGCGCCCGCATCCACCAGCGCCTTGGCGCGGTCGATCGCCGAGTCCAGCCCCTCGACCGCGCGGATGTCGGTGCGGGCCATGATGAGGAAGTTCGGGTCACGGCGTGCATCTGCGGCCGCACGGATGCGACGGATCGCTGTGCTCTCGTCGACGACGCTCTTGCCGTCGAGATGCCCGCAGCGCTTCGGGTTGATCTGGTCTTCGATGTGGGTGCCGGCGAGGCCCGCGTCTTCGAGCTCCTGGATCGTGCGGGCGACGTTCATCGGCTCACCGAAGCCGGTGTCGGCGTCGACGATCGCGGGGATGTCGGTCATCCGCGCGATCTGCTTGGCACGGCCGGCGACCTCGGTCAGGGTGGTGAGACCGATGTCGGGCACCCCGAGGTCGGCAGAGAGCACCGCGCCCGAGATGTAGACCCCGTCGAAGCCCTTCTGCTCGATGAGTCGGGCGCTCAGCGGATTGAAGGCGCCGGGGAACCGCAGCAGCTCACCGCTCGCGAGCCGCTCACGGAACAGGCGGCGCTTCTCGGCCGGGGTGACGTGGGAGTAGAGCATCAGAACAGGCCCTTCGGGGCGTCGGCGCCCTCGAGCAGGCCGGGCTTCGCGATGATCGACAGCTCGCCGACCTCGGCGGCCGTCAGCTCGGGCAGACGCTGCACGAGCGCGAGGAAGCGCTCGATCTCGGCCGGCTCGAGCACGGGCTCGGCCAGCAGGCGGAACTTCGCGATGTAGTTGTCTCGGGCGAACGGACGGGCGCCGAGAGGGTGCGCGTCGGCGACGGCGATCTCGTCGACGACGGTGGCGCCGTCGGTGAGGCGGAACTCGACGCGACCGCCGAACGCCTTCACGTCGGGGTCTTCGGAGTGGTAGCGGCGCGTCCACTCGGCATCCTCGGCCGTGGTGATCTTGTGCCACAGCGCGACCGTGTCCTCGCGACCGGCCCGCTCGGGGGTGTACGAGTCGACGTGGTGCCAGCCGCCGTCCTGCAGCGCGACGGCGAAGATGTACGGGATCGAGTGGTCGAGCGTCTCGCGCGATGCCGTGGGGTCGTACTTCTGCGGGTCGTTCGCTCCCGAGCCGATCACGTAGTGGGTGTGGTGGCTGGTGTGCAGCACGATGGCCTCGATGTTCGCGGGGTCGCGCAGCGCCGGGTTCTCGGTGCCGAGCTTGCGGGCGAGGTCGATCCACGCCTGCGCCTGGTACTCGGCCGAGTGCTCCTTCGTGTACGAGTCGAGGATCGCGCGCTTCGCCTCGCCCGCGGCGGGCAGCGGCACCTCGTAGGCGGCGTCCTTGCCGTCGAGCATCCAGGCGATCACGCCGTCTTCGCCCTCGTAGATCGGGGCGGGGCTGGTCTGGCCGCGCATCGCCCGGTCGACGGCCTCGACCGCGAGCTTGCCTGCGAAGGCCGGGGCGTGCGCCTTCCAGGTCGAGATCTCGCCCTTGCGGCTCTGGCGAGTGGCGGTGGTGGTGTGCAGTCCCTGGCCGACGGCCTGGTAGATCGTCTCGACGTCGAGGCCGAGCAGGGTGCCGATGCCGGCGGCGGCCGACGGGCCGAGGTGCGCGACGTGATCGATCTTGTGCTTGTGCAGGCAGATCGCGCGCACGAGGTCCATCTGGATCTCGTAGCCGGTGGCGATGCCGCGCAGCAGCGCGCGACCGTCGGCCTGCACGTGCTGGGCGACCGCGAGGATCGGCGGGATGTTGTCACCCGGGTGGGAGTACTCGGCCGCGAGGAACGTGTCGTGATAGTCGAGCTCGCGCACGGCCACGCCGTTGGCCCAGGCCGCCCACTCCGGGCTCGTGCGGTGGTCGAGCGCCGCGCCGAAGACCGTGGCGCCGATGCCGCCGGTCGAGACGGGGTGGCTGAACGCCTGGGCGCGGGCCGCGTTGATGGGGCCGCGGGTGAGCGATGCCGCCGCGACCGACGCGTTGTCGATGATGCGGTTGATGATCATGTCGGTGACGTCCTGCTCGACCTCGACCGGGTCTGCGGCGACCTCGGCGATCTTCCAGGCGAGCTGGTCTTCACGGGCGAGGTTCTCATCGCTGCGGTGGACGCGGACGTGGTGGGTGACGGTCATTTCACACCTTCTGGGTTGGCTGTCAGGGAGTCGAGGATGCCGGCGAGCGCGTTGTGCAGATGCACGTGCGTGGCATGAGCGGCGAGGTCGCCGTCTCGGGCGCCGAGGGCTGCGGCGATCGTGCGGTGCTCGGCGGCGGAGGCCGCGAGACGGTCGGGCTTGTCGCGGGCCATCCGGCGCACCCGCACGAGGTGGGCGCGCACGGTGCGCAGCGCCGAAGCGATGTAGTCGTTGTCGACCGCGGCGTCGAGCGCCGCGTCGAAGCGGGCGATGAGGGCGTAGTACGCGTCGCGCCCCTCGCCCGCGGCGAGGTCGACGTGCGCGAACTCGTCGGCGAGCGCGGCGAAGAGATCGGCGTCTCCTCGCTGGGCGGCGAGACGGGCGGAGGTCTCCTCGAGCGCGCGGCGGATCTCGAACAGCGCGCGGATGTCGTCGGCATCCAGGTCTGCGACCACCGTGACCCGCGGGGACTGCTGCACGACCAGGCCGTCGGCCGCCAGGCGTCGGAGCGCCTCGCGCATCGGAGTGCGACTGATGCCGAGGCGGGCGGCCTGCTCGACCTCGCCCAGCACGAAGCCGGCGGGGAGGGCGCCCGACTGGATCTCCTCCAGCAGTGCCGCGTGGGCTCGATCACTCGCGCTGATGCGATCGGCGACGGAACTCATTCCCTTAGTGTATACACAAATACACGAGGTTGGTCATTCGGGCGAGCTCTGAGTGCCTCACGTATACATTGAGCTACCGCTGCGGCAGCTCCGCGGCATCCGGCACCGGCTCGACGAACTCGGCCGGCCGCGGCTCGCCGAGCTTCACGACGACCACGCCGACCAGCACGAGCGCTCCGCCGAGGGCCTGCAGAAGGTCGGGCAGCTGACCGAGCAGCAGCCAGCCGAAGAGCAGTGCGGCGACCACTTCGGAGAGAGCGACGAACGACGCGAGGCGGGAGCCGAGCATCCGGGTCGAGGCGATGCCGAGCACGTACGCGAGGGCCGTTGCGATGAGCCCGATCGCGAGCACCGGCACGAACCACGGCACGGTGCCGAAGCGGTAGGTGATGTCGTCGGTCGTCCAGGCGATGGGCAGGATGCCGACGAGGCCGGCGATCGTCAGAGCGACGGCCCCGAGAAGCAGTCCTCCTCCGGCGAGCGCGATCGGCGGCAATCCGGTGTCGGCTTTGGCCGAGAGCAGGAAGTACGTCGCGGCACCCACCATCGCGGCGAGCGCCCAGAGGATGCCGGCGACGTTGACCTCGGCCCCGGTGAGGATGTCGAGCATCAGCACGAGACCGACGAAGGCGATGGCGGCGCCGATCACGCTGCGGCGGCTCGGGCGCTCGCCGCGACGGAGCCACAACCACAGGATGACGGCGATCGGCGCGGTGTACTCGATGAGCAGCGCGAGGCCGACGTCCATCACGGCGACGGCCTGGAAGTAGCAGAGCTGCGTGGCGGTCACGGCGAGCAGACCGTAGGCGGCGACCATCCCGGCGTTCTTGCGGAGCACTCCCCACCGCCCGCGCAGCGACAGGATCGTGGGCACGAGCAGCACGAGGGCGGCGACCCAGACCCGCGCGGTCACCGCAGCGCCGGGAGTCCAGCCCGCGTCGATCAGCCCCCGAGCCCAGGCGCCGGACATGCCGAACGCGAAGGCCGCGCCGATCGCCAGCGGCAGACCGAAGCGCACGCCCGGCGCCGTGATGTCATTTGCAACCTTGCTCATGACAGGTGACGCTACTCGTGCACGATGTAAGGTGTCAACATGAACTTCGCCGATGACACGGAAGAGACCCTCCGTGCTGCCGTCTGGCTCGTGAACTCTGCGGAGGACCCCGACACCCTCGAGACGCTCGCCGACTACGACGCGTTCCTCGCGAACTTCGCCTATTCGGGTCGACTCGACCGCGACGAGGCCGAACTCGGCGCGCTGCGAGCCCTGCGTCCGCGGCTGCGCACCATGCTGCTCGCACCCCGAGACGACATGGCCGAGCACGTCAACGCCGCACTCGCCGAAGCGCATCTGGCTCCGAGGCTGGTGCGCCACGACGACGTCGACTGGCACCTGCACGCCGTCGCGGACGAGCGCCCCCTGCCCGAGCGCGTGCTGATCGAGACGGCCATGGCACTGATCGACGTCATCCGCGCCGACGAGGGGTCGCGCATCTCGATCTGCGCCGACGACACCTGCCAGGCGCTCGCCCTCGATCTGTCTCGCAACCGCTCGAAGCGCTTCTGCTCGACGACCTGCACGAACCGCAACGCCGTGGCCGCATATCGCGCGCGGCGCGCGAGCGCCTGAGCCGCGGCATCGTGGCCCGACCGGGCCTGAGCCGATGCGCCCTCGGCGTCGTCCGCAGCCCCGCCTGAGATCAGGCGAACCGCGCCGGATCAGGAGGATCTCCGCGGGATGCTCCTGATCTCGGCACACTCTCATGATCTCGGCCGGGTAGCCTCGGTGACCGATGAGCATCTCCCCCTCCCCCTACGACATCTGGTTCGCCGACGCCGAGTTCGACGCGAGCTACGGCCACACACTGAGCACGCTCCGCGCGATCGCTCCGGTCGCCGCACCCGACGGATTCGCCGAACGGTGGCAGGGCTGGCGGCAGCAGGCGAAGACGGTGGATGCCGCACCCACCGTGCTGTCCGCCGAGACCGCCCACGGCCGACGAGTGTCGGTCATCGAGCACGCGGGAGCCGACGGCACTCGCCTGCGGGCCTGGCTGGTCGAACCCCTCGCCGCCCCGGCGCGCGTCGGTGTCGTGCACAGCCACGGCTACGGCGGGCGGGATGCGATCGACCTCGCTCGCATACCCGACGATGCGGCCGCGATCTTCCCCGTCGCCCGAGGGCTGCCCACGCTGAACACGGGCGTCGGCGCCCCCGCACCCCAGGCCGAGCATGTGCTGGCCGGGATCGAGAGCCCCGACTCGTACGTGCTCGGCCTCTGTGCCCGGGACCTCTGGCTCGCCGCGGATGCTCTCACCGCCCTCGTCGGCCCCCTGCCCCTCTATTACGTCGGCGAGAGCTTCGGCGGTGGCATCGGCGCCCTCGCCCTGCCGTGGGACGACCGCTACGTCGGGGCGACCCTCATCGTGCCGAGCTTCGGACAGTACGACGAGCGCCTCGCCGTGCACTGCGTCGGCAGCGGCGAGACCGTGCGCGACCACGTCGCTGCCCATCCGGAGGCCCGCGAAGTGCTGCGCCTGTTCGACGCCTCGACGGCCCTCGGCTTCGCTCGCATCCCGGTGCGCGTCGAGGCGGCGATGTGGGACCCGTACGTGCCGCCGCCCGGACAGTTCGGCGTCGCGAACGCGGCTCGGATGCTCGAACTCGCCGTCCTCCCCGCGGGCCACGCCGAATATCCGGGGGTCGAGGAGGTGGCAGCCGAGGCGGTCCGCGACGGCAGGTCCCACCTGGCACGCGCGCTACGCGCGGCATCCTGAGATCAGGAGAAGGCGACGAGATCAGGACGATTCTCGCCCTTCTCTCCTGATTCGGGTCGATCCTCCTGATCTCGCGTCCCGGCAACAGCCCCGCACCCCGCGCCCACGCCCGCGCGCTCACAACCGCGCATCGGAGCACTGGACGCCACTTGTCATAACAGGTACACTCAGCTTGTCATTACAGGTTGCGCAGCGCCGCAGCATCCGCCCGAGGAGCACCGATGCCCCAGTTCCACACGCCCCCGATCTCGCCGATGGCGATCGCGTTCGACGCCGAGAACCTCACTCTCTCGCCCGAAGGGCCCACCCTGACACGGCGCATGTCCGACCTCGAGGGCCTGTTCCTCGACGCGGAGGCCTGGGCCTCGGCGTCCGCCGGGGAGAACCCCGTGGTCTACACCGTCACCAGCTCGCCCGTGCCCGAGATCGACCGCGAACTGCCGCAGTCGATCACGACGATCATGCCCGGCGACACGTCCGGTGAGCTCTGGATGACCAAGGGGCACCAGCATCCGAATCACCAGGGCGAGATCTACCTCGCGCTGAAGGGACGCGGCGGCCTGCTGATGTTCGACGGCGAGCGCACCGAATGGCTCGACATGCTGCCGGGCACCATCGGCTACATCCCGCCAGGGTGGGCGCACCGCTCAGTGAACACGGGGGACGAACCGTATGCGTTCCTCGCCGTGTATCCGGGCGGCGCCGGCCACGACTACGGCTGGGTGCTCGAGCACGGGATGGGCTCACGCGCCTACCGCTCGGCCGAGGGCGTCGACCTGCGCCCCTATTCCGCGACCCCCTCCGCGGAATAGGGGTCGGCCATGCTGATCGCGCACGACCTGGGGACGACCGGCGACAAGGCGTCCTTGCACCATGACGACGGCCGTCTCGTCACGTCGGTCACGGTCCCCTACCCGGCCCACTTCGCCGCCGGCGGCATCGCCGAGCAGGACCCGGCGGACTGGTGGAATGCCGTCGTCTCGGCGACCCGGCAGCTGCTGTCGCGGGCGGGCATCGCCCCCGAGACCGTCGGCGGCCTCGTCGTGAGCGGCCAGATGATGGGCACGGTGCTGCTCGACGCCCACGGCGATCCGGTGCGGCCCGCGATCATCTGGGCCGATACCCGCTCGGGCGCGCAGACCCGCGCGCTGGAAGAGCGCCTCGGCGTCGAAGCCGCCTACCGCGTGCTCGGCCACCGCCTGAACCCCACCTACTCGCTCGAGAAGATCATGTGGGTGCGCGACAACGAGCCTGATGTCTGGGCTCGCGTGCGACACTTCTGCGTCGCCAAGGACTACATCGTCTACCGGCTCACCGGGCGCCTCGCCACCGAGCGCTCCGACGCCTCGGGCACGAACGCCTACGACCAGGTGCGCGGCACCTGGTCGGCCGAGGTGCTCGCGGCAGCGGGACTCGACGCCGCGCTCTTCCCCGAGATCCTCGAATCGACGGCCGTCGCCGGAACCGTCACGACCGAGTCTGCGGACGCGCTCGGGCTGTCGGCATCCGTCCGAGTGGTCATGGGCGGCGGAGACGGCCCGCTCGCCGCCGTGGGCTCGGGCATCGTCGCCCCCGCAGACGGCGCCTACGTGTGCCTGGGCACGTCGTCGTGGATCTCGTTCGCGAGCCTCGCTCCGCTGCACGATCCGCAGATGCGCACCATGACGTTCGACAACGTCGTGCCCGGCTCGTTCGTGCCGACCGCGACCATGCAGGCCGGCGGCGCATCGGTGCAGTGGATCGCCGAAGCGCTCTCCCCCGACCCCGCGCACCCCGACACCGCGCGGCTGACCGCTGAGGCCGGGGGCGACCTCGACACGGAAGACCTCTACTTCCTCCCCTACCTGCTCGGCGAGCGCTCTCCCCTGTGGGACCCGCACGCGCGCGGAGCCTTCGTCGGCCTGGGTCGTCACCACACCCGCGCGCACCTGACCCGCGCCGTGCTCGAGGGCGTGGCCTACAACCTGCTCACCTGCATCCACGCGTTCCGCGAATGCGGAGCCTCCATCGACCGCATCGACGCGGTGGGCGGCGGAGCGCAGAGCAACGCGTGGCTCAGCGTCCTCGCCGATGTCTGGGGAGTTCCGATCCGCCGCCGCACGATCGTCGAAGAGGCCAACAGCCTCGGCGCCGCGGTCACCGGCGCGGTCGGCCTCGGCCTCGCCGACTTCTCGGCGGCGAGGGCGCTCAGCGAGGTGACGGCGGAGTTCACTCCGGATGCCGGTCGGCACGCCGTCCACGCGCAGCGGCACGCCCGCTTCGTCGACGCCTACACCGCGCTCGAGCCGTGGTTCGCCCAGGCACCCGCCACGCGGGAAGCCTGATGGGAGTCATCCTCGCCACCAGCCGCTCGTTCTCCGACGGCGATCTCGACCTCGTCGGGCGGGCGAAGGCGGCCGGCCACCAGATCGTCCGTGGCCCCGCGCACCACGGGCTCACCGAGCTCGCGCCGCTGCTCGCCGCGGCCGAGGGCTGGATCGCCGGCACGGGTCCCGTGACCGACGAGCATCTCGCCGCCGCACCGAACCTTCGGGTCGTAGCCCGCTACGGCGTCGGCACCGAGGCGGTCGATCTCTCTGCGGCGATGCGGCGTGGCATCCCGGTGACGAACACCCCCGGCGCGAATGCGGATGCCGTCGCCGACCACACCGTCGGACTCATGCTCGCGGCCCTCCGGTTCATCCCCGACGGCGACCGCCGTGTGCGCATCGGCGACTGGAGCGTGCGCCGCGGCCGCGAACTCGGAGCCGCCACGGTCGGCATCGTGGGCTTCGGCCGGATCGGCCAGGGCGTTGCCCGACGCCTCAGCGGCTTCGGCGCCCGAGTGCTCGCCACCGATCCGTTACTCCCCGCCGACGTCATCGCCGCGCGAGGGGCCGAGCCGGTCGACCTCGATGAGCTGTTCCGCACCGCCGACCTGATCACCCTGCATGCCCCCGGCGGCCAGACGCTGGTCGATGCCGCCAGACTCGACAGCATCCGTCCGGGAATGATCCTGGTGAACACCGCCCGCCCCGACCTCGTCGACGAGCACGCGCTGGCGCAGGCCCTGCACGACGGACGCCTCGGCGGATACGCCGCCGACACCCTGAACGGCGACACGGCAGCGAGCGCGAGCCCGCTGCTCGCCGACGACCTCGCCGACCGCGTGACCGTCACCCCGCACCTCGGTGCGCAGACCACGCAGGCCGTCGACAACATGGGGTCGATGTCTCTCGACGACGTGCTCGCCGTGCTGGCGGGCACAGCACCCGCCCACCCTGTCTCTCCCCGACCCTGAAGGACCAGGCCATGACCCTCACCGAGACCCCCGCGACCACCACCGGCGGCTACATGGGCTTCGTCGGCGTGAGCACCGGCTCGTCGTCGATCATGAAGGTGTTCCCGAAGTGGGCCGAGGTGCTGGGGCTCCCCACCGAGAACCTCATCGGGCACGACCTGCCGATGGATGCGACGCCCGCGCAGTATGTCGCGATGGTCGAGCAGATCCGCGACGACCCGCACCACCGGGGCGCTCTCGTCACGACGCACAAGATGAACGTCTTCGCCGCGGCATCCGGCCTGTTCGACGAGCTCGACCCGTTCGCCGTCTCATGCTCGGAGATCTCGAGCATCTCGAAGCGGGGCGATCGTCTGATCGGCCGCGCGAAAGACCCGCTCACCGTCGACCTCGCGCTGAACGACTTCCTCCCGGCCGACCACTTCGGGCGTACGGGGGCCGAAGTCGTGATCCTCGGCGCCGGCGGCTCTGGCACGGCGCTCAGCTGGGCGCTGGCGGAGAGAGCGGATGCTCCGGCGAAGATCACCGTCACCGCCCGCGACGACGACAAGCTCGATCACCTGCGCGAGGTGCACCGCCAGCACGGTACTCCCGACGGTCTGATCACGTACGTGCGCACCGACACGGTGCAGGATGCCGCGGCCATCGTCGCCTCGGCTCCCGCGGGGTCGCTGATCGTGAACGCCACGGGACTCGGCAAGGACCGCCCCGGCTCCCCGTTGCCCGACGACGTCGCGTTCCCCGATGGCGCGTGGGTGTGGGAGTTCAACTATCGAGGGTCGCTCGAGTTCCTCCACCAGGCCCGGGCGCAGGAGGCCGCGCGCGGGCTGCACGTGATCGACGGCTGGCGCTACTTCATCCACGGCTGGTCGCAGGTCGTCGCCGACGTGTTCGAGATCGACCTCACCCCCGAGATCGTCGAGCGGCTCGCCGAGGCTGCCGAATCGGTGCGCTGATGCCCGTCGTGCGCACGGTGCTCGGCGACATCGACCCGGCACAGCTCGGGGCGACGGACTATCACGAGCACCTCTTCCAGATCTCGCCGCTGCTGGTGGGCGACGAGCTCGACGACGAAGACCTCTCCGGGCAGGAGGCCGCCCTGCTGAAGGCCAGCGGCTTCGCGGCGATGGTGGATGCGACGCCGTTCGGGCTCGGGCGCGACCCGGAGGGCGTCGCACGGATCAGTGCCGGCACCGGGATGCGCGTCGTCGCGACGACCGGCCGCCACCGCGAGGCGCACTACGGCGACGACCACCCGATGCACGTGTGGAGCGCCGAGCGTCTGACCGAGCTGTTCGTCGCCGAGGTGACGCGCGGGATGCTCGTCGACGACGCGCTGGTGTTCGAGACGCCCGACGTCCCGCGTGCCGCAGCTCCGGATGGGTCACCAGTGCGCGCCGGGATGCTCAAGACGGGCGTCGGCTACTGGAGCATCAGCCCCTTCGAGCGCACGACCCTGCTCGCGGTCGCGGCGGCGCATCGGGAGACGGGAGCACCGGTGATGGTGCACCTGGAGTTCTGCACCGCCGCGCACGAGGTGCTCGACGTGCTCGAGGCCGAGGGCGTCGCATCCGATCGCGTCGTCCTCGCGCACGCCGACCGCGATCCGGACTCGGGTCTGCACGCCTCCCTCGCCGAACGCGGCGCGTACCTCGGATACGACGGATTCGCACGCCCCCGCACCCGGTCGGATGCCGAGCTGCTCGCGCTTACCGAGCGGGTCGTCGAGCTCGGCGCGGTCGATCGGGTGCTACTCGGCGGCGACGTCGCCCGCCGCACCCGGTACATCTCTTACGGAGGCATGCCCGGACTCGCCTACCTCGGCGAGCGCTACCTGCCGCGATTGCGCTCCGCCGTCGGCGACGACGCCGTAGAGCGGATGCTGGTCGCGAACCCCGCGCGGCTGCTCGCCCTGTCGCCCTGATCCCGCATCGCCTGCCCCGCATCCCGCATCCCGCATCCCGTATCCACCCCGAGGAGCCCTCATGGCCGAGCCGACCATCCTGCACGCCGTGTTCACCGCACGCCCCGAGAAGGGCGACGAGGTCGCCGCACTGCTCCGCGATTTCGCCGAGGTCGTGCGAGCCGAAGAGGGCAACGTCGTGTTCGATGCGACGCGCCTCGTCGATGACCCCGACCGGTTCTTCGTCTACGAGGTCTATCGCGACGAGGCGGCCTTCCAGGCGCACATCGCAGCCCCGGCCGGGGTCCCGTTCAACGAGGCGCTGCAGCAGCTGATCGTCGAACCGTCGTCGATCCTCACCTTCCTTCGCCGGATCTGACGGCGCCGCGCGCTCCCCTCCCCGGCATCCGCCCCTCACACCTGCATGCTCAGAACACACCTGTATGCCGATTGCGCGCGTCTGGGCCTGCATCCGTGATCTGAGCATGCACCTGTGCGCCGATGCCTCACCCGCACCCCTCCCGCATCCACCCCTCACACCTGCAGCCCCTCACACCTGCACGCCCAGAACACACCTGCATGCCGATTCCCCGCGTCTGGGCCTGCATCCGCGATCTGAGCATGCAGCCGTGCACGGATGCCGCCAGCCCCCGGCCACCCGGCACACAGAAAACCACCCGGCACGCAGAAGCCCGGGCACACAGCAAGCCCCCCGCCCGAAGGCGAGGGGCTTCTGCGATCTCAGCGCGTCACTCGTAGAGGACGGCTGCGATCTTCTCATCCTCGAGGTTCGTGCTGTCGTACCAGTACGAACCCGTGTCGTAGAACTCGTCGACCGAGTCGCCGTTGGCTGCGTCGTATGCCGCCTGGACGACCTGCGCGCCGATGCCGATCGGGTCCTGCGTGATGGCGCCGGCCATCGTGCCGTCCTTGATCGCGTTGATCTGGGCCGCTCCCGAGTCGAAGCCGACGATCGTGATCTTGCCCTTCTCGAGACCGAGCTCGTTCACGGCGTTCACGACGCCGATGGCCGAACCCTCGTTGGTGCCGTAGATGCCCTTGAGGTCGGGGTGCGCGGCGATCAGCGTCTTGGCGATGTCGGCCGACTTCAGGTGGTCGCCGTCGCCGTACTGGATGTCGACGATGTCGATGTCGGGGAAGTCGGCTTCCATCTTCTCGACGAAGCCGTCACGACGCTCGACACCGGTCGAGTTGATCTGCGAGTGGCCGACGATCGCGACCTCGCCCTCGCCGCCGATCAGCTCTGCCATGTGCTCTGCGGCCAGCGCGCCGGCGACCTTGCTGTCGGTCGCGGCCAGGCTGAGCCCGACGTCGCCGTTGCAGGGAGCGTCGAAGTAGACGACAGGGATGTCCTTCGACTTCGCCTGCTCGAGCGGGGCGACACAGGCCTCGGGGTCCAGCGCTGCGTATGCGATGGCATCCGGGTTCTTGTCGATGGCGCTGGTGAGCATCTCGAGCTGCTGGGCGATCTCGGTCTCGGCGGCGGGGCCTTCGAACGTGATCTTCACGCCGAGCTCGTCTGCCTTCTCCTGAGCGCCCTGCTTGACGGCCTGCCAGAACTGGTGCTGGAAGCCCTTCGAGACGAGCGCGATGTACATCTCACCGTCGCCGCTCGATCCGTCGGTGCCGCCGCCTTCTTCGATGACGTCACCGCCGCCTGCGCACCCCGCGAAGACGAGGGCGGATGCGGCCACGAGTGCCGCGAATGCGGTCTTCTTGCCGAATTTCATGGAAACTCCATTGTTCTCTGTGTGGTGGTGGGGGGATAGGTCGAGTGGGTCAGGTGCGCTGCCGGTTGCGCAGCGAGTCGAGGAACACGGCCAGCAGCACGACGACGCCGACGACGATGTTCTGCCATTCCGACTGGATCGACATGATGCGCAGGCCGTTGACGAGCACGCTCATGATCAGCGCGCCGATGACGGTGCCGAGGATCGACCCTCGTCCGCCGAGCAGGGAGGTGCCGCCGATGATCACCGCGGCGATCGCCTGCAGCTCGTAGCCGGTGCCGATCTGGGGCTGCGCCGAGTCGAGCCGGGCGGCGATCACGATGCCCGCGATACCGGTGAAGGCGCCGGCGAACATGTAGATGAGGATCGTCCAGCGGCGGGTGTTGACGCCCGACAAGCGGGTCGCCTCCTCGTTCGAGCCGATCGCGAACGTGTACCGACCGAGCAGCGTCTTCGACAGCACGAGGAAGGCGACGATCGCGAGAGCCGCGGTGATGAGCACCGCGTTCGGGATGCCGGGGATGATCACGCCGAGCGCGATCTTCTTGAAGTCCGGAGCCGAGGTCGAGAAGTAGATCGGGGCGACGTTCGAGATGACGAGGGCGAGACCGCCGGCGATCATCATCATCGCGAGCGTCGCGATGAACGGAGGGAGTCGGAGGAACGTGATGTTCACGCCGTTCACCAGGCCCATCAGCACACCGGTGAGGATGCCGCCGATGACGCCGACCCAGACCGGAAGGCCCATGTTCGTGACGATGACACCCGTCATCACCGCGCACAGCGCCATGCCGGTGCCGATCGACAGGTCGATGCCGCCGGTGATGATGACGAACGTGGTGCCGAGGGCGAGGATGCCGATGACCGCCGTCGAGAGCAGCACCGTGGCGATGTTGCTGAACGTGAAGAAGTTGGGGCTGGCGATCGAGAAGAACAGCACCAGCACGATCAGCGTGCCGAAGGCGAGCGACTGCTGGAGCTGACGCTTCAGGAACGCTCCGACATCGCGCTTGTCGGTGTTCTCATCGAGCGCGGTCTGGATGATCGTCGTCGTAGACGATCCGGGCTGCTGCGGAGCGCTCATCAGTCTTCCTCTCCGTGGGCTGCGAGTTGCATGATCTTCTCCTGGCTGGCTTCCTCGTTGCGGAGGGTGCCGGTGACGCGTCCGTTCGCGAAGACCGCGATGCGGTTCGCGACGCGGAGGACCTCCGGAAGTTCCGACGAGATGACGATGATGGATTTGCCCTGGTCAGCGAGCTGCTGCATCAGGCGGTAGATCTCTTCCTTCGCGCCGACGTCGATGCCTCGCGTCGGCTCGTCGAAGATGAGGATGTCGCAGTCGCGCATCAGCCACCGGGCGATGACGACCTTCTGCTGGTTTCCTCCCGAGAGCAGCTTCACGACCTGGTTCACCGAGGGCGTCTTGACCCTCAGCTGCTGCACGTACTCCTTGGTGCGGCTCTTGGCCTTGCTGTCGCCCATCCACCCGATGCCGTTGGCATACGAGCCGAGCGAGGCGAGCACGGTGTTGAAGGTCACGTCCTGCTCGAGCATCAGGCCGAGCAGCTTGCGGTCCTCCGAGAGGTAGCCGAGACCGTGCTTCACGGCATCCGCCGGCTGTGCGATGCGCACCGGTCGTCCGCTGATCGAGATCGTGCCCGCATCCCGGTGGTCGGCGCCGATGATGGCCCGAGCCGTCTCGGTGCGTCCGGCACCCATGAGACCGGCGAATCCGAGGATCTCGCCCTTGTGCAGCTGGAACGACACGTCTTTGAGCAGGCTCTTGGTCGAGAGCCCCTGCACGTCGAGCACGATCGGATCGTTGGCGTGCTCGCGGGCCTCGGGGCGGGTCCCCTCGTCGATCACGCGTCCGACCATCATCTCGATGATCTTCGGGATGCTGACCTCTGACTTGTCCAGTGATCCGATGTATGTGCCATCGCGCAGCACCGTGACCCGGTCCGCCAGGCGCCGCAGCTCGTCCATGCGGTGCGAGATGTAGACGATTCCGGTGCCGGTCGCCCGCAGCTGCTCGATGAGCACGAACAGGGTCTCGGTCTCGGAGTCGGTGAGCGCCGAGGTCGGCTCGTCCATGATGAGCACCTTGGCGTTGAACGAGAGCGCCTTGGCGATCTCGACCATCTGCTGCTCGGCCACGGTGAGCTCACCCACGAGCTGCCGTGGGTTGAGCCGGATGCCGAGGCGATCGAGCAGCTCGGCGGTCTGCGTGTTGAGCTTGCGCTCCGACAGGAAGGGCCCCGTGGTGGGCTCGCGTCCCACGTAGATGTTCTGCGCCACGGTGAGGTCGGGCATCAGGTTGAGTTCCTGGTGGATGATCGTGATGCCGAGCTGCTGCGCCTGCAGCGGGCTGGTGAGCTCGACCTCCTGGCCCTCGAACGTGATCGTGCCCTCGTCCTTGGTGTAGATCCCGGAGAGGATCTTCATCAGAGTCGACTTGCCCGCGCCGTTCTCGCCCACGAGCACCAGCACTTCGCCGGCTCGCACCTCGAGGTGCACGTCCTTGAGAGCCTGCACACCGGGGAATCCCTTGCTGATCCCCTCGACTCTGAGAATGGGGTCACTCATGTGCTCACCTGCTTCCTTGAAGGTCGAAATGCGATATTCCAGTCGGGCCTGGAAACATCGGATCAATTCTGCGTCCTGCGCCCCACCCTGCGCAAGTTGTATCTAAATGTAACTAAGACTTCTCCGGATGGGAAGACCTGTAATAACAAGTTGGCAACAGGTCGCCCGATCCGGTGATCGGGCCCACTCAGTGCAGTCGGATCGAGTCGACCGCGACGAGCTTGTCGCGAATGTAGGCGTTGGCGTGCGCGCCGAGTTCGACGTTGTCGGTCCACAGGTTGCGCCAGATGCCGAGCATCCGGCTGAGGTCGGGCGCGACGACCGCCGACGAGAACGACTCGAACACGATCGGACCGTCGTAGCCGATGCGGCCGAGCGCCTTGAAGAAGTTGTCGAAGTCGACGGTTCCCGTGCCGAGATAGCCGCGGTGGCTCTCGCCGATGTGCACGTAGCGGAGGGCGGGAGCCGCATCGAGGACCGGCGCGAACATATCCGACTCCTCGATGTTCATGTGGTACGTGTCGAGATGGATGCCGAGGTTCGGCCGGTCCACCTCCGCGAGGTAGGCGAGCGCTTGCCGTGCGGTGTTCAGCACATTCGTCTCGTAGCGGTTGACCACCTCGAGTGAGACCGAGATGCCGCGCTCGGCGGCGTGGTCGGCGACCCGGGCGATCGTGCGGCGACTGCTCTCGAGACCCTCGGGGGTCACCGGATCCATGTACTTCTGCATCGCGCTGTAGATCACGCCGCAGAAATGCTGCCCGCCGAGATCGGCGAGCACGTCGACCGCCTTGAGCAACAGGGCCTCCCCCGCGGCCACGACCGCAGGCTCGGAGCTGGTGACGTCGGTCGCACCCGACAGCCCGAGCGAGGCGCTGACGGCGAGGTCGTGCTCTTCGAGGGCATCCTTCGCGGCGGCCACATCGAACGTGAAGGGATCCATCAGCGGGAACTCGATCAGGTCGAACCCCGCCGCCTTGGTCTTCTCGACGGAGAGGCGGATGCCGTCGGCGTCGAAGCGTCCGGTCCAGACGAGCCCGTGGCATCCGATGTTCATGAGACCTCTCGGAGACGGGTGTGGGGCACCATCGCCTCTGCAATTTGGCACGTGCCAAGTCTGCGTTCAGGTCACGGTACGCGGGGTCGGATGACCGTGTCAAGAACTTTCTTGGCACGTGCCAATCTCTCGGCTACTGTGGATCCGTCAGCGCCGCGCGGGCGAGCAGCCACGCTCGCACAATCGCGCACCGCGCAGTCGACAGGGAGCTCCATGCCAGCCAGCGTCAAAGACGTCGCCGCCCTCGCCGGGGTCTCCTCCTCGACCGTGTCGAACTACCTCAACCACCCGCATGTGCTGGGCGAGGCGAGCGCAGCGAAGGTCAGGGACGCGATCGAACAGCTCGGCTACGTGCCCAACGAGTCGGCACGGCAGCTGCGCGCGGGGTCGAGCAAGGCGCTCGCGCTGATCCTCCTCGACGCCTGGCTTCCGTACTTCCACGAGCTCTCGCGCGGGGTCGAAGATGTCGCCCGAGAGGAAGGCTGGTCGCTCTTCTTCAGCAACAGCAACCGCGACGCCTCTCTCGAGCGCCGCAACATCGACATGTTCGAGGCGCACCGGGTGCAGGGCATCGTCATCTACCCGCTCGAAGACGTGGTGCCCCGGCTCGAACAGCTCGCCGACCGCGGCATTCGCTCGGTCGTCGTCGGGCCCATCCCCGACTCCCCGACCGTCGGCTCCGTCCTCTTCGACGACCGCGGCGGCGGGCGTCTCGCCGGTGAGCACCTGCTGTCGATCGGACGCCGCAGAATCCTGTTCCTGGGGGCGCCGAGCGTCAGCCAGTCGAACGACCGGCTCCTCGGGCTGCGCGACGCCGTCACCGCGGCCGGCATGACGGCCGATGTCATCGATGTGCCGCACCTGACGACCGAGGACGGCCTCGACGTCGGCGCGCGGATCGCCGAGATGCCCGCCGCCGAACGCCCCGACGCGATCTTCGCCGCGAACGACATGGTGGCGATCGGCGTGCTCACCCAGCTGCTGCGCCGGGGCATCCGCGTTCCCGAGGAGATCGCGCTGGTCGGCTTCGACGATGTCGCACAGGCCCACCAGAGCGTCGTGCCGTTGACGAGCGTGCGGCAGCCCGGGTACGAGATCGGCCGCGCCGCGGGTGCCGCGCTGATCCGTCAGCTCTCCGACCCCACGGCCGAGCTCCCCGCGCCGACGCCGTTCGCCGCCGAGCTCGTGGTCCGCGAGTCGACCGTCGGCCGCTGACCCGCCGCCCCTGGCTCAGGCCGGAATCAGCCCCTCTGCCGCCAGTTCCTCCCACAGCGCACCGGGAATCTCGAGCGCCGCGTACTCGGAGTTCTGGCGCAGCTGCGCCGGCCGACTTCCTCCGACCACCACCGAGCGCACCACATCCGACTGCAGCGGGAACTGGATCGCCGCGGCGGGCAGCGGCACGTCGTGCTCGGCGCACACCCGCGCGATGCGCAGCAGCCGTTCCCAGAGCTCGTCGGGCAGCTGCCCGTACTCGTACCGGCCGTCCCGACGGGGTTCGTCCGACGCCAGCAATCCCGAGTTGAAGACCGACGCCGCGACGATCCCCGTTCCGGTCTCGCGGCAGGCCGGCAGCACGTGAGCCGCTGCGGGCTGCTCGAGCAGCGTGTACCGACCGGCGACCATGACCAGGTCGAGGTCTGCGGCGCGCACGGACGCGGCGAGCGCGTCGGACACCATCGAGCCGATCCCGACGGCAGCCACCTCGCCGTCGGCGCGCAGCTGCGCGAGCGCCGGCAGCGCCTCCGCGAGTGCGAGGTCGAGGTCGTGCCGCTCGGGGTCGTGCAGGTAGAGCAGGTCGATCCGCTCGATGCCGAGGCGCTCGCGCGACTCGTCGAGACTGGCGCGGATCCCCGATGCCGAGAAGTCCCACACGCGCTGCAGGTCGTCGGGCACGTGGAAGTCGTTCGCGGTATCGAGGCCGCCGTCGTGGTCGGGGTTCGGCCGCAGCAGCCTTCCGACCTTGGTCGACAGCACGTACTCATCGCGCGGCTTGGTCTGCAGGAACGCCCCGAGGCGACGCTCCGAGAGCCCGAGGCCATAGTGCGGAGCGGTGTCGAAGTAGCGGATGCCGCTGTCCCACGCCGCTTCCAGAATCGCCCACGACTCGTCGTCGCTCAGCGCGCGGAACAGGTTGCCGACGTTCGCGGCGCCGTACCCGAGCGAGGGAATCGCCAGAGCGTCAGACCCCGACATGCTGCCCCGTCCAGGTGTAGGCGGCGATGCTCTCGGCCTTCATCTCCATGCCCGATCCCGGCACGATCGGCGCCATGTACGAGCCGCCCTGGATGTCGGTGGGGATCACGAAGTGCTCGTGCAGGTGGTCGACGAACTCGATCATCCGGCCCTCGCGTGTGCCGGTGACGGCGACGAAGTCGAACATCGACAGGTGCTGCACGGCCTCGCACAGTCCGACACCACCGGCGTGCGGGCACACCGGCACACCGAACTTGGCGGCGAGCAGCAGGTTGGCGATGTTCTCGTTGACCCCCGCGACGCGCACGGCGTCGATCTGCATGACCGAGATCGCCTCGGCCTGCAGCAACTGCTTGAAGATCACGCGGTTCTGCGCGTGCTCGCCCGTCGCGACGCGAATGGGCGCGACTCCCCTCGCGATCTCGGCGTGACCGAGCACATCGTCGGGGCTGGTGGGCTCTTCGATCCAGGCGGGGTGGAACTCTGCGAGCGCATTCACCCACTCGATCGCCTCCGACACCTCCCACCGCTGGTTCGCGTCGATCGCGATGGGGAAGTCGGGTCCGCAGACCTCGCGCGCCTTGCGGAACCGGCGGATGTCGTCGTCGAGGTCGGCGCCGACCTTGAGCTTGATCTGCGTGAAGCCGTCGGCCATCGCCTCGCGAGCCAGGCGCTCGAGCTTCTCGTCGGAGTAGCCGAGCCAGCCGGGGCTGGTCGTGTAACCGGGATATCCGGTGGCCAGGAGCTCCCGCTCGCGCTCGAGGCGCCCGGGTTCGGCGGCGCGCAGGATCTCGAGGGCATCCTCGGGCGTCAGCGCATTGGTGAGGTAGCGGAAGTCGACGAGGCCTACGAGCTCCTCCGGCGTCATCCTCGCCAGCAGCTGCCAGAGCGGCAGACCGGCGCGTTTGGCCTTGATGTCCCACAGCGCGTTGATGACCGCGCCGATGGCCATGTGCATCACGCCCTTCTCGGGGCCGAGCCAGCGCAGCTGCGAGTCGCCGATGATGTCGCGGAACGTCGTGCCCATGTCGTCCAGCAGCGGCTCGATCTCGCGACCGACGAGGTGCCCGGCGAGCGCGTCTATCGCGGCGACCTGCACGTCGTTGCCGCGGCCGATCGTGAAGACGAAGGCGTGGCCGTCGATGCCGTCCTCAGCATCCGTGCGCACGATCACGTATGCAGCGGAGTAGTCGGGGTCGGGGTTCATGGCATCCGACCCGTCCAGACTCAGCGACGTGGGGAAGCGGATGTCGGTCGTGTCGAGGGCGACGATGCGGCTCACGGGGTCCTCTCGTGCACGGGTGGGGATTCGTGCGGATCTCTTGGAGTGTAAACATCCGATGTCTATACTGTCAACGAGACGGGCCACCACGGCGCGCCCTCAGCAGCACAGAATCCCCAGCGGTCAGGAGAGACATGAAGTTCGCACGGCTAGGCACTCCCGGCGCCGAGATCCCCGTCCTCGTCGAAGGCGAGCGCTACCTCGATCTGAGGTCGGTGACATCCGATGTGAACGGTGACTTCCTCGCCACCGACTTCCGCGCACGGATCGACGCCGCTCGCGCCGCCGACGAGCTGCCTGTGCTCGAGGACGCCGCTGCGATGCGCATCGGAGCGCCGATCGCCCGCCCCAGCGCCGTCATCTGCATCGGTCAGAACTACGCCGCCCACGCCCGCGAGTCGGGCTCCGAGCCGCCGACCGTGCCGATCTTGTTCCTGAAGACCCCGAACACGGTCGTCGGCCCGAACGATGCCGTCACGATCCCCCGCGGCAGCGAGAAGACCGACTGGGAGGTCGAGCTCGGCATCGTCATCGGCGCCCGCGCCGCCTACCTGGATTCGCCCGGGGATGCCGACGCACACATCGCCGGCTACGTCACCGCGAACGACGTCTCGGAGCGCGCCTTCCAGATGGAGGTCTCGGGCGGGCAGTGGTCGAAGGGCAAGATCGCGCCCGGCTTCAACCCGACCGGCCCGTGGCTGGTCACCCCCGACGAGGTCGACGTCGACGACCTTCAACTGCGCAGCTGGGTCAACGGCGAGACCCGTCAGGACTCGAACACGAACGACATGATCTTCGACGTGCGCGTGATCGTGCACCACCTGTCGCAGTACGTCACCCTCGAGCCCGGCGATCTGATCCTCACCGGCACTCCGCAGGGCGTCGCCTTCGGCGGCAAGTTCCCCTACCTGACGGCGGGCGACGTGGTCGAGATCGAGATCGAAGGACTCGGGCACCAGCGACAGGAGTTCGTGGCATGGGAGGCACAGAAGTGAGCAACGCACTCGACGGACTCGTCGCGATCGTCACTGGCGGAGCATCCGGAATCGGCGCCGCCGTCGCCGCCCGCCTGCACGCCGATGGAGCTCAGATCGCGGTGCTCGACCGGGACATCTCCGGAGCGGATGCCGCCTTCGCCGCGTTCACGGCCGACGTGTCGGACCGCGCATCGGTGGATGCCGCTGTGGATGCCGTCGCCGCGAGGTTCGGCCGCATCGACATCGTGGTGAACAACGCCGGGGTCGGCGCGCAGGGCGACATCAGCGCCAACGACGACGACGAGTGGGCCCGGGTGCTCTCGATCAACGTCACCGGCATCGCCCGCGTCACCTCGGCGGCGCTGCCGTGGCTCAAGAAGTCGCCGAGTGCGGCCGTCTGCAACACGGCATCCATCGCCTCGACCACCGGTCTGCCCCAGCGCGCCCTCTACAGCGCGTCGAAGGGGGCCGTCTCCGCTCTGACCCGCGCCATGGCGGCCGATCACCTGCGGGAGGGCATCCGCGTCAACGCGGTGAACCCCGGCACCGCCGACACCCCCTGGGTCGGACGCCTGCTTGATTCGGCCGACGATCCGGCCGCCGAGCGCGCCGCCCTCGAGGCCCGTCAGCCGCACGGCCGCCTGGTCTCGCCCGACGAGGTCGCCGCGGCTGTCGCCTACCTGGTGAGCCCCTCCGCCGGATCCACCACCGGCACCTTCATCGAGGTCGACGGCGGCATGGCGCAGCTGCGCCTCCGCCCCGCCGGCAGCTGAGCGCGTCGTCCTCCTCCCCGGCCTCGGACAGCACAGCAGGCCCCGATTCGCACACGATCCTCGGCAGTTCGTGTGCTGTTCGGGGCTCGGTGTGCACGACGTGACTGCGGGGCGTGAGGAGCGCCCGCTACGCGCGGTCGCCGCGCAGCCATCCCAGGAACCCGCGACGGGGCCGCTCCTCCCGAGCATCGACGTGAGCGGGCCGCTGGCCGATCCGGTAGAACTCCTCAGCGTTGCGCCACATGAGGGCGTCGACATCGTGCCCGCGGCGCTCGGCCCAGCCGCTCACGGCATCCGCCCACCGGCTGCGCGCCGTCGGCTGGTACATCGGGGATCCGTCTTCGTTCGCATACGGATCATCCGCCTCGGCGGGGCCGATGACCGAGACCGGCCAGTCACTCCCCCACATGAGCCGCTCGACCCCGAACGCGTCGGCTGCGGCATCGAGGAACGGATGCAGCTGCTCGGCCGACCAGTCGCCGCCGGCCTCCGCCGGGAGCCCCGACAGCTTGCACCACACGTTCGGATGCCGTGCGAGGTCGTCGAGGTCGCGCACCCATTCCATCGTCGGTGCCACCGGAGCATCCGCGGTGCCGACCGTCGGCTTGCCGAGATGATCGAGCACCATTCGCAGTTCGGGCACCGCTCCCGCGAGACGAGCGATCTCCGGAAGCTGCGAGGCGCGCACGCATGCGTCGAAGGCCCACTCGCGCGCGGCGACCTCGCGTGCCCCCGTCACGAACGCGGCCGACACCGCGAGTCCGTCGGGCTCGCCCTGCAGATTGTGCCGCACTCCGACCACGAGCGGCTCGGCGGCGAGGCCCTCGAGGTGCGCGGTGGTGTCGGTGCCGCGGTCGAGGCGGGCGCCGGCGACGATTCCGACCACCCCGACCCGATCAGCCAGGCCCGCGACCCAGCGCACCTCGTCGAGGAAGTCGTCTTCGATGGTCTCGGCCTGCACGAAGACCGCCCGCTCGGAGGTTGCCCGCCGTATTCGCGCATGCTCGATCTCGGTCGCACCGAACAGCCAGCCGAGGGGGCCTTCGAGCCAGATGTAGTGCAGAAGCTCGGGATCCCAGAGGTGCAGGTGCGAATCGAGTACGCGCATGCCCCCATCCTGCCGCAGACATCCGATGAATGGCTAGGATGACGCCATGGCTGTGACTGACGACGCGATCGAGAAGATCAAGGCGATGATCGTGTCGGGCGAGCTCGCCCCCGGCGATCGCCTCCCTCCCGAGAAGGAGCTGTCCGAGCGACTCGGGCTCTCTCGCAACTCGATGCGCGAGGCGGTGAAAGCGCTCGAGGTGATCCGCGTGCTCGACGTGCGGCGCGGCGACGGCACCTACGTGACGAGCCTCGAACCCCACCTGCTGCTCGAGGCGATCTCGTTCGTGGTCGACATGCACGACGACGATTCGATGCTCGAGATCTTCGCAGTGCGACGGATGCTGGAGTCGCAGGCGACCGGTCTCGCGGCCACCCTCGGCACCGACGAGGCGATCGCCGACCTCGAGCGCGAGGTCGAGTCCATCGACCCCACCGTCAGCGTCGAAGCGCTCGTCGAGCACGACATCCGCTTCCACCGCGAGATCGCCGGGATGGCGGGCAACGCCTATCTCGCCAGCCTCATCGAGCACCTGAGCAGCCAGACCGTGCGTGCCCGCGTGTGGCGAGGCCTCACCGAGGGCGGGGCGGTCGAACGCACCCTGTCGGAGCACCGGGCCATCGCCGAGGCGATCGCGCGGCACGACTCGGGCCTCGCGATCTCGCTCGCCACCGCGCACATCGCCGGGGTCGAGCGGTGGCTGCGCCAGGCGGCATCCGCCTGACGCCGCGTCGTCCTCTCTCGGCCACGCGCACGTCCCTCGGGGCTTCCCTTCACGCTCGCGTCACCCGGCCCTTGCCGGCACGTTCGGCCAGACGCGCTTCGGTCGGCCGTATCCGTGACGTCGGGCCGCATCTGGCACGTCTGGCCGACGCTGGACCACCCGATCGAATCCCGCCTCAGGCCCCGAGCCGCCCCATGGCCGCGTCGAACTCGGCGGCCGAGCTGTCGCTGACCTCGTGGAACAGCACCTGCTCGATCACGTCGGGGGCTGCGGTGAAGTACGGCACCCCCGCGAGCCGCAGACCCGTGATGTCGTCGGGTGAGCGCAGGCTCGCGGCGAGCACGTTCGACTCGCTGCCCGCGCAGACCTCCTGCATGCGGGCGATCACGGCGTCGCCGTCGATGCCGGCATCCCGCATCCGCCCGAGGTAGGGGGCGATGTACTGCGCACCGATCGAGGCGCAGGCCAGCGCCTGCGCGACCGTGTAGACGGCGGTGACGAGCACGGTCGCGCCGTCGGCCACCAGAGCGGATGCCGCGGCGAAGCCGTCGCGCGTCGCGGGGACCTTCACGACCACCCTGTCGCCGAGCGCCCGGATGCCCTCGGCGTTGCGCAGGAACGATGCGGTGTCGCCGCCCCACGTCTGGAAGAAGATCTCCCGGGCGCCTTCACTCGACCAGCGCGCATAGAGGTCGGGGATCTCGGCGGCGGTGCGTCCACCCCGCTCGAGGATCGTGGGGTTGGTCGTGACGCCGTGCACGACCCCCGCCGCGAGCAGAGAAGAGACGCGGTCGACGTCCGCGCTGTCGACATAGAGACGGGGGGCCAGCGCGGTCATCGGGTCTCCTTGTGCACAACCTGTCGTTACAGGTTCGGATTCGGCTAATGTAATGACAGCCGCGGAGGATGTCAAAGCACCCCGCATCGACGACGATCAGGAGTGCCATGACAGCCGCCACCTCGCCCGATCGCACCGGCGTCGTCATCGTCGGCAGTGTGACCGCAGACGTGACGACCTTCTCGACCCGACTCCCCGCCCGCGGCGAGACCATCCTCGGTGACGAGTTCACCCTCATGCTCGGCGGCAAGGGCGCGAACCAGGCGGTCGCGGCCGGGCGCTCCGGAGCACGCACGAGCTTCGTCGGATGCGTCGGCGACGACCTCTTCCACGACCTCGTCGTCGACGGGCTGAGCGAGGCAGGCGTCGACCTCGCGCACCTGCGCACGGTGCCCGGGCCGACGGGCATCGCGCACATCCGCGTCGACGCCTCGGCGCAGAACGACATCGTGATGGTGCCGCTCGCCAACGCCGCTCTCAGCACCGAGCAGATCGATGCGGCGCTCGCGGCCCTCGCGCCGACCACGTCGGTGCTCCTGACTCAGCTCGAGACGCCGTCGGCGCTCACCGCGCACATCACGTCGCGCGGACGCGAGCACGGCATGACCGTCATCCTCGACCCGGCACCCGCCGCTCCTCTCGACGACGCGGTCTGGGCGAGCATCGACATCGTCACTCCGAACGAGACCGAGGCGTCGGTGCTCAGCGGCATCGAGGTGACGGATGCCGCCTCAGCCGCGCTCGCAGGACGCTGGTTCCTCGACCGCGGTGTCGGTGCGGCCGTGATCACGCTCGCAGGACAGGGGTCCTGCGTCGTGACGGCGGCCGGAGCATCCGTCATCCCACCGTTCCCGGTCGAGGCCGTCGACACGACCGCCGCGGGCGACGCCTACGCCGGGTATCTCGGTGCTGCGCTGGCGAACGGCCTCGAGCTGACGGATGCCGTGCGCATCGCCACCGCGGCCGGCGCCCTCGCCGTCACGAAGCAGGGCGCATCGCCGAGCCTGCCGCTGCGAGCCGAGGTCGATGCATTCCTGGCCGCACGAGAAGCCCACTGACGTCCTCCGAGGAGACACCATGCGCAAGACAGCGACGACCATCAACCCCGCCCTCTCGCGCGTCATCAGCGAGACGGGCCACACCGATCTGCTGGTGGTGACCGATGCGGGGCTGCCGATTCCGCCGGGGTCCGAGCGCATCGATCTCGCGTACCGCCCCGGGGCGCCGGCGTTCTTCGACGTGCTCGACACCGTGCTGGCCGAGCTCGTCGTCGAGGGAGCGACGGTGTCGGAAGAGGTCGCCGAGAAGAGCCCCGAGGTGCTGGCTGCTCTGCGCGAGCGCTTCGCCGACCAGGACTTCGAGATCGAGCTCATCCCGCACGTCGAGTTCAAGAAGCTGACGCACTCGGCGCGCGCGTTCGTGCGCTCGGGCGAGTTCACTCCGTATGCCAATGTGATCCTGCACGCGGGAGTGGCGTACTGAGATGAACGACACGATCGACCGCCACTCCGCGGCACCCATGTACGACCAGCTGCGTCAGCTGATCATCGAGGGCATCTCGCGAGACGGCCTGCAGCCGGGCGACCCGCTGCCCGGCGAGCACCGGTTGTGCGAGCGCTACGGCATCTCGCGCACGGTCGTGCGCCAGGCGCTGGCCCAGCTCGAGCACGAGGGCCTTGTCGAGCGGGTCAAGGGCAAGGGCACGTTCGTCTCGCGTCCGCGCACGAGCGAGAGCCTCGTGCACACGCTGGTCGGGCTCTACGACGACGTCGAGCGCCGCGGCGGACACGTGCACAGCGACGTGCTGCGGCACGAGCAGACGCTCGCCGACGACGAGATCGCGGCGGCGCTCGAGGTCGAGGTCGGCACGCCCGTCGTGGTGCTCGATCGCCTCCGTCACGTCGACGGCGAGCCGTGGTCGCTCTCCACGACCTGGATGCCGGATGCCGTCGGCGGCGTCACGCTCGGCGTCGACCTGTCGGAGCGATCGCTGTATCGCCTGCTGTCCGATCACGACATCGTGGCGACCAGCGGCGTCCGGTCGGCCGAGGCGACAGTCGCGACCCACGAGCAGGCGCAGCATCTCGGCGTGAGCGCCGGCTCGGCGCTGCTGCGGCTGCGCAGCGTGAGTCGTTCCGCCGACGGCATCCCGATCGAGTACTTCGTGGCCCACCACCGTGGTGACCGCTCGCGCTTCGAGTTCCAACTGCAGCAGGAGCAGTCGCAGGCGTCGCTGCTGCACGTCGACGGCGACGGCGGCACGTCCCGCGCCGGCACCGTCAGCTGAACAGGCGAGCCGGACGAGCGAGCCGGGCGAGTCGGCCGAGGCCGCTAGCCTGAAGCGGAGCACGCGTCGCACCGGGTGACGCGAGCAGGGGGGCAACACGATGGTCGACGACGCGCACGCGACAGGGGCGGATCCCGATCCGGTCATCCCCCCGCCTCCCGCTGTGCCGCCCGCCGGCGCCGGGTCATCCGTGCCGCTCGCGCCGCCGGTGGGTGGCCCTGCGGCACCTCCGCTCCCTCCCTACGCGGTCGGCTCGCAGCCCGCTTCCCCGGCGGGCCCTCCCGCACCTCCGCTGCCTCCCTACGCCTCGGTTCCGCAGCCAGGGCAGCATCCGTCGCAGTATCCCGCAGACCAGCCAGGTCAGTATCCGGCTCCGCAACCGGGCCGGTTCCCGACGGGGCAGCAGTCGTCTGCATCCTACGGAGCGGCATACCCGTACCCCTCCGCGCCCCCGAGCCCTCCTTCGCGCTCGGGCAGGACCCTCGGCATCGTGATCGCGGCGGTCGCCGCGTTCGTGCTGATCATCGTCGTCGGTGTCGGCGTGGCCGTGACCCTGCTGCTGAGTTCGCGTACCGAACCGGCGACCGCTCCGCCGGCCACGACCATCACGGAAGAGCCCGCAGCTCCCTCCGCCCCACCGCAGAACGAGTCGGATTCCGATTCCGACGACTCCGGCGACTCCGATGCGTCGGGCATCGAGGCGACGCTGCAGGCGAAGATCGACGAGTACAAGCGACTGCGCGACAGCGGCGCACTGTGGGAGAGCATCCCCGACAACGACTTCAACCGCACCGCCGTCTCGGCCTTCCTCTACCTCCTCACCGATATGAAGGTCGCGACGCTCTGGGGCGCCGACGAGGCGCAGGCGCAGGAATACGAGGAGCGGATGGCGATGCTCGAGGAGCGCCTGCTCGCCCAGCAGCCGCTCGGCGACGACATCAAGATCTCTCTCGAAGACAAGGTCTTCACCTACGACGGCGAGACGGGCGAGGGCGGCTACACCGACAGGTAGACGGGCGTTACGCTCGAAGGATGAGCGACTGGACCAGCACCGCGATCGCCCTGCTGGAAGCCGATGCGAACCGCAGCGCAGACACGCATCTGCATCTGTTCCCTCTGCCGCCCGAGTGGGGCATCGATCTGTATCTGAAAGACGAGTCGGTGCACCCCACCGGTTCGCTCAAGCACCGTCTCGCGCGCTCGCTGATCCTGTACGGACTCGTCAACGGCCGCATCACCGAGGACTCGACGCTCGTGGAGTCCTCGAGCGGATCCACCGCCGTCTCCGAGGCGTACTTCGCGCGGATGCTGGGGCTGCCGTTCGTCACCGTCGTGCCGCGGTCGACCAGCCAGGAGAAGATCGATCTCATCGAGTTCTACGGCGGGCGCTGCCATTTCGTCGACCGTGCTGAGGACATGTCGCCCGAGGCCCAGCGTCTTGCGTCCGAATGCCACGGGCACTATCTCGACCAGTTCACGTTCGCCGAGCGCGCCACCGACTGGCGCGGCAACAACAACATCGCCGAGAGCGTGTTCAGCCAGCTGTCGCAGGAGCGGCATCCGATCCCCCGCTGGATCGTGGTGGGTGCGGGCACCGGCGGCACGAGCGCGACCTTCGGCCGGTACGTCAAGTACCGCCGCCACGAGACGCAGATCGCGGTCGTCGACCCCGAGGGCTCGGCGTTCTACGACGGCTGGGCCGGAACCGTCGATCCACCCGTCGGGCGCCCGAGTCGCATCGAGGGCATCGGCCGACCGCGCGTCGAGGCATCGTTCGTGCCGAGCGTGATCGACGAGATGATCCGTGTTCCCGACGCGGGCTCGATCGCGGCGATCCGGATGCTGCGCGAGCGCACCCTGCACCTGGCCGGCGGCTCGACCGGCACGAACCTGTACGGGGCGTTCCAGCTGATCGCGCGCATGCGCGCCGCCGGCGAGACAGGCAGCATCGTCACCCTGATCTGCGACAGCGGCATCCGCTATGCCGGCACGTACTTCAACGACGAGTGGGTCGCCGGGCAGGGCTGGGATCTCGCCCCGCATCGCGCGCGCCTCGACCACTTCCTCGACACCGGCGTCTGGGTCGACTGAGCAGCGTTCAGTTTCCATGACTCCGGAGATCCGGACAGGTCATTTCCAGAGAAGGCGGCGCTTCTGAGCAAGGCCAGCGTGCACCTCGATGCCCCTGAAATGTGAGGATTTCCTTGTACTCGACGTGGTTCGTCAAGGGCAACCAGAGCGGCCCGCTCAAGCCCTGCACTTCCGTCACTAAACGAGGGAGGTGTCGGCCGATCTCCGCGAGGGCCGCATCTTCTTCCCGCGCAAAGTACTGGGCGCGGAGAACCCGACATGTGACAACCGCGAGGATACGCTCGGTCGGGTGAATAAAAAGCAACGAAAGCCTGCGACGAAGGGCAACAGGTCCGCGACGACGAAGAACGAGACCGGGCTCAAGAAGTCTGCCAGCAACAACGAGGCTCGGCCTCAGCCATGGAAAGCATCCCTCTGGTTTGAGCCCTCTGTGTTCATGGTGTTGACCCTCGGAATATTCTTCCTCACCCCACCCCTATCCTGGCCTGGCGATTACGCGGAAGCATACGCTGCCGTCGGTGCATACCTCACGCCGGTCCTGAACCAATCCCTGGCGATCCTTGGCATAGTCAGCACAGTCATCGTGTCCATCGCTGTGATGACACGATTCGGCTTCGACTCCGAACTCTTGCACCCAAAGCTGCATCAGGTGCTCACCAGCGTCCTCCTCGCCACCTTCTTTCTACTTCTTCTGGTCGCGGCCTGCGGTGTGCGGGTCGCAACAGTCGACAGCGGCCGATGGCCGGAAGTCATCATTGTTCTCGGCTTGACCTGGATGCTGAGCTTGGCCGCGCGCCTCGCCATCGGTCGTGCTGCCGCGCAGGCCCAAGCCGACGATGGCACCCGCCGCTGGCTGCGCCAGAAGTGGCGGGCGGAGAAGTACGGTCTCCACCGCAAGAACCCCGTCCCCGCACGCACCCGTCGCGGTACCGTTCTTGTCTTCGTCGTCCCGCAGCTCTTGTGGGCGTTGACCTGGGCGACTGTGGCGATTCGCACCATGTCGGATCATGACGCGTGGCGTGGTTTCGCCCTCCCGATGTACGCGATCTTCCCGCCCCTCACAATCCTTGCAGTCTCGCTCACCTGGTGGGTGTCACGCGATCTCTCGCTCACTCTTGGCGGGGCGGTGTATGCCCTGATGCCCCCTGTATGCCTGGCGCTCGTCTCCTCCGGGCTCCTCGTCGTCGTCATCATCGTCATTCCCTACGAACGAGAACCCTGGGTCGGTGTGGGTATCGGCGCGATCGCGCTCATCTCCGCGCAAATTGCGTTCATGGCCGCGACGCCGGTTCGACGGAGCGTTCGATGGATCCGTGACACGGAAGACGCCGCGACGATCACCTCACTGCAGGCAGTGCGGAAGAAGGCCAAGGAACTGCAGAGGAAGGCCGCCGCCGCACTCGCCAAAGGGGACGATAACAGCGCGCCAGCACGCGCATGAGGGATTCACGGCCTTTGCCTTCGATATCGGCGCGGAACTGTCGCTCGCTCTTCTCGAACCCCGAGCCACCGTCCGATCAGCAAAGGTCGGCGATCTGCAAGCGACCAACGAGCAGCGACTCAGCGCCGATGCGGCTCGCCTCTGAGACCTGCTGGCGCGCGGATCGTTTTCCCGCTGGGACCCATGGAGTTTTGCCGAAGTTTTGCACTACCCTTCACAGTGAAGGGTTCGGCAAAACTAACGAGAAACTGGAGGCGCTCCTTGACTTCTCCCACAGAGGCAGCCGGGCTCCTGCTAGCCAAGATCCGCGACGAGGGCCTCACCCCCGACGACCTTGAGTCCCTTGACATTGAGTTCAAGACCGACGGTCGCTCGAGAAACGATGACCTCGCAAATATCGCGGAAGCGGCTGCATGCCTCGCGAACGCAAATGGCGGAACTCTCATTGTCGGTGTGGACGACAAAACGTCCGGCAACGCGGCATTCGTCGGCACAACCCTCGACCCGGAGCAGACACGACTGCGAATCTACGAGATCACTCGACCACCACTCCTGGTCGACGCGCATGCGTTGACTGATTTTCCCGCCCCCACCCTGGTGATTCAGGTACCTGACAGCACGCAGGTGCACAGCGCAAACGGGAAGCTCCCCACAGAACGGGTTCATAAGAGCTGCATGCCCATGGACGGCAACCGCATAACCGCGGTCACAGCGCGGAAAACCGGTCGAGACTGGAGCTCGCAGCCAAGCTCCCTGCCTACCCCCGAGACCGATGCGATCGCCATGCAAGTAGCTCGCGGCATGCTCGCGCGCGCGTCCAACGATTCCTCCCGGCGTCTCGCCGAAGCGTCCGACATCGACATCCTGCGGGCCACAGGGGTCGTCACCGACGATCAGATGCTGACGAACGCCGGGGCATTGCTCTTCAGCCGTGCCTACGCAGATCAGACACTCATCGCCTACGTACACAGGCGAACCCCCACAGGCCAGCTCACCGCCAACGAACAGCTCGCAGGGCCGCTGGTTGTCGCGATCCAGCGGGTCTTTGATCTCATCAATGCGAGACTCGAGACAACTCCCGTTTCCATCGGAAAAGGTCAGCAATTGCACGTCGCCGACCTTCCAGAGATTGCTGTTCGTGAGGCCGTCGTGAACGGGCTGATGCACCGCGACTACTTCAGTCTCGACAGGACATCCGTCGAGCACACCGTCACCCAACTGCGAGTAACGTCTCCGGGCGGGTTCCTCCCCGGGATCCGGGTCGACAACGTTCTCACCACCTCGTCGCAAACCAGGAACCACGACCTCGCCGGCGCGATGCGCATGCTCGGACTCGCGGAAACAGCTGGCACAGGCGTCGACCGCATGTACGCGGAGATGGCACGTATTGGACACGAACCTCCGCGCTACACCGCCGACCCCACAAGAGTCGAGGTCACGCTCCTCGGTGGCGCCCCCAACACCGCGCTCGCCCGATACGTAGCGACGCTTCCGACAGCAGAAGCTGAGGACGCCGACACCATGGTGATCCTCCTCACACTTCTGACGCGCAAGATCATCAATGCCGACGACCTCGTGCCGCTCCTCCAGAAGCGCTCTCTCAATGAAGCGCAATCAGTGCTCGACAGGCTCTCCAGCGACGCACTGAAGCTCCTGGAGCCGACGCGGGAGACTGCCCGAAGGAAGCATCCGAAGTACCGACTCCGCGAAGAAGCTCTCACCGCTCTCGGCTCTGCGGTCACGTACCGGCGGCGCACGACAGACCAACTCGACCGCAAGATTATCGAGATGGTCACTGAGACCGGCACCATCAACTCTCGTCTCGTGCAGCTACTCCTCGACCTCGACGGAGTCAGCGCATCGCGAGTGCTCTCCGACCTCGTCGACAGAAACATTTTGCTGAAGACGTCGGAGGCAACCCGCGGCCCGTCAGTGACATACGGAAAAGGTACGGCGTTCCCGATAAAGGCGGTGAAGCCTGTCGCGAAACGTCACCTCAATACACCCGGCGAGGAGGCGGGCGCGCAACCGGTACCCGGCGACGTCCCGCTATTCACGGACGAACTCTTCGAACACGGACGCTGACGACCCGAGCAGCCGATGTACCGGGGTCTGCGGGATTGAACGCATGGAAAAAACGTGTCCGACGCGCGCGACACTCGACTCCAGCCGCGGATCTGGGCTCACATCACGAACGAGGATCTCAAGGTATACACGCTCGAATGTCCTGTTCCTAGTGTGGTGAGCGCGTTTGGTGAGCGATTCAACCGAGGTTAGTGAACGGGTTGGCGGAGGAAGCGGAACGCACCCTACGCTGGCCGCATGACTACTCTCATCCTCACTGTCGCGGGTGCTGATCGCCCCGGTCTCGTCGCTGCCGTCGCCGATGTCGTCGATGCCCACGGCGGCAACTGGGAGAACAGCTCGCTCGCCGAACTCGCCGGAACCTTCGCCGGCGTGATCGAGGTGTCGGTCGCCGCGGAGCGCACAGCCGAACTGCAGGATGCGTTGCGCGGCCTGCAGGGGCAGGGCCTGCTGACCCTCGCCGTGCTGACCGGTTCTGCGGCAGATGCCGACGCCGAGGATCAGGTTCTCGAGATCCGGGTGCTCGGCAACGACCGCTCGGGCATCGTCCGCGAGGTGTCGAACGTGCTGAGCGCGCATGACCTGAGCATCGAAGAACTGGCGACCGAGACCCGGGATGCCGCGATGGCCGGCGGGCGCCTGTTCGAGGCGTCGGTGATCGCCCGGGTTCCCTCATCAGTCGACCTCGACGCCCTGCGCCATGACCTGGAGCGGATCGCCACCGAGATCCAGGTCGACATCACCCTCACCTGACCGCGGCGTCCCCTCCGCCCGATACGCACACAGCGCCCCGCACGGCCCCCGAGGCGACCGCAAGCCTGTGCAGACCGAGGCGAACTGTGCAGAACGGGCGAGATGAGACGGCGATCGTCGTCACTCAGGGCGATCGACGGACGACCCTTCGGCGCGCATATCCGTCTCGGTGTACCGGCGCACCCAGTACTCGGTCTGTGCCACATGAGCGGATGCCGCAGCGGATGCCGCGACCGGATCCGCGGCGGCGAGTCCGCGAAGGATCGCACGATGCCCGGCGTCGGAGTGCAGTTTGAGCTCGGCGGCGTCGCCGGCATCGGGAATCCGATACGCCCGCGATCGTGAGCGCAGCACGTCGATCAGGCTGGTGAGCGCGTCGTTGCCGGCGACCTCCGAGATGGTCATGTGGAAGGCATGGTCGAGGCGCGAGTGGTCTTCGAAGTCGTCGCTCGCCTCGATCTCATCGAGCACACCGCTGAGCTCCTCGATCGTCGCGGAGTCGATGCGCGCGGCGGCGAGCGCGGCGGCGTGCGGCTCGAGCACCCGGCGCAGCTCCGTCAGTTCGAGCACTCCGGCCATGGGCAGCAGCCCGACTGTCAGCGAGAGGCTGCCGATCAGGTCGGCGGCGCGAAGTTCGCTGACGTAGCTGCCGGAGCCGTGGCGGGTCTCGAGCACCCCGAGTGCGGCCAGCATGCGGATGGCTTCGCGCAGCGATCCTCGCGAGACGCCCAGCGTCTCGCACAGCTCGCCCTCGCTGGGCAGACGGTCGCCGGGGCGCAGCGCGCCGTCGGCGATCAGCGCACGCAGCCCGTGCAGAGCCGTATCCAAAGCGCTCATCGTGATCCTCTCTGACACCGGCCACTCCCTTGCGAGTCTGTCTGACGCGCGCTCTTCATCAAATTCGTATGACAACTATGTTTCATCTTCGCCTTTCCATAGCCATATCGGAACCTCTGTGGCAAAGTTGTGCAACAACTCCCCCACTGCACCGACGAGGACCGATGCCCGCACCACTCTTCCCCGCACCGCTCACGCTGAACTCCGGCATCCGAGCCCGTGATGCGTGGCCGCTCGATCCCGACGTGATCCACCTGAACCACGGCTCGTTCGGCGCGGTCCCCACCGCGGTCGTCGAGCAGCAGGATGCGCTGCGGCGCCGGGCCGACCTCAGCCCGGTCGAGTGGTTCCCGCGCATCGCCGAGCGAGTGCGCGCCGCCCGCGAGAGCACCGCCCCCTTCCTCGGTGCCCACGCCGAAGACAGTGTCTTCGTGCCGAACGCCTCGGCCGCCGCCACCGTCGTCTACAACGCGATGCACCTCGAGCACGGCGACGAGATCCTCGTCACCGACCAGGGCTACGGCGCGATCACGATGGGCGCGCAGCGCCTGGCCCGCCGCTTCGGAGCATCCGTCCGCGCCGTCGAGCTGCCATTGCTCGCCTCCGACGACGAGGTCGTGCAGCGCTTCGCCGACGCGCTCACCCCGAGCACCCGCCTGATCGTGGTAGACCAGATCACCTCGCCCACCGCCCGCATGCTGCCCACCCGCCGCATCGCCGAGCTCGCCTCCGAGCGCGGCATCCGCACCCTCGTCGACGGCGCCCACGCCCCCGGTCTCGTCGCCGACGCCGCGGCAGTCGCCGGCGGGGACTGGTGGTTCGGCAACCTGCACAAGTGGCCGTGCGCCCCGCGTGGCTCGGCACTGCTGGTCACGAACGCACCCGACCGCGACGACCTGTGGCCGCTCATCGACTCGTGGTCGGCGAACGAGCCCTACCCCGAGCGCTTCGACACCCAGGGCACGATCGACGCGACGACCTATCTCGCGACTCCGGCGTCGATCGAGTTCATCGAGGCGGAGTTCGGCTGGCACAACGCCCGCCGGGCCATGGCGGAGATGGCGGATGCCGGAGCCGAGATCATCGCCGAGGGTCTGCGCCCCTACGGCGACGAAGACCCCCTGACGCCACTGCCCTCCCCCGTGCCGTCGATGCGGCTCGTGCGCCTGCCGCTCGGACTCGGCTCCACCCGTGAAGAGGCCGACGCTCTGCGCATGGATCTGCTCGACGAGACCGGCGTCGAGACCGCGTTCACCAGCTTCCGAGGCATCGGCTACTTCCGCCTGTCGGCGCACCTCTACACCGAGGCCTCGGACTTCGAGGCCTTCGTCGAGCGCTGCATCCCGCAGATCCTCCGCCGAGCCGGCATCCGCACCCCCGACTCGATCATCGTCTCCTGACCCGACCACCCACTCCACCCACCACCCGACCCACAACCATCACCAACTGAGAGGCACCTCGTGAAGAAGAACAGAATCTTGACGACCGCCGCGGGAATCGGCACCGTCGCCGCACTCGCGCTCACCGGCTGTTCCGCAGGCGGCGGCGACTCCGCCGACGGCACGGTCACCCTGCAGATGGTCGAGAGCCTGACCAACCCTGCACGCACCGACCTGCTCCGCGGGCTCCTCGACGACTTCGAGAAGGAGAACCCCGACATCAAGGTCACGCTGGTCTCGCCGCCGACCGAGCAGGCCGACGCGAAGATCCAGCAGATGCTGCAGTCGGGCAAGGGCGTCGACGTCCTCGAGGTCCGCGACATCACCGTCGGCCCGTTCGCGAACAACGGCTGGCTGCACGACATCTCGGGCGACCTCGAGAAGTGGGACGGCTGGGACGCCCTGACCGACAACGCGCAGGCCGCGTCGGTGGCCACCGACGGCAAGAGCTACTTCGTGCCGTACGGCTTCTACGGCCTGTCGCTCTTCTACCGCACCGACCTGGTCGAGGAGGCGGGCTTCGACGGCCCGCCGCACAGCTGGAAGGACCTGCTCGAGCAGGCCAGCGCCATCCAGGACCCCTCGAACAACATCTACGGCTACGCGTTCCGCGGCGGTGCGAACGCGAACAGCAATGTCGTCGCCGCGATCGAGGCGTACACGATCGACGGCCTCGACGTCGATGACGCGTTCCTGATGGAGGACGGCTCGACGATCTTCGCCGCCCCCGAGGCGCAGGAGGCCGTCGACGACTACTTCGACCTGTTCAAGGAGGCCTCGCCGCCTTCCGCCGTCTCGTGGGGCTACCCCGAGATGGTCGCCGGCTTCACCAACGGCACCACGGCGTTCCTGCTGCAGGACCCCGAGGTCATCGCCACCGTGCAGGACTCGTCGCTGACCGAGGACCAGTGGGACACCGCTCCGCTGCTCGTCGGCCCCTCGGGCAAGGCCGCACAGCCGCTGGCCGTCGCCGGCTGGGGCGTCGCCGAGAACAGCGAGCACCAGGATGCCGCGGTCAAGCTCGTCGAGTTCCTCTCGTCGGCCGAGCCCGCGACCGAGTTCGCACAGGCCAACAGCCTCGTGCCGATCATCTCGGAGGCCGCAGACGACGAGTTCTACTCGTCCGGCCCGTGGACGAGCTACGTCACGATGACCGAAGACCCCGAGACGTACGTCAACGTCAAGCAGCCTCGTGGCGTCAGCTGGTGGACCGAGTGGATCCAGAAGTCCGACCAGGACGTGCAGAACGTGCTGCTCGGCAACATGTCGACCAGCGAGCTGCTCGAGTCGTGGGACACGTTCTGGACCGAGAAGTACGCTGCGGAAAAGGGCTGATCCGTGACCCGGACCACACTCGAAGGGGGCTCCGTCGGCACCGCCGGCGGGGCCTCCCCGGCATCCCGCCGGCGCCGCCCCTTCCGTGGCCGCCACGCGCTGACGCTGCTGGCCTTCATGGCCCCGGCGATCGTGTTCGTGTGCTGGTTCACCTACTGGCCCATGCTGCAGGGCGCACGCATGGCCTTCCACGACTGGAACCTGTGGGATCTCACCTCCACCCCCTGGGTGGGCTTCGACAACTTCGTCACCGTCTTCCAGGACCCGGCCTTCCCGGTCGTCGCCTGGAACTCCGTCCTCTGGGTCGTCGGCTCGCTCGTGCCGCAGCTCGTGATCGGCTTCCTGATCGCCCTCGCGCTGCGCAAGCGGTTCCGCTTCCGCGGGCTCTACCAGGCGCTCGTGTTCTTCCCCTGGGCCGTCTCCGGCTTCCTCATCGGGATGCTGTTCCGCTGGATGTTCAACGCCGAGTTCGGCGTCGTCAACGACCTGCTCATGAAGGCCGGTCTGATCGACGCCCCGCTTCCCTGGCTGGCGGATCCGAAGCTCGCGATGTTCGCGGTCATCGTGGCCAACATCTGGTACGGCGTGACGTTCTTCGCGATCATGATCCTCGCAGCGCTCCAGTCGGTGCCTGACGAGATGCTCGAGGCCGCCAGCCTCGACGGTGCAGGCAAGGTGCGCCAGCTGTTCTCGATCATCATCCCGTACATCTCGATGACGCTGCTGCTGACGATCCTGCTGCGCATCATCTGGATCTTCAACTTCCCCGACATCATCTACGCGATGACGAACGGCGGGCCGGCGAACCAGACGCACATCATCACCACGTGGATGATCAACTACACACAGCAGGGCAACTACGGCATCGCGAGCGCGATCGGGCTCATCGTGGTCGCGTTCCTGTTCGTGTTCTGCGCGTTCTACCTGATGGCGATGCGGAAGGTGCAGCGATGACCATCACCGGCACAACAGTCACCGAGACCCGGCGTCTCACCGTCCCCGACATCGCGAAGGCACCGCGCCCGAAGCGCAAGGCCTCGGTCGGCGGCGTCATCCGCGTCGTCGGGCTCGGCCTCTGGCTCGTCATCACGCTGTTCCCGCTGTACTGGATCGCGCTGACGTCGTTCAAGTCGCCGGGCACGATCAACTCGTTCCCGATCGAGTACTGGCCGTCAGAGCCCTCGTTCGACAATTACGTCAGCCTGTTCCAGCAGAGCTCGTTCGGGGTCTTCCTCGCGAACTCCGCGATCGTGGCCACGATCGCGGGCGCGGTGGCGACGCTGATCGCGCTGCTCAGCGCCTACGTGATCGCCCGGTTCGAGTTCCGCGGCAAGGGAACGGTACTGGTCGCCTTCCTGCTCACGCAGATGATCCCGGCGTTCATCGCGCTCGGGCCGCTGTACTCCATGATGACCGACCTGGGCCTGGTCGACACCAAGCCCGGCCTGATCCTCGTGTACATCGCGGTCTGCATCCCGTTCTCCACGGTCATGCTCCGCGGCTTCTTCGAGAATGTCCCCGACGCGCTCGAAGAGGCGGCGATGATCGACGGATGCTCGCGCTTCGGCGCCCTGTTCCGGGTGCTCGTGCCGGTGATGACCCCGGGCATCATCGCCGCGTTCATCTTCAACTTCGTCAACTGCTGGAACGAGCTGTTCCTGTCAGTCGTGCTGATGAACACCGATGCCAACCGCACGGTGCCGTCGGCGCTGAACGGCTTCATCTCGACGTTCAACATCGACTGGGGCTCGATGAGCGCCGCAGCCGTGCTGACGATCCTGCCGACCATGGTGATGTTCGCTCTCGCGAGCCGCTGGATCGTGCAGGGACTCACCGCTGGAGCCGTCAAGGAGTAAGCGCTCCCGCGCATGACGAAGGCCGCCGTTCGGGAGGAAGGGCGGCCTTCGTCATGCGGCGGTCAGACCAGGCGCGCCTTCGGCGAGACCGAGTAGGTGGCCTCGGCGTCGCGGTTGACCGTGTCGCCCAGCGCGGTGTCGATCGCGGCGAGCGTGTCGGCGTCGAGCGTCACACCAGAGGCCTTGACCGTGTCGGCGAGCTGCTCGGGGCGCGAGGCGCCGACCAGGGCCGCCGCGACGTTCGGGTTCTGCAGCACCCACGCGATCGCGAGCTGCGGCATCGAGAGGCCCGCCTCTTCGGCGATCGGCTTGAGCTTCTGCACCGCAGTGAGGATGTCGTCCTGCAGGAAGCTCTTGATGAACTCCGAGCCGCTGTGCGGGTCGGTCGCGCGAGAGCCCTCGGGCACCGGCTGGCCGGGCAGGTACTTGCCCGACAGGACACCCTGGGCCATCGGCGACCAGACGATCTGCGAGATGCCGAGCTCTTCGGACGCCGGCACGACCTTGCCCTCGATCACGCGGTGCAGCATGGAGTACTGCGGCTGGTTCGAGATGAGCTGCACGCCGAGCTGCTTCGCGAGAGCGTGGCCGTCGCGCAACTGCTCCGCCGTCCACTCCGAGACGCCGATGTAGAGCGCCTTGCCCTGGCGGACCACGTCGGCGAACGCCTGGAACGTCTCCTCCAGCGGGGTCTCGTAGTCGAAGCGGTGCGCCTGGTAGAGGTCGACGTAGTCGGTGCCGAGTCGCGTGAGCGAGCCGTTGATCGACTCGAGGATGTGCTTGCGGCTCAGTCCGGTGTCGTTCGGGCCCTTGGGGCCGGTCGGGAAGTAGACCTTCGTGAAGATCTCGAGGCTCTCGCGGCGCTGACCCTCGAGCGCCTTGCCGAGCACGACCTCCGCGGCGGTGTTCGCGTAGGTGTCTGCCGTGTCGAATGTGGTGATGCCGGCGTCGAGCGCCGCGTGCACGGTCTTGACAGCGGCGTCGTCGCCGACCTGCGAAGCGTGCGTGACCCAGTTGCCGTAGGTGATCTCAGAGACCTTGAGACCGCTGTTGCCGAGATAGCGATAGTTGACCATGCGACAACGCTACCGGCCGTCGCCGACACCGGGGCCCGATCGCCGTGACCGGTCTCAGAACAGCAGGTGTCAGGAGCGGGCTCACGCTAGCGGCGGTCGCCGAGAGCATCCCGATACTCCCGCCATGCGACACCGAGGCGGCGCACCCCTTCCGTCAGGACCTCGTCGGGCGCCGTGAACGGGATGCGAATGTGGTCGTCCGGCAGGACGGATGCCGCGAACGCCGCGCTTCCGGCGATAGACACCCCGTGCACGGCGGCGATCCTGGCGAAGGCGCTGGCCGACCCCACAGGCAGCGCCGCCCAGAGTGAGAGTCCACCGCGAGGCTCGGCCCAACGCCAGTCGGGCACGTGCTCGGCCAGCAGCGACCGCACGAGCCTCAGACGCTCACCGTGGATGCGGCTGGTCGCGGTACGCAGATCGACCGCCCTCGCCAGCAGGTCGAGGGCGAGGAGCTGACCAGGCACACTCGTCGACTGGTCGGCGAGCTGTCGCGCCGCGCGCAGTCTGCGCACCAGAACGGGGTCGGCCCGCAGCCAGCCGATCCGCAGTCCAGCCCACGCCCACTTCGACACCGACTCGACGACGATGATCGGGGCATCGGCACGTTCCGCCGCCAGCGTCGGAGGCACGACGCCGTCGAATGAGATGCCCGCGACCACCCTGTCTTCGATGACGGGCACACCGTATTGCGCGGCCAGTTCGGCGACGCGATGTCGCGCGGCCGCAGGAAGCCGAGTGCCGGTGGGGTTCTGGTGGTGCGGGTTCAGCGCGATGGCGACGGGCCGCAGCCGGGCGATCGCGACCTCGAGCGCATCGACATCGAGCCCGTCATCCCCCATCGGGATGCCGTGCACGATGCCTCCGCGAAGACCGACCGAGTCGGTGACGCCCGGCCACGTCACCTCCTCGGCGAGGACCACATCGCCGGGGCTGACCAGCGCATTGATCACCAGGCTGATCGCCTGCTGCGCGCCGTGGGTCACCAGGATCTGCTCGCGCGTGGTCGGCGTGCCCTCCGCACCGTACATCTCGGCGATCAGCTCGCGGAGCGCCGGCAGTCCGGCGGGGTCGGTCTCGGGGAGCAGCGCGAGTTCGAGCCGCGGCTGGTGCTCGCGGATCAGCTGGACGGCGAGGTCGGAGAGCTGCGGCACGGTGCGCAGCAGATCGATCGCGTTCGGCGACGCCGAGAAGAGCGCCTCTCCACGCCCCGGTCGCTGCACCGACGCGATCGCCGGCGTCGCGATTCCGGTGACGCGGGTGCCGCTGCCCTGACGTCTGTCGACGAGTCCCCGCTCGGCGAGGTCCGCGTAGGCTGCGACGACCGTCCCCCGCGACACCGCGCTCGCTGCGGCGAACGCGCGCTCCGCCGGAAGCCGGTCGCCCGCTCGCAGTTCGCCACCCGAGATGAGGGCGGCCACGCCCTCGGACAGCCGCGCCGCCAGGGTGCCCTCTCCCTGCGTCCATCGACCGAGTCGAGCAGCCAGGCCCTCCGCCGACACCTCGCCCGCCCGCACGAGCGGCGCGAGGGGCGCGAACCCCTCGTCCGATCGTTGGGCCACTGGCCCGCCATTGGCTCTGTCGATGGCGCTCATAGCATCCGATTCTGGACCAATGACGCAGCCAATAGCCATCGAACACCCGGATCTTGAGCCAATCACCCCGGAATGGACCATCAGCGAGCTCGTCGCGTGGCTCTCAGTGGAGTCGCGCCAGCACGACCCGGCGCTCCGCGGACCGCTGATGCTCATCGAGACGGCGCTGACGGGTGCAACCTGGACGGGCGAGCCGTCGACGGTGGCGCTGATCCGCTCGCTCGCTGCTGCGGTGCGCACTCAGGGCGATCTCCGGATCATCGACGTGCTCTCCCCGTCGTCGCCGATCGCGAGACCCGTCGAGCAGGTGCGCATCCGCGATCTCGCCGCACGCCTGCCGCGCCGTGTGGCCTGAGCGCTCAGACGCGCGGTTCGACCAGCTGCTCCTGCTCGGCGAGCGTCTGCGCCTGGGCGCGCTTGTCGGCGAGCTCGCGCTCCTGCGCCGCTTCACGCTCCTGCGCCGCCTGGGCGGCCTCCTTGCGCTCGGCCCGCGTCTTCGGTTCGCCTGATCCGGCATCCGCCTGGATCCCCTGGGACTGCACGGTCACGATCGCCGCACGGTCGCGGAAGCCCTCGGCCGTGACCTTGTCGAGTGCGACCTGCCTGCGGATCGCGGCGGCCTTCTCGTAGAGCGACGGGTCGCCGTAGGAGGTGAGCACCTTCACGAGCACCGGAAGCAACTCGATCATGAAGAACAGCGCGGCGATCAGGATGTGCGCCCAGAGGATCGTCGGCTCCTTCTCGCTCAGCCGGTTGAGTCCGCTGATCTGGCTCAGCAGACCGATCGCTCCCGCATTGCCGGATGCCACGGATTCGGCCCGTGCGTTGTACGCGTCGAGCGCGGCGTCATAGCTGTCGCGCGCGGCGGGCAGCTGCGACTGCGCCTCCTCGCGGTTCTGCGCCTCCGACGTGCTGGTGTTCTCCTTCGCGGCGGTGCCTGCCGCGGCGAGCTCCTCGTTGGCGGTGCGCAGCTGCGCGGCGAGCGCATCGTAGGTCTGCTGCGCCTCTGCGAGTTGGGCCTGGGCGGCATCGGAGCTCGCGCCCTCGCCGTTCACGCCGGTGCACCCGGGAACCGTGCCTGCACCTTCACCCGTGAGCTCGCACTGGTACAGAATGCGCGCCTGGTCGATGACGGCCTGCTGGTCTGTCATCTTGGTGGTCAGGTCGTCGACCGTCGCCTGAGCGGCGGATTCGCTCGCCGACGACGAGTCGGTGCCGGCCACGACGCCGGTGGCCGCCTGGTTCTCGAGCGTGGCGACCCGGTCGGATGCCGCGTCGAGCGCCGTCTTCTCGGGGCCCGTCTCCAGAGCCTCCTGGTCGGATTGCGCCTGCGTGATGTTCGTCGCGGCGACCTCGCGAGCGATGTCGTTGTGGAAGATCTGCAGCACGAGCGGCTCGGCGACGACGAAGCCGATGATCGCCGCCATGATCACACGCGGGATCGCGAGCCCGATGAGCTTCCAGACGTTGCGCGTCGACGTCATGGTCGAGGTCAGGAATCGGTCGAGGTTGAAGATGATCAGCGCCCACACGACCGCCAGTGGCACGGCCAGCCAGATCGCGGCCTGCACTCCGGTGGTCAGCGCGAACAGCATCGAGATCGCCGAGACCAGTGCGGTGCCGGCGAGCACGAAGAACATCTGCACGAAACGAGGGGTCTCGCCGGGAACCCGGTCGAGGATCTCGCCGTCGGCACCACCGAGGATCGCGAGCTTGCGAAGACGCGAACCCGGCACGCGCGGCGCACGCTCACGCGGCTGGCGACGGGGCTTCGGCTCGCGCACGGGCTCGGCGGGTGCCGTGGCATCCTGCCCGCCCTCTGCGTCCGGCGTGGGGTCGACCGACTCCGGCGCCTGCAGATCGGCGCCGGAGGGCTCGTACGCACGCAGGAAGTCGAGGTCGTCCGTGTCAGCGTTCGGGTCGCTGTCGAGGATGATCCGACCCTGCGAATCGAACCGTCCGGGGCGGTGAGCGGAATAGGGCATTCCGACAATCTACGAAAGGTCGCCTGTGGAAAACGTGCACGAACCCTGTGTTTCCGCCTCTGCAGGGCCGCTCGCACGCGGCTGACGGTCAGCTCGGGAGCATGCGGGAGAGCGCATCGGCACCAGCGGCGAGCGCGTCATCGAGCGTGAAATGTCCGGCTGCGCACAGCGTCGCGAGGCCATGCACAAGGCCCCACACGCCGGTGACGCTCTGTTCGTCGAGCCCGGCGGAGACGGATGCTGCAGACAGCAGCTCTTCGAGCTCGGCGATCAGCGGCGCCATGGTCTCGCTCGGCTCGCCGGGGATGCACACCGTGGGGTCGTAGATCACGTCGAAGCCGTTCGGATGCTCGACCGCGTAGCGGATGTACGCGGCACCGCCCTCGATCACCGCGGATGCCGGGTCGGGTGCCGCCGCGATCGCGTCACGCACTGCGGCCACGAGATCGGCCATGCTCCGCTCGGCGAGCACCTTGAGCAGTCCCCGACGGTCGGAGAAGTGGTGGTACGGCGCGTTGTGGCTCACATCTGCAGCGCGCGCGACCTCGCGCAGGCTGATCTCGCCCGCGGGTTTCTCGGCGAGCAGCTGCATCGCGGCGGCCTCGAGGGCGTGGGGGAGATCGCCGTGGTGATACCCCGATCGAGAACTTGACACAAGCAACATTGTTGCCTATCTTGACAGTGTCCACCAGTTCTTGACACTGTCAACATAGGAGTCCTCATGTCTTCCGCGCTGATCATCGACGGCCACCCCGACGCCCGCTCCCTCACCGCCGAGCTCGCCCGGCGCTATGCCGCAGCGCACGGAGATGCGCGCATCCTCGCGCTGCGCGATCTCGAGTTCGATCCGTCACTGCGCTTCGGCTACCGCCAGCGCATGGAACTCGAGCCCGACCTGCTCGACGCCAAGCGCGCCCTCGCCGAGGCCGCCACGGTCGTGGTGTTCACGCCGCTCTGGTGGGGTTCGGTGCCCGCGATGCTCAAGGGCTTCTTCGATCGGGCGCTGCTGCCGCAGCAGGAGTACCGCTACTCGAAGCTCGGGCTCGTCGAGGGACTGCTGCCCGCGCGCAACGGTCGGCTGTTCCTGCTCGGCGACACCCCGTGGTTCCTCACGCCCTTCACGGGTCTGCCTGCGCAGACGCACGTCGCCCGCGGGACGCTGCGGTTCTGCGGCGTCCGCTCAGTGCGCACCACCCGGATGCTGGGCGTCAAGGATGCGAGCCCCGAGCGCATCGCCTCATGGCTGAGCCGCGCCGAGGCGCTGGGCCGCCGAGACGGCGTCCGCGACAGATCGCCGCGCAACCCGTCCGGGCCCGCGGAGCGTCGGGAGCCTCAGGCCATGGCGGCCGAAGCCGCCTCATCCTCGGTCGTCGCGACGAGCTGACCGCAGGCTCCGTCGATCTCCTTGCCGCGGGTGTCACGGAGGGTCGTCGGGATGCCGGCGTCATTGAGTCGGCGCACGAACTCGTTCTGGGCCTCACGTGTCGACGAGGTCCAGATCGAGCCGGGGGTCGGGTTCAGCGGGATCGGGTTCACGTGCACCCACCCGCGGCCGCGCTCGTTGAGCTTGTCGGCGAGCAGGTCGGCGCGCCACGCGTGGTCGTTCATGTCCTTGATCAAGGCGTACTCGATCGAGACGCGGCGACCCGTCTTCTCGTAGTAGTAGCGGGCGGCGTCGAGTGCCTCGTCGACCTTCCAGCGCGAGTTGACCGGAATCAGCTCGTCGCGCAGGTGGTCGTCGGGTGCATGAAGCGAGAGCGCGAAGGTGACGGGAATCCCCTCGTCGGCGAGCTTCTTGATCGCCGGCACGAGACCGACCGTCGACACCGTGATGCCGCGAGCACTCATGCCGAGACCATCGGGCTGAGGTGCGACCATCGAGCGCACGGCATCCATCACGCGCTTGTAGTTGGCGAGCGGCTCACCCATGCCCATGAAGACGATGTTCGAGACGCGCTCCATCGAGTGGTCGTCGGACTTCTTGCCGCCCAGACCGCCCTCGGCGATCAGCCGGTTGGCGCGCACGATCTGCTCGATGATCTCAGCGGTCGACATGTTGCGCGTGAGACCCGCCTGGCCGGTGGCGCAGAAGGGGCAGTTCATGCCGCATCCGGCCTGCGACGACACGCACAGCGTGATGCGGCCGGGGTAGCGCATGAGCACCGACTCGACCAGGGCGCCGTCGTGCAGACGCCACAGGAACTTGATCGTGTCCCCGCGGTCGGTCTCGAGGCGACGCACCTCGGTGAGCAGCGGCGGCAGCATGCCCGCGACGAGCTGCTCGCGGGTGTCGGCGGGCAGGTCGGTCATCTCGGCGGCGTCCGACGTGTAGTGCCGGAAGTAGTGGGTCGAGAGCTGCTTCGCGCGGAATCCGGGCAGGCCGAGCTCCTTGACCTTCTCGACGCGCTCCGCGGGCGTGAGGTCGGCGAGGTGCACCGGCGGCTTGCCGCGCTTGGGGCTCGCGAACTGCAGCAGCGGACGCCCCTCGGCATCCTTCTGCTGGGTCCAACCCTCGGTCGCAGGGCGAACCTGCGCAGTGCCGGTGGAACGGACGGCCCCCGAACGGGACGACGCGGGTGCCGTGGCGGGGCGCGTCTCGCGCGTGCGGGGAGTCTCGGTCATATCTCCAGGGTACGCGGTGCCGGGTGGGAAGGCCCTGGGGCGGCGGCACGCGCATCCCTAGACTGAGCGAATGGACATCATCATCGCTGTCGGCGCGGTCATCGCAGCTGTCGTCGTGGGCGTGGTGATCGTCGGCGCCGCACTGCGGTCGATGCGCCCCCAGGCCCCCGAGCCCCCCGTGTTCACCCCGTCGCCGACGATGGCTCGCTCGGTGGCCTCCACGTCGACGTCGACCGCTTCGGCGTCTCAGCTGACTCCCGCGGCGATCGCCGAGATCGACCGGCTCGTCGCAGCCGGGCACAAGATCAACGCCATCAAGCTCTACCGGCAGCACACCGGCGTTCGTCTGCAGGAGGCCAAGGATCGGATCGACCACTGGTCGGTCAGCACCACGGCTCCGCATCTCGCGGCCGTGTCGAACGCCTCGGCGGTGCACTCGTCGATCACCGCGACGCCGTCGTCGGTGCGTGGAGCGCTCGGCGCGCCTGTCGCCTCGGAGGTCGATCGACTCGTGTCCGCCGACCAGAAGATCCAGGCGATCAAGCTCGTGAGGGAGCACACGGGGCTGGGCCTCAGGGAATCGAAGGACGTCGTCGAGGCCTGGCCGCGCCCACGCCAGTTGTAGTTACAGGTTGCTGTCGGAGAGAATGGGTGGGATCCCCCACTGAAGGAGCTCCGATGCCCGACCGTCTCGCCCGCGCCCGCGCCACCGGCGTCCTCGCCGTGCTCCGCGCGCCCTCGCCTGAGCTCGCCCTCGAGGCATCAGAGGCCATCATCCGCGGCGGTGTGACCGGCATCGAGGTCACCTTCTCGACCCCTGATGCCCCCGCGGTGATCCGTGAGCTGATCGCCCGCCACGGCGACGCCGCGTACATCGGCGCCGGCACCGTCACCAGCGTCGAGCAGGCCGCACTCGCAGCCGACGCCGGCGCGGAATTCCTCGTCAGCCCCGGCACTCTTCCCGCACTCACACGCGCGATGCTCGACACCGGCCGCGTCGTGATGACCGGCGCCATGACCCCGACCGAGGTCATGGGCGCGCTCGAACTGGGCGTCGACGTGGTCAAGATCTTCCCCGCCTCGCTCGGCGGCCCCTCGTATCTCGGCGCGCTGCGCGGGCCCTTCCCCGATGCCCCGCTGATGCCGACCGGCGGAGTCAGCCCCGACAACCTCGCCGAGTGGTTCCGGGCCGGAGCGGTCGCTGTCGGTGCCGGCGGCGACCTCGCCAACGGCGCATCGCTCGCGGCATCCGACTGGGCCGACATCGAGCAGCGCTCGGCTCGCTTCGCTGCAGCACTCGCCGCGACCCGCGGCTGAATCACACGATGATCCGGTGATCGAACTCGCACCCCTCGCGTGGGCGGCGCTCGGCCTCGCCGCCGTCACGATCGGCATCTCGAAGACCGCGCTGCCCGGCGGCAGCATCCTGGCGATCGCCCTGTTCGCGACCGTGCTGCCCGCGCGCACGTCGACCGCGGCGATGCTCCTGCTGCTCATCGTCGGCGACGTGTTCGCGCTGATCACCTACCGCCGCCACGCGCACTGGCCGACCCTGCTGCGCCTTGCTCCGGCAGTGATCGCCGGCCTCGTCGCCGGGTTCGCGTTCCTCGCGCTCGCGGGCGACGGGATAGTCCGGCGCGCGATCGGCGTGATCCTGCTCGCGATGATCGCGGTGACACTGTGGCGGCGATGGAGGGGGAACAGGGCGGATGCCGTGGCACCGGCACCGGGCGGCCTCGTGCTCTCGGGCGTCTACGGCACGCTGGGCGGCTTCACGACCATGGTTGCGAACGCCGGCGGACCGGTCATGTCGATGTACTTCCTCGCGACGCGCACACCCGTGCAGGTGTTCCTCGGCACCTCGGCCTGGTTCTTCGCGATCATCAACCTCGTGAAGATCCCGTTCCTCGCGGGCCTCGGCCTGTTCGAGGGGCACGTGCTGCTGATGGATGCCGTGCTCGCGCCGCTCGTCGTGATCGGCGCCCTCGTCGGCATCCGCCTCGCGAAGCGGATGAACCAGGTGCTGTTCGACCGCATCGTGATCGTGCTGACGATCGCCGGGGCCGTCTACCTGCTGTTCTGACCGTCTGCCCGCTCAGTCGAGGAAGATGTCGGGGAACAGCCGGTCATCGGGCGTTCCCGGCACGGCGGCGTACTTCGAGAAGTCGGTCACTCCGTCGGCCTCGAGCACGTCCTCGACGATGAGCGTCTGGCCCGTGTACTCCGCCGCAGGCTTGAGCAGCACCGCATAGGCGGCGTCGGCGTAGATGTCGGGCGTCCGGCTCGCGGCCATGACCTTGTCACCGCCGAGCAGGTTCTGCACCGCGGCGGTCGCGATCGTCGTGCGCGGCCACAGAGTGTTCGCAGCGATGCCGTCGCGAGCGAATTCCGCTGCGAGGCCGAGGGTCACCATCGTCATGCCGAACTTCGCGAGCGTGTATCCGGTGTGCGCCCCGAGCCACTTCGGCGTGGGGTTCAGAGGCGGAGACAGCGACAGGATGTGCGGGTTCTCGGCATCCTTGAGGATCGGCACGGCCGCGCGCGAGAGCATGAAGGTTCCGCGCACGTTCACGTCCTGCATGAGGTCGTACTTCTTCGCGCCGAGGTCGAGCGAGCGCGACAGGTCGATGACGCTGGCGTTGTTGATGACGATGTCGATGCCGCCGAACTCGCCCTGCGTCTTCATCACGGCCTCTGTGATGTCGTCGTCGTCGCGCACGTCGCCGACGATCGGTAGCGCCTGGCCGCCGGCGGCCCTGATCTGCTCCGCCGCCGAGTGCACGGTGCCTTCGAGCTTCGGATGCGGGGTGTCAGTCTTCGCCAGCATCGCGATGTTCGCGCCGTCTGCCGCGGCGCGCAGCGCGATCGCGAGGCCGATGCCGCGGCTTCCGCCGGACATGAGGATGGTCTTGCCTGCCAGTGACATGGATGCTCCTTGAAGCGTGGGGCTTGGGTCTACTTCGGGGCCATGCGGATGGCGCCGTCGAGGCGGATCGTCTCTCCGTTGAGGTAGCCGTTCTCGACGATCTGCTGCACGAGGGCGGCGTATTCGTCGGGGCGTCCGAGGCGAGAGGGGAACGGCACCTGCTGGCCGAGCGAGTCCTGCGCCGCCTGGGGCAGACCCATCAGCATCGGTGTCTCCATGATGCCCGGGGCGATGGTGCAGACGCGGATGCCGTAGCGAGCGAGCTCGCGCGCCACCGGAAGGGTCATCGCGTGCACGCCGCCCTTCGAGGCGGAGTATGCCGGCTGACCGATCTGACCGTCGAAGGCCGCCACGCTGGCGGTGTTCACGATGACGCCGCGGTCACCGCCGTCGGTCGGGTCGTTCTTCGCGATCACGGCAGACGCCTGCGAGAGCACGTTGAAGGTGCCCACGAGGTTGATGCGCACGATGCGCTCGAAGTCGGCGAGCACCGCGGGGTTGCCCTCGCGGTCGAGCACCTTGGCCGGCGGGGCGATACCCGCGCAGTTGACCACGATGCGCAGCGGCGCTGCCGCCTGCGCGGCGGCGACGGCCGCGACGGCATCCTCAGCGCTCGTGACATCGCCGCCCGCGAAGACCCCGCCGAGCTCTTCGGCGATCGCGGCTCCGGCCGACGACGGCAGGTCGAGAATCGTGACGACGGCGCCTGCGGCAGCGAGCGTCCGTGCGGTGGCGAGGCCCAGACCGGACGCACCGCCGGTGATGAGAGCACTCGAGCCCTGGATCTGCATGCGGTTCTCCTTCGAAACGTGTGCGACTCAGTGTCAGTTTAGCTGATTCTGAGTGTCAGACGACACGTCGAGAGTGCGACTCTCCTCGACAGTGCCGTTCCCGAGCCTACGCCGCGCACGCCGAAGGGGCGGAGCCGTGACGGCCCCGCCCCTTCGGAACGACGTGCGAGATCAGACCTCGATCTGCGCGGCGATGCCCTTCAGCTTGTGACGAGCGAGCGCGAGGTTCGCCGACGCGCGGTTGAGCACGAGGTAGATGAAGAGACCGCTTGCACCCGTCGCGTTGAGCACGTTGATCAGGTGATACTGCGAGCTCAGGGTGATGAGGATGTCGTCGATCTCGTCGGTGACCCCGAGGTCTCGCATGGTGGCGAGCTTGGCACGCACGACGTTCGAGTTGCCGGCCGCGGCGATCCCCAAGTCGAATGAGGGATTGCCGCCCTGGGCGAGTGCCATTCCGCTGCCGTAGTCGACGATCGCGGCGCCGGTGGCGCCCTCGATGGCCAGCAGCTGCTGCAGGGCGTCGTCAAGTGAACTCATGTTGTACTGCTCCTCATTGGTGATGCGTGTGCTCTGGACGCTGTCATCGGGCGCGGAGACCTGTGCGTCGCCGCTCCAGATCCACTCGACGAACTGGTCGAGATCCCGCTCGCCCGGCTCCTGCGACGAGATCGCCGGAGCCTTCGGCAGCTCGACCGCGTCAGCGTGAGCAGCGTCGGCACCGGGCGCCGTGGGTGAAGAGGCGTCGGCATCACTGCCGTGACGCCGCCACCACTGCGACCGAGACGAAACGCGCACGAAGACCTCTGGTGTGTCGAGTGGGATGATGGTGCGGCCGCCGACGGCGACCGGGACTGAGACTAACCTCGTCCGGCCCGCCAGAACCGGAAAAATACATGCATTCCGATATACGTTCGAACACGAGGTGAGCGACCCATGAGCATCCCTTCGGCAACGACCGATATCCCGCCCACCGTGCGGTCGCTGGCCGCGGGCGCCGCGCTGACGCCGGTGTGGCTGAACGGCATCGGCGGGCTCACCTTCCGCACCGACGACGGTCGCTACATCAAATGGGGGCCGCACGACGCCGAGGCGAACATGCGCGACGAGGCGGAGCGGATGCGGTGGGCACGACGCTGGCTCACTGTTCCCGAGGTGATCGATCAGGGCTCGGACGATGCGCACGAATGGCTCGTCACCGTCGCTCTGCCCGGTCACAGCGCCGTGGACGAGCGGTGGGCCGATGACCCCCGCACCTCGGTGCGCGCCGTCGGCGCCGCCCTGCGGACGATGCACGACTCGCTGCCGGTCGCCGAGTGCCCCTGGATGTGGGACCCCGCGTGGCGGATCGCGAACGCCGAAGAACGCGGGGTCACCGTGCCCGCCGAGCTGCTCGACCCCCCGCCCGTCGACACACTCGTGGTGTGCCACGGCGACGCGTGCATGCCGAACACGCTGCTCGACGACGCCGGTCGACCGCTCGCACATGTCGACCTCGCCGCACTCGGCGTCGCCGACCGCTGGGCCGACATCGCCGTGGCCTCGATGAGCACCCGGTGGAACTTCGGCCCAGGGTGGGAGGACGTGCTCATCGAGGCCTACGGCGTCGCCCCCGATCGGGAGCGGCTCGGGTACTACCGCCGACTCTGGAACGAGACCTGAGCCTCAGCCCTTCGACGCAGCGGCGTCCTGAGCGGCACCGCCGTCGGCGTCCTCGTGCAGAACCACCCGGATCTCGGCGATCCGGCGGCGGTCGACGGCGGTGACGCGGATCGTCGCCCCCGGCACCTCGACCGAGTCGCCGACCACCGCGAGGCGTCCGAGCATCTCGGTCACGAACCCGGCGACCGTGTCCGACGCACCTCGGGGCAGGGCGATGCCGGTGATCTCGGCGAAGTCCTGCAGGTTGAGACGTCCGTCGAGTGCGCCGCCGGCATCCGTCATCCGGTCTTCCGTGTCGTACTCGTCGAAGATCTCGCCGACGACCTCCTCGACGAGGTCCTCGAGGGTCACGATGCCGTCGGTTCCGCCGTACTCGTCGACGACCACCGCGATCTGGTGCCCCGCGGCCCGCATGCGGGTCAGAGTCGGCAGCACCCCGGCCGTCGACGGCACGTACTCGACGGGACGCATGAGTCCGAACACCTGACGTGACGCGTCGTCGGCGGCCGCCTCGAAGAGATCGCGCACGTGCACGAAGCCCACGATGTCGTCGAGGGAGGCGTCGACCACGGGGTAGCGCGAGAACGGCAGCTCCCTGACCTGCGCGATGGCCTCTGTCAGAGTCGCCGTGCCGTCGAGGGCGACGACCTCGGGGCGAGGACGCATGACCTCGCTCACCTGGCGGCCCCGCAGTGACAGCACGTCGTCGAGGATTCGGCGCTCCTCGTCAGGGAGGCTCTGGTGGGTCGCGACGATGTCGCGCAGCTCCTCCTCGCTGAGCTCGTCCGCCGCCTTGTTCGGATCGCCGCCGAGCAGACGCACGACCGCGTTGGTCGACGCCGAGAGCAGCCAGATGACCGGCCGCATGACGGTGGCGAAGCCGTCGAGCACCGGCGCGACGGCATACGCGAACTGTGCGTTGCGCTGAATCGCGAGGCGCTTGGGCACGAGTTCGCCGAGCACGAGCGAGAGGTACGCGATCACCAGCGTCAGCAGCACCGTCGCCAGCGTCAGGGCCAGCGGGGCCGCGACTCCGAGGTTCTCGAGCAGTGGGGCGACAGAAGGGGCGATCGATGTCGCTCCATACGCCGCTGATGCGAAGCCGGCGACCGTCACGCCGATCTGCACGGCGGAGAGGAAGGTGTTGGGATTGCGGGCGAGGCCCGCGACCTTCTCGCCGCGCTTGCCACGAGCCGCGATGGCATTGATCTGGCTCTCGCGCAGGGTGACGAGCGCCATCTCAGTCGCGGCGAAAACGCCACCGACGAGGACGAACACGAACACCAGGGCGATGTTCACCGCGAGGTCGCCCATCAGCGGGTCACCTCACGAGGTGCGGGGGTGCCCGAGGTCATTCGGGCGCCGGGTCTGTCGGGGTCTGCGGACGCGTCGGAGCGGCGCGACTGGTTCACGAGTGTTCCTTCTGGGTGTCGGTGGTGAGGGATGCAGAGGTCGAGGAGGTGTCGTCGAGCGCGTCGCGCCTGTCGTCGCGCCGCGTCTTCAGGAGGCTGGCGATGGTGGCGACCGCGATGGTCGCGCCGATGAAGACCAGTGAGAACCAGATCGGGATCTCGGGAGCCCACAGCATCGGCTCGCCGCCGTTGATGAACGGCAGCTCGTTGACGTGCATCGCGTGCAGCACGAGCTTGACGCCGATGAAGGCGAGGATCACCGCGAGGCCCTGAGCCAGGTACACGAGGCGCTGCAGCAGACCGCCGATGAGGAAGTACAGCTGGCGCAGACCCATCAGCGCGAAGGCGTTGGCCGTGAAGACGATGTAGGCCTCTTCGGTCAGACCGTAGATCGCGGGGATCGAGTCGACCGCGAAGATCAGGTCGACGAAGCCGATCGCGATGATCACCAGGAACATCGGAGTGAAGAAGCGCTTGCCGTCCCGCTGCACGGTCAGGCGGTCGCCGTTGTACTCGTCGCTCACCGGCAGGATGCGGCGCACGAAGCGCATGAATCGGCCGTTGGCCGGGTTGTGGTCGCCCTGCGCGAATGCCTGGCGGTATGCGAGGAACAGGAGCAGGGCGCCGAAGAGGTAGAAGATCCAGGAGAAGTTCTCGATCAGCGTGGCGCCGAGGGCGATGAACCCACCGCGCATGATCAGCGCTATCACGATGCCGATCATCAGCACCTTCTGCTGATAGATGCGCGGCACGGCGAAGCCGGTCATCACGATCAGGAAGACGAAGAGGTTGTCGATCGACAGCGCCTTCTCGGTGAGGTACCCGGCGAAGTACTCGCCGCCGTAGGTCCATCCGGACACGGTGCCGATGCCGACGCCGAACAGCAGCGCGAGGCCGATGTAGAACGCTGACCAGCGGGCGGACTCGCCAATGGTCGGCTCATGCGGCTTTCGCACGTGGGCGAAGAACTCGTACACGAAGAAGGCGATCGTGACGGCGATCGTGATGATCCACACGAGGGGCGTGATGTTCAAGAGGGTCTCCAGAAGACGTAGGCGTGACGATGTCGACGCCAAGGTCTTCTCCATCCTCGAGAACGAGGACCGGGGACCCGGGATGCAGGGACATCCGTAATGACGAGCCGCCCGTGGTGGAGTACTCCCCTTGGGTTCACTCGATGCTAGCGAATACATCGGCATTCCACCTTTGAGGAAGCTGAGTGGATGCTGCGCGTCGGTCGCGTTCCGTCGCCTCAGGCGGTCGGCCCGAGGATGAAGTTCCAGGCGCCGGTGAGCACGGCCGCGCCGATCGCCATCACCGGGATCACCGCCGCCACGGCGACGAGCACCGAGTCTCGTCGATCCCACCTCGACTTCCGCGCCCACGAGCGTCGACCGGTGCCGCCGAAGCCGCGGGCCTCCATCGCGGTGGCCAGCGAGGATCCGCGACGGATCGCCAGCACGAACAGTGCGAAGGCCATGCCGAACGCTCGGCGCACCCGCCCCTCGTCGGCCACGCCACGAGCCCTCCGCGCGAGCGCCAGTGCGCGCCAGTCATCGACGAGCAGCCCCAGCATGCGCATCCCGGCGAGCGCTCCGACGACGAACCGAGCAGGCAGCTTCACCCGCTGCGCAAGGTCGTCGGCGAGATCGGTGGGGTCGACCGTGATGAACAGCACCACGGCCGGCAGTCCGATCGCGAGGACCCGCACGGCGGTCGCGGCGGCGAGGGTGAGCGACCCGTCACTGATGCGCATGACCAGCCATTCGAAGTGCACCGTGCCGCTGGTCGCGCCGTAGAGCGCGATCGTGACCGCGCTCAGCGGCGCGGCGATCCACAGCACGGCGGTGCGGGTCCAGAACTCCCTGGCGCGCAGGCCCGCGAGGAGGAGCAGCGGGATCTCGAGCAGCAGGGCGACGGATGCCGAGACGACGTCGATCGTCAACACGAGCGGCAGGGCGATGAGCAGCGCGGCTGCGAGCTTGGCGAGCGCGGAACGCGGAGCGATCGGCCCCGGACGATCGACGCGGGCGGTCAGCGGATCGATCACGATGCGCTCACCTCGATGCGGCGGGCGTGCAGGGCCTCGAGCACGGCCTCGTCGTGACTGATCGCGACGATCCCCGTGCCCTCGTCGCGCAGGCGTGCGATCAGGCCGACGAGCTCGGCCCAGGTCGTCGCGTCCTGACCGAAGGTGGGTTCGTCGAGCACCAGCATCCGGGGACGTGTGGCGAGGGCCGCCGCGACCGTGAGCCGCCGCTTCTCCCCTCCCGACAGCGTGTAGGGATTCGCGCCGGAAAGAGATGTGAGCCGAAGCCGTTCGAGCAGATCGTCGACGCGGACGGCGATCTCGGCTTCGGGCAGCTTGAGTGCTCTCGGGCCGACCGACAGCTCCTCTCGCACCGTCTTGGCGAGCAGCTGGTGCTCGGGAGTCTGCATGACCGACGCGATGCGCGTGAGCAGGGCGCGCGACGACCAGCGGAACGGGTCGGGTTTCTCGCCGGCGGCGAGAGAGGGCAGGGCAGACACTCGTCCGCTCTCGGCCGGGATGAGCCCCGCGAGCGTGAGGCCGAGGGTCGACTTACCGGCCCCGTTCGCCCCTGTCACGCCGAGCACTTCGCCCGCGCGCACCTCGACATCGAACGGACCGGCGACCGCGAGCCCGCGCCGCCGCGCGACCGTGAGTCCGCGCGCCTCGAGCAGCGTCTCTCCCGGCGTGTGCGCCGGGGCGGGCGGAACGGCGGGCGGGTGGCCGGGAACCCACACACCGGATGCCGCGAGCTCGGCCCCTCGCGCGCCGAGCACCTGCTCAGGACTCCCGTCCGCCAGGACAAGCGTGCCCTCCGGGTCCGCGCCGAGCACGATCACGCGGGTGACGAGCGGCAGCCAGACGTCGATGCGGTGTTCGATCACCACGAGGGTGGCGCCGGTGGCGTCCAGGGCCGCGGCGACGGCATCCCGCACGTCCCGCACCCCCTCGGGGTCGAGGTTCGCCGTCGGCTCGTCGAGCAGGATGGCGCCCGGTCGCATCGCCAGCACGCCGGCGAGGGCGAGACGCTGCTTCTGACCCCCGGACAGCGCAGCCGTCGACCGATCGAGCGCGACGTCCAGCTCGACGGCATCCAGCGCCGCCCGCACGCGCTGCCAGATCTCGTCGCGCGGGACCCCGAGGTTCTCGCAGCCGAAGGCGACGTCGTCGCCGACCCTGGCGAGGATCGTCTGGGTGTCGGGGTCCTGCAGCACCATGCCGACTCGACCGCGCGCCTCGGTGGGCGGCACGCCGTCGACGAGCAGCCGTCCATGCGTCTCGCCCTCGTCAGCGCCGCCGAGCACCCCTCCGAATCCCTGCAGCAGAGTGGACTTGCCGGAACCCGAGGCGCCCAGCAGCAGCACCCGTTCGCCGGGTTCGATGCGCAGAGCGACGTCCCGCACCGCCCAGCGCAGTCGCGTCGCGTACCGCCACCCCCAGCCGCGCGCTTCGAGGGTGGCGGGCGTCGTGGGCGAACTCACACCCGTGCGGTGACCTCGCGGCCGGCGGCGAACCGGCTGAGGGCGCCCGTGGCTGCGAGTCCCCGGGCGATCAACCACGCTCCGAGCCCGGCGATGATCGCACCCGAGATGGTCGTCGAGACGATGTACACGCTGGTGAAGAGCGTGTCGGCCCCGGCGTACCAGAGGATGCGGTCGTTGATGCCGCACGCGAGCCCCGCTCCGGCACCCGCCAGCATCGCGACAGGCAGACGCCAGACGCCGTAGAGGAAGACGAGGAAGATCAGCTCGGCGCCGAGACCCTGCACGAGGCCCGAGACGATCGTGAGCGGACCCCACGCGTTGCCGACGAGGGCCGAGATGATCGCGGCTACCAGTTCGGTGTAGAGCGCGGCACCCGGTTTGCGGATGATCAGCGCTCCGAGCACGCCCGCGATGAGCCAGGGGCCTGCGAGCAGACCCTGCACGCCGGGGAGCAACGGTGTCAGGATGCTGCTCGGCACCTCGTAGCCGACGTTCCAGAGCAGGAAGATCAGTGCGCACGCGACGGCGATGACACTGGCGACGACGATGTCGACGACCCGCCAGCGCCAGAGCTCAGGGCGACCGAGGCCCTTCGAGGCGCGCGAGACGGATGCGGATTCCGTGGTGGATCCGGACGTGGATGTACTCATCAGTGACTCCTCCCTGCGCTGGCATTACCCAGATCAGGTTCGACGGTCGAAGCGCGATTCGCTCCCTCTCAGCCCGGCTCGCCGGACTCCCGTGGTTGTTCTGACGATCTTACCCAGTGCCGACACTCGCGTCTGCTCCTGTTGCAGCGACACGGAACTCTGCGCGAGTTCGGTACCGTGAGGAGGTGACCGCTCCTGACTCCGCCGAGGCCACCGCCTCCGCCGTTCCTGCGGGCGACGCGTCGACGCCCGATGCGTCAGCGCTCGATGCATCAGCGCCTGCCGCTGCGGTGCCTGATGCGTCAGTCGCCGCGGCCGCCGGTGAGCCGGCTCCCGATACTCTCGAGACCGCTCCCGACGCGCAGTGGGCAGAGGGCACCGGCGGAGGGACGCCGCTGACATGGGTCGACGCGGTGGAAGTCGCTCGGCACCCGGCGACCGAGGCGCTCGATGACGCACCTGCCGCAGCGCGCGGCGACGCCCTTCTGACCGGAGCGCACCTGCGCCCGGCGATCGCCCGCCCCGGCGTGCTCGTCCCGCTCGGCGTGCTCGTCGGCCTGCTCGGCACCTACGTGGGGTCGGCCATGCTGTGGCCCTTGCACGAGGTGCCGCCGACCGTGCAGGCGGCGGAGCTCGGCACGACCGCCGCGCCCGCAGCCGCGATCACCTGGCCCGCTCAGGGAAGTGCGGCCGTGGGAATCGGCGGTATCGGCACGACCTCGTCGTCGCTCGATGCGGCGGCGATCGCGAGCGTCACCAAGGTCGTCTCGAGTCTGATGGTGCTCGATCGGATGCCCCTCGCCGAGGGCGAGCAGGGCCCCGAGTTCTCGTTCACCCGGGCCGACAATCTGGCGTACTGGGACTACCGCCGCTCCGACCAGTCGGCACTCGACGTGCCGGTGGGCGGCACGCTCACGGAGTTCCAGCTCCTGCAGGGAACGCTGCTCGGTTCGGCGAACAACTACATCGATCGTCTCTCCCAGGAGATCTGGGGCGCCCCGTCGGCGTTCACCGCTGCGGCGGAAGTGTGGCTGCGCGACCGCGGCCTCGACGACATCACGATCGTGACCCCGTCAGGGTTCGACGACCGCAACAGGGCCACGCCCGAGTCGCTCGTCGCGCTGGCCGAGCTGGCGATGCAGAACCCGGTGTTCGCCGGAATCGTCGGCACCCCGTCCGTCGATCTTCCGGGCGCAGGCACTGTGGTGAACACGAACGGAATGCTGGTGGATCCTGGCGTGGTCGGCGTCAAGACGGGAACCCTGGGTGACAGTTGGAACCTGTTGACCGCGAAGGTCATCACCCTGGACGACACGACCGTGCACCTCTATGCGTCCGTGCTCGGACAGGCCGACGATGAGCAGCGCCTCGCCGAGACCCGTTCGCTGTTCTCTCAGGTGGAGACGGCGCTCGAGCAGCAGGCTCCCGCTGTCGCGGCCGGCACCGTCGTCGGCACCGTCACGACACCGTGGGGCGCGACCACCGACATCGTCACCGATGCCGACGCCGACATCGTGTTGTGGAACGGCGCGACGGCCGAGGCCTCGACAGATTTCGCCCTCGGGAACAATCGCGAATCGGGCGATGCGGTCGGCACGATGACGAGCACCGGGCCATTGAACACGGTGACGACCTCGCTGTCGCTCGCGGACGACGTCGATGCCCCGAGCCCGTGGTGGCGCCTGACCCACCCGCTCGAACTCCTCGGCATCACCGCAGCTCAGCGCTGACGCTGACGCCGACGCCGACGCCGACGCCGACGCCGACGCCGACGCCGACGCCGACGCCGACGCCGACGCCGACGCCGACGCCGACGCTGACGCTGACGCTGACGCTGACGACCGCAGAATGCCCCACCTCCGAACGAACGGAGGCGGGGCATTCTGCTGTCGTGTCTCGTGCGGATCGCGACGCGCGGATCAGGCCCTGTGTCCCCCGTCGTCCGAACGCTCGACGACCGACTGGGCGGCCGCAGCCTCAGCGGTGGGAATCTGCGCCCCCACCGAGACCCCGAGCTGTGCCGCCGCGCCCGCGTCTTCGGCGTCGCCGCTCACGACGACAGGAGTCGAGCCCGTGAGCGCGTCCTCTGCGTCGATGTCGGTCGCCGCCTGCTCGAACTGCGACTGGTAGAGGCGCCAGTACGCCCCCTGAGCCGTGATGAGCTCGTCGTGCGTGCCCTTCTCGACGATGTCACCGTGCTCCATCACGAGGATGAGGTCGGCGTCGCGGATCGTCGACAGACGGTGAGCGATCACGAACGAGGTGCGTCCCTGTCGCAGCGCCGCCATCGCGTGCTGCAGCAGCACCTCGGTGCGGGTGTCGACCGCCGACGTCGCCTCGTCGAGGATCAGGATCGACGGCTGAGCGACGAACGCTCGCGCGATCGTGATCAGCTGACGTTCGCCCGCGGAGACGTTGGACGCGTCCTCATCGAGCACCGTGTCGTAGCCCTCGGGGAGGGAGCGCACGAAGCGATCGACGTACGTCGCCTTCGCCGCCTCGAGAACCTCTTCGTCGGTCGCCGTCGAGCGTCCGTACCGGATGTTCTCTCGGATGCTGCCGGCGAACAGCCACGGGTCCTGCAGCACCATGCCGGTGCGTGAACGCAGCTGCTCGCGCGTGACCTCGGAGATGTCCTGACCGTCGAGCAGGATCCGCCCGCCGTTCAGTTCGTAGAACCGCATGATGAGGTTGACCAGCGTCGTCTTGCCCGCGCCGGTCGGACCGACGATCGCGACCGTCTGGCCGGGCTCGACCCGGAACGAGAGATCGGTGATGAGCGGCCGCTCGGGAGTGTACGAGAACGCGACGTTCTCGAATTCCACGACGCCCTTGCCATCGGCGAGCTTCGGAGCATCAGCGGCATCGGCCTCCTGCTCTTCGGTGTCGAGCAGTTCGAACACCCGCTCAGCGGATGCCGTTCCGGACTGCACGACCGCGGCCATGCCACCGAGCTCCGACAGCGGCTGCGTGAACTGCTGGGAGTACTGGATGAACGCCTGCACGTCGCCGAGGCGCAGCTGTCCACTCGCGACCATGAGACCGCCGAGCACAGCGATTCCCACATAGGTGAGGCTGCCGACGAAGGTCATCGCCGGCATGATGATGCCGGAGAGGAACTGCGCCTTGAAGCTCGCTTGGAACAGCTCCTCGTTCTCGTCCTTGAACTTCTCGAGCGCATCCTGCTCACGACCGAAGACCTTGACCAGCGCGTGGCCGGAGAAAGCCTCTTCGACGCGGGCGTTCAGACGGCCGACCTTGCGCCACTGCGTGCCGAAGGCCTTCTGCGACCGAGGACCGATGACACCGAAGATCACGCCCATGAGGGGCAGCGCGACCAGCGCGACGAGAGCCAGCTGCCACGAGATCGAGAACATCAGCACCAGCACGCCGACGACCGTGAGCACGGCAGTGATCGCACCGGACAGCGATTGCTGCATCGTCTGCGTGATGTTGTCGATGTCGTTGGTCACGCGCGAGATCAGGTCGCCGCGCTGCACCTTGTCGAAATACGACAGGGGCAGGCGGTTGATCTTCGCCTCGACCTCTTCGCGCAGGCGCCACATGGTGCGGACCATGATGACGTTGATCACATAGCCCTGGAGCCAGCTGAGGAAGGCGGCGGTGACGTAGATCGCCAGCACGGCGATGATGATCCACCTCAGCGCGTCGAAGTCGACGCCGTCACCGACTCGGAAGCTGCCGAGGGCTTCGACCTGGTTGGCGAAGTCGTCCTGCCCGCCCTGGCGGAGCGCGGCGACGACGTCGTCCTGCGAGGTGCCAGCGGGGAACCCGGGGAAGTCACCGTTCGCCTGCGCGAGCTGCACCGAGATGAAGCCCTTGTAGATGAGGTTCGTGGCCTCGCCGAGCACCTTCGGCGCGGCGACCGTCAGCACGACGCCGACGGCGCCGGCGATCGACACGAGGATGAACCACACGGCCGACGGCTTGAGCAACCCGATCATCCGGCTGAAGCTCTTGCCGAAGTTGTCGGCCTTGCCCGGTGCGACGCTGTCCCAGCCGCCGCCGTCCTGACGCGCCTTCTCGGCGAGTTCGGCTTCGTACTTCTCTTCTTCGGTCAGTTCGGGCTCGACCGTGGTGGTCGCGGCCGTGGCTTTGGCCTTGGAGGCGCGACCGCGGCGGGTCTGCGGAGCGTTCTGCTCGCTCATGCGTCCACCCCCAGCTGCGATTCGACGATCTCTCGGTAGGTGGTGCTCGTCTCGAGGAGCTCCTCGTGCGTGCCGACGCCGACCATGGTGCCCCCTTCGAGCACGACGATGCGATTCGCATCGGTGATGGATGAGACGCGCTGCGCGACCACGATCTTCGTCACGTGCGGCAGCTCACGCCACAGGGCCTGCCTCAATCGGGCGTCGGTGGTGAGGTCGAGAGCCGAGAACGAGTCGTCGAACACCAGGATCTGCGGCTGACGGACGATCGCGCGGGCGATCGCCAGACGCTGACGCTGACCACCCGAGACGTTCGTGCCGCCCTGGGTGATGCGCGATTCGAGGCCCTGCGGCATCTCCTCGACGAAGTCGCGGCCCTGAGCGATCTCGAGGGCGTGCCAGAGCTCTTCGTCGGTCGCGTCCTCTCTGCCGTAGCGGAGATTCGATGCCACCGTGCCGGTGAAGAGGAACGGACGCTGCGGAACCAGACCGATCGTCGCCCACAGCGACTCGACGTCCGCTTCGCGGACATCGGCACCGCCGACGAAGACCGCTCCGCCCGAGACGTCGAAGAGTCGCGGGATCAACGACACGAGTGTCGTCTTGCCCGCACCGGTCGAACCCACGATCGCGACCGTCTCGCCGGGCTCTGCCGCGAAGCTGATGCCCTTGAGCACGGGAGAATCGGCCCCGGGGTAGGTGAACTCGACATCGTCGAAGGCGACCGAGCCGGGGGTCGGGAAGTCGGTGACACCGTTCGCCGGGCGCTGCATGCTCGACTGCGTCTCGAGGACCTCGCCGATGCGCTCGGCGGAGACCGCGGCGCGCGGGATCATGATCGCCATGAAGCTGGCCATGATCACACCGCCCATGATCTGACCGATGTACTGCATGAAGGCGAAGATCGTGCCGACCTGCACCGTGCCGCTGTTGACCTCGATGCCGCCGAACCACACGACCGCCACGATCGTGACGTTGAGGATGAGCATGAACAGCGGGAACAGCAGGACGAACAGCGAGCCGACCTTGCGGCCGACCACCATGATGTCGGTGTTGGCGCCGCGGAAACGCTCTTCTTCGATGCTTTCCCGGACGAAGGCACGCACCACGCGCACACCGGTGAGCTGCTCGCGCAGCACGCGGTTCACGGTGTCGAGCTTGCCCTGGTAGCTGCGGAACAGCGGGACCATCCGGCTGACGACGAGCCCGGCGACGATCAGCAGCAGCGGCACGGAGACCGCGATGAGCCAGCTCAGACCGATGTTCGTCTGCACGGCGAAGATGATGCCGCCGATCGCGAGCAGCGGCGCGGTGACGAGCATGGTGGCGCCCATCATCGCGAGCATCTGCACCTGCTGCACGTCGTTCGTATTGCGGGTGATGAGGGAGCCGGCGCCGAACTGCGACACCTCCCGCTCGGAGAACCCGCTGACCTTGGCGAAGACGTCGGCACGGATGTCCCGCCCCGCACCCATCGACGCGCGGGCCGCGAAGTAGGTCGCGATGACCGAGGCGATGATCTGCCCGAGCGAGACGGCGAGCATGAAGAGGCCGGTGCGCCAGATGTAGGCGGTGTCGGACTGGGCGACGCCCTTGTTGATGATGTCTTCGTTGAGGCGCGGGAGATAGAGGGTGGCGAGCGCGCTGGCGAATTGGAAGACCAGGACGGCCACGAGCAGCCACTTATAGCGGGCGAGATAACGGAGGAGGATTTTTCCCAGCACAGGCGGACTTTCTAGGAAGGATGAATCGGCGGATCTCCCGACGGGCGGACGCAGGCCGACGATCACGCACTTGCAAGAGTGGCACGAACTCCGGACATTCGTATCCCCCTGCAGGCGGACCTTCGCTCACAGCGAACCATTTAGCCTACGGCCAGCGGTTTATGCACCGCGACGAACAACCGCAGATATATCGAAATGCCTCAGAAGAGGGAGCGTTCGGGCGTGAAATCCCGAGCGTCGGCACCGGCGTCCGACGGGAGTTCGGCGATGGTCGCCGGGTTCCACTTCGGGTTGCGGTCCTTGTCGACGAGCTGGGCGCGGATCCCCTCGACGAGATCGGGGTGCCGCGTGACGAACCACATCACGCGGCGGTACTCGCCCTCGAGAGCGGCTCGCAGGTTCGGAAGCCGACGCGCCTCCCTGACGGCGTCGAGGGTGACGGCGAGTCCGGTCGGCGCCAGGCTCTCGAGCAGGTCGGCCGTCGTCGCGGCATCCGCGGCCTCCTCCGCACGCAGTCGCGACACGATCTCCGCGATCGTGTCGGCCGAGAACGCGCGGTCGATCCACTCGCGGGAAGCCGGCAGCGCAGACGGCTCAGGCGTCTCGTCGAACAGCAGCACGATCTCGGCCGGCCCCGTCGGGTCGGCGCGATAGGCGAGCGCCTCGCGGAGCGCATCGAGCCGATCGGACGGCACGAAGTGATCGGCGAAGCCGAGCAGCACGGCATCCGCGCCGTTCATCGTCGCGCCGGTGAGTCCGAAGTACTCGCCGAACCGGCCGGGCATGCGACCCAGCAGCCACGTGCCGCCGACATCGGGAGTGAAGCCGATCCGCGTCTCGGGCATCGCGAGCTTGGAACGTTCGGTGACGATGCGGATGGCCGCGTGACCCGAGAGGCCGACGCCTCCACCCATCGTGATGCCGTCGGCGATCGTGACGACCGGCTTCGAATACTCGGCGATCATCGCGTTCAGCGCGTACTCCGCGCCGAAGAACTCCGCCGTCTCGTCGGCTCGACCAGCGACGATCTGCTCGTGCAGTGCCCGCACGTCTCCACCGGCGCACATCCCGCGCTCGCCCTCGCCGTCGATCACCACGATCTGCACATCTGTGTCGTCGCGCCACCGCTCTAGCGCCTGGGTGAGCAGCTGGATCATGTCGACATCGAGCGCATTTATCGCTTCCGGCCGGTTCAGGGTCAGTCGGCCGAGGGCTCCTTCGGTGCGGACGAGGACCCGGGGAGCGGCGCTGGATTCGGTCACGGGTGCCAGGCTACCCCGTGGACGGACTCTTGCATCCGGACGTGTTTGTAGGGTAAATGCACGATCCTGCGGCTTTTCCGGCAGGATAGACAGAACTGCCCACTGCAACGAGAGGTCGCAGATGCCCGACGGACAGGTGCTCGAGTTCACGCACGTCACGAAGCGCTTCAACGACGTGACGGCGGTGTCCGATTTCTCCGCGCGGGTCGAGCCCGGTGTCGTGACCGCTTTCCTCGGCCCGAACGGGGCCGGCAAGACCACCACCCTGCGCATCCTCCTCGGGCAGGTGCGCGCCACGAGCGGCACCGCCACGATCGGGGGGATCGCGCATCCGGAGCTCCGCCACCCGCTGCGCACGATCGGCTCCGTCTTGGAGGAGACCGCGTACCGCCCTCGCCGCTCGGCCTCGCGCCAGCTGACGATCGCGGCCAAGGCCAACGGCATCCCGCTCGCGCGCGTCGACGAGGTCCTCTCGCTGGTCGGTCTCGAGCACGAGGCCGACGGGCGCATCGGCGGCTTCTCGCTCGGAATGCGTCAACGCCTGAGCGTGGCGCACGCGCTGCTGGGCGACCCCGGCGCTCTGGTCTTCGACGAACCGGCGAACGGCCTCGACCCGGAGGGCATCCGCTGGATCCGCCTCCTCCTGCGCCGTCTCGCCGACGAGGGCCGCACGGTTCTCGTCTCGTCGCATGTGCTGAGCGAGATCGAGCAGGTCGCAGACCACGTGCTCGTGCTCTCGAAGGGCCAGCTCGTGCTCTCGAGCGGCATCGAGAAGCTCGCAGATCCCTCTGCGGGATCGGTCGTGGTCGACGCGGTGGACCGCGCCGCCCTCAGATCTGCACTGTCGGCTGCGGGGCTCGAGGTCGAGGTGCTCCGCTCCGGCCTGACCGTTCGCGGCAGCAACGCGGGAGCGGTCGGTGCCATCGCGGCGTCAGCCGGCATCGCCCTCGCAACCCTGGTGCAGCGCGGCCCCACTCTCGAGGACGTCTTCATCGAGCTCGTCCGCGGCGGCAGACTCGCGCCGCAGGCCATCACCGCGGCGCCCGTCGCGGATTCGGCAGCGCCGGTCGCGGATACGGCAGTGCCGGTCGCGGATTCGGCAGCGCCGGTCGCAGTAATCGCAGCCGCAGCCGATGCGCCGGATGTCGATTCCGTCGGACCCGACTCCGGCCCTGCCGATTCCGATGTCCCCGATTCTGATGTCCCCGATTCCGATGTCCCCGATTCCGACGCAGACGCATCAGGCGCCGCCGAGTCCGGAGTCTCAGAGTCCGACGCCGACGCGTCCGAAGCCGCGCGCGCCGAGGCTGACGCGGCGGATGCCGAGGCCGACGACGCGGCGGATGCTGCGGATGCCGCTCGCGATGTCGAGTACGCCGCGGCAGAGCTCGGCTACGCAGCGGATGCCTCGGATGCGAACGACGCAGAGGATGCGGCCGACGTCGCCTCGGAGGCAGCCCATGCGGGCGGCGAGGATGCCCCCGGTGACCACGATCCCGCCGGCGGATCGACCGATCCAGAAGCTCCCACGGATGCTGAGCCGGAGACCGGGCGGCCTTCGTTCGACGACATCCTGTTCGGCACCACCCCTGCCGACGGGGCCGACGCTCACGTCGCCGAGCACACCGATGCACAGGTCGCCCCAGACACCGGCGCGCACGTAGGCGATGACACCGACGCCCACGTAGGCGATGACACCGACGCGCCCGCAGGCGATGACACCGACGCGCCCGCGGATGAGGACGGCGACGACGAGCACTCCGGAGTCGAGTTCTTCGCCGAAGTGAACGAAACCGAAGCGTCGGACGACACCCCGTCGAGCGACGACGACCCTCGTTCGGCGGCCGTCACCTCGATGCTCGCCGCCGCGGCGCGCGCCTACTACGAGGACGAGCCCAAGGACTATCCGCTCGGAGACGCCGACGCTTCATCAGAGGCAGAGGCCGATGCCGACGCAGAGGCCGATGCCGACGCAGATGCCGATGCCGAGGCCGATGCCGACGCCGACGCTGCTTCGGAAGTGAACGGCGGTCACGAGGAGCAGCACGACGGCGGACACCACGACGGCGAGCATCATGAGCAGCACGACGGCGAGCACCACGAGCGGCACGATGGTGAGCACCACGAGCAGCGCGACGGCGAACACCATGATGCCGAGAACCACGAGCAGCGCGAGCACAACGAAGGCCAGCAGCACGAGCACGGCGAGGGCGAGCACGACCGGTCCTGAGGCCGCGCCTGCCCCTGCGGGCCCGATGCGAACGCCCTCCGCGCCGTAAGGCTGCGGAGGGCGTCGCTCGTTCTCGAGTCGCTCAGGCGGGCCGTGGACGGATCACCGGACGGCGACTGCCCTTCGACACCGGCGTGGGCGACGTCGCCACGATCTCCTCGACGTCGGCCGGCTCGTCCGACACGTCGAGTCGGAGCGCCTGCGTCAATGCGAGGCCGTGCCTCGTCGTGAGGATCAGTCGTCGGTACTGCGCGTCACCGGACAGGTCGATGACCACGCTGGGACGCCGGCGGCGGATGAGGACGAAGTCGACGCTGCCCGCAGCCTTCCACGTTCCTGCGGCGAGCACACCGGGGATGTGCGTTCCCGGGTTCGGCACACCGCGCAACCAGGTCCACGCGTCGTCGATCAGCTGAACCTTGGTGATGGTGTCGCGCACGAGCCGCACGTTGTCACGGTGGAAGCTCGCCGCACGCTCGATCGGCGAGAGCACGATCTCGAGTTGCGTCTGGTCCAGCAGCAACGTCACCATGCGTCCAGTCTGCCAGCGGCACCCTTCCAGATGTCTGTGTCTTGCTCACAGGAAGGCAACGATCCGTTGTCGGTTCCCACGATTCCACCCCTCTTCCATTCCGATGTTCTACTCGACCTTCGAACAAATCTACTAGACTCAGAGCATGACATCCGCCAGCGACAACGGTCTCGAGCAGCGCAGGGAGCTGCTCGATTCGTGGGTCGAGAAGCGGCGACAGATCGCCAGCCTCGAGGCCGAGGCTTCCGATCTTCTCGCCGAGCGGATGCGGCTGTGCGGGTCGGACTCCGATGAGAACCCGTTCCACCGCGAAGCGATCCACAGATCGATGATCGCGGAGTACTCCGCGGCGGGGCGCCTGACCCAGGGCAGCGTCGAGTACGCCTTCACCGACGCCGGCTTCCTCGGCTCCAGCCATCCGCGCGTGCGCGAGGCATTCCGGCGCGGCACCATCACCGGTGCGCACGTCCGAGAGATCGTGCGAGCCGCCGGAGTCGTGCGCGAGGCGGTGAACAACGGCCGAGCGGATGCCGACGTGCTGCCTCTGTACGACACCGTCGCCGTCATCGTCGCCGAGCGCGAGACCGCTGCGCGCACACGCGTGCATCTGCGCGAGCTGGCAGCGGTGCTGTCGGGCTCGACGACCACCGAGCGCCATGCGCGAGCGAAGTCCGAGCGCACCGTCACCGTTCGCCCCGCAGGAGACGGACTCTCCGTTCTCACGGTCGTGCTCCCCGAGCATCTCGCCACGGCGATCCTCGATCGCCTCACCCAGCTCGCGCACGCCGTCATCAAGGCTCGGCAAGACCGCGAGCCGCTGCTCGAGCCGATCGATGACGGCGAGCATCCGATCTACCCGGAGGACATCCCGCACGACGATCCGTCACGAGACGACTACGCGATCTTCGGCGAAGCGACGTTCACAACCGACCCCACAGGCCCCGCCGTGGAGCAGATCCCGGCAGACACGCGCACGATCGATCAGGTGCGCGCCGACCTGCTGATCGACCTCCTGCTCGCCTCAGATCCGAGCGCCGCCAACGGCTCCGGACTCGACAACATCCAGGGGCGCATCCACGTCACAGTCGCCGCCACCACGCTGGCGGGCTGCGATGAGCGCCCCGCACAGCTCGACGGACACGGCCCTCTCCACCCTGACGTCGCTCGGGACCTCGCGGGCCGCAACGGCGGTTGGTCACGCTTGTTCCTCGATCCGACCGGCCTGGTCGTCGAGACCGACACTTACAGGCCCACCGAGCCGATGCGACGGTTCCTACGGGCCCGAGACCAGCACTGCCGATTCCCCGGATGCAGAATGCCGGTCCATCGCTGTCAGATCGACCACACGTTCGATCATGCGAAGGGAGGGCGGACCGAGATTCGCAACCTCGCCCACCTGTGCGCGCGCCACCACTCCCTCAAACATCCCGATGTCGCCGACGACCACAGATGGACGGCGTAGCAGCTCCCCGACGGCACGATCGAATGGTTCAGCCCACTCGGCCGGACCTACACGGACGCACCACGACGGCGAGTGATGTTCGTCTGAGCGAGGCGCCCCCGCTGAGCTAAGCGTTCGGCTGAGCGAGGCGTTCGTCTGAGCTAAGCGTTCGTCGAGCTAAACGCGTTCGTCTGAGCTGAACTCATACGGTGAGCGATGCTCGGCAGAGAGCCCGTCGGGTGTCGACGGCCGGATGGGGGCTCAGACGCCTGCCTGCGCCGCAGCGCGGGCAGCGATGGGCAGAGCCGCCTCGATGCGCTGCAGCTCTTCCTCGCCATGCGCCGCGGTCAGGAACCAGGCCTCGAACACGCTCGGCGGCAGCGCGACTCCCTGCTCGCGCATCGCGTGGAAGAACGGTGCGTACCGGAACGATTCCTGCGCCTGCGCCTCGGCATATGTCCGGGGCGCCGACGCTCGGAATGACGCGCTGAACAGGCTTCCTGCGTAGGCCACGGCATGCGTGACGCCGGCATCCGTCAGAGCAGCATCCAGTGCACCCGCGACGCGAGCGGCGGCCGCATCGACTGTCGCATAGACCTCCGGGGTCGCGAGCTTCAAAGTCTTCAGGCCAGCAGCGACCGAGAGCGGGTTACCAGAGAGCGTGCCTGCCTGATAGACCGGGCCGAGGGGGGCCAAGAGGTCCATGACCTCAGCGCGGCCACCGAGGGCGGCCAGCGGCATACCTCCGCCGACGACCTTGCCGAAGGTGAAGATGTCGGGCAGATAGTCCTCGCCGGTCGCGGCCTGCAGCCCCCAGAAGCCTGCGGGGTGCACACGGAAACCCGTCAGCACCTCATCGAGGATCAGCAGAGCACCGTGAGCGTGTGCGGTCTCGGCCAGCAGTCGGTTGAACCCCGGCAGCGGTGGGACCACACCCATGTTCGCGGCCGCGGCCTCGACGATCACCGCGGCGATGCGCGGGCCGTGCTCGGCGAAGACGGCCTCGAGTGCGTCGGGGTCGTTGTAGTCGATCACGAGGGTCTGCGCGGCGATCGGCGCGGGGACCCCCGCAGAGCCGGGCAGAGCGAGGGTTGCGACTCCCGAACCGGCCGCGGCGAGGAGACCGTCGGAGTGCCCGTGGTAGTGGCCGGCGAACTTGATCAGCAGGTCACGACCGGTGGCACCGCGGGCAAGGCGGATGGCGGTCATCGTGGCTTCGGTGCCGGTCGACACGAGCCGCACACGTTCGACGGGCCGGATCTCGCCGAACCGCACGCGGTCTGCGATCAGCTGAGCGAGCTCCACCTCGCCCTCCGTCGGGGCACCGAACGAGAGTCCTCGAGTCGCGGCCTCCTGCACGGCGGCCACCACCTCGGGCTGCGCATGACCGAGCAGCGCGGGGCCCCAGGACGCGACCAGGTCGACGTACTCGGCGCCCGCGGCATCCGTGACCCTCGCGCCTGTGGCTGAGGCGAGGAAGCGCGGCGTGCCGCCGACGGAACCGTACGCGCGCACCGGCGAGTTCACACCGCCCGGGATCACCGTGCGGGCAGCGGAGAACAGGTCGTCATTGCGGTCGGTCACAGCACACTCCTCAGCGATGCGCGGAACTCTCCCGCCATCACTCCCAGGCTAGTCCGCAGACCTGAAGGAGGGACTCAGACGAGCACCCCCGAACGAGGAAGCACGATCAGGACCGCAGCCAGCGCGCGGCCTCGGTCGCCCAGTAGGTCAGAACGACATCAGCGCCCGCACGCCGGATCGACAGCAGGGACTCGAGGATGGATGCGCGGCGGTCGATCCAGCCGTTCGCCGCGGCGGCCTCGATCATCGCGTACTCTCCCGACACCTGGTATGCCCACACCGGAATATGAACGGTGTCGCGCACCTCGCGCAGAACGTCGAGGAAGGCCATGGCGGGCTTGACCATGACGATGTCGGCCCCCTCCTCCTCATCGACGACAGCCTCGCGCACGCCCTCGCGGCGGTTGCCCGGGTCGAGCTGATAAGTGCGACGATCACCCTTCAGCTGCGAGTCGACGGCCTCTCGGAACGGCCCGTAGAACGCACTCGCGTACTTCGCTGCGTAGGCGAGCAGCAGGGTGTCCGTGAAGCCCTCGGAATCGAGCGCCTCGCGGATGACAGCGACCTGCCCGTCCATCATTCCCGACAGGCCGAGCAGCTGAGAGCCGGCGCGGGCCTGAGCCAGCGCCATCGACGCGTAGCGCTCGAGCGTCGCGTCATTGTCGACGGTGCCATCGGCCGCGAGCACGCCGCAGTGGCCGTGGTCGGTGAACTCGTCGAGGCACAGGTCGGTCTGCACGACGAGGGCATCGCCGACCTCGGCCGCGAGGGCCTCGGTGGCCACGTTCAGAATGCCCTTCGGGTCGTCTGCACCCGAGCCCTGAGCGTCTCTGACGGACGGAACTCCGAACAGCATCACGCCCCCGACACCGGCATCGGCCGCCTCGGTCGCGGCGGCCCGCAGAGAGTCGAGCGAATGCTGCGCGACTCCGGGCATCGATCCGATGGGGACGGACTCTGTGAGCCCCTCGCGCACGAACAGCGGGAGCACCAGCTGTCGCGGTTCGAGAGAGGTCTCCCGCACCAGGCCTCGAACGGCAGGCGACTGCCTCAGGCGCCGCAGCCGGACATCGGGAAAGCTCACGGCGCCAGCTCGTCCGCCGCGTGCGGGAGGGTGAAGCTCGACACCGCATCGATGAGCGCGTCGACCGTCTGACGATCGGCGACGACCGTGATCGGAAGACCCGCCCTGTCGGCATCCTTCGCGGTCCGCGGACCGATCGCAGCCAGCAGCGTCTCATCCGGGATCAGGGGGAACTGCTCGCGCACCTGCTCGGCGACCGATCCGCTCGTGATCAGGATCGCGTTGATGCGTCCGTTCTCTACGTCCCGCTTGATGCGGTCGGTGACCGGCACTCCGACTGTCCGGTAGGCGACGACGCTGTCGACGTCGTGACCGGCCTCCTGCAGAAGGACGCTGAGCACGGGCTTCGCGATCTCGCTGCGCAGCGCCAGGATGCGACGCGGCTCCGCCTCGAGGGCGATGAGCTGCTCGGCCATGCCCGCCGCCGAGTTGTCTTCGTCCGGCACCATCGCGACTTCGTACCCGACCGCCTGCAGCGCGGCGGCGGTCGTCTCGCCGACTGCTGCGATCTTCGTACGACGCGGCACCACCGCGCGGTGCGCGAACATCACGTCGACGGTCGTCGCGCTCGTCACTGTCAGCCAGTCGTACTCACCGGCAGCGAGCCGGGTGAGCGCCACGTCGAGCGCAGCCTGGTCGGTGGTGGCCGCGAAGTTGATCAGCGGCGCGACGACGGGCACCGCTCCGCGGGAACGCAGACTTGCGGCGACGCCGTCGCCCCACGGGCCTCCGCGGGGTACGAGGATGCGCCAGCCGTCCAGCGGTCGGTCCTGCTTCGAATTGGTCATGATGAGGAATGCTCTCGGGAGACGAGGTCGGCCGCCCCTTGCTCGAGCAGCCGATGGGCGACAGACAACCCGAACTCGCGTGCTGCGTGCATCGGGTCTGCACCACCGGCAGCATCCGCTCCATTGCCGCTGCCGTTCCGACGAATATACTCCCCGTTCAGAGTCTCCGTGACGTCGAGGCCGATCCGGCGCCCACCGTCGGTCGAGTAGACGACCGTCCTGACGCGGATCTCGTCGCCGTCCACGACCGCGTGAGCGGCCATCGGCGCCTGGCATCCGGAGTCGAGTCCTTCCAGGACTCCTCGTTCGACCGTGATGGCCAGACGGGTGTCCCGATCGTCGAGCTCCGCAAGGGCGGCGAGCAGCTCAGCCGGAGCGTCGGAGCGGGTCTCGACCGCGAGCGAACCCTGGCCCGGAGCGGTCGGCCACTCGGACAGCCCCAGCTCCTCGCGACGCAGCGGCGAGTCGCTTCCGAGGCGTGACAGGCCGGCGGCAGCGAGGATGACGGCATCCAGCTCGCCTGATGCGACCCGCTGCAGACGTGAGTCGACGTTGCCGCGGATGTCGACGACCTCCGCGTGAGGAGCCCTGCGGTGCACCTGGGCGATGCGGCGGGGAGACCCCGTTCCGACCTTGCTGCCCGAGCGCAGCTGGTGCAGCGGCGTGCCTCCGCGAGTGATCGCGACATCACGAGCGTCTTCGCGCACCGGGGTGGCCGCGATGAACAGACCCTCGGGGATCGCCGTGGGCAGGTCCTTCAGGGAATGCACGAGGAAATCGCACTCCCCGGCGAGCAGCGCCTCGCGCAGGCGGGTGGCGAAGATGCCCTGGCCGCCGATCTCCGACAGCGACGCTCGATTCGTGTCGCCTTCACTGGTGATCGGCACGAGCTCGACGCGACGCCCGGAGATCTTCTCGAGCGCGGTGGCGACATGACCGGACTGCGCCTGCGCCAGCGCGCTGCGGCGGGTGCCCAGACGGATCGGGACGGCTGTGTGACTCTGAGTGCTCATCGTCGGCCTACTGCAGCACGTCCGCGATCTCGTCGAAACGGAGGCGACGGCCCGTGTAGAACGGGATCTCCTCCTTCACGTACAGACGCGCGTCGGTGTAGCGCAGGTCACGCATGAGGTCGACCAGCTCGGTGACGTCGTCGGCTTCGAGCGGCAGGATCCACTCGTAGTCGCCCAGGGCGAACGCGGCGACGGTGTTGGCGATGACCCCCTTGAAGGCGGCACCCTTGCGACCGTGGTCGGCGAGCATCTTGCGACGCTCCTCCTCCGGCGCGAGATACCACTCGGGCGTGCGGACGAACGGGTACAGGCACAGCCAGTCCTTGGGCTCGACCCCCCGCAGGAATCCCGGCACGTGCGCGCGATTGAACTCGGCATCGCGGTGCACGCCCATGACGTTCCAGACGGGCAGCAGAGTGCGCAGCAGCTCGGTGCGGCGCAGGCGCCGCAGGGCCTTCTGCAGGTCTTCCGCCGTGTCGCCGTGCAGCCACACCAGCAGGTCGGCATCGGCCTTCAGACCGGAGACGTCGTAGAAGCCGCGGACCGTGACGCCGGAGTCCTCGATGTAGGAGACGATCGTCTCGAGCTCCGTGGAGTCGGACTCGGTGACCGCCACATCGGGGTTCCGTCGCCAGACGGCCCAGAGGGTGAAACCGGACGGGTTCTCTTCGCGTGCGTCGGACATGGATCCAGTCTGCCCCCTTTGTGAACCACTCGCGAACGCGAGTCAGGATGCGGGGATTCGCCTCCGGTCAGCGAGAGAGCGCACGGGCGATCGCCCAGACGGCTCCGCCCACGATGACGGCGATTCCCACCGCTCCGGCGATCGCCGCTGCAGGGTTGCGGTCGGCGAAGACCCGTGCCTTCGCCGCGGCGCGCTTCGATGCCTTGTCGATCCGTCGAGGGAAGTTGCCCTTGACCTCGATGGCCGCGAGCGCCGCTTTGAGCTCGGCGCGGGCGGACTGCACCGGATCGACGATCCCTGCAGGAACGGCCGTCTTGGGCAGCGGCCTCGTGATGTCAGTGTTCGTCATAGCCGGCTTCCTTCACGAGTCTGATGTCCTCGCCCACCGCCTGAGCGGGGTTCTTGCGAGCGAGCACCTTGCGGAACTTCAGGATGCCGAGCAGCGCGAACAGCAGCACGGCGAGGATCAGGATTCCGAACACTGCCAGTGCGGACAGCCATACCGGCCACCACGACGACAGCCCGGCGATCGCGAAGACCAGGATCACGGGCACGGCCCAGAACAGGAAGAAGAGCGCGACGAGGAACCAGACGGAGCCGATCCCCGCGTCCTTCGCGGTCTTCGAGATCCACGTCTTGGCCGCGTTGATCTCGGCCTTCACGAGGCTGCTGATGAGTTCCGGAAGATCGCCGATCAGGGACAGCAGGCTGTCTTCGGCGCGGTCGCGGTATCCGCGGGGCATGTCAGCTGCCAGACTTCGCGGCGGTGGAGCGCGGGGATGCCGGCTTCTTGGCCGCGGGCTTCTTCGCGTCGTCCTTCTTGGCGGCGTCCTTGACCTCGTCGACGGCGTCTTCGGTGGCGTCGACGATGTCGTCGGCGGCCTTGCGTCCTGCCGCGACAGCCGAGTCGAGTCGCTGACCGGCGGTCTTGTCGCCGCCGCTGGCGGACTTGACGACCTTCTGCACGCCGGTCCAGATCGCACCGGGCACTGCTGCAGCCTTGTCGCCGACGTAGCCCTTGACCTTGACGACCTGCTCCTGCACGGGGTCGAGGTTCCAGACCTTCAGCCACTGCGTCTTGATCTGCTCGTACCGCTCGCGCCCTGCACGGGTTCCGAGCACGTATCCCACGCCGATTCCTACGACGAGTCCGATCTTCCCCTTCATGGGGTCTCCTCACGTTGTTCCGGTGTGAACGCCTGGGGCGAACCGACGGCACGGAGCCGCCTGCCAGGTGTCCAGCGTAGCCCCGTATGCCGATTTCGGCATCTGTCAGGCAGAGGGTTGACAGCAGAGCGACTTTCGGGTTTGCCTCACGGAGCGCGTGACGCTCGTCACCACGCGATCGAACGGAGTCCTGAGACGCGCGTCAGTCCCAGAGCAGCGAGCGCCGCAGCCGGTCGGCTTCTTCTCGCGCGTCGGGGATCACCTGCGCCAGTCCGGTGCCGGCGAGCCAGGCGCCGACCACTGCAAGGCCGGGAACTGCCTGGATGGCCTGCCGAGCCGCCTCGCGCCGCTCGCCGGAGCCGATGATCGAAGCGGGCTGCGACTGGACGAAGCGCGAACGGTGCGCGCCGACGAGATCGCTGCCGGTGAGCGGGACGCCGAGCAGAGCGGATGCTTCGCGGAGTGCGAGGCGCGCAGCCGCGTCGTCATCGAGGGCTGCGGTCGCGGCCGGTTCTCCCTGAGCACCGAACGAGACGCGCACCAGGTGCCGATCGCCTGCGGCGGCCCGAAGCCACTCCCATTTCGCCGTCGAGTGTGTGAGCGCCTTCGCGGTGTGGCTGCCGGGGACCGTCAGCACCCCCGTGCCCCGAGGTGCGCCCTGCACCGCCGAGGCCTGGAGCAGAAGCGTGACGATCTCGATCTCCGGCGCATCCGCCGCCGTGGTCTTCGCGAGTGCAGGGGCGACGTTCTCGAGCAGACGTCGAGCGGCCGTTTCCGATGTACCCAGCACGACGCCGTCGGCGGTGAACTCGAGCACCTCCGTGGTCGGATCCGCATCGGCATCCGACTCGACGAGCGGCTCGGCGAGCGTCTTCCCCTCGGCGCGCAGGGTCCAGTTCGCACCGGACCGTGCGATCTCGGTCACCCGGACGCCGGTGCGGACCACGCCGCCGAGCTTCTCTATGTCGGCGACCAGCGCCTCGATCAGCACCATCATGCCGCCGGCGAGGCCCTCGACGGCCGCACCGGGCGCCTGCGCCGCAGCGGCCTGCGATGCGCGCGCCGCACTCTCGTCACGCAGAGCCTGCACAGCGCCCGACAGTGAACCGACGCGCGTGAGGGCGGCGTTGAGCCCGGGTGCCGCGACGTCGACGTCGACGTCGTCGGGCGACGCGGAGTACACGCCCGTCGTCACCGGAGCCACCAGCCGGTCGCGCACCTTGACGCCCATGCGCGAGGACACCAGCTTGCCGAGGCTGTGTCTGTGTCCGATCGTCAGAGGCGGCCGCACGCGGTCGAGGTAGGCACGCCACACCCCCGACCAGCCGATGATGCGACGCACGTCATCTTGGAACGGATTGCTCGGGATGCCGAGGATCCCACCGACCGGCAGCGGTGCGGCCCCGACGCCGGGGATGCCGGCGAGCCAGGCACTGCCGGCTGCGGGGGCGACGATGCGATCGGTGAGGTCGAGTTCGGCGAGGAGCGCGCGCACGCGCCCGCCCCTGGTCGCGTAGCTCTCCGCCCCCGCGTCCACGACGACGCCGTCGATCTCAGCCTGACGGATCGCGCCGCCGACCGCATCCGACCCCTCGAGCACGGTGACGCGCATGCCGACCTTCACGCATTCGCGTGCCGCGATGAGCCCCCCGACGCCACCCCCGACGACGACGATGTGGCGCGTGGCCGCGCGGGCTGCCAGAGACGCGGACTCGGCTCGGGACGACTCACGGTTCGCGGGATTAGACGACATGCGTCAATCCTTTCATCCGCGACCCTGATGCCTCACCGGTTGCGACCGGGTAAACCGGAGTCGCGCTTGCGCACCTCGCGGAGCACGATCTGCTCGGGGCACACCGTCGAGAGGAAGTCGCCGACCGAGAGCGCGAGACGCTCGCCGACGAGTGAGTAGAGGATGCGGTTCGCATCGCGACGCTCGCTGACGAGGCCCGCCTGACGCAGCACGCTCAGGTGACGCGAGATCGTGGGACCGCTCGCCGCGAACCGCGACGCGATCTCACCCGCCGCGAGCTCGCCGTCCTTGAGATCCTGCAGGATCTGGCGGCGCGTCGGGTGGGCCAATGCCGCGAAGATGTCCGACGCGCTGTCTGTCATGTTCGCAATATAGCACTCGTGCTAGATAGCATCTCGCGGCCGAGGTTCCGACACCGGAGCGGACGCCTCAAGCGGTCAGATCGAGTGCACCAGCTCGACGATGCGGGTGAGCTGATCGGGGTCGGTCTCGGGCGGAACGCCGTGCCCGAGGTTGACGATGTGGCCTCTGGCCGCACGCCCGCGCTCGACCACGTCGCGCACGTGCGCCTCGAGGACCGGCCACGGCGCCGAGAGCAGCGCCGGGTCGATGTTGCCCTGCACCGAGACGTCAGGCCCGAGGATCGCGGCGGCCTCATCGAGAGGCAGACGCCAGTCGACGCCGACACCGTCGGCGATGCCGTCGAGCCGCATGTCGTCGAGGAACGGACCTGTGCCCACACCGAAGTGGATGCTCGGGACCCCGATCGCGTCGAGGGCGACGCGAGAGTGCGGTGCGACGAACGCGCGGTAGTCGGCGGTGCTCAGCGATCCCGCCCACGAGTCGAACAGCTGCACGACGGATGCTCCGGCGTCGCGCTGGATCTCGAGGAAGCGGCGCGAGACCTGGGCCAGCCAGCCGGCCAGCCGGTTCCAGGACTCCGGATCCGCGTGCATCATGGCCCGCGCCCGCAGGTGCTCCTTCGACGGACCGCCCTCGACGAGGTAGGCGGCGAGAGTGAACGGAGCCCCCGCGAACCCGATCAGAGGGGTGTCGCCGAGCTCCGCCGTGACGATGCCGACAGCCTCGGCGATCGCGGTGCCGTCGAGCGAGAGCGGGTCGATCGCCGTGATGCGGTCGACGTCTGCCGCCGAGCGCACGGGGTTCGCGAACACCGGACCACGGCCGGGCTCGATCTCGACCTCGACGCCGGCGAGACGCAGCGGGATGACGATGTCGCTGAAGAACACCGCCGCATCGACGCCGTGACGGCGCACCGGCTGCAGCGTGATCTCGGCCGCGAGGTCGGGGGTGAGGCAGGCGTCCAGCATCCGCGTTCCGACCCGCAGCTCGCGGTACTCGGGCAGCGATCGGCCTGCCTGGCGCATGAACCACACGGGGGCATGCTCAGGTCGGGGGCCGGTGAGGGCGCGCAGCAGCGGAGCGTCGGAGAGGGGCATGCGTCCATCCTCCCATCCGCCCCTGGGCCGACCTGCATGAAGCCTCAGGTAGAATCGAAAGGTGCTGCTGGTTGTCACGGCGAGTCACAAGACCGCCCCCTTCGAATTGCTCGAACGCCTGAGCCGCACCCCCGATGACGTCGCCTCCACGGTTGTGGACATGGCGACCTGCGTGCAGGGTGCGGTGGTTCTTGCTACCTGCAACCGCTTCGAGGCCTACGTCGAGATGGACGAGCCCGTCACGGCTGCAGGCGCGATCGGCGTCGAGGCGGTGCTCGAGGCCGTCGAGTCGTCGACCGGCATCCGCGCGTCCGAGCTCGACGGCGCCTACGAGGTGCACTCCGGCCGTCGGGTCGCGGAGCACCTCTTCTCGGTCGCCTCGGGACTCGAGTCCGTCGTCTCCGGCGAGGGTGAGATCGCAGGGCAAGTGCGTCGCGCTCTGAAGGCCGCACGCAAGGAGGGCACCACCTCCCCCGAGCTCGAGCGTCTCTTCCAGCGGGCCAGCCAGGCGCAGCGCAAGGTCAAGAACGTCACGGCCCTCGGCCGAGCCGGGCGGTCGCTCGTGCGCCTCGCCCTCGAACTCGCCGACAGCCGCATCGTCGACTGGTCGGCCGAGCGCGTGCTGCTCGTCGGCACCGGTGCCTACGCAGCCGTCACGCTCGCGACACTGCGCGAACGGGGCGCCGTCAACATCTCGGTGTACTCGCCCTCGGGTCGCGCGGAGAAGTTCGCCGCGAAGCACGGCATCCGTCCGGTCTCCGCAGAGGACTACGCCCGCGTCGCCTCGCGATCGAGCCTGCTCATCACCTGCACGACGGCGACCGCTCCGGTGCTGACTCCCGAGCACCTGCAGGCTCCGACCGGCATCGCCCCCGAGGGCTGCCCCGTCACGTCGCACAACCAGATGGTCGTCGACCTCGGCATGCCGCGCAACGTCGACCCCGCGGTCGCCGCGCTCGAAGGCGTCACCCTCCTCGATCTCGAGACCATCAGCCTGCACGCGCCGCTCGAGGAGCTGCAGGCGACGGATGCCGCGCGCACCGTGGTGCGCGAAGCCGCAGACACTTTCCACGTCGTCGGCAGCCGACAGAGCGTCACCCCCTCGGTGGTCGCGCTGCGGTCGCACATGTTCGCGCTGCTCGAGTCCGAGATCGCCCGAGCCCGCGCCAGGGGCGACGACGACGGCAAGGTCGAGCAGGCCCTGCGCCACCTGACCGGCGTGCTCCTGCACGTGCCGACGACCCGGGCGCACGAGCTGGCCGCCACCGGACGCGCCGACGAGTTCGCCGCGGCGCTGTCGACGCTGTACGGCATCGAGCCGATCGAGCCCGCCGTCGCGTCGGACGCAGACGACGCAGCGACCGCCTGAGCCTCGCTTCTTCTGCACGCGAGCCCGTCGAAGGCTCTTCTCCACCATGCACGCGAGAGGCAGGACGGTCCCCCACGAGACCCCTCCCGTGCTTCATATCGTCGAACCCATGACAGTGTCGATCTCTCGGCGCAGACTGGGAGAATGCTCGTGGACCCGAACCTGATCGGCATCATCATCGCCCTCTTCGGCGTGACCGCCACCACGCTCGGCGGCGTCTCCCGAATGCTCGCACGGCAGTCCAAGGGGCTGGACGTGCGTTTCGACAAGATCGATGAGCGGTTCGACAGGGTCGATGGGCGGTTCGACAAGGTCGATGAGCGGTTCGCGAAGGTCGAAGGCGACATCGCCGAACTCCGCACCGAACTCAAGACGGAGATCGCCGAACTCCGGGTCGAACTCAAGGCCGACATCGCCGACGTCCGAGTCTCGATCGCGCGCCTCGAGGGTCCGCTGCCGAAGCTCCAGCGCATCTGATCCCACCAGAGCCCGGGCGGGGAACAGACCGGGGTGCCAGACTGGACGCATGGCCCTTCACATCACCGGAGACACCGCCGCTGACACTCTGCTCACCGACAATCCGCTCGCACTGCTGGTCGGGATGCTGCTCGACCAGCAGGTCCCGATGGAGACGGCGTTCGCCGGTCCGCTCAAGATCGAGCAGCGCACCGGAGCGACCGACGCCACCACGATCGCCTCGATGGACCCTGACGAGTTCCTGGAGGCATTCACGCAGACACCGGCTGTCCATCGGTTCCCCGGCTCCATGGCCACTCGCGTGCAGACCCTCTGCCAGGAGATCGTCGATCGATGGGGCGGAGACGCCTCGGCGATCTGGACCGAAGGCGATCCGTCCGGCGCCGAGGTTCTGAAGCGACTCAAGGCGCTCCCGGGGTTCGGCGAGCAGAAGGCGAAGATCTTCCTCGCCCTGCTCGGCAAGCAGTATGGCTTCACCGGCACGGGATGGCGAGAGGCGGCCGGAGACTACGGCGCCGACGGTTCCTACCGCAGCGTCGCCGACATCGTGTCACCCGAGTCGCTGACCAAGGTGCGCGAGCACAAGAAGGCCATGAAAGCCGCGGCGAAGGCCAAGGCATGAACCCCACCGGCGACGACGTCGCTGGACTCATCGCCCGCTCCACGCCGGCGATTCGCCGTCGGGATGCCGAGACCCTGACCGCTGTGATGCAGGAGATCACCGGCCGCGACCCGCAGACCTGGGGCACGATCATCGGATTCGGCAGCTGCCACTACAGGTACCCGACCGGCACGGAGGGCGACAGCGGACTGCTCGGCTTCGCCCCGCGCAAGGCGGCGACGACGATCTACCTGTTCGACGGCGTCGACGCCCACGTCGAGGCCCTGGAGAAGCTCGGCCCGCACAGCACGGGCGTCGGATGCCTCTACATCAAGGATCTCGAGAAGATCGACCTCGACGTGCTGCGCGGCATCCTCGAGCGATCGTTGGCGTGGGTCGAGGCGGGCGGCACCGATCAGGTGCAGCTGACCGTCACCGGCTGACGCGAGAGGCCCGCCGTCCTCTCGGACAGCGGGCCTCTCGTTCGGATCGTCCGAGTGTCAGGCGCCCTTGAGACGCTCAGCCAGGTACTCGTGCAGCTCGTCGATCGAGACGCGCTCCTGCGCCATGGTGTCGCGGTCACGCACGGTGACGGCGCGGTCATCGAGCGAGTCGAAGTCGATGGTGACGCAGAACGGCGTGCCGATCTCATCCTGTCGGCGGTAACGGCGACCGATCGCCCCTGCGTCGTCGAAGTCGACGGCCCACGAGCTGCGCAGCGTGTCGGCGACCTCGCGAGCGAGCGGCGACAGGCGCTCGTTGCGGCTCAGCGGCAGCACGGCGGCCTTCACCGGGGCGAGACGCGGGTCGAGCTTGAGCACGGTGCGCACGTCGGTGCCGCCCTTGGCGTTCGGCACCTCCTCTTCACGGTACGCGTCGACGAGGAACGCCATCATGGCGCGCGTGAGGCCGAACGACGGCTCGATCACGTACGGCGTGTATCGGTCGCCCGTCGCCTGGTCGAAGTAGGTGAGGCTCTGGCCCGACGCCTCGCTGTGGCTCGACAGGTCGTAGTCCGTGCGGTTGGCGACGCCCATGAGCTCGCCCCACTCCTTGCCCGTGAAGCCGAAGCGGTACTCGACGTCGATGGTGCCGGCGGAGTAGTGCGCGCGGTCGTCTTCGGGAACGTCGAACTGACGCATGTTCTCGGGGTCGATCCCGAGGTCGATGAACCAGTTCCAGCATGCCTCGACCCAGTGCTCGAACCACTGCTGCGCGTCGGCGGGCGGCGTGAAGAACTCGATCTCCATCTGCTCGAACTCGCGCGTGCGGAAGATGAAGTTGCCGGGGGTGATCTCGTTGCGGAACGCCTTGCCGACCTGGCCGATGCCGAACGGCGGCTTCTTGCGACTGGCCGTGAGCACATTCGAGAAGTTCACGAAGATGCCCTGTGCCGTCTCAGGGCGGAGGAAGTAGAGGCCGGACTCGTCGTCGACGACGCCGAGGTACGTCTTCACGAGACCCGAGAACGACTTCGGTTCGGTGTACTGGCCCTTGGTGCCGCAGTTGGGGCACGGCACGTCGGCGAGGCCGTTCTCTGCCTTGCGGCCCTTGCGCGCCTCGAAGTCCTCGATCAGAGTGTCGGCACGGAAGCGCTTGTGGCAGCTCAGGCACTCGACCAGCGGGTCGGTGAAGGTGGCGACGTGACCCGACGCCTCCCACACCCGCTTGGGCAGGATGATGCTGGAGTCGAGACCCACCATGTCGCCGCGTCCGCGCACGAACGTCTGCCACCACTGGCGGCGGATGTTCTCCTTGAGCTCGGTGCCGAGGGGCCCGTAGTCCCACGCGGACCGCGAACCGCCGTAGATCTCACCCGCCTGGAAGACGAACCCGCGGTGGCGGGCAAGGGCGATGACCTTGTCAAGACGGGACTGTTCGGCCACGGTGGCTCCAATGGTCGGCGGTGGGAAAGCCCGTGATCACGGGCACGTCAATCTTATCCGCGACCTGTTCGCGTCAGGACCCCGGCCGGGTCGGGGCTGAGCCCTCAGGAGGTGAAGAGGTAGCCCTTGTCGACGTCGAATCCCGAGAGCGTCAGGCCGCTGCCCAGGAGGCCCTCCATCTGCGCGCGCAGGCGCGTGCGCCATTCGTGCGCAGCCTCCGGGTCCTCGACGCGGATCGTCTCGATGTCCGACGGGATCTCGAGCGTCTCGACGACCGCATCGGATGCCGGGGGCTTGGCGATGTCTGCGAGCGCCCATTCGACGTCGAGCCGGTCGCTCTCATCTCCTGCGTCCCCTCCACCGAAGATGCCGTAGCGGTTCACCGAGTATCCGGTCGCGCGGGCACCGAGAACCGTGAGGAAGAAGTGCGCGTTGCGGGCGACGAGCGGATCGAACGTCCAGGTGATGCGACCGACATCGCGTGAGAACGCCCACTGGCGTTGGTGCTCCTTGAGCTCTCGTCCCCAGCCGCGTCCGCGGTACTCGGGCAGCAGCGCCGTGATGTGCGAGTGCATCGCCCGGCGTCCGGGGGCGCCGAAGAAGGCGATCGAGGCTCCGACCATCCGCTCTTCGCCGCTCTCGGCATCGAAGAGTCCGACCACGTAATTGCCCGACTGCTGCAGAGCTCGCAGAGTGCCGGCGTCGATCACGCGCTCGGGGCCGCGGATGGAGTCGAGCAGGCCCTGCGCGGCGATGATGAGTTCAACGGTGTCCAGATCACGGATGGTTCGCACGCCCCCAGTCTGCCCCTCCGGTCGCAGATATCGGAATCGAACACGGCTGGTCAGGCGCGCGAGCGCTCCGGGAAGGCCGTACCTCCTCCGGCCGCGAGGGATGTGGCGACGATCTCGAGGAACTCGTTCATCATCTCGACGGTCATCTCGAGGAGCATCCCGTCCCAGTAGGAGAGCACGGCTCCTCGCCCCTGCATCATCCCGGCCGGACGTGCGAATGCCCAGAGGTGAAGGTGCGCCGAGCCGTCGTTGAACCTGCTGAAGTGGCACCGCGCGACACCGGGGATGCTCTTCACCGCCTCCGAGATCCGCTGCATCAACGGCCCGAGTGCGGCGAGGACCTCGACGGGAGCGTCTTCGAGCAGCCAGTGCTCGCGCGGGGCGATCGCCCCGATGAAAGGAAGCCCGCCCGGCTCCCAGCCGGCTCGCACCTGCCACAGATCGTCGTGCCAGATCGTGTGCTCGTCGGGCTTGCACGATCCGCAGTTCTCGGGGTCGAGCTCACCGTTGCGCGGCTTCTCGGGCACGAGCATCGGCTCGAGCGGGCGCATGACGACCGACTCGTAGGCGTTGGCCGGCCCGTGCGTCATCCACGAGCCATCGGGTCGCTCTCCGTAGACGAGCCTGCGGTGGAAGGGGCTGTCGGCAGGGTGCTGTTCGAGATCGACGCTCATCCCCATATCGAACCATGCCGCGACCGGGCGTACCGTGGAGGAATGGCAACCAGCGACACGACCGCCGAGAAGCCCGACACCCGGTTCTTCGGGCAGCCCTGGGCGCTCGTCCACATCTTCGGCGTCGAGATGTGGGAGCGGTTCAGCTTCTACGGCATGCAGGGCATCCTGCTCATCTATCTGTACTTCTCGGTCACCGAGGGCGGACTCGGACTCTCCCAGGCCGTCGCAGGCGGGATCGTCGGCGCCTACGGAGGGTCTGTCTACCTCTCGACGATCCTCGGTGCGTGGATCGCCGACCGGATGCTGGGCTCGGAACGTGTGCTGTTCATCAGCGCCATCGTCATCGTCGCAGGTCACGTCGCCCTCGCGCTTCTCCCCGGATTCATCGGCGTCGGGGTGGGCCTCGTGCTCGTCGCCCTCGGCTCGGGCGGGCTCAAGGCGAACGCGACCTCGGTGGTCGGCACTCTCTACAGCGCAGACGACACCCGCCGGGATGCCGGCTTCTCGTTGTTCTACCTCGGCATCAACCTCGGCGCCTTCCTGGGCCCGATCCTCACCGGCATCCTGCAGTCCTCCCTCGGATTCCACTACGGATTCGGTCTCGCCGCGATCGGCATGACGTTCGGACTCGTGCAGTATTCGTTCGGCCGGAAGGCGCTGCCGGACGAGGCACGACGCGTGCCGAACCCCCTGCCGTCGTCGCGCTATCCGCTCGTCGCGATCATCGCGGTCGCCGCCCTCGCACTCGTCGCGGCGCTGGTGCTCATCGGCGTGATCAGGGCCGACAACCTGGCCGACATCGTGATCATCGGAACGATCGTCGCGACGGTGGCGTACTTCGCAGTCATCCTCAGCAGCCGCCGGATCGATGCCACCGAGCGTTCACGCGTGTGGGGGTTCCTGCCCCTCTTCGTCACGAGCGTCGCCTTCTGGTCGCTCTACCAGCAGCAGTTCACCGTGCTCACGGTCTACTCCGACGAGCGCCTCGATCGCAACATCTTCGGATTCGAGATGCCCGTCTCCTGGGTGCAGTCGATCAATCCGGTGTTCATCATCATCCTGTCCGGCGTCTTCGCGGCGATCTGGACCCGCCTCGGCCGCCGCCAGCCCTCGACTCCGGTCAAGTTCGCACTGGGCGCGATGATCATGGGGGCGGCGTTCCTGCTGTTCCTGCCGTTCGCGGGCGGTGGCCCCAACTCCACGCCGTTGATCGCGATCGTCGGCATCCTGTTCGTGTTCACGGTCGCCGAGCTGCTGATCTCGCCGGTGGGCCTGTCCGTGACCACGAAGCTCGCGCCGAAGGTGTTCCACACGCAGATGGTGGCGCTGTTCTTCCTGTCGATCGCGCTGGGCACTGCGATCTCGGGCTGGCTCGTCCAGTTCTACGACCCGAAGAACGAGGTGCCTTACTTCTCTGTCCTCGGGGCGATCGCGATCGTGGTCGGCCTCGGCCTCCTCTTCGCCGTGAAGCCGGTGCTGCGGCTCATGAAGGGCGTGAGCTGACGAGCGCAGTACGCGGGCTCGCGCCTCGGGTGTCTCAGACGCCGATAGCCTGAAGCGATGGGAGAGAACGATGATCGCGCGCGCAGAAGACTCTCCCGAAGATCACCGAAGTGGGCGATCGTCGCGGTGCTGGCCTTCGCCGGCCTCTGCTCGTCGTTCATGTTCACCCTGGTCGTGCCTCTGCAGGCCGAGCTCCCTCACCTGCTGAACGCGTCCAGGGAAGACACCACCTGGGTCGTCACGATCACGCTGCTCGTCGCCGCGGTCGCCACCCCGATCTCGGGCCGACTGGGCGACATGTACGGCAAGCGCCGCGTCGTGATCGTGCTGCTCGGGCTCCTGATCCTCGGCTCGCTGATCGCCGCTCTCTCCGGCTCGATCGTCGGCGTGATCATCGGGCGTGCGCTGCAGGGTGCGGTCACGGGCGTGGTTCCGCTGGGCATCGCGATCATGCGCGACGTCCTGCCGCCCGAGCGTCTGGGCACCGCCGTCGCTCTGATGAGCGCCACGATGGGGGTGGGCGGAGCGATCGGGATGCCGGTGGCCGCCCTGCTCGCGGTGAACGCCGACTGGCACTGGCTGTTCTGGCTCGCCGCAGCTCTCGGCGTCATCGGCCTCGCTCTCGTGCTGCTCGTGATTCCCGAGGACGTGCTGCGATTCCCCGGACGCCTCGACGTGGTCGGTGCGATCGGACTCGCGATCGGCCTCACCGGCATCCTGCTGTTCGTGTCGCGCGGTGCCGAGTGGGGCTGGACGGCCCCGCTGACCCTGACCTGCATCATCGGCGGTGTGGGTGTGCTGCTGGTCTGGGGCTGGTATCAGCTGCGGACGAACGATCCGCTGCTCGACCTGCGCGTCGCCGCACGCCCTGCCGTGCTGTTCACGAACATCGCCGCGATCGGCATGGGCTTCGCCCTCTTCGCCTCGAACGTGACGTTCCCGCAGCTGCTCGAGGGCCCCGTCGCCTCCGGCGCCGGCTTCGGACTCGACATGGTGTCTGCCGCACTCGTGATCATGCCGGCGGGTCTCGTGATGATGGTGATCTCGCCGCTGTCGGGCTGGCTCGAGCGCACCGTCGGACCTCGCCCCCTGTTCACCGTGGGGGCCGGCGCGATCGTGCTCGCCTACGTGTTCGTACTGCTCTGGTCGAGCGAGGTGTGGCATATCCTCGTCGGCAACCTGCTGATCGGCGTCGGCATCGGCTTCACCTTCGCCGCGATGCCGATGATCATCATGCGGTCGGTGCCGGCGAACGAGACGGGCGCATCGAACGGACTGAACGCGCTGTTCCGCTCGGTCGGCACATCGAGCGCCTCCGCAGTGATGGGCGGGGTGCTCGCCGCCATGAGCGTCGACGTCGGCGGGGTCTCCGTCCCCACGAGGGCGGCGTTCGATCTGTGCTTCTGGCTGGCGATCGCGGCCGGCATCATCGCCCTCGTCCTGTCGCTGTTCATCCCTCGACAGCGTTCGACCGAGCAGCATCCCTCTCTTCCGGGGTGACCGCCGCCCGGACCAGGGTCAGAGCACCCGCGGGTCCGGGTCCGTCGGCGACGGAGCCCTCAGTCGGTCGGGGGCCGGCCAGGAGAGCGCGTGCTGCTGCGTGGGCGGACGGGAGACGTCGCCGAAGTCGTCGACCTTCACGACGACGCGTCCGGGTGCACCGTCCTCATCCGGGGTGACCTCGAGGATGCGGACCCGCAACGGACCGCCGCCTTCGCCGTCGAGCACCCACGGGTCAGCGAGCCACGAGATGCCCCGCTCCTCCAGAGCTGCCTCGGCATCGAGCCACTCGGTCGGCCCGGACACCGTGCGCCCGAGGATGTCGACCGGCACCCACGCCTCGCCGTCGGGGTGGATCCAGCCGAGCAGCTCGCCGTCGTCGCGGCGATGCGGAGTCCAGTCTGTGCGGGGCATCCCCCGATGCTAACCGGGGCCGACGCGCGATCGACGTGACGAGTGCGCCTCAGTGGGTGTACTCCATGAGCTCGACGCCGAGCACACGGAAGGCATCGTGTGCACGCAGCCGGTGTGTGATCGACAGGTCGTCGAAGCAGACGATCAACGAGTAGGCGACACCCGCGCGCGGCCCGCCGAGGACTCCCGCCTCTGCCCGCACACCGCGATCGCGGCCGGTCTTGTTGATGAAGAGCAGGCCATGGGCGTCATGGTCGTGAGCGAAGGGATCGAGGCCGGTCGAGGCTGCCACCAGGCTCAGGTCCTGGTTCAGGCTCAGCCACTCGGACACCTGAGCACTCACTGAGGCTCCCACCACCTGCGAGTTCACGAGTGCCGAGAAGAGCCCGGCGAACTCGCGCGCTGAGCCCACCGCGACCTGGGGTGCGTCGTCGGGCCCGCGCTCGTCGCGGAACCGATCGAGAAGGGCAGTGCGGCGGAGCCCGAGGGTCTCGATGCGCTCACGCACGCGATCGTGACCGACCCGCTGCAGCAGAGCGTTGACCGCGATCGGATCACCCGCTGTCGCCGCGAGCACGGCGAGGTCTTCGAGCGGCAGGGCGGGCGCGTGCAGGTGTCGCCAGAGTCCCGAGGTCGACACCGGCTCGACGGCCGTGCGCTCCACGATCTCGAGCGGGTCGAGGGTGCCGGCATCGAACGCTGCCGCCACCTCGATGAGCAGCGGTACGACGCCGAGCCCGGCGACCGGCATGGTCACATGGTCATCCCCCGACAGGACGTGCGTGTGGCTGTCGAGATCGACAACATGCACCGACACCTGGGCCCCCGCGTCCGCGAGCTGCTCGAGTGCCCGCAGCGTCGACGTGAACGATCGACGCCCCGTGGCGGCACGACGCGGCAGGCGTCGGCTGGGCCGCTGAGAGCGGCGCAGCGAGGCCAGTGGCGGGCCGTCGGCAGGCTCGGAAGCACCCACGCGTGATCCTTAATAGGGGGGTTGGATTGGCGGGATGCTGCGGTGTCCATCCGCCGCAGCACGGATATCGTAACCCCGTCAGGTGAGGATGCCCTACATACTCCGGTATACGGTCATCAGATCGTCATTCAGGAGACAGCAGGGCACCCGTCGGGGCCCACTCGGCTAGGCGGGACGACTCACCAGATCGTCACTCGAGACTCCTGCGGGAGCCACAGCGCGTCGGATTCGGCGACGTCGAACGCCTCGTAGAAGGCGTCGATGTTGCGGACGATCTGGTTGCAGCGGAACTCGTTCGGCGAGTGAGGGTCGATCGTGAGCAGTCGCAGCGTCTCGGCGTCGCGGCTCTTCTGCTGCCAGACCTGCGCCCACGACAGCAGCAGGCGCTGTACGCCCGTGTAGCCGTCGATGACCGGAGCCTCTTCGCCGCCGAGCGCGATCTCGTACGCCCGGAGCGCGATGCCGAGGCCGCCCAGGTCTCCGATGTTCTCACCGATCGTGAGGGCGCCGTTCACGTGGTGCTCGGCGTCGAGGCCTTCCGGCACGAGCTCGTCGTACTGCTCGATCAGGGCCTTGGTGCGCTGCTCGAACGCGGTGCGATCCGCATCCGTCCACCAGTCCTCGAGCTTGCCGTCACCGTCGTAGCGGCTGCCCTGGTCGTCGAACCCGTGACCGATCTCATGGCCGATGACCGCGCCGATCCCGCCGTAGTTGGCAGCCGCATCGCGTGACGCGTCGAAGAACGGGTACTGCAGGATCGCCGCCGGGAACACGATCTCGTTCATCGAGGGGTTGTAGTAGGCGTTGACCATCTGCGGCGGCATGTGCCACTCGTCTCGGTCGATCGGCTTGCCGACCTTGGCGACGTTGCGGTCGTGCTCGAAGATGGCCGCGCGCCGCACGTTGCCGAACAGGTCTGCGCGGTCGATCTCGAGGCTGGAGTAGTCGCGCCAGACGGCGGGGTGCCCGATCTTCGGCGTGAACGAGTCGAGCTTGGCGAGCGCCCGCTCGCGGGTCTCGGCGGTCATCCACTCGAGGTCGGTGATGCTCTGCCGGTAGGCCTCGATGAGGTTCGCGACCAGCTCGTCCATCGCGGCCTTCGCCGTCGGCGGGTAGTGCCGCTCGACGTACACCTTGCCGATCGCCTCGCTCAGCGCGCCCTCCGTCACCGAGACGCCGCGCTTCCAGCGCTCGCGGATCGAGGGGACGCCGGTGAGCTCGGTGCCGTAGAACGAGAAGTTCTCCTGCACGAAGTCGTCGGTCAGATACGGAGCCGCGGCGTGGACGACCTGTGCGCGCAGCCAGGCCTTCCAGTCGTCGAGGCGCCCGGGGCTGAGCAGCGATCCGAGCCCTTCGAGGAAGCTCGGCTGCGAGACCACGACCTCGGCGAAGGCCTCAGGGTGCTCGGGCGCGACGGAATCGCGCCACGGCTCGAGGTCGACCCCGGCGAGCTCCTGGATCTGGGCCCACGTCTTGAGGTTGTAGGTGGCGACGGCGTCGCGGCTGCGCACGTTGTCCCAGTGGTGGCCGGCGAGCTCGGTCTCGAGGGCGATCGAGCGGTCGGCCTGGCCTGCGGCATCCGCGATGCCGGCGAGCGTCAGCAGTCGCTCGAGGTGCGTGCGGTACGCCGCTCGCGTCTCGGTGAAGGTGTCGAGTCTGAAGTAGCTCTCGTCGGGCAGCGACAGGCCGGACTGCACGATCACCGGAAGGTAGCGCTCGGGGTTTCCGGGGTCGCCGTCGACGTAGAACCCGATCAGGTGCGCCCGACCGTCGCGGTCGTAGGCGCCGACCGTGCGCAGGAATGCGGGGATGTCATCGATCGCCTCGATCTCGGCGAGGGTCTCGGCGAGCGGAGCGACGCCGGCCGCGGCGATGCGCTCGGTGTCCATGAAGCTCGCGAACAGGTCGCCGATCTTGCGGGCGAGGGTGCCGGGCTCGGCATCCTGCGACTCCTCGATGATCGTCCTGACGTCTTTCTCGGCCTGCTCGGCGAGCAGATGGAACGAGCCCCAGCGCGCCTTGTCGCCGGGGATCTCGGTGCGGGCGAGCCAGGCGCCGTTGACATGACGATAGAGGTCGTCCTGCGGGCGGATGTCGGAACTGAACTCGGAGGTCTCAAGGCCAGAGGGAAGCACGTCGGTCATGCCGACCAGCCTATGCGTCGCTCCGACATTCAGGAGGGAACCGACTGGCGGCCCCCGACGTACTCAGCCTCGGCGACGGATGCCGAAGCGGTGCGTGCGCGGGTGAATCGGCTCCGGCGTCGAACGGGCGGCCAGGCGCGCCGCTCGACGCTCCGTCCACGCGGCGACCTCGGCATCGATGTCGCGAGGACTCGTCACGACGGGCGGTCCGCCCTGCAGCTGCCGTCGAGCCTCGATGACCCGTCGGTTGAAGTCCTCGAGCACCGCCCGCACGTCGGACTCGCGACCGAGCAGGTCGAGCTGCTCGTCGAGCTCGCGATCCTCGGTGCGCAGCAGGATGGCCGGCGGGCCGAGTCCCGTGAGGTTCTCCTGCTCGATCTTGCGCCGGATCCACCAGTCCGGGTCGTGGTGAGTGCCGAGACCCTCGAGCGGCTTGCCGGCGCCGGGGAGATCGTCGAAGTCGCCCCGGCGGATCGCCACCTGGATCGCCGTCTCGATGAACGCGGCCCGGTCGGTGGCTGCGGCGATGCCGGGGGCCGTGCCGGATTCAGCGTCGTCCTCACCGTCGCTCTCGCTCTGCTGCCGCGCGCGGTATCTGGCCGCGGCCTCGCGTGGATCCGTCATGATGCACCTCCGTCGCATCCGATTGCTCCAGGGTACGACGGCGTGCGCGGAGCCGGCGATCGCTCTGTCGGCACCAGCCCATAGGCTCGGAGGATGACCGAGCGCACTCTCAACCGTGAGATCCTGCGCCTCGCCGTCCCCGCTCTCGGCGCGCTGATGGCCGAGCCCGCGTTCCTCATCGTCGACGCCGCCCTGGTCGGGCATCTCGGCACGACGCCGCTGGCGGGCCTCGGCATCGCGGGAGCAGTGCTGCAGACGATCGTCGGGCTCATGGTCTTCCTCGCCTACTCGACGACCCCGGCTGTCGCGAGGCTGTTCGGAGCCGGCCGGCCCGGCGAGGCCGTCTCAGTCGGCGTCAACGGCATGTGGCTGGCGCTGGCGATCGGTGCCGTGCTCGCCGCCGCTGGAGCCGTGGCCTCGCCGTGGCTCGTGTCGCTGTTCGGCGCGAGCGACGCCGTGGCCGCCGACGCCAACGCCTATCTGGTCGTCTCGATGTGGGGTCTCCCCGCGATGCTCATCGTGTTCGCCGCGACCGGACTGCTCCGCGGGATGCAGGACACCATGACCCCCCTGTGGATCGCGGGGATCGGATTCGGCGCGAACGCTCTGCTCAACGTGCTGTTCATCTACGGGCTGGGATGGGGCATCGCCGGATCGGCGGCCGGCACGGTCGTCGCCCAGTGGGGCATGGTCGGCGCCTACGTGCTGGTGATCCGGCGCCTCGCGGCGACGCACGACGCGTCGCTGATGGCGCAGCGGGCGGGCATGGGCAGCACCGCGCGATCGGGCGGCTGGCTGTTCCTGCGCACGGTGAGCCTGCGGGCCGCGCTGCTGGCCACCGTCGCCGTCGCGACAGGAATCGGCACCGACGAGCTCGCCGGCTGGCAGATCGTCTTCACCATCTTCTCGGCGGCAGCGTTCGCGCTGGATGCTCTCGCGATCGCGGCCCAGGCCCTGATCGGCAAAGAACTCGGTGCGGGGGACGAGCGGCAGGTGCACCGAGTGCTCAGACGCACGGTCGCCTGGGGCGTGTGGTTCGGCGTCGCGGTCGGCGCGCTCATCGCGGCGCTCTCGGGTGTGCTCGGCATCGTGTTCACGGGAGAGCCGTCGATCGCCGCGCTCGTGCAGCCGGCGCTCCTCGTCCTCGCGGTCGCGCAGCCGATCGCCGGTGTGGTCTTCGTGCTCGACGGTGTGCTCATGGGGGCGAACGACGCGCGCTACCTCGCGCTCGCGGGCGGACTCAACCTCCTGCCCTTCCTGCCTGCGCTGTGGATCATCGCCGCCACGGGGGTCGACGGCGCCGCCGGTCTGATCTGGCTCTCGGTCGCGTTCTTCGGCGTCTACCTGCTCGCTCGGCTGGTCACCCTCGGCTGGCGTGTGCGCTCCGGCCGCTGGGTCACGGCGGGCGTCTGAGACTGACCTGTCAGGGGATCAGGCGTTCTCGAGCTCGGCGATCACGATCTTCTTCATGTGCATGAGCGCCTGGATCTGCTCCGGGCGCTGCTGCAGCAGATCGAGGCCTGCGGGCACGACCTGCCAGCTGACCCCGAACCTGTCCTTGCACCAGCCGCACGCCTCCGACTCCGGCACGGCCGAGAGCGCCTGCCAGTAGTGGTCGATCTCGGCCTGATCCGCACAGCCGATCACGAACGAGATCGACTCGTTGAAGGCGAACTCAGGGCCTCCGTCGAGGCATCCGAACGGCGAGCCGTTCAGCGTGAAGTCGCCGTTGAGCACCTTGCCGCTCATGCCCTCGAAATGTCGATCGAGCGATTCGTCGGGGTAGAGCACCACCTGGTCGATCGACGAGTTCGGGAACACCGAGACGTAGTACTCCATCGCCTCCTGCGCACGACCGTCGAACCAGAGGAACGGGCGGATGGGACTGAGCTCTGCCATGGCGACCTCCTCAGATCGGCACTCACGCTACGCCCGAGCAGGCGCCGTGTCGAGAGGGTTCGCGCACGCCGTCAGCCCGCGTATCTCCGGCACCACTCGTACATGATCACGGCGGCGGCCGCGCTCGCATTGATCGACCGGGTGGAGCCGTACTGCGTGATCTCGATGTGAGCGGATGCCGCGGCGAGCGCGGCCTCCGACAGCCCCGGGCCCTCCTGACCGAACAGCAGCACGCAGCTCTGCGGCAGGTCGGCGCGGTCGACCGGCACGGCGCCGTCGACGTTGTCGACCGCGATGATCGGCAGCCCCTCTGCCGCGGCCCAGGCGGTGAAGGTCTCGACGTCTTCGTGGTGCACGACGTGCTGGTAGCGGTCGGTGACCATCGCGCCCCGCTTGTTCCAGCGGCGCCGTCCGATGATGTGCACGGTGTCGGCGAGGAACGCGTTCGCGCTGCGCACGATGGAGCCGATGTTCATGTCGTGCTGCCAGTTCTCGATGGCCACGTGGAACGGATGCCGCCTGGTGTCGAGGTCGGCGACGATCGCATCCATCCGCCAGTAGCGGTAGCGATCGATCACGTTGCGCGTGTCGCCGACGGCCAGCAGCTCAGGGTCGTAACGCTCGTCCGCAGGCCATTCCGCCTCACCGCCGGGCCACGGCCCCACTCCGTAGCCGGGCTGCGCCGACGATCCGCCTGTCTCCGCTGCATCCGCGGGCGCCTGCTCTTCCATTCCGCCAGGCTATCCGCCGCGCACCGCACAACATATTTAGGTGCGCCGAAAAATCCGCTACGATTTCGGCATGCCTAAAAATTCCACGCTCGAGACGTCGGCGTCTGGCGCTCGCGCCACCGCGCCCCGCAGCCTCTGGCTTCTCGGACCCGCGCTGGTGGCCGGAGTCGCCTACCTCGATCCGGGCAACGTCGCGAGCAACATGACCGCAGGCGCCCAGTACGGATACCTGCTGGTGTGGGTCGTGGTCGCCGGCAACATCATGGCGTGGCTGATCCAATACCTCTCCGCCAAGCTCGGAGTCGTCACCGGGCAGAGCCTCCCCGAAGTGCTGGGAACACGACTGAAGAACCCCTGGGCCCGACGCGCCTACTGGCTGCAGGCCGAGCTCGTCGCCATGGCGACCGATCTGGCCGAGGTCATCGGCGGAGCGGTGGCGCTCTACCTGCTGTTCGACATCCCGCTGCTGCTCGGCGGGATCATCACCGGCGCCGTGTCGATGATCCTGCTGGCAGTGCAGAGCCGCCGCGGCCCACGCCCCTTCGAGTTCGTGATCATCGCGCTCATGGCGATCATCACCGTGGGCTTCATCGCCGGCCTGTTCGTCGCTCCCCCAGACGCAGGGAGCATCGTCGGCGGCCTCGTCCCCCGCTTCGAAGGAACCGGGTCGGTGCTGCTCGCCGCATCCATCCTCGGGGCCACGATCATGCCCCATGCGATCTACGCGCACTCGTCGCTCACCCGAGACCGCTTCGGCTCTACGACGACCGATGCGCCGGCCGAGGCCGTGCGCACGGAGACCTCGCGCATCCGTCGCCTGCTCACCGCGACCCGCTGGGACGTCTCGATCGCGATGGTGATCGCGGGCACGGTGAACCTCGGCATCCTGCTGCTCGCGGCCGCCAACCTGGCCGGCGTCGAGGGCACCGACTCGCTCGAAGGCGCGCACGCCGCACTCGCCGCCGGGCTCGGCCCTGTCGTCGCGACGTTCTTCGCGGTCGGGCTGCTGGCCTCGGGACTCGCCTCGACCTCGGTGGGCGCGTATGCCGGAGCCGAGATCATGCACGGGCTGCTGCACGTGCGCATCCCCCTGCTCGCGCGACGGCTGGTGACCTTGATCCCCGCACTCGTGATCCTCGGCATCGGCTTCGATCCCACGCTGGCGCTCGTGCTCAGCCAGGTCGTGCTCTCGTTCGGCATCCCGTTCGCCCTGATCCCGCTCATCGCGCTCACGGCTCAGCGCCGCACGCTCGGCGTCTGGGCGAACCGTGCATGGACGACGACGGCCGGCATCATCGCGTCCGTCCTGCTCATCGCTCTCAACGGCGCCCTGCTCTGGCTGGTGCTGACCGGCGCCTGAGGCGGCGCAGAGACGCACACCGACGCAGACGCAGAACCGCCCCGAGCCGGCACGGGAAGAGTCGGCTCGGGGCGGCGGTCTGTCACCGCACGAGTGCTCAGCGCTTGCGGAGGGTCTCCGTCCACTGCGAGGTCGCGCCGTCGGCGATGCGGTAGCCGGCATCCGGCACAGCGACCACGGTCACCTCTCCGGTGACGCGCACCTTTCCGTTGCGGGCCTCGACCTTCTCGCCGTTCACGTAGTACGTGATGCCCGTGATGTTCGTCGGCACCTTCACCTCATCGCGGGAGGAACCCGGCTTGTCCGTGAACTTCGGCGCCTTCGGCGTCGTCGGGGCGGTCAGCACCGGCACTTTCGACCAGTCGACATCGCTCGCGAGGTAGAACGAGGTGTACGCCGGCTGGTTGTAGGTCGTCTGCTGACGCGCAGTCTCAGCCCGGTACTGCACATCGTGCATGAGGGTCGTGAGCTTGTGCGCGGTGGGTTCCGTCGTGGTGAAGAATCGCAGCGCGCTCGAATCCGCCGTGCGCACAAGCAGCTCCTCGCGCCAGTCGCCCAGCACGTCGGCGACGAGCGAGGGATTGCCCTTCGTGCCGTTGTTGGTGAGCGTGCCGGTCGCGGTGAGCACCGTGCCCCGCGTCCAATCGTCGATGGTCGGTGTCTGGTCGCCGCTGCCGTTGACCAGCTGCGTCGTCAGGTCACCCGCCCAGCGGATCGACATGTTCGTTCCTGGCGTCTCCGCCTGCAGCACCTCGCCGGTCGCGCTGAGCAGACCGCTGCCCTCGGTGCCGCCGGGCATGCTCGACCACACCTCGATGCCCGGCACGTCTGGACGCACGTCGCCGATCATCGCCCGACCCGTGTCGCGACCGGAGTATGCACCGAACAGCGACTCTCCCGTCGCGGCGTCGCGCATCACCGATCCGTAGGGTGCATAGGTGCCGCCCTCGTGCACCGTCCAGATCTCCACACCGGGGCGACCCGGATCGATGTCGGTCACGTGCATCGCGTCTCCGTGCCCGAGTCGCACAGTCGCGCCGGGGTCGGCACTGCCCTCCGGCAGCACGTCGAACGAGCTGTAGAGCAGGCTGCCGTCGTCGTCGATCGTCGCCGATCCGTAGACCAGCTCCTGCCTGCCGTCGCCGTCGACGTCGGCGAAGCTCAGCGAGTGATCGCCCTGCGTCGTGATGGTGCCGAACTCAGGGTCAGTACCGTCGCGGCCGTGCGGGGAGTCGTTGAACGGGTTCGACAGGGGCACGTGACCGCTGTCGACATCCCAGCGAGCCTTGAGTCGCTTGCCGTCCCAGTCGAAGGCGGCGACAGTCGTGCGCGTGTAGTACCCGCGGGCGAACACCGCAGACGGATGCTGTCCGTCGAGGTACCCGACACCGGAGAGGAAGCGGTCGACACGGTTGCCCGGTTCGATGCGCGACATCGCGTAGTCGCCCCACAGCAGACCGTCGTCGCCGCGCTCGGTCGGATACGGGATCGTCTGCAGCTCCTTGCCCGTCGCGCTGTCGAAGACCGTGAGGTACTCGGGCCCGTCGATGATGAAGCCCTCGAACTCGCGCAGCAGGTTGCGCGCGCTGCGGCTCGGCGCATACACGTCGATGAAGGTGGTCGCGAGCTCCTGAGCCGCCTCCTGCGACAGCGGGTACTCGTGCGTGACCGGCATGCCCCACGCTTCTTCGAGAGTCGCCGGCCACTGACCCGACACGACCTCCTCGCGGTCGCTCCAGCCGAGGAACATGTCGACCAGGTGCGCCTCGTAGTCGGCGGCGCTGAGGCGATAGTCGTCATCATTCGAGTAGCCGGCCTTGCGGTCGGCCTTGGGCAGGGTGATGTACGACTCGCTCGCGACGGTGCCGTCGGCGGAGTACTGCACGGACTTGGTGCCGGGGGCCGTCTTCAGCACGGTCTCGGACCGACCGTCCCCGTCGAAGTCGTAGACGAGGAACTGCGTGTAGTGCGCTCCGGCACGGATGTTCACGCCGAGGTCGAGACGGTTCAGCAGGGTGCCGTCGAGCTCGTAGGTGTCGAGGTAGACGGGGCCCGTGTAGCCGCGCTGCGAGACGTCCTTCGAGTTCGAGGGGTCCCATTTCACGACGTACTCGTATTGCCCGTCACCGTCGACGTCGCCGACCGACACGTCGTTGGCCGAGTAGGTGTAGGCCTCGCCCTTCGGCGTGACGCCGTCTGCCGGCTTCTGCAGCGGAAGGTCGTGGTGGCCCTCGGACCACGCGGTGACGGATGCCGAGGCGGATGCCGTCAGCTCGACGCCGTTCACCACCGGCACCACGGAGTACTGCGACGTGGCCGTGCCGTCGGCATCCGCGTAGTTCGTGCTGTCGGTGACCGTGGCGAGCTTCGTGCCGTCGCGATAGACCGCGAAGTCGGTGCCAGCGAGCCCGGTGTCGGTCGCCCCGCTCACCTCGGTGGCGAGGAGCCTCCAGCTGACGAAGACCCCGTCGGCAGTCGACACGGCGACGAGACCGCGGTCGAGCGCCTCGAGCTGAGGCGTCTTCGGACCGGAATCATGGCGACCGGTCGCAGGTGCCGCGAGTGAGGCTGCGGTCGCCGTCTGCGCGCCTCCCACGAGGAGACAGCCGGCGGCGGCCACCGCCACGACGGCGCGGAGCGATTGGTGTCGGATATTCATCGTCGAAATCCTTCTCTGGGCGTGAAGCCCGCTCGGATAGCGTTTTCCCGTGCCCGGTCGAAGCTACCCGCAGAGCTCGTCCCCCGTCAAGGATTCCCGCCCGATTGACACGATTCACAGCGTGCATGGCGGAGTCTCCGGACGGTTAGGCTCGAAGGATGTCTGCCGAAACCGCGCGCCGCAACGTCCGCATCCTCACCTGGATCGGCATCGCGACCGGCGTGATCGGCGGACTCCTCGTCGCGTTCCCCACCGTGCTGCCCTTCGGCGGCCCCTGGGTGCAGCTCGCCCTCGGCATCGCGACCCTCGTGCTGGCCTTCCGCGCGCGCAAGATCGGCATCGCCGAGATCGAAGGGTTCGACGGTCGTCTCTCGCTCTTCGCCGCGCTGCTCGGCTTCCTGATCATCTTCTTCGCAGGGCAGGTCGCCTTCGGCATCCTCGTCGACGTGGCCAACCCCTGAACACGACCACTCCCCTGATCTAGGCTGAACCCGTGGCATCCCCTGCAGCAGACGACTACCTGAAGACCGTCTACGCGCACACCGAATGGCAGGACGCTCCGATCACCCCCTCGGTGCTCGCGGCGAAGCTCGGCATCGCCCCCTCATCGGTGACCGAGATGGTCAAGAAGCTGGCCGCCGCCGGGCTCGTCTCGCACGTGCCCTACGGCGCGGTGCGACTGACGGATGCCGGCACGCAGCGCGCCCTGGCGATGGTGCGTCGCCACCGCCTGATCGAGACCTGGCTCGTGCAGGAGTTCGACTACGGGTGGGACGAGGTGCACGACGAGGCCGAGGTGCTCGAGCACACGATCAGCGATCGCCTGCTCGAGGGCATCGACGCGCGCCTCGGGCGGCCACGGTTCGACCCGCACGGCGACGCGATCCCCGATGCAGCGGGCGTCGTCGAGCGCGAGCCCTTCGTTCTCCTCGCCGATGCGCCCGCCGGCCACACCGGACGTGTGCTGCGCGTCGACGACCGGGACCCCGAGCTGCTCAGAGCTCTCGAGGCGGCGGGCGTCGCCGTCGCGGCGAACATCACGACCACGCCCTCGGGCATCGAGCTCGAAGGCACCGAGACGGAGCTCCCGGACGGCGCCGCACAGGTCGTCTGGCTCAGCGCCTGAGAACCTCGTCAGAACCTGACACCTGCCCGCAACCGCCGCCGCATAGGCTGTGCACATGGCACATCGCGACAACATCGAATGCTGGCTGACCGACATGGACGGCGTTCTCGTGCACGAGAACGACGCCATCCCGGGAGCATCCGAGCTGCTCGCCGGCTGGGAGCAGAACGAGATCCCGTATCTGGTGCTCACGAACAACTCGATCTTCACGGCTCGCGACCTCTCCGCACGGCTGCGCGCGAGCGGACTGATCGTCCCGGAGGAGCGCATCTGGACCTCGGCTCTCGCGACCGCGGACTTCCTGGCCCAGCAGCTGCCCGGCGGCTCGGCGTTCGTGATCGGCGAGGCGGGCATCCTCACGGCTCTGCACGAGGCCGGCTTCATCATGACCGAGACGAACCCCGACTTCGTGGTCGTCGGCGAGACCCGCAACTACTCGTTCGAAGCGATCACCAAGGCGATCCGGCTCATCATCAAGGGTGCGCGCTTCATCGTCACGAACCCCGACGCGACCGGACCGTCGGCCGACGGCGTGATGCCGGCGACGGGCGCGATCGCCGCCCTGATCACCAAGGCCACGGGCAAGGAGCCGTACGTCGTCGGCAAGCCGAACCCGATGATGTTCCGCTCGGCGCTCAACAAGATCGGCGCGCACTCGAAGAAGACCGGAATGATCGGCGACCGCATGGACACCGACATCATCGCCGGCATCGAGGCGGGGCTGCACACCGTGCTCGTCATGACGGGCATCAGCGACGAGGCCGAGGTCGAGAAGTACCCGTTCCGCCCCGACGAGATCGTCAACTCGGTCGCCGATCTGCTGCCGACGGTCACCGAGTCGATCCCGACGCTCGACGAAGACTGACATGGGCGCGCTCGACGAAGGAGAGCGGGTCGTCGCAGCGGATGCAGCCGCCTGGCGCGCCTGGCTCGAGGAGCACCACGAGCGCACCTCCGGTGTCTGGCTGCTCAGTGTGCGGGGCAGCCGAGCGGGCGGCGTCGGCTACGACGATGCCGTACGTCAGGCGCTGTGCTTCGGCTGGATCGACGGCCCCGTACGCACCTTCGACGACGCGACGGTCGGCCAGTGGTTCTCTCCCCGTCGGCGCGGCAGCGGGTGGGCGGCGACGAACAAGGCCCGACTGATCGACCTCGAGGCCGCCGGCGTGCTCGCACCCGCCGGGATGCGCGTGCTCGAGTCCGCGAAGGCCGACGGGTCGTGGACGCTGCTCGACGGCCCCGAGGCGGGGATCGAGCCGCCGGAGCTGACCGAAGCGCTGGATGCGGTTCCGGCCGCACGAGCACACTGGGACGCTTTCCCCAAGTCGGTCAAGAAGTTCGGCCTGACGCACATCGCCATGGCCAAGCGTGCAGAGACGCGATCCGCCCGGATCGCGAAGATCGTGGCGGATGCCACCGAGGGGAAGCGCCCATGAACCAGTCCGACCTGCTGTTCCTGGTCATCTTCCTGATCCTCCTCAGCACCCTCACCGTGTTCATCGTGCAGTTCGTCCGCTCACGCCGCCGGGGCGGCGAGGGCGACGGTCGCGCCGGCTGGTGGGAAGGCCCCTGGGACGACGACGACCGCAAGCGCTGACCGGCGCTTCCCACTCGGCTCGGATCAGCGCAGCGTCAGGGTGCGCACGCGCTCGACGGCGTCGGGCATCCGCAGCGGCCCGGCACCCGGCGTGATCGTGCCGAGGATGCGGGGCTCGCGAGCTCCGGTTCCGCCCGGCGTCACTCCGGCCACACCGTGCATGGTGCACCACCCGATCAGAGCGAACAGGATCGCCTCTTTGCTGTCGACGGGGGCACCGAGCTCATCGGCGAGCACGACCTCGATGTCAGGGAGCGCATCACGCAGACCCTGCATGATCAGCGGGTTGTGGCATCCGCCACCCGAGACGGCAAGGAAGCGGATGCCGGCGGCACGCACGTCCCCGGCCACCGTGCGCACGGTGAGTTCGGTGAGGGTGCGCACGAGGTCCTCCGCTGCGATGTCGGGCCGCACCCGGTCGACGTGGCCGCGCACATAGTCGAGGTGGAAGTGCTCCTTGCCCGTGCTCTTCGGGGCGGGCAGTGCGTAATACGGATCGGCGAGGAGCGCGGTCAGCAGTGCCTCATCGACGGTGCCGGTGCGGGCGATCGCAGCATCCGCGTCGTACCCGCGCTCGTTCAGCTCCTCCGCGACGACGACAGCGTCGACCAGCGCGTTCGCCGGGCCGATGTCGTACGCCGAGAGGCCGTTGGGGCCCACGACGGTCATGTTCGCGATGCCGCCGAGGTTGACGGCCGCCGAGACTCCCGCCCGGCCGCGCAGCAGCAGTTCGTCGAGGAAGGACACGAGCGGAGCGCCGTGGCCGCCGGCAGTGATGTCGCGGATGCGGACGTCAGAGACGACCGGCGCGCCCACCCGCTCGGCGATCCATGCCGGCTGTCCGATCTGCAGCGTGCCGAGCGCGTGGCCATCGGCGACCCAGTGGAAGACGGTCTGGCCGTGCGTGCACACGGCATCCACTCCCCCGACCGCGTCGGCTGCTGCGGCGGCGACCTCGGCGAAGGCCTGCCCGATCAGAGTGTCGAGCTCGCAGACCTCGGCGAGGGTCGTGGGCGCCGGCGGCAGCGCCGCGACGAGCCGGGCCCGCAGTGCGGGAGCGTAAGGAACGCTGTCCTCGTGCAGGACGGTGCCCTGCAGGTCTCCGTCCTTCTCGACGAAGTCCACGACCGTGACGTCGACGCCGTCGTGTGAGGTGCCCGAGAGCAGTCCGAGTACGCGCATGCGTGTTCCTTCCGTCGCCTGCTACGAGCGTAGGGCCGATTTGTTAGGGAGGCGAACGGAACGAGGGTGCTCTTCTGCACGATCACCTTCTGCAACGCGTTTTAAACGCCGGCCGGTGAAGCGCGTGCATGCCGACAGCCCCCCTCCGACGGCTACGTAGCATTCTGCGAGACCCCACCCTCCACCCGCAGAATGGGAGCATGTTCGTGTCCGCAGAGATCATCGCGATCGTCCTCAGTGCAGTGGGACTCCTTCTGACCCTGGGCGGCACCATGGTCGGGGGCTTCGCCTGGTGCGTCCGCAGATCCGACCGCGTCGAGGAGAGACTCGGCGCTCGCATCGACGGAGTCGAGGAGAGACTCGGCGCCCGTATCGATGCGGTCGCCGCCGACACGACCGAACTCACGATCGCGATGGCCCGCATCGAAGGGCCGCCGCGCCACCTGATCGTTGCGGCCCGCTGACCTGGTCCGCGCCGACGTCAGCGCAGGGCGAGTGCCGCGGCGCCGATGAGCGGCCCCTCGTCGCCGAGGCCCGAGCGCACAACCCGGGTACGGCGGGAGTACTCGTGCGCGGCGCTCGCGGTGAGCGCCTGCTGCACGAGGTCGATGTAGTCCGTGGACACTCGCGAGAATCCGCCGCCGATCGCGACCATGTCGAGGTCGACCAGGGTCGCCGCGTCAGCGAGAGCCTCGCCGACGGCCTTCGCAGACCGCTCGATCGCGGCACGGGCGATGGTGTCGCCCGCGGCGGCATCCCGCGCCAGGTCCTCACCGGTCGCGCCCGTCCAGCCCTGCGTCTGCGCCCACGCGGCGCTCGCGGGTCCGGAGGCGATCTCCTCGAGGGTGAGCCCGCCTTCGCGACGCACCTGTCCGAGATGCCCGGCGTTGCCGGTGGCGCCGGGGATGTACGCGCCGTTGACGACGAACCCTCCCCCGACACCCGTCGAGACGACGATCGACAGGGAGGAACGGGCATCCTTGGTGGCACCGAGCCAGGACTCGGCGAGCGCGAGCGCACCTCCGTCGTGGCCGAAGACAGTGGGCAGCGCGCGTCCGAGGATGCCGGAGGCGGTGGAGCGCACCGCCTCCGCGAGACCGTACCCGCGGGCTGCAGGCATGTTCACGGGGAGGATCTGTCCGACGTTCCGGTCGATCGGACCAGCACTGCCGATGCCGGCGCCGATGAGTTCGGCGTCGTCGGGGAGCCGGGAGAGAGCGTGGGCGATCACGGTCGCGATCGCCTCGTCGAGGGACGCGGGAGTGGCGTCGCGGCCCGTCGCCCGGCGGCTGCGGCTTCCCCGCGCGAGCATGCCGTCGTCGCCGACGAGCGCGGCCTCCATCTTGGTGCCGCCGACGTCGACGGCCAGGGCGTAGCGGGTCACTGGGGGTCGAGTCCGAGGTCGTCGAGGTCGAAGGCGGCGCGCCATTCGAGGCCCTCGGCTTCGATCGCGGCCTGCGCGCCGGTCTTGCGGTCGACGATCACGGCGACGGCGACGATCTCGGCGCCCTCCTTGCGCAGCGCCTCGACGGCCTTGAGCGCGGACTGACCCGTGGTCGAGGTGTCTTCGAGCACCACGACGCGCTTGCCCTTGACGTCGGCGCCCTCGATCTGGCGGCCCCGGCCGTGGTCCTTCGGCTCCTTGCGCACCACGAACGCGTCGAGCGGCTTGTCGGCGGCGACCGAGGCGTGCAGCACCGAGTTCGCGATGGGGTCGGCCCCGAGGGTCAGGCCGCCGACCGCGACGACGTCGAGGTCGCCGATCAGGTCGAGCATGATGCGGCCGATCGCGGGAGCCGCGCGGTGGTCGAGGGTGAGCTTGCGCATGTCGACGTAGTACGTCGCCTTCTTGCCGCTCGAGAGGGTGAAGTCTCCGTGGAACACCGCCTCGTCCTTGATCAGGTCGAGGAGGGTCTGGCGGTCTGCGTCGAGTGCGGTCACGGCATCCAGTGTAGGAGGCAAGCCCTAGGCTTGACGCATGCGCTTGGCCACCTGGAACGTCAACTCCATCCGCACCCGTGTCACACGCACCGTCGAGTTCGCCGTCAGAGAAGACATCGACGTGCTGGCGATGCAGGAGATCAAGTGCAAACCCGAGCAGTTCCCGTACGGCCCGTTCGAAGAAGCCGGGTACCACGTCGAGGTGCACGGACTGAATCAGTGGAACGGCGTCGCGATCGCGAGCCGCCTGCCGATCACCGACGTGCGCACGGCGTTCGACGGCATGCCGGGCTTTGCCAAGGGCCATGAGGGGCCGGATGCGCCGCTCGAAGCGCGTGCACTGGGCGTGCTCGTCGACGGCGTGCGGGTGTGGAGCCTGTATGTGCCGAACGGCCGCTCGCTCGACGACCCGCACTACACCTACAAGCTGCACTGGCTCGAGGCTCTCAAGCAGTCGACCGCGGCAGAGCTCGCCGCGAATCCCGATCTGCCGCTCGCTTTGGTCGGCGATTTCAACATAATCCCGTTCGACGCCGACAATGGCGACCCCGACATCGTCGAGGGTGTTTCGACGCACGTCTCGCCGCAGGAGCGCCAGGCCTTCTTCGCGTTCGGCGACGCGGGAGTCACCGACGTCGTGCGCCCGCTGCTTCCCGAGGGCTTCACCTACTGGGATTACCAGCGCCTCAAGTTCCCGCGCAACGAGGGCGTGCGCATCGACTTCATCCTCGGCTCGAAGACGCTGGCGGATGCGGTCACCGGCGCATCGATCCACCGCGACGAGCGCAAGGGCGAGCAGCCCAGCGATCACGTTCCCGTGGTCGTCGAGTTCGACCTCGGCAACGCCGACGACGACGACGACGACCTGCCGATGATCTTCTCCTGATTCCCGTGCCCCTCCGGCTGATCGCCACCGATCTCGACGGGACCCTGCTCGACTCCTCGTCCTCCGTCACACAGCGCACCCGCGCGGCCCTCGACGCGGCGCGGGCACGCGGCATCCATGTCGTTCCGGTGACGGCCCGTCAGCCGATCGGCCTGCGCGCGCTCGCTGGTGATGCGGGGTTCGACGGCTGGGCGCTGTGCAGCAACGGCGCCTATGCGACGCACCTCGACGACGGGCGGATGCTGTTCGCCGAGGAGCTTCCGGCAGAGACGATCCGCACTCTGGCCGAGGCGCTGCGCGCCAGCATCCCCGGGCTGCTCTTCGCGAGCGTGCGTGAGGGCGGCGAGACGTTCGTCGCGCAGCACGGCTATGCCGAGATCGCCGACCTAGCCGACCACAAGCGCGATCCGCGCACGATGGGCGGCGTCGAGCTCGATCATGTGCTGGCCGCCCCCAGCCTCAAGCTCGTGATCCGGCATCCGGAACTCGCCCCGACGGCGTTGTTCGACGCGCTGCGCGACCTCGGGCTGACCGGCTTCGAGGCGACGCTCTCGGGCGCCCCGTTCGTCGAGGTCATGGCCGAGGGCGTGACCAAGGCCACGGGGCTGGCTCGCCTCTGCGAGCACCTCGAGATCGACCGCCGCGACGTCATCGCCTTCGGCGACGCCCTCAACGACGTCGAGATGCTGCGCTGGGCGGGTCACGGTGTGGCGATGGCCGGCGCAGCGGACGTCGTGCAGGATGCCGCGGATGAGACCACGACGTCGAACGACGACGACGGGGTGGCGAGGGTGATCGAGCGGATGCTCGGCTGACTCGCCGAGCCGATCAGTCCTCGAACGTCCACACCTCGGGCACCTGATCCGTCCGTCCGTAGCGCAGCAGCATCACACCGCCATCGTCCGCGACCGGGGGCTCGAGCAGCCGCAGCACCGACGGCATCGCGCCGTCGTCGAAGACCTTCTTGCCTGTGCCGAGCAGGATCGGATAGACCCACAGGTTGAGTTCGTCGAACAGCCCCTCGGCCAGCAGTGAGTGGGCGAGATCGATGCTGCCGATCACGTGCACCTCGTCGTGATCCGCCCGCATCGCGGCGACCTCCGCGGCGAGATCGTCTCCGACGCGGACGCTGCCCTTCCACGACAGGTCGACGTCGGCATCCCGTGTCGCCACATACTTCGGGACCCGGTCGAAGAGCCTGCCGATCTCCCCCGACGGGCCGTCGGTGTGATGCGGCCAGTACGCGGCGAAGATGTCGTAGGTGCGGCGTCCGAGCAGCAGCGCGTCGAGCCCCTGCATCCCCCGCTGCACCTGGGGTCCGAGCCCGGACGACGGGTACCCCGCCTGCCAGCCGCTGAACTCGAAGCCTCCGGACGGATCCTCGTCGATGCCGCCCGGCCCTTGTGCGACGCCGTCGAGGGTCATGAAGAGGTCGATCAGAATGCGTCCGGTCATTCGAGTGCTCCTTCGCACGAGAGATCCTGCACGACGACACCCCTCACAGTAGGCGCTCAGGGCGAGTCGCGGGAGGGCGTCTGGTCGGTGGGTGCCGGCACCTCCGCGCCCCAGCGTCCGAGCGCCTCGATCGCCTCCTTCAGCGCGACACCTCGCTCGGTGAGGGCATAGGCACGCGTGTTGTGGCGCAGGGGCAGCCGGCTCAGCACCCCCGCCGCTTCGAGCTCGCGCAGACGGGTCGCGAGGATGTTCGTCGGCACCCCGAGATCGCGCTGCAGGTCGCCGTATCTCAGCGGCTCGTCGAGCAGCTTCTCGACGATCAGCAGTGCCCAGCGGGCTCCGACGATGTCGAGGGCGGAGGCGAGGTCGCTCACGAAGCCGCGTCGGAGTCCGGCTTCATCCAGAAGGGCGAGTAGTGGTATCCGTCAGGATCGTCGAACTGGCGCTGATACATGAATGAGTAGTCGTCGGTGTCGCCGACCCGCCCGCCGGCCGCCGCGGCACGCTCGACGAGCTCATCCACGGCCTCGCGGCTGCCGAGATCGAACGAGACAGTGACCTTCGAGGGCGTGTCGGGGCCGCCGATCACGTCTTCCGTGCCGCCGACGCTCGCATACATCTCGCGGCTGCCGAGCATGACGTACTGCTCGGGCGCGATCGCGAAGCACGACACGTTGTGATCGGACATCGCGGTGTTGAGGGTCCAGCCGAGGGCGGTGTAGAACGCTGTGGCCCGGTCGACGCTCTCGACGGGGCAGGTGATGAAGAGGCTCATGCGCTAACACTTGCAAAATACAAGTGGGGCGTCAAGACCCTCCGCGGCGGCAGCACGATCCCCCGTGCGGGGGATGCCGCACGATCCGCCCCGGCTCTACGGTGGGGGGATGCCTGCAGCGCCGTTCACCCGCATCCCCAGCGTCCGCGAGCAGCGCGGCGACCTCGTGCTCGCTGCGGTGATGTTCGTCGGCGCGGTCCTGAGCGCCGCGCTCTCGACAGTGGCCGAGATCTACGGCGACACCAGGGCGGAGCCGTGGACAGCGCTTGTCTATGCGGTCGCAGTCACCGCGCCGCTCGCCGTACGACGCCGCTGGCCCGCGCAGGTCGCGATCGCCGTCTGCGTCGCGTACTTCCTCGCGATCTCTTTCCAGGTGCCCGAGATCTATGTCGGCAACATCGCGATGTTCGTGTCGCTGTACACGGTGGGTGCCTGGATGAACAACCGTCGAGCCGCGATGATCGTGCGCGTCTCGATCATCGTCGGCATGTTCGTCTGGCTGATCATCACGATGTACCGACAGACGATCGAAGAGGCCGACAAGGCCGACGTGGCGGCCGGTCTCCTCTCGCCCTACCTCGCCTTCATGCTCATCCAGCTGCTGCTGAACGTGCTGTACTTCGGCGGCGCCTACTACTTCGGCGAGCGCTCATGGCTCGCCGCGCAGGAGCGCGCGGTGCTCGAGCAGCGCACGGCCGAGCTCGAGCAGGAGCGCGAGGTGACGGCAGCGCAGGCCGTCGCACTCGATCGGGTGCGCATCGCCCGCGAGCTGCACGACGTCGTCGCGCATCACGTGTCGGTGATGGGTGTGCAGGCGGGCGCCGCCCGGCTCGTGATCGATCAGGATCCCGAGAAGTCCAAGAGCATCCTGAGCGGCATCGAAGGCTCGGCGCGCGATGCGATCCATGAGCTGCGGCAGCTGCTCGAGACCCTGCGAACCCCTGGTGGCGAGACGACGGATGTCGCCTCGACGGTGACCCTCGACGACATCCGATCTCTGGTCGACGCGTCGTCCGAGGCGGGGCTGCCCACCGACTATGCGGTGATCGGCACCCCGAAGCCCGTGCCCTCGCTCGTCGCCGTGAACCTGTACCGCATCGCCCAGGAGTCGCTCACGAACGCGCGCCGTCACGCCGGCATCGGCGCCACCGCCGACGTGCGAGTGCGCTACGACGACGACGGTGTCGAGGTCGAGGTCGTCAACACCGGCCGCGCCGTGGCAGTGCTGCGCCCCGGGCTCGGCCAGCTCGGCATGCGCGAGCGCGCAGCCGCATCCGGAGGAACACTCGACGTCGCTCCGCGTCCGGCGGGAGGGCTGCGCGTGCGGGCACGCGTTCCGCTGGCCGGCACGGGTGCCGCGCAGACCGAGGCGGTCGAACCGCTGATCGAGACGAGCACCACCTCATGAGCCAGACCGACGCGCCGATCCGAGTCCTGCTCGTCGACGACCACGCGATGCTGCGTGCCGGATTCCGGACGATCCTCGACACGCAACCCGACATCACGGTGGTCGGCGAGGCGGCGACCGGCGCCGAAGCGGTGACGCAGGCATCGACTCTTCGCCCCGACGTGATCACGATGGACGTGCAGATGCCCGACATGGACGGCATCGAGGCCACCAGACGGATCGTCGCCGACCCCGGCGTCAGCGCGGCCATCGCCATCGTGACGACGTTCGATCGCGACGACTACCTCTACCAGGCGCTGGATGCCGGAGCGAGCGGCTTCCTGCTCAAGAACGCCGGCGCAGAGGATCTCATCGCGGCGGTCCGAGCGCTCGCTGCGGGCGACGGGATGCTGGCGCCCGAGGTGACGCGCCGGGTGCTGGCTCGATTCACGACGGCGTCCGCACCGGCATCCGCGCCGGCATCGTCACCGACCGTCGCGCCGGCGCAGGTCACCCCGCCCGTGCTACTCGACCCGCTCACCGACCGCGAGGCCGAGGTGCTCGCGCTCCTGGCTGACGCCCGCAGCAACGCCGAGATCGCCGCAGCCCTGTTCATCGGAGAGGCGACCGTGAAGACGCACGTCTCGCGCATCCTGCAGAAGCTCGGTGCGCGCGACCGCGTGCAGGCCGTCGTGCTCGCGCACCGGATGGGACTCACGTAACGCCGACCCCGATACTCTCGGATCCATGCCCGAAGCCGCACCTCTCTCCCGACCGGTCCTGGCCGGGGTGGTCACCGCACTGGTCGGATTCACGAGTTCGTTCGCCGTCGTGCTCACGGGTCTCGGTGCCGTGGGGGCCACGCCCGCGCAGGCGGCCAGCGGGCTGCTCGCCGTCAGCCTCACGATGGGACTCGCCTGCATCGTGCTCGCCTGGCGGTACCGGATGCCGATCACGGTCGCCTGGTCGACCCCCGGCGCAGCCCTGCTCGCCGCGACCGGAGTGGTCGACGGCGGATGGTCGGCCGCCGTCGGGGCTTTCCTCGTCGCGGCCGCGCTCATCCTGCTCACGGCGCTCTGGCCGGCACTCGGAGCGCTGATCGCACGCATCCCGCCGTCGATCGCGCAGGCGATGCTCGCCGGAGTGCTGCTGCCCCTGTGTCTCGCACCGATCACCGGACTCGTCGCGAACCCGTGGGGCGTGGTTCCCGTCGTGCTCACGTGGCTGGTCTTCGCACGCCTCGCGCCGCGGTGGGCCGTGCCGCTCGCCTTCGTCGCCGCAGCGGTCGTGGTGGCGGTCTCGCTGATCCAGGAACGCTCAGCAGTCGACGCCGGACTCCTGGTGCCCAGGATCGAGCTCACCGCCCCGACCTTCACGGTCGGCGCCCTGGTCGGTCTGGCGCTGCCGCTGTTCATCGTCACCATGGCCTCGCAGAACGTGCCGGGGATCGCCATCATGCGCAGCTTCGGCTACGAGGTTCCCTGGCGACCCTCGATGCTCGTGACGGGTGTCGGAACCGCGCTCGGCGCGACGGCCGGTGGCCATGCCATCAACCTCGCGGCGATCAGCGCAGCCCTCGCCGCCTCACCCGACGCCGACCCCGATCCGAAGCGGCGCTGGGTCGCCGGGGTCTCGACCGGTGTCTCGTACCTGGTGCTCGGGGGCTTCTCTGCGGCCTTCGCGACGCTGGTGCTGCTGGCTCCCGAGGCGGTGATCCCCGCGGTGGCAGGGCTCGCGCTGTTCGCGGCCTTCGGGTCTTCTGTGCAGCAGGCGATCGACGATCCCGGCGAGCGCATCCCCGCGGTCGTGACCTTCCTGGTCGCGGCATCCGGCATCGCGGTGCTGGGAGTCAGCGCAGCGTTCTGGGCTCTCGTCGCGGGCCTCGTCGTGCGCACGGTGCTGCACGCCGGGCGCCGCTGACACCGCACGGTCCTGACACCGCACGGTCCTGACACCGCACGGAGTGCCCTCGGCTACCGTGGACGCGTGACAGTTCCCACGCCTGCTCCTGCGCCGTCGGCCGGCGCGCCAGCCGGATTCTTCGACGCACGCGCGCTGCTCGACCCGGTTAACCCCGCCGAGGTCGATGCCTTCGCCCGAGCGCAGCGCGCGGCCAACCCCACGTCGGCCGGCCGGATCGTCGCGTGGGTGGTCGCCGGATTCGCGCTGCTGTGCGTGGTGCCGGTGCTCGCGATCATGATCCTCGGGCTCGGCTACGCGCTCGGCCAGGAGGCCGGGGTCGCCATCGCCGCCCTCGTCGGTCTCGTGCTTCTCGCAGGACTCGTCGTCGGCATCGTGATGCTCGTGCGCCGCAGCATCCGCCTGCGCAATCTCACCCGGTTCCGCCTCGCGCGCTTCGCCGGTGCGAACGCGATGAGCTACATCGAGAGGATCGACGCCCCGCCGCTGCCCGGCATGATCTTCTCGTCGGGATCGAGCCGCATGTCGACCGACGTGCTGCGTGGGATCGAACCGCGTTTCGTGGAGTTCGGCAACTACCAGTACACGACGAGCAACGGCAAGCAGTCGACGACCCATCGCTGGGGGTACGTCGCGGTGAAGCTCGACGTGCCGCTGCCGAACATCGTCCTCGACGCGCTCGGCAACAACACCCTCGGAAGCACCCTCGCGTCGGCGTTCAGAAACGACCAGCGGCTCTCGCTCGAGGGCGACTTCGACCGGTACTTCTCCCTGTACTGTCCGACCGGATACGAGGTGGACGCCCTGTATCTGTTCACCCCCGATGTCATGGCGCGGTTCATCGACCACGCGGCGCAGCTCGACGTCGAGATCGTCGACGACTGGCTCTTCCTCTATTCACGTCGCAGCCTCTCGACGCTCGACCCCGCGACGTGGGCGTGGCTCTTCGGCGCGGTCGGGGCACTGCTCACGAAGCTCGACCAGTGGGCGCGCTGGCGCGACGACCGGCTGCGGCTCGCCGCCGAGCATCCACCCCTGCCGACTTACGGAGCACCGGCATCGACTCCCGCCGGAGCACCCTCATTGCCGTTCGCGGCTCCGCCGGGGATGCTGACGCCTCCGCCCATCGGCGTCGCGCCGCCCGGTCAGCGCCTGAAGCGACGCAGCCCCTGGCTGATCGTCGCCATCATCCTCGGCGTCACGTTCGTCGTCACCATGGCGCCCTTCGCGATCGGCATCTTCTCGTTCCTGTTCCTGCGCTGAGCGCCTCGCCGTCTTCCGCTCTCCCCCGCACTCCCCGCACTCCCCCGCACGGCTGACTGCCGGCCACGCGGGACACTCGCAGATCCCCCTCACAGATCCGCCACAGGGGGGATGCCGAGGCCGAGCACCGCGCCATAGCGTGAGGTCATGACCACAGGAAAGCTCGTACTCACCGGCATCACCAAGAGCTACGGCTCTCGGCGCGTGCTCGACGACGTCTCGTTCGAGGTGTCCCCCGGGCGCCTCACCGGGTTCGTCGGCGGCAACGGCGCCGGCAAGACCACGACCATGCGCATCGTCCTCGGGCTTCTCAGCTCCGACGGCGGACGCGTCGAGCTCGACGGCACACCGCTCACCGGCGCCGACCGCCGCCTCTTCGGGTACATGCCCGAGGAGCGTGGCCTGTATCCGAAGATGAAGGTGCTCGAGCAGATCGTGTACCTCGCCCGTCTGCACGGCTTCAGCAAGACGGATGCCACGACGCGAGCGACAGCGCTGCTCACCGAGCTCGGGCTCGAAGAGCGCCTGAACGACACGATCGAGTCGCTCTCGCTCGGCAATCAGCAGCGCGCGCAGATCGCCGCAGCGCTCGTGCACGACCCCGGGGTGCTGATCCTCGACGAGCCGTTCTCGGGTCTCGACCCGCTCGCGGTCGACGCGGTCGCGTCGGTGCTGCAGGCGAGCGCCGCGAAGGGCGCGTCGATCCTGTTCTCGTCGCACCAGCTCGACGTCGTGGAGCGGCTCTGCGACGACCTCGTGATCCTCGCCGGCGGCACGATCCGCGCGTCCGGCTCCCGTGACGGGCTGCGCGCACAGCATGCCGGAAGCCGGTACGAGCTCGTCTCGGCCGGGGATGCCGGCTGGCTGCGCGCCGAGCCCGGCGTCACCGTGGTCGACTTCGAGGGCGGCTACGCCCTGTTCGACGCCGACACCGTCGACACCGCGCAACGCGTGCTGCGCACCGCCGTCGAACGCGGCGATGTCGCCAGCTTCGCGCCCAAGCATCCGTCTCTCGCCCAGATCTTCAAGGAGGTCATCCAGTGAGCACCTCGCACACCACCGGCTCGACGTCGCAGGCATCGCTGATCTGGCTCGTCGCCGAGCGCGAGATCGGCTCGAAACTGCGCAGCAAGGCCTTCCTGATCTCCACCGGCATCCTGCTGCTCATCGCCCTCGCCGGCATCGTGATCGGCGGCTTCGCGAGCAAGAACACCGATGCGATGCCCGTGGCCGTGACCTCGGAGACGGCATCCGTCGTGTCGGCCCTGCCCGCCGTCGAGATCACCGAGGTGGCGGACCAGGCCGCGGCCGAAGAGCTCGTGCGTTCCGAGAAGGTCGATGCCGCGGTCCTCCCCGGCGACGGCGCGACCGGGTTCACCGTGATCGCTCTCAAGGACGCTCCGACCAGTCTCGTGTCGGCGCTCTCGCAGGCGCCGGACATCGAGATCCTCGAGCCGGCCACGACGAACCCGCTGCTGCGATACTTCATCGCGATCGCCTTCGGCATCGTGTTCATGGGTGCGGCCGCGACCTTCGGCGGCACGATCGCCCAGAGCGTCGTCGAAGAGAAGCAGACCCGCGTCGTCGAGATCCTGCTGTCGACCATCTCGGCGCGCACGCTGCTCGCTGGAAAGGTCATCGGCAACACGATCCTCGCGATGGGTCAGATCCTCGCCCTGGCCGCGGTCGCGACGATCGGGCTGATAGCCACCGGCCAACGCGAGGTGCTGTCGACGCTCGGCGCCCCGATCATCTGGTTCGCCGTGTTCTTCCTGTTCGGGTTCATCCTGCTCGCGGCGCTGTTCGCCGCCGCCGCATCGATGGTCTCGCGTCAGGAGGACATCGGCTCGACCACGACCCCCATCACGATGCTGATCATGGCTCCGTACGTGCTCGTGATCATCTTCAACGACAACCCGCTGGTGCTGACGATCATGTCGTACGTGCCGTTCTCGGCTCCGGTCGGCATGCCCATGCGACTGTTCGTGGGCGAGGCGCAGTGGTGGGAGCCGCTGCTCAGCCTGGTGATCCTGCTCGCCAGCTGCGTCGCGGCGATCATCATCGGCGCGAAGATCTACGAGAACTCGCTGCTGCGCATGGGCAGCAGAGTCAAGCTCGGCGAGGCGCTGCGCGGCTGACCGCAGAGACCCCCTCCATCGACAGGGCCCCACCCCGCAGACATCTGCGGGGTGGGGCCTCGTCGTCACGCGGGGGCGCGAGCAGGGTCAGAGCAGGCCGTCCGACAGGGCGGTGGGGTTTCCGAACCGGTGGTTGGTGATCGACACGGCCTGCTCGTGCAGGAAAGGCAGCATCTCGACGCGGCCCGCGCCCGTGACGGCATGCGACCACACGGCGACATCGGGCGTTCCGCCGAGTGCCTCGAACAGAGCCGACGCATCGCCACCGACGAGGCGCACCCGCTGCCAGCTGTGCTCGGCCTTCGCCGCAGCCTTGGCGAAGCGCTTGACCCAGGCCGCATCCTTCTCGTTCGTCACGGCGACACCCTGGGCACGCAGCGCCTTCTCCACCCGAGAAGGCAGAGCCGATGCCGACACCGTGAACGGGCTGCCGCTGCGCAGAGCCGCAGCGATCACACGGATGCCGTCGGCGAGCGGAGCATCCTCCGCGATGCGCACGTCGACCGCGACCGGACGGTAACGGAACACGTTGCGCTCGACCCCGAGGCCCGACTTGTCGCTGACGGCGCCGAACTCGTCGACCCAGGCGCGCTCGTCGGACGCGGCCGCGCGGTGCAGCCATTCGATCTCGACGGCACCGAGGTCGGAGCCGGCCGCGCTGAGCACCGCGTCGACAGCGGAGTTCACCGCTGCTCCGGGCGCCGCTGCGGGGAGCTCGGCCGGAGCCCACTCGCCGAGACCGAACAGGTAGTTCGGCCCACCGGCCTTGGCACCCGCACCGACGGCCGAGCGCTTCCAGCCGCCGAAGGGTTGACGCTGCACGATCGCCCCGGTGATGCCGCGGTTGACGTAGAGGTTTCCAGCCTCGACGCGGTCGAGCCAGGTGGCCACCTCGTCGGAGTCGAGCGAGTGGATGCCGGCGGTGAGGCCGTAATCCACGGCGTTCTGCAGGCGGATCGCCTCGTCGAGGTCCTTCGCGTGCATGATGCCGAGCACCGGTCCGAAGAACTCGGTCAGGTGCGTGGTCGACCCCGGTGCGACGCCGATCTTGACGCCGGGCGTCCACTGCTTGCCCTCGTCGTCGAGCTTCTTCGGCTCGACGAGCCAGCGCTCGCCCCTCTCGAGGGTCGTCAGCGCGGTGAGCAGCTTGCCGTTCGCCGGCTCGATGATCGGCCCCATCTGGGTGGCCGGGTCCTCGGGCAGACCGACGCGCATCGAGGTGACGGCATCGACCAGCTGACGCTCGAACCGCTTCGAATCGGCGACCGAGCCGACGAGGATCGCGAGAGACGCCGCCGAGCACTTCTGGCCGGCGTGGCCGAACGCGCTGCGCGCGACGTCGGCGGCCGCGAGGTCGAGGTCGGCCGACGGCGTGACGATGATCGCGTTCTTGCCGCTGGTCTCGGCGAGCAGCGGCAGGTCGGAGCGGAACGAGCGGAACAGCTGCGCCGTCTCATATGCACCGGTGAGGATCACGCGGTCGACCTCGGGGCTCGCCACCAGACGGGTGCCGAGGTCGCGATTCGCGAGATCGACGAGTGCGAGCAGGTCGCGCGGAACGCCCGCTGCCCACAGCGCCTCGACCATGACCGCGCCGCAGCGCTGCGTCAGCTTGGCGGGCTTGATGATCACGCCGGAGCCCGACGCGAGACCCGCGAGCACGCCGCCGGCCGGGATCGCCACCGGGAAGTTCCACGGCGGGGTCACCACGGTCACCTTCGACGGCACGAACTCGGCGCCGGAGATGTTCTCGAGGTCGAGGGCGCGCTCGGCGTAGTAGTGCGCGAAGTCGATCGCCTCCGAGACCTCGGGGTCGGCCTCGGCGATGGTCTTGCCCGCCTCGTGCGCCATGATCTCGATCAGCGCACCGCGCCGTGCGGCCAGCTCGTCACCGGCGCGGTGCAGCACGGCGGCGCGCTCGGCGGCGGGCAGTGCGGCCCATCGACCGGCGGCGGCGGATGCGGCGGCGAAGATGCCGTCGAGCTCGTCGGTCGTCTCGACCTTGGCGAGGGCGATCGAGTCGAGACCGAGCGTAGAGTCCACGGAGCGCGCGAGGATCTCGCGACCCCAGGCGCGGTTCGCGGCGATCGCCGGGTCGCTGTCGGGCTGGTTCTCGAAGCCGGTGGTGGCGGCATCCGTCTGTGCTGCCGCCTCAGCGGCACGGTCCTGCACGCGATTCGACGAGGGCACGGAACGGTCGGCCTCGAGACCTGCCAGTGAACGCTCGAAGCGCTCGCGCTCGCGGGTGAGCAGCGCGGGGTCCGAGGCCAGCTCGAACACGGCCGACATGAAGTTCTCGGGGCTGGCGTTCTCTTCGAGACGGCGCACGAGGTAGGCGATGGCCACGTCGAACTCGGCCGGGTTCACGACGGGTGTGTAGAGCAGCAGCCGACCGACGTCCTTGCGGACGGCCTCGGCCTGGCCCGTCGCCATGCCGAGCAGCATCTCGTACTCGACGGCATGGGTCACCCCGCGCGCCTGGGCGAGCAGCCAGGTGTACGCGACGTCGAAGAGGTTGTGTCCCGCGACGCCGATGCGCACGGCATCCAGTCGCTCGGGGGTCATCGACCAGTCGAGCACACGCTTGTAGTTCGTGTCGGAATCCTGCTTGGTGCCGTAGGTGGCGAGCGGCCAGCCGTGCACCTTCGAGTCGACCTCTTCCATCGCGAGGTTCGCGCCCTTGACGACGCGCACCTTGATGGGCGCTCCGCCCTTCGCGCGACGGGCGGCGGCCCACTCCTGCAACTGCTGCATCGCGCCGAGGGCGTCGGGCAGGTAGGCCTGCAGCACGATGCCGGCCTCGAGGTTCTCGAGACCCGGCTGGTCGAGGATGCTGGTGAACGCCGCGATCGTCAGGTCGAGGTCGCGGAACTCCTCCATGTCGAGGTTGATGAACTTGGTCTTGCCCGCGGCCTCCGAGCTCGCTGCGAGCTCGTAGAGCGGCGTGAGCTTCTCGACCACGTCGGCCACGGCCTCGTCGAACGACCACATCGAGAGCTGGCTGACGACGCTGGAGACCTTGATCGACACGTAGTCGACGTCCTTGCGGGCGAGGAAGTCGTAGGTGCCCTGCAGGCGTCGACCGGCCTCGCGCTCACCGAGCACGGCCTCGCCGAGCAGGTTGAGGTTCAGGCGGTTTCCGCTCTTGCGCAGCTTCGCGATCGCGGGGCCCAGCTTCGACGGCGTCGCGTCGAGCACGAGGTGCCCCACCATCGCGCGCAGCACACGACGCGAGATCGGCACGACGACGCCGGGCAGCTTCGGCGCCCAGAAGCCGCCGGTCTTGATCGCGGCGCGGAGGTATCCGGGCAGCAGCGAGGGGGTGATGTCCGAGAGGTCGGCGAGCGCGCGGCCGGCGACGCTGAGGTCTTCCGGACGCATCACGCCGTCGACGAACCCGACGGTGAAGGCGAGCCCGTTGGGGTCCTTGAGCACTTCGGACAGGCGCTGCGCGGCGGGCTCGACGGGGTGCGTCTCGCTCTCGGTGAGCCAGCGCTGCACGAGGGTCGCGACCTCTTCGGTGCGCGGCGTCGTGTCGGGGGTGGTGGTGTCGGCGGCGACAGTCATCGGGGAACCTTCCAGGGGGATCGCACACCCGGGTACGTGTGCGGCTCGATCATTGTCAGGCGCACGAGTAGGCTACGTCTATCAACCGATTCGCGAGCATTCTGTTCAGTCAGAGTGAACGATCCGCGTCCTCGAGAAAGAGAGCCGATGCTCGACGTCAACCGCCTGCGGATGCTGGTCGAGCTGTCTCGTCGCGGAACCCTCTCTGCCGTCGCCGACGCCCTCTCCTACAGCAAGGCCTCGGTGTCTCAGCAGCTCAGCGCGCTCGAGCGCGACGTCGGCGTCCCCTTGCTGCGCCGGGTCGGACGCGGGGTGCAGTTCACCCCGCAGGGCAACGTGCTCGTGGCGGAGGCCATCGGCATCCTCGATCAGCTCGAGCACGCCGAGGTGGCTGTCGCGGAGTCTCTGACCGAGGTGACCGGAACGGTGCACATCGCCGTCTTCCAGTCCACGGCGCACTCCCTGCTGCCGGGTGCGCTCAACGCGCTGCGCGAGCAGCATCCGGCCCTCCGCGTCGAGGTGACCGAGAGCGACCCCGAGACCGGACTCGTGGGCGTGTCGAGCCGCGACTTCGACCTGATCCTCGCCGAGCAGTACCCCGGCCGCACCCGCCCGATCCATGCCGACCTCGACAGGGTGGTGCTCGTGCACGACTCGATCACCCTGGCCCGGCAGCCGGGCACGCCGGAGACGGCGGATGCGGTCGCGGCTCTGTGGTCGACGAGAGACGAGCCCTGGGTGCTCGAGCCCGCAGGCACCGCGTCGCGCGCATGGGCCGAGCAGCTGTGCCGCACCGCCGGGTTCGAACCCGATGTGCGCTTCGAGGTCGCCGACCTCACCGCGCACGTGCGTCTGATCCGCGCGGGCCTCGCCGTCGGCCTGCTGCCCGAACTCGTATGGGCGGGCGAGGCCCCCACCGTGGCACTCACGTCCCTGCCGGACGAGCCGCGTCGGGAGATCTTCTCCTCGGCTCGACGGGTGTCCGCGGCAGCGCCGTCGATCCGGGCCGTGCGGCGAGCGCTCGCGTCCGCCGCCTCCCGCAACCTGCTCGACTGACGCCCGCCGCCTGCGTCATCGACGTTCAGACGATGTCACGCGACGTCATCGGGAATATGCATTCACACGCATCGGTTGAGAGGCTTGTACGCGGACGAAGGAGTCCGATCGACTCCTTTTCGAAAGGCACTTCCGTGAGCACTCCCGTGATCGACCGCACCGCCCCCACCGAGCACCCCGTCCTCGACGTCCTCGCCGGGCGCTGGAGCCCCCGCGCCTACGACGCCGAGAACACGATCGACGATGCCAAGCTGAACGCCGCCCTCGAGGCCGCGCGCTGGTCGCCGTCGGCTTACAACCTGCAGCCGTGGCGCTTCATCGTCGCTCGGCGCGGCACCGCGCTGTTCGATCAGGTCGTCGACTCGCTGGTCGAGTTCAACCAGCTCTGGGCCTCGAAGGCGTCGGCGCTCGTCGTCGCGATCGCCGAGACCGAGTCCGAAGAGGGCAAGGCCATCAGCCACGCGGTCTACGACCTCGGCCAGGCTGTGGCGCACTTCTCGGTGCAGGCGCACCACGAGGGTCTCCTCGTGCACCAGATGAGCGGCTTCGACCCCGAGGTCATCCGCGAGTTCGCCGACCTGTCGCCGCGCTTCTCCGCCATCACCGTGATCGCCGTCGGCGAGTACGGCGACGCCGCCGGTCTTCCCGAGGGTCTCCAGCAGGGTGAGACCGCACCGCGCGTGCGCCGCCCGATCGGCGAGACGGTCATCCTCAGCGCCTGACGTTGCAGTCGCTCCCATCAGGGAGCACACAAGAGGGGCGGATGCGACAGCATCCGCCCCTCTTGTCGTATCCGGTCCTACTCGTCGAGCAGCTCGGCTTCGATGACCTCGTCGTCGTCTCCGGAACCGAGGTCGGGCTCGGGCTCTGGTGACGTCGACGTCAGCACCAGTCCGGCGCCGTCGACCGCGACATCGACCCTCACCAGGTCGCCGTCGTGCACCCCGCCGGAGAGCAGCGCGGTGGCCAGCTTGTTCTGCACCTCGGTCTGGATGAGGCGCCGCAGCGGGCGGGCGCCGAACATCGGGTCGTAGCCGCGTTCGGCGAGCCACGACCGGGCATCGGGCGTGACCGCCAGGGTGAGCCGCCGATCGCGCAGGCGATCGTGCAGCTGATCGATCGAGAGCTCGACGATCTGGGCCAGGTCGTCCTGACTGAGCGCCGAGAACATCACGATGTCGTCGAGACGGTTGAGGAACTCGGGCCGGAACGCCTGGTGCACGAGGGCCATCACCTGCTCGCGCTTCTCGTCGGGCGACAGCGTCGGGTCGATGAGGATCGGCGAACCGAGGTTCGAGGTCAGGATCAGGATGACGTTCGTGAAATCGACCGTTCGCCCCTGGCCGTCGGTCAGACGACCGTCGTCGAGCACCTGCAGCAGCACGTCGAACACCTCGGGGTGCGCCTTCTCGACCTCGTCGAGCAGCACGACGCTGTACGGACGCCGCCGCACCGCCTCGGTGAGCTGCCCGCCCTGCTCGTAGCCGACGTACCCGGGAGGGGCGCCGACGAGCCGCGAGACCGAGTGCTTCTCGCCGTACTCCGACATGTCGATGCGCACCATGGCGCGCTCGTCGTCGAACAGGAAGTCGGCCAGGGCCTTCGCCAGCTCGGTCTTCCCGACACCGGTCGGCCCGAGGAACAGGAACGATCCGGTCGGGCGACCGGGGTCGCTGATGCCCGCACGCGAACGTCGGACTGCGTCGGACACCGCCTTGACGGCGTCCTTCTGCCCGATGAGGCGCTTGCCGAGCTCGGATTCGAGGTGCAGCAGCCGCTCGCTCTCGCCCTGCAGCAGCCGGCCCACGGGGATGCCGGTCCACGCGGCGATCACGGCGGCGATGTCCTCGTCGGTGACCTGCTCGTTGACCATGCGACCCTCGGTCGAGACCGTGGCCTCGGCCTGCTCGGCTTCGGCGATGTCGCGCTCGAGGCGCTTGATCGTCTCGTACTCCAGCTTCGATGCACGGGTGTAGTCGGCCTCTCGCATGGCGAGGTCGCGCTGCGTGATCGCGTCGTCGAGCTGCTTCTTGAGGTCGCCGACCCGGTTCAGGCCCTGGCGTTCGCGCGCCCAGCGGGCTTCGAGCTCGGCCAGCTGCGCCTCCATGCCCACGAGCTGCTCGCGAAGAGCCGCGAGCCGCTCCTTCGACGCGGCATCCTTCTCGCGCTTGAGAGCGAGCTCTTCGAGCTTCATGCGGTCGACCTGACGCTTGAGCTGGTCGATCTCGACGGGAGAGGAGTCGATCTCCATCTTGAGCCGCGACATCGACTCGTCGATCAGGTCGATCGCCTTGTCGGGGAGCTGCCGAGCGGGCAGGTAGCGGTTCGACAGCGCCGCGGCGGCGACCAGCGCGCTGTCGGCGATCGTCACCCCGTGATGCGCCTCATAGCGACCTTTGAGTCCTCGGAGGATCGCGATCGTGTCTTCGACCGTGGGCTCGCCGACGTAGACCTGCTGGAAGCGACGCTCGAGAGCAGCATCCTTCTCGATGAACTCGCGGTACTCGTTGAGTGTCGTCGCCCCGATCAGCCGCAGCTCGCCCCTGGCCAGCATGGGCTTGAGCATGTTCGAGGCGGCCACCGAGCCTTCGCCACCGCCGGCGCCCATCAGCACGTGCAGCTCGTCGATGAAGGTGATGATCTTCCCGTCGGACTCGGTGATCTCCTTGAGCACGCTCTTCAGCCGCTCCTCGAACTGTCCGCGGTACATGGCCCCGGCGACGAGGGCCGAGATGTCGAGCGACACCAGCTCCTTGTCCTTGAGCGACTCTGCAACGTCGCCGGCGACGATGCGCTGAGCGAGCCCCTCGACCACGGCCGTCTTTCCGACGCCGGGCTCGCCGATCAGCACGGGGTTGTTCTTCGTGCGTCGGGTGAGCACCTGGCTGACTCGACGGATCTCGCTGTCTCGCCCGATCACGGGGTCGAGCTTGCCCTGTCGGGCGCGGTCGGTGAGGTTGATACCGAACTGCTCGAGGGCGGACTGCTGGTCGTCGTTCTGCGTGCTCTGTGGGCTGGCCATGTGCTCCTCCTGGGAAGACTCCTTCTGATCGAGATCCACAAAGTTGAGTGGACTTGACTCAACTTTAGCGCATTGTGCGCACAGTATCCAGAATCGCCCGCGCGACCTCGTGTTTCGAGCCTGACGCGGATGCCACGACAGCGCCACCCCCTCCGACGATCTCGACCGCGTTGTCGCGCTTCTCGAAGCCGTGGTCGGCATTCGCGAGGTTGACGGCGAGCAGGTCGACGCCCTTGCGCTCCCGCTTGCGGCGAGCGCGCTCGCGGCGCTCGGCAGGATCCTCCGAGGTCTCGGCGGCGAAGGCGACGATCGTCTGACCCTGCGGCGCGCGACCGTCGGCGCGGGCGCCGGCGAGGGCGGCGACGACATCCTCGTTCTCGACGAGGTCGAGCTGCGTGAGCACGCCCTGCTCCTTCGTCAGCTTGTGCTCCGACACCGTCGCGGGGCGGTAGTCGGCGACCGCAGCCGCCATGATCACGATGTCGGCCCCCGGCGCGGCCGCCTTCATGGCGTCGGCGAGCTCTGCCGCGGTCGCGACCGGGACGACGCGGATGGACGGATGCCGAGCATCACCCAGCACGTCGGCCGAGATGTTCGCCGCGACCACCGTCACCTCCGCACCGCGCGCTGCGGCATCCGCGGCGAGCGCGACGCCCTGCCGACCACTCGACCGGTTGCCGAGGAACCGCACGGGGTCGATGGGCTCTCGTGTGCCACCCGCAGAGACGACCACCTGGAGCCCCTCGAGATCGCGCGGCGCGAGCAGGGCGAGGGCCGCCTCGAAGATCGTCTCGGGTTCAGACATGCGGCCGGGTCCGCTGTCGCCGCCGGCGAGCTCGCCGTCGGCCGGCCCGACGAGGTGCACCCCACGGGATCTCAACGTCGCGATGTTCGCCTGCGTGGCGGCGTTGCGCCACATCTCGGCATGCATCGCCGGGGCCAGCAGCACCGGCGCCTCGGTGGCGAGCAGCGTGGTGCCGAGCAGGTCGTCCGCGATTCCCGCGGTGATCTTCGCGATCGAGTTGGCCGTCGCGGGGGCGACGATCACGAGATCGGCCCCCTGGCCCAGCGCGACGTGTCGCACCCGGGCGACGTCGTCGTGCACGCTGGTCGTGACGGGATGCCGGCTGAGCGCCTCCCACGTGGGGGTGCCGACGAATCGGAGTGCGTCCTCGGTCGGCACGACGGTCACATCGTGCCCCGCCTTCGTCAGCAGACGCACCAGGTGCACTGTCTTGTATGCGGCGATGCCACCCGTAACCCCGACGACGATGTTCACGGTTCGATTCTGCCCCAGCATCCGAGGCCGCGGGCCCGAGACTGCTCGAGCCGCTTCTAGACTGGATCCCGTGTGCACCGTGGTGATCGATGTGGCCGGCCCCGAGACCGCGCGGCTGCTCGCGGTGCGAGACGAAGACCCGCAGCGCGAGTGGGATGCCCTCGGCGAGTGGTGGCCCGATGCCCACCCCGGCGTCTCGGGCATCCGCGACCGGCGGGCGGGCGGCGCCTGGCTCGCGGTGAACGCCGCCGAGCGGCGACTCGCAGTGCTGCTGAACCGCGCCGACGTGGTCGATCTCGCGGCAGACGTCGCCGTCTCCCGCGGTGCGCTCGCCCTCGAATCGGTCATGGGACGCTCCCCGGTCGCTCCGCTTCCCATGCACGGCTTCAACCTGCTCGAGGTGCGGCCGGAGGGAGCGCGCGTGCTGAGCTGGGACGGCGCAGAGCTGCGCGAGACGGCCCTCGGCGACGGTATCCACATGATCGCGCACGACGACCTCGACGACCTCGACACTCCCCGGATCGCGGCGTGGCTCCCCGAGTTCCGCGCTCTGGGCGCGACCGGCGACAGCATTGACTGGACCGGCGAATGGACATCGCTGCTCGCCTCCTCCGCTCGGCTCGACCCCGAAGACGATCGGGCGATCATCCGCGACAACCGTCCGCACGGTTATCCGACCCAGTCGCTGCTGTACTGCACCGCGGCCGTCACCCCCGGCGGGGTCGACGTCGACTACCGCGCGCTCCCGAGCCCAGGGCACTGGAACCACTGAGCGCACCACGCCGCATGAGGCGGCCGAGCGGTCAGGCGGCCGACGACTCCGTCTCGTCCGCGCACGAGAAGCGCGCGCGGTAGGCCGTCGGGGTGGTGCCGAGCACCCGCGAGAAGTTCTGCCGCAGCACGGCCGCCGAACCGAAGCCGCACTCGTCGGCGATCTGCTCGAGCGACAGATCGCTGCGCTCGAGCATCCGCTGGGCGTGCAGCACGCGCTGTCGCGCGAGCCAGGCCGCGGGAGTCGCGCCGTACTCCGCCTTGAAGCGACGGGCGAAGGTGCGGGGAGACATGAGCGCGCGCGCGGCGAGCTGATCGACGCCCAGGTCGTCGCGGAGGTGCTCGACGGCCCAGTCAGCGACAGCGGCGAGGGAGTCGTTCTGGGCGACCGGGATCGGGCGGTCGATGAACTGCGCCTGGCCGCCGTCGCGCTGCGGCGGAACGACCATGCGGCGGGCGATGCGATTGGTGAGCTCTGCGCCGAGCTCGATGCGCAGCAGGTGCAGGCAGGCGTCGATGCCGGCTGCCGTGCCGGCGCTCGTGATGATCCGGTCGTCCTGCACGAACAGTACGTCGGGGTCGATGTCGATCTCGGGATACATCTCAGCCATCACCTCGGAGTACATCCAGTGCGTGGTCGCGCGGCGCCCGTCGAGCACACCCGCCGCGCCGAGGATGAACGAGGCACTGCAGATGGTCAGCACCCAGGCCCCCCGCGCCACCGCGTCGCGGGCGACGTCGAGCAGCAGCGGATCGATCTGCGTCCAGTACTCGCGAGGAACGGGGCAGAAGATGACGAGGTCGGCCTCGTACGCGAACGACAGATCGTGCTCGACATTGATCGAGAATCCCAGCTTCGACTTTACGACGCCAGGATGCGGAGCGATGACGCGGAAGTCGAAGTTCGGCACCCCGTCGTTCGACCGGTCGAGGCCGAACGCCTCGCACACGAGCCCGAACTCGAACGGCGCGAAGCCGTCTTGGACGATGCAGGCGACGGTCTTCATCATGGCGCTCTCCCGGTTTGGCAGTTTTCCTACGAGCAGAGTCTATTCTGCCACTCGTGGCAGATCAAGAGGGATCGTAGCGTTTCTGCCATGATCCTCATCATCGCACTCATCGCCCTGGCCGTGTGGGCCGCCGTCGCGACCGTCATCGAACTCCGCCGCGACGGACACCGACGCGTTCCCACCGACTGGTCCCGCGTCGCCGATCGCGACGCCCTCGACCGAGCGGAGACCGGGCGCGTCTATCGCTGAACGGGAGCGGAATCTCCCCGTGCGGCGACGCGCGCGGCTACGCTCGTGTGCATGAGCGAGCCCCAGCAGCCTCCCGCGCAGCCACACGGAACTCCCCCTGACTACGCGGGCTCGCACCATCCGGCGCAGCCGGCACCACAGCAGCCGCACCCGTATCCACAGCAGCAGCCGCAACCGCCGCAGCCGCCCTACGACCGACAGCCGCACCCCGGACAGCCCTATCCCGGGCAGCCGTATGGAGGGCAGCCGTATGGAGGACAGCCGTACCCGGGTGAGCAGCGTCCGCCCCAGCCCGGCGCGGGCCTCGGGCGCACCGCCTTCCTTCTCGCTCTGGTCTCGCTCGCGATCGGGCTTGTCGTCACGCTGTCGTACCCTCTGATGTTCCGGATGACGGGCGACCCCTCCGCCATCGGCGCGTTCTCAGCGATCGGCAACGGACTCGTGCTGGTCGTCGCCGTCGTCGGACTCATCCTCGGCCTGATGTCGGTGCGACGACCGGGGCCGCAGATCCTCGCGGGCATCGCGATCGGAATCACCGCATCGGAGCTCGTCGGGATCGTCATCTCGTGGGTGTCGAATCTCTTCTACGCGCTTCCCTTCTGACCGTCCGGAGAATCGATGAGCGACCAGCAGCAGAACCCAGACGGCCCCCAGGATTCGGGTCAGCCTCGGGATGGCGGACAGGCCCCGCATCCCTCTCCGAGCCAGCCATACCCTGCGCAGCCCCAGCCGGCCACGCACCAGGCCCCGCCGCCCGCGCAACACGGCCAGCCCTACGCGCAACCCGACCAGCCGTATACGTACCCGGGTCAGCCGCACACGCAACCCGGCCAGCCCTACGCACAACCGGGCCAGCCCTACGGAGTCGCGACGCCGCCGTCCCCATCAGGTCAGACAGCACCGCGGCCGGGAAGCCTCGGTCGCACCGCGTTGATCGTGGCAGTGAGCGCCGCGGCCGTGGGGCTCTTCTTCCAGATCGTCACCCCGTTCATGTACATGAGCGTCGGCTACCAGTTCGTCGAGCTGCTGTCGAACTTCGTGAATCTCATCGTGCTGGCCGGTGCAGGTGCCGGTCTGGTGCTCGGCCTCATCGCGGTTCGGCGCCCGGCACCCCACCTGCTCGCGGCGATCGCGATCGGCGTCGGCGGCAGCACCGTCGTCGGGACCCTCATCTCGTGGGTGTCGAACCTGTTCTACTACTTCGGGTTCTGAGCGCGAGACTCAGCCGCGAGCACGCGCTCGTAGACCTCGATCATCGCGGTGGTGCGCGACGACTGACGGAACGACTCCGAGACTTCGCGCATGGGCTGAGGTGCGACGCCGGCAGCGATGTCGGATGCCGCGCGGCGCAGGGACTCGACGAGACCCGCCCGTCGCTGGTCCTCGGTGCCTGACGCGCCCGGGACAGCCCAGAGACCGCCTCCCAGTTCCGCGGCGATGTCGGGGTCGCTGATCACCGACGGCGTGCCGAGGGTCGCCGCCTCGAACGGCGTCATCCCCTGCGTCTCGAAGCCGATCGACGTCTGCACGAGCGCGTCAGCGGCGGCGATTCGCGCCAGCGTGTCGGGATAGCTGAGCGTGCCGGCGAACCGCACGTGCGGAAGCCCCGCCACGACCTTCTCGGCCGCGGCTCGCTGGGCGCCTCCGCCGATGATCTCGAGATCGGCGTCGATGCCGGATTCGACGAAGGCCTCGAGGAACGGAAGCAGCCGCTTCTCGGGGCTCATGCGTCCGAGCCAGACGAAACGGGGCCGCCCCGGTTCACGCTCGCCGGGTGCAGCGGCGAGCGTCGCGTCGCGGATGTCGTCGTCGATGCCGTTCCAGACCACATCGACGGGACTGAACACGCCATGCTCTTCGAGGCGCCGCGCGAAGTGGGTGGAGGGCGCGGTCACCGCCGAGGCACCGCCGGCGATCCCGCGCAGGAACGCCCAGCCGTCACTGCCGCCGATCGTCGGCACCGCCCCCGCGAGCGCACGGCGCCGCCAGACGTTCAACACCGAGAGAACCGGTCCATGCAGCGGGGTGACCGCGGCGATTCCGACATCGACGCGGTTGTGCATGGTGTGCACGACGGGGATGCCGTGGCGGGCCGCATACCGGTGGCCGATGAAGGCGCCCCAGAAGTCGGCCTGCACATGCACCAGGTCGACCGGCGGACGGTGCGTCATCGCACGGTCGAGCGCACGGTCCGTGGCGCGTCCGGGCCAGCTCATCGAGTACTCGCGGTCGGCGGTGATCGGCACGGACGGCAGCTCGACGTTCGACGGGTGGGCGATCCGCGGGGCGCGGGTTCCGTGCATCGTCGGTGCGACGACGGTGACCGTGTGGCCGGCGCGCTCCAGGAACTCCCGCTGCAGCCGCATCGACACCTGGGCTCCGCCGAGGGAGTCCAGGTGCTGATCCCCGAAGAAGACGATGTGCATGACGCGCGTCGTCACTCGGGAAGCGGCTCGTCGCGATACAGCGCCTCGAACGTGTCGAGTGTGCGGTTGATGTCGTGGATCGCGACGCCGTCGAGCGATGCCTGCTGCATCCGCGCATACTCTCCCGGCGATGCGGTGAGCACGTCGGTCAGCCGCTCGGCGAGGACATCCGCGTTGCCGGGCTCGAACAGAAAGCCGTTCTCGCCGTCGTGCACGAGGTGCGGCAGCGCGACGGCATCCGCGGCGACGATCGGCAGCGCCGAGGCCATGGCCTCCATGGTCGCGATCGACTGCAGCTCGGCGATCGAGGCGATCGTGAAGACGGAGGCGCGCGACAGCAGCGCACGAAGCTCCTCGTCGCTCGTGCGGCCGTGGAACGTCACCCGATCGGCGAGGCCGAGCTGGTGCGAGAGATTCTCGAGCTGCTTGCGCTGGTCGCCACCGCCGACGATGTCGAAGGTCGCCTCGAGCGCCGGATCGAGCTTCGTGATCGCCTCGAGGATGACCTCGACCTGCTTCTCCGCAGTCAGACGTCCGACGAAGATGATGCGGTTCTTCTCGCGAGGGGCGATCACGGGGGTGTACTGCGTGCGATCGATGCCGCAGCTGACCGGGATCACGTTCTCGACGGCGACGGTTCGCTCGAGGAAGTCGGCGGCGCGACGCGTCGGTGTGGTGATCGCGCGCGTCAGGGCGAAGGTGCGCTTCGCGTCGCCCCATGCCCAGCGCAGCACGAGGTCGTCGACGAACTTGGGCATCGTCGTGTGGTCGAGGATGTTCTCGGCCATCACGTGGTTCGTGGCGATCACCGGGATGCCGCGCTCGTGCGCGATGCGGGCGAGCCCCCGACCGATCACGATGTGCGACTGGATGTGCACGACGTCGGGCTGCACGGTGTCGAAGATCTTGCGGGCGTAGTGCTTCACGCGCCACGGCCACACGAACCGCAGCCAGTCGTGCGGAGCCCAGCGCACCGAGGGCAGTCGGTGCAGGGTCATCGGCTCGCCCTCGATGACCTCCGTCCGCGGCGCGGCACGGCGGTAGACCAGGTTCGGGGCGACGACATGCACGTCATGGCCGCGCTGCACGAGGCCGGCGGCGAGGCGCTCGGCGAAGCGGGCGGCACCGTTGATGTCGGGGGCGAAGGTGTCGCATCCGATCAGGATGCGAAGCGGACGCTGCCCGGAGTCGGGGGCGACGTCGGGAGCGCTCGTCGGATCGGAGGTAGAGGAGGACATTCTGCCTTACGGTACGGCGGTCAAAGAGCCCGATCGGGCGCTCGCCACTCTACCCGAGGGGCCTGATCCGACCGCTGAGGCATACCGGCATCCCTCAGCCTCACCCCCTAGCGTGGAGGAATGCGACTGACTGCCGACGCCGACCCCCGGATGTGGATCCCCGTCACCGATTCGCTCGGCTGGAAGGGGCGACGGCACCGCAAGGCGGCCATCAGGATGCTGCTGGGGCAGGTGAACTCGGCGATCGGCGTCACGGAACGCCCCGGTTCGCGGATCGGTGCGTGGGCGATGAGCCAGGCGGCCCCGATGCTGATGCGCCGGGCGGACGGCCGTGTGCTCGTGTGGACATGGAAGGCCGATCCGGAGCTGGTCGTCGCGATGGCGACCGTGCAGGCGCTGACCCCTCAGGTGCGGGTGGCTCGCGCCTCGATGCCGATGGACTACGACGACACGGTGTCGTTCTCGAGTCGGTGGTTGGGTGCGGGCGGGAAGCTCGTCGTGGCGATGCCGCCATCACCCGCGTCTCCGCCGTTCGTCACGTACACCTGGGACACCGGCACGCACCTGGTGACGCTGACCGCGATGTGCAGTGACCGCGAGCGCTTCGGCACACTCGACGGCGCCCTCGACGACCTCGCGCGTAGCATCCGGGTCGCCGATGAGGTCACCGGCGGCGAGTCGCCTGAGGTGCTGAGGCTCGACCCGGCCTGACCCCGCCTGGGTGTGCGTCGTTCCCGACCGGGTGCGCGTCGGCCCCATCCGGGCGTGCGTCGTCTTCACCCGGGCGTGCTCAGACGCGAAGCAAGGTGCGGGGAACCCGAGAGGGTGCCGGCAGGCTGAGTCGTGGTGTGCGCCATCGCTGGTCGGGGTCCCACCATGCCGGTCCCCGCACCTGGGGAAGGCCGGCGTTCATTCGGATCTCCCACCCCGAGGTGCCGAGGGATCGGTGATGCCACCAGCACAACGGCACACCGTTGTCCGTGTGGGTCGGTCCGCCGCGTGAGTGTTCGGTGACGTGGTGGATCTCGCACCATGACGCGGGGACGTGGCATCCGGGGATCAGGCATTCCTTGTCGCGGGCGATGATCGCGCGGCGTTGATGCACGGTGAAGATCCGGTCGGTGGTCGTGATGCCGATGATCCGGCCCTCATCCATGAGCACGCGCTGGATCGCTCCGGAGCACGCGACCTGCGCCGCGACGGACACCGGGACGTGGGCACCGGAGCCCGGGATCGTCGCCCACCCTCCATTGCCACTCGCTTCGGAGGCAGTGCCTCCGAAGGCGGCGCCCGTGGCGTGGGCCGCGAGGTCTTTCGCGTCGACTTTGACGACAAGGACGGGCGATGCGCCGCCGAGGGTGGGCATGTCCTTGTGCCGGGCAGCGATTCCGAGCGCTGCCGTCAGGGCGTCGTGGCGCTTCTGCGCCGCGGTGCGGTCATCGAGCACGCACCGCGGATCGGAGTTGAACGGATCAGGCTCCTCCGGATCGGCCGCCATGTCTGCGCCAGCCCCAGCGCGCGAAAAGTCGGTGTCGCGAGACTCGGTATCCGGAGAATCGGTGTCGGCATCGGTGCCCCCGCTCGGTGTGAAGAACACGCCGGGCATCGGCGGCCCCTCGCCCTTGGGATTGAGGATCGCGTCCATGATGAGCTGCAACTGGGCAGCGGCATCCGGGGTCAGGTATCCGCGGATCGCGTGCATGCCGTCTTTCAACTGGCCGATCATGATCCCCCGACGACGCCGCGCATCCTCGTCCTTCGGCTCTTCACCATCGGGGTCGAACATCGATGCGAGATCCTCCGCCAGGGCCTTCAGATCCTGCGTGGTCGGTGACGGACCGGCCACATCCTCGTCAGCACTCGGGTCTTCGTCAGCATGCGGATCTTCGTCAACGCTCGGGTCTTCGTCGGGTCCCGCGTCGAGGCCGTGACCGCGTGCACACCCCGCCAACGCGACATCCGCCGCCAACCGCTGATCGACCGTGAGGCGATCCCAGACCTTCTCGATCGGCCCCGTCGCCGCCAAGAACCCCGCGACGCCGACTACCCCGTCGAGCAGGGCCAGCCGCATCTCCGACCACCGCGCCGGCATCCTCTCGCCCGCCAGACTCATCGGCCGCCGCACGAGGTCGACCACTTTGTCGACCCGGGTCGCGCCTCGCACATCGACGCCCACTGTGCGTTGCAGCAGCTCATTCATCCCCCGGCATCCCGCCGAATGCGGAAAGTCACCCACACCCCCCGTCGCTACGGTCTCCACGATCACGGCCTCGACCCGTCGGAACGCCGCCCCCGCACCCTGCAGGACCGTGACCCGCTCCGCATCCGACAACCCCGCGAGCCCGTCGTCGGACAGCACCGCATCGAGGTCGGCGATGACCCGATCCAGAAGCTCCGCGGTGCTGTTCATACCCCCTAGTCAACCGAGTGCCACCGACATTCGAGACCCGAAATCACCCCTATTTACCCCAGTTCAACGCCATATTCCAATCTCCCAATACAACGCAGAAAGGGTCCACCCCGGCAGCGAGGGACCCCCAACTAGTGAAGTAAGGTAACAATGTAGTAGCATCACAATTATGGAACCGCTCTTCGTCGACCGCCTGCTGCAGATCGCCGACCTCTTCCAGAGGGACATGGCCCGCGCCTTCGACGGCACCGGCCTCACGACTGCCCGCGTGCACCTGCTGTGGGTCCTGCAGCATGCCGGCCCGTCGACCCAGCAGGCTCTCGCGCAGCTCTGCGAAGTCAGCCCTCGCAACATCACCGGCCTCGTCGATGCGCTCGAGAAGTCGGGGCATGTCCGCCGCACTCCGCACCCGACCGATCGACGCGCCGTTCTGGTCGAGCTCACCGACACGGCCACCGAGACGATGGCGCGGATGCAGGAGGAGCACACGCAGCTCAACGAGACTCTGCTGTCGGCGATCGAACCCTCCGACCGCGCGGCCGTCGAGCGAGGCCTGTCGGCCGTCGCCGCACACCTCGAACACCTCGTGACCACCGCGGCAACCTCCGCCCCTGAAGACGCGCGCGCGACCACCACCCCCGAGGACACGCCATGACCGAGCAGCTGCACTCGACCGCTCCCACCCCGACCCCGATCGCGCGCACACTCGACTTCCTCCATCGCGCATGGGTCGCCGAGCTTCGCGTCTACTCGAGCATCGCGCGGGCGATCGCCCGCCGCCCCGCAGTCCCGAAGGGCGGTACGGGGATCGGCTATCACCGCCCCGTGCTCACGGTGCTGTTCATCTTCATCGGTCTCTCCGCGGTGGAGATCCCGATCCTCGACCTCATCGTGCATCAGTGGCCCGCCGTGCGCATCCCTCTGCTGGTGCTCGGGATCTGGGGTGTCACCTGGATGGTCGGCCTCCTGTGCGCGATGCTCATGCGGCCGCACGCCGTGGGGCCTGACGGCGTGCGCGTGCGCAGCGGACTCGAGCTCGACGTGCCGGTCGGCTGGTCCGACATCGCGTCGATCGCGATCAGCCGACGGGTCGACGAGCCCAAGCAGCCGCGGGTCATCGGTTCGGAGTACGCCGAGCGGATGCAGGACGAGACCAACATCGAGATCGAGCTCGAACGCCCGGTCGCGATCCGACTTCCCGGTCTCGCGCCGAAGGGCGGGACGCATCAGGTCGATCGCATCCGGCTGTGGGCGGATGATCCTCGCGCCTTCCTCGACGCCTCGCGACCGTTCCTGACCGCGGCCTGATCAGTCGAGGCCGCGCTCGGCGAGCCACTGCTTCGCGACGAGCACCGGGGCGCGCACGAGCCACGCATCCGCGATGATCTCGGCCAGCCGGTCTCGATCCACCACGTCGAGCTGCACGAGCAGGCCCGGGTACCCGTCGAAGTGCGGAATCGAGAACAGCCCCTCGGGCTCTGCGGCGAGAAGCGCCGTCTTCTCTTCGAGGCTCGCGACGCGCACGCCCAGCACCGGTCCGTCGGGCCACTCGAGTCCGAGATCGGCGAGCTGCCGCAGGTCGACCTTGCTCGGCCCGCGCACCCAGGCGATCTGCCCGCTCGGCAGCCGCCAGGACGGCTCGCCCGTGTGACCGCCTACGCGCTCGGTCACACCGGGCAGCGCGAGAGCGATCTCACGGACGTCGTCGACGGTCGCCATCCGCCCATCGTCCTCCCGTGAGGCTGCGGCCACAATGGCCGACTCAGCGTGCGCCCATGCCGACTCCTCAGCGCACGATGCGCAGCGTGCGCACCTCGAACGGCCGCAGACGCAGCTCTCCGCCCACGCGGCCGTCGTCCAGCGCGTCCTCGATCAGGGAGACCTCGCGGATCTCCTGGTGCTCGAAGCCGACATCCAGCGACCCGACCGCACGACGCCCGAGCGCCTCGTAGAGGCGCACGATCACGTCGCCCGACCCGTCGTCGGCGAGCTTCACACCCGAGATCACGATGCCCTCGCCGTCGACGGTCACGAGCGGTGCGACCTCGCGAGCGCCGCGCACCAGCGTCGGCAGCGAGTTGAGCCGGATGCCTTCGGCGGTGGCGATCGCGGCATCCGCGCCGACCACGAAGCCCACCTCGATCTGGTGGGGGCCGTGGTCGGTGTCGGGGTCGGGGAACCGCGGCGCCCGCAGCAGCGAGAGTCGCACCGTGGTCGTCACGGCATCATCCGACACGTCCCTCGAGGTGTCGTAGCCGTAGATCGAGTCGTTGACGAGCGCGACACCGAAGTCCTGCTCGCGCACCAGCACGAAGCGGTGCATCGAGGTCTCGAACTTCGCCGCCTCCCAGCTCGTGTTCGTGTGCGTCACGCGTGACTGATAGCCGAACTGCGTCTCGGCCTCGGTGTGCGTGGCCTGGATGTCGAGAGGGAACGCGAGCTTGAGGAGCTTCTCGGTCTCGTGCCAGTCGATGTCGTTGCGCAGCACCACGGTGCGTGAACCCGGCGCGAGGGTGATCGTCTGCACGATCGTCGACTCGGAGAACGAGCGCGTCACCTCGACCGAGGCGGTGCCGTCGACGACGGATGCCGAGATCGAGTCGACCGCGGTGAGGTCGTCGACGCTGTTGCGGTAGTACTTGTCGATGTCCCAGGCGTCCCACATGTTGGGGAAGTCCTGGTGCAGCTGGAACAGGTTCGCCGCGCGCCCCTCAGGCACCGCCTCGCGACCCGACGCCTTGTCGACCGCCGAGACGATGAGACCCTCGGCGGAGATCAGCACGGAGACCATCTCGTTCTCGAGGCGCCATCCGCCGTCTTCGCCGGAGAGCAGGACGGATGCCGCGGCCGACGCCTCGACGAAGCCGGCGCCGAGCGCCCGGCCGTCGCCGACGCCGACGGAGGTCGGCACGAAGCGCAGCTCGCGGTCTCCCTCGCCCGCCAGCGAGCGGCGGGCGGCATCGGCGATGTCACGCGCGTCGGACAGCACGTTCGAGAGCACCTCGACGGCCTCACGGTGCACCCACGCGATCGACGTGCCCGGCAGGATGTCGTGGAACTCGTGCAGCAGCACGGTCTCCCACAGGCGGTCGAACTCGGCCTGCGGGTATGCGGCGCCGGTGCGCACGGCATCCGTCGCGGCCCACAGCTCGGCCTCGACGAGCGCATGCTCGGCCCAGCGGTGCAGCGCCTTCGTGGCGTGCTGGCTGGTGAGGGTGCCGCGGTGGAGCTCGAGGTAGAGCTCGCCCACCCACACGGCCGGGTTCGGCAGCTCGGCGCGGGCAGCGTCGAAGAAGTCGTCGGGGTGCTCCCAGACGACGCGCGCGCTGCCCTCGAGGTTCTCGAGGCGCTTCGCCTTGCCGGTCATCTCGCGGGTGGTTCCGCCGCCGCCGTCGCCCCAGCCCACCGGAGCGATCGACCGCGAGGTCACCCGGTTCTCCTTGAACTGACGCGAGGCCTTGGCGACCTCCATGCCGCTCAGCTGCGAGTTGTAGGTGTCCATCGACGGGAAATGAGTGAAGACCTGCGACCCGTCGATCCCCTCCCAGAGGAAGGAGTGGTGCGGGAAGACGTTCTGCTGGTTCCACGAGATCTTCTGCGTGAAGAACCACTCGAACCCGGCGCGGCGCATGAGCTGCGGGAGGGCGGGCGAGTAGCCGAAGCTGTCGGGCAGCCAGACGCCCTTCGACCGGATGCCGAACTCTCGCTCGAAGAAGCGCTGTCCGTACGAGAACTGGCGCACGAGCGACTCGCCAGAGGGCATCACGGTGTCGGACTCGACCCACATGCCGCCGAGCGGCAGGAAGCGCCCGGCCGCGACGGCCGCCTTGACGCGCGAGTAGACCTCGGGGCGGTGCTCCTGCAACCACGCGTACTGCTGCGCGCTCGACATGCCGTAGAGGAAGTCCGGCTGCTCGTCGATCAGCGTCGTCATCGACGACGTGGTGCGGGCGACCTTGCGGATGGTCTCGCGCACCGGCCATAGCCAGGCGGAGTCGATGTGCGCGTGCCCGATCGCCGAGATGCGGTGCGCGCTGGCCTCGGCCGGCGCCGCGAGCGCGGGTGCGAGTCGGGCTCTGGCATCGGAGGCGGTCTCGACGATGCGCTGCAGATCGAGCACGTCGAGGGCGTCGTCCATGGCCTGCAGGATCTGCATGCGTCGGGGCGACGTCGCCGGCAGCTCTGCCTGGAGTTCGAACAGCACCTCGAGGTCGAGGGACAGCTCGAAGACCTCCTGCTCGAAGACGGCGAGGTCGATGCGGCGGGTGCGGTAGAGCGGCTCGCGCGAGGACGTGCGGACGTCGCCCTCCTGCGTGGGCAGGAAGGGGTGGTAGTCGAGCAGCACCGGGTTGGCTGCCGCTTCGAGATAGAGCTCTACCGGCTCGTCCCCGTCCGCGTCCTCGGTGATCGGCAGCCACTGGTTGCGCGGGTTGATGCTCTTGACCGGGCTGCCGTCAGGCCGGTACACGAGCGCCTCGCACTGGAACCCCGGCATGTTGATGTCGAATCCGAGGTCGATGACGGCCTCGACGCGACGGCCGGACCATTCGGCGGGCACGCGACCGGTGAGCTTGAACCAGGTCGTCGACCAGGCAGGGCCCCACATGCTCGGCACGGATGCCGGGGCGAAGTCGAGAGCGAGCCCGTCGGCGGGGCTGATCGGCTCACCGGGGATCTCGTTGACCTCGACGGTGAGAGGCACGGAGGCGGAGTGGACTGCCGGGCGGATGCGCTCGTCGAGCACCCGCTTGACGCGTCCGACGGTGAGCGAGGTGTCGTCATGCATGGTCTGATTCTCCGGGCTCGACGGTGAGAGGGGGACTGACTCGCGCCCAGAGTCGGGCGGTTGCCGACAATGCTATCGGATTTACTAAAGCGATCTAGTAGATCCGGCGCGAACCGTGTCCGGCGGCTTCCGAGCGGCTAAACCGATCAAGTAGTGTGAGCGCATGACCTCGGGCAAACGCGTCACCATCGCGGACATCGCGCGTATGGCCGGAGTCTCGCCCGGTGCCGTGTCATTCGCACTCAACGGGCGCCCCGGCGTGAGCGACGAGACCCGCCAGCGGATCCTCGCGATCGTCGAGGAGAACCACTGGCAGCCGAGCTCGGCCGCGCGGGCGCTGGTCGGCGCTCGGGCCAACACGGTCGGCTTCGCGCTCGCACGCCCCGCCCGCTCGCTCGGATCCGAGGCCTTCTTCACCGATCTCATCGCCGGCATCGAGTCACGGCTCTCCGAGAGCAAGGTGAGCCTCCAGCTGCGCCTGGTCAGCGACATCGCGGAAGAGATGGAGGTGCACCGTCAGTGGCGGTCGTCGAACCAGGTCGACGGCATCATCATGATCGACCCTCGTGACGACGACCCTCGCAGCGATCGCATCGCGGCACTCGACGCCCGGGCAGTGCTGATCGGGTCGAAGCCGTCGCCCGAGGGTGCGGTGCCCAGTGTCTGGATCGCCGACGACGAGGTGGCCGAGACGCTGTTCTCCTACCTCGCCGCCCTGGGCCACACGCGCATCGCCTACGTCGCGGGTCCCGCCGAACTCGAGCACACCCGACTGCGCGCCGAGGTGCTCGACCGCATGGCGGCCGACGGCATCTCGGGCGAGGTGATCACCACGGACTTCTCCCCCGCCAGGGCATCAGCCGTCACACGCTCCCAGCTCTCGGGTCGCCTGCGCCCGACGGCGATCGTCTACGACAACGACGTGATGGCCGTCGCCGGCCTGCGCGTCGCTCAGGAGATGGGCCGCGCGGTGCCCCGCGACGTCTCGATCGCCTCCTTCGACGACTCGGTGATCGCCGGCCTGATCAATCCGTCGATCACCGCGATGACCCGCGACACGTTCGAGCTCGGCGAGCAGGCCGCGACGCTGCTGCTGCAGCAGATCGTCGCCGGGATCAACCTGCCCAGCGCGCAGGGCCCCACACCCACCCTCACCGCCCGCGAGAGCACTGCTCCGCCGGCAGCAGCATCCTGACGACGGTTCCCGTCGTCCTGTGACGACGTCTTCAGCCGCCGACGACGGTGTTGACGGAGCCGTAGGGGTCGACACCGCTCGTCGACAGATCAGGACGGATGAGTCGACGGATGCCGCGCGCGGCGAGCGCCGAGTCGTCGCGAGCCGTGTGCGAGGTCACGAACGCGGGATCGAGGCCGTCCCCGCAGGCATCCACCCAGGCCTGGAACACCGCGCCGCCGGGGCTGAGAGCCGCCCGGCTCACCGGCACCTCGCGCTCGTCGACCTCGATCACGATCGCCGTCTCGCGCTCGGGCGCCGCGGTGCGCTCGCGGAGTTCCGGGATCAGCTCGGCGAACCGACGGCCGATGGGCTTGGCGGCGCCGCTCTGATCGATCAGGCCGAGCGAGTACTCCAGCTCGGGGAAGTCGCCGAGATCCCGGCTCACGTCGTGCGAGCACCACCAGGTCACACCCCAGAGGTTCTCGGTGCGCACCGCCGATCGCAGGGTCGCCTCGAGGAAGCCGGGCATCTCGCTCTCGTCGAGGCAGTTCGACGGCGCACCCACCTCCTGCAGCCACACCGGCCGGTCCAGATCGGTCGCGAAGGCGCGGGACAGCTCGATGAGGTACTCGGCGTGCCGGTCCGCGGCGACCGACCGGCCGCCGTAGCGCTGCGCGGTGCCGTTGAAGATCCACGAGTGGATCGTGGTCATCTCTCCCAGGCGGGAGGCATGCGCGGGGGTGAATCCGTGCCCGTCCATGTACCAGACCGCGTCGTATTCGCTGTGGACGTGCGAGAGACCGGGGGCTGCTCCCTCCGCCGCGGCGAGCAGCGACTCGATCCAGTGCCCTGCCTCGTCGGTCGTGACCGGCCACGGAGAAGGATGGGTGTGCGCCGAGAACTGATTCGTCTCGTTGCCCAGCGTCAGACCGAGGAAGTTCGGGGTGTCGCGCAGGGCGCCGGCGAGCGTCTGCACGAGGTCGACCTGGCCGCTGAGCGCCTTCGGATCGGTGAACATGTTGCGGTCGTGCCAGGTGTAGAGCCAGGACGGCACGAAGTCGAAGCTCGAGAGGTGTCCTTGGATCACGTCGACGCTGGCGTCGAGGTCGAACTCTGCCGCGATGTCGATCATGGCGCGGACATCGTCGATCGCCTTCGTGCGGATGAGCGTGCGGTTCGGCTGCAGCACCGTCCACAGAGGGAACACCCTGACGTGATCGAGCCCGAGCTCGGCGAGCGCCGCGAAGTCGCGCCGCACGTCATCGGGGGTGAAGTCGAGCCAGGAGTGCATCCAGTCCTTCGACGGCGTGTAGTTCGCCCCGAATCTCAGGCGAGCATCGAGAGCGCGGCGCTGCGTCATGTGTCCGGACCTTTCCGACAGAGCCCTCCGACGAGGACATGTCGCACCACTATAACGCTTGAGCAACACGCCGCCACCCGGAATACCGCGACTTGTCCACGGGTCGAGCGTCGATACCTTGACAGAGACCGCATCCGATGGTTTCATCTGCTAAAGCGTTGTAGTCCGCTCAGTGGACACCGCCAATCGCCCGCCTCGAGGAAGAAGCACGATGAAAGTTCCCGCACGCATTGTCGCTCTGGCAACATTCACGATCGGCGCCATGGCGCTCGCCGGCTGCACCGGAGGGGGCGCCACATCGGGTGCCGCCGGTCCGATCGACACCTCCGGCGAGCTGAGCGGAACCATCCAGTTCCAGACCTGGTCGCTGAAGAACGAGAAGTTCACCCCCTACTTCGAAGACCTGATCGACGCGTTCGAGAAGGAGCACCCCGATGTCACCGTCGAGTGGCTCGACCAGCCGGGCGACGGCTACCAGGAGAAGATCCTGAGCCAGGCGAATGCGGACACCCTGCCGGACGTGCTGAACCTGCCGCCGGACATCGCCTATCCGCTCGTCGCGGCCGGCAAGCTGGTCGACCTCGAGACGGCCGATCCGGATCTGAAGTCGGGATACAACGCCGGAGCGTGGGACGCCTACAGCCAGTACCCCGGCGTCGAGGGCACCTACGGCCTGCCGTGGTACCTCTCGAGCGACGCCTCGTGGTGGAACCTCGCTCAGCTCGCCCCGTTCGGCGTCACGGAGGAGAACCTTCCCACGACCGTCGACGAGCTGCTGACCCTCGCGAAGGACGTCGCCACCGAGTCCGGCGGCAAGGTGCAGCTGCTGTCGTCGATCCCCGCGCTCGACACGTTCACGTCGGCGGGCATGGAGGTCATCAACGATGAGGGCGAGTTCGACTTCAACACCGACGAAGCCGCAGCGATCATCGAGAAGTATGCCGACGCCTACGCGGCCGGAGCGATGCCCGCCGAGGCCCTGACCGGCGACTACGGCGGAAACGCCGAGGCCTACATCCAGGAGAAGGTTGCGTTCACCACCGGCGGCACGGGATTCACCACCGACCTCGCCAAGGATGCACCCGCACTGCTCGAGAACACCGTCGCCACCCAGCGACTCGGCATCCCGCCGCTCTACGTGCAGGGGCTCAACATCTCGGCCGACTCGGACAACAAGGAGGCCGCGCTCGCGTTCGCCGAGTTCGCGACGAACGAGGAGAACCAGGTCGCGTTCTCGTCGCTCGCCGTCGGCACGGCCCCCGGCACGTCCTCCGGAGGTGACGCCGTCGTCGAGAACATCTCATCGACGATCACCGACGAGAAGCAGCTCACCGCCATCGACACCGTGTTCACCGCCATGCAGGACGCCAAGGCCATCCCGTTCCAGTGGACCTCCGACATGGCGACCTACATGACCCAGCAGATCGCGCTCGCCGTCAACGGCGAGGCCGACGCGCAGGAGCAGCTCGACAAGATCGTCGAGTACGCCAACGCGAACCGCGTGGACCAGTGAGCATGAGCGCGGACACCAGCATCCGGAGCGGAAGCCGGAGAGGGCGGAAGACCATCACGTCGCACCGGTGGTTCACGCCGTGGCTTCTCCTCGGCCCCGCCGTCATCTGGGTGCTGGTGTTCGCGCTCTGGCCGTTCCTCAACACCGTCTTCCTGAGCTTCACCGACGCGCGCCCCCTGCGCACACCCGAGTTCGTCGGCGGGGCGAACTACGAGCGGATGTTCGGCGATGAGATGTTCTGGAACGCCCTCACCACGTGCATCATCTACGTGGTGGTCTGCGTGCCTCTGCTGACGATCCTCCCGCTGCTGCTGGCGCTGCTCGTGCAGAAGAAGCTGCCGGGTATCGCGTTCTTCCGCACCACCTTCTACTTCCCCGTCATCGCCTCGGTGGTCGTGGTCGCACTCATCTGGACCTGGCTGTTCGACAGCCGCGGCATCATCAACCAGACGCTCGAGTTCCTCGGACTCGTCGACAAGCCCATGGCCTTCCTCGTCGATCGCTGGCTGCTGCTCGGCTGCGCGATCCTGCTCACGGTCTGGAAGGGCCTCGGCTACTACATGGTCGTGTACCTCGCCGCCCTCGGCAACGTCGGCAAGGAGCTGCACGAGGCGGCGATGCTCGACGGTGCGGGCTCGTTCCGTCGCTTCCTGTCCGTGACGATCCCCTCGGTGCGTGGCGCCATGCTCCTCATCGCGGTGCTCATAGCGGTGTCGGCGATGAGGGTGTTCGCCGAGCTCGATGTGCTCTCCAAGAGCACGGGCGGGCCCGGAGGCTACGACATGTCGCTGGTGATGCTGATCCGTCAGGTCGGCTCCGGCCTGAACGGCAACATCGGCTACGCCTCGGCGATCAGCGTCGCGCTGTTCCTCCTCACCCTCATCCCGCTGGCCGCGATCGCGTTCATGAATCGCGAGAAGAAGGCGAAGGTCTCCGCATGAGCACCCTCACTCCGCCGCGCATCGACGACGACCGTCGACCCGACGATCGCCCGGCGACGCCCACGCGCGAACCCATCTTCCGCCGCCGAGGCTCCGGCGACTTCAGCAAGCCGACGCTCGGCGGGCTCATCGGCCGCTACGCGCTCCTGCTGTTCGTGCTGGTGATCGTCATCGGTCCGTTCCTGTGGCAGCTCTCGACCTCGTTCAAGGGCCCGCAGGAGAACATCTACTCGTTCCCGCCGAACCTGATCCCCCGCGAGCCGACCCTGGAGAACTACGTCACGGTCGCCGAGATCGTGCCGGTCTACCTCTACGCCTGGCACTCGCTGCTCGTGTCGGTCGGCACGGTGCTCAGCAACGTGATCCTCGCGACGTTCGCGGGTTACGCCCTCGGATGCATGCGGTTCCGCGACAAGTGGATCGTGATGGCCATCCTGCTCTCGACCCTGCTCTTCCCCGGCGAGGTCACCGTGACCAGCAACTTCCTCACGATCCGCGCCCTGGGACTCGCCGACACCCTGTGGGGCGTGTTCCTGCCCGGTGCGATCAGCGCCATGAACGTACTGCTCGTCGCCACCGCCTGCCGGATGATCCCGAAGGATGTGCTGGATGCTGCGACGGTCGACGGCGCCACCACCTGGCAGCGCATCCGCCACATCGTGTGGCCCAACATCCGCGGCATGGTCTCGGTGGTCGCGATCTTCGCCTTCATCGGCGCCTGGGACGACTACCTCTGGCCGCTCATCGTGCTCTCCGACCCGTCGAAGTACACCCTGACCGTCGGCATGGCCTATCTGAACAGCAGCTTCTCGGTCGATCCTCGTCTGATCGCGGCCGGCACCATGATCGCTCTCGTGCCGATCGTCATCATGTTCTCGTTCACGCAGCGGTTCTTCTTCAAGGGCGTGCAGGAGGGCGCGGTCAAGGGGTGAGCACCGTGCACCTCGCGCCCGCCGACGGGCCGGCCGATCCTCCATCGTCCCGCCCTCGGGCGGGCGTGATCGCCGGCCAGGTCTTCGCCTTCGCGTTCGACCCCTCGGCGGGCGAACAGCGGATCGATGTCCCCGGACTCGAGAGCATCCCCGTCACGCCCGACACCGTGCTGCACTGGGCGTTCTACGCCGACGGCAGCGAGGCGACCCTCGCCCCGCATGCGGCGCTCGCGGTGACGGTCGATGCGCGCAGCGCCGATGGCTCCAGGCTCGGCGAGATGGCCGCCGTGCGTGATCGGTACGACTTCGCCGTCACCCCTGATGCCCAGTTCGCGGCACGCTGGAGCCTGCCGGAGCAGTGGAACGCCGACACCGTGTCGCTCGCCCCGCTGCGGTCGAGGTCGAACACGCCTGTCACCGTCGAACTCGTATTCGGCACCGGATCCCTGGCGAACGAGGCGAATCTCCCCGCACGCGTCAGCGGGTTCGTGCAGTGCACCGTCGAGGAGATGCCGGCACTGCCCCCTGCGGCCGAGCTTCCGCCGGTCGAACGCGTGGACACCCGGCGAGGCACGCACTCCGGGCCACGCTTCTCCCGCGGCAACACCATCCCCGCAGTCGCCGTTCCGCACGGCTTCACGTTCGTCACTCCGGCCACCGACGCGTCGGACACCCGCTGGCCGTACCGCCCCAGCATCCACGACGACCCCGCGGGGAGACGTCTCGAGGCACTGCAGTTCTCGCATCAACCGAGCCCGTGGATCGGCGACCGCTCGGTGCTCCAGCTCATGCCGTTCGACGGGCGTCCGGCGTCCGGCCGTGCGGACCGTCGACGCTGGATCACCCCCGGAACCGAGCGCGCACGGCCGCATGAATACGCCGTCGACCTCGGCGGACTGCGCGTGGAGATGACCGCGACCTCGCACGCCGCCGCCTTCCGGGTGCATGGAGCCGACGCCGACGCGGCCATCGGCTTCGTGATCGATCAGCCGACCGACGAGGGCCGACTCGACTGGACCGATGCCGGGGGCTTCGAGGGATGGACGCCCGAGGGCACCGAGGACTGGGGCAACGCTCCGCGCTGCTACTTCGTCGGCACGGTGCTGCACGGCGAGGGCGGAGAGGAGCCGGACCCGCGTGGCCCGCTCGACGACGCCGGGCGGGGGCGGGTCGCCGGCTGCGTCGGCGGGCGCGGTTCGCTCGAGGTGCGAGTGGCGGTCTCGTTCGTGTCGGTGGATCAGGCCAGACGCAGCCTCGCGCTCGAAGCCCCGGCAGAGGTGTCCTACGAAGAGCTGCGGGCGGCGTCCGCGGCATCATGGAACCGCGTGCTCGGACGCGTGACCATCCCGCCCCTCCCCGCGGCGGAGGCGCCGTATCGACGGCTTGCCGACGACGAGAATCGAGGTCGGATCGCCGCGGCCCTGCACCGGATGCACCTCTATCCGAACACTGCGGCCGAGAACACGGGAACCGCGGACGCGCCGCTCCCTGGGTTCGCCGACGTCTTCGCGGCCCGAGAGCCGTTCGGTGAACGTTCCACCAGCGCCGCGATCGTCGATGGCGAGCTCGTGGTGAACAACGGCTACTGGGACACCTATCGCACCGAGTGGCCCGCGCTCGCGATGCTCGACCCTGCACTGACCGGCAGGTTGCTCGACGGCCAGCTCGCCCAGTACCGGCGCGGCGGATGGATGGCCCGGTGGAGCGCTCCGGGATACGTCGACAGCATGGTGGGAACGTCGAGCGACCAGATCTTCGCCGACGCCGCACGGTGGGGAGTGGAGTTCGATCACCCGGGGGCGTTCGAGAGCGGCTGGCGCAATGCCTGCGAGCCAGGACCCGACGCGCTGCGTGGCCGCAAGGGCATCGCCCGCGGACGCTTCACCGGATTCATCTCCTCCGACGTGCCGGAGGGCATGAGCTGGACCATCGAGAACGCCGTGAGCGATGCCGCACTGGGCCGATTCGCCACGCAGCTCGCGGCCGACGCAGAGCTCGACGCCGACTCAGCTCAGGATGCCGCGCGCTACCGATCCTTCGCCCGTTACTTCGCCAACCGGGCCCTGTCGTACCGCACGCTGTTCGATGCGGACTCCGGGTTCCTCCGCGGCAAGGACGCCACTGGCGCCTTCGCCGCGGACTTCGACCCGCGCATCTGGGGCGGCGACAACGTCGAGACGAACGCCTGGGGCATGTCGGTCGGCGCCGTGCATGACGGAACCGGACTCGCGGCGCTGCATGGTGGCCGCGGTTCCTTCGGTCAGCACCTCGACGCCCTCTTCACCGAACCCGAGACCGCCGATGAGCGATTCGGCGGGGCCTACGGCACGGTGATCCATGAGCAGCGGGAGGCACGCGCCCTGCGCTCGGGCATGTGCGCGATCTCGAATCAGCCCGCGCACCACATCCCCTTCATGTACGCGTTCAGCGACCGACCGTGGCGCACGGCAGCGATCGTGAACGACCTGGCCGGCCGCCTCTTCGCCGGCGCGCACATCGGTCAGGGTTTCCCCGGCGACGAGGACAACGGCGAGATGAGCGCATGGTGGCTGTGGGCGGCACTCGGGCTGTACCCGCTCGACCTCGCCTCGGGAGTGCTGAGGATCGGGTCCCCCCTCTTCGACGACGTCCGCGTCGATCGCGGCGACGGCTCGTCGCTTCGCATCCGCTCTCGACGCAGCGATCCGTCTGCCCATGTGCTGCAGAGCGCGCGACTCGACGGCGTCGATCTCGCGCGGGCCGAGCTGCCCATCGGCGCTCTCGTCGGCGACGCCGACCTCGAGCTGGTCTTCGGCACCGACCCATCGGATGCCCTCGAGCGGGGCGAGCACTCACCGGCCGATGCCGCAGCCTGGCGCCGCGACCTGACGGCCGCCGGCGGAGACGGGATCGCGTCCGCATCCGTCGTAGACGCCGGGCGTCTCTTCGACGACGGCGATCCGTCGGGGCCTGACGGCGTCACCCTGGCAGCCGGCGAATGGGCGGGGTGGCGCTTCGCCGAGTCCCGCGCCGTCAGCGACGTCACCGTGACGATGATCGCCGCGGCCTCCTCGTCATGCCTGCGGTGGGAGGTCCTCGATCCGGACGGGAACTGGTGCGCAGCGCCGACCACGCACGACGCAGACCTCCCGGCCGACCGGACCACCCCGTTCGAGCTGGTGTCACGGGTCGTGACCCCGGCGATCCGCGTGCGGGCGGAGGCCGGGGTCACGATCCGTCAGATCGAGGTCTTCGACCTCGGGTGATGGCCTCGAGCGCGGGTCGTCACTTCGACAGGACGAACGAGAGCTCGGTGACGTTGCCGGCGACGTCGACCACCTGCAACGTGTTCGCCCCCACGACCGCGCCGAACGCGCCGGGCTTCACGAAGTTCAGGTCGCTCCACGCGTTGTCCGAGAGGTCCTTGACGACACCGTTGACCGAGAGCCTGTCGATCTTCCCCTCGTCGTAGAGCTTGTAGCTCACGCGCTGGTAGATGCCGTCGGCCTCGACCTTGGTGAACCGCGAGCCATCCTTCACCGTGACGGTCGGAGGTGTCGTGTCGCGGGGCGCCGCGCGGTACTCCGTCGCCTCGCCCTTCAGCGCCTCGGTGATGCCCGAGAGATACGCCGACTGGTCTGCCGCGGTGAGGTTGTAGGCGACATAGACCCCGTAGCCGTCAGACACCGTCCGCGTCGCGAAGTCGGCTGCCGTCGCGGCGCTGGTGGCCGAGAGGTCGATCGCGGCCGCTCCGAGGCGCGTCCAATCTTCGAGCCCACTCACCGTGGGTGCATCGTACGTCGGGTAGTACGGGTTCCAGGCGTAGTCGAGCACGCCGGCCGCGTCGAACAGCGTGAAGTCGGTCGTCGTGTACGTCGGACCGATCGCGTACAGGCTGATGATCTTGTCGGGGCCGAGTCGATCGCGCAGCGCCGTCGCCAGCCATCCGAACGACTGCGGGTTCGGCTGCGGGGTTCCGTTCGCGCCGTACTCGGTCCACTCGTCGTCGAAGTCGATGCCGTCGAGACCGTAGGTCGTCACGGCGTCGGCCAGCTGTGCGGCGAACGCATCGGCCTGCGCATACGAGGTGAAGTTCGCGAACCCGGCACCCTGGTGGTTGCCGAGCACCGAGAGCAGCACCTTCGTGCCCTTCTCCTGCACCGGTCGGATCTGCGTCTCGGCATCGTCGAGCGTCTCGGTGACGCGCTCGTTGAAGTGCAGGTACGCCTTCTCACCGTCGTAGTTGATGTTGGCGGCGAAGATCATCGCCATGTCGATGGCTGCGTCTCCGGACTCGGCGAGCGTGTAATCGGCCACGTTGGCTAAATCGTTCGAGTTCACCTCGACGTAGACGGCGAGCTTCGGATCGGTCGGCTCCGGGGTCTCGGCGGCGGCTCCCATCGAACCGGCGAGAATGCCCGCAGCAGCTGTGGTGAGCACACCCAGCCCGGCGATGCCCCTTCGCAATCGGTGATTCCTGACGTTCTGGTTCATGACTGATCGTCTCCTTCGGCGTCGTTGTCGAATCAGGTCGCGTCATCGCGACCTGCCGCAGACTATAGCGCTTAAGTGGACAGACGGGAAGGAACGGAAGAAGGGGCGGATGCCGCAGCATCCGCCCCTTCTCGACCCGCCGGAGTCAGCCGATCAGATCGCGACGTCTCCGACCAGGTTGACCTTGATCCCCATGCCGGCGAACATCGCCGCTTTCGCGATGAGGGCCTTGTCGGCCGTCTCGGCATCCGGTGCGTAGACGAGCTGCGCGTGGTTGGCCTTGTGGCGGGCCATGAACTGGTCGCGCGAGACGCCGTGCAGCACCACGTGCGCGATCGGCCACTCGGGGTTCGTCGCATCCTTGCGCCGCTGGGTCTCCTCGGCGGGCAGCTCGACGACCGATGCCCGGAAGATGTCGGCCTGCAGGATGCCGTCGGCGATGAACACACGCGAGAGCACGATCTCGCCCGGCTTCGAGACGCCGTTGATCGTGGCGCCGCCGGCGGGGAAGAAGACATGGCCCTGGCGCCATCCCTCGGCGTTCTGCCACCCGCCGAGGTGCGACGCGGGCACCGAGCCGGAGATCTCGTAGACCCAGACGAACTGCCCGTCGAAGTCCTCGCCCCAGCGCACGTCGTGCAGGGTGTTGTCGGGCACGAGGCCCATCGCGCGCCAGACCCGATCGGTGACCAGCGCGTCGACTGCGACGCCCTCGTCGGCCTCGTTGAAGTGCGGGAACGCGCGGCCTTCGTGCAGCACCCGTGAGCCATCGCGCGAGGTGACGGGCGGGCGCTCGGTCGAGTTCAGGATGCCCTCGGCGAGGTCGGATGCCGGAACCAGGTCCTTCAGTCCCTGCTGATATTGGATGCCGACCGCGTCGAGCCCGAAGTCGTCGGCGATGCGGAGGGCGGCGATGTACATCTTCAGCTGCCACTGCACCTGCTCGCGGGTCAGCTCGGTCTCGGCATCCTCGCCGTACCGGAACGTCATGCCGGCGTCGATCAGCCAGTCGTAGGCGGCATCGGCCTCGTCGTCGCCGACTTCGAGCATCTCGGCATACAGAGCCGACTGCGAGAGGCGCTCCTTGTAGATGCCCGTCCTGTTGAGCAGCTCGTCGTCGAAGATCGCGTTGTACATGCCCATGCAGCCCTCGTCGAAGACGCCGATGATGGCCTTCTCGGCGAGGAGGTCGGCGGCGAGCGCCTCGCCCAGCGCCTTCTCGGGGCTGTCGGGCAGCGCGGGCAGTGGACGCACGTGCGAGGCGTCATGGGTGATCGCGCCGGTCTCGGTCCACTCCCTGATGCCGGCGGTGAACCAGTCGTCGGTGAAGTCGACCGACCAGATCGTCGCGTAGGGCTTGTCCATCTTGGTGAGGCCGGCGTTCAGGCCGAGGAGTCCGACGAGGCCGGGCCAGTCGCCCGCGAAGTTCGCGACGGTGAGGATGGGGCCCTCGTGCGTACGCAGACCGGCGAGCACGTGGTGCGAGTACTGCCACACGGCCTCCGCGACGATGAGCGGAGCATCCGTGGGGATGTTCTTGAAGACCTCGAGGCCCATGCGCTGGCTCGAGATGAAGCCGTGCCCTGTGGCGGGGTCGACGTCGTTGGCGCGGATGACGGTCCAGCCGAGCTCCTCGAACACGCCGGTGACGCCCGCTTCGAGCTCGACCTGCACGGGCCAGCCGCCGGTGTTCGCGGCCTCGCGCAGGTCACCGGAGGCGATCAGGTACGCGGTCTTCGGCGCGGATGCCGGTCGGGATGCCGTGGTCGGCAGGGTGTAGGTCATGACTCGCGTCCTCCTTGATCGCACGTGTGCTGCAACTGTACGCGAAATCGATTTCATCGTGCAAGCAGTGTTGCTCATGATCGCTTCTGCACCGTTCGACATGCGCCCGGGTTGTACCCGATGTGCGGACACTCCGGCATACAGCACCGACAGGCGGTGACATCCTGATCCCCTCGACGAACAATGGGGGTATGGAATTGAGCGATCCGCAGGCCTGGACGATGATCGGCATCTTCGCCACCGCGATGCTCGGAGGCATGACCCTCATGACCACGCAGTTCAATCGGGTGCTGCGCGCCGAGATCGGAGGCCTGCGCAGCGAGATGCACGGCGAGATCGGAGGCCTGCGCAGCGAGATGCGCGCCGGCTTCGAGGTCGTGAATGTGCGGCTGGACTCCCTCGACACGCGACTGACCCGCGTCGAGGGCAAGGTCGATGACCTCGACACCGAGCTCACCAATCTCGCCACGCGATTCTGGCGGTCGCAGTAGGACCGAGTGGCGTGCGCGTCAGCGCGTGACAGTCAGCCCGGCGCTGGCGGGCTGGACCTCACTCGGCAGCACCACTGTGCGTGACGGCCCGCGGTCTCCGCCGATGCGCTCGAGCAGCATCCGCGCGGCCCTGACTCCCATCTCACGGGCCGGCAGTCGCACGACCGTCACTGCGGTCGGCGAGAGCGTCGTGAGCGGCAGCGAGCCGATCACCGCGACGCCCACCCGCGGTGGCGTCAGGCCGTGTTCCGTCAGAACCTGTATCGCACCCACGCCGATCAGATTGTTGCCGGCCACCACCGCATCGGGGCGTTCCGGCAGCGCGAGCAGCTCCTCCATGGCGACCCTCCCCCCGTCGACGCGGAACGTCGAGAAGCGCAGCAGCTCGTCGGCGTCGACGTCGGGGGCTCCGGCCGCGAGCGCCGCACGCCAGCCCGCTGCGCGCTCCGCAGCGGTGTCGATCCCCTCGGGTCCGCCGATGTACGCGATCCTGCGGAATCCGGCGGCGAGCAGGCCCTCGGTGGCCGACGCTCCCGCGTCGCGGTTGGCCATCACGACGCCGTCGATGTCGTAGACGGTGTGTCGGTCGACGGCGACGACGGGGCGCCCCGTGTCGAGGATGCCGTCGAGCCTCGTGCGCTCGGATGCCGGGGCGATGATCACTCCGGACATGTGCTCCGAGATCGCGATCTGCAGGTAGGCCGCCTCCTTCTCGAGCTGCGAGTCGGAGTTGCAGAGCACGACCGAGTACCCGGCCTCCGAGGCGACGTCCTCGACGCCTCTGGCCATCTCGGTGAAGTACGGGTTCTCGATGTCGGGGATCACGAGGCCGATGACCTCGGAACTCTGCCTTCGCAGGTTGCGAGCGGTCCGGTTGGGCGTGAAGCGCAGCTGCTCGGCGGCTCGGCGCACCGCGTCGACCTTCGCGGCAGAGACGCTGGTGCCGTTGAACACCCGCGAGACGGTGGCCGGCGACACCTGCGCGAGTCGAGCGACATCGTAGATCGTGGCCATCGGCACACTGTAACCGGTTTCACGACGATCGGCGAGAGGCGGGCGAGAACCGCCGCCAGCCGGTCAGTCGGCGAGCATCCGGTCCCGCACCTGACGCCGCAGCACCTTGCCGATGAGCGAGCGGGGAAGCTCGTCCACGACGACGATGCGCTTGGGCACCTTGTAGGGCGTGAGCCTCGTGCGGCAGAAGTCGCGCAGCGCGCCGGCATCGAGGGCAGCACCCTCTCGGAGCACGATCGCGGCGGCGATCTCCTCCCCACCGCTCGACCGCGGCAGGCCGACGACCGCGGCCGCGACCACGTCGGGATGCGCCTCGAGGGCGTCCTCCACCTCGGTGGGCGACACGTTGAACCCGCCGGTGATGATGAGCTCCTTGAGGCGGTCGACGATCGTGACGAAGCCGTCGGCCGAGACCTCGGCGATGTCGCCCGTGCGCAGCCATCCGTCTGCGAGCAGGACGTCGGCAGTGTCGCCCGGGCGGCGCCAGTACCCCTGGAACACCTGAGGGCCGCGGATGAGCAGTTCGCCGCGGTCGCCGACGGGCACGTCGACCTCGGTGTCCGACGGGTCCACGACGCGGATCTCGGTGCTCGGGAACGGCACTCCGACGGTGCCGGGATGCCTGCTCCTGCCCATCGGATTGCCGAGCGCGACAGGCGAGCTCTCGGTCATGCCGTAGCCCTCGACGAGCAGGCCGCCGGTCGCCTCCTCCCACCGCTGCACGGTCGCGACCGGAAGACTCATCGCCCCCGAGATCGCGAAGCGGACGGTGGAGAGGTCGATGGTCCCGCGCGATGCGGCACGCGCGAGCTGGTCGTAGATGGGCGGGACCGCGGGCAGGAACGTCGGCGGACTGGTGCGTGCAGCCTTCGTCACGAGGCCGAGGTCGAACGTCGGGAACAGCACGAGCTTGGCGCCGATGCTCATGGCGAAGGTGAGGCACAGCGTCATGCCGTAGGCATGGAACAGCGGGAGCACTCCGTAGAACGTCTCTTCGCCGTCGACGAGACCCGGCACCCACGCCCGACCCTGCATCGCGTTGGCGCGAAGATTCTCGTGCGTGAGGATCGCTCCCTTCGGCGTGCCCGTGGTTCCGCTCGTGTATTGCAGCAGCGCCGTGTCACTCAGCGCCGGCCCCTCGACCTTGCGCGACAGAGCCCGATGGTCGACCAGCTTCTTCCAGGCCACCGCTCGCCGTGCTCTGGGGGTGGCCGTCAGCTTCGCGCGTGCTGCGCGCGCCTTCGGGAGGGGCAGACGCAGCAGCATCCGCTGGGAGGCCGGCATCGCCTCGGTGAGGTCGACGCTCACGATGTGCTCGACCCGGAGATCCGCGGGGAACTCGGCGATCGTGTCGACGGTCTTGTCCCAGACGATCGCGACCTTGGCTCCGTGGTCTTCGAACTGGTGCCGCAACTCCCTCGTCGTATAGAGCGGGTTGTGCTCGACGACGATGGCACCGAGACGGAGCGCGGCGTAGAAGGCCACCACATGCTGCGGGCAGTTCGGCAGCACGAGCGCGACCCGGTCGCCCTTGTGCACGCCCAGCCGCCGCAGCCCCTCGGCAGCGCGCAGGATCTGGTCGCCGAGCTCGCGATAGGTCGTGACCGCGCCGAAGAACTCCAGTGCCGGCCGACGGCCGAACGTGGCGATGCTCGCCGACATCATCTCCGGCAGCGTCTGCGTCGGGGCATCGATCTCAGCGGGCACACCGTCCGCATAGGAGTCGAGCCATGGCCGGGATTCGTACGGGGAGGCGGGCATGGTTCCATCCTGCCCCGATCGGCTGTGAGCCGCCCTCGGAACCGCGGCGCAGAGCTGCGTCTACCGGTGCGCCGCCACGACCCGTGCGACCGCCTCGCGCTCGGCATCCGTCGGCTCGGCGATGGCCATGCGGCAGTGGGTGTCCACGACGTCGAGCACGCGATACGCCTCTTTCATGCGCGCCATGTCTCCGCCGATGAGCGAGACGACATCGTCGACGGCGGCCTGGGCTGCGGCGACGGCGTCGGCATCGCCCGAGCGGCCGGCATCGGCCAGCGCGCGGAACGGCTTGGGGGTGACGGAGGAGACCCCGGAGACCACGCCCTGCGCGCCCACCTCGACCGCAGCGATCAGGTCGCGGTCAGCGCCGGTGTAGAGGTCGAAGTCGGCGGGCACTGCGGCACGGTAGGCGGCGATCTCCTCGAGCGACAGCTCGCTGATCTTCGCGCCGACGACGTTGGGCAGCTCGGCGAGGCGGGCGAGCAGCTCGACCGAGACCGGGTTGCCGCTGCGTGCCGGGTAGATGTAGACGTACAGTCGGCCATCTCCGATCGCTCCCGACAGCGCCGCGAAGTACTCGAAGATCGACTCGTCCGTGGCCTTGAGGTAGTACGGCGTGAGGGCGGCGAACTCGGTCGCTCCGAGGCCCTTCGCGATCTCGACCAGTCGCAGCGCCTCGAACGTGCTCGGCTGCCCCACGTGCACGACGACCCGCATCCGGTGCTGCAACTCGGCCAGCGCCGCCTCGACGATCGCGGCGAACTCGGTCGCATCGACGGCGGGGAACTCGCCCGTGGTGCCGAGGATGAACGCGCCCTCGTTGCCCGATTCGGCGACGAAGCGGAAGATCGCTCGCGATCCCTCGAGGTCGAGAGCGCCGTCGCTGTGAAAGGCGGTCGGCACAGCGGTGAGGATGTCGTAGCGGGTCACTTCTCGTTCTCCTTGGGGTTCTTGCGGGTTCTGCGCGGGCGCCTCGTGGGGGCCTGGACATTGCGGACGGTCGACGTGAGCAGGTCGGGGTCGGCCGCGAGCTCGCCGTGCGCCTTCTCGATCTGCTCACGGCTCTCGGCCTTCAGGATCGAGTCCTCGAGTGAGGCGCGTTCGGCGCGGGGGGTGCGGGCAGCGCGGATCGCGGGCATCACGATCGACAGCACGGCGAGCGCGAGCAGCACGATCGCGATCGGGCTCACCACCTCGAAGAACGGACGCGTCGGGAGGATCGCCAGCGTTCGGGCGAGGTTCTCCTCGGCGAGCGGACCGAGCAGCAGGCCGAGCACGATGGGCCCTGCCGGCACCTGCATCCGCTTCAGCAGCACTCCGATCACACCGAAGACGAGCATCGTGACGACGGTCGAGAGGCTGTTCGAGGTCGCATACGTGCCGATGATGCAGAAGATCAGGATGCCGCTCCACAGGTACGGCTGCGGCACGTCGAGCAGCTTCACCATGCCCTTCATGCGCACGAGGCTCAGCCCCAGCGATAGCAAGGTCGCGACGAGCATGATGCCGACGATCGAGACCACGAGGTCGGGGCGGTTCGTGAACAGCGTGGGCCCGGGGGTGATGCCCCAGATGATCATCGAGCCGATCATCACGGCCATCACCGAGTCGCCGGGGATGCCGAGCGCCATGGTGGTCGTGAGAGATCCGCCGAGCGTGGCGCTGGATGCGGTGTCGGAGGCGGCGACGCCTTCGATCGATCCCTTGCCGAACATCTCCGGGTGCTTCGACGCCTTGCGAGCTCGCTCCCATCCGATGAGGCCGGCGATGTCGCCGCCGGCGGCCGGGATGAGCCCGACGCCGAGTCCGACCGCGCCGCCGACAGCGGTGGCTCGTCCGCTCTGCTTCAGCTCCGAGCGGTTCGGCCACCAGCGACCGAGGCTCGAGATGGGGCGCACGTTGCTCTTGCGATAGGTGAGCAGCTGGTCGAAGAGCTCGGCGATGCCGAACAGCCCGATGATCACGGCGATGAAGTTGACACCCTCGACCAGCTCGAGCACTCCGAAGGTGAAGCGCTGGTCAGCCGTCGCGGCATACGTTCCGACAGTGCCGAGCATGAGGCCGAAGAGACCGGCGAGGATGCCCTTGAGCATCGACTTCGACGAGATGCCGATCATGATCGAGATTCCGAAGACGACCAGAGCGAAGAGCTCGGGCGATTTGAAGTAGTCGCGGGCGAAGCTGGCGATCGGCACTGCGGCAACGGCGAAGAGCACGAGAGACGCGAGGATGCCGACGGCCGACACGATCGCCGAGATCGTGAGCGCGAGTCCTGCCCTCCCCTGCTTCGCCATCGGATAGCCGTCGAGCGTCGTCGCGATCGAGGCGGGCGTGCCAGGGGTGTTGATGAGGATCGACGGCACCCGGTCGCCGAAGTTCGCGGCCACGTAGATCGTGAGCAGCACGGCGAGCCCCTGGACGGGTTCGAGGGTGAGCGTGAAACCGGCGGCGAGCGCCACGGCCATGGTCGCGGTGATGCCGGGGAAGGCTCCGACCATGAAGCCGAGCAGGAGCCCGACGAGCATGTAGAGCAGGATCGAGATGTCGAGGAGCGAGTTCAGCCCCTCCATGAGCGCGTTCACAGGGGGATCCTCAGGAGCATTCCGAACACGACGTAGACGAACGCGGTGACGGAGACGGAGTAGATGATCAGGCTGAGCCAGCGGCGGTGGCCGTAGAGGAGCATGAGAGCGGCCATCAGCACGGCTGCGGCGACGGGGAAGACCTCGATGCGGTAGCCGAAGAGGATGACGGAGCCCAACGACCAGACCGCGATGAAGGCGCCGGCGATCGCGAGAGTGGCGACGACGCGGACCATGCCACCCGGCTGGATGCGGTCGAGGTCTTCGCGACCGGGAGCGGGGCGGGTGACCGCCAGGGCCAGGATCGCGAGCGAGATGACGACCGCTGTGACGGCGATGACCATAGGCCAGAAGCGTGCGTCGATCTGGCCGGGCAGCGCCTCCCGACGCAGGGGGATCTGCGTGGCCAGGAAGAGGTAACCGGCGCTGAATGCCAGGGCGACGAATCCGAAGGCGATCTCGAGCGGTCGCGAGGGGGGCGCTCCCTGGTGAGCGTCCTGCTCGACCGAAGGAGTGACATCGGCGTGGGACATGGTGCTCCTTCTCTGGTCTGACGATCGGTGTCCGACTGCGGGGTCGACGGTTCGGCCGACCCCGCAGCCCTGGCCGGGTCAGCCCAGGAGGTCCTTGAACAGGTCGAACTGCTCGTCGACGAACGTCGTCCACTCGGCGGAGTCGCGGTAGACCACGAGGTTGCCGGCGTCCTTCTGGAACTGCTGGTAGGTGTCGGACTCGACGGCCTCCTTGACGGCCGCCTCGAGTTCGCTCTTCACGTCGTCCGGAAGGCCCTTCGGGGCATAGATGCCGCCCCAGCCGCCGAACACGACGTCTTCGCCGATCGCCTCGTCGGCCGTCGGCACGTCCTCCGCGTCGGGGTGGCGCTCATCGTTCAGGACGGCGAGGATGCGCACGGCTTCCCCCTGCGCGAGCGCCTCGCCCAGGCCGGACACCGCCGCGACGGTCTCACCGGATGCGGCGGCCGCGACGGCCGTGGCTCCACCGTCGTAGGGCACCGGGGTGAAGGCGGCATCGGTCGCGTCGCCGAGGCCGATCGTCGCGGCCTCCCAGATCGAACCGGCGCCGGAGTTCGCGACGGTGACCGCACCGGACTTCGCCTGCGCGACGAGGTCTTCGAGCGACTCGATGCCGCTGTTCGCGCCGACCGTGACGACGCCGGGGGCGAGCATGATCTGCCCCAGCAGGTCGAAGTCCTCGGGCAGCACGTTCGCGCTCTGCGTGGTGTTGAGCATCGCGATCTCGACGGGAGCGAAGCCGATGACGTAGCCGTCGGGGTCCTGCGCGCCGACGTACTCCATCGCCAGGGCGCCTGCGGCACCCGGCATGTTCTCGGGGATCACGCTGACGCCGAGGATGCCCTCGAGCTCGGTGGCGAGCGCACGCGACGACAGGTCGGATCCACCGCCCGGGTTCGCCTGGATGATCAGGCGGATGTCGTTCTCGGGAAAGGCGGATTCCGCATCTTCACCCTCTTCGACCTTCGTGCAGGCCGACAGGACGAGAGCGGTGGCGGCGACGGCCGCGAGTGCGGCGGCGGCACGGGTGATGCGCTTGCGGGGCATCTTTGCTCCTCTACGTGGGTCGACCTTGTTGTCGACGCTCTGACCGTAGCAGTGTTGACTGTTAACAGTCAACACTCTCGGCTTCGAGGCTTCCGCTTGTCTCGCTGTCGCCACCACACTCCAAGATGCCAGTATGAGAGCAGCTACGAGGGGAGCGGAGCAATGTTCGACGAGCTCAGAAGACAGCAGGCGTTGGAGGAACTCGGGATCCTGGACACCCCCCGGGATGAACGAGTCGATCGAGTGGCCAGGCTGGCCCAGCAGATGTTCGGCGTGCCGATGGTGAGCGTCTCTCTGCTCGACGGCGATCGCCAGTGGCGCAAATCCGAGATCGGCCTCGGCGGCGACGAGGCACCCCGACAGGATTCCTTCTGCGACTACACGGTCGGTCAGGACCGCACGGTCGTGGTCGAGGATGCCAGCGCGACCGAGATCTTCGCCACGAACCCGTTCGTGGTCGGCGACCCCCATCTCCGGTTCTACGCCGGGCATCCGCTCCACGCGCCAGGCGGCGAACCCGTCGGCACTCTGTGCGTGCTCGACACCGAACCGCACTCGTTCTCGGAGGCGGAGCGCGCCCTGCTCCGCGACCTCGCCTTCTGGGTGCAGAGCGAGATCGCGGCAGACGTCGAGCTCGATCAGGCCACCCTGATCCAGAGCGCACTGCGACCGCACTCGCTCCCCACCGTCACCGGTTACACGATCGCGGGCGGCGGCGCCTCGCGCGGGCGCCTGGCGGGAGACTTCTACGATCTGCGCCTGCACGGCGAGGCGCTGCGCATCACCCTCGCGGACGCGATGGGCAAGGGCACCGGCCCCGCCATCGTCGCGGCCGGGGTGCGTGCATCTCTGCGCACAGCCCCCGAACGCAGCATCGCCGAGGCGATCGCCGACGCCGACCGGATCCTCGAGGAGGACCTCTCGGAGACGACGATGTTCGTCACGGCCGTCCACGCCGAGCTGCAGCCCCAGACCGGCGACCTGGAGGTGATCGACGCGGGACACAGCCTGGCGTTCATCCTCCGCCGCGACGGCTCGTGGGAGCACCTCCGTTCGACCGGACTCCCCCTCGGGATGGGCGCGGCACTGCCCGACCAGGATCCTCGGGAGTCCCGCCGCACCCGCCTCGAGCCCGGCGACGCCTTCGTCTGCTGCAGCGACGGGCTGCTCGATGTGCTCGACGCCGATGACCCGTTCGCCCATGTGGCCCGAGTGCTCGACACCCTCGGCCCCGACGGGGCGATCGAGGAGGCGCTGGGACTCATCTCGGACGACCGGGCCACCGACGACATCACCGTGATCGTCGTGAGGCGCGACGCATGACCGCACGCTTCGCTGCGATCCGCATCATCGCCGTCCTGTCGGTGCTGCTCGGGGTGAACTACGTCGCCTGGCGCTGGCTCGAATCGGTGAACTGGTCGGCGTGGTGGATCGCCGTGCCCCTGGTGATCGCAGAGACCTACAGTCTGATCGACACCTTCCTCTTCTGTCTCACGATGTGGCGGGCCAAGGAACGCCCAGCCCCGGTGTCCCCACCCCAGGGCACTGTCGACGTGTTCATCGCGACCTACAACGAGCCGATCGAGCTCGTGATGACGACGGCACGCGCCGCGCGGGGGATCGCGTATCCCCACACGACCTGGATCCTCGACGACGGCGCGCGTCCCGAACTCGAGCAGGCCGCCCGCGAGGCGGACATCGGCTACCTCACCCGTTCGGACGACTGGACCGGAAAGCCCCGTCACGCGAAGGCGGGCAACCTCAATGCCGCACTGTTCGAGACAGACGGAGAGTTCCTCCTCATCCTCGACGCCGACCAGATCCCCGACCCGCTGATCCTGCACCGCACGCTGGGGTACTTCGCCGATGACCCCGAGGTCGCGGTCGTGCAGACGCCGCAGTGGTTCGTCAACGTCGACGAGGCCGACCCGCTCGGCAGCCAGGCACCGCTGTTCTACGGTCCGATCCAGCAGGGCAAGGACGGCTGGAACGCCGCCTTCTTCTGCGGCTCGAACGCCGTGCTCCGCCGCGACGCCCTGATGCAGCTGGGGATCATCGGCTACGTGCGCGAGGTGACCGACACCGCAGCCCGCGCGCTGCGCACCTCTGAGACCCTGATCGAGAAGGAGATGCGCTCGGCATCCGACCCGGAACTCCGCCGGGAGCTGTACTCCCTGCACCTGTCGATCGGCCGCGCCCGGCGCGATCTGGCCGCCGGCGCCCCTGTGCGCGAGATCGCGGATGCCGTGTCGGCGGCCGTGCGCAACGCCTCGGTGATCCTCGTCGCCAAGGATCTCGCCGGAATCAGAGCCGATCTCGCCGAGCTCGGCTCCCTGCCGATCGCGCACGACGCACAGCTCGACGCCATCGTCGTCGACGAGGCGGGCCTGACGGCGCTCGCCGAGTCCGACCTCTCTCCCATCACGGCGCTCGATGCCGTCGCGGCCCTGCTCGACGCCCTGCGTCTCGACCGCGGCGACGAGGCACAGCCGATCCTCCCCCTGGCGACGATCTCGGTGACGGAGGACATGGCCACGGCGATGCAGCTGCACTCGCTCGGCTGGCGCAGCGTCTATCATCACGAGATCCTCGCCCAGGGACTCGCCCCCGAAGACCTGCGCACGATGCTGACGCAGCGACTGCGCTGGGCCCAGGGCACGCTGCAGGTCATGTTGCGCGACAACCCGCTCGCGAAGCGCGGTCTGTCGATCGGCCAGCGACTGATGTACTTCGCCACGATGTGGAGCTATCTGTCGGGGTTCGCCGCCGTCATCTATCTCACGGCGCCCGTCGTCTATCTCGTTTTCGGGGTGCTGCCCGTCACCGCCTGGTCGGTCGACTTCTTCGTCCGGTTCCTGCCGTACTTCCTGGTCAATCAGCTGCTCTTCCTCGTCGTCGCCAAAGGACTCAGAACCTGGCGCGGACAGCAGTACTCCCTCGCGCTGTTCCCGGTCTGGATCCGCGCATGCTGGACCGCCGTCGCGAACGTGGTCTTCGGCCGCCCCCTCTCCTTCGCGGTGACGCGCAAGGACGGACGCGATCCGCGAGGGGTGCCGTGGGGTCAGATCTGGCCGCAGCTGACCGCGATCGTCGTGCTCAGCGTGGCGCTCGTGATCGGCGTGACCCGGGTCATCATCGGCACGGGCGACGGAACGGGCACTCTCGTCAACACGGTGTGGGTGCTGTACGACCTCGTCGTGCTCAGCGTCATCATCCAAGCCGCTCGCTACCGCGGACCGGCCCGAATCCTCGAGGAGGAGAACCATGGATCTCAGCACTGACGTCAGGGACGGCTTCGCCGTGATCGCCCTGTCCGGCCGCCTGACGGCGACGGGTGCACCGCTGCTGCGCAAGGCGGTGAACGATCTCGTCGCCGCCGGCGACTCGAAGATCGTCATCGACATGGCCGAACTGCAGTTCGTCGACTCGTCGGGGCTCGGCGCTCTCGTCGGCGGGCTGAAGAGCGCCAGGGTCGCAGGCGGCGATCTGCGCATCGCGACAGTGCCCGAGGCTGTGCGGACGGTGCTGCACCTGACGAACCTCGACCGGGTCCTCCTCGACCACCCCACGCCTGAGACGGCGTTCGATGAGCACTGACCGGCACACCGCGCATGTGGCGGGCCTGGCCGGGCCCGCCTTCGTCGAGCATGTCCTCGACGCCCTGGACGCGCTGTGGGAGGCGGCCCCGCACGTGACCCCCGAGGACCGGACGCTGTTCGCACTGGCGGTCAGCGAGGTGTCGACGAACATCGCCAGCCATGGCGAAGCGGCGGGCGAACCGGATGCCGGCATCACCGTCGAGGTCGACATCGAGGTGAGCTCCGACGCTCTCGTCGCGACCTTCGTCGACACGGCAGATCCGGCCAGGATCGACTGGGATGCGGTGACGATGCCCGGCGTCGACAGCGAGAGCGGACGCGGTCTGGCACTGTCCACCGCTGTACTCGACGACTTCGAGCACAGCGGTGACGCGACCGGCAACACCTGGGTGCTGCGGCGTCGCCTCACCCCTCGGACCTGATCCCGGGTGCTGCCGCTACGGCAACGGGCAGTCAGGCAGGCCGGTCGGCCAGCTCGCTGAGCATCCGATCGCGCGCGCCGTCGAGATGGGCGGTGAGCACTGCCGCCGCCTCCTCGGGCGTGCCTGAGCGCATCACGTCCATGAGCTTCATGTGGTCGTCGGATGACTCGTGAAGGTCGTCGTCGTGATTGATCGTCACCTCGAGAAGCGACGCGAAGGTCGGCAGGTACTGACTCCACGCCCCCTGCAGTCGCGGGTGGTCGGCGAGGACGTAGATCTCCGAGTGGAACTCGAGGTCGGCGGCGACGAACGCCGCGTGGTCCCCCCTGTCGGCGGCCTGGCTCATGCGATCGACGGCGGCCGCCATCGCTGCCCACCGTGCGTCGTCGTCGACTCTCATCGCGCGCGAGAGCGCGAGCTGCTCGAGGGCGCCGCGCAGACTGTAGAGCTGATCGACGTCGTCCTGCGAGAGCCCGGTGATGTAGACGCCGCGCGGGCGCTGCACCTCGACGAGCTTCTCGAAGCTGAGCTGGGTGAGTGCGTCGCGGATCGGGCCCCTGCTCACCGAGAACTCCTCGGCGAGCGCCTCCTCGGTGATGCGCGCACCGGGCGAGAGCTCGCCTCGGACGATGCGCTGACGCAGGACCTGCGCCACCTGCGCGCCGAGGGACTCTCCGCGCTTGACGGTCTGTGTCACGGTGACCTCCTGTTAACTGTTGACAGGATACACACCGGAGAGGAAGCGCCCCGTGGGGCGCTCCCTCGTGCCCTCAGCTGAGCCAGGCGGGAACCCGGCCGCGCAGGAACGCACCGTCGAGTGAGAACCGTCCGGCACCGGTGAGCGCGAGAGCCAGCGCGGCCGCGCCGAGCACGGCGACGAACTCGTATCCGCCCTCGCCGACCCAGAGCCCGGCGGCGAGGTGCACGAGGACCAGGGCCACGACCATGTCGATCGCGAGCAGGATGCCGGCCAGGCGGGTGAAGAGGCCGAGCACCAGCAGGATGCCGCCGATCAGCTCGACGAAGGCGACGAAGGGGGCGGCGATCTCGGGCATCGGCACCCCCATGCCCGCGAAGCTGCCGATGGTGCCGGGGATCGTGTATTCGAAGATCTTCTGCGCTCCGTGAGCGGCGAAGACGGCGCCGACCACGACGCGCAGGACCAGGAGTCCCAGCGAGGCGGCGGCAGAGGGGGCGGTGGTGTTCGTCATGAGGAGGTGTTCCTTCGTGGCAGGACACCGCGCGCCAGGCGCGGAGCAGGGGCTATCCCTGCTCACCACGCTATTGAGGGGACTTTTCCGTCTCCTGAGCGCGGGTCTCCGTAGCCCCGCTCGGTTCCGCCTTCCGTAGACTCGCCGGATGGGAGATGCGCCGTCTGGACGACGATGCGCACAGCCGGGAAGGGGCACGAGGCGAGAGTGAGGGCACGATCGGCGTTCGGCGTGCTGCGCTTGGCCACGGCCGCAGTGTGCACCGTCGCGCTTGTGCACCGACTGTTCTGGGGGCTGAGCTCCCGCACGATCGCGGGTGAGAACTTCTTCGCGTACCTGACCGTCCAGTCCAACTGCGCGCTGGTAGCCGTGCTGCTGGTCGGCGCGGTGCTCGCCTTCATCCGGGCCACGGATCCTCGCTGGTTCACCGTGGCTCTGGCTCTCGTGCTGACCTGGACCATCACGGCAGGGCTCGCCTTCGCGCTGATCGTCTGGCAGGCGGGACTCCGCGGCATCCGCGTCGACGTGCCCTGGTCCGATCAGGTGCTGCACTTCTGGCTGCCGGCGTGCACCGCCATCGCCTGGGTGCTCACACCCGGACACCGCGGCGTGCCGTGGTGGGTGGTGCCCACGGCCCTCTCCTTCCCGCTCGCGTGGGGCGGCGTCACGATGTGGCGCGGGCCGTCGGTGGGTTGGTATCCGTACTACTTCCTCGACCCGAGACAGGTGTCAGGGCCCCCGGAGTTCCTGCTCACCAGTGGGGTGGCGCTGGCGATCTTCGCACTCGTCGCGACGTTGATCGTGCTCGTCAGTCGGATGCGACGACGCGGCCAGGAGCGGCCGGAGGTCTGAGCGCGCTGCGGCCGGTGCGAGTCAGGCCGGCGCGGTGAGGAACGGCGCGAGCGAGGCGATCGCCGCCTCGAGCGCCTTCTGCTCACTCATCTCGGCGAACGTGGCTGCCGCTTCTCCGCCGACGATGCCCACCACGACGTTCTCACCCGTGGCCGGTGCGAGGTTGATCCAGGTGCGGATCAGCGCATCGCCGCCGACCACGTGCCAGAGCATCGCCTCGGAATCAGCGGCTGCAGCATCGCCTTCGGTCTCGCCTTCGCCGTCGGGCGCCGACACGATCAGCGGATCGTCGAAGCGCAGCCACACCGTCTCGATACGTCCCATCTCGAGCTCGGCGATGGCACCACGATGACCGAAAGGCAGCGCAGGCGAGAACTCCAGTCCCTCGCCCTTCAGCACGCCGAGCGGCACCGTGATGAGCACGCGGTCGAACGACAGCGATTCTCCGGAGGCGATGCCGAGGCTGACGCCCGCCTCGTCGTAGGCCACGCGACTGACGGGCGACGAGAGGCTCAGCTTCGCACCCTCGAGAAGCTCGTCGATGGCCGGGGTCAGGTCGCCGAGAGGCGCCATCATCTCGTCGACGGGGAGCCGCGGCGGGAACCACGTCGATTCGTCGGAGGCGTCGGCCCCTGAAGCGGCCGAGATCGAGGCGAGGAGTGCGGCGAGTCCCGGCTCTTCGGGATCAGCGCCCGCAGCCGTCAGCGCCTCCTCCAGAGAGGTGTCCGTCGGCCCCTGCTGGGCGGAGGCGATCGCCGCCTGCACCGGTTCGATCGACACCGGCTCGACGTCCTCGCCGGTGCCGGTGCCGGTGTCGGTATCGGCAGACCGCCACAGCGCACCCGCGATGGGAACCGTGCGGATGTCGAGAGTGTCGAGGGTGTCGAGCAGGACATCGTCGGACGACCCGAGCAGCCACCCGCCCAGCTGGGCCGGGAAGGGCCAGGCCTTGTCATCCACGACGGAGTGGACGCGTCCGCCGACGCGGTCGCGCGCCTCGAACACCGTGACCTGCAGCCCCTCAGCGACGAGGCGGGCGGCGGCCACAGCACCGGCGAGACCCGCGCCGACGATCGCGACGCGCTCACCGCTGTCGGCGGCTCGCAGAAGCTCATCGGCGGCCCGATCTCCGGATCGGAGCGCGGCGGCGATGGTTCCGGGGGCCTCGACGTCGGTCGCCTCCCCGGCGATGAAGAGCCGGTCGTCGATCGGCTCGGCCAGCGCCTCGCGGGCGCTCGCCTGCGTGCCGACCGGGGTGAAGCTCGCGGCGCCGAGCGCGTACGGGTCGGTCGTCCACGCGCTGCGGGCGAACGCCGCGGGGGTGATCGCACCGGCGGTCGGCTTCGGGGTGGGCGAACCGTCGGGCGTGGGGGACGGCGCCGGCTCAGGCGTGCAGGAGGCCAGCAGGACTCCCAGGACGCCGGCTCCGGCGCCGATCAGCAGTGTGCGACGCGTCATCCTCATCGTGTCGCAACGATACCGCGCGCGGATGGATGACGCGTGCGGCGACCTCTGTGAGGTGCCGGCTCCGAGTATCAGCCGCGTCCGCTGCCGGGGTGCCAGAGCACGACCTCTGCCGAGCGGCGGATGCGGCGACCGCTGGGCATCGGGGTGACGCCGGCGGATCCTGCGGCGAACACGCGCATGCCGGGGCGGTTCTCGCGCTCGGCGCGCAGTGCGGCATCGAGCTCGGCCACGCGGCGGCGCAGCATCCGGTTCTCGTCTTCGAGGTCGAGAACACGCGCGATCGCCGGGAGGCTCACGCCTTCGGACGACAGCTGGGCGACCTCGCGGAGCTGTTCGATGTTGCGGGTCGAATAGCGGCGAGAGCCGCCGGAGGTGCGGCCGGGCACCACGAGCCCGATGCGGTCGTACTGCCGCAGCGTCTGCGGGTGAAGACCCGAGAGCTGGGCGGCGACGGCGATCGCGAACACCGGGGTGTCGGCATCCATGTGCTGGTCAGCCATGTTCCCTCACCTCTTCCTCGGTGTTCGCGTTCGTCATCGTTGCCTGCTGCCGGGTTCTCTACCGGCGGGCCTTGGCCATGAGGTCGGCACGCGGGTTCTCTGCGGGCTCGAGCGACTGGAACTTCTCCAGCGCCTCTCGAGCGGCATCGTCGAGGTGCGACGGCACCGCGATCTGCAGCTCGGCGAGCAGGTCGCCCGTGCCCTTCGACGTGGTGACGCCGCGGCCCTTGACGCGCAGCACCCGCCCGGAGGGGGTGCCGGGTGCGACGCGGAGCTTGACCGTGTCGCCGCTGAGCGTAGGAACCTCGATCGTCGCCCCGAGCGCCGCCTCGGTGAAGGTCACCGGCACGACCACACGCAGGTTCAGCCCTTCGCGGGTGAACACCGGATGCGGTCGCACCGCGATCTGCACCACCACGTCGCCGTTCTCTCCGCCGTCGGGAGAAGGGCGTCCGCGTCCGCGGAGCCTGATCTTCTGCCCGTCGGCGACGCCGGCGGGGATCTTCACCTTGAACGGCTTGCCGTCGTCGCCTTGGAGCGAGATCGTCTCGCCCTGCACGGCCGTGGCGAAGTCGAGCGTGGTGCGCGCCGTGACGTCGGCCCCCTTTTGAGGGCCGCCGAAGCCGCGGTATCCGCCGGAGGTCTGCCCGAAACGGCCGGAGCCGAACGAGCCGCCCTGACCCTGATTGAACATCGCGAAGATGTCCTCGAAGTCGGCGGACTGCTGCTGCCCGCGCCCCTGCTGCCCGAACCGGCTGAAGACGTCTTCGAAGCCGCCCGCGCTCGAACCGCCCGCCGTGAAGCGTGCGCCCGAACCCATGGCGCGGATCTCGTCGTACTCCTTGCGCTGTTCGGCATCCGAGAGCACCGAGTACGCCTCGCTGACCTCTTTGAACTTCGCCTCCGCCTTCGCATCACCCTGATTGGAGTCGGGGTGGTACTTGCGAGCGAGCTTGCGGTACGTCTTCTTGAGATCAGCGTCGCTGACGTCCTTCGAGACCCCGAGGGTCTTGTAGAAGTCCTTGTCGAACCAGTCCTGGCTAGCCATCGATCACCTACTCCGCAGGTACGGCGACGACGACCTTCGCGGGACGCAGCTCGACATCACCGAGGCGGTAACCCACCTCGACGACCTCGAGCACCGTGGTCTTGTCGACGCCCGGGGTGGGCTGTTGGAAGATCGCCTCGTGGCGCTGCGGGTCGAATTCCTCGCCCTTCTCGCCGTAGGAGACGACGCCGAGACGCTCGACGATCACCCGCACCTTGCCGGCGATCACGGCGAAGGGAGTGCCCTCGACGAGATCACCGTGCTGGGCCGCGCGATCGAGATCGTCGAGCACGGGGATGAGGCCCTTCGCGGCCTCGCCCTTCGCGCGCTCGATCTCGACCTGACGCTGCTCTTCGGTGCGTCGGCGGTAGTTGGCATACTCGGCCTGGAGCCGCTTGAGGTCGTTCAGCAGCGCGTTCTCGGCGTCGGCGATCGCGGTATCCCCCGCAGCGGCCTCAGCCGTCTGGTCGGCGTTCAGGATGTCGTCGATCGTGAAGTCCGCGTCGTCAGAGCCCTCCGCAGCCCGGGCCTCGTCAGAGTCCGGGTTGTGCGGCGCGGGGCCGGATGCCTGAGCATCCGACCCCTCGCTGTGACCTTCGGCGGGCTCAGGAACCTGATTGTCGTCGAAGTTCTTGTCCGTCATGATTACTTCTTCTCGTCCTCGTCGTCGACGACCTCGGCGTCGATGACGTCCTCGTCAGAGGAGGCGTCGTCGGCCGGGGCCTCGCCCGCAGCGTCGGCGCTCGGGGCGCCTTCGGTCTGGGACTGCGCGTAGATGGCTTCGCCGATCTTGCCCTGCGACTGGTTCAGCTTGTCGAACGCGGTCTTCACGGCCTCGTCGTCTTCGCCGGCCAGCGCCGTCTTGAGCGCGTCGACATCGGCCTTGACCTCGGTCTTCACGTCCTCGGGCAGCTTGTCGTCGTTCTCGGTGATCAGCTTGTCGATCGAGTACGCGAGCGTCTCGGCCTGGTTGCGGACCTCGGCGGCCTCACGGCGCGCCTTGTCCTCAGCCGCGTGCTCCTCGGCCTCGCGCACCATGCGCTCGATGTCCTCCTTCGACAGCGACGAGCCGCCGGAGATGACGATCGACTTCTCGGTGCCCGTGCCCTTGTCCTTGGCGGACACGTGCACGATGCCGTTGGCGTCGATGTCGAACGTGACCTCGATCTGCGGGATGCCACGGGGAGCCGGGGCGATTCCGGTGAGCTCGAACGTTCCCAGCGGCTTGTTGTCGCGGGTGAAGTCGCGCTCGCCCTGGAAGACCTGGATCGCGACGGACGGCTGGTTGTCGTCTGCCGTGGTGAAGGTCTCGCTGCGCTTGGTCGGGATGGCCGTGTTGCGCTCGATGAGCTTGGTCATCATGCCGCCCTTGGTCTCGATGCCGAGGCTGAGGGGGGTGACGTCGATGAGCAGAACGTCCTTGCGCTCGCCCTTGAGGACACCGGCCTGGAGGGCGGCGCCCACGGCGACGACCTCATCGGGGTTGACGCCCTTGTTGGCCTCCTTGCCGGTCTCGCGCTTGACGAGCTCGGCGACGGCGGGCATGCGGGTCGATCCACCCACGAGCACGATGTGATCGATGTCGGCGACCTTGATGCCGGCTTCGCGGATGACGTCCTCGAACGGCTTCTTGGTGCGGTCGAGCAGGTCCTTCGTCAGGTCCTCGAACTTCGCGCGGGTGATGGTCTCGCTCAGCGACACCGGGCCCGACTCGGTCAGCGACAGGTACGGGAGGTTGATGCTGGTGCTGGTCGAGGAGGAGAGCTCCTTCTTGGCCTGCTCCGCAGCCTCCTTGAGACGCTGCAGGGCGATCTTGTCACCCGAGACGTCGACGCCGGTGGTCTCCTTGAACTGCTTGATCAGGTGGTCGACGAGGCGCTGGTCCCAGTCGTCGCCGCCGAGGCGGTTGTCACCTGCGGTGGACCGCACCTGGATCGTCGAGAAGTCGTCGTCCTTGCCCACCTCGAGCAGCGAGACGTCGAACGTTCCACCACCCAGGTCGAAGACCAGGATGAGCTCGTCTTCCTTGCCCTTGTCGAGGCCGTAGGCCAGAGCGGCTGCGGTCGGCTCGTTGATGATGCGCAGGACGTTGAGGCCCGAGATCTCGCCGGCCTCCTTGGTGGCCTGACGCTCGGCGTCGTTGAAGTACGCGGGGACAGTGATGACCGCATCGGTCACCGTGTCACCCAGGTAGGACTCTGCGTCGCGCTTGAGCTTCTGGAGGATGCGCGCGGAGATCTCCTGCGGCGTCCACTTCTTGCCGTCGACGTCGAACGTCCAGTCGGTGCCCATGTGGCGCTTGACGGATGCGATGGTGCGGTCGACGTTCGTGACGGCCTGGCGCTTCGCGGTCTCGCCGACGAGCACCTCGCCGTCCTTCGTGAATGCGACGACCGAGGGGGTCGTGCGGAAGCCCTCGGCGTTGGCGATGACCTTGGGCTCGCCACCCTCGAGGACGCTGACGACGGAGTTCGTCGTACCGAGGTCGATTCCAACAGCACGTGCCATGTGATTCTCCTTTGTTGCTGAGGTTGATGTGGTCTGGAAATCCGGGGCGATCAGGGAAACCTGAGTCGCGATGACTCAACTGTACTCCGACTCCCGAACACTGTCAAATAAAGTTGATACGTGGCGGCTCAACTTTGAATTCGGTGCCGATCTCCCGCCACCGGAGCGCCCCGCACATCCGCACCTGCGTCGAGGCGAGGTCCCCGAAACACCGCCGTCACACGGCTGACCTAGAGTCCCTGCATGAGCCGCCCCATCCTCCTCGCCGTGTCGCACGGCACCTCGGATGCCGAGGGAGCCCGTGCCATCGCCGACCTGGTCGGCGCCGTCGCCGCAGCGATGCCCGAGGTCGAGGTGCGCAGCGCCTTCGTCGATGTGCAGCAGCCCGACGCCGCAGATCTCCTGCCCACGATCGATGGCCCCGTCGTGATCGTTCCGCTGCTGCTCTCGCGCGGATTCCACGTGCATCACGACCTGCACGGCATGGCGGCGAAGAAGACGGATGCCGTGGTCAGCGCCCCGCTGGGACCCGACCCGCGTCTCGCCGAGGTGCTCGCGGACCGCCTGGCCGAGGCAGCCACACCGACACCCACCGAGACAGACGGAGCCGTGGTGCTCGCCGTCGCGGGCTCGCGCGACCCCGCATCGCTCACGGATGCCGAAGCGATGGCGTCCCTCCTCTCTCTCCGTCTCGGCAGGAGGATCGAGCTCGCCTACCTGGCCGCGCGCGAACCCGACCTGCCCCACGCGCTGCGCGAGCACCCCGACGCGGTCATCTCGACATACCTGCTCGCCCGCGGCTTCTTCTTCGACCTCACCACGAGGCAGGCACCAGGGCGACGCGTCACCAGTCCCCTGCTCGACGGTACGACCGTGCCGCAGCCGCTGATCGATCTGATCGTCGCGCGCTACGAGGAGGCCTCGGCACAGCTGCACGCCGCCCCGACTCCCGAAGCCGCACAGTCGTGATGGCGGGCACGGTCACCCTGGTCGGAGCAGGACCCGGCGATGCCGGCCTGCTGACTCTGCGCGGGCTGCGCGCCCTGCAGCAGGCGGATGTGATCGTGGCCGACCGCCTCGGAGCCCGCGCCGTGCTCGCGCAGCTCGCCGGAGAAGGAGTGCAGCTCGATGCCGAGGTCATCGACGTCGGCAAGCTCCCCGGCCATCACCCGGTGCCGCAGGACGGCATCAACGAGCTGCTCGTCTCGCTCGCCCAGCAGGGCCGTCATGTGGTGCGACTCAAGGGCGGCGACCCCTTCGTCTTCGGGCGAGGGCGCGAGGAGCAGCTGTTCTGCGAAGCGGCCGGCATCACCGTCGAGGTCATCCCGGGCGTCACGAGCGCAGTGGCGGTACCGGGCATCGCCGGCATCCCCCTGACACAGCGCGGCGTCGCCGAGACATTCACCGTCGCGAGCGCGCACGACCAGATCGAGACGCTCGGGGGCGGGCGCGACCACACCGTCGTGCTGCTGATGGGCGTGAACACGCTCGGGCATTCCGCGCACGTGCTCGCGGCAGGTGAACGCGGCGCCGACTGCCCCGTCGCGATCATCGAAGACGGCTTCGGTGAGCGCCAGCGGGTCACGGTCGGCACCCTCGGCACGATCGCCCACCTCGCCGCGGCTCAACAGGTGCGATCCCCCGCGGTCGTCGTGGTCGGCGACGTGGTGGCGCTCAGCCCGCACGCCGAGATCAACCCGCACGCCGGGATCAGTCCGCACGCCGGGATCAGTCCGAGTTAGGCGACCCTCAGTCAAGAGGTGGCAGACTGTGGACAGCGGACCGATCCTCGCCCGATGAGCGCGTCCGTCGGCGGCGCCGCCATGGTCGGCGCATCCGCGTCTGCCACACGGAGGCGACCGCTCTTCTCACGGGAGCGCGAATGACTGACACGGACACCTACGACGTGCTCGTGATCGGCGGTGGTCCGGCCGGTCTGTCCGCCGCCCTCAACCTCGGCCGTTCGCTCATGCGCGTGCTCATCGTCGACGCCGACCGCCCGCGCAATGCCGCCACCCTGAACTCCCACGGGTTCCTCACGCGCGACGGAGTGCCCCCGCACGAGCTGCGCCGCATCGCCCGCGACGAGCTCGCCGCCTACCCGAACATCGAGATGCGCACGCGCGTGAGGGTGCTCGAGCTGGCGAGGTCGAACGCGGGCGGCGAGATGGACGCCGACGGGCAGCCGCCTCGGTTCACGGCATCCATCGGTCGCAAGGATCCGACCGACACCGTCACCGCGCACTCGGTGCTGCTCGCCACCGGGCTTCGCGAGACCCTCCCCGACGTGCCCAACCTGCGCGGCTTCTACGGCATCAGTCTGTTCAGCTGCGCGGCCTGCGACGCGTGGGAGCTGCGCGGGCGGCGACTCGCGCTCATCGGCACGACGGATGACCTCGCCGACCGCGCCCGACTCATCGCCCGCTGGACCGAGGATCTCACCGTCTTCACGCACGGCGCAGACACCGTCACGGCCGAAGAGGAGGCCGAGCTCGCCGTGGCGGGAGTCGCGGTCGTCCGCTGTCCGATCTCCGAACTCGTCGGTGATCGCGGCCGCATCGAGGCGATCGGACTCGACGACGGGACCGTCATCGAGGTCGACGGCGGCTTCGTGCGACCGGAGTGGGAGACCGATCTGTCGTTCCTGCGCGACTTCGCGCCCTCGGTCGACGACGACGGTCACCTAATCACGGACCGCTCGGGCCGCACAGACGTCCCCGGCCTGTATGCGGCCGGCGATGCGGCGATCCCCGGCCCGCAGCAGCTCATCGTCGCCGCCGGTGCAGGTGCGAGGGTCGCCTCGGTGATGGTGCAGGACGCCGTCGGCATCGCTTCAGCACACTGAACGCCCCCGCGAAACCCCCCTCTCGGCTCCCTGGCCCGCGACTATGCTGACCGGCATGACGCGCATCTCGCAGGCCCCGCCGCTGGTCCGCCTCGCCGCCCTCTCGGTGGTCGCGCTGGCCATGCTGCCGCTCAGCGGCTGCCTGTACGCGCAGATCCCCGTGAACGTGCCGGACGGCGACGGGCCGGATCCCTCCCCCACAGCCATCCCCTCGGAGGAGCCATCCGGCGATCTGTCCTCGACGATGACCTTCGCAGACGGCGCCGACATCCCCGCTGAGGCGTACATCCAGTGGGGCGACGGCCTCATCGCCGACGACGGCTGGAAGATCATCAAGCCCGACGACGGCAACGGCGGGTGGACCTACGGCACGATCGACGACACGTGCACCGCGCAGTTCTGGCAGGGTCTGATCCCCGATGTGCCGACGGTCGCGGGCGACGACAGCGTCAGCTCGGATGCCATGCTCGCCGTCATCCTCGGCGAAGCGGATGCCGCTGCGATCACACCGCTCTCGACGACCGGGTCCTTCAGCTATCAGGTCGGCGGCAACTCCGACGTCGAGAACCGACAGGTCGTGGGCGAAGAGGCCGACCGCCAGTGGGCGATGGCCGCACGGGCCTTCACCGCGACGGGGGTCGGGCTCTACGTGATCGTCGACTGCACCGGGGGCGACATGCAGGCCACGATGGCCGAGGTCATCGACAAGAACGCCGTCGTCATCCAGTGACGCCGGCCGCCCGGCATCCGCTCTGCCGAGGTCGGGCGGAGGTCACTTGCCGCCGGGCGGGCCGACGAGCAGCAGGATCACGTACAGCGCGACGATGCCGACCGCGAGCAGAATCGCCAGAACCCAGGGGCGGCGCAGGAACCAGCGCATGAGCCGGTCGTGCCAGCGCGCATCACGCGGGTCCTGCGTCTGGTCCACGCGCCACTCGCCGGCCAGTCGTCCCGTGCGGTGCAGCCAGATCTCCATCGGGATCGTCGCGTAGGGAACGATGGCACTGGCCACGGCCAGGACCGCGACCCCGAGGTGCCAGCGCTGATTGAGCGCGACGAGCACGGCGGTCGCCGCGTACGCGAGGAACACGAACCCGTGGATGCCACCGCCCACCGTGACGACGATTCCCGGCGCACCTGCCGCACGGGCGATGATCGCCGAGATCAGGATGGTCCAGGTGATCGCCTCCGCGATCGCGAGAACTCGGAACAGGCGGTCGGGTGTGCGGAACACGGGACTCCTCGGGTGGGGGTCCGTCCAGCGTATCCGGAATACCTATGCGCTCCCGGGCGTTGCCGAAGGCATGGTGACCGTCGACTCCGCAGCCCTCGGGCACGTGCTCGACTCCGTCGACCTCCGCGTCGGCATCGCCCGACGAGCGCCACTCGCCGCCGGAGGGATCCTGCCGATCCCCGCGGGCTCCGCCACCCTCGTCTACATCGCGGCGGGCTCGGTGCACGGGCATCCGCCGCTGACCACCGGATGCCGCCTGGACGTCGACCGCGCAGCGCAGATCATCGCAGTGGACGATCGACCGCTGCACGCGAACCTGGTCGCCGGAGATGCGTTCCTGACGCTCGGCCGCGCGTCGATCGCCCTCGAAGCCGACGAGGTCACCGACCTCGTCGTCGTCGACCTGGAGTTCTCGGACAGTGCCGCGATGATCGCCGCGCTTCTTCCCGACCCGATCACCGTCATGTCGTTCGCCGCTCTGGAACCCGCAGCAGCAGCACTCGCCGGGAGCATGGGACCCACCGATCCCGCCACGTGCCCGTCGCGCCAGGGCGACCCGGTGATCTGTCGGATGATGGCGCAGACCGTGCTGCTCTCGGTGATCCGCGCGTGGGCCGCGAACGGCTGCGCCCCCGCCGGCTGGCCGTCCGTGTCGAATGACCCGTTCCTCGACCGCGTCGTCGAGGCGATCCATGAGCAGCCCGGCCGCGACTGGACGGTCGAACGCCTCGCGAGCGTCGGCGCGATGTCCCGGTCGGTGTTCGCCGAGCGATTCCGCAGCGCGATCGGCCGCTCGCCCGCCGACTACGTCACCGAGGTGCGCGTCGACGCGGCGAAGCGGATGCTGAGCGAGGGGCGCTCGGTCAGCGAGACGTCACGCGAGCTGGGCTACGCCTCCGACGAGGGGTTCAGCCGCGCGTTCCGCCGCCGCACGGGGATGACCCCGTCGACCTGGCGCGCATCGCGGCTCGCCCCCGTCCCGGCGTAGAAGTCCGCCTCAGGCGAGCTTCGCCGCCGCGACGCTCCTGCGGTTCGACATCCCGAAGAGCACAGCGCCCACCAGCAGCGAGACCGCCCCGAGCACGTAGACGAACTCCACATCGAGGGTGTCGACGAGCAGTCCGCCGACTCCGGCCGCGATCGTGATCGCTCCCTGGAATCCCACGACGACGAGGCTGCCGCCTGCCTCGAGCCGGTCGGGCGTGCGGTGCCCCACCCACGTGTTGATCACGAGCAGCCACGACGAGAAGAAGAAGCCCCAGACGAGCACGACGATCCCGATGCCGAGGACCGAGCCCGACAGGAAGATCATCGACAGCACTGACACGGCGATCACCAGCGGGGCGAACACGGCGAAGAACCCGAAGGTGCGGTCGATGAAGAACCCGAGTCCGAGGTTGCCGGCGAGGCCGCCGAGCCCGAACAGGGCGAGGAGCAGGATGATCGTCGACGGCTCGATCTCGGGGATGCGCTCGAGCGCGAGCCGCACGTACGTGTAGGCGAGGAAGTGGCCGAGCACGACGAGCACGTGCCCGACCATGCCGAGCCCGATGCCCGGGCGGCGCACGGTGTCGACGAGGAGGCGGATGCTGGCCCCCTGCTCGGCCGGGACCGACGGGAGCATGAGTCGCAGCGCAACCGCCAACAGCACCATGAGCACACCGGCGATGGCGAACACGGTCTGCCAGTCGACGATCTCGCTGAGCATCACGCCGAGCGGCACACCGGCGACCGTGGCGAGGGAGACGCCGGCGGAGGTGAACATGACGCCGCGGCCGAGGTGCTCCGGTCCTGCCAGGCGCACGGCGACCGTGATCGACATCGCCCAGAAGGCGCTGATCGCGGCGCCCAGCAGGAACCGCGCGAGAAGCACGATGATCAGGTTGGGCGCGATCGCGACGATGAGGTTCGACACCGCTGCGGCGAGCGCCATCCAGACGAGCAGCGAGCGCCGGTCGAGACGGGGGAAGATCAGCCCGACCGTCGGCGCGACGATCAAGCCCACGAGCGCGGTGACCGTGACGGTCTGCCCTGCCTGACCCGGGGTCACCCCCAGCGCGTCGGCCATCTCGGTGAGCACGCCGTTGGGCAGGAACTCGGCCGTGACGAGCAGGAAGCCCATCAGCATCAGCACGATGAGTCCGCCATAGCGGATGCCCTCGGTGCGGGCGGTCGTCACAGGTACGGGCGCGGTCGTCGTCATGGTTCCACGCTCGCAGGTGTCGGCGGCGCTCGCCCGACGCGACGTCCACGGCATCCGACCATTCGTCCGGACCGGGTCCGGACGGCACCAGATGGGGTCTTTACAGCATCCGCCCGCACCCCCTAGGCTCGACGACGCGCCGGGGTTCTCCCGGAAGGCCAGAGCGAGAGGAGTGGATGACATGAACACCGTCTCTGTCGTGCCCCTCGCCGACATCCTTCCTCTCGAGGCCGCTCGCTCCTGATCCGCGCGTGGCCTCCGTCTCTCGGAGCCACATCGTGTCTGATCTCTTCGCTTCTTCCGAAGCATCCACATCCACCACTTCTTCCCTTTTCGACGCATCTCCTTTCGAGTCCGTCCCCACCTTCGCCGACGTCGAACCCGGTGAGCACCAGCGCTGGACCACCTGGCCGGCGATCACTCCGACAGAGCGTGGGCCGCTGCCGTGGCCCGAGTGGGTCGTGACGAGCGCCGGTGCACTCGACACCGAGCTCGGCATCCTGAAGACCGGCAAGGAGGCAGACGTGTTCCTGCTCGAGCGCGCGGTGCCGGACGACCCGGAGCAGCGCACGCTCCTCGCCGCCAAGCGCTACCGCGACACCGACCACAGCAGCTTCCACCGCTCGGGGGTGTACACCGAGGGGCGCGCCACGCGGAACACCCGCGATGCACGCGCGCTCGCCAAGAAGTCCGGCCATGGCCGAGCGGTCGCCGCCCTGCAGTGGTCGTTCGCCGAGTTCGATGCGCTGAGCCGCATGTGGGAGCTCGGTGCGCCGGTGCCCTACCCGGTGCAGGTCAACGGCACCGAGCTGCTCATGGAGTTCATCGGCGACGCGTCGGGGGTCGCCGCGCCCCGACTCGCCGCGGTGCGCAGCGACCCCGTCGAGCTGGCCGGTCTGTACGACCAGATCGTCGACCTGATGCGGGTGTTCGCCGCGGCGGGGTTCGCGCACGGCGACCTCTCGGCATACAACCTGCTCGTGCATGAGGGGCGGGTGCGCGTGATCGACCTGCCGCAGATCGTCGACATCATCGCCAATCCCCAGGGTCTCGACCTGCTGCACCGCGACTGCGTCAACATCTGCGACTGGTTCGCGCGGCGACGGGTCGAGTGCGATGCGGAAGAGCTCTTCGCGGAGATGCTCGCCGCGTCGTATGCGTGAGGTTCACGCGGTCCGCAGCGCCGCATCGAGCAGATCGACGAGCGGCCGGGGCATCCGCTCGAACGGCAACGCATCGATGATGTCCGCCGAGAATCGGGCCTTCCGGCCTGCGGCGGTGCCTGCGAACCGGTGCAGTTGCTCGTCTATGCTCCGTGCGCGCTGCGCGGGCTGCTCCTGGAACACCTGGAATCGTCCGAGTTCACCCCGAGCCGCGAGCGTCTCGAGCACGAGCTCCGGCCCTGCCGCGGCGATCACCTCGTCCTCGAGGTCGCGCGAGCAGCCGAAGAAGCCGCCGTCGCTCGGTGCCGCGCCGTCGGCGATGACGCCGAGATCCACGAGGATCTTCGCGACGTAGTCTCCCTCGGCCGCGTCGTACAGACCGAGGACGCGCGGAGCATCCGGCCCCGCGCGCAGCGCGGCCAGACGCTTGCGGAGGTTGGTGATGCCGTCGAGATCGACGAGGTCGAGGCCCGCGATGTCGGTCCGACGGCGGCGCGCGAGGGCGACGAAGGCGAGGCTGTCGCTGCGGCCTTCGAACAGAACCACGGTGCGAGGCACCGCCCGCGTCGTCGACATGCCTCGACCCTAGCCCGCGGCGCGCCGTCACCCTCCGTTCACCGTGCGCCGCCAGACTTCGAGAATGAGCGATTACCCGCAGAGCGGCGCGGTGCCCGAGCCCGCCGCCACTGCCAACAGCGGCGCGGTCGGAGTCATCGGCCTCGACCTGCGCGGCGAGACACCGGCCCCCAAGAAGCAGGTCTACTCGTGGGCGCTGTGGGACTGGGCGACGCAGCCCTTCAACACCGTCATCCTCACCTTCATCTTCACCGCGCTGTACCTCACGACCGAGGCGTTCCTGCCGGCGTCGATCGCGGGACTCGACGCGAAGGACCCGATCCGCGAAGCCGCCGAGGCCGACCTCGCCTCGGGACTCGGCCTCGGGTCGACGATCGCCGGAATCGCGATCCTCCTGATCGCGCCGGTGCTCGGCCAGCGGGCGGATGCCGCGGGGCGGCAGAAGCTCTGGCTCGGGATCGGCACAGGGGCGCTCATCGCGTGCATGCTCGGCCTGTGGTTCGTCGAGCCGACACCGACACTGTTCTGGCTCGGCGTGGCGCTGATCTCGGCGGGCTCCGTGTTCGGTGAGATCGCCGCCGTCAACTCGAACGCGATGCTCATCGGCATCGCGAATCCGAAGACCGTCGGACGCATCTCCGGCCTCGGCTGGGGATTCGGCTACATCGGCGGCATCATCGCGCTCGTCCTCGTCGTCATCTTCTACATGCTCGACTGGTTCGGCCTGCCGGACGACGGGGGTCTGCCGTTCCGCATCATCGCCGTCGGCTGCGCGATCTGGGCGATCGTCTTCTCCATCCCGATCTTCCTCAACGTGCCGGAGCCCTCGCTCGGCCGCCCCGAACGCAAGGTCGGCTTCTTCGCGTCCTACGGGCTGCTCGTGAAGGACGTCACCGGCCTGTACCGCAACCCCGACACCCGTCAGACGTTCTGGTTCCTGCTGTCGAGCGCGGTGTTCCGCGACGGACTCGGCGGCGTCTTCGCGTTCGGCGCGGTCATCGCCAGCCAGGTGTTCGACTTCGAATTCCTCGACCTCGTGATCTTCGGCATCGCGGCGAACCTCATCGCGGGCGTCTCGACGATCATCGCCGGCCGCTACGACGACCGATTCGGTCCGAAGCGGATCATCCTCCTCTCGCTCGCCGCCATGGTGATCGCCGGCCTCGCCGTGTTCTTCCTGGTGGATGCCGGCACGATCGTGTTCTGGATCGGCGGTCTGGTGCTCTGCGCGTTCGTCGGCCCCGCCCAGGCCGCGTCGCGGTCGTTCCTCGCCCGCATCACCCCGGCCGGGCGCGAGGGCGAGATCTTCGGCCTCTACGCCACGACCGGGCGGGCGGCGAGCTGGATGGCGTCCGGCGCGTGGACCCTGCTGATCGTGCTCTCGGGGTCGACGTCCTACGGCATCCTGGGCATCGTCCTGGTGCTGATCGCCGGCTTCCTGCTGCTGCTGCCGGTCAAGGCCACGCAGAACGTCTGAGCGATCGGTTGCGCCGACCCTGTCGGTGATCGAGGAGTAGCCTGACCGCGTGACGGTCATCATCGCCTTCCTCGCCAACATCCTCGTCGCGATCGCCAAGACCGTCGCGGCGGTGCTCACGTCGTCGGCGTCGATGGTGGCGGAGGCGGCGCATTCGTGGGCGGACGCCGGCAACGAGATCTTCCTGCTCATCGCCGACCGGCGGGGTGCGCGGGCGAAGGATGAGCGGCATCCGCTCGGCTACGGTCGTGCGGCGTTCGTGTGGTCGTTGATCGCGGCGTTCGGGATCTTCACCGCAGGGTCGATCGTGTCGATCATGCATGGCGTGCAGGAGCTCTCCGAGACCGGCCCGGTCGAGAGCCCCGGGGTCGCGTACGCCGTGCTCGGCATCGCCTTCGTGCTCGAGGGAGCCTCGTTCACGCAGGCGATGGTGAAGTCGCGACGGTTGGCGCGTGAGCGGGGATCGTCGACCTGGGACTATGTGCTCGACACCAGCGACACGACACTGCGGGCGGTGTTCTTCGAGGACATGGCCGCCCTGATCGGGCTGGTGATCGCGGCCGGTGCGATCGCGATGCACCAGGTCACCGGGGTCGCCGCGTGGGATGCCGTGGGATCGATACTCGTCGGGGTGCTGCTGGGTGTGGTCGCGATCATTCTGATCGGGCGCAACATCGCATTCCTCGTGGGCTCGAACGCGTCCCCCGCGCTCCGTGACCGCGTGGGGCGCGCACTGCTCTCTTCCCCGCAGATCCAGCGGCTCACGTATCTGCACATCGAGTACGTGGGGCCGAACCGGCTCTTCATCGTCGCCGAGGTCGACCTGGCCGGCGACGCGCGTGAACACGATGTGGCCCGGAGCCTGCGCGCGATCGAGCAGCAGATCGAGGCGCACGAGGTCGTCGAGACCGTGGTGCTGTCGCTGTCCGTCGAGGATGAGGAGTCGCTGGAGTTCGCCGAGATCGCCGAGATCGCCTGAACCTCCTGCTCTTCCTTCCTCCCTACCTCGATGCCGGGTCATCCGGCGCGGGCGAGGGTCGACTCTTCCGGAAGACTCAGCCGCGGGGTGTGCCATTGCTGTGCCGGATCCCACCATCGCGGCCCTCGCACTTGCGGAATGCCGTCGTTCATCCGGATCTCCCACCCCGACGTGCCCAGACTTCGGTGGTGCCACCAGCACAACGGCACACCGTTATCCGTATGCGTCGGCCCGCCCCTGGCGTGCTCGGTGACATGGTGGATCTCGCACCACGACGCCGACACGTGACACCCGGGGATCAGACATTCCTTATCGCGCGCGATGATCGCGCGGCGTTGATGCACGGTGAACACCCGATCTGTGGTGGTGATCCCGATGATCCGCCCCTCATCCATGAGCACCCGCTGGATGGTCCCCGAGCATCCGACATGTGAGGCGACGCTCACCGGCACCTGCCCCCACGCACCGCTGACGCTCGCGCGCCCGGTGCCGTTCTCGAGGTCCTTCGCGTCTACCGTCACGACCAGGGTCGGACCCGCACCGCCTAGCGTCGGCATGTCTCGGTGGCGGGCGGCGATCGCCAATGCCGCGGCGAGAGCGTCATGTCGCTTCTGCGCCGCCGTGCGGTCATCGATGACGTTGCGCGGATCGGAGTTGTACGGATCTTCTGCGGCATCGCCCTCGTCGGTGCCGCCCCCGTCGGCATCGCCCTGACCGGTGCCGCTCTGGCCGGTACCGCTCTGGTCGGTGCCGCTCTGGTCGGCATTACCCTCGTCGACAATCCCCTCCCCCTGCGTGAACACCACGCCCGGCATCGGCGGACCGTCGCCTTTGGGGTTGTTCTGCGCATCGAGGATCAGCTCCAATTGCGCGGCGACCTCGGGCGTCAGATATCCCTTGATCGAACGCAGTCCGTCACGCACCCGGCCGAGGGTTATGCCCCGTCGACGCGCAGGCTCATCGCCGGGCTCGTCTCCATCAGGGTCGAGCAGCGCGGCCAACGTCTCTGCGAGGAGCTTCAGCTCGTCGAGCGTGGGCGCCGGGCCCTGGAGCTCTGCGTCGGGGCCGGCCTCGGGGTCAGGTCTGATTCCCCGCGCCGCCCGCGCCAGGCAGATGTCGGCGTCGAGCCGATCATCGACGCTGATGCGATGCGACACCTTCTCGATCGGCTCGGTCGCGGCCAACATCCCCGCGACTCCGATCGCACCGTCGAGCATCGCCTCACGCAGCGCCGGCCACCGAGCGGGCAGTCGATCGCCGGATACCAGGTTCACACTGCGCCGCACCAGTCCGACGACGTTCCCGACGCGCATCGCCCCGCGCACATCTGTCAGCAGCGTGCGCTGCAGCAGCTCGCTCTGCGTGCGGCATCCGGTGGAATGGGGGAACTCCACCGCATCCCCCGTCGCGATCGTCTCGATCACCACAGCCTCGACCCGCCGGAACGCCGCACCAGCCGCCTGCAGCACGTGCACCCGTTCTGCATCGGACAACCCGGCGAGTGCATCATCGGACAGCACTCGATCGAGGTCGGAGACGACCTGATCGACGAGGGCGCGAGTGCGGGATGACATGGCCCCATCCAACTCGGGGCCACCGACATTCAGACCGCAGAATCGAGCACTTTTCGACCAGATCAGAAGCATATTCCGGAACACCAGCTGAACATTCTGGAACACCGGTGAGCGATCACGGAACCCGGGCGGGCGATCACGGAACCCGGCGGGTGATCGCGGAACAGCGTCGGCTGATCGCGCACCACCGACGGGGCAGCCACGAGCCCATCACCGGCCGAGCCCATCACCGGCCGAGCCCATCACCGGCCGACCCCACTCACCGGCCGACCCCACTCACCGATCGCCCCCACTCACCGGCGGCAGCGCACCCCTGCGCGGAGTCAGCTCTCCCAGTTGTCGGCGAGCTTGTTCAGCAGCGTCGCGAGCTGATCGCGCTCCTCGTCGGTGAACGCCGCGAGCGCCTTTCCCAGCGCCTCTCGTCGCTCGCCCCGCATCCCGCGGGCGATCTTCCGCCCCTCGTCGGTCAGCGCGATCCGCGTGCGTCGCGCATCGTCGGGGTCCGCCTCCCGGCGCACGAATCCGTGTGCGACTCCCTGCTGTACGAGCCTCGACGCCCGCGGCTGGTCGACGCCGATCGCCGCGCCGAGATCGCTGACGCTGAGCGCGGTGGATGCCGCGGCGAGCGCCTCGAGCATCCGCATGCGAGCCGGGCCGCCGAAGCGCCCCGACGGGTCGTTCATCCACGGGGGCATGCCAGGGCGCCCAGAGTGCCCGTGCCCGTGCCCGTGCTCGTGAGACCCGTGGTCAGAGTGGTCAGAATGACCGGAGTCGTCGGAGTGGTCGGAATGCGCGCCCCCGTGCCACGGATGTGGCCCGCCCATGCCTCGCGGGCCGCGCCCGCGCTCGCCAGGCCGTCGCCCACGCAGGCGGGACAGGGCGCGGGCGATGGCCTCGGTGGGGTCGTTCTCTGCGGCGCTCACACATCGATTTTACATGCGACTTGACATGGATCAGTACTGCATGTCACACTACATATACATGCATAGTGACAAGCACATGCTCCATGACATCTAAGGACTTCACCCATGAACACCTCTGACACTCAGAACACAGACAGCACCTCCCGCCCCTTCGGCTACTGGCTGAAGGCCGTCGACCGCCTCATGGCGGCCGAGTTCGACTCTGCCTTCGAGGGCGAGCACGCCAGCCGCCGCGACTGGCGGATCCTCAACGTCATCGATGGCACCGCGCCCGCCCGTCGTCCCCTGAACTCCCACAAGCTGCACGACCTCGTCGAGCGCGGCTGGGTCGTCGCCGACGGCGACGGCTGGACGCTCACCGACGACGGCCGAGCGGCCAAGGAACGCCTCGGCAGCATCGTCGACGGCATCCGCGCGAAGGTCACCGACGCCGTGAGCCCGGACGACCTCGAGACCACGCTGGCCTCGCTCGAGCAGATCGCCCGAGCCTTCGGCTGGGACGAGGAGACTCCGCTCCCCCGCGGACGCGGTCGTCGCCACGGCTTCGGCCCCGGGTTCGGCCACGGGTTCGGCTCCGAACACGGAGCGGATGCCGAGCTCGACGGCCATGACTGCGGACACCGCGGACACCCCGGGCACGACCGCTTCGCGGAGGCACGCGCAGACCACGGTCACGGCCGCGCAGATCACGGTCACCGCCACGGCGGTCACGAACACGGCCACGGCGGTCGCGAACACGGCGACGTCAGTAACGAGCACGGCCATCGCCGCTGCGAGCACGGTCGCCACGGAGCGCCGCGCCACGGCGAGCACCGCGTAGCCCGGGCAGCTCAGCACGCCTACGAGCGCGGCTTCGATGCCGGCTTCTCCCGGGGTCGCGACGCCTGACGGCATCCGATCATCGAGAACGCCCCGTCTGACTCAGGTCAGGCGGGGCGTTTCTGCCTGCTCCGCACGGTTCGTTCCGCTGCGTGGCCACATCCGCATCCGAGAACTCGGAGACCGATCCGTTTTCGACCCCGCTCGACGTCCCGAACGCTCTATCGACTCCGCAGATCCTCTGCGCGAAGCAGCCTGGCTGCTCCGAGTATCTCGACCCCGAGCAGGTGACCGTCACGATCGAAGTCGAGGATCAGCTCGCCCTGCAGATCGTCCGGCAGCGGCACCGGCACCTGCCGTGACGCCTCACCAGGGCGGATCGGTCGCCCGATCGTCGCATACGCGGCGTCGACCTCGGAGTCGTATCGCAGATCACCCATGCCACGGCACCCCGGTGCCAGCGGCGATCGTCTCGGACCCACCGGCCGGCAGCGCGAACGACACCGTCGTGCCGAGGTAGATCGCCCCGGCGATCGCCGCCCCGAGCAGGACGAGGAGGAACGCGAAGATCACGAACGTCAGCGCACCGTATCCGCCCGATGTCGGCGCCTCGGGTGCCACCGACGGCTGCGCCCAGTCGTCGGCCACAGGAGCCGGCTGATCTCCCGTGAGGATCGCCGGCTTCGGCCGTGATCGGCGCGTCGACGGGAGCATCGCCTCCGGGGGAGGCGGCGGGATGACCGCATCCGGGATCGCAGACTCCGACGGAGGCGGCGGGATCACCGCATCCGGAATCGCAGACTCCGACGGAGGCGGCGGAATCACCGCATCCGGAATCGCAGACTCCGACGGAGGCGGCGGAATCAGCCCCTCCGGGATCGGGATCTCGGGCGGAGGCGGCGGGATGACAGCTTCCTCCGGTCGGATGTACGGATCTCTGCTGTCACCGCTCATGTCAGCCCCCTACGGCTCCGACGTCGGTCGTGCCGACGTCCGTCTTGTGGAAGTTCTGGAACGAGCGGGATGCCGTCGGCCCTCGCTGCCCCTGATAGCGATTGCCGTACGGGCCGGAGCCATACGGGTTCTCGGCCGGCGAGGTCAGCCGGAAGAAGCAGAGCTGCCCGATCTTCATGCCCGGCCACAGCTTGATCGGCAGCGTCGCGACATTCGCGAGCTCGAGCGTGACGTGCCCGGTGAAGCCGGGGTCGATGAAGCCGGCGGTCGAGTGCGTGATGAGGCCGAGGCGACCGAGCGACGACTTGCCCTCGAGGCGTGCCGCGATGTCATCCGCCAGCGAGACCTGCTCGAAGGTCGCGCCGAGCGCGAACTCGCCGGGGTGCAGGATGAACGGCTCATCGGGGTCGACCTCGATCAGCCGAGTCAGCTCGGGCTGATCGACCGACGGGTCGATAAACGGGTATTTGTGATTGTCGAACAGGCGGAAGTAGCGGTCCAGGCGCACGTCGATGCTCGACGGCTGGATCATCTCCGGCTCGTGCGGATCCAGCCCGATGTGGCCGGATGCGAGTTCTGCTCTGATGTCGCGGTCGCTGAGAAGCACGGCCCCAGCCTAGTCACCACACGCCGCCGACACTTTGGCCATGACCGACAGGGCAGGTAGGCTTGCGTTCACCCGCTCCTCGGATGCGAGTACGGGGCTGTAGTTCAATGGCAGAACTTCTGCTTCCCAAGCAGATAGCGCGGGTTCGATTCCCGTCAGCCCCTCCACAACCCGCGCCGCTCTCGGCGCAGAGCGCAGAGCGCAGAACGAAGAGCCCGAGACTCTACCCAGTCCCGGGGCCCCGTCGCTCATGCTGGTCTTCTCCATTCCGGTATCCCGGCATGCGAACGTGCTGCCCGATGGGCGAGGGGCGGCCGGGAACATAGCATCGGTTTCGCGACGGCACCCTCTTCTTGGATGCGAAGGCGAACACATGATTGATGTTCACGACGACGGCAGACGCGAATCTCGACCCGCAGTCCATGGCCTGCAACGTCCGCGGTTGATGACTGTCCTCGATCGAGGACACGCCCTGGTGCTGATCAGCGGCCCTGCCGGAGGCGGCAAGTCAGTTCTGCTCAGCCAGTGGGCCGGAGCACAACCACGTCGTGGCATCGGAGCGATCCGCATCGCCTTCGAGGGCCAGCTCGCAGATGAGAATCAGATGCTCCGCAGCGCTTTCGCGCAGCTGCTCGCGCTCGATCTCGTACAGGACAGGGCGAAGGCGACAGCAGTGCTTCGTGGGTTCGAGAGCATCCGGGACAGGTTCGGTGCGGTCCGAGCGGCGTTCGCCGAACTCACGGGTCCGTGCGTGCTGGTGATCGACAACGCGGAACGCGCGGATGAGGCGCGCTGGCTTCACCTGTGCGTGTCGTTGCTCGAGGTCGCACCAGCTCTTCGAATCGTGGTTGCAACCCGACGATCGCTGACGACGGACGGCTTGCGGACGTTGGCATCCATCGACTCTGCAGTCATCGGTCCGGGGCAGCTGCTGTTCACCCCTGACGAGGCCCGCGAAGTGTTCGAGAGCGTATCGGGCGTGCCGGCGCCTCCTGACGGCCTGGGTGAGATCGCCGCACTGCCGCTGTCTGCTCGGTTGCTGGGCCTGGCGCACGTGATGAGAAGAGGACAGCTCGACTTCGTCACCTCCGAGCGCGAGCAGGTGGCGGATGCTCTGCTGTCGACCCTCGTGAGCGAGCGCGTGTCGCCGGAGTTCCGCGAGTTCCTTGTCAAGACGGCTGTTCCTAGCGCCGTGACGGCCGATGTCGCGGCACGCCTGGGATGGCCAGACGATGCTTCGGAGCACCTTGAACGTGCCGAGTACTTCGGACTGGGCATGTGGGAGTCAGGCGAAGCCGGGCCCTCGTTCGTGTACACCCCCGCGCTTCGCGATGCGCTCCTGCGGGCATTCGATCAGGCTCCTGTCGAGACCACCGCGCAGGTTCGCCGCACAGTCGCGCTCTGGGCATTCGAGCATCGGCGCCCGCTCGAGGCGCTGTCGAACGCGCTGAAAGCGAAGGACTACGCCCTCGCTTCGCGACTCGGGCGCAAGGCCTGGTTCGTGCTCGCGCGGACCTGCGCCGCGGATGTCGTTCACCTGCTGCACGAGCAGGGCCCTGCAGTCCTCGTCAGATATCCGATCCTCTCCACCATCATGGCTCTCGTCCTCACCCAGCTGGGGCACCGGGTGCGTGCTTTCGCATACTTTCACAGCGCTGCGATGAGGCTGCACGGCCGCTCGTCCGACGACGATCTGGTCGAACGCTTCTGGACCCTGACGGTGCAGTCGCTGGCCGAACGCTTCTCCGGTCGATTCCACCGCGCGGGGGCGACAGCGTTCCTGGTGACGCGGACTTTCGACGCGATGAGTCCTGTGCAGCGCGAGAGCTGCGACGGGGCTACCGCGCTACTGCTCAGCAGCTGCGGACTGAGCCTCCTCTTCGCGGGGCACCCGGATGACGCGGTCTCCGTCCTCGAGCAGGGAATGACCATGCACGTCGACGATGCGGTGACGATCTTCGAGAACGGTGTCACACTGCGCATTCCCGACGACGACGGCGGGTGGTACCACTGCGCTTCGACACTCGCCGCAGTGCACGCGGTCCACGGAAGACTGTCGGACGCTCGTCGCGTTCTCGATGAGATCGACGCCGCCGACCCACCCGTCGCGTGGAGAGTCGACCTCTTCGGCATCATGGAGCAGGTCGCACGCGCCCGCATCGCCGTGGCAGATGGTGACGTTGCGCTCGCCCGAGAGCGGATCGACAGCGTGGCGCACTGGGTCGGATCCACCGAGCTGTGGCCGTTCATCGTTCACACCCAGAGCGCCGTGTCTCTGCATTCCGGGCGAACGACCGACGCGCTTCTCGTGTTGTCCCGCGCACTGGGCCGTAACGCGAACTCCACGACGTCGGAATACGCCATGAAGTTCGTCTGGGCCGCACGCGCCGCTGCCGAGCTCGCGTCCGGCAGTCGCACGGCGGCCGAGCGAACCCTCAAGGAGCTCCCCGACTGGGCAGCCGAGCGTCACGCCCTCACGGCCCTCGCCATGCTGCTCGCCGGCGACTTCGGCGGAGCGCTGGTGAGTGCACAGGCGCTCGACTCCGACCATGGTGAGGAACCCCTTCGCACCGGCTGGAGACCGCTCGCGCTGCTCATCGCAGGCGTCGCCGCAGGCCGGCTCGGCAAGAGCGGAGCCGCAGCGACAGCACTCGCGCATGCGACTGCACTCATGCGGGAGGAACACACTCTGGCGCCACTGGCGATGATCCGTCGAGAGGATCTGCTCGTCGCCCGTGACCTCTGCGACGAGAGAGGTCGCGCGATCGTCGACGCTCACCTTTCAGGCCGCACGGATGACATCTTCCCTCCGCTCGAGGCTGCGGTGTCGCTCACCGCGAGGGAACGCGCGGTGATGCAAGAACTCAGCAAGACCGCCTCGACTGCCGATATCGCGAAGGCCCTGTTCGTCTCTCCGAACACGGTCAAGGTGCAACGGCGAAGCGTGTACCGAAAACTCGGAGTCTCGACCCGGGAGCAGGCTCTGCTTCGCGCAGCCGAACTCGGGATCCTGACCCGAGGTTCCGAGGGCGCAGGAAACTGAAGAAGAGAATGAGGCGTACGGCAGGCCTGGGGTGCGCGCCATACGCCTCATGGTCGAAGCACCGCGAGGATCATCCTCGCCGGGGGCCCGAACCGACCACTGATCACGCTAGATGGGCTCACTCGCCTTCGCCGGGCTCAGCAGCGGAGCCGCCATCGTTAACCCTCGTCTTCACCCTCTGTCATCGCGCTCGTCCGCATGACCCGACGCGGCCGGGATTCGTCGACCATGTCTGCTGACCCGGTGACATCTAGGCTGGAGTCTCAGCACCACCCGGGGGGGGACAGCATGGCGAATCGCGCGCGACGATGGATCGCGGCCGGAGCAGCACTGGCTGCCTTGGCGACTGCAGCAGTGGTACCGAGCGCGGCAGCCGCGCAGGACTTCTCTGCCGGCGGGCCGAACTGGTACATGGATGCGATGAAGATCGCGCCGATCCACGACGCCGGCATCACCGGCGAGGGTGTGACCATCGCCGTGCTCGACGGGGGCCTCTACCTCGACGCGCTGACGCTGCAGGGTGCCGATATCGAGGTTCCCGACTTCGATGGATGCCCGGACCCTCTCGACTACGCACCCACCCAGTACACGCAGTTGCAGCATGGCACCGCGGTGACCTCTCTCATCGTCGGCAACGGCACCTCTGAGAGCGGTGAAGGGCCTCGGGGCATCGCACCTGACGTCCACATCCTGTACTACGGGATGCTCCAGGGCGCAGCCAACGAGGCGCGCGACTGCGAGGCGTTCTACAGCGACGTGCTGGACGACGCCGTTGCCCGCGGTGCAGACATCGTCACGATGTCCGGCGGGTACTCGTTCCTTCACCAGGAGATCTCCCAGCCGACATACGACAGCGTCACGAAGGCGCTGCAGGCAGGGGTCGTCGTCATCGGGGCACTCCCCAACAACGACAGCACCTCGGTGCACGTGCTCAACACGACCAACGGTGTGCTCAACGTCGCATCCGTGGACGCGACGGCGGCGCCGGCGAAGAAGCGATGGTCAGAGGAGAACATGACTGACCCGAACACCGACGTCGTCGCACCCGGCATCGAGGTCGCCGGGATCGGGTTCAACGACACGTGGGGCATGACTGCCTGGAATGGCAACTCCGCAGCCGCACCTCTCGTCGCTGGCCTCGTCGCGCTCGGCATGCAGAAGTGGCCGGATGCGACCCCGGAGCAGCTGATGCAGTCACTCATCCGCAACACCGGTTCGACGCCACACGAGCTCGAATGGTCCGCGACCTTCGGACACGGCGTCGTCAACGCCACCCGATTCATCGCCGAAGACCCGACCCAGTACCCGGACGAGAGCCCGCTGTTCACCGACGAGCAGTTCCCCACGTTCGACGAGGTGTACAACCCGCCGTCGCCGACCCCCACACCGGAGCCGGTCGAACGACCGCAGTCGCAGCTGCCGATGGTGCTGGTGAGCCTCGCTCTCGTGGTGCTCCTCGCGCTCGCCGCCCTCGCCGGCGTCATCATCCTCATCGTGTTCGTCGTGAAGCGCAGCCGTCGGGTGCCTGACGACAGCTGACGCTCCGTCCGCATCCCATCCGATTCCCCGCGGGCTCCGAACAGGAGCAGATGGGCCCGTTCTCGCGCGCCCGAGAGGAGTTCCGATGATCGAGTCATCGACCCCGCCGCTTGCCGACCTCGACGGGTATCGCAACGTCACCGACCTGCTGGCCGCGCGCGCCTCCGTCGCGCCGGATCACGTCGCCTTCGAGGTCAAAGGCGCGGATGCTCAAGGCCCGTGGCGCCCGATCACGACTCGGGAGTTCCTCAACCAGGTGCGCGCTCTGGCGAAGGGCTTCATCGCCCAGGGCGTGCGCCCCGGTGATCCGATCGCGATCATGGCGGCGACGCGCTACGAGTGGGCCGTCGCCGACCTCGCGTCCTGGTTCGCCGGCGCCGTGGTCGTGCCGATCTATGAGACGTCGTCGCCGTCGCAGGTGAACGCCATCGTCGCCGATGCCGGCGTGCGCCTGGCGATCGGCGGCACCACGGAGCACGCGGTGCTTCTGCAGGCGGCGCTCACGCAGACCGAACGGATCACTCTCGGGGCCTGGACGATGGATGCCGCAGCATCCGGCACTCTCACCGACCTGGTCGCGCGCGGCATCGAGGTCACCGACGACGAGCTCGAGGCGCGCAGGACCTCGGCCACGCAGGACGACCCCGCGACGATCGTCTACACCTCTGGCACCACGGGCGAGCCCAAGGGTGTCGTGCTCACGCACCGGAACTTCCTCGGTCAGGTGCTCAACATCGCCGCCGCCTACCGCGAGATCGTGAACGAAGGCGGCAACACCGTCATCTTCCTGCCCCTCGCCCACGTGCTGGCGCGCGGCCTGCAGCTGATCTGCCTGGCCAGCGGCATGCGCATCGCGCACCTCTCCGACCCGTCGACCGTCGTCGCCACGCTCGATACGCTGCGCCCGACGTTCCTGGTGGTGGTGCCTCGGGTGCTGGAGAAGATCCAGGCCGCCGCTGCCGCGAAAGCCGCCGACAAGGGGCTCACGAAAGTATGGACGCGAGCCCGTTCGACTGCCATCGTCTGGGGCCGCCGCGCCGAACAGGTCGACGCCGGCCGGCGAACCACGAGGAACCGCGGACTCGCCCTGCGCCACCGCCTCTTCGACGCGCTGTTCTATCGACGCCTCCGCGCCGTGATGGGCGGACGAGTCGGATACATCCTCTCCGGAGGAGCAGCGCTCGACAGCGACCTCTCGCTCTTCTTCCGCGGCATCGGCGTGCCCGTCATCGAGGGCTACGGACTCACCGAGACGACCGCGCCGCTCACCGGCAACCTGCCCGGCCGCATCGCCTCCGGCAGCGTCGGCTCGCCGCTCCCCGGTCTCACGGTGCGCATCAGCGACGCGGGCGAAGTGCTCGCTCGCGGCGTCGGCGTCTTCGCGGGGTATCGCAATCCGACCCACGACGAGGACGCCTTCGTGGACGGCTTCTTCCGCACCGGTGACCTCGGGCGGCTCGACGACCAGGGTCGACTGATCCTCGAAGGCCGACTCAAAGATGTGATCGTCACCTCGAACGGCAAGACGATCGTGCCCACGCGCTGGGAGCGGTCTGTCGAAGCAGACCCACTGGTCTCGCATGCGGTGATGGTCGGCGAGAGCAAGCCGTACCTCTCGGCCCTTCTGGTTCTCGACCCCGAGCAGACGAAGGCGTGGGCGGATGCCGAAGGCGTCGACATCCCCATGCCCCCGCAGCCCGACATCCGCGAGGTCACCGACCCCGCGCTTCGCGCCCACCTGCAGCGTGCCGTCGACGCCGCGAACGCGCTCGTGGCACGCAGCGAGCAGGTGCGTCGCTTCAGCGTGGTCTTCGCCGACCTCGAGGACCGCGGGCTGGTCACACCCACCATGAAACTCAAGCGGAGCGTGGTGCTCGACCGCGCCGGCGCCACCGTCGAAGACCTGTACCTCTGAGAACCGGAAAGAACACCATGTCCTCCCCCACCCCCACGAAGCCCAAGTCCTCGCGCGCCTCGCTCATCGCGATCATCGTCGCGCTCGTCATCGGAGCCCTCGTCGCACTCGCCGGCAGCCAGGGCGGCGCGACGCTCGGCAGCATCCCGCTGTTCGCCCTCGCCGTCGCCGCGGCGTACGCGATCCAGATCCTCGCCTTCATCCCGGCGATGATCCTGCGCACCGAGCGGTTCTTCGACCTCACCGGCAGCCTCACGTTCCTGGCGATCTCCGTGGCCCTCGTGCTGCTGACGCCCATGCCGGACGCCCGCAGCTGGATCCTCGCGGCGATGGTGATCCTGTGGGCCGCGCGTCTCGGGTCGTTCCTGGCGATGCGCGTGCACAGGGCCGGATCCGACGGTCGCTTCGACGAGATCAAAGGCTCCCCCGTGCGCTTCCTGCAGGTGTGGGTGATCCAGGGTGCGTGGGTGTCGATCACGGCAGCAGCGGCATGGATCGCGATCAGCACGGATGCCGGCGCGCGAGCTCCCATCGGCTGGCTGACCGTCGTGGGGATCGTCGTGTGGCTGCTCGGCATGACGATCGAGATCGTCGCCGACGCGCAGAAGTCGGCGTTCCGCGCCGACCCGGGCAACAAGGACGAGTTCATCCGCACCGGACTGTGGTCGAGGTCGCGTCACCCCAACTACTTCGGCGAGATCGTCATCTGGGTGGGCGTGTTCCTGACCGCCGCACCCGTGCTCGCCGGATGGCAGTGGGTCGCACTCCTCTCGCCGCTGTTCGTGATCCTGCTGCTCACCCGAGTCAGCGGCATCCCGCTGCTCGAGGCTCGCGCCGAGAAGAAGTGGGGCGACCGCGCCGACTACATCGAGTACCGCGAGAACACGCCCGCGCTGATCCCGCGGCTCACGCGGCCGGCCGTTCGGGAGACTGCGGCATAGGCGCTGAGTGACGCCGTCTCACCCGACGAGCGGCCCTCCGACCTTCCAGTATCCGAGGAAGGACACGCGGTCCTTCGCGATCCCCACCTCAGCCGTGAGGTGGCGTCGGATGCGTGTGGTGACGCCCGATTCGCCCGCCAGCCACACATAGAGCTCGGCATCATCGCGCAGCGTGCCCTGCCGCGCGTCGACCCATTCCCGCAGTGCGCGCTCGACGCCTGCGTCGTCACCGGTCCCTCGAGGGACGACATGGATGCGCGCGTTGTCGGGAGCATCCGCCGAGACGATGTCATCGGCGGGGTCGTCGCACTCGAGGAAGACGTCGGCATGCGAGTCGGGCGACAGCGAGGCGAGGATGCCGCTCACGGCCGGGAACGCCGTCTCATCGGCGACCAGCAGGAAGTGCCGCGCTTCGCCCGGCTGCCAGTGCAGTCCGTACCCGGTCCACCCCATACGGGCGTCCGGCCCGTTGACCACGAGATGATCACCGGGCACGGCCGCGGCCGCCCACGCGGAGGCCGGTCCTGCCGGTTCATGCAGGTAGAAGTCGATGTCGATCTCGCAGGCATCCGCCCTGATCGCCGCTGGCGTGTAGGTACGGAGCACGTTCCGCTCGTCTTCCGGCAGTGCACGCCAGCGGGTGTACCAGTCGGAGGGATGCGGGGTGGGTTCGTCGAGCAGCCCGAAGTCCGCGATGCTGCCGTCGGGCAGGGGCAGCACGACCTTGATCCGCTGGTCCGTGCCCCAGGCGGCGAAGTTCCGCAGGCTCTCTCCGGCGAGCGTCAGCCGGACGAACCGCGGGCTGAGCATCGCGCGCCTGCGCACCTCGACGGGGAACGCGCTGTACGCCCACGGCCGCTCGGCATCCACGGACCCGCTCACGATCGCACTCCCCCGTGGGCGGAGCGGCCGACCGAGGGTGCGGATCCGCGCAGCGGCACCACGAGAGGCCCGCCCGTGACCGGATCTGCGATGACGACGTTCTCAAGACCGAAGACCTCATGCACGCGCTCGCTCGTGATCACCTCGTGCGGCGGCCCCTCGGCGACGATGCGTCCATCGCGCATGGCGATGATGTGCGTCGCGTACCGCGCCGCGTGATTGAGGTCGTGCAGCACCGCCACGAGCGTGCGGCCCTGCGCGTTGAGGTGCGCGAACAGTTCCATGAGCTCCACCTGATGCGCGACATCGAGGAAAGTGGTCGGCTCGTCGAGCAGCAGCAGATCGGTCTCCTGCGCGAGCACCATCGCCACCCACACGCGTTGGCGCTGGCCACCCGAGAGCGCGTCGACCGGACGCGCCGCCAGGTCGGCGGTCCCGGTAGCCTCCAGCGCATGCTGAACGGCCCGCTCATCGGCATCCGACCACTGCCGCATCAGGTTCTGATGCGGATAGCGCCCCCGCGCGACCAGATCGGCGACCGTGATCCCATCGGGAGCCGTCGCGCTCTGCGGCAGCAGCCCGAGCCTGCGGGCGACCTCCTTCGCCGGGTACGAGCCGATCGTCTGCCCGTCGAGCACGACACGTCCGCCCGACGGAGCGAGCAGTCGCGACAGACCTCGAAGAAGCGTCGACTTGCCGCACGCGTTCGGGCCGATGATGACGGTGAAACCGCCGTCTGGCACCGCGACAGACAGCTCGCGCACGATCTCGGTGCGGTCGTACGACAGGCTGATCGCCTCGGCCGACAATCGCGACGCGGCGGTCTCGGTGGACGGGAGACGTTCGGGCGAGGACGGGATTTCAGGCACGGCGGCGGATCTCCAGGATGATCATGAGAACGAGGTAGGCGCCGCCGACGGACACGGTGACGACGCCGACGGGCAGTGATGTGGGCAGCACGTGCTGCGCGATGAGGTCGGCGCCGAGCAGCAGCACCCCGCCGAAGAGGCCCGAGAGCACGAGCGACAAGTGCGGGGTGCGGGCGACGAGGCGCGCGATCTGGGGCGCGGCGAGGGCCACGAACGCGACGGGTCCAGCGACCGTGGTCGCCGCGGCGACGAGCGCGACACCGATGAGCAGCGCCCCGGCGCGGATCGCTCCCGGTCGTACACCGGTCGATGCCGCCATGTCGTCGCCGAGACCGAGCTGGCGCAGCCGCGGCACGAGCATGACCGCGGCGACGACGAACGGCAGAGCGCTCGCGAGAGCCCCCGCGAGCGGCCCGGCGGTGACGCCGTTCAATGATCCGGTTCCCCAGGCCGAGGCGAACATCGCCGTCTCGAGCTCGATCTGCAGCAGCATCCACGTGTTCAGAGAGGCGAGGATCGCCGAGACTCCGATCCCGACCACGATCAGGCGGAACCCCTGCACCCCGCCGCGGGCGGATAGCAGCCAGATCACCGCGGCCGTGACGAATCCGCCGAGGAGTGATCCGACGGTCAGCACCGGCCAACTGCCTGACACGAGCACCAGTGCGAGCAGCATCCCGGTGAATGCGCCGTTGGAAAGTCCGAGGATGTCGGGGCTCGCGAGCGGGTTGCGCGTCACGGTCTGGAACAGCGCGCCCGCGATGCCCAGAAGAGCGCCGACCGTGACCGCGGCGAGCGCCCTCGGGAGTCGCCACTCGATCACGACCGTGCGGTCCATGGCGTCTCCGCCCCCGAGCAGGGTCTGCATCACCTGCTGCGGCGTCAGCGGATAGGCACCGAGTGCCAGAGCGAGCACGGCCAGCACGCAGAGGACGCCGACGGCGACCACGCCCGCGACGACACTGCGCTGACGCACCGGCATCCGCAGGGGACCCGCGCGAAGGATCCACCGGCGGTACCCGACGTCGGTGAGCGCGGTCGCTCGCGACTCGCTCACAGCGCACTCGCCGTGCGGCGGCGTGCCAGCACGATCAGCACAGGAGCCCCGACGAACGCCGCCACGATGCCGACCGGCACCTCGGCCGGGGCGATGATGATGCGACCCAGAACGTCGGCAAGAAGGAGGATGACCGGCGCCAGCACGGCGGAGAGCGGCAAGATGACGCGCTGATCCACGCCGAAGGTCCAGCGGATCACGTGGGGCACCATCAGGCCGATGAAAGAGATCGGACCGGCCAGGGCGGTGGCGGCACCGGCCAGCAGGGTGACGGCGGCGATGACACCGACGCGGATGCCCACGACGTTGGCGCCCTGCGCGCGGGCGACATCTTCACCGAGGCCGATGGCATTCAGTCCCGGGGCGAGCAGCAGCGCGAGCACCAGCCCCGCGACCACGAACGGGAGCACCGGCAGGATGACGTCGAAGCCGCGGCCGAGAAGCGACCCGGCATTCCAACTGCGCATGGAGTCGAAGGCCTCGGGGTCGCTCAGCGACAGCCCGGTGGTGATGCCCGAGAGCACGGCCCCGAGCGCGACGCCGGCGAGCGTGAGCCGCAGCGGGTCGGCGGGGCCGCGTCCCGAGGATCCGATCAGGTAGACGGCCACCGTGACCACGAGCGCGCCGAGGAATGCGAGCCACACGAACTGCGACACATCGCGCAGACCGAGAAAGGTGACGCCCAGCGCGACGGCGAGCGCGGCACCGGCGTTGACGCCGAGAATGCCGGGATCGGCGAGCGGATTGCGGGTGAAGGCCTGGATCAATGCACCAGCCACCCCCAGCGCGACGCCGGCCACAAGGCCCGTGACGGTGCGGGGGATGCGCAGATCGAACACGATGTAGTCGGTCTCGGGGGTTCCGCCGCCCTGCAGCGTCGCCCACACCGCCTGCGGGGAGAGCGGGTTCGCGCCGACCGTGAGAGAGAGCAGGACGGCCAGCGTGAGGGCGACCAGGAGGCCGATCGTTCCTCCGACCGCGCGCAGGCCGCGGTGCGGAGAACGTCGACGCCGCGTGAGCGGCGCCGACGTCTCGGTCAGGGAGAGAGCGGTCAACGGCTCGCTTCGAGGTACGTCTCGATGTCGTCGAGCACGGCCTGCGCGCCCTTGGGCCCGACACCCGACACCCAGTAGCTCGTGTCGACCGGGGTCACCGACGGGAAGGCGTCAGCGTTCTGGGTGATCGCTGCGGGGATCTCGGAGGCGTCATCGAGGTCGGTCACGGTGACGAACACGTGATCAGCCTGTGCCGAAAGGATGTTCTCCGGCGAGAGGTCGGCCTGCAGCCCGTCGGCCCAGTCCTGCTCGGGGATCGTGAACCCGGCGCACTCGAGCAGGCTGCCCGAGAACGAGACCGGCCCGTAGAGGCTGAGCGTCGTCTCGTCCCGCGGACGGATCAGCTGCGCGGTCTGACCGTCGACGTCGTATTCGTCTGCCAGAGCCTCGCAGCGCTCGTCGACAGCCTCCAACAGGTCGGCGACCTCGCTCTCACGGCCCAGCGCCTCGCCGATGAGCAGCGCGTTGTCCCGCCACGGGTCAGCCTGAGTCTCGATGAACACGGTGGGTGCGATCGCCGCGAGCTGCTCGTAGAGCTCGGAGTGCCGCGCCTCGGTGCCGAGGATCAGGTCGGGCTTGAGGGCCGCGATCGCCTCGAGATCGGGCTCCGGCACGGTGCCGACGGGCTCGACGCCGTCCGCACCGAGGTAGGCCGGTGCCCCCGTGACGTTGCTGGCGACCGCGCTGCCCACCGGTTCGATGCCGACGGCGACCGCAGTGTCGAGCTCGAGCGGCTCCAGCGTCACCACGCGCTGCGGGTCATCAGGGACGGCCGTCGTGCCGCGGGCGTGCTCGACCTCGTGCGTGTCGGAGGATTCGGCGGGTTCGTCGGTGGCGGCGGTGGGGTCGGCGGCGCAGCCGGCGAGCAGGAGCAGTGCGCAAGTCGAGGCGGCGAGGGCTGCGGAGGCGCGGCGACGGAGGCGGGAGGGCATGGTGAATGACCTTTCGGGACCGGGAGGGGGACGACACCGAGACGATCGGTGTTGGTTAGGCAACCCTAACAGGAACCCCGGCGCCGGTGCCGTGCGGGGTGAGTCGCTCAGAGCACGTCGGCGATGACCTCGAACGTGCGCTCAGGGTCTTCCAGTTGCATGTCGTGATGAATGCCGGCGATCCGGCGGATCTCCCACCCCTCCCGCTCGAGCGCCTCGGCCATCGCGTCCGGCAGCACAGCGGGAGACTCGTCGGAGAGCACGATCGTCGACGGCACAGCGGGCGGCGCGATCGTGACGGGATGGAAGGCCACCTCGCGGAACACCCCGATCGCCATCTTCGAGTCGAACAGCTGCTGACTCTTCTTCATCGAGGAGCGGATGCTCTCGGGATACGCCGCACGCTGGGCGGCACTGCGGCGCGACTGACGCAGCCCGACGACCCCGAGGGTGAGGGCGGGGATCGCCCAGAAGGCGCGGCCGGCGAAGCCGGTGGTGGGCAGTGCGAGCCCGAAACCGGGGTCGAGGTAGATCGCGCGCTGGGGGCGCAGACGCTCGACGGCACGGACGAGGACCGCACCTCCGAGTGAGTGCCCCATCACACTGTGCAGGCCCTGCGGAAGAGACTCCACGACGTCGTCGGCGATCTCGGCGAGCCCGTACGAGGGTGCCCGGTCACTGCGCCCGTGCCCGCGGAGGTCGACCGTCGTGACCGTGTACCGCCCCGTGGACAGCATCCGTTCGATCAGCGGCTGCCAGGCCGTGCCGTCAGCGCCGAGACCGTGGATGAGTCCGACGTGGCGTTCGCCCGTGCCGGCCGTCGTGGTGTGAAGGTGCATTCCGTCATTCTGCCCGAGCAGCGCGTTTGGCCTGCTGGAAGACGCGGATCGCCTCGTACCTCTCGGCCGACCGCGCCTGTCGCTTCTCCCGCTGTTCGTCGCGGTTCTTCGGGGGTGCCGTCGTCACGAGACCGTCGAGCAGTTGCCGCACCGAGCGCTCGATCTCGGCGACAGCTCGGTCGAACACTTCCTGGTTCGCCCGCGACGGCGCGTTGGCGCCCGAGATCTTGCGCACGAACTGCACGGCGGCCTCGTGGCACTCGACGTCGGTCGCCGGCGGCTCGAGATTGTTCAGGGGAATGATGTTGCGGCACATGCCTGTCAGGCTAGATCGCTGAGCGCCGGAGTCAAGAGGCTGTCGCGGCACGACGACCTCCGCCCCATCCTTTCGACCAGCTCCGCCCCTACTCGTCCGGGTGGTCAGCCGCGGGCGATGGCGGCCAGTTCGACGCGCGACGCGACGCCGGACTTGCGCAGCAGGTTCGACACGTGGAACTTAACCGTGTTCTCGCTCACATTCAGCGTCTCGGCGATCTCGCGGTTGCGACGCCCCGCGGCCACCAGGCGAAGAACGTCGCGCTCGCGGGGGCTCGCGTCGATCGCATCCGGCAGTTCGCCGGGTTCGGCGGGCGGATCGAGAGGCAGGCGGATGCCGACCTCCGACCCCCATCCGGGCGTCGAGGCCACCGACAGGTCGCCAGAAAGTGCAGAGACCTGCTCGGCGATCGGGCGAAGTGCGTCGTCGTGCGTCGTCAGGTCTCCCCGGCCGTCATCGCGGATCGCGATCAGCAGGTTCAGTCCGTCGCAGTCCCATTGGATGCGCACTCGTCTCGTCTCTCCGCGGTCGACGATCGCCAGCACGGTGCTTCGGACGATCGACCGCGCCGAGTGTGCGATCACCCCGGGGAGTGCCCGTCCGTTGGCCGGCGGCTCGACGAACTGCACGTCGAGCTCGCTGTAGCGCACCAGCGGGCGCAGGTCGCCGCGCAGACGCTCGAAGGCGCCCGTCACCGGCTCGAGTCCTGCTCCCTGCTCGTCGTTGAGCGTCCGGAGTCCGACCAGCGCGCCGGCCGCGACATCGACCGCGATCGTGCGAGCCGCCCGGTCGTCGAGCCTTTGCGAGCGCAGCGTCGCGAGCAGCGATTCGAGGGTGAGGGCGTAGCGGTCCCGCTGCTCGGCGAGAGCGAGCGCATGGTCTGCGGCCAGTCGGCGTGAGGCCGCCGGGCCCACTTGCTCTTCGATGCTCATGAACACCTACTCTATCCGGCCCCCTTCCTTCGGGTAGGTGGAACGGTCCCGAGGCAGGAGCGCCCGAGGGGCGAGCGCTCGCGAGAGTGGACTCATGCCCCTCACCGCCACCATGTCGCCCGGCGCCGCCATCTCCCTCATCGCGAACGAGTTGCTCCGCGTCGCAGAGCGCACCAGCGTCGCGAACGCGCATCAGCTCATCGATCTGGCAGACCTCGTCGCCGATGCGCGGCGCGTCTTCGTGCTCGGCGCCGGACGCTCAGGGCTCGCCTTGCGCATGACGGCGATGCGCCTCATGCACCTCGGGCTCGACGTGCACGTGGTCGGCGACACCACCACTCCGGCTATCGAGGCCGACGACCTGCTGCTGACGGCGAGCGGGTCGGGAACCACCGAATCGATCGTGCGAGCCGCGCAGCGCGCCTCGTCGGTCGGGGCGCGCATCGGCGCGCTCACGACCGCAGAGACCTCGCCCCTGTCGGAGCTCGCCGACGTCGTCGTGCGAGTGCCTGCCGCTCAGAAGCTGGACCGCACGGCCGATGCCTCGCACCAGTACGCCGCGAGCCTGTTCGAGCAAGCCGTCGTCGTCATCGGCGACGGACTCTTCCACGCGCTCTGGCAGCGCCAGGGCACCAGCGCCGACGACCTCTGGCCGCGCCACGCGAACCTCGAATGAGCGGCCGCCGCCCCACCATCCACCCCGCAGAACGAACGGAACACTCATGAAACTGCAGTTCGCCATCGACACGCTCAGCACCGAGAAGGCCCTCGAACTCGCCGCCGCCGCGGCCGCGCACGTCGACATCCTCGAGCTCGGCACCCCGCTGATCAAGAGCGAGGGCCTCTCGGCGATCACCGCCCTCAAGAACGCCCACCCCGACAAGGTGATCTTCGCCGACCTCAAGACCATGGATGCCGGTGAGCTCGAGGCCGACATCGCCTTCGGCGCGGGTGCGGATCTCGTGACGGTGCTCGGTGTGGCCGACGACAGCACGATCACCGGCGCGGTGAAGGCCGCGAAGAAGCACGGCAAGGGCATCGTCGTCGACCTGATCGGCGTGGCCGACAAGCCTGCCCGCGCGCAGCAGGTCATCGGCCTCGGCGCAGAGTTCGTCGAGATGCACGCGGGTCTCGACGAGCAGGCGCAGGACGGCTACTCGCTCGACAGCCTGCTCACCGACGGCACGGCATCCGGCGTCGCCTTCTCGGTGGCCGGTGGAGTGAATGCCGCGAGCATCGCCGCCGTGCAGGCGTCCGGCGCGCAGGTCGCCGTCGCCGGCAGCGCGATCTACAGCGCCGACAACGTCGGTGACGCCGCAGCCGCGCTGCGTGCCGCGATCAGCTGACGACCGCAGAGCGAGGGGCCGACCGGTGATTCCGGTCGGCCCCTCTGCGCGTGGACGCGCCACGACGTCTCCGGCCGTCGCTTCGAGCGAGGACGAACACACGGCGGCGGCGCCGCTCTAGACGACCCTCGCCGTCACCAGCAGGTACTCCCACGGCATCGTGCCGCCATCGAGGTGCTTCTCGCCGAGCGCGACCAGCGCAGCATCCAGTTCCCCGCGCCGCCGCTCGTCGTCGCCCACCGCACGATAGGCGGCAGCCGTCGGCCCGTAGAAGTCGCGGAAGAAATCGCGGAACTCTGCTCCAGACGCGAATCGGTCGACGGCCAACCTGCGACGCTCCATCGACAGGTCGGTCACGCGATCGCCGAGAAGGTCGCGCACGTGCTGCTCGTCACCCCACAGCGGCGGCGGCTGCACTCCCGCGGGAGGGGCGGGGACGAACTGCTTCAGTGTGGCGAACAGTTGACCGACGAACCCCTCCGGCGTCCAGTTGATCAATGCCAGCCGGCCGCCAGGGCGCGCGACGCGAGTCAGTTCGCCGGCCGCGACCTCGTGGTGCGGCGCGAACATCACGCCGACGCACGAGAGCACCGCGTCGAACGAGTCGTCGGCGTAGGGCAGCGCCTCGGCATCCGCCTCCTCGAATGCGAGCTCGACGCCCTGACGCGCGGCATCCTTCCTGCCGATCTCGAGCAGCTCGGGGGTGAGGTCGCTGGCGACGACGGATGCTCCGGCACGAGCAGCCTCGATCGACGCGTTGCCGGTGCCGGCGGCGACGTCGAGCACCCGGTCGCCCGGCCCGACGCCGCTCTCTGCGACGAGCACGCGACCGAGTTCGGGGATCACCTCACGTGCGACGGCGGCGTAGTCGCCGAGCGCCCAGACGACTCTGTGCTTCGCCTTCAGCGCGCGATCGGCCTCGGCCTGAAGATCGGTGGTGGTGGTGTTCATGGTGGGCTCCTCTGCCTTGTGCTCCTCACGCTACGAAGCCCCCGCAGACCGCTCTAGTATCGGATCTGTACCGGGTCTATCGTGAGCCTCGTGGGCGCCCCGTATTACCAGTTCTGCCCCGTCGCCAAGGCGATGGAGCTGCTGGATGAGCGATGGACGATGCTCCTGCTGCGCGAGCTGCTGCTCGGCACCGAGCACTTCAACGACCTGCGCCGCGGCCTCCCCCGCATGTCGCCCACTCTGCTGTCGCATCGGCTCGACCAGCTGCAGCGCGCCGGGCTGATCGAGCGGATCGCCCAGGGTGCCGACGTCCGCTACGTGCTCACCCCGGCGGGTGCCGAGCTGCGGCCGGTCGTCGAGCAGCTCTCGGCATGGGGCGTGCGATGGATCGGCGAGCTCGGCGACGCCGATCTCGACCCCAAGCTGCTGCTCTGGGACATGCATCGCCACATCGACCACGAGACCGTTCCGGATGCGCGCACGGTGATCGCACTGCACTTCACCGATGCGAGCCCGGCGCAGCGACGGTGGTGGCTCGTGATCCACGACGGCGACGCCGACGTCTGCGATGCCGACCCCGGCTACGACGTGTCGGTCGAGGTGCGGTGCACCCTGCGAGCCCTGACCCGGTTCTGGCGCGGCGACATCGAATGGACGACGCTGCTTCTCGCTGAAGAGGCCACGGCCACGGGCCCGAGTCACCTGCGGCGAGCGCTGCCCTCGTGGTTCACGCGGCCGGGGTATGCGGCGGTGCCGAGGGCGGGTGCGCCAGTGCTGACTTCGGCGGGCGGCGGCGGGCGCGCCGCATCTCCCGTCGCCTAGTCAGAGGCGCTGTCGAGGAACACCCTGACCCGATCGCCGTCGAGCACGAACTGCAGCGCCGCGCCCGAAGGGTAACGGTCGACGAGTTCGCCCGGGCTCTCGCCATCGATCGGCATCACGAAGGCCGCCGGGAACGACCCCACACTGCACGTCCCGTAGATCCGGCCGCTGGTATACGACGATCCGTCGGGATCCGACTCCGGCGGCACGTCCTCCGTCGGGGTGGCGTTGAGGCAGCGACTCTCCGACGAACGGTCACCCGACTCCGAGACCCACCCGGCGGTCGCGAAGAGCGTCAGGCCGTAGAACTCGACCGCCGCGACATCCTCCTCTGCTCCGAACCAGCCGGGTGGCACGGCTCCGGTGCGTGTCAACTCGAGCGTCGCGATCTGCGGCGCCTGCGCGGATGCCGAGAACATGGGGATCGACACGAGCGTGTAGGTGATCGCCGCCGCGATCACCGCGGTCACCACGACCGATGCCGCCCAGAGCAGCGCCTGGCGCCGCACGGTCCAGCCGAATCGCCCGGAGGTCTCGGACGCAGCACCCTCGTCGTCCCAGAGGGAATCCTCGTCCCACCCCTCACCACGGTCGGAGCGACCGGCGTCGCCCTCGGCAGCGGGTGCGGGGCTCGGCTCTGGAGTCGACCGGGCGTGTTCCCGCCTGACGGGTGCCGCCATGCGCGCCGATTCCAGCTCCTGCAGTCGGCGCATCGCGGCGGGATCCGACGCGATGTCGGCACGGGGCCCGTAGGCGCGGGCGCGCAGCTCGCGCAGTTCATCGTCGGCTGTGGCGTCCATCCCCGGCATCGTCTCACGACAAGGGGGCACAGACCTCAGACCTGCACCTGCGCGTCACGTCCCGCTCGAGAGCACCCTCGCGTTCAGCCTCCGCTGCCAGTCGCGGAGCGTCCACATCGGATGGTGCGGAGCGGCGTTCGAGCACAGCACGACTCCCCAGACCCCGGCGCGGAGCGCAGCATCCACCCCGCATTCGGCGAACTCGAGCCCGTACTCGCTCTCTTCGTACCAGGCGTTCAGGGGCGTGTAGCCGAGCCAGCCCTCGCCGATCACGGCGGGCACCTGTCGCCAGTGCGCCCACGCTGCGACCGCCGCGACCCGTGACTCGATCTCGCGACGCATCATCAGCCGATACGGGGCGGCGTGCTCGTCGAGCCAGGCATCCCACAGCCCCGGATCCACCCAGTCGTAGCCGTAGATCATCTGGTCGGTGACGACCGTGGCGCGCAGCTTCCACTCGGCAGGTCGCCCGTACTCGGCAGGGGTGGGAGCACCATCGACGAGCAGCGACCGCAGCATCGCATTCGGGAACCCCTCCGACTGCTCGGACCGGATGTCGATGAGCTGCTGCAGCGCGTCGAGCACGCCGTAGCTGTAGACGTGGAACTGCGCCGCTCCGAGAGCATCCGACACCTGGTGCATCGCCAGGTGCGGCGGCTTGCCGTAGCTCGCGGTGATGAGCAGATCAGGATGCTGCTGCCGCAGCCCCGCGAGTGCCCGCTCTCCCGACCCGCTCAGCGCCGGGAGGATCGAGAAGTCCACCTCGTTGTGCAGCTCGACGAGTGCGATCTGCGAGCGTAGCCCGAGATCCGTCACCCAGTCGATGAGCCGGTCCCACGCGGCGGCAAGGTGGTCGTACCGCTCGGCGAGAGGCACCGCGTCGATCGCCTCGAACCATGCGGACGACCGCGCGAAGCTCGGGGACTGCTGGTACTCCCAGCTCGCGAAGATCACGACCAGTCCGTATCGCTTCGCCGCCTCCAACAGCTGACGCAGGCGATCGAGCAGATCGATCCGATAGCCGCCCGGCACGTCGTACCAGCGGGTGCCCCGGCCGTAGTAGCCACCGTCGGGAGCTGCACCGAGCCCCTCGATCTCGAGGTCTCGTGAGAGGTCCGACAGCTCGGGGTGGCCGAACAGCAGCAGCGGGGCGGCACAGATGCGGATGCAGTTGTAGCCGAGATCCGCAGCGTCTGCGCAGGCCAGGTCGAGATCCGCATAGGGCTCGCCCTCCCCCGCCCTCGTGTACCAGGAGAAGTCCCAGAGCGTGATCGACAGCCGCGCAGGCAGATGCGCGGGCACCCCGAGCGGCATCGGCCTGGCGGCATCCGACTCATGTCCGGTGCCCAGGTAACGCTCGGTCATCGCCGGGCTCCCTCGTCAGTCTTCATGGTTCCCCCGGGTGAAAAGCAGCAGCTCGGGAAGGCTCGTCGCGAAGTAGTCCGTCTCGCCCGACTCATGGCGTGCCACGGGCGGCGTGTACGGGCTGCGGGCCTCGCCGAGGTTCGACGGCGGATCGGCGATCGGCAGGCCGAGAGCCGCCAGGGTCGCATCCCACGCGGCGAGCGCCTCGCCTTCGCCGCCCTCCCACGGCCGGAACTCGCGTCCGGTGAGGATCGCGTAGGCCCGTGTGGCCTCTCCGACGGTCAGCAGCAGCCGCACATAGGCGATCGCGAAGTCGTCGCGCGTCAGCACGAGCGGCTCGAGCGGTCGCAGGCGCTCGTATCGCGTGGCGTCGTCGTGCCCCAGACGCGCGGCCAGCTGGTCCTGCTCGTATCGCAGACGGGCGTCGCCGGGCGCTGCGTCGACCGCCTGCTCGTACAAAGCCCAGGCGCGGTCGTCATCGTGCGTGACCGAGTAGGCGGCGAGCGCCGCATCGCGCAGCAGCACGGGGTGATGCAGGCCGAGTTCGATCGCCGCATCCCATTCGGCCGCAGCCTCGGTGCGCCTGCCCGACGCGTAGAGCAGTGTTCCGCGCAGCATCCGGGCGGTGGCGTCGTCTGGTTCGGCGGCGACCGCCCGGTCGAGGGCGTCGAGCGCGTCGAGTCCCGACGGGAAGGCCCAGGTGAGATCCGCGTCGCGCGCCCGGTGCCGGTGCGCGGCGGCCTCGGCCGACCGCCCCTCCGCGTCGAGGATCGCCGCCGCGAGATAGTGGGCGATCGGGCCGAGGTTGCCGCTCGGCGTCACCGCGGCCGACTGCACCCGGGCGAGCAGCAGCAGAGCGGATGCCGCGTCGCCGGCGTCGCGCACCTCCAGCGCCACGTCGAGCAGGATCCCGGTGTCGTGGATCTCGTGCCCGGCCAGGAACCGGATCGTGGCCGCGAGGGGGTCGGCGACGAGAGCACGATCGAGCACCTGCTGCGCCTCTGCATCGCGGCCGGAGCGGCGGAGCAGGATCACCCGCAGCGCGATGCGCCGCGGATCGTGCGCGGCGACCTCGTCGAGCTCGTCGAGCACGCGCATCGCGGCGCGATCCTGGCCCTGGTGCGCGAGCGACTGGGCGAGTGCGAACCCGGCGGCCGCGGCCCACGCGCCATCCCACCCTGCCTTTCCGAACGCCTGCTGCGCCTCGACCACGTGGCCGAGGCGGGACTGCACGAGACCGAGCAGATAGAAGGCTTCGGCATCGACCGGGTTCGCGTTGCGTCGGGTCAGGCGGGCGACGGCCGCGCGGACGTGAGCGAGGGCGTCTTCCTGGCGCCCCTGTCGGTACAGCCGGTCGGCCACCGCCAGGTTGGTGCGGGCATCGCCCGGATCCCGTTCGAGCGCAGCACGCCAGTAGGGCATCGGCGACCGCGTCGGATGCCGGTACTGGCTGAGGTGCAGACCGGTGAGATACAGCTCTTCGACCGACTCGGTGGCCTCCGGCGACGGCGGCTCCTCGGCGACCCAGGGCTCCTCGGATTCGACCACCGTCGGCGCCCACCGCACCAGCACGCGCCCGTCGGCGTCGAGCACCCGCACCTCGAGGTCCCCGTCGTGGCCGTGGCCGCGCGTGCGGACGACTGCCGGCACACCAGGATCCAGGTCGACGGCGTGAGTCTCGACCGTCTCGCCCGCGGACTCGACCATCACCCTCGCACCGGGACGGCGGGCGGTCGCCGCGACCGAGACGACCAGGTCGTCGCCGTCGCGCTCGATGTGCACCGCGGCATCCGGTGTCGCCTGGTGCACGACTCCGATCGCGGGCACCGGGTACCAGTATTGCGTGAAGGTCTTCGTCTCGCCCGGCAGCAGCCACGAGAAGTCCGGCTGGTTGTCGGTGTAGACGCCCGCCATCAGCTCGACGTAGGGGCCGTCGGCATCGGTCAGCTGCGCGTCCCACGCATGACCGAAGGCCGCATCGCCCCAGGTCCACATCTTCTTGCCCGGCGACACCCGGCGCTCGGCCCAGTGCACGAACCCGGCCCCTGCCGCGTGGTCGTAGCCGCCGAAGAAGTCCTGCTGCGAGTCGACGATCATGTACGACGTCGGCACGGGGATGTTGCGGTACCAGTCGATCCGATCGGCGCCGGGGGTCTCCGCCGCGCGAGCCGGGTAGTCGACGCCGTAGTACGGACGATCCGCCGCCGGGAACGAGGTGAGCGCGCGGCGGGCGTGATCGGCCACGTGGCGCACGTCCTCGGGGAAGAACGCCTGGTAGTCGTCATGCACTCGGGCCGCGACGTTCGCCCACCAGAGGAAGCTCTGGCGCTCCTTCGTGCGGTTGTGCAGCCGCACCGCGAGCTCGACCACCGAGCTGCCCGGCCGCAGGCGCACGCCGTGCTGCGCCGACATGCGGGCGAACGGATCGTGGTCGTGGCACCAGAGGGTGACCGTGCCGTCGTCGTCGGTCTCGATGCTCGTCTCGACGGGCAGGTAGGTGGCGGGTCGGTGGTGCTGCGGCCAGTTGAACTCGACGCCACCGCTGATCCACGGACCCGCGAGCCCCACGAGAGCCGGCTTGATGACGTTGTTGCGGTAGAAGAAGTCGTAGCCGGTGACCTTGTCGTAGCCGACGTGGATGCGCCCGCCGAGCTCGGGCAGCACCACGAGGCGCACGTACTCGTTCTCGAGGTGAACGGCGTCCCACTCGCGCGGAGTCGGCTGATGGTCGACGCTCTCGATGAAGGGGATCGGATACACCGCTCCGCTCGACCCCTGGTAGACCCGGCGATCGAGGAACATCGGATACGGGCTCGGCGCCCCGGTCTCGTAGGTCGCGATCGTGAGCGGTTCACGCCAGGCCACGGGCCGACCGGCCTCGAGGGTCGGCCGCAGCCTCTGCGGCACCTCGGGAAGCTCGATCGTCATGATTCTCCTCGGACTCGGCGGGCCACGTCGGCCGCTCTTCGAGGCTAGGAGCGCAGCAGCACCCTGGGTATGGTGAGAACGAGGGATGACATGGACGAAACGACGTATCGCAGCATCGCCCCGCACTCGCCGGACACCGCCGCGCGCGCGGAGGGATTCGCCGATCAGCGACTCTGCGTGGTGCCGCGCCCCCAGGTCGAGCACGCGCTCGCCGCGCCCGTCACCCGGCGCCTCACCGTCACCGACGCGGGCCTGTTCCCCCATGCCGAGGGCCACCTGCGCCAGCGCCTGCGAGGGGCGTCCGAGACGATCGTGCTGGTCTGCGTCGGCGGCGCGGGCGTCGTGACGTTCGGTGGCGACGAGTACGCGCTCAGCCCCGGCACGAGCATCGCGATCCCCGCAGGCACCCCGCACGAGTACCGCAGCTCCGACCGCGACCCATGGACGATCTGGTGGCTGCACGTGCGAGGGACGGATGCGGCGGAGCTGACGACTCCGCCGGGCGCCTCCCGTCTGGTGCGGCTGCGCGCGGTCGATCGGGTGGTGGCGCTGTTCGACGAGCTCGTCACACTGCTCGAGCGTCGCATCTCGCCCGCGCACCTGCTGGCGGCATCCGGCATCGCCTGGAATCTGCTCACGCGCATCACGGTCGACAGCACGCTGCCCGCCGAGGGCTCACCGCTCGAGCGGGCGATGCGCTACCTCGAGACGCGCATCGACGGCAGCATCCAGGTCGCAGACCTCGCCGCCCTCGTCGGACTGTCGCCCTCGCACCTGAGCGCGCTGTTCCGTCAGACGACCGGCAGCGGGCCGGTGGCCTTCCACACCTCGCTCAAGATGGGCAGGGCGCGGGCGCTGCTCGACACCACCGGCCTGTCGGTCGCCGAGATCGCCGCGGCGGTGGGCTACGCCGATCCGCTGTACTTCTCGCGGCAGTTCCGCCGAGTGCACGAGGTGAGCCCCACGACCTACCGCGCCCAGCACAAGGGCTGAGCGCACGCGTCACGGGGTCGTTCGCACCCGCGCATACCGGCGCACGAGCACGGCCGCCACATCGACCCGCAGCACCGGATCGGCGGCCGTCGGTCGGACGCGGGGGTCGACGTGCACGGGAGACGCGGGATCCCAGGCGAATGCCTCGAAACGGATCGGATGCTCGGCCAGCAGGTCGCGATAGGCGGTGAGGTCGACCTCGAGCGGCCGCCCCGACCAGAACTGATCGGCGATCAGCCGGTCGCCGATGTGCAGACGGATGACGTCGCCGACCCAGTCGAGCCGCAGCACCACCTGCTCGGCGTCGACGCCGATCCCGCTCGGGATGAGCATCTCGACCGCCGAGGCCTCGGCGAAGTCGGCCTCCGTCGGGGCGGCGAAGCGCGACGCCGACCCTCCGACCCTCGGGGCGAACACGGGCACTGCCGGGAAGACCGGCGGCACCAGATCGTGATGAGCATCTGCCGCCTCGACCACCGCGCGTCGGAACTCGACGCCGGATCGGTCGGCGCGCTCGGTCAGAACGAGCGCCTCCGCATCGGCATCCTGCCTCTCGGCCACGAAGTCCGTGTCGTCGAACCAGCCGCCGTGCGGCCAGATCACCACGCTGTCGATGCCGTTCACGGGTCCGCGCCAGACGGCATCCGCGGTGGCGCTGTCGAGGATCACGAAAGTCGTGCGGCCGACCTGCACCCGACAGTCGACGCCGGGAGCCGAGTCGGGGCGGATCACGAGTCGCCCGTCATCGTTCACCGTCGTGCTCGCTCCCCGCACGACGGGCGGTGCGACGTCGTCGACCTGGATCTCGACCTCGATGCCGTCGCTCGCCGCCAGGACCACCACCTCGTGGTCGCCGAGGCGGATCTCGGTGATCGGCTGCGCCGTCGCGCTCACGGCGGACAGGTCTCCGAGGGGCTGGCGGATCGGCCAGAAGAAGGAGGACCCTGAGGGCACGGTGATCGGGTCGCTCGGAATGCGCACAGGGGCATCCGGTCCGTCGACCTCGAACCGCACCGCCTCGACCCCGTCGAGCGGCGACAGGGCCGGCTGATGGGTGTTCACGAACAGGAATCCGCAGTCGCCGTCGCCCCGCACCGACCAGCGCAGGCCGCCCGGATCCGACGGGCCGACGCGCGCCGGGCAGGTCGCGAGCCGATCGCCGAACGCCGAGATGAACAGGTGCTGGCGTCGCAGCTGGTGAAAGTGCGGGCGCTGCGTGCCCGCGGCGCCGATCGGCGCGAAGAAGTCGTAGTCGCGCACGGGGACGTCGTTCGGGTACCCCGTCGCCTGCGACTCCTGCGTCGTCGAGAGCGCCCCCTCGAAGTGGAGTCCTCCGTGGAACATGTAATAGCCCTGCCAGGCCGATCCGCTGCCGAGCTTGGTCAGCGCGAGCGCGGTGACATCCTGCGCGTCGACGAGCGGGCGACGGTGATAGGCGGTCGCCATACCGCTGCCCAGTTCGCAGGTCGCATACGGCCAGGGGTCGCTCGTGCCGCGGTCGCCGGCCGCATCGACGTCGACGGGCGTGGTGCGCAGGTCGGCACCGACCGAGAGGTCGTCCCGCACGTCGCTGAACGTGAAGTGCTGTCGCCCGAACTCCGGCCACCCTGTGTCGGACTCCTCCCAGAACCCGTCGGCGTACCCCGCATAGACGGGCAGGAAGCGACCCGGCGGCAGGTGAGCGCCACCCCACCCCGTGGCTGTGAAGAGGCTGGCGCCGAGGCCGACCGACTCGGCGATCGTGCGCAGCGTCGACAGGTGCTGCGGTTGGTCGTACAGTTCGTTCTCGATCTGGATGCCGATGATCGGTGCGCCCGGATCGTCGGCACGGTGCACGAGATCGGCCACCTGGCCGGCGATCGCGGCGTACCAACGGCTCGCCACCTCGAGATAGGCGGGATCGTCGGTGCGATGCGCGATATCGCGAGCCTGCAGCCAGTCGGGGAACCCGCCGTTGCGCGTCTCGCCGTGCGCCCAGGGGCCGATCCGCAGCACGACATCGAGACCGACCCGATCGGCGATCTGCACGAATGCCCGCAGGTCGCGATCACCGTCCCAGCGGAACTCGCCCTCGACCTCTTCGTGCGCCAGCCAGAAGACATACGTCGCGAGCACGTCGATGCCGCCCGCCCGCATCTTGCGCAGCTCGCGCTCCCACACCTCGCGACGATCGCGCACGAAGTGGTACTCCCCCATCACCGGGATCCACGGCCTGCCGTCTCGGCTCAGATACCGGTCGGTCACCTCGATGCGGCGAGAGACGTCGGCACCGTCGCCGAGGTCGAGGGCCGCGGGCACCGGTGCGGTCGGTCGCGGAAGATCGACGCGGTATCGCGCCTCGGCAGAAGTCGTCGTCGCGGAAGTCATCACTCGACCGTACGCATGCACGCGGAGCGAGCGACAGGGGCGAAGCGACGGAATGGCTGGAGAGAACGACGGATGCCGACACGTATCCGTCTGCGCGCACAGCGACGGGCGGGTGGAGCGTGACACCGCTCCACCCGCCCGTCGGGGGTCTTACTTCTTGAACGCGTCCTTGACGTTCTCGCCGGCCTTCTTGGCGTCGGCCTTGACCTGGTCGGCCTTGCCTTCGGCAGCGAGCTTGTCGTTGTCGGTCGCGTTGCCGATCGCTTCCTTCGCCTTGCCGGCGATGTCCTGAGCGGCATTCTTGATCTTGTCATCGAGTCCCATGAGGAGCTCCTTTCGTGAGGGTGATCGTGACGACGGGGGGATCCCCGCCGTCTTATCGTCGTTGCAGTACGCGACCGACGATCAGTCTCTGGTTCACGACAGACGACGCTGATCGTGGGCGAGACGCGCACGCAGGCCGGTGTGGATGGAGACATAGGTCTCGGTGTCGCGCCCGGTCAGGGTGGCGAGGTTGGTGAGCAGCCGATCGACATGGTCGACCAGCTCTCGGGGGTCGGTGTTCTGCCGAGGCGTGACCGCGACGTGCAGCACCGGCTGGTGGCGGATGTCGTTCGCCGTGACCTGCGCCGAGAGGATCTCGCCGCGGGTGGCGAGCGAGTTCTTCACGGCATCCGAGACGAACGACTCCGTGACGGTGACCCGACCGAGGGGGTTCTGTGCTCCGGTCGAGCGGAACGCGGTCTTCGACCGGCGACCTGCGACGCTGGTGAGCGCGAGGATCAGGAGCACGATCACGACGAGGATCGCCGCGACCGCGCCGATTCCGATCCACGAGAGGCTGCCGCCCGCGATCGCCGTGGCGGCGATCGCCTGGTCGAGCCAGGAGCGCGCCCCCTCGCCGCCCGACGTCCAGATGTCGGTCGCGGCGGGCCAGCTCATGATGGCGATGCCGAGCGCTCCGAGACCGAGGAAGAGCAGGCCGATGATGAGCAGCAGGGTGCGGTTCAGCGCACGGTTGGTGTTGTTCACAGCTCGTCTTCCTTCTCGTTCGGACGCTCGACCCGCACCCTGGTGCGGACGCTGCGCGTCAGGCGGTAGGTCTGCAACTCGGCCTCGGCGGCCGACTGCACCGCATTCCTGTCGAGCGGGATGCCCGCTCCCGGGCGCACGGTGACGTCGACGCTGCGATGGCCGACCCCGACCGTGATGCTGTCGCGAGCCAGGCCCGTCTCCTCGGAGAGGTGCTGAGCGAGAGCGCTGGCGATCACGCCGTTGTCGACCACGACCGCACGGTCCCCGGACTCGAGGGTGTGCTTGGACAGACGGCCCGGGGTGACGGCCAGGACCACGAAGATGATCCCGATCAGAGCCAGCACGACGCTGCCCGCGATCACGAGCCCCGCCGGCTGGGCGGTAGGCAGACCCACCAGCCATCCGCCGGCGGCGGCGGGTCCGAGCAGGAGGGCCGGCTGGGCAGCGAGGCTCAGCACGATCTCGAGCCCGATGTACGCCAGGGCGAGGATGAGGAGGACGACCGCGACGAACATCGCGACAGTGCGCGGTGAATGCGTCTCGCGTCGGACGACGCGACGCAGAACTGGTGTGCTCATCGCACTCGTCTCCTCTCTGGGATGGTGGCACCAGTGATGGTGAGGGTGATGCGGGTGACGTCGCGTCCGAGAAGGCCGGTCAGACGCTGCTGCAACTGCTCCTGCAGCTGACGGGCGCGGTCGAGCACGGGGACGGTCTGGGCGATCGCGGCGGTGTCGTCGAGATCGGGGATCGGCAGCGGCGTCGCGATGCGCACCGCTATTCCTCCGGGGTGTTCGGCGACATCGACCTTCACGTCACCACGCGGCACACCGATCAGGGTTGCGGACGCCTGTTCGGTGACCGTGCGGTAGACGCGCTCTTTCACGTCGATGCGCCCAGGGACGGTGGTCTCTCCGGTGGCGACTCGCGAGGAGCCGCCACCGGTGGCGAGGTTCTGGTCGATGCGCATCAGGAGGTGCGCCGCCCCGTGAACGCGTCTGCGAGACCGCGGACGTCGAGCTTGCCGGAGGCGATCCGGCCGATGATCGCGCCGATGCCTGCGAACAGGGCCATGAGGAGGAAGCCCCAGAACCCGAACAGCAGAGCTGCGAGGGCCAGGAGCGCTCCGATCAGCGCGCCGGTGGTGGTGGGGGTCATGAGACTCGCGACTCCTCGTTCTCGTTGCTGTCGTCGCCGGGCACGTGCACGTCGTTGACCTCGACGTTGACCTCGACGACCTCGAGACCCACGAGGCGGCTGATCGCACCGGCGACGGCGGCGCGGACGTTGCTCGCGACCTCCTGGATGGGCGCGGGGTACTCGACGACGATCGTCAGGTCTGCGGCGGCCTGCGTCTCGCCGACCTCGACCTTGACGCCCTGAGAGAGGTCGGTCGCGTTGACGGCGTCACGGATCGCGCCGAAGGCGCGTGCTCCGCCGCCGCCGAGTGCGAACACGCCGGGAACCTCACGCGCGGCGATGCCGGCGACCTTCGCCACCACTCCATCGGCGATCGTGGTCTTGCCCGCGGCGTCCGAATCGGCGGGGATGCGCGACGTCGAGAAGCTCGAGCTGCGGTCGACCCGCGAGGCGGATGCGGCCGGCTTCGGCGCTGCGGAGGTCTGCGACAGCTCCTTCTCGGCGGGGCTGGTGGGGGTGTTCTGGTCCTGAGTTGCCATGTCGATTCCTTTGCCTGAAGCGGATGCCGGCTGCGAGACCGATCCGATCTCACCGGGAGCGTGTTGGTCGCTCACAGATAGGACGAGTGAGGGTGCGCATTCGTCACAGATTCGTCGCGAAGGCACGCCCCACGGCGGCGGGTGCCCGCACGAGCGGGCCCGAGCCGTGCCGATGTCGGCGGGATTCGCGCGACGTCTGACCGCTCCCGGTCTGGCCGGCTCCGCCCTCGACCGCGAGGATTGTCGGATGAACCGCGATTCGCCCGCCACCGCCCTGCTCGTCATCGACGCCCAGGAGTCCTTCCGCCAGCGGCCCGACGAGTGGGCGGCCACCGCCAACCCGGGTGCCATCGACAACATCTCGCAGCTCGTCGCCCACGGACGGCGTGTGGGAGACGCGGTCGTGTGGGTCACGCACTCCGAGCCCGGCAGCGGAGGGGTGTTCGACCCGGCCAACGGATTCGTCCGAGTGATCTCAGATCTCGATCCGCAGAGCGACGAGATCGCCGTGACCAAGACCACCGTCAACGCGTTCACCTCGACCGATCTCGAGGATCAGCTCCGGCGCCTCGGCGTCGGACGGCTCGTCGTCTGCGGCATCCGCACCGAGCAGTGCTGCGAGACGACGGCTCGGATGGCGGCCGACCTCGGATTCACGGTGGAGTTCGTGACGGATGCCACGACGACTTCGGCGATCGAGGCGAACGACGGACTCGCTGCCGTCTCGGGCGACGCGATCATGCAGCGCACCGAGAGCATCCTCTCCGCACGCGGATTCGCGACCGTCATCCGCACGGCCGACCGGGTGGGCGTCTCGGCCTAGGTTGGAGGGCATGGCCTCCTCGCTCGCGCTCCCCGACCTCGCCGGCCGCACGATCCTCGTGACAGGGGCGAACGCCGGCATCGGCTATTGGTGCGCCGAGATCCTCGCCCGGCACGGCGCGAGGGTGCTGCTCGGATGCCGGTCGGCGGAGCGCGCCGAGGTCGCGGTGTCGTCGATCCGCGCGCAGGTGCCCGACGCCGACCTCGATGTCGTGCCGGTCGATCTCGGGTCGCTCTCGAGCATCGCCACCGCCGCGGCATCCGTCGGAGAGCGCCTCGACGCGGTGATCTGCAACGCCGGAGTGAAAGCCGCGGATCGCAGCGCCCGCACCGCCGACGGCCTCGACCTGATGGTGGGCACGAACTTCATCGGGCATTTCGCGCTGCTCGCGCAGCTCGGTGACGTGCTCGCCGACGACGCGCGGGTCGTGGCGGTGGGGTCGCTGGCGCACCGTTTCGCCGAGATCGCTCCCGCCACGCTCTCGCAGCCATGGACCGGACCCTCGCTGCGCCAGTACGGTCGATCGAAGGCCGCCCTGATGGCATTCGCGTTCGAGCTGAACCGCCGGTGGCGGGGCACGGCGCGTTCCGCGCTGTGCGCGCATCCCGGCTATGCGGTCGACCCCCTCACACCGCACCGGGACGGCCTCGCCGAAGTGTCGGGAGCGGGGCGGGCTCTCGCCGCGCTGAGCCGCCCGCTCGTGCAGGGCAAGGATGCCGGGGCCGCGCCGATCGTCCACGCGGCGGTCGCGGCAGATGCCACCGGCGGCGACTACTGGGGCCCCGGCGGGCTGCTGGAGTTCCGCGGGGCACCGAAGCGGGTCTCCGCCAGTGAGCAGGTGCGCTCGGTCGACGTCGGGGCCGAACTGTGGGCCGTCGCAGAGCACGCGGCCGACGTCCGCTTCAGGATCTGAGCGGCGCGGCGTCGGTGCGGCTCAGTCCGCCTCGAGCACGTAGGCGCCGGAGGCGTCGGTGAACATCCCGGTCTGGCCGGGCTTCGCCTCCCGCACGAAGCCGGAGACCCACGGGAAGCGAGCGAGGAACGAGTCGACCGACCACACCTCATGGTTGGAGGAATCGTTCATGTAGGCCTCCGACTCGAGCCCGGTCACGGACTGCAGGTCGCGCCCCGTGAAGGTGACCCATCGCGGCGGATGCTCGGCGTGCAGCTTCGAGAGGAAGACCGGCGCGTTGCCGGCCAGTCCAGGGGCTGAGACCGAGTCGTCTCGTGTGACGTCGAGCAGGGCGTCGACGGATCCTGCCGCGGCGACCAGTGCGTCCCACCCCTGGGCAGACGCGAACGCCGCCTCGGCATCCGTCAGCATCCGGAGAGTGCGCACATGGCCGACCAGGGTGCCGTCGTCCGACCGCACCTCGTCGAACGATGCGCCCCAGCGCGACGGACTCACCATGATCGCCGAGATGCGGGTGCCGGTGAGGAACGGCTCGCTGTTTCGCCAGGGAGCGCCGATCGGGGGCACGCGCCTGTTCGTCGCGATGTCGTCGCAGACGATACCCAGCGCGATGCGAGCCGCACCCTGCTGGCCGTCCAGCACTTCGACGGCCAGCTCGACGCGCTCACCCGAGTCGGTGGGCATCAGCGACGCCCCCGACGTCATGATCGTGATGGGTCCGCCCGGCGGGCTCTTCTCGACCACGCGGATCGCGCCGCCGATGCGGTCTTCCCAGGCGACGGGATCGGCGCCGAGCGAATCGAAGACGTGTCGGGGAAACTCCATGCCATCGGTCATCGCCCCAGTCTCACAGGCCTCCGTCGACGGTCGCAACGGCAGCCGACCCTCGAGGCCGAACGCGCTCCTAGGCTGGGCGCATGATCTCTGAACCCCAGGACGCCGCATCGAGGCGGGTCGTGTTCCGCCGCTTCGGCGGACCGGAGGTGCTCGAGATCGACACGAGACCGGTTCCCCTGCCGGGGCGCGACGAGGTGCGCGTCCGAGTCGTCGCTGCGGGAGTGAACCCCGTCGATTGGAAGCTCTTCAGCGGTCGACCGATGCACGATCCGTACGAGCGCTCGCTGCCCTCCGGCAACGGATACGACTTCGCGGGAACCATCGACGAGGTCGGATCCGACGTCGAGGGCTGGCGCCTCGGCGATCGCGTCTTCGGCGGTCTCCGCTTCCACGCGCAGGCCGACCACCTGGTGATCGATCCGACGCTTCTGGTGCGGGTTCCTGATCGGCTGCCCCTCGTCATCGCGGGCGCGCTCAACGTGGTCGGACGCACCGCCGTGGCGAGCGTCGAGTCGCAGAGCATCGGGCCCGACGACGTGGTGCTCGTGAGCGGGGCAGCCGGAGGCGTCGGCATCCTGACCGCGCAGCTGTGCGTCGTGCGAGGTGCGAGAGTGCTCGGCACCGCGAGCCCGCGCAATCATGAGCTGCTGAGGAGACTGGGCATCCATCCCCTCGCATACGGGGAGGGGATGGCGGACGACCTCCGCACCGCCGCCCCCGACGGGCCGACCGTCGTGCTCGACACGGTCGGCCACGGCACGGTCGACCTCGCGCTCGCGCTCGGCGTTCCGCCCGAGCGCATCAACACGGTCGCCGACTACGAGGCTCGCACACGGCATCCGGTGCGGGGCGTCGGCGGATCGGCCGCCGGCACAGCAGAGCTCGCGATGATCGCGGAGCTGCTGGCCGACGGCACGATCGAGCTGCCGATCGACTCGGTGCACCCGCTCGAGAACGTCCGTGCCGCGTACGCCCGATCCATCGAGGGTCATGCGACCGGCAAGATCGTGGTCGTGACGGACGCGACGGCCGTCTAGGCGGCGTCGGCCGCCCTGGCGGGGATCTCGTCGATCGACCGATACACGGGCAGACCGCGCTCGAGTGCGATCTCGACGTCCTTGTCGGCGCCGGCGGAATCGCCGGGCAGCCGCAGCACGGCATCGCAGTGCTGCAGCAGTCGGTGGGCGGTCTCGTACATGACGTCGCCGTCGGCGGCATCCGTCTCGGACATGCCGCGGAGGATCGGCAGGGCGACCCATTCGCCGATCATCGGCACGTGACCGAGACGGTGGATGGGTGCCGCCGCCTCCTCGAGTCGTTCGAGGTTGCGGGCGATGAGGACGGGATCGCCGCCGGTTCCCGAGCGATAGGGGCCGGCAATCAGAATCAGAAGTGGAGTTGTCATGGAGAAGACTGTAACGTTAACCGTGCAAGAACGTGCAACTTCGTGAATGAACAAGTTTCTGAGGAGTCGTGATGCTGGGTGCGCAGCGCAAAGACCATCTGCGGGAGATCCTGCGCAGACACGGCCGCGTGGTGGCGAAGGATGTCGCCGCCGATCTCGGCGTCTCGGAGGACTCCATCCGCCGCGACCTCCGCGAACTCGCCGATGCCGGTGAGATGGTGCGGGTCTACGGCGGCGCTCTGCCGATTCCACCGGCCGACCGCCCCGTCGACCAGCGGGCCGCGCTCGCGACCGAGAGCAAGGAGCGAGTCGCCCGCCGCGCCGTCGAGGTGATCTCGCCGGGTGCGACGATCGTGCTGGACGCCGGCACCACGACTCTCGCGATGGCCCGGATGCTGCCGCACGGCGCCGAGCTGACCGTGATCACACCCAGCCCGGCGATCGCCCTCGCGGCCGCAGAGCACTCCGATGCCCGCATCGTGATCATCGGCGGAGAGCTCGCTCGCTTCTCGATGGTGACGAGCGGCCCGCTCGCCATGGAGGCGATGCAGCATCTCGCGGCCGATCTCTTCTTCGTGGGTGCCACCGGCATCGATCCAGAGCGCGGCCTGACCACCGGCAACCTCGACGACGCCGCCACCAAACGTGCGATCGCCGCCCGCAGCACGCAGACCTATGTGCTCGGCAGCGAAGAGAAGATCGGCGCGACCTCGCGGTATCCGGTGCTCGACCTCGACGCGGTCGCGGGCGTCGTCGTCGACCCCCTCGACCCGAACCCCGCTATCGAGGAGCTCGCGGTGCGCGTGGCCGTGCTGCGCTGACCGCTCGTCAGGCGGGCACAGCCGACCGCCCGTCAGGTGATGGTCGCCGCCACGATCGTCGGGGTCATGATGGCCACCATGGCAGCGGCGATCGCGTCGTTGACGGCCTTGGCGACGGCGTCCCCCGCCGGTGACCCTGCGGTGAGCTGCTCGATCCGCTTCTTGAGGTCTCGCGCCGACAGCCCGCCGCATTCGTCACGCAGGATCGCATGCGCGGAGTTCAGGTTCTGCAGGATCGACAGCAGCGCCAGATCGGCCTGGGTCGGAGCCCCGGTTCCGGCGAGGACCGCGGCGAGCCGCGAGCGCAGCGCCTGCTCGGGCGTGGAGTCGGATTCGGGAGTGCGCGCCGCCCCCCAGCCGAAGAACCCGCGCTCTCCGCGAACGAGCACACCCTGCACGACGAGCGACTCGACCACGACCTCCAGCGGATCGAGCTTGGGCCGGACGACGAGCGACTGCAGTCGTTTGCCGCGCAGCGGCACGAGGCGCTGCAGCGTCGTGTCGAGGATCGGATTGCCGGTCGGCTCGGTCGACACGATCTCGACGACCGGGTTCTTCTCGCTCGACACCGATACGCGACCGTGCAGGGCGAGGTCGACGATGACGGCGGCGACCTCGCCGTAGAGGCGGTTCACACTCACCGCGCTCTCGACGCGGCCATCGGGCCGGAGAAGCAGCATATGGAGTTCTTCGACGATCAGCATGCATCCACGCTATGACGGGATCTCGCGGCTCGGCATCCCCCGGACGGATGACTTCGGATGCCGGAGCGCGACCGGAACAGCAGCGCACCGACGCACGAACGCCGCGCCCCCGGAGAGGACGCGGCGTTCGAGGGAGAGTGTTACGCGCCGATCTTCTTCGCATCGTCCGCGTTGAGCACGCGGAAGAGCAGGGCCGCGATGACTGCGCCGACGACAGGGGCGACGATGTAGAGCCACAGCGACGCCCAGTCGAAGTATCCGCCGACCGACAGGCCGAGGGCGACTGCCGGGTTGAAGCCGCCGCCGGAGATCGAGCCGACGGTCGCCGCGCCGACGAACACCGTGGCACCGATCGCGAGCCCGTAGAACGAGTTGCCCTCGGTGTCCTTCGAGGTCGCGGTGTTGAGCACGACCCAGACGAGGATCAGCGTGAAGAGAGCCTCGACGAAGAACGCCGGGCCCACCTCGACGACCATGGCCTCGCCACCGGCGGGCCACACGGCGAAGCTGACCAGTGCGGCGAGCGCGCCGCCGACGAACTGCGCCACGAGATAGGCGATGAAGTCGACGACGCTGAGGCCGCCGCGAAGGAAGACGCCGACGGAGACCGCCGGGTTGAGGTGAGCGCCCGAGATGTGACCCGTCGAGAAGACGAGCACGGCGAGCGTGAAACCGATCGCGAGCGGGGTCAGCGGGCTCTCGCTGTTGACCGCTGCGATGATCGTGAGGACGAAGAGGAAGGTGGCGATCGCTTCGGCGAGCGCCTTGCGTGGAGTACCGGACATGAGAGTGCTCTTTTCTGAGAGGTGATGGAAGGCGACCCCCGTCCGCCTGCGCACTCCAGCCGACGCACCCTCCGATGACGCCCCCGAATATAGCGACAGCGGCCACGGCAGCTCGATCGACGCGCGGTCTCCCTGTGAAACCGCTGAGTGGCATATCGGGCCCTGTCAACCCCGTCGCCACCGCGACGGGGTGTCCGTACGGTGCCAGGATGACCTCCGACGCCCCCACGTCGCACGCGGAGCCCACCCGCCTGCGACGCGCCATCACCGGCCCTCTTCTGTTCGCCTTCATCCTCGGCGACGTGCTCGGCGCCGGGATCTACGCGCTGATGGGAGTCCTCTCCGAGAAGGTCGGCGGGATGCTGTGGGCGCCGTTGCTGCTCGCCCTGCTGCTCGCCCTGCTGACCGCGGGCTCGTACGCCGAACTCGTCACCAAGTACCCGCGCGCGGGCGGGGCGTCGGTCTTCGCAGAGCGCGCCTTCCACAGCCCGATCGTGTCGTTCCTGGTCGGATTCAGCATGCTCGCGGCGGGCGTGACGAGCGCTGCCGGTCTGGCGATCGCCTTCGCCGGCGACTATCTGGGCACGTTCTTCGACCTGCCGACCATCCCCGTCGCGATCGTCTTCCTCGCCATCGTCGGAGCGCTCAACGCCCGCGGCATCCGCGAGTCGCTCGGCGCGAATCTGGTGATGACGGCGATCGAGCTGAGCGGACTCGTGATCGTCATCGTCGTGGTGGGCATGTTCGTCGCGGGTGGCGGCGGCGACGCCTCCCGGCTCACTCAGACACCGGAGGGGACTCCCGTCGCCGTGGCCGTTCTCGGCGGGGCGGTCATCGCGTACTACTCCTTCGTCGGTTTCGAGACCTCGGCGAACATGATCGAAGAGGTCAAGGACCCGCGGCGCACCTACCCCCGAGCGCTCTTCGGCGCCCTCTTCACCGCCGGAGCGGTGTACGTGCTGGTGGGCGTCGCGAGCTCGATCGCGCTGCCGGCATCCGAGCTGCAGGAGTCGAGCGGCCCGCTGCTCTCGGTCGTCGAGGCCGCGGGCGCCAGCATCCCGTCGTGGCTGTTCAGCCTGATCGCGCTGATCGCCGTCGCCAACGGCGCACTGCTGACGATGATCATGGTCAGCCGTCTGACCTACGGGATGGCCGAGCAGAACCTGCTGCCCGCGGTGCTCGGTCGGGTGCTTCCGAAGCGCAAGACCCCCTGGGTGGCGATCCTCACCACCACCCTCGTCGCGATGGGCCTGACGCTGGTCGGAGACCTGGCGACGCTCGCCGAGACCGTCGTCCTGCTGCTGCTGATCGTCTTCCTCAGTGTCAACGTCTCGGTGCTCGTGCTGCGACGCGACCGAGTGGAGCACGACCACTTCCGCATCTGGACGGTCATCCCGGTGCTGGGCATCGCGTCGTGCATCCTGCTGCTGACCCAGCAGCGTCCCATCGTCTGGCTGTTCGGTGCGATCCTGCTGGCGGTCGGCGGCCTCCTCTACCTGCTCACCCGCTGGGGCCGACACCGCACCGCGAGCCGCAGCAGTGACACAGACCCCTCATCCACCACCACGAAGGAGAACCATGAGCACGCCTGACATCACCCCCGACGCCGACGACGCGATGACCAGCGAGGAGAAGCGTCACGATCAGCTGACCTCGGCCCCCGACGCGACCGAAGCCGACGCCGCCCCTCGCATCGAGGTCTCGGAGCACGACGGCAACACCCGCATCGACATCGTCCCGGATGCTGCGGTGCGCCCCGGCCCCGGTCCTGGAGTCGAGACCGACGACGAACCCGGTCGGTGATCGGCGCGGGGCGCAGTCCCCGCTCGGCCCTCCCCACAGGAATGCCGATATATCACAGGTGCTCGCGGGAAAGCAAACTCTGCGCGTAGGCTGACGACGAGGTCGCTTCTTCGACCTCGAGGCCGGCGGCCCGGTTGTCGTCACCACGGTCGGGGGGAAGCCATGAGCATCACCGCAGATCAGGGCACTGACACGAGGTCTGACGCCGAGCTCGCCGACGCGACACGCAATGGAGACGCCAAGGCGTTCGCCGTGCTGTGGCAGCGGCACTCCGAGGCGGGACTCCGTGCGGCCCGTGCGGTGACCCGCTCGATCGACCCGGACGACCTCGTCAGCGAGGCCTTCACGAAGACCTTCAGCGCGATGCAGAACGGGGGCGGACCGACCGACGGCTTCCGCGCCTATCTGTATGCCGCCATTCGCAACGCTGCGGCGACATGGGGCGGCAAGCAGAAGGACATCCCCATCGAGTTCATCGAGGAGATCCCAGACGAGGGTCCCGATGCGATCGAGCAGCTGTCGGACAAGACGATGCTCGCCGCCGCCTTCAAGAACCTGCCCGAGAACCACCGCACACTGCTCTGGTATCTCGAGGTCGAGGGCATGAAACCGCGAGAGATCGCGCCGCTGATGGGGCTCACCCCGAACGCCGTATCCGCCCTCGCCCTGCGCGCACGAGACGGATTCCGTCACGCGTGGCTCGACGCGCTCATCGCCGATCCCTCCCGTCCCGAAGAGTGTCGCTGGGCGTGCGGGCGACTCGTTCGCCGCACACGCCGACCGGTCAGTCGACACGAGCGTCCGCGTCTCGAGACCCATCTCGAGGGGTGCGCCGGGTGCACGATCATCGCTCGAGACGTCGACACGGCCTCGTCCAAGCTGCGTGCGGTGCTCCTGCCCCTCGCGCTCGGCAGCGCCGGCGCCGCGGCCTATGCGGCGCTCGAACCCGGTGCCGCCGCGAGCGCAGCCGTCATCGGACCATCGGCCGCCCTGCGATCCCGGCGAGTCCTCACCATCGGGATCGCCGCGGGCAGCGCGGTCGCACTCGCGGCCACGGTCGCAGTGGCGATCGCCGCCCCCTGGACGCAGCCCCTCCCGGGCGCCGACCGCGGCGAAGCCTCCGGACCCGTCGCCCACCCCGTCGACCCGACGCCCGGTGCGCCATCCTCGACGCAGGTCGACACTCCTCCGACGCCGCCGCCCGTGTCCCCTCCTGCACCGCCGCTCGTTCCCGCTCCCGTCGAGCCCACCCTCGAACCGATCGTCGACACGACCTCGCCGACCTCGCCTGACCGCGAGGTCCCGTCATCGGAGAGTCGCCCCGCGACTCCGCCGGCCGCAGCGATTCCTCCGGTGGACATTCCCCCGGTGGACATTCCCCCGGCCGGGAAGCCACCCGCCGAAACCCCACCGGTCGATACCCCACCGGTCGATACCCCGTACGCGTTCGGCCTCGAGCCGGGCGGATGGGACACGAGCAACCCGCTGGCGGTCTCTGCGCGCGGCACCGGCATCCCCGGAAGCACGGTCGCCATGCTCGACGAGCTCGGCGCAGTCCTCGCCGAGGTGCTCGTCGACGATGAGGGCGTCTTCGTGATCACAGTCGCGGGCGGCGACCTCCGGCAGGGCATGATCCTCACCGCGCAGCACACGTCGCCCGCCGGCGAGGTCGAGCTCAGCGAGCCGATGGGCCCCCTCTCGTTCCCGGTGCCGGTCATCTCCGGCGGGCAGTCGCGCATCCACCTCGACGGGGCGGATGCCGACGCCGACGGCGAGCGGGACGACGCGCTCGTCACCCTCGAGGGGATTCCGGGCGGATGGGTGCAGGTCGCCGTCGACGGCGTCGTGAACCCTCATCTCATCGCCATCGACGAGGTGACCTCCGACGACTACATCCCCGACATCCACCTCGGATTCCACCTGCTGACCCTGCGCTACGTCGATGTGGAGTCGGGCCGCACGGGGCCCGGCGCCGAGTACGCCGTGGTCGTCACCCCCGGCGGCAAGTGACCACCTGCCCGGAAGTCGAGAAGCCGGAACCGGAACTAGTTGCGGATCACCACGCTCCCACGCCGCCATCGCGATAGATTCCCTGTGTGACCACCTCTCTCGACGACGACCCGCCCATCCGTCGCAACGCGACTCCAGGGCCCGAGCGAGGCGGCGGTGCGACTCTCGCCGAGGTCGCCAAGGCCGCGGGAGTCTCGCGTGCGACCGCCTCGCGCGTGCTCGCCGGGCGGGCCGCAGGCAAGTCGGCGAGCCACGCGCGGGTTCTCGCCGCTGCCGAGGAGCTCGGCTACGTCGTGAACGGCCTCGCCCGCTCGATGATGGGCGTCGGCCGGCGCAGCATCGCCTTCGTGTCGAGCATCATGGTGGGTCCGACCTTCGCGTCCATGGCCGGTGGGGCCGAGGACGTCGCGACGGCCAACGGCCACCTGTTCACGATGTGCACGACCGGCGGCGACGTCGATCGCGAAGCCGCCCTGATAGAGACCCTGAGCGAGCAGCGGGTCGCCGCCGTCCTTCTCGTCGGCTCGACCCCGGCGACCGAGGAGTTCGAGGAGCGGGCGCAGCGATACTCGGCGACCCTGGCGCGCGTCGGCGCGCAGCTGATCCTGTGCGGTCGCGCCGCGCTCCCCCATCATCCGCACATCGCCTCGATCGACTACGACCACCGCGGGGGCGTGCGCAGCGGCGTCGAGCATCTCGTGGGGCTCGGCCACCGTCGCATCGCGTTCATCGGCTCACTCGACGACATGACCACGCCGCACCAGCGCTTCCTCGGGTACCACGACGGCTTGGCCGATGCCGGCATCGACTTCGACGAGGCCCTCGCGGTGCGCAGCGGCAACACCTCGGATGACGCCGCAGCCGCGACGCTCGAGTTCCTCGAGAGCCACCCCGACGTCACGGCGATCGTCTGCCAGACCGACATCATGGCCGTGGGCGTGTGCCGCGCCCTGCACGCCGAGGGAATCGCGATTCCTGAGCGGGTCTCGGTCGTCGGCTTCGACGACATGCAGCTGGTCGCCGATCTGACGCCGTCGCTCACGACCGTGCGGGCGCCGTTCCACGACGTGGGCGAGCTGGCCGGGCGCATCGCCGTCGGCCATCCCTATGACGGGCCAGTGGTCCTCCCCGGCGAGCTGATCGTCCGAGGGTCCACCGGGCCGGTGCGCGCCGCCGACTGAGCCGGGTCGGCGGGCGAGCGGCGCGCCGCGACCGGAGTCCGGTCACGGCGCCCCTCCATCCGATCAGTAAGCGCCGAGGTCGTCCCACGGGCCGTTCGCATCACCGGGTTCCTGGTTTCGCGTCCACCATCTCGCCGTGAACGTGTGTCCGTCGTGGGCGATCACTTCGCCACCGACGTAGACGGAGGATGCCGTCCACGCGCGCACGGCGTCTCCGGCCGCCGGCACGAGCGCGCCCTGCTGCATCCACGAGCCGGTCGCCGAGCTGCCCGGGGTGACGGTGCTGGTCCACCACTGCGCCGTGTAGATCGCGCCCTCGTACGACACCTGATCACCGGCGCCGTAGACCGCGGTCGGATCCCAGGCGGCGACCACTGGGGCCGTCGTCACAGTGCCGAACAGGTTCAGCTCGGCGACGTTCAGGATCTGGCCGTTGACGAGCCGCACGTAGCGGTAGGCGGTGTCGTCCTGCACCGACCATGTCTGCCAGTCGAGAGTCTTCGCCGGCACCGACGACGTGAGACGCGACCAGGTGGCGAGATCGTTCGACCCCTCCAGACGCATGTCCGAGATGCGCGATGTGCCGTAGCCGTCCTGCCGCACGAGCAGCTCGGCTCCGGTCAGCGTCACCGTGGTGTCGGGACCGAAGTCCCACATGTTGCCGTAGAGACCCGAGTTGAGCCGGGTGTCGGAGTGCGTCGCGGGGTTGCCGTCGAGCATCCGCGCCGTGTATTGCGTCCAGGCGGCATCGACCACGCCGTCGGGTCGCAGCACCGTCGCTTCACGGAACGCCGAGTCGATGCGCCCGTCGTCGCTCGACAGGAACAGGGTCGACCCGTCGGTCGTCGCATGGATGGTGTCGGCCGGACGGCCGTCCGCCGTGGAGAAATCGACGGTGAATCCGACGCGCCCTGCCTGAGCGGCATCCGCCGGGAGGACCGCCGTGGCGATCCATGTCCCCGCCGAGGGCGACGCCACCGAGGCCGGGGCGCCCAGCACGGCGACCTCGACGTCGGTGTTGTCGGCGGGGCCGGTGATCGTCAGCTCGACGCTGTCGCCGGCGACCACGCGGCCGGCCACCGCATCGGCCGACGCGATCGTCACGACATCCATCGTCCCCACCGCCTCGCTGCGCGCGCCGTCGATGCGCAGCTCGGCGATGCTCCAGATCCCCGGGTACGCGGGATCCGACGGGACTCCCGGCTCATCGACCTGCAGCTTCACGAACCGGAACGTCGTATCGCGCACGTCACTGCGCACATCGATCCACTCGATCGCGGCATCTGTGCCCGCGTTCGGATGCTCGGTGAGCAGCGTCCAGGTCGCACCGTCGTTCGAGCCGTAGACGTTCGTGCCCTCGGCGCGGTTGGCGAAGGTGTCTCTCGCCTGGAACCCGAACCTCTCCGCACCGACGCGGAAGGCCGAACCGAAGTCGAACACGATGTTCGGAACCCGCTGATCGCCCCACGTCGACTGGTTGTCTGCGTCGGCGAGTGCCCCCAGCTGTGCGGCGGTGAGAGGCGGAGCCGATACGAGCGAGCGGTAGTCGAGGGTGCCGTCCGCAAGCACGGGGCTGAGCGCCACCAGGCCTGAGACGGCATCGCCGAGGCTTTCGAGCAGAGCGGCGAACGTCGCAGCATCCGCAGATCCGGCGCCCTCGTCTGAGGCGGTGCGCGCCTCGGTGAACCGCGCCCAGCTCGCCGAGGTGTACTCGGCGCTCTCGCCGACGCGGCCGGCCAGCTCGTCGATGGCCGCCTCGCGACTCTCGGCGACCGTGATGATCACCGGCAGCGCGGTCACCGTGGTGCCGTCGGATGCCGCGAGGGTCATCTCGGCATCCGCGGCCTCCTCGGGCGACCAGCTGAGCTCGCTTCCCTGCAGCACGACACCGGCCGGCGCATCCTGCAACGCGAGGGTGACGCTCTCGCCGGCGACATCGGTGGTCTGAATGCTGCGCGTCCACGGCTCGCCCGCGACCAGCACGGCGTCGAGTGCAGGAGCGTCTGCGAACAGCGGCGGCGTCAGGACGCCGTTCGCCTGAGCCAGGAGTCCCGCCACGTCGACCTGAGCAGCCGACCCGGTCGCCTGCAGGAACAGGATGTTCTCGCCCACCGCGCCGGGGGTCTGGGCGAGCGCCAGGTCGAACCAGACGTAGCGCCATTCGCCACCCGTGTCGGGAACCACGATCTCCGCGAACGGGGTCTCGGCTGCGGTCCGTGATGCGTGCAATCGAGCCGTTCCATCGCTGCGCACCTTCACGCCGACCAGCGACTGCGTGGCGCGGTCGCCCCAGACGGCGCGACGGACCGCCAGGCTCGCCTCGTCCGCATCGGCCTCGAGCCGGATGAACGAGGTCCCGTCAGCATCCTCGTCACGCACGGCACCGTCGCCGAGCGGCGTGCCGAAGGTCGCCACAGACAGCTCGGCGCTCGGCGCGAGCGGCGCCACCGACCCTTCGACCTCGGCGAGCTCCTCGGGGAAGGCGACCCAGTACTCGGCTCCGGTGTAGTCCGAGCCCCGATCGTTCCAGAAGTTCTGCACCCCGGTGCCGTAGTAGTAGAGCGGCCCGTCCCTCTGCTCATAGAGCTCGGCGACGTGCGGCGCAGCCTCATCGACATCGACGTCGGCGACGTAGCGGTACTGCAGGTAGGCCTCGCTGAGCGGATCCTGCAGTCGACCCCGATAGGCCTGCGAGATCGCGCCACCCTCGTTCGCCGGCACGTAGGGCACTTCCTCGCCCATCATGAAGGCGTAGAACGTGTCCGCACCGTCGAGGATGCGGTCATCGAGGAACCTGTAGGGCGAGACGGCATCCGTCGCCTCCGACACGGTGCCGGTGACCGGATCGAGAGTCGTCCCCTGCGCGTCGACGATGCGGGCGAGGGCGACGAAGATGTCGACGTCGCCCTGGCCGTGCGCCTGGTCACGGAGCATCTCCATGTGCTGCACGAACGGCTCGCCCGTCGTGTTGCCGGGCGCGTCGGCCGGGATCTCGCGGAACAGCTGCGCGAGAGATCCGTTGACATTGCCGCCGTACAGGTCGTGCTCGCTCTCGTACCCGGCGTTGACCGTGAACCATTCGACGCGCTCGGCGTAGAGGTCGGCATCGTCGAGGAAGATCGCGGCCGACACCATGCCGATCACGCCATACAGGTGCTGGTTCCACAGCCGGTTGTTCGAGTACAGGAACGTGTCGAGCACCGGACGGATCAGGTTGGCCTCGATGCGCTGCTCGTCGGCATCCGTCCAGCGCAGGTCGTAGCCGTCGAGGCTCCCGTTCGCCGGCTCCGTGCTGCGGACCACCTCGGCGGCGATGAGCATGTAGTACAGCGGCACACCGGTGTGGATGTGCGCGTCGGCGAAGTACGCGTATTTCGCCGGGTCGAGACTGCTCCAGGTGCGCAGCACGTGCAGGGCGTTCGCCCGGTACTGCTCGTCACCCGTCACCGCGTATTCGAGCGCCTGGGTCATGGCGCCGATGCTGTCCTTGAGCGCCGTCGACCGCATGCCTGCACTCGCGTACGCGTCGTTCTTCGGCGTATCGGTGCCCGGCTGGGCGTTGTCGGCCCGGAAGTCGCGCGAGGCGTAGCGGGTCTCGATCATCGCGTCGTAGTAGCTCGCCCACGGGTCGACACCGGCCTGCACCTGGGTGCGCATGTTCTCGAGATCGTCGCCCGTGAAGCCGACGCCGGGGTGCGTGAACCCGGCATCGCTCACTGTCTGCACGATCTCGGGGATCGGCGCCTGCACTGCGGCCGCAAGAGGCGGGGACGCGGGCGCGAGGGATGCGGCCGCCGGCGGTGCGACGAGAAGCGCACCGCTGAGGGCGATCACGCCGGCAGTCAGCGCAGCGATCGTCTGTCGGATACTGCGTCGTTCGATCTTCATCGATCTCTCTTCCGTGACTGCGCCGCCGAGCGACGGCGCGAGGGCATGCACAAGCAGGGGGACTTGGCGACGATCTCCGAATCCTGAGCGGGGCTCAGTCCTCCCCCGCCTGATCGGCTTCAGTGCCGGGATCGGTGTATCGCAGCGACACGTCGGCGATGTCGGCCGACCAGCCGCGACCGTCGAGGTCGTCGGCGCGGATGCCGAAGAACAGCCCCGTGAACCGCAGGCGGTCGCCATGGTCGTCAGACAGCGTCCATGCCGGGAACGTTCCGGGAACGTCGGTCCATCGATCGCCGTCGACAGCGGAGACGGCGAACCGGAGATCAGGGCCGTCGAGGGTCATCCGCATCCGAACGGCCCCGTGTGGCACCGCCACCGCGTCCGAACGCGTCGTGCGCGATCCGTCGCGGCTCACGACACGGAGGTGCCGGCCGTTCTCGGCGTCCCAGGTCAGCTGCAGTCCTATCCAGCCGTTGCGGTCATACCAGGCGATGGGGCCGGCGAGTTCGCGCGTGCTGTTCGGCTCAGCGTCGACAGTGGCCTCGAAGACCGCGTGATGCTCCTCGACCCTGGTCACGATCATCGATTGGTCGAAGGCGGATGCCGGCGAGTGCCCGCCGCGCAGCCGCAGCCATCCCGGTCTGGATGTCACGTCGGCGGTGTCGCGATCGAGCGCGGCGCGCAGGGTCGACCAGCGACGGCTGTCGAGCTGGGGGGCGTCGAACGGCTCGGCGAATCCCGTCGCGACAGCCCGGCCGACACCCTCTCCGCTGAGCTCGACGTCGAGTGCGGCGTGATGCCCGCCCTGCGCCAGTCTCAGCCAGCCGTCGGCGTCGAACATCACGCGCTGCAGGCAGGTCTCCCGCCCGAGGGTGCTGTACCGCTCGCCCAGATGCAGGGTCGGTCGGCTGGCGAGGTGCACCAGCATCCACTCGCCGTCCGGCAGCTGCACGAGCTCGCCGTGGCCCGCCTTCTGCAGGGGGATGCCCGGTGCGTCGCGACTGGTCAGCACGAACGGCTGCGCGTCACGCTCGTAGGGTCCGAAGCGATCCCGCGACCGGGCGACCGTGATGGCGTGGTTCCAGCCGGTGCCCCCGGCCGCGATCAGCAGGTGGTACCAGTCACCGATCCGGTAGAGGTTGGGCCCTTCGACCAGCGTCGGCTCCTGGTGGATCACGCGCGCCTCGCCGGACGTGCGCTTCTCGTGGGGCAGATACTGCTCGAGCACGAGGCCCCCGAATGACGGATGCTCCGGCCGCTGGTCCCACTGGACCCCGACCACCCAGTGCGTTCCGTCGAGGTCGTGGAAGAACGAGAAGTCGAAACCCCGTGAGCCCAGATGCACCGGGTCGCTCCACGGGCCGTCGATGCTCGCGGCGGTCACGAGGTAGTTGTCGATGTCCTTGTCGTCGCCGTCCGTCGAGCGCACGATCGAGTACGCGAGCCAGAACAGGCCGTCGGCATGCGACAGGCTCGGCGCCCAGACGCCACCGGAGTCGGGGATGCCGCGCAGATCGAAGCCTTCGTCGAGCGCGTGCCCTCTGACCGTCCAGTTCACGAGATCGGTCGAGTGATGGATGCGCACGGCGGGGTGGAACTCGAACGTGCTCGTGGCGATGAAGTAGTCGTCGCCGACCCTCAGGATCGACGGGTCGGGGTTGAATCCGCGCAGGACCGGATTGCGCACCATGCCCATCACACGACCCCCGGGACCCGCTCGAAACCGACGAAGGCGTCGCCGGCGACGTATCTGGCGACCTCGTCGACGACATCACGCCCGAGACGATGCAGCTCGTTTCCGGTGGCCCCGGCGATGTGCGGGGTGAGCGTGACGTTCGGCAGGCTCCACAGCTCGTCGTCGACGGCGAGCGGCTCCGGTTCGGTGACATCGAGGATCGCATCGATCCGCCCTGTGCGCAGGTGCGCACGCAGCGCGTCGTGATCGATCAGCGACCCCCGGGCCGTGTTGATCAGCACTGCGCCGTCTCGAAGCACTGCGAGCTCGTGAGCACCGATCATGTGCTCGGTCTCCGCCGTCGCCGGTGCATGTAGAGAGACGATGTCGGATCCCGAGAGCAGGTCGTCGAGGGTCACCTTGAGCCCGCCCAGCGACACGATCTCCTCCTCCGAGGCGTACGGGTCGTAGATCAGCACTCGCACATCGGTCGCCTGCAGCAGCTGCGCGACACGGCGGCCGATGCGAGAAGCGCCGATGAGCCCGACGGTCCGCCCGAAGTTGCCGCTGTCGATCAGGTCGGCCTCGCGGTCGACGAAGGCACGACCCTCGCGGTAGATCTGCTCGGCGTACTTCGCGCGCTTGCCGGCGAGCACGATCGTCGCCGCCGTGTACTCGGCGACGGCCTGCGCGTTGCCTTCTCCCGCGTTCGTGAACACGATGCCGCGGCGGGTGGCCTCGACCGTGTCGAGCACGGCGCTCGCGGTGCCGCCGGCGAAGACGACCGCGCGCAGTCTCGGCATCCGGTCGAGCATGTCGAGGTCGACCCGCGGGCACCCCCACCCGGCGAGCAGGATCTCGACCTCGCCGACCAGGTGCGACGCGACGTCGCTGTCGAACTCGGTGAGGACCTCCGTGCTCACGTCGACCAGCCCGCTCAGCCGCGTCCGGTGCGGGCCGAACAGGTTCTCGGCCAGTGCCGGTGGATTCATCGCGACGATCGCGCGTGGTCGGGCGTTCACTTCTTCAGCTCCTCGATGCTCCAGTCGTCGCGCCAGACCAGTTCCGCGCGACCCTCCTCGACCCGCAAGGGCAGCCAGACCGGCGCGGAGGACGCCAGGTCGTCGCGATTCCAGCGGTCACCGAAGTACACGTGCGCGTCATCGACCGGCAGCACGACGCTCACCTGCGAGTCGAACGTGCGGCTGCCGGCCGGCGCGAAGTCCTGCCACGGCGACCAGGGACCCTCGAGTGCGCGCGCCGTGGCGTACTTGTTGTCGTTGAGGTCCCACCCGGTGAGGTCCGATCCGAACAGGTAGTACACGCCGTCGTGGCGGATGAGCGTCGGCGACTCGTATCCGATCTCGGGTCGATCCTGTTGCCGCAGCGTCGCGACGATCGACTCGACACCGCAGTAGTCGGGTCGCAGTCGGTAGATGTGCAGCCCGCCGTCGCGGTCCTCCGAGAGCAGATAGCCGACGCCGTCCTCCTGGTAGACGCCGATGTCCCGACTCAGGTTGCCCAGCGGGCGCTCGCTGCCGAGGTATTCGAAGGGACCGTGCGGCTCGTCGGCGACGGCGTAGCCGACCCTGGCATCGGAGTAGTCGGGGCTCTCGATGTGCGCGATCAGCACCCAGCGCCCATCGGGGCGACGCAGCGCCTTCGGGCGCTCGACGATGCGATCGGGCGCCAGGTCGCCGGTGCCGGCGGTGAGCGCGTCGCCGAGGTACTCCCAGTCAGCGAGGTCGGTCGACCGATAGCAGGCCACAGCCGTGAACCTGTCGCCGGCGCTCTTGTCCTCGCCCCAGGCGTACCAGTGCCGGCCCACGCGCTGGATGCCGATGCCGTGCAGCTGCGCGATGCGCCCGCGGTCATCGGTGAGCAGCTCCCCGGTGCGGATCAGGCCGCTCATGCGCGCGCCTCGCTGACCCGGAGCACACGGGCATCGAGACCGCCGGCCGTCTCGATGCGGATGCCGTCGTCGACGCTCATGACGGCCCACGAGTCGGCGGAGGAGGCGGGGAACAGCGTCTCCGCACTGAGGATGCCGGGGACCGTGAACGAGCGGGGTTCGTCGGAGCGATCCCACACGAAGAGCAGCGTCTGCCCCTCGGCGCGAAGCCCCAGGCACACGATGCCGTCATCCCATGCGGGCAGACCCAGCGGCCAGAACGGCTCGGTCTCGGCGAGGCTCGCACGGAGGGTCTTGTGCAGGCCCACCGCCTCGGCGACGAGCGATGTCTGCGAGGGGCGCAGATCACCCAGGAAGCCCGAGAGATACAGCCGCCCGCTGAGTCCGGTGACCAGGGTGAACGCCGTCTCGGCATCCGTCATCCCCACCGCCGGATACGCCCAATTGCCCGCCTGCTCGGGGAGGATCGAGGCGGGTGCGGATGCCGCGATCGGCGGATACAGACGGAAGTCCTGCTGGTCGCTCGTGGACTGCAGGTGGGTTCGCGACAGCAGCGCGTAGTCGGCTCGCATCGCACCCGACGAGCAGTTCTCGATCAGGAGCTGCGGATGCCGCAGTTGCACGGCGTCGAGCCAGTCGCCGAACGCGCGGATATGGCCGAGCAGCCCGTCTCCGGCCGCCGTCGCCCGCCACTCGGTGCCGGCGCCCGGGTTGATGTTGTAGTCGAGCTTCAGGAAGCTCACGGCGTAGTCCCGCACGATCCGGTCGACGGTCTCGTCGAGGTGGGCCCGCGCCGCGGGGTGCCGGAAGTCGAGGTGGAATCGGTCGTGTTCGCGCACGCGCACGCCGAAGCGTCGGAAGAACGCGTCCTCGGGCAGTGACTGCGCGGTGGGGCTGCGCACACCGACGACCTCGGGCTCGAGCCAGAGCCCCGAGCGCATGCCGGCCGCGTGGATCTCGTCGATGATTCCGCGGAGTCCCGCCTCGTCGAAGCGCGACGGCGCCTCCTGCCATTCGCCGACCGTGTCCCACCAGTCGCCGATCGCGGGGTCGGCGAACCAGCCGGCGTCGATGCAGAACACCTCGACGCCGGCCTCTGCCGCTGCTCGGATCAGCGGGCGCAGCGCCTCGGACGACGGCTGGCCCATGAGCGTGTTCATGAAGTCGTTGTAGACGATCGGGAGGTCGTGCCCGTCGACGCGTCGGATGGCGCGGCGATGCGCCGTGAGCGCGGCGATCGCCGCGTCGAACCCCTGCGTCGAGGCGGCGAGCGCGACCGGCACGGTCGTGAACTCGTCGCCCTGGCTCAGCGCGCGGGCGAACTGATGCTCGAGATCGGTGGGGCCGAGCAGCGACACGGCGAGCCCGTCGAGCCCCTGACTGAGATCGACGTGCCACGCGGCACCGCTCTCGATCTGCCAGGCGATGGCCGCACCGTCGTGATGCACGAGGGCTCCCACCGGAAGATGCTCGCCGGTGGACCACGCGCCGTGGCTGGTCAGGGTCGCGTGACCCCGCCCGTCCTGGGCATGGATCGGCAGCGACAGCGGAGGCAGTTCGTCGGTCAGCGGCCTGCGGTGCCAGCGATTCTCGGCGAGCCACTCGCTCCGTGCCGTAACGAGGTCGAAGCCCTCCCCCGCGCGCGGCCCGGTGCCGAGTCCGAGCACGGCCGAGGTGACTGCGGTGACGACGAGCGGCTCCTGTGCGGTGCCCCGCAGCGTGTGCTGCACTCGCAGAGCGGTGCCCGAGAGGGCGAGCGCGCTCGTGACCTCGAGGCCGGTATCGGGATCGCGCTGCACGAGCGTGACGGCGTCGGGAGCGGCATCCGCTCGTTCCAGGCGCAGCCGGGCTCCCACGGCCGAGCGCACGTATGCCTGACTGGTGCGGGCACGCTGCTCTGCGGCAGTGAAGATCTCGATCAGCGGTGCCGGGTGCCCGTCGGCCACGGTCAGCGTCGCGGGGGCATCGTCATCCCAGCCGATCGTGAATCCGCCGATCCGCGCGATCATGCGCCCACCCGCTCACGAGCACCCGCGAAGCCGAGCGCGCGGTTGCAGATCGTGGCCGTCACCGCCGCGAGGGCCGGTGCGGAGAACCAGGCCACCGCACCGATCACCGGGAGTGAGGTGGCGAGGGCCGCGAGGGCGGCCAGCAGAAGCCAGACCAGAGCGAGGTGCGGACGCTGCAGCACGATCCGCGTGGCGGCGAGGGCGAAGGCGGGACCGCGCAGGTGCGAGTCCGACACGAACGCCGCCGACACGACGGTCGCTGCGACGACGGCGGCCACGGCGACCGCACCTAGCAGCACACCGGCATCCGCGCCGAGCAGAGCCACGTCGTATCCGAGCACCAGCACCGCGACGCTCAGGGCCAGAGCTGACCCCCAGCGGTGGCGAACGGCATCCGCGACACCGGTCCAGAAGATCCGGGCGACGTGCGGGTCCGAGTCGAGCAGAGCCGAGGCGGCCCGTGTCAGGCCGTGCAGAGCTGGACCGACGGTCAGCACCGCGGCGGCCCCGAGCCACAGTGCGATGTGCGTCGCCTGCCAGCCGACCAGAGCCTGGAAGGCGAGCACCGGCAGGAGACAGGCGACGAACGAGAGCGAGACCAGGAAGTATCGGAAGGCGCCCAGCAGCAGCGTCGCGATCACGCCGTCATAGCCGAGCAGGCGCCCGAGGCGCGAGGTGGTCACGGTGGTCATCCCTTGACCGCCCCGACCGACATGCCCTTGATGAAGTACCTCTGGAAGGCCGCGAAGATCGCCACGGACGGGATGATCGCGAGGATCGCGCCGGTGTAGATCAGCTGCCACTGCGAGGTGAGCAGGCCCACCATGCGGTTGATCGCGACGTTGATGGTTCCCGCCGAGGAGGAGTCGAGGAACACCAGGGGGATGAAGAAGTCGTTCCACAGCCCGAGCGCCTGGATGATCACGAAGGCCGAGGTCACCGGCAGGAGCATCGGGAAGACGATCAGCCAGAACGTGCGCAGACGCCCGGCGCCGTCGACATGCGCCGCCTCCTCGACCTCGATCGGGATGCCCTTGATGAAGCTGCAGTAGAGCAGGATGCCGAAGCTCGCGGCCCCTCCGAGATGCACCAGGATCACTGAGAGCAGGGTGCTGTAGAGCCCCACGTCGTCGAAGCCCTTGACCAGCGGGATCATCCGCACCTGGAAGGGGATCATGAGTCCGGCGATGAACAGCACGTACAGGAACCGCGAGGTGCGACCGCCGATCCGCTCGATGCCGTACGCGGCCATGGGCACGATGATGATGAGCATCACGACGGTGCCGACCGTGATGATGAGGGTGTTCAGCACCGCCTCGAGGAAGTCGGTCTGCTGGAAGAGGGCGACGTAGTTGTCGAAGGCGAAGGAGGTGGGCAGGCCCATCGGATCCTTCGTGATCTCGGCGTACGAGCGGAACGAGTTCAGCAGCGCGTAGATCACCGGCGACGCGACGATCAGCACCAGGATGCTGAGCACCGCCATCACGACGATCTCGCCTACCGACCACTTCTTCTTCTCCCGGCGCACGCGCGGCGGGCGCGGGATGCGGGCGAGACCAGAGGGCTTCTGCTCCGGCTCGATCTTCATGGTGACCTGGGTCATCGTCTCGGTCATGCCTGGATCTCCCTCTTGCGCATGTAGGCGTTCGCGGCGACGGTGCTCACGATCACCACGATGAAGAGCACGACGGCAGCCGCCGACCCGAAGCCGGCCCGGTACTCGCCGAAGCCGACCTTGTAGATGAAGAAGGCCATGGTCTCGCTCACGAAGCCGGGGCCCCCCGAGGTGAGCACGAGCACCTGGTCGAAGATCACCCAGCCGGCGATCATCGCGAGCGTCATGTTGACCGTGACCGCACCGGCGATCATCGGCCACGTCACGTTCCAGAAGACCTTCGCGCCGCTCGCACCGTCGATGCGCGCCGCCTCGATCAGCTCCTGCGGCACCGACTGCAGGTTCGCGAGATAGATGAGAGTGGTGTTTCCACCGAGGGTGAAGCAGGTGATGAAGAGGATCACCCAGATCACGATGCTGCTGTCGCCCAGCCAGTCGCGGGCCCACTCCGGCATGCCCATGTCACGCAGCACCGTGTTCACCGAACCGAAGTTGTAGTTGAGCAGGTACTTCCAGATGGTCGCCATGATGAAGGCGCTGACCAGGGCCGGCAGATACACGGCCGTGCGGAAGAACCCCTGCGCGTGGTTGAGCTTGTCGAGCATGAGGGCGACGGCCAACGAGATCACGTTGATGATCAGCGCCGAGCCGAGCCCGAGGATCAGGGTGTTGCGCACCGCGTTCCAGAAGCGACCGCTCGCCACGATGTCCTCGTAGTTCTGGATGCCGACGTAGTCGTAGCCGTCGCTGATGCCGTCCCAGTCGGTCAGACTCAGCTGCACCGTCTGCAATGACGGCACGATCACCATCAGGAGATAGATCGCCAGCGCCGGGGCGACGAAGCCCAGCATCGCCAGGCGCCCTCGCCCGAATCGGGGTCGCACCCGGACCGCGGTGGTTGCACTCATGTTCTCTCCTTGATCGATCGGCGTTCGCCGGGGAGCCGGGGGCGCGGTCGGATCCGCACCCCCGGCGCCGGGGTCAACCGGCTGCGGCGACCTGCGCCTCGAGCTCTGCCTGGACCTTCGCGATCGTCTCGTCGATCGTGGTCTGGCCGTCCTGCATCTCGATGCGCGACTGCCGGAAGAAGGTGTTGACCGAGCTGAAGGTGCTGAGCGTCGGGGCGTTCTCGTACCAGACGAGGTTCGGGTTCTCGAGCAGCGCGAAGAAGTCCTCGGCACCGGGGATCGTGTCATTGCGCTCGACCTCGTCGGCCTTGAGGATGTTCGGCGAGATCCAGCCGCTCTTCTCCATCAGGTTCGCCGCGTCGACGGAGTAGAAGTAGGTGAGGAACTCGACCGCCGAGGCGTACTCGTCCTCATCCTCCGCCGCCTGTGACGAGATCGCCAGCCCGCCGGCGGTGTCTCCGACGACGCTGTTCTTGAGGACGTTGATCTTGCCGTCCTCGTCGGGGATGATGAACAGCCCCGCGTCGAACTCGGGGTCGACCTTGTTGATGTCCATCAACCGCCCGAGTCCGGCGGACGACGTCGCCATGACGGCCTGATCGTTGACGAGGAGCGTCGTGGTCTGCGCGTCCGCGGTGGACTGCCATCCCTCGAGCACGTAGTTGTCCATGATCATCTTCAGCTCCTCGAGGGGAGCCTTCAGGTCGGCGACGGAGGCGCCGCCTTCGGCGGCGACGTTCCAGAAACCGCCGTCATCGCTGAACTCGGCGAACGTGGGCGCTGCGAGGGGCTTCCAGAGCTGGTCGGCCGGCCACACCTCGGCGGCGGCCGTGGCGAGCGGCACGTCGCCGTTCGACTTGATCTCGTCGAGCAGGTCGATGAAGTCGTCGTAGGTCTCGGGGACCTCGAGATCGTGCTCTTCGAAGTACGTCTTGTTGTAGACGATGTTCATGCCGAGCTCGCCGTTGAGCGCGCTGTAGGGCACCGTGTACACATTGCCGTCTTCGGCCGCCGCGAACGCGTCGGGCTCGAGCAGCGCGGTGACCTCTTCGGGGATGTCGGCGAGCTTGCCCGCGTTGACATACGTGAGCGTGTCGCGCATGTCGACGACCGCGGGCCAATTGCCCGTCGCGTCGACGGTCTTGAGCGCGGTGGCGTAGTCGGAGCCGGCAGGCAGCGGGTCGAGCTTGACCTCGGTCGTGTCGCTCTGCTCGTTGAAGGCGGTGACGACCTGGTCGACGACGGCGTTCCAGGTCTCGTCTCCCGTGGCATACAGGAAGCGGATCGTCGTCTTGTCTCCCGACGCCGCCGCGTCTCCTGAGCCACCGGCGCATCCGGCGAGCGCGAGAGCGGAGGTCGCGAGGCCGGCGGTCACCAGCAGGAGGCGGCTGCGTGCCGAGCGCGTCGTTGCGTTGTGCATGTGATCTCCCTTGATTCGTGCCGGACTCTCGTCGGCTACATCGACGGTAGCTGACGGGATAGCGGTTTCCAAGCACTTTCTGTAACTAGTTGCACTTTACTCGTGAACTCGGCAGAATCAACCCCAACGACGTTCGGCGTGCCCGGATCGGGAGGGCTACAGCCACCCCTTGCGCTTGAACGCCCAGTAGAGACCGGCACCCATGCCGACCATCAAAGCGACCGCCATGGGGTATCCGAGCGTCCAATGCAGCTCGGGCATGTGGTCGAAGTTCATGCCGTAGACCGTGCCGACGAGCGTCGGGGCGAACAGGATCGCCGCCCACCCCGAGATCTTCTTGACCTCGTCGTTCTGCCGGATGCTCAGCTCGGTCATCCGCCGCATCTCCTCGTTCTGCCGCCGCGCCACGATCGTGGACTCGACGGTCAGGGCGTTGTCGAGCACCGTGCGGAAGGTGTTCGCCCGCTCCGAGACACGGAGGGTGTGGTCGAGCACATCGCGCAGATAGCGCTGCAGTTCCTCGTCGACCTGGTACTTCGCCGATCCGCGCAGCAGCGAGTCGAGCATCCCGGCCAGAGGCTGCACCGCCCGCTGGAAGTCGATGACCTCACGGCCGAGCTCGTAGATGCGCTGCGTGGCATCGACCTCGTCCTCGAAGAGCTGGCTCTCGATCTCGTCGATGTCGTTCTCGAGGCCGGCGAGCACCGGTGCGTACTCATCGACGACCTCGTCGAGGATCGCGTAGAGCACGGCCTCAGGACCGAGCTTCAGCAGCCCCGGGTCGTCTTCGAGGCGGCGACGAACGCGTCCGAGGTCAGGCGACTCCGCGTGACGGATGGTCACCACGAAGTCCCGTCCCACGAGCACGTGGATCTCGCCGAACTCGACCTCCTCCGCCGCATCCAGATACCGTGCGGAGCGCAGCACCATGAACAGCACCTCGCCGTAGCGCTCGAGCTTCGAGCGCTGGTGCCCGGCCAGCGCGTCCTCCACGACGAGAGCATGGATGCCGAACTCGTCGGCGACCTCACGGATCTCGGCTTCACTCGGCCGGTACAGGCCGATCCAGCTCATGCCTCCGCGCTCGCGCAGCACCTCGAACGTCTCACTGAGGCTGCGCGGATTCTCGGTGCGGATGCCGTCGACATAGATCGCGTTGTCGATGATCGCCATCGGCGTTCCCTCCATCGGTCGGCCCGCGGATCGATCGTCCGCCTCCGAGATCAGCCGGCGGGCGGTGCGACGCAGGGGATCGCGGAATCGGTGATCTCCTGGTGGTACTGCTCGGCCGTGAAAGGCAGTCCGAACTCGGGAGCCGTCTCGCCCGCAGCTGCGGGAGCCTTCGACGCGATCGCGGCGAGCTCCCATGCCAGGAACATCGCGGTCAGCCCTCCGGTCGTCGAGTCGTTCAGCGACACCGCGACCGTGAAGCCGGACTCAGGATCGGAGAACGCCGACGTCTGGTATCCGGGAGTCCAGCCCGACTGTCCGACCATCGATCCGACGAGCAGGGCTCCTCCGGTGGCCTGGAACCACGAGGGAGCCTCGGGGCTCTGCGGCAGCGGGGCGCCGAAGCGGTTCGGCTCGTCCTTCGTCCGCAGCTTCTGCGCGGCCTCGGCCTGGGCGTACCGGCCGAGGTCCTCGATGGTCGACACGACGCCGGAGTCGGTGTACCCCGTGCTCGATGACAGCGTGGTGATGTCAGTCGGAGCCGCGCAGTTGTATCCGCCTTCGATGGGCGTCAGGTAGTGCCCGTTCATGACCGGACCGCTCGAGGGCGCAGCCGCGGCCGGCGAGGGCAGCGATGTGTCGGCGAGACCGAGCGGCTGGGCCACGTACTCGTCGATCAGCTCGGATGCCGTATGGCCCGATGCCCGCTCGAGCGCGAGTCCGAGCAGCAGGTATCCGGCGTCGGAGTTGGTGTAGGTCGTCTTCGGCGTGGCGCGCGGGGCACCGAGGCCGTAGGACGCGAGTTCGAGCGGCGCCCACACGCGCTCCGGCGTGGTGAGCCAGGCAGCCTGCGCGGTCGCCTCTGACGAGCCGGCTCCGCTCGTGCTGTTGCACAGGTCGAGGAGCGTGATCCCCTGCATGTCTGCGACACCCGAGACGTAGTCGGTCACGGAGTCGTCGAGTTCGACCACACCCTCGTCTGCGAGGCCGTAGAGGACGTCGCACGTCATGAGCCGCGTCATGTCCGCGATGCGGAAGGCCATGTCGGTGCTGACCTCCTGGTCGGAGCCGGGCCCCTGCGTGCCGACGCCGGTGACCCAGCTGCCGCTCCACGGAGCCCATACGCCCACGACAGCACCCGAGGCACCCGATGCGGCGAGCGCGTTGGCGACGGCCGCCTCCATCGCGGCGACGGTGTCGTCGGGCAGTGAGCCCTCGACCTGGGACGGTGGCTCATAGCTGAACTCCGGCTCGGCGGTGCAGCCGGTGAGGAAGAGCCCGAGCACGGCGACGCCGGCCGCTGCTGCGCGGAACGTGCGCGACGAGAGAAGCTGCATGAAAGGGGACCCCCGGAAGACGTGTCTCCCGAGTCTAGAACGCCGTTCCTGAAAGAAGGCATCGCCGAGGCCCCTTTAGGGTGATCAGCATGCCCCACATCTTCGAGGCCGACGTCGTCTCGGCCATCCTGCGCCACATGAACGGCGACCATACCGATGACAATCTGCTCATCACACGCGCCTTCTCGTCGGCCGAGGGCGATGAGATCACGAACGCCGTGATGACGGACCTCGACGGCGACGGCGGCGTCTGGGAGGTCACCCGGTCGGGGGCCGCCTCCGAGTTGCGCATCGCGTGGCCCTCCGGTCCGATCACCGAGAGACCCGCTGTGCGACGCGAGGTCGTCGCACTCTACGACCTCGCGTGCGAGAAGCTCGGGGTCGAGCCGCGCCCGCACGCGTGACGCTCTGAGATATCGGGGTTTCGCTCGAGGTTAGGCAACCCTTACACTTGGCACATGTCCGAGATCCTCTCCTTCTCCGCAGCCCTCCGTGAGCGCTCCTCCGGTTCGCACTCGCGCAGCGAGGGTGCCGGCTTCATGTCAGACCTGCTCAAGGGCGAGGGCTCGCGCGAGGACTACATCGCGCTCGTGGCACAGCACTACTTCATCTACGAGGCCCTCGAGAGCGCGGGCGAGCGGATGCGCCGCGACCCCGTCGCATCCGTCTTCCTCAGCGACAAGCTGACCCGCCTTCCTGCGCTGGAGGCCGATCTCGAGTTCCTGCTCGGTGCCGGCTGGCGCGACGAGATCGTCGCACTGCCCACCACACAGCGCTACGTCGAGCGCATCCGCCAGGTCGGCGCGACCTGGGCCGGAGGCTTCGTCGCGCACCACTACACGCGCTACCTCGGCGACCTCTCGGGCGGCATCTTCATCGGTCGGGTGATGGCCCGCCGCTTCGGCTTCGAGACCAACGGCATCGGGTTCTACCTGTTCGACGACATCGCCGACCCGTCTGCGTTCAAGGACGTCTACCGCGAGCAGCTCGACGCAGCACCGTGGGACGACGCCGAGCGCGAGCGCGTGATCGACGAGGTGCTTCTCGCCTACCGGTTCAACACCGAGCTGTTCGAAGACCTCGACCGCGCACGCGTCGCCGCCTGAGACCGCTCAGGCCTTCCCGACCTCGGGCGTGGTCGCCGCGAGCCAGGCGTCGCGCATGAAACGGCGCACATCCTCGTCGACCCGGATGTCACTCGGGCGCAGCGCCCTCGACAGGTAGAGCCCGTCGAGCGACGTGAGCCGAGACAGCGCGACGTAGGTCTGCCCCGGTGCGAACGCGCCGGACCCCAGGTCGATGATGGCGCGATCGTACGTCTTGCCCTGCGACTTGTGGATCGTGACCGCCCAGGCGAGGCGCAGCGGGAACTGCGTGAACTCGGCGACGACGTCACGGGAGAGCTTCTTCGTGCTCGGCTCGTAGGAATAGCGGAAGCGCTCCCAGACCGCAGGATCGACGTCGACCTCATCACCGTCGATCTCGACGCGCACGGTCTCGCCGAGGATCCGCACCACCGTGCCGATCGTGCCGTTCACCCACCTCGGCGGCTCACCCGACATCGAGGTGTCGTTGCGGAGGAACATCACCTGCGCGCCGATCTTCAGCTTCAGTTCCGACTCGGCGGGCAACGACGCCTCGCCGCGTCCGAACTCTCCGCTCACCTCTGCGCGAGCCGTCTGCTCCTTGCCCGGCAGCGCCGCGAGGTGCCGGCTGTTGATGGTGTTCACGATGTCGTTCCGCGTGGCGAGCGTGATCATCGGCACCTCCCCCGGCTCAGGATCGGGCGGCGTGCGTGCGCCCTGCGTGTTCAGCACACCCGCGATCTCGGCGGTGACCCGGCCGTACCGCACCGCGTTCAGCATCGCCTTGAAGCCGTCATCCGACTGCCTGTGGATCTGCACGAGTTCGCGCACGTGCAGCTCGGCGCGGGTGTCGACGGCGAAGAGTCCCTCTTCCTCCTCGGGCGCCTCCCCACCGGCGGCGCCGGCCCAGACCTTGGCGTCGAAGAACCAGAACGAGCGGTAGTGGTCTTTCACATAGCGCAGTTCGTCGCCGCGCGGCGGCACGGGCGCCAGCTGATACGGGTCGCCGAACATCACGATCTGCACTCCGCCGAACGGGATGCCGCGCTTGCCCCTCGCCTGCCGGAGCGAACGGTCGATCGCGTCCATGAGGTCAGCGTTGACCATCGAGATCTCGTCGATCACAAGAGTCTCGATCGCGTTGAGGATGCGCCGCGTGTTGTCGTTCTGGTCGATGTCCGAGTCGCCGATCAGACCTATCGGCAGCCGGAACAGCGAGTGGATCGTCTGACCCTCGACATTCAGGGCGGCGACACCGGTCGGTGCGCAGATCGCGATCTGCTTCTTCGTGTTCCACGAGAAGTACTGCAACAGGGTCGACTTGCCGGTGCCGGCCCGACCGGTGATGAAGACGTGCTCGCTGGTGTCCTCGATCAGCCGGAACAGCTCTTGCTGCTCTTCGGACAGGGCGGGAAGCGACACGGATCTCTCACACGGACGAAGGCGGGAACGCACGGTGGCATCGTGCGTTCCCATGCTACGCGGCGCCACCGCCCGGCATCCGACGGACACAGCGATCGGATGCCGACGCACACCGACTCACGCACGGCGTCGTCCCAGGCCGCACTTCTAGACTGACGCCATGCAGCAGGTCGAGACGAAGGCGCCCCGGCGCTCGCGCCTCGTTGCCGACCTCGCGATGCTCGCGGTGGTCGGACTCGTGCTCGTCGCCGCGCTCGGCGCGGGCGGGATGACCCTCTACCAGCAGTTCTACGGACCCTCGGCCTTCGTCGTGCGGTATCTCGATCTGCTCTCCGAGGGGCGAGCGGCCGATGCCCTTCGCGTGCCCGGTGTCGCGATCGACCGGGAGACTCTCGAGGTCGCAGGCATCGGAGCCACGGCGTCGGAGGCCCTGCTGCGCCACTCGGCCCTCGCCCCGCTCACAGACGTCGAGGTGCTGTCGGAGAAGCCCGACGACGCCGGCAAGACCGAGGTGACCGTCTCGTTCACGGCCAGCGGCCACACCGGAACCACCACCTTCACCGTCGAGCAGGACGGCTGGGCCGGGGTCACCCCGAACTGGCGCTTCACGACGAGCCCTCTCGCCGTGGTCGAGCTCACGCTGCGAGGCGCGGATCAGTTCGCCGTCAACGGCTTCGAGATGGACCGCCGGCAGGTGTCGGCCGCCGGTGCGCAGGCCGCTCCCCTCGATCCCCTGCCGCTGCTGGTCTTCACGCCGGGCCTCTATTCGGTGACCGTCGACACAGCGATCGCCGACTCCGAGGGCGTCGGAGTCCTCGCGGACACCCCGCTCGCCACCACCCCCGTCGACGTGCAGACCGAGCCCACCCCCGACTTCGTCGCCGTGGTGCAGCAGCGTGTCGAGGAGTTCCTCACGGAATGCACCACGCAGGAGGTGCTGCAGCCGACCGCATGCCCGTTCGGCCTCGAGGTCTACAACCGCCTCGCCTCGCTGCCGAAGTGGTCGATCACGGCGCAGCCCCGGGTGAGCGTCGTTCCTGATGGCGGGCACTGGAAGATCCCCCCGACGGATGCGGTCGCGCACGTCGAGGTCGAGATCCGCTCCCTCTTCGACGGCTCCGTCCAGGAGGTGTCCGAAGACGTCCCGTTCCAGGTCAACGGATCGATCACGATCCTTCCGGACGGAAAGGTGTCGATCCGAGTCGGGTCTCCCGACGAGGAGACGACGGGCTGAGAGCCCGTGGTCAGCGCGATTCGCGCTCGGCCTGACGGAGGTCGCGTTCGGCGAGGGCCGCGAGCTTCTCGTTGTACTCCTCGAGCTCGGCCTCGCCCGTGCGATCGGCATGCCGGTCGCGGCGCTTCTGCAGCTTCGTGTCGCTGCGGCTCCACTGGATCGCCACCGTGATGGCGAGGATCAGGGTCGGGATCTCACCGATCGACCACGCGATGCCGCCGCCGATGTACTGGTCTTCGATCGGTGTCGGGCCCCACGTGCGCCCCATCGAGCCGAACCAGTCGGCGACCATGAGCCCCTCCTGCATCATGATCGCGACGCCGAAGAAGGCATGCATGGCCATGATCGCGATCAGGGTGATCAGGCGACCGGGGTAGGGCAGACGGTACGGCACGGGGTCCGCGCCGACCAGGCTCAGCACGAACAGGTATCCGGAGATGAGGAAGTGCGCGACCATCCACTCGTGGCCGAGGTGCTCGAACATCGACCAGCGCACGAGGTCGGTGAAGTAGAAGGCCCACAGCGACAGGATGAAGATGCCGGCTGCGACGAACGGGTGGGTGACGACCTTCGAGAACGGCGAGTGCACCGCCCACATGATCCATTCGCGGCCACCACGGGTGCCGTCGTCGCGCTTGTGGATCGCACGGAGCGCCAGTGTGACCGGCGCCCCCGAGACCAGCAGCAGCGGGATCGCCATCGACAGCATCATGTGACCCAGCATGTGCACGCTGAAGAGGTACTCCTGATACGCGTTGATCGGGCCACCCGTGACCCACAGCAGCATCAGCATGCCCAGCACCCAGAAGACGGTGCGGTGGATCGGCCAGCGATCACCGCGCAGTCGCAGGCGGCGCACCCCTGCGAGGTAGAAGAAGAGGCCGAACCCGGCGGCGACCAGCCAGAGCACGTCGATGTCCCACGCCGTGAACCAGCGATCGATCGTGAACTCAGGAGGCAGGGGTGAGCGGGTGAGGTTCTCGGCCGGCGTCTGCACGAACGCGGCCTCCTCGCCCGTAGGCGGCGGCGTGCGCGCGAGCGCGGCGGCGGCACCTGACGCGAGGCCCATCAGCGCGACCTCGCACAGCACCAGCATCCAGAACCAGCGCGCCGCACCGGCTCCCTCCAGACGAGGGATCAGACGGATGCGGTACCAGGCGCCGAGCAGACCCATGCCCACCAGGAGCACGACCTTCGCGAGCAGGATCGTGCCGTAGGGCGTCCAGAGCTGGGAGATGTCGCCGAAGGAGACGATGGAACGCGCCAGGCCCGAGATCGCGACGACCGCGAAGGCGGCGATCGCGAGGCTGGAGTAGCGGCTGACCAGCCGCGCGGTGCCCACGCCCGAACGGTCGCGCAGGATGACGACGAGCAGCAGCCCACCGAGCCACACCGCCGCGCCGATCGTGTGCAGGAGGATCGAGTTCACGGCGATGTTGTGGCCGGCGAGCTCACCGGAGTGGCCCTGGGTGGCCAGCGGAAGGAAGGATGCCGCCGCGAGGATCGCTGTGATCAGGGTGGGCGTCCACGTGCGCCAGGCGAACGCGAGCACGGTGATCACCGAGCCCATGATGGTGGTGATCAGCCACGACTGACCGAGCGGCAGCTGCAGGAGGAATCGTCCGAGCTGCTCGCCGAACTCGCGTTCGGCGCTGAGCTGCGGGTTGAAGGCCGCCATGAACGTGAAGAATCCGCTGATGCCGGCGGTGACCGTGAAGACGGCCGCGCCCGCAGAGGCCGTGTTGAGGGCCGTGTCGAACGACTTCTCCTCGCTGCGCAGCGCGAACAGCGCCAGCACGAGGGAGCCCAGCATCGCCGCAGCCGCGATGTTCATCACGAGCTTGACGATGGGGGTGGCCCAGCGCACGAACGGACCCGGATCCTGCAGCAGCAGCGGCGCCGCTCCCCCGCCGATCAGGAGGGCGATGAGCACGCCGATCAATCCGGTCGCGAGCAGGATTCCGATTCCGCCCGCGCGATACGCGGAGCGGTTCGGGGTCTGCACGGCGCGGGCACTCACCCCTCAAGCCTAAGCCGCGGAACCGGAGTGGGAGCACGAAGGCCGCCCCCGACGGATCGGGAGCGGCCTTCGCAGAGGTGCAGTCTTACTTGACGGCAGCCTTGAGCTTGGAACCAGCGGTCACCTTGACGCGGTGGCCGGCCGGGATCTTGATCTCGGCGCCGGTCTGCGGGTTGCGGCCCGTGCGAGCTGCGGTTGCGACCTGCTCGAACGAGATCCAGCCCGGGATCGAGACCTTGCTGCCCTTGGCAACAGCGTCGGAGACCGAGGAGAACAGCGCGTCGAGGACACCCGAGACGGTGGCCTGGCTCTGGCCGGTGGCAGAAGCGATGCTCGCGACGAGCTCGGTCTTGGTGATGGACTTGTCAGCCATGTCATCCTCCAGCGACGAGGTTCCCGTCGCATCGTTGGTGTTCGAAGGGCGACTGCCCTCCGTTGGTCGAGTGACCGCCTTGAATGTACCAACCACCGCCCACATTTCCGCGTCATTTCGCGGGTTTTGGGGTTTTGGGCGGCGTGTCGTGGTGCAGAAGTGACGAATGTGACTCGTGTGGCGTCCGACCGAGTCAGGCGGACAGCCGCGGGAATCCGCTGAAAAGCCGCTCAGCTGCGGCGGTGAGAGGCGATCACCGCGCGGGCGGTGCGCGCGAAGGCCGGCGTGACGCGCTCGTCTCCGTCGAGGTAGCCGCCGACGAGCGCTGCATCCCGCAGCAGGACGAGGGATGCCGCGACATCAGCGGGGCGCTCGAGACCCGCCTGCTCGGCGACGACCTGCAGTGTGGAGCGGAACCACTCCCGGTGCTCATCGATCAGCAGACGGACGGCACCGTCGGCATCCGGATACTCCGCGGCTGCGTTGATGAACGGGCAGCCCCGCGTGTGCCGGAGGCGGATGTCGGCGGCGATGCCCTCGATCACCGCGTCGACCAGCTGCGCCGGATCCGTGACCTCCGCTCCTGCCTGGGTGAAGAGCGCCCGAAGCATCTCGTCTTCGTTGCGCAGGTACGCGAGGACCAGATTCTCCTTGCCGCCGAACTGCTTGTAGAGCGTGGCCCTGGTGACCCCGGCCTCATCGATGATGCGATCGACGCCGACCGCGTGGATCCCCTCTTCGTAGAAGAGCCTGGTCGCGCTGTCGATCAGTCGAGTGCGGGCGGCGCTCGGACGCTTCGGTGCGTCGGCGGTCGTCGTGGTGCGAGTCGTGGTGCGAGTCGTGGTGTTCATGGTGATCCCTCTCATCGTGTCATCCGGATCGTGCAATCCGGACCGCGTTCGGATTTTCGGGAATAGGTTGCAGTAGATAGAACGTTCGGTCTACTATCACTCTAACGCACTCGCACACGGCGGGGGCAGAGACAGGAGAAGAAACCATGAACAGCACCGAGAAGCTCCCGATCGTCCTGATCCACGGACTCTGGATGACGCCGAAGAGCTGGAACACCTGGGCTGAGCGCTTCCGCGCGCAGGGCCATCAGGTGATCATTCCGGGGTGGCCCGGCATCGACGACCGCTCGGTCGAAGACATCCGCCGCGATCCGTCGGCCCTCGAGGGCGTCGGCCTGAAGCAGATCGCCGACCACTACGAGCGCATCATCCGTACCCTCCCGGTGAAGCCCATCATCATGGGCCATTCGTTCGGCGGGGTGCTCACGCAGATGCTCGCCGACCGCGGACTCGGTGCCGCCTACGTGGGCGTCGCCCCCGGACAGACCGCCGGCGTCACCGCGCTCCCCCTCTCGACCCTCTGGACCGGAACGCCCATCCTCTCCAACCCCTTCGGGCGCAACGGCGCCAAGCCGCTGTCGAAGCGCCACTTCCACTTCACGTTCGGCAACGACCTCTCGCGCGCGGCATCCGATGCCCTCTGGGAGGAGTACGCCGTGAACTCCTACAACCGGGTCTTCTTCGAAGGCGTGACCTCGGTGCTCAATGAGAAGGGCGGAGTCACCCACGTCGACTACACACGCGCCGACCGCGCCCCGCTGCTGCTGATCGCCGGTGAGATCGACCACGTGGTGCCGCCGACCATCGTCCGCGCGATCGAGAAGAAGTATCGCTCCACCGGCAGCCCCGCCATCGTGGACTACAAGGAGTATGCCGGCCGCACCCACCGCCTCGTCAGCCAGGACGGCTGGGAGGACATCGCCGACTACGCCCTCACCTGGGCGGTCGCGCACGCGACAGCATCCGTCGCCTGATGCGGGGGGGGCCGCCTCCCCTCGCACCGCCTCCCCTCGCACCGCCTCCCCTCGCACCGCCTCCCCCTGCGTCCCTTCGCACCGCCTCCCCTCGCACCGCACCGCGCCCCCTCGCACTGCACCCCCTCGCACCGCACCCCCTCGCACCGCCTCCCCCTGCGTCCCTTCGCACCGCCTCCCCTCGCACCGCACCGCGCCCCCTCGCACTGCACCCCCTCGCACCGCACCCCCTCGCACCGCACCCCCTCGCACTGCACCCCTCGCACTGCACCCCGTTAGGCGGACATGTCCGTGTTGGGCGGATTCCTGGGCCGGGATCCTCCTCCCCACAGGGCAATCTCCGCCCGACGGGGCGCGCCCGAGTCGCCGAGTCACGCCGCAACGTGAAGGCGCTGAGCGATGGCGGTCAGGATCCTGTTCTGCACGGCAGGCCATTCGTTGATGAGCTGGTGGTAGCTGATCCGCATCACGTGATAGCCGCGCACCGTGAGCTCTGCATCATGTTCGATGTCGCTCGACCGCTGGGGCCCGACGTGATGCCCGCCGTCGATCTGAATGACGAGTCGGTCTCCCACCAGGAAGTCGACGTGATGCCCGAACACCCAGACCTGCGGGGTGATCGGCACATCGAGCCATCGGAGCCTCGTGCGGAAGATCGTCTCGGTTCCTGCATCCGCGAATGGTCGCGCATCCTCCAGCAGCCTTCTCGCCGCAGGCGGTAGCGGGGCCCTTGAGAGGACATCCACATCTACCAGGCGCTGTCGAAGCGCGGACTCCCACGTCGCGAGCGCGTCCTCGTGCGACTGGCAGCGGGCGACGAGAACCAGCGCGTTCTCGATGGAATCCTCGAGCCGATCGGGATCTCGCGGGAAGAGCGGACTGCTCCAGTGCACCACGCCGCGGACGGTGTTCGCGTGACCCGACTTCGCCGGTGCTGCCACGTGCGGTTCACCGGTCGACGTGACCCACAGACCCTTCCGTTTGGCCACCGTGATGCAGCTGAGCACGACGCCGCGCTTGGCAGCCGCAAGGAGCATCGGACCAGCATCGCGGAGTGCCACCCAACCTCGGCACACCGAGATGACCGCCCCACTCCGGACGGCTCGCTTCACGTCGTACTCCGTGGCTCCTGATCGGCGCAGCGTTCGGATTCGGGCGATTCCTTGCCGCTCAGCCAGTGCGGGTACGACATCCATCCGTCGATCATGCCCAGCCCGCGGCATCCTCCGTGGCCGCTGCGTGGTGAGATCCCACCGGAAGGGGGGAACATCAAGATTGCGCCGCATGTGCAGGAGCACCCGTCCGGCGGAGAACACGTCGTCGGGAGGAGAACACCTCGTGGGGTGCGGAGAACTTCTCGTTGGGAGAGAACACCCCGTCGGGAGGAGAACACCTCGTAGGGCGGAAGATGCCGCGCCAGAAGTCCGCCCCACAAGGAGAAGTCCGCCCCACGAGGCGACACGAAGTACCGCATGCAAGAGCACCCCGTCGGGAGGAGAACACCCCGTAGGGCGGAAGATGCTGCGCCAGAAGTCCGCCCCACAAGGAGAAGTCCGCCCCACGGGGCGCTGCGGATGCGGGGAGCGGATGCGGGAGCGGATGCGGGAGCGGATGCCGGGAGCGGATGCGGGGACGGCGCTGCGAAGGAGCGGATACCGCGGCATACCCCCGAACACAGCGAAAGGGGCGAGGATCCGAAGATCCTCGCCCCTTCAGGCTTGTCTGCTGAGACTTACCAGCTGGACTTGGTGACACCGGGCAGCTCGCCACGGTGTGCCATGTCACGGAAGCGGACGCGCGAGACGCCGAACTTCGTGAGGACACCGCGGGGGCGGCCGTCGATGACGTCGCGCGAACGCACGCGAGCCGGCGACGCGTTGCGCGGCAGCTTCTGCAGGCCGACGCGTGCGGCCTCGCGGGCCTCGTCGGTGGCGTTCGGGTCGACGAGGGTCTTCTTCAGCTCGGCGCGACGCTCTGCGTAACGCTCGACGATGACCTTGCGCTGCTCGTTGCGAGCGATCTTGCTCTTCTTAGCCATTGATCAACGCTCCTCTCGGAATTCGACGTGCTGACGGATGACCGGGTCGTACTTCTTGAGCACGAGGCGGTCGGGGGTGTTGCGGCGGTTCTTCTTGGTCACGTACGTGTAGCCCGTACCTGCCGTCGAACGCAGCTTGATGATCGGACGTACGTCCTGAGCCTTCTTGGCCATTAGAGCTTCACACCCTTCGCCTGGAGGTCCTTGACCACGTTCTCGATGCCACGGACATCGATCACCTTGATGCCCTTGGCGGACACGTTGAGCGTGATCTTACGACCGAGCGAAGCGACGAAATAGGTCTTCTTCTGCACGTTCGGGTCGAAGCGGCGCTTCGTCCGGCGGTGCGAGTGCGAGACGTTGTGACCGAAGCCGGGAACAGCTCCGGTCACCTGGCACACTGCTGCCATGATGGTGACTCCTTCTATACCGTGAGGCCGGACGGCCTCACCCAAGATCCCTTGTCTGCGCGCCACCCCGCACCGCCGATTTCTCGGCCGAAGAAGGGGGAGCACGCGAACTACGCACAGGAGTGTGCGCAGACAAAGAGTCAGTTTAGCACGGGCATGGCTCAGATTCGCACAGCCTCGAGCAGCAGCGCAGCGCCGGGAGCCAGCAGCGGCAGTGGCACTCCGACCGACTCGAAGAACGCTCCCGTGGCCTGGATCCCGGCATCCGTCCATCCGGGGCCTGCCACCTGATGGCGCGACACCGCACCGAGGTCCTCCCGCACGCGCAGCCGATACCGCTCCCCCGCCTGCAGCCCGGGAATACGGGTGCGCGGGGTGAAGGCATCGACCGATGCACCCAGGCGCACCCAGGCGAACACGCCCCGCGAACCGTCGACCGCGACGACGCCGTGCAGCAGGGTCTCGTCGTCGACCTCGTCGCTGCGCACCGTGACCCCCGAGTGCAGCAGCGGACGCAGCTCGCGGTACAGCGCGGTCCAGCGCGCCAGCGCCGCACGCTCGTCCTCCGTGCAGCCGGTGATGTCCCATTCGATTCCGGCGTGACCGAACAGCGCGGTCGTCATGCGGAACGGCAGGGATGCTGCGCGGTGCGTCGTCTCGGCGATCGGCGGACCCACGTGCGATCCGACGACCTCGGGCGGCACGAGCGTGCCCGTCCAGCGCTGGATGCGCTGGCGCTCGACCGGGTCGTTCGAGTCCGAGGCCCACACCCGCTGCGTGCGCTGCAGCACGCCGAGGTCGACCCGGGCGCCTCCGCTCGCACACGATTCGATCTCCAGTGACGGATGCCGTTCGTGCAGCGCGTCGAGCAGGGCGTAGAAGGCGGTGGTCTGCGCATGCACCGATGCGCGGCCCGTGTGCGGCGACACCGCCGCGTGCAGGTCGCGGTTGTGGTCCCATTTGATGAAGTCGATGCCGACCTCGGAGACCAGGGCGTCGAGGCGCTCGAGCAGGTAGGCCGCGGCATGCGGGTTCGCGAGATCGAGCACCTTCTGGTGGCGCCAGGTGGGCGAGTCGGGAGACGCCTGCAGCACCCAGTCCGGATGCTGCGCGGCGAGGTCGGACACCGGGTTGACCATCTCGGGCTCGAACCAGAGCCCGAACTGCATGCCGAGTCCGCGCACGTGCTCGGCGAGCGGTCGCAGGCCGTCGGGCCACTTGGCGTCGTCGATGAACCAGTCCCCCAGGCCCGACCGGTCATCGGGTCGACCGCGGAACCAGCCGTCGTCGAGGACGAAGCGCTCGACGCCGACGGAGGCCGCGGCCTCGGCGAGCGCGATGATCTTCGCCGGGTCGTGGTCGAAGTACACCGCCTCCCACGTGTTGAGCACGAGCGGGCGCGGCGTCGTGGGGTGCGCGGAGAACGCGCGCACGGTCTGGTGCAGGCGGGCGGACACCGAGTCGAGCCCGCTCTCGCCGTAGGTGAGGAACACCCGAGGCGACACGTAGGTCTCACCGGCCGCGAGCCGGATCTCGCCGGGCAGCAGCAGCTCTCCCCCACCGAGCACGGCCCCGTGCACACCGGCGCCTTCGGGCAGCCGCTCGACGCCGACCTCGAGGTCGCCGCTCCACGCGACGTGCGCGGTCCACAGTTCGCCCCGACGGAAGCCGAACCCGTCGGTGCCGACCGCGGTCAGGTAGGGCGCGTCATGCCCGCCACGGCCGCGGCGCACCTGTCGCAGATGCGCTCCGTGCCGAAGCGCCCCGCGCTGCGGGTGCCGCTCGCCGGTCCAGCGTCCGGTGTGATCGAGCACCTCCGTCGCGTGGGCAGGAACAGGCAGCAGGACGCGCGCGGCCAGCAGATCCAGCGGCTCCGCACCGTCAGCGGTGCTCGTCACCGACAGCTGCGCGGTCAGCACACCGACGGCGTCCAGGTCGAGCTCGAGGACCACCGAGACCTCGGCAGCGGCATCCGCGAACTCCGCCCGCACCGATGTCGCCGTCGCATCCCACCCGACCGACCGCAGCAGCGGAGCGCTGTGCAGACCGCCCCGGTGCCAGGCGAGAGCCGGGGCACCCGACCACCCGTCGGCCTCGACGGCGAGCAGCGGGAAAGTGCGCGGCGCGTCGAACGAGCTGAACGTGACCGACCCGGTCGACGAGGCCGAGAGCGCGTCGAGATCGGCAGCGTCGAGCGTCGCGCCCCAGTGCAGCAGGCGCGTTGTGGTCGTGTCGATGACGACGCTCACGCCGCCGGAGGTCAGATGGACGAGTTCGCTCATTGCTGCTCCAGACGGATCACAGACGAAAAGGGAGGCCCGCCCGTGAGCATACGGGCGGGCCTCCGGGAGGTGTTACTCCTTGACGGGGATCGACGCGGCCTTGAGCGCGTCGACGGTCGCCGTCTGACCCTTCTCGATCGCGTCGAGCAGCGTGCCGCTGCCCGAGACCGCGGCCTTGAAACCGTCGGACACGTCCGAGTAGGTCTGGGTCATGGTCGGGCCCCACGCGAAGTCGGGCGAGACCTGGGTGGCGGCGTCGGCGAAGACGTCGTAGATCTTCTGCCCGCCGTAGAACTCCACGCCCTCGGCGTAGACCGGGAGCTCGAGGCCGGCGGTGGTGGCCGGGTAGAGGTTGGCCGCCTCGGCGAGCGCGGTCAGCGCCTCATCCGACGTGTTGAGCCAGAGCGCGAACTTCGTCGCCTCGTAGACGTGCTCGCTGCCCTTGAGCACGGCGGTCGACGAGCCGCCCCAGTTGCCGGCGGCGGATCCGCCCTCCTCCCACTGCGGGAGGGGTGCGACAGCCCAGTTGCCCGCCGTGTCGGGTGCGCCGCTCGAGATCGAGTTGGCACCCCAGACGGCGGAGTTCCAGGTCCAGACCTGACCGGAGTTGTAGGCGTTGTTCCACTCGTCGGTCCACGCGGGGACCGTGGCGACGAGGTCGTCGTCGAGCATGCTCTGCCAGAAGTCCGCGACCGTGGTGGTGGCGTCATCGGCCAGCGAGACCGTCCAGCCCTCGTCGTCGCTCGAGAACCACTGAGCGCCGTCCTGCCAGGCGAAGCCCGCGAACTGGTTGATGTCCGACTGCGAGAAGTTGGTGATGTATCCGCCGAGGTCGCGGATCTTCACGGCGGCCTCACGGTACTCGTCCCACGTGGTGGGGATCTCGATGCCGTTCTGCTCGAACAGGTCGGCGCGGTAGAACAGCCCCATGGGGCCGGTGTCCTGCGGCACGCCGTAGACGCCCTCGGTGCCGAGCGTGACCTGTCCCCAGGCCCAGTCGACGAACTGGTCCTCTGCGGCGACGACGGCCTCGCAGGCGCTGAGGTCTTCGAGGCCGTCCTGCACGAGGAAGTTCGGCAGGGCGTCGTACTCGATCTGGCCGAGGTCGGGGGCATCCCCCGCCTTGATCTGGTTGAAGAAGTTCTGGTACGTGCCGCCGTTGCCGTTCGGGCCCGTCTGCACGTCGACCTGGATCTCGGGGTTGGCCTCGTTCCAGATCTTCACGACATCTTCGATGCCGGGGATCCAGGAGGTGAACTCGAGCGTGACGTCTCCGTCGGCCGGGGTGCACGAGGCTGCGGCGTCGCCGCCGGTGCCTGAGCTGTCTCCGCCGGATGCCGAGCAACCGGCGAGCGCGAACGCCGAGATGGCGATGACAGCGGCTGCCTTCATCTTCGAATGCTGCATTTCGATCCTTTCGTGGATGCGATGGGGTGGTGCGGGTGTGTGGTGCGGGTGTGTGGTGCGGGTGGTGCGGAGCCGTCCGGTCGGTCCGGTCGGCTGCCTGCTCACTTCAGGGCGCCGGCGCCCAGTCCGTTGCGCCAGAAGCGCTGGAGCAGGAGGAAGGTGACGATCAGCGGGATGACCGACAGCAGAGCGCCGATCAGCACGAGACCGCGGAGTTCTGGCAGCTGGTTCAGCTGGTTGTTCCAGTTGTAGAGACCGAAGACGACGGGGAAGAGGTCTTCGGAGCGGAGCATGATCATCGGCAGGAAGAAGTTGTTCCAGATGGCCACGAACTGGAAGAGGAACATCGTCACCAGCGCGGGGGTCATCAGGCGGATGCTGACGGTGAAGAACGTGCGGATCTCACCCGCGCCGTCGAGTCGACTCGCTTCGAGCAGTTCGTCGGGCACCGAGGAGGCCGCGAAGATCCGCGCCAGGTACACGCCGAACGGACTCACGATCGAGGGCAGGAAGACCGACCAGAACGTATTGGTCAGCTGCGCCTGGCTGAAGATCAGGAACAGGGGCAGCGCGAGAGCGGTGGCGGGCACGAGCACCCCGCCGAGCACGATGTCGAACATCAGGTCGCGGCCCGGGAACCGGTACTTCGCCAGGGCGTAGCCGGCCATCGCGGCGAGCAGAGTCGCGATGGCACCGCCGAGTGCCGCGTAGAGCACCGAGTTCATCAGCCAGCGCAGGTACACGCCGTCGCGATAGGCGAACAGCTCGGCGATGTTGTCGAGCAGGTGGAAGTCGGCGAACCACAGCGGAGCGGTGGTCAGGATGTCACCGGTCTCTTTGCTCGACGCGACCAGCAGCCACCACAGCGGCAGCAGGAAGTAGACCGTGAAGACGGCCATGATCAGCATGGCGCCCGTGCGGGAGATGCCCGACTCGCGAGCGGCCTTTCCGCGCGGAGCCTTGCCGCGGGAACCCCGCCCAGGGGCGACGATCGACATGGTGCTCATGCGTTCTGCTCCTTGCGCTGCATGTACTTCATGAATCCGAACGACAGCACGAAGGTCGTCACGGCGAGCACGACCGAGAAGGCGGCCGCCAGGTTGGTGTTCGGGATGGATGCCGTGGCGTAGACGGTCATGTTCGGGGTGAACGTGCTGGTCACCGCCGAGCTGAACGAACGGAACACCTGGGGCTCGGCGAGCAGCTGCAGCGTGCCGATGATCGAGAAGATCGCGGTCATCACGATCGCCGGGCGCACCAGCGGGATCTTGATCGACCAGGCGATGCGCCACTGGCCGGCGCCGTCGAGGATCGCCGCCTCGTAGAGCTCCTGTGGGATCGACAGCAGCGCCGAGTAGATGATCAGCATGTTGTAGCCGACGTAGACCCAGGTGACGACGTTCGCGATCGACCACAGCACGAGGTCGGCGCCGAGGAAGTCGATGTTCTTGGTGATGGCGGTGAACGGCGACAGGTTGGGCGAGAACAGCGAGCCCCACATGATCGCCGCGATGACACCGGGCACCGCGTAGGGCACGAAGAACGCCAGGCGGAAGAAGCGCTTGCCCCGCACGAGCGGCGAATCGAGCAGCAGCGCGAACAGCAGGGCGAGGCCGAGCATGACCGGCACCTGCACGACGCCGAAGGTCAGCATCCGCCCCATCGAGCTCCAGAACGCCTCGTTCTGGAAGACGAGCACGTACTGGGCGAAGCCGCCGAACACCTGCTCGGCCTTGCCGAAGGTGCCGTCACGCTCGACGACGAGCAGCGACTGCCAGAACGCGTAGGCGATCGGCACGACGTAGAACAGCGCGAAAAGCACGCCGAAGGGCACGATGAGGAACGCGATGGCGCCCTTGTGCGGAATCCGTCGGCGGCGGCCCGGCGCCCGAGGCGCTGAGGCGACCGCCGGAGCGGTGAGCGTGGTGGTCATACATCCTCCTTGATGATGCGGACCGCCCCGGCCGGCACGAGTCCGGTGGAGGGGGCGTCGGTGACGAGGTCGTGGCCCGCGGCCGCGATCTCGACATCGGTCGATCCGTGGTTGATGACGAACAGGAACGAGCCGGCGTCGCCGGTGCGGCGCACGATCTCGACGTCGCGGTCGGCGCCGGGTGTGGGGGTTGCTCCCGCCGATGCGGCGAGCTGCGCCACCAGTCGGCGGTAGTCCTCGCGCGCGGGCTGCGTGCCCAGGAACCAGGCTTCGCCCTCGCCCGCCGTGCGGCGCGTGATCGCGGGTCGGCCGGCGGCGGGGCCGTCGACGAACGAGGCGACGACCTCGGCATCCGTCGTCTTGAGCCGTTCGCTCCAGATCGTGCCCGTCGTGCCGTCGCTGAGGGTGACGGACTCGTCTGGGCGGAGCGGTGCGAACTCCTCCGAGCGGATGCCGAGCAGCTCGCGGAACGCGCCGGGGTACCCGCCGGTGCGCACCCGGTCTTGCTCGTCGACGATGCCGCTGTAGAAGGTGATGAGAGCCGTGGCACCGTTCTCGACCGCGCGGGCGATCGCCGCGGCATCCGCATCGCTGACGAGGTGCAGTGCGGGCACGATCAGCAGACGGTAGTCGTCGAGCTCTGTGCCCGGGCGCACGACATCGGTGGTGATGCCGGCATCCGCCAGCGCCGCGTGGGCGGCGTGCACCTGGCCGAGGTAGGTGAGCGCCTCGCTCGGCCGACCCTCGTTCTCGGTGGCCCACCAGCTGTCCCAGGAGAAGAACAGGGCGGCGTCGGCGGCGACGCGGGTGCCCGCGACCTCGCCGAGACGCTCGAGCAGCCCGCCGAGCTCGACGACCTCGCGCCACTGGTCGGAGTCCTCACCCGCATGCGGCACGAGGGCCGTGTGGTACTTCTCCGCGCCCTGGGTCGACGCGCGCCACTGGAAGAAGCAGATGCCGTCGGCGCCGCGGGCGATGTGCGCGGCGATGTTGCGCTGCATCTCGCCCGGGGCCTTGGCAAGGTTGTACGGCTGCCAGTTCACCGCGCCGGTCGAGGTCTCCATGAGCAGCCAGGGTGCGCCCTGCGCGAGGCCGCGGGTGAGGTCGGCGGCGAACGAGAGCTCACCCCGCGCGTCGTCGAGGCGGCGGTCGAGGTAGTGGTCGTTGGCGATCAGATCCATGTCGGCCGCCCACGACCAGTAGTCGAGGTTGCGGATGTGCGCGGTGACCATGAAGTTGGTCGTCACCGGCACGTCGCTGCGCTCACGCAGGATCGCGGCTTCGGCGCGGTAGAGAGCGAGCTGCTCGTCGGAGCTGAACCGCTGGAAGTCGAGGATCTGACCGGGGTTGCGCAGCGAGAGGGCCTGGGCGGGCACGCGCACGTCGTCGAAGTCGCTGTACCGCTGGCTCCAGAACGTCGTGCCCCACGCGCGGTTCAGCGCGTCGATGTCGTCGTAGCGGTCGCGCAGCCAGCCGCGGAACGCCTCGGCGCTCGTGTCGCAGTAGCAGAGCGCGTTGTGGCAGCCCAGCTCGTTCGACACGTGCCAGAGCGACACGGCGGGGTGGTCGCCGTAGCGCTCGACCACGCGGGTGACGACCTCGGCGGCGTAGGCGCGGAAGATCGGCGAGCTCGGGCAGTAGCCCTGGCGGCCGCCCTGCTGGAAGACGGTGCCGTCCTGGCCGACCGGGAGGATCTCGGGATGCTGCGCGGTGACCCAGGGCGCGGGAGAAGCGGTGCCGGTGCCGAGGTTGATGCGGATGCCACCCTCGTGCAGCAGCGCGATGATCTCGTCGAGTGCGGTGAAGTCCCACACGCCCTCGGCGGGGTTGATCGACGACCAGCCGAAGATGTTGATCGCCACGAGTCCGACGCCGGCCTGCTGCATGAGCCGCACGTCGTCGGGCCAGACGCTGCGGTCCCACTGCTCGGGGTTGTAGTCGCATCCGAAGACGAGGCCGCGCCCTGCGGAGAGGGTGGCGATGCGGTCGGACACAGCGGCGGCCATCGGTGACGCTCCTTTGCGGATCATGTGTGCACGTGCACAGTTCGTGTCACGAAGACGACGATCGGTATTTCTGTGAACGTGCACACATCGTCGCACGACGTGGCGAATCCCGTCAAGTCGCGGTCGCTAGGCTGTCGATCATGAGTACTTCCGCCCGCCGTCGCAGCACCGTGCACGACGTGGCGCGCGTGGCCGGGGTCTCCAGGGGAACCGTCAGTCGCGTGATCAACGGCGGGTACGTGTCGGATGCCGCGCGCACCGCCATCGAAGACGCTATCCGCGAGGTCGGCTACGTGCCGAACACCGCGGCCCAGAACCTCGTTCGTCAGCGCACCCAGGCCATCGCGTTCATCGTGCACGAGCCGCACGCCCTGTTCCTCGAAGACCCCAACATCGGCGCGATCATGCTCGGCACCAACGAGACGCTGTCGGAGGCGGACTACCAGATGGTCTGCCTCGTGGTCGACTCGGTGCGCGACACCGAGCGCGTCGCGCGATACCTGAACGGCGGGTTCGTCGACGGGGCCGTCATCGTCTCGGCGCGAGCACAGGATCCGATCACCAAGGCCGTCATGCGGCTGGATCTGCCCGTCGCCTACGTCGGTCACCCGCCCGATGTCGACGCGGCCTGGGTCGGCGTCGACAACCGCGGCGCCGCGCAGGCCGTGACCTCCCGACTCATCGCCACCGGGCGCACACGGGTCGGCATGATCGCCGCCGCGCTCGACCGGGATTCGGGCACCGACCGCCTCGCAGGGTTCACCGATGCGCTGGGCGCAGCCTTCGATCCGGACCTCGTCGAAGAGGTGCCGCTGTACTCCTACGCCGACGGCGCCGCGGCGATGACGCGTCTGCTCGAGCGTGCGCCCGACATCGACGGCGTGTTCGCCGCGTCAGACGCCGTCGCGGCCGGCGCGATGTGGGCGCTCCGCGAAGCCGGACGCCGTGTGCCCGACGACGTGGGCGTCGTGGGCTTCGACAACAGCACTTGGGCGACGCGCACCACCCCCCTGCTCTCGACCGTCGATCAGCCGGCCGAAGGGCTGGGTGCCGCAGCCGCGGCATCCGTCCTCGCGCAGCTGCGCGACGATCAGCGCCCGCGGGAGGGCATCATGCTGCCGACGCCGGTGGTGTGGAGAGACTCGGCCTGACCCGGGCTCAGGCGCGGCCGAGAGACTCGGCCTGAGCGCCTCTCCCCCAGCGGAACGGCGAGACCGTCGGGTCGCCGGCGATCCAGAAACGCCACGGGAACGCCTCGGTGCCGGCGATGCCAGCCACGCCCACTCGCGGGCCGGTCGCCACGTCGGTGACCGGCACGTCGCGCAGCCACAGCTCCGCGCGGGCGCCCTCGAACTCCTCACCCGTGACCGCATCGATGCCGTCGTGGATCGGATGCCGCAGCCCCACCGCCTGGCCGAATCTGCCGGGCCCCTTGGCGAGGTCGCGCAGTGCCGTTGCCGTCAGCGGGGTGTTCGCGCGACGGCGCACGGCGACGGCATCCGCCCCGTGCACGACCTCGCCCGCGCGCAGCAGGATTCCTCCGGCCTGACCCTCCGACCCCGAGACCACATTCACGCACGAGTGGATGCCGTGGCTCAGGTAGACGTACAGATGCCCCGGCTCGCCCCACATCGTCGCATTGCGTGCGGTGCGGCCCATGCGGGCGTGAGAGCCCGGATCGGCCTCCGGTCCGGTGCCCTGGCCGTGATACGCCTCGACCTCGGTGAGCCGGAGGCGCACCTCGGAACCCGCGACGACCGTCCGCAGCTCTGCGCCGAGCAGCAGTGGCGCGACCTCGACCGGCAACGCGCTCAGCTCGGCGCGGGTCGCTCGGTGCAGGGCATCCGTCGGCATGGGCTCAGAACTGCGGCGCCGTCTGGCACCACGAGGCGTCGAAGCCGGTGAGGGCCACGATCTCGTCGCCCGTGCGCAGGTCGAGCAGGTGCGTCTCGAGGTTCTCGGGCAGCGGCAGGCGCATCTGGTCGTAGGGGTTGTCGGCGAGATCCGGCGCGATCACGACCGCGGCGTACTGACCGCTGGGCGACGCGCAGGCCTGCAGGATCGAGTCGGTCGAATCGACCTCGACGAGGGGCGTCGCCGCGCCCTCGTCGTCGACGCGGACGACGGCCTGGCCGATGGGCAGCCCGCTCTCATCGCGCGAGACGACGTGGCGCAGCGTGCCGCCGGGGAATGGGGTGATCGTCATCGCGGAGCCGTAGTCGGGAGTCGATGCCGCGAGCGGCACCTCCGAGCCGTCGGTGAGGTTCAGCTCGACCACCGAGCCGTCGAGTCGCTCGACTATCGCCGTGTAGGTGCCGCGCGAGATGCCCTGAATGGTCGTCGCGAGTCCGAGGGACTGCACCCCGGCGTCGGTCGTGCGATCGACCAGCGAGAGCGCACCGTCGAAGTCGATGAAGAGCATGGCCGCACTGTCGGGCACGAACTGCCAGACGAAGACGTTCGCCTCCTTGTCACCGACCTCGGTGACCACAGGCTCGTCATCGCCGCTGAGCGACTGCGTGACGAGCACGCTCGCCCGCCCCTCGGTGTCGGTGAGCTTCTTGTCGGAGTAGCTGTAGCCGACCAGGCCGCCGCGGTCGGACACCTGGATCGCGCCCACATACCCGACGCCGGGCAGCGTCAGTTCGCGCGGATTCCTGCCGTCGCGGTCCATCACGAGCAGCTTCGAGCCCTCGTCCTCCTCGACCGAGACGACGAGCTGCGATGAGGTCGCGCGGAAGTCGTTGATCTTGTCGGCCGCGAAGACGGGCTGCGCCTGCTCGCCGGTCAGGTCGGTGCGGAAGATCTGATCGTCACCGTCGGCGTCTCGGCGCAGCAGGAAGATGTTCGAAGCCGGAGTCGAGAAGCTCGTCGAGAGCGTGTCGCGGGGGCCGCCTCCGGCGCCCACCGCATCGGCGATGTTCACGGTGTACTCGGTGTCGTCGTCGAGCGGAACGGTGAAGCGGATGCCGATGCCACGCCCCGCCGCATCCAGCGTGAACGGCACGGCCGGTTCGACTGTGACCTGCGACTCGTCGATCGCCGCCAGCGACTGGTTCGCCGTGAGGATGACGCGGCTGCCCGAGGTCTCGATCGCCTCGGTCGGATTCACCTGCACGTCGGTGATGCGCGGACCCTGCGTGAGGCTGACGACGCCGAGTCCTGCGCCGACGAGCACCAGGATGCCGAGCACGGCGCCGAGCGCCAGCAGGAAGCGACGGTCGCTCGAGGCCGCGGGCTTCTCGGACTTCGGCGCACTGGCGGGCTTCGGCGTCTTCGCGGCCTTCTCGGGCTTCGGAGATTTTGCGGCCTCAGATGCCTTCGCGGGCTTCGGCGTCTTCTCCGGCTTCGGCGGCTTCGCGCGCTTCGGCCTCTTGTCGGCCCTCGGTTTCTCGCGCGCGGGGGCCGCGTCGTCCGTCGTGGAACGAGCAGGGGGCACATAGTCGGCCGAGGAGTGAGCCGCGAACGTGGTCGTCGAGTCGGCATCCGGCGGGACGAAGGTCGAACGCGTCGGACGCACATCACCCGTCGGGCGATCCGCGGGTGATGCCCCGCCTGTCGAGCGAACCGCAGGTGAGGCGATGCGCGGGTCCGTCGCGGGAGACGTGTGGTCTCGGTCGGCTCCGCCACCCTCGCTCGGCGAGGGAGACGCGGCCGCAGCCTCAGCCTCGCGCGCGGCACGCAGCTCGGCGCGGGTGCGTGGCACCACCGGCTCGTCGGGGCGCTCGTCGTCAGTACTCATACGGGTCCTGAGGCTCGTCGATGGCCGTGACCGTCGTCGGTTCGACGTGCAGCGATCCGTCGGCATCCGCCTTGACCGTGCCCTCGACCTCGACCCACTGGCCGGTGTCGAACTCTCCGGCGTCGATCGTCACCGGCAGGGTCGCCGGCTGGGCATCGATCACGCAGTGCGTGATGACCAGGCGCGTGAGGTTCACGCCGTCGGCATCCGTCGGGGTGACGAAGCCGGTCAACGTGACCGTCTTGCCGTCGTAGGCCGCGGTGTTGGTCGCCGTCGAGAACACGCTCGCCCAGTCGCCCACGCCGAAGGTCGCGGTGTCGGCGACTCCGAGGGTCACGTCGTCGGCACCCGCGAACAGGGCGGTCTGCTCGCCCACACGCGACATCGCGAGTTCGACCGACAGCGACGCGGGAGGCAGCACGAGTGCGGCGATCACGACGCCGGACGCCACGACTCCGCCGGTCACGGTGCCGGCGAGGGCGAGAGAGCGGCGGGGCGAAGCCGCGGCATCCGCCTCGTGGCTCTCACCATGGTCGTGGCCGTGATCGCCCTCTTCGCCGAGCGGCAGCGTGCACGACCAGATCGCGCCCGCGAGGGTCACGACGGCGGCGGCGCACGCGAACCACACCGATTCGGGACTGATGTAGAGGTTCAGTCGTCCGGTCAGACCGAGTCCGAGAGTGACGACCGAGATGACGGTGGCGAGGCCGATGCCCAGCCAGCGGGTGCCGAGGGCACGGGCGCGCGAAGGCACCTGCGGCGCCTGCGAGGAGTGCTCAGACAAAGACGTTCACCCCGATCCCGATCGCGAAGGCGGCGAACACGACCACGCCGACGATGCCGACGAGGGTGCGGGTGGTGAAGGTCGTGCGCATCAGCGCGAGCATCTTGACGTCGACCAGCGGGCCGACGAGCAGGAACGCCACGAGGGCGCCCGACGAGAACGTCGAGGCGAACGAGAGCGCGAAGAACGCGTCGACGTTCGAGCAGATCGCGACGGTCATCGCGAGCGCCATCATCGCGAGGATCGACAGCACCGGGTTCGAGCCGATGGCCAGCAGCACCTCGCGCGGGATCAGCACCTGCACGGCTCCGGCGAGCGCCGAGCCGATCACCAGCGCGGGCATGACCGCGCGCAGCTCGACGAGGAACTGGGTGAGGCTGCGGCGCATCGGCGTGCCGTGCTCGTGGGTGACGCGGTCGCAGGTGTCGATGAAGCGCTGCGTGAGCAGAGAGTCGGGCGAGGGGTGGCGGCTGTAGATCCAGCCGATCAGGTTGGCGATCAGGTAGCCGCCGATGAGACGGGCGACCAGGATGCCGTCGTCGAAGCCGAACGCCGCGTGCGTGGTGAGGATCACGATCGGATTCACGATCGGCGCCGCGATCAGGAAGGTCAGCGCCTCGGCCGGCGCGAGTCCACGCATCATCAGACCGCGGGCGAACGGCACGTTGCCGCACTCGCACACGGGGATCAGCATGCCCAGCAGCGACAGCACGGCACGGCGGGCCCATGCGCGCTTCGGCAGCCAGCGGTGGATGACGTCGGCGGGCAGCCACACCTGCACGACGATCGAGAGCAGCACGCCGAGGACCACGAACGGCAGTGCCTCGATGAGCACGCTCAGCGCGAGGGTCAGGCCGTCCTGGGCTCTGCTCGGAAGACTCGCGGTGAAGAGCGTCGGCAGGAACCGGTCGACCAGGAAGAGCGCGGCCACGATCGCGGCGCCGAGGGCCACCCCGATCCACGGCGAGCGCGGCGATCGGGTGGGACGGTGCGACTGCACCGTCCGTGGAGCGGCCTGGGTGGTCACGCGTTCGCTGCCTCTTCGGCATCGCGCTTGTTGGTGCACGAGGCGCACAGCCCGAAGATGTCGACGACGTGCGCGGCATCCGTGAAACCGTGCAGAGCGGCGGTGCGGTGCGCCCACTGCTCGACGTCCGTCGCCTCGATCTCGACCGTGAGTCCGCAGTTGCGGCAGATCAGGTGATGGTGGTGGCCCTGGGTCGTGCAGGCGCGGTAGAGCGCCTCGCCCTCGGGGCTCTGCAGCGAGTCGGCATCGCCCGCGGCTGCGAGCCCGGCCAGCGCGCGATAGACCGTCGCGAGGCCGATACCGGTGTTGTCGTCACGCAGCGAGGCATGCAGGTTCTGCGCGCTGACGAACCCTCGCGCGTCGGCGAGGGCTTCGCGCACGCGATCGCGCTGCCAGGTGTTCCGCTGAGCCATACCCACGATTCTAGGCGCGCCCCCCTTGCCGGGCCCTGGGAAGGTCAGGCCCGCACTCGTCGCACACCGCCGCGGGCACGCTGGATGATCCAGCACACGACATAGATCGTGAACGACAGCGTCGTGATGTACGGGCTCACCGGCAGCGTGCCCGCGAGTGCGAGCAGGATGCCGCCGACCGCCGACACGAAACCGAACAGCGCAGCGAGCAGCGGCACCGCGACCGGCCCGGCGGAGACGCGCATCGCAGCGGCCGCAGGAGTCACGAGCAACGCCATCACGAGCAGCGCACCGATGATGTGCACGCTGACCGCGACGATCAGCCCGAGCAGCACCATGAACAGCAGGCTCACGGCACGCGTGGGCACGCCGCGGGCGGCGGCCGACTCGGGGTCGAGCGAGTCGAAGCGCAACGGGTTCCACATGAGCAGCAGCCCGAGCAGCACGACGATGCTGATGCCGAGCAGCCAGCCGAGGTCGGGGCTCGACACAGAGACGATCTGCCCGGTGAGCAGACTGAAGCGGTTGGCGCTGCGGCCGTCGTAGAGCGAGAGGAACAGGATGCCGAGGCCGAGGCCGAACGGCATCAGCACGCCGACGATCGAGTTGCGGTCGCGGGCCTTGGCCCCGAGGATGCCGATCAGGATCGCCGCGACGAGTGCGCCGCCGAGCGAGCCGACCACCACGCTGCCGCCGAACAGCAGCGCCGCGGCAGCACCCGCGAAAGAGAGCTCGCTGACCCCGTGCACGGCGAATGCGAGGTCGCGCTGCATCACGAAGACGCCGATGAGTCCGCCGACGATCCCGAGCACCGCTCCGGCGATGATCGAGTTCGCGAGCAGGGCGACGAGCTCGCCGTAATCCTGGAACGAGAAGACGTCGCTCCAGTCGACGGCCTGGACGATGCCGGTGATGACGTTCATGCGGCACCTCCGTGATCGTGGTCGTGCTCGTGGTGGGGCTCGGCATCCGGCACTCCGACGACGACCAGCCGGTCGCCCGCCCGGAGCACGAACACCGGGGTGCCGTAGAGCTCGGTGAGCACGCGCGTCTGCAGCACCTCTTCGGGGGTGCCGAGCACGAACCGACCGCCCGCGATGTAGAGGATGCGGTCGACACGGCCGAGGATCGGGTTGATGTCGTGCGTCACGAACAGCACGGCGGCACGGCGATCGCGGCGCTGACGGTCGATGATGTCCGTGATGGCGACCTGGTTCGCGAGGTCGAGGTTCGACAGCGGCTCGTCGCACAGCAGCAGATCCGGCTCGTCGGCGAGGGCCTGGCCCACCCGCAGCCGCTGCTGCTCTCCGCCCGAGAGCAGGCCGACGCGGCGCTCGGCGTAGTGGGCGGCTCCGACCGAGGCCAGCAGCTGGTCGACCTTGGCCTTGTCGCCGCGGTGCGGAACAGGGAAGCCGAAACGGCTGCCCTGCACGCCCAGAGCGACGAGATCGCGGGCACGCATGCTCGTGTCGGGGGCGAGCGACCGCTGCTGCGGGATGTATCCGATGCGCGGATTGCCCTTGCGCACCGGTTCGCCCGCGACGCTGATCTCGCCGGCCGACAGAGGCTGCAGGCCCAGGATGCTGCGCAGCAGCGTCGTCTTTCCCGATCCAGACGGACCGAGCACGGCGATGAACTCGCCGGGGTCGACCGTGAGGTTCAACCCCGACCACAGCTCCCGGTCACCGCGCTGGAGGGCGGCTCCGCGCACCTCGAGCACCGGGTTCGACTTCTCGGCTCCTGCCCGCGCGTCGGCGGCGGCTCTCACGACTGCAGCGCGTCGGCGAGGCTCTGGATCGCGTCACTCATCCACTCAGAGTACGACGATCCTTCGGGCAGCAGCTCAGTGAAGGCGACGAGCGGGATGCCGGCATCCGTCGCGGCGTCCTCGACGCGCTGCGTCTCGGCTCCGCCGGTCTGCGCGTTCGTGAGCACGGCCGCCAAATCGCCGCCTTCGACGACGTTGAGGGTGTCGAGCAGTGTGGCGGGGGCGACGTCGCTGCCCTCCTCGACCGCCTCCGCGAAGCCCTCGGGAGTGACGTCGGTGAGCCCGGCGGCTGCGGCGAGGTATCCGGGCAGCGGCTCGGTGATGATCACGTTCGCACCGGCGGCATCCGTCTTGAGCGTCTCGAGGTCGGCCTCGAAGCCCTCGAGGTCGGCGACGATCTCCTCGGCGTTGGCGGTGAACTCCGCCTCACCGTCGGGGTCGATGGTGGCGAGCTCGTCGGCGATCGCCTCGACGACGTGGATCATCGTGTGCGGGTCGAACCAGACGTGCTCGTTGAAGCCCTCGATGTGGTTGTGGCCCTCATGACCCTCTTCACCTTCGGCATGGTCGTGGTCGTGCTCCGCCTCAGCCTCGTCATCCGAGTGCTCGTGGCCCTCGTTGCCGGGGAAGTCGTGCGAGAACTCGACGGCGCTGACCACGTGCACGTCCTCGGCGTCCTGCAGCAGGGTGTCGATGAAGCCGTCGTAGCCGCCGCCGTTCTCGATCACGAGGTCGGCCTTCTGCACGGTCAGGCGGTCGCGGGCCGAGGCCTCGTACGAGTGCGGGTCCTGGGTCGCCGAGGTGATGATCGATGTCACGTCGACGCGGTCGCCGCCGATCTGCTCTGCGAGCGAACCGTAGACGTTGGTGCTCGCGGCGACCGTGACCGCGCCGCCGCCGCCCTCTCCCGCTGCGGGAGTGGTGGAGCATCCGGCGAGCGAGAGTGCGGCGACGGATGCGATGGCGAGGGCGACGAGCGGCTTCTTCATGCTCTCACTCTAAACGCTAATGAGAACCATTATCAAATTGGCGGGGAGTTGGGGTGCCGTTCGCGCCCGTCTGCAGGACCGAAGCACGGATGCAGGACGAGAAACCGTGTTCTCGTCCTGCATCCGCACTTTCTTCCTGCGAACGGCTCAGTGCACCCGACTCGGTGCGACCGACTCAGCCGATCAGGCCCGGCGCGATCCACACGGTCGAGTCGCCGGGAACGGCGCTGTCGACGACCGTGCCGAGCACGACGTCTGCGGCATCCACTCCGAGGTCGAACGGCTCTGAACCGAAGTTCGTCACGATCTGCCAGCCGTTCGGGCGGGCGAAGCGCAGCACATCCGGACGCCCGGTCTCGATCCACTCCAGGCTCTCCTCCGTCTGCAGTTCGTGGCGCAGGCGCAGCGCCTCGCGATAGAGCGCGAGCGTCGACGAGGGGTCGCCCTCCTCGACATCGACCGCGTACTCCGCGAACCACTCGGGCTGAGGCAGATGAGCATCGCCCGATCCGAATCCGAACGACGGACCGGATGCCGTCCACGGCAGCGGCACGCGGCATCCGTCCCGTCCCAGACCGTCGAAGACGGCACCGCGGAAGAACGCCGGGTCCTGACGCTGCTCGGGCGCGACCTCGGCGACCTCGTGCAGCCCCAGCTCCTCGCCCTGATAGAGGTAGGTGCTGCCGGGCAGGCCGAGCAGCAGCAGCGTGGCAGCGTGCGCCCGACGCAGTCCGGCCTCGCGGTCGAGCTGATCCTCCGGCCCACCCTCGGCGACCCACTCGACGCCCTGCTTGACTCCCGTGCGACCGGCCAGCGGAGCGAGCCCGTATCGCGTCGCGTGACGCGTCACGTCGTGGTTCGACAGCACCCACGTGGTCGACGAACCCGTCGCCTCCGACTGCGCGAGGTTGTCGGTGATGATCGTGCGGAACTGCGTCGCGTCGAAATCCGCGACGAGCAGGTCGAAGTTGAACGCCTGTCCGAGGCCCTCGGCCGACGCGTACTTCGCCCGACGCTCGGGCGTGCTGACCCACGCCTCGGCGACGGCCGTGCGGGGCGGGTCGTATTCATTGAAGACCCGGCGCCACTCGGCGTACACCTCGTGCACGTCGTCGCGGTCGTGCAGTGGGTGGTTTCCGTCGTGCGGCAGCAGTTCGAGCTCGGCGGTGCTCGGCAGCGGCTCGGCCAGATCCTTCGTGAGCATGTGCGCGACATCGATGCGGAAGCCGTCGACCCCGCGATCCGACCAGAAGCGCAGGGTCTTCAAGAAGTCCTCGCGCACCTCGGGGTGATCCCAGTTGAGGTCGGGCTGCTCTGGGGCGAAGCTGTGCAGGAACCACTGCCCGTCATCGACCCGCTCCCAGGCCGAGCCGCCGAACGCGGCGGTCCAGTCGGTCGGGGGCTCGGAGCCGTCTTCGCCCGAACCTTCGCGGAAGATGTACCGCTCGCGAGCCGCCGAACCGCGACCTGCGGCGAGCGCCTCCTGGAACCACTCGTGCAGATCCGACGAGTGGTTCGGCACGATGTCGACGACCACGCGGATGCCGCGCTCGTGCAGAGCGGCGACCATCTCGTCGAAGTCCTCGAGCGTGCCCAGGCGCGGGTCGACGTTGCGATAGTCGGCGACGTCATACCCTCCGTCGGCCAGCGCCGACGGATAGAACGGGCTGAGCCACACGGCATCGATGCCGAGGTCACGCAGGTAGTCGGCCCGCGAGACGATGCCCGGGATGTCGCCGAGTCCGTCTCCGTTCGCATCCGCGAAGCTGCGGGGGTAGATCTGATACACGGCGGCCTGCCGCCACCATGCTGCCGTCGTGTCGTCGCGGGTCTCGGTGAGAAGCGCATCGGTCATGAGGGGTATTGCTCCTTCGTGTTGCGGTCTGCGGTGTGTGACGTGTCAGCGCGTGTCGCGCATCAGCCCTTGACGGCGCCCTGCGTGACGCCTTCCATGACGAAGCGCTGCGTGAACAGGTATGCCAGGATCGCCGGGGCCATCGCCATCAGGTACGAGGCGAACGACACGTTGTAGTTGTTGCTGAACTGGGTCTGGAAGAGGTTCTGCCGCACAGGCAGCGTCTGCATGGCCGGGTCCGAGATGATCAGCGACGGCATCATGAAGTCGTTCCACGCGTACAGGAACGCGAAGATCCCGACCGTGGCGCTCATGGGTGCCAGCAGCGGGAAGATGAGCTGCCAGAACGTCTGCCACGTGGTGGCGCCGTCGATGCGGGCGCTCTCTTCGAGCTCGATCGGGATCGACCGAAGGAACGCGGTGAACAGCAGCACGCTGAAGCTCAGCTGGAACATCGTCGCGAGGATGATCACGCCGAACGGGTTGTCGAGTCCCACCCACCCGGTCAACTGGATCTGCGGCAGTGCGACCACCGGGAACGGGATGAACATCGCAGCCAGCAGGTAGAAGAACGAGTAGCGGAACAGGCGGTGGTCCCAGTTGCGGACGATCGCGTACGAGGCGAACGCGGCGAGCACGATGGTCGCGATGACCGTTCCGGCCGTGACCAGCAGGGAGATGCCGGCGCCGACCGGGAACTTCGTGAGGTTCCACGCCTCGACGAACCCGTCGATGCTGAACGGAGCCGGCAGCGAGAAGGCGTTGCCGTCGACAGCCTGACCGGTGGTCTTGAAGGCCATCGAGATCGTCACGTAGAGCGGCAGCAGCACGGTCACGGCGCAGAGGATCAGGATGATCGTGCCCGACCAGTTGACGCGCTCCATGCGGACGCGCGGCTTCTTGCCCGTGGTGGGGATGGTGGTGAGTGTCTGCGTCGACATCAGAGTGCGTTCCTTCCGCGGGTCAGCGAGAGCTGCAGCAGGGAGATGAGCACGGCGACGATGAAGAAGATCGTCGCGTTGGCCATCTGGTAGGCGTAGTCGCCGCCGTTGAAGCCCGCGATGATCGTCATCGCGACGCTGCGGGTGGAGGTGCCGGGTCCGCCGTTGGTGAGTCCGACGATGATGTCGTAGGCGTTCAGGAAGCCCTTGAAGCCGAGGATCACGTTGATCACCACGTACCCCGCGACGAGCGGAAGCGTGATGCGCAACAGCTGCTGCCTCTTGTTCGCGCCGTCGATGCTCGCCGCCTCATAGACCTCGCCCGGCACCGAGAGCAGACCTGCGATGTAGATCAGCAGCGTGCCGGGAACCGCCTGCCATGCGGTCACGATCACGATCGCGACCCAGGCGAGATCGGGGTTCGCGAGAAGGCTGGTGGACAGCCACGGGATGCCGGTGGCCGCGCCCGCCGCCGGGATGGAGTTGGAGAACAGGAAGTTGAAGACGTAGGCGATGATGATGCCCGAGATCACCATCGGGATCACGAAGATCGTGCGGAGCCCCGTCTTGAAGCGGATGCGGGACGTGAGCCCGACCGCGAGCATGAAGGCGACCACATTCACGACGATCACCGTGGCGATCGAGAAGCCGAACGTGAACAGGTAGCTCTGCAGGATGGCCGGGTCGCTGAACATCGCGATGTAGTTCGTCAGCCCGTTGAAGCTCCACTCGCCGATGCCGATGGAGTCGGTGAAGCTGAAGAAGATGCCCATGACGCCGGGCACCGTGATCGCGAGCGTGAAGATCACGAGGGTCGGCAGCAGGAACAGGTAGTAGATCGGCTCGACCTTGCGAGCGCGGCGCCCCAGCTTGCGGGTGCCTCCTGTGACGATCGCCGTCGTGTCGGTCGTCGGAGTGTTCGGCTTGGTGATGTTCGATGCGGCGGGAGTCGCCGCGGGATTGGGCAGAGCGGTGTTCGTCATGGCGTGGACTCCTCTGTCTCGCCGGATGCTGAATCCTCGCCGGAGGCGTTGTCCTGGGTCGACGGGATGGGAGCGCGGAATGCGATCCTGGCCCAGTCGGCATCCATGGTGCGCAACGTGGAGGTGGTGGACGCGCCGAGCACCATCGCCTGCGCGTAGTTGAAGACCGGAAGGGTGCGGGGCACGAGCACCGAGGGGCCCTGGTAGATCTGCCCGTTGTCGTAGTACTCGACCATGCCCTCGACCCGCGGGTCGTCGGGAGCCGGAGCATCGTCCGTCGGGGTGAAGCCGAGCTGCGAGGCGTTGTACTCCTCGATGTGCTCGGGCAGGAACAGGTACTCCAGGAAGTCGCGTGCGGCCTCCTGGTGCTGCGATCCCTCGGGGATCATCGCTGCGAGGTCCATGTTGACGCGCACACCGAGGTCGGCGGGGTCGTCGGTCATCGGCAGCGGGAAGGTGCCGAGTTCGAGGTCGGGCGCGGTCTTCTCGATCTCGCTGAAGGCCCACGGTCCCTGCAGGTACATCGCGGCCTCGCCCTTGCCGAAGGCGAGGTTGCCGTCGCCGTAGCCTCGGCTCGCGGCATCCGCGTTGGTGTAGTTCTTCACCAGGGTCATCATGCGGTCCATGGGCTCCGCGAAGTCGTTCTCGAACGAGACCTCCGAGTCGGGCCCGACTTCAGTGCCCTCTTCGGCGAGGGTGTCGAAGAAGTCGATCACGTCGACCGAACCGCCGGCGGTGTAGTCGTACCAGCCCTGAGCGACCGTCCAGTCGTCCTTGAAGGTGGCGTAGAACGGGTCGATGCCCGCTTCCTTGAGCTGGTCGCACACCGCGAGGAGCTCGTCCCAGGTCTGCGGGACCTCGAGCCCCTGCTGCTCGAAGATCTCCCTGTTGTAGATGACCGAGGCCCCCATCACCGAGTACGGCAATGCGCTCGTGCGGCCCTCGCACGAGCCGTACTGCTCCATGAGCGGCTGCAGGTCGTCGCGGATGGTCGACGCCGCCTCCGTCTCCGAGAGATCGGTGAGCGCGCAGCGCTGCACGAACCGGGCGATCTCGTAGTTGTAGTTGGCGAGCATGATGTCGGGCGGGTTGCCCCGCACGAAGCTGGCCGAGACGACGTCGACTCCCGAGGTGTCGATCTCGACGCGCACCTTGTCCTGCGAGGAGTTGTACTGCGCGACGAGCTCGGTCATGAACTCGATCGCCTCACGTTTGCTGAACGTGAAGCGGATGGTCTCGGTCCCGCCGGCTGTCGAGCAGCCGGTCAGCGCGGCGCCGACCAGGGCGAGCGCGGCAGCTCCGGCGACGAGCCGGGCCGGGCGTGGTGGTTTCACAGACACCGTTGTCCTTTCGTCCGGTAGATACGCAGACTAAATCTAGTGAGCGAATTTACTTCGATGAACGGTACTCTCTCATCTGGACGAGAGTGAGGTCAAGGCCCGTGACAGAAGTCTCTGCAGGTCTGGGCACCGGGCGAGCCAGCGTCGGCGCAATCCTCGACTTCGCGTGGGCGGCCGGGGAGTTCACCGCCACCGAGGCGATGGCGAGCACCTCGCTGACCCGCTCCACCGCGATCGACGGCATCGACACTCTCGTCGACGCCGGGGTTCTGCGTGAGCTCCCGAACGCCCGCGTCGCCGGCAGCTACCGCGCAGGGCGCCCCGCGCGGCGCTTCGTGCTGGCATCCGACCTCGGCGTCGTCGTCGGGGTGGATGCCGGAGACACCCACCTCGCTGTCACGATCTCGGACCCGCTCGAGCGCACCCTCGTGCACCACCGCACAGATCTCGACCCGACCCAGTCCGCAGCCGCCCGGCGCGCGACGATCCTCGGGCAGATGCAGCTCGCGGTCGACGAAGCAGGAGTCCCGCGAGACACGATCCTCGCGATCTGCGTCGGAGTGGCCGCTCCCGTCAACCGCGCAGGCATCTCACCCCCGCACCCCGAGGGCTTCTGGGAGCGCACGAATCCGGGACTCGCCGGGGCTCTGGCCGACTGGGCACCCGTCGTCGAGATCAAGAACGACGCTCAGCTCGCCGCGATCGCCGAGGGCTCGACGGGGGCTGCGGTCGGATGCCGTGACTATGTCGCCCTGCTCGCGAGCGAACGGTTCGGCGGTGGTGTCGTCGTCGACGGCCATGTGCTGCACGGTGCGCACGGCGGAGTCGGCGAGGGCGTGGTGTTCGACCACATCATCGGGGTCGGGTCGGCCTTCGGCCTGCGCTACGCGCTGCAGGACCAGGTGCGCGCGGGCGTCGAGAGCGGAGAGATCTCGTCGGAATCCGCGATCGGTCGGCTCGCGCGCGAGGACCGCGTCGACCCTCGCGTCGTGCTGACCGCCGCGTCCGCCGGCGATGCCGATGCGCTGCTCGCGACCGCGCGCGTGGGCGCGACCCTCGCTCGAGTCGTCGGCGTGCTGGGCAGCATGTACGACCCGGCGCGCGTGATCGTCTGCGGCGGGGTCGCCGAGAGCATCGCCCCCGTGCTCACGGCCGCACGCGAGGTGCTGCCGACCCAGCTGCATCTGCCGGCACCCGAGATCCTCGCCTCGACGCTCGGCGCCGAGGTCGTGTCGATCGGCGCCGTCGCGACGGCGCGCCGTGCCGCCCGCGAGGTGGCCGTGCCGCTGCTCGCGGAGCGGCGCCTCAGCGCGGTCAGCTGAGACCCGTGCGAGAACCGGAGCTCCACCGATCCCCCTCGGCGATCGAACTGCTCCTCGACCCGGCTGCTGAAGCCGCGATCCGGGCCGAGTGGGATGCTCTCGCCGCGCGCGGCCTGTCGAGCCTCGCGGGGCACACGTCGGCGAGCAACCGCCCTCACATCACACTGGTCGCGCGCGTCGACCTGCCACCGCCCGGCCAGGATGTCCTCGCCGGCATCCGTTCGTTCCCGATCACGCTCGGTGCTCCCCTGCTCTTCGGCTCCGGGGAGCGTCGCGTGCTGGCCCGCAGCATCGTGCCCAGTCCAGAGCTGATCGGCCTTCGCGAGACGATCCTCGCCGCTGTCGGGCCGGGCGCGGATGCCCCGCACACCGCACCGGGTGAGTGGATGCCGCACGTCGCGCTCGCCCGCCGGTTGCGGGTCGCGGACCTCGCGCAGGCGCTGGATCTCGTCGGCCTCGACATCCACGCTCGCGCGCACTGCGTGCGGCACTGGGACCCCGGCGCCGCGCAGATCACGACCCTCGCGGAGCTGCGTCAGGCGTAGTCGGGCGACCCTCACGGATCGGCGTCAGCCCCAATGAGGTGAGGGGAACGAGTCGCGTCGCACGCGCGCGGCGGCATCCTGCAGGGCCTTGCCATCAGCTTTCGAGACAGTCGCGCACGTCATTCCACGCGGCGGTCAGGGCATCATCCAGCAGGAGTTCGGCGGGCCCTTCCAGCCATCGGACCATCGCGAGGTCGAAGCACGTCACGGCGAGAGCCGCCAGCGTGTGCGACCGCCGGGGATCGATGCCGCGACCGCGCAGCGACTCTTCGATGGCACGACCGAGGTGATGACTCTGCAGAAGCTCGCGCTCGTGCAACGCGGGCTCGCTGCGGATGATGGCGCGCCGACGCGCGATGGTCCGACGCCAGCCCTGAAGCTCGCGGCACGCGGCCGAGAGGCCCGCCCGCACCGTAGCGGCCCCGCCGCTCTCCGGCGGGACGGACTCGATGAACTCGCGCACAGCCTGAGGGAACTCGCGGTCTCTGAGGAACAGGACGTCGCGCTTGTCGGAGAAGTGACGGAAGAACGTCCGCGTCGTCAGCCCTGCCTCCGCGGCGATCTGCGGAACCGCCGTTCCCGCGTATCCCTGGCGTTCGAACAGGAGCATCGCCGCAGCTTCGAGCCGCAGCGCGGCATCGGGGGACCATCTGGGCATGCATCCATGATGACACGACGTGCCGTAAGGTGAGCTGTAACGACACGAGATGTCATCAAATGTGAGGAACGGATCAGAATGCGAGACAACACGGCTGCGTGGATCGACGCCCCCTACGCCGACCTGACCGTCCGGGACGCGCCGATGCCGACACCCGGGCCGGGTCAGCTGCTGGTCGAGACGCGGGCGGTGGCCGTGAACCCCCTGGACGCGATCATCCAGTCGAACGGCACGGTCATGTACGGGTGGCTGCGGTACCCCGTGGTCCTCGGCGAGGACATCGCAGGCGTCGTCGTCGAGACCGGCGCCGACGTGACCGATTTCGCAGTGGGCGATCGCGTCGTGGCATACGCGATGGGCTTGGAGAAGGGCAGGGATGCCGTATCCGAGAGCGGCTTCCAGAGCTACGTCGCCGTCGACGCGAGCCTCGCTGCCGCTCTGCCCGAGACGATGGCCTTCGGAGACGCCGCGGTACTCCCCCTGGCTGTGTCCACCGCCGCAGCCGGCCTGTTCGAGACCGATCAGCTCGGGCTGGACTTCTCCACCCTCGGCGCTTCGGAGCCCCGCGACGAGGTCGTCGTGGTGTGGGGCGGCGCGACCGCCGTCGGAGGCAACGCCATCCAGCTCGCCCGAGCGGCGGGGTACCGCGTGATCACGACGGCGTCAGCCGGCAACCACGAGCGGATGATGCAGCTGGGGGCGGAGGCGGCGTTCGACTACCGCGACCCGGAGGCCGTCGACCGGATCATCGAAGCCGTGAAGGGCTCGGTCGTGGCGGGAATCCTGGCGGTCGCCGTGGGGTCGGCGGAGCCGTGCCTGAGGATCGCGCGCGCGACCGGCGCCACGAGGATCTCGATGGCGAGCCCGCCGGTGTCGTTCTACGATCAGCCCCGCCGACGCGGCCTCTCGCTGACTCGCATGCGACTCTTCCTGCGCCTCGGAACACGAACGGCGCTTCTGCAGCTGCGAAGCCGCATCCACGGCATCCGGGCCTCGTTCATCTGGGGAAGCGCCATCGCGGCCTCTCCCGTCGGACCGGCGATCTGGCAGAAGTATCTCCCCGTCGCTCTCGCCTCGGGGAGACATACGCCCTACCCGGACGCACGGATCGCGGGGAACGGCCTTCCCGCGGTGCAAGGAGCGATCGACACACTGCGTCGCGGCGTATCCGCTCAGAAGCTCGTCATCACCCTCGACCCGACACAGACGGAGTCGTAGCGGTACTGGTGAGCGCTCCCCCATGGGTCGGCCGCAGGGATCCCCGCGCACGCGGGGCTCCCTGCGGGAAAGTCCACCGTCAGCAGTGACTCACAGCATCACTCCACGAGCAGTGCGGGCTCCTCGAGCACGGATGCCACGTCGGCGATGAAGCGGCTCATGCCATCGCCGTCGATCACGCGGTGGTCGAACGATCCTGCGACCGTGGTGACCCAACGGGGGCGCACCTCGCCGTCGACGACCCACGGCTTCTGGCTGATCGTGCCCATGGCCACGATGCCCGCCTCGCCGGGGTTGATGATCGGCGTGCCGGCATCCATCCCGAAGACACCGATGTTGGTGATCGTGATCGTGCCGCCCTGCTGGTCGGCGGGACTCGTCTTGCCCTCGCGCGCCGTGAGCGTCAGTCGGTTGAGGGCGCGGGCGAGGTCCTTCATGCTGAGGTCCTGGGCGTCCTTGATGTTGGGCACGAGCAGGCCGCGGGGAGTCGCCGCGGCGATGCCGAGGTTCACGTAGTGGCGCACGGCGATCTCGGCGCCGCCCTCGGTCTCGATCCACGCGGCGTTCACCATCGGGGTACGACGAGCGGCCCAGATCACGGCACGAGCCATGATCAGGAGCGGCGAGACGCGGATGTCTGCGTAGTCGGGCGATGCCTTGAGCCGCTTGACGAGCTCCATCGTGCGGCTCGCGTCGATCTCCTTCCACACGGTGACGTGCGGGGCGGAGTAGGCGCTCTGCACCATCGCCGACGAGGTCGCCTTGCGCACGCCCTTGACGGGGATCGACTCGGTGCGGTCGTCGGACGCCGCAGAGGATGCCGCGGCAGCCGACAGCCCGCGAGCGAGGCCGCCCGGGGCGCTCTGCGGCGCGGGCACGGTCTCCTCGCGCACGGCACCCCACTCGGGAGTCTCGATGTTGCGGAACACGCTGGCCTGCGAGGCATGGGTCATGACGTCGTCGCGGGTCACCTCGCCGTCTGCGCCGGTCGGTGTGACCGTCGTGAGATCGACCCCCAGGTCGCGGGCGAGCTTGCGGATCGGCGGCTTCGCGATGACACCGACCGACGAGCGCACCGGGCGCTCGGCCGGACGCTTGCGCCGCGAGGTGGCACCGCCGCCCGTGCCGTAGCCGACGAGCACCGAGCCGCCGCCCTCTTCGGGAGCGGGCGCTTCTGCGGTGGCGATCTTGCCGGGTCCGGCGTCGTCCCGAGCATCCGTCACGAACGTGATGATCGGCGAACCGACCTCGACGGTCGCGCCCTCGGCGGCGAGCAGCTCGCCGACGACTCCCGCGTGCGGCGAGGGCAGCTCGACGAGCGACTTGGCCGTCTCGATCTCGCAGATGACGTCGTTGATGGCGACGGTGTCACCCGGCGCGACCTTCCACGCCACGATCTCGGCCTCGGTCAGGCCCTCCCCCACGTCGGGGAGGTTGAAGTTCTGCGTGCTCATGTTCGGTCCTTCCGGAACGGTGAGATCAGGTGAGATCAGTAGGCCAGCGAGCGATCGACGGCCTCGAGGATGCGGTCGGCATCAGGGAGGTAGGTGCCCTCGAGCTTCGCAGGCGGGAACGGGGTGTCGTACCCCGAGACCCGCAGCACCGGGGCCTCGAGTGCATAGAAGGCGCGCTCCATGACGGTGGCGGCGATCTCGCTGCCGATGCTGACGAAGCCCTGCGCCTCCTGCGCATAGACCATGCGTCCGGTCTTGCGCACCGAACTCAGGATCGGCTCGTAGTCGACCGGCGACAGCGAACGCACGTCGACGACCTCGCAGCTGGTGCCCTCGGCCTCGGCCAGCGCCGCGGCCTGCAGCAGCGTCGTGACCATGGCGCCGTGTCCGACGAGGGTGACGTCTGAGCCCGTGCGCACGACGCGGGACGAGTGCAGCGGGGCAGCCGACGCGTCGAGCTCGACCTCGCCCTTCTGCCAGTAGCGGCTCTTGGGCTCCATGAAGATCACCGGGTCGTTCGACGCGATCGCCTCCTGGATCATCCAGTACGCATCGTTCGGGGTCGAGGGCGAGACCACCCGCAGCCCCGGAGTGTGCGCGAAGTACGCCTCCGGGCTCTCCTGGTGGTGCTCGACGGCGCCGATGTGTCCGCCATAGGGGATGCGGATGACGATCGGCAGGCTCAGCTTGCCCTCGTGTCGGTTGGTGAGCTTGGCCAGTTGGGTCGTGATCTGGTCGAACGCGGGGAACACGAAGCCGTCGAACTGGATCTCGATCACCGGGCGGAACCCGGTCATCGCGAGCCCGATCGCCGTGCCGACGATCCCCGACTCCGCGAGGGGAGTGTCGAGCACTCGTCGGTCGCCGAAATCGCGCTGCAGGTGCTCGGTCACGCGGAACACGCCACCGAGCTTTCCGATGTCCTCGCCCATGAGCAGGACCTTGGAGTCGTCTTCCATGGCCCGGCGCAGGCCGGAGTTGAGCGCCTTGCTGAGGGGCATCGTCTCGAGGGTCACTTGCTGTCTCCTTCGAATGACGCTTCGTATCGCCCGTGCCAGGCCTTCTGCTCCGCGATGAGCGGATGCGGGTCGCTGTACACGTGGTCGAACATCAGGTCTGCGGTGGGCGATCCGAGCTCGACGCTGCGTGAGCGCAGATCCTCGGCGGCGTCGGCCGCCTCGGCATCCACATCGGCGAAGAACTGTCCTGCTGCTCCCCTGTTCTCGAGGAACGCCCGCATGCGATCGATCGGGTCGCGCTGTGCCCACGACTGCTCTTCGTCCGAGCCGCGATACTTCGTGGGGTCGTCGCTGGTGGTGTGCGCTCCGAGGCGGTAGGTCACCGCTTCGATCGCGCGAGGGCCCTTGCCGCTGCGGGCCTCGTCGAGGGCCACTCGCGAGACGGCGTAGCTGGCGAGGACGTCGTTGCCGTCGACGCGGACGCTGGGGATGCCGTAGCCGGCGCTGCGCTCGACGAGCGGCACCCGCGACTGCGTCGCGACGGGCACGGAGATCGCCCAGTGGTTGTTCTGCAGGAAGAACACGGTGGGAGCCTGGTAGCTCGCGGCGAACACCATCGCCTCGTGCACGTCGCCCTGGCTCGATGCGCCGTCGCCGTAGTAGACGATGACGGCTTCGTCCTTGTCGACGTCGCCGGTGCCGGACCGGCCGTCGAAGTTCAGCCCCATCGCGTATCCGGCCGCGTGCAGGACCTGCGAGCCGAGCACGAGAGTGTAGAGACGGGTGTTGCCGTTCTTCGGGTCCGTCGGGTCCCAGCCGCCGTGCGAGACGCCGCGCATCAGCTTGATGATGTCGACCGGGTCGACTCCGCGGATGCGGGTGACGGCGTGCTCGCGATACGAGGGGAAGAGCGTGTCCTGCGCGCGGGCTGCGCGGGCCGATCCGACCTGGGCGGCCTCCTGGCCGCGGCTCGGCGGCCACAGCGCGAGCTGGCCCTGACGCTGCAGGTTGGTCGCCTGGGTGTCGATGGCGCGGATGACCACCATGTCGCGGTAGAACTGCTCGAGCTCGGCGTCGCTGATCGCCTCGATCAACGACAGATACTGCTCTGCAGCCGGACTCGGCGTGAAGCGGCCGTCCTGATCCAGGACGCGGACGAGTTCAGTCTCTGACGGGGTCACGAATGCCACGCTACCGCCGTGCGCATGCTCGGGCACGCATACCTAGGACGTCCTCGTAACTGCCGGGAAACCGGAGAACAGCCCGCCCGCCGCGGGTCAGAGCTGGGTCGCGGCGACCTCGAGAACGCGATCGACGGATGCTTCTTCACCGACCGAGATGCGGATGCCGTCGCCCGGGAACGGGCGCACGATGAGGTCGGCGGACGCGAAGGCCGCGGCGACGTCGACCGTGCGCTCGCCGGTGGGCAGCCAGATGAAGTTGGCCTGGCTGTCAGGAACGCTCCAGCCCTGCCTGCGCAGGCCCTCGACCAGGCGGGTGCGGCGCTCGACGATCACTGCGACACGCTCCAGCAGCTCCGACTCGGCATCGAGGCTCGCGATGGCGGCGTTCTCGGCCGCCGAGGTCACGGAGAGCGGGATGCCGGTGGTGCGCGCGGCGTCGAGGACCTTCTCGTTGCCGATCGCGTATCCGATGCGCAGCCCGGCGAGCCCGTAGGCCTTCGAGAAGGTGCGCAGCACCACGACATTCGGATGCCGTTCGAAGACCCGCTCGGCGAGGCCGTCGACCGCACCGGGGGCGGTGACGAACTCGGCGTAGGCCTCGTCGAGGACGATCAGCACGTCGGCGGGGACCCGCTCGACGAACGTCGCGAACTCGTCGCTCGTGATGATCGGCCCGGTCGGGTTGTTCGGCGTGCAAAGGATGACCGCGCGGGTGCGCTCGGTGACGGCATCGGCCATCGCATCGAGGTCGTGGCGGGAGTCGGCGGTGAGAGGCACCTGCACCCCGGTCGCACCGGCGACGAGCGGCAGACTCGGGTAGGCCTCGAACGAGCGCCACGCATAGACGACCTCATCGCCGACCGATGCGGTGGCGAGGATCAGCTGATGGAGGATCGAGACGCTGCCCGCGGCGACGTGCACCTGCTCGGGAGCGACGGCGTAGCGAATCCCCAGACGTTCGCGCAGCCGGCCGGCCGTGGCGTCCGGGTAGCGGTTGATCGGCGTCGTGTGCTGCAGCGCCGCGGCGACCGAGGGAAGCGGCTCGAACGGGTTCTCGTTGCTCGACAGCTTGTAGGCGTCGGGGCCCGCCTGCTTGCCCTGTCGGTACGGCGCCAGGGCGGCGATGGCGGGGCGGATGCGCGGCAGGATCGGGTCGGTCACAAGGATGAGTCTAGATTCCACAGCCCCTCTGGCACCGATCCCGAGGCGGTAGTACCATTTTGGTATGGCGATGACGGTGCGACTCCCGCAAGAACTCGACGCGCGGCTCGACGAGATCGCGCGCTCACGGCACACCTCGAAGCACGCGATCCTGATCGAGGCGGCGACCAGATTCGCGAACACCGAGACGAAGACGGAGCGCGTCCTCTCGATCGCCGACGAGGTGGCCGAACGATATGCGGACACTCTCACGCGGCTCGAAGACGCCTGATCCGTGACCGAGTATGTCGAGCCGGAGCAGGCGCTCGCCCTGATCACGAAACTCGGCCTTCGCGTGCGCGACGAAGGGCTGCTGTTCTCCGCACTCGCTCGTCCCGCAGCCAGCATGTTCGGAGCAGATGCCTATCCGTCTTTCGAGGCCAAGGCCGCGGCGCTCATCAGCTCAGTCGCTCAGAATCACTCTCTCTTCGATGGGAACAAGCGACTCTCGCTGTACGTGACCTTCATCTTCATCCGCCTCAACGGATACGAGTTGACCTTCAGCAACGACGAGGCGTTCGACTTCGTGCTCGACGTCTCGCAGAGTCGGATCGATCTCGACGAGATCGCCGCCGTGCTCAGAGCACACATTCGATAGCGAGCGAGCGATGTCGGACTGACTTCCCGCGGAGCGCATGGAAGACTGGTCGGACTATGCGCTTCATCATCCGAGTCGTCGTCAACGCGTTCGCCCTGTGGGTCGTGACGCTGATCCCCGCGCTGCAGGTGCAGATCAAGGCGTTCGCGCCGGGCGAGACCCTGCAGCTGGTGCTGACCCTGCTCGCGGTCGCCGCGATCTTCGCGCTCGTGAACACCTTCATCGGGACCGTCGTGAAGATCGTCGCGTTCCCGCTGTACATCCTCACGCTGGGCCTCATCGGGTTCGTGATCAACGGCTTCCTGCTGTGGCTCACCGCCTGGATCACGAGCGGCTTCGGCTGGGGTCTCACGGTCGGCAGCTTCTGGTGGGGCGTGCTGGCCGCGCTCATCATCTCGCTGATCAACGGCGTCTTCGGCTTCATCCTGCGCCCGCAGAGCAAGAAGCAGCGCCGCGACTGACGGGTGGCCCCGCGCATCGCCCGCGCATAGGTCACTCGACGCGCTCCGCCTGATACTCGGTGCGCTCGATCACCTCGGCGGCGTCGAGTTCTCTCCAGAACTCGTCCACCGCGTCGATCCGGGGATCGCTCGAGGCATCAGCCGCCTTCGCGGTCTCGATGTACGTGTCGAGGTGGTGCGCGTCGACCACGAAGTCCTCAATGGTGTCGCCTGGGTTTCCCTGGGCCGAGACGACGACGCTGTCGACTGATCCGGTGCCCTCGGGTGACCCGCCTCCGGCCAGCGCGGGGACGGGATCATCGCGGTGCCGGAACTGGATGATGGTCTGATCGTCGTCGAGGGTCGGTTCGACCGGGCTCCCCGCCGTGACCTGCATCTGCACGTCGAACTCGCTCTCCATCGCGAGGTGCGCGGCGATCATCCCCGACTGGGAGTGCGCGACGACGTCGACCTCGTCGCCGGGCTCGGCGCCCGCCGCTCTGAGAGCCTCGAGAGTCGCCTGATACGACGCTGATGCCTTCCCTGAGTACAGCTCGAGATTGGACTTCGAGTCCCACGGCTGCTTCCCTCCCCATCCGACGCTCTGCGTTCCCTCGAGATAGGCGACGAACTTCGTGGTGCCGTCGGCGAAGGAGTACTTCTCGACGGCGACCTGCGCCCCCGCTGTGGCCGCCATGCGTCCGAAGGCCCCCGCCACGCCCGACGGCGCGCCCTGGGGCGACGTCGTCTTCACCGGCGAGACCGAGACGGGGTCGGCCTTGCCCTGCAGCCTCTCGCCGGGGAGCACCTTGCCGAACCCCGAGAACACCCCCACGAGTGCCGCGGTCCAGAAGACCTGGTCATACAGGGCGGGCGTCACGATGTTGCCCGTGAGGCCTTCGAAACGTCTGGCGCGCCACTGGGCGATGAGCTCGTCAGCCAGCGCGGAGACTCTCTCATCCGACGCGGCAAGGCGATCAGCCCGCAGTGTGAGGCGCTGCGCCGTGCTCGGATCGGTCTGCGCGAGCATCTCGGCCTCGGCTCGCAACTCGACGTACTCGTAGGCATCGGCCATGAGCAGGGTGGAGCCGGCGGTCTCCTGGCATTCCGAGTGCAGGCGAGCCACGTGCTGACCCGATGCCCACAGCCCGACGGTGTCGACGCAAGCGGTGAACCCCGGGGTGTCGACGATGATCCGATGCGCGCGCAGGATCGCGGAGCGCGCATCGTCGTAGCGCGATGCGACGTCGTCGATGCGTCTGGCGACGTCGCGCAGCACGTCGGGGTCGACCGAGATCGCTCCGCCATGATCGATCGTGAGCCCGGTCATGAGACGTCGATCCGCTCGGCCTCGGACTCTCGGCTGCGCATCTCGGAGGCTTCGACGCGACTGGCATGCCGAAGCTCCTCGAGAGAGTCCTGCATCGCACGCACTCCATCGGAGTGCCAGTCGGTGTCGGGGGCGAGGAGAGCGAGCGATGCGCGGGCGCCGTCGAGCGCGTCGACGGCGCTGCGGATCGCGGCCAGGACCTGGGCTTTCGCCCACGCGGTCTCAGCCGCACCGGACTGCGCGAGTGCAAAGGAGTACATGCGCCCAGCATCCGTGATCGGCGCCGAGCGCCGAGCGCCGGAGGCCCGCGTTCGCAGGCATCGTGGGGAGTTCGCGTCAGCGCGACCATCGTGCAGAACGGGTGCGTCACGCCCGGCCCGGGATCCCCGGCATCGCGCGATCGGCCTCCGACCGGCAGAATAGGACGGTGACATCCCCGGATCCCTTCCGCGTGATCTTCGTGTGCACGGGGAACATCTGCCGCTCTCCGATGGCAGAGGTGGTGTTCCGCGATCTCGCGGAGCGACAGGGCCTCGGCTCGAAGATCGTCTCGCGCAGCGCGGGCACCGGTGATTGGCATCTCGGCGAACGGGCCGATCATCGCACGCTCGATTCGCTCGCCCGCCGCGGCTACGACGGCTCGCAACATCGCGCGAAGCAGTTCACCTTCGCCTCCTTCTCGGAGAACGACCTGGTCGTGGCGCTCGACCGCACGCACGAACGCATCCTGCGCGAATGGGCGCACGACGAAGACGAAGAGGGCAAGGTCACCCTGCTGCTCGCGTTCGACCCCGATGCCCGGAGCCAGGACGTGCCCGACCCCTACTACGCCGGCGCTGAGATGTTCGATTCGGTGCTCGGTATGATTGAGACCGCGACTCGCGGGCTGTTCCGCCAGCTCGAGCCGGCTCTCCGCCAGCCCCGCACGCCCCGCACTCCCGGGGCCCGATCAGGAGGACTCCCCTGACTTTCCAGCCTTCGCTCCCGCCCCAGCCCCTGAGCCCCCTCGACGGTCGCTATCGCAGCGCCGTCACAGGCCTCGCCGACTTCCTCTCGGAGGCGGGTCTGAACCGCGCCAGGGTCGAGGTCGAGGTGGAATGGCTGATCGCCCTCACCGACCGCTCGCTCTTCGAGACGAGCCCGCTGTCGGATGCCGACAAGGAGCGCCTGCGCGCCCTCTACCGCGACTTCGGACAGGCCGAGATCGACTGGCTCGCCGAGAAGGAAGCCGTCACCCAGCACGACGTGAAGGCCATCGAGTACCTGGTTCGCGACCGCCTCTCGACCCTGGGCCTCGACTCGATCGCCGAGCTCACCCACTTCGCCTGCACGAGCGAGGACATCAACTCGGCCTCGTACGCGCTCACCGTGAAGCGCGCGGTCGAAGAGGTCTGGCTCCCGGGTCTCGACGTCGTGATCGCCAAGCTCCGCGAGCTGGCCGCCGAGCACGCGGATGCCGCGATGCTCTCGCGCACCCACGGCCAGCCGGCCACCCCGTCGACCATGGGCAAGGAGCTCGCCGTCTTCGCATGGCGTCTCGAGCGCGTGCGCGCGCAGATCGCGGCATCCGACTACCTCGCCAAGTTCTCGGGTGCGACGGGCACCTGGTCTGCGCACATCGCGGCCGACCCCGACGCCGACTGGCCCACCATCTCCCGCGAGTACATCGAGGGCCTGGGCCTCGGCTTCAACCTGCTGACCACGCAGATCGAATCGCACGACTGGCAGGTCGAGCTCTACGACCGGGTGCGTCACGCGGGCGGGATCCTGCACAACCTCGCGACCGACATCTGGACCTACATCTCGCTCGGCTACTTCGCGCAGATCCCCGTCGCCGGTGCGACCGGATCCTCGACGATGCCGCACAAGATCAACCCGATCCGGTTCGAGAACGCCGAGGCGAACCTGGAGATCTCGGGGGCGCTGCTCGCATCCCTCGGCCAGACCCTCGTCACCAGCCGCCTGCAGCGCGACCTCACCGACTCGACCACGCAGCGCAACATCGGCGTCGCGTTCGGACACTCGCTGCTCGCGATCGACAACCTGCGCCGCGGTCTCAACGCCATCTCGCTCTCTCGCGACGTGCTGCTCGCCGACCTCGACGTGAACTGGGAGGTTCTCGCCGAGGCGATCCAGACCGTCATCCGCGCCGAGGTCGTCGCCGGCCGCTCGTCGATCACCGACCCCTACGCGCTGCTCAAGGAGCTCACCCGTGGGCACCGCGTCGGCGCCGCGGATCTGGCGGCCTTCGTCGATGGGCTCAAGATCGGGGATGCCGCCAAGCAGCGTCTGCTCGCACTCACCCCCGCGTCGTACACCGGCATCGCCGAGCAGCTCGCGAAGTGACGGCTGAGTCCGCCATCACCAGCGCGGAGGTGGTGGCCGCGAGTCTCCCCGAGCGGCGTCTCGGTTCCCGTTACCGCGTCGACGACGTCGATGTGTTTCTCGACAGGTGCAGCGCGACGTTGCAGGCCTGGGAGCACGGTCACACAGAAGCCGCGACCGTGCGCTCCGACGACGTGATCCTCCGCCAGTTCAAGCCTGCGGGGGCGTTCACTCCCGGGTACGACGCGGATGCTGTCGACGACCTGCTCGATCGCATCGCCACCCGCCTGCGCGACGCCGAAGCCTGACGGGGTCCACGCCGAGCGCGACGGTGCGGAGGTGCTACGGGCGCGGCTCCGCGGAGTGCGCGCCGGCGGGGTCTCGGGGCATGAACGCCGCAGCGATCAGCGTCAGCACGGCCACCACTGCGGCGGCGATGAACACCCAGACGGATGCCGAGATGATGGTCGCCGGATCATCCGGCCCCGCGCCCTGCGCGATGACCGAGTTCGAGATCGCGCCGAACACCGCTACTCCGAGCGCGCTGCCGGCCGACCTGGCGAAAGCGTTCATGCCGGTGACGGCACCGCGCTCACCCCATCCGACCGATGCCTGAGCCGCGATCAGCGTCGGGGCGGCGCTCCATCCCAGGCCGAAGCCGAGCACGAAAGCCACCGCCGCGATCGAGAACGGATTGGGCCAGGGCGACACCAGCGCAAGAGCGACAGCCGCGACAGCCGTGATCGACATGCCGGTGAGCGCCGTGCGCCGGAATCCGATCCGCATATACAGCCGGCCCGCGTTCGCCGCGGCGAGCGGCCAGCCGAGGGTGAGCGCCGCGACCGCCAGCCCCGACAGCAGTGGAGCGATGCCGATGGAGCCCTCGAGGTAGGCGGGCGCGAAGCTCGTGACCCCGGTCATCAGGGCGCCGATGCCGAGCGAGACGATGGTCGTCGTGAGGATGAGCGGCCTCGCGGCCAGGCGCAGGTCGACGATCGGCTCGGCGGCACGACGCTCGACGAGTCCGAAAGCCACGAGCGCGGCCGCACCCAGCCCGAAGCAGACGGCGCTGGGGATCGAGAGCCATGCCCAGGCGTTGCCTCCCTCGAGCATTCCCAGGATCAGGCCCGTGAGTCCGACGGTCAGCAGCACCGCCCCGGCATAGTCGATGCGATGACGCTGCGTCTGCTTCTCCTCGTGATACCGCCGCAGCAGCATCCATCCTGCGATCAGACACAGCGGGATGTTGACCCAGAAGATCCACCGCCATGCGTCGAGCTGGGCGAAGATGCCGCCGAGGGCGGGCCCGACGACCGACGAGATCGCCCAGACCGATGCGATGTATCCCTGCACCTTCGCGCGCTCGGCGACCGTGTAGATGTCCCCGACGATCGTCATCGACATGGGTGCCACGGCACCTGCGCCGAGGCCCTGGATGATGCGGAAGATGATCAGGGACGTCATGCTCCAGGCGAAGCCCGAGAGCACGGAGCCGAGCAGGAACAGCGCGATTCCGAGCAGGATGATCGGCTTGCGTCCGACGGTGTCGGCGAACCGCGAGTAGATCGGCACGCTGACCGCCTGAGCGAGCAGGTAGACGGAGAACAGCCAGGGGAACTGCTGATAGCTGCCGAGGTCGCGGACGATGCTGGGAACGGCAGTCGCGAGGATCGTCGCGTCGATCGCGATCAGGCCGGTGGCGAGCATGAGCGCTCCGAGCACCGGGCCGCGTTCCGACCTGAGTCCGATGGAGGCGCGGTCGATCGAGGCAGTCACTTCAGGGTCAAGCCGTCGACGCCCTGGACTATTCCGGTCGGATCCGAGAAGTCCAGGATCACGTCAGGACGAGGACGTGCGGCCCGGCTTGTCGGAGTCCGGTTCGTCTGCCGCCTCGGGGTCGAAGAGCACAGGGCGATCGACCGTCTTGGTGACCTCGGCGGGATCGACCACGAGGATCAGCATCGCCAGGAACAGCAGCGTCACGATGAACGCGCCACCGCCGACGACGAGTCCGAGCGCGATCGGGGTCAGGCCCTCGTACGTGCCGCTCGAGATCGCATTGTTGACGCGGGCGGTGAACGCACCGGTCGACACGAGCGTGACGATCGCGGCGAAGATGCCGCACGCGGCAGCGATGCCCAGCAGGTGCAGAGGGCGCAGGATGTCGCGCCGGGTGGGCTTCTCGTCGCTCATCGCTCTCCTCCGTGCCCGGCGGGGGCCGGGTCGTTCTCGGTCACGCGACCCTCGGCGACGGCATCTGCTCTCTTCGGCGTGAGCCCGGCGATGCCGAGGAAGACGGCGACGACCGCCGCGTATCCGCCGAACATGCCGACGCCGAGGATGATGCCGGTGAGTTCGAATGCACCCGCGCCGTCGATCGCGTAGGGCTGCACGAAGCCCGCAGGGATCGCGATCAGCAGCACGGCCAGCAGCAGCCCGAACACCCCGAGGGTGATCGAATCGCGTGCGTTCGGCTCTCCTGCTCTGCGCGCACGCAGCCCGACGACGAGTTCGAGGATTCCGGTCGTCACCGACCAGGCGATCACGACGACGAAGAAGAGGTCCTCGGTTCGCCATGCGGGCACGCCTGCGGTCATTCCGGCGGCGAAGCTGAGCAGTGCGAAGACGACGGAGGGCCAGCGCTGACCGGCCGGATAGACGAGCCAGGCGGCGACGATCATCACGAGACCGGTCGTGAGCACGAACCCGCTGAAGACGGAGAGACCGACGGCCGCCGAGTGATCGGGCGAGAAGGTGATCATCACGGCTGCGGCGGCGGCGAAGAGCGCGCGCAGCAGCTGAAGGTGACGCACGGTGAACGCGCGGGCAGGGGCAGACATGAAGATCGAGAATCCTCCGGGGGTGTTACCCCCAGTCTACGCGGGGGCGCTGAGTGGGCGCCGACACCGGAGAGGTGTTCGCGGGGCCCGATGGATCTCCCCAGATCGATCATCAGGCCCCGCGACAGAACGCAGCGACGGGGGCGACACTGCGTCAGGCCGAGTGGTCGCGAGGTCGGGCACCCTGCTCACGACTGCTCAGCCGATAGACCCCAGAAATAGCACCTCGTCCCCTACGCGATGCCAGTGTGGTCGTAAGCTCACTCTAGAACGCGATTCTTCACATACCGGAGGGGGTGCTGTGATGAGCATGGAAAGTGGCATTCGCCGATATGCCGATGTATTTGCGGCGTCCTTCCGAGACGCGATCAATGCGCGTGGATTGACTCTCGCCCGACTGCACGAGCAGCTGCGCGCTCGCGGCAACAGCGTGTCGATGGCGACGCTCAGCTACTGGCGCTCCGGAGCGCGTCGCCCGGAAGGCGCGCAGTCGATGGCCGCCCTCGGCGACATCGAGCAACTGCTCCATCTCGAGCCCGGTTCTCTCACGGCGCTGCTCGGCACCACGAATCGCACCGGTCCCCTCGGACCCAATCTGTTTCCGCTCGATGAGCGCGAACTCGAGGAGGCCGTCAAAGACGCGTTCGCCGCACTCGGCGCCGAATACCCCGACACATCGCGTGAGCTCACGACGCACTCGGTGACGGATGTGGATGCCGCGGGCAACGTGTCGTACTCGATCACGCGCAGCATCGTGCAGTCGACCGTCGGAACGGTCGCATCGATCCCGTTCCTCGAGATGACCCCGGGCATCAGCACGCCCGCGCCCATCATCGAGGCCGTGGCCGGAGGCCGGATCGCCGCGCGGTACTCGCACCCGAACGGCGAGGTGCACGGCGTGCTGTTCGAGCTCGACGTGCCGCTGACGGCGCCCAGCACGTGCATGGTGGAGTGGTCGGTCGCCTACCCGCCCGACTACCCCCCGCAGCGGGAGACGGGTCACGCCGTCGCCAGGCAGACGAGGGAACTGCTGGTCTGGACGCGGTTCCACCCCGACGCGCTGCCCGATCGCATCGAGGAGCGCGTCGAGACCCCTGACGGCTCGAAGCTCACCGAGCTGTCGCTCGAGGGCCGCAACTCCGTGCACCAGGTGCGACGGGCGTTCGGCCCAGGACTGCTCGGCGTCGCCTGGAGCTACTCGGACGGGCGCTGATCTCGGCCCTCTGACCGCTCAGCCCGGCTGATCGCCGACGGCGACAGGGCGGCCGGGAGTGTTCGACCACTGGCTCCACGAGCCGGGGAAGACCTTCGCCTCGATGCCGATCTCGTCGAGGACCAGAGCGGTGTGCGCTGCGGTGATGCCCGAGCCGCAGTAGGCCGCGACGGGTGTGCCCTCGGTCACCCCGACGGCCGCGAAGGTCGCCTGGAGGGTGTGCATGTCGAGGATCCTGCCCTCGACATCGAGATGAGCGGCCATCGGGACGTTGAGCGCTCCGGGGATGTGACCCGCAATGGGATCCAGGGGCTCGTGCTCTCCGCGATAGCGATCGGGAGCGCGCACATCGAGCAGCACGCCTCCGTCGGCGAACGAGGCGGCCTCGTCGATCGAGATCGCATCGCCGCCGATCTCGTCGAGGACCACATCGCCCGGCGCCGCCTGCACATCGTCGTCAGCGACCGGGAGGCCCGCGGCCGTCCACGCGCGGATGCCGCCGTCGAGCACGCGCACATCGACGCCGCCCTGGCGCAGCAGCCACCAGGCGCGAGATGCACTGAGTCCCTTCGCATCGTCGTACGCGACGACGATGTCGCCCTGATTGACACCCCATCGACGCGCGGCGTCCTGAACTGTCTGGGTGGAGGGCAGCGGATGACGGCCCTCCGACGGCTCTCCGTGAGTGGCCAGCTCGGTCGCGAGCGGCACGAAGACCGCCCCGGGAATGTGCCCTGCGAGATAGTCGGCACGGCCGTCCGGCCGATCGAGTCGCCACCGCACGTCGATCACGCGGACGGGAGTCTCGGACTTCAGCAGGTCATCCAGTTCGACGGCGCTCACGAAATTGCTCATGAGGCGAGGCTATCGAGACGCCCTTCGAATCACGCACCTGGCCGTATTCCGTCGACATATCGGGCTGTTCGGGCGATTCGAAACGCGGGCGCGCGCGGCGCTAGGCTCGACCAGGCCGCGTCGAGAAAGGACAGCATGTCCACTCGATTCCGCTTCATGGGCCTGCGTCGGCAGGAGGCCGCCCTCATCGCGGTGACCGCGGTGTGGGGCAGCACGTTCCTGCTCGTGCACTGGGCGATGCAGCACTCGGGCCCGTGGTTCTTCGTCGGCATCCGGTTCCTGATCGCCCGGCTGATCAGCATCGTCATCTTCCGCCGGGCGCTGCGTGGCATCCGCTGGCGCGACATCGGCGCCGGCGTCGCGATCGGCGTGATGATCTATATGGGATACGGACTGCAGACCGTCGGACTGCAGACCATCGACTCGAGCACCTCGGCCTTCATCACGGCGATGTACATTCCGCTCGTGCCGCTCGCGCAGTGGGCCGTGTTCCGCAAGCGACCACCGGCCATGGCGTTCGTGGGAGCCGCTCTCGCGTTCCTGGGGCTGCTGTTCATCGCCGGCCCCGACGCCTTCGCGCTCACCCTCGAATCCGGCGAGATCCTGACGCTCATCAGCACGCTGCCGATCGCAGCGGAGATCATCCTGATCAGCGTCTTCGCCGGCAGGATCGACCTCGGCCGGATCACCATCGTCCAGCTCCTCACCGCGGGACTCCTCGGCATTCTGACCATGCCGGTGGTCGGAGAGGGACTGCCCGAGTTCTCCTGGATCTGGGTCGGCTGCGCGGTCGGACTCGGGGCGGCGAGCTGCATCATCCAGCTCACGATGAACTGGGCCCAGAAGTCGGTCTCGCCGACCCGGGCCACGATCATCTACGCGGGCGAGCCGGTCTGGGCCGCCGTGATCGGGCGCATCGCCGGCGAGCGCCTGCCCGTCGCCGCGCTGATCGGCGGAGCGCTCGTCGTGCTCGGCATCCTGGCCAGTGAACTCAAACTCGTCCGCCGCCGCCCGTCCGAGTAGCAGACAACGGGAATATCGGTGACGTGGGCGCGTTGCACCCCACATGATTGAAACTTCAACCGTCGTTCCGGTCGCCACCGAGCGGACGCGGGTGCGCGTGCCGATGCGCTTCGCCGACGGATTCTCCACCACCGCGGATGTCGTCACGTTCGACGGTCTGATCGACGGCCGCGAGCACCTGCTGCTCGGCCTCGGCGACTGGAGGGCCGCCATGGACCGGGCGTCGGACGGCGGGGATGCCCCTCTCGTGCGACCGCACAGCGAGTGCCTCACGGGTGACGTGTTCGGATCGGAGCGCTGCGATTGCGGACCGCAGCTGCGCGAGGCCGTCGAGCGCATCGCCGACGAGGGCGGTTTCCTTCTCTACCTGCGGCAGGAGGGGCGGGGCATCGGCCTCTACGCCAAGCTCGACGCCTACGCGCTGCAGGATGCCGGGCTCGACACGTATGAGGCGAATGTCGCTCTCGGTCGCGGTGAGGACGAGCGCGACTACACGATCGCGGCGCAGATGCTGCAGACGCTCGGCGTCGACAGCATCCGTCTGCTGAGCAACAACCCCGACAAGGCGGCGCAGCTCGAGGCGCTCGGCATCCGCGTCACCGAGCAGGTGCGCACCGGCGTGCACCTGTCGGACGCGAACCACCGCTACCTCGAGGCCAAGCGCGACCACACCTCGCATACGCTCGACCTGTCTGCCGCGTGATGAGCACTGGCGTGATGACCGCGCGTGAGGTCACGGACCGGCGCCTCGACGACGCCGAGATGCAGACGTGGCTGCCGACCATCCGCTTCGTTCAGCTGCTGCCTCAGCTGCTCGACCGCACTCTGAAGGCCGAGACGGGACTCAAGCACTCGCACTACGCGATCCTCGTGACGCTGGCCGGGCAGGGCGATCGGGCGATCCCGATGACCGAGCTGGCGCAGATCGCCGGGCTCAGCCGCTCACGCCTCAGCCACGCGATCGACTCGCTCGAAGAACGCGGCTGGGTGACGCGCACTTCGTGCAGCACTGACAAGCGCACCCTGACGGCTGCGCTGACGGATGCCGGCCGGGAGCTGCTCCGCGCCGCGGCGCCCGTTCACGTGGCGCAGATCCGCCAGCTGATCCTCGATCCGCTCACCGCCGACGAGCGGGAGCAGCTCGGCACGATCCTCACCAAGCTGCTCCCCGGAGTCGCCGCCGCGCTCTAGGGCCGATCAGCACCTTCGCGGTGCGATCCTGGTCATGCTTCGGGGATCTCCCGGCCGAAGGTCTCGAGCGTGACCTCCTCGGGCTCGGGGCCGCGTCGCACACCCGTGTCGAGGGCGTCGATCGCACCGAGCTGGTCGGCCGTGAGCTCGAAGTCGAACACGTCGAAGTTCTCGGCGATGCGGGCGGGGCGCACCGACTTCGGCAGCGCGGATCGGCCCTGCTGCAGATGCCAGCGCAGCATCACCTGTGCCGGCGACTTGCCGTGCTCGGCGGCGATGGCCGTGAGGGTCTCGTCGTCGAAGACGGATGCGCCGTTCGGGCGGTACGCCGTGATGCCGCCGATGGGCGACCACGCCTGCGTGACGATGCCGGCTGCGGCATCCGCCTGCTGCACCTCGCGCTGCTGGAAGTACGGGTGCACCTCGATCTGGTTGAGCGAGGGCACGATGCTCGTCTCGGCTGCCAGCTTCTCGAGGTGCTCGACCATGAAGTTGCTGACGCCGATCGCGCGCACCCGACCGTCGGCGAGCAGGGTCTCGAGTGCTGTGTAGGCGCCGAGAGTGAGGTCGAAGCGGGTGGGCAGAGCCTGGTGCAGGATCAGCAGGTCGAGCTGGTCGACCCCGAGCTTGCCGGTCGACTTCTCGAACGCGTGCAGCGTCTCGTCATAGCCGAAGTCGCTGATCCAGACCTTGGTCTCGACGAAGATCTCGTCGCGCGGGATGCCGGTGCGGCGGATCGCCTCGCCGACCTCGCGCTCGTTTCCATACGCGGCGGCGGTGTCGATCAGGCGGTAGCCCGTCTCGAGGGCTGTGCTGACGGCATCGACGGTCTCTTCCGGAGCGGCCTGGAAGACGCCGAAGCCGAGGGCGGGCATCTCGATGCCGTTGTTGAGTGTGATGTTCATGGTCATATCTCCAGTGTGCGCGTGGGTGAAATGGTGAGGGAGTGCCCACCAGTACCTCCCTCCGAGGGCAGAGGGGGCGTACCGTCGAAGCCATGGACACCCGCAGCGAGGTGCGCGAGTTCCTCTCCACCAGGCGCGCACGCATCACCCCAGACCAGGCGGGCCTCCCCGCATTCGGCGGCAACCGCCGGGTGCCGGGACTGCGCCGAGAAGAGGTGTCGCTGCTCGCCGGCGTCAGCGTCGACTACTACACGCGTCTCGAGCGAGGCGATCTGTCCGGCGTCTCCGACAGCGTGCTCGATTCGCTCGCCCGCGCCCTGCAGCTGGACGAAGCCGAGACCGCCCACCTGTTCGACCTCGCTCGTGCGGCGAACGCGTCGCCCGTCGCCCGCAAGCCTCGCAAGAAGGTCGAGGTGCTGCGCCCCAGCATCCTGCGCCTGCTCGACGCGATGACCGAAGCGCCGGCGATCGTGCGCAACAACTACTTCGACTACCTCGCCGCCAATGCGCTGGGCCGTGCTCTCTACGCGCCGCTCTTCACCACACCGGTGCCGAACAGCGCTCGATTCGCCTTCCTCGACCCGGCCGCCCAGGAGTTCTATCCCGAGTGGGAGCGCAACACCCAGGAGCTCGTCGCCGCGATGCGCGGTGAGGCCGGACGAAACCCGTACGACCGCAAGCTCACCGATCTCGTGGGCGAGCTGTCGACCCGCAGTGAGCGATTCCGCACCCTGTGGGCCGCGCACAACGTGCGATTCCACCGCAGCGGTGTCAAGCGCATCAACCACCCCGTCGTCGGCGAGATGGAACTGACCTACGAGGCGTTCGAGCTGCCTGCCGACCCGGGCCTGCAGATGTCGACGTACACGGCGGAGCCCGGGTCTGCGTCGGAGGAGAAGCTGCGGATGCTGGCGAGCTGGGCGGCGACGGATGCGGCCGTCGCCGCGTCGGAGACCGTGACGTCGGAGCGCACCGAAGCCTGAGCACGACGGTTCTGCTCTGAGCAGAACCGCTCGAACCCCGCCCTGACGGCGGATTATCGTGAGGCATGGCCGACCTCGTCCCGTTCTCCCGTGCACCTCGTCCGGCTCGTCCCGCCCGTCCGCGGCCGTTCGACCCGGAACCGCTGTGGCGCCACATGCTGGGCGATCAGCTGCGTCGCCGACGACATGCCCGCGACGAGACGCTGACCGAGACCGCGGACAACGCCGGGGTCTCGCCGCAGTATCTCTCGGAGGTCGAACGAGGACTCAAGGAACCGTCGAGCGAGATGATCGCTGCGATCGCCGGAGCCCTCGACACCTCGCTCGTCGAGCTGACGAGCGCCGTGGCCGCCGAGCTGCGTCAGGCCGCGGCGGCTCCGGCATCCGCTGCGGTGTCTGTCACTCGCGGGGCCTTCGCCCTCGCCGCCTGACAGGGCCCCTCTTCCGTCGGTCTGTCCATCTGCAGGACCCCGGCACGGATGCAGGACCAGAACGGCCGAACAATCCCGCATCCGTGCCCCGGTCCTGCAGACGTACAAGGACCCGCAGACGAACCCGTGCAGTCAGACGGCCCGCTCCCCCAGCACGGTGTCTATCAGTCCGTACTCCAGGGCGGCGGATGCCGTGAAGACGCGATCCCGATCGGTGTCTGCGCGCAGCTCGCTCAGCGAGCGACCGCTGTGCCGGGCGAGGATCGACTCCATGTCCGCCCGCACCCGCACGACCTCGTCCGCCGCGAGGATCAGATCGGGGATCGCCCCTCGGGACTGCCCGGCGGGCTGATGCAGCACGATACGGGCATGGGCGAGCGCGGCTCGCTGACCCGGCGATCCGGCCGCGACGAGCAGCGCCGCCGGCCCGATCGCCTGGCCGACGCACGTCGTAGCGACGGCGGGGCGGATGTGCTGCATCGTGTCGTAGATCGCCAGCGCCGCCCCCGGGTCGCCGCCTTCGCTGTTGATGTAGAACTGCACGCCCGCGTCCTGGCTGTCGGCGTCGAGGTGCAGCAGCTGAGCGATCAGCGCATTGGCGACTCCCGCGTCGATGCCGGTGCCGAGATAGATGACCCGCTCGGCGAGCAGATGCGAGTACACGTCCATCACCCGTTCTCCCCGCGGATGCTGCGCGATGACGTTCGGGATCGTGTAGCCGCTCATGCGCCCGCCCCCAGTCCGACGCGGGCACGTCGCCGGGGCATGAGATCGACGAGCGAGTCGACGATCTCGTCGATGAACCCGTAATCCTTCGCCTGTTCGGCGGTGTACCAGCGGTCGTGCAGCGAATCCTCGAAGATGCGCTCCACGGGCTGACCGGTGTCGGCGGCGATGAGTCCGAGGACCGTGTCGCGCATGTGCCGGAGGTCGTCGGCCTGCGTCTCGAGCTCGCCCGCGGAACCGCCGATCCCGGCAGAGCCCTGATGCATGAGGATGCGGGCGTGCGGCAGCGCTCTGCGCTTGCCCTTCGCACCGGCAGAGAGCAGGAACTGCCCGGCGCTGCACGCGAGTCCGAGCGCGAGGGTCGACACGTCGTTCGGCACCAGCGTCATGAGGTCGCGGATCGCGAGCATCGACGGCACGGAGCCGCCGGGCGAGTGGATCCAGAGGGCGATGTCGGTCGTCGGATCCTCCGCCGACAGGCTCAGCAGCTGCGTCATGAGCAGCGTGCCGTTGTCGTCGTCGAGGGCACCGTCGAGCACGAGGACGCGCTCGTGGAACAGGGCCCGTCTGGCCTCGGCTCCGAATCGCGGGATGGGGGTCTCTTCACTCATGGCCCCAGCATCCGCCGCCTCCATCCACCGCGGGCGGGTATCCGCTCGAGGCAGATCAGCCCACAGCAGATCGAGCCGGCACGCTCGTGTAACACCCCCGACTCACGGGGCTTCTACCCTCGAAGCATGGCGAAACAGCAGACACCCGAGTGGCAGTGGTCCGAAGACGGCATCAACTTCCGCACCCGCAAGTGGGTGAAGCCGGAAGACCTCAACGCGAACGGATCGCTGTTCGGCGGCAGCCTGCTGAAGTGGATCGACGAGGAGGCGGCGATCTACGCGATCGTGCAGCTGGGCAACTACCGCGCGGTGACCAAGCACATCTCGGAGATCAACTTCGAGGCCTCGGCCGTGCAGGGCGACCTGATCGAGATCGGCCTGCAGGCGCCCCACTTCGGCACCACGTCCCTGACCATGCGGGCGGTCGCCCGCAACATGATCACCCGCAAGCGCATCCTCACGATCGAGAAGATCGTGTTCGTGAGCCTCGACGAAGACGGCCTGCCCACCCCGCACGGGTACAAGGAGATCACCTACAACCGCGATCGGATGCCGACGGAGCGCATCGCCACCGGCACGATCCGGCTGCCCTAGGGTCTGGTCAGTCGCTCAGCCGACGTCATCGCGGCGACGGGCGTTCCTGCCCGCGACAGCGCAGCGAACGCCTCCGCGAGGTCGGCGATGAGGTCGTCGACGTTCTCGAGACCGATCGACAGTCGCAGCACATCTGCATCAGGGCGCGCCTCTGCGGGCACGGGTCGGTGAGTGAGCGCGGCCGGATGCTGGATCAGCGAATCGACGCCGCCCAGCGACACGGCGTGCGTGAACAGCGTCGTCGACGAGGTCACAGCGGATGCCGCGGCATACCCACCCTGCATACGCATCGCGATCATGGCGCCGGTGCCCCGCATCTGACGCTCGATGATGCCCTCGGGGTCGTCGTCGAGCCCGGGGTAGAAGACCTCGGCGATCTCCGGTCGGTCGATCAGCCACTGCACGATACGACGAGCGCTCTCCTGCTGCGCCCGCATGCGCACCGGAAGGGTCGTGAGTCCACGGTGCAGCAGGTACGCGCCGAGCGGGTGCAGCAGACCGCCCGTCACGGCTCTCACCCGGCGGAGCGCCTCTGCGGTCTGCTCGTCGCAGGCCACCACGCCCGCGATCACATCGCCGTGCCCGCCGAGGTACTTCGTGGCACTGTGCAGCGACATGACCGCGCCGTGGTCGATGGGGTTCTGCAGCACGGGCGTGGCGAAGGTGTTGTCGACGACCACCGGCACGCCTCCCGCCTGCGCCACCACCGCAGCGATGTCGGCGATGTCGAGGGTCGGGTTGGCGGGGGTCTCGACCACCACGAGTCCCGTGTCGGAGCGGATGGACGCGGCGACCTCGGCGGGGTGGCAGTACGTCGTCTCCACGCCCAGCAGACCGGAGCCGAGCAGGTGATCCGTGCCGCCGTAGAGCGGTCGCACCGCGACCACGTGGTTCTTGCCCGCCGCGGGGCCGTGCGCGAGGATCACCGCTGTCATCGCCGCCATGCCCGATGCGAAGGCGACCGCGGCCTCGGCGTGCTCGAGCTCGGCGAGGGCATCTTCGAACCGCGCCACGGTGGGGTTCCAGAGTCGCGCGTAGACCATGCTGCCGTCTGCGGGCGGGCGGCCACCCGTCGCCATCGCCTCGTACGAGTCGCCTCCGCGCTCGATGTCAGGCAGCGGGTTGGTCGTCGACAGGTCGATCGGCAGCGCGTGGACTCCGAGCGCCTCGAGGTCGGAACGCCCGCTGTGCACGGCGACGGTGTCTGGATGCAACGGTGCAGTCATGCCTGCCACGTTGCCCGAATCGCGATCGATGCGCAGAAGTTCGACAGCATCCGTCGCATTCTGGGCCGTTCTCGATATTCTGAGCAACAGGACGACCGCGAGGAGGTGCGGGCATTGGCGAAAGCACCACTCGACGAGGTCGATCTCGAGATCCTCGCCGTGCTCACCCGCGACGCCGAGGTCACGAACAAGGCGCTCGCGCACGGACTCGGTCTCGCGGAGTCGACATGCGCCCATCGCGTGCGCGCCCTGCGCGAGCGCGGGATCATCCGCGACACCCGCATCCGGGTCGACGGGGCGGCTCTCGGTCTGCCTCTCCAGGCGATCATCAAGGTGCGCCTCGCGAATCACACGGGCCCCAAGGTCACCGCGCTCTTCGACGCGCTCGCGAGCATCCCGAGGGTGCTGCAGGTGTTCCACGTCGCGGGCGTCGACGACTTCCTCGTCCACGTCGCCGTCCAGGATGCCACCGCCCTGCGTGACATCGTGCTGGAGCACATCACGATCCACCCCGTCGTGCGCGGCACCGAGACGCAGCTGGTGTTCGAGCTCCGCGACGGTGCGGGCCTGCTCGCGCGCTGAGCGGATCGTGGGCGAGGATGGACACGTCTGCCGAGCAAGGGAGCCCAGAATGAGCCGCAGCGCCACCGCAGCCACGACCGCGATCAGAGAGATGCGCGACTTCCTGTTCGCGAATGCGACGGACTACGCCGCGGCGCGCGAAGGGTTCGTCTGGCCGACGCCGACCGAGTTCAACTTCGCGCTCGAGTGGTTCGACGTCGTCGCCGCCGAGACGCCCGACCGCCCGGCCGTGCAGATCGTCTCGGCCGACCTCAGCCTCGAATCATGGACGTACGGCCAGCTGTCGGCCCGCTCGGACCAGGTCGCGGCCTGGCTGACCGGTCTCGGCATCCGACGAGGCGACCACGTCATCGTGATGCTCGGCAACACCATCGAGCTGTGGGAGGTGATGCTCGCCATCACCAAGGTCGGCGCGGTGTCGATCCCGACCTCGACCCTGCTCTCGGCATCCGATCTGGCCTATCGCGTCGAGCACGGTCGGGCCCGCGCGATCGTCACGCTCGGCAGCCTCTCCGAGCGCATCGCCGACATCGACGCCGACGTGCTGCGCATCGGGGTGGGCGACGGAATCCCCTCCGAGTGGACGCGCTTCGACGACTCGGCCGACGCGCCGACGACATTCGTGCCGGATGCCGCGACACCCGCCGACGACACGGCCCTGCTCTACTTCACCAGTGGCACGACCAATCGCCCGAAGCTCGTGCAGCACACGCACGTCTCGTATCCGATCGGACACCTGTCGACCATGTGGTGGCTGGGTGTGCGACCCGATGACGTGCATCTCAACATCTCGTCTCCCGGGTGGGCGAAGCACGCCTGGTCGAGCTTCTACTCGCCGTTCCTCGCCGAGGCCACGGTGTTCGTCTACAACTACGACCGGTTCGACGCGAACACCCTGATGCAGGTCATGGACACGCACCACGTCTCGACGTTCTGCGCGCCGCCCACGGTGTGGCGGATGCTGATCCAGGCCGACCTCGCGCGACTCACCCACCCGCCGCGCGAACTGGTCGGAGCCGGCGAGCCACTGAACCCCGAGGTCATCGACCGGGTCCGCGAGGCCTGGGGCGGCACGATCCGCGACGGCTTCGGCCAGACCGAGATGACGGCCTGCGTCGGCAACTCCCCCGGTCAGGTCGTCAAGGTCGGATCCATGGGGCGCCCGCTGCCGGGATATCCCGTCGTGCTGCTCGACCCCGCCACCGGAGAGATCGCCGAGCACGAGGGCGAGATCGCGCTCGACCTCGCCGACCCTCCGGTCGGACTCATGGCCGGATACTACGACGACCCGGTCAAGACCGCCGAGTCCCGCGTCGGCGGCTATCACCACACCGGTGACATCGCTCAGCGGGATGCCGACGGGTATCTCACGTACATCGGGCGCGCAGACGATGTGTTCAAAGCCTCCGACTACAAGATCTCGCCGTTCGAGCTCGAGTCGGTGCTGCTGGAGCACGACCTCGTGATCGAGGCGGCGGTGATCCCGAGTCCCGACCCCACCCGACTCTCGGTTCCGAAGGCCTACGTGTGCCTGCGCCCTGACGCGGTCGACGCCGAAGCAGACGCCGCCCGATCGATCTTCGCGTACGCCCACGACCGGCTGTCGTCGCACCTGTGGGTGCGGATCATCGAGTTCGTTCCCGAGCTGCCCAAGACGATCTCGGGAAAGATCCGCCGCGTCGAGCTGCGCGCCAGAGAGGCCGACCGCGTGACCTCGGGTGATGAGGCCGGACAGCACCGCGACCGCGACTACCGGTGACCGGGCCTCAGCCTGCGAGTGCGGGCTGGCTGCCCGTGCTCGGCGCTTTCGCACCGCGCGGCACGGCAATAGGCTCCGGCGCATCGATGAGCGCCTGAACGCGTGCGGCTCGGGCGGATTCACGTGCCGGCTCACCGGCGTTGACGATCCCTCGCACGACGCCTCCGATCACCAGCATCGCGACGAGCACGATGCCGGACACCAGCAGCGGCGTCCACTGATTGGCGAACGACGCCGTGGAGCTGAGCATCGCGCTCGGAATCCACAGGCCCACCGCTCCGCCGGCGAGACCAGCCGCTCCGCGCATGATCGCGACTCCTGCGACCAGCGCGCACAGCGCTGCGAGCACGGCCCCCGCCACTCCGATCGGCACCAGAATCGATGCCAGTTCGCTTGCCACCCTTGACGATGTCATCACGACCCCCCGGTCCGCGGAATCTCCGCATGACCAACATTACGAAGTGTCGGCATGCCGGGCATCCATCTCAAGGATGATGTTCTGCAACCGTGACGAGCTGTTCAGCGGCGCGTCAACCGCGCGAAACGCGACGTCTTCACCACCCGCACCGGCTGGGTGACGACCGCATCGACGACCATCGAGCCGTCGGTAGGCCCGATGATCGCCATCGCCGAGGTCTCGGTGGCCTCGATCGGGTCGATGGGCATGCGGGCGAGCGACCGGTGAGCGCGCACATAGGCCGGCACCAGCAGCACGATCGCACCGAGCCAGGCGAGAGGGTTGCTGAGCGCGACGCCCTCGAAGCCGATCATCGCGCCGAGCACGATGGCGGCGCCCACGCGCATCACCAGCTCGATCACACCGGTGACCGTCGGCACGAGGGTGTACCCGAGGCCCTGCAGCGCACCGCGCAGCACGAACAGCACGCCGAGCGCCCAGTAGCCGCATCCGTTGATGATCAGCATGAGGTGCGCGAGTTCGACGACGTCATCCGCGGCGGCACCGTCGCCGACGAACAGCCGCACCAGGGGCGCGCCGAACGCGATGATGACGACACCGAGCGCGATGCCGGCGGCGATCGCCATCCAGGTGCCCTCGACGACACCGCGGCGGATGCGGTCGGGGCGACGCCCTCCCAGGTTCTGCGCCGTGTACATCGACGAGGCAAGGCCGAGCGACGAGAGGAACGCCACGGCGAGACCGTCGACGCGCGACGCCGTCGTGTAGGCGGCGACGGCCTCGGAGCCGAGCGTGTTGAGCGCCACCTGAACGACGAGCGTGCCGATCGCGATGATCGACGCCTGGAACCCCATCGGCAGCCCGAGACGCAGGTGCTCCCTGAAGTCGTCGCGGGTGATGCGCCAGTCGGCACGACGCAGGTGCAGCATCGGCAGTCGGCGGCGCACGAACTCGAGGCACAGCGCGACCGATACGGCCTGGGCCACGACGGTCGCGAGCGCCGCGCCGCCCACGCCCCAGTCGAGCGGTCCGACCATGAGGACCACGAGGCCGACATTGAGCGCACACGACACCGTGAGGAAGATCAGCGGCGTACGCGAGTCGCCGATCGCGCGGATGATCGCGGAGAGGTAGTTGAAGAACATCGTCGCGCTGGCGCCGATGAAGCTGATCTGCGTGAAGACCGTCGCCTCCGGCATGAGCTCGGCCGGCGTCTGCAGCAGGGCGAGCGTGGGCGCGGCGATCAGCGGCGCGACGATCGTGAGCACCACGCTCGTGATGCCGGTCAGGATCACGCCCGTCGCGACCGAACGGCGCACTGCCGCGCCGTCGCCCGCGCCGAACGCCTGCGCGATCGGAATCGCGAAACCGCTGGTCAGGCCCCAGGCGAAGCCGATCAGCAGGAACAGCAGGCTGCCGGTCGCGCCGACCGCGGCGAGGGATTCGACGCCGAGATGCCGGCCGACGACGACGGCATCGGCGAACTGGTACATCTGCTGCACGACGTTGCCGAGCAGCAGGGGGATCGAGAACGACAGGATGACACGCCACGGGCGGCCCGTGGTGAGAGAGGTGGCCATGATGGGAGCGGCTCGCAGAACTGGGGGATGATCGGGGGTCGAACCAGGATATCGAATCGATTCGGTTAGCTGCCATCCCCGATCGGCCATTACGGTCGGAAGGATGCCGCAGCGGGACGCGGCACCCGACACCGGAGGTTCGAGCGATGACGACAGAGAGAACACGGGGATCCGTCGGAGAGGACGGCACCGTCGACGGCGACGACCAGCACCTGAAGAGGGCTCTGAGCAACCGCCACATCCAGCTGCTCGCGATCGGCGGAGCGATCGGCACAGGCCTGTTCATGGGCAGCGGCAAGACGATCTCGGTCGCCGGCCCCTCGGTCATCTTCGTCTACATGATCATCGGCTTCATGCTGTTCTTCGTCATGCGGGCGATGGGCGAGCTGCTGCTCTCGAACCTCAAGTACAAGTCGTTCAGCGACTTCGCGAGCGACCTGCTCGGCCCGTGGGCCGGCTTCTTCACCGGGTGGACCTACTGGTTCTGCTGGGTCGTCACCGGTGTCGCCGACGTGATCGCGATCGCCGGATACTCGGATGCGCTGATCCCCGGCATCCCGTTGTGGATCCCGGGCGTCCTCGTGATCGTCATCCTGCTCGCACTCAACCTGCCCACCGTCGCCGCCTTCGGCGAGATGGAGTTCTGGTTCGCGCTCATCAAGATCATCGCGATCGTCGCGCTCATCGTCACGGGTCTCGTGATGATCTTCACGGGCTTCCAGCACGATGCGGGAACCGCCAGCTTCAGCAACCTGTGGGACCACGGCGGCATGTTCCCCCATGGCTTCATGGGCTTCGTCGCCGGATTCCAGATCGCCGTGTTCGCGTTCGTCGGCGTCGAGCTCGTCGGCACCGCCGCGGCCGAGACCAAGGACCCCGAGAAGAACCTGCCCAAGGCCATCAACGCGATCCCGATCCGCATCCTGCTCTTCTACGTGGGCGCGCTCATCATCCTGATGGCTGTCACCCCGTGGACCGAGTACGTCGCGGGCGAGAGCCCGTTCATCGCGATGTTCGCCCTCGCGGGTCTCGGCATCGCCGCGACCGTCGTGAACCTGGTCGTGCTGACCTCGGCCATGTCGAGCGCCAACTCGGGCATCTACTCCACCTCGCGTATGGTGTTCGGGCTCGCGCAGGACGGCGATGCGCCCCGACTCTTCGGCCGCCTGTCGAAGCGCCGAGTGCCGCAGAACGCACTGTTCCTGTCGTGCATCCTGCTGCTCTCGGGCGTCGTGCTGCTCTACGCGGGCAAGGACATCGGCACCGCCTTCGACATGGTGACCACGGTCTCGGCCGTGTGCTTCATGTTCGTGTGGACGATCTTCCTGTGCAGCTACCTCGTCTACCGCCGTCGGCGGCCGGAGAAGGTGGCAGCGTCGAAGTTCCGGATGCCGGGCGGCATCTTCATGGTCTACGTGGTGCTCGCGTTCTTCGTGTTCATCCTCTGGGCGCTCACGACGCAGCCCGACACCCTCACCGCGCTGCTCGTGACGCCGATCTGGTTCGTGCTGCTGCTCGTCGCCTGGCTGTTCGTGCGCAGGTCGCAGAATCACCTGAGCCGCCACGCGGCGCACATCGCGTACCTGCGAGACGAGGCGGCCGAGTAGCCCGAGTCGACTGAGAGGGGTTCCGACAGCCCCTCCCTCATCGTCGCCGGCGCGCGTAGCGTCGGGCCTGACGAAAGGACATCTGATGCACACTCGCACACTCGGACAGGGCCTCGAGGTCTCGGCAGTCGGTCTCGGCTGCATGGGAATGTCGCAGAGCTACGGGCCGAACCCGGGCACCCGCGACGAGATGATCGGCGTGCTGAGGTCGGCCCTCGACCTCGGCGTCACCTTCTTCGACACCGCGGAGGTCTACGGCCCCTATGTGAACGAGGAGCTGGTCGGCGAGGCTCTGGAGCCGATCCGCGACCAGGTCGTCATCGCGACGAAGTTCGGCTGGCGCATCGAAGACGGCAAGAGCGTCGGACTCGACAGCCGGCCAGAGCAGATCCGTCGCGTCGCCGAGGAGTCGCTCCGGCGCCTGCGCACCGACGTGATCGACCTCTTCTACCCGCACCGTGTCGACCCGGACGTGCCGATCGAAGACGTCGCCGGCACAGTGGCAGAGCTCATCGCCGAGGGCAAGGTGCGGCACTTCGGGCTGTCAGAAGCCTCGGCGTCGACCATCCGCCGCGCGCACGCGGTGCAGCCGGTCACGGCGCTGCAGAGCGAGTACTCGCTGTGGACCCGCGACCCTGAGGCAGAGGTGCTGCCGGTGCTCGGCGAACTCGGCATCGGGTTCGTGCCGTTCAGCCCGCTCGGCAAAGGCTTCCTCACCGGAACCGTCGACCGCAGCACCTCATTCGCGGAGGGCGACATCCGCGGCACGATCCCGCGTTTCAGCGAAGAGAACCGCGCCGCCAATGAGGCCCTGGTCGCTCATGTCGCCTCGCTCGCCGCAGCGAAGGACGCCTCGCCCGGTCAGATCGCCCTCGCCTGGCTGCTCGCCCGGGAACCGTGGATCGTGCCGATCCCCGGAACCCGCCGCACCTCTCGCATCGCCGAGAACGCAGGTGCGACCGCTGTGGCACTGTCGGCCGACGAGGTCGCCGATCTCGATCAGCTCGCCCAGCGTGTCGGCGTGCAGGGAGACCGGTACAACCCGCAGCAGATGTCGTTCGTGGACCGTTGAGCAGGCGTCGGCGCTGGGTAGTCTGAGGCGGATGACTCCGCCCCGCAGCTACCCGGCCACGATCGCCGCCCCTGTGGAGCACGAGATCGTCATCAAGAAGTCGCGGTTCATCGCGACGGTCGAACCCGTCGGCTCGGTCGACGACGCGGACGCCGTGATCTCCCGCCTGCGCAAGAAGTGGTGGGATGCGCGACACAACTGCAGCGCGATGGTCACCGGGCTGCTCGGCGATCAGGCGCGGTCGTCTGATGACGGCGAACCCTCGGGCACCGCGGGAGTGCCGATGCTCGAGGTGCTGCGTCGGCGGGAGCTGACCGACGTCGTGGCTGTCGTCACCCGCTACTTCGGCGGCGTGAAGCTCGGCGCCGGCGGACTCGTGCGCGCTTACTCCTCGGCGGTGTCCGAGGCTCTCGATCATGCCGCCCTCGTGCACCGGCAGTCGCTCACACAGGTGACGATCGACGTCGCGCACGCTGATGCCGGTCGTTTCGACAACCTCCTCCGCGACTGGGCGGGCCACCATGGCGCGACTCTCGGCGAGCCCCGCTATGCCGCGGTGGCGACGCTCGAGCTGTGGGTGCCCGGGGATGAGCTCGCCCGCCTCGCCGATGACCTCGCCGCTGCATCCGCCGGTTCCGTCGCGCCGGTGATCGGCGTCGAGCGCATCGTCGACGTGCCGGCCTGACCCCGGCAGGCACCCCCGGCTGATCCACAACAGCATCCGGATATTCTGGATGCCGCGATCTCGGAAGGAGAGCGATGTTCGACAGCCCGCTCTCGGCTTCTGCCTACGAGATCCTCGGTGTGGACCCGTCGGTCGACGACGGTGAGCTGCGGCGCGCGTATCGCCTTCGGCTGCGCCAGACCCACCCGGACACCGGCGGAGACTCCGCGGTGTTCATCCAGGTGCAGCGCGCGTGGGATCTGATCGGCACGCCCGAGGGCCGCGCCGCCTATGACCGCCGCTCCGGTGCGCACCCCGGCATCCCCGCCGAACCGGAGTGGAACGGCTGGCGCCCGCAGACCGCGACGAGGACGGATACGCGCCCTCGCGCTCGCTCGTACGGGCATCCCGGTGGGTGGCGCCGCGAGCGCTACCTGATGCTCATCCGCGAGTGGGCGGGCCGTGGCGTCGAGGTGCCCGACCCCTACGATCCCGCGCTCGTGCGCTCGGCCCCGCGCGACCTTCGACGCCTGCTCGCCGATGCCCTCGCCGAAGAGGCGACCGCCCGCACGGTGAGCGCGCTCGGCATGGGCTTCACCGTGTGGCACGACGTAGCCACAGGAGCGGATGCCGACGACAAGCTCGACCATGTCGTGCTCAGCCCGTCCGGCCTCTACGGCATCATGTCGGAGGACTTCGGCGGAGTGGTGGGCTTCCGGCGAGGCGAGATCACCGGCCCGAGCCTCGGCACCCGCGCACCCGTCACCGCGGCTCTCGCGCGCATGCGCACCGTCGCCAAGGCCGCCCGCGTGAAGTTCGGCGGACTCATCCTGGTGCTCCCCGACGACGATCTGGCCCAGGCCGTCACGCCGTTGGGCAGCAGCCGCGGCGTTCCCGTCGTCGTCGTGCGGAGCAGCGCGCTCTCGATGGTGCTGCGCCAGGGAGTCCCCGGCGCACGCGCGATCGGCGGCAACGAGCTGTTCGACGTGCGCACACGGCTGCAGCAGACGGTCACCTTCGTCTGACTCGGGACAGCGCGGCATCTCGACCTCGGATGCCGTCGAGCCGAACCTCTTGACCCGCATCGTCAAACCGGTTTACACTCGCATCACCCGCAGTCGTCAAACCGGTTAAACCGCCTGACGCGGCTGCAGACCCATCGACATTCCACGAGGAGGTGGCATGAGCCGCACGACGATCGCCGACGTCGCCCGCGAGGCCGGCGTCACCAAGGCCACCGTCTCGCATGCGATGAGCGGCAAGCGGCCCATCTCCGACGACACCAGGGCCAAAGTGCTCGCGGCCGCAGAGAAGCTGAACTGGGTGCCGAGCCAGAGCGCCCGCGCACTGGCCACGCAGAAGGCCAATGCGATCGCCGTGGTGCTGGCCCGCGACCCCGAGGTCATCGCCAACGACTCGTTCTTCCCCGCGTTCATCGCGGGCGTCGAATCGGTGCTTGCCGAGACCGAGACGGCCCTGATCCTGCAGGTCGTTCCCGATCGGGCGGCCGAAGAGCGGGCGTATCGGTCGCTCAGCCACGGCCGGGCCGATGGCGCCCTGCTGCTCGATCTGCGCAACGAGGACTGGCGCGTGCCGCTGCTCGAAGAACTCGACCTGCCGTCGGTCCTGGTCGGCGCCTACGAGCAGCCGACTCGGTTCTCGTGCGTGCGCACCGACGACGACGCACCCGTGCGCGAGATCATCGCCCGCCTGCGCGCCGAGGGGCACGAACGCATCGCCCACGTCTCAGGACCGCTCGACTACGTGCACTCGCGAGTGCGCGCTGACGCCTACATCGACGCCGTCGGTGGCGACACCCTGCTGCGCGAGGGCGACTTCACCGCCGCCAGCGGACGAGCGCGCACCGCCGAGCTGCTCGCGCTGCCCGATCGCCCGACGGCCATCCTGTATTCGAACGACACCATGGCGATCGCCGGGCTGTCGTTCGCACGGTCGAGCGGCCTCAGCATCCCCCGCGATCTCGCGATCGCCGGCTTCGATGACGACCACCTGTCGGCTCACCTCTCCCCCGCACTCACGAGCGTCTCGTCGGGCCCGGCCGCGCGAGGTCGCGCGGCCGCCCGCCTGCTGCAGGCCGACATCCTCGGCGCCGAGCCGCGCACAGAGGTCGTTGACTGCAACGTCGTGCACTTCCGGGAGAGCACAGCCCGCTAGACGATCACCCGAACCATCGCGTCAAGGAGGACAACATGAAGAAGAAGATCCGCGCAGCAGCGCTCTTGGGAGCCGTCGCGCTCGTCGCCACCGGATGCTCGAGCGGAGGCGGAGGCGGCGACGCCTCGGCCGAAGGCACCGGCTCCATCGACATCTGGCTGTCGAACAACGAGCAGGAGGTCGCCTGGGGCACCGCCGTCGTCGACGCCTGGAACGCCGAGCACCCCGACGAGAAGGTCAACGCCCAGGAGATCCCCGCCGGCTCATCGTCGGAAGAGGCGATCACCGCGGCCATCACCGCCGGCACCGCCCCGTGCCTCGTCTACAACGTGGCTCCGGCCGCCGTGTCGGGCTGGGTCAAGCAGGGTGGCCTCGTCGACCTCAACACGATGGAGGGCGGCAGCGACTACATCAGCGAGCGCGGCGGCGACGTCGAGTCGTATGCGACCGACGGCAGCTTCTACCAGCTGCCGTGGAAGTCGAACCCGGTGATGGTCATGTACAACAAGGCGCTCTTCGAGGCCGCAGGCATCGACCCCGAAGACCCCCAGATGGCGTCGTACGACGACTTCCTCGCCGGCTCGCGGGCGATCGTCGAATCCGGGGTGCAGAGCGCGATCTGGCCGGCGCCGACGAGCGAGTTCTACCAGCCGTGGTTCGACTTCTACCCGCTCTACCTCGCCGAGACAGACGGCACGATGCTGGTCGAAGACGGCAAGGCGACGGTCGACTCGGATGCCGGGCGCGAGGTCGCCGAGTTCTGGAAGACCTTCTACGACGAGAAGCTCTCGCCCAACGAGGCCTCGACCGATGACGCGATGTCGGCCGGCACGACCGCGATGCAGCTCGCCGGTCCGTGGGCCATCCCGTCGTACGCCGAGACCGTGGACGTCGGGTTCATGCCCGTGCCGACGAGCGACGGCCGCGAGAACCCGACCACCTTCGCCGACTCGAAGAGCGTGTCGATGTTCACCGCGTGCGAGAACCAGGGCACCGCGTGGGAGTTCCTGAAGTTCTCGACGAGCGTCGAGAGCGACGGCCAGCTGCTCGAGGCGACCGGCCAGATGCCGATGCGCACCGACCTCACCGAGACCTACTCCGACTACTTCGACGCGAACCCGAACTACGTGGCGTTCGCCGAGCAGGCCGAGGCGACGGCCGATGTGCCCAGCATCCCGAACTCCGTGGAGGCCTGGCAGGCGTTCCGCGACGAGTACTCCGCCGCCGTGATCTTCGGCAAGGAGTCGGTCGACGACTTCCTGAAGAACGCCACGACGAAGATCGACGACCTCGTCGCCGAGTGATGAGCCCGTCATGACGCTCCGAGACGACGCCGTCGCGGACGTGGCCGGGGGCACTGCAGCCCCGGCCCCGTCCGCGGGCCGGCCACCGAGGGCGCGGTTGCGCACCCGACTCCTGGGTGCGCAACCGATCGGCGGCCTGTTCGCCCTGCCGTACCTGGTCTTCGTGCTGGCGATCTTCGCGTTCCCGCTGGGATTCGCGGTCTACATCGCCTTCCACGACTACTTCTTCACCGCCCCCAACGTCGAGGTCGAGCGACCGTTCGTGGGCTTCGACAACTTCGTGACCGTGCTCACCGACCCGAGAGTGCTCGGTTCGTTCCGCAACACCCTGATCTTCCTCGTCATCAACGTGCCGCTCACCGCCGTGCTCTCGCTCGTGCTCGCGGCAGCGCTGAACACCGGCATCCGCTGGGTCGCCGCCTACCGGGTGGCGTTCTACGTGCCGTACCTGACGGCCAGCGTCTCGCTCGTCGGAGTCTGGATGCTGCTGTTCTCCGGCAACGGCCTGATCAACACCATCCTCGGGCCGCTCGCCCCCGATCCGTCGTGGCTGGTGAACAGCGGCCTCGCAATGCCGATGATCGCTCTGTATGTGACCTGGAAGCAGCTGGGGTTCTACATCCTGCTGTACCTCGCAGCGCTGCAGAACGTTCCGAAAGAGCTCTACGAATCGGCCGAGACCGACGGCGCCGGAGCCTTCTCGCGCTTCTGGAACGTCACCGTGCCCGGCGTGCGCAGCGCCACCACGCTCGTGCTGATCCTGTCGATCATCACCGGTGCCAACCTCTTCACCGAGCCGTACCTGCTGACGAACGGCGGCGGCCCCGACGGCGCCTCCTCGACACCCGTGCTGCTGATCTATCAGCTGGGCATCCAGCAGCAGAATCCCGACACCGCGGCAGCGATCGGCATGATCCTCGTGATCCTGGTCGGCATGCTGTCGCTCGCCGCCAACCGCGCAACCAGGGAGCGATGACCATGAGACGCCAGCGTTCACTGCCCCGCATCCTGAGTCTGATCCTGCTCACGGTCGCGGCCATCGGCTTCGCCTTCCCGTTCTACTTCATGCTGGTCGGCGCGTTCCAGGAGAACCCGACGAACTCGCCGAACGAGCTCTTCCCGACGAGCGGATGGACGGTCGACAACTTCGTCGCGATCGACTCCCGCATCGACCTCGCGGGCTCCCTGCTCAATTCGCTGATCTTCACAGCCGGAGTGCTGCTGGGCACCGTGGTGTTCGGCCTGCTCGCCGGGTATGCGATCGCGCGACTCGACTTCCGCGGCCGAGGCGTCATCTGGGTGCTCATGCTGCTCGTGCAGATGGTGCCCTTCCAGCTGCTGATGATCCCGCTCTACGTGCAGATCACCCGCAACTACGGGCTCGGCGACTCGTACATGGGCATGATCCTGCCGTTCCTCATCAACACGACGGCGGTGTTCATCTTCGTGCAGTTCTTCAAGGCGCTGCCTGTGGAGATCTTCGAGGCCGCGCGCATCGACGGCGCCGGCGAGATCCGACTGCTGACCTCCGTCGCGATCCCGCTGATCAAGCCGGTGCTCGTGACCGTCGTGCTGGTCACCTTCATCGGCCCGTGGAACGAGTTCCTCTGGCCGTTCCTCATCACGAAGGACGCGTCGCTGCAGCCGCTCGCCGTGTCTCTCGCCAACTACATCTCGAACGTCGCGCAGTCGACGGCGAACCCCAACGGCGCGATCCTCGCGGGTGCCACGGCACTGGCGTTCCCCGTGGTGATCCTGTTCATCGTCTTCCAGCGCTTCTTCCGAGCCACCGACCTCGGCGCGGCCGTCAAGGGCTAGTCGCTCCCTCCCCAGAATCCCGAAAGGACCCCCATGTTCACCGGAGCATCCTTCCCCCTCGGCCCGTTCGTCCCCTACGAGGGCAACCCCATCCTGCGCCCGAAAGGCGACAGCTGGGAGTCGGCCAACCTCTACAACCCGGCCGCGCTCGTCGACGGCGACGAGGTCGTGCTGCTCTACCGCGCGCACGCAGACGACATCGTGTCGCACATCGGCATCGCTCGATCGAGCGACGGCCTGAACTTCACCAGGGAGGACGCTCCGATCCTCTCCCCCTCCGAGGACTACGAGCGGTTCGGATGCGAGGATCCACGCATCGCGCTGATCGACGGCACCTACTACCTCACCTACACGGGGTGGGATCGGCGGAGCGCCCAGCTGTGTCTCGCCACCTCGACCGACCTGCGCACCTGGACCAAGCACGGCCCGCTGTTCGACGACTTCGACACGTTCAAGACCATGGACCCACGCGGATTCAACTGGTCGAAGGCCGGGGTCATCGTGCCCACGATGATGCACGGCAAATGGTGGATGTACTTCGGTGAGGGCGCGATCTACTGGGCGACCAGCGACGACCTCATCCACTGGACGCCGGGCACCCCCGACACCGAGCCGATGTACTCGCCGACTCCCGGCACCTGGGATGAGGCGCTCGTCGAGATCGGCACCTCGCCCGTGCTCGCCGACAACGGCCTTCTCGTGTTCCTCACGAACGGGGCGACCCGGGTCGTGCACGACGACGGCTCGGTCGACGTCGACTACCGCTGCGGGCAGATCGCGATCGACCCCGATGAGCCGACGAAGGTCATCGCGCGCCTGCAGGAGCCGTGGCTGCGGCCTCAGACCTTCGAGGACATGCACGGTCTGGTGTCGAACGTGACCTTCGTCGAAGGACTCGTGAAGTTCCAGGACAGATGGTTCGCGTACTACGGGCAGTCCGACACGACGCTGGCCGTCGCCATCCACGACCCCGCCCAGCCGTGGGGTCGTGCACTGCGAGATGCCGGCGAGGAGTGATGACATGGGCATCTCGCGTCGCACGTTCCTGACCGCTGCCGCTACGACCTCCGCACTCGCACTGCTCCCGCTCGATCCGGCCGGAGCTCACGCCTCGGCATCCACTGCCGGTCTGCCTCTCGGGTCTCTGCCCTCGGGCCTGGGTGTCGGTGCGGGCGCGGGTGCCGGTGCGCGACTCACGAACCTCGCACACCTGCGCTTTCTGCTCGCGGAGGTGCCCGTCGTGGCGAGCGCCACGCACACCACGTTCGGCATCGAGGCGTCACCGCGCGTGCTCGCGCCGTGGACGTATGCCGACACCGACGGCGCGGGAGGATTCCGCCCGGTGGGTGGCGGCACGCGCGACGCCGTGACCGGGTACTGGACGCAGGGTGCCTACAACGCGGATGACATCGCGCGAGCCGCGATCGTGTTCCTGCGCGCGTGGAAGGCGACGGGCGACGTGCAGAGCCGTGACGAGGCGCGGGATGTGCTGCGGTCGCTGGCCTTCTTGCAGACGACGAGCGGTCCGAATGCCGGCCGTGTGGTGCTGTGGCAGCAGGAGGACGGCACGCTGAACCCGAGTGCGATCCCCGTCGAGCTGCCTGACCCGTCGGACTCCGCCGAGTCGTATTGGCTGGCGCGCACGGTGTGGGCGTTCGGCGAGGGCTATGCCGCGTTCCGCCGGGAGGATGCGGAGTTCGCGGCCTTCCTGCTCTCGCGGCTGCATCTGGCTCTCGATGCGCTCGGTCGCGAGTCGCTGTCGCGCGCCGGGCAGTGGGTGCGCAGCGACGGACGCGACCTGCCCGCCTGGTTGATCGCCGGCGGCGCGGATGCCACGGCCGAGGCCATGCTCGGACTCGCCGCCGCGACCGAAGCAGGAGACGCACGGAGTCGCGCGGCCCTGCAGACATATGGCGAAGGGGTGGCGGCGATGGCCACCGATCCCGCGAAGGGCTGGCCGTTCGGTGCCGTGCTGCCGTGGACCGGTTCGCTCGGGTTCTGGCACGCGTGGGGTGCAGCCGCACCCGAGGCTCTCGCTCGCGCCGGTGCGCTGCTGCGACATCGAGAGTGGAAGGCCGCGGCCATCGCGGATGCCGGCACCTTCACCCCGCAGGTGCTCGCCTCAGGCGGACCGCACAACGCGTGGGCGCCGCTACCGGCCGAGGCCCAGATCGCGTACGGCGCGCATGGTCGCGTCGCGGCGGCAGTGCAGGCGGCATCCGTCGGCGGTGAAGGGCTGCGCGTGCTCGCGGGCCTCGCCGCCGGGTGGTTCTTCGGCGCGAACACCGCAGGCATCCCGGTCTACGACCCCGCCACCGGCGTGACGTTTGACGGCGTCGAGACCGACGGACGGGTGAATCGCAACTCCGGTGCGGAATCGACGATCCACGGTCTCCTCACGATGCTGCTGCTCGATGCGAACCGGGACATCGCCCGGATCGCGACGTCGATCACCGGACTGTCGTCGTTCTCGGGGCTGCGGGTGATCGATGCCGAGAACGCTCGGCTCTCGGCGGGCTGCGTGGTCGTGCGCCCCGAGGGCGGCGCGTGGATCGGCGAGGGCAACCTCTCGGGTGGCGCGTACGTGCGGGTTCCCTCGGGCGAATCCGTCGAGTTCGACGTGACCGAGGCCTCCGGCATCCTGCATGGTCTCGTCTGGAGACAGGCGGCAGATGCGGGCGAAGCGGTGTGGGAGGTGTTCCGCGGCCGCCGGCGTGTGTGGAGCACTCGCACGCCCGCGGGTGGCACCGGCGATCGTGGCCTCACCGAGGCTGACGGGATGCTGGTGCCGCAGCTGCTCGGTGGCGACCTGCCCGCCGAGACCGTGACCGTGCGCTGCACGAGCACCGGCGACCTGCGGCTCGATGCTCTGGTGATCCAGCCGGCCGTCGCGAACGCGGTGTACTCGACGACCTCCGGCGCGGCGGTGCTCTATGCGAACGGGACCCGCCGGGATCAGTGGGTCGCTGCGCTCGCACCAGGCTCCGGACGGGCCTACGAGGCAGACGGATCGCAGCGCGGCCAGGCCGTGGGCAGCGGGAAGGTGCGGGTGCGCGGCGGAGGATTCACGATCACCCGGTGACCGGGCCCCCGACGTCGGACTACGGTTGCGGTGTGCCTGCGCTCCCCCTGTACGACCAGCTGCCCGACCGCCCCGCGCCCGACAACCCCTCGGGAAAGCTCGTGCTGCTGCGGCACGGCGAGACCGAGTGGTCGAGGGCCGGCCTGCACACGGGTCTCACGGACATCCCGCTCACGGCGCGGGGCGAGGACCTCGCCCGCGGCGCCGGACAGCTGGTCGCGGACTACGACTTCTCGCTCGTGCTGTGCTCGCCCCTCGAACGCGCCCGGCGCACGGCCGAGCTCGCCGGACTCCACGCCGAGGTCGATCCGCTGCTCGTCGAGTGGGACTACGGCGGATACGAGGGTCGCACGACGAAGGACATCCGCGAGGAGCTCGGCTACGACTGGAGCGCGTTCACCCACGGAGTGATCCGCGGTGCGACGCCGGGCGAGACCGTCGAGGAGGTCGCGGCCCGCGCATCCCGCGTGCTCACCCGAGTCCTGCCCGCACTCGCCGAGGGCGATGTGGCGCTGGTCGCGCACGGCCACTTCCTCCGCATCCTCACCGCGGTCTACCTGCGGCTCGCTCCGCGCTTCGGCGCGCAGATCACGCTGGATGCCGGATCGGTGTCGGTGCTGAGCTTCTACCGCGAGCAGCCGGCGATCCTGACGTGGAACTACGGGCTCGAGCTGCCCCTCGTGCCCTCGGAGTCCTGACCGCGTCAGTGGCTCCAGACGGCCGCGTGCTCAGGGCGTCGCGACGAGCGACAGCGCGTGGACGGTGGGCGCGCCCTCGAGAGCGAGCTCGAATCGCACTCCGGTGCGAGCGGTCGTGACGTCGAAGGCGATCGTCTCGTCGGCGCACACGATCGGCTCCGACGGAGATTCCTCGTCCAGTTCGCTGGTCGTGAGCGTGATGGTGCCGTCCCCCCTGCAGGCGAACTGAGCCTGGTACGACCCCGGCGCGAGTGACGTGAAGGTCGTCACGTCGTTGGCGGAGCTGTTCTCGCTCATCCATCCGGAGAAGCCGAAGATGTACCCGTCGGCGTCCGGGCCAGGGACAGCTGTCTTCGCCCAGTCGGCGATCTCGTCGACAGGCACGGGGAGCAGCGCTTCATCGGAACTGGCGTCCGGAGTCGCGGTCGACGCGGGGCTCGACGCCGAGGCGGAGGGCGACGGGGATCCCTTGCCCGACCCTGAGGGTTCGTCACTGCATCCGGCGAGCGCGACGCCCGCCATCAGGATCAGTCCCACTGTCACCGCTCTTCTCGTAGACATCCCTTCACGCTACGTGCGCGTGTGCAGGATGCAACCCGCGCGGCCGACACGCAATTCTTTTGAGTTACTCAAAATAAACGGTAGAGTCGAGGCATGGAGACAGAACTCGACTCGGCACTTCGCGGTGCCGGGCTGCGCGCGACCGCGGGCCGCGTCGCCGTTCTCGAGGCACTGGAATCCATGGCCCACACGGATGCGGAGCGGGTCTTCCGCGCCGTGTCCGAAGTGCTGCCGACGACGTCGATCCAGTCGGTGCACAACATCCTCGCGGACCTGACGACGGCGGGCCTGCTCCGTCGGATCGAACCGGCAGGCTCCGCGGCGCTCTACGAACGGCGCATCGACGACAACCATCACCACATCGTGTGCACCCAGTGCGGCGCCATCGGCGATGTGGACTGCGTCGTCGGCGAAGCGCCGTGCCTCACCCCGTCTTCGGCGGGGGGATTCACCGTCCAGACAGCCGAAGTGACCTTCTGGGGCCTGTGCCCCAGTTGCCAGAACGCCGCGCAGTAGCATCCGACGTCCGATCCCGGGCACCCGGGGTGATCGTCGTGCCTGTGCGCAGAAGGAGAAGAACATGACCGACCCATCGACCACCACCCAGACGGGTACTCCCGTCGCGAGCGACGCGCACTCGCTCACCGTCGGAGCAGACGGCCCCACCGTCCTGCACGACCGCTACCTCGTCGAGAAGCTCGCGTCGTTCAACCGCGAGCGCGTGCCGGAGCGCAACCCCCACGCCAAGGGCGGCGGGGCCTTCGGAACCTTCACCGTCACCGAGGACGTGTCGGCGTACACTCGCGCCGCGGCCTTCCAGCCCGGCGCTCAGAGCGAGACGCTGCTGCGCTTCTCGTCGGTCGCCGGCGAGCAGGGTTCGCCCGACACCTGGCGCGACGTGCGCGGCTTCGCGCTGCGCTTCTACACGCCCGAGGGCAACCTCGACATCGTCGGCAACAACACCCCGACCTTCTTCCTGCGCGACGCCATGAAGTTCCCCGACTTCATCCACTCGCAGAAGCGTCTCGGCGACTCGGGTCTGCGCGACGCCGACATGCAGTGGGACTTCTGGACCCTCTCCCCCGAGTCCGCCCACCAGGTCACGTACCTGATGGGAGACCGCGGCCTGCCGCGCAGCTGGCGCCACATGAACGGCTACGGCTCGCACACCTACCAGTGGGTCAACGCCGCAGGCGAGCGCTTCTGGGTGCAGTATCACTTCCTGTCGAAGCAGGGCGTCGAGGCGATGAGCGCCGACGAGGCCGAGAAGCTCGCAGGGTCGGATGCCGACTACTACCGTCGCGACCTGTTCGACGCGATCGCGAGCGGCGACGCCCCCTCGTGGGATGTCTACGTGCAGGTCATGCCCTACGAAGAGGGCAAGACCTACCGCTTCAACCCGTTCGACCTGACGAAGACCTGGTCGAAGAAGGACTACCCGCGCATCAAGGTCGGCACGTTCACGCTCGACCGCAACCCGCAGAACTTCTTCGCCGAGATCGAGCAGGCCGCCTTCTCGCCCGGCAACCAGGTTCCCGGCACCGGCATCTCGCCGGACAAGATGCTCATGGCTCGCGTGTTCGCCTACTCGGACGCCCAGCGGTACCGCATCGGAGCGAACTACAACCAGCTGCCGGTCAACCAGCCGCACGCGGCCGAGGTGCGCAACTACATGCACGAGGGCCAGATGCAGTACAAGTTCAACCCGGCCGAGCACCGCGTCTACACGCCGAACTCGTACGGTCCTGCCGGTGGCCCGACGGCCGACCCGGCCGCGGGTATCGAGGCGAGCTGGGAGTCGGATGGCGAGCTGATCCGTGCCGCGGCGACCCTGCACCTCGACGACGACGACTTCGGTCAGGCGGGCACGCTCTACCGCACGGTCTTCGACGACGAGCAGCGCGCGCGCTTCCTCGAGACGCTGACCGGCCAGGGTCAGGGCATCACGATCGACGCGATCCGCGAGCGGTTCTTCCAGTACTGGACGAACGTCGACGCCTCGCTCGGCGACGCCCTGCGCGCTCGCTTCTGAGTCGCATCCGCTGACGACCGAGACCCACCGTCCCCTCGGGGCCGGTGGGTCTCGGCGTATCCAGGCTTCATCAGGGGAGCACAATGGATGCCGTGGCTGTTCCCCTCTCCGACCTGACCCAGATGCCCGAACCGCAACAGGTGCATGCCGCCGATGGCACTCGCCTCGCGACGTACACGTGGGGCGAGTTCGACGCCCCGGTGGCGGTGATCGTGCACGGTTTCGCGTCGAGCGCCCGTGACACCTGGGTGCTCACGGGGTGGGTCCGCGAGCTCACCAAGTCCGGGTATCGGGTGCTCGCGCTCGACCAGCGCGGCCATGGCCTCAGTGAGAAGCCGCATCAGGCCGACGCCTATGGCATCCGCACGCTGGCCACCGATGTCGAGACGGTCATGGACACGTACCTGGTCGACGAAGCCGTGTACATCGGATACTCGCTCGGAGCACGGGTCGGCTGGGAGGTCGTGCGTGACCTGCCGCACCGGATCGGCCGTGCCGTGCTCGGCGGGGTGCCCGACGGCATCCCTCTCGCCCGGCTCGATCTCGATCAGGTGCGCGCATACCTGGCGGACGGCACGCCCGTGTCGGATCCGACGACGCAGAACTACATCACACTGACCGAGCGCGTGCCCGGCAACGACCTCGGCGCGCTGGTGGCGCTGGCCGAGGGGATGCGGTCGTCACGGACGATCGACCCCGATCCGTCGAACGCCCCGGCGAGCCCGATCCTGTTCGCGACAGGGTCGAAGGACGCGATCATCGAGGGCTCACGGGCCCTGGCATCTGCTGCCCCACAGGGGCGGTTCTTCGAGATCCCGGAACGCAACCACTTCAACGCCCCGGGATCTCGCGCCTTCAAGGAAGCCGCGTTGGCATTCCTGTCGGAGAGCTGAACCCGGTCAGACCGTCGCGCTCTGCTCGCGCTTCGGCAGCACCCATCCCGCGCGCGGGAAGTGGCAGGTGTAGCCGTTCGGGTACTTGATCAGGTAATCCTGGTGCTCCTCTTCGGCCTGCCAGAAGGGGCCCGCGGGCTCGATCGTGGTCACGGCCTTGCCCGGCCACAGGCCTGAGGCGTCGACGTCGGCGATGGTGTCGCGCGCGACGGCCTCCTGTTCGGGGCTGAGCGGGAAGATCGCCGAGCGGTAGCTCGAGCCGATGTCGTTGCCCTGACGGTCCTTGGTCGACGGGTCGTGGATCTGGAAGAAGAACGCGAGGATGTCGCGATAGGTCGTCTTGGTGGGGTCGAAGACGATCTCGACCGCCTCGGCGTGACCCGGGTGATTGCGATAGGTGGCGTGGTCGTTCTGCCCACCGGTGTAGCCGACACGCGTGTCGAGCACGCCCGGCTGGCGGCGGATGAGGTCTTCCATGCCCCAGAAGCAGCCGCCGGCGAGCACGGCGGTCTCAGCTCCGGGGGTGCGGGTGATGGTTCCGTTGTCGGTCATGACTGCTCCTCAGAGGTGGGGGTGGTGGGGAAGAGGTGACGGTAGCGACCGTACCCCTCATCTTCCAGGCTGTCAGCCGGGATGAACCGCAGGGCGGCCGAGTTCATGCAGTATCGGAGCCCGCCGGCGTCGCGGGGTCCGTCGTCGAAGACGTGCCCGAGGTGGCTGTCGGCGCCGGTGGATCGCGCCTCGGTGCGCTTCATCCAGAGCTTGCGGTCGGTGCGCGTGGTCACGGCATCGGCTTCGATGGGCTTGGTGAAGCTCGGCCATCCGGTGCCGCTGTCGAACTTGTCGGTCGATGCGAACAGCGGCTGGCCCGAGACGACGTCGACGTAGATGCCGTCGTCGTGGGTGTTCCAGTACGCGTTGCGGAATGGCGGCTCGGTGGCGTCCTCCTGCGTCACCTCGTACTGCAGGTGCGTGAGGTCGCTGACGGCCCCGGGGGTCTTGCTGTACTCGTTCGACATGATCTGACTCCTTGTCCGACGCGGCTGGCTGCAGCGTCATAGAGAAGAACCAGGGGGACGCCGGTTTTGGTCCCGCAGGACTGTGAGCGGGCTGTGAGTTTGTGCGCAGTCGATAGAGTTGCTCCGCTACATACACAACAGGGAGACGCACATGTCGGTTGGACTGCTCGCCGTCGTCGATGACATCCTCAGCGCGGCGATGAAGGCCTCGGCGAAAGCCGCGGGCGTCGTGATCGACGATGCCGCGGTGACCCCGCAGTACGTTCAGGGCATCACGCCCGCACGCGAGCTGCCGGTGGTCGCGAAGATCGCTCTGGGATCTCTCGCCAACAAGTTCGTGATCATCATTCCGATCGCACTGCTTCTCACAGCGTTCGCGCCGTGGGTGCTGCCGTACCTGCTGATCCTGGGTGGCGCGTACCTCTGCTTCGAGGGCGCCGAGAAGGTGCTCGAGTGGTTCGGTGTGCAGCATGGTCACGCCGACGAGAGCGACCGCAACGAGAACAAGCTCGTCTGGGGTGCCGTGCGGACCGACCTGATCCTGTCGACCGAGATCATGCTGATCTCGCTGGCGAACCTCGAGGCCGGTCTCGACATCTGGACCACCCTCGCCATCCTCGCCGTGATCGCGCTGCTCATGACCGGCGTCGTCTACGGCGCCGTGGCGCTGCTCGTGAAGATCGATGACATCGGCCTGAAGATGGCGAAGAACCCCTCGAAGCGCGTGCGCCACACCGGCATGCGAATCGTGCGATCGATGCCGGCGGTCTTCCGCTTCATCAGCATCCTCGGCACCGTCGCGATGTTGTGGGTCGGTGGGCATCTGCTGCTCGTGAACCTCGGTGAGGTGGGGGTGCACTTCGGCGCCGACATCCTGCACGGCATCGAGCATGCTCTTGAGCCTCTCGGCGGGGTCATCGTCTGGATCGGCGACACCCTGTTCTCGGCCATCGCCGGCCTGATCGCCGGCCTGATCATCGTCGGGATCATCCTGGGAATCGGTCGCCTGATCGGCAAGAAGCCGAACTTCCACGAGGGCGAGGAATCGCCCGCCGACGTGCACGTCTGACACGGGCGCTGCAGAACCGGCCTCAGGCCGCGATGTCATAGCGCGCCCTGCCTCCGAGGCGCGGCGTCCTCTCGAGATCGATGCTCCGAGGTGGGATGAGCCACACTCGCGCGGCGCGACCGACCCCGTCGATGCGGATATCCCACCCGTTGTCGTGGATGCGGTGGTGACACGACTCGCACAGCAGCACGCCGTTGTTCAGGTCGGTGGGTCCGGTGTCTCGCTGCCACCACCTGATGTGATGCGCCTTCGTCATCTGCGGCGGGAGACCGCACATCACGCATCCGCCGTCTCGCTCGACGAGCGCCAATCGCTGTGCGCGAGTGAAGAGCCGCTTCTCTCGGCCCCAGTCCAGGATCTCCCCCACTGATCCGAGGACCACGGGGATGATGCCGCCACCCGCGGCCATCCGACGGCAGGTGCTGACGCTTACGGGCTGGTCGCTGCCGTCGATCGTCGCGCTGCCCTCGCCTGAGGTGAGCTGATCGAGGTTCACGCGCACCACCACGGTCGCACCCGATGCAGGCATACCGCCGTTGTCGCAGGCGATCGCGTGCTCGCAGATGGCGGTCAGCGCATCGGCCTGGATCATCGCGACCGAACGGCGATCGGCATCCGGCGCGTCGGGGTCTGTCGCGGTGATCCGCGACTGAAACGAAGCCGCCACATATGCCTGGATCGCGGCCTTGATCGGCGCCCCCGATGCGATGTCGGTCTGCAGGACGAGGTGAAGCGAACCATCGCGCTCGAACATCGTCAGGGAACGACGGTCGCGAGCCTCGCGCTCTTTGGGTGCGATGCCGTCGGGGTCGAGCCAGGCTTCGGCACGGGACACCAGCTTGCCGACGTCGCCGAGGGACATGCCTGCCGCCCGGTCGACGAGCAGACGCTCGGCCTCTTCGACCCGGGCCGACCCCACCTTGAGCCGGATACGCTCGAGCAGGCTGACGATGAGCGCCGCAGCAGCCACAGAGATGTCCCCCGCGGCGAGCGCTGCCGCCAACACGGGATACTTCGCGGGCAGCACCTCGCCCAGCAGGTCGGTGCGCGACGCTGCAGCCTGACCGACCGTGATGAGGCGCTTCGCGTCTCCCGGCGCCCCGCCGGTCGTCGCTGCGATCATCGTCGCCGCGCTCCGGTAGCCCTGCTGTTTCGCGAGCCCGTCCGAGCCCAGTTCCGGTCGTGATTCGTGCGCGATCGCGGCGGCGAGTTCTGCGTGGAGCCCGTCGAGGCAGCGCTGCGCCTGGCTCACCGCACGGTGCGCATCGAGCAGTTCGCGGCGAGACAGATCGCAGCCTCTCTCGGCATCCGCCCATGCGTCGCCGAGGCGCTCGACGGCCGCGAGGATCGGAGACAGACGGGGATTCGGCATGTCTCCAGTTTAGAAGATATGTTCGAATCTCGGTCGGTATGCCGCCATACGATCGATGGCTATGCCTGCTCCCCACGGGCGTGATCCTCACTGCCCAGCCACTCGTCGAACGTGACCTCCCCCTGCAGAGCATCGGCCCCGCCGCGCAGCGACCCCGACGCGAGCCCTTTCCCGTACGCGCCGGGCAACCGCACCCCCAGCACCCGCCGCCGCACCCCGTCGAAAGCCAGCTGTCGCCTCGCCACATCCACGAGAACCTCATCACGCGGCCCGACCAGATCGCGCGCACGCCCCACTGCCGCACCCGAGGCGACACGCACCAGATGCGCACCGACCTCGCGCGCCGCCACGGGGCGCATCAGCAGCTTCGGCATGACCGCCACGGGCCCGGACATCCCCGACAGCAGCTGTCCCGCGAACTCGTGGAACTGCGCCGCCCGAGCGATGGTGAACGGCACCGAGCCCGCAGCCACCGCGCGCTCCTGCGCGAGCTTGCCCGCGTAGTAGGAGGAGTCGATCCCGTCGATCCCCACGATCGACAGCGCGACATGATGCCCGACACCAGCGGCGTGCTCTGCGGCGAGCAGGTTCCTGGTCGCCGTCTCGAAGAACCCGATCGCCTTCGCGGCCGACAGGGTGGTCGTGTTCGTGACGTCGACGACAGCATCCACACCCTGCAGCGCGTCGGCGAGTCCGGCACCGGTGATCACGTCAGCGCCGGCCGAACGCGAGAGCACGACAACGTCGTGGCCCGCATCCCGCGCCGCCTCGACGGCATACCGACCCACCACTCCCGTGCCCCCTGCGACTGCGATCCTCATGCGACTCCCTCTCCACTCCGGCGGCGCGCATGCGCACCCCGCGTGCGCCCACCGCCCACCGTCTGAAAGAGATGACGAGACGGCGCCCGGGAATGTGAGGCCTCACACCTCGCAGCCCTGCGTCGTCATATCCTGCGAGGGCACGACACCACGAGCACAACACCATGAGCCCACCACCAGCACAACATCACCAGCGCAACACCTCGCGCCCGACCTCGCGAACGCACCACCCGGAGGAGATCCCCATGGATGACGACCTGGACGACGTCTTCCGCGAGCGTCGCCGCCTGCTCGCCCTCGGCTATCGGATGACCGGCACGCTGGCGGATGCTGAGGATGTCGTGCAGGAGACGTACCTGCGCTGGTACCGGCTCACCGAGGCCGAGCGCGAGGCGATCGCGAACCCGCCAGGCTGGCTCACCACCGTCGCAGGACGCGTCGCCCTCGATCTTCTGGGTTCCGCTCGGCGCAGGAGAGAGCAGTACGTCGGGCCGTGGCTGCCGGAGCCCGTTCCGGCCGAGCTCTTCTCGGGCGCGATCGGATCGCGCACGGCATCCACACCCGAGGATCCCCTCGATCGCGTCACTCTCGACGACGATGTCTCGACCGCGCTGCTCGTCGTGCTCGAGGCGATGACTCCGGCTGAGCGCGTGGCCTTCGTGCTGCACGACGTCTTCGCCGTGCCGTTCGACGAGATCGCCGAGGCCGTGGGCCGTTCCTCTGCCGCAGTGCGGCAGCTCGCGGCATCCGCTCGTCGTCACGTGCGCGAGAACCGGGCGACCGCCGTGCCCCGCGCCGAGCATGACCGCGTGGTGCGTGCCTTCCAGCAGGCGACGCGCACGGGCGAAGTCGCCCCGCTGCTGAAGTTCCTGGCACCCGAGGTCGAACTGCGCAGCGACGGAGGCGGCGTGGTCAGCGCAGCACGCAACGTCGTGAGCGGCGCCGACAACGTCGCGCGCTTCCTGCTCGGGATCGCAGCCAAGAACCCGCATTTCACCGCCGAGGAGTGGCAGCTCGGCGACGGTCTCGGCCTGGTGTTCCGCGACGGAGAGAAGGTGCACTCGGTCATGAACCTGCATGTCGAGGCGGGTGCGATCACCCAGCTCTGGATCGTGCTCTCGCCCGCGAAGCTCAGCTACTGGAATACCACGCCGCAGCGACCGGCGGAGTGAGCGCCGAGGTTCAGCTGTCAGCGGCTCGAGCCAGCGTCGCCCGACACACCATCGCCCGACAACCCATCGCCCGACACACCATCGCCCGACAACCCGTCGCCTGACAGCGCTTCGGCGACGGCGTCAGCCGCGATCTCGACGAGCCGCTGATCGCTCTTCTCCTCATGCGCCGTGATCGTGACGACCGCATCCGCAGCATCGTCGATGAAGACGTACTGTCCATACCGCCCGTCCAGACGCCAGCCGTTGTGCGGCCCACGCCAGGCGGCGAGGCCATAGGAGGAGTAGAGGCCGCCCGCCCCCGACGAGACCCACTCGGAATGCATCCGATCGATCCAGCGCTCCGACACGATGGACTGCTCCCCGAACCGGCCCCCATCACGAAGCACGCGCCCGATCCGAGCCAGTTCCTCGGTGCGGAGCTCCAGCCCGCTTCCGCCCACGATCCATCCGAGCGGACATCTCAACCATTGCGGATTGTGGATGCCGAGCGGCTGGAACAGTCGGGGCATCAGCCACTCCCGCACATCGCCGACGGCAGCCCCGAGCCTTCTCATGGCGACGTAGGTGCTGGCATCCGAGTACTGAAAGCGCTCCCCCGCACCTCGGCTCGGGCGAGAGAGCATCTCGACGGCGAGGTCGGGCCAAGGCACCTCCTGGTCGCCGAACCACTCGAAATCGATCCCGCTCGTCATCGTGAGGAGATGCCGGAGCGTCACCCGTTCGACACCAGCGCCGCGCTCGGGCACCGCCAGGACATCGACGGCTCGGGTATCGAGCGACAGGACGCCCTCGTCGATGGCGATCCCCGCCGCGAGTGCGCTCACCCCCTTGGACACCGAATACAGGTTCACCCGATCGTCGCTGCGCCAGCGATGCCGGGCTGATTCGTGACCGACGAGCACATGAAGTCCGTATGCACCCAGCTGCTCGTCGTCGATCGCACGGACGATGCGGTCGCGAACCGCTTCAGCGAGAGACATGACGCCAGTCTCCCGCATCCCCACCCCGGCATCCTGCTACCGTCGTCCAGTGCGCACCCGAGCGCAGATGCAGGAGACCCCGATGAGCGACCACCAGATCCGGGATGCCGAGACCGCCGACCTCGAAGCGATCACGGCGATCCACAACGACGCGGTGCTGAACACCACCGCCATCTGGAACGAAGAGGCGGTCACCGTCGAGGATCGCGCCGGCTGGCTCGCGGAGCGCACCGGCCGCGGCTACCCGGTGCTCGTCGCGGTCGATGACACCGGCGTACTGGGTTACGCGACGTTCGGCGACTGGCGCCCGCACAGCGGCTACCGCCACACGGTCGAGCACTCGGTCTATGTGCGCGACGGTCAGCGCGGCCGAGGCATCGGCAAGGCCCTGATGATCGAGCTCATCCACCGAGCCCGCAGCCTCGGCAAGCACGTCATGGTCGCGGCGATCGAGAGCAGCAACACCGGGTCGATCATCATGCACAAGCGCCTCGACTTCATGCAGGTCGGGCGGATGCCGCAGGTCGGCGCCAAGTTCGACCGCTGGCTCGACCTCACCTTCCTGCAGCTGGTTCTCGACGAGCGCCCGTTCCCCGACGAGATCCGATGAACGCCCTTCTCTGGCTCGCAGACGCCTTCAACTCGCAGTGGGTGCTGCCAGGCGGTCAGGTGCTGCTGATCCGCGAAGTGGTGGGCAACGCGTTCGGCCTCGCCAGCGCTCTCGGCGGCATGCAGCGCAAGATCTGGGCGTGGCCCGTCGGCATCGTCGGCAACCTGCTGCTGCTCACGGTCTTCCTCGGGTCCATCCTCAACCCCGACCACGAGCTCCCGCATCTGCTCGGGCAGGCCGGCCGTCAGGTCATGTTCATCATCGTGGCGATCTACGGCTGGGTGCGGTGGCGTCAGGCGGCCTCGAACGGCGGGCGGGTGACCCCGCGATGGGCGCCGAACAGCGCCCGAATCGGCCTGGTGCTGGTGATGGTGATCGGCACGATCGCGCTGACCCCGCTGTTCCGAGCCCTCGGCTCGTGGGAGCCGGTGTGGGCCGACGCGTGGACCTTCGTCGGATCGCTGCTCGCCACCTACGGCATGGCCAAGGGGTGGACCGAGTTCTGGCTCATCTGGATCGCCGTAGACGTGGTGGGCGTTCCGCTGCTGTTCAGCTCGGGCTTCTACGCCACCGGATTCATGTACGTGTTCTACGGCGTCTTCACCGCGGTCGGGTTCGTGGTCTGGTGCCGAGCACAGGCGAACGAGAAACCCCAGGTCGACACGATCATGCCCGATCCGCGGCCCATCACCTCCACGATGAAGACCGTGGACGGCGAGCGGGACTGATCCGGGACTCGACCGACGAGGACACCGGACGGGCACACCGGTCACTACGGGACTACGGTGGGCGCATGCCGATCGAGCGGTCGCGGTTCGCTGTCACTCCGGTGGTGGCGGCGATGGTCGCGCTGGCGCTCGTGCTCGCCGTCACGGCGACCGCATACGGCTACCACCGCGACGAGCTGTACTTCCGGATGCTCGACCCCGCGTGGGGCTATGTCGATCAGCCTCCGCTGACTCCCCTGATCGCCACCGCGGCGGCGGCGATCTTCGGCGACACCGTGGTGGCCGGCCGCATCATGAGCGGCCTCTTCGCCATCGCATCCGTCGTGATCCTCACACTGATCACGCGAGAGGTGGGCGGTGGACGGCTCGCACAGGCGCTGACCGCCTGGGGCATGGCCGGGGCCTCGATGACGCTCGCCTTCGGCCATGTGCTCCTGACCGCCAGCCTCGACCTGGTCATCTGGCCTGCTGCGCTGCTGTTCGCACTCCGAGCGACGCTCCGCGACGACGGCCGCTGGTGGCTCGCCGTCGGCGCGATCGTCGGCATCAGCGCTCTCAACAAGCTGCTCGTGGTCGCGTTGCTCATCGGCATCGCCACCGGGCTCGCGGTGTTCGGTCCTCGGCGGTGGTTCCGGTCGGGCTGGTTATGGGGTGCCGTGGCGCTGTGCGCGATGCTCGCCCTGCCCAGCATCCTCTACCAGTCGCTCGACGGCTGGCCACAGCTCGCCATGGGAGCTGCCCTCGGCGAGAACAACGCCGACGAGGTGCGGATCATGATGTGGCCGTTCTTGATCCTCATGGTCGGGCCGGTGCTCGCGATCTGGTGGGTGGTCGCACTGATCTCGCTCTTCCGTCGACCCGAATGGCGGCCGATCCGCTGGATCTCGGTCACTTTCGCCGTGATGGTCGTCTTCGTCTTCGCTGCGGGGGCGCAGTTCTACTACACGTTCGGCGTGCTCTCGGTGCTGGTGGCGATCGGGTCGGCCCCTGTCGCCGACTGGGCCCGCACGCGCGGACGGCGCGCGCTTCTCTTCGCGGCGATCGCCATCAACAGCATCGGATGCGCGCTGACGTCGCTCCCCCTCCTCCCGGTCGAGGCCTTCGGCGCGAGCGGCCTGGCGGCGGTCAACGCGAGCTCTGCCGATCAGGTGGGGTGGGAACGCTACGTCGAGCAGATCGAGACCGCGGTCGGAGACTCGGAGGCGGATGCGATCATCACCGCGAACTATGGCGAAGCGGGCGCGCTCGACCGGTTCGGGGTCGATCTGCCACCGATCACGAGCGGACACAACGCGCTCTGGGACGCGGGCCCTCCTCCGCGGGATGCCACGACAGTCGTGGTCGTCGGCGACTTCGGCCCCGCACTCGAGGCGCACTTCGAGACCTGCACCGTCGTCGGCGTGCTCGAGAACGGCGTCGGGGTCGAGAACGAGGAGCAGGGTGTGCCGATCCGCGTGTGCACGGACCCGGTGGCGTCGTGGGTCGAGCTGTGGCCGCAGTTCCGACACCTCGACTGAGCAGCATCCGTCTGCCGACTCGCTGCCCGAATGTGTCGGCACGTGTCGCGGAGGCTGGCCTCAGCGCGGCCCAGGAGTTTTGCTAGTCCCCATGACTCGCCAGATCCGCTTCAACGCCTTCGACATGAACTGCGTCGCCCACCAGTCGTCCGGTCTGTGGCGGCATCCGGACGACCGCTCGCGTCGGTACAACACCATCTCGTACTGGACGGACCTCGCGAAGCTGCTCGAGAGCGCGACCTTCGACGGCATCTTCATCGCCGACGTGCTCGGCACCTATGACGTCTACGGCGGCACGAACGAGGCGGCGATCCGCAACGGCGCACAGGTGCCGGTCAACGACCCGATCCTGCTCGTGAGTGCGATGGCCGCCGTCACCGAGCACCTCGGATTCGGCATCACCGCGGGCACCGCGTTCGAGCATCCGTACCCGTTCGCCCGTCGACTGAGCACCCTCGACCACCTGACCAACGGACGCGTCGGATGGAACGTCGTGACCGGCTACCTCCCCAGCGCCGCGCGCAACATGGGCCAGCAGGATCAGCTCGCGCACGACGACCGCTACGACCACGCCGACGAGTACGTCGAGGTGCTCTACAAGCTGTGGGAGGGATCGTGGGAAGACGACGCGGTCGTCGAGGACCGTGAGCGCGGCATCTTCACCGACCCGTCGAAGGTGCACCCGATCGGCCACGAGGGCAAGCACTTCAGCGTTCCCGGCATCCACATCTCCGAGCCTTCGCCGCAGCGAACGCCCGTGATCTACCAGGCCGGCGCCAGCCCGCGCGGCGTGCGCTTCGCGTCGGAGAACGCCGAGGCGATCTTCGTCGCCGCGCCCTCGAAAGAGGTGCTCGCCGGCACGGTCAAGCGCATCCGCGATGCGCTCGAGGATGCCGGGCGCGACCGCTACGACGCGAAGATCTACACGCTGCTCACCGTGATCACGGGGGCCACCAGCGCGGATGCCGCGGCGAAGCACGCCGAGTACCTGTCGTATGCGAGCCCCGAGGGCGCGCTGACCTTCATGTCGGGCTGGATGGGCGTCGACCTGTCGCAGTACGCCGAGGACGAGCCGGTCGGCAACGTCGAGTCGAACGCGATCCAGTCAGTGCTGCAGCACCTGAAGGAGGAGGCCGATCTGGGGCGCGAGTGGACCGTCGGCGACTTCGGCCGCCACAACGCGATCGGCGGCCTCGGCCCCACCATCGTGGGCTCGGGCGTCGAGATCGCCGACGAGCTGCAGTCCTGGGTCGAGGAGACCGACATCGACGGGTTCAACCTCGCCTACGCGGTCACCCCCGGCACCTGGCAGGACGTGATCGAGCACGTCATCCCGGTGCTCCGTGAGCGCGGCGTCTATCCGAACGAGTACACGCCGGGCACGCTGCGCAACAAGCTGCAGGGCAAGGGCGACCGTGTGCAGGACACGCATCGCGCCGCGCGATACCGGATCGGAGCGAACGCCCCGGTCGCCTGATCAGCGGCGCGCGCGTGATCAGCGGCGGCGGGCCCCTCAGTCGGCCTTCGAGCTGAACATCCCGCGCAGCACGAGGAACACCACGACCGCGACGACGGCGACGATCGCGAGCTTCGCGATGAACCACAGGATCGAGAACAGCGCGCTGACGATCCACCAGGCGATCACCACGGCGAGGATGACGCCGACGATGGTCCAGAGCGAGTTCTTGTTCATGGTTCCAGCCTAGGCGGCGCGGCGACGTCACAGATCCGGAGGCTGCGACGTCAGTACTGAGGAGGCGCAACCGCGCCCATCAGTGAAGGAGACGACGTGTCGCACGTGAACATCGGCAAGATCTACGCAGCCCCGTACCAGGCGATGCTGGAGTTCGCCGGAAGAGCCGCAGAGGCAGGGGCGGATGCCGGACTCTCGCCGCTGCTCGTCGAACTCGTCAAGGTGCGCGCATCGCAGCTCAACGGCTGCGCCTTCTGCCTCAAGATGCACTGCGCAGATGCGGTCAAGGCCGGAGAGACCGCCGACCGGCTGGCGGTGCTCGCCGGGTGGTGGGAATCGCAGTACTTCTCGGCCGAGGAGCAGGCGGCCCTGCAGATCGCGGAGAACGTGACGATGATCGGCGACCACGGACGCCTCGCCGACCGAGGGGTCGCCGTCGAGGGGGTGCTGACCGAGAAGCAGATCGCGGCCGTGACCTGGCTCACGGTCGTCATCAACAGCTGGAACCGCATCGCGATCAGCAGTCAGTACCCCGTGCACGCCTGATCCGGCGGCATCACACGGAGAGGGCGGATGCCGCGGCATCCGCCCTTCCGCATCGGATGCGTCGGCGTCAAGTCCCTTCTCGGGCGGCGGATCGGGGGCGAGACTGCGAGCATGTCTGCACCGGCCATCACTCCGTCCGCCCTTCTCGGCATCGCCGCCCGTGGCCCGCTCAGCGACGGCATCATGCGTCGACTGACCGGAGACGAGATCGACGACCTCGGCGCCCGGGCCGAGGCCGCACTCGCCACCAGTGACGACGTCGTGAGCGACGACGACATCCAGCTCGCACTCTTCGTGCTGTACGCCTCGTCGTACGGATCGCTGCCGGAGCTCGATCCGACCCTCGAGTGGGATCCGGGCCTGGTCGCCACCCGAGCGCTCCTCGAGCAGGTCTTCGAGCGCGCACTGCGGGCGACCGTGCCGACCCCCGAGCTGCCGGAACCGACCGTGGATGCCGTCGGACGAGCCCTCTTCGCCCTCGCCGAGGCCGACACGGGGCCGAGCCTGTCGCGCTACGTCGCGAAGAAGGCGACCGACGAGCAGATGCACGAGTTCTTCATGCAGCGCTCGATCTACACGCTGCGCGAGGCAGACCCGCACTCGTGGGCCATCCCCCGTCTGACCGGTCGTCCCAAGGCGGCGCTCGTCGAGATCCAGTCCGATGAATACGGCGGAGGGCGTCCCGACCGCGTGCACGCGACGATCTTCGCCAGGGCGATGCGTGGCGCGGGCCTCGACGACAGCTACGGCGCCTACGTCGACGACGTGCCGGCGATCACGCTCGCGTCCCTCAACATGATGTCGATGTTCGGCCTCAACCGGCGTCTCGTCGGAGCGATCGTCGGACACCTCGCCGCGTTCGAGATGACCTCGTCGATCCCCAACCGCCTGTACGCCGATGGCCTGCGACGCCTCGGCTTCACCGAGGACGTCACCGACTACTTCGACGAGCACGTCGAGGCGGATGCCGTGCACGAGCAGATCGCCGCGCGCGACCTCGCAGGCGGGCTGGCCGAGGACCGGCCCGACCTGCTGTCCGACATCATGTTCGGCGCCGCTGCGTGCCTGACGGTCGACGGCTGGGCGGCCGGTCACATGCTCGACTCCTGGACCCGCGGAGAGACCTCGCTGCGAGAGCGGGACGCCCGATGAGCGCCTCGGAGGATGCTGTCACGATCACGGCCTACCCCGACGGTCCGCTGCTGGTGCGCGGCGCGGCGGTGCTCGAGACCTCCGACGGCGAGCCGATCGAGGTGAAGCGCCGCACAGTCGCGCTCTGCCGCTGCGGCCTCTCGACGATCAAGCCGTTCTGCGACGGCACGCACAAGGCCGCAGGCTTCCGCACGGATTCCTGACCTCGGCGAGTCGGTGCGTCGTGGTCGGTGCCGGGCGTCGTGGTCGGTGCCGGGCGTCGTGGGCGGCGCCGGGCGCCGTGGGCGGTGCGGGTCGGTCAGTGCCCGACTGCCGGCAGGCAGCCGCCGTCCATGATGACGCCGCCGATCTCGACCGTGAGGACGTCGGCCGAGACCTCGCCGAAGATGCATCCGCCTTCAGGAGCAGCTGCACCGAAGGCCACCGCGCGCTCGTCGCCCAGCGTCTGGACGCCGGTGAGGCCCGCGTCGGCGAACACCTCCTCCACCGCATCGACAGACAGGTCTCCTGAGGTGCGGAGCGTCTCGAGCCCGGTGCGGATATCGTTTGCCGGTGTCTCGGCGGCGGCTCGGCTCTCCTCCGAGAGGTCGACGCGATCGCGGTAGCGCTCGTTCTGCGCCATCGCGTGGTCGGGGTCGTAGGGCGCGCAGTCCGGAGGCAGATCGACGCCTTCGATCACCGGGCACGCTGCGGTGGGAGTGGGACTCGGGGATGCAGACGGCGATGCGCCAGGCGGGCCGGCGGTGGCCGTCGCGCACCCTGCGAGCATCATGGTCGTCGCAACGACGAGAAGCACCCGTGCACCTCTCGACCTGTCCCCCCGGATTCCGGTCATTCCCTCATGCAACCACACGAGAGCTCAGCGGCCAATGATCAATCCGCGTGCGCCTCCGCTCACCGCGCCAACGCCCCGGGGTGCAGGCCGGATGCGGCGATGAGGCGCGACGACCCCGCTTCAGCGCGGATTCAGCGTGCGCCCGCCACACTGGAGGAATGCGGATCCTGGTGGTTGACGACGAGGTGCGATTGGCCGACGCCGTACGCCGGGGACTCGAGGCCGAGGGCTTCGCGGTCGACGTGGCGAACAACGGCGTCGACGGGCTCTGGCGTGCGCGCGAGACCCGGTACGACGCGATCGTGCTCGACCTGATGATGCCCGGGATGAGCGGCTGGAAGGTCTGCGAGGCGTTGCGCGCCGAGGAGAACTGGACGCCTGTGCTCATGCTCACCGCGAAGGACGGCGAGTGGGATCAGGTCGAAGCCCTCGAGACAGGGGCCGACGACTATGTGACGAAGCCGTTCTCGTTCGCGATCCTCGTCGCCCGCATCCGCGCTCTGGTGCGTCGTGGCGCGGTCGCACGCCCCGCGGTCCTCGAAGCCGGAGACCTGAAGCTCGATCCGTCGTCGCACCACGTCTGGCGCGGCGAGACCCAGATCACGCTGACGGCCCGCGAGTTCGCCGTGCTCGAGCACCTGATGCGACACCGCGGTCAGGTGCTGTCGAAGCGCGCCCTGATCGAGGGGGTCTGGGACGACGACTTCGACGGCGACCCGAACATCGTCGAGGTGTACGTCGGGCACCTGCGCCGCAAGCTCGACAAGCCCTTCGGTCGCGAGGCGATCGAGACGATCCGCGGTGCCGGCTATCGATTGGCGGCAGACGGTGGCTAGTCGCGGATGGCGGTCGGTACGCGGCCGCACGACTCTCGGCGCGACTCTCGTCGTGGCCGTCGCGCTGCTCATCGGGGCGTTCTCGTTCTACGGCATCCTGAGCTCCAGCATCCACGCCGGCGCCGAGCGCGCGGCGGAGCAGAGGCTCGACGAGCTCGCCGGGCGATTCGACGGCCCCGGAGGCGGACCCGGCGGCGAGCGCGGCGTCGACTCGCTCGACGACGAGATCGTGCAGATCATCGGCGAGGACGGCGCGGTCAAGGCCGCCAGCGAGGACGCCCGCGACGAGCTCGGCTCCACCGCACTCCCTCTCTCCGACCACGCCGGCACCATGACGATCGGCGGCGAGCCCATGCTCGTCGTCTCGGACGATCTCGACGACGACGAGACCCTCGTGCTGGCGGTGTCGATCGAAGACGGGGTCGAGACGCTGTCGACCGTCGCCGTGCTACTGACCGTGGCCGTGCCGCTGCTGCTGCTGCTCGTCGCCATCACCACCTGGCTCGTCGTCGGGCGTGCACTCCGGCCGGTGACCCGCATCCGTCAGGAGGTCGACGGCATCACCGCCGAGCATCTGCACAGGCGGGTCGAGGTGCCGCCGTCGTCCGACGAGATCGCGGCGCTCGCGACCACCATGAACCGGATGCTCGATCGCCTCGACGCGTCTGCCACGGCTCAGCGCCGCTTCGTCTCGGATGCGTCGCACGAGCTGCGGTCACCGCTCGCGACGATCCGCCAGCACGCCGAGCTCGCGCAGGCGCATCCGGCCACGACGAGCATCGGCGAGCTCGCAGAGGTCGTCTCGGACGAGGGTCTGCGGCTGCAGGGCATCGTCGAGTCGCTGCTTCTGCTCGCCCGGCTCGACGAGGGCGGCGGCACGCATGACGAGGCGATCGACCTCGACGACCTCGCCCTGGGTGAGGTGCGTCGACTGCGCTCGCGGGGCATCGAGGTCGACGGCTCCGGCATCCGTGCAGCGCGCGTCGAGGGCGATCCGCGCCTGCTGGGTCAGCTGCTGCGCAATCTCGCCGACAACGCTGCGCGACACAGTGCAGCACGGGTCGCGATCAGCGTCATTCCGCAGGACTCGTGGGTGTTCGTGACCGTCGAGGACGACGGCTCCGGCGTGCCGGCCGACGAGCGCGATCGCATCTTCGAGCGCTTCGTGCGGCTCGACGAGGCGCGCAGTCGGGATGCCGGCGGCAGCGGTCTCGGCCTCGCGATCGTGCAGGGCATCGCGGCGGCCACCGGCGGAACCGTGTCGGTCGACAGCTCCCGCTGGGGCGGCGCGCGGTTCGTGGTGACTCTGCCCCTGTCAGCCTGACCCGGACGCGATCCCGCGAGAGCAGTGCATCGCCGCATGCGAGCATGGTGGATATGCAGACCCCCATGATCGACTACCTTGACGTGCTGCTCGAGTCGTGCGGAGAGGATGCGGGTGAGGTCGCCTCGTACATCCCCGAGCTCGCGCATGCCGATCCCGACCGCCTCGCCATCGCCGTCGCGACGCTCGACGGGGAGGTCTATGTCGCCGGGGATGCGGACGTGGAGTTCACGATCCAGTCGATCTCGAAGCCGTTCACCTACGCGCTCGCGATCGCCGATCAGGGTCTCGAGACGGTGCTCGAGCACATCGACGTCGAGCCGTCCGGCGACGCCTTCAACGAGATCTCGCTCGAGCGCGAGACCGGTCGGCCGCGCAACCCGATGATCAACGCGGGCGCCCTCGCCTCGCACGCTCTCGTGCGGGGCGAGAAGGCCGATGACCGCGTCGAGCGCATCCTCGACCTCTACAGCCGTCTCGCCGGACGCGAACTCTCGATCGCCGAGGACGTGTTCGAGTCCGAGCTGTCGGCCGCCGACCGCAACATGGCCCTCGCCTACATGCTGCGCACGGTCGGCACCCTCGACGCCGACCCCGCCGACGTCGTGCGTGGATACACACGGCAGTGCTCGGTGTCGGTCACGGTGCGCGACCTCGCCCGCATGGGGTCGGTGCTCGCCGCCGGGGGCCGCACGCCCGACGGCGACCAGGTGATCGACCCGGCCATCAACCGGCAGGTGCTCAGCGTCATGACGACCTGCGGCATGTACGACTCGGCGGGCGACTGGCTGACCTCGGTCGGGATCCCCGCCAAGAGCGGCGTGGCCGGAGGCCTGATGGGCGTGCTGCCGGGGCAGGTCGGCATCGCCGTGTTCTCGCCGCGCCTCGACCCGCACGGCAACAGCACGCGCGGCGTGCGCATGTTCGAGCGGATGAACCACGACCTCGGCCTGCACCTGATGACCTCGACCGACACCGCCCGCTCGGTGTCGCGGCGGGTCGAGCATGACGGTGCGACCGTGCACGAGATCGCGGGCGACCTGCACTTCATGGAGGCGGAGCGCGTGCTGCGCGGCTTCGCCGAGGAACCTGCCGGCGAGGAACCTGTGATCGTCGACCTCGACCGCGTGCAACGGGCCAACGACATCGCCAAGCGGATGCTGCTCGAGGGCGTCCGTCGCCTGCACCTCGACGGTCACGACGTGCGGATCGTCGACCCGTGGGGTGTGCTCGGCAGTGCCGAGACCGGGTCGGGCGAGCTCGTGCACGGCGAGCAGGCGCACGGCGGGTATGTGCCCGCATCCTTCTCCGACGTGGCGAGCGCGGTGCGCGGCTGACCCGGCGGTCGCCGTCTTCCTGCCCCGATCCTGTTTGCAGGACCGATTCCGGCGGATACTCCCCCTGTCCCGGCCGTCTGCAGGACCGATTCCCGCGGATACTCCCCCTGTCCCGGCCGTCTGCAGGACCGAAGCACGGATGCAGGACCAGACAAGGGTTTTCGTCCTGCATCCGTGCCCGGGTCCTGCAGGCGGTAGGTGGACGCCGACGTGGCGAGCGCGGTGCGCGGCTGACGACCGCAGTCCTTTCCTGAAGGGGCCTTCAGGACGCTTCAGGGTGGCTTCAGCACTGTCGCGAGAGCATCGAGACATGAACGACAAGAACCCGACCCCCGACCAGACGCCCGAGAACCCGTCCGCGAACTCGACTCCGCCGGCGCCCCCCGCACCCCCTGCGCCGACGCCGGCCCATGACGCCGAGACCGTGCCCGTCGCACCGCTCGCCGCTGACCCGGGCGCTCCGGCAGCCGCTCCCGCAGCCCCGGCGAAGCCCGGACGCAAGCGCGCACTGCTGATCGGCGGCGGAATCGCGGCCGCGCTGGTTCTCGCCGGCGGTGGCGTCGCCATCGGCGCTGCGATCGGCGACGATCTCGGTGACGACGACGACCGCCCCTCGGTCTCGGACGGCCCGCGCGGAGACGACACCGACAATGGCGGACAGCCCGGCGACGACCGGGACGACAGCGATGACGGCGACCAGCAGAGCGCACCTCAGGGCGGCGGCCCCGTGGCCGGGATCGGCACCGACTCGGCCGACGAGCTCGTGGAGATCGCGGATGCCGCTCGCGGCGCAGCCGACGGAGATGTCACCTCGATCGACGCGAAGCGCGACGGCACCTGGGAGGTGCAGCTGACCGCGGCGAACGGCAGCGAGACCGAGGTGCGGGTGGATGCGGACTTGACCGCCGCCGTGATCTCCACCGAGCAGGACGACGACGACACGGCCCCCACGCACACCCTCGACGAGGCGGCCATCCGCGCCCTCGTCGACGCGGCACTGGCTGAGGCCGACGGCATGATCACCGACCTCGACGCCGACAACGACGACGTCAGCCCCTACGACGCGTCGGTGCTCACGAGCGACCGCCGCTCGATCGACATCGACTTCAGCGCCGACTACGCCGTCGTCGGCACCGACATCGACGACTGAGCGACCAGCGTCGTTCCTCGAGCCGCCGCCCCCACGGGGTCGGCGGCTCGACGCATTTCAGACGGGTTCGGTGCTTTCGCATCATGATCCGTTCACCGCGCGGTCTCTCTAGGTGGGTACGGTCTCGATCGCAGACCGAAGATGCTGTCGTCAGGGGATTCCATGCCGGTCACGGTGCACACGTACTTCTACACCCCCGCGCGGGCGGACTCCGTCGTGCGGGTGCTGCAGCAGCTCACGACGGAGCTGAAGCACGTCGAGTGGCGAGTCTCCGATCAGCGTTCCGTGGCGTTCAGCACACGACGGACGCTGTTCGAGGGGCCGGCCGATGTGAGGGTCGTCGCGACCCCGATGACCTCGGGCGGGTCGGACGTGAGGATCGCTCTGCAGTCGCCGACACGTCGGCGGACGACCTCGAAGGCCGCAGATCGGCTCAGCGAACGGATCCAGCGCGCGCTCGGCTGACCGCGTCGCCGCACTCGGTCGCGCGGATCGACGCTGATCAATCCGGAGTCGAGGCGAGCCAGACGTAGCCGAACGGTGCGATGCGAAGTCCCTCGTGAAGCGCCCCGGTGAGCAGATCGATGCCACTCAGCGAGGGCAGGTCGACCGTCGAATCGCTGACGTTCACCACCGCGGTCACCTCGTCGCGTGTGCCCGCCGCCCTGTGGATCACGAGCACTCGATCATCCAGCGATTCGACCTGCTGCGACGCGAACGGCGAGAACGCGGGGGTTCTCCGGCGCACGGAGAGCATCGCCCGCACCCCGTCGAGCATGCCCGATCTGCGATCCGAAACCTTCAGCTCGTCGCGCAGGCGGTCGGCGTCGAGCACCTCGCGGTTGATGCGTCTGGCTATGTCGCTCTCCTGCACCCCCGCGTGATCCTGCTCGGAGCCGAACAGCGAGTGGTGGTAGATCGCAGGCACCCCCACCACGGACAGCAGGATTGCGTGGGCGGCCAGGCCGCGCACGACAGCCGAGGCGTCCGGGTCGGCATCCTGAGGGTCGACCAGCGCCTCGAGGTAGTTGGTGTTGAGCTCGTAGACGCCTTCAGTGCCGTCAGGGCGACGCGCCATCGACACCCGGCCGCCCCGGGCGAGCGTGCGGTCCACGAGCAGTGCGCGATCACCGTCGGTGAGCAGTCCCTCTGTCGGGCGCAGCCCGATTCCGTCATGGCTGGCCAAGAAGTTGAACCAGGTCGCGGTCCCGCTCACCGGCCCCACACGGCTGGCCCACTCTGCGAGAGCGGTCGCCCGGCCTGTCACGAACGCATGCAGCACCAGCGGGGGCAAGGCGAACTGGTAGACCATGTTCGCCTCGTCACCTCCGTCGCCGAAGTAGGTGATGTTGTCGGAATGGGGCACGTTGGTCTCCGTGAGCAGCATCGTGCCCGGCGCCAGTTCGTCGACGAGCGCACGCCAGATGCGGATGATCACGTGGGTCTGCGTCAGATGGATGCAGCTGGTGCCCGACTGCTTCCACAGGTAGCCGATCGCGTCGAGGCGCACGGTCGTCGCTCCGTGAGCGAGGTATCCGAGGAGGATGTCGGTGAGCTCCAGCAAGACCGCGGGAGTGCTCGGATCGACGTCGACCTGGTCAGGCCCGAAGGTCGTCCACGCCCGGGCCGTCGAGCCGTCCGGTCGCCTGTACTCGTGCACGAGAGGGGTGGTCCGCGGTCGCACGACGTGCGAGACATCGAAGTCGGGGCCCGGGTCGAGGAAGTATCCGGCGTATCGCTCGTCCCGATCCAGCCAGCGCTGGAACCAGTGCGATGAGCTCGAGATGTGGTTGGCGACGAAGTCCAGGGCGAGGGCGTACTCCTCGCGCAGATCGGCGACATCGTGCCACGTGCCCAGCGCCGGGTTCACCTCCCGGTGGTCGAGCACTCCGAAGCCGTCATCCGAGGTCCACGGGTAGATGGGCAGCAGGTGCACGTCGCTGATGACGTCGCCGATGTGCTCCCTCAGCACTCCCGCGAGAGTGCGGAGCGGCGCTTCGCCGGCCCTGCGGAAGGAGTCGCCGTAGGTGATCAGGTAGGCGGTGCTCTCATCCGGTCGCGCCTTCGCCGCCGGCGACAGTCGATCACGCCAGGTCTCGGCGAGATCGAGCAGGGCGGCGACCACCTCGGGTGCGGCATCCGGGTAGAGCTGCTCGACGAGAGGAGTCAGGCGCTGCTCGAGCTGAACCATGGTCCTCATGCCACCGACTCCTTCAGAAGCTCGCGGACGATCTGCATGCCGCGGGCATCGAGACCCTCTATGCGATCAGAGAACCCGCGGATTCCCGGAGCATCGAGAACCACGTCGGCCCACTCCTCCCTGAGGACGAATTCGGGTCGCGCGACCAGGCAGTCGGGGTCGTTCACCCAGAAACGACCGTGCTGCCATGACCTCGCTTCGAGCGACATCCGCCCTCGGAGACCCTGCGAGCCGTCTTCTCCGCCCTCGTGGAAGGTGTCGCCCGACACCCGCATCGCGTCGACGAGCCCGACGCTCGGCAGGATCGGTGCACCGCAGCCCAGGAGGAAGGCGTCGTCGCCGAGCGTGTCTCGGATCAGTTCGAGCCCGGAGCGGTACGCCGAGATCGGCGTGGCCTCCGCATCCCAACGCGCCCCCGGGATCGCGCCGGAGTAGAGGAAGTCGAGCTTGACGTAATCGATCCCGAGATCGCGGATGTCGGCGAACACCCGCGCGAGGTACTCGCGCACGCCCGGATGCGTCAGGTCGAGGCCACGGAGATCGTCGCCCCAGTTGCGCCCCGCATCGCCCACGAGCCAGTCCGGGTGCTCCCGGGCGACGGTCGAGCGGGCGCCGACCGAGAACGGCGCGGCCCAGATGCCCGCGCGGCGCCCGCTCTCGCGAATCGCGTCGACCGCGGCCGGGAGAGACCCGAATCGCGGGTGGGGCGCTGTCCACTCGCCGGTGCCCAGGCTCCAGCCGTCGTCGATCTGCACCACGTCGACGTCGAGCCCCCGATCGTCGATCGCTCGGAGGTTCTCGAACACGTCTGCGTCCTGCACCTCTTCGAAGTACTCGTACCAGGTGCACCACACGCGAGGTGACCGAGCGGCGGTCCTGGCACCGGCGGCTGCGCCGAATCGCTCGCCGAACGCGGCGAGCGCAGCGAGGCCCGCGCCGTCACCGCCCTCATCCGCAGTCCAGGACGAGACATCGGCGACATCGCCGACCGCGTCCACGATCACCCGGTCGCCATGCCGGCGGGCGCGCAGTGTCGGAACCTCGCAGCGGGCGTCGAGCGTGCCGAAGACGCGAGCGGGAGCGCCGTCGCCCGGATCGACCACGAGAAGACCCTCGCCCTGCGCGGCATCCGTCGCCACTTCGACCCCCGGACGGAAGCGCATGGCGTGCTGCCACGGCTCTTGGGGCCGGTGGATCGTGTCGCCCTGCGCCTGCCAGGTGGTCGGACTCCAACTCTGCCAGCCCTCCGCGTACACCCGGGCACCAGGCCCGACAGGGATCTCATCGAGGACGGTCACTGTGCTCCACTCCGCCCGGTGAGGGCTGTCGTCAGTTCGAGATCGTGCGGGCGCACGGGTGCCCCGCCGAGTTCGGCGGATTCGACGGCGGCGAAGGTGGCGCGCACCGTCGCCACGACGTGGTCGGCGGAGTTCTCGGGCTCCCGCCCCTCATCGATCGCGCACTGCAGCTCGCCCATCGCACCGGCGAAGCCGTCGGTGAACCACTGACCGTCGAGGGCGAACTCGGTGCTCTCTCCGTCGGTCTCCAGCACCAGCCGGTCGGATCCGAGCAGGATGCTGCCGCGGAGGGTTCCGCGCGTGCCGTGGATCCAGAAGGGGCATCCTCCGGCGTCGGTGCGGGCGCTGCCGACGATGCGGATCGACGCGCTCGCCCCCGTTGAGGTCTGCATCCGCACGTCGGCACCCCAGGGATTCCTGGCGGCCGACGGCTGATCGGGCACGCGGTGGTCGCGTGCGGCGATCTCGACGACTCGGGCGCCCTCGAGCCAGCAGCGGGTGATGTCGAGCCAGTGCACGAGGTAGTCATTCAGGAGCATGTGCGGCACATCGTCGAACGACGTGCCGACCAGCGGAGGAAGAGGTTTGTCGTGCAGATGCGTCACACCGACCACGTCTCCGATCCGACCCTCGCGGATCAGCAGCGAGGCGAGACGCCACGCCGGAGCCCACCGCGCGTTCTGATTCACCGCCACGCGGATCCCGCGGGAGCGCGCGTCGGCGAGCACCTCGAGCAGGCGCGGCAGATCGGCGGGGTCGCTGATCAGAGGCTTCTGTGCGAGGACGTGCTTTCCCGCCGCCACCGCGGCGGCGATCAGCTCGACGCGACCGGTCGGCCCGGTCGCCAGATCCACCACCTCGACGCGCGGGTCGGCGAGCAGAGCGTCGACCGACGCGTGCACGGTTCCGACCTCGAAGTCTGCGGCGAGCGCCTCCGCGGCGGCGCGCGTGCGCGAGGCGACGGCCACGACCGGAAGGCCCCAGGTGCGGTATGCCGGGAGGTGCGCGCTGCGGGCGATGGCGCCTGCACCGATGATGCCGATCGCGCGACGCCGCTCCGGGAAGCGCGGACGATGGTCGGGGATGCCGTTCACAGGACTCGCTCGGGCGCGGCGTCGAAACGGAGCACGGCCTGCAGGATCGCGGGGTCGCCCTCGTCGAGTCGCTCGAAGACGCCGGCGACGTCGGTCGCGGGCACGATGTCGGAGACGAGGGCCGCCGCATCCACCGATCCGTCGAAGATGAGCGACATGACCGTTCGCACGAGGCGAGACTGGTCCCATCGGCCGCCGAGTGCGACGGGCACTCCCGAGATCTGGCTGGCGACGATCCGCACCCGATTGTGGTGGAACTCCTCCCCCAGTCGGAGGTGGGCTGCACCGCCCTGGTAGAAGCCGGAAGCCGCGACGAGACCCTCCGTCACCACGCACCTGATCGCCTCGTGCAGGGCCCGATCGGTGCCGGACAGCTCGATCGCGCTGTCGGCGCCGCCGCCCGTGAGCTCTCGGATCAGTGCGCCCGCGCCGCCGGGGCGCAGTGCGTCGACCGTGTGGATCGCGCCGAACACCTCGGCCATGGCCAGGCGGGTCGAGAGTGTGTCCACGGCGGTGACGCGACCACCCGCGAGGGTGCCGAGGCGTGTCGCGAGAAGCCCGATCACGCCCTGGCCGAACACAGCGACCTGCTCGCCGAGCCGCACGTCGGCAGCGAGGACGGCGTTCAGCGCGATGGCCCCGACGCGGGCGAACGTGCCGAGCACAGGGTCGGCCCCGTCAGGAACAAGGCGTCCCGCGACCGTGGACGCCGGGACGACGGCGTCACTGCGGTGCCCCCAGATGCCGTGCACCACGTCTCCGGCCCGCACTCCGCTCACGTCGTCCGCGACCTCGGTCACCTCGCCGACCTCGGAGTATCCCCAGCCCGAGACCGGGTAGCCGAAGCTGGGCTCGCCCGGTACGAAGAGCCGCCGGTCGGAGTCCCACGTGGAGGTGAGATACGGGTTGGTTCCGCGGTAGGCGGTGAGCTCGGTGCCGGCCGAGATGCCCGAGTACCAGGTGGAGATCCGCACGCTTCCGGGTGTGAGCGGCTGCGGCGCGATCTCGACCAGCTCGACCTCTCGGACGGCGGAGAACTGCACGACGTGGGGCACGGGGGGCCTTCTTTCCAGCGGGGACTCAGCCCTTCTCCGCACCGGCGGTGAGGCCTCCGACGAGGAGCCGCTCGGAGGCGAAGAAGAGAAGGATGATGGGCAGGGTGAGGATCACGGATCCGGCCATGAGCACCGTGGTGGGGACCTCGATGCTCCCGGAGAGCTGCGAGAGGCCGAGCGAGACCGTCCACGAATCGCGCTTCTCGACGAGGAACAGCAGCGCGAAGAGGAACTCGTTCCACGCGATCATGAAGATGAACAGGCCGTTCGAGACGATCGCGGGCATGGCGAGCGGGATGCTGACTCTGCGCATGATCTGGAACCGGGTGCAGCCGTCGAGCGCCGCAGCCTCCTCGAGCGACACAGGGATCGTCGCGAAGTAGTTGCGCAGCGTGTAGATCGACACCGCCGCAACCTGCGACACGTAGACGATCAGGAGTCCGACGAGGGACCCGCGCAGGCCGATCTGGGTGAAGAACACGAACAGCGGCACCGCCAGCAGGATCGCGGGGAAGAAGTACACAGCCAGGAACAGTCCGGAGACCTGTCGGCGTCCGAAGAACGCCAGCCTGCTGACGGCGTACGAGCCGGGGATCGACACCAGGAGCGTCAGCACCACGGTCGCGAGCGCGACCAGCAGCGAGTTGCGCATGAAGACGATGAAGCCCTGCCCCCCGGCGTCGACGGGTGCGAGGACGTCGAGGTAGGTCGAGAAGTCGAGCTCCTCGATCGTGATCCACAGGGCGCCGGGGTTCTGCAGCAGCGAGTCGAGTGACCTGAAGCTCAGGAGCACCATGTAGTAGAACGGCACGACGGCAGCGAGCACCAGCAGCACGATCACGATCGGTCGCAGGATGCCGAACAGCCCGTTCTCGAATCGATCGCGGTCGAATCCGCTCTTCGCGCGCCTGGTTCCGGTGGCGGCGTCGGTCGAAGCGCTCATGCCTGCTCCTCCTGTCGGCCGAAGATCTTGAGATAGACACCGACGAGCACGGCCAGAATCGCCGCGAGAACCAGGGCCTGAGCCGCCGCGGCGCCGATGTCACCGCGAGCCGTGAGCAGGTCGAACACCCGCACCGAGACGACCTCGGTGCCGGCTCCGCCACCGGTGAGCAGGTAGATGTCGTCGAAGTTGTTGAACGTCCAGATGAACCGCAGCACGCAGAGAACGGCGATCGTCGGAAGCAGCTGGGGAAGGAGGATGTGCCGGAAGCGCTGCGTGGGCGTCGCGCCATCGACCCTGGCGGCCTCATCGAGCACGCCGGGCACCGCCTCGAGGCGTGCAGTGAGGAACAGGAAGGCGAACGGGAACGAGCGCCAGGCCTCGAACAGGATGACGGTGATGAGCGCCATGGGCAGCTCCACCTGCCAGCCGAAGATGCTCACGGGCAGGGCGCGGTCTGAGAGGAACGCGATCGGCTCCTCCCATCCGAGCACAGTGGTGCCGAACCAGTTGACGATGCCGAACTGGGGATTGAGCATGGTCGACCATACGAACGTGGCGGCGACGACAGGGGCGACGTACGGCAGCAGCAGCGACGCACGCACGAGACCGCGTCCGCGGAACGGCTTGCGCAGGGCGAGAGCCGCGGCGAGGCCGATGCCGATCGCCAGCGCGGTGCCGCACACGGCGTAGACGATCGTGGTCCACAGCGCGCTGAAGAACCCGGGTGACGTCAAGACGTCGATGAAGTTGTCGAGGGTGTAGTCGCCGATGATGCCGGTGCCGCGGATGTTGATCAGGCGGACGTCCTGGAAAGCGAGGGAGATCGCCCAGATGATCGGGAGGACCACGGCCACCAGGATGATGACGAACGTCGGCGAGATGAGCAGGAGCCCGGCGCGGTTCTCCTCCCGGGTGTGCCTCGAGCCGCGCCGCGGCTTCGCGGCCACGCTCGTTCTGCGCGGGGTGGTGCCGGGCTCGGGGCTCGGTGCCCCGAGCCCGGATCCCTCGACGACTCTGCTCACTTCAGCGACTCTGCGATCGAGCGCACGGTCTCCGCGGCGGTCGAGGCGGCGTCCGTCGGGTCCCCGCCCTGGGCGACGTCGCTCACCGCCGTCGCTACGGGGAGCTCGCCCTGCAGCGCGCCGAGCAGCGAGCCCTGTCCCTGGGTGATGCCCCAGCGAGCGAGATCCTCGGGACCGGAGGCGACGGCCTCGAGAACCTCAGGCGTGTAGAAGTCGGACAACGGCGCCTTGGTGTCTACACCGGCGGGCAGCGTGGCCCACATGTCGGAGAAGCGCGTCGGCTCTTCGGGTGTCCCGGTGCGGACGGGTACCTTGCCCTCGGGGGCGATGGCGATCCAGGGCTCGTAGCCGTCGCTCATCATGTACTCGACGAACGACTGCGAGGCGTCGGTGTTCGCACCCTCGGTGATCGTCCACGAGGTGATCTCGCCGAACTGCGCCGCGGCGTCGGCATCGGGTCCGGCGATCGAGGTGACCACGCCGGTGTTGGCTGCGAGGAAGGCCGGGTCTGCGAGGCATTCGGGGCACGACGGCTTGGCATCCTCACGCAGGCCCGCCAGCTCGTCGAGCACGAAGCTCGACCAGATGAACATGGCGGCGTCTCCGGCGAAGTACGTCGCGCGGGTCGTATCGACGTCCTGCGCACCCGGCACCGAATAGTCTCCGGTCAGCTCGCCGTAGAACTCGAACGCGCCCACGCAGGCGTCGGAGTCGAGTTCGACGTCGCCGTCTTCGTTCACGAGCTCGCATCCGTTGCCGAGCGCGATCTGCTCGAAGGTCTGCTCCGTGAAGGCGTCTCCCGGGGCAGTGGCGCCGACGAAGCCGGCGATCTCCGGCGAGTCGAGGGTCTTCGCCGCTTCGAGGATCGACTCGTAGGAGTCGGGGGCGTCCAGGCCCGCGGCCTCGAAGAGATCGGTGCGGTAGAAGAGCATCTGGGTCCACGATTCGCTCGGGATCGCCAGGCTGGTGTCGCCGTCGGAGGTCAGCGCGAGCGCGTTCTCGGAGAACGTCGTGGCGTCGAGCGCGTCGATCGTCGCCGCCACCGCATCCGTGTCGACGAACTCATTGGCAGACAGCGTGCGCACCTGAGGCAGCGAGATGCCGCCGATCACGTCCGGCAGGTCACCTGCTGCGGCAGACGAGGTGATGAGCTGGGCGAACTGGTCTTCGGCGACCGAGACGACCTCGACCTCGATGCCGGTCTCCTCGGTGAACGCGTCGACGATCTCCTGCGTCGCCGCCACCCGATCGGGGAGGTCCTCCTGCAGCCAGAAGGTGATGCCGGCATCGCCGCCCTCGTCGTCTCCGGAACTCGTGCATCCGGTGAGGGCGAGCGCCGTCACGCACACCGCGGCCATTGCTGCTGCTGTCGCACGGGTATTCACTATGCGCCTCCTTGCGCTGGAAATGCAGGACAGAGCCGTCGGGGCGACTCCCATTAAGACTAAACGCTAGACATAAGTCGCCTAGCTGTCAAGCATTAAGCTGAACTCGTCGTCAGGAGGTTCGATGTCCGGTCCCGGTGAAGTCCTCGATCTCATCAGAGAGCGCCGTGCGGTCACGCGCGGCGACGTGCTCGATGTGACCGGAATGTCACGGATGACCGTCGCCACGCGCATCGACGCGTTGCTCGATGCAGGGCTCATCATCGAGTCGGGAACCGAGAAGGTCACATCTGGTCGACCATCGCGGCGCCTCGAGTTCAACACCGCGCACGCACACATCATCGCCGCCAACGTCGACACCACGCACACCACCGTGGCCCTGACCGACCTGGCCGGTCGCGTGACCGCGGAGGACCGCATCGAGGTCGCCGTCGCCGACGGGCCCGACGTCACCCTCAACGCGATCGCCGAGCATGCGAAGCGGCTCCTGTCGCGTGCCGGCATCAAGCGGGAGGACGTGGCGGCGATCGCGCTCAGCATCCCCGGTCCGGTCGATCCCGATACCGAGCGCCCTTCCCAGCCCCCGATCATGCCCGGATGGGACGCCTATCCGATCCCCGATCATCTGCACGACGCACTCGGAGTCCCGGTGCTCGTCTCGAATGACGCCGATGCCGCCGCCCTCGGCGAGCAGCGCGCCGCACATCCCGACTCGCGGTCGCTGTGCTTCATCAAGGTGTCGTCCGGAATCGGCACGGGCATCGTGCTGGGCGGCAGGGCCTACCGCGGCGCCGATGGAGGTGCGGGCGACATCGGTCATGTGAAGATCGCCGGGCACGACGACCTCCTGTGCCAGTGCGGCGCACACGGGTGCCTCGCCGCAGCGGCATCCGGCCGCGCCGTCGCCAGAGCTCTCTCCGAGCTCGGCAAGCCCGCCTCATCGGCATCCGACGTCGGCACCTACCTCGCCGACGGCGACCCCGATGCGGCACGCCTCACTCAGGCAGCCGGTCGAGTGATCGGCGAGGTCGTCGCGACGGTCGTCTCGCTCCTCAATCCGTCCGAAGTCGTGCTCGGCGGGATGCTGGCGTCGCCGCCATTGCTGGCCGGCGTGCGCGAGACCCTCTACCCCCGCTCGCTCCCCCGCGCCACCCGGCACCTGAGCATCAGCCAGTCGACACTGGGCGAGAGGGCGACGGCCGTGGGCCTCGCCGCGATGGTCGTCGAGCGGGAGTACTCGGCGTCGGCGGTCAACGCGGCGCTCGCTCGCGGCTGAGCGGAGCCGGATACCATCGGAGTCATGACGAATTCCGGCCGTATCGACGATGTCTCCATCGGCGGCGAGATGATCCGCCTCGGGCAGTTCCTGAAGTACTCGGGTCTGCTCGACTCAGGCGGCAACGCCAAGGAGGTCGTGATCGACGGGTTCGTGAAGGTCAACGATGAGGTCGATCGTCGCCGAGGCCGTCAGCTGCACGACGGCGACCTGGTCACCTTCGAGGGCCGCACCGTCCGCGTGCGCCCCTGACGCCGCCCGCCGCCTGCCGCGGTCATCGCCGCGTCGCGTAGCGGAGGAACATCACCCCGCTGCTGAAGCGCCGATCGTCGAGCAGTTCGAGATCGACGTGCACATCGCCGGGGAAGAACGGCTTGCCGCCGCCGACGATCCCGGGGCCGATGAACAGACCGAACTCGTCGACCAGGCCCGCGCGGATCGCCTCGGCCGCAAGCGTCGGCCCGTCGACCGTGAGGTCTCTGTCGGACTCGGCCTTCCACCGTTCGATCGTCTCAGGGTCGAAGGTCCGCTCGAGCCGCGTGCGCTCGCTCGACACCTCGGTGAGAGTCTTCGAGAAGACGACCTTGTCGGCCGCCTGCCAGACCCGTGCGTAGTCGATGCCGACCTGCGGCTGATCGGGCTCGAGGTGGGCAGTCTCCCAATAGACCATCGTCTCGTACATGCGTCGGCCGTACAGATACGTGCCGACATCGGCGAACTGCCGGTTGATGAAGTCGTGCAGCTCTTCATCGAGCGCCCAGTCGAACCCTCCATGGGGCCCGCTGACGTACCCGTCGAGTGACGTGATCATGGAGTAGACGAGTCGGGCCATGCGGCGAGGCTACTCCGGGCGCCCGGGGCTGGTCGACCCCTTCGCCTCGCCCTCTCGGGAGGAGATCACCCGTTCGGGAGGAGGAATTCCGCGCATCTCTCCTCCCTACCCGGAGATCTCCTCCTCACGCGACCTCGGTCAGTCCCGAGACTCGCACTAGCGACCTGACTGCCGAGACGCAAGGCGCTGGCCCACATCTCCGCCTCGGCGCAGGCTGGGGACATACCCCAGACCGACGACCGAGAGGACACATCATGTCTCGCGACCAGTACACCTTCGTCAACCCGGCCGAGCTGTATTCCGACATCGAGCCCGAGAAGCAGCACATGCCAGAACCCGGACTCGACGCCGATCTCGCACCGAAGGCCGACCTGGGCGAGGAGAGCTACCGTGGCACCGGCCGTCTCACCGGTCGCAAGGCTCTCATCACCGGCGGCGACTCGGGCATCGGTGCGGCGACCGCGATCGCCTTCGCTCGCGAAGGCGCAGATGTGGCGCTCTCGTACCTGCCAGAAGAGGAAGAGGATGCTGCGCGCATCGCCGGCATCCTTCGCGATGCAGGCGCGACCGTGGCGCAGATCCCCGGCGATCTGCGGGATCCCGAGTACTGCCGCACTCTCGTCGCAGAGGCGGTCGGGGCTCTCGGCGGTCTCGACATCCTCGTCAACAACGGCGGCAAGCAGGTCTACCAGGAGTCTCTGACCGACATCACGGACGAGCAGTTCGACGACACCTTCAAGACGAACGTCTACGCGATGTTCTGGATCACGAAGGCGGCGCTGCCGCACCTCCCGGCCGGTTCGACGATCATCAACACCACGTCGATCCAGGCGTACTCCCCGTCGGGAATCCTCGTCGACTACGCGTCGACCAAGGCCACGATCAACGCGTTCACCAAGGGCCTCGCCGAGCAGCTCGCACCGAAGGGCATCCGCGTGAACGCCGTGGCTCCGGGCCCGATCTGGACGCCGCTGCAGCCGAGCGACGGACAGCCGCAGGAGAAGCTCCCGGAGTTCGGGGAGGACACGCCTCTCGGCCGCATGGGACAGCCCGCCGAACTGGCACCCGCCTACGTGTTCCTCGCCTCGGCCGAGTCGAGCTACGTCGCGGGCGAGACGCTCAACGTCAACGGCGGCATGCCCACCCCGTGAGTCGCTGATCGCGAACGCCCCCTCCCGAATCGATCGGGAGGGGGCGTTCCGCTTTCGGCAGCCCTGGGAGATGTCGGTGGAACGAGGCAATATGGCGGTATGCCAGACGGATACGACCCCGACTTCCTCCCGACACGGGTTCCCCTCCCCCGGCCGGCGCAGGATGCGACAGAACTGACGTATCCGCGTTTCTCCGTACTGCTGGACGCCGCCCGGCGGCTGGCTGCGGTGACCGGCGTGAACATCGACGGAGCGCTGCTCCGCGAGCTGCCCCGCACCGGCGAGTGGCGGCTCGATCCCCGGGTCGACGCCGGCCTGCAGACCGGGCCCGAGGTGTACGCGCGCAACGACCTCGACCGCGGCCACCTCGTGCGGCGTCGCGACCCCGGCTGGGGCGATGTCGACGATGCCAGATCGGCCACCGAGGCGACGTTCTTCTACACGAACGCCGCCCCGCAGGCAGCCGGCTTCAATCAGTCGAAAGAACTCTGGCTCGGGCTCGAAGACCACGTGATCGAGTATGCCGAGGCGACCGATCAGCGCCTCTCGGTCTTCACCGCTCCTGTGCTGGGCGACGATGACCCGCCGTATCGCGGCATCCGCATCCCCGTCCGGTTCTGGAAGATCGCGGCGTGGCAGGGGGACGAGGGCCTGTCCGCCACCGCGTTCGTGCTCGACCAGTCCGAACTCGTCGACACCTCCGACGGCCTGCTCGCCGCGCCGCCATTGGGTGCCTTCCGCACGTTCCAGGTGCCGATCGCCGAGATCGCTCGAGCCACGGGGCTCGACGTGGGGCCGTTGCTCGACGCCGACGTGCTCGCCCAGCGCAGCGCCCGATCGACGGAGTGGCGGCCGCTCGCCTCCGCATCCGACATCATGCTCTAGCCGTCTAGCCGTCGAGCCGTGAGCGAATGGATGAACGCCGCCACGATCCGGGGAGGAAGAAGTCGCGATCGGGGAGGAATGCGACTCTGTGGCGGCGTTCGCGCGGATGATCCGCGGTGATCCGACTGGGTGATCGAACCCTCCAACAATCTCTCGCACCGCGTGCCCGCGCCCGGAGATCGGGCCGGATTCCGAGCCGCAGCGGCGGTCTTCGGTGCCGATCCCTGACCTTTCAGTGGCGCGGAGCGACCGACGCAGTAGTGCCGTGTGCGGCGCACTCGCTGACGAGGATGCTACGCCGCGTTCTTCAGCACCACATGCTCGAGTGGCGGAAGACGGCACGGCGCTGCATACAGCACTTGCGGTCACGCAGGGGTTGCCTGCAGCCGTGAGAAATCAATGGCTGTCTCCCAGCGGTTCAGCAGTGGTCCGCGCGGATCTCAGTGGCCGCCCGTCGCCGTTGCGTAGCCCGAACGGGGGCGCCTGCAGGGTCCGAGACGATCATGCTCAGTACTCACGACCCCGCTACTGCCCTGCGCCTCTCATCCCGCGGATCATCACCGAGCGGTACGCAAGCTGCTCGGTCGGTCCGCGTACCATGCCGCATTCGAGGCAGCATCCGCTCGGTCGTGCGGAAGGCTCTCTGTGAGGAGCAGCAGCGTCGGCTCGCCATTGTGTCTATCCCGTCTCGGGTCCTGGAGTGTACGTTTTGCAGAGGAACAGCGCGTGAGGAAGCGGGATCTCATGGTGGTCGGTCGCGAAGAGAGTCTCGCTGCAGCAGTGGACCTCATTCAGGCGGGTGTCAGCGTCGATGTCGTCGGCAGCCGCGGTTCCGGTCGCAGCGCATTCCTCACAGCGCTGCGCGCCAGGGTCGAGCAGGACGAGTGGACGGTCGTCTCCGTGCGTGGGATCGCTTCACTGCGCCAGCATCCTCTCGCCGCGCTGCACCTCGCCGGGATCGGCGCCACCCCGGGGCAGCGGCCGGGACCGAACCTCCACGAGACGGCCGACTCGCTGCGCCAGGCGCTCCGCGCGTCCCGCTCGGTGCTGTTCCTCGACGACTGGGACGACCTCGACGAGTCGTCATGGGGCGTCTCGGAGTCGGTGCGACGCGAGTACGGGGTTCCGATCGTCCTCTCGCGCCTGCAGGGCCTTCGTGCCAGGCACACTCCGAGCGGGCTCCCCGCGTCGACTCTCGAGCCCTCGTATGTGATCGACATGACTCCGCTGCGATTCGAAGAGCTCGAGACGGCGCTCGAGACGTATCTCGCGCACCCGATCGAAGCGAGCACGATGAGCCGGGTGTTCGCGAAGTCGGGTGGAAACATCGGCCTCGCCCTGAGCCTGGTGGACGCGACCGTCCGCGAGCAGCGGCTCGTCCTGCGCGGCGGCGAGTGGACGGCGACGCGCGACCTGTGGAGCAGTGGGCTTCGAGCGGTGCTGGAGGCCCACCTCGAGAGCCTCGACGATGCGACTCGCGACGCGCTCGAGATCATCGCGATCGTCGGGGTCGCCGATATCGACACGGCGAGTCAGCTCGTCGACTGGAGCACCCTCGAGCTGCTCGAGGAGCGACGGATGATCACCTTCATCCCCAGCGGCGACCGTCAGCTCGTCGCCGTGATGCCGCCCCTGTTGGTCGAGTTCTTCCGGCATGAGCCGCTGACAGCGCGACGCACCCGACTCACGAGTCAGATCGTCCGTCAGCTGAGCACCCCGGAGTCGGTGTGGTCGGTTCTCACCGACCAGCAGTCGTCCCCGACCGCGGCGGGTGGTCAGGACGCCCTGTTCGTCAGGCTGCTGCAGGAGCGCGCCCGCGCACGCCGCATCGTCACGGCCGCCGAGTGGGAGGCCAACCCGACCGCCGCGAGCGCCGTGCGTTACATCCGCGCACTCATGCACACGCACACGGCGAAGGTGCGAGACGTGATCGCCGAGGTCCTCTCGTCTCCTGCCGCCCGCACAGGCGACGACGCCAGTCGCGCCGAGTTCGCCGCGCTCAAGGCCGAGTGGACCGCCTACGTCGACGACGACCTGAACGGGGCCGTCGTGCAGTTGCAGGAAGCCGCTCCGACCGTGGGGACCCATGCCGGGATGCTGAGGGCAGCAGAGGTGCAGCTGCTCGGGAACCTCGACACGGTGCCCGCCGACTTCGGCAATCGGCTCGAGGTCTCCGACGAGCTGCCGGTGACGGTGAAGCTGGCCATGTTCGAGACTCAGATGAGCGTGCTGGTCAGCCTCGGTCGTTTCTCCGATGCGTTGCGCGTCTTCGGTCTCATCGAGGCTCTCGACAATGAAGAGCAGAGGCACACGCCCCGGGTGCTCCTCGGAATGGCGCTCTTCGGTCAGGGCGACCCCGACGCAGCTCTCGACGTGCTGCAACGCGGATTCGATGAGGCCCACGGATACCTCGACATCGACGCGGTTCGGGCCTTCGGCACCGCCGCGTCCGTGTGCCATCTGGCAGCAGGGGATCATGCCGCCGTCGACGAGCTGCTCGAGGTGATCTTCTCTGCAGGAGAGCCCTCGCCTCTACCTCCGGGAGTGCAGCTCTCGCTGCTCGCGGTGGCCGCCGTGGTCGCGATCCGGCGGGGGCAGGTGGCGACCGGTGAGCGGCTGGCCGCCGACCTGGAGCAGCTCGGCGCTGAAGACGGCCCCCTGCCCGGGCAGAGCGGGGCGTGGCCCCAAGTGCAGCTGCTCGCGTTCGACGGGAGCAGCGAGAAGGCAGCGGAACTGCTCGCACGGTCCGGCAACGCTCTCTGGAATCGTGGAGCACGGGTCGCGGGGCTCACCGCCGAGCTCTCGGCAGTCGAGCTCGACCCGACGCAGGCCCGACTGGCCGTCGCGATGGCACATGCGAAGGAACTCCCGGAGGCGGCGGGATTGGCCGCGCACGCTGTGTTCGTGAGCGCCCTGGTGCAGCGCGACCCTCAGGCGATGCTCGACGTCGCAGATGAACTGGACGTTCGCGGGCTCGCCGGCACGGCTCTCTCCGCCTGCCGCTTCGCGCGGGCCTGGTTCGCAGAGAGCGGAGACGAGTCCGGACAGCGGAATGCCGTCGAACGCGAGGAACAGATCCGTGCGCGTCACCCCGGGAAACACTACGACCTCGCACGGTTCGGAGCGACGGCCGTCACCCTCACTGACCGCGAGAAGGAGGTGGGGCGCCTCGCCGCGGGCGGGCTCGCCAACGCCGAGATCGCCTCCCGGCTCGTGCTGAGTGTGCGCACGGTCGAGAGCCACATGCACCGGATCATGCGCAAGCTCGACGTCTCGAACCGCAGGGAGCTGCGCCGTCACGCCGAAGCGCTGAACTGATCGGCGACCGGCACCGATCGGCGGCATACCGGTCGACAATAGGGCTTGTGCGCTGAGGTCGGTGGTGTCACGCTTGCGTCACAGCTCTGTCGCGCTGTAACGCGACAGCTGGGGTGCCGCCCATTGACGGCATCGGATGGGGCGCCCTTTCTGCCGCCTCCCCCGTGGTGGGGGCGTCCCGTCCTCTCCCGGCTCAGAGTTCTGTGGGAAATCCCGGCAGGCCGTCGATACTCAGTGCGTTGCGGGAGGCGCGGTACTCGGCCATGCCGTCCTCGCCCTTCTTCTCCGCCTGAAGGCGCAGCAGGTCGCGTTCGCCCTTCACCTCCATGACCGGCACACCCCATCCGCACGAGTCGCTGATGCGCGTGACGTTCACCGTGATGACGGCTCTGGTGCTCGGGTGCTCAGGATGCCGCGAGGCCACCTCGTCGAAGCCGGGCTGTCCAGGCAGGAAGACCTCGCCCCGACCATGCAGCCGAACGATGCGGGGACGGATGTCGACCGAGGTGAACATGAGACACACGCGGCCGTTCTCCCGGATGTGCGCGATCGTCTCGATGCCGCTGCCGGTGTAGTCGACCCAGCCGACCCGATGCTCGTCGAGAACCGAGAACGAGTCATGGCCGCGGGGCGACATGTTGACGTGTCCCTCCGCCCCGAGGGGCGCTGTCGCCACGAACCACAGGGGTTGCTTCTCGATCCACTGCGTCAGGTTCTGGTCGATGGAATCGAAGACTTTGGCCACGATCGAAGGCTACCCCTGCGGCGTCCGCGTCCGTCGCCCCGGCGGCGAGGGACTGCTTCGCCGGTCCGCCGCAGACGGCACACTCATCGAGCACGCGGAGACCGGGGACCGACCGACTCGGGTGCAGGAACCGCTCAGATATGTCCGCGCGGACGCGACGGTTCCTGGCCCCGATCAGATGAAATGTCCACGTTCGGCGGCAGTTGGCGGCAAGCGATTTGTCCATCTCGAGGCTCGCTCGGAGGGTACGCCAGACACGGTAGGTTTCACGTATGGCGAAGAACCGGAAGAGCGAACAGCAGATCGCTGTCTTCGGAGAGAGCGGCAGCGGCAAGACCGTCCTGGCCTCATCGTTCTGTGGTGCGACGCAGCAAAAGGCATGCAAGGAGTACTACTGATGAGCGGGCTCGAACCACTCATCGCTTCCGGATTTACCGCCGCTGGGAAGGCTGCCCCGGCGGCTGTGGGACGGCTCGCCGCCGCGATCGGGCTGAAGCTCGCGAAGTCGTGGACATGGCGATGGCGAGTTGCCCGTGACGTAAGACGACAGACTGGGTCCACATTTCCGGCCAAGCGCTACCGAGCGTGGCTGAAGGGCGTGGCGGGAAGAGATCTCCGGAGACCGATTGGCGAAGCGGGTGCAGAGCTGACCGTCACTCTCGATGAGGCACTGTCGGGTGACAAGTCCTGGTCCGTGCGGGACGACCGGCACTCGGTTGCACTCATGCTTGTCCAGGCGACGTATCTTGCCGCCGTGGCCCTTTCAGAGCCCGGAGACGCGGCGCTATTGCAAGAAACATGGGCGCAGGCTCGTCATGACGAGCTACTTGGGCATGTGGCTCAGAAGGCTTCAGGACGACCGCTTCTCAGCCGCGAAGATCGTGGCGCATTGCTCTTGACTGAGTCATCGGCGCGGCGTCGGCGCAGACTGGCTGCGCTCGGCGTCTCGGAGGACCGCGTCACCAATGCACTAGACCTCCTCAACTCGAACACCCCCGTAATCAAGCCTGGAAATCTCTTGATTGTCGTCGGCTCGTTCGGCGCTGGCAAGTCAGAGTTGGCGGAGGCTTGGATCCGCCAACGCATCGGCGACTATGAGGGCGGTTCGTCACTCTCAGTACCCGTGTGGCTCCACGCTAGCGATCTGGGCCACCGACCTCTTGATGAGAGCCTGTCTCATCACGCGAAGCTCGATGAACCCTGCGCAATTGTAGTCGACGGGCTCGACGAGGTTGACGGTCAGGTCGCAGCTCGGATCGTAGAACGCGTGGGAGTGTTCGTCGAGACAAACGCCCAGTCGGTCGCGCTTCTTACGTCCCGGCATGGCGTGCTTCCCAAATCAGATGAGCAGCAGCCGTGGGACGGAGTGACTGCGGATCAAGCTCGCCTACTGATCGAGGCGGTATCTGGCACGAGCCATGCAACCTGGGACTGGAATCCGATGCTCATCGAATCGGTGAGGCGGCCATTCTTCGCGATCGGGGCGGGAGTTCTGCTCGCAGAGGGGGCACGCCCCTCTAGCCAGGCTGACCTCGTTCGACGGCTGGTCGAACTAGCCCTCGCGATGCCTTCGTCTGCTTCGGTATCAGTACAAGACTCCGAGCTGTATCAGCTCCTGGTCCAGGCCGCAGTAGCGCTCGTCACAAACGGTGGGACCTCGGACAGTCTTACGTTTCAGGAGCGTCAGAAGATTCGGACGACCCGCCTCATCACGGGTTCAGACAGTTGCGCTGAGTTCACCTTGCCCATCTTCCAGCAGTGGTTCGCTGCACAAGCCTTGCTGTCTCAGGATGGGCTCTTGACCGAGGCAATATCCGGTCCAAGTTCTTTCGACCGATGGCGCTGGTCGATGTCGATAGCTGGGCTGTCGGCGCCCACCGCAGATGCATTCGACGCATTCGCTCAGACCATCCTGCAAGCCAACCCGGGTGCCGCTGCCTGGGTTCTCGAACAAGTCTCGTCTGCCCGCGGCTGGCCTAACAGGAAGGCAAATCAGTTTGTCGACCCCTCCACAGCCGGTGCGCGGATCCTCCACGCCACGCGAATGTGGATCAATGCCACCGGTGTCTTAGCCGCCAAGTTGTTCCCAGTTAGACACCCGGGTCAGCCGATCTCTCTTCGCATATCGGTTCATGGTGGCACTGTCGGCACTGTCTGGGACAGCATCGCGCCGACGACTGACACCGTGACGTACCTTGACGGTAACTTGAAAGTTCCTCACGATGGCACGTGGACCGTGTATGAGGAAGGCGGAGCGATTCAAGGCCATGAGTGGCCCTGGGCGCGCCAACAGGATCGCGTTGCGAAAGGAATGGCGAAGGCGCTCGAATCAACCTACAGATTGGGACCTGTCGGCGGTATCTGGCACAACGAGTCTCGATACCGTCTCGCACGGGTCATCGCCAACGATCAATCGTTTATGTTCAAACCGCTCGATCGACTGACCATCGCGACGGCTGTAGACGCCCTTCTCGCAGGAGTGGATGATCCACGCGATACTCAATTTTCCCTAAACCGGGAACTTCTTGATGGAGCGGATTTGGTGGACCTCGCCTCATGGCTTAGGAGCCTCCCCGACCCATTCCTCTTTCGCTCCGTGCCTGCGCCCGACCAGGACCCCCAGACAGGGTGGGTGTGGAGCGTGTACTCCGACGCCCAGCTGCTGCGCTTCGTAGCGGAAGCGTACGGGCAAGCGTGCACCGCATATGATGAAGCCCGCAGCGCGGCTTTCCTAGACTTCGACTGGTCGATGGGTACGGCCACGCCGGGTCAATTCGGAGTGGTGGCCGCCGTAGACCCCGGGGATCATACCGATGGCCTAAGCGGTTCCCCCTCGCTAACTATGAGCGTGGTGCCGCTCTCTGTCGTCGAAGCGGAATCGACACGATTCGGCGACTCGGCCCGATTCTCAAGCAATCGGAGGTCGCTGGTTGTTGCTCGGTCAAGTTTCGGACCGCTCGACGACCCTGATGCTGAGCACGACTATTTCATGAGCCTTGCCGAGCGAGGTTCGATATCGAACCTCGCTCCCTTCGGACACCGATCGGTCGTCCATCGCGTCCTGGATCTTACATCCCATCCACGCCCCGCGACCGAGATCGCACTTGAATGGATCTGGGACGACTTGCAGAGGGTGAAGCTCGCACACGGCGCACGCCCTATGCTCCGTTGACGCTGTCCTGGATCGTTTGTCGGAACCGAGAGTCGACTCGCGTTCTCGCCGGTCGCTCGACCGAAATATCCACGTGGGAACACCGTGGATATTTCATCTGCGAAACGGAAATTTCCAACTAGTCCCTACACCTCAGTCGTAGTCGCGGTGCAGCAGGATCACCATGTCGGCGTCCTGCTCGATCGAACCGGACTCGCGCAGGTCGCTGATCGCGGGCTTCTTGTCGGTGCGCTGCTCGGGACCACGGTTCAGTTGCGACAGTGCGATGACGGGAACCTGCAGCTCCTTGGCGATGAGCTTGAGGCTTCGGGAGAACTCCGAGACCTCCTGCTGACGCGACTCGACACGCTTGCCCGACGTCATCAGCTGCAGGTAGTCGATGATGACCATCCGCAGCCCCTCGCGCTGCTTGAGTCGACGGCACTTCGCGCGGATCTCGACGAGCGTCATGTTCGGGCTGTCATCGATGTAGAGCGGAGCAAACCGAAGGCTCAGGTGCGCGAGCCCGTTGCCGGACAGGACTACTTCGCTAGTCGACTACGGACGGCCCGTTCGGTGAGCACGGTGAGATAGTCGGTGACTTTGCTGTTCGAGATCTTCCCGAGTTCCTCGACGGCGAGCGACGAGATGTGCTCATTCTCGACGTCGGGATAGCGCTCGGCCAGTCGGTTGGTGACTTGCTTCACGATCTCTTGAGGGTCGATGTTTGTCGCCACAGCAGCATCGTATGACGAACGCCCTGCTCACACTAGAGCTGAGCGTGGGTTGCGATGCTCAGTTGAAGTCGCCGCCCGGGGCCATGTCCATGAAGCGCGAGTAGTGACCCTGGAAGGCCACGGTGATGGTCGCCGTCGGGCCGTTACGGTGCTTGGCCACGATCAGGTCGGCCTCACCCGGACGCACGTCCTTGTCGTAGACCGAGTCGCGGTGCAGCAGGATCACCATGTCGGCGTCCTGCTCGATCGAACCGGACTCGCGCAGGTCGCTGATCGCGGGCTTCTTGTCGGTGCGCTGCTCGGGACCACGGTTCAGTTGCGACAGTGCGATGACGGGAACCTGCAGCTCCTTGGCGATGAGCTTGAGGCTTCGGGAGAACTCCGAGACCTCCTGCTGACGCGACTCGACGCGCTTGCCCGACGTCATCAGCTGCAGGTAGTCGATGATGACCATCCGCAGCCCCTCGCGCTGCTTGAGTCGACGGCACTTCGCGCGGATCTCGACGAGCGTCATGTTCGGGCTGTCATCGATGTAGAGGGGAGCATCGTTGATGCGTCCTCGTGTGGCGGCGACGGTGGTCCAGTCCCGGGGGTCGAGGTTTCCCTTTCGCATGTTCTGCAGCGGGATCTGCCCCTCGGCGCTCAGCAGACGCATGGCGATCTCGCTCTTGCCCATCTCGAGCGAGAAGAAGACGGAGGGGATGTTGTGACCGATGGATGCCGAGCGGGCGAAGTCGAGCGCGAGCGTCGACTTACCCATCGCAGGACGCGCGGCGACGACGATCATCTGCCCGCCGTGAAGGCCGTTGGTCAGCTCGTCGAGCTCTTTGAAGCCTGTCGGAACGCCGGTCATCGATCCGTCGCGGCCGCTGGCGGCCTCGATCTCCTCGAGCGCGGCGTCGACGGCGATCTGCAGCGGCACATAGTCTTCCGCGGTCTCAGAGCCGGTGATCGAGTAGATCTCGGCCTGCGCGTTGTTGACGATGTCGGTCGCGTCGCCCTGCCCGTCGTAACCGAGCTGCACGATGCGGGTCCCCGCGTCCACGAGACGGCGCAGGATGGCACGCTCCGACACGATGCCCGCGTAATAGCCGGCGTTCGCCGCAGTGGGGACGATCGAGGTGAGCGTGTGCAGATAGTCGGCTCCGCCGGCACGGCTCAGCTCGCCCGTCTTGATGAGCTCGTCGGTGACGGCGACGACGTCGGTCGGCTCGCCGTGCGAGTAGAGCGACAGGATCGCCTCGAAGATGAGCTCATGCTTGGGGATGTAGAAGTCGGCGCCCTTGAGCGTCTCGATCACATCGGCGACAGCATCCTTCGAGAGGAGCATTCCGCCCAGCGCGCTCTGTTCGGCGAGCGTGTCGTGCGGGGGCGTGCGCTCTGGTGGGCGCTTGCCCCCGAGGCGCTCCTCTGAGATGTCGGCGATCGACACGCTGCTCCCTTCGATGCGACGTTCTTCCGGTGTGCTCGGTGCCGACTGCGTCGGTCACTCGATGCGATTCAGCTCGAGAAGGACCGTTCGCACAGCAAACCAGGCACTTCCGACATCGGGTCGCTGCACCACGCTACGAGCGGGGGTTTTCGGTCGCAACACGCCCTGTGGATAACTTTGTGGAAAGAGTGCGAACAAGTCCGGAGAGTCTGTGCAGAACGCATGTGGATAACTCGGTGGACTACCTGGATACCGACTTCTATTTTTGCTTCTGAACTGGCATTTAGAGTTTCCCCACCCTGTGGATGAGAACGTGCTTCAACCGGGCCTTGAAGGTTCATCGAATCCGAGTCGGGATGTGTACAACCTGGGGAAAGTCAAGCCGAGATTCAACCGGGCGCGTCACACTGCGCAACCCTCCGAAATGTGGGCGAGATGTCATCGTTTTCGAGCGGAACCCTCTAGACATCGCGATATACCGGGAGTATCGTCACCGGCAATCGACGCGGTGTGCGTCGACGACGAACGATGGCTCTCGGGGGAGGGAAGTCGACGTGAACGCTCAGGAAACCCGGCGCGGCCTACCGGCTGTCGCCCTCTGGGGTGGCCTGGGCGCGGTCGCGTGGGCTGCGATCACGATCTTGACTGGAGGGGCGTCTGCGAGCGCGGACGACGGCTCGAACGATTCGCTGCTCGACGGCGTCTCCTCCGTCGTGAGCGAGACGGTCGAATCGGTCGAAGACACCGTGACGGCAGCGACCTCGCCGATCGTGGTGCCGGTCGCACCCGTCGTCACCCAGGTCGTGGCCCCGGCAGTCACCCAGGTGGTCGAGCCGGTCGTCACCCACGTCGTCGAGCCCGCCGTCGCGCAGGTCGTCGAGCCGGTCGTCGCGCAGGTCGTCGAGCCGGCCGTCGCGCAGGTCGTCGAGCCGGTGCAGCAGGTGGCTCAGCCGACCGTGGAACACGTCGCGGAGACGATCGCGCAGGTTCCGGTCGTCGGCCCGGCGACGTCGCCGATCGTCGACATCGTCGCCGACACCACCGAGGCCGTCGCCACTCCTGTGACCGATCTGGTCGACGGATCCCCGGTGGCGCCGATCGTGACACCCGTGACGGACCTGATCGCAGGGCTGCCGATCGTCGGAGCTGTGACCGACGATCTCGGAGTGCCCGCGGTGATCGACGTGGTCGTCGGAGTCGTCGATAGGACGACACCGATCGTCGGCGGGGTCATCGACAACACCGTGCCGCCGATTGTTCCGGGCGTCACGCCCACTCGGCCAGGCATTGCCGCATCCGAGCCGGACTCCGATCCCGTCGGAGCGATCCCGCTCGGCTTCAGCCCTGCAGGAGCGATCTCTGCGGCAGCCGATGCACGAACAGGCCTCCACTCCCCTGCGGTCGCGCGCCTTCAGCCCGTCGACCCGGCAGCATCCGGCCTCCAGCCGGCAGCACCCATCGCTGTGCCCGCCACGTCTGCGCCGGCATCCGATGACCGGCACTCACCTTCGTCACCGCCCTCGGGTGCTCCCGCGGCTCCCTCTTCCTCCGCCGGTTCGAGCGGAGCCTCCTCACTCTCTCCCGCGCACCTCAGCGACGCGGGTCTTGTTGCGTTCCGTGCTGTGGAGCGCACTCCCGGTGCACCCGACGACGTCCTGCCGACGTCTCAGGTCGCCGACACCGACGTCTCTCCTGACTGACGGGTTGTCCGGTCGTTCCTCGTGAACGACAGATGCCGTGCTGCGCGCGCACATGCTCTTCGCGTGCACCCATCCAGACACACCCAACTCCAGTCAGGAGAAGAACATCATGCGTACATACATCAAGCGGGCCCTGTGGGGCACGCTTCTCGCCGGCGGGATCACCCTGCTCGGCGCAACAGCCGCCAACGCGGCAGACACCTCAGGAGAAGACGGTCTGCTCTCGGGCACCCAGGCGGATACCGCGATCACGGCGCCCGTCACGATCGTCGACAACGCCGTCTCACTGCTCGGAGATTCTTCCGCGCAGCAGGCACCGGCACCGGCATCAGCGCCCGCACCGGCCCCGGCACCCGCGCCGGCACCAGCGCCCGCACCGGCCCCCACCACGAGCGGCGAATCCGGCACGGCGTCCGGCACCCAGGCCGTCGTGGACGTCGTCGTGCCCGTCACGGTGACCGGCAACGCGATCACCGTGCTCGGCGACTCGTCCAGCGAGTCGGCGGCGCCGGCCGAGGCTCCCCAGGCACCGGCCCCCGCCCCCGCTCCGGCGATCACGACGAACGGCGATGACGGTCTGCTGTCGGGCACCCAGGCTCTGATTCAGGTCGACGCTCCGGTCACCGTGTCGGGCAACTCCGTCGCAGTACTCGGCGACAGCGAGACCCTCGGACAGGATGCCGCAGCACCGGCGCCCGCGAGCGACAGCGCAGCCGGATCCGCGGAGCCGTCCACCTCTGGCGACGACGGCATCGGAAGCGGCACCCAGGTCACCGCACCCGTCACCGCACCGGTCACCATCGGCGGCAACGCGATCTCCGTCATCGGAGACAGCGAGAGCGCCGGCGACACCGGCACCACCTCACCCACCACGGGAAGCCCTAGCCCCGGCAGCACCACCACCGGTGACGACGGAATCCTCGGCGGCACCCAGGTCACCGCGCCCGTGACCGCTCCGATCACCGCCGCCGGCAACGCGATCTCCGTGATCGGAGACAGCGAGTCGACGAGCGGAACCGGCTCGACCGGAACCACCGGGGGAACCCCGACCACCGGCAGCACCACCACCGGTGACGACGGAATCCTCGGCGGCACCCAGGTCACGGCGCCCGTGACCCTTCCGATCACGGTCGGCGGCAACGCCATCTCCGTGATCGGGGAGAGCACGGCGACGGTGCCTGCGGCCGATCCGGGCACGGACCCGGGAACCGACCCCGGCGCCGACCCCGGCACGGACCCTGGGACCGACCCCGGGACGGACCCTGGAACCGACCCGGGCACGAACCCGGGAACCGACCCCGGAACCGACCCGGGCACGAACCCTGGAATCGACCCCGGAACTGACCCCGGATTCAATCCCGGCACGAGTCCCGGCGCAGTGGCGGGAACCGGCACCGACGCCGGCACGACCGAGCCCGCGGCCTCTGTCGCACGCGGCGCTGCCGTGACGGCATCCGCGCCGGCAGAGGGACTCGCTGCCACCGGTGACTCCACCTCGCTCGGCTTCGCAGTCCTCGCCGCGCTGCTGCTGCTTCTCGGAGCAGGGGTGCTGCGCCGTCGCCCCACGACGGCCTAGCCGCAGACCCCGGCGGTGACGTCATCCTCGGGGGAGGAGATGCGTCACCGTCGGTGTGCGGATCCCGTGATGCCTTGAGCAGGGTCCCCAGCCCTGCCCGCGTCTGCGATGCCGCACAACTCACGGATGCTCCGCGTCCCCAGCGCGGGGCATCCGTCGTGCCCGGAATCCGAGGGAAAGCGCTGCGGATCGGCCGGGCACGATACGCCTAGAATCTCTGGGGGGAGGTCATCATGCAGGTCGATTACGGTCAAATGGCGCTCGCGTCGCAGGTGCTGCGGAGGCAGCAGGACACGCACACTCGAGCGGTCGCCGACTACATCCAGCGCTACGGCATACTCACGCCATCGGACACAGGAATCGTCATGCTTCCGTTCACCGGTGTCTCGCTGATGGTCGCGATGCTCGGGGTGCAGGCGGCGGAGACATTCGGGCAGGTCTGCGCGCTGGCGGCCGATCGGGTCGACGATGCCGCGCGCTCGTACGAAGCTCATGAACAGCAGGCCCATCAGGCCGCGCAGCAGCTGATGCAGCAGATCGGCCTGAGCCTGCCTCCGTATCAGAGCCCTCTGTCGTCCTCGCCCACGCTCGGCGCAGCCGGTTCTGCGGCGGATGCCGACCACGGCGCACCGGAATCCAATCTCCTCGTGGAGATCGTCGAGACACCGGGAACACTGTCGGACGGCGTCACCGACCTCTACGAGAACGCGACCTCCCGCATCGACGGATGGACGGGAGCCGGTTCGGTGAGCGAGCGATCGGATGCGTCGTCGTGGCTGGTCGCCCCGAACGCCACGAAGAGCGAGATCGAGAACATGCGCTGGGGCGCCGGGCCGATCCTGGGCGGTGTCGACTGGCTCATCGAGCAGCTCATCGGCATGAGCCTGCTCGAGGACGTCATCATGAAGCCGTTCGCCGGAGACTGGACGGGCATCGAGGAGGTGCAGCAGGCGTGGACCCATGTCGGGGAGGCGATGCGCGCGATCTCCGACAACGGCGCCGGCCTCGCCGAGACGGCCACCTTCTGGGAGGGCGATGCCGGGACCGCCTATCAGGGCGGGATGACGGCGATCGGACTCGGGGCCTTCGGACTGGGAAGCGTGGCCGATACCGTCGCCGGTCTCGTCGGCCAGCTGGTCCTGGCGTCGAAGACCGCGGCGGCGACCATCGGCTTCGCGATCAACCAGCTCTCGCAGACGCTCCTTCGCATGGCGGTGGAAGCGACCGTCCCCATCGCCGGGTGGATCGTCGCCGCCGCAGAGGGCGCTCTCGCCGCAACCAAGATCTTCGGAGTCATCCGCCTGATCTACTCCATCATCAACATCATCTACGACGTGATCGAGAGCGTCGTGTCGGCCCGCGCCCAGTTGGCGGAGAACCTTCTCCGACTCGAGGATCTCGCTCAGGTCCTCCTTCACACCACGAGGAAGTACGCATGATCTCTGCGAACGACCCTGCTGCGTGGCGGGAGCGACTCGCCGCAGTCCGATCGGAGCTCGATGCGCTCTTCCCTCCCGGGGAGGCGGAAGACGCGGACGAGGCCTTCGCCGCGCAGGCACGCGCGGGAGCGCTGGGCCGCGAATGGCAGGTGCTGCAGGGCCGGATCGATCTGAACCTCACGACGCGCGAAGCCGTGCTCTCGGGGGAAGACGACTCGGTCGAGGCCGCCTTCGTGAGGGAGACCGGAGCCCGACAGTCGGAAGCGCTCGTCGAAGCCCTGCGACGCACCGCACCGGGCGATCCGCGTGATCCCGGAGCAGAACTGCGTGCTCTGCACGCGGAGACGACCGAACGCGGTGCACGCATCGATGCGATGCTGCGCGACATGGCGGCACGTGAGAGGCGGATCTGATGGCAGTCCTCAAGGCCGAGCCCACGCAGATCACTGCCCTGGCGGCGGAGATCTCCTCGGGCAGCGCGCAGATCAGCGCGGCACTCGCCCGGTTGGAGTCCATGTCCGACGACCTCTCCCACCGCTGGAGTGGTGAAGCCCAGTCGGCCTATGCCGCAGCGCATCGCCGGTGGACGAGCCAGATGATCGAGCTCGCCGCCATCGCGAAGGCCGCCGGCGAGCTGGCGGACGAATGGTCGACGGGGCTGCGCGACCTCGAACGGTCGCTCGCTCAGGGGTGGCCGCGGTGACTGAGGATCCGCGCCGTCTGCGGTGGGCGGTCAACGGCGCACGGACGTTTCGCATTCCGGCTGATGCGGCCGATGTCGCCCTGGTCGAGGTCGATCGCGCGCTGCAGGCCGCCCATTTCCGTGCAGAGACGCCGGGTGCCGAGGCGGGAGTGCAGCGGGTCTACAGACGCGGATCGGTTGTCGGTGATGTCCTGATCGGCGGCAGCGGACTCTCCACCTTCACGACCAGGCTCGGTCCGCTGTCTGCCCGAGGCGTGGCCGTCACCTGGATCGGCGCGGTCGACGCGCACTTCAGCCGCGTGATCGTCTCGCTCGTCGCCGGATCCCACGTCGGAGGAGATTTCGTGGACGGGGTCGACGACGCCGTGGGCGCTCTCGTCTCCCGCGGCGTCCCGGTCGAGGACGAAGGGTGGTCACGGTCCGTCGACGTCGATCAGACGCTGCCGGCGAATCCCCGACGCGCCGCTGAGCTCGGACTCACCCGCTAGCCGACGTCACCAGAACGATCTCGGCCGGCCGCTCACGCAGAACGCCCCCTGTCCCGAAGGACAGGGGGCGTTCGAGAGCGTCGCGCCTTACTTGGCGGCGACGACCTGCAGCGTGATGACTGCGGTCACGTCGTCGTGAAGACGAACCGTGGCCTCGTGCTCACCGGTCGTCTTGATCGCCGACGGGATGTGCACCTTGCGCTTGTCGATCGAGCCGAGACCCGCGGCTGCAACAGCATCCGCGATGTGATCGGTCTTGACCGAACCGAAGAGGCGACCCTCGTTGCCGGCCTTGACGGCCAGGCGCACCTTGGTGGCCTCGAGGGAGTTCTTCAGTGCCACGGCCTCGTCGCGGTCGTGGATCGCGCGCGCCTGACGAGCAGCCTGGATCGAAGCGACCTGCTTTTCGCCACCGCGGGTCCACGCCGTAGCGAAGCCCTTGGGGATGAGGTAGTTGCGGGCGAACCCGTTCTTGACCTCGACCACGTCACCAGCGCTACCAAGCCCGGCGACCTCGTTCGTGAGAATCAGCTTTGCCATCTCGTTACCCCTTACCGGCCGGCGCCAGCGTAGGGCAGGAGTGCCATTTCGCGTGCGTTCTTGATCGCGGTGGCGATCAGACGCTGCTCCTGCACCGAAACACCGGTGATACGACGGGCGCGGATCTTGCCACGCTCCGAGACGAACTTGCGGAGGGTGGAGACATCCTTGTAATCGATGACTCCGACCCGGATCGACTTCGCGGGAGCGGTGGGCTTGCCACCCTTCCGCGGCTTGCGGCGGTCGCCGCTAGACTTTCCAGCCATTGTTTTTCCTTAATGATGAGACGGATGCCGAAGCATCCGGAGATCCTGTTTCAGAAGGGGGTGTCGTCACCGAAGCTGCCCGGAGTGCTCCAGGCATCTGCGCTGGTCGACGAGCCGGGCGTTGACCACGGCTCCTCCGACACCTGCTGCTGCTGTGCGGGGCGCGACTGTCCGCCGCCACCGCCGCCGCCACCGGTCGACGCCGCACGGGTGACCTGCGCGGTCGCGTACCGAAGCGAGGGGCCGATCTCGTCGACCTCCAGCTCGATAGCGGTGCGCTGGTTGCCCTCGCGGTCCTGGTAGGAACGCTGACGCAGACGGCCCTGCGCCATGACGCGCATGCCCTTGGTCAGCGAACCCGCCACGTGCTCGGCGAACTCGCGCCAGACCGACGCACGGAGGAACAGCGCTTCGCCGTCCTTCCACTCGTTGGCGGCGCGGTCGAAGTTCCGAGGCGTCGAAGCGATGGTGAAGTTCGCCACCGGCAGTCCGTTCTGCGTGTAGCGCAGCTCGGGGTCGGCCGTGAGGTTGCCCACCACGGTGATGACTGTTTCGCCGGCCATCGGACTCAGGCCTTCGCAGCCTTGGCGGCCTTGCGAGCAGCCTTCTCTTCGGAGCGCTTCGCTTCGAACGCGACCATCGCCTGAGCTTCCTCAGAACGGAGGACCTTGGTGCGCATGATCTGCTCGTTCAGCTTCAGCTGACGGTCGAGCTCCTGCGTGGCCTCGCTGGTAGCGGTGAAGTTGACGACGGCGTAGATGCCCTCGTTCTTCTTCTGGATCTCGTAAGCCAGACGGCGCTTACCCCAGATGTCGACCTTGTCAATCGAGCCACCATCGTTGGTGATGACCTTCAGGAACTTGTCGAGCGTCGGGGCGACCGTGCGCTCGTCGATCTCGGGGGTCAGAATGACCATGAGTTCGTACTGGTGCGTCACTTACCCACCTCCTTCGGACTAGAACGGCTTCCGGGACGTTCCCGGAAGCAGGAGGGTGTGTGAACGTCATCCGCCGAGCCGCCCGAGTGGGCGCCTGATGGCAGACAACCTTGACAGTCTAGCGGAGAAACCTTCGGTATGCCTCCACGGACTGGCAGTGCGACTTGGCATGCTGGAATGCGTGTGCGCTGACACTCAGTGCTCACGCGACCGAAGGGGGAACGCCATGCGCGTCAACAAGTGGGGGGTTGGCATCGTCCTGACCGCCACCGTACTGCTCACCGGGTGCACCGCGGGTGCCGAGGAGCCCGCCGAAGAAGAGCCCACCGCGGCGGCGGAGGAGACCACCGCGCCCGAGTCCGACTGCCCTGAGCTGGCCGAAGGCGCGACCGTGGACGGCACCGCGCTCGGCGCCTGCATCACCGAGGCGATGACCGACACGGCCGGATACCAGGCCAAGACGTCGATCCTGGGCATGGACACCACCGCCCGCTACAACCCCAAGACGGATGCCGTCGAGACGATCACGCCCATGGGGTCGCTGATCCTGATCGGCGACGACGCATGGGTCAAGACGCCCACGAGCGAGTGGCAGGTCGCCGACCCCAACTCGAGCGACCCGATGATCGCCGCGCTCAGCAGCGGTGCGGCGACGGCCGCCGGCACCGACCCGGCCACGGCCGCGGGCGCCCTCACCGGCGAGTTCACCGTCACCGGCACCGGCAGCCGCCTGGGCCAGGACGTGTACCTGGTGAGCGGCACGTCCGAGGCACAGGGCGTCCCGGTCGACGTGGTGTTCGAGGTCACCGACGACTACGTGGTGCTGGCGACGACCGGCAGCACCGAGGCCGCGGGCCAGATGATCGAGACCTCGCTCGAGATCACCGAGTGGGACGTCGAGCAGGACATCGTCGCACCTCTCTGATCCACGAGCGGATGCTGCGGGCCGGGGCGATCGCCTCGGCCCGCAGTGCGTTTCTAGGCTCCTGGCGCAGCATCCGCTCGGGTGCCCTCTCGGGGCCTGCTCGGGCCGCCCTCTCGGCTGCCCGCTCGGGAGGAGAACTCCCCGTTGGGAGGAGAACTCCCCGTCGGGAGGAGTCTCAGGCTCGGTATGTCCTCCCCAGAGGGAGATCTCCTCCCCAGGTGCGGGCGCGACGGCCTCAGCCCGATTCACCCGGTACCGCGGGAGGCGCCCGTCATGCTGAGGCGTCGGCGATACGCCGGTCGACCTCAGCGAGCTCGGCTCGGATCTGGGCCAACGATCGCGGGGTGAATCGCCGCACCTGCATGTCGAGGATCGCCTGGGCCGCGTCGTCGCTCACATCGAAAGCCTCGGCCACGGCCACCACCGCCGATGCGATGTCCCCGGGGGTATCTGCGCAGATCCGCAGCAGTTCCTCGGGCCGTTCGAGAGCGACGACGTACGCCGCGATGATCTCCCGACGCTTTCGCAGATTGCCACGATCCTCAGCCATGGGGCCACCCTACGACGTGGGGCTGCACCGATATCTCATTCGCAGCGTTGTGCGGCCCCACCCTGCTGGGCGGAGAACTCCCCGATGGGCGGAGGCTAGACACCGCAGGATCCGCCCAACACGGTGAAGTCAGCCCAACACGGTGAAGTCAGCCCAACACGGTGAAGTCAGCCCAACACGGCGAAGTCAGCCCGACCAGCCGAGTGGCTGCAGACCGCGGACGCAGGCGCCCGAGGCGCGCGTCAGTCGATGACGGGTGCGACCTCAGACCAGATGATGCGCTCGTTCGTCGACGGTGCGACCGGGATGCGGCCGGCTCCGTCGGGCTCCGGGATCGCCGCGAGCAGCGCCTGAGTGTACGGATGCTGCGGCGCAGACCACACGCGATCGGTGGCGCCCGCTTCGAGCACCCGACCGGCGAACATCACGAAGGTGCGGTCGGCGATGCGCCGGACGACGGCGAGGTCGTGCGAGATGAACAGCATCCCCGCGCCGGACTCGGCGACCAGGTCTCGCATGAGACCGGCGACGCTCGTCTGGGTCGATGCGTCCAGAGCCGAGATCGGCTCGTCGGCGACGAGCAGCGACGGTCGAGCCGCGAGCGCACGGGCGATCGCGAGCCGCTGCTTCTGTCCACCCGAGAACTGGTGGGGGAAGCGCGTGGCGACCTCGGTCGGAAGCCCGACCCGTTCGAGCCACTCGGCGACGGTCGATCCTTCGGCGCCGCGAGCGCGCGCGGTGGCGATGCCGTCAGCGATCTGGTCGCCCACGCGGCGCCGCGGGTTGAGCGACGTCGACGGATCCTGGAACACCATCTGGATGCCGGTGAGAGCGAGGTCGCGTCGACGGATGCCGAGCGGCTTCACGGGCTCGCCCCGGAAGCGCACCTCTCCCCCGGCGAGCTTCTCGATGCCGACGACCGCGCGGGCCAGGCTCGACTTGCCGCTGCCCGACTCGCCCACGAGCGCGACGGTCTCTCCGGGGGCGACGGTCAGCGAGACTCCGTCGACGGCGACCACCGGCGGGCTTCCGGGGTAGCGCACGACCACGCCCTGCGCGTCGAGGACGGCGATCTCACTCATCTCTGGCCTCCTCTTCAGCATCCGACTGCTCAGCATCTGACAGCACCGGATCGAGCAGAGCGGGATCCGCATCCGCGATCGCGAGCTTCGACCCGGGCAGCGCCGCGAGCAGCGTGCGAGTGTATTCGTGCTGAGGGTCGCGGAACAGCGTCTCGCGGTCGGCTCGCTCGACGATCTGCCCGTTCTTCATCACGGCGACCTCGTCGGCGATCGCACTCATGACACCCAGGTCGTGCGTGACGAGCAGCACCGCGAGGTTTCGTTCGGTCGCGAGGTCGCGCAGCAGCCGGAGGATGCCGGCCTGCACCGTGACGTCGAGTGCAGTGGTCGGCTCATCGGCCAGCAGCACCTCGGGGTCGCACGCGAGAGCGCAGGCGATCGCGATGCGCTGGCGCTGACCGCCCGAGAACTGGTGCGGGTAGCGCTTGAGCGCGGCATCCGGGTTGGGCACCTGCACGGTCTCGAGCAGCTCGACGGCCCTCGCCGTGGCCGCGGCGCCCCGAAGGCCGAGGTGCACGCGCATGTGGTCGGTGAGCTGCCGACCGATCGGCAGCTGCGGGTGCAGCGACGCCGACGGGTCCTGGAAGATCATGGCGATGCGCTTGCCCCGGATGCGGTTGAGGGCGCGACGGCGCATGCCGACCAGCTCCTCCCCCGCGAGCGTGATGGATCCGCCGGTGCGCGCCTGCCGGGGCAGGAGCCCGAGCACGGCGAGCGACGTGAGAGTCTTGCCCGATCCCGATTCTCCGGCGAGACCGTGGATGCGACCGGCCTCGAGATCGAGAGAGATGCCGTGCACGAGCGGACGACCGATGTAGATCGTCAGGTCGCGGATGCTCAGAGCACTCATGCTGCCGCTCCCTTCGCGGAGGCCACGTGCTCGGCCTGCTTCTCGTGCGTGACCTCGGCCGTCGGGTCGAGGATGTCGCGCATCGCGTCACCCAGGAAGTTGAAGGCGAGCACCACGGTCAGGATCGCCAGTCCCGGGAAGACCCCGAGCCACCACGCGTCGAAGTTCTGCATCGCCGCGGAGATCATGGATCCCCACTCCGCGGTCGGCGGCTGCGCGCCGAGGCCGAGGAACGAGAGGCCCGAGAGCAGCAGGATCGCGGCTCCGATGTCGAGCGTCGCGAGCACCAGCACGGGGCCGGCGATGTTCGGCAGGATGTCGACGAACAGGGTCCGCAGCGGCGAATGGCCGAGCAGACGACCGGCGATCACGTAGTTCTGGCCGCGGAGTCCGAGCACGATGCTGCGAGTGACGCGTGAGTACTGCGGCCACGAGACGACGATCGCCGCGATCACCGCGTTGAACAGCGACGGTCCGAGGGATGCCGCCACCACCATCGCGAGGATGACGGTCGGGAACGCCATGAACAGGTCGGTGATGCGCATCAGCGTCTCATCGACCCAGCCGCCGAAGTACCCGGCGACGGCACCGATCACGGTGCCGATGATCATCGCGGCGATCACGAGCATGAGGGCGAGCGGAAGGCTCACCGTCGCACCCGTCATCAGGCGCGAGAAGATGTCGCGCCCGTTGCCGTCGGTGCCGAGCAGCGTGTCGATGCCCGGCGCCTGCAGTCGCGGGAGCACCTGGGCGTTGGGGCCGTAGGGCACCCACCACTGCGCGGTGAACGCGACGATGATCCACGCGCCCGCGATCACGGTGCCGATCACGCCGAGAGGTGTGCGCCACGCGCGCGGCCAGCGGAACCGGAACCGCCAGGGGCCGGATGCCGAGTCGATGCGGCTCATGCGATCCTCACTCTCGGGTCGAGGACGCCGTAGAGCAGATCGACGACGAAGTTGATCAGGAGGTAGATGAATCCGACGACGAGGCCGACGCCCATGATGCCGGGGAGGTCGAGGTTCGCCGCCGAGTTGTAGGCGTAGGTACCCAGACCCGGCCACGCGAACACCGACTCGACGAGCACGGTGCCCGACAGCAGGGATCCGAAGGCGACGCCGACGACGGTGAGGATCGGCAGGGAGGCTCCGCGGAGCACGTAGTCGAGGATCACGCGCATCGCAGGAAGACCCTTGGCACGGGCCGCCCGCACGTAGTCGCTGCCGAGCACCTCGAGCACCGAGGTGCGGATGAAGCGGGTGAGCAGTCCGATCGTCACGAGCGACAGCACCATCACCGGCAGAGCGAGGTGCGCGAGCGCGTCGGCGAACCCGACGCCGTCTCCGTTGAGGAGGTAGTCGACCGTGTAGAGCCCGGTGATGCGCGGTGGCGGGGTGATCGACGGGGAGATGCGACCGGATCCGGGCGCGATCCGCAGCTCGAGGAAGAACACGTAGAAGCTGACGAGGGCGAGCCAGAAGGTCGGCACGCTGAGGCCGATCAGCGTCACGATGCGGATGACCTGGTCGGTGACGAGTCCCCGGCGGTAGGCCGCGAGCGTGCCGAGCACGACGCTCACCGCGAGGCTGAGGATGATGGCGCCGATCGCGATCTCGATCGTCGCCGGCACCGCGGTGGCCAGGTCGCTGGTGACCGGGCGACCGGTCACCAGCGACGTGCCGAGGTCTCCGCGGAGGAGGTTCCCCATGTAGATGAAGTACTGCACGAACAGCGGCTGATCGAGGCCCTGGGCCTTGATGAACGCCTCGCGCGTCTCGGGATTCTGCGATGCTCCCTCGCCCAGTGCCGCCGACACGGGGTCGCCGGGCACGAGGTTCGTCAGCGCGAAGGTCACGATCGTGACCCCCACGAGCAGGAGCAGCGAAGTGCCGATCCGGCGCAGCAGGTATCCGACGAGCGGCGACCTGCGACGCTGTGCTTGCCGCCGCACGGCCACCGTCGTCATGAGTCAGCCCCGAATCAGCCGGCGGGCGTGATCTCGGCGATGTCCATCTCCCACACCGAGTTGTACACGGCGCCGGTGACGGCATCCGCCGTGGCGATGTTGCGACCGGGGACGATCAGCGGAACGAAGGGACCCTCGGTCTGCATCGCCTCGGCGAACGAGGTGAAGGCCTCGCTGCGCTGGGCCTCATCGGTCGCGGCCGCGGCGCCTGCTGCGATGCCCGCGATCTCGGGGTTGGCCTCAGCCGCCCATCCGGCGCGCAGACCGACCTTCAGTCCGGGAGCGAACGGAAGGAAGTTCGCGGAGTCGGCGTAGTCCGGTCCCCAGAACCACAGGCCGAAGCCCTCGGTGCCGTTGACGTACGCGTCGAGCTCGGTGGCGAACGGGGCAGGCGCGAGTTCGACGGCGATGCCGGCATCCTCGAGCTGGGCCTGCACGCGCTCGGCGAGCGGGGTGAACTCCACGCCGCCGACCGGGTAGTCGTTCGGGAACTGCAGCTTCAGGGTCTGACCCGTGTAGCCGGCCTCCGCCAGGGCGGCCTTCGACTTCTCGAGGTCCTGCTCCACGCCGCTGTCGAGGGCACCCTCGAATCCGGGCGGGATGACGCCGGTCGCCTGAACGGCGCCGGCACCCGCGAGCTCGAGCAGCGCGTCGTAGTCGAGGGCGTAGCGGATCGCCTCGGCGATCTTGACGTTCGCGAGATCACCCGCGACAGCCTCGGACTGGTTGAGCAGCAGGAAGATGGTCTGACCCGACGGCACGGACTCGACGTTCAGTCCGTCGCCGAGGCCCGAGACCTGGTCGCCGTTGAGGTCCATGGCGACCATCGAGTCGCCGCCCTTGAGGTTCGCGAGCTGGGTGGCGCTCTCCGAGACGTTGCGCACGACGACGCGACCGTAGGCGGCCTCCTCGTCGCCGTTGTACTCGTCGCTCTTGGTGAGCACGACCTGCGAGGAGAGGTCGAGCGTGTCGAGCACGAACGGGCCGGAACCGGCGGAGGTGCCGTCGAGGAACTCCTGCGCGCTGTCGGTGCCGTCGATCGTTCCGCCGTTCTCGATCACGACGTCGGAGTTGACGATGCCGAGTGCCGGGTTGGCGAGGATCGCGGGGAGCTGCAGGAGCGGCGTCTCAGAGGTGATCGAGATCGTCTTCTCGTCGACCTCGGTGATGGTCAGGCCGCCCAGGAGGAAGTTCGGCTTGGCGTCGGTCATGCCCTGGATGCGCTGCAGGGTGAAGACGACGTCCTTCGCCTCGATCGGCGAGCCGTCGGAGAAGACGCGGTCGCCCTCGAGAGTGAAGGTGAACTCGGTCGCCTCGTCGTTCTGCTCCCACGACGCGAGGCCGGGGACGGGGGTCGAGACGTCCGAGCCCTCGAAGTCGACGAGGGTCTCGTAGAGCGCCTTGGCGATCATGTTGCCGGTCGGGTCGTAGGTGTGACCCGGGTCAGCTGTCTCGATCGAGAACGCGGTGTCGATGACCAGCGAGTCGGAACCGGAGGATTCTCCCCCGTTGTTCGCCGAGTTGCCACCGGAGCAACCGGCGAGAGCGAAGAGCGCGACGGCTCCGATCGCGATGACGGACGTGCTGCGACGTGACGACATATGGGCCTCCAGGGGCGAGGAGTTTCATCGGGTTCGGTCGACGCCGGGTGGACGACCGGTGATCAGATTCGCATTGTATGGGACTATGTGTCCAGCAAGAATGCAGACGCCATCACAGTCTGTCCAAGACCCCGCCCGTGAGGAGCATTGTGTCCACCAAGAGCGACGAAGCCACGAGGCAATCTGGACGAAGTGCCGCCCCATTGGACGACATCGGATACAGAATCCTCGAGACACTGCGTGATAACGGTCGCATCTCGATCGCCGCACTGGCCGAGACCGTGGGGATCTCCCGCGCGAACGCGTACACGCGCGTCGAGACGCTGATGCAGGACGGCGTCATCACCGGGTTCAGCGCGCGGGTCGACCAGTCCAAGGCAGGGCTGTCGATCGGGGCGCTCGTCTTCGTCACGGTGCACCCGCAGGCCTGGGCGTCGTTCCGAGAGAGCGTGCTCGAGATGCCCGATGTCGAGTGGTGCGCCATCACCACGGGCGAGCACGACGCCATGCTGCTGATCCGCGCCGTCGACGTGAGCGGTGTGCACGAGTTCACGACCGGCGTCATCGCCCAGCTTCCGGAGGTGCGCACCGTCGTCAGCGTGGTCGTGCTCGACGAGGTGATCCGCCGGTCGTTCCTGCTGCCGAGCGACCTGCCCGAGCGCGACCTGGCGACACCGCTGGGAATGACTCGATGGACGCCCGCGACGCCGGGTCGCGACATGCTTCCGCCGCGCTGATCAGGCGGCTGCGGCCTCTTCGCAGACGCTCAGCTGCGGCAGGCCGTGCATCTCGTAGTGCTCGACGAGTCGGATGCGACCGTCATCGGTGAGCTCGAGCCGGCTCTCGCCGTCTCCGGTCACCACGGCGCCGTCTGAGACGAGCACGTGCACGAACGACACCCAGATGGTGTCGCCGGTGCGGGTGCCGACGAAGCGTCCGAAGGTCACGGTGTCACCGGAGTAGTCCCCCCAGATCGCCCCGTCCTTCTCCCAGTAGACGAACTCGCTGGGCGACTCGGGGTCGACAGCCGAGGTGGTCGAGGAGACCATCCGGAACCGGCGGCCGTCGAGCGAGGGAATGGTTGCAGTCGTGCTCACCCTCCGATTATGGAGGGCACTTCGGGGTGCGCTGAAGCCGCCCCGGCAAGCGTCTTCCCGGCCCACTCGCGGAGCAGACCGGGCGAGACGAAACAGCCGCAGGCCCCGACGCCCGCGGCGTTTCGTCTGACGCTATTCGAGGTCGAGTCGAAGGAGTTCGGGCAGGTGCGCGGTCTCGGCGCGCACCGCGAGCAGGAAGTCGGAGTAGTCAGGCGTCATCTGCACCCGCGAGGATCCGAGCATGTGCGTCGAGGGTCTGCCTGCCGCTCGCTCGAACTTGACGCGCCTGACGGGATAGCCGGTGGGGGTCAGCCAGATGCGGGTCAGCTGGGCGAACGGCAGATCGACATCATCGAGCCGGATGCCGTGGTGGCTGACCTCGATGCGGGCGGGGATCGCCTTCAGCACGCGCCGGCGCAGAACGGCCCCGATCGCGAGGCCGATGCCGGCGAGGCCCGCGAACGGAACCATCAGCACGAGTGCCGAGAGCTCGCTGTCGAGAAAACCGGGCGATGCGGCGACGATGGCGACCGCCACTGCGGCCACGAGCGAGACCGCTGCTCCGATCGCGAGCCCTGAAGCGAGGCGCCGCTCGCCAGAGGAATCGACCGTGAAGGATGACGGAAGCTGTGCCCTGGCGCGCGCCGCCTCGACGGGATCCGCCACGGGTGGGTGCGCGATCGGGTTGAGCATCGCCATCAGGTCGTTGAAGGTCGAGCGTGTGAAACCGGCCAGCTCGACTGTGATCTCGCGACCGCTCGTGTAGATGATCAGCGCGCGGGTGATGCCGCTGCGGAGTCCGTTCGTGCGGTGCTCGGTGATCTTCGATCGGAAGCCGGTGGTGGCCCGGTCGTACACCTCACGGTTGCCGGCACGACCCACTTCGACGCTGTCAGATCGCACGACGACTCGCGTGTTCCGCAGCCAGAAGATCGACGCGAACACGACGAGGGTCAACGCGATCGCCACCACCAGCACGATCGTTCCGCGTGTCGAGATGTCCATCCGGCGCGGAAGGAACTGGGGCAGGATGAACAGCGCCGCGGCCGACAGCGCGGCCGACACCACCACTGCGCTCACCACCGCGCGCGCCGGGTGACGGCGGAAGACCCGCTCGTCCGGCACCACAGAGACCCCACCGACCATCAGACGCCCTCCCGAACATCGTTCAGCGCGACGGCCGACTTCGGCGATCCGCGCACCCCTCCGCATATTCTGGCCCCTCCGCCGCGCGAGCAGGTGAACCGATATCTCGCAGGTACCGTGGGTCGCATGCACTGGATGTCTGACACCTCGGCCGGCGACTGGCTGCGCGAGCGACTCGACGACCCATGGAACGCGACGATGCACTCCGTCGTGCCCCATGGCTTCCCGGCCTACGCCCGCATCCTGCATCCCGGCATCGTGCGCTCTCTCCCCGACCGGCCGGTGCCGACCTACGACGAGTACGACGCCATGGCCGAAGCGGAGCGGCAGGCTGTCCTCGATCAGTTCATCGATGAGCCTGCGACCTGGGCCGAGACGGCATCCGCCTTCGGCACGACTCTGCATCCCCTGGCGCAGTGGCAGCGCATAGTGCGCACTCCGATGGACGGTGACTGGAATCTCCGGCTCTCCCCCGACGGTCGAGAGTTCACGGCCCCGATCGAGGGCGATCTGACGCCCGAGATGCTCTCATCCATCTCGTCGCTTCTGGTCGACCACACGACGACTCCGGATGCCGGCTTCGCGGCGCTCTGGGAAGGTCGAGGCGGTCTGGTCGGCCACATGGGGCACGGCCCTTCCCGCGCCTTCCTCACCTTCAGTGACGACCCGAATCACCAGGCGATGCTCGACCGCAGCATCCGCGATCCTCTCAACAACGCGTTCCGCAAGCAGACCTGGCAGGAGGGCATCCTGTCGCGTGAGGTCTCGGAGGGGCCGCGGTTGCAGCTGCTGAACCGCGATCACGTGCTGTTCCGAGGCGCGGTGAGCGACTTCGCCCGCGCGGACTGGATTCTCGACGTGCCGTGGCGCGACCGACCGGGCGAGGAGCACGGGTTCGCTCCGTCAGCGCAGAGCCCCGCGATCCTGTGGCCCGACGACCACGCCTGGGTGATGGTGAGCGAGATCGACTACGACTCGACGATCGTCGCAGGGTCTGCCGAGCTGGTCGCCGCGATCTGCGCCGATCAGCGGCTCGAGGCATTCCCGATCCCCGAGAATGCCGAACTGACCTGGGATTCCGACGAGGTGAACCGATGACCGCACCGCAGCCGGCCCCATCGTTCGACGCCCGCCCGCTCACCGATCCCGTCGATCCACGGGCCGTCAGCGCCTTCAACACCGAGCTCCGCTCGCGGGGCGCGACGGGCCTCTCGGCCACGACGATCATTGCGGTCGTGGTCTTCGGCCTCGTGTTCGTCGTCGCCTTGACGTTCGTCGGCGCGACCATGGCCTCGCTGTTCACCGATCGGGGATCATCCTCGTTCGTCGGCCTCGGCATCCTCGCGGCTGTGGGTGTCGGGATCACGATCGCCGTCCTGGGCTTGCGGCGCTCCCGCGTCGCGCGGTACCGGCTCGACGCCTTCGCCAGGGCGAACGGCATGGCGTATGAGGCCAAGGTCGCGAACCCTGCCCTGCCGGGCATGCTGTTCGGCCTCGGTCGCTCGCGCGAGGCCACCGATCTCGTGCGCGGCACGCAGCCCCGCTTCGTCGAGTTCGGCAACTACCAGTACACGACCGGATCGGGTAAGAACTCCACCACCCACCGCTGGGGCTATGTCGCCGTCAAGCTCGACGTTCCGCTGCCCAACATCGTGCTCGACGCCAAGGGCAACAACGGATTCGGGTCGAACCTGCCCGCGTCGTTCCAGAAGGAGCAGCGCCTTTCACTGGAGGGCGACTTCGACCAGTACTTCACGCTGTACTGCCCCGAGGGCTACGAACGCGACGCCCTCTATCTGTTCACGCCCGACATCATGGCGCGGTTCATCGACAACGCCGCCGAGCTCGACGTCGAGATCGTCGACGACTGGCTCTTCCTCTACACGCAACGCAGGGCCTCGACGCTCGACCCGGCGACCTGGGCGTGGCTGTTCGGCGCAGTGGGAGCCGTGATCACCAAGCTCGACCAGTGGGAGCGCTGGCGAGACGAGCGGCTGGTGCTCGAGAACCCGACGGCGGCCGCGGCAGCTTCGTCGAGAGTCGCACCGCAGTCGGCGAGCGAGCGGCTTCCGTTCGCTCCGCCGGCCGGTCTGCTCTCGCCACCGCCGGGCGTCGCGCACGAAGGGCGCAGGCTGAAGCGCAGCTTCCAGTGGGTGCCGATCGTCTTCGTGATCGGATTCGCGCTGTTCTGGTTCTGGTCCAGATCGTTCTGAGCGCGACCCCCGAGGGCGGGTTGTGGGGGTGGGTGCTGACTGGGGATCAGCGTTCCCACCCCATCCCCCCTCGGGATCAGAAGGAGATCTGACACTCCCTCCGCAGGACGGTCGAACCGTCCGTACGCGCGGGTCAGCTGGGGACTGACGACTCTGCGCGTATATGAGTAATGGTATACCGGCATACGTTGCATTCCGTTGCGTGGAAGAGACTCGACCGAACACGTTGCATCGCGTCTAAAAACGTGCGGAATGAGGGCCTGCAGCCTCATTCCTCTGCTGCATTCGTGCATGCTCGAGAAGGCCCCTCCGGGGTGAGGTCGCGCATTACCTCGGGTGACGGAGTCGGCCCCACCCCCACCTGCATGCAAGAGAATGGAAGGTGATGTCTGAACGCGAAGAGCACACCCACTGGCAGGCCGAGCGCCGCGCCTCCGTCACCTCGGCGACCGGAAACCTCGCCCTGATCGAAACCCGCTGGACGGGCGAGGCCCCCGATCTGGACGCCGAGCAGCAGGCGGCATCCGACACGGTGACCGTGACGCCGATCCAGCGCACGAACATCGACACCGGCGCGGCCGAGCACGGGCTGCGCGTCTGGGATGCCGATGCACCCGCGATCCGCGCCTTCGATCGCATCGACACCTACGACTACGACCCCGCGTGGGTGCTCGAAGGACACTTCACCCCGGTGTCCGGCGATCGCCGCGTCTCGTTCGAGCACATCCGCGACAACGGCGGCACGCGCGAACTCGTCGTCCCCGGCGACATCCACTTCGAGCTCGACGGCCGCGAGTACGACCTGGCCGCCTTCGACGACGGCGGCACGCTGCTGCTCGTGTTCGGCGACCAGACCAACGGCTCCGAGACCTACGGGTCGGGTCGCTTCCTGTTCGTCGAGCTGCGCGACGACGAGGGAACCGTGGTGCTCGACTTCAACCGCGCCTTCGTGCCGCCCTGCGGATTCAGCGCCCAGTACAACTGCCCGCTGCCGCCGGCATCCAACCGCTTCCCCCTGCCTATCCGAGCAGGCGAGAAGAACGTCGTCTTCCGCGACGGCTTCGACATCTACGCGGCGTGACGCCGCACACCCTCACCCTGGGAGCACTCATGAGAAGAACCCGAATCCTCGGCGCGCTCGGCGCCGTCGCGACGCTCGCCCTCGTGGCCGGCTGCGCCTCGGGAGCCACCGACGACACCTCGAGCGAAGACGCCACGATCTTCATCGGGTCGCTGTACGAGCCGACCAACCTGAGCAACACCCAGGGCGGCGGCCAGGGCGTGACCGAGGCCCTGACCGGCAACGTCTATGAAGGCCTCTACCGCCTGACCGACGACGGCGAGGTCGAGCCTCTTCTCGCCGAAGACGCCCAGGTGTCCGACGACGGCCTCACCTACACGATCACGCTGCGCGACGACGTGACGTTCCACTCGGGCGACCCGCTGACCTCCGCCGACGTGAAGTCGAGCATCGAGGCCGTCACCGCCGAGGACTCGGTCTCGGCCCGCAAGTCGAGCTTCAAGACCATCGCCGACATCGCGACGCCCGACGACCAGACGGTCGTCTTCACGCTGTCGCAGCGGTCGATCTCGTTCCTCTACAACCTCAGCTACGTCTGGGTCGTGAACGACGAGGCCGGTGACATCACCGGCACGGAGGACGGCACCGGACCCTACACGCTCGACGAGTGGAAGAAGGGGTCGACCCTGACGCTCGAGCGCTGGGACGACTACTGGGGCGAGCCCGCCAAGAACGCCGAGGTCGTCTACACCTACTTCACCGACGCCACGGCCGAGAACAACGCTCTGGTCACGGGCGAGATCGACGTGATCACCAGCGTGCAGAGCCCCGACTCGCTCACGCAGTTCGACTCCGACGACTACGTCGTCAGCGAGGGCACCTCGACCACGAAGGAGCTGCTCGCGTTCAACGACCGCGTCGCCCCGTTCGACAACGCTCTCGTGCGCAAGGCGATCTACTCGGCGATCGACACCGAGAAGCTCCTGGAGTCCATCTGGGGCGACTACGGCACGCTCATCGGCTCGATGGTGCCGCCGACCGACCCCTGGTACGAGGACCTCACGAAGGTGAACCCGTACGACGTCGAGCTCTCGAAGGATCTGCTCACGCAGGCCGGCTACGCCGACGGCTTCACGTTCACGCTCGACACCCCGAGCTACGACCCGCACCCCGCTGTGGCGGAGTTCCTGCAGTCGCAGCTCGCCGAGGTCGGCATCACCGTCGAGATCAACACGATCAGCGCCGACGAGTGGTACACGAAGGTGTTCAAGGAGCAGGACTTCGAGGCCACCCTGCAGGAGCACGTGAACGACCGCGACGTGGTCTGGTACGGAAACCCCGACTTCTACTGGGGCTACAACGACGCCGACGTGCAGCAGTGGGTCGCCGAGGCCGAGCAGGCCGCCACGACCGACGAGCAGACCGCTCTGCTGAAGCAGGTCAACGAGAAGATCGCCGAGGATGCAGCGAGCGTATGGTTGTACCTCTACCCGCAGATCGTGGTCGCCTCGAGTGACCTCAGCGGGTACCCGGTCAACGGCCTGAACTCGCAGTTCTTCGCCTACGACATCGTCAAGTCCTGACGCGCGAGGGGGATGCCGCGCGTCGGCATCCCCCTCCTCATCCTGAACAGTCATGCTCGCTTATCTGATCCGCCGTCTCGCCTTCCTCGTGGTGTCGCTCGTCGTCGCGATGATCGCGATCTTCGTGCTGCTCCGTCTGCTTCCGGGCGACCCGGCGAACGCACTGCTCTCGGTGAACGCGACCCCCGAGCAGATCGCCGCGGCCCGCGCGCAGGTCGGCTCCGACCAGCCCCTGCTGCAGCAGTTCACGACCTGGGCAGGGCAGCTGCTGCGCTTCGATCTCGGCGAGTCCTTCCTGAGCTCGCGTCCGGTCGGCCCCGATATCGCCGATCGCCTCGCCGTCACTCTCCCCCTCACGCTCATCTCCTTCGCCGTCGCCCTGCTCGTCTCGCTCGCGATCGGCATCACCGCCGCCGTGAAGTCCGACCGCTGGTACGGCATCGCGCTCTCGGGCTTCGCGCAGCTGGGCGTGGCCGTGCCCGTCTTCTGGGTCGGCGTCGTGCTCGTCTGGATCTTCGCGCTCGGACTCGGATTGCTGCCGTCCGGAGGCTTCCCCCGGGACGACTGGGAGGATCCGGCCGACGCGCTGCGCTCGCTCACGCTCCCGGTGATCACGATCGTGATCGTGATGAGCGCCTCCCTCAGCCGCTACGTGCGCTCCGCCACCCTCGACGTGATCGGCAGCGATTACCTCCGCACCGCCCGCGCCGGCGGTTCGGGGATGGGCGAGGCCCTGCTGCGGCACGGAGTGCGCAACGGCGCAGTGCCCGTCGTCGCGATCCTCGGCATCGAGCTGTCGACGACGCTGCTCGGCGCGGTCGTCGTCGAGAGCGTCTTCACTCTTCCCGGACTCGGCAGCCTGCTGCTGTCGGCCATCGAACAGCACGACTTCCAGGTGATCCAGGGCGTCCTCGTCGTCAGCACGCTCTTCGTGCTGCTCGTCGGATTCGCCGCCGACATCGTGCAGCGACTGATCGATCCGCGCCTGCGCACGAGCGTCTCGGGCAACCGATGAGCCGCGTCGCCGAGCAGCTGGTCACCGGCTCCGTCCCCGTGCGGAAGCGTCCGAAGGCGACCCTGCTCATCGGACTCGTGCTCACCGGCGCCATCGTGCTGATCGCCCTGATCTCGCTGTTCTGGCTGCCCTATCCGCTCGCCGACACCAGCGGCAGCCGACTCGAGGGCCCGAGCGCCCTGCATCTGCTCGGCACCGACCGCCTCGGCCGCGACCTGCTCTCGCAGCTGATGTGGGGCGCGCGGATCGCGCTCATCGTCGGCACCTGCTCGGTCGCGATCGCCGCCGTGCTCGGCACGATCGTCGGCCTCCTCGCCGCGTTCTCCCGCCCCTGGGTCGACGACACGCTCTCCGCGGGCCTCGACGTCGTCATCGCGTTCCCGGTGCTGCTGCTCGCGATGCTCGTCGTCGCCGTGCAGGGAGCCTCGCTCTGGTCGGCGGTGCTCGCTATCGGCCTCGCGATGTCGGCTGTCGTCGCGCGGCTCACCCGCATCCTGTCGCGGCGCGTGCTGCAGGAGCAGTTCGTCACCGCCGCTCGCACCAGCGGCACGGGCGTGCTCGGCATCGTGTTCCAGCATGTGCTGCCCAACATCGCCCCGACCCTCGCCGTCAGCCTCGCGCTGCAGTTCGGGGCAGCTGTGCTCGCCGAGGCGAGCCTGTCGTACCTCGGGCTCGGCGCGCCGCCGCCCAACGCCTCGTGGGGTCGGATGCTGCAGGAAGCCCAGGGCACCGTGCTCACCGCCCCCGTCGGAGCGATCGCGCCTGGCATCGCGATCATCGCTCTCGTGCTGGGAGTCAACTTCCTCGCCGACGGCCTGCGCGACCTCGCCGACCCGACCCGCAGGAGGAGCCGATGAGCATCCTCGACGTCGCCGGCCTCACCGTGCGTTCAGCATCCGACGCACTCGTGCGCGATGTCTCGTTCTCGCTCGCACCGGGTGAGCGCCTGGGCCTGATCGGCGAATCCGGATCGGGCAAGTCGCTCACCTCGCTCGCGGTGACCGGGCTGCTGCCCGACGCTCTGCACGCATCCGGTTCGGTGCTGCTCGACGGCCACCAGGTCGTCGGTGCTCGCGATGCCGACCTCCGCCCGCTCCGTGGACCCGTCGCGCAGATCGTGTTCCAGGAGCCGCTCACCGCGCTCGACCCTCTGATGCGGGTCGGCAGGCAGATCGCCGAGCCGCTGCGTCGTCATCTCGGCCTGCGCGGAGCCGAGCTGCGCTCCGCGGTGGCGGCCGCGCTCGACGAGGTGGCGCTGTCGGAGCCGCGGTTCGCCCGCGCCTACCCGCACGAGCTGTCGGGTGGCCAGCGCCAGCGGGTGGCGATCGCGATCGCCCTCGCCGCGCGTCCTCAGCTGCTCATCGCCGATGAGCCGACGACCGCGCTCGATGTGACGGTGCAGGATGCTGTGCTCGCCCTGCTCGAGCGCCTCGTCGCCGAGCGCGGCATGGCGCTGCTGTTCATCAGTCACGACCTCGCCGTCGTGTCGCGCATGGTCGATCGCATCGTCGTCCTGCGCGATGGTCTGGTCGTCGAGGAGGGTGCCGTGGCAGAGGTGCTGCGGCATCCGACGGAGCCGTACACGCGGATGCTGGTCGACAGCGCTCGGGCACTCGACGCGTTCCTCGACACCGCGGAGGGTGAGCGATGAGCCTTCTCGAGCTGCGAGGCGCCGGCTTCGCCTACGGATCCCAGCGGGTGCTCGACGACGTCTCGCTGAGCCTCGACGAGGGTGACTCACTCGGCCTCGTCGGCGAATCCGGCGCTGGCAAGTCGACGATCCTCCGGCTGCTGCTCGGTCTCGCAGGGCCGCGCGACGGTGAGGTGCTGTTCGACGGCGAGCCCCTGTCGCTACGGGACCGCTCGCAGATGCGCCGCTTCCGCGCGAGCGTGCAGCCGGTGTTCCAAGATCCCTACTCGTCGCTCGACCCCCGCCAGCGGATCGACCGCATCATCGGCGAGCCGCTCCGGTCACTGCGCCTGGCATCCGGTGCCGACGCCCAGCGTCGCATCGCCGAGGCCCTCGAATCCGTCGGGCTTCCCGCCGACACCGCCCGCCGCTACCCTCACGAGTTCTCGGGTGGGCAGCGTCAGCGCATCGCCATCGCGCGGGCCGTGGTCTCGCGCCCGCGGGTGCTGCTCGCCGATGAGCCGGTCAGCGCGCTCGACGTCACCACGCGGGTGCAGGTGCTCGAGCTGCTCGACCGACTGCGTCGCGAGAACGGCCTGTCACTCGTGATGGTGTCGCACGACCTGACCGCCATCGCCTCGGCGTGCGACCGGACCGTGGTGCTGCAGAACGGTCGCGTCGTCGAGCAGGGCGCCACCGCATCCGTGCTGCACGCCCCCCAGGACCCCTACACCCGCGCTCTGGTCGACGCCGTTCCGCGCCTCCCCCGCTGAGTTCCGTTCAGGCGAGGCTCGAAAGAATTCTGTTCTGCCCTGACTCGGCTAGCCAAAATCGAGTTGGTGCCTGTCATGAGCCATACGTGAAGCACCGATGTCGTGCATGTTTTCTTCGGCCCACTTCTTCATCTCGAAGACGATGGGGAGCAGCGAGCGTCCTCGCGATGTCAGTTCGTAGTCGGTTCGTATGGGGGTTGTTACCGTGATGCGCCGCGAGATCAGGCCGTCGCGTTCTAGCGAGCGCAGTGTCGAAGTGAGCATCTTCTGGCTAGCGCCCGGGATGGTCTTCCTGAGGTTGCTGTGGCGCTGCGGGCCTTCTACCAAAGCCAACATGACCAACGTGACCCATTTACTACTGATCGCTTCAAGAAGTTGACGCGCTGGGCACAGCGCTAAGGAGGCGTTGTAGTTCTTCTGTGCTTCGTTGCGCTTTTGTTCGGCGGTGTAGGTCATCTGCTAGCCTCTTCGGGGGAGCCTTGATCTTGCACACGGGAGATCATATGCGGTGTCACGCTAGCTGGAAACCAGTTTCTGGAGGCACGTTGAAGTTCCTTAGGCACGGAAGAGTGCACCCTTATGCGATTTGGGGAGATCAGTCAGGATCGGCTACGAGGCACAACATGCCCTCTTCCTAGAGCTTCGGAAGGAAGCCCAATGACTACCCTCCTCCACATCAACGCTTCTCCTAGCTACGTCCACAGTGAATCACTTGCTCTGGCCCGATACTTCATAGATTCTGTTCAGGATTCCACGCGGGACAGCTTCGAGGTGGACACCCTGAATCTCTTCGACGATGGAGTGCTACCTGTTTTCGGTCGGACGGCGGCAGCCGCCAAGATGGCAGTGTTCTCTGGCCAGGAGCAGACGACGGAACAGATCGTTGTGTGGCAGTCTGCGCGCGCGGTGTTTGACCAGTTCGCGGCCGCAGACGCGTACGTCTTCAACATTCCGATGTGGAACTCGGGTGTGCCGTATGCGCTGAAGCAGTGGATTGATATCATCACTCAGCCCGGTTGGAGTTTTGGCTTCGACCCGGAGAAGGGCTATCGAGGCTTGCTGGAAGGCAAGCATGCGCTCGCCATTCACACCAGCGGTGTTTATGCGCCGGGCGTGCCAGCTGCATTCGGCTCCGATTTCAGCAGCACGTTCTTCGCGGACTGGCTGAACTTTGTGGGCATCCATGATGCCACTCATGTTCGTTTCGCTCCCACCGTCGTGAACGGAGATGTTGACGGCACACGCAAGGCTGCTGAATCAGAGCTATCCGCGGCAGCGACCGCGTTCGCCAGCAAGCTCGACGCAACTGGGAATCTCCAGTTGGCGAACAGCTGAGACGACATCATGCCCCACAAACCTACGCCCACCACTCCGCGGGTTCCGCCGCCGAACAATCATCAGCTGGCCCTAATGATTTGGCTGGCTGTGTTCCCCACGCTCACATTCATCAATCTTGTGTTCGGCGAGTGGCTCGCCACTCTGAACGTTGTGATTCGTACTCTTGTTCTCGTCTCCGTAGCCGTTCCCATCGTTGTCTACGGTCTCATGCCCCTCCTGCATCGGGTTCGCGTCTGGATCATCCTTCGCAGGCAAGCCATCGGCAATGCGGTGGTGACAGGCTCCGACTCGATGCCGTTGGCATAGATGACCGCCGCTGGGTCTCGGAGATGTAGCTGGCTTCCCTGTGGCTCCCGGCGCCAGCGCCAGCCGCATCTCAGGCGCTCGCCTGCCACGCTTTCCGTAGCGCAGACGCCGACGCATCGATCTCCGCGTCAGGGAGATACGCAGGGCCGTCGGAGATGTCCACGTTCCGCAGCGGGTCATCCTCGAGATGCTGCGGGAACACATGGCAGTGAAGATGCGGGGCCCGATGACCCATCACCAGGTAGTTGATCTTCCGCGGGTCGAATGCTTTGCCGACGGCCCGGCCTGCGCGCTGGACGTCGCGCCAGAACGCACTGAGCTGACCGGCGTCCAGCAGACCGAGGTCAGTGACATGCTCGCGGAGGATGACCACGGTGTAGCCGGGATGCGCCTGGTTGCGCACCAGTCGGATGTGAGTCGCCTCTGTGGAAGCGACGAGGATGCTGTGCTCGTTCTCCGGCAGATGAGCGTCGGCGCACATCCCACACAGCTCAGGGTCCGCGAGTTCTGCCCACTCCTGATCCGACCACCACATCGGCCCATGGTAGCCGCGAGAACCCCGCCGCCGGTCGCCTCGAGCGTCCAACGTCACTATCCTCGACCTATGCGTTTCACCGTTTCGTCGTGGTGGCTGCACGAGCAGCCGTAACGCATTGACGCGCGGGCTGCACGGCAGCCCGCGACCCCTACGCGGACCCATGTTCCGTGCAGCTCCTTTCGAATCAGGAGCAGATCATGGACTCATACGCCGCAACCCTCGCCCGCATGCCCGACCTTCGAGAGGCGATCGAGCAGCATCCCGAGAGATACCGCGTGCTCACCGGGGAACGCCCGACCGGCAGGCTGCATCTCGGCCACTACTTCGGCACCATCCGCGAACGGGTCCGTCTGCAGGATGCCGGTGTCGAGACGTTCGTCATCTTGGCCGACTACCAGGTGATCACCGACCGCGACTCGGCCGGCGACGTGCGCGGCAACGTGTACGGCGCGGTGCTCGACTACCTCGCTGCCGGCCTGGATCCGGCCTCGACCACGATCTTCACCCACTCCTCGGTGCCGGCCCTCAACCAGCTCCTGCTCCCTTTTCTCAGCCTGGTCACCGAGGCAGAGCTGCACCGCAACCCGACGGTCAAGGCCGAACTCGCGGCATCCGGACGCACCCTCAGCGGACTACTGCTCACCTATCCCGTCCACCAAGCGGCCGACATCCTCTTCTGCAAGGGCAACCTCGTTCCGGTGGGCAAGGACAACCTCCCGCACGTCGAGATGACACGGACGATCTCACGTCGCTTCAACGACCGATACGGCAACGTGTTCCCCGAGCCTGCCGCACTCGTCACCGAGACCCCTGAGCTTCCAGGCCTCGACGGCCGCAAGATGTCGAAGAGCTATGGAAATGCGATCGCACTCGGGATGACGGCTGACGAGACCGCCGACGCCATCAGGCGCGCTCCCACAGATTCGGAACGCGTGATCACGTACGACCCCACCAACCGGCCAGGAGTCTCGGGGTTGCTCGCGACGGCCGCGGTCGTTCTGGACCGCACTCCGGAGGTGATCGCGGAGGAGATCGGTGGTGCAGGAGCCGGTGCGCTCAAGCGCCTCACCACCGAAGCGGTCAACGAGTTCCTCGCCGACCATCGTGCCCGTCGTGCGGCGCTCACCATCGCCGATGCCGCCGCCGTGCTCCGAGAGGGCAACGAGCGCGCGGAGTCCATCGCGAACGACACGCTCGATGAGGTGAGGGCGGCGATGGGGATGACGTATTGACGGAAGGCGCGGCCCAACAAAAGGTCAGTTCATGCCGGGAGCCGGCGGTCGATACGCGTCGCGTCGGTGCCTCGCACGCACCACGATGAGTTGGTTCGGCTCCTCGAGATAGAACAGCACCCGATAGTCGCCTCGGCGCGCCGATTGCAGTCCTTCGAAGTCCTCCAGTAGCGGCTTACTCATCCGGAGCGGGTTCTCGGGCAAGGTATGAACGGCGAACTCCACAATCGCCTGCGCGATCTTCGGCGGTAGTCCATCGAAGTCCCGCCAGGCGGAATCGGCGAATGACGTGACCCAGTTCACCGGGGTCGAACGCCGTATCGCTTCATCGTGTCTTCGGCGCTGCGGAGCTCGCCGGCCCCGGACTGCCGGCGAGCGTCATCCACGTCTTCACGAGTCCCCCCCTGGGAGAACCAGAACAGGGTCTCATACAGCGAGTCCAGAGCATCCTTGTTCACCAGCACCGCTGCGCTGCGTCCGTGGCGAGTAATCTCGATCGTCTCGTGCTCACGTTCCACTTGGTCGACGAGACGTGACAGGTGATCCTTCGCCTCACTGAGCGGTATGGTCTGCATGGAGAAACATTAGCCTGAAGTCTGGCCTATATCTAGCCTGACTCCAGGCCATATGTCCGCTCAGCCCGCCGAACCCGCCAGCCCGAAGTACTCCAGCTCCGCGTCGTTCAGCATCCGCGAGCGGATCAGGAACCGCATGCCTGTCGGCCCCTCGACCGAGAAGCCGGCACCGCGCCCCGGCACGACGTCGATCGTGAGGTGGGTGTACTTCCAGTACTCGAACTGCGACTCCGACATGAAGACCTCGACCGGAGCGTCGAGGCCCACGTCGAGCGCGCCCAGCAGCACATCTCCGGGCCCCGTGATGAACATCCCGACTGGATAGCACATGGGCGACGAGCCGTCGCAGCATCCGCCCGACTGATGGAACATCAGGGGACCGTGCTGCACGGTGAGATCGCGCACGAGGGATGCCGCGGCATCCGTCACGTCGACCCGCTGGTAGGTGCCGATGCTCACCATGGTCCGTGCCTTTCTGCAGATGGTCCGGGTGCGGATGGTTCCGGGCGGACACTGAGGGTGCAGTGCCCGCCCGGGGTCGAACTCAGAAGAACCCCATCGGGCCTTCTGCATACGAGACCAGGAGGTTCTTGGTCTGCTGGTAGTGATCGAGCATCATCTTGTGGTTCTCGCGCCCGACTCCCGACTGCTTGTACCCGCCGAACGCGGCGTGCGCCGGGTACTGGTGATACGTGTTGGTCCAGACGCGACCCGCCTCGATCGCACGGCCCGCGCGGTAGGCGGTGTCGCCACTGCGGCTCCACACTCCGGCGCCGAGTCCGTAGAGCGTGTCGTTCGCGATCGAGATCGCGTCGTCGAAGCCGTCGAACGAGGTGACCGACAGCACCGGGCCGAAGATCTCCTCCTGGAAGATGCGCATGTCGTTCGTGCCCTCGAAGACGGTCGGTGCCACGTAGTATCCCTCGCTCAGATCGCCGCCGAGGTCGACGCGGTCGCCTCCCGTGAGCAGCCGCGCTCCACCCTGCTTTCCGATGTCGATGTAGCTGAGGATCTTCTCCAGCTGATCGTTCGACGCCTGGGCGCCGATCATCGTGGCCGGGTCGAGCGGGTTGCCCTGGATCACCTTGCCGACGCGCTCGAGTCCATCGGCGAGGAAGCCGTCGTAGATCGACCGCTGGATCAGCGCGCGCGACGGGCACGTGCAGACCTCGCCCTGGTTCAGGGCGAACATCGTGAAACCTTCGAGTGCCTTGTCGTAGAACGGATCGGCGGTGTCACGGGCGACATCCTCGAAGAAGACGTTCGGGCTCTTGCCCCCGAGTTCGAGCGTCACCGGGATCAGGTTCTGCGAGGCGTACTGCATGATCAGGCGACCGGTCGTGGTCTCACCCGTGAAGGCGACCTTGCGGATGCGCTTGTGCTGCGCGAGCGGGGCACCCGCCTCGATGCCGAAGCCGTTGACGATGTTCACGACGCCGGCGGGCAGCAGGTCGCCGATGATGTCGAAGAGGAAGAGCAGGGATGCCGGCGTCTGCTCCGCGGGCTTGATGACCACGCAGTTGCCTGCGGCGAGCGCCGGCGCCAGCTTCCATACGGCCATCAGGATCGGGAAGTTCCAGGGGATGATCTGCCCCACCACACCGAGTGGCTCGTGGAAATGGTACGCGACGGTGTTCTCGTCGAGCTGGCTGATACCGCCCTCCTGCGCACGGAGAACACCTGCGAAGTAGCGGAAGTGGTCGACCGCGAGGGGGATGTCGGCGGCGAGCGTCTCGCGCACCGGCTTGCCGTTCTCCCACGTCTCGGCGACGGCGATCTCCTCGAGGTGCTGCTCGATGCGGTCGGCGATCCTGGTGAGGATGACGGAGCGCTCTGCGGAGCTGGTCTTGCCCCAGGTGGCGAACGCCTTCCAGGCGACGTCGACGGCGCGGTCGATGTCTTCGACGGTTCCGCGGCCCACCTCGGTGAAAGGCTTGCCGTTGACGGGACTGACGTTCTCGAAGAACTGGCCCTTGACCGGATCCACGAACTCGCCTCCGATGTAGTGCCCGTACCGCGGGCGGTAGGTGGCGACGGCTCCCGGCTGGCCGGGGGCGGCGTACGCGGAGGATGCGGGGGCGGTGGACACGTCTTCTTCGACGATCGTCATCGGAACTCCTTCGACGGGCCACGGCGTCGGTGCTGCGGCTGTCCTCCGACGGTAGGTCGGCGGGGGTTGCGCCCCGATGCGCAACGTTGCGAAGGGTTGCAGGCGGTCACAGGCTGGATCCGCTCGAACGGCTGATGATTCCCCGGATGGCGGGCATACCGTCGGCGTGTGCACGTCCGGGCGGGAATCCGTCAGCCGGATGAACCCGGGTCAGCGATCTTCGATGCGTTCGATGCGCGCGACGAGTCCCGCGCGCTTGGGAGACCGAGCGGGCAGCATCTCGAGAGCGAGACGGAGCGCCGCCGCATCCCCCTGTCCTTCGGGGATCTCGGCGTATTCCAACAGGACGTCGAGGCTCGCCTCCGAGAGCATCGTCTCGCGCAGCGCCGCTCTCACCGATTCCCGGAACTCCTCCACGCCGGGCGAGGTCGACTCGGGAAGCACGGGGCCGCGATAGGCGGTGAGCGCGACGCGGTGCGCGCCTCGGTCGAGCAGCGAGAGCACGTCGTGCGCGTCGGTCTCGAGCGGCACAGTCAGTCGGTAGGGTCGGGACTCGGGGACGAGGCTGGGCGCATGCTTCTCGAGGACCTTGCGCAGGCGCACCATCTCCGGACGCAGGGTGTCGGCAGACGCTTCGGGTCCGTAGACGAGTTCGCTCAGTCTCTCGGCGGACAGGCCCTGACGGTTCACCGCGAGCATCAGCAGGATGGCGGCATGGCGCGCACTGAGCTCGATCATCGACTCCTCGAGCTCGCTCTCGGACTCGAGGCGCGCCCTGTCCCGCCCCAGCACGTGCAGGGTCGCACGGGTCGTGGGCTTGGCGCGAGAAGAGAACGTCGTGGGACGGGGCGATTCGCTGCGCGCCCGGAGCCGCGCCACCAACAGCTCGGATTCGACGGCGCGAGCGGTCGCATCGACCAGAAGCCGCGCCTGTGTCGAGACGACCTCGTCTCCGCCCGTCACGTCGATCACTCCGAGCACCCGCTTCGTCTCGGGGTCGCGCACGGGCGCCGCGGTGCACGACCACGGATGCACCAGTCGGTTGTAGTGCTCCGCCCCCCGGATCTGCACCGAGTGACCGAGCTCGAGGGCGGTGCCGGGAGCCGTCGTGCCCACCGCATCCTCCGCCCAGTTCGCGCCCGCGACGAATCCCATCCCCTCGGTGAGCGATTGCAGCTGGCGGTCGCCTTCGATCCACAGCAGTCGACCTGCCTGATCGCCGACGGCGACGACGACACCCGACTCGTCAGGGGTGCCGGGGAGCAGAAGCGCGCGGATCATGTCCATCGCGGATGCGAGCGGATGCGCGAGTCGATACGCCTCGAGCTCCTCGGTCACGAGCTCGATCCGCGGCGCCTCTTCGGGCCCGACCCGTCCTCGCCACGAGCGCACCCACGACTCGCGCACGAGGGGACGCACCTGCTGCAGCCGTTGATCGTCGAGGTTGCCGGCGATGAGCTCTTCATGCGCACGCTCGATCAGCAGACGAGAGGCCTCAGGAGGGCCATCGCGTGACACCTGCCACGACGCAACCACAGCGTCTCCGTTCGTCGTCGGTGGAGCGTTACCTCAGTGTAAGAGCCGGATGCCGTGGGCGGAAGGTGCGATATTCCGGTGCGCTCGTCTTGAATGCATGCTCAGATCACAGACGCATGCCGAGACCGACGATCCGAGCATACGAGTGTCATCCGACCACGCACATGCGCGGTCGATGGCCGAGCGGAGCGAGACACGCAGTTGCGCACCTCGCACACTACTGTGCACTGCGTGGTAGCGTGCACTGCATCGAAGGAGATCGGATGGACACCACCCAATTGTTGAAAGGCGTGCTCGACGTCGCGGTGCTCGCCGTGCTGCGCACCGAAGACGGCTACGGCTACGACATCGTGCGAAGGCTGCGCGATGCAGGCCTCGGCGACGTCGGAGATGCCTCGGTCTACGGCACCCTGCGGCGCCTCTACGCCGCGGGCAGCCTCTCGAGCTATGTGGTCCCCTCAGACGGCGGACCGCACCGAAAGTACTACGCGATCAACCCCCAGGGCCGCACAGCCCTGGAGACACAGACGGTCACGTGGCTCGACTTCGCGGGAGCGATGTCGACGCTGCTCACCGCCGACAGCACAGACACACCCACGATCGGAGAGAACCGATGAACGACACCGCCGTCTCGATCGATGAGCACATCCGCTCCTTCGCGCTCGCCGTTCGAGAGAACCTCGATGACCTTCCCGCAGACGAGCTCGACGAGATCGTAGGCGGGCTCACCGCTGACCTCGCCGACCAGGCCGCCGACAACGACGGCGAGCTCGACCTCGGCGACCCGGCTGCGTATGCCGCGGAGCTGCGGTCGGCCGCCGGCCTGCCCCCGCGAGCCGAAGCGCGGCGGCGGGTGCGGATGAGGGCACGCCTACGCACCTGGCGCCACGGCGCGGTGGACGGCATCCGTCGCAGCGCCGCCGGCGCGTGGATCCTCGATCTGCTGCTCGCCCTGCGGCCGGTGTGGTGGGTGCTGCGCGGCATCGGACTGTATGCGGTGGTCTCGGTCGTCGTCGCCGTCATCCCGCCCTTCTCCTACCTGCCGATCGAGTCGTACACCGCGTGGGCCATCCCCACCTCGCCGCTGCAGTGGATCGCGCTGTTCGTGTTCGTGCTCGTCAGCGTGCAGTGGGGTCGCGATCGGTGGTTGCCGAGGAACCCCCTTCGCCACGTCCGAACGCTCGCGGGCATCCTGGCGGTGATCGTGCTGCCGGGTCTCGTCGCCTCGGTGCTGTCGCCTCGCGTCGAGCACGTCTACGCGACCGAACCCGTCGGCATGATGGGCCTCGCTCTCGACGGCGTGCAGATCAACAACATCTTCGCCTACGACGCGCAGGGCAATCCGATCGACCACGTCCAGCTGTTCACCGGCAAGGGCACTCCCCTCGACCTCTACGGCTCGGCGGGCGGTCAGGAGGCCTTCTCGGACGAGAACGGCATGACCGAGTTCGGAATGCACGACGACGGGCTGCTGGCGACGATTCCCTCCGAGGACTACCGAGGAAAGTCGGTCTGGAACATCTACCCGCTGGACGAGGCGGAGTGGGATCCGATGACCGGTCAGCCCGACGTCTCGACGAAGAAGCAGCCGGAGCCGCCGTTCCAGAAGGCTCCGAGCATCGAGGCAGCGGATGGGACGCCCGCGCCCATCCCTGATCCTCAGACGACCCCTCAGCCCACCGAGACCCCTGCTCCCTAGGAGACGACATGGCCGAGCGAATCATCTCCATCGACATCTCGCACCTCGTCCGGGAGGCGCTCGCGCAGGCCGTCGAGGTCGACGAGCCGGAGGAATGACGGGCCGGCTCGGTCGGCGCACGACCCCGGGGATCACTTTCAGCGGGGCCACCTGAACCGGTGTACCGGTACTCCGCAACGAAGTCCGTATCATGCACGAAGACACCTGCTGGTACGACCGTGGTGGCCTCTCGCGAACGGCGCGACGCCCTGGGCGCGGTGACACCCCGGGACGACCTCTCGCGGCGCACACCTCCTCCCCTCCGTCCGCTGCCTCCCGACCAGGTGAGTCGTCGCGAGCGGAGGGGTCATGCGCACAGGCCCGGTCGCGGCATCCATCGAAGAGACGCCACCCCGAAGAGCCTCGCGGAGCGCCATTCTCGTGGCGCAGACACTCGCATTCGCCACACTGCTCGCGGCTGCGCTGGTCGGCGCGCTGCTCTTCACGGGAGCGGAGAACGCCCGCGGCGCCGTCGGAATGCTCACGGGTGGCGTGGCCGATGAGTTGGCCGACCGGATTCTGAGCGGCGACCCTCGACCGATCGGACGGCCGTTCTCGCTGTATGCGGTCATCGACTCCGACGAAGAGGTCATCGCGACCGCCGGAGCCGAAAGAGAGCGGGCGAACGGCCTGCACCTCACCGGCCTCGTCGACGAGCCGGGAGCCCCCGTGGCGGGCGGCTACTCACTTCCGCTCGAGGGGGGTGGGTGGTTGTACGTCGAGGTCGACTCCCGTTGGAGGGACGGGCGCGTCCTCGGGATCGCGCTGCCGATCGCCCTGCTCATCATCGGCGCCGGCGTGCCGTCGTTCTACGTGCTCAGGGTGCTCTCAGTGCGCTTCACGCGGGCCGCCTATCGGATGGAACCGGAGCAGGTCGACCAGATAGTCCGTGAACGCGCGGCGCTGCTCGAGAGCATCCAGGACGCGGCGATCGGCATCGATCGCGACGGCAGGCTGCTGTGGTTCAACTCCACCGCCGGCGAGCTCCTCGCGCTGGCGGACGACGACATCGGCGAGGACGCCGAGCAGCTTCTGTCCACGGCGTGCGGAGGCCACGGTGGGCGTGCACTCGATGCGCAGCTGATCCAGATCGGCGATCGCGTGCTCATGCTCTCCGCCGACAGGGACGTCTCCCCCGTCGCCGGAGAGAGTCGGCTCGTGATGCTCCGGGACTACTCGCGCGACGCCGCCCTGCTGCGTGAACTGGATGGGGCGCAGAACCTCATTGACGCGCTGCGCTCGCGCGGCCACGAGTTCGCCAACACTCTTCACATCATCGAGGGGCTGCTCGACATGGACGAACCGGATCGCGCTCTCGACTTCGTACGCGCCGGAGGCGTGTCGGAAGAGTTCGGCATGCCGGACCACGGAGTCGAGGACCCGAGTGTTCGCGCACTCGTCTACGCGCACCGCGCCCGCGCCAGAGAGCGCGGCATCAGTCTGGTCGTCTCTCCGTCGGCCGCGCTGCCGGATCTCGCCGACGCTGAGCACGGTTTCGCGCAGGCGATCCTGCTGATCGTCGGCAACTTCCTCTCGAACGCGGTCGAGATCTGCTCGTCGGGTGATGACGTGGAGCTGACGATGCGCGTCGGCGCGGCTGCCGACGGATCCGGCCTCGTACTCGACATCGCGGTGGATGACAGCGGTCCAGGCGTACCGGAACACCTGCGCGATCGCGTGTTCTCGCTGGGAATGAGCACGAAGACAGGTCGGGACGCCCGCGGCTACGGTCTCGCGATCGTGCGCGGAGCCGTCACCCGACTCGGTGGAAGCTGCGCGTGCCGGACATCGCAGCTCGGCGGCATGAGGTTCGAGGCGAGCATCCCGGTTCCGGATTCGGAGTGCTCGAGGTTCACGGATGGCTGAGCTCCGCGTGCTGATCGTCGACGACGAGCCGATGGCGGCACAGCTGCATCGGATGTTCGTCGAGAGGACTCCCGGTTTCCTCGTGAGCGGAGTCGCCTCCTCCGGCGAGGCCGCGGTGGAACTGATGCAGAGCGACCCCCCTGATGTCGTCCTGCTCGACCTTCAGCTCCCGGGCATCTCGGGAGTCGACGTCCTGAGGTATCTGCGGACGCATCTCGGCGATGACGTCGATGTCATCGCCGTCACCGCGGATCGCCGAGCGACCAGTGTGGCGCAGATGCGGATGCTGGGCGTCGCCCACTACCTCGCCAAACCGTTCTCGGTGCGAGAGCTGCGCTTCAGGCTCCGCTCCGTGGCGAGAGTGCGCAGCGCCCTGGCGTCGCGGCAGAGCTTCGAGGGTCAATCGCAGATCGACGAGGTGATGCACAGTGAGTTCGTCGGTGCCGATCTCTCGCCGAGCCGAGCGGGGGACGCCGCCGATCAGGAGATCCGCGCCGGGCACCCCCTCGATGCGCTGCGCGAACGCGGCGACCTCGTGATCTCGGATCGAGGCCATTCGATCGATTTCGGTCTCCACACCCTCGCCGACGCGCTGCACGTATCGGCACGTCAGCTGCAGAGGGCGTATGCGCGTGATGAACGCTCAGTCCAGGATGCGATCCGCGACCACCGCGTCGGGGTGTCCGCGATGCTGATGCTCGGAGTCGAGCGTCTGACAGCGGGCGAGATCGCACGTCGCAGCGGATTCAGCAGCCCACGCAGCATGCGACGCGCATTCCAGGACGTGCACGGGGTGGCACCGGCGAGATGGAGAGCCGCACACGCGACCTTCGAGGTCGACGAGTCGCGATAGCGACGGGAAAGGGACAGAACGCGTCGGGCTGACGGCGAAAGCCTCGTCGGCTGCGGGTGCTGCGTCGCGAACAGCGAGGATACTCGGGAGGTTGCTGCGGTTCGAAGGCAGCGGAGTTGCCGCTCGAACGCTGGATCCTCGGTCGCGCGTGGGGCGCGACGAAGGCATACGTCTTCGGACGTCTGCGTCAGAGGAACCGATGAGGTCTCCTCGCCGTGAGGGGGCGTCATCTGGGGGGACCCCCCTCATGGGGACGCCCGCGCGCGCCGCCGCGTCGCGGTCGATGCGGCTCGACGAGATCAGACCCGGGCGGCCCACCATTCGCGGAGGCGCTGCTCGGCGGCGTCCGTGCCGATGACACCTTCGTCGAGACGCAGCTCGAGCAGGAATCGGTAGGCCTCGCCGACCTCGCGACCGGGCGCGATGCCGAGGATCTGCTGGATCTGATTGCCGTCGAGCTCCGGACGGATGGAATCGAGCTCCTCCTGCTCGCGCAGCGCGGCGATGCGCGACTCGATGTCGTCGTAGGCTCCGGCGAGGCGGCCGGCCTTGCGCTTGTTGCGCGTGGTGACATCGGCGCGGGTGAGGATGTGCAGGCGCTCCAGCAGGTCACCGGCATCGCGCACGTAGCGGCGCACCGCGGCATCCGTCCACGCACCCTCTGCGTACCCGAAGAATCGCAGGTGCAGCTCGATCAGCTTCGAGACCGACTCCGTCGTGTCCGAGTCGAAGCGCAAGGACTGCAGGCGCTTGCGGGCCATGCGCGCGCCGACCACGTCGTGGTGGTGGAACGTCACCACTCCGCCGTCTTCGAGCTTGCGGGTGCGGGGCTTGCCGATGTCGTGCAGCAACGCGGCGATGCGCAGGGCGACATCGGGCTCGGCACCGGGGTGCCGCGAATGCTCGAGCGAGATCGCCTGGGCGAGCACCGTGAGCGAGTGCTCGTAGACGTCCTTGTGGTGGTGATGCTCGTCGACCTCGAGGCGCAGAGCACTCACCTCGGGCAGGAACTCCTCGATCAGTCCCGTGTCGACCAGCACGCGGATGCCGCGCACCGGGTCGTCCGTCTGCATGAGTCGCACGAGCTCGGACTGGATGCGCTCAGGGCTCACGATCTCGAGGGTCGCTCGCAGCTGAGTGATCGCGTCGAAGGTGTCGTCGTCGATGCGGAAGCCCAGCTGTGCGCTGAAGCGCGCCGCCCGGAGCATGCGCAGCGGGTCGTCGCCGAACGACACCTGCGGGTCGGCAGGAGTGCGCAGGACACCGGCGATGAGGTCTTCGACTCCCCCGGTCGGATCCACGAGCTTCACGGCCGGAACCAGCAGCGCCATCGCGTTGACGGTGAAGTCCCGTCTGTGGAGGTCGGCGTCGATCGTGTCGCCGAACTCGACGGTCGGCTTGCGCGTCACGCCGTCGTAGCTGTCGGCTCGATATGTCGTGACCTCGACCTGCTCGCCCTGCACCCGCGCGCCGATGGTGCCGAACGCGCGCCCGATGTCCCACTGGGCAGTCGAGATCGGCTTGACGATGCGCAGGATGTCGTCGGGCATCGCGTTCGTCGTGAAGTCGAGGTCGTGGGTCGGCCTGCCGATCAGCGCGTCACGCACCGGCCCGCCGACGACAGCGAGATCGAAGCCCGCCTTCTCGAACGCCTCCGCGAGGGTGCGGACGACCGGATTCTCGGCGAGCGCGCCGAGACGGGCGAGGCCGTCAGCCATGTTGAGCATGGGTTCCAGCGTACCGGGGCACGGGTGTCATCCGTCGGCGGCGATGAGTCGGGGCAGGCCGTCAGAACAGGGGGTTCTCGCCCTTGGCCTGCGCCACGGCGCGAACCCGCGCCTGCATGAGCCGCACGAGGAACATGCTGAGCAGGAAGCCACCGACGAGTGCGACAGCGACGATGAACCAGATGCCGATCTCGGGGTCGATGACCTCGAACCCGTAGATCGCGACGGCGAGGAGAAGAAGCACCGGTCCCTCGATCAGCGCGAACGTGACGAACAGTCGCGTCTGGCGTCGACCGAAATCGGAGTTGACCGCCCGGACACGCGCCTCGATCGAAGACTCTCCCGCATAGCTCATGCCCCCACGCTACCGGCGCGCCTGCCTTCCGTGACGGCGTCTGCTCTCGTGCTCGCAGCGTCCGCATCCTAGGATCGGGCACGTGGCCGCAGATGCGAACGAGTCCCCCGCAGCGCCCGAGCCCTCCCGGCGCGGATTCCTCAGGATGGGCGGCGCCGCGCTGGCCGGCGCCGTGATCGGCGGCGCGGGCGGTGCGGCGATCGGTGCGAACCTCGCGAATCAGCGCAGCGGCTTCGCCTCCGAACCCGACCCGTTCGCCGCGCTCACGCCGCGCAGCGAACCCGGGTTCGACCACCTCGTCGTCGTGATGGGCGAGAACCGCTCCTTCGACAATCTGCTCGGGTATCTGTACTCGAAGGACACGCTTCCGAAAGGCGAGAAGTTCGAAGGGCTCGCGTTCGGGACGCACACCAACACCGCGTCCGACGGCACGGTCGTCGACGCGCACGTCTACACCGGCGACACCGACCGCATCATGAGCCTTCCCGACCCCGACCCCGGCGAGGAGTATCCGCACGTCAACACGCAGATCTTCGGCACGGTCGACCCGAAGGACAACGCCGACCTGTTCGTCGACCAGATGACGGCTCCCTTCAACGCGCCGACGCACGGCGAGAAGGCGACGATGTCGGGGTTCCTCGAGGATTACATCATCAACTTCGGGCGTCTGCGCAAGGGCGTCGAGCCGAAGCCCGAAGAAGCCGCGCACATCATGGGCTCCTTCTCTCCTGAGATGCTGCCCGTGCTGTCGACGCTCGCCTCCGAGTTCGCGGTCTTCGACCACTGGTACGCGGGAGTGCCGTCGCAGACCTTCTGCAACCGGTCGTTCTTCCACGCCTCGACCTCGCACGGCTTCGTCACCAATCAGGCGGGCGGCGGATACCGCAAGTGGCTCGACGCCCCCGCAGCTCCCACCGTGTTCAACCGCCTCGAAGACGAGAAGGTCAGTTGGAAGGTCTACATCGACAAGCTGCAGCTCGTGTCGTTCACCGGGATGCTGCACGCCGCAGTGCTCGAGAAGTACTGGCGCACCGAGCACTTCGGCACGATGGAGGACTTCTACGCCGACGCGAAGAACGGCACCCTGCCGGCATACGCGTTCATCGAGCCGCGCATGGTCTACGACCACAACGACTTCCACCCGCCGTTCGGATCACCTCGCGAGAGCGAGGTCGATGGCGAGCCCGTCTACGACAGCGCGATCTCCGACGTCAGGGCCGGAGACCGTCTCATCCACGACATCTATGAGGCGGTGCGCACCAGCGCGTCGCCGAAGGGCTCCAACGCCGTCAACACCCTGCTGCTCATCACCTTCGACGAGCACGGCGGATGCTACGACCACGTGCCGCCGCCCGCCGCCACCAAGCCGACGAAGGACACGAAAGCCGGCGAGATGGGGTTCACCTTCGACCGTCTGGGATGCCGTGTGCCGGCGATCGCGATCTCGGCCTACACGAAGCGCGGCACGATCGTGCACGACGAGATGCACCACGGGTCCGTCACCGCGACGCTCTCCCGGCTGCACGGGCTGAAGCCGCTCAACGACCGAGACCAGTCGGCGAACACACTCTTCAACGTCGTGAACCTCGACAGGCCGCGCCACCCGGCCGACTGGCCCGTCACGACGCCCGCCTACACACCCCCGAACCCCGAGGAGCGCACGCCGAAGCCGGGCGCGGCCGATCAGCTCAAGCCGCTCACCCCGCCTGCCCGCGGTCTGCTGGGCCTGCTCATCGCCAAGTACGGCAAGCCCGGCGAAGCCGAACCCGAGACATTCGCCGACGCCTACCGCCTGCTGCACGAGCATGGCGAGGAGCTGTTCGGCCCCGCAAAGGGCTCGAAGTAGCAGCGCCAATAGGCTTGCCGCATGACCGACAGCGCCGTGCTCACCGCCTTCTGGAATCATGTCCGCGCGGAGGATCCTGCGCTTCCGGTGCCGACGCCCGGCGCCTGGGCCTTCGGTGCGACGCCTGACCATGCCGACTCTCTGCTCGCTCTCGTCCTCGCCGGGGTGAAGACCGGCACGGCCTCCGCGCAGTGGGACTACGACGCGACCGGCGATCCCGAGCCGTACGTCGGCGAGCTGAGCATCATCCTCGACGGATCCGGTGCGCCGCGGGCGGTGATCGAGACGACCGCCGTCCACACCGTGCCTTTCGATGAAGTCACCGAGGAGCACGCTCACTCGGAAGGAGAGGGCGACCTCACGCTCACCTATTGGCGTGAATCACACGAACGGTATTGGCGCGCCCACTCCGAGAACCCTCGGGGCTTCGAGGCGGACATGCCGATCATCTGCGAGCGGTTCCGGGTCGTCCACGCCCACTGACTGCCCGGCCACCGCCGCGCACGCAACGGACCTCAGTCGCGGTTCGAGCGACGACGCGAGATCAGGAAGAGCACGGCGCCGATCACGAGCACCGCACCGCCTGCTGCGGCCCAGATGAACGTCTCGGAGCCGAGGCCTGTGCCCGGCAGCTGACCCGCCCCCGTGTCCGGAGGTGACACCGGTTCTGCCGGGGTCGGTGTGGGCGGGTCCGTCGGCGTGACGACGGCGGCCGAGACCGTGAAGCTCGGGCCCACGAGCGACTCTCCGGCAGACGTGATGACGAAGGTGGCCGTCGCCGGGCCGATGATCGTGCGTCCTTCCGGCGCGGTGATCGTCAGGTCATACGAATCCGGCGGCAGGTCGGTGATCGCGTAGGTGCCCTCGGCGTCGGTGGTCACCTCCTGGGAGATGTCATCCGACTCCACCGTGATGATCACTCCCGCCACGGGTGTGCCGTCGTCCGTGCGCACCGCCCCCGAGATCGAGCCCAGGCCGGCCAGTTCGAAGTCGAGGTTCGCGAGGTCGACCGTGGTGAGGTTCTCGGTGCGAGTCGCCGGGCCGGATGCCACATAGCCGTCGGGGATCGTCATCGTGATCTCGTACTCCCCCGCCGGCAGGCGCGGGAATATGTAGGCGCCGTTCTCGTCGGTGACCGCAGTGACGGTGTCCGTGCCGTCAGAGGCGGTGATCGTGACGCCGGCCACGCCCGCTCCGTCTACGCGCACCGTGCCGCTGAGATCGGGGTTCTCGAGAACGACGAGGTCTTCGAGGACGATCGGCTCCTCGCTGTTCTCCGGCACCACGATCTCGATGGGCTCGGTCGTGCTGAATCCAGGAGGCGGGGTGATCTCGACGGTGTGCGGGCCGGCCGGCACCCCCTCGATCAGGAACTCACCCGCAGCGTCGGTCGTCGCGGGATCAGCACCGTCGATCGTGACGATCGCACCGGGGACTGCCTGCTCCTCCTCGTCGACGACCCGGCCCGAGACGTCCACCCCGACCTGCTCGTCGTCACGCACCTCGAAGGAAGCGCTGCCGTCTTGGAGCGTGAGGTCGACGGCCTGCGCGGTCGGCCCGACGGCGGTCTTGCCGTCGGGAACCGTGACCGTCACCGTGTACCCGTCGGTCGCGATGAACCCGGGGAAGGAGTATGCGCCGTCGGCATCCGTCGTGGTGGTGCCGACCACCGTCCCGTTCGCATCAGTGAGGGTGAGCGTGGCTCCAGGCAGCGCGCCCTCGGCCTGGTCGGTGACCGTTCCCGTGATGTCACGCGCGATCGAGGCGAACCAGGTCTGGTAGATCGGGAATCCCGAGCGCTGGGTGAAGAAGAACGTCAGCGAGGTGATCGGCGCCGACGGCTCGAACCAGGCCGCCGAGCCACTGGTGTCGGACGCTGCCGCGTTGCCGGTCAGGGTCTGGGTGGCGGGATCCCATGCCGGGACGTCTGTGGCGACACCCGAGCATGAGGGCTTGCCCGCGATGCCCGGCGCGCAGTAGTTGAAGCCGCCGTTGAATCCGATCTCGTCAGCGGTGAGGGTCTGACCGTCGACGCCGATCGCCTCGATGCGCACGGCATCGGCGTCGATGTCGCCCAGCACGAAGGTCCAACCGGATGCCGGCGTCGGCGTCGCGAACGTGTAGGTGGTGGTCGACGGGCTCGTGGGGCTGTCGGCCTTCGGTCGCAGGTTCAGATACTGCTGGTTGACGCTGCTGCCGTACTTCTCACCGACGGGGGTGCCCTGCGACAGCCAGGTCGAGGCGCCCGAGATGACACCGACCTGTCCGGCGCGGGAATCGGTGGTCATCGTGGCGGTCAGGGCGGGCTGCGCGGCCACCTGCACGGTGGTCGAGTAGGCGCCTCCCGTTCCGGTGAGCGGCTGCCAGGTCGCCCAGGCGGTCGTCGTGGCTGCGGCGGCCGGCGGCGCACCGACCAGCACTGCTACGAGGATGATGACTCCGGCCAGGATTCCGCTCTTCGGCGCGCGCATGCGGCCAGCGTATCGATATATCGCTCAGGGAGTCGAGAGAAAAAGAGGGGCGGATGCAACTCGCATCCGCCCCTCTCATCCGCAGTGCCGGTCTGTCGTCAGACCGGATCGCCCTGCACGGGTCCCTCGGTGTTCGGCTTCCAGCCGAGCGCCGGAGCGACATGCGTCGCGAACGACTCGAGCACGTGGAGGTTGTATGCGGGCCCCAGCTGGTTCGGGATCGTCAGCAGCAGAGTGTCCGCCGACATGACCGCCTCGTCAGCCAGCAGCTGCTGGATCAGCACATCGGGCTCGGCCGCATACGTCTTGCCGAACGTCGAGCGGAAGCCGTCGATGATGCCGATCTGATCGGCGTTCTCCTCGCTGCGCAGGCCGAAGTACGCCCTGTCCATGTCGGAGACCAGCGGGAACACGCTGCGGCTCACCGAGACGCGCGGCGTGCCTGTGTGTCCTGCCTCTTTGTAGGCGGCGCGGAAGAGGTCGATCTGCTCGCGCTGCAGCTGGTGGAACGGCACGCCGGTCGCCTCGGTGAGGAGCGTGGAGCTCATCATGTTCAGGCCCTTGCGACCGGTCTCCTCAGCCGTGGCCCGTGAACCCGAACCCCACCAGATGTGGTCGCGCAGAGTCGGCGATTGGGGTTCGATCGCGAGATAGCGGCCCGCGCCGACCATGCGCGGGTCGCCGGGGGCGAGACCCTCGCCATCGATCGCGCGGAGGAAGAGATCGAACTTCTCGCGTGCGATCACGCTGCCCCGCTCGGGGTCCTCCTCGTCGTGGAAGCCGAACGTCTCGTATCCGCGCAGAGCCGTCTCGGGTGACCCACGGCTCACACCGAGAGCGATGCGCCCGTCGGCGATCAGGTCGAGGGCGGCCGCCTCCTCGGCGAACTGGAACGGGTTCTCGTACCTCATGTCGATCACGCCAGTGCCGACCTCGATGCGCTGAGTGCGCGCCGCCATGGCCGACAGGAGCGGCATCGGAGATGCGGCCTGGCGAGCCCAGTGGTGAACACGAACGGAGGCGCCGTTAACGCCGATCTCGTCTGCACCCTCCGCGATCTCGATGGTCTGCTTCAGCATGTCCCCCGCGGTGCGGGTCGCCGAACCGGGCACGTCTGCATAGTGCCCGAAGGAGAGGAATCCGAAAGCCTTCATGGTGTATTCGAACGCATAGATGCGGTGCGGTATTCCTGCATCACTCCCCCGGAACCAGCAGTCCGTCGAGCACGAGCTGTCGGATGCGAGGTTCGAGGTCGGCCCACAGCTCGACGAGCGGCACCTCGAACAGGTCTGCAAGAGCGCCGACGATCTGCATGACGGTGAGATCGCCGTCGCACGCTCCCACGAATCCGGCGAGCGCGGGGTCGACGGCGATCGTGCGCGCGAATCCACCGCCCTGTCGGAGTTCGATGATGCTCGGGTCGTCGTTGCCGGGGAGCAGGTGCCGCGCCTCGGTGACATCGGGCGCGACGAGCAGAGTGGCGGGCAGTCCCCCTGCGAGCACGTCGTGGGCGGCGAGACCCGAACGCAGCGCGCCGGCGACATTCGAGACGGGTTGCGTCACCCGCTCGAGACGGCGCAGCGGGATGCCGTCGGCGGCGGGCCGGCGCACCAGGATGTAGCCGAATCCGACCGCCGTGACACCTCGAGCGGTGAAGTCGTCGAGCCATGCCGTGAGCAGGGGGGTGAACGCGGCGTCTCGCGGTGTCGTGCCCCCGTCCCGGATCCACAGTTCTGCGTAGCCGAGCGGCGAGAGCTCCTCCCGCTGGATCACCCACAGATCGAGGTCGCCGGGAACCCAGGACGAGACGCGGTCGAGGCCGGCCCGGCCGCTCAATGATGCCTGACCCCCGCGTGACTCCCAGTTTCCGAGCAGCTGCGCCACGCCTCCCGGGGTGAGGAACGACGGCACCGCGCGCAGGAACTGCTCGACGAGGGCGTCACCGACGAGGCCTCCGTCGCGGTACTCGTATTCGGGCACCCCTTCTGTGCGCGGGGTGATCACGAAAGGCGGGTTCGAGACGATCAGGTCGAAGGCTTCTCCCGCCACGGGCTCGAACATGCTCCCCAGGCGGAACTCGATGTTCGAGACGCCGTTCAGCTGGGCGTTCAGCTCGGCATAGGCGAGTGCGCGCGCCGAGATGTCGGTGGCCACGACCGACCCTGCATGGCGTGCGACCAGAAGCGCCTGGATGCCGCATCCCGTGCCCAGGTCGAGAGCGCGGTCGACCTCGATCGGCATGATGATCTCGGCGAGGGTGCGCGATGCTCCGCCGACACCGAGCACGTGATCCGCCGGAAGAGCGCCGTCGAGCGCCACCTCATCGAGGTCGCTGGCGATCCACCATTCGCCGATCCCGTCGGAGTCGACGAACGACTGCGGCCGCAGAAGAGCAGTGGGAACCACCTCGGCCCCCTCGATCCTCGCGAGGCCGAGAGCGGCGAGACCGTCGGCGCCGAGTCTCGGGAGGGCGTCCTTCACAGCGGTGAGCGGCTGCGGCATTCCGAGAACGAGGAGCCTGCCGAGAGTCGCGAGCACACCGTCGTCACCGGCGATCGCGCGCAGGATCGGCTCGCGCATGCCTCTGGCCAGCGCGTCGTCCTCTTCCTCGCCCCACAGGCGACGGAGCGGCTCCGAGCGGAGATCCGCGGCGTCGAGATCTGCGGCGAGCGCAGTGCTGCGGAGCGGATCGGGCGTGGGGGCGAGGGTGTCGGACACGGCCGTCACTCTACGCGTCTTCAGGGTTCTCATTCAGCCAGCGGCCTAGAATCACAAGGTCACCACTCACGAGCAGCCTGGGATCCCGGCGTTCGAGGAAGACCTTCATGACCGCGACCATCTTCGAGAACGGCCTCCGCACGCGCCTGCAGCGCCTGGCACGCGGATCCGTCATCTCGGCGATCGTTCTCGGCCTCGCCGGCGCGGGAGTCGGCAGCGCGTTCGCGGCGACCGATGCCGAGTCGGAGGGCACTCCGATCGAGCTGGTGCTCTCGGCGGGAGTCCGAGGGACGGTCGCTCCCGGGACAGCGACGACGGCCTCGATCACGGTGCAGAACGACTCCAGGTCGGAGCTCTCGTCCGGTCGCGTGACAGTGGAGATCAACCGCACTCCGCTCGCCGACGAGACCGCGGTCACGAACTGGCTCGACGACGCCGATACGGCGGGCGGCTTCGAACAGCTGGGCTCAGACACGACTTCGCCGGTCGACGCCGAGGCGTCTGCGACCACGAGCCTCTTCCTTCCCCCCGAGGTGCTGGGCGACCTCGCTCCCGGCGTCTACCCGTTGCGCGCGACTCTCAGCGGGGCGGAGACCGACGGCCAGGACGTGGCGCGGTCGGTCACGTCGACCTCGGTGCTCGTCGTGACTGCTGCCGCGAGCCCGCCCATCGCCGTGATGGTACCGATCACGGCGACCCCGGACGACGGTGCCATCCTGACCGCAGACGAGCTCACTGCGCTCACCGCCCCCGACGGCGCGCTCACCGCGGTGGTCGAGGGAGTGCGCGGGACCTCGGCGATCCTCGCGATCGACCCGGCCATTCCGGCGGCCATCAGGGTGCTCGGGTCTTCGGCGCCGCAGAGCGCCCGCGAATGGCTGCGCCTTCTCGAAGCGCTGCCCAACGAGCGCTTCGCCCTGCAGTTCGGCGATGCCGACGCCACCACCCAGGCGCAGGCGGGGCTCGTCGGGCTGCTGCAGCCCACGACGCTCGCGCCGTTCCTCGACCCGGGCAGCTTCACCGAGCCCGCAGACGAGACCCCCACGCCCACCGCCACCCCTGCGCCGACACCCGCCTCGGTGCCGACGGACGGCACGTCACCGACGCCTGCTCCGACGCAGGAGCCGATGCCGAGTGAGGAACCGACGCCTCAGCCGTCTGATGGACCCGTGCTTCCCGATGATGCCGAACTCACCGCGATCGAGGGCGCGACACCCGGCATCCTGTGGCCGCGCAGCGATGTGACCGCCGCCGACCTCGACGTGTTCTCCACCTATGTCGGCGACGGCGCCGTCACGGTCCTGTCGTCCTCATCGGTGGGAGCCGCCGTCGGTGCTCACGCCGGCGTGGACGGGCGCAGCGTGCTGGTCACCGCGGACGCCGCATCCGATGCCCTGTCTCAGGCCGCCGGTGAAGACGACACCGCCACGCGTCAGCAGGCGCTGGCCGAGGCGAGCGCACATCTGTCCCTGGCGGGTCAGGCGAGTCCGACGACGCCGCTCCTGATCGGGCTCGATCGCGACGAGACTCGCACGGCCGAGGCGCTCAGAGAAGCCGTCGCATCGGTCGACTCTCTCGGCTTCGGACTCTCCGAGGTCCTCGCAGTACCGGCGGCCCCGGCGACGCTCTCGACCGATCCGGACCAGACGCGCGCGACCGCACTGCAGCGCATGCTCGACAGCGAGGTCGTGCTCGGCCAGTTCTCCTCGATCCTCGACGACGCGCAGGTGCTGCTGAGCCCCAAGCGCATCCAGATCATGCGGGCGACCGCGGTCGGCCTGAGCGACAAGGGGTTCGACGAGGCGGTCTCGGACGTGAATGTCGCGACGACAGAGACGCTGAACGCCGTCGACATCCCGCCGGCGAGCACGATCCAGCTGCTCTCCGCCAACGCCGATCTGCCCTTCTCGGTGCGCAACGACCTGCCGTGGCCGGTGAACATCCAGCTCAGTGTCAAACCGAGCGACCCTCGCCTCGACGTCCAGTCGGTGACGCCGTGGACCATCCAGCCCGGCACCACGACGAGGGTCAAGGTGCCCGTGTCCGCCCGAGTGGGCAGCGGCGAGGTCACCCTGACACTGTCGCTCTCGAGCCCCACGGGCGTGCCCATCAGCCAGCCCGAGAGCGTCCGCGTCTCGGTGCGGGCCGAATGGGAGGCCATCGGTCTCGGGGTCTTGGGCGCCCTCATCGTGGTGCTCCTCGGTCTCGGCATCATCCGCACCATCCGACGGCGGCGGCGTGAGGCCCTTGCTGAGAACGACCAGGAGACGGCGTCCGAATCGGATGCCGTCGAGGAGATGAATGAGTAGTCTCGGGCGCGCCAGCGCACTGATCGGGGCGGGCACGCTCATCTCGCGCGTCACCGGTCTCCTGCGCACGATCGTCCTCGTGGGCGTGATCGGCTCCGTGAGCGCGGGAGCGGCAGACGCGTTCGCCATCGCGAATCAGCTGCCCAACAACGTCTTCTCGTTGATCTCGGTGGGAGTGCTGACCGCCGTGATCATCCCCCAGATCGTCAAGGCGGCAGCGGATGCCGACGGCGGCAACGCCTTCATCTCCAAGCTGTTCACGCTCGGCACAGTTGTGCTGGTCGTGATCACAGGGCTCGCCACGGTCGCGTCCCCGTGGCTGGTGGGTCTCTACGCCGGCAAGGACGCATCCTCCGAGTTCCTCGCGCTCGCGACCGCGTTCGCCTATTGGTGCATGCCGCAGATCCTGTTCTACGGCCTCTACGCGCTTCTCGGTGAAGCGTTGAACGCCCGGCGCATCTTCGGTCCTTTCACCTGGGCGCCGGTCGTCAACAACATCGTGTCGATCATCGGCTTCCTGATCGTCGGCGCGCTGTTCGGCGGTCCGCTCACCCGTGTCTCCGAGTGGACGCCCGAGATGATCGCCGCGCTCGGCGGAACGGCGACACTCGGCATCGTGATCCAGGCCGCGATCCTGCTGATCTTCTGGCGTCGCACAGGTCTCGCGCTGCGACCCGACTTCCGCTGGCGCGGTGTCGGGCTGGGCACAGTCGGCAAGCTCGCCGGGTGGACATTCCTGATGGCGCTGGCCAGCCTGATCGCGGGTCTCGTTCAGACCCAGATCCTCACCGAGGCGGCCGGCAAGGGCGCATCGGTCGCCACGTTCCAGTACGCCTGGCTCATCTTCATGCTGCCGTACTCGATCATCGTGCTGTCCATCGGAACGCCCTACTTCACGCAGATCAGCGAGCATGCTGCCGCCGGCAGACACGCTGAGGTCCGCAAGGACATCGCTCAGAGCATCCGCACGCTGCTCTTCTTCATTGCGGTCGCGGTCGCCGCCGTCGCCGCCGCTGCTGTGCCTGCGTCGCGCGTGTTCACGAACGAGGCGTCGGATGCCGAAGCGGCAGCTCTCGTGCTGGTCTGCTTCCTGGTGTGTCTGGTGCCGTTGACGATCCTGTTCATCGTCCAGCGCACCTTCTACGCCTACGGCGACACGCGCACGCCCTTCTGGTTCACGCTCTTCCAGTGCGCGCTCGTCGTCGTCAGCGCGCTCGTCGCACAGTCGCTGCTCGCCGCCGGTGCCTTCGAGGTCACGTCGCTCGCCGCCGCGATCGCACTGGGGCAGTCGATCGCCAGCACGATCCAGACAGTGGTCGCGGTCTGGCTTCTGCATCGCAAGATCGGCGGACTCGAGATCCGCACCTGGATGAGCGCCATCCTCCGCTTCGCGATCGCCGCCGTTCCTGCTGGAGTGGCGGGATGGGGCATCTTCCTCCTACTCGGCGGCCCGACCGGCTGGACCACCGCCGACAAGATCCAGGGCGCCCTCGGCACGTGCATCATCGGCCTCGCGGTCGTCGTCGTCTACGTCGGCGTCCTGGCCCTGCTGCGCGCGCCCGAGCTCAAGGTCGCAGGCTCCATGCTGCGGCGTTTCCTGCCGGGCCGCTGAGCCCCCGCGCGCGGGAATGTCGCGCGGTTACCATTGGTTGAAGCAGTCGAACGTCTTTCGGCGTCTCAGCATCTACGACGGAGAGCACATGCGTCAGGTCATCATCATCGGTTCCGGCCCCGCCGGATTCACCGCCGCCATCTACGCGGCGCGCGCGAACCTCAAGCCGCTGCTCATCGCGAGCACCGTCGAGGTCGGCGGAGAGCTGATGAACACCACCGAAGTCGAGAACTACCCGGGCTTCCCCGAGGGGATCCAGGGACCCGAGCTCATGGCGAAGTTCCAGGAGCAGGCTGAGAAGTTCGGCACCGAGGTCGTCTACGACGACGTCACCGAGCTCGACCTCGCCGGCCCTGTCAAGAAGGTCACGCTCGGCAGCGGAACCGTGCACGAGACCCAGTCGCTGATCTACGCGACGGGCTCGGCCTACCGCAAGCTCGACATCGAGGGCGAAGAGCGCCTCTCCGGCTACGGCGTCTCCTGGTGCGCCACGTGCGATGGCTTCTTCTTCCGCGAGAAGACGATCGCTGTCGTCGGCGGCGGCGACTCGGCGATGGAAGAGGCCACGTTCCTCACTCGCTTCGCCGAGAAGGTCTACGTCATCCACCGCAAGGACTCCCTGCGCGCCTCGAAGATCATGCAGGAGCGCGCCTTCGCGAACGAGAAGATCGAGTTCGTGTGGAACAGCGAGGTCGCAGAGATCCTCGGTGGCGACTCCGTCTCGGGCGTCCAGCTGCGCAACACGGTCGACGGCGCGCTGAGCGACCTTCCGCTCGACGGCCTGTTCATCGCGATCGGCAACGACCCGCGCACCCACCTCGTGCACGACAAGCTCGAGCTGACGGCAGAGGGCACGATCTGGGTCGACGGCCGCTCGTCGGTCACGTCGGTGCCCGGTGTCTTCGCCGCCGGCGACGTGATCGACCCCACCTACCGTCAGGCCATCACGGCTGCCGGCTCGGGAACGGTCGCCGCCCTCGACGCCGAGCACTTCCTCGCGGATCTCGAGGACGCTTCCGTCGAGTTCCCGGCTGCGGAAGCCGCCGAGATCATCACCGCCTGAGCGGTCGGGAACAGTTTCACCTCGTCTGCTGTTGTAGCAGGCGAACCTCGAACAAGGAGAACTCTGATGAGTGCAAAGGCTACGAGCCAGGCGACCTGGGAGCAGGACGTTCTGCAGGCCGAAGGTCCCGTCCTCGTGGACTTCTGGGCCGAGTGGTGCGGACCGTGTCGCATGGTCGCCCCGGTTCTGGACCAGATCCAGGCCGACAATCCCGACAAGATCACCATCCTCAAGCTGAACGTGGACGAGAACCCGCAGCTGGCGATGAAGTACCAGATCACCTCGATCCCCGCGATGAAGGTGTTCCAGGGCGGTGAGGTCAAGACGACCATCATCGGCGCCAAGCCGAAGCCCGCCCTCGAGCAGGACCTCGCCGCGTTCATCGGCTGATCACGCGTCGATAAGGGCCGTCACTCCTTCGGGAGTGGCGGCCCTTTCTCGTACCCGCCGTGTCGATCGTGTCTTCAAGTCCGGGTCCTGGATGCCCATTCTGCACACCCTGCCCCGTTCTGCGGTCGATTCCTGTCAGAGCATGTGCAGATCGGGGCGGCGTCCGCTGTCCGGGGCGCGTGTGGCCCTACTTGTCGTAGACCGGCACCGAGGGCAGTCCCTGGTCCGCGCGGGCTCGGTCGACGATCTCCTGGATCACGGGCGTCTTTGCGGCGTTGTAGGTCGACGTTCCGCGCGCGGCGGCGGCCACGGCGTCGCATTTGGCATGGGCGTAGCGATCGGCGTCGTCCGGATGTGATCGCAGCCAGTCCCTCAGCAGCCGCTGGTGCACGGCATCCCACTCCCCCGCGAAGAAGAAGTGCGCGATCGCGATGCGGATGCCGTCGGCTTCGAGAATCATCACCGGGTGCGTGCGTACGGAGCTGCCCCGCCGCCAGCCAGCGGCCTGCAGAGCCGGGCTGTGATGCTCGAAGTGCTCGAGGTCTCGGATCCTGACGGCCAGATCGATGATGGGCTTCGCACGCATTCCCGGGATCGCCGTCGATCCGATGTGCTCGATCAGCCAGTCGGCATCCCCCAGCGTGCGGATCTCCCGCGCGATGGCTTCGAACTGCTCCGGCCAGGTGGGGTCGTAGCCGACAAGCATTCGAGGCACGGTTCTGCGGTCCTCAGGAGGCGTCGGCGACCGAGGGATCCCAGCGGCGGTGGCGCTGCTTCTCGTCGAGAAGGCCCCAGACCGCCGGAGTCAGCTCCGGGTACTCCAACGCGATCTGGCGGAGCACACGATAGTGACGCGCGGCGTTCGGGCGCACGCCGTCGTTCGCGGTGATGTTGTCGGCGCGCAGCAGGTACACCACGAGCTCATCGACGCTCGGCAGCTCCTCCATGAACTCCCAGGGGTCTTCACCGCTGAGGAGCCGCTCCTGGATCAGCACGGCGAGTTCGTCCGACGCTTCTGCTCTCAGCACTTCGAGGCTGGCGCGGCGCGGAACGGACTCGGTCATGCTTCCAGCCTACGTGGCCTTGCGGGTGCCCCGGCGCTCCACCTTCAGCTCGTCGGTCATCTCCTCCAACTCTTTGCCCTTCGTCTCCGGCACCTTGAAGTACACGAAGAAGAACGACAGCAGAGCGAAGAACGCGTAGAAGCCGTACGCGAAGGTGAGGCCGATGTCGGCGAAGATCGGGAACGTCGTCGAGATGAAGAAGTTGGCCGCCCACTGCGCGGCCGCAGCGACAGCGAGGGCACCTGCACGGATCGAGTTCGGGAAGATCTCGCCCAGCAGGACCCACACGAGCGGGCCCCAGGTGGCGCCGAAGAAGACCACGAAGCCGTTGGCGCAGATGAGCGCGACCGTCGCCCATGGATCGGGAAGCGTCGCCGCACCTTCGGCGTCGAGGGTGCCGAACGAGAAGGCGAGTGCCATTAGTCCGAGAGTCACCGTCATGCCGACCGAACCGACCAGGAGCATGATGCGTCGACCGATCTTGTCGACGAGCAGGATCGCGACGATCGTCACGACGATATTCGTCACGGACGTGATGACCGACGTCAGCAGGGCGCTGGACTCATCGAATCCGACCGACTGCCAGAGCGTGGTCGAGTAGTAGAAGATGACGTTGATGCCGACGAACTGCTGGAACACCGACAGCAGGATGCCGACCCAGACGATCGGCTTGAGCCCGAGGCGGCTGCCGCGGAGGTCTCGCAGCGACTCCTTCCGCTCCGTATCGATCGTGCTCGTGATCTCCTTGATCTTCGCGTCGACGTCGACGGCGCCTGTGACGGTCTCCAGGACCTCGGCAGCGCGCTTCAGTTCACCCTTCCGCACCAGATATCGCGGCGACTCCGGAAGCCTCAGAGACATCACGCCGTAGACGAGCGCAGGGATCGCGGCGACCATGAACATCCACCGCCATGCCGTGAGTCCCCACAGCGGCTGGTCCGCAGCCCCGGCGATATTCGCGAGCAGGGCATCAGACAGCAGCGCCGCGAAGATACCCGTGACGATGGCGAGCTGTTGCAGCGAGCCCAGTCGCCCTCGAATCGCCGCCGGTGAGACCTCTGCGATGTAGGCGGGGGCGATGACGGATGCTGCACCGACGCCGAGGCCGCCGATCACCCGCCAGATGATTAGGTCGACCACGCTGAAGGCGAGTCCCGATCCGATGGCCGATATGAAGAACATCGCTGCGGCGACGACCATCACGGGGATGCGCCCACGTTTGTTCGCGATCGGGCCTGCGAACCAGGCGCCCACCGCGCAGCCGATCAGCGCCGACGAGACGGCGAAGCCCTTGAGTCCGACTCCGAGGTCGAAGCCCGAGACGTCACCCGCCAGAGCGTCGACGGCCCCGTTGATCACTGCGGTGTCGAAACCGAAGAGGAACCCTCCGAGAGCTGCGGCGACACTCACCGCGATGACGCGTCGCCTGACGCCTTCTGGATTCAGCGCTTTGGACATGGCATCCCTCTCGTCATCGCGATGCCGAGAGTCTACGACCGCTCAGGGGCTGTGGCGCGGCATCACGCCGGGCCATACCCCGATTCGCCGAGTTCGCTGAGAATCCGGTTCAGGTCCTGGATCGAAGCGAAATCGATGATGACCTGGCCTTTGCGCGCACCCAAGGAGACCTTCACCCTGGTGTTGAGGCGGTCCCCGAGTGTGCCGGCGACCTCATCGAGATACGCCCGCCGGGCGCCGGGAGTGGGCTTCGCCGTGCGACCGGGCCCTGCCGGCTCGGTCTTGGCGGCGACCTCGGTCGCACGCACCGACAGGTCTTCATTCACGACCTTGTCGGCGAGACGCTGCATCGCCTCCGGTGTCTCCAGACTCAGGATCGCACGAGCGTGTCCAGCGGTGAGCACGCCGGCGGCCACACGCTGCTGCACGGGCACGGGCAGCTTCAGCAGGCGGATGGTGTTGCTGATCTGGGGGCGCGAACGACCGATCCGCGTCGCCAGCTCCTCCTGAGTGATTCCGAAGTCTTCGAGCAGCTGCTGGTACGCCGATGCTTCCTCGAGAGGATTCAGCTCGGAACGGTGCAGGTTCTCGAGCAGTGCGTCGCGCAGAAGGTCTTCGTCGGCGGTCTCACGGACGATGGCGGGGATCTTCTCGAGACCCGCCTCGCGCGCCGCACGGGTGCGCCGCTCCCCCATGATCAGCTCGTACTCGCCGTCGGTGTTCTTGCGTACGACGACCGGCTGCAGCACACCGAACTCGCGAACGCTGTGCACGAGTTCGGCGAGGTCCTCCGCATTGAAGTGCGTACGCGGCTGGCGCGGGTTCGGCACGATCTTCTGCGGGTCGATCTGGATCAGGTGGATGCCGGGCACCACTTCGAGGTCGACCTCCGCGGCGGGCTGGTCGCTGGTCTGGTCCGTCGCCGGACGCAGATTCGCGCCGGGGAAGAACACATCCACGGGACGCTCGGACTGATCAGCCGTGGGAATGAGGGCGCCGATGCCCCGACCCAGTCCAGTGCGCTTCGCCATCATTTCTCCTTGCTCTGCGTCGCCGTCCGCGACGCGATCTCGACAGCGGCCTCGCGATACGCGACAGCGCCGGCGGATTGCCCATCGTAGGCGATCACGGTCTGACCGAAACTCGGTGCCTCCGACACCCGCACCGAGCGCGGGATGACGGTGTCGAGCACCTGATCGGGGAAGTGTGTGCGGACCTCGTCGGCGACCTGCTGTGCCAGTCGCGTGCGACCGTCGAACATGGTCAGCAGGATCGTGGAGAGGTGAAGTCCGGGATTCAGGTGCTTCTGGATCATCTGGATGCTGCCGAGAAGCTGGCTCAACCCCTCGAGTGCGTAGTACTCGCACTGGATGGGGATGAAGACCTCACTCGCCGCAGTGAAGGCGTTGATCGTGAGCAGGCCGAGCGATGGAGGGCAGTCGATGATGACGAAGTCCATCGGGTGGTCGACGAGATAGTCGTCGAGCGCTCGTCTCAGGCGATGCTCGCGCGCAACCTGAGCCACCAGTTCGATCTCGGCACCGGCGAGGTGGATCGTGCTCGGGGCGCAGAAGAGGTTCTCGTCCTCCGGGCTCTGCTGCACGATGTCGGCGAGCGGGACCTCTTCGATCAGCACGTCATACACGCTGGGAGTGTCTGCGTTGTGGGGCACACCCAGGGCGGTCGAGGCATTGCCCTGCGGGTCGAGATCGATCACCAGAACCTTCGCGCCCAGACCGGCGAGGGCTGAGGCGATATTGACGGCGCTCGTGGTCTTGCCCACGCCGCCCTTCTGGTTCGAGACAGTGAGGATGCGGGTGTCCCCGGTGAAGTCGAGATCCACCGTCTCGAGCACTCTGCGTCGGGCGGAGAGGTCGGCGAGTTCCCGCGCGAGCGGCGTATCCATCCCGAAAGAATCCTTCGGTGATGCCTTTTCGGGCTGTTTCACGTGAAACATCCACTCCTTTCGGGGCCGTCCTCCACTCTAATCGCTGCGGCGGACCTCGCCGCGTCGGAGATGGCCCGCGTGGTCAGGTATTGGGGTGTTTGCGACGAACAGCGACTGGTTCATGCCTCCCTCTCGGGCAGGCATGAACCTGCCCGTAGGGTCCGCCGAGGTCTTCAACGGTCGATCCGGATCTCGGGCCCTCACGTGTTTCACGTGGAACGGTCAGGCACGTACCCGGAGGAGCTCCTCCACCTGATCGACCACGTGCAACAGTGGCTGCGTCGCGTCGATCTCTGTCGTGGCTGTCGCGCGGAGCAGTGGCTCAACCAGTGCGTGATTCGACGTGATCTCCTCCCGCTCCTCGGCGGTCGAACCATAGGGGTTCGACGTCCGACCCCGGACTCGATCGAGCAGCACGGTGATAGGCGCCGACAAGAGGACCACGTGGTCGAAGCGATCGTAGAAGTCACCCTGGTTCTGTACTGTGCCGGAGACGATCACTTCAGTGCTCTCGCCAAGCAGAGCACCCATCAGGACGTCATCCCACAGCCCTGATTCTGTCTTCCAAGGCCCGTAGTCGGTATCCACAACCTCGTGGCCTCGCTCCCCCAGCTCCCGGAGAACGCTCGACTTGCCCACCCCCGACATCCCCGTGATGAGCAAGCGAACCATGTTCACACAATATCGATGTTTCACGTGGAACACTGGTGGATTTCGCGTGTGCAACTGTCCGCCTTCGATGACCGGTGTCACCGGTTACGTGGTGACACCCGTGGACCTGGCGCCCGCGGCCGAACTGCGGCATGGCCTGGCGGATCCTGTCGGGTCGCGGAGCGGAATGATCTTCATCTGGCGCGCCTGGCGGCGTGCATTCCATGCCGCGTTGGGCCACCACCGCACCCGCAGCCCTCGTTACGCCGCCGCGAAGCCCGACACCCGCACTCCCCACTCCCCCGGAACCCCGCTCCCCCATAACCCCATAACCCCGCAGCCCCTCAGTCGCTCAGCCCCTCAGCCCCTCAGCCCCTCAGCCCCTCAGCCCCTCAGCCCCGATCCACGCTTACGCTCCGCAGTTCACACTCCGCTGTGCGGGCGCCGCCCCACGTCCGATCCCGAAATGCCCGATCCTCCCCTCAATCCCGCGGTCGTGGCCACGCTCACGCTCCCAAGCTCCGCCATCCCGCTTCCCGCTTCCCGCTTCCCGCAATCACTCCCTTCCCACGCCCCATCCGCCGCAAACGCGGCATCCCGCAGTCCGACAGTGCCGCAGTCATGGGCCACGCTCACCCTCCCGAGTTCTCACTCCCCGCAATCCATCCCCACTCCACCGCTCCCCCGCGACGCCCGATCCCGGAGTCCCGGAGTCCCGGAGTCCCGGAGTCCCGGAGTCCCGCTCCACGCTCCACGCTCCACGCTCCACGCTCCACGCTCCACGCTCCACGCTCCACCATTCCCCAAAGCCGAAATCCCACTCACCGCTCCTCGTTCCCTCTCCGCACGGCCCCGCAGCCCCACCCCGTACGCCACACACCACACACCACACACCACACACCACACACCACACACCACACACCACACACCACACACCACACTGATCGTGAGGATACATAAGACCCTCCTCTCCGCGGTCAGTGTCCTCGCCGCCTCAAGCTCACGTGTTGCGTGGGGGCACGCTTCATTTGAGGCGAGATCAGAGGTTCTCCCGGTCGCATGATTGCCGAAGAAGCGACGAAACTCGCGTGCGGGCGCTGAGGAGTCCCGCTGCTGAACAACGTCGATCCGCAGCAGGTGTTCTCGCAGTCTCTTGCCCTGGGAGCCGGTGTGCGGGAACCATCGTCAGCCTGAACTCGCCCCAAAAAGTGCCTAGAAGGCGCAGATCTGGCATCGAGGTCGAATGCTCGCTCCTATCGCGGCTGATCGTGAGACTGCAAGGGGCAGCTCGATCGCTGTGCGCGTCCGGCCCACCCACCCATCAGCACGGGCGTTTCACGTGAAACATCTCTTGGTTGTGCACGACGCCGACTAGTCCTCACCACAGTCATGCTTCCATTCAACGGCTGCGACCAGACGGACTGAGGTGGCTGCCGAACAGCCGCCCGACTGAGAGGCGCCGCAACCCTCCGCGGACGAGTCGGTGCTGTGCGAGCTCCGAACCCCTTTCATGCCCTCCCCACGCGCCGTGTGGTCGACCAAGCACCATCAACGAGCGGCTCTCATCTCAGATGTCACTCGCCACCACCCTCACGTACGGGACACAAGTAGGCCGGCGGCTACGCGCCGTCGCCGACCTCCCTTTCCCATGGGTCGAGGACACTCCAGGGTCCGCCGGATGACGACATACCTGCCACTGCAAGCACGACTCAGGCGGATCGTTTCACGTGAAACATGCTGGTCCCACCGCGCGCATTTACCCCGACACCTCGATGGGACGAGAGATTGAGTGCCGACAACGAGTCCCATCCCATTTCGATAGTGGGAGCTTGTCCAATGCTGAGTGTCAGCGGGATCTCGCATCGACTCCCCAAAGGGACTCGAACTCTCACGCACGATGCAGAGGCCCACTTACCAAGCGTCGATGCGCCTCTCGTCGGCGAGGAGAGGCGGCAACACCGGGACGTCAGTCAATCAGCGAGCTGCGCACAAGCCGGCGTACCGGAGGTTTCACGCGAAACATCCTGTTGTTCACAGGTGCACTGCACCGCGCGGCGGTCTGAAGTCGTCTCGTCCGCGTCGACGGCTCTGACACTGCCTGCGATGCATGGCACAAAGCGGCACAAGAGACCACTCCCCCGTACTGAACATGGGCAAGAAGGTGCATGCTGACGGGACTCACTCCCTGGTGCTCCCCTTACACGAGCAGGAACAGAGTCGTCGCCTGTACCTCAACCGACTCTGTCTCTGAACCGCAGTCCGATCGCAGGAGCCCGTGGATGTCCAGGGCAAGCGAGTTGGACGCGCAGCGCGACAGGTCCGCGTACGACACATCGGCTATCCCCCGCCTTACGCCCGAGGAAGCACGTCGAGCCGTCACAGCAGAGACCACGGGCTCACCACGCGCGCTGCGGTACGTGATCGCTGTGCTGACGTGTTTCACGTGAAACACGAGACCGCCGCTGCTCTCCTGTGGCTTTCCCCGACGACGACCGGCCACGGCAATTGGTTCGGAATCTAACGAGCAAGCCTCCGCTGCTGAAACCGGGGTATCGGTATCCGACCGGCACCCACTCTGGTGAACCATGACGTTTCACGTGAAACATGCAGAGCCACGTGACACTCTCTAGGCATGCGATCGCGCAGACCGCGCGAACACTGTAGTACCCCAGTGTGGGACCTTCGGTCCTACTGGGCCCGTGTGCAATGTCCGCGCTCGGTATGAGTTAACCGCGGGGGCGCTGCATAAGTCCCAATGAGTACAGCGGCCTCATCGTGCCCGGAATCCATCTCGTGGGCAGGCCGGCTGCAAATGTAGACCTCTCGCCATCCGGGTCGTAGCCGCTACTCGTCGGCAGAGCTGTCTTCGAGGACGTTTCACGTGAAACGCATGAGTGGCGCACGGACTCGAAACAACCACCTGATCAGCGCAACCGAGACCCGCACCGTACGTGGGTCACTCCAACAACTGCCATCCTGTGCCAACGGGTCCGACGCTGTCCAAGGCGGCGCCAGCCGGTATCCGGGTAAGCACCACAGGGCCTCTCCGCACGATGAGTCGCAGCAACGAGCTGCACGAGAACCTGTCTGGCCTCAACCGTCGACTATCGAACGACGGCCCGGACCACTCTCGTCGTCTCAGGAAGCACGCTCTCGCCGAGCGTCTCCACCCTCACGTCGGAGAGACGGAACTTCTTGATCTGCTTCTGAGCTGCTTCGATCTCATTCGCAGCATTCATTCCCTTGAGCAGCGTCAGTTCGCCGCCGTCACGCACGAGGGGCGCGGTGAGAGGGATCAGTGTTCTCAACGCGCTCACCGCCCGCGCGGTGACCACATCGAACCCCACCGGGAGACGCACGTCCTCAGCTCGAGCACGGAGCACCTCGACGTTGTCCAGGCGCAACTCCGCAACCTGCTCGTTCAGCCATGTGACACGACGTTCCATCGGCTCGATGAGCGTCCACTGCACGTCGGGGCGGGCGATCGCGAGAACGATTCCGGGCAACCCAGCCCCGGAGCCGATGTCTGCAACAGATCCGTGAAACAGGGGGGCAGCGATGACGCTGTTCAGAATGTGCCTGGTCCACAGACGCGGCAGTTCGAGAGGGCCGATCAGACCTCTCTCCTCACCATGCTCCGTGAGAGCCGCTGCAAACTGACGCGCCAGTTCGATCCGATCCTCGAACAACTCAACAGCAAGGGAGGGTTCGACCTCGACGACATTCATGACCGCACCCCGCCTGGATGTTTCACGTGAAACGTCAACGACGACGCAAGACGGTGTGGCGGTCAGCGCCTTCGCCGTAGGACTCGGAGACAAGCCCCTGATCAGCGGCAATATCGTGAACCAACTTGCGCTCGTAGCTCGACATCGCGGGCAGCGATGCCTGGGTCGCTCCATCGTCGAGCTTCGCGGCCGCGGCGTTCACGAGCGTCTCGAGCTGCCGGCGGCGTGCGTCGCGCGATCCACCGACGTCGAGGATCAGCCGCGAGAACGAACCGGTCTTGTTCTGAACCGCGAGACGGGTCAGCTCCTGCAGGGCCTGCACCGTGTCGGGCGCAGAAAGCAGGGCAAGCCCATCGCCTTCAGCCTCGACCGACACATATGCGCGGCCCTGGCGGACATCGAGATTCAGATCGCCGTCGATGTCGGCGATGTCGAGCAGCTCCTCGAGGTAGTCGGCTGCGACGTCTCCCTCGTTCTCGAGCTCGGCGACCGTGGGCTCCACGATCTCGGTCACGTTGTCGGTCACGAACCGCTCCCCTTCTTCTTCGAACGCTTCTTGCCCACCGGCTGCTGACGCTTGGGGGCCTGTGCCTTCGCGCGCTCGGCCTCTTCGAGCAGACGCTGCTGCTCTGCTTCGTAAGCCGCCATGGGAACGACCTTGCCCGATCCGTCGATCGCCTTGCCCTTGCGAGCCAGTCGCTCTTCCCGCGCCTTGGCTGCTTCAGACCCGGGAGTAGGCATCTCGCGGATGACGAGGAACTGCTGCCCCATCGTCCAGAGGTTCGAGATGAACCAGTACACGACCACACCGAGCGGGAAGAAGATGCCCGAGAAGATGAAGCCGAGCGGCAGCACGTAGAGCATGATCTTCTGCATCTGGTACGCCTGGCCGGTCTTGGCCTCGGGCGACAGGTTCTTCGAGATGATCTGCAGCTGGGTGAAGAACTGCGACGCGATCATGAGCACGACGAGCGTGACCAGGATGACGATCGCCGTCGTGTTGCCTGCATCCACCGCGTTGCCGAGAGTCTCGTGCAGTGATGCGACTCCGAAGAGCTCGGCGTTGTAGAACTGCTCGGTCAGCTCTGCGTTCAGCAGGCCCACACCACCGACACCCAGGTTGTGGTGCTTGGAGACATCGCTCAGCACGCTGAACAGCGAGAAGAAGATGGGCATCTGCACGAGAAGCGGCAGACAGCTCGACATCGGCGTCGTGCCGTGCTTCTTATACAGCGCCATGGTCTCGCGGCTCATCGCCTCACGAGACAGCTGATCCTTCTTACCCCGGTACTTCTCCTGAACTTTTCGCAGTTCAGGAGCGATTTCCATCATCTTTCGCTGGCTCTTGATCTGCTTCACGAAGAGCGGGATCAGGGCAGCGCGCACCACGATCACGAGTCCGACGATCGAGAGCACCCAGGTCAGACCGGATGCCGCCGGAAGGCCGACGGCCGTCAGCAGCCAATGCCAGGCGACGAGAACGAGCTCGACGACCCACTTGAGGGGCCAGAGGATGGTTCCGATCAGATCGAAGCCGCCGGAGGCAGGCTCCGGCGAAGGTGTTGCGCTGGCGAGCAGAAGGTCAAGACCCACCGATCAATCCTTTCGGGCAGGGACGACGAAACCGCGAGCGGTCAGGTCATAACGGAAGTGTTGGTGCGGACGGACGTCATCGACGCCGCCGTGGCTCCAGGGATTGCAACGGAGGATGCGCCATGCCGAGAGCATCGCTCCCCTCACCGCGCCGTGCTGTTGCACCGCACCTACAGCGTAAGCGGAACAAGATGGGTAATAGGCACAGACATCTCCGTACATCGGGGAGATCACCTTGCGATACCCGGTGAGGAAACCCAGAACCAGATTCCTCGGGACCAGCGGGATGCTGCGCAGCACATCCCCGGTCTGCAGATGCGCGGTTCCGATCGAGGATGCCGGGAGGGCGGTCATGCTCGAGCCTGCCCGAGGCGGTCGAGACAGCGATTCACATCGGCGCTCAGCTCTGCGTATGTCGCTGTCGCAGATGCAGGAAGGGCACGGATGACGACATCCGTGCCCTCGGGGACCCGCGCCAGCGCATCCGCACACACGGCTTTGAGTCGCCGACGCACGGTATTGCGCACCACAGCGGTGCCCACCTGCTTGCTGATGATGAATCCGAACCTCGCGGCTCTGTTCTCGCCCGTCGCCAACATCGAAGTGACGACCTTGGCTCCGCCACAACGGGATCCGCGTCGAACGACCAGGCGATAGTCGCTCCCGCGGGTCACACGAAACGGGCGGGCGAGCACAGCGATCTACGCGGAGAGCTCGGTGCGGCCCTTCGCGCGGCGAGCCGAGAGGATCGAACGGCCGGCGCGGGTGCGCATGCGAAGACGGAAGCCGTGCTTCTTGGCGCGACGACGGTTGTTGGGCTGGAAGGTGCGCTTGCTCATGAAATCACTCCGGGAATGCTGCCACCGGGATCATTTTGACCGGAGACATAGGGATCTGCCATTCAGGCATAAGTCAACCGATTAAGGGTACGTCCTGACGGCGCGCAGAGCAAATCTGCGCGCTTCGGCCCGGACCCCGACACGATCCGCACAGCTATTATCCACAACCTCGGGCGTGCACGTATGCGCAACACGCGCGCGGATTTCCGTGGGCAGGTTGCCGTTCACAGCCGTGGTGACTACCGTGGCATCCGAAGTTATCCACAGGCGAGCCGCGTGATCCCGACGGCCCGTCGCCCCTCAGCACGGAGCGTCATGTCATCACCTGCCCAGCCCGACGTTCCGATCTGGACCACGGTGCAGGAGCTCCTCGAAGCGGATGACAGGGTCACCCCTCAACTCCAGGGATTCCTCAGCCTCGCCGTTCCGGCTGGAGTGATGGCGGCGACGCTCTATCTCGAGGTGCCCAACGATCTCACCGCCGCGCAGATCAACAAGAGACTGCGGCTGCCGATCATGGAAGCCCTCTCCCACATCGGCGAGGAGGTCACCTCCTACCGAGTGGTGGTCAACCACGAGCTCGCCGAGCAGCCGACGGCGCCCATCGCGGTCGCGGACTACGGTCGCCAGGAGCAGATCCGCGTCGAGTCTCCGATGGAGCAGCCGACGCAGCAGCGTCACGAGTCGCGGCTCAACCCCAAGTACACCTTCGACAACTTCGTCATCGGACAGTCGAACAGGTTCGCGCACGCCGCAGCGGTCGCCGTCGCCGAGGCGCCGGCCAAGGCCTACAACCCGCTGTTCATCTACGGTGACTCCGGTCTCGGCAAGACCCACCTGCTGCACGCGATCGGCGACTACGCCCAGTCTCTCTACGCAGGCGTCAAGGTCAGGTACGTGTCGAGCGAGGAGTTCACGAACGACTTCATCAACTCGATCGCGAACAACAGGGGCGCAGCCTTCCAGGCCCGCTACCGCGATGTCGACATCCTCCTGATCGACGACATCCAGTTCCTGCAGGGTCGCGCCGAGACCCAGGAGGCGTTCTTCCATACCTTCAACACTCTCCACGACCACAACAAGCAGGTCGTGATCACGAGTGACGTGGCGCCGAAGCACCTGACAGGCTTCGAGGACCGCATGCGGAGCCGGTTCGAGTGGGGTCTGATCACCGATGTACAGGCTCCTGACCTCGAGACGAGAATCGCGATCCTCCGTAAGAAGGCGCAGAGCGAAGCCCTTCATATTCCCGATGAGGTACTCGAGTACATCGCGACGGTGGTGTCGTCGAACATCCGTGAACTCGAGGGGGCGCTGATCCGTGTCTCAGCCTTCGCCAGCCTGAACCGCTCGGCTCTCGACATCTCTCTCGCCCAGACGGTGCTGCGTGACATCATCGACACGGCTGAGGACAACATCATCTCGCCGACGGACATCATCACCGCGACCGCGCAGTACTTCAAGCTGACCGTCGACGATCTCTACGGCTCGAGCAGATCGCAGCAGATCGCCACGTCACGCCAGATCGCCATGTACCTGTGCCGGGAGCGCACCAGCCTCTCGCTGCCGAAGATCGGGCAGCTGTTCGGCAACCGGGACCACACCACGGTGATGTACGCCTACAAGAAGATCAGCGAGCTCATGAAGGAGCGGCGTTCGATCTACAACCAGGTGACAGAGATCACCACGCAGCTCGGTCGACGCTGAGCCCGCGCCACCTCGAAAAGGGGGTCGTGGCTTCCGATGGGAAGCCACGACCCCCTTTCTGTGCGCCTGAGAGGCATATGGCCGGCTCGATCGATGCCAGTTTGCACATGTGGATAACTTGTGGATGAATCGCCTCGAGATCGGGACGGATGTGTGAGAAACCGCCGAACCTGTGGATAACTGTGGGAGACGGTGCGACCCCCGGGAAGCTGTCCACCCGCGGATTCCTCAGGGTTTCCACAAGTGACAACCGTGTAGTTCCTTACTGGCGTCTGCTTTCCACCGAGTTATCCACAGTATCCACAGGTGTTAACACCGTTAAGGAGTTAATTCAATTCAAGGGCGATCCGATCACCAGACGGTGGGGAAAGTCGAACGGACCGGAGGTTTGCTCCGGTCGTAGGGATCCGCCCGACTGTGGGGCTAGCATGGGAAGCCCTGCACAGGCAGGAACGATGACGACACGTCTCAGAATGACGACAAGGGAGCACCCGTGAGGTTTCAGGTCAACCGCGATGTCTTCAGCGAGGCTGTGTCCTTCGTCGTCAAGCTGCTTCCGCAGCGGAACCCGCAGCCGATTCTCGCCGGAGTGCTGATCGAGGCCGACGGATCAGGGCTCACGCTCTCGGCCTTCGACTACGAGGCATCCGCTCGGACCACCATCGAAGCCACGGTCGACACCCCCGGCACGATACTCGTCCACGGTCGACTGCTCTCCGACATCGCCAGCCGCCTGCCCAACGCGCCGATCGAGATCGCCGTCGAGGACGACGGCAGCATCACCGTCACGTGCGGCTCCGCTCGGTTCACCCTCGCAGCCATGCCGGTCGAGGAATATCCCTCCATCCCCGAGGTGTCCGGCTCGTCCGGCGTCGTCCCGGCCGATGATTTCGGAACCGCGATCGCTCAGGTCGGCTTCGCCGCATCGCGTGACGACGTGACCCCCGTGCTCACGGGTGTGCAGCTCGAGGTCTCCGGACACACGCTCAGCCTGGTCGCGACGGACCGCTATCGTGTCTCGCTCCGAGACGTCCCGTGGGATGGCGAGGCCGTCGAAGCGAGCGCACTGGTCCCTGCACGCACGCTTCTCGAAGTCGGAAAGACCTTCGGTCACGCCGGAACCATCCAGATCGCATTCTCCGGAGCCGGCGATCGCGAGATCATCGCCTTCACGGCAGGCAACAAGACCGTGACCTCGCTGCTGATCAAGGGCAACTTCCCGCCTGTCCGCCGTCTGTTCCCCGAGCAGACCGAGCACTACGCGGTCGTGAACACCGCCGACCTCGTCGAAGCGGTGCGCCGCGTGTCGCTCGTGCTGGATCGCGCAGCTCCACTGCGCTTCACGTTCACGTCCGACAGCGTCACGATGGATGCATCGGGCAGCGAGCACGCACGTGCCTCCGAGTCCGTCGACGCGATCCTGAACGGTGGCGACGATGTCACTCTCGGCCTCAACCCGCAGTACCTCATCGAGGCACTCGGAGCGGTCAAGAGCGAGTTCGTCCGCGTCACGTTCACCTCGAGCGACAACGCGAACAAGCTCAGCCCCGTGCTGATCACCAGCCAGACCTCGGTCGACCAGGCCGGGCTCGACTCGTTCAAGTACCTGCTGCAGCCGAACCTGCTGCTCCGCTGATCCTGCGACGGGCGAAAGCCGCGCGGGGACAGCGGTGTCAGACCCCGAAGGTAGGCTGACTGCGTGATTGTGGAACACCTGAGCCTGGTCGACTTCCGCAATTATGCGACCGCGGATCTCGCTCTGCACAAGGGCCCCAACGTCTTGGTCGGCCGCAACGGTCAGGGCAAGACCAACCTCGCCGAGGCCGTCGTGTTCCTCGCCACCCTCGGCTCTCACAGGGTCTCCTCGGATGCGCCGATGGTGCGCGAAGGCCAGGATTTTGCGATCATCCGCGCCCGCCTCTCGCACGGTGAACGCAAGGTGCTGATCGAGGTGCAGCTCAACAAGCAGGGTTCGAACAAGGCGCGCATCAACGGATCTCCCTCGAAGACGAATGAGCTTCCCCGATATGCCCACGTCGTGCTGTTCGCCCCCGAAGATCTGCAGATCGTGCGCGGTGACCCGTCTTCTCGGCGTCGTTTCGTCGACCAGCTGCTGATCCAGCGCACTCCTCGCATGTCGTCAGTGCTCGCCGACTACGACCGTGTGCTCAAGCAGCGCAACGCCCTTCTGAAGTCGGCGCGAGCGCGCGGCATCAAGGGCGAAGGGCTGAGCACCCTCGATGTATGGGACGACAAGCTCGTCTCCCTCGGAGCCGAGATCATCACGGCGCGTCAGCGTCTCGCGGCCGATCTGCAGCATCCGGTCGCAGAGGCGTATGCGGCGATCGCCGGCGAGGATCATCGTCCCCAGCTCGACTGGGCGCTCTCGGTGCGAGGCGCAGATCCCGAAGAGGGAGTCGATGCGCCGGCCGAGACCTCGGGAGACATCGCCGAGATGTTCCACGCCGCACTGCTCGCCAAGCGATCGAACGAGCTCGACCGCGGACTCACCTTGACCGGGCCTCACCGCGATGATCTCGTTCTGCGGGTTCGTGGTCTGCCGGTGAAGGGCTACGCATCGCACGGGGAGTCCTGGTCTGTGGCGCTCGCGCTGCGCCTCGCCTCCGCCGAGCTGCTGCGCAGCGAGTCCCCCGCCGGCGACCCCGTGCTGATCCTCGACGACGTGTTCGCCGAACTCGATTCCGACCGCCGGCAGCGCCTCGCGGCGCTCACCGCGGGTTACGAGCAGGTGGTCGTGACCGCAGCGGTGGAGGAGGATATCCCCGAGGTGCTCCATGCTCACGTGGTCAGGATCTCGGCCGGCACCATCAGTGACGAGAGGGAAGTGGCAGATGAGTGACATCGCACCTGTCCCGGCATCCGCTCCGACACCGGAGACCCCCGAGACGGTCGCGACCTACCTGCGTCTGCGTGGCCTCGCTCCGAGTTCGAAGTCGTGGAAGCGCAAGCGACGGATCGTCGCAGACGACGACAACGCTCCCTTCACACCCGGTCGTGACCCCGGTCCCCTCGGGGCGGTGCTCGACAAGCTCACCCGCGACGCGGGCTGGCAGAAGACTCTCGCCCGCGAAGACCTGGTCAGGCAGTGGTCCGATCTCGCGGGCACCGACACGGCGAAGCACTCCGAACCGGTCTCTCTCGAACGCGGAGTGCTCACCGTGAAGTGCGATTCGACGGCCTGGGCGAAGAACCTGCAGTACATGCGCGGGACCATCCTCACCGAGATCGGTCGACGGTATCCGGATGCGGGAGTGGAGAACCTCCGCTTCATCGGACCGGACGTACCCTCATGGAAATGGGGTCCCAGAGTCGTTCCAGGACGGGGCCCGCGCGATACCTACGGGTAGGGCACCGTTCAGGGGGTTCGAGAGGCTCAGAGGGCCATACACGGCCGTTCAGCGGGATTTCGACTCGAAAGACCGCTAGAATGGGAGTTCGTGATATCGATGTGGAGAATGCCCTCTGATGACGCCTGAATTCCCTGCTGACGAGACGGAATCGACCACCGGGGAAACCCCTGACCCCTCCCAGGGCGCAGAGACCCAGACTCCCGCGGAAGCGGAGGTGAGGTCCACATCGATCTCCCCCAAGATCAAGCAGCCCGGCGAGTACGGTGCCGACTCGATCCAGATCCTCGAAGGACTCGAGGCGGTGCGCAAGCGCCCCGGCATGTACATCGGATCCACGGGTCCGCGCGGTCTGCACCACCTGGTCTACGAGATCGTCGACAACTCCGTCGATGAGGCTCTCGCCGGCTACGCCGACACCATCTTCGTCACCCTGCTCGAAGACGGCGGCGTGCGCGTGATCGACAATGGCCGCGGAATCCCGGTGGATCCGCACTCCTCCGACCCGTCGAAGTCGACGGTCGAGGTCGTGCTGACGATCCTGCACGCCGGTGGCAAGTTCGGCGGCGGCGCGTACGCCGTCTCGGGCGGTCTGCACGGCGTCGGCTCCTCGGTCGTGAACGCCCTCTCGACGCGTTTCGACGTCGAGGTCAAGCAGAAGGGCTTCGTCTGGCGGCACAGCTTCGCCGACGGCGGAGTGCCGCAGCAGAAGCTCATCAAGGGCGAAGAGACCGAGGACACCGGCACGAGCATCACGTTCTGGCCGGATGCCTCGATCTTCACCGAGACGACCGACTTCGACTACGACACCCTGCGCACGCGGTTCCAGCAGATGGCGTTCCTCAACAAGGGTCTCCGCATCGAGCTGCTCGACGAGCGCGCGTCCTCGGCCTACGAGGTCGAAGAAGCCGGCGTCACCACGACCAAGCAGCCCGGCGACGTCTTCTTCTACGAGCGCGGACTCGTCGACTACGTCGAGTACCTCAACAAGGTGCGTCACGCGGAGGTCGTCAACGAGGAGATCATCGCCTTCGAGTCCGAGGACACGGCGCGCAAGATCTCGCTCGAGGTCGCGATGCAGTGGACCACCTCGTACACCGAGAACGTGTTCACCTACGCGAACACGATCAACACGCACGAGGGCGGCACCCATGAAGAGGGCTTCCGCGCAGCGCTCACCACGCTGGTGAACAAGTACGCGCGTGCGAACAACATCCTCAAGGAGAAGGACGACAACCTCTCCGGCGACGATGTGCGCGAGGGATTGACCGCCGTCATCTCGATCAAGCTGGGCGAGCCCCAGTTCGAGGGTCAGACCAAGACCAAGCTGGGCAACACCGAGGCCAAGGCGTTCGTGCAGAAGGTCGTGGGCGATCAGCTCGGCGACTGGTTCGACCGCAACCCCGCGCAGGCGAAGAACATCATCCGCAAGGCGCTCGACGCAGCGACCGCGCGTCTCGCCGCTCGCAAGGCGCGGGAGACCGCACGGCGAAAGAGCGTGTTCGAGTCGGCTGCCATGCCCGACAAGCTCAAGGACTGCACCAGCAAGGACCCCTCGATCAGCGAGATCTTCCTCGTCGAGGGTGACTCGGCCGGCGGCTCCGCCGTGCAGGGACGCGACCCGCACACGCAGGCGATCCTCGCGCTCCGCGGCAAGATCCTCAACGTCGAGCGCGCTCGCCTCGACAAGGCGCTCGGCAACCGCGAGGTCCAGGCGATGATCCAGGCCTTCGGCACGGGCATCGGCGAGGACTTCGACATCGAGAAGGCGCGCTATCACAAGATCGTGCTGATGGCGGATGCCGACGTCGACGGCCAGCACATCACGACGCTGCTTCTGACGCTGCTGTTCCGTTACATGCGCGGCCTCATCGAGGCCGGTTTCGTGTACCTCGCGATGCCGCCGCTGTACCGCCTCAAGTGGTCGAACCAGCCGCACGAATACGTGTTCAGCGACGCGGAGCGCGATGCGCTGCTGAAGTTCGGCCTCGACAACGGCAAGCGCATCCCGAAGGATGCCGGCATCCAGCGCTACAAGGGTCTCGGCGAGATGAACGCCAAGGAGCTGTGGGAGACCACGATGGATCACACGACGCGGACGCTCCGCCAGGTGACCATCGAGGATGCCGCGGCGGCAGACGAGATCTTCAGCGTGCTGATGGGTGAGGACGTCGAATCACGACGCAGCTTCATCCAGCGCAACGCCAAGGACGTCCGCTTCCTCGACATCTGAGGCGCCCCGCGCCCTGCATTCGCTCGAATAACGACCGGAATCGACAACACACATGACTGACGAAGTACGCCCCGAGCCCCCGGCCCACGACCACGGGAACATCGACCAGGTCGACCTGAAGTTCGAGATGGAGCGCAGCTATCTCGACTACGCGATGGCCGTGATCGTCGGACGTGCCCTCCCCGACGTGCGCGACGGTCTGAAGCCGGTGCACCGCCGCGTGATCTACGGCATGTACGACGGTGGGTTCCGCCCCGACAAGTCGTTCTCGAAGTGCGCCCGTGTCGTGGGCGAGGTCATGGGTCAGTACCACCCCCACGGTGACTCGGCGATCTACGACGCCCTCGTTCGTCTCGTTCAGCCGTGGGCGCTGCGGTACCCGCTCGCGCTGGGTCAGGGAAACTTCGGATCTCCCGGCAACATGGGAGCCGCTGCTCCTCGATACACCGAGACGAAGATGGCTCCGCTCGCGCTCGAGATGGTGCGCGACATCGAAGAAGACACCGTCGACTTCCAGGACAACTACGACGGCCAGACCCAGGAGCCGACAGTCCTTCCGGCGCGGTTCCCGAACCTGCTCGTCAACGGCTCGGTCGGAATCGCCGTCGGCATGGCGACCAACATCCCCCCGCACAACCTGCGTGAGATCTCGGATGCCGCGCTCTGGGCGCTCGACAACCCCGGCCTTCCGCGTGAAGAGCTCCTCGACGGGCTGATCCAGCGCGTTCCCGGCCCTGACTTCCCGACCGGCGCTCAGATCCTGGGCACCAAGGGAATCCACGAGGCCTATCGCACCGGTCGCGGATCCATCACGATGCGCGCGGTCGTCAACGTCGAGGAGATCCAGGGCCGCACGTGCCTCGTGATCACCGAGCTGCCGTACCAGGTGAACCCCGACAACGTCGCGGTGAAGATCGGCGACCTCGTCCGTGACGGCAAGATCAGCGGCATCGCCGACATCCGCGACGAGTCCTCGGACCGCACGGGCCAGCGCCTCGTCGTCGTGCTCAAGCGCGATGCCGTCGCGAAGGTCGTGCTCAACAACCTCTACAAGCACACGCAGCTGCAGGAGAACTTCGGCGCGAACATGCTCGCGATCGTCGACGGCGTGCCGCGCACCCTGGCGCTCGACGGGTTCGTGACCTACTGGATCACCCACCAGCTCGAGGTCATCGTCCGCCGCACGCGCTTCCGCCTGGCGAAGGCCGAGCGTCGCATGCACATCCTGCGCGGCTACCTCAAGGCGCTCGACGCGCTCGACGAGGTCATCGCTCTGATCCGTCGTTCGGCCACGGTCGACGACGCCCGCGAGGGGCTGAAGAAGCTCCTCGAGATCGACGACGACCAGGCCCAGGCCATCCTCGACATGCAGCTCCGTCGCCTCGCGGCGCTCGAGCGGCAGAAGATCCTCGACGAGGCGGCCGAGCTCGAGCGGCTCATCGCCGAGTACCAGGCGATCCTCGCCGATGAGTCGCTGCAGCGCGACATCATCCGCGAAGAGCTCACGGGTATCGTCGATCGCTTCGGCGACGACCGTCGCACGCACATCCTGCACGGTTTCGACGGCGACGTCTCGATGGAAGACCTCATCGCCGAAGAGGAGATGGTCGTCACCATCACCCGGGCGGGGTACATCAAGCGCACCCGCAGCGACAACTACCGCTCGCAGCACCGCGGCGGCAAGGGCATCAAGGGCGCCCAGCTGCGGGCGGACGACATCGTCGAGCACTTCTTCGTGACGACGACCCACCACTGGCTGCTGTTCTTCACCGACAAGGGACGCGTCTACCGCGCGAAGACCTACGAGGTCCCCGAAGCCGGGCGGGACGCGAAGGGCACGCACGTCGCCAACCTGCTCGCGCTGCAGCCCGACGAGAACATCGCTCAGGTGCTCGACATCCGTGACTACGCGGTCGCCGACTACCTGGTGCTCGCGACGCGCGACGGTCTGGTCAAGAAGACGCGCCTCGACACGTATGACACCAACCGCCAGGGCGGCGTCATCGCGATCCGCCTGAACGACGAGGACGAACTGGTCTCGGCGCTCATGGTGAACGCCGAGGACGACATCCTCCTCATCAGCCGCCGGGGCATGTCCGTCAGGTTCAGCGCGACCGACGATGCGCTGCGACCGATGGGACGCGCCACCGCCGGGGTGAAGGGCATGAAGTTCCGCGAGGGCGACAGCCTGCTGTCGGCATCCGTCGCGGCTCCCGGTCAGTTCGTGTTCGTGGTGACCGACGGCGGCTACGCGAAGCGCACGGCGATCGAGGAATATCGCGTCCAGGGACGCGGTGGTTTCGGCATCAAGGTCGCCAAGCTCAACGACGATCGGGGCACTCTCGCGGGTGGTCTGATGGTCTCCTCCGACGACGAGGTCCTTGTGGTTCTGTCCAGCGGCAAGGTGGTACGCTCTGCCGTGGCCGAGGTGCCCGCCAAGGGCCGAGACACCATGGGAGTGGTGTTCGCACGGACGACGGAAGCCGACCGGATCCTCGCCATCGCCCGCAACGGCGAGCGGGGCCTCACCGAGGAAGACGAATCGGATGAGGCAGAGGTGGACTCCGAATCCACCGACACCGCCCCCGAGACGAACGAGAACCCTGAGGAAGCAGACGCATGAGCACAGTAGCCGAAAAGCTGGCGAAGAAGTCCACGCGCAAGACCGGCGGCAAGCAGGTGCGCCTGCGCCTCGTCTACGTCGACTTCTGGTCGGCCGTGAAGCTCTCGTTCCTCGGAGCGGTCGCACTCGCGATCGTCACCATGGTGTCGTTCTTCCTGATCTTCCTGGTTCTCCAGGCGACGGGTCTCCTCACTCAGGCTGACGAGATCGTCGGTGCGATCACCGACAACTCGGTGCGCATCTCCGAGGTCGCCGGGCTGCCGCAGGTGATGGCGTTCGCCGCCGTCGTCTCGATTCTGAACCTGATCGTGTTCACGGTGCTCGGCGCCGTCGTGGCCGGCATCTACAACGTCGCCGTGAAGGTGACGGGCGGTCTGCTCGTCGGCTTCATGTCGAACTGATCCTCCGGATTCGAAGAGGGGCGGATGCTTCGGCATCCGCCCCTCTTTCTGTGCTCCCGTGGAGTAGGGAAAACCCGAAGCCGGGTGTCTGGCTGGCTCGGTGTCGGCCTGATCGGCGCCGCCGTACCTTTGAACCATGACGACACACACTGCCACGCCGCAACCGGCGACGGCCACGAAGCCGCCGCTGCGCATCGTGCTCACGATCCTGCATCTCGCAGGGATCGGAGTCATCGGCGGCTTCATCTTCGCGACTCTCTCCGGACTTCTCGGCACCGGTCTCGGCCTGCTCTTCGCGGCCGGCGTCGGCATCGTTCTGCTCGTCGGATTCGTCTACGCCCTCTTCGGCGTGGGCTGGTTCGAGGTGGCGCGGGTCAGCGCCCTCTACCGCTCGCCGATCACACCGCTCAGGTGGCGCCCGCGCGATCGCCCCGGCTTCGTGGGCTGGCTGCGGTCGCTCGGACGTCAGGCCATCGACGGCCGCATGTGGCGGGCCCTCGCGAACTTCGCGATCACGGCCGTGCTCGGTTGGATCGTGCTGCGCCTCGCATTCGGTCTCGTATGGTCGATCACCATCTCGTTCGCGCCGCTCACCGGAGCGGATGCCGTGATGGGCCCGTTCGGCGGAGGCGGCATCGACCCGGCGTGGGCACCGCTCATCGGCATCCTCGGCATCGCAGCCTGCCTCGCCGGGATGATCGGCCTGGCATTGCTGAACCGGGTGCTCTCGCTCGCCATCGTGGTTCGCAGCCGTGAGGCAGAACTCACGGAGCGCGTGCGCACCAGCACCGCTCAGCGCGAGGGCGCGGTGCGCGCCGCAGACGTGGAGCGCACCCGCATCGAGCGGGATCTGCACGATGGGGTCCAGCCGCGTCTGGTGTCGGTCGGGATGACCCTGGGGCTCGCCCAGCAGAAGATCGACAACGATCCGGATGCCGCCAAGGAGCTCATCGCCGAGGCGCACACCTCGACGAAGGCCGCGATCACCGAGCTGCGACAGCTCGCCCGCGGCATCCATGCCTCCGTTCTCGACGACCGCGGGCTCGACGCGGCGCTGTCCGCCCTCGCGGGGCGATCCCACATCCCCGTGCACCTCGACGTGCGCATGGAGGGGCGCTGCAGCCGTGAGGCCGAGGCCGCCGTGTACTTCTCGATCGCCGAGTCGCTCACGAACGCCGCCAAGCACTCTCGTGCCAGCGAGGCGCGGGTCACTGTTCGTCTCCGTGACGGTGGGGTGCTCTGGGCTCGTGTCGAGGACAACGGCATGGGCGGCGCACAGGTGCAGCCCGGCGGTGGCCTCGACGGCATCGCGAACCGCATTCTCGCGGCCGGCGGAACCTTCCGCCTCGAGAGCCCCGTCGGCGGGCCGACCAGCCTGGAGGTGAATGTGCCATGCGCATCCTGATCTGCGAGGACTCGGTCCTGCTGCGCGAAGGACTCGTACGACTGCTCGAGGACGCCGGACACAGTGTGGTCGCGGCTCTGCCCGACACCGGCGGCCTCACCGAAGCCGTGATCGAGACCGACCCTGAGCTCTGCATCCTCGATGTGCGGCTTCCTCCGACATTCACCGACGAGGGAATCCGCGCGGCGCTCGGACTGCGCGACACGAACCCCGCGCTTCCGCTGCTCGTGCTCTCGCAGTACGTCGAGGAGCGCTACGCGTCCGACCTGATCGCCGCGCAGGGCGGGCCCCTGGGCTATCTGCTCAAGGACAGGGTCGCCGATGTCTCGGAGTTCCTCGCCTCGGTGCAGAGGATCTCGGAGGGCGCGACGGTGCTCGATCCGGAGGTCGTCGCCCAGCTGCTCACCCGCCGCAACCGCGACGACCGCATGCAGCGCCTCACAGAGCGCGAACGGACCGTGCTGGCGCTGATCGCCGAGGGCAAGTCGAATGGGGCCATAGCCGGCCTGCTCTTCCTCTCGGAGGCGAGCGTCGAGAAGCACATCACCGCGATCTTCCAGAAGCTGGGCTTCGAGCAGGGCGAGTCGGGCAACCGTCGCGTGCTGGCGGCCCTCGCACACATCGAGAACACGGGCGGCACGACGCCGACCGGACAGACAGGACTGGGACGATGACCACGAACAACGAAGACTTCCAGGGCGGGCACACCCCGCTCACTCCCCCGCCGGCATCCCCGCCCCAGGGGCAGGCGCCCGCGCCGGCGCCCGCCGCTGCGCCCGCACCGGCGCCCGCCGCTGCGCCCGCGCAGGCGTCTCCTGCCGATGCGGGACGCTCATCGGGAACGACGGCGATCATGATCGTGACCGCGATCGTCGGCGGGATCGCCCTCCTCGGTGCGGGTGGGTCCGCGGCCGTCGCAGCGACCGGCAGCATGATGGGGTCCACGCAGGGCAGCGACTCGGTGCTGACCGAGGATGCAGCCGGGATCGAGAGACTCGACCTCGACGTGGATGCCGGAAACATGCGCATCGAGTTCGGGGACGTCGATGAGGCCCGGCTGGCGGTCACCGACGCACGTGGACCCGCATGGACTCTCGAGCGCGAGGGCGATGACCTGGTCGTGCGGAGTCCGGAGTTCCGTTTCGGATGGTGGTTCGGCAGCTGGTTCGGCGACGACCAGTCGGCCGTGCTGACTCTCCCTGAAGATCTTCTCGATGCGCAGCTCGATGCCGACCTCACCCTCGATGCGGGCAGCCTCGATGTGGTCGGTGAGTTCGGCGCTCTCGATGTCACCGTCAACGCCGGTGCCCTCGATGTCGAGGGCGCGGCGCGCAGTCTCAGCATCGACATGAGCGCCGGCCGTGCGGATGCTCTGCTCGACGGCGTCGACGAGGCCGATCTCAGCGTCTCGGCAGGCGATCTGAACGTCGAGCTGACCGGACGGGCGCCGTCGCAGACGACGATCGATGTGAGCGCGGGGTCGGTGGACCTCACTGTTCCTGATGAGTCGTACTCGATCACTCAGGACGTCAGCGCCGGGTCACTCGACGCGAAGATCGACCAGTCCTCAGGCACCCGGAACGCGATCGATGTCACCCTTTCGGCGGGCAGCGTGACGATCCGCCCGGGACGCTGACCACGATCGAGGGCGAGGGCGCGCCGGTGCCCCGCCCTCGATTGGGTATTTCCACGAATCTCCGGTAAAGTTTCGGAGGTTGACGGGCCCATAGCTCAGGCGGTTAGAGCGCTTCACTGATAATGAAGAGGTCCCAGGTTCAAGTCCTGGTGGGCCCACTCCTCAACTCAATAGATTCCCTCACGGGGCCTTAGCTCAGTTGGTAGAGCGCCTGCTTTGCAAGCAGGATGTCAGGAGTTCGAATCTCCTAGGCTCCACACTGTGTTGAGACAGTTCGAGAAGGCCCCGCCATCGTGCGGGGCCTTCTCGTTTTCCGGTCTCCACAGGTGTTAACAACCCTGTTAACAACTCACGTGGCCCGCGCGACGCGGTGCTCTCCGAGTCCACAGATGTGGATCGATCTGTTGACAACTCGCCGGTCTCGAGACGGATCCGAGTGGCGGACGCCGTCGAGACGGGCCTTCGAAATCAGACTCGTCTCAGGAGAGACGTCAGTAATCAACCCCCCTTCACACTTCCGGTTCACGGGCGTAGCGTGCACGCATGGCTGACGGGGAGATGATGATCCAGACCGAGATCGTGTTCGACGGATCGAGCTTCCTGCTCTCCCAGGATCAGGATGTCGACGATCTGCGAGAACGCATCGAATCGGCGACGAGGACCTCCGGCACGTTCGTCGACCTGGTCGTGGTCGGAAACAGGGCCGTGAGCGTGCTCATCACCCCGAACACCCAGGTCAGGATCAGCGTCGCATCGGTGGCATACGACCCGCGTGACACCGGCGACGTCGACTTCCCCTACAGCGGGTACCACGACGAGCTCTGAAGCCCGGATGCGGCTGGATGCCCGTTCGGGATCAGAGCTTCGGTCCGCGCACCATCCGCACCGGACCACGAGCGTCGCGGATGCTCACTTCGTCACCCTTCTGCGTCACGACGATCTCCTCGCGGTCCGCGAGCACCGCGGCGACCCGCCGGACGTCCGCCATCACCGACCGCCACGACTCACCGCCGACCGCCCGCGCCACATCGCTCGGACAGATCGAGGACCCGTCCCGCTTGCGCGTGAGAGCGCGCATCGCAGCCGCGATCCTCTCGTCGAAGTCGTCGCCGACGCGATCCTCCCACCAGGGCGCCCCGCGTTCACCCAGCGCGGTCTTCGCATCGTGCACCCGGCGTCGTGCATCGGGATCCTGAGCCTTCACGGCACGGCGAGCAGCCATCAGCTCATCGACCAGCTCCTGACGGAACGTATCGGGGATCGACGGGTCGGTCGCTCGCCATCGTCGGCCGTCGATGATGACGTGATGCCCGTCGGCGGTGTGCTCTGGGTCACGCGCCTCGCCGTCGCGGGCGCTCGCATCGGATGCCATGGTCACAGTCTGGCCGCCCGGATCGCGCCCACAAAGGGGCTTGACCGGTCGCGAACCCAGCGACCCGACAGACCGGTTCAGACCCCGGTGAGCCCGTGGCGCGCGGTGTTCAGGCGCTCGCACCCGTCAGCCGTCACGACGACGATGTCTTCGATGCGCGCACCCCACTCGCCCGCGAAGTAGATGCCGGGTTCGATGCTGAAGGCCATGCCCTCGCGCAGCACGAGGTCGTTGCCGGGCGCGATGTAGGGCTCCTCGTGCACCGAGACGCCGATGCCGTGACCGGTGCGGTGCAGGAAGGCCTCTGCGAACCCTGCCTCAGCGAGCACCGACCGTGCGGCGGCGTCAACCTCCTCGGCCGTCGCCCCGGGGTGCACGGCGTCGACGGCGGCCTGCTGAGCGCGGACGAGCACCGCGATGCGATCGGCGGCCTCAGGGTCGGGAGTGCCGACCACGTAGGTGCGGGTGCTGTCGGAGTTGTAGCCGCTCGGCACTGCTCCACCGATGTCGACGACCACGATCTCTCCGTCGCCGATCACGCGATCGGACACCTCGTGATGCGGGTCGGCGCCGTTGGGGCCGGAGCCGACGATCACGAACTCGACGGTGCGGTGTCCCTCGGCGACGATGGCCTCGGCGATGTCGGCCGCCACTTCGCGCTCGGTGCGACCCGCGCGAAGCCACTCGGGCACGCGGCGGTGCACGGCGTCGATCGCGGAGCCGGCTCGCCGCAGCTCGGCGACCTCTTCGGCATCCTTGATCATGCGCCCCTCGCGCAGCACCGGTGTAGCGAGCTCGACGCGCACGTCGATCCGATCGGCCAAGGGGATCACGTGCAGGGCCGGCAGAGCGTCGGAGACGCCCACCCTCGAGACGGTGCCGAGCGCCGCGGCCACGAGGTCGTAGGGGTTCTCGCCGTCGACCCAGTCGGAGACCGCGAGTCCGAGCTCGCCCACGGCGGTGGTCCTGACCTTCGCGAGCTCCATACGCGGCACGATGATCGTGGGTGCCAGTCCCGGCCCGAGCACGAGTGCCGTGAGTCGTTCGATCGTGTCGCCCTCGACGCCGACCAGGTACTGCAGATCGGGGCCAGGCCCGACGACTATCCCGTCGAGACCGACGCCGGCGGCGAGAGACGCGGCGCGGTCGAGTCGAGCGGAATACACGGAGGCGGGGAACGGCAGTGTGCTCACGGCATCCACGCTACTGCTCGGGCCCAGGGTCAGGGAACGGCGACTCAGCTGACGGCGAGGCGGATGCGCTCGGTGAGCACCTTGCGGTTCGCAGCGGTGAGTTCGAGCAGCGCGTAGGCGGTCGGCCACATCGTGCCGTCGTCGAGGTTCGAGATGGGCTCGAACCCGAACGTCCCATAGCGGACCTTGAACTTGCTCGCCGGCTGGAAGAAGCAGAGGACCTTGCCGTCCTTGCCCCACGCCGGCATGCCGTAGTACGTGCGCGGCATCAGCTCGGGGGCCACCTCGGTGACCAGTGCATGGAGGGCCAGCGACAGCTCGCGATCCTTGTCGTCCGGCAGCTTCGCCACGGCCGCTTCGAGATCTGCCACTCCCTCGGCGCGCACCTCTTCCGGGCTCTTCTTCGCCCGAGACCTCGACTTGCGCTTGTCGGCCGCGGCCTCCTTCATGGCCTCGCGTTCCTCAGCGCTGAAGTTCTTCTCGTTGTCAGCCATGACAGGTTCCTTTCTCGGCGTGATCTGCGGTGAACCTCACACTACGGATGCCGCGGGTCGCTGTGCTTCTCGATTCCTGATCGATCTCGCGATCGGGGATCCGAATCCGGGCCTGCGATCGTGGTGACGGCGTTCCGTGCTGCACAGGCAGCGTCATCTGACGGGATCAGAGGTGTCGGTCGCCGTCGCCGCCAGTAGTGTGAGGGCATGGACATGCGGGTCGCGGCATACGCGGTCGTCACCGATGACGACGGACGCATACTTCTGGCGCGCTGGATCGAAGGGCGACGGGTCGCGTGGACGATGCCCGGTGGTGGTCTCGAGGCCGGTGAGGCACCCGAGGACGCCGTCCGGCGGGAGCTCCGCGAGGAGACCGGCTATGCGGTCAAGGTGGGCGAGCTGCTCGGCATCCACTCGAGGGTCATTCCCGCCAGCCAGAGAGTGAACCAGTCGGATCAGCCGCTGCACACGCTGCGCATCGTGTACCGGGCATCGGTGACGGGAGGCAAGCTGACCTTCGAGGCCGACGGCTCCACCGACATGGCGGAGTGGTTTCCTCTCAAGTCGGTGAAGGAACTGCAGCGAGTGAAGCTGGTCGACATCGCACTGCGGATGGCGGGCATCCTCTGACTCAGTCTCGAGCCTCTTCGGGAACCGAGATGTCGGCCACTGTCGCGCCGTAGGCGGCGATGAGGTCGTCAGCATCGACGAACAGGCTGTACCCGTGAGCACCGGCGCCCATCGCGATGCGCTGGCCGACGATCGACTCATCGGCGAAGACAGGCCAATCGGTGGTGCTGCCGATCGGGACGATTGTTCCGCGTTCGTAGCCGGTCGCCGCGAGCGCGAGATCCGGTTCAGGCAGGCGGAGCTTGTTCACACCGACGACTGCACGCAGCTTCGGCCACGAGATCGACCTGCCGCCGGGAACCAGCGCGAACAGGTACGTGTCGTCAGAGCGCTTGACCACGAGGGTCTTGACGATGCCGGAGGGCAGGATGCCGAGCAGCTCAGCCGCCTCGAAGAGGCTTCGGGCGGCGGTCCGCTCGCGGATCTCGATATCGAGTCCACGTGCGGCAGCCGCATCCCGCACCCGAGCATGGAGATCCCCCGGCTCAGTGGCCGGGGGCTCCGATGTCGAGGTCACGCGTCAGGTGCGGAGAGCGGGTCGTCTGCGACCCAGAGCTCGTCGTCCGCGCGCAGGGCCTGCCAGGCGGCGTAGAGAACACCGGCTGCCGCGGCGACGCCGAGGATCAGCGCGATGATCGAGCCGACGCCCGGACCCTTGGGCTCGGGCTTGGTGGCCTTGCGCACCTTGCGCACGACACCCTCGCGCTTGGCGTTGGCCACGTCCCACGCGGTGAGCGCGGTTCCGACGACTCCGCCGACGATCGGGACGACCTTGTCATCCACGACGTGGTGGCCGAAGCGGACGCCACGGTCGACGACCGGGGCGAGGCGACGGTTGTAGGTGTCCTGCACGACAGGACCGACCTGCTCGCGGCCGAAGTGGCCGAGCTGGCGTCCGGCCTCACGGGCGACGTCGGCGGCGTGGCCGACCAGGACCTGCTGGTTCTCCCAGAGCTGGTTGGCGTCGTTCTGAAGACGACGCAGCTCCTTCTTCCGCTTGCGGCTGATGCTCACGATGCTCTCCTGTCGATTGGAGTACGGATTCCCCATCTTGCCACGCGACCCCGGATGGGGCGAGGGAATCGCCGAACCCTTGCGTCGGAGGGCGATCAGCGCTAGACGCGGGCCAACTCATGGGAAGCTCTGCGAGAATGGACGCATGGCTCACGCTTCTCATGTCGCAACCCTGCACACCAACCACGGTGACATCGTCATCAACCTCTTCGGCGACCACGCCCCGAAGACGGTCAAGAACTTCGTCGGCCTGGCCGACGGCACCCAGGAGTGGACGCACCCCGCCACCGGCAAGCCGGGCGAGGGCGCTCTCTACAAGGATGTCGTCTTCCACCGCATCATCCCGAACTTCATGATCCAGGGCGGCGACCCGCTCGGACAGGGCGTCGGCGGCCCCGGTTACAACTTCGACGACGAGATCAACATGGAGCTCAACTTCAACGAGCCCTACATCCTCGCCATGGCGAACGCGGGTCTGCGTCGCAACGCCATCACCGGCAAGCCCGAGGGCACCAACGGTTCGCAGTTCTTCATCACGACCGACCCCACCCCCTGGCTCCAGGGCAAGCACACGATCTTCGGCGAGGTCGCCGATGACGCCTCCAAGGCTGTCGTCGACGCGATCGCCGCCGTGCCGACCGCCGCGGGCGACCGCCCGATCGAGCCGGTCGTGCTGCAGTCGATCGACATCGTCGCGGCCTGACGCCGACGCTGGCCGATCCGGATGACCACGCCTGAGTTCGCGGACAACCGCGAGAACTTCTGCTACCGGCATCCGGATCGGCAGAGCTTCGTGCTCTGCCAGCGGTGCCTGCGCACCATCTGCCCCGAGTGCCAGACGCAGGCGCCGGTCGGGGTGATCTGCCCCGAATGCATGGCAGCAGAGCGCAAGAACCGCACTCCCGCCCAGAAGCGGGCCGAACGCCGGTGGGGCGGGCGTGGCACCGCACTCGCTTCGAGGAGCAGCGGCAAGCCGGTCGTCACCTACGCGCTGCTCGCGGTGACGTCTTTCATAGGACTCCTTCAACTGATCCCCGGGATGGGCCAGGCGATCACCGGTCAGCTGCTCTTCGCAGCCGGGTATCTGTATCCGGACCTGTCGCTCATGCCGTTCGAGCCCTGGCGACTTCTCACAGCCGTCTTCGTGCACGGCGGGTTCCTGCATCTCGCCCTCAACATGCTCGCTCTGTGGATGCTGGGGCAGAGTCTCGAACCGATGCTGGGTCGGGTCCGCTTCCTCGCGTTGTATCTGATCAGCGGCCTCGGCGGATCCGTCGCCGTCGCACTGCTCGCGCCCGAGACCGCCACAGTCGGCGCCTCCGGAGCGATCTTCGGCCTGATGGCCGCGCTGCTCATCATCGGCAGGCACATCGGTGCGAACGTGACGGGGATCCTCGTGATCCTCGGCATCAACTTCGTCGTCGGGTTCGTGTTCTCCCAGAACATCGCCTGGCAGGCACATCTCGGTGGGGCGATCGTCGGCGCGCTCGTGGCATTCATCCTCACCAGAACCCGACGACGGGAGCAGCGCACTCTGCAGATAGTGCTGCTCGCCGCGGTCGTCGTCGCCCTGATCCTGATCGTCGCCCTGTTGGTACCTTTCCTGATCACGACGGTTTACTCCTGATCAAGAGTTGTTAACAGGGTTGTTAACCGATGTGAATAACATGGGTGTAATTCTCCCCAGGGTGGGGATAACCTGTGGATAACTCGCTGACGGCGAAGCCGGTCACGAACGAAAGAGGCCCCTCTCGCCGCAGCGAGAGGGGCCTCTTCGAAGACGAGGGTCGGCGTCAGCGCCAGCGTGTGGTCATCAGGAAGCCGATGAGGGCGATGCCCAGGCCGATCGCGAGGTTCCAGTTGTCGAGCCCCGGAATCGGGAACTGCATGCCCGAGATGTAGAACACGAGAATCCACACCAGACCCAGAAGCATGAAGCCGACCATCACCGGCTTGAACCACACGGCGTTGGGTGCGGCTTCGCCTTCGCTGCGCGGGGCTTCGGGTTCTTCGATCTTGCGGTCGCGTGCCATTCCCACAGTGTACCCAAGAGTGTCATATCGCGCGGAAAGCGGCATCCGAGAGCCTGCGTACAGGTCTGCCGGATAGGATCTGGCCATGACTGCATCCGTCGTCTCGGGGGAGCGACGCGCACGCCGGCGTCGCCCACGATCGCGCGCGACCTTCACGAGTGTCCTCGGTGAGCTGCTGCTCACCGGTGGGGTGCTCGTGCTTCTGTTCGTCGCGTGGCAGATGTGGATCGGCGACATCATCATCGCCGCGCAGAAGAACGACGAGGGCGCGGCCATGTCGCAGACGCTCGCCGAGGCTCCGGCGCCCGAACCGCCGCCTCTGGTCGAGGGGGAGGACGGCAAGACCTACTACGAGCCCGTGATCCCTGCCGCACCGGCGGACGCGCAGTGGTTCGCACAGATGCATGTCCCGCGCTTCGGTGCCGAGTACAACGTCGGGATCTACGGCGGCACCAGCCGCGCGCGCACCCTCGACGACCTCGGAATCGGCGTCTACACCGACTCGAAGATGCCCGGCGAGGTCGGCAACTTCGCGATGGCCGGACACCGCACCACCTGGGGCAAGCCGTTCAACCAGCTCGACAAGCTCCAGGTCGGCGATGCGATCGTCGTCGAGACACCCGACGGGTGGTTCACCTACCGCTTCCGGACCCTGGAGTACGTCAAGCCGACTCAGACCGACGTGCTGCTGGATGTGCCGCAGATGCCCGGCGTCGAGACGGGCGAGAAGTACATCACCCTGACCGCCTGCTCCCCGCTCTATTCACTGGCCGAGCGCATCGTCGCCTACGGGGTGTTCGAAGGCTTCCAACCGCGCGCCGAAGGCCCGCCCACAGCGCTCACCGACCCACCGCCTCCGCCGGCAGCGCCGTCGATCTAGCCGAACGGAACGAGACGTAATCATGTATGCCGCACTCTGGCGCCTGCTGCCCGGTCCGTGGTGGCTGAAGCTCTTCATCCTTCTGGTGCTCATCGCCGCAGTGCTCTACGGACTGTTCTGGTTCGTGTTCCCCTGGGTGAGTCCCCTGATCACTCCGGGCGAGGTCGATCTCGAATGATCCGCGTGCTCGTCGTGGACAACCACGACAGCTTCGTGCACACCCTCGTCGGCTACCTGCGTGAGCTGGGCGCCGACGTCACCCTGATCGAAGCGGATGCCGTTGAGGTGTCGCAGCTCGAAGGGATTCTTCCCGATTTCGACGCGTTGCTCCTGTCGCCCGGTCCGGGGGCTCCCGCTGACGCCGGGGTCTCGATCGATGCTGTGCGCCTGGCCGCGCGGGTGCGGATGCCGCTTCTCGGCGTCTGCCTCGGGCACCAGGTGATCGGGGCCGCGTTCGGCACGGCCGTGTCGGAGGCGCCCGAGCTGATGCACGGCATGGTGTCGCGCGTCACGCATGACGGGTCGGCTCTCTTCGCCGGCATCCCCTCGCCGTTCGACGCGGGCAGGTATCACTCTCTCGCTCTGGCGGAGTCCGAGCTGCCGGACGATGTCGTCGTCACTGCCCGCACCGACAGCGGCACCGTGATGGCTCTGGCGCATACCCGGCTGCCGATCCTCGGGGTGCAGTTCCACCCCGAGAGCGTGCTCACCGAAGGCGGCTACCGTCTGCTCGCCAACTGGCTCGCGCTCTGCGGCGACTCAGACGCCGTCGCGTTGTCGTCGAACCTGCATCCGCTGTCGGGGACCGACCTTCGTGCGGCTCAGCCGGCGGCGACGCAGTAGCGCAGTTCGACCGTCGAGCCGATCGCGACATCGCCGGGTGCGGCCGACATCGACGACACGGTCGGAGGCTCCGTCGGAGTGCAGTCGATCAGTTCGACCGGGCTCGGAGTGAGTCCGATGCGTTCGAGCTCGGCCTGCGCGGCGTCCATCGTCCATCCCGTGACGTCGGTGAGGGTGACTCGACCGCTGGCGACCACGAGGTTCACGACGGTCTGCGGTGCGACCTCGCTCTCCGCGGCCTCGCTGGCCTCCATCACCGTCTCGGCCGCCAGGCCCTTGTCGTTGCGCTGGATCACCGTGCCGAGCTCGAGACCGGCTGCTGCGAGGGCGTCCTTGGCGGCGGTCAGCGACAGACCCTCGAGGATCGGCACCACCACGGTCTCCTTGCCGGACGACACGTAGACGGTGACGGAATCTCCCTCGCTGACGGCGGTGCCGCTCTCCGGATCGGTGCGGGTGACATTGCCCTCGACGATGTCGTTGCTCGACTCGAGCACGAGCTTGGCCGTCAGATCGAGCTTGCCGAGGTCGTCCTGAGCGCGCTCGGACGACACGTTGACGAGGTCCGGCACGACGCGAGCGCTCGACGGCACGTCATCCGGCCGCATGCTGAGCGTCCACACCCAGAACAGCACGGACGCCAGCAGCACCGCGAGCAGTGCGACGCCTGCCCAGATCCACGCGACGGGAGGACCCGACTGCGTGCGAGCCATCGTCGTGTCGGTGCTCAGCTGACGCAGCGATCGGGCGGTCTCCTGCGCGGCGCGCGGACTCGGACCATACAGCTCGCTCGTGAGCGCGCCGAGTTCCTTGCGGCTCGGCGCATGACCGGAGACCGCAGAGTCGAGCGCGGCGCGGAAGTGCGCAGCATCCGGGTACCGCTGGTACGGGTCCTTCGCGAGCGCTCGGAGGACGATCGGATCGAGCGCGCCGGGGGAGTCCTCGTTCACCTCGGTCGGAGGGACCGGGGTCTCGCTCACATGCTGGTACGCGACCGCGACCGGCGATTCGCCGCGGAACGGCTGACGCCCGGTGAGCAGCTCATAGAGCACGACACCGGTGGAGTAGAGGTCCGCCCTGGCGTCGACAGGCTCGCCCTTGGCCTGCTCGGGCGAGAAATATGCGGCTGTGCCGATGATCTGCGTGGTCTCGGCGACGGTCGACGACGAGTCGGACACGGCTCGGGCGATGCCGAAGTCCATGACCTTGACCTGGCCCTTGTCGGTCACCATGACATTGCCCGGCTTGATGTCGCGATGCACGACGCCCGCGCGGTGCGAGTAGTCGAGCGCCTCGAGGATGCCGTCGACGTAGCGCACGGCGTCTTCGACAGGCACCGGGCCCTTCGCGATGATGTCCTTCAGCAGGGTCCCGCTGATCAGCTCCATGATGATGTACGGAGGTTCGTCGGTGCTGCTGTCGGTGGTCGAGGGGTCGCCGGCGTCGTAGACCCGGACGATCGACGGGTGCGACATGCGAGACGCCGACTGCGCCTCGAGACGGAAGCGCGTGCGGAACGCGTTGTCCCGAGCGAGTTCGGGGTCGAGGATCTTGATCGCCACCGCACGACCGAGGGTCAGGTCGTACCCGCGGTACACCTTCGCCATGCCGCCGTGCCCGATGAGCTCGTCTACGCGGTAGCGCCCCGCGAGAACTCGTGGCTCTGTCGACACGTACTGACCCCCTGATACGACCTTGTGGATGCTCTAGCCTATGGCGAGAGCGAGTTATTCGCCTGAGTCGCCGCCGTCTGTGTCGCCCTCACCGGGATCCGGTGCGGCCGGCAGGATGGCGACGCCCGGCATGGCATCCGACTGCTCGGACGGCATGTCGCTTCCGCAGAACACGCGGAACGTGGCGGTGATCGTCTGTCCGGCCGTGCCGGGGATGATCTGCGTCGAGAGGATGCTCGGTCCGAAGCTGCGGATGGACTCACCCGAGTTGCCGCCCGAGAAGGTCGCGTTGGTGAGCGTCACTTCGAAGGCCGATCGCGCCGGAGTGCCGGAGGGGCACTCGAAGCTCGGCCAGTTGAGCGTCACAGGAACGCCCTCGGTGGCGGTGCCGGCGATGGTCGGGGTGCCCGAGGGCTTGCCCACCTTCACCTGCTCCTTGAACGTGGTCAGCGTGATGACCGTGCCTTCGGGCACGTTTCCACCGGGCTGGACGGATTCGACCGTTCCGACCTGATTCGCGTTCGGAGCGATGGTGTTGCCCACCGTGCACTCGGCCTGCAGCCCGGCGTTGACCGCCGCGGCCTGCGCTGCCTCGCACTGCATTCCGACGAGGCCGAGCGCGTCGACGTCGACCAGCTCGGGCTCGGGCGTCTCGGTCTCGGTCGGCGTCGGCTTGGGCGTCTGGGATGTCGTCTCCGACTGGGTCGGCTCAGGTTCGGGGTCACCCTGGTTCATCAGCGCGAACACGGTTCCGCCGAGCACGATGACCAGGAGGGCGATGAGAGCGATGAGCGGCCACGTCCAGGGGCTCCGCTTCTTCTTCTTTCCCTCTGCCTCCTCGGCGGCCTGCTCGCCGGTGGGCAGCTGAGCCGTCGTGGGGAGGATGCGCGTCGTGCCGTCGTCACCCGACGCCGTGAGCAGCCGGGTGGCGTCATCCGATGCCACCCCGCCGGTCGCGATGGCGGGCACGGCGATCGCCGCGGAGTTCAGGTCTCCTCGGCGCAGCGCCTGTGCGGCGCGAGCCACGGTCGCCGAAGACGAGGGCCGGTCGGCCGGCTTCTTGGCGATCATCGCCATGACGAGGTTCTGCACGGGGATCGGCACGGTCGGCGGCAGCGGCGGAGGCTGCTCGTTGATCTGCGCCATCGCGATCGCGACCTGCGACTCGCCCGTGAAGGGGCGCTTGCCTGCGAGGCACTCGTACGCGACGATGCCGAGCGAGTACGTGTCGGTCGCAGGAGACGCCGGGTGTCCCGAGGCCTGCTCCGGCGAGAGGTACTGCACGGTGCCCATGACCTGACCGGTGGCCGTCAGCGGCACCTGGTCGGCGATGCGGGCGATGCCGAAGTCGGTGATCTTGACGCGGCCGTCCGGGGTGATCAGCAGGTTTCCGGGCTTGATGTCGCGGTGCACCAGACCGGCCGCGTGGGCGGCCTGCAGAGCGGATGCCGTCTGCGCGACGATGTCGAGGGTCTTGTCGGCGCTCAACGCGCCGTCGCGCTCGAGCACGGTCGAGAGCGCCTCGCCGGGCACGAGCTCCATGACGAGGTAGGCGCTACCGTTCTCCTCGCCGTAGTCGAAGACGCTCGCGATGCCCTCGTGGTTGACGAGTGCGGCATGGCGCGCCTCAGCGCGGAACCGCTCGAGGAACCCGGGGTCCCCCATGTACTCGTCCTTGAGGATCTTGATGGCCACGGTGCGGCCGATGACGTGATCCGTCGCCTCCCACACCTCGCCCATGCCGCCGATCGCAATACGCGACTGCAGCTCGTAGCGACCACCGAACGACACACCCTGCGTCGGTCTCATCTGCCCAGCACCGCCTCTATGACCTTCTTTGCAATCGGAGCGGCGATGGTGTCGCCGGATCCTGACTGCCCTTGTCCGCCGCCGTCTTCGACGAGGACCGCTACTGCCACTTCCGGGTCGTCCGCCGGCGCGAAACCGGTGAACCACAACGTGTAGGGCTTGTTACCGTTTTCGGTCGTGCCTGTCTTTCCAGCCACATCGACCCCGTCTATTCTTGCACCCTGCGCAGCGCCGTTTGAGACGCTCGCGACCATCGACGCCGTGACCTGATCGGCGATCGTCGCATCGGTCGTCTGACCGAACTGGGTGTCGTCGTACGAACGGATGACCGAGAGGTCGTTGCCGATCACCGTGTCTACCAGACGGGGGTTCATCACGACGCCGTCGTTCGCGATGCCGGCAGCCACCATCGCGATCTGCAGCGGCGTCGCGGTGACCTGTCCCTGGCCGAATCCGGTGAGGGCGGTCTGCGCGTCGTCGAGGGCACGCGGGTAGCTCGACGGAGTCGATTCGAGGGGCGTCGAGAAGCTCCGGTTGAACCCGAACTTCTCCGCCATCTCGCGGATCGCGTCATCGCCGAGCTCGACGGCGAGCTCGGCCATCGGGATGTTGCAGCTCAGGCGGATGGCTTCGGAGATCGTCACGGTGTCTCCACTGCCGCACGTGCCGCCCCAGGCGTTCGCGACCGTGTTCGTCGAGCCGGGCAGCTGGTAGCGGGCCGGGTTCGGGAGCGTCGAGTCGGGTGTCCAGTTGCCCGACGCGTAGGCCGCGGCCGCCACGACGAGCTTGAACGTCGAGCCGGGAGGGTTGAGGTCGCCGGCGATCGCCCGGTTCGAGAGGGGCTTCGTGGGGTCTTCGTCGAGCTGATCGTAGGTCGCGTTCGCGGCATCCGCGTCGTGCGTCGCGAGCTGGTTGGTGTCGAACCCGGGGGTCGACACCAGTGCGAGGATGCGCCCGGTCTTCGGCTCGATCGCGACGACGGCGCCGTTGAGTCCCTGCAGGCCCTCGTAGGCCGCTCGCTGCGCGGCGGTGTCGAGAGTCAGCTCGACGCTGAATCCGCTCTGCGGCTGGCCCGAGAGGATGCGCTCGATCTCGGCGAAGAATGCGTTCGAGCCGGTGCCGGAGAGGTCGGAGTTCATCGCCCGCTCGATCCCGGTCGCCGACTGCAGCGCGGGGTTGAAGTACCCGGTGACGGGCGCCCACATCGCGGCATCGGTGTAGGTGCGCTGGAACTGGTAGCGGTCGTCCGACGGCGTCGAGGATGCGATGGCGACGTCGTCGACGATGATCGATCCTCGCTGGATCTCATAGCTGTCGAGCAGAGTGCGCCTGTTGTTCGGGTTCTGCGCCAGAGAATCGGCCTCGACGACCTGGATCCAGCTGGTTGCGGCGAACAGCGACAGGAACATGAACAGCATCACGATGCTGAGACGGCGGAGCTCTTTGGTCATGTCAGCCGATCACCGCCCGGGGTTGGCTGCGGACGCCGTCGGAGATGCGCAGCAGGATCGCGACGATGAGCCAGTTGGCCACGAGCGACGAGCCGCCGGCGGCGAGGAACGGGGTGGTCAGACCGGTGAGGGGGATGAGCCGGGTCACACCGCCGACCATGATGAACACCTGCAGTGCGATGGTGAACGAGAGGCCGATGGCGAGCAGCTTGCCGAAGTCGTCCTGCCCCGCGAGCCCGATGCGCACGCCGCGGCTGACGAACACCATGTAGAGGCAGAGGATGGCGAACAGACCGATCAGGCCGATCTCCTCACCGAGGCTGGTGATGATGTAGTCGCTGTGCGCGAGCGGGGTCACCTCGGGGCGACCCTGACCCCATCCGGTGCCGAGCAGCCCGCCGTGCGCGAGTCCGAAGAGCCCCTGCATGGGCTGGAATCCGGCGACGTCCGGGTCGACCTTTTCCGAGTCGAAGAGGAACAGCCAGTTCGTGAATCGGCCCTGCACATAGCTGAGGATCTGCGTGGCGACCGCGACTCCGGCCGCGACGAGGCCGAGGCCGATGAGCACCCAGCTGGTCTTGCCGGTGGCGACGTAGAGCATCGCGACGAACATGCCGAAGATGAGGGTTCCGGTGCCGAGGTCGCGCTGGATCACGATGATGCCCAGCGAGATCGCCCACACGACGAGTACGGGCCCGAGCTCGCGCATGCGCGGCCAGGTGATGCCGAGGAACTTCGTGCCCACCGACGTGAGGCTCTCGCGGGTGCGCACCAGGTAGCCGGCGAAGAAGATGGCGAGGCAGATCTTGGCGAGCTCGCCCGGCTGGAACGCGAACATGCCGCCGAGCGACACCCACACCTGGGCGTTCGCGTCGGGGATGCGCAGGCCGGGCACGAACGGCAGCAGCAGGAGCAGGATGCCGGAGAGGCCGAAGATGTAGGTGTAGCGGAACAGCACCCGGTAGTTGCGCAGCATGATCACGACGGTGATCGCACCGGCGAGGGAGATCGCGGTCCACGCGAGCTGCTTCGTCGAGTAGGCGTTCCACCCGGTCAGCGACTCGGCGATGTCGATGCGATAGATCATCGCGATGCCGAGTCCGGTCAGCAGTGTGGCGATCGGAAGCACGAACGGGTCGGCATCGGATGCCACGGCCCGCAGCACGAAGTGGACCGCGAACGCCAGCACGGCGAGTCCACCGCCGATCGCGAGGATCATCGGGTCGATCAGACCGAGCGCGCCGAGCTGCACGAGCGTGAGGGAGGCACCGCTGATCGCGACGGCGAACAGCAGGAGCCAGAACTCGCGGTTGCGCTGCGTTTGCGGCATCCGCATCTTCTTGAGGGCCTTGATGACGCTCGTGTCGGCCGTGACGTCGGTGCTCATCCCGCATCCTCCGTCGGCGTCTCAGTGGGCATGGGCGTGGGCAGGGGAGTCTCGCCGATCACGCGGTCGGCTCCGGCCTGGAGTCGCGTGACGATCGCCTCGGCGTCCGAGAACGATCGAGCGGTGATGGTGCGTTCGACGGAATCGCGCTGATACGGCGGCAGGTTCGCGAGCAGGATGTCGGTGTCGCGCAGCGGCGTCGACAGCGTGATCGGGCCGATGTTCTGCTGCACGCCCTGATAGATCACGACGCTGTCCTCGTCGGCGCCGACGAAGTAGCGCGTCTGGGTCCAGCTGTAGGCGGCGAAGGCGGCGAACACGAGCATCGCGACGACCACCAGCATCCCGGCGATCCAGCCGAGGCGGCGGCGCTTGGCGCGGCGACGGTCTTCTTCGATGAGCTCCTCGAGGTACTCGGGGGCCGGCTCGAAGTGGCTGGGGTCGTTCGCTGCCTGTCGAACAGGGTGCAGCCAGTTGCCGCGCGGTGCGCGGACGGGCGGCACGGTGATGTTGGCGGGGTTCGACGCGGACCCGACGATCGTCGCGGTGCCGGAGTGCATGGCGTGCTGGCCGCCGACCTCGACAAGGACGATCGTCACGTTGTCGGGTGCGCCGCCGTCGAGCGCCTGCTTCAGCAGATTGTCGGCCGTGCGCCCGGGCGCCATGCCCATGCGCATCGCCTTCAGGATGTGCGCCTCGTCGACGACCCCCGAGAGCCCGTCGGAGCACAGCAGCCAGCGGTCGCCCGGCTGGGTGTGCATCACGAACATGTCGAGCTCGGGATCGGCGTCCATGTCGCTGAGCACGCGCATGAGGACCGACCGGCGCGGGTGATAGCGCGCCTCTTCGGGAGTGATGCGACCCGAATCGACGAGTCGCTGCACGAAGGTGTGGTCGGCGGTGATCTGGGTGACCGCATCGTCGCGATAGAGGTAGATGCGCGAGTCGCCGATGTGGCCGATGACCGCGTAGTCGTCGACCATGATGATCGCGCTGAGCGTGGTTCCGAGGCCGGCGAGTTCCGGGCGATCCTTGGCGGCGCGGATCAGGTCGCCCGCTGCGGTGGTGGCTGCGGCCTGCAGGGAGGCCTGCGCGTCTTCGACCGACGTGTAGGGCTGATCGAGCGGCTCGAGGCGGTGGATCGCGATGCTCGAGGCGACGTCGCCGCCCGCGTGGCCGCCCATGCCGTCGGCGACGACGAACAGATTCGCTCCGGAGTATCCGGAGTCCTGGTTGTTGGAGCGGACCTTCCCGGTGTGGGAGATCGCGGCGCTCGAGCCTTCGAAGACCATGCCGGGGTCAGGCTCGCAGCTCGAAGGTCGTGGCGCCCACCTTGATCGGGGTGCCGAGGGCGAGGCCGACCGGGCCGCCGGTCACCCGCTGACCGGCGACGTACGTGCCGTTGGTCGAGTCGAGGTCCTGGATGGCCCAGCTGTCGCCTCGGAGCAGCAGGCGCGCGTGGTGGCTGGAGGTGTAGTCGTCGCGGATCACGAGAGCCGACTCGCTCGAGCGGCCGATCGTCAGCGTCTCAGAGCCGAGGGGGAGTTCGAGCCCCGCCTTCGGCCCGGAGGTGATCACGAGTCGCTTGGCCGTCGCCACCGTCGCGGGGCCGGTGCTGGGCTTCGACGAGGCGGAGCGAGGCGCCGGGGCCGACGCGGGTGCCTGCGCCGGGGCGGGCATGGCGGCAGCGGCTTCGGCGGGGAGCTTGCGCACCTTCATGCCGAACAGGTCGGCGCGCAGCGAGTAGACGACTCCGAACACGAAGAACCACAGGATCAGCAGGAAGCCGACGCGCAGCAGGAGCAGGACGAGCTCGCTGGGAGTGCTCACGAGATGGCTCCGAACGCGCGGGTCGCGTCGTCGTCGCGCGGCCGCGGCGGGCGTGACGGAGTGGCGACGGGAACGATGCGGAACACCAGGTCGGTGCGTCCGATGGTCATGGTGGTCTCGGAGGGCAGCGCCGCTTCGCGCACCTTCTGACCGTCGACCTTGGTGCCGTTGGTCGAGCCGAGGTCGCGCATCATGGCCCGCTCGCCGTCCCAGAGGACCTCGACGTGCTTGCGGCTGGATCCGGCGTCGGCGATCGTGATGTCGGCATCCGTCCCCCGGCCGATGACCGTGCGCGCGCGGGTGAGAGAGTGGCGACGGCCGTCGACGTCGATCACGGCCTGCCAGTTGACGCGACCCTCGACCGTGCCCGAGCTGGCGTTGATCGTGCCGGTGGCGATCTTGTCGTCGCCTTCGAGCGAGATCGAGAGCGGGCCGGAGAAGCTGTAGCCCTGCGCCTTCGCGTGCTTGGAGAGGAGCGCGTGGAGCTCATCGGTGAGGGCGCCGCCGAGGCCCTGCATCCGCTCGGCGTCGTCGGTGCTGAGGCGCACGACGAAGTTGTTGGGCGCGATGATGCGGTCCCTGCTCACCACAGCCGCTTTGGTGTCCGCTTCGCGCCGAAGCGCCGAAGCGATCTCCACGGGCTGGATGCCGCTGCGGAAGGTCTTCGCGAAGGCGCTGTTCACAGCGCGCTCGAGACCCTTCTCAAAGCTGTCAAGTAGTCCCACTGGGCTCCTCTGGCATACCGACCGGTACGGACATCGTAGCCAGGTGTGCTGAGTGAAAGCCCTCGCGGAGCGGGAAAGCGCCGAGAATCCGGGGGAGTGGGGGGAGGCGAGGCGTGTGCGAGTCCATCCCGTCGGGAGGAAAACTCCGCGTGGGGCGGTCGTGTGACGGCTGAGGCTCCGCCCATCAGGGAGAAGTCCGCCCGAGGGTGCTGCGCCCGACGTGGCCCCGGTTTCTTGGTGGGGCGAAACGCGTGATATCTTTGGGAAGTTGAGTTCCTCGGAGCCCGACATACTCGCGCGAGTGGCGGAATGGTAGACGCGCTGGCTTCAGGTGCCAGTGTCCTTATGGACGTGGGGGTTCAAGTCCCCCCTCGCGCACAGCGAGAAGTAGATGTGAAAAGGCCCGGTTCCTCTCGAGGAAGCCGGGCCTTTCGCATGCGTGGGAAGCGCGTCAGCCGCGGATCGACCGCCGTGCCGCTTCGAAGCGCACCCAGTCGTGGTCGGATGCCGGGGTCAGCTCCCACTCGTCGACGGGGCCGCTCTCCCACGCGGTCGCGGCCACGGCTCCACCGGCATCCGTGATGTCAGTGACGACCGCGGCGTCGAGTCGTCCGCCGGCGAGGAGCTTCTGCTGCGATGGCGTCTTCAGCCGAGCCCACCACTCGGGCTCGGCCGTTGCGGTGAGCACCTCGCCCTTCTTCAGGACGACGGCGACAGCATCCGCATCTGCGGCGGCGGAGTCGTCGACGACGAGAACGGGCGCCCGCTTCACGCCCAGCGCCGCGATCACCGCCGCGCCGAGAGAGTCGTAGCTGCCGGTGCTCGTGTGGCGGCCGTCGAGGGTGTGCTCGATGTGGAAAGTCATGGATGAAGGCTACTCACCGCGGGTGATGGACGCGCCGATCGCTTCCGGTTATTTTGAATAACTCAAAATAAGGTACGGTGGAGGAACAACGTGGTGCCGGGGTTGCAGCCCCGGCACCACTGTCCGTGAGACACCACCATCCCTGACTGAGGAGGCTCGCATGAGTCACGAACACGCCCCAGAGTACCCACGCCAGACCGTGTCGATGGAGGAATCCATGGGGCGCGCAGGCCGTGAGCGGATCATCCGCGAGGCGCTCGAGCGGATCGACGGAGCACCCGCACCGAAGGTCGACATGATGCAGGCGGCTATGGGAGCCGAGGCGCAGATCCGCCTCGTCCACGACGTGATCCGCGCGTACCTCGACGAGCGGGGGCTGGCCGACACCCGGGCATGGGCTCAGGACCTGGGCGGACGATCGTCGCGTCGCGACTCGACGGCGAGTGTGATCTGAATGGCACTCGCATCGATCATTCCTCTCTCCCTGTCGGCCTTCGCTCAGCATGAGGCCGTGCAGCGCATCACGTCCGCCGACCTGCTCGTGGCCCCGCCTCGCGTGACCGAGGACGGTCAGTTCGTCGGGCGGGTGGACTCGGGCGGTCTGGGCAACCCGCGCTACTTCGTCGGCGAGTACCGCGACGGGCGGATGCCGAGTGCGCTCGTGCTCGAATACGGTGCCACGTCCGCCGACCAGACGAGATCTGCGCGGGTGTGGAGCCTGGCCGATCACCGCGGAGCGGGTCCGGACTACCGCCTCGTCCACGACGACTCCTCACGCGGTTACGTCACGGTGTGAGACCGTCAGCTCACAGCACCCTCGCAGGACTCGCCGCCCCCACGTGTTTGTCGTCGGGCCCGAGTCGTGATGGTGTGAGCAGGTGAGACCGCCAGCATCCTCCCCCAGCGACGACCAGAGCGACCTGTCGCCCGAGTCCGGACCCGTCACTCGACCTCGCCGGCGGCGTGGTCGGCTGATCGGGTGGATCAGCGTCGCGGTCGTCGCGGCGCTCGTCGCCGTCGGCGCGGTCGCCTACGCGCAGCTGCAGGGAAATGTCACGACCGCTCCGATCCGCTCCGACACCGGAGAGACCGAGCCCGAACTCGCGACAGGAGACCTGAACATCCTGCTGCTCGGATCCGACTCGAGGGCGCTCGAATCGGAAGGCTTCGGCGAAGACGACGGCAGTGAACGCAGCGACGCGATGGTCGTCGCTCACATCTCGAGCGACAACACCCGGATCGACGCCGTGCAGCTTCCGCGCGACACTCTCGGCGACCTGCCCGCGTGCGACGACAACGGACGCGGGTCTTACGGCGGCGGGTGGGGGATGCTGAACTCGGCCCTGCAATACGGGCCGGCCTGCTCCGTCGCAGCGGTCGAGCAGCTGACCGGCCTGCGCATCGACCACTTCGTGCAGATGGACTTCGAGGGGTTCATCGGCATGGTCGACGCGATGGGTGGCATCGACGTGTGCCTGCCCGAACCCCTGCAGGACGGACACGCGCGGCTCGATCTGCCGGCCGGCGCACAGTCGATCAACGGCGACCAGGCGCTCGCCCTCGCTCGCACCCGGCACGCGCTCGCCGAAGAGAGCGACATCGCTCGACTCGGGCATCAGCAGATGGTGCTCTCGGCGATCGTGCAGAAGGCCACGAAGTCCGACGTGCTGGTGCGCCCCGATCGTCTCTACGCGTTCCTCGACGCCGTCACATCATCGATGACCGTCGACCCGGGACTCGGCGCGCTGACCGATCTGGCGGGCCTCGCCGCGCGGGTCGCGAATGTCCCGCTCAGCAGCGTCACGTTCGTCACCATGCCGACGACCGAGGCACCGGAGGATCCCAACCGCGTCGTGCCCACCGCCGATGCCGATGTCATCTTCCGCGCGCTGATCGACGACGTGCCGATCGTGCTGACCACCGACGAGGTGCAGCCAGCGCCCACCGTGCGCACGGCTCCCGTGCAGATCCTCAACGGGGCCGGCGTGAGCGGGCTGGCATCCCGCGTCTCGGAGGACGCCACCGGCTACGGATACACCGTCGCGGGCATCGCCAATGCCGACCCGGTCGACCTGACGACGATCACCGCCGCGGACACCCCCGACGCCCAGCAGACGGCACAGGCGCTCGCCGCAGAACTCGGCCTCGCTGTGACGGTTCAGGTCGGAGAGGTCGACGGAGTGCAGCTGCTGCTCGGCGCCGACTACGAAGCGCTCGTCTCGCAGCCCAACGCGACCCCGGTGCCGCCACGGCCGGTCGACGCGGTCAACCGCAGCGCCGACACCGACCTCTGCGCCGGCTGAGCGGCCCTCGCTCCAGGCTGCGGCAGGCAGACTGGAGGGGACTTCGTTTTTCACCGTCAGGAGACGCACATGCCGGAGCAGCCTCGCCGAACCCCCAGCCAAGCCGTGCTCAGCGTGCAACAGGTGGAGCAGGTGAGCCCTGACCTCGTGCGCATCACGGCCGGAGGCGACGGGTATGAGGCCTTCACTGACAATGTCTTCGCCGACAAGTACGTGAAGATCCTGTTCGCAGACCCCCGTCACGGGCTCACTCCTCCCTACGATCTCGCGCAGCTGCGGGAGGAGAGTCCCGAGAAGCTCCCCACCCGGCGGACGTACACGGTGCGCGCCGCGGATGCCGAGCAGCAGCGCCTCGTGATCGACTTCGTCGTGCACGGCGACGAGGGCGTCGCGGGCCCGTGGGCCCGGTCGGCGCAGGTCGGCGACACTCTCGTCGTCAGCGGTGCCGGCGGCGGGTACCTGCCGGTGCCTGGAACTCCCTGGCATCTGCTCATCGGCGACCACACGGCCCTCCCCGCGATCTCCTCGGCTGTCGAGGCGATGGATGCGGATGCCGTCGGCTACGTCATCCTCACCGTCGCCGACCCCGCCGATCGCATCTTGCCCGACGTGCCGGCCGGCGTGACGGTCCGATGGACTGACACGGATGACGAACTGCTGGCCGTTCTCGCCGAGCTGCCCTGGGCTGCGGGTCACCCAGGAGTCTTCGCGCACGGCGAGCGAGGCACCATCAAGGCCGTCCGGGCCCTGCTGAAGCAACGCGACGTGCCACGAGAGTCGCTGTCGATCTCGGCCTACTGGGCACGTGGCCGTGCTGAAGATCAGTTCCAGGCCGAGAAGCGCGAGCCCATCGGCCAGATCGAGTAGGCGTCAGCCGCGTCGAGCATCCGGCAGCTTTCTCGAGTCAGCGCGCGATCGGCGTCTCCGAGGCCACCACACCGCTCGTCATAGGGAGGGCGCCGAGGATGTGCGCGTGGCCATCGACCCACTCGACGGCGATGCCCTCGGCGGCCAGGCCTTCGGGGCTGATCGCGATGTCGAGGAGGGGGAGCGTGAGGTCGCTGAAGCGGGCGGCGAGCACGTCATCGAGGCGGTCCGCGGTCGTCGCATGGATGAACCCCTCGTCGTCGAGATGGATGCCGCGCGTCGCGACGACGTACTCGCCGAACGCTCGGCTCATCTCCCAGTCGTCCTGGATGGCGATGTGGTGGATCAGGTCGGACATGACGGACTCCCTAAATGAAACGAACTCGTAGCATTATTGCTAGAGTCATCCTATGACGGGAAAACGAGGTCGGCCCTCCGCCGATGAGGCGACCGCCCGAGACGAGCGAGTGGTCGACGTCGTGGTCGCACTCCTCAGCGATGAGGGCTTCGAGGCGCTGACCTTCGATCGCGTCGCCGCCGACGCGCACGTCGCCAAACGCACCCTGTACGGAGTGTTCGGCGACCGGGCCGGCCTCGTGCGGGCGGCGATCCGCAGACAGCACTCCTATCTCGGCGAGGCCGGGGACGCGGGAGACGACCTGCGTTCGGCATCCCGAGCGATCCTGGCGCACCTGCTGGGAGACGAGGCGATCGGCATCCACCGCGCGATCATCGCCGCTGCTGGCCGGCATCCGTCTCTCGCTGTGGAGTTCTATGACGAGGGACCAGGACGCGCTCAGGGCTTCCTCGCGTCGCATCTGCCGGCGGATGCCGTGGTGACCGCGGAGATGCTCTTCACCGCGCTGCTCGGCGAACCCCATCGACGTCGACTGCTGGGCCTGGCCGAACCCCCGACTCCAGCCGAGATCGATGATCACGTCGATGGTGTCCTGCGCGCGCTCGGTCTGCCTGGCTGACTTCGACCAGAATCCCGAACCCGTACCCGTACCCGTACCCGTTCAGACGGGCGGAATCCTCCCCGCCTCGAGGTCAGCTGTCAACCGCCCTGCGCTCGCCGCAGATCCGACGGATCATGATGATCCGGACGAATCAGAGGAGGGCACCATGTCGAACATCGACGCATTCGCCAACAGCTTCCCGCCGAACATGCCGGGAGTACCCCCGGTCGACGACTTCACCGATGGCACATTCCCCACCGACACCTCGCAGCCTGAGACGCAGGGCGACGAGCCGCTCGAGGCCGAACTCGGCGAGGACGGGCAGGGCGATCTCGCCCCGGAAGACGAAGGGCTGCCGCACAGCGGCGACGCGCCGTCGGATCTGAGGGACGGCACCGAGTGAGCGGTCGCGGCGAAGAGCCCGGTCGCGATGTCGGGGGAGCCGAACCCTCCGAGGAGGGGATCGCCGCGCTCATCGAGGACCGCAACGCGGATGACCCCGATCAGGTCGGCGAGACACCCGCCGGAAACGCGGGTGCCGATTCGGGTGGCTCCGGTGCGGTGCGCGTGGACCCGTCGTCAGAGTCGTCGGTGCAGGACGAATCCATCCACAACGACGAGCCGGGTGTCGGGACGCGCCGCTCCGGCGACTGAGGCGGGCGCTCCGACGGGAGGAGTTCTGCGCCTCGGGAGGAGAGAACCCCAGGATTCGTCCTCCCCAGGCGCAGATCTCCTTCCGACGCACAGATCGCGTGCCCGGGCACAGCACCCTTTCGTGGCGTCCGGAGCAGTCGTAGGCTGTGCCGGTGAGCGACGTACTGGATGACGGGCCCTTCTTCCACGGCACCAAGGCGGAACTGCGCACGGGGGATCTCCTGACGGCAGGTTTCGCCTCCAACTACCGCCCCGAGATCGTGATGAATCACATCTACTTCACGGCCGTGGCCGATGGTGCGGGTCTCGCCGCGGAGCTCGCCCCGGGAGATCGTGAGCCCCGCGTGTACGAGGTCGAGCCGACCGGAGCGTTCGAGGACGACCCGAACGTGACCGACAAGAAGTTCCCCGGCAATCCGACCCGCTCCTATCGCAGCGCTGCGCCGCTGAGGGTCGTCCGCGAAGTGCTCGACTGGACCCGCCTCTCACCGGAGGCGCTCGCCGCCTGGCGGGAGCGGATCTCGGCACTCCATGCCGACGAGCGCGCCGAGATCATCAACTGAGGCGGCGGGATCGACACGTCTGCAGGACCCGAGCGCGGATGCGTGGCGGGAAGTCTCGTTCGATCCTGCATCCGTGCCGCAGTCCTGCAGATGAACCGGGGGACGCCTGCAATCGACGGGACGCGGACGGGAGAGGGGACGGATCAGCGTCGCGCGACCCGAACGGCGATCGAGCCGAGCGCGCGGTCGATGATGACGAACACGAAGCCGACGGCGACGAGAGCCACCGTCAGGGCGATGATCCACTGGGCGACGCCGACGAGACCGAGCGCGTCGACGTCCATGAACGGGTACGGATACACCTGTCCGGGCGTGAACTCTCCGCCGAGCGCCCCATAGACGAATGCCCAGGTGAGATACGCGTAGGGGATGAGCGTCCACAGCAGCGGATCGACCCACCGGAACGACCCCTTCGGGACGAAGACCAGCCAGTCGACGATCACCAGCACGGGCGTGATGATGTGGATCAGGTTGTCGGTGAGCGAGAAGATCTCGGCGTCGCCGTCGGCGAACCTCGTGGGCACGAGCACGATCAGATAGATCAGCATCGTGACGGTGATCGCGAACATCACCGCTCCACTGCCCCGGGCGCTGGGCGTCGAGGTGCCCAACGGGCCGCTCTGACGCAGGTCTCGGGCGGTGCGGACGAGGAGGAGCAGCACCCAGACCAGACACAGCAGATTGCTGACCATCGTGTAGAACAGCACGGTCGTCCACGACGGCTCACCGGTCAGGAGGTTGGCGTGCCGGATGATGCCGGTGAGGATGACCGCCAGCGCTATGAGCCGGTAGACGAGGGCGACCGGTCGGGAGTTCACCGCAGCGTGCGAGAACAGCGATCTGCCGATGGGCTCGGAATCAGTGTGGCCGGAAGCCGTGGACGGAGAAATGACGGCTTTGGACATCTTTCGAGGCTACGCGTTCTCGGGCGGCGTCAACGCCGACTCAGCGCCGCACCGGGTCGGAATCCCCGTCGAGGAAACGCTCGAGGTCGCGCAAGGTGGGCGCAGCCTCCCAGTCGCCGGGAACGAGGCACGCCATCGCGCCGCAGGCATTCGCTCGCCGGAGGACGGCGTCGATGTCGTGGCCGTCGAGCAGGGCGCTGAGATAGCCGGCGACGAAGGCGTCTCCCGCGCCCACGGTGTCGACGGGGTCGATCGGGAAACCGGGTGCGCCGATCACGGAATCGGCAGCGAAGACCGAGGCGCCGTCGGGTCCCTGTTTGAGCACGGTCGTCGCGCACCCCGCTTCCTGCAGACGTGCAGCGGCATCCGCAGCTGACATTCCGGGGTACAGGATGTCGAACTCCTCGGCGCCGCCGAAGACGATGTCGGCACGCTCGGCGAGATCGCGCAGCACCGGTCCTGCGATCTCGGGCGCTGCGAGGGCCGATCGGTAGTTGATGTCGAAGCTCACGGTCGTCCCGGCTGCGCGAGCCCGGTCGATCGCCGTGTGCAGAACGGCGCGCGCAGAAGCGGACAGCAGCGGAGTGATGCCCGTGATGTGCAGCAGGGACGCGTCTTCGACCCATCCGTCCGGCAGATCCTCGGGGCGCAGCCTGGACCCGGCCGACCCCGCACGGTAGTAGTGCACGGCGGTGGATGCGGCGGACGGCCGCTCCTTCACCATCAGGCCGGTCGCGGCATCCGGGTCGACGATTGCTCGCACATCGACGCCGTCTCCGCGGATCTCCCGCGCGACGCGCTCGCCGAGGGAGTCGTCGCCGATCCGTCCGAGCCACGAGGTCCGGATGCCGAGGCGGGCGAGGCCGATCGCGACGTTGCTCTCGGCGCCGCCGATGCCGAAGGCCAGGGAGTTCGCGTGCCGCAGCGAGCCGATCTCGGTCGTGCGCACGAGGGCCATGGTCTCGCCGAGCGTGACGACCGATGGCACGGTCACGAGGATTCCCGCGCGCACACCTCGACGAACGCCGCCGCCCGCTCGCGCAGCGCGGCGAGGTCGCCGCCGGCGAAGGCGTCGCCGAGCAGCGGTCCGCCCACGCTCACCGCGACGGCGCCGGCCCGCAGCCACGCTTCTGCTCCCGCCAGATCGACGCCCCCGGAGGGCACTGCGACGAGGTCGGGGAACGGGCCGCGCAGATCCTTGAGGTACGCGGGACCCACTTGCCCTGCCGGGAACACCTTCACCGCAGAGGCGCCCGCAGACCACGAGGCGAAAAGCTCGGTCGGGGTGAGTCCGCCAGGGACGATCGGCACACCGGCATCCGTCGCCTGCGTGACGAACTCGGTCGAGGTGATCGGCGTCACGATGTAGGCGGCGCCCACCTCGATCGCCCGCGCCAGATCACCGGTGTTCGTGACGGTGCCGATGCCGAGGTCGACCGTGTCACCGAATCGGGCGAGCAGCTGGGGGAAGTGCTCGAACGTGCCCGGAGTCGTGAGTGTGAGCTCGACACTGCGGATGCCGGCGTCGACGAGCACGTCGAGCACGGCGTCGTAGTCCTCGGCCCGCTTCGCGCGGGCGACGACGATCAGACGGGAGTCGACCGTGCGCTGGGGCAGGGCGACCCGGCGTGCCTCACCAGTCATGGACGGTCCCGTCGAGCAGGCGGTTCACCGGCAGATACGCCTTGGTGTACTCGTGGCCGGCCGCAGCATCCTCATCGAGGTCGACACCGAGACCGGGCTCGTCGCCGGGGTGCAGGAAGCCCTTGTCGAACGTGAAGGAGGTCTGGAACACCTCGAGCGTCTGCTCGTTGTGGGGCATGTACTCCTGGATGCCGAAGTTGTGGATCGCGAGGTCGAGGTGCAGCGCCGCGGCCATGCCGACGGGCGAGATGTCGGTCGGACCGTGGATGCCCGACTTGATGCCGTAGATCGCGGCGAAGTCGAGCAGCTTCTTCATGGCCGTGATGCCACCCGTGTGGGTGACCGCCGAGCGCACGTAGTCGATCAGGCGCTCGGTGATGAGGGTCTGGTAGTCGAACACCGAGTTGAAGACCTCGCCGATCGCGAGCGGCGTCGTCGAGTGCTGGCGCACGAGGCGCAGCGCGGTCTGGTCCTCACCCGGGGTGCAGTCCTCGAGCCAGAACAGATCGTAGGGCTCGATGTCCTTCGCGAAGCGCGCGGCCTCGATCGGCGACATCCGGTGGTGTCCGTCGTGCAGGATGCGCAGGTCGGTGCCGAAGTCCTCGCGGATCTGCGAGAAGATCCCGGGCATGTGGTTGAGGTAGTTGCGGGTGTCCCACGTCTCCTCGCTCGGGCGGTCGCCCGAGCGCTTGGCGGGCTCGTAGTCATAGCGCACGCCGGGGCCGGCGTTCGAGACGCCGTAGATCTGGCCGAGGCCGGGCACGCCGGTCTGCACGCGCACGGCGGTGTAGCCGAGCTCCTCGTAGCCGGTGATCGCGTTCTTCAGCGCGGCGTAGTCGGTGCCGGAGGCGTGGGCGTAGACGCGGACGCCCTCGCGGCTGGCGCCGCCGAGCAGCTGGTACAACGGCATCCCGGCCTTCTTGGCCTTGATGTCCCACAGTGCCATGTCGACTGCGGCGATCGCCGCCATCGTCACGGGGCCGCGACGCCAGTACGGGCCGCGGTAGAGGTACTGCCAGGTGTCTTCGATGCGGTCTTCATCGCGGCCGACGAGCATCGAGGCGACGTGGTCGGAGAGGTAGGAGGCGACGGCGAGCTCGCGTCCGTTCAGCGTGGCGTCGCCCAGACCGACGATGCCGTCGGAGGTCGTGATCTTGAGCGTGACGAAGTTGCGTCCGGGGCTGGTGATGTTGACGTCGACGATCTCGATGGTCATGTCGTTCTCCTGAGGATGCGGGGCGAAGTGGGGGGTGCGGGCGTTCGGGCGCCCGCACCCCGGGTCATGATGTGCGGGGCGATCAGATCGCGTCGCGGGGGTCCGTCAGGTCGCGGCCGGCGACCTCCGGCATCCAGATCGAGGCGATCAGCGCGCTCAGCGTGAAGATGAACAGCATGATGATGATCGGGATGAACGAGCCGGTGACGGCGGACACCCATGCGGCGGCGATGACGGGGCCCGCGCCGGTCGCGACGATGGCGGCGATCTCGCGTGCCATGGCCGTGAAGGTGTAGCGGTTGCGCGAGCCGAAGAGCTCGGGCAGCGTGAGGTTCTCGAGCGACGCGAAGCTCATCACCGCGAGGTTGTGCAGCACGACGTAGCCGACGAAGACCTGCACGGTGTCCTTGCTGCTGATCATGAGAATCGTCGGGACGATGATGATCAGGGCGACGACCGACCAGACCATGTACATGCGCTTGCGGCCGAAGCGATCGCCGAGCCAGCCCGACAGCGGAACGGTGATGAAGGCGACGAGCGACGAGACGATCACGGCGTTGACGCCGATCGAGCGGTCGAGCAGCAGCACGACGGTGATGTAGCTGATCAGGTAGGTCTGGATCATGCCGGAGTTGCCGGCCTGGCCGAAGCGCAGCAGCAGCGCGATCGAGAACGCCTTCCACGGCTTGCGCTGCAGCGCCTCGAGAGTGCGGATGTCGTTGGTCTCGGTGGCGAGCTTCACGACCTCGTCGCGGGAGAGCGCCTTGCCGTCGACGACGTCGTCGCGCTCCTCGAAGACCGGGGTCTCCTTGAGGTTGAAGCGCACCCAGATCGCGAAGAGCATGATGACGGCGCTGGCGATGAAGGGGATGCGCCACGCCCACGCGATGACCTCGTCTTCGCTGTAGGCGACGAGGAGGATGGCCCAGATGCCCGAGGCGAGCAGTGTGCCGCAGTTGGTGCCGAGGGCGACGAGCGAGGCGATGATGCCGCGGCGCTTGGCCGGTGCGTATTCGGCGAGCATGACGCCCGCACCCGAGATCTCGGCTCCGGCTCCGAAGCCCTGCGCGATGCGCAGCAGCACGAGGAGGATCGGCGCGAGCACGCCCACCTGGTCGTACGTCGGCAGGAAGCCGATCAGGGTGGTCGCGAGACCCATCAGGAGGATCGTGTAGAACAGCACCTTCGTGCGGCCGGTCTTGTCACCCAGACGGGCGAAGAAGAAGGCACCGACCGGGCGCGCGACATAGCCGACGCCGTAGGTGGCCATCGCGGCGACGACCGCGACTGCCGGGTTCTCGGAGGAGAAGAACAGATCGGCGAAGACCAGCGCGGCTGCCAGCGAGTAGAGCTGGTAGTCCATGAACTCCAGCGCCGTGCCGAGCCATCCGGATATGGCGGCGCGCACGAGGTCGCGCACCGACCTCTTCTCGGCGGGGTCGGCGGCCGTGGCCGTCGTCTGCGGTTCTGACATGGGAGGTACTCCTTCGGACCAGGAACAGGGTGGGGTTCTGCGGTGCGGCTCGGCCGCCGGGTGGGGGTGTTGCTACAGCGCCAGCAGGACCTTCGCCGAAGCGGACGAGTCGCGAGCGAGCTCGAAGGCCTGGACGGCGTCGGATGCCGGGAGGACGTGGGAGATGACGGAGTCGAGGGTGTCGGACTCGGCCAGCAGGGCGACCGCGTCGTCGATCTCGGTGGAGAAGCGGAAGGCGCCGCGGATCGTGAGCTCCTTGGCGAGCATCGGGGCGAGGTTCACTCCGATGTCCGCGTTGGGGAGCATCCCGACCTGCACGATGGTGCCGACACGGCGGGCGGCGCGCACGGCCTGCGTGAGCGCGACGCCGACGCCGGAGCACTCGAAGACGACGTCGTACGACTCGTTGTCGATCGTGTCGCGGCCGACGAGCGAGACCTCGGTCGCGCCGAGGGCCTTGGCCCGGTCGAGGGGTTCTTCGCGCACGTCGCTGGCGCCCACGACAGCGGCGCCGGCGTGGAGTGCCGCGGCCACGACGAGCAGGCCGATGGGTCCGGCGCCGATCACGAGCACCCGCTTGTCGGTGATGTCACCGGCGAGGCTGACGGCGTGGATCGCGACGGCGAGCGGCTCGGCGAGGGCAGCACGCTCGAGCGGAAGGGATGCCGGGAGCACGCGGATCATCTGCTCTTCGACGATCAGCAGCTCGGATGCTCCGCCCTGGCGGTGCGGGTTCGCCGCGGCGCTGCCGAAGTAGTCGCCGCCGGGGCGCAGGTGCGGGTGAGCCTCGAGGCCGCTGACCTCGGGGCCGTAGCGCGCGGGGTGCACGGTGACGGGGGTGCCGGGAGCGAGGCGGCCCGAAGGGTCGAGGTCGACGACACCGGACAGCTCGTGACCGGGAGTCAGCGGCTCCTGGATCGTGTACTCGCCGTTGGCGCCGTGGAAGTAGTAGTGCAGGTCGGATCCGCAGATGCCGACGTAGTTCACGCGGAGGCGCACCTCGCCGTCGCCGGGGGTCGGCACCTCTCGGTCTTCCCAGCGGATGTCTTCTTTGCCGTGGATGGCGAGAGCCTTCATGGCTGCATCTCCTCTGCGCTGATGAATGATGATGTGCTTGTCTGGGATGCCGAGACGGCATCGGCGATCGCGGCATCGACGCCGCGTCGCTGGACGATGTCGACGAGCTCGCCGACGCGGGCGATGAACGCATCCTGCGATCCGAGTTCATCACCGAACAGGTGCAGCTCGCCGATCACGCGCTGTGCGAGCTCGCGACCGTTGCGTGCGCTCGCCGCGTAGCCCGACAGGCGCACGCGGGCGCCGTCGGTCATCGCGGCGGCGTGCAGACCGGGGTCGAATCCGGGCAGGGGTGCGATGCACGACAGGTAGCCGGCGACCGTCAGGGCGATCAGGTGCGGCATCCCGCCGTCGCGCAGAACGAGAAGAGCGGGCTCGGGGATGCGCTGGCGCAGCTTGACCGATCCGTCCGTTCCGACCTGGCTCGTGCGGTGCCCGAGAGCGCTGTTGGCCCACCGCTCGAACAGCTCGCTCTCGTAGGCGTCGATGTCGACGCCGGACGGCACCTCGATCGAGGGCTCGTACTCGTCGCGCAGCACCGCGCGCGCGGCGCTCTCGATGCCGTCGAGTCCGATGGCCTCGGGGATCGTGCCGACACCGCTGAGCGCGCCGAGGTAGGCGATCAGGGAGTGCGTGCCGTTGAGCAGGCGCACCTTCATCTGTTCATAGCGTCCGACCTCGTCGGTGAATACGGCGCCGCCTGCCTCCCACGCAGGGCGGCCGCCGGCGAAGCGGTCTTCGATCGCCCACATCGTGAACGGCTCGGCGGGCACGGGGATGTCGTCGCGGGCGCCGAGCAGAGTGCTGACGCGGGTGCGCAGCTCGGCCGTGGTCGACGGCACGATGCGGTCGACCATGCTCGAGGGGAACGAGACGGCGCGGTCGAGGAACGCGAGGGCATCCGCGCCTTCGGAACCGGGAAGCTCATGCAGGAACTCGCGGACGAGCTTCTCGGTGTGAGCGCCGTTGGACGAGAGGTTGTCGCAGCTGAGGATCGAGATCGGTGCCCCGCCGGCCGCGGCACGCGCCCGCAGTCCTCGGGCGAGCTGGCCGATCGTCGAGCGGGCTGCGCCGCCGCGGAGGTCGGAGCGTACCGTGTCGTCGTCGAGATCGAGATGCTGCGTCGCGGGGGAGTAGCTGTACCCGTTCTCGGTGACGGTGAGGGTGACGATGCGGATGCCGGGGTCGGCGATCTGCGCGACGACGCGCTCGGGCTGCTCGGCGCCGACGAAGGCGTCGGTGTGCACGCCCGGGATCGTGAGCGAGGTGGTGCCTGGCGCGATGGTCGCGACCGAGTACAGCATGTCCTGGGCGTGCATCGCGTCGACGATGGAGCGCGAACGCGAGGCGACGCCGATGATCCCCCAGTCGCCGCCGGCGGACTGCAGGGCAGCCGCCGTGTAGACGGCCTGGTGCGCGCGGTGGAAGCTGCCGAGTCCGAGGTGCAGGATGCCTGCAGCGGTCGGGGCGACCAGCGGCGAGGCCGTCGCTGAAGTCGTGCGGCGCAGGGCCGGTGCTGGGATGCTCACGCGGTGGCTCCTTCGCTCGGGGCCGCGCACCGCTGAGGGTGATCGGCGTTGATCGTCATGAAAATCAGTGTGCAGTGTTTGTACAAACATGTCAAGCCGTTTTACATCAGGGGTGAGGATCGTAGGATTGCCTGCGAGGGCGGGAGATCGACATGGCAGCGACGCTGACAGATGTGGCACGGCGTGCAGGCGTGTCCATCGCGACCGCGTCCCGCGCCTTCGGAGAGCCGGATCGCCTCGCCCCGAACACTCTCGGCCGCGTGCTCGAGGCTGCGGGAGAGCTCGGCTACGCGACCTCGCAGTCCGCCACAGCGACCCGCACGTTCGGGGTCGTGGTGCCCGACGTCTCGAACCCCGTCTACGCCACTCTGCTCAAAGCGATCCAGGGACAGGCCTGGCACGGCCGCCACCGCATCGTGCTGTTCGACGCCGATGAAGACCTGCGCCGTGAGCGCGAGCAGATCGAACAGGCCCGCAAGCTCGACGGGATGCTGCTGTGCTCGCCGCGTCTGCCCGATGCCGACGTGCTCGAACTCGTCGGCGACACGCCCTATGTCGTGGTCAACCGCCAGATCGACGGTGCTCCCTGCGTGCTGATGGACACCGAGCATGGGCCGGCCCAGGCGATCGAGCACCTCGCCGCTCTCGGTCACACGCACATCGCGTACGCCGCCGGTCCTCGTGGTTCGTGGGCGGACGTGCGCCGCGCAGACACCGTCGCCCGGGCATGCGAGCGCCATGGCATCCGCCTCACCGGGCTCAGCCACCACGCCGCCTCGATCCAGGGCGGGCGAGCCGCCGCCGCGCCGGCCGCAGCGAGCGGTGCCACGGCCGTCATCGCCTACAACGACCTCGTCGCCCTCGGACTCGAGGCCGGGCTGCTCGAACTCGGCAAGCGCTGCCCCGCCGACATCAGCATCGTCGGAATCGACGACATCGACCTCGCGGGTGCGGTCACCCCGGCTCTCACGACGGTGCGGATGCCGATCGAGCGCAGCGGTGCGCTCGCGGTGGACCTGCTGCTGCAGGCGATGAACGGCACCGCGATCGACGATGTCGTGACGCTGGGGTCGCAGCTGATCGTGCGCGCGTCGACCGCTGCTCCCGCCGCCTGACGACCAGCGTGGGGCGATGCTCGGCGGTCGCTAGTCTGAAACCGGATACTGCCGGAATATCGGCATACTGATGTACGGCTGAGGAAAGGTGACCGGCGCATGCCGCAACCCCAGGACGACACCAGCGAGCGAGTCGGTGACCGCGTGCCGAGACGCTTCTGGGTGGGCGTGGTCGCCCTCATCATCTACATCCTGTTCGCCGCTGTGCTCGGCAACATCGCCGGCTCTTTCGCCCCCGAGGGTGATGTCACGGCGGAGTTCGCGCTCAGCCATCTCATTCCCCTGCCGATCGCCATCGGTCTCGCATTGTGGTTCGTCTGGTGGGCGGGCTGGTGGCGTGATGTGTGGCGCAACACGTCGACGCTGCGCATGCGACCACGTCGTCTCTGGCTCATCGCGATCCCGGTGCTGCTGGTCGCGCTGCCTCTCGTGCAGTTGCCCGGCATCCCGTGGGCGGAGCGGGGGCTCGGCACGGTCATGATCGTGCTCGTCGGGACGATCATGGTCGGTTTCGGCGAGGAACTCGTGATCCGTGGCATCGTGTTCACCGCGCTGCGCGAACGGCACGGCGAACTCGTCACCCTGCTCGCCACCTCGCTGCTCTTCGGTGCCGCGCACACAGTCGGCAGCGTCTGGGCGGGCGTGCCTCCGGCGGCGATCGCCTTCCAGGTTGCCTTCCTGAGCATGACCGGCAGCCTCTATTACTGGGTGCGACGGGTCACCGGCCGCCTCTGGGTGGGCATGGCGATCCATGCGCTCACCGACTTCACTCTCTATCTCGCGTCCGGAGAGGCGAGTGCCGCCGAGGCGATGTCGTCCGGCGATGACCTGGGACCGCTGACACCGGTGCTGGCGACGATCCAGACGCTTCTCATCGCCCTCGCAATCGCCGGCGTGATCAGCGCCGCGCGGGAAGACCATCGCGCGCGCAAGGCGCGGAGAATCGCAGCGAACCCGCAGGCATGAGTCAGTAATGCAAAATATCGCCATTATGTACATAACTGCTATTCTTGACGCATGAACACGATCAGCCGCAGTGTGCCTTCGAAGGATCTGCGCGACAGTCTTGCCGATGTCCTCGGCGGGGTCGCCTACGGCTCGGAGCGCGTGGGCGTCACGCGTCATGGCAAGTTGACGGCCGTGGTGATCAGCGTCGATGATCTCGAGTTGCTCGAAGAGCTCGAGGCGGCACGCGACGCCGCGGAGTTCGCTGCCGCGCGGGCGGCCGATGACGGCGAGCGTGTGGCGTTGGATGAGTTGCGTGCGGAAGTCAAGTGACGCGCTATCGGATCGAGTTCACCACTGCCGCAGCCAGAGAGGTCCGCAAGCTCGACCCGCAGATCCGTCGACGGATCCTCGCCGGGGTCGCCGAGCTCGAGCGAGACCCGCGTCCGCACGGGTGTCGCAAGCTGGCCGGTTACGACAACGCCTGGCGAGTGCGAATCGGCGACTACAGAGTGCTCTACGAGGTCATCGACGAGCAGGTGCTCGTGACGGTAGTCCGCGTCGCGCACCGACGCGCCGTCTACGACATCTGAGCACCGCAGTTTGCGCGGCCAGATCTCAGCGGAGGATGCCCTTCCGGCGGGCTGCCGAGACGGCCGCGGTGCGTGAACTGACGTCGAGCTTCGAGAAGATGTGCGCGAGATGCGACTTCACCGTCGTCTCGCTGACGAAGAGCTCGTCTGCCACTTCGCTGTTCGATCGCCCGGAGGCGACGAGCTCGAGCACCTCGATCTCGCGGCTGCTGAGGCTGACGCGGGGTGCGCGCATGCGATCGAGCAGGCGGGAGGCGATCACGGGCGCGAGAGCGCTCTCTCCGGCGGCCGCCGCGCGCACGGCGGCGGTCAGTTCGTGCGGCGGGGCGTCCTTCAGCAAGTAGCCGCTCGCACCGGCCTCGACGGCCCCGAGGATGTCGGCATCCGTGTCGTAGTTCGTGAGCACGAGCACATAGGGCGGAGCCTCGAGCGCACGGATACGTCGAGTCGCATCCACGCCGGTGGTCTTGGCCTGAGAGCCGAATTGCAGGTCCATCAGGACCACGTCAGGGTTCTCACGCTCGGCGCAGGCCACTGCCTCATCGGGGGTGCCTGCCTCGGCGACCACCTCGAGATCCGGTTCGAGACTGAACAGAGCCGTGAGGCCGGCGCGGACGATGGGGTGGTCGTCGGCGATGACGAGGCGGATCATGCGAACTCCGTCAGCGGGAGGTCGACGGTGAGCGTCGTTCCACGACCGGACGCGGTGTCGATCTCGAGTCGTCCGCCCAACTGCTGCACTCGCTCGGCGGTGGCGCGCAGACCGAAGGAATCGGACTTCTCGGCGGTCCCCGGTGCAGGAAGCTCCGCATCGAATCCGGTTCCGTCATCTTCGACGGTGAAGCGCAGGCGGTCGTTCTCTATGCCGATGGTGACGGTCGCCGTCTTCGCGTGAGCGTGCTGGATGACGTTGGCGATCGCACCCTGAGTGATGCGCAGCAGGGCCGTCTGCAGGTGCATGGGGAGGACGATCGTGTCGGGCACCCGCACGTGCACGTCAAGCCCCTGCGTCGCCCACTGCGTGCGGGCCAAACGGCGCAGCGCCCCGCCGAGGGTCTGGTCGTCGAGCTGGGGAGGAGTCAGCTCGCGGATGAACCGCCGCGCCTCGACGAGATTCGCGGCAGCCGTCTCGCGCGCGAGCCGGATGTGCTCGATCCCCGGGCGCGTGTCGTCGGCGCGTTCCGCGGCGTGCAGCAGCATCTGGATGCTGGATAGTCCTTGCGCGAGCGTGTCGTGGATCTCGCGGGCGAGCCTGGCGCGTTCTGCGAGAACACCCGATTCGTGCTCACGCGCGGCAAGCTGCCCGCGCGTCGCGAGCAGCTCACCGACCAGCGCTTCGCGCTGCTGCGCCTCCCTCGCCAGGGCCTGGTAGCCGAGGCCGATCAGGAGAGCGACGCCGGCGCCGACGAACGGGCCGACGACCCCGCCGACGCTCCATCCGCCACGGATGCCGAGGGCGCAGACCGCGACGATCGTCGCGGCGAGGATCGCGGCGGATCCTGCCCAGCGCCCCAGCAGATGGAGGAACAGGAAGAACAGCGGGAAGACGAGGTAGGCGGCATCGGCGCTCACCCAGAGCAGGCCCAGCCACTCCGCCGAGAGCAGAGCCAGCCAGATCAGCGACACCAGACGTCGTCCGTGCGAGAGGCGAGCGAGCAGCAGACCCGACGCGTACGTCGCGCCGACGATCAGAGCCAGGACGATCGCGGAGACGCTCGAATCCGACGGGTCGAGCGCGGCGCGGGCGATGACGACCCCCGTCAGGGCGAAGAAGAGAACGTGAAGGCCCGTCCGCAGACCCACGAACACCGGGGTCAGAGCGGTATGCGCCATGGATCGAACTCTACGCCGCCGCACCGAGCGGCCGCATCGTCCGAAAGGACGATCGAGGCGTCCTCATCCCGGGTGCGAAAGCCCGTCCCGGTGGCCGATGACCGGGACGACACCGGCGGCGAAAGTGGAATGGTCGCCGCATCGGAGACAGGAAAGGCCACACCATGTTCGTCGCGTTACGCGATCTCCGCTTCGCCAAGGGGCGATTCATCCTCATCGGCTCCGTCGTCGCCCTCATCACTCTTCTCGTCGGGTTCCTCAGCGGACTGACGGGAGGCCTCGCCATCCAGAACGTCTCGGGTGTGCTCGCGCTTCCCGCAGATCGCATCGTGTTCTCCGCCCCCTCGGGCGGCGACGGCGCGGCCAGCTTCGCGGACTCCGCCATCACCGAGCAGCAGGCGAAGGACTGGGCGGCGACGGTCGGAGTGAGCGACGCGCGCCCCCTCGGCATCAGCCAGACCCGCGCCGAGACCGACGACACCCGTGCCGCGATCGCGGTGTTCGGTGTCGAGCCTGGTTTCGACGCCGGTGCGCCCTCCGCGGACGGTCGGCTGCGCCTCTCGGTGCCCGCCGCGGATGCGCTCGCCGTGAAGGTCGGAGAGCAGATCGAGATCGCCGGCGTCTCCTACGACGTCGAGACGGTCGAGGGAGATGACTGGTACAGCCATACGCCCGTCGTGCAGATGACTCTGAACGACTGGCAGGCGTACTCGGCATCCACCGGGAACCCCGATGCCTACGCCACCGTCCTCGCTGTCACGGGGGCTCCCGACTGGGATGCCGCGGACACCGCGAACGACACGATCTCCGAGACGACCCTCGGATCGCTGACGGCGCTGAGCGCCTTCCGCTCCGAGATCGGATCGCTGCTGCTCATGGTGGCCATGCTCTTCGGCATCTCGGGACTCGTCATCGGCGCCTTCTTCACCGTCTGGACCATGCAGCGCAAGGGCGATGTCGCCGTCCTCAAAGCCCTCGGGGCGAGCACGCGTTCCCTGATCCGCGACGCCTTGGGCCAGGCGCTGATCGTCCTGCTGGTGGGCATCGGTATAGGTCTGGGACTGGTCACCGTGCTCGGCCTGCTCGCCGGCACCGCCCTTCCGTTCCTGCTGAGCCCTCTCACGACGATCCTTCCGGGCGGCATCATGATCGCCCTCGGTCTCGCAGGTGCTGCCTTCGCCCTGCGATCCGTCACCTCCGCCGATCCCCTCACCGCCCTCGGGAGCAACCGATGATCCGCCTGAACGACATCACCCTGACCTTCCCCGACGGCGACTCGCGGGTGACCGCTGTGGATGGCGTCTCACTCACCGCTCACCCCGGAACCGTCACCGGCATCACGGGACCCAGCGGCTCCGGCAAATCGAGTCTGCTCGCCGTCGCCGGCACCCTCCTGCGTCCGGATTCCGGCGAGATCCTCATCGACGGCAGCGACGTCACGGCACTCAGCCCGGCCGACGCCACGCGTCTGCGGCGGGACCGGATCGGGATCGTCTTCCAACAGCCCAACCTCATCCCGTCGTTGACTGCCCGGGAGCAGCTGAGCGTCATGAACGAGCTCGGGGCTCCGCGCAGCCGACGCCGTCGCGCGGAGGCGTCCGCGCATGCGGGTGAGCTGCTCTCGGCTGTCGGCCTCGCCGAGCACGGTCACAAGAGGCCGCACCAGCTCTCGGGCGGGCAGCGTCAGCGAGTGAATATCGCTCGAGCCCTCATGAACGATCCGAGCGTGCTGCTGGTCGACGAGCCCACCAGCGCTCTCGATCAGGAACGCGGGGCTCAGATCATCGACCTCATTCTGCGGCTCACCGATGAACGGAACACCTCGACGCTGCTCGTCACCCACGACCTCGTGCACCTTCCGCGCATGCACGGGGTGCTGCACCTCGTCGACGGCCGCGTCGTCGACGCCCCCGTTCCGAGGCGCTGAGTGACGACTAGTCGCCGGAGCTCTGCTTGAACTGACGCTCCCAGTCGCGCAGCTCGCTGCGACCGATGAGCGAGTCGAGCGATACCTGGAACAGCAGTCCCTTGCGGGCATTGACCTGCTTGATGTTGTCGACGATCTGGGTGGAGACCGCCGACAGCGCTTCGCGCACCTCGGCGATGCGCTCGTCGGGGGCGTCCCACAGGTCGGGTCGCGTGAGCAGGTCGAACAGGTAGTCGCGATCGAGGGCCGCGACCAGGCGGGCGAGCTTGTCGGAGTACTCGGCCTCGGCGAGCACGCTCTGGTCTTCACCCGCTTTGGCATCCAGCCGGATGAACAGCTGCTCGACGTGCGAGGCCAGGGCATCGATCCCCGCCGCCGTCTCGGCGGCGACAGGGCTGCCCGGCACCGCCGCGTAGTCGGCCCGGAGCTCGCGCAGGCGATTCACCCGCAGTCGGATGCCGGCGGGCACCGGGTCCGTCGAGACGGCCGGCGTGCGACGTCGGCGACGCGCGATCAGCCCCGCGGCCGTCACGGCGGCCGCGACGAGAACGACGCCGCCGATCACCAGCGGAATCGCAGCACCGCCGGCGACATCGTCGCCCCCGCTCGACGAGGTCGGCGTCTCGGCCGAGATCTCCTGCACCGTCTCGACGAGCTGATCCTGCAGGCTCCCACCCGAGGACTCGTTCTCGTTGGCGATGCGCAGCGCGTCGTCGCCGATCGCAGCCGATGCCGCCTGCAGGTCGTCGCCGATCGCGACGATCACGGTCTGCTGATTTGCGCCCGCCGTGAGCTGCTCGAGGATGTAGGTGCTGTACGGGGTGTCGCGTGCGGCATCCGCCGGCAGCACCACCACCGCGATCGAACCGTCACCGGGAACCACCCCGGCGAGAGCGTCCGTCAGGCCCTGGCCTCCGGACACGTCAGGATCGACATAGATGTTCTGACCGGATATGCCCGCAACGGCATCCTCGATCCACGGGTTGTTCGATGAGGAGAGATACGGCATCGCTGGACCTCAGAAGTTGTTGATCACGGAGGCGAAGACGAGGTCGATGCGCTCGGCATCCGAGGCGTCGAACAGCTGCCCACCGGTGACATCCGCGATCCGCTGCAGCGCAGACGTGTCCGCGCCTTCTCCATACGCGATCGGGAATATACGCACCGGAGCATCGTCGCCGCCCTCCTTGGTGCTCTTGCCGATCTTCGCGATGAGCGAGTCGAGCGAGGTGCTCGAGTCGGTGTCCTCGCCGTCGGAGAGCACCACGATCGCGTTGATGCGACCGGGTTCGGCCCGCTCGCTCATCGCCTCGTAGGCGAGCAGGACCGAGTCGTAGAGGGGAGTGCCGTTGCGCTGCGCGTAGCGCAGGTCGTCGAGCGACGAGTCGAGCTTCTCACCGTCCGAGCCGAGCGCAGTCACGTCGCGGAGAACCTGGATGCCTTCACCCTCGTCGGAGGAGATTCCGGTGGTGAACGCCCAGACGCCGATCTCGTCGGTCGAGCGGAAGTGATTCAGCGTCGACTGCGCGCCCTCGATCGCTCCGTCGAGACGGGAGCGACCGTCGCCGATCGGGTCGTCCATCGATCCGGAGATGTCGATGAGCTCGAGCACCGACGAGGGCTTGCGCACCTGCGTCCACTGATCGATGGCGGTGGAGATCACATCGACCTCCGGCTTCGGCAGCGTCACGGCGGGCTGCGCGGGGTCGACGCCGAACTTGGCGGTGAACAGGTCGCCGAGCGGCACCGATTCATCGAGCGGCCGGAACCCGTAGTCCGGGAGGATCTTCTGCGCCGCGGTGGTCTGCACGAACTCGGCGAACGCCTCACCTGCGGTGCGCTGCTCGGCGGTCACCCAGTCGGCGCCGAGCACCGTGATCGGGTTGTCCGACCACATCGAGCCGCCCTCGGGGTACACGGCGACGAGTTTCGTCTTCGGCGGGGTCAGGGTCTCACCCGGCTGCACGGTGTGCGAGTCGGGGTTGCCCTGGTTGTAGTTGAGCAGAGAGGTCTCCTCCAGCGCGACGGCCGAGACGTAGGCCGAGCCGTTCGAGCCGTTCTGGGTCTCGTCGTAGAGAGTCGAGAGCACGTTGCCGGTCGTGTCGCCGTAGTGGATGACGCACTCCTCGAACACGCGGGAGAAGTCGGCCGATGCCTCCACATCCGCCGAGGTGAGCCCTTCGGCCTTGCCCGTCGCCTCATAGGACTGCATGAGGATCGTCGAGAGCCCGGTCGTCGAGGTGTTCGGGTTCGTCTTCGAGATCTTGAACGCGCCCCAGATGTCCTTGCCGACGCTGCCCCATCCGGCCGGGTCCTGGCAGAGGGTCTCTAGGTCGCTGATGCTGATGGGCGCGTTCGGCCAGCCGAGCGCGGTGGCCATCGGCTCGGGCATGCCGAACACGACCGGAGTGCGCGTGAACGACTTCGGCTCGCCCACGAGGCTGGGCGACGCGGCAGCAGCGACGCGATCGGTCCAGACGGTGGATGCCGGAGACCACAGAGTCGGCCAGAGCGACGTGTCATCGCTCGGCCAGTCCTCGCCGGAGGTGAGGAAGCGCGTCGCGTTGCCGGACGAGACATTGGTCGGTCGCACGGTGGCGCACGTCTCGAGACCTTCGTGCTCCGGTGAGTCCTTGAACGCCTTGGCCAGCTCGTCGAGCATGTTGACCTTCTCAGACGAGGTGGCGACGGCGATGTGGGTGCAGCCGTCGTCGGGGAATCCCTGGCCACCGTCGCTCGTCGTGCCCTGCTCGCCTCCACCGCCGGTGCAGGCGGTCAGTGCCAATGCGACGATCGCCGCCATGGCGAGGGCGGCGGGTGTCCGTCGTGCTGTGCGAGGCGCGCTCATGGGCTTAGGGTACCCAGGTATCGGCCTCCCGATCACGTATCGATCCGATCCCGTGACCGCGGAGTACGCTCGCTGGTGTGGGGCGGATCACGACGCGGAGACCGATTCTGAAGCTCACCCTCGGTGACGGTGCGACTCGTCGCGCCGACACGCTCGCCGTCGAGGAGCCGTTGGAGATCCGTGTCGCGGGCGCGCCGCTGGCAGTCACGATGCGCACTCCGGGACATGACGTCGAACTGGCGGCGGGGTTCCTCGTGTCCGAAGGGATCATCGCCCGGGCCGACGAGTTCCATTCGGCGATCCACTGCGGCGGCCCAGGCACTGGCGGCCAGGGGAACACGTACAACGTCCTCGACATCAGCCTCGCCCACGGCGTCGCGCTTCCCGACCCCGACGCTGCTCGACGCTTCTACACGACCAGCTCGTGCGGGGTGTGCGGCAAGGCCAGCATCGACGCGGTGCGCACGGTGTCGCGGCATCCGGTCTGCGATGACGACGTCCGGGTCGGGGCCGAGCAGATCGCTGCCTTCCCCGATCGGCTGCGTGCCGAGCAGGCGGCGTTCGACAAGACCGGCGGTCTGCACGCTGCTGCACTTTTCGACGCCGATACGGGCGAGCTGCTCGTGCTGCGCGAAGACGTCGGCCGTCATAACGCCGTCGACAAGGTGGTGGGCTGGGCGCTGCTGAACGACCGACTGCCGCTGCGCCGGCAGGTCCTGCAGGTCTCGGGCCGGGCGAGCTTCGAGCTGGTGCAGAAGGCCGCCATGGCCGGCATCCCTCTGCTCAGTGCAGTCTCGGCCCCGTCGTCTCTTGCCGCGGAGCTCGCAGAGGAGTCCGGGGTGACGCTCATCGGGTTCGTCCGAGGGCGGTCGATGAACATCTACACGCACGCGCAGCGGGTGCATATCGGCGCCGAGTCACTCGCGCCGTCCGCGCACGCTGAAGGAGGGGCACGTCATGCTCGATAGTCAGGGACCCGCGGGAACGTCCGGAACCGCCTTCGGGCTGATGCCCGCCGAGCCGCGCCAGGGTGGCTACGGCCCTCGCACCGATCGACCCTGGTCTCGCAAGCCCTATGACCACCCCGCCGCGGGGTGGGGTGCGGCGGTGTCAGTGGGGCGCGTGGTGCTGGATCAACGCGAGCCGATCGCCGGTCCTCTCGCCATGCTGCAGATGAACCATCCGGTCTCGGGCTACGACTGCCCCGGATGCGCCTGGCCGGACGACCCGGGTAATCTCAAGCTCGACATCTGCGAGAACGGCATCAAGCACGTCACCTGGGAGATGACGCGCAAGCGGGTCGACCGTCGCTTCTTCGCCGAGCACACCGTCACGGAACTCGCGACCTGGCCCGACTTCGACCTCGAAGACCAGGGCCGCCTGACCGAGCCGATGGTCTACGACGCCGCGACCGATCACTACGTGCCGATCTCGTGGGACGACGCGTTCGCGCTCGTCGGCGACGAGCTGCAGGGTCTCGACAGCCCGGACGAGGCCGCCTTCTACACGTCCGGTCGTCTGAGCAACGAGGCGACCTTCCTCTATCAGCTGATGGTGCGCGAATACGGCACGAACAACCTGCCCGACTGCTCGAACATGTGCCACGAGGCCTCCGGCCGCGCGCTCAAGGCCTCGATCGCCACGGGCAAGGGCACGGTCGACCTGCATGACTGGGATGAGTGCGACGCGCTCTTCGTCCTCGGCGTCAACGCGGCATCCAATGCCCCGCGCATGCTCACGGCGCTCTCGGATGCCGTGAAGCGCGGCGCGCAGGTCGTGCACGTCAACCCGCTCGTCGAAGCGGGCGCGACCCGCACGATCGTGCCGCATGACTTCGTCGACATGGCGCGCTTCAAGGCCACGGGCACGAGCACCATGAACCTGCAAGTGCGCCCCGGGGGTGACCTCGCTCTCATCAGAGGCATGTCGAAGGTCGTCTTCGAGGCCGCAGCCACCGATCCTTCGGTGCTCGACACCGGGTTCCTCGGGTCGCTCACGAATGGCGTCGACGCCTACCGCGAGCTGGTCGACGCCACGCCGTGGGACGAGCTGGTCACGCAGTCGGGTCTCACCGAAGACGAGATCCGAGCGGCCGCAGCGGTCTACCTCGCCGCAGACCGCACGATCATCAGCTGGTGTCTCGGCGTCAGCCAGCATGAGCACGGCGTCGACACGGTGCGCGAGATCGTCAACCTGCTGCTTCTCCGTGGCAACATCGGCCGTCGAGGTGCAGGCCCGTCTCCGATCCGCGGGCACAGCAACGTGCAGGGCAACCGCACCTGCGGCATCGACCACCGTCCGACGGACGCATGGCTCGACCGCCTCGCCGAGGTCTGCCGCATCGATCCGCCGCGGCACCCCGGACTCGACACCGTGCGCACCATCGAGGCGATGCACGACGGGCGGGTCACGGTGTTCGTCGGCATGGGCGGCAACTTCGTGCTCGCCGCCCCCGACACCCCGTTCACGGCGCAGGGTCTCGAGAAGTGCCGGCTGACGGTGCAGGTCAGCACCAAGCTCAACCGCAGTCACCTCGTGCACGGTGAGAAGGCGCTGATCCTGCCCTGCCTCGGCCGCACCGAGCGCGACCGGCAGGCACAGGGGCCGCAGGGAGTGACGGTCGAGGACGCGATGAGCATGGTGCACCTCTCGATGGGGCGCAAGCAGCCGGCATCCGCGTATCTGAGGTCGGAGCCGGCGATCATCGCCGGAATCGCGAAGGCCACGCTGCCGCACACCACCACCCCGTGGGATTGGTACATCGGCGACTACGACAACATCCGCGACGTGATGGCGAGGGTGCTGCCCGGGTTCGAGGGGTTCAACGACCTGATCCGAGACAGGCACGGATTCCGCATCCCGCAGCCTGCCAGGGAGCGGGTGTTCGAGACCCCGTCGGGCCGTGCCGAGTTCTCCCTCGCGCCGCTGCCGAACGTCATCCCCGAATCGGTCGAGACCCTGGTGCTGCAGACCGTGCGCTCCCACGATCAGTGGAACACGACGATCTACTCGAACGACGACCGCTACCGCGGCGTGAAGAACCTGCGAGAGCTGGTGTTCCTGCACGAGGACGACATGCGCGACCGGGGGCTCGTCGAGGGCGATCCGGTCGACATCGTCTCGACCTCGAAAGACGGCTCGACACGGATGCTGACAGCATTCCGCGCGGTGCCGTACGACCTTCCTCGTGGCAGCGCCGCCGGGTACATGCCCGAGATGAACGTGCTGATCGGTCGCAAGGACTTCAGTGTGCAGAGCGACCAGCCGCTCATGAAGAGCATCCAGGTGACCGTCTCGCGCAGCGGTTCGTGAGCGCGCTCGCCGGGGACTAGACCCGGTCGCGCTCTTCCGGCTCAGGACCGGGCTCCTCAGCCGCGAAGTCGATGGATGCGACGTGCATCTGCCGCTCGGACCGGTCGGCGTTCCACGCATGGAAAGCGATGCGGTCGTACCCGTCCGGCCCGATGAAGAGCGAGTTGTGACCAGGGCCGATCAACGAGCTGCCCGACTCGAGAAGAGGAGGCGCTGACGACGGTGCGGCGGTCCACGGGCCGAGCGGACTCGCTGACGACGCCCAGGACACCGCGTAGCCGGCGCCCGTCCATGCGCCGCCGGAGAACGTCATCCAGTACCTCTCCTGCCTGTGCACCACAGCCGGGCCTTCGAGAGTGTGCCAATCGAAGGTCCCGTCATACATCGGGCGTGCTCGTTCGTAGATCTGCCAATCGGCGTAGGGCTCGAGGACGCTCCGCGCCTCGGTGAGCTGCGCGGGCGCGGGCAGATGAGCGACCGCGAGATGCGTGCCGGGCCGCTCCGCGTCGAGCACGTCACGCGCGAAGTACAGGTACCACTGCCCGTCAGCGTCCTGGAACGGGTGCGGGTCGATCGCGAAGGTCTCGTCAGCTGTGAGATTCACGCCCAGATCATGGAACGGGCCCGTCGGCTCAGCCGCGCGGGCGACGCGCAGATGATGGCCGCTGATGCCGTGCCCGACGGAGTAGTACATCCACCACGCGCCGTCGCGGAAGCAGACCTCCGGCGCCCAGTACTCGTCGCCCGACTCAGGGCTGAGCCGCACCAATGCCAGACCGGCACTGCGCCACGTGTCGAGATCGTCCGACAGCAGGACCTCGAAGACTCCCTCGGTCGACGTCGCCGTCGGATTCGTTCCGTACGCCGCATAAGTGCCGTCGGGTAGGCGAAGGACGAAAGGGTCGGCGAAGTAGCCGGGATGCACGGGCCGGTGGCCGGCATCGCCCGCGCTCTCGCGAATCCTCACTCCCACGGCTGTGCCCCTCTCGGCCCCACCATGATCGCGCGCAGCTCGTCCACGGGAAGCTTGGGGACCCGGTCGGCTCCGACGAGGCCGTTGGTCTCCTGAAGCGTGTCGGTGAGCTGGGTGTAGCAATACCCCGCAAGGGCGTCGCTGTCGTGGATCGCGGTCATCAGCGAGCTCAGCCGCTCACGGAAGTCTGCGTCGGAGCTGGCGCGCGTATAGCCCCAGGCGTGATCCGTACGGTGCACGTCGAAGGAGATGCCGCCGAACTCCGTGAGCATCACGGGTGCATCGTCGACGTCACCTGTGAGCACGAGACGCCTGCCTGCCGGTCCGAGGCCCGTGATCATCGCGTCGACGGCACTCCGATCCCTGTAGCGCGCAGCCATCACGTCGCCATCGCCCTCGTAGTCATGGATCGCCACGATGTCGGTGTCGGCTTGCTCCCACCCGTCGTTCGACACGACAGGGCGGGTCGGATCGAGGGCCTTCGTCAGGTGCACGAGCGCCAGAGCATGGTGCAGCATGCGACTGTCGTGCGCGATGTGCTGAACGCCCCAGCTCTCGTTCAGCGGCACCCAGGTGACGATCGAGGGGTGCGAGAAGTCTCGGTGGACGACCTCCAGCCATTCGCGCACCGTGCGCTCGACGGCGGTCGACGTGAAGGCGAAGACGGCGGGCGCCTCAGCCCAGATCATGAGCCCGAGCCGGTCCGCCCAGAAGAGGAACCTCGGATCCTCGAACTTCTGGTGCACTCTGGCAGCGTTGAAGCCGAGTTCCTTGATGAGCTCGACCTCTTCGCGCAGGGCGTGCGCCGACGGGGCGGCGAGATGAGTGTCGGGCCAATATCCCTGGCTGAGCACTGAGCGGACGAATCGCGGTCTGTCGTTGAGCAGGAAGTGGCGCCGATCGACGCTGGTCGATCGAAGGCCGAGGTACGACGACACCGCATCGAGTGGCGCTCCGTCGTCCGAGGTCCGGATGACGGCGTCGAGGAGTCGCGGGCTCTCGGGCGACCACAGCAGCTCCTCATAGGCCTGGCCGTTCTCCTGACCGGGCAGCGGGATGTCGATCTCGACCTCGGATTCGCGGGTGAGACTCGAGGCGTACGCCAGCAGGGTGTCGCCATGACGCAGCTCGACCTCGACCACGCACTCGGCCGAGGGCGGACCGGCGAGGCCGATGCGAGCGTGCACGCGACCGGACGGCAGATCAGCGCGCCAGTGGATCCACTCGATCGCCGGGCCGGAGGGAACGGATTCGAGCCAGACCGGCTGCCAGATGCCGCTCGTGCGGTGGTACCAGATCGCATGGGGCTCATCACGCCAGTCCTGCTTGCCGCGGGGCTGGGCGACATCCGTCGCCCGATCCTCAACCCGGACCACGACATGGCCCCCGTTCTCGAGCTCGACAGCGTCGGTGATGTCGACCGAGAACGGCGTGTGTCCTCCCTCATGCGACCCGACACGATGCCCGTCGACCCAGACGACAGCGCGGTAGTCGACTGCTCCGAAGCGCAGGATGAGACGTCGTCCGTCGCGATGGCCCGAGGCCAGAACCTCGTCGCGTGTGAGGACGCGGTGGTACCACAGCGCCGTATGGGGGCGCGGATCGCCGATGCCCGACGCCGACGACTCGGGCGGGAAGGGCACCACGATCGACGTCTCGAAAGCAGGATTCGCGAACCATCTCTCTCGGATGCCGCGGTCGTCGTCGTCGACGGCGAAGCCCCATCGGCCGGTCAGGTCGCTCCATTCGGTCCGGACCAGCTGAGGACGCGGGTAGGTTCCGTCCCCCTGGCTCGCGGTGGGGGGCGGCGACGCATCGATTCTCAGCATGCAGACCAGCATGCATCAAATATGCAGCGCTGTAAACTAGGCGGAATCCGAGACGGAGGTCGGCACGGAGTCGGATCCCGGGGCGAAAGGCGCACTCTCTCGGACCTCCAGTCGGTAGCCGACGAGCTCGTGGCGTCCGGCCGCGGAGAATCCGGAGATCCGCTCCGTGAGCATCTCGACCGCACGGCGAGCGAGTTCGTGGAGGTCGGGGGCGATGGTGGTGAGGCTCGGGAAGGTCACCCTGCTCAGCTCGATGTCGTCCCAGCCCGTCACGGCGACGTCGCTGGGAATGCGGCGACCGCGCTCGTGCAGGGCACGCAGGGCGCCGATGGCGGCGAGGTCGTCGCGGCAGACGAGGCCGTCGAACTCGGCACCCGCGTCGATCGCTCGACCGACGCCTTCGACCGCCCCGGAAGGCGAGATCTCGCGGCTGGGGAACAGCAGGAGCGGGTCGGGGCGCAGCCCTGCATCTTCGAGAGCCTGCTGATAGCCCGCGATGCGCTGCAGCGAGGTCGATGACAGGTCGGTCAGCTCGTGGCCCGCGAACCCGATGCGGCGGCGGCCCAGCGACACCAGGTGCGCGGTGGCGGTACGAGCGGCTTCGAAATTGTCGATCATGACGCGGTCGACCGGGAGGGGTGCTGCCCCTTCTCCGAGGATCACCATCGGCAGATCGCTGCGGTGGCGCGAGATCTCGGCCGACGACATCGTTGACGGCTGGAACAGGATGCCGTCGACCATCCCCGATTCCGAGCTGGTGAGCACGGCGCGCTCGCCCTCCAGTGTTCCGTCGGTCTCCTCGAGCAGTACCCGGTAGCCTGCTGCGCCGGCCGCTGCCGAGACAGCGCGCGACAGTTCTGCGAAGTAGGGGAGGGCGACGTTCGCGAAGGCGAGCGCCAGCAGGCCGGTCCGCCCGGTCGCGAGGCGTCTGCCCATGAGGTTGGGCCGGTAGTCCAGCTCGTCGATCGCCCGCTGCACGCGTTCCCGCGTGGATGCGCTCACGTGCTCGTACCCGCGCACCACATTCGACACGGTCTTCATCGAGACGCCGGCGAGCTCCGCGACATCCTGCAAGCGCACACCCATGCGGTCTCCAATTGGTCGCTACGTCGTCAACCGCGATACTACCTTGACAACAAAATTCCAGCGCTGTAAATTGCGATCACGGCTGGGGTATCCGGTCATCCCGCTCCGGTGCGCCGGAGTCACTCAAAGGAGAGCAATCACATGAACAGTCCATGGGCTCGCCGAGCGATAGGTGCAGGCATCGCACTCGCCATCGGCATCACAGCATCAGGGTGTGCGGCGTCCGCCGGCACCGGCGGAGGCGCCGTCTCCGGCGACGGGGAGTACACCGGCCCGGATGTCGAGGTCACGTTCTGGCACGGCTGGACGGGTGGAGCAGCCCCCAAGATCGTTCCCGAGCTCATCGAGGAGTTCAACGCGGAGCACGACAACATCACCGTGAAGGCCGTTCCGCAGGAGTGGGCGGACATCACGGCGAAGATGCCGCTCGCCATCAAGGCGGGCAAGGGCCCGGATGTCGCCGTCCTGCACGGAGACGACCTGGCCACGTACGCGGCGCAGAACCTGCTGCTCGATTCCGGCGAGATCATCGACGGGCTCGGGTACGCGGCGGCGGACTTCCCGCCGACCGTCTTCGACAAGGGCAACTACCAGGACACCCAGTACGCCGTGCCGTGGAGCGTGACGCCGCTGGGGCTGTTCACCAACAAGACTGTTCTCGCCAAGGCGGGCATCACCGAGATCCCCACCGATGAGGCCTCCTATCTGGCCGCACTCGACGCGTTGAAGGGCGCCGGGGTCCAGGGCGAGTGGGTCGACGGGTACGTCTTCACCGGCACGTTCGAGTTCCAGAGCCTGATCTGGCAGTTCGGGGGCGATCTCTACAACGACGACGTCACGGAGGCGACGTTCAACTCCGAGGCCGGTGTGAAGGCCCTGACGTGGATGACCGACATGGTCGACAAGGGCTACAGCCCTGCGAACGTGGCACAGGACGGCAACATCAAGGCGCTGATCGCCGGTGACACGGCGTTCAACTGGAACGGCGTCTGGCAGACCACGAACACGGCTTTCGACGATCTCGAGTGGGCGCCGGCGCCCGTGCCGCAGATCGGCGAGGAGAAGGCCGTGTGGTCGAGCTCGACCCACTGGGTGTTCCCCTCGAACAAGGGCCAGGATGCGAACGAGACGGCCGCCGCATCGGTCTTCGTGAAGTGGATGAACGACAACTCGCTCGGCTGGGCCGAGACCGGAGAGCTTCCCGCCGCCAACTCGGTCCGCGAGGACCCCGAGCTGCTGTCGACGTATCCGAACCTCGAACCCTTCATGGAGCAGCTCGATTACGCGCACTACGAGACCGTCTCTCCCGGGATCTCGGAGGTCAACGCACAGATCACCCTCGCGCTGAACGAGGCCCTCACCGGAAAGAAGGATCCGAAGACGGCGCTCGACGACGCCGCGGCCAAGGCCGACCAGATCCTCGAGCAGAACCGGGCGAAGTACGGTGACTGAGACAGCCACCCTCGTCGCCCCCCAGCGCAGCAGCGCTGGGGGGCGACACCCGCGAACGCGCCCGGGTTCCGCATCCTCTCGGCGCAAGACGCTCACCGCGTACCTGTTCCTCGCGCCGTTCCTCGTGCTCTTCGTGACGTTCGTCGCGGGTCCCGGGATCTTCGGCATCTGGATGAGCCTCACCAACTGGAGCCCGTTCCGCGACGTGCAGCAATTCGTGGGGTTCCAGAACTACATCGATCTGTTCACCCCGGGCAACGTGCTCTCCAGCGACTTCTGGAAGTCGATGAGCGTCACCGGGATCTTCATCGTGATCAGCGTGCCGTTCCTCGTCGTGATCCCGCTTCTCGTCGCGATCCTGTTGAACCAGCGCATCCGCGCGGCCACCACGTTCCGGACGATCTTCTTCGCCCCGTACGTTCTCGGTGTCGCGGTCATCGGCGTGATCTGGGGCTACATCTTCGACACGCAGTCCGGGATCCTGAACCACCTGCTCAGCCTTGTCGGACTGCCCGCAGACATCCCGTGGACGGTCGACGTCCCCTGGGTCTGGGTATCCATCGTCGGCGTGACCGTCTGGTGGACCATGGGTCTCAACACGATCATCTTCCTCGCCGGCCTCAAGGGCATCAACGGCGACCTCTACGAGGCGGCCGCGCTCGACGGTGCTGGAGCGATGAGGAAGTTCTCGAGCGTCACGCTCCCAGGACTCCGCCCGGTGATGACCTTCATCACCACGACCACGATCCTCGCGTCGGCGAACATGTTCGGCCAGTCGTACCTCCTCACCAAGGGAGGGCCCGGCACTGAGACGAGGACGGTGATCATGTACATCGCCGACCAGGGCCTCTCGCAGAACAACATGGCCCCGGCCGCCGCCATGAGCTACATCCTGTTCCTCGCGCTCGCGATCGTCAGTGTGATCAACTTCCGCCTGCAGCGCGAGAGGGTCGAGAAGGCATCATGACCACAGCACTCACCCGCCGCCCGTCCGCCCGCCGTGCGTGGGCGCGGATCGCGCTGTATGCCGCCCTCATCGCGCTGGCTCTCGTGATCGTCCTCCCGCTGCTGTGGATGCTGATCACGTCCTTCAAGACCGACGCCGACGCCATCAGGTCTCCGTTCTCCTTGCCCGACCCGTTCTCGATCGAGGCCTACCAGAGCCTGCTCGGCTCGGGGAGCAGCCGATCTTCCTCTGGCTGTGGAACAGCTTCGCGGCCGCGACTCTGCAGACCGTCCTGATCCTCGTGACGGCGTCGATGGGTGCGTACGCGCTGGCCCGGCTCGAGTTCGCGGGCAAGCGGATCGTCTTCGGAGTGATCATCGCGACGCTGCTCGTTCCTCCTGTGGTGTTCCTGATCCCCAACTACCTGATCGTGCAGAACCTCGGTTGGCTCGACACGATCTGGGCCATCACGGTGCCCGGTGCCGCCGGCGCCTTCGGCATCTTCTTCCTGCGACAGTTCTTCGTCGGGCTGCCGCCCGAGATCGAGGAGGCTGCCCGCATCGACGGTGCCGGCGACATCCGCATCTTCGTGCAGGTCGTGCTTCCGCTCGCTCGCCCCGCGCTCGCGACTCTGGCTGTGCTGTCGTTCCTCGGCAACTGGAACGACTTCCTCTGGCCCGTCTATGTGCTGCTGAGCCCCGAGAACCTCACATTGCAGCCGGGACTCAGCCAGCTGCAGGGCGCATACTCGACGCACTTCGCGATCGTCATGGCAGGTGCGGTGATCGCATCCGTCCCCGTCCTGATCCTCTTCGCGTTCGCGCAGCGACAGATCGTCGAATCCGTCGCCGGATCGGCGGTCAAGGGGTGACCGATACCGCCAGGCTCGCCCCCGCGGTCGCGGCGGGCATCCTGCTCGCACTGGGCGTCGGTCTCGTCGGATGCTCCGCGCCCGCAGAACCCGAGACGGCCGTGGAACGCGCGCCGTTCCTCATCGACCAGGACTTCGCCGACCCGGACGTGGTCGAGGGCGACGGGGTCTACGTCGCGTTCGCCACCGAGAATCAGGGCGCGAACGTGCAGTTCGCGACATCGACCGACCTGGTCTCGTGGGACGTCTCCACGGACGATGCGCTACCGGACCTTCCGGAGTGGGCGAGCGCCGGGCGAACCTGGGCACCGGACGTGTCGGAGCGGGCCGACGGGAGCTTCGTGATGTACTTCTCGGCAGAGCACGCCGCCTCCGGGAGGCAGTGCATCGGATCCGCCACCGCCGCCACGCTGACGGGCCCATATGTCGCCGTCGGCACGGAGCCGATGGTCTGTCCGCTCGAGGAGGGTGGGGCGATCGACCCCGCCGCCTTCGTCGACGACGACGGGTCGCGGTTCCTCCTGTGGAAGAACGACGGCAACTGCTGCGAACTCGACACCTGGATCCAGATCGCTCCCGTCTCGGCCGACGGCACCCAGCTGGCCGGGCCGGCGACCCGACTGGTCATGCAGACCGAGAGCTGGGAGGGACATCTGGTGGAGGCGCCGGTGCTGGTCAAGCGCGACGGCACCTACGTGCTTCTCTATTCGGCGAACGACTACGGCTCCGAGGACTACGCGGTCGGGGCGGCGACAGCCCCTTCGCTGCTCGGGCCGTTCGAGAAGCTGCCGGATCCCGTCCTCTCCACGTCGTCCACTGACGACCGCTACCTCGGTCCGGGAGGTCAGGACGTCGTCTCCACACCCGATGGCGATGTGCTCGTCTTCCACGGCTGGGACGACCTCTTCATCTACCGAGGTCTCGCCGCTCTGCCTCTCGACTGGGAGGGCGCCTCACCCTCCGTTCGACTCTCGACCGCCGGCTGACGCCGAACGTCACTCGGCGGAAGGTCTGATGTCGCGGGCGACGCGTGACCTCGGACCCCTCGCCGGGGACTATGCGTCGACGGTCACTGCCTGCAGTGCGTGCACGACGGGCGCGAGCTCGGGCTGCGTGACCGCCTCGGCGAGGGCCCGTTCGAGTGTCTCGTCGTGGATCGGGTGCGCCTGCTCATACAGAGCCAGACCGGCCGGGGTGAGTTCGGTGTAGATGCCTCGGCGGTCGTCGGCGCAGAGGATGCGCGTGAGCAGCCCGCGGTCTTCGAGGCGCGTGACGAGTCGGGTCGTCGCGCTCGGGCTCAGCGCCGTCGCACGGGCGAGCTGCTGCATCCGCATGTGCCAGCCGTCCTGCCGGCTGAGGGCGTCGAGCACCGTGTACTCGACCACCGAGAGGCCTGCGGACGCCCCGAGCGCCTTCTCGAGATCGGCCTCGATGATGCCGTGCAGTGCGGCGAGCGTGCGCCAGCCGCGCGCGCGGATCTCGACAGCGTCGTCTGAGATGCCCACAGTGACCTCCGAAGTAGTTGCTTGCGCTGGATAGTTGCGTGTGCAATGATTATCCGTCGGACGCAATATCCCGCGTCTGCAACTACTTTAGCAGAGGACCACGGAGCACACCCATGCCACTCGGACTCATCGCACTCGCCATCGGCGCCTTCGGGATCGGACTCACCGAGTTCGTGATCATGGGCCTGCTGCCCGAGGTCGCCACCGACTTCGGCGTCACCGAGGCCACCGCCGGCTGGCTCATCTCGGGGTACGCGCTGAGCGTCGTCGTCGGCGCTCTCGGTCTCACCGCCGCCACCACGAGGCTGCCGCGCAAGCCCGTGCTGCTCGGCCTCGTCGTGCTGTTCATCGTCGGCAACGCGATCACGGCTCTCGCCCCCGACTACACCGTCGCCATGATCGGCCGCATCATCGCCGCCCTGTGCCACGGTGCATTCTTCGGCATCGGATCGGTCGTCGCGGCCGAGCTCGTCGCCCCCGACAAGAAGGCGCGGGCGATCGCGATCATGTTCACCGGGCTCACGGCGGCCAACGTGTTCGGCGTCCCCTTCGGCACGTTCCTCGGCCAGCAGTTCGGCTGGCGTTCGACGTTCTGGGTGATCTCGGCCATCGGCGTCGTCGCGTTCGCGGGCATCGCGCTGCTCGTCACCGCTCCGAAGCAGTCCGGCGCGCAGGTGAGCCTGCGCAGCGAACTCCGCGCCTTCCGATCCGGCCAGGTGTGGCTCTCGCTCATCGTCACCGCCCTCGCCTTCGGCGGCATGTTCGGCGCGTTCACCTATATCGCCTACACGCTCACCGACGTCACCGGATTCGCCGACACCTCCGTTCCGTGGCTGCTCGTGCTCTTCGGCGCCGGGCTCGTCGCGGGCAACTGGATCGGCGGACGCCTGGCCGACCGCTCGATCGACCGCACCCTCCTGATCTTCATCTCGGCGCTGGTGGTCGTGCTCGTGCTGTTCGGATTCTTCTCCGGGTCGCAGCCCGCGACGATCGCGATCCTCGTCGCGATGGGCGCGTTCGGATTCGGCACGGTGCCGGGGCTGCAGAGCCGCATCATGCACTACGCAGGAGGGGCGCCGACGCTCGCCTCCGGCGCGAACATCGGCGCATTCAATGTGGGCAACGCCCTCGGCGCATGGGCCGGCGGCCTCGGCATCGCGGCAGGCCTCGGCTACACCTCGCCCATCTGGATCGGCGCCGCGATCACCGCATCCGCTCTGGTCGTCATGGTGATCGCCGTAGTCACCGCACGTCGGCCCGCGCCGGCAGCCACAGGCACGCTCCAGACCGTCGCCGCCTGACCGAACCGACCCGCAGAGAGAAAGAACCACGCATGCACGCTCCCACCATCCCCACAGTCACCCTGAACAACGGCATCGACATGCCGCAGCTCGGCTACGGCGTGTTCCAGGTGCCCGATGCCGAGACGACGGATGCCGTCGCCGCAGCGCTCGACGCCGGATACCGCAGCATCGACACCGCAGCGGTCTACGGCAACGAGGCGGGCGTCGGGCGCGCGATCGCCGACTCGGGGATCGCCCGCGACGAGCTGTTCGTGACGTCGAAGGTGTGGATCTCCGACCACGGATTCGACGCCACGATGCGCGCCTACGACGCATCGCTCGAGCGTCTGGGGCTCGAGAGCCTCGACCTGTATCTGATCCACTGGCCGACCCCGGCTCTGGCGACGTATCCCGAGACCTGGCGTGCCCTCGAGCGACTCTATGCAGACGGGCGTGTGCGGGCGATCGGAGTCTCGAACTTCGAGCCGGAGCACCTCGAGCGGATCGCTTCAGACGGAGGCGTCGTGCCCGCGGTCAACCAGGTCGAGCTGCACCCGGCGCTGCAGAACCGTGCGGTTGCCGAGGCGAACGCTCAGCGGGGGGTCATCACCGAGGCGTGGAGCCCGCTCGCGCAGGGTGCCGTGCTCGGCGACGTCTCCCTCGTCGAGATCGCTGCCCGCCATGGAAGGACGCCCGCGCAGATCGTCCTGCGGTGGCATCTGCAGCAGGGTCGGGTCGTCATCCCCAAGTCGGTCACCCCCGCCCGCATCGCCGAGAACCTCGACGTGTTCGGTTTCGAGCTGACCGTCGACGAGCTCGCCGCGGTCGATCTTCTCGAGCGCGACGGCCGCACCGGCCCGCACCCCGCCGAGTTCAACGGCTGACGGCTGTCCGATGCCATGCGGGCGCGGTGCTCACTGCGCCCGCATGAACTCCTCGGCCGCCTGCACCTGAGCTGCCGCGGGCCGGATGCCGGTGTAGAGCACGAACTGCTCGAGCGCCTGCAGGGTCGCCACCTCGGCTCCGGTGATCACGGTCTTCCCGGCTGCGCGCCCCGCCGCGATCAGCGGGGTCTCAGCAGGCAGGGCGACGACGTCGAACACGACGGATGCCGCCGCGATCTGCTCGTCGGTGAACGACAGCGCATGCTCGTCGGCCCCACCCGCCATGCCGATCGGCGTGATGTTCACGATGATGTCGGCAGTCACGGCATCCGCATCAGCCGTCCAGGCGAACCCATAGAGGTCGGCCAGGCCCCGACCGCGCTCTTCGTTGCGAGCGGCGATCGTCACACGCGCGAATCCCGCATCGCGGAAGGCCGCGGCCGTGGCCTTGGCCATTCCGCCCGAGCCGCGCAGCAGCACGGATGCCGCAGGGTCGAGGGAGTTGCGCTCGATCAGCTGGGCGATCGCGCTGTAGTCGGTGTTGTAGGCGGTGAGCACGCCGTCGTCATTCACGATCGTGTTCACCGAGTCGATGGCGGTCGCGGAGGGGTCCATGCGGTCGACGAGCGCGATGACCTCCTCTTTGAAGGGCATCGAGATCGCGCAGCCACGGATGCCGAGCCCCCGCACGCCGGCGATCGCCTGCCCGAGGTCGGTCGGAGCGAACGCCTTGTAGATCCAGTTGAGGCCCAGCTCTTCATAGAGGAAGTTGTGGAATCTCGTGCCGTTGTTGCTCGGGCGTGCAGACAGCGAGATGCACAGGGTCATGTCCTTGTTCAGCATGGTCACCGCACCAGGCTACTCGGCGACTCCGTTCCGTCCGGATCACTGATGACCGCGATCGTCAATCCCCCTTGGCGGGATCCGACCGCCTCCCCTAGGGTGAAAGTGCGTGCACAGGGGATTGATCGTCTCCGTCTTCCCCAGAGACGGGCTGCCTTCCCCAGAGGCAAAGGCGATTCGTGCATGCGATTGGGCCCTCTCGAGTAGTTCTGTCCCCAACGGACTGCTCGAGAGGGCCGCTGTCGTTTGTCCCCTTCTCACAAGTTTTCGAATTTGTCCCCCAAATGGGGGACAAACGCGTGCCGTAGGGGTTAGGCTGGAATCTGACGCACCCTCCGGTCGTCTTCGGCCCTCATCGCTCCCCCCGCGGTGAGGGCCACACCATTTTCTGGGGGAGTTCGTCGCGGCCTCGTATGACCGCAGATGACCGCTCGTGCAACATTTGGGTTACGGGCTGACCTCGGGACTTCCGCTCAGCGCGTGCTCCACTAGCGTGGAGCACGTCGGGGCATCCTGCGTCGGCTTCTTTCCAGCAGAACAGGCAGTACATGAGCACCCAGGGCACGGTTAAGTGGTTCAACTCGGAGAAGGGCTTCGGCTTCATCTCCCCCGACGACGGCGGCGCTGACGTTTTCGCGCACTACTCCGCCATCGAGTCATCCGGCTACCGCTCTCTTGAAGAGAATCAGCGAGTCGAGTTCGACGTGGCGCAGGGCCCCAAGGGCCTGCAGGCTGAGAACATCCGTCCGCTCTGAGAGCGGACGTCATAGAACTCCCCGACCGGAGGCACGCACTCGCTGCGACCTTCGGCGGGGAGTTCTGTGCTTTCCGGGGTGTCGAGGCCGTGGCTGGGCCCTGAGGCCCCCGGGCTCGGTTCGGTTGCGGTGCCCTGTCGGGCGGAGAACTCCCTGATGGGCGGATGCTGTCGCGCGGAGGCTCCGCCCCACGCGGCGAAGTCCGCCTGACGCGGCGGGCCGGGTGCTCGCGGGGCAGGTCGCCGCCGAGGTCGTCCGCTCAGTTCAGAAGAAGGCCGCGCAGCTCTTCGGGGGATGCTGCGCGGAAGGCCGCCTCATCGCCTTCATGCGTGTCGCTGAAGCCCCACTCGACGAAGATCACCGGGACGCCGTTGGCGTTGCCGCCCTCGACATCGTGGTGACGGTCGCCGATGAGCACCGGCCGCGAGACGTCGGCGCCGCGGTCGGCCAGGCGGCGCAGCGCCTCCGCCACGATGTCGGTCTTCGACGCGAGGGTCGACTCGTCCGGCGTCGCGCCGACGGTCGTCAGGAAGTACGGGCGGAGTTCGAAGAAGTCGACGATCGCGTCGACCTGGATCTCGGGCTTCGAGCTCGCGGTCGCCTGCGGAACACCGGCGGCGTGCAGATCGCGGATGATCTCGGGCACGCCGGGATAGGTGGCGACATCGGTCGTGTAGCCGTCGGCCTTGCCCAGCGTGCGGTAGAAGCTCACGGCCTCGGCAGACTGCTCGGGCGTCATGCCCGCCTGCGCCTGGAACGACTGGAACATCGGCGGCCCGATCCAGTGCACCAGCTGCTCGCGCGTGGGAGCAGGGTGTCCGAAGTGCGTGAGGGCGACATTCAGGCGGCGGAGAATGCCGACCGACGCGTCGGCGATGGTGCCGTCGACGTCCCAGAGCACGCACGAATAGGGGGAGGAAGCCATGTCTTCCAGCCTATGGGCAGTGCACGACGCGACCGAACGCGGTGAACATCTGTGCAGCTCGCCTCAGAAGAGACGGGGGATGCCGGACTCGATGCCCTTCATGTCGTCGTAGTCGAGCACGAGGCAGCGGATGCCGCGGTCCTCGGCGAGGACACGCGCCTGCGGCTTGATCTCCTGAGCGGCGAAGACGCCCTGCACGGGGGCGAGGTGCGGGTCGCGACCCAGCAGCTCGAGGTAGCGGGTGAGCTGCTCGACGCCGTCGATGTCGCCGCGGCGCTTGATCTCGACCGCGATGGCCGCGCCGTCGGCATCCCGCACGAGGAGATCGACCGGGCCGATGGCCGTCGGGTACTCGCGGCGCACCAGCGTCGCGCCATCCGAGATGCGCTCGACCTGCTCGGCGAGGAGCCGCTGCAGGTCCGCCTCGACGCCGTCCTTCTGCAGCCCGGGGTCGACGCCGAGGTCGTGGTTGGTGTCGTGCAGGATCTCGTAGATCTGCACTCGAAGGGCGTCGCCGGTCTTCTTGTGCGTGACGCGCCACACCTCGGTGACGCCGGCGATCGACTCCTCTTCTCCTGGCGCTTCGGAGGCGAGAGAGCAGGGCGGGCTCATCCAGTTCAGCGGCTTGTAGCTGCCGCCGTCGGAGTGCACGAGCAGACTCCCGTCTCCCTTGTGCACGAGCAGACGCGTGGCAAGCGGGAGGTGGGCATTGAGCCGGCCCGTGTAATCCACGGAGCAGCGGGCGATGACGAGACGCACCCGTCGAGCCTACTTCGTCGGGTCGACTCGTTCTGCTGATGTCAGCGTCAGCGGCGAAGTTTCCACATCTGCGGCGGATCGACTCCCGTCGTCGATTCCATCGGACTGGATCCTGACATTCTGGGCGGACGGGTCAAGGATGAGGAGATGACGGTGTCGACAGAGCTGGTGACCATGATCGTGACCGTTGCGACGACGCTGCTGGGGCTTGCCGCAGGCTTCGGATGGATGATCACGCGCACGGATGCGCGGTTCGAGATCTCCGAGCAGCGCATGGACGCGCGGTTCGAGAAGGCGGAGCAGCGTATGGATGCGCGGTTCGAGAAGTCGGAGCAGCGCATGGATGCGCGGTTCGAGAAGTCCGAGCAGCGCATGGACGCGCGGTTCGAGAAGGTGGACGTCATGTTCGATCGTGTCGACGCGAGATTCGATCGGATGGAGGCTGAGGTGAAGGGGGTGCGGTCCGAGCTCGGAGAGGTGAAGATCGCCATTGCCCGACTCGAAGGCCCGGCACCGTGTCTGCTTGTCGCCCGCTGATCTACGAGGCTGAGTTCGCGGTGACGGGCGGCGTCGACATCTCGTCTTTGCGCAGCGGGCGAGCGGCACCGGAGAAGAGGCCGGACAGCACGACGAGACCGACCAGGATGTAGAGGGTGTTGAGCAGGCCGATGTGCTCGCTGATGAAGCCGAGCACGGGCGGGCCTCCGAGGAAGGAGATGTAGCCGATCGTCGCCGCGGCGCTCACGCGCGCGGCCGCTTTGGCGGGGTCGTCAGCCGCGGCGGACATTCCGAGCGGGAAGCCGAGAGAGGCACCGACGCCCCACAGAGCCGCGCCCACGAACACGAGCGGCAGGCTCGGCGCCAGGATGAACAGCAGGATGCCGGATGCTGCGGCCACCGCGAGGATGCGCAGCACTGCCACGCGGCCGAACCGGTCGACCAGCGGGCCACCGAACACGCGGACCACGGTCATCGCGACCGAGAACGTGGCGAGGGCCGCAGCGCCGAGAGCGGTTCCGCCGCCGTGGTCCTCAGCGACGCCGAGCGCCAGCCAGTCGTTGGCGCCGCCCTCGGCGAAGGACATGCCGAGCATCACGACGCCGATCGCGTAGGTGCGCGGCTCGCGCCAGGCCGACATCGCGACGTGCATCCGCTCGCGCCAGTGCACCTTCTCGCCGTCATTCGTCGTCGGGTCGAGTGCCTCCGCACGGCGGGGGACGCTGGCGATGCTGATGATTCCGATGGTGGCGATCGCCACTGCGACGACGAGCGTATGTGTGAAGACGTTGATCTGAAGCTGGGCGGCCAGGGCGCCGAGACCGGCGCCGATCACAGTGCCGAAGCTGAAGAAGGCGTGGAAGAGCGGGAGGATCGTCTTGCCCGAGTGCTGCTCGATGGCTGTGGCTTCGACGTTCATCATGACGTCGACACAGCCGTTGCCGAGGCCGAACAGCACGAGACCGATCAGCACCACCGAGTACGAACCCAGCACATTGGCGCCGATGCCGATCAGGGCGACGCCGGAGGCGAACGTGAAGATCGACACCATCATGCCGAGGCGTGCACCGGTGCGCGCCATGATCGCCGGGCTGGTCGAGATTCCGATGATCGAGGCGATGCCCGCGCCGAGCAGCAGCATGCCGACCTGCGCCTTGTCGACCTCCAGCGCGAGCTTGATGTCGGGGACACGGGACGCCCAGGTCGCGATCGACAGACCGCTGGCGAGGAAGATCGCGAAGATCGCGGTGCGCCAGCGCACGTACTGCGATCGGGAGAGAACCGTGTCCATGTCGAACAGCATATCGAATCGATTCGATGATCGGGAACCCGGGGAGCTATCCTCGGAGTATGACGAGCCACGAAAGCCCGCGCCGAGCGACGATCGCCGATGTCGCACGCCAGGCGGGAGTAGCGACGTCGACGGCATCCGTCGTCTTCAGCGGCAAGACCAACGTCGCGCCGGCGACGCGGGAGCGGGTGCTCGCCGCCGCCGCCGACCTCGGCTACGCCGGACCAGACCCGCGAGCGGCCTCGCTGCGCCGAGGACGCAGTGGCATCGTGGCCGTCGTGCTCGAGGGGCATCTGCGCGCGGCCTTCCTCGACCCGGTGACCACCGCCATGATGGACGGCCTCACCGATGGGATGGCCGACCTGAGCGCCGGCATCCTGCTGATGAGAGACGAACCGGGCGATGACGGCTCATCGCTCTCGAGCGCACCCGTCGATGCGGTCGTGCTGATCGGATGCTCGGGACGCGCCAAGGCATCGCTCGACATCGTCCGCAGTCGTGGACTGCCCGTGGTCGTGATCGAAGGCGATGCCGGCGAGGGCATCCCGAGGATCACGCTCGACAATGCCGCCGCTGCCGCAGACGTCGCGCGGCACCTTCGCGATCTCGGTCACCGTGACGTGGCGCTCGTCACCCTGCCGCTCGACACGCGGCGTGAACGAGGCCCGGTCACGCAGGAGCGCATCGACGAGGCGACGGTCGATGTCACGGTCGATCGTCTCGCCGGCATGCGCGAGATCTTTCCCGACGCACCGGCGATCTCGGCGGGAGGCAGCTTCATCGACGAGGGCCTCCTCGCCGGGCGACGGCTGCTGGCGGATACCGAGACGCGGCCGACGGCGATCCTCGCTCAGAGCGACCTGATCGCGGTCGGCGTCATCCGGGCGGCGGAGGAGCTCGGGCTGCGCGTGCCCGAAGACCTGTCGGTCGCCGGATTCGACGGCATCGCCGCCGATGGGCTCGGCGACCTCGTGTTGACGACCAGTGTGCAGCCGGCGGTCGAGAAGGGGCGCGCCGCGGGAGAGCAGGTCGCGCGGATGCTGCAGGGAGAGCCTGGCCTCACGCTGCACCTCACCTGCCGATTCCGTGAGGGCACGACCACGGCGGCGCCCGCTCGCTGAGCAGGCGGGACTCGCGCGGGTGGGGCGAAACGGGTGCGCGTCGTTCCCGGATCGAGCGTGCTCAGGCGTCAGGAGCGCTGCGGGCCCAACGGCAGCGTCTCGGTACCCAGGTCGAGGATCGAATACCGACCGCAGTCGACGACCCTCGCGGGGAGAACATCCTGCGGAAGATCCCATGGCACGGTCTGCGAATCCTCGACGAGGAACGACACCTCGCCGACCGCGAAGTCCGTGCGATTCACCAGCCAGGCGTACGCATTGAGCTGATGATCGACCTGCACGAGTCGCGAGGAGTCGGAGAGATGCAGCTTGGGCAGGCGCACCGTCCAGAACTGCCCGGCCCCGGTGCGACCGGAGGCGTCGACCCAGTCGGCGACGCAGGCGAGATCGGCGTCGGGGCGGGTGGCGGCATCCGCTAGTCGAGGGATGCTGACCCCGCCGATGACGAGGAGCAGGACCGCGGTCAGCCCCGCCGCGGCTCGACGCACACGTTCGCCGACCCGCAGGGCCTGCGGATGGGCGACGAGCGCGAGCACCGGAGCGAAGGCGAACGGCTGCAGATAGCGCGCCGCATGGGTCCCCAACGCGATGGCCCCGACCACGACCATGACCGGCGAGACCCAGGCCATGGCGGCGACCAGCCGCGAGCCGGGGTGGCGCGGCCGCACGGTTCGCACGACGGCCATGACGAGGAGCGCAGCGGTGATGAGTATCCCGAGCACCCCGAGAGGACTCTGCAATCGTTCGCCGACGAGCCGCGCGTAGTAGTCGATCGACTCATGCCACTGCGCGGGCTGCACATATCCGATGCCGGTCTTCGTGATCCATGCCGAGAGCGGAATACGTGAGAGGAAACCGAGCGTGGTGCCGGCGAGCAGCACCACGATGATCACTGGAGTCCGCGTGCGCAGCCGGGGCGAGATCGACGCGATGGCCAGGAGGATCACGAGCGGAAGCGTCGCCCACACCGCGTAGAGCGGGTTCGAGAGTGTCGAGACGAGGGCGACGAGGCCCAGTGCGATCAAGGGCGACGCTCTGAGCTCGCTGATGTCGACCATGCGTCGAACGATCCCGATCGTCACGACGACGCCGACGACGGTCGCGGAGTAATAGGTGGTCGTCAGCTGCAGCGACGCGAGGTCCATCGCCTCACGCGATGCCGAGACATCGGTCATCGAGAGCACGCCGAACACCGCGAGGGCGACCACGGACCAGGCCACCGGCGCCATTCCCGTGCGGGCGCGACCGGCAACCAGACGGATGGCCGCGTAGAGAGCGAGGAGGTTGACGATCGCGCTGATCGCGAAGAGGGCGTTCGCCTCCAGGGGCAACGCCGCGTCGAGAGCGGTGAAAGCCGCGGACTCCGGCAGGAACAGCACGCTCGACATCGCCCAGTCGAGGGGCTCTCCGGAGAGCAGCGAGCGGGCGATCAGCGCCACGACCATCGAGTCACCGTCGCGGAACAGCAGATCGGCGCGGGCCGACGACGCGACCGCCGACGTCGTCGCGAGTGACACGGCGGCAGCGCTCAGCCAGCCAGCCAGCTCCCGCACCCACGCCCGCGTCACGGGGCTACTCTGCCACGGCCCCGGAGAAGACCGTGGACTCCGCGTCGATCAGGCGATCTGCGACCTGAGATCCCAGATCTGTTCGAGAGGAGCGGTAGCCTCGGCGCCGTCGGCGTCGCGGAACAGCTCGACGAAACGGCCGATGTCGGACTGCCACGCGTGATCGGCGGGGTCGTCCTTCAACGCCGCGACCGCAGCATCCCAGTCGTCGCAGTCGACGAGGTGGAAGAGGCGGTGACCCGACCGCCAGATGGTCCACTCGTGGATGCCGATGCGCGAGAAGGTCGCGGCGAGGGCATCGGGGATGCGAGCGTGGTTCGTGCGGTAGTCGTCGATCGCGCCGTCGCGGATCTCGGAGTGCAGGGCGATGCGCATGGGTGACTTCCTTCTGTCCGGCGGGGCGAGAGGTACCGCGACGGGTGCCGCGGCATCCGCCCCTGTCGACCAGGATGGCACCACGAGGTGCACCGGGAACAACCCGTCCGAATGACCTGATCCACGGATTCGAATCGCGCAAAGTGCCCGAAATTCCGGGCGAAACCGGCCATTTGCGTGAGTCGGCGCCGACATGATCGACCCTGAAGCGCAGAATATCAAGGTAAACTCGATACCTACACCCGCCCGCCCGCCTGCGCCGCCACCGGCCGACGAGCTTTGAGGAGCCGCGTATATGCTGACGCTCCTCGCCGTGTTCCTTCTCGGGTCTCTCCTGATGCCCGTTCTGGTGCGCTGGCTGGGGTCTCAGGCATTCGCCATCGCAGCTCTCATTCCCGCCGCGGCATTCATCCACGCCCTCGTCCTCACCCCCCAGGTGCTCGACGGTCCGACACCCTTCGTCTCGGTCGCGTGGATTCCGCAGCTCGGGCTGAACCTGTCCATGAACATGGACGTGCTCGGCTGGGTGCTGACCCTGATCGTCACCGGCGTCGGCGCCCTCGTGCTGCTCTACTGCCGCTGGTACTTCCACGACGACTCCGCGGGCATCGGCCAGTTCGCCGGAGTCCTGCTCGGTTTCGCCGGGGCGATGTACGGCCTCGTCCTGACCGACGACCTGGTCATGCTCGTCATGTTCTGGGAGGTGACGAGCATCCTCTCGTACCTCCTCATCGGCCACTACCGACGCCGCGCCGCCAGTCGTCGAGCCGCCCTGCAGGCGCTGCTGGTCACGACTCTCGGTGGACTCGTGATGTTCGTCGGTGTCGTGCTGCTGGTCGTCGATGCCGGCACCTCGAGCATCCGCGAGATCCTCGAGATCGCGCCCACCGGGGCGATCGTCGATGCTGCCGTGGTGATGCTGCTCGTCGGAGCGATCAGCAAGTCCGCGATCTTCCCGTTCCACTTCTGGCTGCCGGGCGCGATGGCCGCACCCACCCCTGTGAGCGCCTACCTGCACGCGGCGGCGATGGTGAAGGCCGGCATCTATCTGATCGCGCGCTTCGCACCGATCTTCGCGTTCACCGGACCCTGGCGCCCCATCATCATCTCGCTGGGAATCGTGACGATGCTGCTCGGCGGCATCCAGGCGCTGCGAGAGACCGACCTCAAGCGCATCCTCGCCTTCGGCACCGTCAGCCAGCTCGGCTTCTTCTCGATCGTGATCGGCTACGGCACGCAGGCGAGCGCCCTGGCCGGTCTCGCGCTCGTGATCGCGCACGCCCTGTTCAAGTCGGCGCTGTTCCTGATCGTCGGTGTGATCGACCGACAGCTGTCGACGCGTGACATCACCGAGCTCAGTGGCGTGGGTCGTCAGGCGCCGGTCATGGCGACTGCGGCTTTCATCTCCATCGCGTCCATGGCCGGGATCGCGCCGACCCTCGGATTCGTCGCCAAGGAGTCCACGCTCACCGCGCTCCTCGACGACGCGCTGCACGGATCGCCGTGGGGACTCGTCGCCATCATCGGCGTCAGCATCGGATCCATTCTCACTGCGGCATATGGCATCCGCTTCCTCTGGGGTGCCTTCTGGACCAAGCGCGACGCAGCAGGCGATCGCCTGCCGGACACCGCATGGCCCGACCCGCCCGTCGGATTCCTCTCGGCGCCGATCATCCTCGCCGGCCTCACGCTCGCGGCAGGCATCGGAGCCCCGGCTCTCGACGTCGCGCTGCAGGGCTACGCACTCACCGCGACGCCTGGACTCGACGCCGAAGGGGTCGCTGCCGAGGGGCCGGGGCACCTCGCCCTCTGGCACGGTCTCGAGCCCGCCCTCGGCATCTCGATCCTGTCGATCCTGCTCGGTGCCGGGGTCTTCCTCCTGACGCTGCGCACCGGCTGGGATCGCAAGGCGCGGATGATCCGCTTCACTGCGGCAGACGTCTACTACCTGGTCATGCGCGGCGTCGACAGGCTCTCGGTGCTGAGCACGACGCTCACCCAGCGAGGCTCGCTTCCGGTCTACGTCGGCACGATCTTCGTGGTCTTCGTCGCTGCCGAGATCACGGCTCTCGTCGCCAGCGACATCGACCGCTTCCAGCTCTCGGCCTGGCACACCCCCGCGCAGCTCGTGGTCGCGCCGATGATGGCCGCCGCCGGCATCATGGCCGTTCGGGCGCAGAAGAGATACACCGGGGTGGTGCTCGTCTCGATCACCGGCCTCGGGATGGTCGTGCTGTTCGCGACCAGCGGCGCCCCCGACCTGGCACTCACGCAGATCCTGGTCGAGACGGTGACGATGGTGACCTTCGCGCTCGTGCTGCGTCGACTGCCCGCGCGGATGGGCGAGCACAACGCCTCCGTCGGCCGCATCCCCCGTGCGCTGCTGGGTGTCGGAGTTGGGCTCACCATGGCCCTGGTCGCGGTCGTCGCGACCCAGTCGCGTGTCGCGGACCCGATCTCGGCGGCGTTCCCGAAGCTCGCATACGAGATCGGCCATGGGAAGAACGTCGTCAACGTCGCGCTGGTCGACCTTCGCGGCTGGGACACGATGGGCGAGCTCTCGGTGCTCGTGCTGGCAGCCACCGGCGTGGCGTCGCTCGTGTTCGTCACGCACCGCGCCGACATGCTGTCCGCGACCAAGACGCTGCCCAAGGCACGGCGCCGTCGAACCCTCAGCCGTCCCCTGGTCGAGACGACCGAGGGCGTGCGCTTCCAGACCGACGAGAACGAGAGCAGCCCCCGCGCGTGGCTCGTCGGCGGTCCGAAGATGAACCCGGAGAACCGGTCGATCCTGCTCGAGGTGATCGTCCGCATCCTCTTCCACACGATCATCGTCGTGTCGATCTTCCTGCTCTTCTCCGGCCACAACCTTCCGGGAGGCGGCTTCGCGGGCGGACTCGTCGCGGGCATGGCGCTCGTCATGCGCTACGTCGCCGGCGGACGCTGGGAGCTCGGCGCGGCCGCGCCCACGGACGCCGGCCGACTGCTCGGCGCCGGTCTGATCCTGGCCGTCGGCACCGCCGTCGTGCCCCTGTTCTTCGGCCTCGCCCCGCTCACCAGCAACTTCTGGGAGTGGGAGATCCCCGGCATCGGCCACATGGAGTTCGTCACCTCGACGATCTTCGACGTCGGTGTGTACCTCGTCGTGATCGGCCTCGTGCTCGACGTGCTGCGCAGCCTCGGCGCTGAGGTCGACCGTCAGGCGCAGGAATTCCGCGAACGGGGGGTGAGCATCTGATGGATGTCTCATTGACCCTGATCGTGATCATGGCCGTGCTGTTCGCCTGCGGTGTCTACGCGATGCTCGAGCGCAGTCTCACCCGTGTGCTGATCGGCTTCCTGCTGCTCGGCAACGCCACGAACCTGCTGCTGCTCATCGTGATGGGCGTGCCGGGCAACGCTCCCTTCTTCGGCACAGAAGGAGAGCTGAGCGATCCGCTGCCGCAGGCGCTCACCCTCACGGCCATCGTCATCACCTTCGCCGTCTCCGCGTTCCTCCTCGCGCTCATCTACCGCTCGTGGCAGCTGGGTCAGGCCGACACCGTCGAGGACGACGAGGCCGACATCGCCCTCCGCGAGCGCACCGACGCCGACGAGGACCTCATGGACGACGAGGCCGACGCCGCAGACGACGAGGCGACCACCGACTTCGTCGGCGTGCAGACGTCGCCGATCACCGTGCTGCACATGCGCGACCACCCGTCGATCCACGACGACGCCCCGACCGACCGGCCGACGGCGGCCCGCACCGCGCCCACGGATTCGGATGCGGATGCGGAAGCGGACGTGGATGCCGGAGCGGGTGCATCCGTCCTCGACGGAGAATCGGCCCCGCCTGACGATGGCGCCGCAGAGGACTCGGGGGACTCGTCGGCATTCCGGACGGACTCCGACACCCACGCGGCCGACGCCCACGAGACCGACGCCGCGGACGCCGCTCGCGACACGGCGGTAGACACGGCATCCGATGACAGCGCACCTGAGCACACCGACGACGGGGAGGACCGCCGATGAGCGCCCTCGTCCCGCTGCTCGTCGCCCTGCCGCTGCTCGGCGCGGCCGTGACCCTGATCTTCGGTCGCAATCCGCGCCTGCAGGCCTTCGTCACCGTCGCGACGCTCGCGATCGTCTCGGTGATCGCGGCCGTCCTGCTGGTCGTCGTCGATGCCGGAGAGCCGCTCGCGGTCTCGGTCGGCGGCTGGCCCGTGCCGTTCGGCATCGTGCTCTACGTCGACAGGCTCGCCGCTCTCCTCGTGCTCATCTCGAGCATCGTGCTGCTCGCCGTTCTGCTCTTCTCGATCGGCCAGGGGGCGGCCGACGGCACCGATGAGACGCCGATCTCGATCTTCAACCCGTCGTACCTGATCCTCGCCGCGGGCATCTTCAACGCCTTCATCGCGGGCGACCTGTTCAACCTCTACGTCGGCTTCGAGATCCTGCTCGTGGCGTCGTACGTGCTGATAACTCTCGGCAGCACCGAGTCCCGCATCCGCACCGGTGCCGTCTACATCGTCGTCTCACTGGTCTCGTCGATCCTGTTCCTCGCCTCGATCGCGATGATCTACGGCGCTCTCGGCACCGTGAACATGGCGCAGATCGCCGAGCGCATGACCGAGCTCCCGCAGGAGACGCAGCTCGTGCTGCACCTGATGCTCGTGATCGCCTTCGGCATCAAGGCCGCGATCTTCCCGGTGTCGTTCTGGCTGCCGGACTCGTATCCGACCGCCCCTGCGCCGGTCACCGCGGTGTTCGCGGGGTTGCTCACGAAGGTCGGCGTCTACGCGCTGATCCGCACCGAGACGCAGCTGTTCGCCGAGAACAGCATCGACACCGTGCTGTTGATCATCGCGTTGGCGACCATGATCGTGGGTGTGCTCGGCGCCGTGGCGCAAGCCGAGCTCAAACGAATCCTGTCGTTCACGCTCGTGAGCCATGTCGGATACATGATCTTCGGTCTCGCGATAGCGACTCCGGCGGCGATCGGCGCGACGGTGTACTACATCGTCCACCACATCATCGTGCAGACGACGCTGTTCCTCGCCGTCGGTCTCATCGAGCGCAGGGCGGGCAGCACCTCGATCCTCCGGGTGAAGGGTCTGCTCAAGGTCGCGCCCGTGATCGCGGTGCTGTACTTCATCCCCGCGATCAACCTGGGTGGACTGCCGCCGTTCTCCGGCTTCATCGGAAAGTTCGCGCTGTTCGAAGCCGCGGCATCCGTGGGCACGCCGCTGATGATCGTGCTGATCTTCGGTGGGATCGTCACCTCGCTGCTCACCCTCTACGCGCTGATGCGCGCGTGGAACCTCGCGTTCTGGCGCGAGGAGGACGACTCGACCGAGACCGAGGGTCGCATCTCGTACCTCGGCAACGCCCCGGCCGCCGACGAGCAGCAGGAGCGTCGCCGCATCCCGAAGATCATGACCGTCGCCACCGCCGGAATGGTCGGCGTGACCATCGCGCTCACCGTGTTCGCCGGTCCGCTCTACGCGCTGTGCGACCGCATCGGCGCGGCGCTGCTCGACCCGGTCACCCTCGTGCAGCTGGAAGACGAGGTCGACGGATGAGCCCCACCGAGACCGGCCGCCACTTCTGGCGGGACATCCGCGTGCAGCTGCCGTTCCTGGCGTGGCTCGTCGTGCTCTGGATGCTGCTGTGGAGCCAATTCACGGTGCTGGCCTTCATCTCGGGCCTCGTCGTCGCAGTGTTCGTCACCCGCGTCTTCCGACTGCCGACGGTCGAGCTCTCCGGGCGCATCAACATCTGGTTCGCCGCGCTGTTCGTGGTGCAGTTCCTCTTCGCGATCCTTCGGGGAGCGGTCTCGGTCACGGCGCAGGTCTTCGACTTCCGCCGTCAGCCCGGCGCGGCGATCATCGCGGTGCCGTTGAAGTACGCCGACGACCTCATCATGACCCACGTGTCGGTGGTGTCGTCGCTGGTCCCCGGATCGCTGATCGTCGAGGCCGACCGCGATCGCCAGATCCTGTATCTGCACGTGATCGGAGTGCGGAACCTGGCCGACGTGGAGGCGCAGCGCGCGAACGTGCTGCGCTGGGAGCGACGGGTCGTGCGTGCGCTCGGCGCGCCCGACCAGTACCGTGCCCTCAAGGCCGACGAACGCGCGGCGCGTGCCGGCGGACCGACCCGGGGAGGTGCCCGATGAATGTGCTGATGCTGGCGATCATGGTCGTCTTCGGGGTGGCCGCCATCCTGACGATCATCCGCATCGTGCGAGGACCCTCGATCCTCGACCGGGCCGTCGCCTCCGATGTGCTGCTCACCGAGGTCATGTGCGTGCTCGGCGCCGAGATGGCGATCAACGGCCACACCCGCAACATCCCGGTGCTGCTGATCATCGCCGCTGTGGGTGTCTTCGGCTCGATCTCGGTCGCCCGATTCGTGGCCAGAAGGGACAACACGACCCCATGAACGTGTTCGGTCTCGCCATTCCCGACGCCGTCATCGACGTCGCCATCCTCGTGCTGATCCTGCTCGGTGCGCTCCTCTGCCTGTCGGCTGCGGTCGGTCTGCTGCGGTTCCGTGACGTGCCGTCGAGGCTGCACGCCGCGACGAAGCCCCAGGTGCTCGGCCTGATCCTCATCTGTCTCGCGATCGCCCTGTCGCAGCGCACCGTCGGCGGAATCCTCATCGGGCTCGCGCTCGTGGCCCCGATCGTCCTGATGCAGTTCGCCACCGCCCCGCTGTCGGCGCACATCGTCGGCCGGCAGGCCTATCGCAACGGCACGACCGACGAGCGCAGCCTGGTCGTCGACGAACTCGCCGACTCGAAGCAGACTCCGCCCGGCGCCGGCTGAGAAGGAGGCGGATCGATGTCAGCACCACAGGGATGGTACGACGCGGGAACGCCCGGCCAGCAGCGCTGGTGGGACGGCGTGCAGTGGACCGCACATGAGCGGGCGGCGCCGCCGACCACCCTGTCGATGGGCTGGTATCAGGTGCCGGGAACCCCGGACGTCCGCTGGTGGGACGGTGTGATGTGGACGCCGTATCGCGTCCGCAAGGGCAAGCCGCGGCCCGATGCCCTGGCGGTCGAGCCGCCGGTGGTGGGTCTGGTGTTCGGAATCGTGTTCCTCGTGCTCGCCATGCTGCAGTTGACTGCGGCGGTGATCTCGCAGAGCCCGGGCAGCTTCGCGCTTCCCGTGATCCTGATGTCGGTGGCCGTGATCTGGATCCTCGGCGCCGCGCACACGCGCGCCCTGCGCAGACTTCCCGCCCCGCAGTCGGCGCCGTTCGTCGACGCGTCCGTGCAGCCGTTGCCCGGCGAGGTCGACGGGCCGGATGCCGGGTGGTATCCGGTGACGGGGCAGGCCAGCCGCTGGTGGACAGGTTCTCGCTGGAGCTGGTACCTCGGGACGAAGTTCGGCCCACGCCCAGGGCACGCCGGGCCTCGCGGTTACCTCACGTCGATGATCGTCGGCTGGTGCGTCGCCGGCCTTGCGGTGATCGGTGCGGTGGTCGCGGTGGCCGGAAGCATCATGCAGCAGAACCTCGTCGCCGGGTTCCTGATCGCGTTCGGCATCGTCTTCGCCGTGCTCTTCGGCGGTTTGGGAGCATTCGTCCTGCTGCTGACGCGGTCGCGCCGCAACGCGCTGCTGCTTCCGACGACACCCCCGCCGCTGCGCTGAGGCAGACGCGCCGCGCCGATGGGGCGAGTCAGAGGTTGTCGGCGAAGCTCTGGATCAGGCGGGCCGCCGGCTCGGAGTCGCTGATCAGCGTGCCGTGGCCGTGATCGGGGATCACCTGCAGATCGGCCCCGGGGATCTCGTCGATGATCTCCTGGCACCAGCTCATGGGTGCGAGCGGGTCGTCTTCCCCTCTGAGCACCAGCACCGGCTGATCGATGCGCGCGAACGCCTTCTCGGGCTGGTGCACGATGGTCGCGCGGATCTTGCGGATGAGGTGCGGGCCGCCCCGGAGGTACTCCCTGGCGCCACGCCAGATCACCAGCGGCCGTTCGCCGACCAGGTCGGTGAGCAGGTAGCTCGCCTGCGCCGCGACGTTGCGGGCGGCTTTGTTGACGGTGGGGCCGGCGAGCACGACGCCCTCGACGAGCGCCGGATGCCGAGCGGCGAGCTCTGCGGCGATCTGGCTGCCCATCGAGTGGCCGATCACGACGACAGGACCCTCGCCGGCATGCCGGAGATAGGCGGCGACGAGGTCGGCATGGCGTTCCATGGTGAAGGTGCGCGCGGGTTCGGGTGCCTCACCGAACCCGGGCAGGTCGAGCGCGATGACCCGGCCCCGCAGTCGCTGGACGACATCGAGGTAGACGCTGCGACCCATGCCGATGCCGTGCAGCAGCAGGAACGTGCGGGGGCCCTCGCCGAAGGTCTCTGCGATGAGCGTCGCCCCTGCGTGCTCGAACTCGAGCAGGGTGACGGGGGTGCCCTTCGGGGCGAGGTAGCTGGAGACCACCCACCAACGCTAACCGAGTGAGCACACTGGGGCTAACCCGATTCCCCGCGTCGTATGCCGATGTGCGGCGAGCTGCGAGTGCGCGCCGTGCGAGGATGAAGGGTGTCCTCGCCCCACCCCGATCCAGATCAGATCGAGACGGGGGGCGAGACGGCCGCTCCGTTGAAGGGGTTCATCGCACGCGTCGCGGACGGATTGAGCGATCCGGTGCTGCGGGCTTTGGTCGCAGCGACCGCCGTGTCGCGCATCGGCCGTGGTGTCTTCCTCGCGGTCACCGTGCTGTTCTTCACGCAGATCATCGGTCTCTCGCCCGCCCAGGCCGCGGTGGTGCTCGCGGTGTCGAGCGGATGCGGTGTCGTGGGTTCGCTGCTCGGTGGCTGGCTCGCTGATCGGTGGAGCGCGCGACGCCTCGCGTTCGGCTTCGAGATGGCCGGCGGCGTGCTGCTCGCCGCCTATGCGTTCGTCGGAGATTTCCTCTCGGCGCTTCTGCTCGCCAGCCTCTCGGGCTTCTTCGACTCGCTCGGATACTCGGCCCGGTCGGCGATCATCGCGCGAGGGTTCGCACCGGACAGACGGGTGCACGCCCGAGCCGTGCTGCGCACCGTCACGAACCTCGCGATCGCGGCGGGCTCGGGCTTCGGCGCGGTAGCCCTCGCGCTGGGCACCCCCGAGGCCTACCGGGCCGTGATCGCCGGCGCGGGGGCCGTCTGCGCACTCGGCTCGCTCTCGCTCCTTCGCCTGACATCGGCGGTCGACGCGCCTGCACGCAGTCGGGTCACGACCTCGCTCACGGAGACGGGGTCCATCGACACGCAGGCGACGGCCGCGGCATCCGCCGAACGCAGGGACTGGAACCGTCGCTCGCCGTGGCGTGACCCGCGCTACCTGCTCCTGAGCGGCCTCTCGGCGATCTTCGGAATGCAGTTCGGGGTCGCTGAGCTCGGAGTGCCGCTCTGGATCAGCGAGTACACGAATGCCCCGGATGCCACGTTCGCGGTGCTCCTGATCGTCAACACCGCGCTGGTCGTGCTGTTCCAGGTGCGGGCCTCTCGCGGCACACACGACCTCCGGACCGCGGGAAGGGTGACGATGATCGCAGGGTGGCTCATGGTCGCGGCCTGCCTGATCTACGCGCTCGCCGCGGGCCTTCCGGCGTGGGCGGCGATCGTCATCCTCATCGTCGGCATGATCGCGCACACGTTCGCCGAGATCCTGTCGCAGGCAGGCGCGTGGGGACTCAGCTTCGAGCTCGCCGACCCGGTGCGGGCCGGTGCCTACCAGGGGGTGTTCGGCATGGGCTTCTCACTCGGAGCCCTCGCGTCGCCGATCGTGGTGAACGCCACCGCGATCACATTCGGATTCGCGGGCTGGGCGGTGCTGGCGGCGATCTTCCTCGCCGCCGCGGTGGGCATCTGGGCGATCGCACGCCGCGCAGCAGGATCCGCAGCGACCGCCGCGACCGCCTGACGCGCACTCCGACCCGTGGCCGTGCAGAGCTACCCGGCCGGCGTCAGCAGCAGGGTGTGCCGTGTCGCCGCGTCGACCGCCTTGTCGGAGAACGCCCACGGCTTCTGCGCACCGGCCACCCAGTCGGCGGTCTGATCGACGTAGTGCTCGTCGAACGCGTGACCCGATGCCCCGGTGAGGTGGATCCAGGTCGAGGCGTCGAGGTCTGCCAGGTCGACGACCATCCGCATCGACGGCACGGTGGTCGTGGCATAGGAGGCACCGAGCTCCCAGCCGGTCGCGTTGACCACCGATGCGCCGCCGCCGACGGCGTAGGGGCCGCGATTGAAGAGCATCTCGATCGGGGTGATGCCGGACGACCCGAGGGTGTCGCTCGTGAGGGTGATCGCGTGCAGATCGCCCCATCTCCACCCTGTGACCGCTTCGCCCTGCAGGGCCGAGAGCTCGTCGTATGCCTCTTCTGCCGACAGCGCCAGCATCTCGTCCATGCTCTCGACATCGATGGCCGCGTTCGTCCAGAGGGGGTCGGAGGGGTCGTCGAGCAGATCGGCGACGACGGTGAAGAGGCGACCCTGTCCGTCGATCGGCAGAGGCTGGTCGCGTTCGGCGAACAGGTTCTGCACGAGGTTCGACCAGAGCACGTTCGCGTAGGCGGCGGCAGGGGATGCCGCGTCGTTCTGCGCGTCCCACGAGCGCAGCAGGGCCACGGCATCCGCGGTTCCTGCGCCCTTCACCTCGACCTCGTCCATTGCGGAGGCGAGTCGCTTGCCGATCCACATCTCGCTGTCCATCTGGATCTCGCGCATGTCCTGAGCGGTGAGCGAGGCCGCGGCGGCTCGTCGTTCGATCAGGTGCGCGATGCGATCCGCGCGGTAGCCGTAGTCCCAGTCCCGCGAGAGGAAGTAGGGGTAGTCGTCGGTGACGATCGCGTTGTTCGCGGTCACGATGTAGCCGGACTCGGGGTTGTACGACACCGGAAGCTCGTCGAAGGGGATGAACCCGGTCCAGTCGTAGCTGCTGTCCCACCCGGGCTGCGGCATCCATCCGTCGCCGGCTCCTCGCACGGGCAGGCGTCCGGGTGTCTGGTAGCCGATGTTGCCCTCGACGTCTGCATAGATGAGGTTCTGTGCCGGCACATCGAACAGGGCCGCGGCCGAGCGGAACTCCTCGAAGTCCTGGGCGGATGACAGCGCGAAGATCGCCGTGGCGGCCGTGCCGGGGTCGAGCGCGGTCCAACGCAGACTGACTGCGTACTCGGAGGCATCGCCTGTGGGCGCCGCACCCGTGGCGCCTCCGCCGGAGAGGCCCGGCTCAGGGTCTTCGGCGATCGCGGTGAAGTCGTCTGTGAGACCCGAGATGATCGGTCCGTGCACGGTCGACCGGATCGTGAGGTCGATGTCGTCGCCTCCGGCCACCTTGATCGTCTCGGTGGTCTCCTCGATCGGCACCAGCGCCCCGTCGCGCCAGTACTGGTCGCCCTCGATCCGCTCGACATAGAGATCGGTGACATCGGTGGTCAGGTTGGTGAATCCCCAGGCGATCTGCTGGTTGTGGCCGATCACGATGCCGGGGAGTCCCGAGAACGAGAAGCCGCCCATGTCGAACGGGCATTCGTCGGTGACCTCGCTGCAGCGCAGCTGCACCTGGTACCAGACCGAGGGGAGCGATGCGCCCAGGTGCGGGTCGTTGGCGAGCAGCGGCATGCCGGTCTCTGTGAGGTCTCCGGACACCACCCAGGAATTCGACCCGATGCCCTCGCCGACGTCGCCGACGAGCAGGCTCGCGGCTTCGATCACGTCGGATGCTCCCTGCCACTCGATCGTCGTCGCGGCCTGCTGCATCTCGTCGTCGTTCGAGTCGGTCGTGAACGAGGCAGGCTCGGCACCGGTCTCGAGAGTCGGCGTCGAGATCTCAGGGACGATCACCGGGTGCTCGTCGAACGGATACGCGGGGTAGAGCTCATCGAGAGTCGTGGTGATCCCCGTCGCATCGGAGCTGTCCGAGAGCTGCGCGGCGAGCAGCGCTCGCTCGGACTCGTCCTCTATGTTGCCGCGGAGGTCCCAGGCCATCGCCTTCAACCACGCGACCGAATCGGCGGGCTCCCAGGGTTCGGGCGCGTATTCGGGGTTCTGTATTCCGAGAACGGCATATTCGAGCGACAGCTCGGCACCCGAACGTGACGAGAGGTAGGCGTTGACGCCGTCGGCGTAGGACTCGTAGTACCCGCGAGTGACGTCGTCCATCGCCTCGACCTCGGCCTCGGCGACCTTGCGCCAGCCGAGGGTGCGCAGAAAGGCGTCTGTTCCGGCCTGCGATTCGCCGAACATCTCGGCCACGCGCCCCGCCGTGACGTGTCGTCGGAAGTCCATCTCGAAGAAGCGGTCCTGCGCGTGCACGAATCCCTCGGCGTAGAAGAGGTCGTGCGACGAGTCGGCTGTGATGGTCGGGATGCCGCGGTCGTCGCGCTGCACCGTGACCTCGGACTGCAGGCCCTCGAGCGGCAGTGTGCCCTCGGTCTGCGCGAAGGACCGCTGGATGGTCCAGGTCACGAAGAAGGCGGCGGCGACAGCGATCACCACGACGGCGGCGACGACGAGGAAGACGATGCGGCCGATACGGGCACCCAGGGAAAGGCGCGACGCGTCGGCGATCTCGGTCGAATGGGTTGTCATCTTCGAGAACTCTTTCGGGTGGCATGGCGGAACTCAGTCCCAGAGAGTCCCAGAGTGCGTCTCAGGAGACGCTTCCGGAATACTACCCACAATGATGCTGCGGGCGGGGGGAGTTCTCGCCCCCCGCCCGCGGCGTCAGCCGATCAGACTCGGCTGCAGATCGCGCAGCGTGCGCCGGTGCGTCATGCGCGTCACCCCGATGGCGGCGAGCAGCAGCGCTCCGACGAGCCAGATCCCGAGCACGACGAGATCCCATCCTGCCCTGCCGAGGTTGCCTCCGTACATGAGCTGTCGCATGGCGTCGACCACGTAGCCGAGCGGCAGCACATGGTGCAGGGCAGCCAGCGGGGCGGGGAGCGTCTGCCAGGGGAAGGTGCCGCCCGCGGTGACGAGCTGCAGCACCATGAGCACGAGACCCAGGAACTGCCCGACGGAGCCGAGCCAGACGTTCAGCGTGAGGATGATCGCGGCGAACGTCGCCGACGCGAGGATCATCACGCCCAGCGTGCCTATGGGGTTGTTGAACGTGAAGCCCAGGGTGATCGCGAGGATGCCCATCAGGCCGACCATCTGCACCGCCCCCAGCATCGCCGGGGTCAGCCAGCCGGCCAGGGTCACCCGGATCGGGGAGTGCAGCGCGGTCACGGCACGACGCGAGACCGGCTTGACGATGAGGAACAGCGCGTAGATGCCGATCCAGGCCGACAGGGCGGCGAAGAACGGTGCGAGGCCTGCGCCGTAGTCCTCGGCCGACGCGACCTTGTCGCTCGAGACCTTAACGGGATCCGCGATGGTGTCGGCCTGCAGCGTGCGCAGATCGGGCGTCGAGACGGGGATCTGCGCGACGCCGTCCGAGAGCCCGTCGCGCAGCTCGGCGGTGCCCGACGCGAGGGTGCCGAGTCCATCGCGCAGTTGGGTCGCGCCGTCGTTCGCCGCCGCCGCGCCCGTGGCGACGGTCTGAGCGCCGCTGGCGACGGTCTGAGCGCCGCTGGCGAGCGTCTGCGAGCCGCTGGCGAGCTGCGAGGCGCCGGATGCCACCGACTCGGCTCCGGCGGCGAGCTGGTCGACCTTGTCGACCGCGTTCTGCACGGTCGAGTTGCCCTCCTGCAGCCGGGTCCCGAGCGGATCGAGGGTCGCGAGGACCCGATCGATCTGCTCCTGCGTCAGGCCCTGATCCGTGAGGACCGTCGCGATGTCCTGGCGTGCCTGGGGCAGAGCATCCGTCGCCTGCTGCACAGCCGACCCGGCGCGGTCGGCGACGTCGGCCAGCTGACGGTTGCCGTCACTGACCTGCTGAGCCCCCGACGCCAGAGTCGCCGCGCCACCGGCGAGCTGAGCCGCGCCGCCCGCCAGCTCCGACGTTCCGCCCGCGAGCTGAGAGGTGCCGGCGGCGAGCTGAGATGTGCCGTCGGCGAGCGTGGCGCTGCCGGTCGCCGCGGTGTTGGCGCCATCCGTGAGCTGGCTCGCCCCGTCGACAGCGGTGACGAGGTTGTCGCGCACCTCGCTGAGTCCGGTGAGCAGGCGCTCTGCGGCCTCGCTGCCGACCATCTCGGCCACCGAGCTGCGGATCTTCTCGACCGCCTGTGTGCCCATGGACGACGCGAGATAGTTGTTCGCGTCGTTGGTCTCGAGCTCGATGCGCGCCTGGTGCGGGTCGTCGCCCGCGGCCGAGGTCAACGCCGCAGAGAAGTCGTCGGGGATCGTGACCGTGAAGTCGACCGTGCCCTCGCGCAACGCGTCTGCGGCCTCACCGGAGGACATGCGCTGCCAGTCGAAGGCGTTGCCGTCGATGAGGTTCTCAGCGACGTCCTCGCCGTAGTTCACGGTCTCGCCGGTCGCGGCATCCGTCCCGGTGGTGGGTTCGGGGGCCCCGGCGTCGTCGACGACCAGCGCCACCGGCACCTCGGGGAACTTCGCATACGGGTCCTGGTTGGCCCAGAGATACAGGCCGCCGTAGAGGATCGGCACGCACACGAGCGCGATCAGGGCGATGATGCCCATCTTGCTCGCAGTGAGGCGCCGCAGCTCGGCGGCGATCATGGCGGGAACCTTCATCGCTCGCCTCCGTTCTGTTCGGTGTCTGTGTCGGTGTCAGTGTCGGTGTCGGTGGCGGGCGTGCCGTCGTGGTCGGCTTCGGGGGCCCCGCTCGGCGCGCCAGGGTCACCCTGGTCACCCTGGTCCGGAGAACCCAGAGCCTCTGGCGCGACCTCGGCGCGTTGGTCGTCGACACGCGGCGCTTCGAGCGGATCGTCTGGGCTTTCCGGCTGCGCGTCGGGAGTCGATTCGGCTGCGGATGCAGCGTCGGGAGTCGATGCGGATGCGGATGTGGATGCGGATGCGGATTCGGCCTCGTCGCCCGGCCGGTCGAGCACGAGGGGCTCGATCGGGCCGGAGGCGTTGATCGCCTCGAGCTCGTGCATGCGTTCGAGGGCGACCGCGGCGGATCCGCCGATGACGACGAGCATGGCGTAGCCGCGATCGGCGAACTCCGACGCGATGCGCCACCAGCCGTCCGGGCTGCCGCCGTGACGGTCGGGCGAGACGAGCACGATGCCTTCGGTGCCCTCGCGGAGGATCGCGAGTTCACAGAGGATGCGCACCCGTGCAGCCGGGTCGACGTTGCCGATCGGCACTCCGGCGAGCTCGCCGAATCCGAGCTGATTCAACCACCGACGAGCGTGCAGAGGAGTGGCGCCGACGCCGGCGAACATGAGCTCTTCGCCCACCACGCCGGAGAGGGCGATGTCGGCGTGGGGGTCGCTGACATCGGGGGCGTCCACGAGCGCGATGGTGCGGCGCAGCGCTCTGTTGTTCGAGTCGCCGTCGATCGTCACGCGCCCGGTGTCGGGCCGCATGCGTCCGCTGGCGATCAGGCCGAGCACGGTCGGGCGCTGTTCGGTCTCGGCGAGGGCGAAGCGCACCGCTCCGCTGTTGTATTCGAGGCTCGTCGTCGGCAGTGACTGCCCGCCGCGCCCTTTGCTCACCTCGTGCAGAGTGACTCTCATGCGCTGACCTCCTGAGATTCGACGATGTCGGGGTGCGCGCTCAGCAGCTCATCGGCCTCGCGCCAGGAGAGTCCGGCGATGCTGAGCAACGTGCGCACCGCGAGACCGGCGGCGCCGGTGCTGCTGGCATCCGTGCGCGAGACGACCGTGCGCGCGACCTCTTCGATGAGTCGGGCGAGCGTCGGGGCTGGGAGGTCTGTGCGGAAGCTGCCGTCCTCCTGCCCGCGACGCGCGAGGGCGGCGACGGTGCGACGGAGCGGGGCGAGGGCGTCGGCGGTGTGCTGAACGTGGGCCTCGTCGAGGGCGAGAGCCGCGGCGATCTGCACGTGCGCGGCCTCCTGCCAGAGACGGGCGGCGAGGCGGGCCAACGCGATGCGCGAGTCTCCGTCGGTCACGGACTCGGCGATCGCGTTGAAGCGCTGCGCTCCGACCGAGATCAGCTCGCGGATCAGAGCCTCGCGATCGTCGAAGTGGCCGTAGAGAGTGCGGCGGGAGAGCCCGGCGTTGCGTGCGATGACATCGATCGACGCGCGGGGGTCGGAGGCGAGAGTGGCGCGAGCCGCGTCGAGGATTCCGGCGCGGTTCTCGACGGAGTCGCGGCGGGGAGGACGGGTGGTCATGTGTCCATCGTAGTTAATGTGCACATGAGTGTGCAAGATAACTCGGAAGACTCACAGGGTCTGCGCCGAGCACCGAGCACCGATCTCCGGAGTTATGGAGCGGACACGGCGTGCACAGACAGAAAAGGGGGCGGATGCCGCAGCATCCGCCCCCTCCACAAGAACCGAGAGTGTCAGTCGAGCCCGGAGTCGAAGGCCGCGCCCTCGGATGCGTTGTCCACCGCATCCGCCAGGTTCTCGTCGACCTCTTCGACGGAACCCGTGATCTCGCCCGACTCGCCGGCCGTGACGCGTCCGACGAGCTCGCCCGTCGCGCCGCCGATGAGGCCGAGACCCGCGTACTGCTCGAGGCGCGAGCGCGAGTCGGCGATGTCGAGGTTGCGCATGGTCAGCTGTCCGATGCGGTCGACCGGGCCGAAGGCGGCATCGCCGACGCGCTCCATCGAGAGCTTCTCCGGTCCGTACGACAGGTTCGGCGAGGTGGTGTCGAGGATCGTCCAGTCGTCACCGCGGCGCAGGCGGATCGTGACGGTGCCCGAGATCGTGAGGCCGACCCAGCGCTGGATCGACTCGCGCAGCATGAGCGACTGCGGCTCGAGCCAGCGTCCCTCGTACATGAGGCGGCCGAGACGGCGACCCTGCTCGTGGTACGTCGCCAGGGTGTCTTCGTTCAGGATGCCGTTGACGAGGCGCTCGTAGGCGATGAAGAGCAGCGCCATGGCCGGAGCCTCGTAGATGCCGCGCGACTTCGCCTCGATGATGCGATTCTCGATCTGGTCGCTCATGCCCAGGCCGTGGCGTCCGCCGATGGTGTTCGCCTCCTGCACCAGCGCGACCGGATCGGTGTACTCGACGCCGTTGAGTGCGACGGGGCGGCCGGCTTCGAACGTGACGGAGACGTCCTCCGTCTCGATCGCGACCGAAGGGTCCCAGAACTTGACGCCCATGATGGGGTCGACGGTCTCGAGCGAGACGTCGAGGTGCTCGAGGGTCTTGGCCTCGTGGGTGGCACCCCAGATGTTGGCGTCGGTCGAGTACGCCTTCTCGACCGAATCGCGGTAGGGGAAGTCATGGGCGACGAGCCATTCGCTCATCTCCTTGCGGCCGCCGAGCTCGGTGACGAAGTCGGCGTCGAGCCAGGGCTTGTACACGCGCAGGCGCGGGTTGGCCAGCAGGCCGTAGCGGTAGAACCGCTCGATGTCGTTGCCCTTGTAGGTCGATCCGTCGCCCCAGATGTCGACGCCGTCTTCCTTCATGGCGCGCACGAGCAGCGTGCCGGTGACGGCGCGGCCGAGAGGAGTGGTGTTGAAGTACGTCCGCCCGCCCGAGCGGATGTGGAAGGCGCCGCACGACAGCGCGACCAGACCCTCTTCGACCAGAGCGGTCTTGCAGTCGACCAGGCGCGAGGCCTCGGCGCCGTACTCGAGCGCGCGGCCCGGGATCGACTCGATGTCGTCTTCGTCGTACTGTCCGAGATCACCGGTGTACGTGTAGGGGACGGCGCCCTTGTCGCGCATCCACGCGACGGCGACGGAGGTGTCGAGTCCTCCGGAGAAGGCGATGCCGACGCGCTCGCCGACGGGAAGTGACTGGAGGACCTTGGACATGCTTCCCAGTCTATCGGCGGCGTGTCGGCTGTTTCGGACGCGAGGAGAGTCAGTGCGCGACGGCGGCGTCCAGAGCCTCGGGCTCGGCGGCGAGCCGTTCGAGTTCGCGCCGCTGGTGCGCCGCGTATCCGCCGCCCCAGTCGGTCAGAGCCTGGACGAGCGGCATCGATCCCCGACCCAGGTCGCTCAGCCGGTATTCGACCTTGGGCGGGACCTGCCGGTAGACCGTGCGGATGAGCAGTCCGTCGTCCTCGAGCTCGCGCAGCTGACGGGTGAGCACGCGAGCGGTCGGCTCGTCGAGCAGCCGGCTGAGTTCGCCGAATCGCAGCACCTCATGCTCGCCGAGAAGGCTCAGGATGCTGGGCTTCCAGGCCCCGCCGAGCACTGCGATCGAGACCTCCGCGTCGCAGGCGTCGCCCCACTCCCGGACGATGCGCTCCGTCTTCTCCCTCATGGTCCGCCTTCCGTTCCCGTCCATAGTATCCACCTGGTCACTATGTACCCGGAATGACCGTACTTGTCTGAAGTGTACTCAGCCACAAGACTGAGGCGGTGACCTTCCCCACCCCCACGGCATCCGCCCGTCCGCGCGCGGCCCTGCATCCGTGGCTCGCGATGATCCCCCTGCTTCTCGGCATCCTGATCGGGGCGCTCGCGATCAGCAGCATGTCGACCGCGCTGCCCGCGATCCGCGGCGACCTCACGCTCAGTGACAGCGGCGCGCTGTGGCTCGTCGACATCTACGCGCTCTCGTTGGCGGCGACCCTCATCATCGCCGCCCGCATCGGCGACGCGTTCGGCCGCAAGCGGATCGTGCTCCTCGGCCTCGCCGGCTTCGCCGTGCTCAACCTGGTGGGCGGATTCGCGCAGGACGGGATGCTGCTGATCGTCGTGCGGGCGCTGCTCGGAGTGGCCGAGGCCTTCGTCGTCGCGGGCGTCGTCGCCACCATCGGGGCGCACTATCACGCACGGCAGCGGGTGCTGGCATACGGACTGTGGACCGCGACCTTCGGCGCGGGCAGCGCACTCGGCCCCGTGCTCGGCGGCCTCGTCACGGAGGGACCCGGGTGGCGCTGGCTGCTGCTGGGGAGTGTGCCGCTCGCGGTCGTCGCCTGTGTGCTCGCGATCTGGCTCGTGCCCGACTCCCGCAGCTCCCGGCGGCCGTCGTGGGACGTCCTCAGCATCGTGTCGTCGATCATCGCGCTCGGTGCCCTCGTCTTCGCCCTGCACGAGGTTCTCGCGGCTCCGGTACCCGCCACGATCGCCGGAGTGCTCGCGGTCGTGACGCTCGTGTTCTTCATCCGCCGCCAGCGGGCCCTCGCCGAACCCCTCATCGACATGAGGCTCTTCGGAGTGCCGGGGTTCAGTCCGGCGATCGTGCGCATCGTGGCGAGCGGTGGCGTGTCGACGGCATCCGTTCTCCTGGTGAGCCTGCACCTGCAGGATGCCAGAGGGTTCAGCGCGGCCGAAGCCGGAGTCGCCATCCTTCCGCAGGCGGTGGCGATCGCGCTCGGCGGGGTGCTCGCCCCACTGCTCCTGCGGTGGCTGAGCTCGCCGACGCTCACAGTGCTCGCTCTCGTGGTGCAGGGGGTGGGACTCGTCTGGCTGTCGACGGGGGTCGATCTCGTCGCGATCCCGCTCGTGCTCGTCGGTGTGGGCTTCGGGGTCGCGGCGACACTCGCCGCGACGACTCTCTTCGACGTGACGACAGAGGACGACGCCGGGCAGGTGGGGGCGATCCAAGAGGTCGGCTTCGCCCTCGGCGGCGGTCTCGGCATCGCCGTGCTCGGCACGATCGCCTCGATCGTCGGGTCTCGCGGTTTCGTCGTCGCCCTCCTCGTCGCGGCCGGGGCGGTCGTCGCCGCGGCGCTCCTCCCGCTGTGGCGGCGCACCCCTGACAACCCGGCGCACACCGCCCGCTGAAAGAAAGGCCATCCGTGTCAGCATCACGCCCGACCGTCCACTGGATCCATGCCCACCCGCAGGAGAACTCGTTCAACGCCCGACTGTTCCGCGACGGAGTCGAAGCGCTCTCGCGCGACCACGACGTCGAGATCACGGATCTCTACGCTCAGCGGTTCGACCCCGTTCTCGCGGCCCCGGACCTGGGCGAGCCCCTCGGCAGGGAGGGCAACGTCGTCGATCTCATGGGTGAGGCGTATGCCGCAGGGCAGCTGCCGCCGGATGTGACCGAGGAGCAGCGCAAGCTCGCGGCCGCCGATCTCGTCGTGCTCCAGTTTCCGCTGTGGTGGTACGGGCCGCCGGCGATCCTCAAGGGGTGGTTCGACCGCGTGTTCACGAACGGGTTCGCGTACGGCCCCGCGGATGCCGAGACCGGTCTTCCGCTGCGCTACGGCGAGGGCCCGCTCGCCGGCCGTCGGGCCCTCGTGATCGTCACGGCCGGGGAGGACGACCGCTCCATCGGAGAACGGGGCATCAGCGGTGATCTGGACTCGCTGATGTTCCCGCTCACCCACGGCACCCTCTGGTACACCGGCATCGAGCCGCTCGACCTTCATGTGGTCCACGATGCCGACGGTCTGGACTCGGGATCCATCGATCGCGAGAGCGCGCGTCTGGTCGAACGGCTCGCCGGAATCGGCGACGAATCACCGACCAGCCCGTATCGCAGGCTGCGCGACGGCGACTATCACGGCACCCGAGCGCTGCGAGCGGATCTGCTGCCCGGTCGCACCGACCTCGGCATCCATCGCGTGCCGATCGACTGAACGCGCGCCGCCTCTGCGGATTCCGTCGCGACGGTGGCAGAGTTGCCGTGAAGGAGGACGGCATGGGTGGAGCGATCCTGTGGGGCGTCGTCGCGGCGTCGCCCCTGATCATCGGCGCCGCGCTCGCCCTGCTGCGCACCTGGCCGCCGCGGTGGCTGGGCATCGTGCTGGGCTTCGGCGCCGGAGCGCTGATGGCATCCATCGCGTTCGAGCTGTGGGAAGAGGGCCTGGATCTCGCCGGTCCCATTCCGCTCGTCATCGGCGTCGCGGCCGGAGCACTGGCCTACTTCCTCGCCGACCGGATCCTCGATGCGCGAGCCGCGAAGTCGAAGGACCAGGGTGCGGGAGCGCCCCTCGCGCTCGGCGCACTGCTCGACGGCATCCCTGAGCAGCTGGTGCTCGGCATCGGCCTGGCATCCGGTGAACCGGTGAGCATCGCCCTCGTCGTGGCGATCGTGGTCTCGAACCTCCCCGAGTCCATCGGGTCTGCCGCCGACCTGCTGAAGGGCGGCATGGCCAAGCCGCGCGTGCTGCTTCTCTGGGCCGGCATCTCGGTGATCTGCGCCCTCGCGACAGTCGCGGGCTTCGGGCTGGCGAGCGCCACCGGCGACGAGTTCCGTGCAGGCGCGAGCGGCTTCGCGGCCGGCGCCCTGCTTGTGATGCTGGTGGACTCGATGGTGCCCGACGCACAGCAGAAGGCGAAGCAGGTGACGGGGCTCGCGACCGTGCTGGGCTTCGCGCTCGCCGCGGGTCTCTCGCTCGCGAGCTAGCGCAGGAGATCGCCGCTCACTCGGTGCCGCCGCGTTCGAGAACGCGGCGGGCGGCGTGCACCATCGCTGCGTCGACGAAGGTGCCGTCCTCCAACGCGAACGCACCGGTGCCGTCTGCGGCGGCCGAGCGCACGCGCTCGATGACATCCCGGGCGGCGGCGATCTCGCCAGCATCGGGCGTGAAGGCACGACGGATCACCGGGACCTGGCGGGGATGCACCGCGGTCCGCCCGCCGAAGCCGAGAGCGCGACCTGCGCGGCAGCTCGCCTCCAGTCCGTCGAGATCGGCGACGTCGGCATACACGGCCATCATCGGCGCCGGCAACCCCGCCGCTGCGGCGGCGTTCACCACTCGGCTGCGCGACCAGGCGAGACCTGCCTCGCCGGCAGGACCGGCCGGCACGCCGAGCTCGGCCCGCAGATCGGCCTCGCCGGTCGCGATCGACCTCACACCCGAGGAGGCGATCTCGAACGCCCTCTCGATCGACAGAGCGGACTCGAGCAGCGCGTGGATATCGCGCGCAGGCAGGGCGCGGCGTATCGCCGCCACATCGTCGGCAGAACCGGTCTTCGGCAGCCTCACTCCGAAGGACACGGGGAGGGCGGCGATCGCCGCCAGGTCGGCATCATGAAAGGGCGAGCCGAGTGCGTTCACCCGCACCTGCACCACGGGGGCGCCCTCGCCGAAGGCAACCCATGCACGAGCGAACTCGAGCAGAGCGGCGCGCGCGACGCTCTTACGTGAGGCCGCGACAGCGTCCTCGAGGTCGACGACGACGGCGTCGGCGCCTGCTCGCAGCGCCTTCTCGAATCTCTCCGGCCGGTCGGCCGGGGCGTACAGCGCGGTGATGATCGGCCTGCTCATCGGATGCTCCCGTCGTCGCGCAGCGCAGCGAGGTCTGCGTCCGAGTAGCCGAGCTCACGCAGCACGGCATCCGTGTCCGCTCCATGGGATCGGCCGGTGAACGCGATCGTCGCATCCTCTCGGGACAATCGGAACAGCGGCCCCTGCATGGCCATGTCGCCGAGGTCGTCGTCGTGAATCCGGTGGATGGTCCCCAGGGCGTTGAACTGCGGGTCTGAGACGATGTCCGACGGATCGTAGATCGGCGCGACCGCCGCCTCTGCGGCCTCGAACGCTGCGACGACCTCATCGCGCGTGTGCCGGGCGATCCAACCGCCGACTGCGTCGTCGAGGACGTCGGCGTGCTCGGCGCGGGCGGCGCCGGTGGCGAACCATTCCTCATCGGCGAGCTCGGCGCGGCCTACCAGGGTGACGACCCGCTCGGCGATGGACTGGGCGCTCGTCGAGACGGCCACCCACGATCCGTCGACGGTGCGATAGGCGTTGCGTGGGGCGTTGTTCACCGAGCGATTCCCGGTGCGGGGCTGCACGGTGCCGAGCTGGTCCCAGCGAGTGATCTGCGGACCCAGCATCGCGAGGATGGGTTCGATGATCGCGACATCCACCTCCTGCCCGACTCCCGTCCGGTCGCGGGAATGCAGAGCGACCATGATGGCGTAGGCGGTGGCGAGGGAGGCGACCCCGTCGGCGAGACCGAACGGCGGCAGGGTCGGTGGTCCGTCGGGCTCGCCCGTCGAGGAGGCGAAGCCGCTCATCGCCTCGGCCAGCGTGCCGAATCCGGGCCGGCGGCGGTAGGGTCCGATCTGCCCGAACCCGGTGACCCTGGCGAGCACGAGACCCGGGTTCTCGGCCGAGAGCTCGGCGTACCCCAGGCCCCAGCCTTCCAGGGTGCCCGGCCGGAAGTTCTCGATCACCACATCGGCGTTCCGGGCGAGCCGCAGAAAAGCATCGCGCCCACCGTCTGTGTGCAGGTCGATCGCGACGGTTCGCTTGTTGCGTCCCAAGGTCTTCCACCAGAGATTCTGGCCGTCTTTGCTCGGGCCGTGACCGCGGGCAGGGTCGGGCCGCGTCGGGTGCTCGACCTTGATGACGTCCGCGCCCATGTCGCCCAGATGCATCGCGGCCATCGGGCCGGCGAAGAGGGTCGACGCGTCCACGACCCTCACATCCTGAAGCGGGCTCATGTCTTCTCCTCCCAGCAGATGCGGAAGCCGATCGACGGCGAGGCGTCGTGGCCGAGACCGGGCAGCAGTAGCTTGGCGCTGAACTCGGGCGGCCTCACGCCGCCGTCGAAGTACCAGTCGGACCCTTCGCTGCGGTGGTCGCTGCCTCCCTTCAGCATCACGAACCGAGTGCGCCCGTCGGAGTGCTCCGATTCCGTCCAGTTCCAGACCGCCGGAGCACGTCTGAGGAAACCGGGCATCGCAGCCGCGAGCTGCCATTCGTTCTCGGTGGGAAGGCGTCCGCCGGCCCACGCCGCGTAGTCGCGGGCGCGTGCGAGAGTGACGTCGGCGACCGGGCGTTCCCGGTCTTCTCCTCGAGGGATCTCCCCGATCGCGTCGAGGAAGCGGGCGTACTCCGCCTCGCTCACCTCGGCGACCGCGACCCGCACCGCGTGCTCGAGCGACACCGTACGCTCGAGCGTCCGCTGGTCGTGCAGGCGTGGGGGGAGGGGCTTCCACTCGCCGACGTAGGGTGCGCCGTCGTACATCCCGGTCTCCCGCATCCGGAAGCGCACGGTGAGAGTGTGCTCGCCAGCGGGTACCACGACCGAGCCGAGACCGGCAGGACCTTCCGACTTCGCAGGGCCGTTCCAGGCCGGAGCGGCCAGTCGCAGCGCCCGTCGGTGCGGGAACGAAGCGTCGGACTCGGCGGCCACGTCGACGAGTGCGGATCGGACGCCGGCGACCTCCTCCGAGGGGATGCTGTCGGCGCGCGACTGCACGGCTGCGGCGACTCCTCCTGCGGGCACGACGATGCGCTCGACGGTGTCTCCCGCGTGCAGCGGCGTCCACCCGTCTCCCGTCGGGCGGAACGCAGCATCGTCTGCTGACGTGTTGGCGAGAAGGAGCAGCGTGCCGTCGTCTGTCTCGAACGTCGATCCGACGATCGGCCCGTCGACGACCGCGAGCGGCGTCCATTCGCCCTGCGTGAGCCAGCGGTGCAGTCCGCGTTGCACAGGCAGCATCCGCCGCAGTGTCGCGGCATCACGATCGTTCCAACCGACCCAGGAGCCGAACACCACCTCCCACACCATGACCCCGACTCCGTTGAGCCAGGCTGATCGGAGTTCGGCCGAGTGGTCGCGATGCCAGCGGCGGATGTGGTGCTGCATGTGCCGGCGCTCGAACCAGTGTGCCCGAAGGACTCCCGGCATCTCGGAGTCGGCGAACCACTGTGCCCACGAGAGGGTGTGATCGGCGATTCGCTCGGTGGCGAGTTTCGATTCGCCCTCGAGACCGATGCCGGGACGGGCCGCGTCGAGCTCGGCCACGAGATCGGGGTCGGCCTTCTTGAGCGTGTCGAGGAAGACGCCGTCCGCGCCGAGGCGGCGCACCGTCGCGGCGAGTTCCGCCGGGTCATCGCCGGCACGCCTGGTGCCTGTGTCCCAGGGGTTGTAATCGAGGAAGACGGCGACCCCGGCGGCGCGCAGAACGGCTGCGGCGTCTGCCAGGCCGGGCACGTCGTAGAAGTCCCACTGGTTGCGGTCGTCGATCCCGATCACCGGGTAGGCATGCCAGAGCACGATTCCGTCGAGTCCGCCGAAGCGGAGCCGCGCGTCGTCGAGGAAGCGCTGCGGTATGAACCGCTGGGTGTCGAAATTGAAGAACAGCTCGTCCCACAACCAGACCTGTGCCACGGTGAAGCAGCTGCTCGCCCAGTGCGACGCCGGGTCGTCGTACCGGACGGGTTCTCCGTGGCGGCGTCTGGCACCGTCGCGCCACGCGGTGAGCTGAGCGCGCCACTGCGCGATGTCGGCCGGATCCGACGGGGCCGCGAAGATCTTTGCGTCGTCGAGGGTCGTCGCCGCGTCTCCGTCGACGAGGTCGATGTGAAGCGGAACCTCCGTGGGGAGGTCGAGCGTTCGCGGCTGCAGCGGGTCGAATCCACCGCTCATGCGTTCGCTCCTGTGAGAAGTGCCGCGACCTCGGTGATGCTGGGCACGGCCTCCTGGGCCCCGAGTCGCGTGACCGCCAGAGCGGCCGCAGCCGCGCCCACGCGCGCCGCGTCGGTCAGCAGGGCGAGGTCAATGCTCTCCGGGGTGCGGTCGGAGGCGGCGAGAGCCGCGGCGAACGCGCCGCAGAACGTATCCCCCGCGCCCGTCGTGTCGACGGCCTCGGCAGGGAAGGCGGGCACTTCGGCGTGCTGTCCGCCGCAGAAGACCAGCGATCCGGCGCGGCCGAGTGTGATGACGAGTGCCCGCACGCGGGGGACGAGAGCAGCGACAGCCGAGTCGAGGTCAGCGGCGCGGGCCACGTCGAGAGCTTCGTGTTCGTTGACGATGAGGACATCGGCGATCGCCAGCAGGTCGGTGTCCGCGGCGACGAGCGGCGCCGACGGCGCGGCATTGAGCAGAAGCCAGCAGTCGGCGGCCTTGGCGGCTGCCGTCTGCTGCACGAGAGTGACCGGGATCTCGAGCTGCGTGAGGATCACCCGGGCGTGCGAGACCACGGAGCGCTGCACCTCGGTCAGGCGGGTGAGTGCGGCATTCGCGCCGGGCACGACGACGATCGCGTTCTCGGCACGGGTGTCGACGGAGATCAGGGCGACTCCGCTGGGCCCGTCGACCCGGGCGAGACCCGAGACGTCGATGCCGTCAGCGACGAGCGCGCTGCGCAGTGCGTCGCCATCCGCGTCGGATCCGACTGCACCGACGAAGGCGACCTCCGCCCCGCCCGCCCGGCGAGCGGCCACCGCCTGGTTCGCGCCCTTGCCTCCCCCCGAGCGCAGCAGCGTCGAACCGAGCACCGTCTCGCCCGGGGCCGGGATCCGATCGACGTGGGCGACCACATCCTGGTTGATGCTCCCGACGATGACGACGCTCATGACCCTGCTCCCGAGAGGCGCAGGGTGCGTTCGGCGAGTTCGCGGATCGATCGCTCGGCGCCGCCCGGCATCGAGGTCGCGATCCGATCGTGCAGCGGTGCGGTCCACGCCGCATCGATCCGGTCTGCTCCGATGAAACCGCCCACCACCGAGCCGACTGTCGCCCCGACCGAATCGGTGTCCCAGCCGCCGGCCACGGCGTAGGCGATGGCGGAGTCGAAATCGTCTCCATAGGCCTGCAGTGCGCACGCGGCGAGTGCGGCGTTGTTGAGGGTGTGCACCCAGTGCATCCCGGCGAACTCGGTGTGGAGACGATCGAGTGCTGCCGCGGAGTTCAGCGCGCCGTCGGCGAGTTCACGGCCCACCGTGCGTCCGACTCGCACGGCGCGTGCGAGTCGAGAGGCGGGTGGCACCACGGTGTCGGCGGCGTCCAGTACCTCGTCGACGGTCGTGCTCACGAGCGATGCCGAGCAGAGCGCGGCGGCCCACATCTCGCCGTAGATCCCGTTGCGCGTGTGGCTGAGGCGGGCATCGATCCATGCCGAGGCCGCAGCGGCCAGCACATCGCCCGGGTGCGCCCAGCCGTGCACGTCGGCGCGGATCAGCGCGCCGATCCATTCGCGGAAGGGATTGTGATGCGTCGCCGTCTCAGGCACGGGTCTGGCATCGAGGATGTTGCGATACGCGGCGCGTTCGGCGGTGAAGACCCGACCGGCCGGCAGCGCTGCGAGCCATGACTGAGCGACGTGGTCGGTCGTCAGGCCCGCACCGTGCGCCTCGAGCAGATCGAGGGCGAGGATGGGGAAGTTGAGGTCATCGTCCTCCGGCATCCCGTCGATGTTCTCGCGCAGGGAGGTCGGCGCCGACCGACGGTTCCACGGCCAGCGCTCGGCCGTCTCCGCCGGTAGTCCGACGGCGGTGAAGTAACGGCGGATGGGCCAGTTGTCGGTAGCCCGCGCGATCTGCTCGATGCCTTCGCGGGGGATCTTCTCGACGGGCTTGCCGAGCAGGCAGCCGGCTGCACGGCCGAGCCACGCGCCGTGCATCCGGTCGAGTGAGACGTGCGCTGCTGCAGTGCGCGCTGCGGGCTCGATCAACGCGGCGATCGTCGTCCAGTCGTCCGGTTCTTCGGTGCTCGCCCCCTGCAGGTGCTGCAGTTCGTCGAGCACGACACGGGCGAGGGCTCGCACGGCCGCGGGTGCGGGAATGTCGCTCGCCCCCGACGGAACGAGCACTGTCGAGCCCCCTCCGTCGGTCCAGCGCCGCTCTATCAGCGCCAGGTCGCGCTCGGCCACGCCCTGTTCGCGCAGAGCTGCGAACTCCGCCGGCACGAGGTCCTCCGGCTGCGCCCAGGTGAGCCTCACGCCGCACCCTCTCGGTCGAGCAGGCCAGCCACAGTGATCGCACGGCTGGTCGCGCGGTCGGCATCCGCGCTGATCACCTCTCGCACGACCTCGGTCATGGTCGAGACGACGCCGTCGAGGTCGAGCCGACTCGCCGTCGTCACCCCGTCGACCCATTCAGGGGGAACCCCGTCGGCGCCGTGCAGTCCGCCGCAGATCGCGCCGGCCATGGTGGCGATCGAGTCGGAGTCGCGACCGTAGTTGACGGCATCGAGGACCGCCTCTCTCAGGTCTCCGTCGCGGGCGACGACGAATCCGAGTGCGACGGGGAGCTCCTCGATCGACTTCGTCCGAGAGGGCAGCCGTGCATCCATCGCCGGGGCGCGGTAGTGCTCGCCGACCGTGTCGAACGGGGCGACAGCGTCGCGGACCACCCGAGCGAGCTCGCGCGGGTCCTGGGGCGCGCCCGACTCGAGCAGCGAATCCACTGCATCGAAGACGGCGCGGATCGCAGCGGCAGTGCCGTCATGGGCGACATCGAGCACGGCGGTGCGCACGTCGGCCACCGTCGCCCCGGGGGCGGCCGATGCGGCGACGGCCGCAGCGAACACACCGGCCGCCTCACGGCCATACGACGACTGGTGGGCCCCGGCGATGTCGATCGCCTCGGCGTACGCCCCGCCCGGGTCGCCGATGTGAACGAGTCCCACCGGAGCCATGTACATCGTCGCGCCGCAGTTGACGATGTTGCCGACGCCCGCTTCGCGAGGGTCGGCGTGACCGTAGTGGAGCTTCGCCACGATCCACTTCTCCGCGAGGAACACGCGCTGCAGGATGAGCGCATCGTCTTCGAGTTCGGGCACCCACCGGCGTTCGCCGATCATGAGCGGCACGAGATCGGAGGCGACGTCGTAGGCGTCGAGATGGCGGCGCCGCTTCGCATAGACCTCCACGAGCGCATGCGTCATGAGGGTGTCATCCGTCACGTGGCCATCGCCCTTGTGGTACGGAGCGATCGGGCGTGCGGTCTTCCAGTCGGCGAGGAACGGCCCGACGATGCCTTCGACTCGGCCGCCGTGACGCTCCTCGATCTGCTCGGGAGTCCATCCTTCCGTCGCTCCGCCCAACGCGTCTCCCACTGCGGCGCCTGCGAGCACCCCGGCCACTCGATCCTGCAACACGAACATTCCCACTCCTTCTTGCGTCGTTCTGTCGATGACGGACGGGGGCGACCGGTCGGGTCGCCCCCGAGCATCATCAGCCGGCGATGTCCGCCCAGCCGTCGGTCAGCTGGGTCGAGAGCTGCTCGCTGGTGATCTGATCGGCCAGGTACTGCTGGAAGGCGGGAGTGGCGATCGTGTCCTTCCACTCCGTGTACTTGTCGACACTGAGGAACGGAGGTCCGACGAGTCCGTCTCCGGAGGCGAGCACCTGCGTCCAGGCCGGGTTGTCTGCCGCGAGCTTCTCGACCTCTGTCCGGGCTGAGCCCGATGACGGGATGAGCGCGTCGGCGTAGGCGATCGATGCGAGGTTGTCGGCACCCATGAAGAAGTTGAGGAAGTCGGCCGACTCCTCGACGTGCTCCGAGTCGACGTTCACCGAGTACGTCTGCGGGTTCGCCGCCTGGATGGCGCCCTCGGAGCCCTCGAGCGGGGGCAGGGCGACCCAGTTGAATCCCTCGGGGGCGTCGTTGGCGATGTTCGTCGCCTGGAATGACCCCTGCACCGTCATCGCGACCTTGCCGCCGTAGAACGAGGCGAGCACGTCGGAACCCGACTGGGTGAGCGAGGTCGGCTGGATCGACTTGTCGGTGTATGCCATCTCGTGGATCAGCTCCGGTACGGCGAGCTCGTTCTCGCCGATCTCGATCGACGCGTCGGTGCCCTCGCCGGAGAAGTATCCGCCGTCGAACCCGAGTCCGAGGCTCATCATCGTCGCGGTCGGCGAGGCGAGGCCCCAGCCGAGACCGTAGGTGTCGCCCGCAGTGGTCGCCTTCGCGATCTCCTGCATCTCCTCCCACGTCATGGTGTCGCCGCTGGGGATGTCGATCCCCGCCGCCTCGAGCAGGTCGGCGTTGGCGAACACCATGTACGACTGCAGTGTCGACGGGTATGCGACGATCTGACCGTCGTGGGTGACCGACTCCCAGATGCCCTCGGAGATGTCCGACTTCAGGTCCTCATCGATGTAGTCGGTGAGGTCGGCCAGGTAGCCGTCCGCTGCGAAGGACACGATGGAGCTGGCCTCGTAGTGGATGATGTCTGGCGCGGTGCCGCCGGTGAACTGCGTGATGAGCTTGTCGAAGGTGCCGTCCCAGCCCGCCTGCACGATCTCGACCTGAACGTCTTCGTTCTCGGAATTCCACTCGTCGACGATCGATTTCACGGCCGCCTGGGTTGCCGGCTGATCCGACAGCGACTGGAACTGCAGCGTGACTGCGCCGTCTTCGCCTTCGGATCCGTTGCTCGCGCTGCCCTGCTGACAACCGCTCAGGGAGAGGATGGCGACGCCTGCGAAAGCGATGGCGCCGATGCCTCGGATGCTGTTCATGTTGCTCGCCTTTCTTGGTGTTCTTGGTGTTCTTGGTGTTCTCGGTATTGCCGGGTGGGCGTGGTTCAGCCCTTGACGGCACCGGCGAGCATGCCGCCGGTGAGTTTCTTCTGCAGGATGCTGAAGATGATGAGCGACGGGATCGTCGCGAGGATCGCACCGGCCGCCAACGGGCCGAGCTGGGTCTGTCCTTCGGCCCCGAGGAACGACCGCAGCGCGATCGGAAGCGTGTAGAGCTCGGGGCTCTGGAGCAGCACGAGAGCGAGGAAGAACTCGTTCCACGCCGAGACGAAGGTGAACATCGCGGTCGCCACGAGGCCGGGTGCGAGAAGGGGCAGGATGATCGTGCGGAGGATCGTGACCCTCGATGCCCCGTCCATCTCGCCGGCTTCCTCGAGCTCCGGGGGGATCGCGGCGACGTAGCCCTGGAGCATCCAGAGAGTGAACGGAAGCGTGAAGGTGACGTACACGAGGATCAGCCCGAACAGGGTGTCGTTCAAGTTGATGGACCTCAGCACGAGGAACAGCGGGATGATGATGAGGATCGATGGGAACACCTGGCTGGTCAGGATCCACACGGTTCCCGTCGCCCTGAGCCGGCCCTTCAACCTGGCGAGCGCATAGGCCATGGGCATCGACAGCAGCACCGTGATCACCATCGTCGCGATCGAGACGAGCAGCGAGTTTGCGGCCGCCGGGAGCAGGTTCTGGCGTTCGAGAGCCGACGCGTAGTTGCTGAAGTCCCACTCGGCGGGCAGCAGGTTGACGGCGAGCGAGTTCAGCTCACCCGACGACTTGAACGACGCGGACAGCAGCCAGAGCAGTGGGAATCCGAGGAAGAGGAGGAAGGCCGCGAGGGCCACGTACATCAGCACCGTCGCGTACCAGGGTCGCCGAGTGGTCATGAGCGCGCCCCCTTCGTCTGGCGGAACTGATTGACGAGGTACAGCGACAGGATCAACATGATGGCGATCACCAGGACATCGCCCATCGCCGATGCGTATCCGATCTCCCGGTTGCGGAAGGCCTCGAGGTACGTGAACAGCGGCGGGATCATGGTGCGGCCGCCGGGTCCGCCCTCGGTGAGCACGTAGATGAGCCCGAAGGAGTTGAACTGCCAGATGAAGTCGAGGGCCGTGACCGCGATGATGACCGGGCGCAGCGCCGGCAGCGTGATGTGCCAGAAGCGACGCAGCGCTCCTGCGCCGTCGACGGCCGCCGCCTCATGCTGCTCTGCAGAGATCGACTGCATTCCGGCGAGCAGCAGCACGGTGGTCTGCGGGATGCCCGCCCATACTCCCACCACGATGACGGCGGGCAGAGCGGTGGAGAAGTCGCCGAGCCAGTTCACTCCCGGAATCCCGACGGCCTCGAGTGCGCCGTTCAGGGGCCCTGAGTTCGGGTTGTAGATCATGCGCCACACGATGGCGATCACCACAGGCGGCATGGCCCACGGGATGAGGGCGAGGACCCGAGTGAGCCCTTTGAGCCTCAGATCGCTGTTGAGCAGCAGCGCGAGTCCCATCGCGCACACCAGCGTCAGGACGGCGACCGAGCCTGCCCATACGATGCCGATGCCGAACGATCCCCAGAACCGGTGATCGCTGAGCAACTCGATGAAATTGCCCAGCCCGATGAAGTTGATCTCCGCGTTGCGCTTGAGAGTCGCATCCGTGAAGCCGAGGGCCACGCCGCTGACGAGCGGGATGACGGAGAAGATGATGATCGGAAGAAGAGCGGGGATGACCAGGGCGATGGCCTCGCGGCGCTGAGCGCGGGTGCGATGGCCGATCTTCTTGGCGGGCGCCGATGCGGCGCTGCCAGTGACGGTGTCGGTGCTCATCCGAAGGCCCTCTCGTCATCGTGCGCGTCGCTCGCGGGCGCGTCGTCGGTGCGCGAGCCGAGGCTCGTGCGTCTGAGTGCGCGAGAGGATCCGCGGACGACGAGCGAGGGGGCGACCGTCACCGTATGCGCCGCTCTCGAGGGCTCCGCGATTCGGGCGAGGAGGAGTTCGGCCGCGACGCGTCCGCGCTCCTCAGCGCCGAGGTCCACGCTCGTGAGGCCCGGGCGAACGACGCCAGCGAGCTCGGTGTTGTCTATACCGGTGATCGCGATGTCACCGGGGACGGTGAGCCCGAGATCTTCTGCGGCGCGGAGTGCGCCGATGCCGATCAGGTCGTTCGCGGCGACGATGGCATCCGGTCGTCGCTCTCCGTCGAGCACGGTGCGGGCGGCGGAGTAGCCGGCGGCGATCGTGAAGTCGGGGATGCTGATGCTGCGGGTGGCCACCTGAGGGTGCGCGGCCGATGCTGCGGCAAAGCCGTCGCGTCGGAACGCTCCCGGCGTCGTGTCGGTGGGGCCGTTGAGGAATGCGATGTCTTCGCGCCCCTCGGCGATCAGGTGGTCGACGACCAGGCGCATCGCGGTGATGGAGTCGGCGCGGACCGTGTCGAGCGGGGTGCCGTCGGGCAGACGTCCGAGCACGACGACGGGCACGGGAGTGGCGGCGAGGGCGGAGAGGAGCTCGTCGGTGACCCGGAGAGGCGAGAGGATCATCCCGTCGACGTAGCCGCGCCCGAGGTCGCGCACCACGTCGAGAGACGACGACGCCGTGCCGGTCGACGAGAGCACCAAGCGGTACTCAGACGAGGAGATCACACGTTCGATCGCGCTCATCATCTCGACGTACACGGGGTTGCCGATATCGGCCACCGCGTAGGCGAGCTGGTTCGTACGACCCAGCTTGAGGGATCGCGCCGTCGCGTCGGCGACATAGCCGAGTTCGGCGGCGGCCTCCTGCACCTTGGCGACGGTCTCGGCGCTCGCGATCATCCCGTTCAGTGCACGGGAGGCTGACGCCACGGAGACACCGGCATGGGCGGCGACCTGCGTGATGGTGACTCGAGCCAAAGCGCTCTCCCTTGAGTGCTGTAAACGTTTCCAACGAACTACATCACGATCTCACCGGGCGCCTTCGCTGTCAAGCGCCCGGTCGGAATCCGTGCGTGAAGGACGATCGGTTCGACCAGCGGCGCGTGATCGGGAATGCGACCCCGCTCTCGGGATCAGACGATCTCGACGTCGACTCTCAGCTTCGCGTAGGTGCCGATCGCGCGCCGATCGCACGTGAGCAGGGTGATTCCCGCCGAGCGGGCCGCGAGAGCGACGAGGCCGTCGTATACCGCTCCGCCCGCGATGCCTGCCTCGGCGAGGACGGCCACCGCGCGCAGCGCATCCGCTTCAGGCACTGCGACGGAGCCGGGGAACTCATGAGCGATCACGCGCGCGGCGGCGGCGGGGCTGAGCCGGCTTCCGCCCGGCAGTCGGGTGAGCACCGAGTAGGTCTCGAGCAGCGCGTGCCCGGACAGACCCAGGACGAGTCCTGCGCACGCAGCGCGAACGCGCTCGTGCGCGTCGCTGTCTTCTGTGACCAGTGCGATCGCCGCGCTAGTGTCGAGAAGCAGATCAGCGCTGGTCGGCAAGACGAAGCTCTCTGATGTCGTCGGCCGAGAGCGTCGTTCCGCTGCCGCGGATGACGAGGCGTCCGTCCTTCTCGACGAGGTCATCCGGTGCAGTGACCTCGATGCGGATGCCGGTTCCGTCGATCATGATGTCGACCGGTCCTGGGACCATCCCGAGACGCTCGCGGATCGACGCAGGAATGACGATTCGCCCTGCCTTGTCAATGGTCACGTGCATGCCATGAGAGTACCATCGCGATGGCAGATCCACCAGGACTCAACCGAACCCGGGGTACTCCTGCAGCTTCTCCTCGAATTCGGCACGGTCGGCCTCGCTGAGCACCGCGCTCGCGATGACGACCATCTGCAGCCCCTCGAGTGGTTCTCCGGTGCGTGCGCTCTGGGCTTCCCGCGTCGTCAGGAAGTCGCCGGACGGGTCGTTCGAGAGGTCGAAGATGTTCGCGTAGAAGCGCATCGGGTCGGGGTAGTTCTCGGTGTAGTACTCCCAGGTGTGCTGCTCGCGCGGATCCTCGCTGCCGTAGAGCTTGGCGATCATCGACGGATCGATCCCCGAGTACTCGCCGTTGAACGAGTACAGCGACGGCAGGCCGTGCTCGGCGACGACCGAGTCGATCGTGGCCATGACCTCGAGCTTGAGGCTGTAGTCCTGGATCGGCTCGGTGGTCGCCCATCCGACGGAGGTGTACTCGATGAGCATCGACTCGCCGCCGTAGCCGTTGCGCTCGGGACGCAGATCCTCGTCGCCGACCTGCACCCACTCGTACCCGTATTCGGCGGTGATGCGGTCGCGGATGTCGGCGAACAGGCTGTCGGCCTCGGCCTGCACATCTTCGAGTGACTGCTGCCGCAGCGCATCCTGCGGATCGGTGCCCTTGATGCCGGGGTAGGCCTCTTCGTGCTTCTGCTCGTCGGACTTCATGCCGTCGTAGCTGCCGGAGGCCGACGTTTGCAGTGCGCCGATGCCGCCCACTGTGGCCACGTTGAAGATCAGGGTGATCGCGAGGGCGACGGCGGCCAGGGTGCGTCCACGGGCGGTGAACATCGCGCCGACGATGACTGCCACGACCACCAGCTGCAGCGCCAGCATCGTCACGCCGTAGAGCGCGTCGGTCGCGCCGATCGCCAGCGTGATGAGGAGGATCAGCGCGAACAGGATGCCGACGACCAGGGCGATCCAGCCGAGTGCGTTCGCCGGCTTCTTCGTCTCAGACGAGATCTCGGCCGCGCTCGCGGTGCCCGACAGGGCGGGGGCGCCCGGATGCTGCACGACAGGGCCGGCCTGGCGGCGTGCGTTGCGATAGCCTCCGGGCGGCGGCACGGGTGGTGCGCCCTCGGTGCCGGCGACGTAGCGGGCCCGCTGCTTCTCGTGATCCATCACCATGGCTTGTCCGTCCCCGAGCCTCCGCCGTCGTCGCCCTGCTGCTGATCGCGCTCCTGCGTTCCCTGCTCGAGCTTGTCCTCGAGCTCTTCGAGCTTCTCGTCCGAGGGCTGCGGCTCCTGCTCCTGCTCCTCCGGGGGCGGCTGCTGCTCGTCCTGCTGCTTCTGCTTGAGACGGTCCTCGAGGTCTTCCCTGCTCTGCTGCATGTCGCGGTCAGGGTCGGACGACTGCTCCTGCGCCTCTTCGCTGTTGCATTCCTCCGGCGACTCGGTCGTGACGGTGAGGGCTTCGCCGTAGAACTCGGCGGCTGCGGCGCCGTCGCCCCCGGTGCGCGCGGCGTCGCCCATGCGCTCTAGGACGAGGGCGAGGTTGATGCGCACCGTGCACACCTCGAGGCCGGTCGCGAGGTCGAGCGACTCCTCGAGTTCCGTCCGTGCCTCCGGCAGCTTCTCGGCCCCGGCAAGTGCGGTGCCCACGTTGAACGGCGCCTTGTAGGGCTCGAACCAGTTGAGGAACTCCTGACCGCGGGCCGATGCCTCGGAACCGGAGTAGTCGTCGGCCACGTAGGCGGTGATCGACTGGTGCGCGAACGCATACATGCTGAGGATCTTGCCGACGAACAGCAGCGCGGCCAGCGTGAGGGGCAGAGTGCCGATGGCGATCCACCGACGGATGCGGCGTCGGCGACGATTCGAGGCGAGAAGCGCCGCGGCGGCCGACGCCTTCAGTTCGTCAGGGGTGCCGGGCGGCGTCGCGCCCGCCCGAGTCGACAGATCGGTCATGCGGCACCTCCGCCGGTCGACTTCTTCCGACGAGGCGACGTCGAGGGCGCTCGCAGCAGACGCAGTCGGGCGACGAGCATGCTCGCCCTCGTGAGCTCCACCCCGAGCAGCGCCACGACCACGAGGGCCGCGATCCAGTACAGCTCGGTCACGTTGCCCACCGAACCCGACTCGGCATAGCTGGTGGTCGTCGACGGCGCGTCAGGCAGGACCAGCTCGGCATCGGCAGTGCGGTGCTGGTAGTCGACGCCGAGATCCGAGGCGATCGCCTCGAGGTTCGCCTCGTCGATCACCGACAGGGCGTTCGCCCCCTGATACTCGATGTACTCGTTCGACGACCCCTCGACGCTGCCGGTGGTGAGCTTCATCGGCCCGCCCTCCGTCGTGCCGTAGCCGAGGACCGCACCGGCATCCGTGAGCTCCTCGCTGCCGTCGAACGGTTCAGGCGCTGACGTGACCGTCTGCTCGCCGTCGCCGAAGTAGAACACCATGCGCGAGCGGTCGGGTGAGGCCTCGGCCGCGTTCGTCAGGGTGTCGGCGAGCAGCTGGTTCGCGATGCCGATGGAGCTGCCCCGTGACTGGCTGGTCACCTCGGGGCGCAGCACCTCGAGCGAGGAGACGAGCGCGGTGGTGTCGGTGGTGAGTGGCATGCGCAGGTCGGCTGTGGCGTCGAACGTGATCAGGGCGAAGCGGGCACCCGGGTACTCGTCGACGATCGCCTGCACATCGGCGCGGACGCCGTCCAGGCGCGGCTCGTCGCCGTTCCAGTCCTCGGCGACGATGCTCGCCGTCGTGTCGACGACGAGCACGATGTCGGTGTCTGTCGCGAGCGTCTCTGTCGCACCGCCTGGGAGCCCAGGGCGAAGGAACATGAAGAAGCAGGCCAACAGCATGACCAGCCGCATGGCCCACAGCGCTCTGTCGCGCGCCTTCGCCCTGGTCAGTGCGATCACGGCGAGAACGGCCACCGGCGTGCAGAGGAGCGCCAGGAGGAAGATGTTGAGCACGGGCTGGAAGATCACAGTCTCACCCTCCAGAGCACGACGATGAACGAGAGCATCGAGATCATCAGCACGACGATCCAGAGGTTCGGGGCGTCGGTCCAGACGACCTGCGCCTGACCCTTCAGCGCGGCCGCCTCCTGCTCCTGCACCTGGGTGACGATGTCGCTCACGGTGGTGGTGTCGCGCAGGCCGTAGGCCTGGCCACCCGTGGCCTCGGCGGCCTTCGTGAGCTCTGCACTGACGTCGGCGTCCTTGCCCTGCACGGGGTTGAGCGCGAACACCCGGACCCCGTTCGAACCGGCATACGCCGCCGCCTCGTCGAGAGTCACGATCGATGCGCCGTTCACCTCGTTGTCGGTGGCGAAGATGATCGAACGAGACCGCTCGTCATCGGGATGGTCGAACGCCATCGCGCAGGCCGCCAGGCCGTCGCCGATCAGAGATGCGCCGTTGCCGTTGAGCGTGCCGACCCAGTGCTCGGGGATCGACTCGGTGAACTCGAAGCTCTCGCGGATGCTCTGCAGGTGGTCGCGGATGAACTCGTAGTCATCGGTCAGGGGGAAGATCTGCACGGGCGAGCTGTTGAAGATCGTGAGGCCGATGCGCTCGCCCTCGAAGTCCTCGAGCAGTTCCTCGAAGACGGTGAGCACCTCGACGTCGACTTCGCTCATCGACCCCGAGACGTCGAGGCACAGCATGATGTCGCGGCTCGTGTTGACGGGCTGGATGGTCTGCGACGCCATCGGGCGCGCAGAGACGACTCCGGCCGCCAGTGTCGCGACCACGCCGATCAGCAGGATGCTCGAGAGTGCCAGCACGCGGCGGTTCAGTGCCTGCCGGAACGTCGGCAGGGCGCGCAGGCGTTCGGCTCGGGCGACGCGTGCGCGCTCGTGCGCCTCGGTCTTCGCACCGCTGCGCAGTCCGATGACGATGCCGATCCCGACAGCGATGACGACGACGCCCGCAGCGACGAGGATGAGCCACCAGTTCGCTAGTGCCATGTGCGCACCACCGTTCTGGCGGCATCGGCGCCTGCGATCGGATCGATCGCGGGGCCGGGGCGGAAGATGCTCGGGTAGTAATGGCGCCCCATGGCGTCGACGAGGGCGGGATGCACTCCGCGGGAGACCAGGTCGTCGAGTGCGAGAACAGGAGCCTCGAGCCCGCTGTACTCGTTCACGAACATGCGCACCACACGGCTGAGCTCGAGGTTCGCGCTGCGGGCCGACAGGGTGCGGGCACGGTAGTCGTCCTCGATGTGCTGGATCCGATCGAAGTACTCGACCCTCAGCTGCGACAGCACGTCGGTCGTGAGCAGAGTGGGCGCCTCAGCATCGCGCGTCAGCGTGAGGTCGCGCCGCGGACGCGTCAGGGCGACGACCAGCCACGCCGCCGCGATCAGCAGCAGCAGGATGCCGAACGCGAGCAGGATCCAGCCCCAGCCGTACTGGAACGGCGGATAGAGCTCATCAGAGCCGGGCATTCGACCTCCGATTCAGCAGCTGGAGCAGCTGCGAGACGGCGTCGTCCTGGCCCGCCAGCACGCTGTGGCTGATCTCCATGCGCTTGAGCAGCTCTGCGAGACGCGCGGCGTCGGCCTCGGTCTGCGCCGCGAGCTCGCGGATGATGTCGGGGTCGCCCTGCACGAAGTCGGGCACCTCCCACATGGTGTCGACATCGCTGCGGATGGTGCCTGTCGCGTGGTCGAGCACCGGATCGGCGTCGCTCACGGTCAGCCACAGCACGTCGTGCTGCACGCGCAGCCGGCGCAGCATCCGCTCGGTCTCCGTCGTGACCGGCGCTTCGTCGGTGATGACGACCACGATCATGCGGCGAGAGATCGTGCGGGTCACGTGAGACAGGAGTGCGTCCCGGTCGCTCGATGCCGTGCTCGAGTCGATGGCCTGGTCGATCGTGCGCAGGGCGTGTTCGAGCGCGCCCTCGCTGCGGCCGGGTGCGCGACGGCGGATGCGGTCGGAGTCGCCGTAGACGAGGGAGAAGTCGTCGCCGTGGCGCAGCGCCAGCACGCCCAGCACTCCGGTGGCGAGGATCGCGAGTTCCTTCTTCGACTTCTCGTCGTGCGCGAGTGCGGCCATCGAGCGGCCCGTGTCGACCACGAACAGGATCGTGTGCATCCGCATCGCACGGTGCCGCTTCACCAGCGGAGTGCCGAGCCGAGCAGTCGCACGCCAGTCGATGTCGCGCACCTGATCGCCGTACTCGTACTTGCGCAGGTCCTCGAAGTCGAGGCTGCGGCCGTGCAGCAGCGACGCATAGGCGCCGTCGAGCGCGTGCAGCGACTTGCGCGACGAGTGGATGAAGAGCTTGCTCTTCACCTGGGCGATCAGGCTGGCCATGGCGAGGTCAGGGTGTGGGCACTGCGGCGAAGATCTGGTCGATGATCTCCTCGCTGCGGATGCCCTCGGCATCGGCCTCGAAGGTCAGCAGCACGCGGTGGCGCAGCACGAGGTGGCGCAGCGAGCGGATGTCTTCGGGGATCACGTGACCGCGGCCGTTCAGCAGCGCCAGCGCCCGGGATGCCTGCAGGAACGCGATGCTCGCACGAGGGCTCGCGCCGTACTTGATGAAGCGGGCGCGCTCTTCGCCGATGTAGGGCGCCGGGTTGCGGGTGACGTAGGCGATCGAGACGATGTAATTGCGGATGGCCGGGTCGACGTAGATGCGGCTCGCGACGTCCTGCAGCATGTGCACGTCGTCGAGGCTGATCGCGCTCGAGACGTGGCGGTCGGGGTCGAGCACACCCGAGTCGATGCGCCCGAGGATCTCGAACTCCTCGGCGGGGCTCGGGTACTCGACGATCTCCTTGAGCAGGAACCGGTCCATCTGGGCCTCGGGCAGCTCGTAGGTGCCCTCCTGCTCGATGGGGTTCTGCGTCGCGATCACGAGGAACGGCTTGGGCAGGTGGTGCACCTCGCCGCCGATCGTCGTCTGGTGCTCCTGCATCGCCTCGAGCATGGCGCTCTGGGTCTTGGCGCTCGACCGGTTGATCTCGTCGAGCAGCACGAAGTTCGCGTGCACCGGGCCGAGCACGGTGCGGAACGAGCCCGTCGCCGCGTCGTAGATCTGGTTGCCGGTGATGTCGCTGGGCAGCAGGTCGGGGGTGCACTGGATGCGCTTGAACTGCGCCCTGACGGTGTCGGCGAGCGTGCTCGCCGCGGTCGTCTTCGCGAGACCCGGAACGCTTTCGAGCAGGATGTGCCCACCGGCGATCAGCGAGATCAGCAGGCTCATGCGCAGGCGCTCCTGGCCGACCATCTTCGCCGAGTACGCGTCTGACACGGTCTTGAGCACGGCGGTCGCGCGCTGAAGCTCGGCCTCGGTGGGAGCTTCGGATCTCTTGCTCGCCGATGTCGACGCCGCAGGGGCCGGGGGAGCGGATGCTGCGGATGCCTCAGCACGGGCCGCAGGAGCGGGAGGGGCAGGCGGGGCGGCCTGGGCGGAGGGGGCAGGTGGGGGCGGCGGCGTCGAACCTGCGGAGGGGCCGGGCGCGTAGGGCTCGTTCATCGGTATGTCTCCTCGTTCCCACGGGGGACGCGTCGACGACCCCCGTCGACCAGCGTAACCGCATCCGATCTCGCCGCTCCGGCCCGGATACGGATGCAGGGCGAGATCACGGATGCACCATCCGGCGGCTCGACGTCGTCGACCCTGGTGCGAGCCGACGCATATATCGGCAGGCGCGGCGGAGGCGTGGTTAGCTGGAATCCCGCGTGGAGAGACGAGGAACGATCATGGTGCAAGCAAGCGACCTGCCCCCGGTGCTCTACGTGCCTCTTGCCGAGGAGACGGCAGATCCGGCCGAAGCTCAACTCGAATACCGGTTGACGAAGGACGGCCGGAAGGCTCTCCTGGCATATTCGGCGTTGGACAGGCTGCACCGTGGCATGGGCGTCGCGCAGCCCTGGGCGCTTGTGCCGACCGTTCAGCTCGAGAGCTTCCGAGAGGTCGATCAGTTCGACACCGTGGTGCTCGACATCGTCATGCCGGCGCGTCTGCGCAAGGGTGCCGAGGGCGATGCCGCGCGTGAAGCGGAATCGCGCGAGCAGTCATGATCCGGGCGGATGCTCAGGCGACTGCGAGCGGTATCTCTGCTCTTCGCATCGGGACTGAGGATTTCGACGCGACGCTGGCCGCAGCGAATCCGAGCGGCGGAGATCTCGGTGCGGCAGCGGCGGTGCTTGCCGATGTTCTCGCGCTGACGACCGACATCGCTCTCCGTCTGGTCGTAGAAGTGGACACCATCACGGACGCTGTTCAGGCCGCCGTCGACGACCTCGGTGCGATGGAGGACTTCGCGAAGGCTCGAGTGTCAGAGCTGGGGGCGGGCCTGCAATGAGCTCGGTGCAGGAAACCAGGATCGAGGGTTCGCCCGACGACATCGAGACGATCGCTATCTTCTTGAAGAACAAGGTCGCCGGCGGCGCCGAGAACTTCTCGAGCGACATCTCATCGGCGCGAGCGACAACGCTGGACGGCTGGGCGGGTTCGGGGGCCGACGCGTTCTCGGAGACGGTCTCCACAGCGAACACGTCCGTTGCGACCTATGGAACCGAGGCGTCCTCCGTAGGCCGGTCGGTGCTCGTGCTCGCAGATGCTCTGCGGGACGCTCAGAGTCGTATGACAGGCGCATTGGCCACCGCATCGGCAGGAGGGCTTGCGGTGTCGGGAACACAGGTGCACGGACCGGGCAACGCTCCGGCGCGCGAGTACGACCCCGATGAGCCGGGTTCCGAGACGGCATCGAGCGCCACCGCGACAGCGGCCCATGCGGCCAAGGTTCAGACGTGGAACACGGTCGTCGCGGAGGCCGAGGCGGCGAACACCCAGTGGCAGGAAGCTCTCGACGCGTTCGCGACGACGTGGGCGGCGTCCGGAGCGAACATGCTCACCGTGCTGACGGGGCTTCTCACCGGGGCGATCACCGGGGGCGCACTGGCCAATGCCGCGTTCCGTCTGACGAGCACGAAGGTGACGAACGCCGAACGGCTGGCATCGCTGACCAAGTCTCTGGAGAGCGTGAGAACCCCCTCGGGGGCGATCAACGGCCCGAAGTCGAACTTCTACAGTCTGCTGGACGAGACCGACGACGTCGCGAAGCTGCTGTCGACGACCGACGACCTGCTCGCAGGAGGCGAGAAGGGCCTGATGGGCACGCTGCGCGCGGGCGCGGCGCTGAGCAAGGGGCTGGTCGTGCTCGGCATCGCGGGAACGGGCTACGCGATCTACGACGACATCGCCAACGGAGGTGAATCCTGGCAGCAGGCTGCAGCGTCGAACATCGGCGGTATGGTCGCGGGGATCGGCGCCGGGGCAGGCACCGGAGCCATCATCGGCTCGTTCATCCTGCCGCCGGCCGGCACGATCGTCGGCGCCGCGGCGGGCGCCGTGGTGGGCGGAGTCGTCGGCGTCTTCACGTCCGGGATGATCGACGGCATGTTCGAGGGGGCGGGCAACGTCTTCGAGTCCGGATGGAATGAGCTCGTCGACACCGGCGAGGCGCTGGGCGATGCGGCCGGGGCCGTGGGCGACGCGATCGGCGGCGCCTGGAACTCGATCTTCGGATGATGCGGGAACGATGAAGCGGCCCAGAACGATGCCGCGCAGTGCGCTCGAGTACTCGATCGGACGACCGCTGTGGGTGGCCGTCGTCGTGATGAACGTGATCCTCGCGGCCGTCGCCACTGTGCTGTGCGTCTTGATGTATCTGCAGGACACCGCATCCATGCGCCCGATCCTGGGTGTGCTCATCGCCGTCCCCGCGCTCTGGTGGGTGATCGCGGTGACGCTGTGGCTCACGACCCTGTCTCGCCGACGCGTGAGCGCGGAGGACGTCAGTCGGGCGAGCGCGAGCGTCCCCGGGGGGATACTCCTTCCCGGATCGAAGCTCGTGCCCGCGACGACGCTGGTCGCGGCGCTCGCCGCAGCGGCGACCTTCGCGGTTGCCGCGGTGAGCGTCGGCGGTGCGTGGCGCATCGTCTGGGCACTGTTCGCGGTGCTGCTGCTCGGTCCGATCGTCAGCCACCTGATCTCGCTACGGCAGCCTCGGCGACTGTTCCTGCATCCCCGCGGGCTCGGATCCGCGACCTTCCACCTCGATGCCGAAGTGCACTGGGACGACATCCAGAGCATCGACCTCGGCGTCGGCATGAACAACTCGATGGTGCTCAAGGTCGCCGTGCGTCCCGGGGCCGTCAGCTATCGGGAGCGGTGGCGTCATCCGTTCTCGCGCAGGCGCGGCGTGATCGATGTCGACCCCTCAGCGCTGGGGGTGGACGGAACGCTGCTGTGGCTCGCGCTTCGCCTCTATCGACTGGAGCCGTCGACGCGGGAGGAGCTCCGCGGCGACCGGGTGCCCGGTCGACTTCTCGATCCGCGGGAGGCCGTGGCCACAACCCCGCAGCATGTGAGTGCTGCGGTGCTCTCGGTGTTCAGCCCTGAGGGCGCGATCCGCTAGCCGTGTCCGTCGCGCTGCCGCGCTTGCGGCCGACCCACACCACGAAGCACGCGACGCCGATGATGGCGATCGCGATGCCGACGATGTAGCCCGCGACGCCGAGATAGCCGCCGGGCACGAGGTGCGGGTCGAGGAACGGATAGGGGTACCACCACGGATCGCCGGTGGCGGGAGCGATGATGAGGTTCGCGCGGATCATCGTGTAGACGACCCAGGCGATCGGGAAGATCGCTGCGATGGCGACGGCGCTCCACCGCAGCGCGCGTCGACGCGGTGCGAACAGCAGATCCGCGAGCAGGAACAGCGGGATGACGACGTGCAGCACCTCGTTCGACCACGGCACGGTGACGCCCTGGGGCAGCTCGACGTTGCGGAGAAGCGTGTTGTAGACGATGCCGGTGACGATCATGTAGGTGCTCACGCAGGCCAGGACGATCGCGAACCACGTCGGCTCCGGCTCGGTGTCGCGGCGGTGGCGCAGTGCCCAGATCGCGCCGATCGTCAGGATGATCACCGCGAGCACGTTCGACAGGATCGTGAAGAAGCTGAGGAAGTTCGCGGCGACGGTGGGGATGTGCTGACCCCACTCGGTGGTGGCGTTCAGCGCATTCTGGATGCTGCGGGCGAGCTGTGCGACGATCGCCGCGAGTCCGAGCACTGCTGCTGCGAGTCGTGCGTAGGGCCACCAAGTCGTCATATTCGCCTCCGCGCACACTTTATCGGTCGGGATCCGTCTGATCGCTAGACCGAAATACCGATATGTCGATAGCGTCTGCGCAAGCGCAGCGCACGCGGCCGGGAGGGGCACATGAGCGAGGGCACCGCGGGATCCAACGGCACGGGGGAGCGGCGACGACTGTGGCGCGGACGGGCTGGGCTCAGCATCCAGTCGAAGCTCCTCATCATGCTCCTGGCGGTGAGTCTCGTGTCATCCGTGATCGTGGGCGCGATCGGATTCGTCAACGGTCGGCAGTCGCTGCACGATTCGGCGGTCGATCAGCTCATCACGATCCGATCCATGAGAGCGGCGGAGATCACCGACGCACTCGAGACGGTCAAGCGCGATGCCTCGTTGCACTCGCGCAACCTCAGTGCGCAGACGCTCTCGACCTCCCTCAACGAGGGCTTCGAGGAGCTGCAGCAGCACGAACCCGAGCCGGGGGAACGCGAAGGACTCGAGGCGTACTACAGGGACTTCTTCATCCCTCAGCTCGAAGGGCGGACCGGCGACGAATACGGGGACAGTGCCTTCATCCCCGACTCCGTGGCCGGCCAGCACCTGCAGTCTCACTTCACCACCCAGAACGAGGACTTCGACGCGGACTACGACACCCTCCTCAACGACAACGATCCTGATGACGGAACGCCCTACGGCGAGGCGACTGTGCGCTACGGCGACTACTTCACACGGCTGGTCGAGGAAGCCGGCTACGAGGATGCCCTGCTGATGAACCTCGACGGCGATGTCGTGTTCTCGGCATACAAGGGGCCGGAACTCGGCACCAACCTGCTGACCGGAGCCTACCGAGACACCGTGCTCGCAGGCGCGTACTCCGATGCCATCGCGACGAACTCGGTGAACACGGTGATCCTGACCGACTTCGAGCGGTGGATCCCGTCGCTCAACATCCCGACAATGTGGGTCATCTCGCCGGTGGGCAACGACGATCGGATCACGGGCGCGATCGCGTTCCAGGTCTCGATCCAGACGATCAACGACCTCACGACCGGCTCGGAGCAGTGGAAGTCGCAGGGACTCGGGGACACCGGCGAGGTCTACCTCGTGGGTCGCGACGATCTGATGCGCAGCAACTCGCGGCGGCTCATCGAGGACCCGGCGAGCTACCAGGAGATCGCGATCAACGGCGGCGTCCCGCCGAGCGTCGCCGAGCGAGCCGTCGAGGTGAACGGCACGGTGCTGTTGCAGCAGGTCAACACCCAGGCGGTGACGGATGCCCAGGCGGGCCGTTCGGGCACGACGATCGGGCGGGATTATCTGGGCCGCGAGAGCGTCACTGCCTACGCGCCGCTGGAGGTCGAGGGCCTCGACTGGGTGATCATCGCCCGCATCGACTCCGAAGAGGCGTTCGCGCCCGTCAGCGACTTCACCCGCACGGTGCTGCTGTCGCTGCTGGGCATCATGCTGGGGGTGTCATTGCTTTCATTGCTGCTGGCGCAGGTGTTCACCCGCCCCGTGCACAGGCTCGTCGGTGCGGTCCATCGCGTCGCCGAGGGCGATCTCGACGTGCAGGTGCCGCAGGGCTCGCGCGACGAGTTCGGCGATCTCGGCAGCGCGTTCAACGACATGGCATCGAGTCTGCGCATCAAGCAGGAGCTGATCGACGAGCAGCAGGCCGAGAACGAGAAGCTGCTGCTGACCCTGATGCCCGAGAGCGTCGCAGCCAAGTACAAGAAGGGCGACGAGGCGATCTCGGAGGCGCACGAGAACGTGTCGGTCGTGTTCGCCGAGCTCGTCGGCTTCGACGAGTACGCGCGGGGCCTGACCGCCGAGCAGGAGATCGGGCTGCTCAACACCCTCATGCGCGGGTTCGACGAGGCGGCCGAGAAGGCTGGGGTCGAGAAGGTCCGCACGCTGCGCGGCGGGTACCTGGCGTCGTCCGGTCTGATCGTGCCTCGCGTCGACAACGTGCGCCGCAGCGTCGACTTCGCGCGCCTCCTGCTCGGCGTCGTCGAGCGGTTCAACGCGCAGAACGGGTCGTCGATCGGCCTCCGTGCCGGGGTCGACACCGGCACCGTCACGAGCGGACTCGTCGCCCGCACGACTCTCGCCTACGACCTCTGGGGTGATGCGGTGAACCTCGCCTATCGGGTGCGCTCGGTCACCGGCGACCCCGGCGTGTATGTGAGTCAGACGGTCTACGACCGCACGCGGGAGATCTTCACGTTCACCGAGGCAGGCACGGTCGAGGCGCACGGGAAGAGCGAGACCGTCTGGAAGGTGAGCTGACATGCTCGACGACGCGTTCCGCGATGGCTGGGGGTGGTGGGTCGTCGCGCTCGCGGTCGGGGTGCCGGTGCTGCTCGTCGTTCTCACCGAGATGATCAACGGGCTCCGCCGTCGCAACAGCCCGCTCGCCGGCCCCCTCCGTCTGCTGCGCAACGGGGTGATCCCGGTCGGCGCACTGTTCGCGCTGCTGGCCTTCGCGACCCAGTCGCCCGCTGATCAGGTGTGGACCCGCGTCGCCGCGACCGTCTTCGGGTTCCTCGTGATCCTGCTGCTGCTCTCGTCGTTCAATGTGGCGCTGTTCGCCAACGCCGCCGAGGACTCGTGGCGCAAGCGGATCCCGACGATCTTCGTCGAGATCGCCCGTCTCGTGCTCGTCGCCCTCGGGCTCGCTCTCCTCTTCTCGTGGGTGTGGGATGCCGATGTGGGCGGCCTGTTCACCGCCCTCGGCGTCGGATCGATCGTCATCGGGCTCGCGCTGCAGAACGCGGTCGGCGGCGTCATCTCGGGCCTGCTGCTGCTGTTCGAGCAGCCGTTCAAGATCGGCGACTTCCTCGATGCGGCCGGCGTTCGAGGGCGCGTGGTCGAGGTCAACTGGCGCGCCGTGCACATCGATACGGGGTCGGGCATCCAGATCGTGCCCAACTCGAGCCTGTCGGGTGCGTCGTTCACGAACCTCTCCGAGCCGGACGGGCCGTACTCGGCATCGACCTCGGTGACCTTCGCGACAGACGATCCGCCGCACGAGGTGATGGCTCTGCTCGTCGAGGTCGCCGATGCGCTGCCCATGCTCGCCGATCGGGAGCGGGCCTCGGTCAGCTATTCCGGCGCCGGCGCATACGGTGTCTCGATTCCGGTCGCGGGACCCGCGGATGCCGGACGCGCACTCTCGATGTACCTGTCGTGGGTCTGGTACGCGGCGCGGCGGCGTGGATTTGCGCTCGACGGCGACGCCACCGACCCGATCGCCGAGCCCGGTCGCCTCGCCGAGGCGCTCGCCGAGATCGCCGGCACGCTGCATCTGCACGACGACGATCTCGAGGCGATGACGCAGAACTCGCATCTCGAGCGCTACGGCGTCGGCGAGGTTGTTCTCGCCAGTGGTGTCGTTCCCGACGAGGTGCGGGTGGTCGTGTCGGGCCGGGCGGTGCTCGCGATCGAGGTCGATGGCGGTCGCGTCGAGTTCACATCGGCGGAGAAGGGCGACCTGATCGGTCAGACCGCGCTCACCCGCGAGCGGACGCAGGCTGTGACGGTCGCGGGCGAGATCCTGACCGTGCTCGTGCTGCCGCTCGCGACGATCGACGAGCTGATCCGCACTCGCCCGAGGCTCGCCGCCGAGATCGGAGAGTCGCTCGAACTCAAGCGCAAGCTCGCCGGCGAAATGCTCGCGAGCGTCGAGGCGCAGCGCGGGTCGATCCGTCAGCGCAGGTCGGTGTCGCCGCGCTGAGGCTTTCTCAGCCCGCCTGGGTCAGGCCGTGCGGCGACCCCACTTCATCCGGGTGACGAGCACGCCGAGCAGGCAGAGTGCGCCGCCGACGAACATCAGCGGGGTCGGCACCTCGCCGAGGATCGCCCACGACATCAGGATCGCGATCGCGGGAACGACATAAGTCGTGGCCGACGTCTGCCCGGCGGTGCTGCGCTGCAGCACGTACGCCCACGTGGTGAAGGCGATCGCTGTCGGGAAGATGCCGAGATACACGACCCACAGAGTCGAGCCGAGCGGAGCCGTCTGCAACGCGCCGACCAGGCTGCCCACCCAGGGGAGCAGCGCGACGGTGCCGGCGGCGGCGCCGAGGAAGGTCAAGGTCGTCGCGTCGGTGCCCGCGCTGAGCAGACGTTTCTGCAGCAGAGTGCATCCCGCGTACATCACTGCGGCGAGCAGTGCGAGCAACAGGCCGGTGATGTCAGGCCCCTCGCTCGTGGAGGAGTTCATGCCGATCAGCACGACGCCGAGGAACGCGATCGGCGCTCCGATGATGAGCGGCTTCGGGAACCCCTCTCGAAGGAAGAGCCCGCTGAAGACCACGACCATGAGCGGCGCAAGGTTCACGACCATCGCCGCGGTGCCCGCGTCGAGCGTGCGCTCGGCGGCGTTCAGGGCCAGGTTGTAGACGCAGAACCACCCGATGCCCCACACCGCCACGAGCCACCAGTGCCGACGGTCGGGAAGACGGATGCCGTGGCGCACCGCGATGATCGAGAGCACCGCGGTGCCCACCGCCATGCGGAGCAGCGCCAACGCGCCGGGGTCGAAGTGCGGCCCTGCACCGCGGATGCCGATGAACGCCGACGCCCACAGCACCACCGTCACGAGGGCGGCGACGAGCACGAGCGGCCCCTGGGTGCGGGGCTTCGCTGTGGTCAGGCTGTCGTCGCCGTGCAGGCGACCGGTCTTCGGCATCCTCCGATCGTGCCACCGGCCACCGACATCGGCGACCGGCTGCAGCGACAGCATCCGCTCGTTTTCCGCCAGCTGTCCGTCGGCTCCGCTCGGCAGGGTCCATCCGCAGGACGTGAGCACGGTTGCAGGACGAGGCGCAGGCTTTCGTCCTGCAACCGTGCATCGGTCCTGCAGACGCACACCCCGTGTCCCGGGGATCGGCATCCGGACCCGACGCCGGCCCGGCGCCGGCTGCCGGCGCCCGTCGGGTGAGCACCCCCGGAGGTGGCCACTCCACAGCCCGAAACGGCCGCGAAACAGCCCTTCGGTAGGATGGAGTCGCCCGACAAGGGCCAGCTCATCAGCCGGTGCAAACCCGGCGAAAGCAAGGGGGATACCCATGCCAGGAATCGTTATCGTCGGCGTCCAGTGGGGCGATGAGGGCAAGGGCAAGGCCACCGACCTGCTCGGCGAGCGCACCGACTGGGTCGTCAAGTTCAACGGCGGCAACAACGCGGGCCACACGGTCGTGGTCGGCAACGAGAAGTACGCGCTGCACCTGCTGCCCTCCGGCATCCTGTCGCCAGGTGTCACACCGGTGATCGGCAACGGCGTCGTCATCGACCTCGAGGTGCTCTTCAGCGAGCTCGAGGCGCTCGGCGGCCGCGGCATCGACGTCTCGCGCCTCAAGGTGAGCGCCAACGCGCACCTGATCACCCAGTACCACCGCACGCTCGACAAGGTCACCGAGCGATTCCTCGGCAAGCGCATGATCGGCACGACCGGCCGCGGCATCGGCCCGGCCTACGCCGACAAGATCAACCGCGTCGGCATCCGCGTGCAGGACCTCTTCGACGAGAACATCCTGCGCCAGAAGGTCGAGGGCGCTCTCGACCAGAAGAACCACCTGCTGGTGAAGATCTTCAACCGTCGAGCGATCACGGCCGATGAGATCGTCGAAGACCTGCTCTCCTACGCCGAGCGTCTGCGTCCGATGGTCGCCGACACCGGATACCTGCTCGACGAGGCCCTGCGCCGCGGCGAGGTCGTCGTGTTCGAGGGTGGCCAGGCCACCATGCTCGATGTCGACCACGGCACTTACCCGTTCGTCACGTCGTCATCGGCCACCGCCGGTGGCGCGTCGACCGGATCGGGTATCGGACCGGGCGCGCTCGACCGCATCGTCGGAATCGTCAAGGCCTACACGACTCGCGTCGGGTCCGGCCCGTTCCCGACCGAGCTGTTCGACGAGCAGGGCGAATGGCTGCGCTCGCGCGGCTTCGAGTTCGGCACCACCACCGGCCGCCCGCGCCGCGTCGGCTGGTACGACGCCCCGATCACCCGCTACGCGACTCGGGTCAACGGCATCACCGACCTCGTGCTCACCAAGCTCGACATCCTGACCGGTCTCGAGCAGATCCCGGTGTGCGTCGCCTACGACGTCGACGGCCGACGCTTCGACGAGGTGCCGGTCAACCAGACCGACTTCCACCACGCGACTCCCGTGCTGGAGTACTTCCCGGGCTGGAGCGAGGACATCTCGACCGCGCGCACGTTCGACGACCTGCCGAAGAACGCGCAGGACTACGTCATCGCGCTCGAGGGCATGAGCAACACGCGCATCTCGGTCATCGGCGTCGGCCCCGAGCGCGACCAGGTCATCGTGCGTCACGACCTGCTCGACTGAGCGCGCTGTGACACGGTTCTGGCTCGGCGGGTACGGCCCCGCGATGGAGGGCGCGGCAGACGGCATCGGTCTGCTCGCAGGCGACGAGAGCGCGCCGACCGCGCTCGAGTATCGCGGTGCGGTCACTCGGACCCCCTCGCCGTCGTGGCTGGCGCAGCATCCGACCCTCGACGTCGTCTACGCGGCGCTCGAGGGGGATGCGGCGGTTCAGGCGTTCTCGCGCAGCGGGGCGTCGGCGCTCCAGCCGATCGGCGAGCCCGTGCCTGCGGGCGACGGCGTGTGCCACGTGGCGGTCTCGTCGAGCGGATCGTTCCTCATCGCGAGCTGCTACGGCGACGGACGGGTCGTGCGCATCGGCATCGACGCGCAGGGGCGCCTGGTGCAGGATGCCGTGAGCAAGGCCGCCGAGCTGCGCGCAGCGCTCCTCGGCGAACCGCTCGAGGAGACGGCGCCGGCCGGTGTCGCCACCTCGGCATCCGATCCGTATGCCGGTGCGCTCACCGCCACCGGAGACGAGCGCTCTTCCCACGCCCACTCCGCGGCGTTCCTCGCCGACGGGCGCATCGCGACGACCGATCTCGGGTTCGACCTCGTGCGCATCTGGCGTCCGATCGCGGGCGGGCTCGTGCTCGATCACGAGGTCGTGCTGCCCGTCGGCACCGGTCCGCGTCACATGGTCGTGCACCCCAGCGGTCACCTGCACGTGGTGACCGAATACTCGTGCGAGGTGTTCACGCTCGCGGCCGGGCGCGACGGCACATGGGCGGTCGTGTCGTCGGTGCTCACGAGCCCCATCGCCGAGATCGGCGTGGACTTCCCCGCCGAGCTCGCCCGCACGCGTGACGCCCAGTTCCTTTACACGGCTCTGCGCGGCAGCAACACCATCGCCGCTCTGCGTGTGCGCGGCGGGGGCGAGGCTCTCGAGTCGATCGCGCTCGCCGACTCGGGGGTCGACTGGCCGCGTCATCACCTCGTGCACGAGGGCAAGCTGCTTGTCGCGGGGCAGCGCTCTGACACCGTCGCGCTGATCGATCTCGACGAGCGCACGGGTGCACCTCTCGACATCCGGCACGTCGCTCAGGCTCCGGCGCCCACGCACATTCTGCCGGTGCGCTGAGGCGGTCGACGGGAGCAGCTTGACCTCAACCAGTGTTGAGGTTCTACGGTCGACCCTATGACCATCGACACCGATGCGGTTCCGACCGCGAAGCCCGCCACCGGCATCCTGAGCGGCGCCTACGTCTGGATCACCATCGGCGCCTGCGCGCTCGTGTTCCTCGGGGCGTTCGAGTCCCTCGCCGTCACCACGGTGATGCCGGCGGTGAGCGCCGACCTCGACGGCGAACGGCTGTACGCCCTCGCGTTCGCCGGCCCTTTGGCGACGGGGGTCATCGGCATGGCCGTGGCGGGCAATTGGGCGGATCGCCGCGGGCCCGTGGCGCCGCTCTACGCGTCGGTGGGCCTGTTCGTCATCGGCCTCGTGGTCGCCGGACTCGCGCCGAGCATGGAGGTGCTGGTGGCCGGACGCTTCGCGCAGGGTCTCGGCAACGGCGGGCTGATGGTGGCGCTCTACGTGGTCGTCGCCCGCGTGTACCCGCGGGACCTGCACCCGGCGATCTTCGCGGGGTTCGCCGCGGCCTGGGTCGTGCCCTCGCTCGTCGGGCCCACCGTCGCCGGCGCCGTCACCGAGATCTGGAGCTGGCACTGGGTGTTCCTCGGCGTGGTCTTCCTCGTCGTGCCCGCGCTGCTCATGGTCATCCCGGCGCTGCGCGGACTCTCCGGCGAGGGCGACATCACCACGCCCTGGGCCATGGGACGACTCGGCTGGTCGGTGCTCGCCGCGGTCGCCGTGCTCGCCCTGAATCTCGTCGGCGATCTCCCGGGAGCCGGGCCCGTGCTCGCGGCCGCCGCCGTGGTCGTGGCACTGGTCGCGGTTCGGGCGCTGCTGCCGAAGGGCACGTTGCGGGCGCGACGGGGTCTGCCGTCGGTGCTGCTCGTGCGCGGGCTCGCCGCCGCCGGCTTCTTCGGCGCTCAGGTCTACATCCCCTACCTGCTGACGGAGCGCTACGAGGTCTCGCCCACCATCGCCGGACTCTCGCTCACCGGCGGCGCCCTCGCCTGGTCGGCTGCCGCCACCGTGCAGGGGCGCATGGGCGTCAGGCTCTCGAGTGTGCTGGCCGTGCGGGTCGGAACGGTGCTCGTCGTCGCGGGAGTCATCCTCGCGCTCGTCGCCACCGTGCTGTCCGCGTCGGTGATCGTCATCATCGTCGCCTGGGCGATCGCAGGAGCCGGTATGGGGCTGATGAGCCCGCGCACCAGCGCCCTGACGCTCGAGATGTCGGCGCCCGAGAACCAGGGCTTCAACAGCTCGGCCATGACCGTGGCCGACTCGTTCGGGAGCGCGCTGGCACTCGCGATCACCGGAGTGCTGTTCACCGGGCTGGCCGCGGCGGGAGACCCGTTCATCGCGGTGTTCGCTTTCGCCGGGATCATCGCGCTCGCCGCGGCGGTGCTCGCGCCTCGGGTCGCTGCTCGTGGGGTGTGACCTGGTGTTCACAACTCAGCATGGATCCGCCGGATTCTGACCGGGATGGGCCGTTTCGGGCGGATTCGCCACGTTCGTGCTGAGCTGTGGACCGAGGCGGTGCCACAACTCCGGAGGAACGGCACGATCCGGTTCGGCCCGGCAGGTTTCGGGACTCGTGCGCGCCGGATCTCCGGAGTTGTGGAGCCGGCCGGTGCCAGGCAGGTCTGCGTCGCCGGAACCAGGGGGATGCGAGCCGATACGGGTCGCACGGATGCAGGACCGACGCACGGATGCAGGGCCGTCGCCCGGATGCAGGACCGACGCACGGATGCAGGACTGAACCACGGATGGGGTCCTGCAGACGTGCCCTGATCCTGCAGACGGACCGGTCACCCGGCCGAGAAGGGGCGGGCAGGAGTGGAGGTGAGGTGGCCTGGAACCACGGTGACGACGCGCCCGGCGACGCGCCCACGGAACAACCACCCCGTGACTCGGCGTTGGTCTTGAGCAAGACTGGGCGACGGAGAGGTGCACCTCATGACTGCTGAGAAGACCGACGAATACGACCTGATCGTCCTGGGCGGCGGGCCGGTGGGCGAGAACGTCGCCGATCGGGCCGTGCAGAACGGACTGACCGCGATCATCGTGGAGAGCGAGCTGGTCGGCGGTGAGTGCTCGTACTGGGCCTGCATGCCGTCGAAGGCGCTGCTGCGTCCGGCCCAGGCGCTGCGAGCGGCGCAGAAGGTGAAGGGCTCGGCCGAGGCGGTGACCGGAAAGCTCGACGTGCGCGCGGTGTTCGACCGCCGCGACTCGTTCACGAGCAACTGGTCTGACGACGGCCAGGTGAAGTGGCTCGATTCGGCCGGCATCGACCTCGCGCGCGGTCACGGTCGCCTGACGGGCGAGCGCGAGGTGACCGTGACGGATGCCGACGGCGGCACCCGCGTGCTCCATGCGCGCCACGCGGTCGCCATCAGCACGGGATCGGATGCCGTGATCCCGCCGATCGAGGGGTTGCGTGAGTCCTCTCCCTGGACCAGTCGCGAGGCGACCAGCGCCGAGGAGCTTCCGGATTCGCTCGCGGTGATCGGCGGCGGAGTGGTCGCGGTCGAGATGGCCACGGCCTACGCGGCGCTCGGTTCGAACGTGACGATCATCGCCCGCAGCGGTCTGCTGGGGTCGATGGAGCCGTTCGCGGGAGAGCGCGTCGCGGCGGGGCTGAAGGAGCTCGGCGTCGACGTGCGCACCGATACCGGCACGACCAGCGTCACGCGCAGCGACGCAGGCGTCGCGATCGTGCTCGACGACGGCTCCACGGTCACGGCGGCCGAGGTGCTCGTGGCGACGGGGCGATCTCCGCGCAGCGGTGACGTCGGGCTCGACGTCGTCGGTCTCGAGGCCGGTCGCTGGATCACCGTCGACGACACGATGCGGGTGCCGGGCTCTGACTGGCTCTACGCGGTGGGCGACGTCAACGGCCGCGTTCTGCTCACCCACCAGGGCAAATACCAGGCGCGGGCCGCAGGCGACGTGATCGCGGCACGAGCCAAGGGCGAGGATGTCGACGACGCCCCCTGGGGTCGGCACGTGGCGACGGCCGACAGCGCCGCGGCACCGCAGGTGACGTTCTCGTTCCCCGAGGTCGCGTCGGTCGGCCTCACCGAGGCCGAGGCGCGCGAAGCGGGCACCGATGTCGTCGTGATCGACTACGACCTCGGCGGGGTCGCCGGGGCGAGCCTCTACGAAGACGGCTTCGAAGGACAGGCGCGTCTCGTCATCGACAAGGAGCGCGACGTCATCATCGGTGCGACGTTCGTCGGACCCGAGGTCGCCGAGCTCGTTCAGACGGCGACCGTGGCGATCGTCGGCGAGGTGCCGATCGCCCGCCTGTGGCACGCGGTTCCGGCGTACCCCACCATCAGCGAGATCTGGCTGCGGCTGCTCGAGTCCTATGGGCGGGACTCGGCATGACGACGGTCGGCGGATGCGAAGAACGGATGCCGCGCGGCGCCATCCGTTCCGGCATCCGCTCCGAACAGCCGATGAGAGATCTGGTGCGATCGGTGCGCCCGGAGCAGGATTGTGTCCCACATTGACGACGTCGGGCACAACCCCCCGACGAATGTCGCACACCTCTTATACGCTCGAACCCACATCCGAGGAGGCAGGACCATGAAGGCTGTACTCGCAGGAACCGTCATCGCCGAGGCCGACGAGAGCGATCTCGCCCGCATCGAGGGAAACTGGTACTTCCCGCCGGCGTCGATCACCGAGGGAGCGCTCGTCGAGAGCCCGACCCAGTACACGTGCCCCTGGAAGGGCGCAGCGCAGTACTTCTCCGTGCAGGCGGGTGGCGAACTGCACACCGACTACGCGTGGTCCTATCCCACTCCGTTCCCGAGTGCCTTCGACCGTGTCGGCAAGGACTTCTCGGGCTTCGTCGCCTTCGACCCGCGGGTCGAAGTCTCCGCATGACCTCTGTATGCCGCAGCCGGGGTGCTGACGCCCGTCTCGTCGATCGACCGACCGGAGAATAATCGTGATCGAGTTCCGCAACGTCACCAAGCAGTTCCCCGACGGCACCACCGCCGTCAAGGACTTCAGCCTGGTGCTCCCGTCTCGCAAGACGACGGTGTTCGTCGGATCCTCGGGATGCGGCAAGACCACCCTGCTGCGCATGATCAACCGGATGGTCGAGCCGACGTCGGGCGAGGTCGAGATCGATGGCGAGAGCGTGCTCGGCGGCGACCCCGTCGCGCTGCGTCGCCGCATCGGCTACGTCATGCAGAACTCGGGTCTCATGCCGCACTTCACGGTGATCGACAATGTCGCCACGGTGCTGCGCCTCACCGGTGTGAAGAAGGCGCCGGCGCACGAGCGCGCGCGGGAGCTGCTGAAGACGGTCGGCCTCGACCAGTCGCTGGCCGAACGGTATCCCAGCCAGCTCTCGGGCGGTCAGCAGCAGCGCGTCGGAGTGGCCCGCGGACTCGCAGCCGATCCGAACATCCTCCTGATGGACGAGCCCTTCGGCGCGGTCGACCCGATCGTGCGCGCCGACCTGCAGCAGGAGACGCTGCGGCTGCAGCACGAGCTCGACAAGACCGTGGTGTTCGTCACGCACGACATCGACGAGGCCTTCCTGCTCGGAGATCAGGTCGTGATCCTCGACAAGGGCGCGCGGATCGTCCAGGTGGGCAGCCCCAGCGAGATCATCGAGAACCCCGCAGACGACTTCGTCGCCTCCTTCATCGGCGCCGACCGCGGGCGCCGCGCGCTGCACCTCAGAGAGACCCCGCACGGCACCGTCGTGGTCGACTCCGAGGGTCGCACGCAGGGGGCGATCGTGGCCGAGCCCGAGAAGTCCGCTGGTCCGCTCGCCGGCCCGGATGCCGCCGCCCTCGGAGCCGTGCAGAGCGGACTCACATGAACTGGGTCGTCGACAACCTCGATCTGATCGTCGACCTGACTCTGGTGCACCTGCGTCAGAGCATCGTTCCGATCGTGCTCGGCTTCGTGCTCTCGCTGCCCCTCGGCTGGGTCGCGTGGAGGTTCAAGCTCGTGCGCGGACCGATCATCGTGCTCACGGGGCTGCTCTACACGATCCCCTCGCTGGCGCTGCTGATCCTGCTGCCGTCGGTCGCGGGATACTCGGCCCGCAGTGAGACCAACCTCATCATCGCGCTGACGATCTACGCCATCGCCATCCTCGTGCGGGGGGTCTCCGACGGCCTCGACTCGGTCGACGACGACATCCGCCAGGCGGCTACGGCCACCGGGTTCGGGTCCTTCCGGCGCTTCTGGGCGGTGGAGTTCCCGCTCGCCGGCCCGGTGATCCTGGCGAGTCTGCGGGTCACTGCGGTCAGCACCATCTCACTCGCGACCGTCGGCATCCTGATCGGCATCACGAACCTCGGCTACCTCTTCACCAACGGCCTCGACCGCCGCATCATCGCCGAGGTGTTCGCCGGCATCATCGCCGTCGTCGTCATCGCGTTGGTGATCGACCTGCTGCTTCTGCTCGCGGGGCGGGCTCTCATGCCGTGGACGCGTGCGACGACCAAGACGAGCGCGGCGCGACCAGTCGTGGTGGGGGCGCCCGCATGAACCTCTTCCTCGAAGCATTCGCCTGGATGCTGGCCCCGGCCCAGTGGACCGGCAACTACGCACTGCCGAAGCTGCTCGGTGAGCACCTGACGCTCACAGCGATCTCGGTGGTCATCGCGGCGGCCATCGCCGTGCCGCTCGGGTGGCTCATCGGTCACACCGGCAAGGGACGCGAGATCGCGGTGGCCGTATCGGGTGCGGCACGCGCGATCCCGGCCTTCGGCCTCATGATTCTCCTCGTGCTCCTGCTCGGCGTGCTCCGCGTTCCCCAGGCCGCGATCACGACGTTCGTGCTGCTTGCGATCCCGTCCCTGCTCGCCGGTGCCTACACCGGGCTCGAGGCGATCGACCGACGGGTGATCGACTCGGCGAAGGCCATGGGGATGACGGGCTGGCAGATCTTCTGGAAGGTCGAGGTTCCGCTCGGTCTTCCGCTGCTCGTGGGCGGCATCCGCTCGGCTCTGCTCCAGGTCATCGCGACTGTCACGATCGCCGCGTACGTCGGCCTGGGCGGGCTCGGCTACCCGATCATCCAGGGCATCCCGCTGCAGCGCTTCGACCAGGTGCTTGCGGGAGCGATCCTCGTCGCCACGCTGGCGCTGATCGTCGACCTGCTGCTCGCCGCCGCCCAGCACCTCGCCGTCCCGAGAGGGTTGCGCACGGGCGGCCGCCCCTCACGCCGACGCTCGCGCGCGCTCGCTCCCGCGGCCGAGCCCTCGAACTCGGAGCCGCCCACCTCCGGTGACGGACCGACTCCGGTCGCCACCGAGCCCGCCACAGCCTGAATCCACAGCACAGCAGTCCCCAGAAGTCCCCCAGAGAAGAGGAAGTCCATGTTCACAGCACGAGGCAAGCGCTCTGTCTTCGCCGTCGGCCTTGTCGCCGCGGCGGCACTCACCCTGTCCGCCTGCGGTTCGAGCGAATCGCTCGGCGAGCCGGCCGACTCCGGCGAGAGCTCGGGCAGCGGCGACACGATCGTCGTCGGCTCCCAGGCGTACTACTCCAACGAGATCATCGCCGAGATCTACGCTCAGGCGCTCGAAGGCGCCGGCTTCGACGTCGAGAAGCAGCTCAGCATCGGTCAGCGCGACGCGTACATGCCCGATGTCGAGTCCGGCGAGATCGACGTCTTCCCCGAGTACACGGGCAGCCTGCTCGAGTACATCTCGGACGATGAGATCGACGTGACGAGCCCCGATGACGTCTATGCCGCTCTGCAGGATGCCCTGCCCGAGAGCCTGACCGCCCTCGATTTCGCCGAGGCGACCGATCAGGACTCCTACACGGTGCTCAAGAGCTTCGCCGAGGAGAACGGCCTGACCACGATCGGCGACCTCAGCAAGGTCACCTCGCAGGTCACGATCGGCGCCGCCCCCGAGTTCGAGCAGCGTCCGTACAGCCCGGCTGCGGCCAAGGAGGTCTACGGCGTCGACCTGGCGTTCTCGGCCACCGGCCCGACCACGCTCGAGTCGCTGCTCGCAGGGCAGATCCAGGTCGCAGACATCTACACCGCCGACCCTGCGTTCGAGACGGAGGAGATCGTCGCTCTCGAAGACCCCGAGAACCTGATCATCTCGTCGAACGTGGTGCCGATCGTGTCGAGCGACATCGCCGATGACGTCTCCGATGTGCTCAACGCCGTCAGCGCCAAGCTGACCGGTGAGGAGCTCGTCGCCCTCAACGTGCTGAGCACGGTCGACCAGCAGTCGTCGGAGGACATCGCCAAGAAGTGGCTGGAGGACAACGACCTCGTCTGATCGCGAGTCGTTCTCATGAGAAGTGCCCGGGCCCTCAGGGTCCGGGCACTTCTGCGTGTGAGGTGCGGTCGTCCCTCGCGCCGGGTGAGTGCGCTAGACCCGGGCATCCTGCCGCGGGATCAGCACCTGCTTGATGATGATGAGGATGGATGCCGCGACGGGCACCGCCACGAGAGCGCCGAGCAGGCCGAGCAGCGTGCCACCGGCGAGGGCGCCGATCACGACGAGGGCTCCCGGAACGGCGACCGCCTTGTTCATGACGCGCGGGGTGATGACGTACGCCTCGATCTGCATGTACACGAGGTAGATGAGAGCGAAGACGAGCGCTGCGATCGGGTCGCTGAACAGCGCGAGGCTCGTGCCGATGATCCAGAAGATCACGGATCCGACGAGCGGGATCAGGGTGATGCAGAAGGCGACCGTCGCCATCAGCGGCGGGAACGGCAGCCCCAGGAACACGTAGAGCAGGAACGCGAGCACGGCGTTGCAGAACGCGAGCACGACCATTCCCATCACGTAGGCGCCGACCGAGTCGGTGATCTGGTCGGTGATGTCGCTTGCGCGAGCGCGGTCACGGGCGGGAGCGAGACGCAGCATCCCGGTCTTGATCGAGGGCAGTGTCGCAACGAAGTAGAGCGTGAGCACGAGCACGACGATGATGCCCGAGACGGCGTTGGCGATCGAGGCGCCGACCTGCAGCGCCCCACCGCCGATCGCGGCGATGTTGCCCGGATCGGAGAGGAACTTCTGCACCTCTGCGACGAGGTCCTGGAACTGGTCGCCGAACTGGGCGTCGAGTGTCGCATAGATGTCGCTGCGCGTGAACTCCTGGATCAGCCCCGGCACCGATCGCACGAAGCTCGCGATCTGGTCGATCACGACCGGAAGCACCATCCACACGACGAGGCCCGCCACGACGATGAGTCCGAGGATCGCGACCACCACGGAGATGGCCCGCGACAGCCCTCGCCGTTCGAGGAACCGCACGGTGGGGTCGAGCCCCAGGGCGGCGAACAGGGCGAGTGCGATGTAGATGAGCACGGTCGACAGGTTCGCGACCGCCAGACCGAGCACGATGGCGGCGAGGCCGCCGAGCGTCACCAGGAATCCGAACACGAACGGACGGTCGATGCGCGTCCAGAACGACCGGCTCGGCGTCATGGGCTCGACGACGCCGTGACGGGAGGCGGGCGACGCCGTCGAGTCGCGCGGACCGGTCGCCGCGACGGAGGCGGGCCCTGTCGTGGGCGAGCTCGCGGACGCGGAGCCGTCAGCGGATGCGTCGGTCGACGAGGGCTCGTGCTCGGACGCCGAGGGCTCGCGCTCGGATGCCGGGGGTGGGGCGGATGCGGCAGCGGATCCGCTCGAGGACGGCTCGTGCTCTTCTCGGCTCATGTGCTCACGATAGCGTTCGACCAGGGCGCGACCGAGGAGCCATCCCCCGTCCGGGGTGGGGTCGTTCAGCCCCGTGTTTCCGTAGAGTAGGGGGCATGACCGCCGCCGAAGACCCCCGGGCTGAACTCCTCCGACTGCGCTCGAGCATCGACAACATCGACGCAGCACTCATCTTCATGCTCGCCGAGCGCTTCCGTGCCACGCAGCAGGTCGGCCAGCTCAAGGCGGAGCACGAGATGCCGGCATCCGACCCGGGGCGCGAGGAGCAGCAGGTCGCACGCCTCAAGGCGCTGGCCGAGGAGGCGCATCTCGATCCGGAGTTCGCCGAGAAGTGGTTCAACTTCGTGGTGGCCGAAGTCATCCGCCATCACACCGAAGCCGCCGAGGGGCGATGATCCGGCCGTCCGGGCGGATGACAGTGTGTGCAGCACTCACCCGCCCGGGGACCGAACTAAGTTTATTGAATAAACTATGACCGAGGGTACGCAGAACCACCAGGTCTGTCAACCAATTCCTGCAACGGGACCGGCACCATGCTGAACAGCGACGACGCACTCGACACTCAGGCCTCCGTTCGCCGCGCGAACCTGCGCCGGGCGCTGCAGCTCGTGTTCCGCAACCCCGGCTCGGAGACGAGGGCGGGAATCGCGCGCGCCACCGGTCTCACGGCGGCGACCGCGTCATCCCTCGTGGCCGAGCTCATCGACCTGCGGCTGATCGTCGACGGGGAACAGGCTGCCAGCACGGGAGGCAAGAGGGCGACGACTCTGAGCATCGAGGCCGAGCATCACGTGATCCTCGTGCTCGTGATCAGACCGACCGACGCACGGATCGCGCTGGTCGCGCTCGACGGCGCCGAGGTCGAGACGAGACGGGTCGCGTTCTCCGACGAGTCGCGGGACCGGATGCTCGACGACGCCGTGGCCGATGTCGCGGCCGAGTATTCCGGACGCCTGCTCGTCGCCGGCGTGCAGCTCCCGGGCACGACGGACGGACGCCGCGTGTTCGAGAGCGTGCAGCTGGGATGGACGGACGTGCCGCTCGCCGAGCGCTTCGAAGCGGCGCTCGGGATTCCCGTGCTGCTCGTCAACGACGTGGATGCCGAGGCGATCGCCGAAGCGGCCAGGGAGGACGAATCCTCGGGCTATCGGCTGTTCATCCACATCGGCACCGGCATCGGCGCGGCGGTCACCCTCGACGGCGAGCTCGCTCCGGGCCCTCGTGATCGCGCGGGCGAGATCGGCCACGTTCAGGTGGAGTTCGGCGATGGCGCACGGACGTGCCGGTGCGGGCGACGCGGGTGCCTCGAGTCGGCATCGTCGATGACCGCCATGCTCGGTGATGACTTCGATGACGCCATGGACGACGGGGCCATCACGGCGCTCGCCGCTGCTGCCGACGGCGAGCACCTGGCTGAAGGAGCACGGGCGCTCGGCCGCACCGTCAAGCTCATCGCCGCCGTGCTCGACGCGGCCGAAGTCGTGATCGGCGGACCCGCGCGGGCGCTGGGCGACAGATTCCTGCCGCTCGTGCAGGCAGAGGTCGACTACACCGCCACAGGCACCGCGAACGTGCCGGTGCGGTACGCGGATTCGGACGCGTCTATCTCGACGGGCGTCGCTCAGGTGGCGCTCTCGAGTGCGTTGGGCGTGCGCTGGAGTCCGGCGCAGCTGCGCGCGGCATCCGCTCCGGAACCCGACGCCGGCGACTGACGCGCTGCGCGGCCGACACCGGAGGTCGCGGCCGCTCTCGCGTCCGACCCTCAGCGCGGTGAAGCGATCCCGACGAGTGCGGCGATGAGCCCGGCCATCACCAGGATCGCGATCGCGAGGTAGTGGACGATCTTGCCGGTGACGAGCATCGGAAGGTCCGGTCCGTCGTACGATGCGGGGTTGAACATCAGGCCGCGGGCGCCGAAGCTCCACCGGATGCCGAACCCGATCCGTCGCAGCGCACGCGATGGTGCAGCGAACGTCCGCCCGCTCTGTTCGCGAGGCGCCTTCCATGCCGCTTGCGCCGCGTACCAGGCGATGACGAAGAAGGGCATCGCGAGAGACACGGCCCAGGCGATGAGGGCGACCCCGATCAGGGTGCCCATCCCGGGGTCGAGCGATCGGATGAAGAACAGCCCGAGCGCCGTGAGTCCGACCGCTGCCGGAACGAGCACCACGCCCCATCCCCACCCCGGGTGTGCGTCACCTGACGGTCGTCGATCAACCCGTCCAGCATCCTGCCATGTCATATATTGCCCCCCTGCATGACCACCCTAGACGGCACCCGCAGCGTCCCCTCGACATACTTCGGGAAGACGACGGATGCGGAGCGCCACCCGGGGTGGCGCTCCGCATCCGGTCCGCAGGTTCTACTTCACGCTGCCGGCGGTGAGGCCGCCGACGAGGCGCTTCTCGATGAGCATGAACAGGATGACGACGGGCAGGATCGCGACGATCGAGACGCCGAACACGTACTGCCAGCTGGTCTCGTACTGACCGACGAACTTGGTGAGCGCGACCGACAGCGGCTGGTTCTTGTCGGTCGAGAGGATCACGAGCGATGCGGCGAACTCGTTCCAGCAGGCGACGAACGTGAAGACGATCGCGGTCACGATGCCCGGCCACACCAGCGGCAGGTTGATCTTGAACAGCACGGTGAAGCGTCCGGCACCGTCGATCTGAGCGGCCTCGTCGATCTCCTTGGGGATGCCGGCGAAGAACGAGTGCATGATCCACACGGCGAACGACAGGTTGAACGCCGCGTTGATGAAGATCATCGCTGCCCACGTGTCGCTGAGCCCGAGCACCGTGAACTGGCGGAACAGGCCGGAGGTGAGCACGGCCGGCTGCAGCATCTGCGTCACGATCACGAGGAACAGGAAGACCATGCGCCCGGGGAACTTGAAGCGGGCCGTGTAGTACGCGGCAGGCAGCGAGACGACGAGCACCAACAGCGTCGCGAACACGGCGATGATGATCGTCGAGATCAGGTTGTACGGCAGCGGCGTCTCGGGGGTCGACCACATCGAGATGTAGTTCTCCCAGTGCCACTCGAGCGGCAGGTAGGTCGGATCGACCGAGCGGATCTGCGACTTCGTCTTCACGGAGCCGAAGAACATGATCAGATACGGCAGCACGAAGATCGCGAGCACGAGGATGCCGGCGGCCATGCGCAGGATGACGCGGGGCAGCGTCACCTGGTCTTCGGTGTAGCGGCGCTTGCGCCCCGGGATGCGGGGGGCGGGCTCGGAGCCGGCGGTGGTGACGAGGGCGGTCTCGGTCAGGGTCATGATCAGACCTCCTTCATGGGCTTGACGGCCTTGACGTAGATCGCGACGATCACGATCACGATGAGGAAGGCGACGACGGAGAGCGCGCTGGCGACGTCGACCTTCTTCTGCAGCTCGATGTACTTGAAGATCATCGTCATGATCGTGTCGGCGCCGTAGCCCGGTATCGACCCGGTCATCACCTTGAGGATCGGCAGCGAGTTGAACACGTTGATGATGTTGATGAGGATCGCGACCGCGAGGGCGCTGCGCAGCTGGGGGACGACGACGGTCCAGTAGGTGCGGGTGGGGCCTGCGCCGTCCATCTTCGCGGCCTCGAGGGTGTCGGCCGGGACCGTCTGCAACCCGGCGAGGATCGTGTACGTCGTGAAGGGCAGCGACACGAAGATCGCGATCACGATCGACCAGGCGAAGGCGGTGGCCGGGTTCTTGGTCCAGCCGTAGCCGACCGCGTCGTCGGAGAGTCCGATGTCGTAGAGGAACTTGTTGAACACCCCGAAGTACGGCTCGAGGCTGTAGTAGAAGACCATCGTGGTCATCACGACGGATGCCGCCCACGGCACGATGACGGCCATGCGCACGATCTGTCGGCCGGGGAAGGCCTTGTTGAGGATCTGCGCGAGTCCGAGCGAGATCAGCACCGTGAAGGTCACGACCGCCACGACCCAGATGATCGTGCGGAAGATGATCGGCCAGAACTCGGCGAACGTGAACACGGTCACGAAGTTGTCGAAGCCGACCGAGCCCTTGTCGAGGCCCGAGAGCGAGATGTCGCGGGTGGAGTTGAAGAACATCACCCCGGCGGGGAACAGCACCACGCCGATGATGAGCAGCAGGGCGGGGGCGATCCAGGGCAGCGCCTGGAGCAGGTCCTTGCCTCCCGGCCTGCCGCGGGTCGCGCCCGTGCGGCGCCCCGGGGTGCGGGGGCGGCCGGTGGCCGCCCCCGCGAGGTTCGAGGATTCTTTCGTCTGGCTCATGGGAATACCCGAACCTCTCCGTCGCTTGGTGTGGACAGGGTCAGCGGGGCTCAGCCCGCGTCGACCTGTGCCTGGATCTCGGCGAGGACGTCCTGCGCCGGCTTCGACTGCAGCTGACCGAACAGCGCCTTGAAGGCTCCGTCGGTGGCCGACCACTTCTCATTCGTCGACGGGTAGAACTGCGCGTCGGGCAGCACGTCGAGGAAGGGCTTGAGAGCCTCCTCGCCGGCGAGCTGCTCGGCACCCGACTTGGTGACGGGCAGGAAGCCCTCGGCCTGCACCCACGGCACGTACACGTCGGCCGAGTAGTAGTAGTCGAAGAAGGCGGTGATCGCCTCCTGCTTGTCGCCGTCGTTCTGGAACGCCATCAGCTGGTCCATGACGCCGAGCGTGAACGGCGAGCCGTCTTCGGTCGGGATCGGGACGATCGAGTAGTCGAGCTCGGGGTTGCCCTCCTCGATCTGGCCCACCGTCGGCGGCAGGCCGACCTGCATGCCGATCTTGCCCTGGATGAAGATGTCCATCAGGGGCGAGCGCTGGGTCGAACCGGGGTCTGCCTGAGTGGCGCCCGCGTCGATCATCTTCTTGATCTGCTCGGCACCGGCAAGGTTCTCGGGGGTGTCGATCGTGATCTCGGTGGCATCGCCGAACGAGCCGCCGCCGCCCCAGAGCCACACGGCCGCCTCGGCCTGAGCCTCTTCGGAGCCGAGCGGCATGCCGTATCCGGCCACGCCGCCGCCGAGTGCCGACACCTTGGTAGCGGCATCGAGCAGCTCGTCCCAGGTCGTCGGAGCCTCGACGCCGGCCTGCTCGAGCAGAGCGTTGTTGACGAACAGTGCGCGGGCCGACGCGATCAGCGGCAGGGCGTAGGCGGTGCCGTCGACCTCGGCGTTCGCGAGGAACGCGTCCTGGAAGTCGGAGTAGGTCTCCTCCGAGACCACGTCCTCGACCGGGTAGAGCAGCTCGTCGCCGACGAAGCCGGCGAAGGGGCCGCCGTTGTAGATGTCGGGAGCCTCACCGGCCTGGATCTTGGTGGAGACGACCTTCTCGAGGTTGTCCCACGACTGCACCTCGAGATCGACCTTGATGTCGGGGTTCTCCTTCTCGAACCCGTCGATCACGTCTTCCCACAGGCCCTTGGTGGCGTCGGAGTAGCTGGGGACGAGGAGGTTGAGAGTGGTCTCGCCCTCCGCGTCTCCACCGCCGCCGGTCGAGCCGCCGAACCCGCACGAAGCGAGCGTGAGAGTGGCGGTTGCCGCCAGGGCAACGGCGCCGAATCGCAGTGACTTCTTCATGTGTATTGCATTCCTCACTGTGTAGGTGGTGCACAGTCGCAAGCACAACTCACGCGACGGTGCGTGTGATCGCCTTCCCTGGGTGGCTGGGCGATCGGTTCGAGCCGGATCGGCTCGAGGAACCCTCCATGGACCGGATCTCCGGAGGGGCGGTGGAACTTGTTCGATTATTTGTCAGGAGAATAAACAAATCAAGAGGAAGCCTTGCAAGGATTCCTTTTGTCGACATACTATGATCGAATAAGCCGCTAAACAATCACAAACTTGCAACATCTCATCCGAAGGGCCCGACATGACCGAACTTCTGCCCGGCGCACACATGCGCGAAGAACTGAACTCGCAGCCCGAGACCTGGGCCCGCGCGGCCGATCTCCGCGACATGCAGGCGCTGCTGCCGGCATCCGGAGCCCGCATCGCCGTCGTCGGATGCGGCACGTCGTGGTTCATGGCTCAGTCGTACGCGTTCCTGCGCGAGACGGCGGGGCAGGGCGAGACCGATGCGTTCGCGGCATCCGAGGCCTTCGTCGACCGCGGCTACGACGCCGTCGTCGCGCTGACGCGTTCGGGCACGACGACAGAGGTGCTCGAACTGGTCGAGCGCATCAAGGGCCGCGTTCCGACGATCGGTGTGATCGGCGACGAGACCTCGCCGCTCGTCTCGCTCGTCGACGAGGCCGTGCTGCTGCCGTTCGCCGATGAGAAGTCGGTCGTGCAGACCCGCTTCGCGACCACCGCTCTGGCGCTGTTCCGCGCCTCGCTCGGCGAAGACCTCACGGGCGCGATCGATGATGCCGCAGCCGTGCTCGCCGCTGGCTACGACGACGAGCTGCGGGATGCCGAGCAGTACTCGTTCCTGGGTCGCGGCTGGACCGTGGGGCTCGCGCACGAGGCCGCTCTGAAGATGCGCGAGTCGTCGCAGTCGTGGACCGAGTCGTACTCGTCGATGGAGTACCGCCACGGCCCGATCGCGATCGCCGCACCCGGCCGCGTGACCTGGCAGTTCGGCGAGGCGCCGGACGGCTTGGCCGCCCAGGTCGAGGCCACGGGGGCGCGGTTCGTGCAGCATCCGATCGACCCGCTCGCCGACCTCGTGCGCCTGCACCGCGTCGCCCTCGACAGGGCCGTCGCGCGCGGGCTCGACCCCGACCAGCCGCGCAACCTCACGCGATCCGTCATCCTGGATGCATGACCCGACCCACCAACGGAGCGATCGATGACCAGCCCTGAGGATGCCGCGAGCATCGCCGATGTCGTGACTGACGCAGCGGGCGAGAGGCTCGCCGCCGCTCGCCCGCTCGGCAACGGTGCGCCGGTGCTGGCTTTCGACGTGGGCGGCACCGACATCAAATCGGCGCTGTTCGATGCCGATGGCACCGCCCTGGGTCTGCGCCGCACCCCGACTCCCGTGGCCGCCGGCGATCGCACCGAAGTGCTCATCGAGCGGCTCGGAGTGCTCGCCGCCGAGCTGCGGGCCGAGCATCCCGACGTCGTGCCGCAGGCGGCCGGACTCGTGGTGCCGGGGATCGTCGATGCGGAGGCCGGTCTCGGCGTCTTCGCCAGCAACCTCGGATGGCACGACTCGCCGCTGCGCGATCTCGCCTCGGAGAGGCTCGGACTGCCCGTGGCGTTCGACCATGACGTGCGCGCGGCGAGCTGGGCGGAGCACCGCCTGGGCGGTGCCCGCGCCTACTCGAACTCGGTCGTGCTGGTGATCGGCACCGGCATCGCCGGCGCGCTGCTCGTCGGCGGAGAGCCCTACACCGCGGGCGGCTATGCGGGTGAGATCGGTCACTCGCCGATCGCCGACGGCCCCGCCTGCGCCTGCGGTGCCCGGGGCTGCCTCGAGGTGGTGGCGTCTGCCGGAGCGATCGCGCGACGTTATCGCGAGGCTACGGGCATCACCCCCGACGGCGCCAAAGATGTGATCGCTCGTGCCACTGCCGGCGACCGCGTGGCCTCCGAGATCTGGAACTCGGCGCTCGACGCCCTCACTCTCTCGCTCGCCCAGCTCACCGCGGTCGTCGCACCGGAGGCCATCGTGATCGGCGGCGGCCTCTCCCGCGCGGGCGGGGCGCTCTTCGACGAACTGCGCGCCCGGCTGGCTGAACGGCTCAGCTTCCACCGCATCCCCGAACTCGTCCCTGCCGAGCTGTCGGGCAACGCCGGCATCCTGGGCGCGGCTCTGCGCGCGAGGGAGCTCGCATGATCCTCACCGTCACGCCGAACCCGGCCCTCGACCTCACCTGGCACGTCGATCGACTCACTCTCGGAGAGACGCACAGAGCGGATGCCGGCGCAGTGCGAGCCGGCGGCAAGGGCCTGAACGTCGCGAGGGTCGCCCACGCTCAGGGGGCCTCGGTGCTCGCCGTGTCCACCGCCGGCGGCCGCAGCGGCGTCGAGCTCGCCGCCGAGCTCGGTGCCAGCGGGGTTCCTCACCGGCTGGTGCCCGTGGTGGGTGCCACTCGGCAGAGCATCGCGATCGTCGACGCGGCGCTCGGAGACACGACGGTCGTCAATGAGAGGGGTGTGAACCCCTCCGATCCCGAGTGGGCGGCACTGCTCGGCGAGGTCGTCGATGCCCTCCCCGGCGCGCAGGTGCTCGTGATCTCGGGCAGCCTGCCGCCCGGGGCGCCCGAGACGCTGCTGCCTCTGCTGATCGGCACGGCTCGGGATGCGGGCGTGCCCGTGATCGTCGACACCTCGGGACCGGCTCTCCTGCACGCGGCGGATGCCGGCGCATCCGTGCTCAAGCCCAACGCCGCCGAGCTCGTCGAGGCGACCGGCATCACCGACCCGGTCGGCGGTGCCCGCTCGCTGATCGAGCGCGGTGTCGATCTCGTGCTGCTGTCGCTCGGCGCCGAAGGGATGCTCGCCGTCACGGCATCCGAGGTGCTGCACGCCCGTCTCGACGCCCCGCTCGCCGGAAACCCGACCGGCGCCGGTGATGCAGGAGTGGCCGCGTGCGCGGTGCTCTATGCCGACGGCATCCGTGATCCCGAGACCGTTCTGCGCCGCGCCACCGCGTGGTCGGCCGCCGCCGTGCTCATGCCGCTCGCGGGAGAGATCTCCGACGACTGGCAGGCGCTCGAGCAGCGCCTCGTCGTCGCCCCCTACGACTCCGCCCTTCGAGAGGACCCCCTGTGACCCTGGTCTCCGCCCGCGAGCTCGTGACGGATGCCGCGGTTCGCGGCACCGGCATCGGCGCCTTCAACGTGATCCATCTCGAGACCGCCGAGGGGCTGGTGCGCGCCTCGGCCGCCGCCGGGCTGCCCGTGATCCTGCAGATCTCGCAGAACTGCGCCGACTATCACGGTGGCCTCGAGCCGATCGCGCTGGCGACTCTCGCGGTCGCCCGTCACGCACAGACGCCGGTCGCGGTGCACCTCGATCACGCCGAGCGCCCTGAGCTCGTCGATGAGGCGATCGCCCTCGGCTTCGGCTCGGTCATGTTCGACGGCGGAGCGCTGCCCTATGACGACAACGTCGCGATCACGGCTGCCGTCGCCGAGCGAGCCCATGCGGCCGGCGTCTACGTCGAGGGCGAGCTGGGCGAGGTCGGCGGCAAGGACGGTGCCCACGCACCGGGCGTGCGCACCGACCCCGACGAGGCGCGGGCGTTCGTGGCCGCGACCGGAGTCGATGCACTCGCCGTCGCGGTGGGCTCGTCGCACGCCATGACGGACCGCACGGCATCCCTCGACCTCGCTCTCATCGCACGCCTGCGCGAAGCCCTCCCCGTTCCCCTCGTGCTGCACGGATCATCGGGAGTCTCGGACGCCGTGATCGCCGACGCCGTGCGCGCGGGCATGACGAAGATCAACGTCTCGACGCACCTGAACGGGTTCTTCACCCGTGCCATCCGCGCGACCCTCGACACCGATGAGAGGCTCGTCGACTCGCGCAAGTACCTCATCCCTGCGCGCGATGCGCTCGCCGGGGAGGCGGCGCGGATGCTGCGCCTGTTCGCCCTCGAGTCCACCGAGGTGGCGGGGTGAGTCACGCGAAGGCGGGCAGGATGGTGACATGAAGCGCGCCGCCCGTCTGAATGCGATCCTCGATCTGCTGGCCGCGGACGGCGAGGTGAACGTCGACGAGCTCGTCGAGCGCTTCGGCGCCTCGGCCGCCACCACCCGCCGCGATCTCGACTCGCTCGCCGAGCAGCGTCTGCTCACCCGCACGCATGGCGGGGCCGTCGCGCACTCGGTCGCCTACGAGCTGCCGATCCGCTACAAGAGCCATCAGCGCTCGCACGAGAAGGAGAGCATCGCCCAGGCCGCCGCCGCGCTCGTCACGCCGGGCATGGTCGTCGGGCTGTCCGGTGGAACCACGACCACCGCGATCGCCGCAGCGATCGCCGCTCGCGACGATCTCTCGGCCGGGCCGGGCATCACGGTGGTGACCAACGCCGTGAACATCGCCGCCCAGCTCGCGACCCGACCCGACATCAAGGTCGTGGTCACGGGCGGAGTGATCCACTCGCGCAGCTACGAGCTGGTGGGCCCGTTCGTCGAGCAGCTGCTGAGGGGAGTGCGGCTCGACATCGCCTTCATCGGAGTCAACGGAATGGATGCCGTTGCCGGAGCCACCACGCAGGATGAACGCGAAGCGGCGGTGAACCGCATGATGGCCGAACGAGCCCGCCGAGCCGTGGTCGTCACCGACAGCAGCAAGATCGGCACTGTGGCGTTCGCTGCCGTCGGCGGCCCGGAGCTGTTCCCCGTGCTCCTGACCGACGACGGCGCGGATGCCGCGACTCTGGCCGCGTTCCGCGACGCGGGCTACGAGGTCCAGACCGCCTGACCGGCCGATCAGTCCTCGGACCGCACCAGCTCGCCGGTCGGTCCGTCCGCGGGCCCGAAGAGCGAGAGCGCGTCGCCGCGCATCATCGCCCCATCGGACAGTGCGAGCCACGGCACGACGCCCTCGGGGCAGCCGGCTTCCGTGTGTCCCCCCGAGAACTCGAGGTGGATGATTCCACCGTCCCGGCCATTCCAGACCCCGGAGTGCGTGTTGCAGCCGTCGAAGCCGACCAACGACCCATCCGCATTCAGGGTCAGGGTCACGCCCGGATCGTCCGGGGACGTCCATTCGCCCACCGCCGCCGCACCCGGTGAGGGTGTCGAGTCAGTGGCCGTGGGGGTCGGCGTCGCTGAACTCATCCCCTGGTCGGTGCACCCCACCGACACCGCCGCGCCGAAGACGGCCACTGCGACGAATGCGAGCACTCGTTTCGACCTCATGACGACCAGCTCTCCGCACGCCGGGCACACTGCCGTCGGTGCTGAATGTGCCTGTGATCTTCGCATGCGGACTCGACTCTCACAAGCAACACAGTGCCGAACTCCTGGTGGGGATGCCGCGACCCCTCTCGCGACATCCCCGGAGTAGATGGTGTCCTGTCGTTCCCTCACACTCCCCAGTGCACGAGGGTTTCCCCAGTTCGACTGCGCCTCCCTCGCGCTTCGTTTCCGAAGCCCTTCGCCGGCACCTTCTGGAGATAAGGAGCGGCCCATCGATGTTCTGATACATCGACTGGAGAAAAGTTTCAGAGTCCGCTTCCGTGGCATTGGAAAGGCGCGCTGAGACCGGTGGATTCGGCTGCCGCGGCCAGGGCGACAGCCGGGCGTGCGCCGGCCGCCAGCTCGGAGTGCACGGCCCCGAGCAGCTCGCAGGCGATGTCGTCCGCCACGACCACGGGGGCGGCGATGACACAGCCCGTGCCGGCGTGCAGCCAGACCCGCGTCATCCCCAGTGCCTCCTCGCCCCAGCGCACCGATGAACGACCCAGCTCGCAGGCCGAGAGCACCACGGTCTCGGGCGCGCGCGAGATCAGGTCGACGTCATAGCCGAACAGGGTGCCGTCGTGGAGTTCGAACCCCGAGAACATCGGATTGTCGACCGCGTGCCGACCGTGGGCGGCGATGTGCAGCACGTCGACCTGCTCGGCGAGCTCTGTGACGGCCGATACCCGTGCACTCTCGCCGGTCAGCATCCGCGCGTCGCGCCACGCTTCGGCGGCCCGGCGCACCTCCTCCTCGGCGCGAGCAACCCGAGGCCCGGTCGCGAACCCCGCCGTCGGCCTCGGCGCCGCTGTCTCGCCTGCCGACGCGTCGCTTGCCGACGCCAGGCCCGGGCGTTGCGGCGCCACCGTCGGTGCCTCCGGCCGCTGATGCGCCGACGAGGGACCGGGGTGTCGACGCGCCCCGCCGAGCAATCGCGACACCGAGGTCGCGATCGTGAACGGCGTTCCACGCATGCCGGGGAGCATCGCCCACGGGATGCCGCCGAGAATTCCTGGCACCGTCAGCGCGAGACGGGCGGCCCCGCCCGTCGCCGCGCGGGTAGGTGCGAGGAGCGCGTCGTCGAGCAGCCGCAGCCTCTCGTCGAGCGACCGCGCCACGATGTGCGCCATCTGGCCGCCGCGGGTGAGGGCGGCGACGTCGAGGTCGGCGCGGAGTCCGTCGAGTGCGGCTTCGATGCGCGGCAGCGACAGCTCGACGATCGACGAAGCGGATGCCGTCACCACGACGCAGAGCAGCTCGTCGCGCGTGAAGACGTAGGCGAGGATCGCCGTGTCATCGTCGAGCCGGGCCATCGTCTCGCGCAGCCCGAGGCGTTCGTGGTTCCCGCCGACACCGGTCGATGACCATTGCCGGTCGCGAACCCGATCCCGCAGCTCGCGCACCCGGGAATCGGTCGTCCAGTCCGACCCTGCGAGGTCGGCGCGCAGCATGCGCAGTTCAGCCAGGTCGGCCGAAAGCTCCTCGTCGTGCGGTGGGCGCACCGGAGCGACCTGCTGACTCAGGTGCCTGGCGCGCTCCGACCACTCGAAGAGCACCCCGGGATCGCGTGATCGTGCGGCGGCAGCGAGCCCGGTGAACATCAGCTCGGTGCCGTGCATCGCCACGGAGGCCTGCAGGTCGAGCGCGCCGAACGACTGCTGCCACGCGGTGAGCAGCTCGAGCCCGTCGGCGGCCGCGCGTCGGGCATCGGCATCCTTGCCTGCAGACGCCGCACGCACCGCACGCACCTCGTGCTGCCGCAGGCGCAGGGGAGTCGGGGCGTCGGAGGTGAGCCGTGGCAGTCGCCCTCCGTCAGCGAGGCGTGCCGTGAGAGACAGGGCGGTGGCCTCTGTGCGGAATCCTCCACGGGCGAGCGCTGCGGCGGTGCGCGTGAAGTCCTCGGTGTGCGGTGCGGCCTTCGGGTGGGCGAGCAGTCGGGCTTCCAGCCGCACCGCCTCGGCACGCGCGGCCCAGCTCTCGCTTCCCAGTGCGGCGAAGCGGCGGGATGCGGTCGCGGCGGAACGCTCGGCAGAAGCGGCGTCGTGCCGCAGCAGCGACCGGGCGAGGTGGAACTCGGCCTCGCCGCGTGCCTGTCGCATCCGCTGTGCACCGAACCGCACCGCGACCGTGCCGAGCAGCTCTTCGGCCTCTGTGGTGAGGCCGGCGTCACGCAGCACCTCGGCACGGTCGAGGTCGCTGATCGCCGCGGCGAGGTCGCTCGTGGCGGCGAGAATCGGCCGCGATCGGGTCATCAACCCGAGCGCCGTGACGAGGTCGCCGCCGAGCAGTGCGGCGTAGCCGAGGTTGTGGCGGGCTTCGGCGAGCGGTGCGTCTGCCCCATGGGCCTCATAAGCGGCGATGGCCCGCAGCAGATCGGCCGAGCAGTCGTCGAGCCGGTGCCGCTGCATGCTGACGATCGACCGGCTCATCAGGCAGTTCGCGCTCTCGATCGAGCCCTCATCGAGGCCGTCGATCGCCTTCGTGAGAAACAGGTCGGCCTCGTCGAGGCGTCCGCCATGCATGAGCAGCGTGCCCAATTGCCCGTTCGCGAGGGCCACCGTCTCGTCGCTGAGCCCCGGGCGCGACAGCGCTGCACGCGAGAGGCGCTCGGCCTCGGCCGGCTGGCCCGTCTGAGCGAGCACGTAGGCCATGGTCCCGTCGATGCGCGCGCGCAGATCGTCGTCGTCGGTGCGCGCGGATGCGGTCGTCAGCGCTCGCCGCGCCTGCGCGAACCGTCGGGAGTTGGCTGCGTCGACGCCGCGCTGATGCAGCTCGAGAGCAGACAGGGGCACTTCACCAGAATGCCGGTACGCCAGGTTTCAGGGAAGGCCTGCGGCCGCATCCGGTTTTCTGGGCGCCCGGATGGCTGGCCGATGCCCGGATGGCTGGTGATGTGATCGTGTGCGGTCGGCCATCCGGGCATCCTTCAGCCATCCGGTTCGTGGCTACCGGTCCGTGCCTGCCCGGCCGGGGCTACCCGCCCGACGCCGGCGACGGCAGCGTCTTCAGCACCGCGGCGACGGCCTTGGCCGCGGCATCCGCGGTGATGCCCTGCGATGGCACCGGGCCCAGCTGTGCGGCGATGCGCCCTGCGACGTAGGGAGCCGCGAACGACGTGCCGCTCCAGATCGAGAAGCCCCCGCGGTAGTCGTCGGGGTCGATGGTCTCGCGCCGCAGACCTTCGACGTCTGCCCTGGTGATCGCCTGCTCGCCACCGACGAAGGCGGGTGACGTGCTGACCACGGCGGCGCCGGGCGCGTACACCTGCACCCACGGGCCGATGTTCGAGAACAGCGCGATCGACCGAGCCGACGGGTTGAGGGCACCGACCGACACGTGCGGCGCATCCTTGTCACGAGGGATGCCGTTGTCGGCGCCCGGCCAGGGCCACAGCGAGGCCGGGAATGACGGCCGGTCGATGGCGTCGTTGCCCGCCGAGCAGACCACCACGCACCCGAGCGCACGTGCCGTGGTGAGCAGGGCGTTGAGGGTCAGGCTGAACTGACCGTCGACCGGGGTCTCGTGGTAATACCCCAGCGACAGGTTGAGCACGTCGATCGGATGCCCGGTCGACGGGTCCTCGCGGTGTCGCCGCAGCAGCTCGACGACCTGCGCGACCGTGGTCAGGAAGGTGCTCTCGTCGATCACGCCGAGCGCGCCGGCCATGCGGATCGAGAGGATGTCGGCATCCGGTGCCGTCTGGCGGATGATGCCCGCGATGAATGTCCCGTGCCCGGCGACGGCGTCGATCTCTCCATCGAGCTGTCCGTAGAGGTCGGGGTAGCGCTCGGGGTCGGCGTCGTCGGTGAGGCCGATCGGCACGCCGTCGAGCTCGATGTGCCGGGTGACGATGTCGTCGGGCAGCCAGTCGTGCACTCCGCATCCGGTGTCGAGCACCGCCACCACGGGGCGGCGGCCGCGTTTCGGGGCTGCCGTGCGCCGTGGCGCCGGTCCGAGCCAGGTCACCGGCTGGCGCGCGCCGCGCCCCGGCTCGAGGTAGTCGTCGCTGCCGCCGGCTCCTCCGCCCGCGCCGCGCACCGGGTTGGTGCGGCTGAACGGGTTGGTGCGGCTGAAGGGATTCGTGCGGCTGAACGGATTGAGGCCGACAGGGTCGATCGACAGCACGTGCTCGAGGCTGGTCCTCGGCATCGGCGTGCCGGAGCTGCGGCGGGCGCGCTGCAGGACGCGCCAGGCATCGGGCGGCACCGGAGACTCGCCGCGGGTCGGCTCGTCGGGCGTGGTGAGGCGGGCGCGGAGGAAGCCGGGCACCCCGGGAACCAGCGGAACGGCGGCGCGGACTGCATCCGGTGATTCGATCTCGAGATTCCAGCCGAACGAGCCGGCCGCTGCGCGAAGCTCGCGGATCTCCTCGTCGTACGCCTCCTGGCCGTTCTCCTGATCCTGCGTGATCAGCAGACGCTCCTGCAGGTAGGCCGTGGGAAACGCCCTGACGCCGTCGACGGGTTCGACCGACGGATCGAGAGCCGTCCCCCGTCTGATCGATCCCTCAGCTCTGTCCTGCCAGCTCCACCCCTTGGGCTGCTCCATCGTCGGTCCTCTCCTCGCGGGCGGACCCGCATCCTGTGCGGGATGAGCCCGCGTCCTGTGCGGGGGACCCCGCGATGTGTGCGGGTCGGCCCGCTTCCGGTGAGTGAGGTCCTGCGTGGTGCGGGAGTCGCCCAGCGGTGGTGTGCACGGGTCGCCCCGTCATGCGCGCGGGAGTCCCCGCGGTGGATCACAACTCGAACTGCGGGGTCGACATGGTTCGCTCCTGATCGCCGACCATGGTGCGCAGACGCACGAGAGTCAGTCCGTCGGGCACATCGTCGAACATGAAGCGACCCGTGTCGTTGGTCGTCGTGGTGCGGATGCGTTCGCCCTGCGCGAGTTCGATCGCATGCGAGATCGAGTCGACCCAGCCGTCGACCCGGTGCGCACCGCTCGCCGTGCGCGTGACGTGCAGCAGGATGCTGGTGGTGCCGTCGCTGAACTGCAGGGTCAGTGCATCGGCGTCACCGCGCACGGCGCCGAGCGGTTCCTCGACGAGGGTGAGCAGTGCGTACTCCTCCGAGAGACCCTCAGCCGCAACCGTCGCGATCATGCGATCGATCAGAGCGGCCGGCATCGGATCGACATCGCGCCAGAGCGAACGCAGCTGCGCGAACAGCTCGGCGTCTTCGTGGTTGTCGCCACCGTGGGCGCCGTCGTTCTCGCTCATGAGCTGCCCTCCGTTCGTGGTGTCGGTGCATCGAGCAGATCGCGCAGTTTCGCGAGGCAGCGTTGACGGGTGGGTCCGATGCTGCCGACGGGCATCGCGAGGTCGGCGGCGAGGCGGGCGTAGTCCGGTCGCTCCTCGAAGGCGATCACTCGCAGCAGGCGCTGGCACCGGTCGGCGAGGAGGTGAACCGCGGCCCACAGCCGTCGCTTCTCGTCCCCGACGGTGGCGTGATGCTCGGCCGACTGCTGCTCAGGAAGCAGTGCGTCGAGGGCATCCGACTCCGTCGCGTCGACCCTGTTGTGGGCTTTGCCGGCCCGCCAGGCCTCGCGGCGTGCGGTGGTGGTGAGCCAGGCCGACACCGCCTTCGGATCGGTGATCGAGCGGTGCCCCCGAACCAGCTGCAGCCACGTCGTCTGGATGACGTCTTCGGCCAGGGTGCGGTCGAGCCCGTAGGCGCGCACGACATGCCAGAGCACAGGCGTCATCAGCCGCACGAGGTCGTCCATCGCGCGGCTGTCGCCGTCCCGCCATGCGTCGAAGAACTCGGCGGCTCGCTTCCAGCGTGCCGCTCCGTCGTCCGGTGCAGGATCGAGGGCGGCGCCGTCGGGTGCGCCGTCGATCATGAGTCCCATTGTGATCACACCAGTCAGGAGCACGGCAAGAGCCTGGTGATACATGGACTCGGTATGTTTTTCGGAATATTGGTGAGATTGAGTCCGAGGGTCATCACGGGGGGCGTCTGCAGGACGGATGAGCGTCTGCGGGAACCGGGCAGCGATCTGGTCCTGCAGACGTGCCTTGGTCCTGCAGACGGTGCATGAGAGACGGCGGGAGACGGATGCCGGGTGGCGGATGCCGGATGCCGGATGCCGGGCGACGGGAGACGGATGCCGGAGGTCGGATGTCGGATGCCGGGTGGCGGGCGACGGATGCCGGGTGGCCGGGGGGTGGCCGGGTGGCCGGGGACTCGTGCCGCGGGCGTTAGCGTGGAGGGGTGATCGCTCTCGCCGTCGTGCTCTTCCTCAACGCCGCCTTCAACGTGCTGGTGTGGCCCCGTTTCTACAAGCGGGTCGCGACAGACCCCAGGGCCCGGGATGCCGAAGGCAAGGCCACGACGTTCCTGAAGGTGCACGCCGTGCTGATCGCGATCGCCCTCGTGCTCGCGCTGGTCTCGGTGATCGTGGGCGTCGCGGCGCTCGCCGGAGCGCTCTGACGGGTCAGCTGCGGGTGACCGGCTGCTGCAGCTCGGTGATCCAGTCGGCCTGATCTTCGGACTCCGACTGCAGATAGACCTCACGACAGGCGCCCTGCGCCGTCGCTCCCTGGGCGATGATCGCCTGGTTCACCGCGTCCCAGCTGTCATCGATCGTCTCCATGGTGCCGAGGTGCGTGGCGGTGAACGCATCGTCGATGGCCGGCAGCTCGACGATGACGATCCCGTCGACGGCGGGGCCGTCGTAGACGAAGCCGACCGTGATGCGCACGCCGTGCTTGTTCATGTCGTATTCGGCGATGGGGAGTCCCGGGGTGGCGCCGGCGGCCAGGAGCACGTCTGCCACCTGGTCGAACAGCGGGCCCACGACGGCGGCGACCTCGGGTTGAGAGGCGACGGTCTCGGTCAGCGCCGCGAGGCGGACGTAGGGAAGTGGCTTCTCGGTGATCTGCATGTCTGACATCTTCGTCTCCTCAGGTCGGGTGGGCGTGTCGCCGATCCTATGCAGAGGCGCCGACATCTGGCCATCCCGGTCATCCATTTCGCGAGGACCCCCGCGAGCGCTCGATCGAAGTGACACACGGCGGCGACCGCCCTGTGTCGGACCAAGCGTCGGGTGCCGCTCAGGCGCTCTCGTACTGCTTCGCGTGCGCGGCCCAGCGGGACTCGACGGGCAGAGCGCGCAGCGCGCGGTTGCCGAGCGCCAGGGCGACGGCGAGCACGCAGAGCGCGGCGCACACGAGGATCGTCCATTCGCGTCCGATCCAGGTGAGGCCGAAGCCGGCGATCAGCGGCGCGAGCGGCATGGCGCCCATCCCCAGCACGCCGGCCGCGCTGTTGGCCCGACCCAGCAGCTCGGTCGGTGTGGCGACCATGAAGTAGCCCATCATCCCCGCATTGAGCGCCGGCAGCAGCACCACCGAGGCGCCCAGCACGATGACGATCGCCCACGGCTCGGTGACCATCGAGAGCACGATCGTGCCGATGGTGCCGGCCGCGAGACCGGCGATCGCGAGCACTCCGGTGCGGATGCGCGGCACGAGCAGGGGGGCCACGATGGCACCGGCGAGCATGACCGCGCCGACCCCCGCACCGAGGGAGCCGATCAGCAGCTCCGAGTATCCGGCCTGCTGAAGCGCGTACATGACGGTCGTGATCGCGGCGTTGAAGCCGAGGTTGATGATCGTGATGATGACGAGCACGCCGCCCAGATCGGGGCGCGAGAACAGCCAGGCGAAGGCCTCGCGCAGCTCGGCCCAGGCGCTCGTCCTGGTCGGTGCGGCGACGGCGGCATCCGCACTCGAATCCGTGGGGAAGCCCAGACCATCCGCCGCGTCGAGGGCGAGTCCCGCCGTGATACGCCCTGCATCAACCGGGGGCTCTGGGTTTTCCCCGTCATCGCCCACCCGAAACCCGACGGCTTCGGCCCCTGCGTCCGCGATCCCGACGCGGCGAGCCTGGCGCTGCAGCATCCACGCCGTCAGTGCGGCGACGGCATGGCAGAGCGTCATGACGACTCCGACGAGCCAGCCGCCGACTCCGAGCAGCAGCCCGCCCAGCGGGCCGCCGGCCAATTGCAGCGCGGCATCCCGACCCTGGTTCGCGGCCTGAGCTCTGCCCATCGCGTCATCGGGCACGATCTCCTTGATCGCGCTCTCGCCCGCGACGTCGAAGAGTCCGCTGCGAGCGGCCAGCAGGACGTTCGCGGCCAGCAGGGTGCCGAAGGTCAGCGCATCGGACACAGCCAACAGCGTGAATGCTCCGGCCAGCAGGATGCCGATGAGGGAGCCGATGAGCATGAGCAGGATGCGACGGTGCCGGTCGGCGAGGATGCCACCGGCGAGTGTGAAGACCAGCCGCGCGACCATTCCTGCACCGCCGATCACCCCTGCCTGGGCGGGATCGTCGGTGACCACCAGGGCGAGCAGGGGGATCGCGAAGGCGAACAGTGTCGCGGCGAGGCCCTTGCTCGTGTCGCTCACGAGCCAGGTCAGGTACCGGGTGTTCCGCCAGAGCCGGTGGGGGTCGGTCACGGTCGTCGTCATGCCCCTCAGAGTAGTTATGCAAGAAGACTTGCGCAACTACTCTTGCGCAATAATTCCTGCAGGTAGAATCTGACCATGGGCGAGGGCACTCACGGCGAAGATCCCGTATGGATGACGACTGCCATGCTCAAGGCCTATACGCACCCGCTGCGCCGACAGATCCTCCGCCTGCTCGCCCGCCGCGACCATATGCGCGCGGCCGACATCGCCGCCGAGCTCGACGTCGCCGCGAACAGCGTCAGCTTCCACCTGCGCACTCTCGCCGACGCCGGACTCATCGTCGAGGCCCCCGAGCACGCCCGTGATCGCCGTGATCGAGTCTGGGCGCCGGTGAAGGGTGCTATGAGCGTCGGCGACCCCGACCATCCGGTGGCCGACGAGGAGCTCGGCGGAGCCGTGGTGCGAGCCTTGGCTGCCGAGCACCAGGACCTTCTCCAGCGTGTCATAGCGTGGTCGCCCGCGTACTACGGGGGTCGAGCCTCAGGCATCCACGCCGTGTTCCAGCAGCGCACCACCCGGCTCACCGAGGCAGAGTTCACGGCGGTCATGGAGATCTTCGACAAGGCGGTGTCCGAGGCCGAAGCCGCGCATGACGATGACGACGCCGAGGGCCGCTTCTGGCAGATCGATCTCGTCGCCGCTGACGACACGATCTGACCGCTACGCGCCCTCGCCCTCCTGCTCGGACTCGGTCTCGCCCTCCGCTTCTTCTTCCGGCTCCCGGTGTCCGCTGAGGATCAGGATGCGGCGCAGCTGCATCGCCGCGAGCACGCCAGGGCCCATGGACCGCCGCACATCGATCGTGCGATCGTCGACGGTCTCGAGCAGCAGCCTGATCGCGCGGGCCGCCTCTCCGCGAGCGCGGTGATCTGCGGGAGTGAGCGGATCCTGCTGCGCGATGACGTCGGCGACGGCGTGGCACGCGGCCGAGAGCGGTTCGGGCAGTGCCGCATCCAGTTCGAGCGCGCCGGGGCGGTCCCAGATGGTGTCGGCGACCTCGTCGGAGATGTCGCGGATCAGGTGGGCGATGCGATCGAGGCGCGCGAGCTCCTCATGGATATGCCGCGTGTCACCTCGCCGCCCGAACGCCCGCGGGTTGCCTCGTCGGCTGTCGTCGGCGTCGGACAGCGCGGTGCGCAGCTCTGACGTGGTGTCGGCGAGAGATGAGGCATCGTCGGCCCACTGCTCGTGCTCCGGCGGCCAGGACTCCGAGACGGCCGACCCGATGTCGTGCAGATGGTCGCTCAACTGCGCGCGGAAGGCGTCGACCTTCGCCGCGGCGGCGAGGGTGAGCGGAGCGGGAGCGATCACCAGGTTCACGATGAGACCGACGACCACTCCGACTCCCATCTGCACGAGATAGCCGAGCGAGTACTCGTCGGCGTTCTGGCCGCCGACGATCAGCACGAACAGCGCCGCCATGGGGACGTACTCGCGTCCTGCGCCGAACCAGCCGGTGCCTGAGACCAGCACGCCGACGCCGACCACGACCGGGATGCTCCACCAGGTCGGGCCGACGGTCAGCACGACGACTGCGGCCAATCCGATGCCGGTCGCGAGTCCGAGCAGCGTCTGGAGCCCCGATCGCACCGACCCCATGAGCGTCGGATACATGCTGACCAGCGCGCCGAGCGGCGCGTAATACGGGTACTCGTCGGTGACTCCGGGCGTGTGCGGGGCGATCAGCCACGCGAGCCCGACCGCCAGTGCGGTCTTGGCGACGAGCAGCAGCCGGGCGGGGTCGACCGCTTCGCGCAGCGAGCGCACGATGCCCGGGCGGCGCGCGCGCACTCGTGTTCTGATGTTCGTCACGGCATCCTCTCGTCATCCTCCCCGAAGGGTGACGCTAGCCGCTCGGCATCCGTCCTCGCACCTGGTTGCATCTGACCGCGAGGCCGAGTAGCGGTCGGAACGCGGCGATGCCGGCCGCCCCCGTGAGGAGCGACCGGCATCGAGCGATCATCGACCGATCAGGGGATGGCCCTGCGGAAGGCGAGGAACGATACGCCGGTGAGCACCGCAGTGGCGACGAGGCCCCACAGTGCGAGGCCGAGCGCGCCGGCGTCGAGGATGCCCGTCCAGACCTGGCCCCACAGCTCGAGTCTCGTCGCGAGGAACGCGAGCCCGACCAGGATGAGCGCGAGGCCGACACCGACGATCGTGAGCACCGTCGGTCCCCAGCTCTTGTAGATGGTCGCTCCTGTGAAGCCGACCACGAACAGGAACAGGGCGAGGGAGAAGTACACGATGAACGCCCCGCCGGGCCCTGCCTCCCACAGCCACGGAAGGTAGAAGACGTACCCGTTGATGCCGTACCCGTTCGTCAGCGTCTCGATGGCGCCGCCGATCAGGAACACGATCCCCAGGAAGGCGCTGCCGAGGATCGCCGTGAGCATGGTCCCGAAGAAGAAGTCGCGCCGCGTGATGCTCATCGCCTGCGAGAACGGGAAGGTGAGCGTCATCGCCGAGATCCCGATCGCGAAGAAGTACCAGAGCGGAGCCTGGCCGCCACCGCCGTACTTCGGGCCGTCGGTCGGGATCATCGCGTAGATGAGTATCGAGATGATCACGGCCGAGCCGAGGATGATCAGCGGCACCCAGATGAACGTCTGCCGGTTGATGAGCTGCAGGCGGATGACGTTGAGCGTGCGTCGCATCAGCGGACCTCCTCTTTCGCGGCGGAGGCTCTGGTGGCGGAGCCCGCCTCGGCCTTCTGCGTCAGACGCACGATCAGCTGCTGCAGTGACACCGGAGCGAGATCGAGACCGGATGCCGTGACCTCGGCGCGCTCGCCGGCAGACAGCGCCCCGAGCACGGTGACGGATGCCACCCGGCCGAGTGCCTCGCGGTGCAGCACCTCGCGGTCAGACGCCCACGCATCGACCTTGGTCGCATCGCCGATCACGGTGACGGCGCGGTCGCGCACGGCATCCGTGTCTTCGTCGAGCAGGATCCTGCCGTTGTCGATCACGATGACCTTCTCGATGAGGTTCGACACCTCGTCGATCAGGTGCGACGAGAGGACGATCGTGCGCGGGTGCTCGGCGTAGTCCTCGAGCAGACGGTCGTAGAAGATCTGCCTGGCGACCGCGTCGAGACCGAGGTAAGGCTCATCGAAGAAGGTCAGCTCGGCGCGCGAGGCGAGACCGATGATGACCCCGACGGCCGAGAGCTGGCCGCGCGAGAGCTTCTTGATCGTCTGCTTCATCGGCAGCTGGAACTGCTCGATGAGCTCGTCGGCCAACTCCTGGTTCCAGTTGTGGAAGAACAGGCTCGCGGCCTTGAACGCGTGACGCGGGTATGCGTCATCCGGGTACTTCTGGCTCTCGCGGACGAAGCAGATCCGGTTGAGGACGTGCGTGTTCTCGTAGGGGTGCTCGCCGAAGACACGCACTGTGCCCGACGACTCGAAGTTCTGCGCGGTCAGGATCGACATGAGCGTGGTCTTGCCCGCTCCGTTGCGGCCGAGCAGGCCGTAGATCGCACCGCCCTCGAGGGTGAGAGACACGTTGTCGAGAGCGTTCTTCTCCTTGTAGTGCTTGGTGAGGTGCTGCACCTCGATGACGGCGGTCATGCGGGGGTCATCCCTTCTGTCTGTGATGTCTGTGATGTCTGTGATGTCTGTGATGTCTGGGGTTCCTGGGCCGCGCGCTCGCGGAGCAGCGCGGCCAGGTCGTCGGCGCCGAGACCGAGCGTGCGGGCCTCGGCGAGAAGCGGGTCGATGTAGCGATCGGCGAAGGCGGCGCGGCGCTCGCCGAGGAGCAGATCCTTCGCCCCGGCGGCGACGAACATGCCGATGCCGCGGCGCTTGTACAGCACTCCCTTGTCGGTGAGCATGGCGACTCCCTTGGCTGCAGTTGCGGGGTTGATCCGATAGAAGCCGGCGAGCTCGTTCGTCGAGGGGGCCTGAGCTTCCTCCGTGAGTGAGCCGTCGAGGATCGAGTCCTCGATCTGCTCGGCGATCTGGAGGAAGAGCGGCTTGCCTTCTTCGATCACGAGTCCTCCGCAGCGGTTGGTGGGTTAGTTACTCGACTAGGTAACCACTGAACCTCGGTTGTGTCAAGGGGGGTGAGGCGGATCCCGGGCAAGTGCGGGTCGCGGCGCGGGTGTGCCGTTCCCGTTCCGGCGCCCGTTCCGGCTCCCGCTCCGGCTCCCGTTCCCGTTCCCGTTCCGGCACCCGTTCCCGCGGTGTCGTGCGGGGCCAGTTGCGCACCGGAGAACCCGGAACACCGTGCGGAACTGGCCCCGCATCCGTGGGGAGGTGCGGAACTGACCCCGCATCCGTGGGGAGGTGCGGAACTGGCCCCGCCCCGGAGGGTGGGCGAGCGCCGAGCGCGAACCTCAGCCGCGGAGGTCGCGGGCGCGGAGCGCGAGGGCCGACCCCACGACGAACGCGATCGCGAGGCCCCAGGTCAGGGCCAGTCCGCCGGGATCCACGCCCTCGGCGAGCGGCGACTGCCGGTAGACCCACGCGTAGGGGGAGAGAGCGTTCAGCCAGTCGAGGTCCTTCGACTGCTTGGCGAGTGCCTGCAGGATGTACCCGACGACGGCGATTCCCGCACCGACACCGGTGGCCCAGATGCGGCGACCCGTCGCTGCGCCGGCGAGCAGAGCGGCGGATGCCGTGAGGAACGCGAGTCCGGTGAGCGCCGCGCTGGCTCCGACGATGCGCCAGCCCTCGAGGCCCAGCTCGGAGGGGTCGTTCAGGCCCCAGACGACGATGCCCGCGAAGGTGCCGAGCCACAGCAGCCTGACGAGCACGGCCAGAGCGGACTCGAGTGCGTACTGACCGCGGCCGATGCCGTGCGCGAGGTCGAGTTCGGCGCGTCCGCTCTCCTCCGCGCCGGCGATCGCCGCGGACCCCCAGATCACCGCGGCGATCGTGAGCAGCAGAAAGCCCATCAGCCCGTAGAACGTGCTCTGGGTGTACCCGGCGCCGCTGGAGATCTGGTCGTACCCGATGGTCTCGACGAGCTGCTTCGGAAGGGCGTCGATGATGTCCTGCATCTGCCCGTTGCCCCCGATGCTCGGATACAGCGGCAGGTAGAGGAACAGTACGGCGGCGAGGCCGACCGTCCACCCGAGAAGGCTCCGCCACGATTCGCGCAGGTTGCGCCGGAACACCGGCAGGATGCCGTTCATCGCTCCGCCTCCCCGTCGCGGATCGAGCGTCTCGTCGGCAGCTGGGCGTCGGCCTCGGCAGCGCCGCGGCCGACCTCGCCCTGTGGCTGAGCCGACGCTGCACGCGCCGCCGGGTCTCCGTACAACCGCAGCACCGACTCTTCGAGGTCGGGCTCCTCGACCGTCAGGTCGCGCACCTCGAACGGGGCGAGCGCCTTGATGAACGGATCGATGGCGCCGTCGATCGTGCCGGACAGCTGCAGGATGCCGGCGGCATCCCTCGCGTCGATGCCGCTGAGGCCGGGGACTCGATCGAAGGCGGCACGGGCCGCCGCGGCATCCGTCGCAGCCAGCTCGGCACGCACCCGGCGGATCGAGCCCAGGCGCAGCGAGGCGACGTCGCCGTCGGCGACGACCCGTCCGTTCGCGAGCACCGCGACCTCGTCGGCCGTCTGCTGGATCTCGCTGAGAACGTGCGAGCTGAGCAGCACGGTCTGCCCCGCATCCTTCGCCTCGCGCACCATCTGCAGGAACTCGCGCTGCACGAGGGGGTCGAGGCCGCTGGTGGGCTCGTCGAGGATCAGCAGCTCCGGTCGGTGCATGAACGCCTGGATGAGCCCGACCTTCTGCTTGTTCCCCTTCGACAGTGTGCGGACGGGGCGCGAGAGGTCGACGCCGAGGCGGTCGGCGAGCTCGCGGCCGGTCTGCAACGTGGCCGCGGAGTCGTGGCTGCCTGAGACCTGGGCGTAGAACGTCAGCATCCGGTGTCCGCTCGATCGCCCTTCGAGGTGCAGTTCCCCCGGCACATATCCGATGCGCCGCCTCAGTGCCGCGCCGCCGTGTCGCGGGTCTTCACCGAGGACGCGCACCGAGCCGGATGACGGGCGGATGACGTCGACGAGCGTGCGGAGCGTGGTCGTCTTGCCGGCGCCGTTGGAACCTATGAGCCCGAAGACCGTGCCTGGGCGCACGTGCAGTTCGAGCTCATGCAGCGCGATGCGACTGCCGTAGCGCTTGTGCAGACGGTCGATCTCGATGGTGTCGGTCATGATGCGTCTCCTCTCGGGGCATTCCCCTCGGCCGCGAGTGCGTCGCGCGCGCCGTCGAGCAGTGCGGTCGTCGAATAGATGCCGTGCGTGAGCAGTTCGAGTGTCGGCAGGGTGGTGCGCAGCAGCCCGGCCGGGCTCAGCTGGTCCATTCCGAGGGTGCGCGCGATCTGGGCGCGCATCACGACGGGTCCGAGACCGATCAGCGTCAGCAGCAGCGTCGTCATCTCGGGATCGCTCATCGGCTCGAGCATGCCCGCGGTGCGCTGCTCGTCGAGCACCTGCCGCGTATTGGCGAGGAAGCTGTCGAACAGCCGGTCGGCGGCGGGTGAGCCGTCGACGAGCATGCGGGAGAGGTAGTCGATGTAGGGGCCGTAGCGCTCGAGATCGTGCAGGGCTGTGCGGATGCGGTCGCCGGTCGGCGCAGCGATGAGCTCGTGCTCCTCGTCGGTGAAGACGCTGACCACGTAGTCGTCGCATGCCGTGCGCAGGGCGTTCTTGTCGCCGAAGTGGTGCACGATCAGCGCCGGGCTGACGCCGGCCTCCCTGGCGATCGCACGCAGGCTCGAGGCGTCGTACCCATCACGGGCGAAGGCGGCGATGGCGGTGTCGCGGATCCGTGCCCGAGCGGTGAGATCATCCGAAGCTGAACGCATGTACAGCAGACTAAACGCGTGTTCAGTCTCTGTCAAGGGCGCCGATGTCCGGGAAGGGCTCGGACCGTCACGAAGAGCTCTGCGAAATATCGGTCGACCGGCGGTTTCTCCACCCGCGTGACGCGTACGTCACTCAGGGATGCCCCCACGAGTACCCAACTTCCGATCGTGCACCACTCATGATCGCTCGAACCCGGTGTGCCCCTCGCCGCTCGGAGATGTCATAGATGCGTCAGCCACTCCTGGACATCGCCGCGCTCCTGCGCAGTAGGGGAACTTTGAAATGCGAACTCGTAGAACCGATAGCGGACGCCGCCGCAAGGCCACCGCTCTAGGCGTGACGCTCGCCATCGCAGCGGGACTGCTCACACCGATCGCCATCGCGAACATGGCCCAGGCGGCGACCCAGCTGTCGGTCGACTCCCTGGGTCTTCAGAGTGCTGCAGGCTCCCTCACAGACGGCATCTGCGAGTCCACCGTCGGAACGTGCACACTGCGCGCGGCCATCGAAGAATCCAATGCCCTCAACGCCGCCCCCGGTGAGGTGGCCATCGGGGTCGACCCCGACTTCGCAGGTGGCAACATCGCGATCAGCACAGCGACCCGGATGAGGACCACGGCCCTCTCCGGAGCCAACGGCGCGGTAGCCGGTGACGCGAGTGGTGACAGCAGCGGTGCGGTGTACGAGGTGACCGCTCCGGTCACCATCGACCTGGAGCACAGGATCACCGTCCACCCTGCCGGGGCAGGAGATATCGCCGTCGCTCCGTTCCACCTCAACGGGCCTGACATCACCATCCGCGCCGTCGACGATGTCTGGGCGGGGGAGACCTCCTTCTACATCGGGCCGAAGGCCAAGCGGGTCACCCTCGACGACCTCGACGTGCGCACTGTCACCTATTACCCCGAGCGCTTCTTCGTCGTGCGCGGGGGAGCTGAGGAGATCACGGTCTCGAACTCCACGATCAGCGGCTTCGCCTCCAGCGAGAGGGAGTGGAACTGGGGCGTGGTCGAGGGGACCAGTGCGTCATTCCCCGTCAAGGGGCTCACCGTCACCGGCAACACCTATCTCGCAGGCGACGCTTCCGGTGCGTGCAACGGAAGCACGGCAGCGGGATGCACCTCGACGCCGGTCGAGGCCTATGAGCAGCACATCACGGAGCTCGAGTTCACCGACAACGTCGCGCCGAACATCAACCGCTCATCCGCCTCGGACGCTCGCGGCCTCGACCTCCGGTACGCCACCGTCGGCACGCTGAAGGTCAGCGGCAACACGTTCTCCGCCCCCTACTACCGCGCTCGTCAGGCGGTGGTCGACCTGGCCTACGCAAACCTCGACAGTTTCGAGATCGTCGGCAACGACTTCACGGGCATGTCGGGCAACGGCGATGTGCAGGACAACGCGGCAGCGATCATGCTCCCCACCGACAAGCGCATCGGCACCGGCGGCAAGATCGCCGACAACGAGTTCCTCGCAACGGGAACCATGAACACCCAGGCCGTCTACTGGGACGGTCTCGAGCCGACCGATTCCGCCACGAACCTCGCCGACTCGCGCGTCTCCATCGTGGACAACCACTTCGACGGATTCTCGACCAGCGCTTCCCGTTCCGGCATCCGGATGCTGCAGACGGGCGTCGTCGAGATCGCCCGCAACACGTTCGGACCGCGGTCCGGAAGCCAGACAAACACCGTCCTCGAGGAGTTCGCGGGCAACGGCTCTGTCGCGGCGACCCTCGTCAGCAACGTGAACGCGTCCGCGAACGCGAAGCTGAACACGTGGTGGCCGATCGCCCGCAGCAGCGCGAACGTCCAGGCCACTCCGATCACCGCGACCGAGTGCACGGTGCCCCTCGAAGTGGCCCCGCCCGCCGACGCAGCCAACACGGCAGACAACACCGCAGGGCGTTATCCCGGAGTGCCCGTCGAGCTCGACGTCTATTGGACCCAGGGCAACGACGCGGAGGTCTATATCGGCCGCTACGACGTCGACGCCGATGAGCGCCGGACGCTGCAGGTCGCTCTGCCCATGCCCGGTGACGAGCGACTCGAGACGAACAGCGGCGTCGGCCCCGTCCACCCCATCTCCGGAGCGGTGACGGGAGGACTGCGGGTGCAGACGATCGAACCCCTCTCGGGCTCCACATCGTCGTCGTCGCAGTACTCGCGAGTCGCAGTCATCGACGGCAACTGCCGTCCCATGCTCACGATCGCGCAGGCCACCACTCAGAATGAGGAGACGCACGCCCGCGACCTGCACTTCACGCTCACCTCGTCGATGCAGCTCGACACGTCGACGGTCGCCGGCGATGACTTCGTCGTCGAGGCGAAGCGAGCGACGTCCGAGGGACTCGACGGTGTCGCAGCAGGCATCAGCACCATCGACGCCGACAAGCTCAACCCGCGTATCGTCTCGGTCTCGGAGATCGCCGGAAGCTCGGGCACCCAGTTCGATGTGGTGGTGCGCGTCGACGACACCGCGCAGGTGACCGTGACCATCGGTGCGGGCACTGTCGCCATCCCCACGGGACTGGTGAACATCACGGCAGCCGCGACCGGGAGCGAGCGCGCCACCGACAACGTCGTGACGTTCGTGAACCCCATCACCGCTCAGCCGAACAGGTTCACGCTGGTGACCGGTGACGGGCGGGGCAAGAAGTTCACCTACATGCTGGCGGGCGGTGCACCCGTTCCGACCGAGCAGCTGAAGTTCCCGACGAGCGTCGATCAGCCCGAGGGGACGCCGAAGCTGTCGTTGAGCACCGCATCGCCGGTGATCGACGGCGGGGAGACTCAGTCGGCTGCCGTTGTCGTGACCGCCGCTGCAGGAGACGCTCCGGCAGGCACGAAGACCACGATCGCGGCGACCGTCGTGACCGGGGACAGCAATTACGACGGTCTTCTCGTGCCGGACGTGAACCCGTACCTCTACTCAACCGACCCGATCATCAACATCGTGAAGCGCGCGTACATCACTGTCGGCGATCCCTCCTCGGCTCAGCAGATCGAGGCCACGGGTACGCCCGCTCCGCGTGACAGCCGTCTCACAGACGGTCAGGCCGTGTGCTTCGTGTACACCGTCAGCAACACCTCCGCAGACGACTGGCTCACGGTCCTCCGCGATGTCGAGGTCATCGACTCTGACGAGCGACTCGGCAAGGGCGGAGTCATCGGTACGGTCGCGTCGCTCGACAGCGGTGACTCCGAGAAACTGTTCTCCTGCGTCTCCCTCATCCCCGTGGACACCACGGCAGACGGCCCGAGCTCCGAGTCGGGTGAGACCCCGTGACCACGCGTGAACGACGCAAGCGGGGTCTCGGGCGACCGGGCCTGGGGGTCACAGCCCCGCTCCTGGTCGGGCTGCTCATCGCCGGCGCATCGGCAGGCGGAACCTATGCTCTGTGGTCTGCCAGCACTTCGGCCGACGCGGGAGACATCACCGGTGGAAACCTGAGGCTGGTCTCGATGGAGACCACCTGGAGCCAGATCACTCCGGGAATCCGCGATTCCGAGCAGCGCCCGCTCACCGGAACGCCGGCGGACTTCGCCCTGATGCCCGGAGACCTCATCACGATCACCCAGAACGTCGAGTCGTACCTCCAGGGGGACAACATCGCCGGGGGGCTCTCGGTGGACTATGCGACCGGGAGTGCGGCCCAGGCAGTCGAGGACGGACTGATCGCGCTGTCGTTCCACATCGAGGACGCGGACGGCGTTCAGGTCGCCCCTGAAACCGGCACCGCCCGCTTCGGCACGACTCTCGCGGTGGGCGGTCTGACCGGCACAGACGAAGGGGTGACCGAGGACTGGAAGGTCGTCATCTCTGCAGAGATCCTCGGCGACTACGACTGGGCCGATGGCGGATCCGTCGACGACGCACCCGACCAGTGGGCAGCCGGGAACATCGTCATCTCGCTCGAGCAGCTTCGCGAAGGATCCGGCTTCGTCGAGGGAGGCAACCCGTGAGCCGCAAGAGCGACCGCATGGCGAAAGGGCTGCGCAGGCGCGACCGCGGTCGAGCGTACGCGAAGGCCGTGATCGGTGGACTCGCTCTGGGGGCACTTGCCGCCTCCACTGTTCCGGCGGCACACGCCCTGTGGGCGATGGATGACTCCGTCAGCATCCCTGCGTTCGACCTCGGCCGGGTCGCCTTCGCGGCGGCTCCGACGGACGGGTCGGCAGATCTCGTCCACAGCGAGGACGGCGCCCCCGTCGAACTCACCCTGCCGGGATCGTCGATGGCTGAGGTTCTCGGGCAGACGGGGCCTGACGCCGCGCCGATCATCTGGACGTTCGATGCCACCGGACGGGCGGACGGCATCACCGGCCTCGTCTACGACGTGTCCGTCACCTCGCAGGTGGCAGGCGACGGCTCGGTCCACGACTTGAGCACCGGGGTCGGGGAAGAGAACACCCTTCTTCGGTACTCGACCCTCAAGGTGTATCCCGCTGACGCCGGCGGCGGCTGTGCAGACGTGCCAGCGACTCCCGAGACGGCCGAAGGGGAACTGCGCAAGAACGTCCTGGTGTTCGATGCTCGGGCGCATGAGCTCCAGGCACCGGGCGCCGGAACGAGCGGCGGATCGAGTCAGACCTGGTGTGCGGCGATGGCCTTCATCAACGCGCCCGATGGCAGTTATGTCAATGATGCCTACGCGCAGGGGATCGCCGAGGACGGCAAGGTCTACGAGGCTCTGGACACGTGGAGCACGTCTGTCAGCTTCCCGCCGTCGTTGCCGCTGCTGGGCACCTACATCAATGAGGTGGAAGCCAGCGGCCTCGCGGAGGACCAGACACGCCCGCGGGACGTGGACGTCTGGAGTGCGGGGATCTACCCGGACCCGAACAACGAGCCGGACATCACCATCGTCCTCGACCCCGCGGTGACGAATCGCAACGCGGGAGTGACGCAGCCCAGCGACCGTTTCGCGCCCACAGCTTCGAACGAGTAGCACGTTCGGCACAGACCTCGACGACTAGCTGGGCGTCGGGTGAACCAGTCCCTTGTAGAGGGGCTACAAGCAGAAAGAGAAACATGGACAACCACGCAACAACCATCGTTGTCACGGAGGAGCGCAAGCGTCGCCGCGGACTGGTGTGGGTCGGGCTGGGCGCGGTCGCGCTCCTTGCGGGGGGCTCGACGTTCGCGCTCTGGAGCGCCGATGACGTCTTCGCCGGCGGCGAGATCACGGGCGGTGACCTCAACCTCGTCCAGACCGCGGACACCTCGTTCTACGACGTGTCCGCCGACCGATCCGACGCGACCGACACCCTCCCGGGCACCGACGGCACTCAGCTCGGCCACCTGATCGACGACGCATCCTGGCGCGCCGTTCCGGGTGACAAGGTCGCCGCGGCGTTCTCCGCGGATGTCACGCTCGAGGGCGACAACCTCGTCGGCAAGCTCTCGGTCGCCGGTCTGGACGCCATGATCGACGGCAACGCATCCATGACCTGGTCTTACGAGGTCTACAACCAGGGCGCACTGCTCGTCTCCGAGACCGCGGTCCCCGCGGACAGCAGCCTGTTCTACCTGTCTGCACCGGCAACCGGTCAGGCTGACGGCGTCGACGACGGCGTTGCCATGGTCGCCACCGCAGGCGGCGCTGCGGAGTCGACCGTCTTCCAGATGACGGATACGTCCGAGGACGTCACCGTGGTCCTCTACGGCACGTTCGACAGCACAGCCGGCGACGCCGGCAAGGACACCCTTGCGGCGGACGGCAGCTACTCGGATCAGACCGCCGCAGCCACGGGCACCCGCCAGGACGCCCTGACCGTCGACACCCTCGCCGAGCTGAAGCTGCAGCTCGACCAGGTCCGCGACACGGGCTCGCAGTTCAAGTAAGCAGGTCAAAGCAGTGGGGCACCCGCGTCAGCGGGTGCCCCACTTCAAGGAGAAGACAGTGCCTCGCAACCGAATCAGATCTCCCCGCACCCGGCCGGGTGCCGGACTCCGTCTGGCGCGGGTGCCCGGCTCGCTCTGGCAGGCACTCGGTGCCGTCCTGGGGGCGATCGCAGCTGGCGTCATCATCGTCGTCATCGCGACCCTGTTCCTCATCCCCCGCATTCTCGGGGGAGACAGCCTGACCGTGCTCACCGGTTCGATGGAACCCGGCCTCGGCCCCGGCGACGTCGTCGCAGTACGAGGGATCGCTCAGGAGGAGGTCTGCGACGACGTCTCGATCGGCGACATCGTGACCTACCATCCCACCCCGGACGACCCGGCACTCATCACCCACCGCGTCATCGCGAAGACCGTCGGCGACTACGAGGACGGTACTTCCTGTCGGCTCATCCTGCAGGGCGACGCCAACTCAGCCCCCGACGAGCCCGTCTCGCCCGAGCAGGTGCGTGGCGTGTTCATGTACGGCATTCCCGCCGTGGGCTGGGCGCGGAGCTGGGTCGACGACAACAAGATCCTCGTGTTCTCGATATTCGCCCTCGTGGCGGTGGGCGTCTACGCACTCGATCGGGCACGTCCGCGAACGCGCGTTCGCGCCATCGCGGGGGCACTGACCGCACCGGATACGGCTTCGCCGTCTCCTGAGGGAAACCGCGGGGCCGACGCTGACGCGTCGCTCCGAGCACGAGAACTGGACCTGCGGGAGCGAGAACTCGCTCTTCGTGAGCGCGAGGTCGCGCTTCTGGAACAGAAATTTCACTCAACCGCACCCGTTTCACCGTCTCTGTGAGAGGAACACCCATGAGTGCCTACATCGACGTCTCCGGCGACAGCTGCTCTCTGAAGCAGCCATCGCGCCTGGCACGCGGCGCGCGATCACTGGGCGCCATCGCCCTCGTGCTGTCCGTCCTGATAGCGCTGGGGTTGTCCATGGCCCCCGCCAGCGCCACCGTCTTCGGGACCCGCCCTCCGGCGGAGGAATCTCCCCGCGGAGCTGCCGGGGCTGAGACTCACGCGACGGGAGCCGCCGACATCACATCGAGCCCCGCCACCCGGGCGGACCTGGTCTCGGGCCGGTGGGACGGGCATACGGTTCACCTGAACTGGCGAGGGTCCGAATACGCCACTGCTCAGGCGAGCTTCGTGGGCGAACGCCTGGTATCGCCAGGGGATCACGTCTCCCGCACCCTCCGAGTGCGTAACGACGGCCCATCCGACGGCGTCATGGCCGTCGGCCTCGTGCTGGCAGAGACCGTGCCCACCCTGGCTGCCAACCCAGCACTCGGCGACCACGTCACGCTCTTCTGGGACATCGCCGGTGTGACGGGCTCTGCGCCGTTCTCCGATCTGCTCGCCCTCGACGGCGGACGTCCCGAACTCGTGCAGGTGCAGGTTCCGCGCGATGCGGATGTTCCCGTGACGGTCGGATTCGACGTGCCGGCATCTCTGGCCACCCAGAGGAGCGCGGATGCGGAGTCGACCGAGCTGCTTTTCGACATCGTCGTGCAGCTCGAGGGCGACACGAGCACGACACCCCCGATCCTGGCGGCGACGGGCGGCAGCGCGGCCATCACCGCGGCGCTCGTCGCTCTCGCTCTCGGCATCGCTGCCGCAGGGCTGCTCCTGCTGGCAGCCCGCCGTCGCCATTGCGACGGATGCGATGACGCGATCGGACGAGGCGCACCCTGGGTCGCTCGGCGCACCGCATCCGGCGAGCGAGAGACGCTGTGCATCGGATGCGCACCCGCGCCCCTTCGCACCGCCCTCGCCCTGTCGGCCTAGGGCGAAGACGGTTCGCGACGGTCCGCCGAACGAGGGCGGCCCTGAGCCTGCCATCCCCCGTTCTGGTTCGCCGTCTCGGACGCTCCGTCTCGGACGCTTCTAGTCTGGAGGGGTGGACTTCCCCTATAGCCGCCTGCGGCGCTGGCCCGATGTCGAGGCCGACAACCTGCAGGCCCACGACGCGACCGATCTGCTGCTCGTCGAGCGCGCTCTCGCGCTCGACGTGGCGGGGCGTGAGATCGCGGTGATCGGCGACGAGTACGGAGCGATCACCCTGGCGCTGACCGATGCCGGCCTCGACGGCCTCCGCGTGCATCAGGACCTCGCGACCGGGCGCCGAGCGCTGGACCGCAACGCCGACGAGCTCGGCCTCGTCGGCTTCTCTGGCCACGAGCTCGATGCGACTCTGCTCGACGGCGCGCGGCTCGTGCTGGTGCAGCTGCCGAAGGCGCTCGCCGAACTCGAAGAGATCGCCGACGCCGTGGCACGCTGGGCCGCCGCGGAGGCCGTGCTCGTCGCCGGCGGCCGAGTGAAGCACATGACCATCGCGCAGAACGAGGTGCTCGGGCGCAGCTTCTCCCATGTGCAGGCCCAGCGCGCCGAGCGGAAGTCGCGCCTGGTCGTGGCCTCCGAGCCCAGGACGGTGCCAGAGAAGCCGCCGTTCCCGGTGACCGAGCGGCACGACGGGCTCGTGCTGGTCGCGCACGGCGGGGCCTTCGCGGGGCCGAAACTCGACATCGGCACCCGGGTTCTGCTCGAGGTGCTCGGGCTCGGGGATCCGCAACTTCGGAAGAACGCACCCGGATCGGTCGAAAAGGCCCCGAATCGGCCCGATGCCGCACGTTCTTCCGGAGTTGTGGACGGCGAACAGCCGAGCCCGGCCCCGGTCGTCGTCGATCTGGGCTGCGGAACCGGCGCGCTCGCCGCGTCGTACGCCCTCGCGCACCCCGATTCCGGCGTCATCGCCACCGACCGGTCGGCCGCGGCGGTGGCCTCGGCCCGCGCCACCATGGCAGCGAACGGCGTCGACGATCGCGTCGTCGTCATGCACGACGACGCCGGTTCCGAGCTCGCCGACGCCAGCGCCGACGTCGTGCTCCTCAACCCGCCGTTCCACCTCGGCAGCAGCGTCCACACAGGGGCCGCGACACGTCTGTTCGAGGCCGCGGCCCGCATCCTCCGCCCCGGTGGCGAACTCTTCACCGTCTACAACTCCTCGCTCGGATATCGCGCCGAACTCACCCGGCTCGTGGGTGCCACCGAACAGCTCGAGCGCACTCCGAAGTTCACGGTGACGCGCAGCATCCGCCGCTGATCCGTCTCCTCCTGCGCCTCGTTCGGCCATACGCGCTTCCCGCGGCCACACACTCGGAATGGGGCCGACGCAGGCGCGAACGGCCGCCCGAAAACGCGGGCCAGACCCCGGCGCGTCGCGTGGCCGAAACCCGCGCAATCCCCCGGTCAGCCACCGAAACTGAACACCCGAAGAAATGGCGGATTTGCCCCTGACCGGCCATTTCGTTACGTTGGTTGGTGGGCCTGACGGCCCGAAGACCAGTCCGCGATCACGTCCTTCTTTCGAATGTGCTGTGCTGCGAAGAGGCGTGGACGTACGGTCGATGCTCTATCGCGGTGGATCCGAAATCCGCCGTCCGCGCCGCCACAGCACCATGTCGAAACGGCCGGGAGGATCACCCGGGCGTAACCGAAGCAGGCTCAGCCCCCGAAGGCGAGCCGCAGGGGAAACGTGTCCGAAATCGCTCTTGAAGCGCGCAATCTGTACAAGGTGTTTGGGAAGAATCCGAGCAGTGCCGTCCGTCGACTGAAGGCCGGTGAGAGCAGATCCGAGGTCGGCGACGCAGGAACCGCCGCCGTCATCGACGCCAGTTTCACCGTGAACCGGGGCGAGATCTTCGTGATCATGGGCCTCTCGGGCTCCGGCAAATCCACCATCATCCGCATGCTCAACGGGCTGCACGACGCGACCGACGGATCCGTCGTCGTGAACGGCGACCCCATCACGGGCATCCCCTCGTCGCGTCTGCGCGAGATCCGCCGCGACCGCATCTCGATGGTGTTCCAGCACTTCGCACTGCTGCCGCACCGCACGGTCGCCGCGAACGTCGCCTACCCGCTCGAGCTCAAGGGCGTGGGCAAGGACGAGCGGCTGAAGAAGGCGGAGGAGATCCTCTCGCTCGTGGGACTCGAGGGCCAGGCCGACAAGCTCCCCTCCGAGCTGTCGGGCGGGATGCAGCAGCGTGTGGGCATCGCCCGCGCGCTCGCCGCCGACTCCGACATCCTGCTCATGGACGAGGCGTTCAGCGCCCTCGACCCGCTGATCCGCCGAGAGATGCAGGAGCAGCTGCTCGAACTCCAGGAGAAGCTGCAGAAGACGATCGTCTTCATCACCCACGATCTCAACGAGGCCATGTTCCTCGGCGACCGCATCGCAGTGATGCGCGACGGCCGCATCGTGCAGATCGGCACGCCTGAGGACATCCTCATGGATCCTGCCAACGACTACGTCGAGCAGTTCGTGCAGGATGTCGACCGCGCCCGGGTGCTCACGGCCGCGAACGTCATGGAGCGTCCGCGTCCGGTCGTCGCCGAGACCGCCGGGCCTCGCACGGCGCTCCGCCAGATGCGCGACGCCTTCATGTCGGCCACGTACGTCACGGGCCGCGACCGCAAGCTGCTCGGGATCGTCACCGACCGAGATGCCGTCAAGCTCGTGCGTCAGGGTGTGTCGACGCTCGAGTCGATCATCAAGCCGGTTCCACAGAGCGTCAGCGAGGACGAGGTCCTCATGAACCTCTTCATCCCGTCGGTGGAGTCGCCGCTGCCGTTGGCGGTGGTGGATGCCGCGGGGCGCCTGACCGGCGTGATCCCCCGCATCACCCTGCTCGCAGCCCTCGGCCCCGGCCCCGGAGCTACGGGCGAGCTCACCCTGCCGCTTCTTCCGATGCCGCAGGCCGAGATCGACGCAGTGCTCGACGACGGATGGACGGCTGACCCGCAGCCGGCCGCCGCAACGACAGAGGAGGTGCGCTGATGGATGGTTTCCGCATTCCCCTCGGCAGCTGGGTCGCAACAGGAGTCGACTGGATCAAGACGAACCTCGACGGCCTGCTCGACGTCATCTCGTTCGTCGTCAGCTTCCTGGTCGACGGGCTCACCCGCGCCCTGCTGAGCCCGCATTTCGTGGTCATCATCGTGATCGCCGCGCTCATCGCCTGGCTCGTCCGGTCGTGGCAGCTCGCGATCGGCACGGTCGTCTCGTTCGGCCTCATCGTGGCCATGGGCCTGTGGGTCCCTGCGATGCAGACGCTCGCCCTCGTGCTCGTCGCGGCGGCGATCGCGGTGCTCATCGCGGTGCCGCTGGGCATCTGGTCGGCCCGCAACGCCACGGTGCGTGCGGTGCTCAAGCCCGTGCTCGACTTCATGCAGACCATGCCCGCGTTCGTCTACCTGATCCCGGCGATCGTGTTCTTCAGCATCGGCGTCGTCCCCGGACTCGTCGCGACCGTGATCTTCGCGCTGCCTCCGGGCGTGCGACTGACCGAGCTCGGCATCCGCGGTGTCGACTCCGAGACCGTCGAGGCGGGTCAGGCGTTCGGCGCGAAGCCGGGGCAGATCCTGCGCGGCATCCAGCTTCCGCTCGCGATGCCGACGATCCTCGCCGGCGTCAACCAGGTCATCATGCTCGCCCTGTCGATGGCCGTCATCGCCGGCATGGCCGGCGCTGACGGCCTCGGAAAGATCGTCGTCGAGGCGATCTCCACCATCAACATCGCCAAGGGCGTCGAGGCGGGTCTGGGCGTCGTGCTCATCGCCGTCTTCCTCGACCGCGTCACGGCAGCGCTCGGCGACCTGGGCAGCAACCGCTCGTCGCTGCTCGGGATGCTGGCGCGTCGTCGCACGCGGCAGCGTCTCGCCGCGGCATCCGCAGCGTCGGACTCCCCTGCATCCGCACCTGCATCTGCATCGGCCGAGGCGGTCGATGCGAAGGAGGCCGAGGACGAGGCCGAGCGCCTGAAGGCCTCCCCGCGCCGCACCGCCGTCGGCGGCGGCGTGCACTGACTCATCCCTCCCGCAAGAGAACACGCAACACAGCAGTACACAGCAACACAGCACATATATACGGAACGAGAGAGATACACATGAAGAAGATCCTGACGATCGCGGCCATCGGCGCCGCAGCGACACTGACCCTCGCCGGCTGCAGCGGCGACGGCATGGGAGGCACCGGCGGAGGCACCGGCGGAGGCGACTCCGGTTCGGGCGACAAGGGCACGATCACCCTCGGGTTCCTGCCCTCGTGGACCGACGGCCTGAGCACCGCGTACCTGCTGCAGGACCAGCTCGAGAAGATCGGCTACAACGTCGAGATGAAGACGCTGACCGAGGCGGGCCCGCTGTACACCGGTCTCGCCCAGGGCGACGTCGACATCTACCCGTCGGCCTGGCCCGAGCTGACGCACGCCGAGTACATGAACACCTACGGCGACGACATCGAAGACCTCGGCGCGTACTACGACAACGCGAAGCTGACCATCGCGGTTCCGGAGTACTCCGAGCTGAACTCGATCGAGGACCTCGCGGGCAAGGGCGCCGAGTTCGACGGCAAGATCTTCGGCATCGAGCCGGGCGCCGGTCTCACCGCGCAGACCCAGAAGATGATGCCCGAGTACGGCCTCGACAGCGAGTACGAGCTCGTCACCTCGTCGACGGCGGCGATGCTCACCGAGCTGAAGTCCGCGACCGACAAGCAGGAGGACATCGTCGTGACGCTGTGGCGTCCGTTCTGGGCCAACGACGCCTTCCCGCTGAAGGATCTCGAAGACCCCAAGGGCGCCATGGGTGAGTCCGAGGCTCTGCACTTCCTGGGCACGAAGGGCTTCGCCGAGGAGTTCCCCGAGGCCGCTGAGCTGATCGAGCAGATCAAGCTCGACGACGAGCAGTACGGCTCGCTCGAAGACCTCGTCGTGAACGAGTACGGCGAGGGCAAGGAAGCGGATGCTGTCGACGCATGGCTCGAGGAGCACGGCGACGACTTCGACTGGGTCGTCAGCTGACCTGACAGCGCTGAACTGATTCCGCCCCTGCGTCGGGCGGACTCCACCCGGATGGGCGGAGGATCTGTCACGGATCCTCCGCCCATCGCTGTGTTCTCCGCCCCATGGGGCGATGCGACGGACAGCCGTCATCCGGGGTATTGATGTACCGAAACAGCGCCTCGATCCACCCGTCACGAACAGTCGGAACCCCCGTCTTGTGAGTGCCGTCGAAAGATCGACGACACTCCAGACATGCTTCGCCGGGGCTGAAAGCTGCGCCCACCGGTCCGTCGGACGGATCGGGATCTCCCGCGGAGATGTCCCCTGTGATTGAGGACCTGATGACTGCACCAGCACCGGCATCCGCCCCCGTACCGCGGCGACGCCGCCTCCGAACGCTCCTCGGCGTGGCGCTGATCGGCGTGATCCTGCTGGCAGGAGGACTCCCGATGACGCAGGACCCGGCAGAGGCGATCGAGGATGCGGTGAGCACGACCCGCACCGCGACCTCCGCGACTATGAACTACCGGGGCGGGGTCACGGCGACGCTGACCCTCAATCCCTCGACCACGCAGTATGGAACCGCGGGTGTGCAGTTCCTGACCACGACCCCGCACTCCGGTTACGGTGCGACGCCGGCGATGTTCGCTCCCGGTCTGGATCCGGCGAACACCCCGACCGTCGGACTCGAGGCCTACGCCGGCATGTGCGGCAATCTCGACTACACGGGATACTGCCCGGGCAACGGCACGCTCACCGTCGCCTTCAACCGCCCCGTCACCGATCCGATCCTCGACATCTCGGGGCTCGGTGGCTACGCGCAGTGCTCGGAGAGGCGGAACTCGAGCGAGACCTTCTGCAACATCATCACCGGCAACGGCCTCACCGTCAGGACCAACGCCGAGGGTGACCGCACGGCTGCCGGATGGATCGTCATGCAGCTCGGCATCGTCACCCCGGGTGTGACGTTCTCGCAGTTCGCGGGCGCGCAGAACTTCCAGACCACCCCGACGACCCTCACCACGGTCGTCAAGACGAGCAGCTCGCGATGCGACACGATTCTTCCCGACGCCGCCGAGCTGGGTGGCCGCACCATGACCAGCACATCGCTCGCCGGGTGCGGCTCGGTCGCGCTGAAGGGCACGTTCCAGACGGTCACGCTGAGCCTCGGCACGCACATCCAGCGGGCTCCGGTCACCGACGGGTGGGCCAGCGGATACAACGTCGCCGACCTCGGGACGAGACTCGCCGATCTCTTCCGGCTGTCCATCCGTCTGCACGAGGACATGGGCGACGCCCCGAGCAGCTACGACGCCGCCCAGGCCGCCGTGCACGTGCAGGGTCCTCTGCGCCTGGGTGCGGGAATCACCTCGGATGCCGACGCGACGGCCAAGCCGACGCTCTCGCCGAACGCCAGCGCGACCGCATCGCTCGACACGGATGACGCGATCGGCGACGGCATCCGTGCCCCGCGCGCGATCCGCGGCACCGCGTACTCGTTGCCGATCCCGCTGTCAGGCACCACGTCTGCGGGAACAGTCGCCGGGTGGATCGACTTCAACAAGAACGGCGCGTTCGATGCGACCGAGCGGGTGCAGGCGGCCTTCCTCGCCGGTGCGACCTCGGTGAACCTCGCGTGGACGGTGCCTGGAACCGCCGTCGTCGGAGACACCTACCTGCGTCTGCGCACCTCCTTCACCGCGTCGGAGGTCGCCGACCCTCGGGGCATCTCCCAGTCGGGCGAGGTCGAGGACTACATCCTGAACCTCGCTGCGGCGGCACCCGCCATCGAGGTCGTCAAGCTCGTGAACGGCGACGACGCGAACACGGCTCCGGGCGTCGCCGTCGATGCCGGGTCGGCGCTCACCTTCGAGTTCCGCGTGAAGAACACCGGAAACGTCGTGCTGACCGCTGTGCAGCTCGCGGATGATGTCATCGCGGCGGCGTCGATCCTCCCCGTCGGCGCGTGGGACGGCACTCTCGACCCTGGCGAGACGGCGGTGTTCACCGCGACCATGCCCGCGCCGACGGCCGGCGGTGTGCTGCACAAGAACACGGCGACCGCCTCAGGCCAGCCGGCATCGGGAGGGGTGCGCATCACCGACACCGACCCTGCTCATGCGACCACGCGCGAGGTGCTCGCCTCGATCATCGTCGAGAAGCTCGGCGAAGACGTCAACGGGGATTGGGTGCGGATGGACGGATCGGGCTTCCGTCTGCTCGCCGACGCGGCGGGAAGCCCGGGCGCTCCGGTGACCCCGGGACTGATCGCCGGAGCCGAGGTCGGAGTCTTCACCGCCGCCGGCCTGCGTCCGGGCACCTACTGGCTGGAGGAGACGAAGGCGCCGGAAGGGTTCTCGCTCCTCGCGGATCCGGTGAAGATCGTCGTGTCGGCAGCCGGTGCGCTGTCGATCGCCGACGGGCAGTCGAGCCCGCAGGTGACCCTCGAAGGGAGCACGGTGTCGGTGCGCGACGTGCCCGCCTTCGAGCTGCCGGCCGCCGGAGGAACCGGTTCCCAGGGCTTCACCCTCGCCGGTGGTCTGCTGATCGGACTCGCTCTCGCTGGCATGGTCGGGCTCGAGATCCGTCGTGCACGGCGAGGCCGCCGCGCCGAGGCGCTCGGCACGGTCAGCTGACCGGGCTGCGGGCTGCGGACTGCGGGCTGAGGTCTGCGGGCTGAGGTCTGCGGGCTGCGTCGCCCTGTCGGGAGGAGTTCTCCCCGATGGGCGGAGGGTCACCCGAAGATCCTCCGCCCATCGGGGTGTTCGCCGCCCCTCGCGGCGTTCGGGTCTCGCCGACGGGCCTCGAGGGCGCGCAGCGAGTCGACACGTGCAGGGTGCCTCTCCCGCAACCCCCTCCTGCGCGGCGCGGTCCCGGGCGTAACCTGTGCGCGTGGACGGGTTCGCGGCGGTCGACTTCGGGTTCGCCCGCGAGGTCCTCCAGCGGGGCATCGCGGCGCTGTACCTCGTTGCGTTCATCTCGACCCTGAATCAGTTCCGGGCGCTCCTCGGCGAGCACGGGCTGCTGCCGGCGCCCGTGCTGCTCGACTGGATAGGCGAGCAGAGCGAGCGACGGCGGATGCTGCATCCGACGCTCTTCACCCGCATCCGTTACTCCGATCAGCGCCTCACGATTCTGTGTGGGGCGGGTATCGCCGTGTCGGTGCTGCTCGTGATCGGCATCCCGCAGTGGGGTCCGCCGTGGGTGCCGATGCTGTGCTTCCTCGCACTGTGGCTCGGGTACATGTCGGTGGTGAGCATCGGTCAGACGTTCTATTCGTTCGGCTGGGAGATGCTGCTGCTCGAGGCGGGGTTCCTGGCTGCGTTCCTCGGTTCGAACGAGCAGCCGCCGCCGACCGTCGTGATCGTGCTGTTCTGGTGGCTGCTGTTCCGGGTCGAGTTCGGCGCCGGGATGATCAAGATCCGCGGCGGACAGGAATGGCGCGACCTCACGGCCCTGATGTTCCACCATGAGACGCAGCCGATGCCGGGTCCCTTCAGTCGTCAGGCGCATCTGCTGCCACGGTGGTTCCACCGCGGTGAGGTCGTCGGCAACCACTTCGCCCAGCTCGTGGTGCCGTTCTTCGTGTTCGCGCCGATCCTGTCGGTGTGGATCCCCGGGCCGGTGCCGCAGCTCGTCGGAACCGCGGCTGCGGCGATCATGATCGCGACTCAGATATGGCTGGTCGCCACGGGCAACTTCGCCTGGCTGAACTGGGTGACGATCGTGATCGCGTTCTCGGCGATCGGGATTCCGGGCGTCGGGATGCCGGGCATCGGGGCTCGGGGTGGTGGACAGACGGATGTCGCAGCATCCCTCTGGCCCGGCATCCCGCTGTACTGGTTCGTGATCACCACGGCCGTCGGTCTGCTCGTCGTGGCGCTGAGCTGGCCCGCACTGCGCAACCTGTTCGCGCGACGTCAGCTGATGAATGCGAGCTTCAACCGCTGGCAGCTCGCCAACGCCTACGGGGCCTTCGGCACGGTCACGAAGCACCGGGTCGAGATCATCGTCGAGGGGTCGGTCGACGATGACGGCCTGCTGTGGCGCGAGTACGAGTTCAAGGGCAAGCCGGGCGACGTGCGCCGCATCCCTCGGCAGTTCGCGCCGTATCACCTGCGACTCGACTGGCTGATGTGGTTCCTGCCGCTCGGGCGCTCTCTCGACGACTGGTTCACGGTGTTCCTGCTGCGACTGCTCGAGGCGGATGCTCCGACGCTGGCGCTGCTGCGGAGCGACCCGTTCGACGGCGAACCGCCGCGGTGGGTGCGTGCCGTGTCTTACCGCTACCGCTTCGCGACCCGCGCCGAGCGGCGTGCCGACGGTGTGGTCTGGGTGCGTACCCGGCAGGCCGTGGTGCTCGGTCCGCTCGGGCTTCGGTAGGTCGCGCGCGCCGGGTAAGAGGTGGACCACCCCACCCGGTTAGGGAGGAGAACCGCCCTTCGGGAGGAGCCTCAGGGCAGGATCCTCCTCCCCACGCGCAGTCCTCCTCCCGAGGCGCAGTGTCGAAGTCAGGAGCCCTACACAAGTCGAAGCCGGGCCAGCCGACGCCGAGCGCGGCGAAACGCCCCGGCCGGGCGCGGGGCCCGGACGGAGCGTTCCGTCTCACTGCAAACGGTCAACTGACCTTCTTGCGGTACGCGGTGATCGCGAACACGTACGCGACGATCAGGATGCCGACGCACCAGGCGAGGGCGACCCAGATGTCCGTGCCGACCGGCTTCTCGGCGAACAGCGCCTGCATGGTGTCGACGATCGACGTGACCGGCTGATTCTCGGCGAACCACCGCACCGGGCCAGGCATGGTCTCGGTCGGCACGAATGCCGAGCTGATGAACGGCAGGAAGATCAGCGGGTACGAGAACGCGGTGGCGCCGTCGAGCGTCTTGGCGCTGAGACCTGCGATGATCGCCAGCCATGTCAGTGCCAGGGTGAACAGCAGCAGGATGCCGATCACGGCGAGCCATGCCAGAGGGCCTGCCCCGGTGCGGAATCCCATCACGAACCCGACGGCGAAGATGATCGCCAACGTGATGGCGTTCGAGACCATCGAGGTGAGCACATGTGCCCACAGCACACTCGATCGTGCGATCGGCATGGAGTGGAAGCGCTCGAAGATCCCGCTCTGCAGGTCGTTGAACAGGCGGTACGCCGTGTAGGCGATGCCGGATGCCACCGCGATCAGCAGGATGCCCGGGAGCAGGTAGTTCACGTAGTTCTCGGCGCCGATGCTCAGCTTGATGGCTCCGCCGAAGACGTACACGAACAGCAGCATCAGCGCGATCGGGGTGACCGCCGTGGTGATGATGGTGTCGGCGCTGCGGAAGATGTGCCGCATCGAGCGGCCGGTGAGTGTCGCGGTGTCAGCGACGAAGTGCGTGCTCATGCGGCGTTCTCCTTTCCGGGTTCGGTCGACGAGGTGGTGCCGACGAGAGTGAGGAAGATCTCCTCGAGGGTGGGCTGCTTCTCGACGTACTCGACCTTGGCCGCAGGCAGCAGGCGCTTGAGGTCTGCGAGGGTGCCGTTGGCGATGATCCGGCCCTCGTGGAGGATCGCGATGCGATCGGCCAGCTGCTCGGCCTCGTCGAGGTACTGGGTGGTGAGGAGCACCGTGGTGCCGGTGTTCGCCAGCTCCTTGATGACGTTCCACACCTCGATGCGGGCTTCGGGGTCGAGGCCCGTGGTCGGCTCGTCGAGGTAGATGACCTCGGGGTGTCCGACCAGGCTCATGGCGATGTCGAGGCGACGGCGCATGCCGCCCGAGTAGGTGCCGACCTTGCGTGCACCGGCATCCGTCAGGCGGAACCTCGTGAGCAGGTCGTCCGCCACCTTCGCGGCATCGGGCAGGTGCCGCAGCTTCGCGACCAGCACGAGGTTCTCGCGACCGGTCAGGATCTCGTCGACGGCCGCGAACTGACCCGTGAGGCTGATGATCCGCCGCACCGCGAGCGGGTCGGCCGAGACGTCGACTCCCTGCACGACGGCCGCGCCGGCATCCGACTTCAGCAGCGTCGAGAGGATGCGCACCACTGTTGTCTTGCCTGCGCCGTTCGAGCCGAGGAGGGCGAAGATCGATCCCTTCTCGACGTCGAAGTCGACGCCGCGCAGCACGTGGAGATCCTTGTAGGACTTCTCCAGGCCGCGCACGGAGATGGCGGCGCCGGTCATGATCGTGTCTCCTTCTTCTTCGCGTCGTCGACCGCCTTGTTGAGGCGGGCGCGCTCCTTGTCGATCCAGTGGGTTCCGCCGTACGCCTCGGCGTAGGTCTCGGCGAACGAGACGGCGTCGTCGCCGACGATGTCGTCGATCGGGGTGCCGTCGATGGCGGCGCGCTCCCACAGATCGGCGAGATCGAGGAAGATCTGCACGAGGATGTCGCCGTCGGTGATGCCCCCGTAGTACATCGTGTAGCGGTGCTGGGCGTTGGCGACCGTGCGATACGGCTCGGGGAGGGCGTCGATGCGCTTCTTGGCATCGCGGTACTGCTTCTTCTGCTCGAGCGATCCGGTGAGCGCTTCGATCCACTTGGCGGCCATGTCAGTTCTCCTTGATGTTCGTGTCGATTTTCGTGTTCGTGTCCTCGGTGCGCAGGCTGTCGATGCGCTGCGTGAGGAAGCTCCAGGTCTTCCAGAACTCCTCGAGCTCCTGCGTGCCGGCAGGGTTGAGGGAGTACACCTTGCGGGGCGGCCCCTTCTCGCTGGGCACCTTCTCGACGTCGACGAGCTTCTTCTGCTCGACGCGCACGAGCAGGGCGTAGATCGTGCCCTCGGCGATGTCGGTGAATCCGTGGTCACGCACGCGGGTGGTGATCTCGTACCCGTAGGCCGGCTGCTCGGCGAGAAGGGTCAGGACGATGCCCTCCAGGGTGCCCTTGAGCATCTCGGTCATCTGCTTGCCCATGAGAACCTCCTTTCGTTCGGTTGCGGTACTCAGTGTTGCTGGGTACCGGTACAAAGTAACACTGAGTACCGGTACTTAGCAACACCGAATACTAAGTTTTCTCGGAGGGCGGGCACGGTCGATTGCCATGACTCCGGAGGAAGTCGGCAGGCGTGGCGATTCGGGGGCGATCCCGGTCGAACCTGGGGACAGTTCCGGAGTTATGGCGGCCGGACGACCGAGCCCGGCTCAGTCGCGAGCGCGCCGCCAGGGCAGCAGGCGATCGAAGAACCGCCGCGGCGCATCAGCGGCCACCGTCGGCGGTGCCACCGCGAACTGCACGATCTCCTCCGCCCCGTGATGCACCACCCGGTACAGCGCTGTGCCGATGAGCACGCCGAGCGCGATCGACATGATCGAGAGCAGGGCTTCCATGAAATCCGCGAGTCCGCTGTCGGTGGCGACGGCCTCGGTCAGTCCGACCAGCCCGGCGGCCCCGGGCACGAGCAGCCAGAACGCGGGCAGGAAGGTGATCTGCACCGGAGCCCCGTGGCGCAGCGAGGCGATCCAGAACACGACGAGCGCCATCGCGACCGCTCCGACGAATCCGCCCACGGTCGCGCCGAGCAACGCCGTGCCGGCCCACTGCCCGATGTAGGCGACGATCAGGGCGAGCAGCACCCAGCCGAACGTCGAGGCGGGCGCCGAGAAATGCAGGTAGTTGCCGAGAGCGAAGACGAGGATGCCGATCAGCGCGACCCACCACGGCAGGAACGATGCCGCCTCGAGCGGCTCGTACGTGCGCGACTCGACCCCGACGACCGTGCCGGCTGCGAGGATGCCGAACGCCAGTAGCGCGAGCTGCACGAAACCGTAGACCAGACGTGAGGCTCCCGAGATCATCTGCCCTGCGGCGAGCTCGACGGTCGCCGTGGTCAGCACACCCCCGGGCAGGAAGGTGACCAGCGGGGCGATGAGCAGGCGGATGGGATCGCCGATCTCGATCACCTCGGCGAGCAGGAACACGGCAGCGGCGCAGCCGAACGCCGCGGCGATCGGCATCACGAGCTGCAGCGTGGGAGACCGCACGAGCTTGAGCAGTCCGATACCCGCACCCAGCACGAACGCGACGATCGCGCCCTGCCAGGTCGGAGCGAGCAGCAGCGCGAGTCCGGTCGTCAGCACGGCATGCCCGAACGTGCGGGTGACCCAGCCGAGACGGGGGCGCATCGCGCCGATCTCGTTCAGGCGTCGGATGCCGTCGAGCGGCGGCACCGAGGCGTTGCGCGCCTGCGCGATCAGCTCGTACAGCGCCGCGATCTGGTCGAATCGGAACGACGCGTTCGTCGCCGATCTGATCGCCACTCGCGACTCCTCGTCATCGCCGGTCTCGACCAGGATGATCGTCGGCAGCACGACGAAGTCGGTGTCGTCGCCGCCGTAGGCCTCGACGACCTCGGTCATCGTGTCGCGGATGCGGTCGACCGATTCGGCCGAGGCGTTCATGCCCTGCGCGAGTCCGAGAAGGAACTGGCGCAGGGCCGAACGGTCGAGGGCATCCGGCATGTCAGCGGGCCCTCACGTCACGAGAACAGGAACGAGAGCGTCACGCCGACGACGATCGCGACCCCGATGTAGACGAGGTTCGGCAGCTGGAACGAGTGGTCGAAGACGAACTTGCCCATCTTCGTCGTGCCGGTCTGGTCGAACGCGACGGTGGCCACCTGACTGCCGTTGGCGGGCAGCGTGTAGATGCCCATGGTCGACGGCCAGAGCCCGACGAGTAGCGGAGCGGGCAGTCCGATCGTGATGCCGATCGGGACGATCGCGTTGGTCGCGCTCGATTGACTCGTCGTCAGCATCGCGACCGCGAACAATGCGAGGGCGAACAGCAGCGCGCCGAGGAACGCGGACGATCCCGAGACCACCGACCCGAGTCCGTCGACGATGAGCGTCTGGTTCGCCGCGACGAACGTGTTGGCGAGCCAGGCGATGCCGAACAGGGCGATCGCACCGACGATACCGGCGGGGAACGTCGGCTGCTTGGGGACGTCGGCGGCCTTGACCTTGCAGAACACGAAGATGAGAGCAGCGATGATGCCCATCACGACCTCGATGATCACGGTCACGCTCAGGCGCACCGGGTCGCCCGCGTCATCCGTGCCGATCACCGGGCGCAGCCCCTCGAAGAGGCCGAACAGCACGATGACGCCCACACCGATCAGAAAGAGTGTGGCGGACAGCACCGCGGTGCGCGGCAGCTTGCTGTCGTGGGCGTCGACCGTCGGCGGCTGGATCTGGTGGCTCTCGAGGCGGCGCTGGAACTCGGGGTCGTCTTCGAGATCCTTGCCGTGCCGCATCATGACGAGCGCCGCGACGAAGAGCCCCGCGATCGACGCGGGCCACATGATCAGCAGCAGTCCGCCGAGGTCGACGCCCTGAGGCGCGAGCAGCACGACCATCGACGCGGTCGCTGCCGAGACGGGGGAGCAGAGGATGCCGACCTGCGACGCGACGGCCGAGACCGAGAGCGCTCGTTCGGGGCGGATCTTCTGCTGGTACGACACGTCGTAGATCACGGGGAGCAGCGGGTAGAAGATGTTGCCGGTGCCGGCGCCGACCGTGAAGAGGAACGACATGGCCGGGGCGAGGAACACCACGGACTTCGGCTTGCGCCTGATCACCTTGGCGGCGACCGACACCATCCAGTCGATTCCGCCGGCGGCCTGCATGGTGGATGCGGCGGTGATCACCGTGATGACGATGAAGACAGCATCCACCGGGGCGTTGCCCGGGGCTTCCCCGAAGACGAAGATGAGCACGGCGACGCCGACGAGCCCCCAGACGCCGAGGCCGATCCCGCTCGTGCGGGTGCCCATGTAGATCGCGAGGATGACGACGATCAGCTGGGCGACGAGGATCCATACGTTGTCGTTCATGTCGACGGCCCCTTCGTGATGGGGCCGGAGCCGGTGAGGATCTCGGTCGCGAGCTCGGTCTCGACGATCTTGCCGCCGATGGCCTCGACACGCAGCGCGAGCGGGTTCTCGACAGGACTGATCGCGGTGACGAAGTCGGAGTTCTCGAAGTGCAGCGACTGCAGGTTGCCGACCGCGTATCCGGTGGCGAGCTCGCCGCTGAGCAGGGATGCGTGGAACAGCGGCCGGCGCTGATCCTCGGCGTCGTAGTGCGGGCAGAAGCTGCCGTGCAGGAACCCGAGTCCTTCGGGCAGCACCTGCAGCGTGGGTCCGTAGCTGTCGGTGGTGCCGCCCTCGAACCAGCAGATGCCCCCGGCGCTGCCGCCGGTGAACACGACGTTCGACGCGGGATCCTCCCACATCTCGCGCATGATGTCGTCGAGTCCCTGACGCTTCCACACGTCGAGCATGTTCGCGGTATTGCCGCCGCCGACGTGGATGACGTCGAAGCCCTTCACGAATCCGGCGAGGTCGTCGACCGACCGGTGGAAGAGGGGAAGGTGATGCGGTGCGCAGCGGTCGGAGTCGTATGTCGAATAGAAGCTCACGATGTATGCCGCGTCATCGCCCGTCGCGGTGCCGACGAACAGCACTCGAGGCCTCTTCTTGCGTGTGAGCCCGAGGATGTAGTCGTGCGTCGGGTCGTTCCGACGCTCCATCATCGCCTTGCCTGCGCCCGTTGCCACCACGTGAGACATGCCGCCACCCCCGCTGTCGTGTGCGAATGCGCCCAGGGTATTGGCGTTCCCGGCCAGTCGGGCGACGACCTCACCCGGTCAGGGCGAGTGCGCCGATGCGCGTCTGCCGCGCGGCGCTCCGCCCCCGGCCGCGCGGGGTCACTTCCGCACCTCCCAGCGGATGCGGGGTCACCTTCGCATCGGAAACCTTGCTGCGCGGTGCGGAACTGGCCCCGCATGGGGGCTCGGCGACGCGGGGTCACTTCCGCATCTCCCAGCGGATGCGGGGCCACTTCCGCATCTCCTAGCGGATGCGGGGTCACTTCCGCATCGGAAACCTTGCTGTGCGGTGCGGAACTGGCCCCGCATGGCGGCGGCGGCGGCCGACGGGCGGGCAGCGGCGACGGACGCCGCGCGGGCCGGGGCCGGGGCGGGGCGGGGCGGGGCGGGGGATGCGGGCGGTTAGCCGTTCAGGCGCGCCGCCATCACCCGCGCCTCGAGCAGGGGGAGCGTCCGGTCGCGGTCGGGCTGCGGGCAGATGTCGAGGGTGTTCGCGAGTTCGAGGGCCAGGGCGGCGTGACCCGCGGCGTTCGGATGGAACGGGTCGTTCATCATCCCCCACGGCACTCCGCCGTTGCCGAGCTCGGTGAACCGCGCGTGCTGATCGACGAGGATCACGTCTTCCGAGGCGGCGACCTCGCGCACGGCATCCGCGAACTCGACGATCCGCTCGCGGCCCGGCGCATTCGGGACGTCGATCGACGGCGGTGTCTGCAGCACGACGATCGCGCCCGCCGCCCGTGCGCGCGTGACGAACTCGCGCAGCGAAGCGGCGAAGTCCGAAGGCGCGACGGTGACCTGGCCTGGGCCGGTCGCCATGTCGTTCGTGCCGATCATGAGGGTGACGATGTCGGGCCGCCACGACGCGACGCGACGATCCCAGTCGCCGAGGATGTCGGTGAGGCGGTGCCCGCTGATCGCTGTGTTGATCACGGCGTCGCGGGTGCGCCCGAGCTCGCCGCGGATCAGTTCGTGCAGATGCTCGGGATAGCTGCGGCCACCCTGCGTGTGGACGAGTCCGTGGGTGATCGAATCTCCGGTGATGACCCAGTTCAACGGCTCCGGTCCGACGAGGGACGCCGCGAGGCGGCTGAGGTCGGATGCGGCGGATGCGGCGGATGCGGCGGATGCGGCGGATGCGGGGGATTCGGCGTTCGGCACGTCCCCGAGCCTAGCGGCGGGGTCAGTGGAAGACTGGTCGCATGGCCTCCTCACTGCTCGACCACCTCCTCGCCCGCATCGTCGACAGCGGACTGCTCGATGATCCGGTCGCCGAGAACGGCCTCGTCTACGGCCGGGCCACCATCGACGCCGCCGGCGCGGTCGTCACCGTCAACGTCGACCCCGAGCTCGAGGACGACGAGGAGACCCTCGACGACGACACTCTGCTCGCGGCGATCGCGCGCATCCTGTCGGTGTCCGAGACGCGGTGGCGTGCGGTGATCGACGAGGTCGCCGACGACATCGACGAGGCGGTGGACGATGAGCCGGTGCTCGAGCAGATCGACCTGCGCGACGATCTCGAAGCCACCTCCGTCGTGGTGTTCGCCGATGCGGTGCTGATCGCCTTCGACGCGCCGAAGCAGTTCCCGGACTCTCGGATCCTGGTGCAGCTCGACGACGAGCTCGAGGTCGCCAACATCGAGGTGCGCGATCGTGAGGGCGTCGAGGCCGAGGTCATCGAGTTCGACGACCTCGACGGCCTGCTCGAGAGGCTCAGCGGCGACGACCGCTGAGCCCGACCGGCCTCACAACCACTTCTTGTACTTGAACACTCCGTAGAGGGCGACCGCGAAGGCGGCCATCGCTCCGATCGCCATCGGATATCCGTGTGCCCAGTGCAGCTCGGGCATCACCTCGAAGTTCATGCCGTAGACCGTGCCGACGAGCGTGGGCGCGAAGATGATCGCCGCCCACGAGGAGATCTTCTTGATCTCGTCGTTCTGGGCCAGCCCTGCCTCGGTCTGCCGTCGTGCGACCAGCGCGGAATGCACGGTCAGCGCGTTCTCGAGGATCGCCCGGAACGAATCGACCCGCTCGTTCACGCGGATGACGTGGTCGAGCACATCGCGCAGCGACCGCTGCAGCTCTTCGTCGATGCGGTACTTCTCCGACCCGCGGCGCAGCCATTCCAGCATCCCGGCGAGCGGGTGCACCGCCCTCTGGAAGTTGATGACCTCGCGAGAGAGCTCGTAGATGCGGCGCGAGAGGGCGTCGTCGTCGCTGTCGCCGAAGAGCTGGTCCTCGATCTCGTCGATGTCGTTGAGCAGCCCGGCGACGATCGGCTCGTAGCCGTCGACGACCTCGTCGAGGATCGCGTAGAAGACGGCCTCGGGTCCCATCGCGAGCAGCTCGGGGTGCGCCTCCATGCGGCGGCGCACGCCGGCGAGGTCGGGCGACTCGGCGTGGCGGATGGTCACCACGAAGTCGGGGCCGACGAACAGGTGCAGCTCGCCGAACTCGATCGACTCCTGCTCGTCGCGGTAACGGGCGGGGCGCAGCACGGCGAAGAGCGTGTCGCCGTAGCGCTCGACCTTCGACCGCTGGTGTCCCGACAGCGCGTCTTCGACCGCGAGCGGATGCAGGTCGAATTCGCGCGCGACCGAGGCGACCTCGATAGGGCTCGGTCGATACAGACCGATCCAGGCGATGCCGCCGTGGGCGTCGAGCGACCGGTAGGTCTCGTCGAGGTTCTTCGGGGTCTCCACGCGACGTCCGTGGACGTACACGCCGTTGTCGATGAGGGCCATGACTGGCTCCGTTCTCGCAGGCGCACTGCCTCGTCAGAGAGGGCGTGCGCAGAATTCGTCAGGGGGCGGAAGACGCCGCCGACGGCTGCGGAGCAGGACGTGCAGGTGCGGAGCCGAAGCTCAACGCACGGATGCAGTCAGACGCGACGCAACGAAGGCGGCGTCGCAACTATCACCGGACATCGCCATCACCGCCTCTCGCGCTCTGAAGGGTCACATGACCCGGTGTGCCAGCATACTCCTGCCGTCTGAGCGCGAGATCCATGCGACCCCGCATGCGTGCCTGGCCGCTCCGGTCGTAGTTCGTGCGGCTGAAGTCCCCGCTGGGTCGGTTCCGGTCGCAGTTCGTGCCGTCGGGAACGCGGTGGGGCGGCACGAAGTGCACCCGGAGCGCGCCGGGGCGAACAGCCGGTGACCCGGATGCGGTCAGACGGCGTCGATCCCGACGAGCTCTGCACTCTTCTGCCACAGCGCCTCGGCCAGTGCGGCGTCCTCGATCCGCGGGTTCACGCGCCGAGTCAGCACCCGCTCGTCGTAGTACTCGCCCGAGATCCAGGTCTCGTCGGGCGTTCCCTCGATGAACCAGCTCAGGGTGCTGCCGCCCTTCTCGCTGCTGATGAGGAGCAGGCGCTTGAGCGGGGTGCGGTAGACGAAGCGCATGAGGGTGTTCGAATCCGAGGCGAAGTTGGTCTGCACGGTGCCGGGGTGGAAGGCGACCGAGCTCAGGCCCTCGGCGCGGAACTTCGTGTGCAGGCTCTTCGTGAACAGCACGTTGGCGAGCTTCGCGTCGCCGTAGGCCCTGTTCGCACTGAAGTTCTTGCGATTGTCGAGGTCGTCGATGTCGAGCCGAGCGAACAGACGGTGCGCGACGCTCGACGTGTTGATGATCGCTGCGCGACCGGTGCGCAGCTGGGGCAGCAGCAGGTTCGTCAGCAGGAAGGGGGCCAGGTGGTTGACCTGCAGCGTCTTCTCGAACCCGTCGACGGTAGGAGTCTGATCCCCGAAGATGCCGCCGGCGTTGTTCGCGAGCACGTCGATCCCGCCGTCGCCCACGGCATCCGCGATCTTCGTCGCGAGTTCACGAACGTCGTCGAGCCGGGCGAAGTCGGCCGTGAACCACTCGGCCCCGGTGTCGGCGGCGACCGCCCGCGTCTTCTCGACGGACCGGCCGACGAGGATGAGCCGGTGACCGGATGCCGCGAGCTGGCGTGCGGCGGCCGCGCCGATGCCGTCGGATGCTCCGGTGAGCACGATCGTCTTCGGGGTCACGACGCCGACTCCGGTGCAGGTGCAGGTGCAGGTGCAGGTGCGACAGCGGCATCCGTCGCACGGCGACTGCGCGCGACGTACACGGTGTTCGACGACGTCCCGCCCGTCACGGCGTTCGCGAAGTCGACCACGTGGGCGACGGCATCATCGAATACGGTGCGCATCTCGCCCATGAAGTCCTCGTCGGGCGGATCATCCGACCACAGCGCGAAGACACCGACGGCAGCGAGGTGCCGGTCGAGTGCGCGCAGGCCGGCCGCGGTGTAGAGGTCGGCATGCGTGGGGTCGAGTTGGTGACGCGGCGAGTGGTCGACGTCCAGGAGGATCGCGGAGTAGCCGGGGTGATCTTCGCGGGGTGCTGCCCGAACCAGGGCGAAGAAGTCGTCTTCGACCAGGTTCGTGCGCGGGTCGTCGACGAGTTCCGCCGACACGGGCAGCAGGCGCCGCTGATGCCAGCTGATCACCGCGCCGAGCCGATCGACCACCGTGAGCGAAGCCACACGGTCGTCGCGCAATGCGGCGACCGCCGTGTATCCGAGCCCGAGTCCGCCGACCAGGACCGAGAGATCATCGCCCTCGGCAGCAGCCAGACCCAGGTTCGATAGCTCCTCCTCGGCCACGGTGAACAGGCTCGACATCAGGTATTCGTCGCCGAGCCTGACCTCGTAGATCTCCTGGCCGACCGCGGGCTCGGTGCGTCGGCGCAGCGTCAGCTCGCCGATCGGTGTCTCCTGCCAGTCGAGCTCTTCGAATCTCGTGATCATCGCGGGTTCTCCCGGTCGTCCTTGGTGCTCGCGGGCAGGGGTGCAGGTGCCTCTGTGCCGGCCCGGGTCACGGGAGCGTTCGTAGCGGGGGGCAGGAAGATCCTCTCGGGTTCCGGCGTGGTCTCCGTGACGGTGCCCGCCGACGGGTGCGCCGGCAGCTCACGGGCCACCTGATTCTCGAGCACCTGCACGGCCTCGTCGCTCAGCAGGATCAGACCCTCGAGTTCGTCGCGCACGCGCCGATAGGCGATGTTGCGCTCGGCCTGCGTGGCCGATTCGTCGACGGCGACTTTGAGCAGCTGCTGCGCGCGATCGAGCCGCTTGCGCTCGGGCTCGGTGAAGGTCGAGTCGCGCAGGCGGCGGGCATCCTTCTCTGCGATCTCGAACGCCACGGCGTAGGCGCCCACGGCGTCGAGGTACTCCGAGACCTGCCGCTCGGTCACGGTCGAATCGGCAGACAGCGGGCGCAACGCATCCGCCGTCTTCTTGGCCCGCAGGAACGCGGCGACCAGAGGCTGGCGTCCGTCGCTCATGGCGGGGAAGGCGATCAGCTTCGCGACGTCGAGCTCGTAGTCGAGCCAGCGCGCGGTGATCTCGTCGTGCTCTGAGAAGAGGCGCTCGAGCAGGGTGTTCGGGGCGACCGAGGCCCGGGTGTCGACGACCGCCGGGCCGATGCGCTTCGCCCGTCCGCTGCGCGCTTCGAGCTGGGCGGTCTTGATCTCGGCCTTGAGTCGCAGAGTCTCGATGCGTCGTTCGTGCCGGCGCTTCGCGCTGCGCTCCCACGCCTTCGCCGCGCCGCCGGCCATGCCGAGGATCGGGAAGGCGAGCCACCAGTAGTTGCCCGCAAAGATCCAGAAGCCCCGGATGAACTCGTCCATGATGCCCTCAGCCTACTTCTCGGGCTTCACGGAGTCGCCTGCTCCCGGCGCCGGCACCGGCACCGGCACCGGCACCGGCACCGGCACCCGGTTAGCCTGTGGGCATGATCATCGATGATTTCCCGCGTGACCTGCTGATGACCGGGGCGATCTTCGGGATCGCCGCATTCGTGTGGGCGGGGTGGGGGCAGGAGCGCCCGCCGAAGCACTGGAGCTGGCGCGTGATCCTCGGGGTGCTCAGCCTCGGCGGCGCGGCTCTGGCCGGGATCAGTCTGCCCGCGGCGATCCGCAACTGGTCGGCGCCGACGGCGATCAGCTGGGCTGGCGCAGCGTCGACCTGGTATCTGATCGTCTTCTGGATCGAGGTGGTGGTGATCATCGTGCTGGCGATCTGGGCGACCAGGCGCAAGCGACAGGATCTCATCGCGCCCCTCGTGCTGGCTGTCGTCGGCATCCACTTCATTCCGCTCGCGTGGGTGTTTCAGCAACCGGTCTTCGTGTTCGCCGGAGCGCTCATGGCCATCGCCGCGCTGGTCGCCGCGCTGGTGCCCGACAAGGAAGCCGCCCGGAGCTTCTGGTGCGGCATCGTGGCGGCGCCGATTCTGCTGACGGTCGGCACGATGTGCGCGGTGATCGCGTTCGGGAGCCTCTGAACCGGCATCCGTGCTCGGGGCCGCGCCCGCATCCGATCCGACCGTCGAAATCCCCCGTTTTCCGTAATTACGAACTTTTGATAGGTTCGGATCATGGAATCCGACGAGCAGAGCACGATCGAGCGCCGGCTCACCGACCTCGAGCACGAGGTCGCGCGACTCTCCGCACTCGCCGCTCACTCTGCCGGGCCCGCCGACGATGCGGAATCGGAAGCGACGGATGCTGCGCCCGAAGCCGCCGGCTCCGACGATCCGCTCTGGTTCGTGAACGAGCTCGGCCGCCGTGCGCCGGGGGCCGTGATGATGGCCGGCGCGGTCGAGACGCAGGCGGGCCCGGTCCGCTGGCAATACGGACTGCACGCCGAAGGGCTGCTCGCGAATGACTGGAGCGACCTCGCCCGTCCGCTCGAAGCTCTGGGGCACCCGGCACGCCTCGAGCTCGTGCGCCAGATCATGCGCGGCGCGCACACGACGGCCGAGCTGCTGCAGCTCGAGCACCTCGCCTCGTCGGGCCAGCTCTACCACCACCTGCGCCAGCTCGTCAGCGCGGGGTGGCTCGTCTCTCCGCGCCGCGGGTACTACGAGGTGCCCGCCGCACGCGTGGTGCCCCTTCTCGTCCTGACCATGATCGCCTCGAGCTGAGGAGCCCACCGTGACCACTCCCTCGAATCCCTCCGCCGACCTGCAAGACCCGCAGAACGCGCCGGATGCTCGACGCCGACGCCCCACCCGAGCGATCCTGGCCGTGATCGGTGCGGCAGCGGTCGTGGGCGTCGCGCTCGGTGCGGCGATCGGTCCGCAGCATCAGACGGTCAGTGCGTCGACCGCAGGCGATGAGGCACTGGCCGACCGCATCCGCTCCCTGCCCGGGAGTCTCGACAGCTTCCGCGCACTCTCCGTCGCCGAGATCGGCCCCGACGGCGCCGTGTTCGCCGGGCTCGGCGACGCCGACCCGTCGAAAGCGGGAGCCCCGACCGCCGACACGGTGTTCGAGCTCGGATCCATCACCAAGACCTTCACGGGTGCGCTGTTCGCCGATGCGATCGAGCGAGGCGAGGTCGAGGCTGAGGATCAGCTCGCTGAGCACCTTCCCGAACTCGAAGGCACGGAAGCCGGCGAGGTGACGCTCGCGTCGCTGTCGCAGCACTCCTCCGGACTGCCGGGACTCGGTGCCACGGCGGAAGCGGAGTCGCTGACCGGCGTCCTCCTGAACGAGAATCCCTACGCGACGACCACGACCGAGCAGCTGATCGCCGACGCGGCGGTCGCGCCGGTCGACCCCGATCAGGGCTCGGTCTATTCGAACTTCGCCGTCTCGCTGCTCGGGACGGCACTCGTCGAAGCGGCGGATGCCGATGGCTACGCGGCCCTGCTGAAGGACCGCATCACTGATCCGCTCGGTATGGACGACACGGTCGTCGCGGCGACGGCCGACGAGGTGCCCATCGACGCCGTGCCCGGGTTCCTGTCGAACGGCACACCCGCGCCGCGCTGGTGGGGCGAGGGATACCTGCCGGCCGGTTCGTCGACCTTCACGACCGCCGCCGACCTGGCGACCTGGGCGCAGGCCAACCTCGACGGGACTGCCCGGGGCGTGGCCGCTCTCGATCCGACCGCCCCCATGGGAGAAGGGGCCGAGATCGGATGGGGATGGATCACGTCGGCCGCGTTCGACGGCGACAGCCTGCAGACGTGGCACAACGGCGGAACCGGGGGCTTCCGCACCATGCTCACACTCGACCGGGAGGCCGGCACCGCATTCCTCGCGCTGTCGAACACGACCGCCCCGGCCGACTACATCGCCATGTCGTATGCGTCCGGCGCGCCGATTCCCGCGATCGACAGCGCGTCGGTCGGCATCGCGTGGGGCATCTTCGGGCTCGCTCTGCTGTTGAGCCTGGTCGCCCTGATCCGAGCGTCCCGGGTGAAAGCGCTTCTGCCGTCGATCGGCGACCTGATCTGGGCGGCCTTCGGCCTCCTGCTGCTCTGGCACAGCGGGCCGTGGTTCTCCGTCGGCGGTTGGGTGTGGGGCATCGCTCTCGCACCGGCGCTCGCTGCCATCGGCATCCTGGTGCTGCGTGGCTCGCGGACGCCGCTGCCCTTCCGGCCTCGCCGCCGCGCATGGTACTGGTGGGCGGTCGCCGTGATCGGTGCGGTGTTCGCCGTGGGGGTCACGTTCCTCTGGTGAGTTGATACCCGGTGCCCCTGGATCAGAGGCCGAGCTTCTCGGCACAGGCGACGCAGTGCGTGGCGAACGGGCGCACCTCGAGACGATCCTTCGGAATCGGTCGGCCGCAGTTCGCACACATGCCGTAGGTGCCGGCATCCAGTCGTGCGATCGCGTCGTCGACCTGCCGGAGTTCGGATGCCGCCGCCTCGGCGAGCCCCGTCAGTCGTGACCACTCCGACGAGAGCGTGACGCCCTCGGGATCGTGCTCGTCGTCGTCGTTCGAGCCCTCTCGGTCATGCATGAGCTCGGCGAGCGTGACCCCGGTCGCTTCGACCCGCTCCGCTGCCTGGGCGTGCAGCTGTTCGAGGCGAGCGCGGGCATCCAGGGTCATCCGCACACTCTAGGCGGGGGTTCCGACATCCGGGTCGGCCGGCCACCGACACCAGCCGTTCACTCAGCGTTCCGTTTCGAGTACGCCGGTCTCGTAATTCCCTGTCACCTTCGCGAGTTGGAATACTCATGTTCTCGGAATTCGGGAACGACTCCTCCCGAAAGGTCATCATGCGCCGCCTCACCCTGCCCGCCGTCGGCCTCCTCGGGGTCGCCGCCCTCGCCCTCACCGGCTGCCAGAGCCCGACCGCCGAAGCGGCTCCCGCCGACCCGAACGCTCCCATCACGATCGCGACGCTCCCCGTCGGGGATGACCCCACCGCCGAGAACCCGATCGAGGTCTTCGCCGACCTCCTCGAAGAGTCCACCGGCCGCGACGTCGAGATCACCGACGTGCCCGACTACCTGAGCGTCGTCGAGGCGATCCGCGCCGACCACGTCGACATCGGCATCATGAGCGGCTTCCCCTCGGCGCTCGCCGTGAACACGGGTGAGGTCGACGCGCTGGTCGCGTTCCAGGGCGACGGCAAGCCCGTCTCGACCTGCGTCGTGCTGAACGACTCGCCCATCGAGACCGTCGAAGACCTCGAGGGCAAGACCGTCGCGTTCGCCGACCAGGCGTCGAGCTCGGGCTACTTCATGCCGGTGTACATGCTGCACGAGGCCGGCCTGGAGCAGGGGACCGACTACGAGGCGATCTTCGCCGGCGGACACGAGGGCAGCTTCGCGGCGCTCCAGCAGGGACAGGTGGATGCCGCCTGCACCGCCGTCATGCTGACCGAGCTCGGCGCTCCGATGTTCCCGTTCGCGGACGGGGAGTGGCGCGCGGTCGGCGAGAGCCCCGCCATGGACATCCAGGGTGCGGTGCTGGGCCGTCAGTCGCTCGACGCCGACACCCGCAAACTCATCCAGGACGGCATCGCCGAGGTGTTCTCGCCCGAGAACGCGGAGGCGCTCGGAGCCTACGGCGCCTTCGCCGCTGCCGAGCAGACCGTCGACCTCGACGGCTCCTCCTTCACCTCGTTCGCTGAGATCGCCGCGGTCGCCGGCGTCGAGCTCAAGGATCTCAAGTGACGAACCCGTCCCTCATGAGGGCGGATGCCACGGCATCGGCCCTCCCGGTCTCGGCCGCCGCATCCGCCCTCCCGGTCTCGGCCGCCGCATCCGCCCTCCCGGCATCCGCCCTCGGTTCGAGGGAGAACGCAGACGGTTCGTCCGCCCGTGGGCAGGTCGAGGATCGACGCGCCGAGCCGGCATCCGTTGGTCTGGGTTTTCCGACGAACACGGGGGCGGGTGAGGGAGCGGATGCCGCGACCCACGCCCCCGGCCGCACCCCCACCGCCGAACTGCGCCAGGCGCTGCCGCTCGTGACCGTGCGCGACCTCAGCGTCGCGTACGACACCACCACGGTGCTCGACGGCGTGGACCTCGACCTGTTCCCGGGCGAGATGGTCGCTCTGCTCGGCGCCTCGGGCTCGGGCAAGTCGACCCTGATGCGCAGCCTCACGGGGTTCGCCCCGATCTCTGCGGGATCGGTCAGGGTCGCGGGCCACGACGTCACCAACCTCGCGCGCGGAGAGCTGCGCACGCTGCGGTCGGATGTCGGCCAGGTGTTCCAGCAGTTCAACCTCATCCCACGTCTGAGCGTCATGACCAACGTGCTCGCCGGAGCCCTGCACGGAGCGGGCGCGATCAACCTGGTGGGCGGCTTCTCGAGCGCGCATCGTCGCCGCGCACTCGAACTGCTCGACCGGGTCGGCATCGCTCACAAGGCCAACGCGCCCGCGCGCTCGCTCTCGGGCGGGCAGCAGCAGCGCGTCGCGATCGCCCGCGCCCTCATGCAGCAGCCCAAGGTCATCCTCGCCGACGAACCGGTCGCATCGCTCGACCCGAAGCTCGCCGACTCGGTGCTCGAACTCCTGCGCGAGATCGCCACCGAAGACGGAATCCCGGTGCTCGTCAGCCTGCACGTGCTGCCGCTCGCACTCTCGCACAGCGACCGCATCATCGGCCTGCGGCACGGGCGGATGCTGGTCGCCGGCGCCACATCACAACTGGATGCCGCCGCACTGGCACCGCTTTACGACGACGAGGAGCACGACGATGACGCTCACCACTGACCCGCGTTCGACAGGCGGGGCGACGGGCGGCCCGACCGGCGGCCCGATGGGTGGCACTACGCGTTCGACGGGCGGCAATGCCGATCGCGCGACCACGCGCCCGGCCCTCGACGCGGCCGAGCGATCGCGCCTCGAGCGTGCGTTCCGCGTGCCCCGCGCTCGTTTCCTGATCGGTCTGCCCATCGCGGCCCTGCTGCTGATCTGGTCGTTCAACGGCGCGGAGTTCAACTTCATCAAGCTGGGCGACGGCGCGGTCAACATGGGCGAGTTCCTGTCTCGCCTGTTCCCGCCGGACTTCTCGAAGATCGGCACGATCCTCGCGCTGCTGCTCGAGACCTTCCAGATGGCGGTCGTCGGCACGGTGCTCGGTGCCGTGCTGTCGCTGCTCGCCGCGTTCGGGGCGTCGTCGAACATCGCACCCAAGTGGGTCTACTACCCGACGCGGTGGGTGATGAACATCATCCGCTCGGTGCCCGATCTCGTCTTCGCGCTCATGTTCGTCTCGGCTGTCGGACTCGGCCCGTTCGCCGGCATCCTGGCCATGACCCTCGGGTCGATCGGATCGATCGGCAAGATCTTCGCCGAAGCCATGGAGCAGGTCGACCGCGGACCCGTCGTCGCGATGGAGGCCGTCGGCGCCTCGAAGCGACAGGTCATCCAATACGGCATCCTGCCGCAGTCCGCACCCCTGCTGACCTCGTACACGCTGTTGCTGTTCGAGGGCAACGTGCGCGGCGCGACCATCCTCGGCCTCGTCGGCGCCGGCGGAATCGGCCTCGAGCTGACGACCGCGATGCGCATGTACGACTACGGCCACCTCAGCGCCATCATCATCTGCATCATCGTGCTCGTCACGGCGATCGACCAGGGCAGCGCCCTCATCCGAAGGAGAATCACATGACCATCGCCGACATCGACCTGGTGCTCAGCGCCCCCGTCAACCTGCGGGACCTCGGCGGAATCCCGATCGACGGGGGAGTGCTGCGCGAAGGACTCGCGATCCGCACCGACGACCTCGCGTACGTGACGACCGAGGTCGCCTCGCAGCTGGTCGGGGCCGGCCTGACCGCGATCATCGACCTGCGCTCGCCGCTCGAAGTCTCGGTCACCGGTCGTGGCCCCCTCGCCGACTACCCGGTCGCCTACCACCACCTGCCGCTGATCGCGGATGTCGGACGCTCGATGGGTGACGGCGCCCCCGAGCTCACCCACGACGCGATGGGTCAGATGTACCTGCGGATGGTGGAGGTCGCCGCGCCGCAGCTCGTCACGGCGCTGAACGTGATCGCCCACACGCCGGGGACCGCCGCGTTCCACTGCGCAGCCGGGCGCGATCGCACCGGTGTGGTCGCGGCGATGCTGCTGCTTGCACTCGGAGCGGCGGATGACGACATCGTCGCGGACTACGCCCTGACCAGCCACAACATGGCCGCGATCATGCAGCGCACCGCGCCCGTCATGGGGGCGATGTGGAGGGCGCTCGGGTTCGACGCCGATGCCGCCGGCGCGAGCGCGGCGCTGCTCGAAGGCTCGATGGAGGTGTCGATGCGCACGCTGCTCGACACGCTTCGCGAGCAGCACGGTGATGCCCTCGCGCCGCTGCGCGCCGCCGGGCTGTCGGATGCGACCGTCGCGCGGCTCCGCGAGCGGGCGCTGGTGTGACGACGATCGATGCCGTGACGGATGCTGCTGTCGGGGCTGCGGTTCGCCGCCGCCCCGGCCGTCCGCGCGACGAGGACATGGACGGGCAGATCGTCGCCGCGACGCTCGAGATCATCGACTCGGGTCTGGACGTCACCGTCAGCCGCGTGGTCGCACGGAGCGGGGTGAGCCGGGCGGCACTGTACCGTCGGTGGCCGTCGCTCACGACGTTGATCGCCGCCGCGCTCGACGTCGGGCGCATGGTGCCGCCGGAGTATCCGGACGATGTCGATCTTCGCGAGGCGCTGTTCGACGGGCTCGGGCTCGGCGAGAACGGAGTGGCCCTGTCTGTCGCGGCATCCGGTTATGCGGAGGAGCGATTCCGTCAGCGCATCCGGCTCGTGATGTCTGACCGCGCGCTGCAGAGGGCGTACTGGCAGTCACATGTGTCGCGTCGGCGGGTGCCCCTGCTCAACGCGCTGCGCGCGGGGATCGCACGTGGTGAGCTGCGTGCCGACCTCGACGTCGACGCATGCTTCGATGCGATCGCCGGCACCGCGTACTACCAGATCGTCGTGCGCGGCGACCGGATGGACGACCCTGCGGTCGCCGCCCGCCTGAGGGCTGCCGTCGAGGTGATCTGGCGCGGGATGGTGGTCTGACCCGGTGTGTGACCGTACCCGGTTTGTGTGCCTGGGCGCCCGGTTCGTCTGGCTGGGTGTCCGGTTCGTTTGGCTGGAGGTCCGGTTCGTCTGGCTGGGTGTCCGGTTCGTCTGGCTGGAGATCGCACGCATGGCGGGCGAATCGCCGGGGCCTGTCCAGCCATCCGGGATTCGGCCAGCCGTCCGGCCGGTGACGAGCGCATCCGATCTTCCGCCTCATTCAACTGCATGCCCGGATCACGGATGCAGGCCGAGAACCCCAGATCCGGCCTGCATCTGTCGTCTGGGCATGCGTGTGCGTGGGGGACGGCTGTCCTGCTCGTGCATCCGGCTGATGAATCCCCGAATGGCGGGCGAATCCTCCCAGCCCCCGCAGCCACCCGGGATTCGGCCAGCCATCCGGCCGCCGACAGAGCGTGACTATTCGAGCCAGTCCGTGATGAACCGGTCGCTCGAATGGATGTGGGTCGCCTCATACGTGCCGCCGTCGAGCACTTCGAAACGGTGGTCGACGAGCTCCGGCACGACCAGAACCTGACCGCCGGATCCCACGACCTGCTCGTCGCCCACGGTGAAGAGCGCGCGGCCGCGGTGGATCACGAAGGTCTCGACGTACGGATGCCGGTGCAATCGCGGCCCGCTGCCGACCGCGGAGGCGAACTCGCGGATGATGCTCACCGGTGAGCCGATCAAGTAGCCCTCGATGTTCGCGTCCAGGGCCACGTCGATGGGTGCGCTGGTCATGATGCCTCCTTGCTCGCCGAGGCTACCGACGCTCGCCCTTGCGCGGAAGGGGCGCTCGCGTGGCTCCGTCGGGTCCGGGGCGATCGTCTCGGGCGGCGTGAGCTGTGTCAGGCGGAGTTCGCCGTGTCGGGCGGAGTTCGCCGTGTTAGGGGGAGTTCGCCGTGTCGGGCGGAGTTCGCCGTGTCGGGCGGATTTCGCCCTGTCAGGCGGAGGTTCCGGTGCGAGAGTTCCGCCCAACGGGGAGTTCTCCGCCCTACGGGCCTAACCGCGACTCGAACCGGTGACCGCGTGCCAACTCGCCGGCATCCGCATCCGCATCCGCATCCGAGGGCGTCAGCGCTCGCATTCGCATTCGCACCCGCATTCGCATCCGCATCCGCATCCGAGGGCGTCAGCGCTCGCATCCGCATCCGCATTCGCATCCGAGGGCGTCAGCATCCGCATTCGCATTCGAGGGCGTCAGCGTTCGCATCCGCACCCGAGGGTGCCCGCACCCGCACCCGCACCCGCACCCGCACCCGTACCCGAGGGCCGTCAGCGCGGGTCGGGCGTCTCCGAGCTCGCCACCACCTGAACCGTGTCGGTGCGCACACCGGGGTGGTCGCGCTCGAGCGCGGCACCTTCCATGTCGACGTTCGGGAGGATGCGGTCGAGCCACTGCGGCAGCCACCAGGCCGAGCGGCCGAGCAGGTGCATGAGCGCCGGCATCAGCAGCATCCGCACGACGAAGGCGTCGAGCAGCACACCGAACGCGAGGCCGAAGCCGATCGAGCGGATGATGGTCGACTCCGAGAAGATGAACCCGCCGAACACCGAGACCATGATGAGGGCTGCGGCGATGACGACCGAGCGTCCGGCGCGGAAGCCCTGCGCGACGGCATCCCTCGCCGAAGCTCCGTGCACGTATGCCTCGCGCATCCCCGAGGCGAGGAACAGCTGATAGTCCATCGCGAGCCCGAACAGGATGCCGACCAGGATCACCGGCAGGAAGCTCAGAATCGGCCCCGGGCTGTCCAACCCGATGAGATCGGCGCCCCAACCCCACTGGAACACGGCGACGATCAGGCCGTAGGTCGCGAACAGTGAGAGAACGAAGCCCCCGGTCGCGATGACCGGCACCAGGAGCGAGCGGAACACGACGATCATGATGAGCAGCGAGAGCCCGACGACGACCACCAGGTAGAGCGGCAGGACGCCGGCGAGAGCCTCGGAGATATCGATGTTGGTCGCCGCCTGGCCGGCGACGCCGAGCGTGATGCCACCGTCGAGCTGCGGCAATGCGCGGATGTCCTGCACGAGCTTCTCGGTCGACGCGCTGTTCGGGCCTTCGGCGGGAAGCACCTGGAACGCGAGCAGCGTGTTGTCGTCGGAGTTCGCGATCGGCGCGACACCGACGACGTCGTCCTGGTCGGCGAGGGTCTGCGCGATCTCGACCTGCGTGGCCAGCAGGTCGTCGTCACTGACAGCGTCGTCGAGGGTCGCGGTGACGAGCAGCGGGCCGTTCGCCCCTTCGCCGAACTGCTCGTCGACGATGTGGAATGCGCGGTAGCTGGTCGAGTCGGAGGGCTCGCTCGCACCGTCGGGCAGCCCGAGGCGCATCGACATCGAAGGGATCGCGACGATCAGCAGGGCGATGACGCTGACGAGCACGGTGACGATCGCGCGCAGCGTCGACATCTGCTTCACGGGCTTGCCCGCGGCGTGCGGCTGCCCGATGGTGGCGCGAGCCTTGCCGCTGAGCAGGCGTGCGCCGACGAGTCCGAGGATGGCAGGGGCGAGCGTGATCGCGACGAGCACGGCGACCGCGACGCAGACCGCACCGACCGTGCCCATGAGCCCGAGGAACGGCACGCCGGTCACATTGAGGGCGAGCAGAGCGACGATCACCGTGGTACCGGCGAACACGACGGCGGTGCCCGAGGTGCCGGTGGCGAGTCCGATGGACTCCTTCACGGGAACGCCATTGAGCAGCTGCTTGCGGTGACGGTTGACGATGAAGAGCGAGTAGTCGATGCCGACCGCGAGTCCGAGCATCACACCCAGCACCGGGGTGACGGATGCCATGTCGACGACGCCCGAGAAGGCGAGGGATGCGGTCACGCCGACGCCCACGCCGACCACGGCCGTCACGATCGGCAGGGCCGCGCCGATGAGCGTGCCGAGCATCACGATCAGCACGACGGCCGCGAACGCGAGGCCGATCGCCTCTCCGACGCCGAAGATCTCGGGCACACCCTGCGCGATGTCGGTGCCGAAGTCGACCTCGACGCCGTCGATCGGCGACGACTCGAAGTGGTCGATCGTTCCCTGCTTGACCTCTTCGGAGAGCTCGAGGCGGGGGTCTTCGAACGAGACGTTCACGATGGCGGTCGAGCCGTCGTCGGACACGACGCCGATGCCGTTCGCGAGGTCGAGGAGAGTGGAGCCGAGCTCGACCTTCTCGGCATTGGTGTCGAGCTCTGCGCGAGAGTCGTCGATCGTCTTCTGCTGGGCGTCGAGCTCCGTGAGCTGTGTGTTCAGCGCGTCGAGCTGCGCGTCCAGAGCGGTGAGCTGCTCGGCGGGAGCGCCGCCCGCTTCGGCCTGCGACCGTGCGGCGGTCAACTGCTCGAGTCCGGCCTCGAGTTGCGCGCGACCGTCATCGAGCTGCGTCTGGCCGGCGTCGAGCTGGGCCCGACCGCCTTCGATCTGGTCCTTGCCGTCGGCGAGATCCTGCGCCTGCACGGCCTGCTGCTGCTGAGCGTCGAACGGGTCGATCACCGACGCCACGCCGTCGAGGTCTTCGGCGCTCGCTGCGAGCTTCGAGATCTCGAGCTTCTGCGTCTCGGTGAAGGCCGAGCCGTCAGTCGTCTGATAGACCACCGTTCCCGTGCCGCCTGCGGTGTCGGGCAGCTTTTCGGCGAGCTGATCGGTGACGGCTCCCGAGGCGGTGCCCGGGATGTCGAAGCTGTTGCTCAGCGTGCCCCCGAGCGTGAGGAACGCGCCCACCCCCAGGCCGAGGATGATGACCCACGAGACGATCACCGTCCACGCCTTGCGTGCAGCGAACGAACCCAGGCGGTACAGCAATGAAGCCAAAACGATCTCCTTCAGACGAATAGATCATACGGGGCGTCTCGTCTAGTGTTCTGTGGTTATCCTGAACGAGTGGTGAACGAGCATCGAAGCGGACCCGTGCGCAGCACGGCTGCCCGGGAGGCGATCCTCGACGCGACCTCTCGACTGTTCCACAACCAGGGGTACGACCGGCTCACGATCGAGGGGATCGCGAAGGAGGCCGGGGTGGGCAAGCAGACCATCTATCGCTGGTGGCCGTCGCGCGGCGCATTGATCGGCGAGTGCCTCGCCGAAGGTCGACTCATCCCTGTCGACTTCATCGTTCCCGACACCGGAGACCTCGCCGCAGACGTCGAGACCTGGCTGCGCAGCGTGCTCTCGATCCTCGAAGCCCCCGAAGGAGGGGCTCTTCTCCGATCCCTCGTCGCTGCGGCGACGGAGGATGCGGGCGTCGGAGCCCACCTCGGCGAGAGCCTCGGCGTCGAGAAGTACCTCACCGAGCGCATGCGCGGCGGCATCCGCGACGGCCAGCTTCCGCAGAACGCACCCGTCGAGCAACTGGGACGTGCGATCCTCGGGGCGATCATCGTCGAATCCCTCGTGCGCGAGGAGCACGACACCGAGGCGATCGTCGCCCTTTCCAGATATCTCTTCGCCCCTGCAGCAGCGACCACGAACTGACGAGCTGAGCGCGACCCGCATCGCCGCGAACCGAATAGCTCCATGCCGACTCCGCGACCTGATGGGCGACCGACACCCGCGACCCGGCGTCACCCTCCCGCCACTGCCCTGTCTCCAGTGCGCGCGTCTCGACCTGATCGGTGCCCGTGCGCGAAGGAGCCGGCATCCGCACCGCGACGCCGTCGGGCGTGCGAGGTGTGCATCTCATCGACTGCGGCATCCACTCGACTCCGCCGTGACGAGAGCACGAGTTCCGTGCCCGTTCCGCTGTCTTCGACGGCGACACGACGACTCTCTTCGATGCGACTCATGGCGCCGACGGCGAATCCTCGGAGGAAGCCGCTGCGCGCACGCCGTTTCACGCCTTCGCGCTGGCCGACGTAGAAGGCGCGGTGCTCGAGCCACCAGCCGCGCATCGCGACCATGGCCTGCACCTGCAGGCTGGCTGTCAGGGTCTGCACCTGCGTCACATCAGACGTGTGCCCGACCAGCAGCAGCCCCGCGATCGGCGGGTACTCGGCGAGGATCGGGCGCACGGCGCCGAGTCCTCCGGCCACGCCGATGCCGATCTCGCGGAGATCTTTCGCATAGACGCCGCGGAACAGCATCCGCTCGGTGATGATCTGCTCCTGCGCCTGACCGAGAAGCCCACGTCGTTCGTCGATCTGTGCCTGCTCGATCCCGTACTTGACGATCAGTCGCTCGGCGTGCTCGGTCAGAGCCTCGGCCTCTTCAGGCGTGGTGCTCTCGGCTTTCGCCAGCAGTTTGGCGATCAGGTCGAGTTTGGCTTCGGTCATGGCATCCCCCTTGGATCTGTGATGCCTCGGATCCTTCGCGGGGGTGCCTACATTCAGGCGCCCCGTTCCGGGGGATGTGGAGAAGCCCAGATCACGGATGCCGGTGCAGAAGACGACTCCGACCACCGGAGTGTCGTCCGGGCACACCGAACTCGTGCCTGACGAACAGGAATCACAACCGGAAGGAGCAGACCCCGACTCAGCCGAGCAGCAGCGTGATCACGGTCGCTCCGCCGCCGCCGAGGATGAGGGCGATGATGACGGTCCAAGCGACGATGCGCATGCGGCGATTGCGCTTCTCGCCGAGATCGCCGTAGTCCTCGCTCAGGCCGTCGCCGCTCATGCGCTGACCGGCTCGCTGACTGTCGGTCCGAAGGCTGCGGGCAGGGTCGCCTGCGAGCGCTCGCGGATCTCTGCGACGGGAACCGTGAAGACATCCTGCACCTCGAGCTTCGCGCCCTCGGAGTCGGTCACGCCGATGCGCATCACCGGGTAGTCGCGGCCTTCGCAGAGTCCGCGGAACTTGACGTCGTCCTCACGGGGCACGGTGACGATGACGCGACCGGTCGACTCGGAGAACAGGGCGGATGCGGCATCCACACCGTCGCGCTCGATGATCTCGTTCAGCCAGACGCGCGCGCCGACGCCGAAGCGCGAGACGCCCTCGGCGAGAGCCTGCGCCAGGCCACCCTCAGACACGTCGTGTGCCGACGAGATCAGCCACTCGTCACGGGCTGCGCCGAGCAGACCGGCGAGGCGCTTCTCGCCCGCGAGGTCGACCTTCGGCGGGAGTCCGCCGAGGTGCTGGTGCACGGTCTCGGCCCAGGCCGAGCCCGAGAGCTCGGTCGAGGTCGTGCCGAGCAGGTAGATGTTCTGGCCCTCGTCCTGCCATCCCGACGGGATGCGACGAGAGACGTCGTCGATGATGCCGAGCACGCCGACGAGCGGGGTCGGGTGGATCGGCACGTCGCCGGTCTGGTTGTAGAACGAGACGTTGCCGCCGGTGACCGGGGTGCCGAGCTCATAGCATCCGTCGGCCAGGCCGTCGACGGTCTGCCCGAACTGCCACATGACCTCGGGGTTCTCGGGGGATCCGAAGTTCAGGCAGTCGGTGATCGCGGTGGGGACGGCACCGGTGACGGCGACGTTGCGGTACGCCTCGGCGAGTGCGAGCTGTGCACCGGCATACGGGTCGAGCTGGCAGTAGCGGCCGTTGGCGTCGGTCGAGATAGCGAAGCCGAGACCCGACTCCTCGTCGACGCGGATCATGCCGGCGTCGTCGGGGAACGAGAGGGCCGTGTTGCCGAGCACGTAGTAGTCGTACTGGTTGGTGATCCAGCGAGTGTCTGCGAGGTTCGGCGAGGCGACCAGGTTGAGGAACTGCTCGCGCAGCACCTCGGGGTCGTTCGAACGGGGCAGGTTCTCGGCGGCATCCGCCTGCAGCGCGTCGATCCACGTCGGATACGCGACCGGACGGTCGTAGACCGGGCCGTCGACCGCGACGGTCGAGGGGTCGACGTCGACGATGCGCTCGCCCTGCCAGTCGATGATGAGGCGGCCGTCGCCGGTGACCTCACCGAGCACCGACGTCTCGACGTCCCACTTCTCGACGACCGCGAGGAACGCGTCGAGCTTCTCGGGCGCGACGATCGCCATCATGCGCTCCTGCGACTCCGACATGAGGATCTCCTCAGCCGTGAGCGACGGATCGCGCAGCAGGACGTTGTCGAGCGAGACCTTCATGCCGCTGTTGCCGTTGGCCGCGAGCTCGCTGGTCGCGCAGGAGATGCCGGCGGCGCCGAGGTCTTGGATGGCCTCGACGAGCTCGTCGCGGTAGAGCTCGAGGCAGCACTCGATGAGCACCTTCTCGGCGAACGGGTCGCCCACCTGCACCGCGGGGCGCTTGGTGGGGCCGGTGCTGTCGAACGAGTCGGATGCCAGGATGCTGGCGCCGCCGATGCCGTCGCCACCCGTGCGGGCGCCGAACAGCACGACCTTGTTGCCGACGCCGGTCGCGTTGGCCAGCTTGAGGTCTTCGTGGCGGAGCACGCCGACCGCGAGCGCGTTGACCAGCGGGTTGGCCTGGTAGACGGAGTCGAAGACCGTCTCGCCGCCGATGTTCGGCAGGCCCAGGCAGTTGCCGTAGAAGCTGATGCCGCTGGTCACGCCGTGCACGACGCGGGCGGTGTCGGGGTGGTCGATCGCGCCGAAACGCAGAGCGTCCATGATCGCGACCGGGCGCGCGCCCATCGAGATGATGTCGCGGACGATGCCGCCGACACCCGTGGCCGCGCCCTGGAACGGCTCGATGAACGACGGGTGGTTGTGCGACTCGGCCTTGAAGGTGACGGCCCAGCCCTCGCCGACGTCGATGACGCCCGCGTTCTGGCCCATGCCCACCATCAGGCGCTCCTTCATCTCGTCGGAGACCTTCTGGCCGAAGCGGCGCAGGTAGTTCTTCGACGACTTGTACGAGCAGTGCTCCGACCACATGACGGAGTACATGGCCAGCTCGCCGGAGGTCGGGCGGCGGCCCAGGATCTCCTTGATGCGGGCGTACTCGTCGTCCTTGAGGCCCAGCGCTGCGTACGGCTGCTCCTTCTCCGGAGTCGCGGTGGCGTTCTCGACGGAGTCGGGGACGTGCTTGTGGGCAGGTGCAGGGGCGGTGGTCACGCGCACTCCTAGATGAGGGGCCGGCGGGGCATGGCCAGTCTACCGGGGGATGCCGTGGGCCGATCGCCGGTCAGGAGAGCATGCCGAGTGCGTGGTCGAAAACGCATCTTGAGCCCGGTGCGTGGTCGAAAAGGCATCCGAATCGAGGGCGGGGGATGCGCTTTTGACCCCACGCACGGGAGGCGACGCACGCCGCCGGTCATGATGGGTGCTCGACGTGCGGGTCGCGCACGCGGGCTGACAAGTTCGCGCTCCATAACTCCGGAGATTCGCTGTCGGATCTGCTCAGGATCCGCCCAGGGGACGGATCGGGCGTACGGATCCGGAGTTATGGAGGGGCCGCGCGTAGCGCGAAGTGCGCACCGCGCAGAGGAGGCCTCGGCGGCAACTGTGCGAACACGGGTCGGAGCTGACTGCCCCTCGACATCGGAAAGCTATCGGCGAGGACTACTTCTTGCCCGAATTGCCGTTCGTGTTGCCCTTGTCGGCCTTGTCGGCCTTGTCGCCCTTGTTGCCTTTGTCCGAGTTCCCGGAGTTGCCCGGTTCGTCGGGTTTCCCGCCCTCGCCGGAGTTCCCGGAATCCTCTGACTCGGTGACGACCTCCACGGGAGCCGCGGGCACATCCACCGGCGTCGCCTCGGCCGGTACTCGAACCACTGGCGCAGACGCGGTCCTCGACATGTCGGGGGATGTCGGGGCGGTGAATGCCGCGAGCCCGACGACGATCGCCCCGGTCGCGACCAGTCCGGCAGCGCCCGCGAGCACACGATTTCGTGTTCGGTTGCGCGACGCGGCCGCGTCCGTGATGGGTGCGACACCGTCGACCGCAGTGACGCCGGTGCCGTCTGTCGCCGGGAGCACTGCCGTCGCGCCGGTCGGCGTGGGGTCGTCGGCACCCGATCGTGCTGCGACCGGCTCTGCCTCCGGATTCGCGCCCGGGTGTGCACCGGCATCCGCCGCCGGGGTCGGGCCCGCGGCAGGCTCTGCACCGGCCTTCGCCGCCGAATTCGCACTCGCGGCAGAGTACGCATCGGCATCTGCCGCCGCCGGTGCCGCGCCCGCGGCCGAAGCCGAACCGGCAGAAGCCGAGCCGGCAGAGGCGACGATGGATGCGGCCGCCGCAGCGACTGCGGAACCGCCGACATCCGCGGCGTAGCCCCGCAGCAGGCCGCGCGCGACGCGAGCGACCTCGACCGCTGTCGGTCGCTCCTCGGGCTCGAGTCGCGTCATGCCGGTCAGTAGATCGCGCCACTCCTCGGGAACCGTCTCGGAGATCCTCGGCGGTTGCGCGAGGCGGGCGATCGCCGCCGCACGTCCTGAGCCGAGCGCGGCATACCCGGTCTCTCCCGAGAGGGCCTCGAGCACGACCAGCCCCAGCGCGAAGATGTCGACCGGCGTGCCGGGGTCGGCGTCGCGCAGTTGCTCCGGAGCCATATATGTGAGTGTGCCGAGCACGATTCCGGGGGTGGTGAGCCGGGTGTTCTCGATCGAGCAGGCGATGCCGAAGTCGGCGAGTTTCGCGGCGACGGGATCGCCGGAACGGCTCTGCGCGAGCAGCACATTCGACGGCTTGACGTCGCGGTGCACGATCCCTGCCGCGTGCACGGCGGTCAGTCCTCGGGCGAGATCGCGCGTGATGCGTGCGACGTCTCGCGGCGGCAGCGGGCCTGCGGCCATGCGCCCGGCGAGCGTGGGCCCGTCGACGAACTCCATCACCAGATACTGGGGTCGCCCGGGGATGAGCTGCGCGTCGTACAGCGTCACGAGCGACGGGTGGCTCAGCGATGCGAGCAGCGCCTTCTCTGTGTGGGCGCGCTCGATCGATGCGACGGGCCCCGTGCCCTCGTGGATCATCTTGATCGCCACGATGCGTCCGAGTTGCGTGTCCTCGGCGCGGTAGACGGTCGCCATGCCGCCCTGCCCCACGCGGTCGTGCAGTACATATCGTCCGTCGAGGAGTGCCGCCGTGGGCGAGATCACTTCCAGCGTCATCACTTGCTCCTTGCAGATGCATCCGGGTCATGCATGCATCAGACGACCGTATATCGGTCGGCTGACCATCGTCATCGGGGTTGACGTGCGCGGGAATACGTGGATGCGGTCGGCGCGAGGCGAGCGCCGCGGGGCGAATCCGTCGCCGATCGCATGCCGAGATGAGGGGATGGAGTGGTGCTCCTGGCGATCGGCGTCGCGTACGGTCACTCGGCGAGTCGACTCAGGCCCATCGGTCGGGCGACCGACGTCGCGTAGCTGCGTTCCGACTGGGGCGGGAACGATGGATGCCAATGCGACGACGGCCCCCGCCCGACGATTGCCCGGCACGCTGTCAAGGGTCTCTCCGGCGTCCGGGCCCTCGCGTAGAAAGGAGGTAGATCGAAAGGACGTGGCATGGCCGCAGGCGACATCGAGACCTTCCAACGTGACGGGATCTGGTTCAACCGCATCGAGGGCGAATCCCGCACCCTGGGTTCGAGCTTCGAGACCCAGGACGAAGCCGTCCGGGCTGGCCGCGGAGCAGCGGCAGCGCGGCAGGTCCTGCACACCGTGCGCACCGACGAGGGGCCCTCCGATACCGGAAACCTGCACGACTGGCATCCGCGCGACCTCATGAACTGATGGTCACGGATTCCGCAGAGAGACCAGAGCGACGGATGCTGCTGCAGGCGTGCATCAACGGCGCCCGTTCCGCCGCAGATCATCCGGCGTTGAGTGCCGACGCGACCCTCGCGGCTGCCGACGCCGCGCGAGCCGTGGCCGCAGGGGCGACGGAGATCCACGTGCACCCGAAGGATGCTGCGGGGCACGACAGCCTCGCTGCCGACGACGTCGAGCGGTGGTTGCGGGCGTTGCGAGCCGCGTGCCCCGACGTGCCGATCGGTGTGACGACCGGTGCGTGGATCGAGCCTGACGTCGAGCGGCGGCTGGGCGCGATCGCGGAGTGGACGGAACTGCCCGACGTCGCATCCGTCAATTGGCATGAGGCCGGCGCCGACCGGGTGGCTGAGCTGCTGCAGAGCCGAGGTGTCGGAGTCGAAGCAGGCATCTGGGATGCCACGGGACTCGAAGCCTGGAGCCAGTCACCGGTGCGCGACCGGTGCGCTCGCGTGCTCATCGAACTGCCCGACGAGGCCGTCGAGGTCGTGCGACCCCATGCCGAGGGGCTGATCGCACACGTTCGACTCGACGAGCCGAGCGTCCCCATCCTGCTCCATGGGGAGCTGCGGTCGGCGTGGCCCGCGTTCACGCTCGCCGTCGAGCTCGGGCTCGATTCGCGCATCGGACTCGAAGACACGCTCTCGCTGCCCGACGGGCGGACGGCGCCCGACAACGCGACGCTGGTGCGCACTGCGAGCGGGATCGCATTCGCGGGCTGACGGGACCGGACATCCTGACGGTCACGCGCTGAAACGAGAATCGCGCGACGGCGGGACCTTCTTTAGTGTGGAAGCTCTCGCTGTGAAGGAGTACCCGTGTCTGAGACCACGACCCCGACCGCCGGCCGCTTCCGGCCGCTCGATGACGGTGATCACGTGAGCACCACTCGGGCCGGCGCCGTCGTCCGATGTCGGTTCGCGGGCTGAGAGCCGCTCGCCATGACCGACGACCGCGCGCGCACCGACCCGCATCCGTTCGACTCTCGCACAAGGTTCGAACTCGATCGGCCCGAGAGCCGCAAGTGGAGCCTGCACCCGGGGCGCATCGGCGCGTGGGTCGCCGAGATGGACTTCGGGGTCGCGCCGGTGATCGCCGACGCGATGCACCGAGCGATCGACCAGGAGAACCTCGGATACCTGTCTCCACCGCTCGCGGCCAGGCTCGGTGAGGCGACCGCCGAATGGATGCAGGGCGAGTACGGCTGGGCGATCGACCCCGAACGCGTGCATCCGGTGTCCGATGTGATGGCCGCGTTGCGCGTCGCCGTCGAGGAGTATGCGCCCGCCGGATCGCCGGTGATCGTGCCCACGCCCGCATATATGCCGTTCCTGACATATCTGCCGGCGATCGGACATCCGGTGATCGAGATCCCGGGTGTCGAGGTCGACGGACGCTGGCATCACGACCTGCAGCGCATCGACGAGGCGTTCGCCGCGGGCGCCCGCACGCTCGTGCTCTGCAACCCGCACAACCCGACCGGAACCGTCGTCGAACGATCCGAACTCGAAGCGCTGGCCGAGATCGTGGAGCGCCATGGCGGTCGGGTGTTCGCGGATGAGATCCATGCCCCGCTGCGCTTCGACGGTCGTCCGTTCATCCCTTACGCATCGGTGTCGGAGGTGACGGCCGCGCACACGATCACCGGCACGAGCGCGTCGAAGGCGTGGAACATCCCGGGGCTCAAGACCGCACAGCTGATCACTTCGAATGATGCCGACCAGCAGCTCTATCGCCGGTTCGGGTTCTCGGTGCAGCACGGCGCCGCGACGCTCGGAGTGGTCGCATCCACCGCGGCGTATCGCGAGGGCAAGCCGTGGCTCGACGGGGTGCTCGCGTACCTCTCCGAGACGCGACACCTACTGGCAGCCCTCGTCGACGAGCATCTTCCGGGAGCGATCTATCGCGAACCTGAAGCGACCTACATCGGCTGGATCGACACGGGTGCGCTGGGGATCGACGGCCCTCCGGCCGCGTTCTTCCGCGACCACGCCGGAGTGGTGCTGACCGAGGGCGCACTGCTCGGGCACGGGTACGAGGATTTCGTGCGAGTCGTGTTCGCGACGCCGCGGCCGATCCTGCACGAGGCGTTCGCCGCGATGGGGGCCGCCGTTCGAGCTCGCTGACGCATCGTGCGGCACGCCTCCTGCGGATGCCGGGTCGGAAACGCACATCGTGGCGGATGCGGGGTCAGTTGCGCATCCGAACTGCCGAGTTCCGGTGCTCAACTGGCCCCGCGCCGGGCTCTCACAGCGAGCCACCCGTCAGCCCCGGGGTGCCGGATATATCTCATGTAACGACCCTCGACGATGGGACATGACATGAACAGCCGAGACCCGCTGGATCCGCTTATCGAGCGCTCAGCGGCGACGACCTCGCCCGCGACCTGGATCAGGTCGCGTTCGCGGCGCGCTCGCGCAGCGCCACGGCGATCCGATCGACCGCCTCGACCATGATCGGACGCGGCATCGCGAAGACGAAGCGCGTATACCCGATGGCGGCCACACCGCACGCGGCGCCATCCGTCATCGCGACTCCGGCGTGCTCGCGGAACCACTCGCCGAGATCCCCGGTCAAACCCGTCTCGCGGAAGTCGAGCAGGGCGATGTAGCTGCCCTCGGGCACGATCATCCGCACGCTGGGAAGCTTCTCCTCGACGAGCTGCGCCAGCATCCGCCGGTTGCCGTCGAGGTACTCGACGACCCCGTCGAGCCACTCGCGGCCGCCCGTGTAGGCGGCGGTGTTGGCGATGACGCCGAGGGTCGAGGTGCCGTGCCCCGCCCAGAAGCCCAGGCGTTCCCAGAGCTCGGCGTCGGCGTCGTTCGAGAGGATCACCTGCGCGCACTTGAGGCCGGCGAGGTTCCAGGCCTTCGAGGCCGAGGTCGCGGTGAACGTGTGTGCGGCCGCGGCATCCGACACCGAGGCGTAGGGGATGTGCTGGGCCGGGGCATAGACGATGGGCGCGTGGATCTCGTCGGCGAAGACGCGACCGCCCGCCGCCGTCACCGTGTCGGCGATCGCGAGCAGCTCGTCACGGGTCGCGACGGTTCCGAGCGGGTTGTGCGGGTTGCAGAGCACCAGCATCTCGCCGCCGTCGCGGAAGGCCTGTGCGACGGCGTCGAGGTCCATGACCCAGCGCCCATCGACCTCGATGCTCGGCACCTCGATGACCCGCCGGTCGCGCATGGGCGGCACCATGAGGAACGGCATGTACGCGGGAGTCGGCACGATCACGGCCGAACCCGGAGTGGTGAAGTGCTCGATCGCCAGCTCGAACGCCGCGATCACGTCAGGCACATGGTGCACGCGCTCAGCGGGGATCTGCCACCCGTACGAGTCGGAGTACCAGCGGGCCGTCGCCTCAGACAGGTCTTTCGCGAGCTTGTCGGGCAGGTAGCCGGTGACGCCCAGGTCGAGGGCATCCTTCACCGCGCTGTTGATCGCGGGGGCGAGGCCGAAGTCCATCTCGGCGACGAACGCGCCGATGGTGTCGGGAAACGCCGTCCATTTGACGCTGCCCGCAGCGCGCAGGTCGTCTTGCGTGATCTGGTCGAACGTGCCGGAAGTCATTCTTCAATCCTTCCATCCGCGGCGAGCCCTCGGCCCGTGTGCGGAAGGTTCGGGCGTGGCTCGTTCACACCTGCATGCCCGGATCACACATGCATGCCGAGACCGCCCGATCGGGCATGCATCCGTGATCTGAGCCTGCATCTGTGAGGGCGGCCCGGAGAAAGGCGACCCGCCCGCTCACTTCCGGGTGAAGGTCACCACGCCGTCGGCATCCCGGGTCACGGTGCCCTCGTACACGGCGGGGGTCGGGTAGGAATCTCCGTCGGCGAGGAGCGTGAACCCCTTCGAATACTCGACCACCCCATCGGTGCCGCCGACGCCGTATCCCGACTCTTGCAGCCACTGCACGGTCGACGGGTCGACCAACGGCTTGTCGTATTCCACCACCGAGGCAGGGCACGAGGGCCCGGCCAAGCGCTCTGCCACGCAGGCGGCCGTGAGCTGCTCGATCTGCGCGTCGACGGCGTCGGTGATCTCGGTCTCCACGTATGCGATCACCGACACGTTCGCAGTGCTCACATTCACACGGGCGGGAAACTCGGTGTCGCGCGGCTGATCGTCCATCGGCCACGCGACGGTGAACTCGTTCGTGCCGTCGGGGTCGAGCTGCGTGGTGCCGGTGGGGTCGTCGTAGGTGAACTCGTAGAGCGCGGGCAGCAGGAACACCCGCTCCGCCTCGGCGCTGATCGGGTACTCCATCTCGTCGTTGAGCACGAGCCGGCCCGGGGAGCCGACGTTGATCACGCCGAACGACTCGTGGCTCCACGAGATCCGGCGCTCGCCGTCGCTGTTCTTGACCTTGTAGGTCGCCGTCATCGGGTTCTCGGGATCGTCGAGCACGTATTCGACGGTCGCTGTGACCGAGTACTCGTCGCTGCCCTCGACGTCGATGACCTTCGCGTCAGAGGGCAGAGCAGTGGATGCCGCATAGAAGTCCTCGTCGATGAACTCCTCGGGGAACTCGATGCTCGTCATCGCCGCGGCCTCCGCCGATTCCCCGCGCTCGAGGTGCGCGAAGAACTCGTCGAGCACGGCGACGCTCGCCTCGGTCGGGCCGTTCTCGCCGGTGTCGGCGGATGCGGTGCAGCTCACGAGGGCGGCCGCGCCGAACGCGGCGACGGTGAATGCCGCGAAGGTGCGAAGGCGTGGTGAAGGCATCAGATCTCCGGTCGTCAGGTCGCACAGCTCCCCCGCGCGATCAACATCATCAGGCTATCGGGGAAGGATCGGATGCCGTCAGCCCGCGTGCGGGACACGACCCGCCCGAGGGCCTGGTGCGTGCGGGGTCACTTTCGCATCGGAAGAGGGCGCTGCGGGTGCGTTTTTGACCCCGCACCGAGCGCGCACCACCGCGCAACGCCATTGAGCACCTCACGCACCCGTGCCAGGATTGCCCCGACTCGGCTCACGGGGGCTGAGACGAAAGGATTCTCATGCAGCTGGCGATGATCGGACTCGGCCGGATGGGTGCCAACATCGTGCGCCGCCTCATGCGGGCGGGGCACGAATGCGTGGTCTACGACGTGAACGCGGATGCCGTGCAGGCTCTGGTCGCCGAGGGAGCGACAGGCGCCGACAGCATGGCCGACCTGGCGTCGAAGCTCGAGGCGCCGCGGGCGGTGTGGATGATGGTGCCCGCATCGCTCACGGGCATGGTGGCCGACCAGGCGGCGGCGGTGCTCGACGAGGGCGACATCCTGATCGACGGCGGCAACTCGAACTACCGCGATGATGTTCGGCGGGCGAAGGCCTTCCGTGAGCGCGGCATCCACTACGTCGATGTGGGCACGAGCGGTGGAGTGTTCGGACTCGACCGCGGGTACTGCCTGATGGTCGGTGGACCGGATGAGGCCGTGCAGCGCATCGAGCCGGTGCTGCGCACGATCGCTCCGGGGGTCGGCGAGATCGAGCGCACCCCCGGTCGCACGGGAGACCTCACCCCCGAGGAGCAGGGTTATCTGCACTGCGGTCCGTCGGGTGCGGGGCACTTCGTGAAGATGGTGCATAACGGCATCGAGTACGGCATCATGGCGTCGATCGCCGAAGGGCTCAACCTGCTGCACAACGCGGATGCCGGAGTGCGCGAGGCCGAGCACTCGGCCGAGATCGCCCCGCTCGAGGAGCCGGAGTTCTACCAGTTCCCCATCGACACGTCGAAGGTCGCGGAGCTGTGGCGCCGCGGATCCGTCATCTCGTCGTGGCTGCTCGACCTCACGGCCGCCGCGCTCGCCGACAACCCGCAGCTCGACGGTCTCGCCGGTCGGGTCTCCGACTCGGGCGAGGGTCGCTGGACGGTCAAGGCCGCGGTCGACGTGGGCGTGCCCGTGCCGGTGCTCGCGGCGTCGCTGTTCGAGCGCTTCGCCTCGCGCGACGAAGACAAGTTCGCGAACCAGGTGCTGTCGGCGATGCGCCTGCAGTTCGGCGGACACCAGGAACTGCCGGCGGGCGACGTTCTCGAAGCCGGTTCGCGAAAGGCCGACTCGGACAGCGCCTGATCGGGTTCTCCCGTTTCGTCGAGCGTGGCGCGCGGAGGTTCACGTCCACAACTCCGGAAGAAGCGACTGCGTCCGCCGGCTCGGCCCCGGAATCCCGGGGGACCGATGCGTCGGTCCGCTCGTTCTTCCGGAGTTGTGAACCGGCGGAACCGCCGCCGGCCCGAGACGAAGCGCTCGACCCGAGAAAGGGCATCCACATGACCACCGTCACCCGTCGAGCCACCCCGCACGACGCCGCCCGTCTCGCCGAGATGCTGCATGCCTTCAACACGGAGTTCGACACCGAGACGCCGGGGGTCGAGGTGCTCGCCGAGCGGTTGCGCATGCTGCTGGGCGGATCCTCGACGTTCGCGGTGCTCGGCGGCGATCCCGCGGTCGGCCTCGCGCTCGTGACCCTGCGCCCGAATGTGTGGTCTGACGGACCGGTCGCGCTGCTCGATGAGATGTATGTCGAGCCCGCCCATCGCGGTGGCGGTGTCGGCGGCGCGATCCTCCGGCACATGGTCAAGATCTGCCGGGAACTCGGCGTCGCGGCGATCGAGATCAACGTCGATGAATCGGATGCCGGGGCGATGCGCTTCTACGAACGGCACGGGTTCAGTGGCGTCGACCCCGACACCGGCGAGCGGGCGTTCTACTTCTACAGGTCGCTCGAGGCGGGAGGCTAGCTGCTCCGCACACGCGGCCGGTTAGTCTGACGCCATGGATCCCTTCCTCACCATCGTCCTCTTCTACGTCGCCGGGTTTCTGATCGGCATCCTGATCCTGTGGCTCGTGATCTACACGGCTGTTCGATCTGCGCTGACGTCGCACCGCCAGGCGTTGGCAGAAGAGGCTCGACCGGCGCGGCCCTACGTCGGGGGCTGATCCCCGTGACCCTGACCCTGGATTCGATCCTCCGCAGCGCGGGGATCGATCCGACCGAGGCTATGGTGATTCGCCACGCCTACGTTCGCGAGCACGAAGACACTGGTCTCGTGGGGATCCACGCGGATTCGACCGACGCGGAAATTCTGTACTACACCGGCCGGCAGAGTGCGAAGCAGCGTATGTTCCCAGTTACGCCCCCCAAGGTGTGGGTTGTCTTCGTGAGGGAAGGTGGCGATCGCGCGCGGCTCTGGTCGGTCGTAGAGAACCGGCGAGAGATCTCAAATGATGGAGCCGTCCGCACATTCGACCTCTCGGTGTCTGATCAGCTCGCTGACCTGAGGAACCGGCTTGTCATCGGGTGGCGCTCTCTTCGAACCTGGTGGATCAACGGCACCACCGCTGCCAAGTACCCGGTGATGGAGATCGCAGACGCCCAACCGGTTCCGTTCCCCGGATTCGACAGGCTCATTCTCGACTACCCGCAGCTACAAGCTGTCATGCGAGACCACCGGTACGCGTCGTGGCGGACGGCACTGGCATCGGTGATGGGCATCTACCTGATCACCGATACGCGCGACGGGCGCCAATACGTGGGCAAGGCTGACGGCGCAGAGAGCCTTCGTCAGCGGTGGAACGTCTACGCGACGAACGGGCACGGCGGCAACGTCGAGCTTCGCACCCTTGACCCGTCGACCTTCCGGTACTCGCTCCTCCGAGTTTTCGATCCGGCTACGCCGGAGAACAAGATCAACGAGGCGGAGGAGCACTACAAACGTGCGCTCGATTCTCGGACTTGGGGACTAAACAGAAACTGAACACCGCACCACCGTTGGTGGGCGAGTGTGAGCTCTACTTCAGAAGGTGAAACATGGATTGGGATGGAACGTGGCGAGAACCCCCTCAACTGCCGCGGTTGCGAGGCGACGAGGCCTTTCGCGGAATGAGTGGGAGCGTCGTGGATTTCTGGCGCTTCGCAATGTCGGATCTGCGAATGAACAACGCTCGGGGGTACTTCGCCGAGTACCTAGTAGGACGGGCCCTCGGTCTCGAAGTCGCTCGCGTGGAATGGGATGACTTCGATGTTCTCTGGGGTGACGTCAAGATCGAGGTGAAGAGTTCTGCCTACTTGCAATCGTGGGCGCAGCGCCGCCCGTCAACGATCTCGTTCGGAGGGCTGCGGGGTCGACGGCTCGACATTGAAGCCGGGTATGTCGGTGAGCAGACGTACAACGCCGACGTGTACGTGTTCGCCTGGAACAGGCAGATTGATCCGGAGAAATACGATCCCCTCGATGTCGGTGCGTGGGTCTTTCACGTTCTTCCACGTTCAGTGCTCGAAGAACTGGGCTACAAGTCCGTGGGCTTGGCGACGCTGTCGCGCTATAGCAAGGAGATCGGATTCCATGATCTCCGTGAAGCGATCGCTGCCGCTGCAGCTCGATGACCTGAAGGACGGTTAGCGACTAGTCGCAGGCGATCCCGTCACCGTCGCGGTCGAGGTCGTAGATGTCCGAGCCGACAACCTGCACCGGGCCCTGCACATATCCAGGTCCGTCTCCGTTGCCTCCTGCGCAGTCGACATCGCTGGAGATCGGCACGCACGCGCCGGTGTAGTTCGGGTCGCATCCGCCGCCGCCCTGCTGCACGAGCGGCACCGGTGCGGGCGCGGGGGCCGGCACAGCGACCGGTGCGGGAGCTTTGCTTCCGACCGCCGTCACCTCGTGGACCGGCTGCACGGAGACAGCCTCGCTTACGACCTCGCGCGACACCGCCACGCCATCGACCAGGGTCACCCGATACGTGATCACCTTCACGCCGTTCACGCCTACGGCGACGAGCGCTGTGGCGCCTTGATCGAGCTGAGGGTCGTCGACGGTGGTCGCTTCGAACGGAACGGGCACTTCTTCGGTCGCCGTCTCGAACGTGGTCGGCGTGGGGGTCGGGCTGGGCGCCGGAGTCGATGTCGTCACCGCCGCGAAGTTCTGCGGCTCGGATGCCGTCGGTGTGCCTCCGCTGTTCGCGCTCGCGATGCCACCGCCTGTGACCAGCAGCGCGGCTAGGCCCAGGGCGACTACGCCCGACATCCTCGACCGGAGCCCGAGCGCGGGGAGAGGGCGAGCGACCATCACGTAGAGGGCGACGCCGACCATGACCGTGGCAACCAACAGGATCGCGATTGGCGACAACCGGGCGAGCACTCCTCCGACCACGAGTGCGCCGACGATGATCCCGGCGGTGCGCCACCCGCTCCGTCGCTTCGTGGCAACGGACGCTGCGGGTGGGGCAGGCGGAGCCATCTGAGTCGTCACGGCCGCAGCTGGCGACGGTGATGTGGCATCGGTCCAGCGATGGCCGTCCCACCACCGCAGCTGATTCGGATTCTCCGGGTCCGGATGCCAGGAGGCAGGCGGCAGTGACATGAGAGTTCCCCTCGACAGTGAGGCGACGAATCGCCAGCGCCCCCAGAGCGCTGTGATCTGTATATCGGTATGTGGACGCGGCGTACAAGTAACGATTCAGTCCTGATCGGTTCGACCGGCGACGCCAGCGACGCCGCCATGAGCGTCCGCGCTCGCCGCTATGCTGCTCCGATGACCAGCCAAGAGCAGGAGCCCGCATCGTCGTTGATCCATCAACCCCCGGAGCTGCAGCGACGACGGGTGTTCGCGATCACCATGCTCGCGCTGTGGGTGGCCGCACTCGGCCTCTCGATCTTCGGCCTCGTGATGGGGAATCCCAACTGGCTGACCCTCATTCTCGGCACGGGATTCACGATCTACTCGCTGGTGTTGCTGCGCCGCGTCCGCAAAGACGCTCAGGACTTCGAGGCTGAGCACGGAGCCGACGCCGGCGTGCGACTCTGATGTCGCACCGGGCGGGGCGTCTGCGGCCGTAGTCGCCCCCTGGCCAGACCAGGGTGCAAGATACTGCACTGTCCTCATATGTGTGCTTTGCTCCTTCATGCGGTCTCGATGACGGGTAAAGGCGCCGATTGACAGTTCTCGGGACCGCCCGAGCGGACCTCGGGTACCCGAACCTTCCCGGGTCCGCTCGACAATGTCTGGCGATGCGGGTGCCGACGAACGTCGCGCGATCGCGCGAACGAGAACTCCCGAGGCAAGTGCGCGCCGGGAGGGGTGCTGGTCAACAGCATCCGATCCAGCCCGAACAGGCGCCAATCGCGGCGGTCTTAGGCAACTGCCCCGCTTCGAAAGCCCCCTACGGCCGCAGCAAATCGATCTCGGAGCGATGGCTGTTTGATGGCCGAGCGTGTTGCCTGAATGAGACGGACGGTCCGCGCGTGACTCTTGGCGATCGATCGTGCCGCACTTCGCGATCCCGCCCCTTGGATCGTCCAGTCGAGTGATACCCGTCGCTTGTCCCCTCTTCGCCACAGAGTCGAGGCCGTAGAGACGACAAGGGCGGTCATCAGCCCGATACCAGTCGCGAAGCCGCGCGACGTCAACGTCGGGATAACGATGAAGAAGAACAGCAGCGACACCGCGACCCCTACCAACCATCCGAGGATCCGAGTCAATCGATCGGACGCAGCCCGCACGGTCGATACCGCGAACAGGCAGGCGGACGTTTGCAACGTCGTGAGCGTCGCGTACATGGTGACCGCGAAGCGCGGGTCGAAAGTGGTCGTTGAATCCACTTGGTCCGCCGAAGCGACGAACGCGGCCATCGCGACTCCTGCCCCGGCAGCGACCACGACGTTTGCGATCAGGACAATCCATACGGGCCTGCGCGATCGAACGCGCAGGGTTCTCGAAAGCGCACGCATGGTGACTCGCGTGCGTTCGGCTTTCGCGAGAACTAGCTCGCGTTCGAAGACGATGAATCCTCCAAGCTGGACAGCAAGGAACAATGTCGCGCCGAGGACCGGGACGATCACGAAGAGAGTTCCAGCAATCCCGGGCTTCGCGATGCAGGCGATCACGATCAGCAGAAGCGCCGGAACAAGCGAGCTCACCATTGCTTCTGCGATCATGCCCAGAGTCCGCTGAGTCTTCGCCGCGTCGACGGTTGCGGCCAGCTGCCCGCCGATGACGATGGCATAGAAGGCCAGAAGGATTGGCACGAATACCCCGAACGCCCAGCCGATGTGACCCAGAACTGCCTCCCCTGCCGCACTAGCCAGGCTCCAAACCACGGTTCCATCTAGCCCTGGCAGCGTCGCTATCAAAGAAGCGAGGACTACCCATACGAGGCTTAGCGCGGCAATCTCTGCGAGCGATTCTCGAGTCGGCCGGGAAGCTTGAGTGTCGGAGATAGCGTGTCTGCCAGTCATGGAGACAAACCTATGGATGAGAACTGCATCGTGCGGGAGGACACCGATACTCTGGGTTCACCGCCCGCATCGAAGGAGATCGGCGAGATGAGACCACTGCGCTACGCGATCAACGTCACGCTCGACGGCTGCGTTCATCACGAGGCGGGGGTCGCTCCCGACGAAGACCTGATGGGGTTCTGGACGGCTGAGATGCAGCGAGCGGATGCCGTGCTCTACGGCCGAACGACCTACGAGATGATGGAGTCCGCCTGGCGTCGCCCGGCATCCGGGCAGTGGCCAGACTGGATGGAGGAGTGGGAGATCCCGTTCGCCGAGGCCATCGACGGCGCGCCGAAGCACGTCGTCTCGAACACGCTGAATGCTGTCGACTGGAACGCCGAGCTGGTGCGAGGCGACCTGGGCGATGCGGTACACGCACTCAAGGCGCAGCCGGGCGAGGGGCTATCGGTGGGTGGCGTCACACTGCCGGTGGCACTGGCCGAACTCGGACTCATCGACGAGTACACGTTCGTCGTGCATCCGGTGCTCGCGGGGCACGGGCCGCGATTGCTTGACGGGCTGAGTGAGCGGGTGCGGCTCGATCTGGTGGAGCGGCGGGAGTTCGCGTCGGGCGCGGTGGCGCAGCGGTATCGGACTGCAGCCATGCGCTACGTCGACGGACGTGAGAGATGAAGCATTCCATCGCCTGGAAGTAACCGGGACTGCGGATCAACTCTTCGACCGCTCGATCTCGCCTGTCGAGCGCGAAACGTCAGATTCGCGCGAACATCGAAGCGACTTCCAAGGCGTCGACATGAGTCACACGACCCGAGGTTTGCGCCACATCAACAGTGCGGTGAACCCTGCGTAGGCGACGAAGATCGTCACGTACCCCAGTACGAGGATCCACAGTCCGAGGCCAGCCTGGGACCACCAGCTCAGATAGACGAGAAGCGGCACACTGCCCACTGATCCGCCGAGGCCGGCGCCGGCGCTGATGCTCTTCCAGCTGGACGATCCGTTCGTTGCGTTCGTCGACATGCGCTTGCTGATGTATGCGCCGAGCGCTGCGGTCAAGCCCGAGACGATGCCTGTGATGGCCGTCGGAATCATGATGAGCCCGATGATCCAGCCGATGGAGGCGCGCGAATCAGGTAGGTTACGGATCACCTCGACCGCCTGGGCTCCCGCCATCACGAGCGTGAAGAAAACGAGACCGAAGAGAGGGAGGACCAGTGTCAGTATGCGTAGCTTCATGATCTCCCGTATTTGTCGACCACGTCTTTGAGGTTCTCGGCCTGGTCGTTCCAGGTGAGTTCCGCCATCCACTCTGCACCGATGGCGGCGGCTTGATTGGCATCCACCGCGATCGCCGTCTTGCGGAGAACCCATTCGCCGTCGACCTCCACGATCGAGAACTCGATCGTGGATCCTGGCCCATCGAAGTATCTGTCGGAGACGACAGTGAACTTCACACTCGTGCCTGTCGTAGTGACGACGACATCACCGCTTTCGTACGGGTCGGCACTGCCGTTGTCGAAGATCGTGTCCGACAAGGTGAACAAGGCACCATCTCTGAAGGTGCTCGAGTTGCCAGCGACATCGAACGGAAAAACCTCTGTCGGATACTTCTTGAACAGTTCCATGAGCTCTTCCGCCGTGTACTCGTCGGTCGAGAACCCGAGTCCGTCGTCGATCACGTACTCGTACCCGGCCTGGTCGTACCAGATGCGATCCGACGGATAGTCCTCCGGCGCTATCTCCCATGTCATCGCGATGGCGGCACGGACCTCAGCAAGCACCGAATCGTCGGCGGACTGTCGCCGCACGGCCAGGGCGCGCAATGCCGCCACTGCGTTCTCGAGCTCTTGCTGGCCGGACCCGCCCCGTTCAGGGTCGAAAGCGCCGGGGTCGTTCGACAACTGATCCTGCAGGGCTTCTTGAGCGGCCTTGCGTCTTTTAATTTGAATGGCGGCGAGCTCCGTAATCTCCTCGACCTCGTCGGCATACCGGGGTAGCGCTTTCCGCACCCGGCGGATCGCCTTCTCGTATGCCTTCGCCATTGCAAGCAGGGAGGAGAGCTGTGTTCGCGCACCTGTCGCGGACTGGCCGATCCACTGATCGAGGAAGACATCGTCGGCCTTCCTCAGATCCGAAAGACCCGAATCGAGGTTCGTCTCAAGTTTGTTCAGTTGCGCAGCCAAAAGGGCTCACGGATGTCATGCTGCCGGCGCCAGGATTGGAATCCGTCCACTGGGTGCTCACGTCAGTAGATTCCCTTCAGAGTGTCCACGAAGGAATCGAGCTCGGATTGATGAGTCGACTCTGTGCCGACGAAGTCTTCGGCGGTCAACTCGATGTTCTTCGCCAGCCTCTCGGACGATTGATCGGCATCATCCCGAGCCTCCTTGAGCAGGTCGAGGAAGAAATCGACTGTGGTGGCGACGAGCGAGCTTCCGCAGTCGCCGACGCGGTCCATGCCAGCGACACCCAATCCTGCGAGCGCGTTCCTCGTGTGTCCGGCCGAGTTCTGCATTCCGGATGCATTGAACGCAAAGTAATCCCCCATGCCGCGACTCTATCGGCGGGCCGAGCGTCGGTCACGGAATATCGCGCTGATCGGCGGTGGGCAACCGCGGGCAGGTTCGCTGGACGACGCCCCTCGGTGAGACGCTCCCCCTGGAGTCGTCGGTAGCCTGTTCAGGTGCCTCGTCCCCGAAGTGAAGCCGCGCGCCAGTCCGTGCTCGAGGCGATGCGCGCCGCCGTCGTCGCTGGCACCTACGAAGCGGTGACGATCGAGGGGCTCGCGGAGACAGCGGGAGTCGCCAAGCAGACGATCTACCGGTGGTGGCCGTCGAAGGCGTCGATCCTCGGCGAGGCGCTGCTCGAGGGAGACCTGCCCGGAGCCGACCCCGCCGTCGCGATGAGCGACGACATCCGGGCCGACCTGCACGCGTGGTTCTCGGCGATGTCTGCCGGACTCGCGAGGCCCGAGGGCGTTGCGCTCGCCCGGGCGCTGATCGCGGTGACCGCCACCGACCACGAACTCGGGCTGGCGCTCAACGAGCGTCTCGCGGCGCCGATCCGTTCGTGGGTTGCCGAGCGCATCGCGCGCGGACAGTCGGCGGGCGAGATTCGCGCCGACGTGGATGCGGACGCGATCGCCGACCAGCTCATCGCCATGGCGTCGTACGCGGCGCTCATCGGACAGCCTTTGAGCGCAGAGCGCGTCGAGGAGACGGTGACGCGGCTGCTGCGGGGCATCGCTCGGTAGGCACGTCTGGTGGGGTGAGACCGACGGTGGATACCCTTGCGACGGACACTCGCCGCTGAGGACTGGAGCAGAGAATGGTCATCGCTGACATCACGGTCGTTCCGGTGCCGACGGAACGCAAGGCCGCATACCTCGACTTCTCGAAGCGGATGGCGGAGGTCTACCGCGATCACGGTGCGATCAGTGTCGTGGACTACTGGCAGTCGAGCGAGTCAGCCGACCCGAGTGACTTCCATGCAGACGGGACGTCGTACGAATCGGGTGAGCTCAAGAGCATCGCCGACCTCGCGGGCACGGGTGCCGGGGAATCCGTCGTGGTCACGGTGACGACCTGGCCGTCGCGCGAGGTTCGTGACCGCGGGACCGCTGCCGTCACGAGCGATCCTCGCGTTCTCGAGACGCTCGAGGAAGATCCCGTGTTCGACGGAGGTCGCGTGATCGGCGACAGCTTCGAGATCGCGATGAGGGTTCAGCAGGAAGAGTGACGGGCTCCGGTCACGGGGTGCAGTAGGCGAGCATCGCGTCGGTGGCTGCGCGCATCTCCGTCGTCGCGGCTTCCAGGCCCGTGATGTCACCCGCGATGGCCTTCTCGCCTTCGGCGGCGAATGCGTCGATGCTCGTCGTCCACGAGTCGCGGAGGGCGACGAACTCCTCGGGGCCGTCGACACCGCGGATGTTCTCGGCGACGTTCTTGACCTCATCGAGCGCGGCCTGCGCGGCCTTGGGAGTCGGCGAGCTGACGCTGCCGATCACACCGGTCACCTGCGCCGCCTGTGCTGCGACCTGGCCGCACGCGGCGATGGTCGACGCTTGAGAGCACCCGGAGAGCAGGAGGATGCCGGCGGCGAGCGTCGCGAGCGCGGGGAGCTTCTTCATAGAGCCAGGGTAGGCGGGGGAGATGTGAGGTCTACTCCGAGCCCCACGCCGGGCCGACGAAGGCCACGGGCTTTCCGGCTGCGCGCGCATAGTCGATCTCCCGCGTCGTGGACTCGCCGAAGCGCTCGCCGCGGTTGACGACCACGACGCGATCGGCCAGGTCGATCCTGCGCAGGTGCAGCTCGCCGAGAGCGGTTCTCTGCTCTGCGGTGATCGCGGTGTCGATCTCGGCAGGCATGAGGACGATGACGCCAGCGAGTGTCAAGGATTGGCTCACTGCTCGCATGTCCTCAGCGAACCGCATGGAACCGCAGATGCAGACGATTTCAGGACGCTCAGGCACGAGTTCAGTCTCTCACCGCTCTGGGAGCAGGCCGCCTGAGTCCACACGAGGAGCCGCGGTCTAGGCTCGGCTCATGAGCGAGCCCGACGCCGAGCCCTCCCTGATCCAGCAGCGCATGGCACTGCGGCGCCGCAAGAACTTCGCGCTCTACACGCTCGTGTTCTCGGCTGTCCTGCTTGCAGGATGGGCCGTCGCGATCATGCTGGATCCGAGTGCGGTCTATCGATGGATCAGCCTCGTCGTCTTCGGCGCCGGAGTGGGCGTCGGGATCTTCGAGCTGCGCAAGGCGCGTCGAGCGATCGGCGAGTTCGAAGGCCGGCACGGCAGCCGTGCCGGCCTCCAAGACTGACGCTTACTGCACCGACCAGCCACCATCGGAGGCCAGCACGGCACCGTTGATGTTCACGGCGTCGTCCGACAGCAGGAACGTGATCGACGCGGCGAGGTGCTCGGCGGTCGCGACCGTCGGGATCGCCTGCTGGAACGGGGCCAGGCGACCGGAGCCGTACTCCGACATGTTCGGGGGCATCGGGATGCCGGTGGCGACGCCGCCCGGAGCGACGGAGTTCACACGGATGCCCTTCGGCCCGTACATGAACGCTGCGGACTTCGTGACGCCGATGATGCCGTGCTTGCTGGCCGTGTAGGCGTTGCCCGACGCATTGCCGCGCAGACCGGCTTCGCTGGCGACGTTGAGGATCGAGCCGCGGCCGGCCTTCTCCATGATCGGCAGCACCGCGCGCATGAGCTTGAATGGGGCGGTGAGGTTGATGGCGATGACCCTGTCCCAGACGGCATCCGTCGTCTCGCCGGCGGGGGAGAAGTCGTCGTTGATGCCGGCGACGTTCGCGAGGGCGTCGATGCGGTCGCCCGCGGCGGCGATCACAGCGTCGATCGCGTCCTGCTTGGTGAGGTCGCCGGCGACGGTCGTGATGTCAGCATCCGGCAGCTCGGCCTTCAGGGCGTCGAGCTTGTCGGCGGCGATGTCGGAGGCGATGACGCGTCCTCCTTCACGGGCGATGCGGGATGCGGTGGCCTTGCCGATTCCGGATGCTGCGCCCGTGACGATCACGGTCTTGCCGGCGAAGCGTCCGGTGGTGGGCTTCTCGGTCCAGCCCTCGGACTCGTCAGCCTCAGGGATCTCGCCGCCGTTGGCTGCGCGCACGAGGTCGTCGACGACCGACTGCGGCAGTGCGCCCTGGCTCATCGCGACGAGCTGCTGGAGTGGCAGTCCGAGCACGGGGGTGAGGAGCTCGGGGTCAGCGCCCGTCTGCTCGAAGAGTGCACGGATGAGCGGCCCGCCGGTCGGGTCGTTCATCCAGTCGCCGATGGTGGAGTGTGCGGTGAGGGCCATGGTTGAGCTCCTTGAGGCTTGGGTTTCGCAACGGTGCGTCTACTTATTTCTGATCGTACTCCTAGGTAGTCTGTGAGCGCGCCCAGACCTCGAAGCAAATCCGCTCCTCTGCAGGCGGCGCTGGGCGCGATGCGTGCTTCTCTGTCTTCGTCCGGCTACGAGGCCGTGACGATCGAGTTGCTCGCTGAGGCCGCCGGAGTGTCGAAGCAGACGATCTGCCGATAGTGGCCGTCGAAGGCGGCGATTCTGGGGGAGGCGCTGTTGGAGGGGGAGCTGACTCCGGTCTCGCTACAGATGACGGACGACCTCGCGGCTGACCTGCGGGCGCTGTTCACTCCGCGGGGCGACGACACGGTTGCGCTGGCCCGGGCGCTCATCGCGGACACCGCCCCCGGCCCGGAGGTCGGCGCCGTCTTGGGCAAGCGTCTTGCGGCGCCGCTGCGCGAGTGGACGAAGGAACGGCTCGCTCGATCGGTGGATGCCGGTGAGGTGCGCCGTGACGTCGACGCCGCTGTCGTTGCCCATCAGCTCCTCGCGATCGGGTCGTAAAACGTACTGCTCGACAAGCCATTGAATCGGGCGAAGGCGGATGCTCTCAGCCATCTGGTGCTGCGAGGGATGTCAGCCTGACGAGCGAGGCATACCCCTGAATGGTGTGAATTCACTCGCCATTTAGTGAATGGCCAGTAGTTCCTTGATCCGTTTCACCGACAGTGCGCCTGCTTCGCTTCCGCGTCGAAACTTAAGGACGCGAGCTCTAGCGCCGGGGCTGTCGAGCTTCTTCGTGATCTCTGTTGCGGTTTCGAAGAAATGATCGGTGGCGGTAATCGCGATCAGTGAGACCGGGGTTTCCGCGTCGAGCATCCGTCTGATCCGTCGAGTCAAGGAATCCTGGTTCGACGTGTTCAAGTAGCTGGGCTCTTTCGACGATGACTCGCTTGTCATTGACTGCGAAGAGCTCCGCGACGACTGGCGGGTTGCCTGGTCCCTTGGTCTTGACCGGTACTTTGGTCTTGATCCCGATGTTCTTCCGCCTCAAATCTTCTCGCCAGTCGGATGCCGCCGAAATCGGCTCGACGTCGCCGCTCTTCTTCGCGGTCTCCCAAGAACGTGCGGAGTCCGGTGCATTGGGGCTTAGCTGCCGGAGCAACTCGCGCATCCTCTCTCCGCTTGCTCCGGTCGGATCGCCAGACCCCAGAGCGGGTCCCCCGAGTCAAGGACGCGTCCCAACGGCTGGTCGTCGAACGAATGTCCGATCCGCGCGCTAGGCTGCTCTTAGCGCCAGAGACGAGTGGCTGTCGGACCGAGCACCAGCGGAGCGACCGACGCAGTCCAAGGCGCCACGATCGGTCAGGAGGCTTGGTGTCTGTGCAGAATGGAATCGCGGGTTCGGCGACGCTCGGCTTTGGAATGGGTGAATTGTTCTCTGGGCCCGGTGGCATGGCCATGGGTGCGCATCTGGCTGCGGCTGAAGTCGGTGTCCAGTTGGAGCACCGCTGGGCGAACGACTACGACGCGCATACTGTGCAGACCTACATCGCAAACATCGATGGTGCGAGCGATGAGACGGTCATCCACGGAGATGTTCGCGACCTCAACGTCGCAGAGCTTGCGCACATCGATGGGTTCGCGTTTGGCTTCCCGTGCAATGACTACAGCCTCGTAGGCGAGAATCGTGGCCTCAAGGGTGAGTTCGGGCCCCTTTACCAGTACGGCATCGAGGTGCTGAATCACTTCGCCCCCGAATGGTTCGTCGCAGAGAACGTAACTGGTCTTCAGAGTTCCAACGGTGGACGTGATTTTGCCAAGATTCTTCGCGCGATGCGAACTGCCGGTCCTGGTTACGTTCTCACGCCCCATCTGTACCGATTCGAGCAGTATGGTGTTCCGCAACGTCGCCACCGCATCATCATCGTGGGCATACGATCCGACATCCCTCTCGAGTTCCGTGTGCCCTCTCCGACGCACGTCACGCCAGAGTCCTGGATGTCGGCAGGCGAAGCGCTTGCTGACATCCCAGAGTCACTGCCCAATCAGGAGAAGACAAAGCAGTCGCCGACTGTTGTGGAACGACTCACCTACATCGATCCGGGCGAGAACGCCTTCAACGCCAAGAAGTTGCCGGATCGACTGAAGCTCAACGTGAAGGGTGCAACCCTCAGCCAGATCTATCGCAGGCTCCGCGCTGATCGTCCGTCTTACACGATCACTGGTTCAGGCGGTGGAGGGACCCACGGATACCACTGGGATGAGGCGCGCGCGTTGACGAACCGTGAGCGTGCCCGTCTCCAGACCTTCCCGGACGAATTCGTGTTCAAAGGACCGAAGGAAAGTGTGCGTCGGCAGGTTGGTATGGCCGTACCTGTCCTCGGTGCGCAGAGAATCTTCGAGGCCGTCTTCAAGACCTTCACGGGTGAACCGTACGACTTCGTGGATTCGAACTTGAGCGTCACAGACGAGGCCGTTTCGCTGGACTCCATGCGCTGAAGACTGCGATGTCCGCCTGGACCTCTAGGGTAAATCCCAACGGTTGACGAAAGGCGGAAGGCGTTGCGCGACGAGACTCTGGTTCCTGGAGTGGAGCTGCTCGAATCGATGCGGTCGGTGGGCTACTCCTTCAACGCCGCCGCCGCAGACATCATCGACAACAGCATCGCCGCGGGGGCGACGAGAATAGAAGTGTTCGCGGATACCGTCGGTGGAACCTACATCGGGTTCCTGGACGACGGGGGCGGCATGTCATCGTACGAGGCTCGAGAAGCGCTCAAGCTTGCGGGGACCAGGCATATCGAGCGCGGCGAGTCGGACCTGGGACGGTTCGGGCTTGGTCTGAAGACGGCTTCTCTTTCTCAGGGGAGGAGGCTCACGGTACTGACCAAGCGAGGCGAAGAGCTGACTGGGCTTCAATGGGATCTCGACCATGTCCTTGAGAGTGGCAACTGGTCGATCCGTGTGCTGGAAGAGGATGACACCCGCGATGTGCCCCACTCGGACAGGCTGGTTGTCGCTGACAAGGGGACTCTCGTTATCTGGGAGTCTCTCGATTACCTCCTTTCGGGGGCTGGTGATGTCGCGAACTGGATGAGCTCTCTTGTCTCAGAGCTACGCGCGCACATCGGTCTGGTCTTCCATCGCTTTCTGGAAGCGCCGAAGTTGCTTAGTATCCATGTCAACGGTGTGCAGATCAGTGCGATCAACCCATTCTTGGAGAACAATCCCAGGACCCAAGTCGCACCAGTGGAGAACGTTCTGATCGAAGGTGAAGCCGTTCGTGTTGAGGCATTCACGTTGCCGCACATCAGCGGGCTCAGCGCAAAGGATCGCAAACGCGAAGACCTGGGGTCGAGGATGAGGGAAAGCCAGGGCTTTTATGTCTACCGCAACAAGAGGCTGATCAGCGCCGGCGGCTGGTTTGGACTGGCCAGGCAGGATGAGCTGAGCAAGCAGACCCGGGTGCGCGTCGATATCCCTGTCGCATTGGACAAGCACTGGCAACTCGATATCAAGAAGTCCCGAGTCGAACCACCGCAGGCGTTCCGACAGAGATTCCGTCAGATCATCGATCACGTGAAAGTCCCGAGCGGTCGCGTACACCGATTTCGAGGCCGCAAGGAGAGCGTCACCGATTTCACCTATTTCTGGCGATTCGTCGAGGACAGGGATGGCTTCCGGTACGAGATCAATCCGGAGCATCCGGCTTTGATCGCCGTACGTGACGCGCTACCTCTAGGGAGGCGGGACGAGTTTGACGAACTGATCGTCGATCTTGCAGACGCGTTCCCTGCTCCTGACCTCTACATGCGGCTCGCCGAGAACAAGGAGCGCACTGTGGTGTCGCGCTCCGACGCCAGCGTCGTGCGGAGGTTGCGCGCAATGCGCCACGGTGGCGCGGCGAACGCCGACCCTGCCCTCATGGCCGAAGCGCTCGCAAAGATGGAACCGTTTAACCATGTCGCGAATCTGCGAGACCTGGTCCTGGAAGTATGGAGGGAAGAATGATGAAGCTCTCGGCCGATGCAGAGAATCTCAGAGCCACGCTGGGGGTCCAGATCCGAGGTCTGTCTGCGGAGTCAGTGCATCTCGACGAACTGCAGAAGATGGCTGCGTTACTCGCGCCGATCGTTGCCGGGGGAATCAGCAACGAGGAGATTCAGGACGTGATCAACGTTCTGATGGAGCAGTATCGAGTCGTCATGGGTGACGGCTATGGCGTCGTGAACAAGGCCACGTTCGAGCCATGGATCGAAGGCAGGCGCGAGAGCGTCGACCGCGTGCGGTCGAGCGCGTACGCTGAGCTTCTCCTCGAGCGTGGCTGGTCCGGTGCGGTGATCGAGACTCTCGATCGGCAGACTGATCGAATTCTCGACCTCACAGGTGATCCGCAGAAGAGCGGAGCGTGGGCAAGGCGGGGCATCGCAATCGGTGAGGTCCAATCGGGGAAGACGGCGACGTACATTAGCCTTCTCGCGAAGGCGATTGACTACGGCTACAAGATCATCATCGTGATCGGAGGGCACACAGAGGATCTTCGTCGACAGACGCAGACGAGGTTGGACTGTGATCTCACCGGAATCGACTCTGCCTATCTCGCTGACAACATCTCTCACAATGAGATGGCGCAGATCGGGGTCGGGAAGATCGACAAGCATCTCCCGACCTCGATCAACGTGCTCACAACGACGCAGGCGGACTTCAGTTCCGCAAACAAGCGTGCGGGAAAGGTCGCGCTCGGTGCGGGGACCCCGACTCTCTTCGTCGTAAAGAAGAACCATCGTGTGCTGGAGAACCTCGCGCAATATTTGAAAGCGATGCCCGGCGACGGGGATCAGCCGCCGCTGCTGCTGATAGATGACGAGGCGGATTGGGCCTCGATCAACACCAGCTCCGAAGATGAAGTGACCGCCGTCAATGCGGCGATCCGAAAACTCCTCGCCTGTTCCAACAGGAACAGCTATGTGGGTATCACTGCGACGCCGTTCGCGAACATCTTCATCAACGATGAGATCGAGGAGGACCTGTTCCCGCGTGATTTCATTCAGGTGCTGGAGAGTCCTTCCAACTATCAAGGAGTCGCTGAGTACTTCACCGCGGCATCTCACCCGGCGCTGGTTGAGGATGTGAGCGACACATTGTCGGTCCTGCCATACTCGCACCGGTCGACTGTCCGGCTGAAGGAGCTGCCGCTCTCGATCCGAAAGGCGGTCGCTAGCTTCTACATCGGGACGGCGATCCGCCGTTTCCGCGATGGAGATGCGCGGCCGTCCTCCATGCTGATCAACGTCAGCCGATTCAAGGCCGTGCAGGCAAGGATGCACGGCCTGGTTGAGGAATTCATCGCCGAGACTAACGCGGCGATCATGGGAGAGTTCGGTCTTCCTGAGGGCGCTCGTCGTAGCGCCGCCACCGATCTGCTCTTCGACACCTATTCGGAGATCTTCCCTGACGCAGACGTGACTTGGATGTCACTGCGCGAGGAGCTCGTCGGAGTGGCAGAGGAGATGCGGACGCAGCTGATCAACGGCGACACCAAGGTCGCGCGAGACAAGTGGCTCGCTCAGACTCCTCGGCGAGTGCGTGATGCTGATGCACTTCTGCCGACGGTGTACGTCGGTGGGGATGTGCTCGCGCGGGGTCTGACACTGGATGGACTGCAGGTGAGCTATTACGCGCGAAGAGCCGCGGCCGCCGACACGCTATTGCAGATGGGGCGCTGGTTCGGCTACAGGCCGGGGTACGAAGACCTCGTGCGGTTGTGGATCGATTCGGAGACCTCCGAACTCTTCCGCTGGACGGCCGACCTCTCTCAGCAATTGCGCGAGTCGTTGGCGGAGATGAATGCCAAGGGACTGACGCCGAAGGATTTCGGGCTGAAGATGAAACGCCATCCCGAAGGGTTCCAGATCGCAAATGCAAAGAAGATGCAACACGCTGAGGACTTTATTGGAATGATTTCGTTGAACAGCAGTGTGTGGGAGTCTCACATGCTGGCTGGCTCCGGTGATTCCAGGCGACACAATCTCGACGCGATGCGGAAGCTCATCGATCGCGTCGGCGGCGACGCGGCCGAAGGCGAGGCAACCGACCTGATCTGGCGCGGCGTCGAGGCTGAGGTCGTTCTCGACTTCCTGCGAGAGTTCCGGGCGCACGAATCGAACCATCCGTTCGGCGCAGCGGAAGGTGAACAGACGCCGATCGTCACAGGTTTCGCAGATATCAAGAACGTGGAATCGTGGGACGTCGCTCTGATCTCCGGACGGGGGCGCAAGCTGGAGGTATCGGGCTTGCCTTCGATCAGCACAAGCGTGCGCGATGGCGTCGGCCTCGACGGCGATATCATTCGCTTCCCGAATCGACGGGTCGCGGCGGGGGCAGACCTCGCAGGGCTTGTTCCTGCTGACAGACGGGCGGAACTCGAGGCTGAGAACGGGGACCGGGCGCTCGCAGACCGGAGCCTCGCGCGCAAGGCGCTAGTGTCTCCGACTCTGATGCTCTACCTGGTCACAGCGCAGGAGGGCCGCGACGTGACAGACCCTTCCTCTCTAGTGGCAGTCAGCGCATCGGCTACCGAGCCGATTCCCGCGATCGTGGTCGCTACACCGCAGTTGAGCCCGGAGGAGGAGATCGAAGAGATCTTTGCCAACAAAGGCGTGCAGTGGAAGATCAATCGTGTCCTCGCGCGCCAGCTCATGGGTTGGCCTGACGATTCCGATGATCCAGGAGATGAGGAGTCGTGAGCGTGATCGAGCAGTTCGAGCGTGCGCTCGCCGGAGTAAATCATCAGGTGATTCCGTTGCACCAGCCTCGGATCCAAGCTTATGCACAGAACGTGAATGGCCATCCCGCATTGCTCCTTCGCATCGACGATCATTTCGATCGTGAAGTGGACGGAACTGGAGGCATCGCGGTCCGAGTCGATAGTGCGGGTACACCGAACCGCTGTCTGAGATTCGAGTCTGAATCGCTCGGTCTGACTCCGATGTTCGCTGCCATCGTCAGCACTCTGCTCGATGAAGTCGGAGAGTGCGAGTCGGAGGCCGATGGTGTTGGATTGCTCCTTGACCACTACGACGAGCTTCGCGTTATGTTCGCACGCCGTTCGGGAAGATTGGGCGAGTCAGCTGTTCGAGGATTGTTTGCTGAGCTTGTGATGCTCTTGGACCTGAGGGACCACGGCTACACGGCAGCTTCGGCGATCAACGCCTGGCAGGGGCCTTATCGAGTGGCCAAGGATTTCGTGTTGCCCCATGGGCGAGCGGTTGAGGTGAAATCGATCAGACGCACGAATCATCGCGTTCGAATTTCAGGCGTCGATCAGCTTGATCCGAGAGGTGAGGACTTGAGGCTCGCGATTCTGACCCTCGACGGTGTGAGCGCCGGTGAGGGCAGATCCGTGCTTGAACTCGTCGAGGAAGTCGGACTCTGGACAGACTCAGATCCAGCATCGAGACTGCCGTACGCTCAAGCGATCTCGACGTTGGGCATGGATACCAGCGATCCGTATTACAAGCGATGGCGCTTCGAGATCGGGGAATGGCGGTGGTTCTGGGTCGGCAAGGATTTCCCGCGGATCGAGCCGGCGAACGTTCCGTCAGGGGTCTCGCGGGTCAGCTTCTCGCTCGACACCGATCAACTGGAGGCATTCGCATGCGGGGCCTTCTGGCCTGAGGGGGCGCCAGGTGTCTGACTTCTACGGGGAACTCTCGAACGCAATCACGTTGCGGGCAGAAGGAAACTCGGCATTTCGCCTCGAATCGTTCGGCGAGGAGGCCGCGGAGCGACTCGAGTCCGCTGAAGTTGTTCAGGATCTGACGATCGTCGCACTTCGATGCCTGGGGCGTAAGGGCACTCGGCTAAGCCTGCTTGGTTACGCTGAAGACTCTGCCGACAGCTCTTTGATCATTCTTTGCCACGCATTCTATGATGAGCCCGGTGCGATGCTTTCGACGGCTGATGCAAGGGCCGCTTTCAAAGCAGCGGCGGGCTTCATCGAACAATCAGCAGACGGACATCTGATCGACAGTCTCGAGATGAGTTCGCGCGAAGCCGAGCACGCTCGCTACTTCAGGGATCTGCTCAGGCGGGACCAGCGCAACTCCCTCGAGACGGTGACCCGATTCAAGTTCATCCTCCTGTCTGACGGAACGGCGAGCGGCAAGCTGCGGTCTATCGACAGCGACGAGGTCTGCGGGCTCCCGGCCTCATACGCCATCTGGGATCTTGGGAGATTCGAGGAGCTTGCGCGCTCGGAGAGCGGACAGGACGACTACGACGTCGATATCACCAAGTGGTTACCTAACGGCCTTCCCTGCCTACCCGCTGCATCGACTGAGTCGACCACGCAGTCGTATCTGGCGGTGTTGCCGGCCCGTCTGCTTGCCGATGTGTTCGCCGAGTACGGCAGCCAGCTCCTCGAGTCGAATGTGAGGACGTTCCTCAGCGCGCGAGGAAAGGTTAATCGCGGCATCCAGAAGACGCTGGCAAACGAGCCTGAGAAGTTCCTTTCATTCAACAACGGTTTGACGACGACTGCGACTGGAGTCGTTGTCGAAGGTGGCCCCGACGGACCGCGCATAACTTCCCTTCGCAACTGGCAGATTGTGAATGGCGGCCAGACGACCGCGTCGATCGCACACTTCGTACGAACGCAGCGTGATGCGGCGATCGATGACGTGCACGTCCCGATGAAGCTTGTGACTGTTGAACCTGCGAGCGCATCCGAGACGGTGTCCTCGATTTCGCGGTATGCAAATAGTCAGAATGCGGTCAGTGAAGCGGACCTCTTCTCGAACAGTCCATTCCACATTCGGCTGGAGCAGATCAGCCGGAGGCTCCTCGCGCCGGCCCTGAACGGGCAACAGGTCCATACGAAGTGGTTCTATGAACGTGCTCGAGGACAGTGGGAGAACCAGAGGAACGCAGGCCCACCATCGCACGTAAAGCGGTTTGAACTCGAGTACCCCAAAAGACAGCGAATCACAAAGACGGACTGGGCGAAGTACGCGTTCAGCTGGGGAAAGAGGCCCCACGAGGTGAGCCGCGGTGCGCAGACCAATTTTATGGCGTTTGCAAAGTTGGCATCAGAGCTGTGGGAGAACGACGAGAATCAGTTCGGTGACGCGTACTTCCGTGCGGGTATCGCGAAGGCGATCTTCTACGCGGAGGCACGTTCGCTCGTTATGGCTGCCGAATGGTACTCGACTGGCTATCTCGCGAATATCGTTACGTACTCGATCTCGCGCTTCGTGCACGAGGTCGAATCGCGTTTTCCTGGGCGGAAGTACGATCTGGAGCGAGTCTGGAGGCAACAGGGGTTATCCGAGTCAAGCCGGATATCACTGAGTACGATCGCTCGCGAGATGCAGCAGTTGCTCACGGACCCGGCGCGGCCTCAAGCGAATGTTACTCAGTGGGCGAAGCAGGAAGAAGCCTGGCGGCGCGCAAAGTTGAGGCCCGTTGCTCTTCACCCGGCAATTGAGTCGGATCTCATCGACGTCGATGAAGTGAGAACCCGTGCCAAGGACGCCAAGCGTGAGCGTGCAATGGACACAGGCATGGAGACCATCGCCCGCGTCTTGACAGTCGGACGCCCGGTTTGGGTCAAGGCGTTGGCAACCGTCTCGGGTCGGAACATTCTCAGCCCGACAGATCGAGACATCATTGGCCTCGTGGCCGCAGGCAAGATTCCGACCGATCGGCAGGCAATTCGAGCGTGGCGTGCACTCGAACGCTGTGTTGATGAAGGAGTGCTCGACGCGAACGATATTGCGTAGGAGAAGCGCGGAATCCGACGCAAGCTCGCCCCCCCATGAAGAAAATCGTGGGCGTCCAGCGAGTCTGCGAGGCGGACGATGCAGGCGAATCACGGCGAGATACCACGCCGGAGCTCGCGGTGAGACGGCATCGCATCGTCGTGTTCATCGAAGTGATGCGGAGAAGCTTGCCGAGCTGGTGTCGCTTGTCGAGAGCGGAGTGCTCACCCTAGAAGTCACTTGTCGCATCCCGCTGACCGAGCTGCCGGCGGTGCACGCGGAGGCGGGTGAGGGTCCGATCGCGGCAAGGTCATCGTCAACCCGTAGTGATCGGCACTTCGATCGCGGCGTCGGCCCCGGGCGCGCATTGTCCGCACATCCGGGGCCAAGCCGCGAGCGACAGGGGTGGCCGCGTCAGTCGATCGCAGCGCGTTGCTCGGCGTAGGCCGCTCGGACCCGCACTCGGATCTCCTGAGCTTCCTCGTCGGCTACGCGCATGAGTTCCAAGAGCTTCTTGTGGTGGGCCCAATGGTTCTCCCACAGCTCGGCGCCAGCGGCCGCTTCGAAGTCGATCTTTGTCGGAACGCCGCGGTCCTCGTACTCCTGCAGTCGCGCTATCCGCTCCTCGATGTCAGCGACGCCCCGAGCCGTAGGCGATAGCCGAGCGGTACTGCGCATCCAGGTGAGCCAATGCTTGTTGCCCTTGCTCTGGTTGCACTTCCCGCACGCGGGCACAAGATTGTGGATCTCAGAGATGTACCCTGTGGGCCGCTGGCGCTCCACGAGTGGGCGGAGGTGATCCCACTCCGTACTCGTGTCGCCGCAGTAGGAGCAGGTCACGCGTTCGAGCATTCCGAGAATCTTCAGGGCTTCCCGCACTTCGGCCTCCGTCGGAACCACGACGGGAATGACGCCGTTCACGAACGAGTTCGTGATGCTCGAACTGCGTCCGGTGATGCGCACGGGCTTCGGCATGGCGAACTGGCCGAAATACGTGATGGCGATAGCTTCACCGTCGGTGGCTGCAGGGGTGTCGCTCACTCGTGGGGCTCGTCCTTCGAACCGCGACGCCTGAACGTGCGGCCCGCGAGGCCTGCGAAGGATCCTGCGATCTCCTTCGCCTTGTCGACGCCCTCGGTGCCGACGCGCGCGGCGGCACCGACACCGTCGGCGCCGATCCGGCGGGCCGCACCCACGCCATCGCCGCCTGCTTTGAGTAGACCGTCGCGGGTGTCGGCAACCGCCGACGCCCAGCGCCGCGACTCCAGCGATTCTGCGGCGGCTTCGATGCCGAGGCGTGCGTGGAAATCTCCGACCGCACCCGCGACCTTGTTCCGATCGCACGATTGTCGGCGACTCGATCGGGTTGAGGAGGACTTTCGAGTTCGCGATCGAGGCCGCCCCATCCATTCGGTCGAGGAGCTGTCGTGTGGCGCGCGCGATCAGATCTGCGCGGTTCGCTCGAGCCGTCCGCAATGCGACTCGATGCTGATCGAGTTCTTCCGGCGACGATCTGAAAATTCGGTCCAACTCGATCACTCCCATCGCCTCCTGCAGATAGAAGCAGTGCGCGAGCACGGCCAGCCATTCCTGCACTTGGCGGTCGGCCTTCTTCGATGCGTCGGCGAGGTCGCTCACCGACTTGCTCTCCAGCTTCTCGGCGAGCGCGTCGATCTGACGCAGTGCATACGCCTGAGTGCGGGCGATTGTCATCGCACTCCCCTGCACCTTGGACCAGGTCACTTCAGAGACGCCTCCGACTTCCTTGCGGATCGTCATCGCCTCTTCGAGCATCATGTCGACGCCGATCATGTCGGCGAGGACCGCGTCCTTCTGGGCTCGTAGGACGTCGTCGACCTTCTCGTCGATGATCGCGAGATAGTCCGTGATTTCGTCCATGGTCTGCTGCATCGCGACCTGAGCCATGATCCCTGCAACCCCGGCGAGCATTGCAGGGTTCGTGAGCATTGCGCCTGGCGTCTTGAGGAACTGGAGGTTCTTCGCAAACTGTCCGGTGGGCGCTCGGAGCGTGGCGTGGAGATTGCCGCTCGATGAGTTGGTCACTTGGGCCGTCTTGGGCAGCTTCTGCACGGCCGCCCACGACTCTTCCGTGAGCTTCATCCAGCGGCCCGAGTTGGCGGCGACCTCGGAGCCGGCCTTGGTGACCGCAGCGCCGCCGCCGAATATGGTGCTCAGCCTTGGCAGATCCAATTCGCGCGACTCGAGTCGATTCGACGCCAGGAATATCTCGATCGAGGATGACGACCCGATCAGGGCGATTCCGTCTCCGTCGCTGACGATCTCGATCTCGATCTCGCTCAGGTCTGCGTCGCCCATGGATCTTGCCCTCCCGTTGCGGCCCATCGGTGGGCACACCTTTGATCATGACGCACTCGCGGTTGATCTGGGCTGAATCAGTTGTGTTAGACGCCGACGGATGACTAGGACGGCGCATCCGATGTCCCGGAATTCCGCTATCGTCTGGATGAATGCGTGTTCAACGATGAGCGGAGTAACAGTGGAGTTCTCGGAGCGTCTCGATTCACTGGCGACCAAGGTGAAAAACCAGGCAACGGCAATCGGGACTGAGGAGGCAACGAAGAACGCTTTCGTCATGCCGTTCATCTCAACGATCCTCGGATACGACGTGTTCGACCCGCTGGAGGTCGTCCCGGAGTTCACCGCCGACGTGGGAACCAAGAAGGGGGAGAAGGTCGACTACGCCATCATGCGCGATGGTGAGGTCCAGATCCTCATCGAGTGCAAGCCGTCGATGGGCGCGCTCAAGATCGAGCACGCATCGCAGTTGTTCCGCTATTTTTCTGTCACCAACGCCCGAATCGCAGTCCTGACCAACGGCGTGGTCTGGCAGTTCTATACCGACCTCGACGCTCCGAACCGCATGGACGCGAAACCGTTCCTCGTTCTGGATCTGCTCGACATCGACGAAACGCTCATCCATGAGATTCAGAAGCTCAGCAAGGAGAGCTTCGATCTCGACTCGATCATCAGCGCCGCAGAGGAACTCAAGTACATCGGAGCGCTCAAGCGCGAGATCGCGGCACAGTTCCGCGAGCCCACCGACGAGTGGATCAAGTTCTTCGCGACGCGCGTGCTCGATGGTTCCTACACGCAGAAGGTCCGTCAGCAGTTCACGACTCTGGTGAGCAAGGCGGGTCAGCAGTTCCTTACGGAGCGGGTCAACGAGAGGCTCAAGACTGCGCTGGGCGTCAGCGGGATCACTCATACGTCGACGGCGCCAGCACCCGCCAGTGCCGAGGTAGCGGAGGCAGACCTCGATCGGGATACAGAGATCGAGACGACTCTGGAGGAGCTCGAGGGCTATCAGATCGTGAAGGCCATTGCTTGCGGTGAGGTGAAGCCGCAGCGCGTGACTCACCGCGACGCGAAGAGCTACTTCGCCGTTCTTCTCGACGACAACAACCGCAAACCGGTCGCGCGCCTTCACTTCAACGGCAAGCAGAAGTACCTCGGCCTGCTCGACGAGGACAAGGTCGAGACGCGTCACGCCCTCGAAGAGCTGGACGAGATCTACGCTCATGCCGATGCGATCAGGGAAGCCGTCCGGCGGTACAAGGACTGACCACGTTCGCGCCGGGACGACTAGCGGGAGCTCGATGTGCTGCGCGCATCGAGTGTGCGCGTGGATTCGTGGGTTTCGAGTTCCTGCTCGAATCTCCAAACAATCGTGATGGAGCGAATCGCGAGCGTGTAGCGGGACCTAGCGAAGAGCTCGAGGAGTTCCCCAGCGCGGAATCGGCTAGGGAGTGAGTTCTCGACCTCGAGCAGCGGCTGAGCGTCCGCTGGCCTGACGTCGATCCGGTCGACCAGGAGCGTTCGTTCGGAGGTGTTTCGAATGGTCCAAAGGTCGCCCGATCCTTGCTTCGGTACACCCCATGCCTTGGGTCTGTGAGCCTGAGCCACCACCTCCTGAGCGTCGGCGATGCGCTGCCAAGCGGCGTTGGACTTCTCCGCTAATGCGGCGGCCTCGGCACTGGATTTCTTTGCCTCGTCACGAGCCCGTCGAGCATCAAGTGCTTGCCAGATGGCGACCCCAGCTGCGGCGACCGCTGCGATGCCGCTGATGAGACCAACCACGTCACCAGTGTCCATCTCGCGATCATAGGGACAGCGCGAGTGTTATTGCTTGGTTGGGACGCTATTTCGTCGTCGCTCTCAGCCGTCTTCGCTTCACAACGCTGCGATATCGACCGCTAGCCTGTTCCGATGTCTCTCATCCGCGCCGTGCTTTTCGACCTCGACGGCGTCGTCCGTCATTTCGACTCCGAGAACGTCGCGAGCATCGAGCGGGTTCATGACCTCGAGCCAGGCTCGATCGAGGCCATCGCCTTCGCTCCACACCGTCTCGAACCGGTGACGACCGGCCGCATCTCTCGCCGCGAGTGGGTTGAGCGGATCGGCGTGGAGCTCGGCAACGATGAAGCTGCTGAGGCGTGGGGGAGTCAGCCCTTCCATGTTGACGAGGAGGTGCTGGGCCTCGTCGATGAACTGCGAGCGAATGGCATCCGCACCGCCATCCTGACCAACGGGACCGACACGATTCCGGACGAGATCGCTTCGATCAACCTCGGCTCCCACTTCGAGGCCGTCTTCAACTCCGCAGAGATCGGCTGGACGAAGCCCGACGTGCGGGCATTCCAGCACGTGCTTGACGCGATGCAGCTCGCACCCCACGAGGTTTTCTTCACCGATGATTCGGCGAGCAAGCTCGCCGGGGCGGACGCACTGGGGATGCCGACGCATCACTTCACGGGAGTCGCTGGACTTCGCGAGTCACTGCGCGCGGTGGGAGTACTTCACACGGCTCGAGGTGATGCGTAAGTGGTTGCCGATGCCGATCTTGGTGGAGGGTCAACGAATCGCAGCGACGGACGGACCGGTCCTCGGAAGCCTGCTACCGCCCGCTGCGGGGCAGGGCCATTGGAGTCTCAACGCTGTGGGGGCAGGATCAACACGGTTTCGTATGAGTGAACTTCACCGTTGACGTCTCCGACGCTCGCGATCGTGTAGGGGCTGAGATTCAGCGTGTCGCCCGCATACAGCGGTGTCAGGTACGCCTGATTCGTCGGCTCCACCGAGTACAAGCTGCCGCGTCGAACCGCATTCAGAGCCTCGAAAGAGTACGACCCAACGCAGAGCCGATCGCGGATTGCATCCTTGGAATCCCCCGGTGCGACCAAGTACGAAGCGAGAGTCCCATCCTCCGCGTAGCTCACTGTGCCTGCAGCTCCCGCCCGCGGGCCGAAATCAGCCATGGCCGCGTATAGGTCCACATCGAGCAGCTCGTCGCTCAAGATCGTGGAATCGCCGCGGGGCAGCCGGCATTCCGGCGATTCTTCGGGCGCTGGCGTCCCGCTGGGCCCTGGCTCCGCGCTTGCACCATCCGCTGTTGTGACCGTCGCTGGTTTTTCGACAGCTTCTGGAGCCAAGGCCGTACACCCGACGAGCGCTGCAGTGCAGAAGGCAGAGACGAGGGCGACCGTGAGGATGTTTGTGCGTTTCCACATGACCGCACGCTATCCAATGCCTGCACTACGACACCAGCTGCCGCACATCCTCTACCCTCATGGCTTCCTGCCGCTGCCGGCCAGACGAGTAAGTTGAAGCCATGTCGCTCCTTCGAACCGGCCGCCTCCCGCTTTATGGCGCCGCCTTCGCCGTCTTCGTGCTCGGCAGTCTGACCGGTTGCGCTTCGTCCCCGAACCTAGGGGACGAGACCTCGACGGCGCAGCCCTCGACAGCAACGCCGACACCCACACCGACGTCGACTGCCGCAGATGATGAAGCAACCTGTGCGGCGCTAGGCGACGTGCGGACCATTCTTTACAATTCGCGAGCCGCGTTCGAAACGGATCGCATGAGTCAGGACGAGCTGGACCTGTGGGCAGACCTCGCCTCTCGGGTTCTCAGCAACACCCCTAGTGCCGACCACGGGTCAATAGCCGACGCGGTCGACGCCGTGAAAGAGGCAGCTCCTGATGGGCGATCGCTTCTCGGGGCCTTCGCGTTAGGAGCGCATGACCCCACCGCGGACCTCGCGGCCGCGTGCGAAGCCGTCGGCTTCGCTGTTGTCACGTCCGGGTTTGTCGGCGGCTGACGGAAGACTGACCAGGGCACGGGCCCTGCCATCAGTGCGACTATGACCCAACCACTCTGAGCGCCTCGCGTCCCGTGACACATCTGACCCGCTCAACGACCGAGGGGTCGCTCCCGCCAGCTGATCCCCCGCCCAGCAATCCGCCTCCCGGCCTCCTCCGCCGCAACCGGCTCGCCGACATCCGCACCGACCTCGAGCCCGACGACCGAGTGCACGATAGTCCCGTCATACACGTGCACGAGGTTGTACCCCTGCGCAGCATCCTGCCCACGCGTAGCTCCAACGGGCTGAGCCAGGTCCTGCCCGTACGCACTCGATGATGCGGCCGCCACCGGAATCCCCGCGAACGTCCCGAACGACGGGTGATGCACGTGCCCCGACAGGATCCCCCGCACGTCTGACCCCGCCAGCACCGCGGCCAGTGCCGACTGCTCACGCAGCTCCACCGTCACAGCGAGGTCGAGCACCGTCGGCAGCGGCGGGTGATGGATCAGCAGCAGCGAACCCTCCGGCGCGGGCGTAGTCAGCTCGGCCGCGAGCCACTCCAACTGCGCCTCATCGACCCGACCCCAGTGCTGCCCGGGAACCGTCGAATCCAGCACGATCACCCGCATCCCGCCGAACCAGCGCACCTCGACCACGGCATCCGAAGAGCGACCTACGGTACCGGAAACCGGCGTTTCCTCGGCAAGCCCCAACTCGGCCCGCATCGCCCCGCGCTCGTCATGATTCCCCATGGCCCACACGACTTCACACCCCAACGCATCCACCGCCGGCGCCACCAACTCACGCAACCGCCGATACGACGACGCGTCCCCGCGATCCGCGAGATCCCCCGTGAACAACAGAGCGTCAGGGCGAAGCCCCGAAGACACCAACCGCGACAGAACAGAAGAGAGGTTCGCATCAGCATCCGCCCCGCTGCCATACAGCGGAGCGCGTTCACCGGGAAGGTGCGTATCGGAGATGTGCACGAAGGTGTGCGATGGGCGAGAGTGCTCGGTGAGGATCATTTCTCTTCCAGTGAGACGACGAACAAGTACAGGACAGAAGTCAGACGGCGGCGGCGGTCGACCCGGGCACGAGGGTTCCGACGAACGGCTGCCGCACGGTCTCGGAGGAATCCGAGTCAGCATCAGAACTCAGCAGCCGCTGCATCGTCTCGACAGCCGCGGCCGCGACGGCCTCGACCGGAATGCGCAGAGTCGTCAGCCCCAGCAGATCGGCACCGGGCAGGATGCCGTCGCACCCCGTCACGCTCACATCGCCGGGCACAGACAACCCCGCAGCACGCAGAGCGCGCATGACCGCGAGCTGCCGATAGTCCGACGCACACATCACAGCCGTGGCCCCATCGCGCACGGCATCCAGCGCCTCATCCACTCCATCGGTCGGCGCAGCCCCCGCAGACACCCGAGTCACTGTCGCCCCACCAGCGACCAACGTCGACTCCATTGCCGACGCCCGCAGATGCTCCGCAAACGACACGTCCTCAGCGCCGGAGAGCACCACCACACGCCGGTGCCCCAGCGACAGAACATGCGACGCCAGCATCGCTCCATGCGAGGGATCGTCATAGTGCGCCGTATGAATCCCCTCCGCCGTCTCAACCCGACCCGCGCGCACGATCGGCACCTGGTCGGCGAACGGCTCAAGCTGCGCGGCCGTGATTCCTCCGGTCGCGACGATCAACCCGGCGACGCGCATCCCGAGCAGCCGGTGCAGCGCGTTGACCTGCTCGGCACCCTGCTCGTCTGCGCCGATCGTGACGGTCACGAGGTCGAGGCCACGCCGGTGCGCTTCATCCTGCAACCGCGAGAACAGCAGACCGTATGCCGGGTTGCTCGCGTCGCGCAGCATCAGCCCGACAGTGCCGGTGCGGCCGGCGGCGAGCTCGGCGGCCATCGTGTTGCGCACGTATCCGAGGCGCTCGGCCTCGGCGAGGATCCGCTCCTGGGTCTCGGGAGCGAAACGCCCCTCGCCCTTCAACGCCCTGGTCGCGGTCGCGCGCGAAACCCCGGCGGCCGCGGCCACATCGCTGACCGTGACGCGCAGCCCCGGCGCACCGGCATCCGCAACACTCACGCGCGAGCCTTCTTGGCCTTGCGGGGCGCTCCTGCGCGCGAACCTCGTCCATACACGAGATACATGGTGACACCCATGATGATCATCAGCAGCACTGTGTAGACGAACGTGATCGGCATCGCGTCGAGATTGTTCTCGCCGCGCGTGCTCTCTTGAATCGCCACACCCAGCGGCTTGAACAGCGGGTGATAGAGGAAGATCGCCGCGTCGTAGTCGTCGAGCAGGCTGTTGAAGTTCAGCGCCGTGATCGCCGCGGCCGTCGGCAGCACCAGCGGAACCAGAACCTTGCGGAACGTCGTCAGCGACTTGGCTCCGAGAATGCGTGAGGCGTCTTCGAGCGAATCAGGCACCGATGCGAACCCGGCCTTGAGCAGACGCAGCGTGAACGGGATCTTCACGCAGATGTAGGCGATGAGCAGCAGGATCGGCGTGCCGGTGAGCACGAATCCACCCACGATCGCCCGCGGCTCGTCGAAGGCGGTCACCAGGGCGAGCGCGATCAGCACGATCGGCAGGATCCACGGGATGTGCAGCACGTACTCGATCGCGGTGGTCAGCAGGTTGCGGTGCTTCTGCAGCATCCGCGCGACGAACAGCAGACCGCCGACCACGACGATCGACGCCACGGCGCTGTAGACGACGCTGACGATGAAGGGACGGATCGCCTCGGCGCTCGAGAACACGGTGACGTAGTTGTCGAGCGTGAAGCTGTCGAGGGTGATGGAGCCGGCGAGGATGCTGCGCGCATCGACGAACGAGAAGATCACGATCAGCACGACCGGGATCAGGTAGATCACCCACAGCAGGTAGGCGATGACGTGCACGACGACGTTCGCGAACGGGTTGCGGATCTTCTGCTTCTGGATCGGCGTCGCCACCTTCGCGACCGAGAAGTACACGCCCGACTTCTCGAAGCGGTTCATGATCGCGAGCAGGATGATCGTCGCGATGCCGAGCACGATCGCCAGGAGAGCTGCGATGTCACGCGTGATGGGGCTGCGGGAGAGGTCGATGATCAGCGGCGCGACGGTCTGGAAGTCGGGCCCGCCGAGCACGAGGGGAGCGGTCAGCGCCCCGAGCCCGATGAGGAACGTGAGCACCGTGACGGCGAACAGCATCGGCTTCATCACCGGCAGCACGATGCGGCGCAGGATCGTCCAGGTCGAGGCGCCCATCAGCTTCGCCGCCTCGATCGACGCGTAGTCGACCTTGCCGAGCGAAGAGGAGAGGAACAGCATGTGGTTCGTCGTGGTCGCGAACGTCATCACGAAGACCACGGCGAAGTAGCCCGAGAACCAGTCGCGGTCCATGTCGGGCCACCAGTTGACCATCATGTTCGTGAAGAACCCGAACCGGCCGTAGATGAAGTTGTAGCCGGCGGCCAGCACGATGCCGCCGTAGATCAGGGTCGTGGCATAACCGAGCCAGAGGATCTTCGCGCCGCGCACCTGGAAGTACTTCGTCACCAGCACGATGAACACACCGACCACGTTGACCGTGATCGACAGGGTGACGGCGAGCAAGAAGCTGTTGCCGAGCGTCTTCAGCGCGCGCTCGCTGCCGAACAGCTTCTCGACGGCACGGATGCTGAACTGCCCGTCGGGGAAGAACGTGACGCCGAGCAGGGCGGCGTTCGGCAGCACGAGGAACGCCGCAGCGAACCAGATCACGATGATGCCCGTGATCCACGCGAGCGGCGAGCGCAGCATCGCCTTCACGCTGCCGGGTCGCCCTCTCTTACGGAGCCGCGGTCCCGCCGTCTGACCCTCGACGACAGCCTGTGTCGTCAAGGAGCCGGCTTCTCCGGTCACGGCCGCTGACGGCGGGACCGCGGGGTTCATGGGGTTCTGAGAGCTCGAGGGGTTCTGGGGCTTCTGCGCATCCGACATGTCATGCCGCCGGGTACTGCAGGATCCAGCGGGGATCCACGTCGACGCGCACCGCGTCGCCCGGGTTCCACTGGCGGGCGCTCGCCGCGGCAGGCACGCTGACGCGCAGCGCGGCATCCTCTGCCGTCACGGTGTAGACGCTGTGACTGCCGTGGTACGTGCGGTCGACGATCGTGCCATCGAGCGACGCGGATGCCGTCGAGCTGTCGCCCGCCTCCGCGAGGTGCAGCTTCTCGGGCCGCACGTAGGTCTCGGCCGTGGCATCCAGCCCGCCGCCGAGGCTCGTGATCTGCGCCGGGCTGAGGCGGTTGTTCTCGCCGATGAACCGGCAGACGAACGGCGTCGCACTGCGGTCGTAGATCTCCTCGGGAGTGCCGACCTGCTGCAGCGTGCCGGCGTCGAGCACGGCGATGCGGTCGCTGAGGGTCAGTGCCTCTTCCTGATCGTGCGTCACGTAGACCGTGGTCACGCCGACCTCGTGCTGCAGGTCCTTCAGCTGCTCGCGCAGCTGCACGCGCAGCTTGGCGTCGAGGTTCGACAGCGGCTCGTCGAGCAGCAGGATGCTGGGGGTCAGCGCGAGCGCGCGGGCGATCGCCACACGCTGCTGCTGTCCGCCCGAGAGCTCCGACACGTTCTTCTCGAGCTGCGAGAGCGCGAGGCCCGTGCGATCGGCGATCTCGTCGACGCGGCGGCGCTGCTCGGCCTTCGACGTCTTCTGGATCGAGAGTCCGAACGCGATGTTCTCGCGCACGTTCATGCTCGGGAACAGCGCGTAGTTCTGGAACACCATGCCCACGCCGCGCTTCTCGCTCGGCACGCGCGTGACATCGCGCCCGCCGATCAGGATGCGCCCGCCGGTCGGCTCGACGAACCCGGCGAGTGCCCGCAGGGCGGTGGTCTTGCCGCATCCGGACGGACCCAGGAGGGTGAAGAACTCACCCTCCTGGATCTCCAGATCGAGGTGCGAGACCGCGCGGTGATCGCCGAACGCGACCTCGACATCTTCGAAACGGATCATGTGTCTTTTCCGGTCAGTGCTGGATGAGGGGGTGTGGAGGCTCGATCAGCCGATGTACTCGAGCGTGACCTTCTCGACCCAGGCGCCGAGGTTCTCGCTCACGAAGCCGAAGTCGATGTCCTGACGGTCGAGGGTGCCCATGAGCTCGACGACCTCGGGGTTGGCCTGCTCGACCGCGCCCTCGTTGACGGGCATCGAGTTGAACTCGGCCGCGAACTCGCCCTGCACCTCGGCGCTGCCGAACCAGTCGATGAATTCCTGAGCCTTGGCCTCGTTGCCGGTGCCGTTGATCTGCGCGATCTGCTCGGTGACATACGGCACGCCGTAGTCGGGCACGATCATCCCGGTCTTCGTGCCGTACTCCTCGTCACGCGCGGCGATGCCGCTCGAGGGGAGCACGCCGTAGTCGATCTCGTCACGCGTGATGCGGGCGTAGAGGTCGGTGCCCTCGACCGCTGGCGAGCCGTTCGCGTAGTACGACTTCACGAGGTCCCAGCCTTCATCGCTGACACCGAGGTCGCCGTCTTCGTCGAGGTGACGCGACAGGATGCTGGCGAGCACGAGCTGCGGGGTGGCCTGGCCCAGTGCCGGGTTGACCTCGTAGCGACCCGCGTACTCCTCGCCGGTCCAGAGGTCCTCCTCGTCGGAGGGTGCGTCGGTGATCTTGTTCTCGTCGTAGACCGTGACGATGGCCTGCTCGACGAGCGGCCAGAACGCGCCGTCGGCCGGGTCGCCCGCGTCGGCCGGAACCTCGCCGCTCCACTCGGGCTCGTAGGCGGTGATCGCCTCTTCGGACTTGAGCTGCTCGAAGAACATGTTGTTCAGACCGAACACCACGTCGCCGACGGGGTTGTTCTTCTCGGCGATGATGCGGTTGGTCAGGTCGGCGCCGCCGAGGCCCACGATCTCGATGTCGATACCGGCATCCGCGGCCTTCTCGGTGATCCACTCGCCACGGCCGTCGCTGTTCGAGTTCGTGTAGACGATGAGGGTCGCATCCGACCCACCGTCGCTCGAGCCGCCTTCGGTCTCGGTGCTGCCGCCTGCGCAGCCGGTCAGGGTCACGGCCGCCACCGCAGCGATTCCCAGGAGAGACCAGCGCTTCTTTCGGATGTCGACCATGGTCGCCTTTCTCGTCATCGAGGTATGTCTGAATCGACTTTACCCCGCTGTTGTGGTGTCTACACAACAATCTGGCTGTTTCTTAGCCGCGTTCGCGCGACCGCACTCAAGATAGGCGTCGAACGTGAACGCAGGGGGAGTGCGAAGTGAACTGTCGACGCTCTGCCTCGCCTGACGCCTGACGCCTCACGCCTGGCGTCCGTTCCCTGGGTGGTCAGTAATGCACCTGAACCGGCCGTAAGGGGTGCGAAAGTGACCACTCACGCGCCCGGCGTGCGGTGGGTGGTCAGTACTGCAACTGAAGTGGCCGTGAGGGATGCGAAAGTGACCACTCACGCGCGGTCGAACCGACGGTGACGAGTCAGGCGGAGAACGCGGGCACAGCCTCGATCAGCATCCGGGTGTACTCCTCTTGCGGAGCCGTGAAGATCTGAGCGGCGTCACCGCATTCGACGAGCTTCCCGTTCTTGAGCACGGCGACGCGGTCGGCGGTCTCGGCGACGACCCCGAGGTCGTGCGTGATGAAGAGGTAGGTCAGCTCGCGCTCGCGCTGCAGCTCGTCGAGCAGCTTCAGGACCTGCGCCTGCACCGACACATCGAGCGCCGAGACGGCCTCGTCGAGCACGAGGAACTCGGGGTCGAGCGCCAGGGCTCGGGCGATCGCCACGCGCTGTCGTTGTCCGCCTGACAGCTCGTCGGGGAAGCGGCCCAGCATCCCGTCGGGCAGAGCGACCTGCTCGGACAGCTCGAGAGCGCGCTTCGATCGGGACTGTCGGTCCCCCTCACCGAACGACAGCAGGGGCTCGGTGATGAGCTGCTCGATCGTCATGCGCGGGTTGAGGGAGTCGAAGGGGCTCTGGTAGACCATCTGGAACCGCCGGCGCAGCTGCCGCAGCTTCTCGCCCTTGAGGTGCGTGATGTCGTCGCCCGCGAACGAGATCAAACCGGATGTCGGCTCTTCGAGGCGCAGCACGAGCCGCGCCAGCGTGCTCTTGCCCGAACCCGACTCGCCCACGACGGCCATCGTCTCGCCACGCCGCACCTCGAGTGAGACGGCGTCGACGGCGGTCAGCGAGCGGCGTCCGCCCTCGCCCTTGGGCAGCGGGAAGACCTTGGTCAGCTCGGTCACGCGCACGATCGGCTCTGCACCGAACTCGATGCGGGCCTTGGTCGATGCCGTCCGTCGCTCGTGCGCACTCAACCGCGGTGCCGCGGCGATGAGCTTGCGGGTGTACTCGTGCGTCGGCGCGGTCATCACCTGCTCGGCGGGCCCGGAGTCGACGATCTCGCCCTGCTTCATGACGACGACCCGGTCGGCCCGCTCAGCCGCCATTCCGAGGTCGTGGGTGATGAGCAGGATCGCCGTGCCCAGCTCCCGCGTCAGGTTCGCGAGGTGGTCGAGGATCTGCTTCTGCACCGTCACGTCGAGCGCGCTCGTCGGCTCATCGGCGATGATCAGGCTCGGCTGCGCGGCCAGTGCCCCGGCGATCAGCGCACGCTGCTTCATGCCTCCGGAGAACTGATGCGGATACTGCTTCGCCCGCTCGGCCGGATACGTCAGCCCTGCCATCTCGAGCAGTTCGACCGCGCGATCGTGCGCGTCATGCTTGGTCGCGAGTCCGTGCACGAGCAGCGGTTCGGCCACCTGCACGCCCACCCGGCGCACGGGGTTGAGAGAGAGTGCCGGGTCCTGGGGGACCAAGCCGATGAGCCGCCCGCGGATGCCGCGCCAGCGTCGTTCGCTCAGCGGGATCAGGTCCTCGCCCTCGAACTCGATCCGCCCACCGACCACCTCGGCGTTCGGCGCGAGAAGATTCATGATCGACTGCGCGACCGTGCTCTTGCCCGAGCCTGACTCGCCCACGATCGCGACGACCTCGCCGCGACCGACGCTCAGGTTCACGCCGCGCACCGCCTCGACCTCGCGGTCGCCGATCCGATAGGCGACGCGCAGATCCTCGACGCGCAGGATGTCGTTGTGGGCAGCCGGCATCGCGCTGTCGGTCGGGTTCACGGACTCACCGAGTCGGGCGGGCTCATCGGCGGTGGCGGCGACATCGTTCGGCATGCGTCCTCCTCGTCGAGCACGGGTCGTGTCATCAGCACTGATCATCTTCCGTTCACGCTAGGCGTGCGGATTCATCCAGATCAAGCCCTACATCGGCATTGGGCAATGCGCTCAGTGCATCGATCAGCTCGCGCGATCCACGTCGTCGACCAGACTGAGCAGCCGTTCGACGAGCGGATTGTGAGACTCCGAGTTCCACGCGATGTCGAGCTCGACGCTGTTGACGCGCGACGACGGGTCCGCCTCGCTGATCGGCAGCAGTGTCACCGTGTCGGGGGAGATCCGCTCGGCGGACTCCGGCACCAGTGTGAACCCGATGCCGGCGCTGACCATCGCGAGCAGAGCGGGGACCTGCCCGGCATACTGCACGATGTGCGGATGCACCCCGCTCGCCACGAACATCGACAGCAGCAGGTCGTGGAAGTACCGCGCGCCGCTCGGCGAGTACATCAGCAGCGACTCGTCTTTGAGATCGATGAGCTTCAGCGGCTCCGCGCGCTGTGCCAGGGCCGAGTCGCTGGGAAGCGCCACCGACAGTCGCTCGCGATAGACCGCCCGGCTGCTGATCTGCGGTCGGGCGAGCAGGGGGCGCATCAGTCCGATGTCGACCGTGCCCTTCTCGAGCTCCTCCACCTGATCGAGGGAGACGAGCTCGCGCAGCAGCAGCGTGACGCCGGGCAGCTCGGCTGACGCGCGACGCAGCAGATCGGGCACGACCGCCTGCCCCGCCATCGCCGTGTACGCGATCGTGACGGTGCCGGCTGCACCCTCGCCGACCGAGCGCACGTCGGAGACCGCCTTCGCCGCGAGGTCGATGAGCCGCCGCGCGTTGGGGAGCAGCGCGCGCCCGGCCTGGGTCAGGGCGACGCGGCGACTGGTGCGGTCGAAGAGCCTCGTCGACAGCTCGCGCTCGAGCTGCTGGATCTGACGACTGAGCGGAGGCTGCGTCATCTTCAGTCGCGTCGCCGCGGCCCCGAAGTGCAGTTCCTCGGCCACGGCGATGAAGCATTCGAGCTGTACCAGCGAGATCATCGATCCACTCCTGACATCAATCAGTGCGACTTTTGGTTTGTCTGCGCATCTGTCCCCACCATAGTGTCGGAGAAACTCGATGACGCGGAATCCGCCGATGCGGAGTCCCCGGAGTCTCACCAACGGAGGCGTGATGTCCGAAGAGCTCCTGCTGTCTGTCCCTGCCGCCACGCGATTGCCGGAGAACGCGGTGCGGTCCGTCCGCATCACGCCGGTCGCGTTCCAGGACCCGCCCCTGCTCAACACCGTCGGGGTGCACGAGCCCCTCGCGCTGCGCGCCATCGTGCAGATGACCACTGAGTCGGGGGTCGTCGGGCTCGGCGAGACCTACGGCGACAGTGCTCACTTACAGCGGCTGCGGGTCGCCGCCGACTCCGTGCTCGGCTGCGACGTGTTCGCGACCAACGATCTGCGGGCGCGGGTCAAACGCAGTGTGGCCGGCGACGGTGTGCAGGGTGGGCACGGCATGTCGGGCATGGTCACGGGCACCAGCACCGGTGACCGCGTGCTCTCGCCGTTCGATGTCGCGGCCATCGACATCCGCGGCAAGCTGCTGGGGGTGCCCGCCAGCGAGCTGCTGGGCGGGCGGGTGCGGGATGCCGTGCCGTTCAGCGGCTATCTCTTCTACAAGTGGGCGGGTCATCCGGGCGGTTCTGACGACGAGTGGGGCGAAGCGCTCACGCCCGACGGGATCGTCTCGCAGGCCCGTCGCATCATCGACACCTACGGCTTCACCGCGCTCAAGCTCAAGGCCGGGGTGTTCGCCCCGGAGGAGGAGATCGCGGCGATCCTCGCGCTGCGCGAGGAGTTCCCCGATCACCCGCTGCGCATCGATCCGAACGGCGCCTGGACCGTCGAGACCTCGTTGCGGGTCGCCGACGCGTTGAAGGACGTGCTCGAATACCTCGAAGACCCCACCCCCGGTCTCGAGGGGATGGCAGAGGTGCGCCGCCACACCGACCTGCCCCTCGCGACCAACATGTGCGTGGTCGCGTTCTCGCACATCGCGGATGCCGTGCGCCTCGGCGCGATCGACATCGTGCTCTCCGACCACCACTTCTGGGGAGGCCTCGAAAGGTCGCGACTGCTCGCGGGATTCGCCGAGACCCTCGGCTGGGGACTCTCGATGCACTCGAACTCGCACCTCGGCATCAGCCTCGCGGCGATGACCCACCTCGCTGCGGCCACCCCGGGCGTCGGCTACGCGTGCGACACGCACTGGCCGTGGAAGCGAGAGGACGAAGACGTCATCGCGCCGGGCGCACTGACGTTCCGCGACGGATCGCTGGCGGTGCCGACCGCACCGGGCCTCGGCGTCGAGCTCGACCCGGAGGCGCTGGCGCGGCTGCACAGGCAGTATCTCGACGGCGGCATCCGCGAGCGCGACGACACCGGCTACATGCAGCGGGTCGACCCCGGGTACGTGCTGGAAAGCCCTCGCTGGTGAGCGCGGTGCGGCGGGATCCGTTGCGCATCGCGGTCACCGACCCGATCATGTCGGCGTTCGCCGACGACCTGCGCCGCACCGAGCGGCCGCACGAGTGGGTGTTCGCCGACCTCGAGGTGCCCGGCTCCGCTCGCGCGGCGATCGCGGGCGCCGATGTGGTGATCTGCTCGCGGCTCACGGCCGACGACATGGCCGACGGCGACCGCGTGCGTCTCGTGCACGCGACGGGTGCCGGGGTCGACCGGGTGGATGCCGGTGCCGTGCCCGACGATGTGCCGCTGTGCAACACCGGTCATCACGGCGCCGCGATCGCCGAGCACGTGATCATGACCGCGCTCATGCTGCGCCGTCGTGCGCTCGAGGCCGACGCCGAGATGCGTCGAGGGGAGTGGCGCACGATCGCCACGGCCGACGCCCCGTACCATCGCTCGCTGGCCGGGAGCACTCTCGGGCTCGTCGGCTACGGCGAGATCGGCCGCTCCGTCGCCCACCTCGCGAAGGCCTTCGGGATGCGCGTCGTCGCGATGCGCCGGCATCCGGATGCCGGGGGCCCGGGAACCGAGCTGCTCGATCAGGTGTACGGCGAGGGTCAACTGCATCCGCTGCTCGCGGAGAGCGATGTCGTCGTCGTCACCGCACCCCTGACCGAGAGCACCCGGGGGATGATCGATGCCGACGCGCTCGCACAGCTGCACTCAGATGCTCTGATCGTCAACGTCGCCCGCGGCGCGCTCCTCGACGAGGACGCGCTGTATGCGGCCCTCGCCGAGGGGCGCATCGGAGGAGCGGCGATCGACGTCTGGTGGGATGCTCCGCAGGGTGCCGAGGCGCCGCCTGTCGTGCAGAGATTCGCCGGGCTCGACCGGGTCGTGCTGACCCCGCACCACTCGGGCCATGCGCGCGAGGTCTTCACGGCGCGGGCCGCCGACATCGCCCGCAACATCGATCTGCTCGACGCCGGCCGCCCGCTCGAGCGTCAGGTGCGCTGAGCGGTCAGGCGTCGGCGCCTCCTTCCTGCCCAATCAGAGGGGCGAGCTACGCTGTCCGCATGGTCGGTTCTGATGACGAGATCTTGCGATTGCGTCGGCGTCTCGCTGAGGTTCAGCGCCTCCACCACGAAGCGTGGCTGAGCGGTCTGAGTATGGGTGGCGGCCTCGGCGCGCACCAACAGCAGAGCCTTCACGAGGACGAGGCGCGCGACATCCAGGCGCGCCTGACCGAACTCGGCGAAGACCCCGCCGGTTGACTGGGCATCGCCATCCCCGTTGTGCGTCGGCACCCTCTCGGTATGCTCTGCGCATGAGCGAGCCCGAGCCGTCCCTCACACAGCAGCGCCTGGCGCTGCAGCGAAAGAGAACGCTGGCGATCGCTCTTCTCGTCGTCTTCGCTGTGAGCGCCGTGTGGTGGCTGAGTTCCGGGTTGCTCGGCGACTCTGCGGATCTCGACGTGATGCGGTTGATCGTGGGCGTTGTGAATGCTGGTTTGGCAGTTGCGCAGCTCTTCGTGCTCAGGGGAGTCCTTCGCGAGGTTCGAGCGTTCGAGGAGCGCCACGGCAAGGATGCCGGCGTACAGAAGTAGGTGATCAGTGGAGACGGCGCTCGCGCGGTTCTCTCGAGCCTTCGTGCTCCGCGTGACTCACCACATGGCTGAGCGCCCCGGCATCCGCTCAGAACATCTCGACCAGGCGGGTGACGATCAGCGTCACCGCGCCCAGAGCGGATGCGCCGAGGGCGATCGCGCGCGTGCGCCGACGGTTGAGGAACCGGTTCACGAAGCGCGACAGCACCACCCCGCCCACGGCGAACGGCGCCATCCAGGCGGCGGTGACGAGCGCGTGCGGCGGCACAGCACCCCACAGGAACAGGGCGACGAGCGACAGCGACGAGCCGACGAGGAAGAACGCCGACATCGTGCCGCGCAGCCGCGGCCCCTCCGACCCCTGCCAGATGATCGCCATCGGCGTGCCGCCCACAGACGTCGTCGTGCCCATGAGGCCCGACAGCGCCCCGGCCACCGCCTGCGTCGTCCTGGTCACCCGCGGGTGCCAGCCGCGCAGCGACATGACGACGCCCAGCAGCACGACGCCGGCGACCGCCCACGACAGCGCCGTCGCCGACATCACGGTGACGAGCCCTGCCCCGACGACGGTTCCGGGCACTCGCCCCGCCAGCGCCCAGCCTGCGCCGCGCAGGTCGAGGGCTGCGCGATCCATCACCACCACGATCAGCGTCACGACCATCGCCAGCATGATCACGAGCACCGGCAGCAGCGTGGCGTCGATGAGGGCGATGAACGGCGCCGCCAGCATGCCCATGCCGAATCCGATCGACCCCTGCAGGCAGCCGGCGGCGAGGATGACCGCCCCCAGCAGCACGAACTCGAGGGGCGTCACGACAGGCTCAGCGGCGCGGGGCGATCGAGCCGATCACACGACGACGCTTCTTGCTCTGCAGACGCCAGCGCTGTCCAGGGTCGGTGGCGAGGCGCAGCCACGCGGCCAGCACGTTCGCGCAGACCGTGGTGATCACGATCGCGAGACCCGGGAGCACCGACTGCCACCATGCTTCGGCGAGGTACTGACGTCCCTGCGAGACCATGAGGCCCCAGCTGACGTCGGGCGGCTGGATGCCGATACCGAGGAAGCTCAGCGACGACTCGGCCAGCATCACGTAGCAGAACTCCAGCGTCGCCAGCGTGACCAGCGTCGGCAGGACGTTCGGGACGATGTGCCGGAAGACGATGGCGCGGTTCGTGGCTCCGAAGTTCGTCGCGGCGTCGACGAACATCCGCGAGCGCAGCTCTGCCGCATCCGCTCGCGCAGTACGCAGGTAGAGAGGGATGCGGGTGATCGCGAGCACGAGCACGATGTTCGCGGCGCTGGGGTTGAACACGTAGAGGATCACCACGGCGAGCAGCAGCGAGGGGAAGCTCATGATGACGTCGGCGATGCGCATCGACACCGACTCGCGCCATCCGCGGTGGAACCCCGCCCACATGCCCCAGATCGAGCCGACGATCGCAGAGACGACCACGGCTGCGGCGGCGACGCCCAGGGTCGTGCCCGCCGCGGTGATGATGCGGGCGAGCAGGCTGCGACCCAGCGAGTCGCTGCCGAGGACGTACTCCCACCCGAGCTGGAAGCTGAAGGGCGGCATGTTGCGTGCACCGAGGTCCTGCCGCTGCGCGATCTCGCCGAACAGCGGCGGGCCGATGATCGCGGTGAGCACGATGAACGACAGCACGAATGCCGCTGCGGTGGCCACCTTGTCCTTCAGCAGCAGCTGCCAGAGATTGGCGCGGCCCGACGAGCGTGCTCCGCGCGCCTTCTGAGTGAGGACGGTGACTGTCGATGCGTTGTTGTCAGACATTCGTCAGCACCTCTGCCTTCGTGTCGGAGAGCGCCCCGGGGCCGCGACGACGGGCGCGGGACCCGGCGGTCGGTCGCACGCGGGGGTCGAGCAGTGCGTAGCCGAGGTCGATGATGATGTTCAGGGCGAAGATCGCCAGCGCGGTGATCAGCACCGCGGCCTGCAGCACCGCGAAGTCGCGTTGCAGGATCGAGTCGATCATGAGCTTGCCGATGCCGGGCCAGCCGAAGATCGACTCGACGACCACCGCGCCGTTGATCAGGCCGACGGTCAGGTCACCGGCCACGGTGAGGGCGGGCGCTGCGGCGTTGCGCAGGGCGTGCTTCGAGACGATGTGCATCTGGCCGGCGCCGCGGCTGCGGGCGACCTGGATGTAGGGCTGACCCAACACGGTCACCATCGACCCGCGGATCACCTGGGCGAGCACGCCGACCGGCCGCAGCATGAGCGTCGCGACCGGCAGGATCCACACCAGGGCGCCTGAGGTGCCCGAGGTCGGCAGCCAGCCCAGGGTGATCGCGAAGATCCAGATGCCGAGGATCGCCACCCAGAAGTCGGGAACGCTCGCCGCCGTCATCGAGAAGAAGCTCACGATGCGGTCGGCCACGCCGTTGGGCTTCAGCGAGGCCCAGCTGCCGAGCACGACGGCGATGACGATCGCGAGGATCATGGTCACCGCGGCGAGCTGGAGGGTGGCGGGGAAGGCACGCAGCGCCATCTCCGCCGCGGGTTCCCCGGTGCGCAGCGACTGACCGAAGTCGAGCTGCAGGACGCCGAGGAAGTAGTCGCCCATCTGCTGCCACAGCGGCTGGTCGAAGCCGTTGCGGGCGGCGAAGTCCTCGCGCATCTGGTCTGTGGCATTCAGCGGCAGATAGAGCTGGGACGGATCGCCGGTGAGACGGGCGAGCACGAAGACACCCAGTACGACTGCGATCAGCGGAAGTGCGCTCTGCAGGATACGTCTTCTCAGGTAGGTCCACATGGTCGCCCGCCTCTCACTCTCGCTCGCGGTCAGCCCGCGAGCGAGACCTCCTTGATGCGCAGCTCGTCGCCGGTCGACGAGTTGGGCTCGTACGTCACCCGGTCTGCGAGACCGAGCATCACCGTCTGGTGCGCGATCGGGGCGAGCGCGACCACGTTCTCGCGCTCGTAGGCGAACACGTCCTCGTAGGCAGCCTGGCGCTCGTCGCCGGTGAGGGTGCGTGCGTTGTTGATCAGGTCGTCCAGACCGGGGTCGCCGAACTCGGCCTGCGCGCCGCCGGTGAGCATGTACTGCTCGACCGTGAACTGCGCATCACCTGCCTGGTTGCCGTGCTGGATGAGCATCGAGATCGGACCCTCGTTCGTGACGAACGGGCTCAGCTGGTACTGCAGGTGCTGAGTGGTGTCGACCATGCGCAGCTCGACGTTCAGGCCGACCGCGGCGAGCTGCTCGCGCAGGACCTCGCCGAGCTCGCTGACCTTCGGGAACTGGGCGGTGCGCACCGGCATGAGGATCTTCGTGTCCACCGGAACCCCGTCGGCAGCGGCCTCCTCGACGAGCGCGGTCGCCTTCTCGGGGTCGTACTCCCACGGCTCGAGGTCGGAGTTGAACCCGACGATGCCCTCGGGGATCAGCTGCGCAGCGACCTTGTCTCCGTCGGGGTAGAGCGAGGAGACGATGCCCTCGCGGTCGATCGCGAAGTTGATCGCCTGGCGGATGCGGATGTCGTCGAGCGGCGCGGTCTGACCCGAGAATCGCAGGGCGATCGTCTCGTTGTTCGGGTAGCTCACGCCGAAGTCGCCGATGCCGTCCTCGGCACTGAGGCCCAGGGCGATGTCGGCTTCGCCGCTGGTGATCATCGCCGCGCGGACGGTGCCCTCGGATCGCCACTGGTACTCGACATCGGCGAACTGCGGAGCGTCGCCCCAGTAGTCGTCGTTGCGCTCGAGCGTCAGCTTCGTGCCGGCCTGCCAGTCGCCGATCGCGTAGGGGCCGGTGCCGACCGGCTCGCGCACGAACTCGGTGTTGGAGGTCTCGGGCGAGACGATCTCGATGAACGAGAGCTTCAGGGGGAGGATCGGGTCAGGGCTCGGGGTGGTCACGGTGAGGGTGGTGGCATCGGTGGCCTTCACCTCGAGGTCGTCGTCGCCGAAGATGTAGCCCTCGACGTTGCAGCCGAGGTCGCCGTTCACGGCGCGATCGATGGAGTATGCCGCCGCTTCTGCGTCGAAGGGCGTGCCGTCCTGGAAGGTGACGTCGTCGCGGACGGTGAACGTCCACTCGGTGTCGCCGGTCTGCTCCCACTCGGTGGCGAGCAGCGGCTCGAGCTCGCCCGTCGAGGGGTTGCGCTCGACGAGCGGTTCGGTGACCGTGCTGCGCACGACCACACCGGTGGAGGTGAGGTTCGCGTCGCACGCCTCGAGCGTCGGCGGCTCCTGCGTGAGGACGACGCGGAGGGTGTCATCAGTGCCACCCTCGCCGCCGCCTTGAGACTCCGAGTTCGCGACAGAGCACGAGGCGAGCAGTGCGATCGACGCGACTCCGGCGGCGACGGCGGACGCCCGGGTGGCTGTGCGTCGGGGGGAAGAAAGCTTCATCGGTTCCTCCAGGTAGGGGACGGCCGCGGCCCAGATTGGCTGTCGGCCCGTTGCGAATGTCGCAGACCGCTTCCCGAGCGTCAACCGATGCGCGGGATGCATCGGCGACCCATGCCGGACCTCGGCGCCCCGCGGCATCCGTCGACATCGTCGCGATCCGCGAGATTCCGCCGTTCTCCCCCCATAGATGCCGCAGGCGCATCAATCCATGCAACTTCGCTTATGGAACTGCATCGTTGGCGGGTCATAGTCTCGCGCCATGACGAACTTCGCTGACACCACCTCTCCGCTCGCCCCCGGCTCCGTCGCTCAGGCGGGTCCGCTGCTCGGCTCGCTCGAGAAGACGCTGCAGGACGAGTACTCCGTGGTGCGCCTCCCCGACGACGTCGCGACCCTCGATCCGTCCGACGCAGCGAAGGTGCGCGCCGTCGTCACGAGTGGTCGCAACGGCGTTCCGTCCGCCCTGATGGCCGCGCTCCCGAACCTCGAGATCGTGACGAACTTCGGTGTGGGCTACGACACCACCGACGTCGCTCAGGCGGTCGCCCGAGGCATCCAGGTGACCCACACGCCCGACGTGCTCACCGACTGCGTCGCCGACACCGCACTCGCGCTCATGCTCGACGTGTTCCGCCGCTTCGGGGCATCCGAGAGGTTCCTGCGCGACGGCAGCTGGGAGTCCGGCGGGTTCCCTCTGACGCGGAGATTCTCGCGCAGCACGGTCGGCGTGCTCGGCCTCGGCCGCATCGGGCAGGCGATCGCCCGTCGCGCCGCAGCCTTCGACACGACGATCCTCTACACGACCCGTCGCCCGGTCGACGGGGTGCCGTGGGAGCACGTGGCATCCGCCGTCGAACTCGCACGCCGATCGGATGTGCTCGTCATCGCGGTTCCCGGAGGAGCCGCGACCGAGGGTCTGGTCGACGCCGAGGTGATCCGCGCCCTTGGGCCGGACGGGTTCCTGGTGAACATCGCGCGGGGATCGGTCGTCGACGAGGAGGCGCTGATCGCCGCTCTGGAGGGTGACGAGATCGCGGGCGCCGGGCTCGACGTGTTCGCCGACGAGCCGCACGTGCCGGAGCGGCTGATCCGCGACGACGTCACGCTGCTGCCCCACGTCGGCAGTGGCACTCACGAGACCCGGCGAGACATGCGAGACCTCACGCTGGCGAACCTCCGGGCTCACCTCTCCGGTCAGCCGCTACCCACACCGGTGCCGGAGATGTCCGCGCTCTGATGCAGGTAGAGCATTGATCCATCCACCATTTGGTTTGTAGGCGCATCGTTTCACGCATAGCGTGACGAGTGTTCAGATCCGAGCCGGACACCGGCGCGACACCCCAGGAGTGCACCGTGGCACGATTCACGCCCACCGAGCTGGCCGACCACCTTCGCGAAGGTCTCCTCTCCTTCCCGGCGACGGCGTTCACGCCCGAGCTCGAGTTCGACGAGAAGCGCTACCGCGAGCACGTCGAGTGGCAGGCGGGATTCGACGTCGCCGGTCTGTTCGCCGCCGGCGGCACCGGCGAGGGCTTCAGCCTGGATGCCGCCGAGTCCGCCGCGGTCGTCCGTGCAGCCGTGCAGTCGTCGCGCCCCGAGGTGCCGGTGCTCGCATCGGCCGGCGGCTGGACCCGGCACGCGATCGCGAACGCCCGGGCGGCCGAGGAGGCCGGCGCGGAGGGGATCCTCGTGCTGCCGCCCTACCTCACCGAGTGCGACCAGCCCGGCCTCGTCGAGCACGTCTCCGCGATCGCCGCGTCGACCCGCCTCGCGATCATCGTGTACAACCGCGGCAACGCGATCTACTCGGCCGAGACGATGGCGATCCTCGCCGAACGGCACGAGAACGTCGTCGGGTTCAAGGACGCGACGGGTGACATCGAGCACCTCGCGTCGGTCTACGTGCGCAACGGCGAGCGGCTGTTCTATCTGGGCGGACTACCCACCGCCGAGACCTACGCGCTGCCGCTGCTGCAGATGGGCATGAGCACCTACTCGTCGGCGATGTTCAACTTCGTCCCCGAGTTCGCCCTCGAGTTCTACCGGGATGTGCGCGCTCAGGACCGCGCCGCGGTGACCGAGAAGCTGGGAAGGTTCGTGCTGCCCTACATCGAGATCCGAAACCGCGGACGCGGGTTCGGCGTCTCGATCGTCAAGGCGGGGCTCCGTCTGACCGGGCACGGCGTCGGGCCTGTCCGCCCGCCGCTGCACGACCTGTCGGCGCGCGATGACGCCGATCTGGCTCAGCTCCTCGAGCGGGCCGGACTGCTCGCGCCCGTTCCCGCCTGATCCCCCGCCGTACCCCGTCTTCGACCCAAGGAGTGTGACATGACCGCCGCCGTCCTCACCGGGCATTCTTCGATCGCCGGGCGTTCCGTGCCCGGCACCGGCACAGCGCTGCGCGCCATCGAGCCCGCCACCGGCGAGCAGCTCGACCCGCCCTACTCGCAGATCGACGTCGAGCAGCTCCGTGAAGCGACGGCGGCAGCGGCGGAGGCCTTCACCTCGTTCTCGCGCCTCGACCCCGAGGCTCACGCGGCGTTCCTCGAGTCGATCGCAGACGAGATCGAGGCGATCGGCGACACGCTGATCGAGCGGGCGATGCAGGAGACCGGACTGCCGCAGGCGCGGATCATCGGGGAACGGGCTCGAACGACCGGGCAGCTGCGACTGTTCGCCGAGGTCGTCCGCGCCGGTGAGCACCGCGGTGTGCGGATCGATCCGGCGCTGCCGAACCGCACGCCGATGCCCCGCCTCGACATCCGCCAGCGCAAGATCCCCCTTGGGCCGGTGGGCGTCTTCGGGGCGTCGAACTTCCCGCTCGCGTTCTCGACCGCCGGGGGAGACACCGCATCCGCCCTGGCAGCAGGCTGCCCGGTCGTGTTCAAGGCGCACAGCTCGCACCCCGGCACGAGCGAGCTCGTCGCGTCGGCGATCGCACGTGCCATCGCCGCGCACGGTCTGCACCCGGGTGTGTTCTCGCACATCTTCGGGCCCGGACGCAGTGTCGGCCAGGCGCTCGTCGCCGACCCGAACATCCACGCGGTCGGATTCACCGGATCGCGCGAAGGCGGCCTCGCGCTGGTGCGCACGGCACAGGCACGGCCGGTGCCGATTCCCGTGTACGCCGAGATGAGTTCGGTGAACCCGGTGTTCATCCTGCCGGGTGCCCTGAACGGCGACGTGGAGGCGCTCGCCGCGGGATACGTGCAGAGCGCCACGGGCTCCAGTGGGCAGCTGTGCACGCAGCCCGGTGTCGTGTTCGTTCCGCGCGGAGAGCAGGGGGAGGCATTCCTGCGGGCCGTCTCGGACTCGCTTCGCTCGGCGACAGGGCAGACCATGCTCTCACCGAGCATCGCCGCCGCGTGGCGCGAGGGCGTCGCGACGAGAGATGCCAACGCGGAGGTGCTCGCGCGGGGAACGGACGGCGAGGGTCCGCACGCGCCGGCGCCGGTGATCCACGCCGCCGACCTGCCGTCGTTCGAGGAGAACCCCGTGCTCAGCGAGGAGATCTTCGGCGCGGCGTCGCTGGTGGTGCGCTACGGAGATGTGTCGGAGCTGATTCAGGCGGCGTCGCAGCTGGAGGGTCAGCTGACCGCCACACTGCAGCTGAGCGCGGACGATCATGAGCTCGCGGCCGCCTTGCTGCCGGTGCTCGAGCGCAAGGTCGGGCGCATCCTCGCGGGGAGCTGGCCCACCGGGGTCGAGGTCGGGCACGCGATGGTGCACGGGGGGCCGTTCCCGGCAACGAGCGACTCGCGCACTACGAGCGTCGGAACGCTCGCGATCGAGCGGTTCCTGCGCCCGGTGGCGTATCAGAACATCCCCGATGAGCTGCTTCCGGAGGCGCTGCGTGAGGCCAACCCCTGGCATCTGCCGCGTCTCATCGACGGGCGGCGCGAGGCGTCGGCATGACCGCCGTGCCCACCATCGAGAAGATCGAGGTCGTGCCGGTCGCCGGCCACGACTCGATGCTGCTGAACCTCTCGGGAGCGCACGGGCCGTTCTTCACGCGCAACATCGTCATCGCGACCGACTCGGACGGACGCGAGGGCCTCGGCGAGGTCCCCGGCGGAGAGTCGATCCGCCGCACGATCGCAGAAGCCGGCGAGCTGCTCGTGGGCCGGCCGGTCGGCCGATACCGTTCGCTGCTCCGAGAGATCGCGACGCGCTTCGCCGATCGTGACGCCGGTGGCCGCGGGCTGCAGACGTTCGATCTGCGCACCACCGTGCACGCCGTCACGGGCATCGAATCCGCGCTCCTCGATCTGCACGCGCAGCACCTGGGTGTGCCCGTCGCCGAGCTGCTCGGCGACGGTCAGCAGCGCGAGAGCGTGCCGATGCTGGGGTATCTGTTCTTCATCGGCGACCCCGACCGCACGGACCTTCCCTACCGACGCGAGAGCGGCGACGACTGGGAGAGCGTGCGTCGCGAGGAGGCGATGACGGCGGAGGGCGTCGTGCGCCTGGCCGAAGCCGCGCAGGCTCGATACGGCTTCTCCGACTTCAAGCTCAAAGGCGGTGTTCTCGACGGCGATGTCGAGGCCGATGTCGTCACCGCGCTCGCGCAGCGTTTTCCCGAGGCGCGCATCACTCTCGACCCCAACGGTGCGTGGCTGCTCGACGATGCGGTGCGCATCGGCCGGCGTCTGCGTGATGTGCTGGCGTACGCCGAAGACCCGTGCGGTGCCGAGGGCCGGTTCTCGGGTCGGGAGGTGATGGCGGAGTTCCGGCGGCGCACCGGGCTGCGCACGGCGACGAACATGATCGCGACCGACTGGCGCGAGATGGCCCACGCGATCCGCTCGGATGCCGTCGACATCCCGCTCGCGGACCCGCACTTCTGGACCATGGCCGGTTCGGTGAGGGTCGCGCAGCTGTGCAACGACTTCGACCTGACCTGGGGGTCGCACTCCAACAACCACTTCGACATCTCCCTGGCGATGTTCACGCAGGTCGGAGCAGCGGCGCCCGGCGAGATCACGGCGCTCGACACGCACTGGATCTGGCAGGACGGTCAGCAGCTGACCGTCGATGCGCCACAGATCCGCGACGGTGCGGTGCGCGTGCCCGACCGTCCGGGGCTCGGGGTGACGCTCGACCGCGCGCGGCTCGCCGAGGCGCATGAGCTCTACGTCGAGCACGGGCTCGGCGCCAGGGATGACGCCATCGGGATGCAGTACCTCGTGCCCGGCTGGACGTTCGACAGCAAGCGGCCGTCGCTGGTGCGGTGACGCGGCCGGGCGCTGCAGTCAGCTCCTGACCGTGGCGGCCGATTCCCCCGAGGAGATCGGCTCTACTCGAACCCGCCCGTCAACCGCCCCCGCATCCGCTGGCTGCTCTCGTTCATCCCGACGATCTCGACCGTCTTGCCGAGAGCTGCGTACTTCGTCTCGATCGCATCCAGAGCGGCGACCGTCGACGCATCCCAGATGTGCGAGCCCGACAGGTCGATGACCACGTGCTCGGGGTCGTCGGGGTACTCGAACAGGGTGGTCAGATCGTTGCTCGAGGCGAAGAACAGCTCGCCATTCACGACGTAGCGGGCGACGTCGCCCGAGACCGAGCGGTCGACCGAGCGCTCGACCGACACGAAGTGAGCCACGCGGCGCACGAACAGCACGGATGCGACCAGCACGCCGCCGACGACGCCGACCGCGAGGTTGTGTGTGAGGAGCACGAGCACCACGGTCGCGACCATCACGAAGGTCTCGCTCTTCGGCATCCGCTTCAGGGTCGACGGCTTGACGCTGTGCCAGTCGAAGGCTCCGATCGCGACCATGATCATCACCGCGACGAGGGCGGCCATGGGGATCGTGCTGACGAAGTCGCCGAAGACGACGACGAGCAGGAAGAGGAAGATGCCGGCGCAGAAGGTCGAGATGCGCGTGCGGGCGCCCGAGGCCTTGACGCCGATCATCGTCTGGCCGATCACCGCGCATCCGCCCATGCCGCCGAAGATTCCGGAGAGCATGTTCGCCACGCCCTGAGCCCACGACTCGCGCGTCTTGTTCGAGTGGGTGTCGGTGATCTCGTCGACGAGCTTCGCGGTGAGCAGCGACTCCATGAGTCCGACCAGCGCGACCCCGAGCGCGAACGGCGCGATGATCGTGAACGTCTCCCACGTGAGCGGCACGTTCGGGATGAACAGCTCCGGCAGGCTCTTCGGCAGCTCGCCCTGATCGCCGACCGTCGGCACCGCGATCGCGAAGGTCAGCACCACAGCCGTCACGATGACCACCGACACGAGCGGCGCCGGCACGACCTTGGTGATCTTCGGCATCACGATCATCACGACGATTCCCAGCGCGACCAGCGGATACACCATCCACGGCGCATCGATCAGCTGCGGGAACTGCGAGCTGAACACGAAGATCGCCAGCGCGTTCACGAAACCGACCATGACGCTGCGCGGAATGAACCGCATCAGCTTCGCGACGCCCAGCACCCCGAGGATCACCTGGAAGATGCCCGCCAGGATCACTGTCGCGATGAAGTAGTCCATCCCATACGTCGGCGCGACCGGTGCGATCACGAGTGCGACGGCTCCGGTCGCCGCGGTCACCATCGCCGGACGCCCACCGAGGAACGCGATCGACACCGCCATGATGAACGACGAGAACAGCCCCACCTTCGGGTCGACGCCCGCGATCACCGAGAAGGCGATCGCCTCGGGAATCAGCGCCAGCCCCACGACGAGCCCCGCGAGCACCTCGCGCGTCAGCATCCGCGGACTCTTCAGTGCGTCAAGCACCGTGGGATTCGCCCGATAGCGGGCACGATCGTCGACCGCGAGTGCAGACATGGGGAAGCTCCAGAGAAGGTGCCCGGGGATGGGGCAGAACGGTTAAGGGTACGGCGGATGCGGGGGCATCCGTGTCACCCCCGAGTGACGTCGGACTTCGCCGATAAGTTGGCGATCATGAGTGTGATCCCCACCCCGTCCTCCGGCTTCGCGACGATCGACTTCGAGACGACCGGGTTCCATGCCGAGGGCACGGACCGCGCGATCGAGATCTCGGTCGTGCACTCCGAGCCCGACGGCACGATCACCGGGCAGTGGGAGACCCTGATCAACCCGGGACGTGATCTCGGGCGGCAGGACATCCACGGCATCAGCGCTCGCGAGATCCTGCGCGCACCGCAGTTCTCGTACATCACAGCGGACCTCGTCGAGCTCCTCTCGCAGAGAGTGGTCGTCGCCCACAACGCCTCGTTCGACATGCGGTTCCTGCAGGCCGAGCTCGGGCGTGCAGCGTACTGGGGTGGTGTGCAATTCGTCAGCCTCTGCACCATGCGTCTCGCGCGCACTCATCTCGGAGGCAGCACGACCCTCGCCGACTGCTGCGCCGCTTTCGACATCGACCTGAACGGCGGACACCGTGCCGCGGTCGATGCACGCGCGACTGCGGAGTTGCTCGGAGCTTTCGTCGCCAGCACGGGGCTGTCGTCATGGACGGAGCTTCTCGGCAGCGCCGAGCGGCTCGCTCCGCACGCGGGCGAGCGCCGCCCGTGGCTGGCCCGCACCGGCGTGGAGGAGTACTCACCGAGTTTCCTCGAGCGCATCGTCGACAGGGTTCCCGACATCAGCGATTCGGACGAGCAGGCCGAATACGTCGCGCTCGTCGAGCGGTGTCTGCTCGATCGCTACCTGTCAGAGCACGAGAAGGATGCGCTGGTGGCGCACGCCGATCGCACAGGTCTCGGCCGTGCGACCGTCGAACGACTCCACCGCGATTACCTCTCCGCGCTGGTGCGCATCGCGTGGTCAGACGGCGTGGTCACCGAGGGCGAGCGCTCCGACCTGCTCGCCGTCGCTCATCTGCTCGAAGTCCCCACGGAGGTCGTACTCGATGCCCTCGCCCAACCGGTGGAGATCGCCGAGGCCGCACCCGCGGAGGCGTTCGCGCTGACACCCGGTGACATCGTCGTACTGACGGGCGACATGGCCCGGCCCCGGTCGGAATGGGAGCAGCGGCTGCGCGATCACGGCTTCACTCCGAAGCCGGCCGTGACGAAGGCCGCGCGGCTCGTGATCGCGGCTGACCCCGACTCTCTGTCGGGCAAGGCTCGGAAGGCCCGTGACTACGGCATCCCGATCGTCGGCGAAGCCTGGCTGGCCGAGCGTTACGCGTGACGGGCGCTTCTCTTCTTCGCGACTGATACCGAATGGTGTGAGAGCGAAATGTGGCACAACGTCGCCCGTCGGTTGAGAGAAGTTGACTCCCCCGGTCGTTGAGCGAAGACAACGAAGTCGACTAGACGAAACGTGGGAGGACTCGTCACGGAGCAGACCGCCCCTGTCCCGTGTCGGAGCTCGTGGATAGAGTGCGGTCATGGAACCCTTGCCCACCGACTTCTGGGGCGTCGTCGTGCCCTCGTGGTTGGGTGCGGTGGCCTCCATCGCGGCGTCGACGGTCGCGGTCATCGCGTTCATCAACAGCCTCTCGGCAAAGGGCGGTGTGCGCGAGATCGGCGAGGCGCTCAACCGTGAACCGACGGTGCAGCGCGAGGCTGATGTGACCTTCGGAGTGCGGCTGTCGGGGACCGCGACTGTGGGGCCGGAGCCGTGGAGCTTCGACAGCGACGGTCAGCTCGGGACCTTTCGAAACACGAGCGGACAGCTCCTGGTCGTCTCGGGAATCACCTCCACAGGTGGGATCGCTTTGACCCTTCGGGATCAGTTGCCACTTGACGTGCCGCCGACGGCATCCTTCCAAGTGCTCTTGCACCAGATCCTCGGGGGTCCTGCGGTGCGGGGCGTCACGCTCGAGTGGGTCCGCGAAGACGGAGAACGGCTCTCGCGTACGTACTACCTGTAGCTCGGGTCCGTGGCGTCGTCGCGTTTGGAGCGTTTCGTCTCGGGTGGCTTCGCCAGCCTCGCTCAACGACCGGTTTGGTTATCGCTCGGGATCACTAAGCGCACAACACAGAGGAATCGCTGGTTATTTCTGCAACTAATGAGCGCAGATCAATGTGCGCTTTGCTCTCAGATTTTGCGCGCACCCCGTCTCGGGCGGATACTCGTCCCATCCGCGCCTACCGTCTCGGCCGGGGAATCGACATGCACAGCACCCCTGTTCTCGCCCCTGAAACGACCATCGCCATCGTCGGCGCCGGCCGTCTCGGCGGCGTACTCGCACGAGCCCTTCGCGCGGAGGGTTTCGTCGTCGTCGGTCCTCTGCGCCGTGAGGACCGGATGCCGGATGCCGACATCGCACTGCTCTGCGTTCCCGACTCGGCCATCCCCGCCGTGGCCTTCGCCGCGCGACCGCACGCGCGGCTCGTGGCCCATGTCTCGGGTGCGACGCCGCTCACCGACGTCGACTTCAGCCTCCACCCGCTGCAGACCTTCACGGGGACGGAGCCGTCCGAGGTCTTTCACGGCATCGGCATCGCCGTCGATGGCCGCACGGCCGCGGCGCTCGAGGTGGCTGAGCATCTCGCGCGGGCGCTGGGCGCGAACCCGTTCCACGTCGACGACGCCCACCGCGCGGAGTATCACGCCGCGGCATCCTTCGCCTCGAACTTCGTGCTCACCGTGCTCGATGCGGCGGAGCGCCTCGCTGCTGACGCCGGGGTCGACCGATCGCACCTCGCACCGCTCGTGCGTCAGACGGTCGACAACTGGGCGGCATCCGGCGCGGCATCCGCTCTCACCGGCCCCATCGCGCGCGGCGACGAAGCGACCGTGGCGCGGCAGCGCGCAGCATCCGCCGACTACCGAGACCTCTTCGACGCACTCGCCACCGCCACCCGTGCGGTCGCCGGGCGAGCGCCGCACGCGACCACCCACGCGACTGCCGATCACGCGGCCGCCACCGAGGAGCCCGAGGCATGAGAATCCTGCGCACGATCGCCGAGGTGCGAGCCGCGGTCCGTGAAGCCCGCGCCGAGGGCCGGACTGTCGGACTCGTCCCCACCATGGGCGCCTTCCACGAGGGTCACCTCTCGCTCATGCGCGCGGCACGCGAGCAGAACGGTCTCGTCGTCGTCTCGCTCTTCGTCAACCCGACCCAGTTCGGCGCGAACGAGGACCTCAGCACCTACCCGCGTGACGAGGCCCGCGACGCCGCGCTCGCAGAGTCCGAGGGCGTCGACATCCTCTTCGCACCGGAGCCCGCCGAGATCTACCCCGACGGCTTCGCCACGACGATCCGCGTCGCGGGCATCACCGAGGTGCTCGACGGCGCGAGCCGCGGACCCCACCACTTCGACGGCGTCGCCACCGTCGTCACCAAGCTCTTCGGCGTCGTGCAGCCTGACGTCGCCTACTTCGGACAGAAGGATGCGCAGCAGGTGCTCGTCGTCCGCCGGGTCGTGCGCGATCTCGACCTCGACGTGCGCATCGTGGCCTGCCCCATCGTCCGAGAACCCGACGGACTCGCCATGAGCTCCCGCAACGTGTATCTCGACGCGGATGCTCGCGCCCAGGCGACGGCGCTCAACCGCGCCCTCGACGCCGCGGATGCGGTGCACCGGGCGGGGGAGCGCGACGGCGACAGCATCCGTTCCGTCGCGCAGTCTGTCCTCGTGGAAGCGGGGATCGCCGCCGAATACCTGGAACTCCGGGATGCCGAGACCCTGCAGCCGGTGACCTGTGTCGAGCGGGATGCGCTGCTGCTCGTCGCCGCCCGCGTCGGCGCCGCGCGACTGATCGACAACCATCTGCTGACCACCACCGACACCTCCGAGGCCACCCCGTGAGCACCCATGCCGCCCCGACCAAGCGCCTGACTCTGGGCGATCTGACCGCGAAGAAGGCTGCCGGCGAGCCCATCGTCATGGTCACCGCGTATGACTTCCCCAGCGCGCAGATCGTCGAGGAGGCGGGCGTCGACATGGTGCTCGTCGGTGACTCGGCCGCGATGACCGTGCTCGGCTACGACAGCACGGTGCCCGTCACGATCGACGAGATGCTCATGCTCACGAAGGCTGTGCGGCGCGGACTCGAGAAGCCGCTGCTCGTGGGCGATCTGCCGTTCGGGTCGTACGAGGCATCGGACGAGATCGCCGTCGCGACCGCGCAGCGTTTCGTGAAAGAGGCGGGCGTCGACCTGGTCAAGATCGAACGCGGCGGCGCCACGGTCGAACGGGCCCGCGCGCTCGTGAATGCCGGCATCCCCGTGGTCGGACATGTCGGGCTGACCCCGCAGACCGCGACGTCGCTGGGCGGATACCGCGCGCAAGGACGCACCGCCGATGCCGCGCTCACGGTGATCGAGGATGCCCTTGCCCTGCAGGATGCCGGAGTCTCGGTGTTGGTCATCGAAGCAGTCCCGTCGGAGGTCACCGCGGCGCTCGCGCCCCTGCTGCGCATTCCGCTGATCGGCATCGGGGCGGGAGCGGATGCCGACGGCCAGGTGCTCGTCTTCCACGACCTGCTCGGCATCTATGCGGGCGGGGTCGCGAAGTTCGTCAAACGCTATGCGGATGTGCGGGGCGTCTCGATCGCCGGGGTGGCGGCGTATGCGAGCGAGGTGCGGCAAGGTGTGTATCCCGGGCCCGAGCACGGTTACGGGATGGCTGAGGGCGAGGCCGCCCGGCTGCAGGAGTTGCTCGCCGGGCGGTAGCGCGCCGCATCCGCATCCTGCATCCGCATCCGCATCCGCATCCGCATCCTGCATCCGCATCTGCATCCGCATCCTGCATCCGCATCCGGCATCCGCTCATTTCGTGCGCTAGCGGAGGAGATTCGCGCTTCCGAAGGAGATTTTCCCGGAAACTGGCCGTCGGAAGCGCGAATCTCCTTCGCTGCGTGTGCGCGGCAGGGATGCGGCCCGGCCCTTCACGCCTCCCAGCGCAGGATGTCGCCCGGCTGGCACTCGAGCACTTCGCACAGCGCGTCCAGGGTCGAGAAACGCACGGCCTTCGCGCGACCGTTCTTCAGCACTGCGAGGTTCGTGGGAGTGATGCCGATGCGCTCGGCCAGCTCGCCGACTCCCATCTTGCGCCGCGCCATCATGACGTCGATGTCGACGACGACGGGCATCAGATCACCTCGTTGTCGAGCTCCGAGCGCAGCGACTGTGCTTCGGTGTCGCGCTCGATGGCCTGCCGAAGCAGCGCCTTCATGACGACGACCAGCAGGGCGATGCCTCCGAGCACGACGCCCGCCCCGCCGATGAGCGCGACGAGACCCGGAGCGGCCGAGCCCGGTGCGAGTATCGCCGCAAGGATCCAGGCGAGTGCGGCGGCGACGAGGATCGCCCCGATGATGACGTCGATATAGCGGAAGGACGATGGGGAGAAGATCGATCCGCGCCGCACTTTCGTCAGCAGCATCCACACGCAGATGCCGAAGACCTGCAGGGTTCCGACGCCGAGGACCACGATCGATACGAGGGCGATCCCGCCCCACAGCTCCTCGGCGCCGAGGTCGATCCACAGCAGTGGCACGACGAGCGCCTGCACCGCCACGGATCCGATCAGCGCCAGCACGATCACGACCCGCAACACGATGATCGTCGACTTGCCCATGACTCCGCCTCTCGTCGAGTAACAACAGAAATCTATCGTTAATCGTTCGATAGGGGAAGACGCCGGATGTCGTGGGTCGCCGCCTCGGGAGGAGATCTCCCCTTTGGGAGGAGGTGTCCGCGGGAAATCTCCTCCCGAGGAGGAGTTCTCCGCCCCAGAGGGTGAGGGTCGTGTGCGCCCTGCTCGGGTCGCCGCCTGGGGAGGAGATCTCCCCTTCGGGAGGAGGGATTCGCGGGAAATCTCCTCCCCACAGGGAGTTCTCCGCCCCAGAGGGTGAGGGTCGTGCGCGGCGTGCTCGGGTCGCCGCCTCGGGAGGAGATCTCCCCTTCGGGAGGAGGGATTCGGGGGAAATCTCCTCCCGAGAGGGAGTTCTCCGCCCGAAGGGGTGAGGACCCGTGCCCGAGCCCTACTCCGCCCGGCGCCCCCGCAGCACCAGTGCGACCAGCGCGAGCACGATGACCACGACCCCGTATCCGACGCACACGACTCCGAGCCCGAACGCTCCGACCAGTGTCCCGGCGATGACGGCAGGCACCCCGAACGCGAGGTAGGCGAGCAGGTAGATCACGGCGAAGGCGTCGGCGCGGTCGGCCGCAGGAATGCGCGGTGCGAGTGAGGCGACGACTCCCGAGAAGGCGGTGCCGAAGCCCATGCCGGTGATGGCGGTCGCGGCGAGGTAGAAGGGGAGCGACTCGGACGAGAGGGCCCAGAGCGACAGCGCCGTTCCGGTCGCGAGCGCCGCGGTGCCGAAGATCACCGATGTGCGGGGCTTCCGATTGCGGAACACGAATGCCGTGATCGCGCCGACGCCCGCCAGCATCGCGACCGCGAGTCCCTGCCAGACGTGGGCGTCGCCGCCGAGTTCGGTGCGCACGATGTTGGCGCCGAGTGAGAGGAAGAGTCCGCCGGTCGCCCATCCGGCGATGATCGCCGGGGCGCCGCGCCAGAAGTCCGAGCGGATGCCGGCCGGCACCGACAGCCGGAAACTCAGCGACCCCCATGCTCCGGGATGCAGCGGCGCGGTCTCGGGTGCGAGGAAGAACAGCGCGGCGAGCACGACGTAGATGATCGTGAGCGGCGCGAAGACGTCGAGCAGCGGTTGGCCGGTCACGTCCAGCGCGATGCCGGAGATGAGGGCTCCGAGCGCGAGGCCGATTCCGGGGCTGAGGGCGTTCCACAGGGCGGCGACCCTCGAACGTCCGCCGGGGGCGAGGTCGAGGGCGGCGGCCGAGAGCGCGGCGATGAGCACACCACTCGCGGCGCCCTGCAGGATGCGCGCGAGCATGAGGGTCGCGACCGAATCGGCGTGCCAGAAGAGCAGCATGCTTCCGGCGAGGAGCAGCAGTCCGCCGATCGCGACGGGGCGACGTCCGATGTGGTCGGAGAGCGCGCCGGCCGAGAGCAGCGCCAGCAGCAGGGCGATCGCGTACACGGCGAAGACCGCGCTGATGACGATCGCGTCGAAGCCGATCTCTGCGGCGAGCACCGGGTAGAACGGGGAAGGAGCGCTCGCACCGGTCATCATCGCGATCTGCGTGACGATCGCCAGCGCGAATCCGAACCGAGGGCGGCGGATGACGGATGCTGACGCCGGGGTCGTTGCGATCGGTGCCGTGGTGGTCATGCGTGCTCCCGCGGGGTCAGTCTCGAGTCTTGAGTTCGAGAATCATCGAACTATCGGAGCGTACTCGCGTTCCGATGATTGTTCAACTATTCTCGAACCATGCCAGGCGAACTCCCGCATCCGGATCGTGCCGAGATCCAGCTCACTGACGTGCTCTTCGCGCTCAGCGACCCCGAGCGTCTGGCCATCGCGCGGCAGCTCGCCGACGGCCCCCTCGACATGGCCGAGTGCCACGCGACCGACCCGAACCTGCCCAAGTCGACGAAGTCGCACTTCATGAAGGTGCTGCGCGAGGCGGGGGTCATCCGCAACGAGCCCAACGGGCGACGACGGATGCTGACGCTCCGGCGAGACGAGCTCGACGAGTTGTTCCCGGGGCTGTTGGACTCGGTGCTGCGCGCCTGAGGCGCCGGAACCCGGGTTCCCGGGGCGAGCTCCTCCCGAGCGGCGGCCTGTTCGCGCGGCGGGACGCTGCCCGAAGCTCAGCGGAAGTACGACGCCCCGTTGAGGTCGAGCACTGTGCCCGACGCCCACACCGCCGAGGAAGACGTGAGGTAGGCGACGGCATCCGCCACCTCTTCGGGTGTGCCGACGCGACCGAACGGACTCTGACCGCGGATGCTGTCGCCCCGATCTCCCTCGAGCTTCGCCGACTGTCGCTCGGTCGCCACCATGCCGGGGGCCACGGAGGTCACCGAGATGCCGTGCGGAGCGAGCACCAGGGCCATCGACTGACCGAACGCCTGGAGTCCTGCCTTCGTCGCGGCGTATGCGGGGTGGTCGGCCTCGCCGCGGAACGCCCCACGCGACCCGACGTTCACGATCGCCCCGCCGCTGCCGCGCTCGATCATGTGCTGCGCCACGAGCATCGTCACGTTCGACGCCCCGAGCAGGTTGACGGAGACCATGGCAGACCACGCGGCCTGCCACTCGGCGTACGACGTCGAGTCGACGCGATGCTCATTGGCCACGCTCGGCGCGACCGCGGCATTGTTCACCAGGATGTCGAGGGAGCCCAGAGCGGCGATGGCCTCCTCGACCACGCGCTGCGCCTCGGCAGGATCGCCCAGGCCTCCCCCGACGATCGCATGGCCGGTGCCGTCGAGTGACGCGACGGTCTCTTCGGCGGCATCCCGGTCACGGCCGTAGTGCACCACGACCCGATCGCCACGACGCGCGAGTGCCTGAGCAACCGCGCGACCGATGCCGCGCGAGCTGCCCGTGATCAGCGCCTGCGCCATCTCAGGACGCGACCTGTGCGCGACCGATCGTGCGCACCGGAGGCTCTATCTCGGCCCAGACCGCGTCGAGCGAGAGGTGCAGCACGCCGGCGATCGCGGCGATGGTCGAGAAGGCGGGAGTCGCGACGCGACCCGACTCGATCTTTCGCAGGGTCTCGGGTGAGACGCCCGCATCGAGGGCGACGCTCAGCATCGACCGCTCGCCGCGCGCTCGCCGCAGCAGGGCACCGAGGCGCTCTCCGCGTTCGAGCTCGGCAGGAGTCAGCGGCATGCGCACCATCATGCGCCCATTCTAATACCGGGATAGTATTACCGGGATAGTTATTGGAACGGCCGACGCCGGATGCGGAGACAACCATGATCGAGATCCTCAACGACGACCAGCTTGCCCGGGCGAGGGAGACCGGGGCGCTCGTCGGCAGCATCCTCCAGACGTTGAAAGAACGCACCACCGTCGGCGTGAACCTGCTCGACCTCGACCGCTGGACGAAGCAGATGATCGAGGATGCCGGGGCCGAGTCCTGCTACGTCGACTACGCCCCCTCGTTCGGGCGCGGGCCCTTCGGCCACTACGTCTGCACCGCGGTCAACGACGCGGTGCTGCACGGGATGCCGCACGACTACGCCCTCGCCGACGGCGACCTGCTCACCCTCGACCTCGCGGTCACGCTGCGCGGGATCTCGGCGGACGCCGCCATCAGCTTCGTGGTAGGCGACACCGCTGCATCCGAAGACCTCGCTCTGATCGACGCGACAGAACGAGCGCTCGCCGCAGCCATCGCCGTGGCTCGTCCGGGTGCCCGCATCGGCGATCTCTCGCACGCGATCGGCACCGTGCTGAGCGCTGCGGGCTACGCGATCAACCTCGAGTTCGGCGGCCATGGCATCGGCTCCACGATGCATCAGGACCCGCACGTCGCCAATGACGGGCGTCCAGGTCGTGGCTACCGACTGCGCCCCGGTCTGCTGCTCGCCCTCGAACCGTGGGTCATGGCCGACACTGCCGAGCTGATCACCGACGAAGACGGCTGGACCCTCCGCAGCGCGACCGGCTGCCGCACCGCGCACACCGAGCACACGATCGCGATCACCGAGACCGGGGCCGAGGTGCTCACGATTCCGCGGTGAGGCGGCATCCCGTCACTTCTTGCGCGAACCGCTCCGCACCCGACGGACCGCACGGCCGGCGAGTTCTTTCAGTCGCCCGCCGGGCCACTGCCGGCGCAGCTCGACCGCACCGCCGTGACCCGCAACCGGTGTGCAGGTGCGCCCTGCGAGCAGAGGTGAGCGTCCGGCGGCGGCGAGCGTCGCAGCATCCGCGGTGAGGGGAACATCGAACGTCCAGCCCCCGCGTCGCACCGTCACGACGAGCTTCGCTCCCCGGGTCTCGTCGTCGGGGCGGAACACCTTCAGCGGATCGATCGCCACGGGGATCGCGCCGAGATTCCGAGGGTGCAGGGTCGTCACGCGACGCTCGAATCCGGCTGCCTTGTCGCGCAGCAGCAGCTCGACGCGATCGTTCTGCAACTCGCGACCCGCCTCGACGAGGCCGGTCGGCAGGCCGTCCATCGCGACGGGCAAGGAGGTGAGGCGCCCCGTGCCCTGCTCGAACACGAGGGCGTCCCGCCCGTCGCGCGTGATCGAGATGTCGATCGTCAGGTACAGGCCGCCGCCCCGTGACCACCGCGCCGACGTCACGACCGCGCGGCACGTCATCTCCGTCTCGAACCGCGCGAAGCTCACCAGATCGGCTCGCCGATCCGCGCGCAGCAGAGACGCCCTGATGCGGTTCGGGAACGAGAGGCCGCCGTCGACGCCGGGCCCGAACCGACGCTTCGCGAGCGGTCCGACCACATCGAGCAGACGCTCGCGATACTCGTCCGGGTACCCGAGGAACTTCTTGCCCGCCAGTCGCTTCAGGATCTTGCCGCGGAACCAGTGCCGCAGCAGTCTGTCACGCAGCCTTCCGGGTTCGGTGTATCGCTCGACCAGGTCGAGCACGGCCTCGAGGTGCGGGAAGTACGTCTCCGGCTCGATCCGCGACGAGCTCGCGCTGCCCGCGTGCTTGACCCACGCGTAGCAGGGTCGGCTCGCCAGGATGGAGATCGTCGACGCCTCGAAGTACGCCCGCATCACGAACAGGTGATCCTCGAGCCGCACCTTGCCATCGGGGAATCTGATGCGCTTCTCGCGCAGGAACGAGGTGCGGAACATCTTGTGCGGCGTCAGCATCTCGAGCAGCGGATCCTCGCCGAGGCGAGCGCGGGGGATGTCGCGGCGGAAGATCCGACTCGGCAGTCGACGTCCGATCCCGACCTCTCTGCCCACCACGACATCGGAGGAATGCTGGTCGGCGTAGTCGCAGAGGGTTTCGAGAGCGCCGTCATACAGCCAGTCGTCCTGATCGACGAACTGGATGTAGGTGCCGCGGGCATCGTCGATGCCGTGGTTGCGAGGCGTTCCCGGCCATCCGGAATGCGGCAGGTACGCGACGCGGATGTAGGAACGATCGCGCGCGATCTCGACCAGCCGCGACGCTGTCTCCTCGCCCGAGCCGTCGTCGCACAGCAGCACCTCGAATCGGTCGTGGGCGAGCGTCTGCCGGTCGAGCGAGTCGATGAGTTCGTCGAACGCTGCTCCCGGTCGGAACACGGGGACGACCACGCTCACTCGGATGGAGGTGGACGCGGGGGAAACGGCAGGGATATTCGACATCGACATCAGTGAAACATCGTCGGCTGTGCGACGCACGGGGCTTGCGTTCAGGAATGCGCCGTGCAATCGGCGTCGGATTCCCACCCGGCACTCAGCCTTAACGATATATCGTTGACTATCGCTCACCACTTCCGGGAGGTCATCATGAACAACGCATTCCCCTTCGGCACCGGCGCAGGCAACGGCGCAGGCAACACCGACAACCCGCTGGGCGGCATCTTCGGATCCGGCGGCTTCGGCGGGACCAACGGCCCGGCCGGCACCCTCTTCGACGCACTCGACCAGCTGCGCAAGTCGTTCGAGCAGCGTCCGTCCGGCGGCACCCGCATGGCCAAGGGCGACGTTCGCGCCGCGGTGCTCTCGCTCCTCGCCGAGAAGCCCATGCACGGCTACCAGATCATCAACGAGATCGCCGAGCGCAGTGGCGGCTCGTGGAAGCCGAGCGCAGGCTCGGTCTACCCGACGCTGCAGCTGCTCGCCGACGAGGGCCTGATCGAGGCCGAAGAGCAGAACGGTCGCAAGACCTACTCGCTCACCGAGGCCGGCCGTGCGGTCGCGACCGAGACCATCGAGGCACCGGCACCCTGGGAGTCGAGCTCGACGAAGGACGGTCACCGCAACGATCCCCGTTTCACGGCTCTGCCCAAGGCGGGCGTCGACCTCGCAGCGGCAGCCGCGCAGGTGGGCCGCAGCGGATCGCCTGAGCAGGTGCAGGCGGCGATCGAGATCCTCGACGAGGCCCGCCGTAGGCTGTACTCGATCCTCGCTCAGGACTGATCGCACACGAACCAGGGACGACACATGACGGATGCTGCGGCGCAGGGCGCCCATCGTGCCCGGTACCGCCGCATCCTGTCGTTCGCGGCGCGCGAGTTCGTCAAGATCTGGTGGTTCGAGCTCGTCCTGCCTCGCTTCGGGATGAGCTCGATCGCCGAGCGCACCCGCGCTCCGCGCATGCAGCGCTTCGCGAAGCGCTTCCACGTGCTCGCGGTCGAGCTCGGCGGGCTCATGATCAAGGTGGGGCAGTTCATGTCGTCGCGCCTCGACGTGCTGCCACCCGAGATCACGAAAGAGCTCGAGGGCCTGCAGGACGAGGTTCCGTCGGTGCCGTTCTCCGGCATCCGCGCCGCCGCAGAGGCAGAGCTCGGGATGCCGCTCGAGCAGGCGTACGCCTGGTTCGACGAGACGCCGGTGGCCGCAGCATCCCTGGGTCAGGCGCATCGCGCCCGTCTCTCCGCCCAGGATGCCGTCGACACCGGTCTCGGCAACGTGGTCGTCAAGGTGCAGCGCCCCGGCATCGACGAGATCGTCGCGGTCGACCTCGCGGCTCTCCGCCGCGTCGCCCGGTGGCTGACGCGCGTGCGGCTGGTCGCCGACCGTGTCGACGCCCCGGGGCTCGTCGAGGAGTTCGCGCAGACGAGCCTCGAAGAGATCGACTACCTGCACGAGGCGGCCAGCGCCGAGCGGTTCCGCGAGAACTTCGCCGGCGATGCGCGTGTGGACGCCCCCGAGATCGTCTGGGAGCGCTCGACGCGTCGCGTGCTCACGCTGTCTGACGTCACGGCCGTCAAGATCAACGACACCGACGCTCTGCGGGCGGCCGGCATCGATCCGTCCGAGGTCGCGGATGTCTTCGCCGAGGTCATGTTCGACCAGGTGTTCACGCACAGCTTCGTGCACGCCGATCCGCACCCCGGCAACATCTTCGTGACACCTGAGCCGGCATCCGCCACCGGCAGGAACTTCCGCCTCACATTCATCGACTTCGGGATGATGGCCGAGGTGCCCGCGAACCTTCGCGACGGTCTGCGCACGCTGCTGATCGCCGTCGCCGGACGTGACAGCCGTGGTCTCGTCACCGCGGCGCAGGAGATCGGCGTGCTGCTGCCATCGGCCGACACCGCCGAGCTCGAACGCGCACTCCGGGCACTGTTCGCCCGCTTCGGCGGCATGGGCTTCGCGGAGCTGAGCAAGGTCGACCCTCGGGAGTTCACGGAGTTCGCCGACGAGTTCGGTGACATGGTGCGCTCGCTCCCGCTGCAGCTTCCCGAGAACATGCTGCTGCTGATCCGCGCCGTGTCGCTGACCTCCGGCATGTGCTCGAGCCTCGACCCCTCGTTCAACGTGTGGGACGCAGCCGAGCCCTATGCCGCGCGGCTGCTGCGCGACGAATCGGGCAACCTCATGCAGGACATGGCGCAACAGGCCATGGAGACCGCCGCCGTCACCTACCGTCTGCCCAAGCGGATCGACGCGATCATCACCCGCGTCGACGACGGCAACGTCACGTTCGACACGTCGGCCCTCGAACGCCGCCTCGATCGGCTCGAGGGCATCGCCCGACGCATAGGTTCGGGCGTGCTGTTCGCCGCCATGCTCGTCGGCGGGGCGCTGCTCGTCGCGACTCTGCCGCCGCTCGGCATCACCCTCATCTGCGTCTCGGCGCTGCCGCTGCTGCACTCGGTGTTCGGCGGGCGTCGCCAGCGCTGAGGGGCATCGGGCATCCCGGCCCGCGGCTGCGGCTAGCTTGTGCTGGCGCGTTCGTGCTGACGGGTTCGAACCCGTGCTGGCGCATTCGAACCCGTGCTGACCCGCCCGATCCCGTGCTGGCCCGCCCGAACCCGCGCTGACGCGCCCGGAGAACCCGCAGCGTCCGGCATCCGCGCGGCGCGTCCCACCCTGACGCACCGCGGATCGACCGAGTCATCTGGGTTTTCCCGTCCCCGCCGCAGAATGCCGGCATGGGAGAATTGGTTCTCATGGACACTCCGGACGACAAGACGCCCACGCGCACCGACGCTCCGAAGACCAACACCGCGGCAGTGCGCCAAGCGGCCAAGGCCACCGAAGCCGCGCAGAAGATAGTCCGTGACATAGCTGCCGTGCCGCCGCGCGGCGTGCACCCGGCGCTCGTTCCGGGCGTCTCGGTCGAAGAGACTGGGCGCACCTATCGCACCGATCCGCTGGTGTTCGGCGTCGCCGTCGCACTGACCATCGCGTTCATCGCGTGGGGAGTGTTCGCGGGCGACAACCTCTCGGGCACGACCTCGACCGTCCTCGCCTGGGTCGTCGAGTACTTCGGCTTCTTCTTCACGACGATCGCCACCGTCATCCTGGTCTTCATGCTGTTCGTCGGCTTCAGCCGTTACGGACGCATCCCTCTCGGTCGCGACGACGAAGAGCCCGAGTTCTCGATGTTCTCGTGGATCTCGATGCTGTTCGCCGCCGGCATGGGCATCGGCCTCGTGTTCTGGGGCGCCGCCGAGCCGCTCACGTTCTTCGAGAACCCGCCGCCCGGCACCGTCGAGGCGAACACCCTCGAGGCCATGCACACGGCTCAGGCCCAGGTGCTCTATCACTGGGGACCTCAGGCGTGGGCGTTCTACGCGCTCGTCGGTGGTGCGATCGCCTACGGCGCGTTCCGCCGTGGCCGCACGCCCCTGATCTCGTCGATCTTCGCGCCGCTGCTCGGAGAGGGCCGCACGACCGGACCTCTCGGCCGCACGATCGACATCTTCTCGATCATCGTCACGCTCTTCGGCACCGCGGCCTCGCTCGGCCTCGGTGCGCTGCAGATCGGCCACGGCGTCGAGATCGTCAGTGGCATCGGCGAACTCGGCAACGGCGTGCTCATCGCCGCGATCGCCGTGCTCACCGCGTGCTTCATCGCGTCCGCCGTCTCCGGCGTCTCGAAGGGCATCCGCGCGCTCTCGAACATCAACGCGGTCGTCGCGCTGCTGCTCGCCTTCTTCGTCTTCTTCGTCGGCCCGACGCTGCTGATCCTCAACGTCATCCCGTCGGTCGCCGTGCAGTTCCTCGGCGATCTGCCCGAGATGGTCGCCCGCTCGGCATCGCAGGGCGACGAGGCTCAGATGTTCCTGTCGAGCTGGACGATCTTCTACTGGGCGTGGTGGATCTCGTGGTCGCCGTTCGTCGGCATGTTCATCGCGAAGATCTCGCGCGGCCGCACGCTGCGCCAGTTCGTGTCGGTCGTCATCGTCGTGCCCGCCGTCATCTCGCTCGTCTGGTTCGCGATCTTCGGCACGACGGCGATCCAGCAGCAGATGGACGGTGCGAACCTCTCCGTCGATCCGCCCGAGGAGGTGCTCTTCGGTGTGCTCGAGAACCTGCCCTTCCCTCTGATCACGAGCATCGTCCTGATCCTGCTCATCTCGATCTTCTTCATCACCGGAGCCGATTCTGCCTCGCTCGTCATGGGCACGCTCTCACAGCAGGGCCGTCCGGAGCCGTCCCGCTGGGTCGCCGTGGTCTGGGGCGTGCTGGTCGGGGTGATCGCCGCGGTGCTGCTCGTCACCGGCGAAGAGGGCAGCGGTCTGAAGTCGCTGCAGAACGTCACGATCATCGCCGCTCTGCCGTTCGCGGTGATCATGGCGTTCATGATGGTCGCGTTCATGAAGGATCTGCGGCGCGACCCGATGATCCTGCGTGATCGCTATGCCCGCATGGCTGTGCGCCACAGCGTCATGGCAGGTCTCGAGGAGTACGGCGACGACTTCGCCCTCGTGCCGGTGGAATACGACCACTCCGAAGACGACCTCGCCTGGATCGACGAGGCCGACGTCGATGACAGCCTCGCCGAGGTCTACGCGACCGCGACCGAGGCGATCGACATCATCCCCGATGCCGGCGCGACCGACACGGATGCAGGTGCAGGTGCAGGTGCAGGTGCAGGTGCAGGTGCCGGTGCCGGTGCGGATGCAGGTGCCGGTGCCGGTGCCGGTGCGGGTGCGGAAGCCGTTGCCGGTGCGGATGCGGGCGCAGGTGCGGGCACCGAACCCGGTTCGGATCCTGCTGGCCTGGCTGAACGCCCGTCCTGACGAAGATGCGTTACTGACCCCGCGCGTGGTGTCGCCCCGGTGCGGGGTCAGTACTGCATCCGAATCGCCCGTTTCCGATGCGGAAGTGGCCCCGCACGGAATCGCGAATGCGCCTACGGCCTCGCTGCTCGGCCTGGCCCCGGCCTGGCTGAGCGACCCTCCTTGCACCGGTGCGTAACTGGCCCCGCATGCGCCGCGGCCCGGTGCGGGGTCAGTTCTGCATCCGAATCGCCCGTTTCCGATGCGGAAGTGGCCCCGCACGGAACCTCTGATGCGGAAGTGGCCCCGTACGGAATCGCCGATGCGGAAGTGGCCCCGCACGGAATCGCGAATGCGCCTACGGCCTTGCTGCTCGGCGTGGCTCCGGCCTCGCTGAGCGAGCCTCTTCGCACCGGTGCGTAACTGCGCCGCATGCGCCGCGGCCCGGTGCGGGGCCAGTACTGCATCCGAATCGCCCGTTTCCGATGCGGAAGTGGCCTCGCCTAGCATCCCGGGTGCGTAACTGGCCCCGCATGCGCCGTGGCCCGGGCGTGAGGTTGCCCTACCCGCGGACCTCATCGCGGTGCGGGGTCAGTACCGCATCCGAATCGGCCGTTTGGCGTGCGAAAGTGGCCCCGCACGTGAGTCGCGATGCGGAAGTGGCCCCGCATGGACCCCGCACGTGAGTCCGGATGCCGAAGTGGCCCCGCATGCGCCGTGGGCCGGGCGTGAGGTTGCCCTACCCGCGGACCTCATCGCGGTGCGGGGTCAATACCGCATCCGATTCGGCCGTTTGGCGTGCGAAAGTGGCCCCGCACGTGAGTCGCGATGCGGAAGTGGCCCCGCATGGACCTGGCACGTGAGTCGCGATGCGAAAGTGACCCCGCCCAGGACCCCCCGTGAGTCCGGATGCCGAAACGGACCCCGCATACGCGAAGGCGTGCGAGATGGGAGGGGCTCAGGCGGATGCCGCCTCCGGCGCCGCCGGCGCCGCCGCACCCGCCGCACCCGCCGTACCCGCCGCGAGCGTCTCGACCGGCACCGCAGCAGCGGCGGTGATCTTCGCCGCCATTCCCGCGAAGATGAACCCGTGGAAGGGCAGCACCGCCAACCAGTACAACCGGCCGGCGAGCCCTCGCGGGAAGAACACCGCACGCTGCTCGTAGCGCGATCCGTCGCCGTCCGGCAGCGCGCGCAGCTCGAGCCATGCTTCACCCGGCACCTTCATCTCGGCGCGCAGCCGCAGCAGTCCACCGCTCGCCGGGGAGGAGTCGGTCTCGCGGCCCGGCTCCTCGACGGCCTCGACGCGCCAGAAGTCGATCGCGTCTCCGACTCGCGCCTCGGCCTTGCTGCGGCGTCCGCGGCGCAGTCCCACTCCGCCGACGAGGCGGTCCATCCAGCCCCGCACGGCCCAGAGGAACTTCGACGAATACCAGCCGTTCGTGCCGCCGATGCCGATGATCACACGCCACAGTCCGTCGACCGGAGCGGCGGTGCGCAGCTTGCGTGTGTCGGTGAAGACGGTGCGACCGGCCCAGTCGGGGTCGCTCGGCAGCGGATCGCTCGGGGCGCCCGAGACCTCGGCATCCTGCCAGCTGGTCTCGATGGTGTCTGCGTCGACGCGGCCGAGCGCGAGCGAGACCGCCGTCCGATACGGCGTCAGCCCGCCGTCGGGGCGGGGGATGAGGTCGTCGATCGCTCGATCCTTCACGATGCACTCGTTCTGCAGCGAGGCGACGAGCGGGCGGGCGATCGACCGCGGGACGGGCGTCACGAGGTTCACCCAGTGCGATGCGAGACCGGGAGTCAGCACGGGCAGCGCGGCGATCGCACGCTGGCGGAGCCCCGCCTCGAGCGCATAGCCGTTCATCATCTGGCCGTAGCGGAGCACATCCGGTCCGCCGATGTCGACCGCGCGGTTCACGTCGGCGTCGACCCGGGCAGCGCCCAGCAGGTAGTGCAGCACGTCGCGCACCGCGATCGGCTGGATGCGGTTGCGCACCCACTTCGGCGCGGGCATGTACGGCAGCACATCGGTGAGGTGGCGGATCATCTCGAACGACGCAGAACCCGAGCCGATCACGACGCCCGCCTGCAGCACGAGCGTCGGCACGCCCGAATCGAGGAAGATCTCTCCCACCCGCACGCGGGAGCGCAGATGCGGCGACAGCTTCACGTCGTCGGGGTGCAGCCCGCCGAGGTAGACGATGCGTCGCACTCCGGCCTTCGCCGCGGCATCCGCCACCGTCGTGGCCGCTCGCTCATCGCTCTCTTCGAAGCCCTTGCCCGCGGTCATCGAGTGAATCAGGTAGTAGACCACGTCCACATCACGCATCGCCTCTGCCACTGCGTCGGCGTCGTCGGCTGAACCCTCGACGATCTCGCACTCCGCACCCCAGGGGAAGGATGCCGCTCGCGCGGCGTCGCGGGCCAGTGCGCGCACCCGGTATCCGGCGTTCAACAATCGCGGCGTCAGACGCCCGCCGATGTATCCGGTCGCCCCGAGAACGAGGACGCGCGGTGCCGATCCGTCTTCGCGGGGGAGGGCGCGCAGGGCCTCTTCGTGCCCGGTGGGCTGCGTGAGTTCGGTCATGGCTCGAGCGTATGCGCGATGCCCGAACTTTTCACTAGGCTGGCAAATCACTAGTTCATCTAGTAATCTTTCGTTCGAGGAAGGGGACCCCATGTCGACAGCAACGCAGGAGCTCACCCGTCGTGAGCTCCGATCGCGCCGCGTCACCCCCATCGACTCCGTCGCCCTCGCTCCGCTCTCGGCGCGGGAAGCAATCGGCCGCTCGACCGGAATGCGCGGCGTCCCGTTGGCCCCCTCGCGCCCTCCACTCTGGAAGTCCGCCGGAGTCGTCGGCCTCATCGCCGTCATCGCCGCAGGATCCCTGCCGTTGGCCGCCTCGGCGCTCGACATCCCCCTGTGAGCACACCCCGCAGGATTCCGACCACAGACCACCGCTGATAAGAGAAAGGATCCCCCATGGGACTCGATGACAAGATCAAGAACGCCGCTCAGGACCTCGCCGGCAAGGCGAAGGAGGCCGCCGGCAAGGTGACCGACAACGAGAAGCTCGAGGCGGAGGGCCGCGCCGACCAGGCGAAGGCCAACGTCAAGAAGGCCGGCGAGAACGTCAAGGACGCTTTCAACAGCTGACACCGGCGACACAGGGCGGGGAGGTGGCGGAAGCCGCCTCCCCGCCGTTTGTGCGGCCCGGCATACGACGCGGATGCCGCAAGAGAAGGAAGATGGCAGGATGTCCGATCCCCTGAAGAGCACCACCCTGAGCCTGTGGCAGCGACTGATCCGTCGACTGCGACCGACGACGGACGAACCGCGACGACTCACCGTCGAGGACGTCACCGTGGTCGACCGCCCGATGCTGCGCCGTGCCGTCGCCGGGACCGTGGTCGGCAACCTGATGGAGTGGTACGACATCGGCGTCTACGGCTATCTCGCCGTGATCATCGGACGTGCGTTCCTGCCGGACGCGTCGGCCGGCGCGCAGTCGCTCTTCTCTCTCGGCGTGTTCGCGGTGACCTTCGTCGCCCGTCCGCTCGGCGGCATCGTGCTCGGCCAGCTCGGTGATCGCCTCGGCCGCCAGCGCGTGCTGGCGTTCACGCTCATCATGATGGCGGCGGCGACGTTCCTGATCGGCGTCCTTCCCGATTTCTCGGTGATCGGCATCTGGGCCCCGATCCTGCTGATCGTCCTCAAGCTCGCGCAGGGCTTCTCGACCGGCGGCGAGTACGCCGGTGCCACGACCTTCATCACGGAGTACGCGCCGGACAAGCGCCGCGGTTTCTACGCCTCGCTGCTCGACCTCGGCTCGTACATGGGCTTCGCGATCGGCGCGGCGTTCGTGTCGATCCTGCAGCTCACGCTGTCGGCCGAGACGATGCAGGGCTTCGCCTGGCGCATCCCGTTCCTCGTCGCGCTGCCGCTCGGGCTCATCGCGATCTACTTCCGTCTCAAGATCGAAGACACTCCGGCGTTCCAGGAGGCGCAGGAGTCGGCGAAGCGCGCGGCTGATGACGCACAGGCCTCCGCGGATGCGCCCAAGGGCGTCCTCGCACTGATCCGCGCGTACTGGCGCGAGCTGCTGACGGCCTTCGTGCTCGTCGCCGCCGCCAACACGGTCGGCTACGCGCTCACCTCCTACATGCCGACGTACCTCACCGGCACACTCGGCTACGACGAGGTGCACGGCACCCTGCTCACCCTGCCGGTGCTCGTGGCGATGGCCCTCTGCATCCCGCTCACGGGCAAGCTGTCCGACCGCATCGGACGCAAGAAGGTGCTGTTCATCGGCTCGATCTCGGCGATCGTGCTGGCGGTGCCGTCGTTCCTGTTCATGATGCACGGCGAGATCTGGTCGACCCTGCTCGGGCTCGTGCTGCTCGCTTTCCCCGTGACGTTCTACGTGGCGAACCTCGCGTCGTCGCTGCCGGCGCTCTTCCCGACGTCGTCGCGGTACGGCGGCATGGGCATCTCGTACAACCTCGCCGTCGCGCTCTTCGCCGGCACCGCGCCGGTGGTGATGGAGGCGCTCGTGCAGCTGACCGGCTCGTCGCTCGCTCCGGCGTTCTACGTGATCGGCACGTCGATCGCCGGCTTCATCGCGGTGATCGTGCTCAAGGAATCCGCACGCAGACCCCTCCCCGGCGCGATGCCGAGCGTGCAGACGATCGAGGAGGCCGTCGAGCTGGTCGAGACGCAGGAGGAGAACCCCGACCTCGATCTCGACGAGCTGTTCCCGGAGCGCCTGGAGAGCGTCTCGGCGGATGCCGAGGGCGAGGCGGACACTCAGACGAACATCGACGCCGGCAAGGCCTGATCGGAGCGTCGGGTGGCCGGCCGATCATCGGCCGGCTCTCGGCGATTACTCGCCGGAGGACTCGGATTCCTCGTGCGAGCGGATGACGTCGCGCAGCTCCTGGTCGAGATCCGACGCCTCTTCGATGGCGGAGGTCATGCCGGCGAGGAACCGCGTGACCACTGCGCGTTCCTTGTCGCTCATCTCGTCGACGAGCGCCAGCATCCGCCTGTGCATCGCACCGAGGGTCTCGCGAACCTCGTCGTCGCTGCTGACCGTCGGCACCACGATTCCTGCGCGCCGATCGGTCGGATGCGGCTCTCGCTTCGCGTGCCCGCCCTTCTCGAGGCGGTCGATGAGCGTCGTCGTCGACGCCGTGGAGATGTCGAGCATGCGGGCGATGTCGATCGCTCGGACGATGCGACCGGCGCGCTGCTCACGCAGCAGGAAGCGCAGGGCTACGAGGTCGGTCTCGTTCATCTTCATCGAGACGCGGGTGCGTGCCCGCATCGCCGTCTCGGCCGAGCGGTAGCGACGCAGCATGTTGAGAACGTCGACCGTGCTCGCGCTGTCGGACTCGGGGTACCAGTAGCCCGACCGGCCGAACTCCTCAGGGCGCTCCATCAGGCCACCTCGCCATCGTCGCTCAGGCTTTCTTCACTTCCACGGGATTCCACCTCGCGTGCGAGCATCTCGGCCGCGCCGGACTCGACCTCGGCTGGCACGATCCGCAGGATCCCACCGGTGATCGCGTCATGCTCGGCCGTGACGATCTGGTCGATCCGCCACGTGGGCACGGAAGGAAAGTCCGCGCGCAGGCGATCGATCATGTCGGCGTACATGATGTACCCGGCATCTTCGAGTGCGAATCGCTCGACCATGACTCCCCTTTCCCAGAATTCCATCATCTCACCTCGTAAGAGTGGCTGGTCGCATTGGATTTCACTAGGCAACCTGGTTACCTGTTTCTCGAGTACCATGGAGGGGTCAGGGGGTGACGCATGAACAGCAGGACCGAGACGACGACACGGGCGACCGAACTCGTCGCACGTGTCGATGAACTCCGCAGGGCGGAGGCCCAGTTCGGGCGACGCCTTGCCGCCGTGCGTGCGCCGAACGACACCGATCGAGAGGCGATGAGGTACATCCTCGACGCCTCTGACGACGCCCCCGCCACACCGGGCGGACTCGCCGCTCACCTGAACGTCAGCACGGCGGCGATCACGAGCCTCCTGCGTCGACTTCAAGAGCGTGGTCAGATCGTCGTGGGGCCGCATCCTGCCGATGCTCGGTCAAAGGTGCTGCGTCCCTCGCTCCGCGACCTCAACGCCCAGGCCGATGAGCTGACGCAGCGTATCGAGTCGCTCGCCAGCGAGTTCACCCCGGATCAGACCGACGCGATCACTCGCTTTCTGCGACGTCTGGCGGAGGAGATCGGCGACCTTCCCTAGGTTCGACTATGATTTAGCTAGGTAACCTAGTAATCTATCTCTCAAGGGAAATGTTCGTCTGAGGGAGAGCACATGGGACGCCTGACGTACGGCAACACGGCAACGCCGATCGAGGTCGACGATCGGCTGCTGACGCACCTGCGGCTCGTGATCGTGACCAAGCTGCGGCGAAACGAGTCCTTTCCTCTGACGCTCGCGATGGGTGACGGGGTCGCCGAGACGATCTGGGTGCACGCGTCGATTCCTCTGCGCTTCTCCATGACCGAGGAGACGGATGTCGATCGTTCGCTGGTGGTCGCGATGATGAACGCCGCGAGCTCCGGCGGAGGCCTCGACCTCACCCGCGACGAGTTCGCCCGCGCGCTCGACGGGTCTCGCACCCTGCACGCGATGAGTGCGTGAACCATGTCTGCACGAATCAGGAATGCCGCGAAGGCGGCGACGAGTGCGCGGGTTCGCGGAGCCTCGCGGCCTCGAGGGCTGTGGGTCGAGGTCGACCCCGGCTTCCACGTCGGCAACGACCGACGTCAGTTCCTCGGGTCGATCACCGGGACGCCCCGCGAGGGCTTCCGGGCGTTCGGGGCGCAGTCCGAGTTCATCGGTCAGTTCGACCGTCTCGATGACGCGAAGGCCGCGATCGCCGCGGCGTCGGCGAGCGTCGGGGAGTCTGCTCGGGTCGAACCGCTGCTGGGCTGACGCGGACCCTGGTCGCGGCGTCGAGGTGCCTCGGCCCCGGCTGCGCGGAGGCGATTTTCCACGGCGGCCCGTGGCGTGTACCGTCGTTGCTATGACTTCGATCGAATCGATTCGACGGCCCGCCGTGGACCGGGCGACCCGTCGCGCGCGGATCGCCGTCTCGGCGCTGTTCCTCACGAACGGCGCGCTGTTCGCCAACATCCTGCCGAGGTACCCGGAGATCAAGGCGGCACTCGAGCTCGACAACGCCGGCTACGGCCTCGCGATCGCCGCCTTCCCGGCAGGCGCCATCGCCGCCGGACTGTTCGCGGCCGTGCTGATCCGCCGATTCGGCTCGGCGCGGATCGCAGTGATCGGAACGATCGGAACAGGACTCGGGCTGCTCGCCGCAGCCCTCGCGCCCTCCGGCATCCTGTTCGCGGTCGCCCTGCTGCTCGGCGGGGCCTTCGATGCGGTCACCGATGTCGCGCAGAACGCGCACGGGCTCCGAGTGCAGCGGCGCTACGGCCGCTCGATCATCAACTCGTTCCACGCCATCTGGTCGATCGGCGCCGTGCTCGGTGGCGGCATGGCCGCAGCGGCGATCGCGCTGCAGCTTCCGCTCGGCGTGCACCTGGGCATCTCGACCGCGGTGTTCGCGGCTGTCGCATTCACCGCCCTCTGGTTCTGCCTGCCCGGTCGCGACGAGGAGGCGGATGCCGAGGCGACGGCCGAGCCGGTCGAACTGAAGACCGCGGTGCGCCGTGGTGTGAGCCCGCGGACCGTGATGATCCTCATCGCGCTCACCCTCATCGCGATGGCCGGGGCGATCGCCGAGGACGCCGGCAACTCGTGGGCGACCCTCTACCTCAGCGAATCTCTCGGTGCTGCGGCCGCGATCGCACCCCTCGGATTCATCGCGCTGGTGGGAGCGCAGTTCATCGGACGGATGCTGGGCGACGGCATGACCGACCGGTTCGGCCAGCGCGCCGTGGCCCGCGTCGGCGGGTTGATCGCCGCGGCGGGCATGACCCTCGCGCTCCTCTTCCCGAGCGTGCCCGGAACGATCGCCGGGTTCGCCGCCGTCGGCTTCGGCATCGCGACGCTGATTCCAGCGGCCATGCATGCGGCGGACGAGCTGCCGGGTCTGCGGCCGGGGGCAGGCCTCACGATCGTGTCGTGGCTGCTGCGACTCGGATTCCTGCTCTCGCCGCCGTTCGTGGGCTTCATCGCCGACACCGAGAGCCTGCGGGCCGGACTGATCGTGGCGCCGGCTGCGGCAGCGGTCGCGGTACTGCTCGCCGGTGTGCTCGAGAAGCGTCGACCGCGGGGCTAGTCGGCGTCGGCGGGCGGATGCCGAACCTGTCCGGGCCCACCCCGGCGCGCGTTTCCGCAGTATACGTATTCAATCCCTAAAGTTTCCTGGAATGTAGGCTTCCCTAAGTCCGTTGCATACGTATACCATCAGCGACATGGGACACATCAAGCATCGGGCACTGCCGGTACTCGCCCTCGCAGCTGTGGGCATGGTCGCCCTCTCCAGCTGCGGCGCCGGGACCCGCACCGACAACGAGAACGCGACAACGGTGTCGTGCGACTACACCGCTCCGGAGGGCAAGACCACGGTCAACGTCCTCGCATACAACTCCTCCGCCATCGACCCCTTCACCGACACCATGGTCTCGAGCTGTTCGACCGATGACGTCACGCTGAAGCACGACCCGATCGACTTCGGCGGCCAGGTGACCAAGACCACTGCCACGCTCTCGGGCGAGACCGGCACGTACGACATCGTCGAGACCTACGGATTCGTGATCCCGAGTCTGGCTGAAGACGAGAAGCTCGTCCCGCTGAACGATCTCTTCGACAAGTATGCCGACGACTACGGTCTCGGTGACATCAGCGAGTCGATGCGCGAGGGCATGTCGTTCGACGGCGAGCTCTACGCGCTGCCCATGCAGGCGCAGATGTTCGTCATGGCCTACCGCACTGACATCTTCGAAGACCTCGGGCTCGAGGTGCCGACGACCTTCGACGAGATGATCGCCGCCGCCGAGGCGATCAAGGCCGAGGGCCTCATGGACTACCCGATCGCCCTCCCGTGGCTCGCGACGAGCGACGTGACGACCGGCTTCCAGGCCGCGATGAACTCGGTCGACGCCGACTTCGTGACCGCTGACGGCGAGGTCACCCTCGACACCGACGAGGCCAAGCAGGCCGTCGAGTCGATGCTCGCGCTGAAGCCCTACATGGACCCGCAGGTCACCACCTTCGATCAGCCCAAGGTGCAGCAGCAGATGTTCAACGGCACCGCGGCGATGTCCATCATGTTCTCCGGACGCATGATCGACCTCACCCTGCCGGCCAACTCGAAGCTGTCCGACTCGTTCGGCTTCGCGGGTGCTCCGAAGATCTCCGACGACGCCGCGTACTCGTACAACCGCCTGTCGATCGATGGCTGGTCCATCCCGTTCAACACCAAGCTCGACCACGACATGCTGTTCGTGATGATGGCCTCGGCCGTCAGCGAAGACGCGTCGACAGCGTCGGTCCCCGCCGCCTACCCGGCGCGCGAGGGCATGGTCACCGACGAGAACTCTCCCTACGGCGCCGCGGCGAACGACTCGCTCGCCTCGGCGAAACCTCCGATCGTGTCGCCGGTCATCGCCGACATCACCAACGAGATCCGACCGATCCTGGTCGAGATCCTCAACGGCAACGTCTCCGTCGACGACGGACTCGCGCAGATGCAGGCCGCCGGCGAGAAGATCGCCGGCTGACCCCGACCATCGGTCGATGACTGCGGCCTGAACTCGAGGTTCAGGCCGCAGTCCTTTCAGGAGGGACGAACATGAAGGCACGCGAATTCTGGTTGCTCTTCGCCCCGAGTCTGGTGGTGATGTGCGCTCTGCTGGTGCTGCCCCTGGTGCGCACGGTGCAGTGGAGCTTCGAGCAGGTCCGATACGGCACGCCGGGAACCTTCGTGGGGTTGTCGAATTTCACCGACGCACTCACGGACCCGCGCTTCCACAAGGCGGTTCTCTTCACGGTGACCGTCACCGTGATCACGACGATCATCCTGCTGGTGGCCGGCTACATCATCGCCACCGGCATCAACCGCATCACGACATCACGTCCGCTGGTTCTCGGGATCATGCTGGTGTCGTACGTGCTGCCGAACCTCGTCGGCGCCGTCGCGTTCTCGTGGCTGTTCGACGACAACTTCGGCGGCGTCGTGAACCGGCTGATCGGCTTCTTCGGCGGATCACAGGTGCTGTGGTTCACCGACCAGGTGCCCAACGGCATCCTGGTGATCGCGAACACCGTGTGGCACATGCTGCCGTTCGCCATGCTGATCATCCTCGCGGGTCTCCAGGGAGTGCCGGCCGAGCTCAAGGAAGCCGCCAAGATCGACGGCGCCAATGGGTTCCAGACCCACCTCAATGTGATCATCCCGACGATCAAGGGCGTGCTCGGATTCGTGACTCTGATCACGATCATGGACGTGCTCAGGATGTTCGACAACCTCATCCCGCTGTCGCCGCAGGCGCAGTCGATCGGCAACGAGTCGATCATGCTCTACGTCTATTCGGTCGCGTTCGCCGACGGGGCGGAGAAGCTCGGGCTCGGCAGCGCGATCAACGTGCTCACGATCCTCCTGATCCTCGTGATGCTGATCCCCTTCATCCGCGACATCTTCAAGGAAGCGAAGGCAGAACGATGAGTCTCACCTCCTCCGAGCTCTCGACTAGGGCCATCATCACGAGCGGCGCGTCGAAGCGCCGCCGCCGCGGCCCCAGCCGTCCGCCGGTCATCACCGGCCTGCTCCTCGCGATCCTCTGCATCGTGATGCTCAGCCCGTTCATCTGGATGATGCTCTCGGTCACCAAGCCGACCGACGTCGCCTTCTCGAACCCTCCCGTGCTCTGGGACTACCAGCCGACGCTGCAGGCGTTCGTCGACCTCTGGGAGACCACGTACTTCGCCGACTACCTGATCAACACCCTCGTCGTGGCAGTGGTCTCGACGGTGATCGCCCTTGTCATCGGCATCCCCGCGGCGTATGCGCTCTCGCGGTTCCCGAGCTACGTCTCGGCTCTGCTGCTCGTGGTCGCCCTGGTCTTCCGCGCGCTGCCCCGCTTCGCCGTGGTGCTGCCGATGTACGACATCAGTCGAGCGCTCGGCATCTACGACACCACGTTCGCCCTGGCGATCGCCCTGGTCGCGATCAACCAGCCATTCACCATCTGGCTGCTGCGCAACTTCTTCGCCGAGATCCCCAAGGAGCTCGACGAAGCCGCCATGATCGACGGCTGCACCAGGATCGGGATGCTGCGCAGGGTCATGATCCCGTTGATGGGCCCGGGCATCCTGACCGCCGGGATCTTCGTGTTCCTCTTCGCGTTCCAGGAGTATCTGACTGCGCTCGTGCTCACCGACACCTCGTCCAAGACCGTGCCGGTCTTCATCGCGACGCAGCTCGGGCAGACTCTGCCGATGCTGCAACAGGCGGGAGCGGCATCCATGCTGCTGACGATCCCGGTGTTCGTGATCGCATTCATCGCGCAGAAGTACCTCGTCGCCGGCCTCAGCGACGGTGCTGTGAAGGGCTGACGTGCCGGTCGCAGCCCCGCCGCTCGTGCTGCTCGCCGGCATGAACTGCACCGCTGATCTCTGGGCCGACGGCGGACTCGACGGGGCGATCCGGCCACTGCTGGATCGCCCCACCATCACGGATCAGGTCGCGGCGCTCCTCGACGGGCTGCCCGATCGGTTCGTGGTGGTGGGGCATTCCCTGGGCGGCATCGTCGGCATGGCACTCGCGCTCGCCGCGCCGTCACGTGTCGCGGGGCTCTGCCTCGTCTCGACCAACGCCAAGACGCCGACCGATGCGCAGCGCGCAGGATGGGGCGACTGGCTCGCGCAGCTCGACGAGGGCGGCGAACCGAGGGGGCTGCAGGAGAGCATCCTCTCTCCGCTTCTCGGGGAGGCGCTCGTGCGCGACCGACCAGATCTGGTGCAGCGGACGCTGAGCATGGGGGAAGAGACAGGCCTGGAGCGGCTGCGGGCGCAGTTGCGGATGCAGCTCACGCGCACCGATCTGCTCGCCCGCCTGCCCGACCTGCCGATGCCGACGCTCGTGGTGTCAGGGCTCGACGACGTCATATGCCCGCCGCACTTCCACACCGAGATCGTGTCGGCGATGCCAGACGCACGGCTCGTGACACTGGATGCCGGTCATCTGCTGCCACTCGAGCGGCCGCGTGAGTTCGGGCGTCTCGTGCGGTCGTGGATGTCGCAGCAGCGACTCTGAGCCACTGGTGCGGGAGTCATCGCGCCGACGCCCTCGTGGGAGGAGAACTCCCTCTCGGGAGGAGAGAATCCGGGGGAATCTCCTCCCGACGGGGTGTTCTCCTCCCGACGGGGTGGGCGGGGTCCTCGGATGGCAGAGATCCGCTCAGCCCGGTCGCTCAGCGCGGTCGCTCACCCCGCGTCGCTCAGCGCGCGGGCGTGCTCAGCGCGCGGGTGTCGCGAGACCGCGCAGATGCGCCATGAGCGAGGATGCGAGGTTGTAGACCACGAGGTCGGCGCCGTCGACGAAGGCCGCGCTGGCGGCATCCCTGGTTCCGACGATGTCCATGCGCAGCGAGCCGGCCCGAGCCAGGGCGGAATGCACCGCAGCGATCGCCTCTGGCACCGGCAGATCCTCGGGGGCGGAGCTGGCCGCGAGGTCGGCAGGACCGACCATGATGCCATCGAGTCGCGGCACCGCGATGATCGCATCGACGTTCGCGACTCCGCGGGGCGACTCGATCATGCCGAGCACCAGCGTGTTCTCGAGCCACCAGTCGCGGTGCTGCGCGGGGTCGACGAGCCCGAAGCGCCCCGCACGGCTGTAGGTCGCGAAGCCTCGGTCACCGACGGGCGGATACATCGACGCGGACACCAACGCCTCGGCATCCGTCGTCGTATCGAGGTGCGGCGCCAGGATGCCCTCTGCGCCCTGGTCGAGCACCCGCAGGATCTGCCCCCGGTCGCCTTCGCCGACCCGCACGATCACCGGCACGTCGTGCACCTGTGCGAGCGCGATGTGCTGGCGCAGGGCGACGAGGTCGGCCGGTCCGTGCTCGCAGTCGATGAGCACGAAGTCGAACTCCGCGACAGCGAGCATCTCGACGAGCTCTTCCGACGGCATCCGCAGCAGGGCGCCGATCAGCTTCTCGCCCGCCCGGGCCCTGGCGCGCAGCGACGGCATCACGCCACCATCCCGGCCGAGAGGTCGATGTCGGCACCGCACATGCCCGGCATCCCGAGCATCGCGATGACCGCCGCGCCCACCTCGTCTTCGGTGACCATGCGGCCGAGCGCTGCGCGCGAGACGAAGGCCTGCTCGGCATCGCCGACACTCGTGCCCGATCTCTCGGCTTCGAGGCGGAAGTTGCGCTCCATGCGCGGCCCCTGCACCGGACCCGGCGACAGCGAGTTCACGCGCACACCGGCGGGGCCGACCTCGAACGCGAGGGTCGATGTCAGCCCGATCACGGCCATCTTCGAGGCACAGTACGGCGTGCGATGCGCCAGCGGACGCTTGCCGGACACGGATGCCACGTTGATCACGTCGCCGTCGCCGCGCTCGACCATTCCGGGCAGCAGCGCCTTGCAGAGCAGGAAGGTACCGCGCACGTTGACGGCGAAGACCTCGTCCCAGTCGGCGACATGGATGTCGGTGAGGGCCGCGACCGGACCAGGGATGCCGGCGTTGTTGACGAGGATCGACACCTCGGTGCCGACGAGCTGCTCGCGCAGCGCCTCGACGGATGCCGGGTCGGCGACGTCGCACGCGATCCCCCGCGCCCGCGAGCCCAGGTCGGCCGAGACCCGATCGAGCTTCTCGGCGTCGCGACCGACCAGCACGACGTGGGCGCCGGCGGCGTGCAGCGCCCGGGCGATCGCCGCCCCGAGTCCGCTGCCGCCGCCGGTGACCACGGCAGTGCGACCGGCGAGGTCGGTCACCGCGTCTCCGCGCCGACTGCGGCGTGGCTCTCGTCGATCCAGGCGAACTCGGTGCCGGCATGCCGCCAGGCGCGCGCATCCCCGGACCGAGCATGCCCCTCGAACAGCTCTACCCGTGCAGCGCGACCGCACACGGCACCGAGTTCGGCAGACGACTCGGTGTTCTGCACCTCCTGGTACGTCACGGTGCGCAGGTACTTGCCCACCCAGAGCCCGCCCGTGTAGCGCGCGGCACCGAGCGTCGGCAGCACGTGATTCGTGCCGATCACCTTGTCGCCGTACGAGACGCAGGTGTTCTCGCCGAGGAAGAGCGCGCCGTAGTCATGCATCTTCGTCAGGGCCTCGCGCGGGTTCTGGGTGAAGATCTGCACGTGCTCGAAGGCGAAGTCGTCGGCGATCCGGTAGGCCTCGTCGAGGTCGTCGGCGACGATCACCTGACCCCAGTCCCGCCAGGCGGGTCCCGCGTAATCGCGGGTCGGCATGCCGGGAAGGATCTTCTCGATCCAGTCCATGACCTCTTCGGCCAGCGTCTGCGAGGTCGTGACGAGCACCGCAGGGGAGTCGGGGCCGTGTTCGGCCTGAGACAGCAGATCGACCGCGGTGAAGAACGGGTCTGCGTGCTCGTCGGCGACGATGAGGATCTCGGTGGGGCCGGCGAACAGGTCGATGCCGACCTCGCCGAACAGCTGCCGCTTGGCCTCTGCGACGTAGGCGTTGCCCGGCCCTGCGATCATGTTCACCGGCTCGATCGTGTCGGTGCCCACGGCCATCGCCGCGACGGCCTGCACTCCGCCGAGGATGTAGATCTCGTCTGCACCGGCCATCTTCATCGCGGCCACGGTCGCCGCGGGGATCTCGCCGCGGATGGGCGGGGTGCACGCGACCACGCGGGGCACGCCGGCCACCTTGGCGGTGATGATCGTCATGTGTGCGGCCGCCGTCAGCGGGTACTTGCCGCCGGGGATGTACGCCCCCGCGGCCTGCACGGGAACATGCTTCTGGCCGAGGAACACCCCTGGAAGCGTCTCGACCTCGATGTCGACGAGCGAATCGCGCTGCGCCTGAGCGAACCGCCGCACCTGACTCTGGACGAACTCGATGTCGGTGATGACCTGTGCGTCGAGCGTGCCGATGATCTGGGCGACCTCGTCGTCGGAGAGTCGGTACGAGTCGCGACTCCAGTTGTCGAACTGCTCGGCGTACCGTCGCACGGCGGCGTCGCCGCTCTCGCGGATGTCGCCGATGATTCCTCTCACCCGCTCGGCGACGTCCTGCTGAGCGGTGTCCGCGAACGTCTTCGTCGGCGCGGTCTTGAGATGCAGGGGCATGGCCCTTCCTTCCGTTGCATACGTATGTGCTGATTATGACCGCGTATGCATTCGGGCGTCAAGAGCAGTAGAATCCGTGAGATCGAGGGGGAGGCGCCAGATGGTCGTCACGAGTCGTGATGTGGCCCGCTTGGCGGGTGTCTCGCAGCCGACGGTGTCACGCGCACTGCGCGACGATGCGCGGGTGTCCGAGGCGACGAAGCTTCGAGTGCGCGAAGCGGCCCAGCTGCTGGGCTACGTGCCGAGCGAAGCGGGGCGTGCCCTGTCGTCCGGACGCACCCGGCGCATCGGCCTGCTGCTGACCGATCTCGACAACCAGTTCTATTCGCACATCATCGCCCCGGTGCACAGGGAGCTCGAGGCTCTCGGCTACCAGCTCATGCTGCACACCGAGTCGGCCGACAACGACACGATCGTCGAGCGTCTGCTCGCCAACGGGCTCGACGGCGTGATCCTCGCGACCACCACGGTCGAGTCCGTCGCGCCGCTGCGTCTGAAGGACCGTGGCCTGCCGTTCGTGTACTTCAACCGCACCGGCTCGTTCGTCGAGGCGGATGCCACGGTGGTCGACCCCGGACCCGGATATCGAGACGCTGTTCGGCGAGCTGTGGAACTGGGGCACACGCGGGTGGGCGCGGTGCTGGGGCCGAGCAACACGAGCACGGCGCAGAGTCGGGAGGCGGCACTGCGCGACGCGCTGGCCGCGGAGGGTGTCGCGTTGAACGAGAGCGATGTCCGGCGTGTGCCCTACGGGGCCGCGGAGGGCGAAGCGGCGGCATCCGAGATCCTCGCGGGCGGCGACCGTCCGACTCTGCTGTTCTGCGGCAATGACGTGGTGGCCTACGGAGCGCTGAACGCCGCCCACCGCGCGGGTCTGCGGGTGCCGGACGATCTCTCGATCCTCGGATTCGACGACCTGCCGGAGGCGGCCTGGCCGATCATCGACCTGGCCACGATCGGCTATGACATCGCCGGCATGGCTCGCACGGCCGCAGACCTCATCGTGCGTCGCATCGAGGACCCGCAGGCCGAACTCGAGAAGACGCGCTTCGAGTCCGTGTTCGTCTCCCGCAGCACTCTCGCGGCCGTGCGCGCCGACTGACCTCGCCTCCCGGCGATGATCACCGTGTGCGCAGGATCGTCTCTTGCGTCCGTTTGTGCATACGCATACACTGACGGAGACGAAGCCAGCGATCACCGATGAACCGCAGCTTCGCATCTCGAAGGAGTGAAAAGCGTGTCTCTCGACCCGGTTGCCTACCTGCCGTACAAAGACCCCGACGACTTCATCCGTGAAGTCACCGATCTGATCTGGGTCGATCGGTCGATCAGCTTCATCCGTGAAAACTACGAGCCCGACTCGATCGTGCACGGCGCCTACGGCACATCGACCACGCGTCAGGAGGTCATCGAGGGAACGCTCATGCGCATCTCGGCGACGCCCGACCGCACCGGCCAAGCCGAAGACGTGATCTGGGAGGCGCGCGGCGACGATGCGTTCCTCAGCTCGCACCTGGTGCTCTCGGGCCATCTGCAGACGTCATCCCACAGTCGCACGATCGCCAACTGCCTTTATCGCAAGGGCCGCATGGTGGAGGAGTGGGTCGTGCGCGACTCGCTCGCCGGCGCGCTCGAGCGGGGCGACGACCTCGATGAGCTCGCGCGTGCGCAGGCCTTCCGCGGCTACTCGGGCTCATGGCTCGAGTCGGCGCCGGTCGACCCGATCGCGAAGGGCGACTCGGGTGTCCGGCCCGACGACCATCGTGCCGAGGTCGAGACCGTGATCGACATGATCCAGACGGTCTGGAACGAGCGCGACCTGCAGAAGGTCGAGAAGTTCTTCCACCGCGACCTCGTGCTGCTCACGGTCGGCAACCGGGTCGTCATCCGCCCCGAGGGGTACCGGCGCGCGCTGCTGCGGTTCCTCGAGTCATTCCCTGCCGGACAGTTCGAGATCCGCGACATCCAGACCAACTACGACGTGCGGTATGCGGGCCTCCGGGTCGCCGTCACGTGGAAGTTCGTCGGCGACTACAACGGCGCCCCCAACTACGGAAGCCTCACCGGCAAGCCGGTCGACCTGATTGGCATCTCGCAGTTCACCTTCCACCAGGGGGCCCTCGTCAAAGAGGTACGCCTGTGGGACGACATCGCGCTGCGCGCTCAGATCGCCGGCGCCCGCGGCGACGAGCCCGCCGCCTTCAGCAACATCTACTGATCAACGACTGATCGACTAGGAGAAGAAGAAATGAGCAACGCCATCGTCGACGCGGCCGACGTCATCGTCGACGCGAACGAGATCGAACGCCGCACCATCCGTCGCTCCGACTGGGTGCCGTGCAACTCGGCGTTCATCGACTGCCGCACCCCGGGGTCCGACCGCAAGGAGAACTACTCCTTCATCGGAGCCGGTGTCTCGCAGAACGCCAGCCAGTACGTGAACCTCGAGGTCAACCACGGCTTCAACACCGGCGCGGCCGGCATGCCGAACGGGATCTCGAACAACCTGCACCTGCACTTCACCGCGGAGGTCTTCATCAACCTCGGCGGCGAGTTCCGACTCCGGTGGGGCGTAGACGGCAAGCAGGGCGAGTACATCAGCCACGACGGCGACATCGTCACGATCCCCACGTGGATCTTCCGCGGCTTCACCAACGAGGGGCCGGATGACGGCATCCTCTACACGGTGCTCGGTCGCGACGACAACGGCGGCATCATCTGGGGCCCCTCGGTGCTGCGCGAGGCCGAGTCGTACGGGCTGCACCTGACGGCCGACAACAAGCTCATCGACACGGTCGCGGGCGACGTGCTGCCCGACGACGTGCCGCTGATCACGCCGATGAAGCAGCACTACATCGACGAGCTCACGACCTACACGGTCGAGGACATGCGCTCGCGCGTGATCCAGCCGGGCGACCGCAAGTACTCGGCGGCGGCGCTGCTCTGTGCAGCGGTCGACGGCGGTCGTGTCGAACTGGCCACCGCGATCGGGTACGGCATGAGCGAGAACCGTCGCCAGGTACCGAACGTGACCGAGCCCCACTCGTTCAACCTCGCGTGGGTGCGAGCCGAGGCGGGGCAGGGTGTGCTGCGCCACCGGCACGACAAGACGCAGGCGCTGCTGTTCAAGACCGGTCGCTGGGAGGTCACCCTCAACGGCGACCCGTCGACCGCGGTCACGCTCGGCGCCGGCGACACGTTCTCGGTGCCCGAGGGCAGCTGGCGTTCGTATGTCTGCGTCGAGGGCGATGAGACCGGCACCGGAACGGTCCTCGTGATCAACGGCGGCGACGACCGCGTCTACCTCGAGTGGGCTCCCGAGGTCGTCGAGGCCGCTGCTGCCGCCGACTGGACCATCGACCCCAACGGCTACCTGGCCCCGCTCGGAGTGATGGTCACCGCCACCGAAGATGACTGAGACGACAGGGGCGCGAGGGGCTGCCGGCTCCTCGCGCCCCGGCGTCTCCGCGGATGGTGCGGGTGCAGCGGATGCCGGGGGGCTGCGCGTCGCGGCGCTGTCGCCCGAGATCTTGATCGGCGATCTGGACGGCAACCTCGACCGCATCCGTTCGGCGATCTCGGCGGCCGCTCGTCGCGGGGCGGAGCTGATCGTGCTGCCCGAGCTCGCCATCAGCGGCTATGTGTTCGCCGATCCGGAGGAGGCGCGCGAGGCGGCGATGGCTGCCGACGACCCTCGATGGGCTTCGCTGCAGGAGGCGATCCCCGAGGATGCCGTCGTCGTGGTCGGCTACGCGGAACGCGACGGCGACCGTCTCTTCAACACCGCCGCCGTGCTCACCCACGACGTGCGCCTGGCGGACTACCGCAAGTCGCACCTGTGGGGTGACGAGAAGCTCGTCTTCGACACTGGCTCCGAGGCCGGAATCGTGGTCGAGGCTCCGTTCGGGCGCCTCGGGGTGGCGCTCTGCTACGACAACGAGTTCCCCGAGGTGCCCCGCCGCCTCGCCCTCGCCGGTGCCGATGTGCTCGCGCTGCCCGTCAACTGGCCACTCGTCCCTCGCCCTGAGGGCGAACACGCTCCCGAGCTGATCCAGGCGATGGCGTCTGCGCGGTCGTCGCGGCTGCCGGTCGTGATCGCCGACCGCTGGGGCTCCGAGCGCGGGGTCGCGTGGACCGACGGCACGGCGATCATCGACGAGCAGGGCTGGATCGTCGCGTTCCGCGCCGTGATGGGGGCGACGGCTGTGCTGTCGCTGGACGCCGTTCGCAGCAAGGCGCTGCCGCCGCACAACGACCTGTTCGCCGACCGTCGGGCCGACCTGTACTGAGCGGGTATGTGAAGTCCGGCCCCGTGCCGGGTGCCGGACCTGACCCCGTGCCGGATGTGGGACCTGAGCACGGATGCAGGAACTGACCCCGTGCCGGTCGTGTCCTGACCCGTGCCGAATGCAGGACCGAAGCGCGGATGCAGGGTGGCATCGCCGATCTGGTCCTGCATCCGTGCTCTCGTCCTGCAAACGGCGTGCGGTGGGCTGGCGAGGCGGCGCCGCCCGCCCACCCGGAGTCGGCCTCAGCCGAGGGCCGTGCGCCCCTGATGCTCCGGAAGGCGTTCGCGCAGCATCCGCTCTGCCAGCTCGGCGAGCTTCTGCGTCGCGGGTGAGAGCAGCACGCCCTCGCGCTGCACGAGCGCGATCGTGTCGTGCATCGGCTCGGCGAACGGGAACGTACGGATGCCGACGGGGAACGCTTCGGATTCGGCGATTGAGCGGGACACGATCGTGTCGGCCGTGCCTGCGGCGACGAGGCTGAGTGCTGTCTCGACGTGCTCGACCTCGACCGCGGGTTCGATGGTGAGCCCGCGCAGCCGTGCGCGTTCGAGCAGCTGGCGCCTCGTGGGGTCGTCCCATCCGGCGAAGGCGTCGTAGAGCACCAGCTTGGCTTCGGCGACCTCGTCGACCGTGACGGCGCCTGCTTCTGGTGGCCGTGTGGCCGAGGCGTAGAGCACCTCGTCGCGGAAGAGCGGGCGCACCTCGAGGCCGTCTTCGTCGACCGGCAGCACGAGCAGCCCGGCCTCGAGTTCTCCTGCGGCGATCGAGCGCGCCACGTGCGCCGAGTTGATGCCGACCAGCCGCAGCCGCACGTTCGGATGCCGGTGATGGAAGGTCTCTGCGAGGTCTGCCAGCGCGTAATACGCCGCGTTGCGCAGCACGCCGAACGTGCAGGTGCCGCGGTCCAGCGAGGTGAGCGAGTGGATGGTGTCGATCCCGTTCTGCACCGCGCTCACTGCCTGCGCCGCGTGGGGGCGCAGTTCGAGTGCAGCGGCCGTCGGCACGAGGCGTCGACTGCCGCGCGCGAAGAGAGTGACGCCGAGTTCGCGTTCGAGCCGCGCGACGAGCTCTGACACCGAGGCCTGAGTCATGCCCAGGCTCCTGCCCGCCGCGGTGAACGAGCCGTCATCGAGTGCAGCGAGGAAGGCGGTCAGCTGCGTGATGGTCATATCCAATGGTAAACCCGATGGATCACCACGGACCATCAGGGTTGTCTCGTGGATGCGGCGGATCTAGCCTTCCTGCATGCGCTACTCCTCTGCCGTCCTCGCCCGCTTCGACGGCGACTTCCGACACCTCAAGACCCCGCTCATCGATGCCCCCGCCGCGCAGCGGGATCCGGCAGTGATCGAGACCGTCACGAGCATGCTCGCCGACATCCGCGAGCGCGGCATGGATGCGGTGCTCGATTACGCCCGCAAGCTCGACAACTATCAGGGCACCGACATCGAGCTCACCGCCGAGCAGATCGCCACGAGTGGTGACCGCCTCGCTCCCGACCTCCGTGCGGCGATCGAGCTCGGCGCGGAGCGCACCCAGGCTTTCGCCCGCGCATCACGCGAGCATCTGACCGATTTCGAGACCGAGTTCGTTCCCGGCATCGTGACGGGCGCGAAGTACATCCCGGTCTCACGCGTGGGCGCCTACCTTCCGGCCGGGCGCTTCCCGCTCACGGCGAGCGCCTTCATGACCGTGGGTGTCGCGAAGGCTGCGGGCGTGCCCACCGTCATCGCGTGCACTCCTCCTCAGCCCGATGGCGCGGCGAACGACGCCGTCGTCTATGCCGCACATCTCTCGGGTGTCGACCGGGTGTTCGTGATCGGTGGCGTGCAGGCGCTCGCCGCCATGGCGTACGGGCTGCTCGGTGACCTGCCCGTCGACATGCTCGTGGGCGCGGGCAACGCGTTCGTGGCCGAGGCCAAGCGCCAGCTCTTCGGCACTGTGGCGATCGACCTGCTGGCAGGGCCCAGCGAGGTCGCCGTCATCTCCGATGAGACCGCCGACCCCGTGCTGGTCGCGGCGGATCTGCTCGGCCAGGCGGAGCACGGGCCGAACTCGCCCGCCGCGCTCATCACGACATCCGAAGAGCACGGGCATGCTGTGATCGCCGAGATCGAGCGACAGCTCGAGACGCTCGCGACCGTCGATATCGCCGGGGCTGCCTGGCGCGACTACGGCGTGGTCACGGTCGTGAAGGACCGAGAGACCGCAGTCGCCCTCATGGACGACCTCGCCCCCGAGCACCTCGAACTGCTCACCGCCGACGACGACTGGTACCACGAGAACCTGCGCAACTACGGTTCGATCTTCCTCGGGCCGTGGAGCACTGTCGCGTACTCGGACAAGGGGATGGCCGGTACGAACCACGTGCTGCCGACAGCCGGTGGGGCCAAGCACAGCGCGGGTCTCTCGGTGTCGAGGTTCCTCAAGCCGCTGACGTATCAGCGCATCAGCCGCGAGGCGACGCCCGAGCTCGCCAACGCCGTGCAGGTGATCTCGGACTCGGAGGGCATGGCCGCGCACAGCGCGACGGCGACCCTGCGGCTGGACCGCCTCGCCTGACTTCCTCGGGGCGGGAACTCCGAGGTGACCTGGTCCGGTGTCGACGGGTAGGTCGGTGCCGGATGCAGGCCCTGGTCCGGTGTCGACGGGTAGGTCGGTGCCGGATGCAGGACCGAAGCACGGATGCAGGACGAGATGGTCGATCTCGTCCCGCATCCGTGCTTTCGTCCTGCACACGGGCCCAGCGCTGAGAGGCGCGCGGCGGCCGAGCCTCAGAGGGCGGTGTAGCCGCCGTCGACGAGGTGGTAGCTGCCGGTGATGAAGCTGGCGGCGTCGCTGGCGAGGAAGGCGATGAGGTTCGCGACCTCGTCGGCCTGGCCGAGACGGCCGATCGGGTGCTTGCTCACGAGGAATGCCTTTGCCTCGTCGCCCATGGTGGCGAGCAGCGGGGTGTCGATGAAGCCGGGGCCGACCGAGTTCACGCGCACGCCCTGGGCGGAGTACTCGAGTGCGGCCGACTTGGTCATGCCGACGACCGCGTGCTTCGCGGCGACGTAGGCGGGAGAGCCGGCGAAGCCGACGCTGCCGAGGATCGACGCGATGTTGACGACCGAGCCGCCGCCGTTCGCGAGGATCGACGGGATCTGCGCCTTCATGTTGCGGAAGACGGCGTTGAGGTTGATCGAGATGACCTTGTCCCACGCCTCGTCGTCGTATTCGGCCGTGGGGGCGGATGCTCCGCCGATGCCGGCGTTGTTGACGCCGATGCGCAGCGGGGCGAGCGTGTTCGCGAGCTCGACCGAGCTGGCGATCCAGTCGGTGTCGGTCGCATCTCCGACGGATGCCTCGGCGGTGCCGCCGGCGGCGCGGATCTCTTCGACGACCGCGTTCGCGTTGTCCGCGTTCAGGTCGTTGACGACGACGGATGCGCCGTTCTGGGCGAGCAGCAGCGCGGTCGAGCGTCCGATTCCGCTGCCTGCTCCCGTCACGATCGCCGAGCGGTTCGAGACGTCGTACTGAGCCACGAGTGGCTCCTCTCTCGGACGGTCACGGTGCCGGGAGATCTTCTCGGACGGTCCGTCCTCGGCTTCCAGCCTACGCCTGTCTCACGGAGATGGATTCGCCTGAATGAATCTCGGCTGCTCGATCAAGGCCTCGTATCGAGGCCCGTTCGATGACCGGCATCGGGATCAGCACGGCGTCGAGGGGGCGCTCGCCGAGCAGCATCTCGACCGCCGTGCGACCCATCACGTCGTACGGGAGCCGCGCGGTCGTGAGCCCCGGTCGCTGGAAGCTGGCGAGCTCTTCGTCGTCGAACGAGGCGACCGAGATGTCGTCGGGAACTCGTAGCCCGCGCTCGGCGATCGCCTGGTAGGTGCCGAATGCCACGCCGTCGTTGCCTGCGAGGATCGCCGTGATGTCGGGGTGCGCGTCGAGCATCTGCAGCGTCCGCGTGTATCCGATGTCCGGGTTCCACTCCGGGACGTCGATGATGAGCGGATCGACGCCGGCCTCGGCGAACGCGGCGCGGATGCCGTCGAATCTCGGGCCGATGGTCACCGAGTGCAGGGGGGACGAGACCGCGCGCGGGTTGTTGCCGATCACCCCGACGAGTCGGTGCCCGGCGTCTGTGAGCAGGCGCGCCATCGCATGACCGGCGACCCGTTCGTCGGGGAGCACGGAAGGGTGCCCCGTCGTCGACGTGCCGTTGACGATCACGACCGGCACGTCGGCGGGTGTCTCGGGCACCTCGATCATGCGGGCGCCGAGGAGTCCGATCAGGATGCCGTCGACCCGGCGGTCGATCATCGCCTGGATCTCGTCCGAGATCTTCGCGTCGTCGCCCTCCGTCTCGGCGATCAGAACGGTGTGGCCATGCTCCTTCGCCGCGGACAGCAGGCCGCGGATCATCTCGGAGGCGTAGCGGGTCACGGTGATCTGGTCGGAGATGAAGCCGAGAGTCTTCGTCTTGCCGAGACGCAGGCTCTGCGCCGCGGGATTCGGCCGGTAGCCGAGCTCCTCTGCGGCGGCGCGGACCCGGCGGGCGGCGTCGGCGGACAGACGTGAGCCCGGCCGGTCGTTCAGGATCATGCTGACGGCGGTCTTCGACATGCCCGAGAGCGCGGCGACGTCGGCGAGCGTCGGCCTGCGATCGACGTTCTTCGGCACCGGCGTCCTCCTGTCGTGACATCTCCAGCTTAGGCAGTGCACGGGATGCCGCGGAACCACTCAGGTTGAATTGATTTAGCAAAATCGTTGCGGCAACACATCGGCGATGCTAACCTCGGCGATGCTGAATCAATTTAGCTTCGGCGGTCAGGGCCCGTTTCCCTCGCCGCGAAGTCATTCACTCAGGAGAGAACATCGTGGTTGATCTCACTCGCAGGGCTCTGTTCGGCGCGATCGGACTGGGCATCGTCGGCACCGTCGTCTCGTGGCCGAGGCTCACCGGAACTGACATCCCGGGACGCGGCAAGGACACTCTGACGGTCGCCCTCTTCGGCACCGCGCAGGACGCGGTGGCGCGTCAGGCGCTGGTCGACGGCTTCCAGCGCAAGCACCCCGGCGTCGAGGTGCGCATCGTCGCCATCCAGGGACAGGACTGGAGCGAGTACTTCGCGAAGATCCTCACGATGATCGCAGCCGGCACGCCGCCCGACGTCGTCACGGTCGCGACGGAGGGTGCGCAGCTCTTCGCCTCGCGTCTCGCGCACCCGCTCGACGACTATGTGCGCCGAGACGCATCGGAGATGCAGGAGTACTTCGACGACGTGAACCCGACCCTCATCGAGGCGTTCATGTACCAGGGCAGCCTGTTCCAGATGCCCGACAACTTCAATGCGGCGAACGTCTTCTACAGCACGACGGCGATGGAGCGTGCGGGGCTCGAGCGCCCCGCCGACAACTGGACGCTGGAGGACTTCCTCGGCACTGCCCGTGCGATGAAGAAGAGCGCCTCGGGGCAGTTCCTGCCGTATTTCTGGAACAACCGGCTGTGGGGCGGCGTCGTCCCGTGGCTGTACGTGAACAACACGAGCTTCCTGCACGAGGAGAAGGCGAGCGGCGGCGACTGGCTGTGGGACCGTTTCTACCCCGACCAGCCGGCACGCAGCGGCGGCTACGTGTGGAAGCAGGCTGACGCTCTCAACGAGCACGCCGTCGAGAGCTTCTCGGTGCTCGAGCGGATGGTCTCGGAGGGGCTCGCCGCGAACCCTGCACAGGGGGGCGGAAACGAGCTGGTCTCCCTGTTCTCCACCGGCTCGGTCGGAATGACCCCCGCGGGAGGCTTCTGGGTCAGCGGCCTCGAGGAAGCGGGCGTCGCGAACGACGCCTACGACGTGACCTACTTTCCGAGGATGTCGGGGCAACGGCACCAGTTCGGGGCGGGAGGCTACGCGATCATGGAGACCTCGCCCCGCAAGGACGAGGCGTGGGAATGGCTCAAGTACTGCGTCTCGGTCGAGGGCATGACGATCGCCCACCCGAAGCCCGATTCGTCACTCCCTCGTCGCTCCCTGAACACGAAGCTGTACGGCGCGGGGGTGGGGCCCGCGCACTGGGAGGTCTTCTACGACACTCTCGACAAGTTCCCCGACACAGGTCCGATGCCGGCGCCTCCGCAGCAGGCCGCCGTCGAGTCCGCGCTGCTCAAGAACGTGGTGTCGACCATCACGAACGGTCCGTCCGGCGTCCGCCGCGGGCTCGAGACGATGCAGCGGGATCTCGAACTCGCACTGAGGGGAAACTGATGTCCGCAGACAGCACCCGCACACTCACCGTGCCGCCCGGAGCGCGGAGCGAGACCGGCACGGTCGCCCGCTCAGGCCGGTCCATCATCTGGGTCTTCCTGGCACCCACCCTGATCGGCCTCGGGCTGTTCAACTTCGTCCCGATCATCGGATCGTTCGTCCTGGCCTTCTTCCGCTGGGACATCATCTCGGATCCGGTCTTCGTCGGATTCGACAACTTCGTCGACCTGGTGGCCAACCCGACGGTGCGGGTGTCGTTCCTGAACACCATCGGCTTCGTCATCGTCGCCGTCATCCTGCAGCTCGGCGTAGCCCTGGTGCTCGCCGTGCTCGTCCAATCGAAGATGCCGACGTGGCTGCGTACCTTCTTCCGATCGTCGCTGTTCTTTCCGCTGATCCTCTCGGCCGCATCCGTCTCCCTGATCATGGCGTACCTGTTCAACCAGGAATTCGGGCTCGTGAACCAGACACTCAACCTGATCGGCATCGCCGACGTCGGGTGGCTGACGACCGGGTTCGGCGCGAAGGTCGTGGTGCTGCTGGTCTACGTGTGGCAGAACTTCGGCTTCACGTTCCTCCTCTTCATCGGCGGGCTCGCCGCGATCCCGAGCGAGGTCTATGAGGCATCCTCGCTCGACGGCGCGGCCGGGTGGACCCAGTTCCGCATGATCACGCTGCCGCTGGTGAGCCCGACCCTGCTGGTCGCATCGGTCATGGCCATCATCAACGCACTGCAGATCTTCGACCAGCCGTGGGTCCTGACCCGCGGCGGGCCCGGTGATGAGACGCGCACCGCCGTGATGGTGATCTACGAATCCGCCTTCCGGGAGCTCGACTTCGGCGGCGCCTCCGCCATCGGAATCGTGCTGACGCTTCTGATCATGCTCGTCACGGCCATCCAGTTCCGGCTGAGCCGCCGATTCGTCTTCTACGGGTGAGGCCCATCATGACAACGACAGTGGTTACGAAGCGTTCCTGGCTCTACACCCTCGGCACGGGCGGCAAGTTCGCCCTGCTCGGACTCGCGGCCCTGCTGACCCTCGGTCCCGTCGTCTGGACCCTGATCACGGCGCTGTCGCCGACCGACAGCGTCACCCAAGAGGTCACCGTGGGCTTCGGAGCCTTCGCAGACGTCTTCACCAAGATCCCGCTCTGGCTGTATGCCTGGAACAGCGCGCTCGTGGTGATGCTCGTCGCCGCCGGGCAGATGCTCTCCGCCGCGATGGCCGGCTACGTCTTCGCGAAGTTCGAGTTCCGCAGCAAGAAGCTGCTGTTCGCGTTGATCCTCGCGACCATGATGGTTCCGCTGCAGGTGACGATCGTGCCGGTGTTCATGCTGGTGAGGGGGATGGGGCTCGCCGACACGCTTCTGGCGCTCATCGTGCCCGCTTTGCCCACTGCGTTTGGCACGTTCCTGATGCGGCAGTACTTCATGGGGATCCCGACGGAACTGGGGGAAGCCGCGCAACTCGACGGCGCGGGACCCTGGCGCACGTTCTTCGGCGTGTACCTGCCGCTGGCGACGCCGGGTCTCGCGATCGTCGGCATCCTCGCCTTCAACTATCACTGGAACGAGTTCTTCCGGCCGCTGATCATGACCATCAGCGATCAGAACTTCACCCTGCCGTTGGGACTCGTGACGCTCCAGGGCAACCTCGGCACCGGGAGCATCTCGACCGTGCTCGCCGGGGTGATCCTCTCGATGATCCCCGCGCTCCTGGTGTTCTTCTTCGGGCAGAAGCCGCTGCGCGAAGGACTCACAGCGGGCGTCGGCAAGTGACGCACGCCCCCATCAAGTAGAAAGACGACTGCCCCGGTGACCCCCACTGACCTTCCCCCGGTCCGCACCACGAGCCCGCGAATGCACTTCGCTCCGCGCCACAACTGGATGAACGATCCGAACGGTCTCGTCTTCCACAACGGCCTCTACCACCTGTACTTCCAATGCAACCCGCACGGGGTCTCGCATGCAGACGTGAGCTGGGGGCACGCGACGAGCACCGATCTGATGCGGTGGACCGAGCATGACCCGGCGATCCTCTGGGATGACGATGCGCAGATCTACTCGGGCTCCGTGGTGGTCGATCACGGCAACACGTCAGGATTCGGTACCGCCGAGGAGCCCCCGCTCGTCGCGCTGTACACGGCCGCGGCGCCGGGGCATCAGGCTCAGGCGCTCGCGTACAGCACCGACGGCGGGTACGTCTGGACGAAGTACTCCGGCAACCCCGTGCTCGACCGCGGCACGCGCGACTTCCGTGATCCGAAGGTGTTCCGCTATGACGACGGAGGCGATGGGTACTGGGTGATGGTCGCGGTCGAGGCGGAGGACCGTCAGGTGCTGTTCCATCGCTCCGACGACCTCAAGACGTGGACGTATCTCTCGTCCTATGGTCCGGCCGGTCCCGTCGGCGGGGTCTGGGAATGCCCGGACATGTTCCCGCTCGCCGTCGACGGCGACGAGGGCGATGTGCGCTGGGTGCTGTTGATCAGTCTCAACCCCGGCGGCATCGCGGGCGGCTCGGGCACTCACTACGTCGTGGGCGACTTCGACGGAACGACGTTCCGCGCCTCCGTTCCCCACCCGACGCCCTCGCGGCGGCTGATGGTCGACCGCAGTCAGTCGCGGGAAGAACTGGAGGAGTACGGCTGGATCGACTTCGGTCCGGACTGCTACGCCGGTGTCACATTCGACGGCCTCGCCGCGCACGAGCGGACGCTGATCGCCTGGATGGACAACTGGAAGTATGCCGGTCGCATCCCGGGCGAGGACTCCGACGAGCACCGTAGCGCGATGACTCTTCCTCGACGCCTCTCGCTCACTCGTGACGAGACGGGGGTCGAGCGACTGCGGCAGCAGCCGGCGGTCGGACTCGAGCTCGGTGAGAGCATCGACCTCGGCAGCAGTGTGACCGGTCGCGTCGCGCTCGCCGAAGGAGTCGCCGGTGCCGCGCGTCTCGGCTTCACGGCGACGTTCGGAGATGCCCAGAGCGTCGAACTCCACATCGACTCGGCATCGGATGACGGAGGGGTCGTGATCCGACAGGACCGCGCGAGTGGGCGCATCGAGCTCGAGCGTCCCGGCGCGGGAATGCCGCCAGGTTTTCATGGGTCGCCCTCGATGAGGCTCGACCGGCCGGGCGAGATCGGATGGGACATCTGGATCGACGATCTGAATGAGCGGGTGTCGTCGGTCGAGCTGTTCGCACAGAACGGCGAGAGGGTGCTCACTGCGCTGATCCCCGTCGCCTCGCCGCGCACCTACACCGTGTCAGCCGTCGGAGGATCCCTGCACGGGGCGCGAGCGGATATCGCGGAGAGGGGATTTTGACCCCTGGCGGCCGCTCCGACGGCGAGTCGGAGCGGCCGCACTCTGCGGAATCGCCGTCTAGGGGACGATGACCGCGCGGCCGCGGATGCTGTTCGCGGCGAGATCTTCGTACGCTTTCGGGCCGTCATCGAGAGAGTAGGTCTCGGTCTGGACATGAATCTTGCCGGCGCGGGCAAGATCGAGGACCTCGATCAGCTCGGAGCGGGAGCCCCAGTAGGGGATGCGCACGGCGGCGTCGTAGGCGATCGCACCGAAACCGAGACTCATCGTCCCGCCACCGATGCCGACGATCGTCACGTCCGAATCGAGAGCGGCCACGCTTTGCGCCAGGGCCATGGTCGGGTTCGCTCCGACGAAGTCGAACACCGCGTTCGCGCCCAGGCCGCCGGTGATCTCGCGGATCTTGTCGGCGGCTGATGCGTCGCTGATCAGCACGTGGTCTGCACCGACCTCGGTGGCGAGCTCGAGCTTGGTGTCGTTGACATCGAGGGCGATCACCGTGGCGCCGGAGATCGCCTTCAGGATCTGGATGCCGACGTGGCCGAGACCGCCGGTGCCGATCACGACGGCGAACGTGCCGGCGCCGAGCTTCGGGAGCGAGCGCTTGATCGCGTGATACGGGGTGAGACCGGCGTCGGTCAGCGAGACGTTCTGCACGGGGTCGAGGTCGCCGAGCGGTACGAGGTGGCGGGCGTCATCGACGATCATGTACTCGGCCATCGAGCCCTGGCTGCCGAGACCGGGAGGACGGATGCCCTCTGCAGCGGCGTTCGTGCAGTAGTTCTCCATGCCCTGTGAGCAGTTGTGGCAGCGGCCGCAGCCCCAGGGGCCGTAGACCGCCACGGCGTCGCCGACCTTCAGCGTCGAGTCGACGCCCTCACCGATCTCGTGCACGATGCCCGCGCCTTCATGGCCGAGCGTCAGCGGCAGCGGATAGCTCTGCTCGAGGTAGTCCTTCTCCGGGAGTCCCATGACGTAGTCATCGGAGTGGCAGACGCCGCCCGCCGTGATCTTGAGCAGGACCTGACCCGGTCCTGGCTTCGGAATCGGGATGTCGACGACGACGGGGGGCTTGCCGATCTCGACGTAACGGAGAGCTTTCATGTGCTTCTTCTTCCTGGCGCCCGAGCGGTCTGCCGCGCGGTGCGGAGGCGTGGGCGCTCGGTGCCGTCCCTTCGATTATCCGCCCGGGGTGGCGCCGAGGCGTGAGGACAGCTCACGCGATGCTCGACCCACGAGGGTGCCGAGCGCATCCAGGCGCGAGCCGATTCTGACTTTGGGGGCGCTGACATTGATCGCCGCCACGACGCGCCCCGTGAAATCGGTGATCGGTGCAGACGCGGCGACGACGCCGAACTCCAGCTCCTCGTCCGAAAGCGCGTAGCCCTGGTCGCGGATGCGCCCCAGCTCGGTGAGGAGGCTGGCGAAGTCCGTCACTGGGGCGTTGCCGGGAGGCGGTGCATCGAGCACCGGGAAGACCGAGTCGTCGGACTGGTCGAAACGTCCCACGAGCGGCTGATCCCGTCCGTGGTCGTCATACCACTGCTCGAGCGCATCCTCATCCCAGTCGCTGAGGAGCGCGCGACCAGATGGCGTGCGCCACGCGGCGGTGGTGGTCCCCGCCCAACCGGTCGTGCGGACATCGTGAGGGCTCAGTTCGCTCATCAGAGTGAGCACGTTGCCACCTCTGAGTACGCACAGGTGGCTCGTCTCCCTCGTGGACTGCACGAGACGTCGGAGGATCCCCCGTGACGCATGCACGAGCGAGGTGCTGGCGGTTCGGGCGGCCAGCGCGTACAGCCGCGAGCCGAGCATGTAGCGAAGAGTCTCGTCATCGCGTTCCACGAGCCCGGTCTCGGCGAGAGTCGCGAGGGTTCGGGACGCGACGGCCTTGTCGCGTCCCGTCAACTGCGCGACCTGCGAGACGCCTAGCCCGCCCGACCGCAAGGCCTCGTCGGAGCCGAGGATCTCGAGGATCTCGAAGTCCCGAGCCAACCCCGACGAGTTGCGGCGCACACCGTTTCCCACTGAGCGATTCATGCTCGAAGTCTAAATGTCGTTGCCATATGCGCAACACCCTTTGACCAAATGGATACGGCCAGTACCGTGAGTACACACCGGTACCGGCCTCAACGACGAGACAGGAGCCCTCTTGACCGGATTCAACTGGGAAGACCTCACGGCCTTCCTCACACGCCGCGCTGACGACATCCTCGAGCTCACTCGGGATCACCTCGTCGTCGTCGTCATCTCTGTACTGCTCGCGTCGGTCATCGGTGTCGGCCTCGGCATCCTGGTGCGCAACAGGCGGATCGCCCGGACATCGGTTCTCACGGCAGCGGCCATCGCGATCACCATTCCGTCGCTCGCTCTGCTCGCTCTCCTCAGCCCGGTGCTCGGCCTCGGCTGGCTTCCTACCGTCGTCGCTCTCGTCTTCTACTCACTGCTGCCAGTCGTCCGCAACACCGTGGTGGGACTCAGGGAGGTGCCGGTCTCCGTGCTGGAATCCGCTCGCGGAATGGGACTGGGGCCGACCCGCGTGCTGTTCACTGTGCAGCTGCCGATCGCGTGGCCGGTGATCATGACGGGGATTCGCGTCGCCGCGCAGCTCACCGTCGGCATCGCGGCGATCGCCGCCTACGTCGCGGGTCCCGGTCTCGGCGAGTACATCTTCAAGGGGCTGTCGTCGCTCGGGTCCAAGAACGCGCTCAACTATGCGCTCACGGGCACCGTCGCCGTGATCATCCTCGCGCTCGTCCTCGACGGCATCCTCATCCTCGTCGCCCGTCTCACCACCTCAAGGGGTCTCCGTGCCTGACATCACCACGAACACCGGCGTTCTCACGTCTCTCGCATCGCAGCAGGCGGGCGTCGACATCGTCCTCGACCAGATCACAAAGCAGTACCCCGGGCAGGCGGACCCTGCCGTCGAGGACTTCTCGATGCGGATCGAACCCGGTGAACTCGTCATGTTCGTCGGTCCGAGCGGATGTGGCAAGACCACCACGATGAAGATGATCAACCGCATCATCGAGCCGACCTCCGGGTCGATCCGCATCAACGGCGACGACGTCCTCTCCCTCGACGGCAACGAGCTGCGCCGCCACATCGGCTACGTCATCCAGCAGATCGGGCTCTTCCCGCACTTCACGATCGCCGAGAACATCGCGGTCGTTCCGCGCCTGCTCGGCTGGTCTAAACAGCGCACCGCAGCTCGAGTGGAGGAGCTGCTGACGACCGTGCAGCTCGACCCCGGCATCTTCGCTGACCGCTATCCGCGCCAGCTGTCCGGCGGTCAGCAGCAGCGGGTCGGTGTCGCTCGTGCCCTCGCCGCAGACCCGCCCGTCATGCTCATGGACGAGCCGTTCGGCGCGACCGATCCGATCACCCGCGAGAAGCTGCAGGCCGAGTTCCTTCGGCTGCAGGCCGATATCGGCAAGACCATCATCTTCGTCACGCACGACTTCGAAGAGGCGATTCGCATGGGCGACCGTATCGCGGTGCTCAGCGACCGCAGCCGGATCGAGCAGTTCGACACCCCGGCTCGCATCCTCGCCGAGCCCGCCAACGACTATGTGCGCTCGTTCATAGGCGAAGGTGCCGCCCTCAAGCGCCTCGCGCTGATCCCGGTCGGGACGGCGCGCATCGGCTCGATCGACCCGACAGCACCCGATGCCACGATCGATGAGACCTCGTCTCTGCGCCAGGCGCTCGACCTGCTCGTGCTCACCGGTGCGCCGCGCATCACGGTCTCGCGCGCGGGTCAGCCTGTCGGCTCGATCGATCAGGCTGCCATCTCGGCAGCCCTAGGTGCAGAGCCCCGCCCGCACGACGCCCGGCGCACGGCGGAGGCATGACGATGACAACCGACCAGGTCGTGCCGTCGGCGACGACGGTGCTGCAGACCCAGCGCGCTCCGCGTCGAAGGATGCCGACGCTGCTGAGACGGACGATGCCGCTGATCGTCGTCGCCCTCGTGCTTCTGGCGACATTCCTGTGGGTATCGAGTCTCGAACTCGACTCGATCGAACAGCGCACCCTCAACGGCGACTACATCATCGCCCGCATCGGCGAGCACCTGGCGCTGTCGATCCTCGCCGCGGTGCTGGTCGCCATCCTCGCGATTCCGGCGGGCATCGCCGTCAGCCGGTCGCACTCTCGGGTCTTCCGCGCAACAGTCATCGGCATCGCCAACATCGGGCAGGCGACGCCCGCGATCGGCGTCGTGATCCTGCTCGCCATCGTCTGGCAGACGGGCTTCACCACCGCCCTCGTCGCGCTCGTCGTGTATTCCTTCCTGCCCGTGCTGCAGAACACGATCACGGGTCTCGCGCAGGTCGATGCCAGCATCAAGGAATCCGCCCGCGGCATGGGGATGCGCCCTGCCCAGGTGCTGCGCCGGGTCGAGCTGCCATTGGCGTCGCCCGTCATCCTCGCGGGTCTGCGCACGGCGCTCGTCTTCGCGGTCGGAGTCGCCACCGTCGCGACCTTCATCAACGCGGGCGGGCTCGGCGACATGATCATCAACGGCTTGAAGCTGCAGCGGTACCCGGTGCTCGTCGTCGGCGCCGTGCTCGTCGCCTCCATCGCGGTTCTCATCGACTGGGCCGCGGGCCTCGTCGAGGAGATCGTCCGCCCCAAGGGTCTCTGACCTCTCTGAACTGCACGAACACACCCGAATCCCTCCGAAAGGAACTCGACATGAAGACATCCAGATTCGCCTCATCCTCGATCGCCGTCCTCGCTCTCGGCGCCATCGCCCTCACCGGCTGCTCCGCCGGCGCCGGCGGCGGCGCCGGCGCACAGGGCGACGAGCTCGAAGGTCTCACAGGCGAGATCGGCTCCAAGGACTTCTCCGAGCAGTACATCCTCGCCTACCTCACTGCCGAACTACTCAACGCCCACGGCGCGGATGTCGAAGCGAACACCAAGCTCGTCGGTTCGGCGAACGTGCGCCAGGCGCTCGAGAACGATCAGTTCCTCGGCTACTGGGAGTACACCGGCACGTCGTGGATCACCTACAACGGCAACACTGCACCGGTGCAGGGAGCCGAGGCGCAGTTCGACGCCGTGAAGGAAGCCGACGCGGAGAACGACATCGCGTGGCTCGACCCGGCGCCGTTCAACAACACCTACGCCTTCGCGATCCGCGAGTCCGAGGCCGATGCGCTCGGGGTCGAGACTCTCAGCGACGTCGCGGCCCTGCCGGCCGGCGATCAGACATTCTGCATCGAGAGCGAGTTCTCGACTCGGGATGACGGGATGCCGGGGCTCAGCGAGGCGTACGGATTCGATGCCTCCATCACCATGCTCGACACCGGCGTGATCTACACCGCGACCGAGAAGGGCGATGACTGCAACTTCGGCGAGGTCTTCCAGACCGACGGGCGCATCCCTGCTCTGGGACTCGTGGTGATGGAGGACGACAAGGAGTTCTTCCCGAGCTACCAGGGCGGATTCACGCTCAAGCAGTCGACGCTCGACGAGTACCCGGCCATCGCCGACGTGATCGCCGAGGTCAGCCCGTTGCTCACCACTGAGGTGATGCAAGAGCTCAACGCCCTCGTCGACGTCGAGGGTGAGGACCCTGAAGATGTCGCGATCGAGTGGCTCGAAGATCAGGGCCTGATCTGATGACCTCCGCGCTGCAGATCGGCGAGAGCTTCATCGGAAGCGGCGTGAACGCCGCGCACATCAACACCGTCTTCGGGCATCGCGACGGCCCTGCGGGCACGGCGTGGGCCACGGCGCTGGCTACGCCGACCGCCGGGCACGTGCCCTTCGTCGCTGTCCTCCGACCGTCACTGCCCGTGAAACCCCTCACGCTGTTCGTCACGAAGGCGGCGCCGGCGAGCGACGACCACGGTCTCCTCATCTGGGGGCCGGCGCAGGCCGGAGTCGCCGCCGGCGTGGCCGACGCGGTGGCTGAGGGGCATGTCTCCGCAGAGCAGGCCGACACCCACGCGCTCGTCGCGGCGGTCTGGGTGAACCCGTCCGCCGACGACGCCGACCTCGTGTACCTGAACAATCGCGAGGCCACGAAGACCGCGCTCGCCAACGGGGCGCGTTCTCTCCCCACGATCGACGACGTGCTGGCCGCGCGGCACAGCCCGACGAATCCCTTCTACACCCCGAACCTTCCACCGAAAGATGCATAGCTCCATGAACGCTTCCACCGGGTCAGCGCATGGCCCCCTCCCCACCGTCGGGTTCATCGGACTCGGCAACATGGGATCTGGGATGACCAAGAACCTCCAGGCCACGGGCTATCCCCTGGTCGTCACGGATCTGCGACGAGAGTCTGCAGAAGGGCTACTCGCAGGGGGCGCCCGCTGGGCCGATAGCCCACGTGAGGTCGCGGCCGCCAGCGATCTCGTCATCACGATGCTGCCGACCCCGAAGCACGTCGCGGCCGTCGCAGCCGGAGCAGACGGCATCGTCGCCGGCCTCCCGGACGGCGGCACCTGGATCGACATGTCGACCTCGGTCCCCGATGTGCTCGACGGCATCCGCCGCACCGAGGAACATCGCGGCCTGCACCTGCTCGACGCTCCGGTCAGCGGGATGTCGGTCGGTGCCGCGAACGGGATGCTGCAGATCTTCGTCGGCGGCGATGCGGTCGACGTCGCTCGACTGCGTCCCGTCTTCGAGGCGATGGGCGATCCCGAACGGATCCTGCACGTCGGCGGCCACGGTGCCGGCTACGCCGTGAAGCTCATGATCAATCAGCTGTGGTTCTCTCACCTCGTCGCGACAGCCGAGGTGCTGTCGGTGGGTGTCGCCGCCGGCGTCGATCTCGGCGTGCTCCGCGATGCGCTCGTTGCGAGCCCGGCGAACAGCACGTTCGTCTCTCGAGACGTGCTCTCGATCCTCGACCACGGCGACTACGACGAAGGGTTCGCCATCGCTCTCGCTTGCAAGGACCTGGGGCTCTCGGTGGATCTTGCGCGATCTGTCGGCATGCCGGTGGAGCTCTCGTCGCTGGTCGAGCAGATCTTCCGCAGGGCGCGAGCGCGGTTCGGCGATCTCGCGGGGGAGATGACGCCGGTGCGTCTCTACGAGGAGATGCTCGGACGTGACCTGCGTCGCGAGGCCGGCGAGCACGCCGCGGAGGTGGCGGCATGACCGCCGCTCGGGAGCAGGAGCTGCTGGCGTCTCTGCCGACCGGGCTGTTCATCGGAGGCGAGTGGCGGGAGTCCACGACCGGTGGGACGTTCGCTGTGCACGATCCCTCGACAGGCGAAGTGCTGGCCCACGTCGCAGACGCTGCGCCCGAAGACGGCGCCGCCGCGCTCGACGCCGCCGCATCTGCGCAGGCCTCCTGGGCGGCGACTCCGTCGCGCGAGCGCGGTGAGATTCTCCGCCGTGCGTTCGAGCTCGTCACCGCGCGCGCTGACGATTTCGCGCTCGTCATGACGCTCGAGATGGGAAAGCCCCTGGCCGAGTCACGAGCCGAGGTCGGCTACGGCGCCGAATTCCTGCGCTGGTTCTCGGAAGAGGCGCCGCGCATCTCGGGGCGCTATGCCACAGCTCCCGACGGTCGCAACCGGCTGCTCGTCGCAAAGCGCCCCGTCGGCCCCAGCCTGCTCATCACGCCGTGGAACTTCCCTCTGGCGATGGCGACCCGAAAGATCGCGCCCGCGCTCGCCGCCGGATGCACGTCGGTACTCAAGCCCGCGGCCCTCACTCCGCTCACTGCCCTGCTGTTCGCCGAGGTCCTGCGTGAAGCGGGGGTGCCCGACGGCGTGGTCAATGTCATCCCCACGACGCGCGCCGGCGCCGTCACCGGACCGCTCATCAAGGATGCACGACTGCGCAAGCTGTCATTCACGGGATCGACAGAAGTGGGTCGACGGCTGATCGCCGATGCCGCCGACCAGGTGCTTCGCGTCTCGATGGAGCTGGGCGGCAACGCTCCGTTCCTCGTGTTCGACGACGCCGACCTCGACGCCGCGGTCGACGGGGCACTGATCGCCAAGCTCCGCAACGGCGGCGAGGCGTGCGTGGCTGCGAATCGCTTCCTCGTGCACGAGAGCATCGTCGACGAGTTCTCGAGACGTCTCGTCGAACGGATGAGACAGACGGTGAACGCTCGCGGTACGGATCCGGCGTCGACTCTCGGACCGCTGGTCGACGAGTCCACTCGCGAGAAGGTGGCTGAACTCGTCGGCGGAGCGGTGGAAGACGGCGCGCGTCTCGTGCTCGGTGGCGTGACGCCAGAGGGGGCAGGGTACTTCTACCCAGCGACGGTGCTCGTCGATGTGCCGCAGTCCGCGCGCATCCTGCAGGAGGAGATCTTCGGTCCGGTCGCGCCCATAACGGCGTTCCGCGATGAGGACGAGGCGGTGCGCCTCGCCAACGCGAGCGAGTACGGCCTGGTGTGCTTCGCATATACGCGCGACCTGAATCGCGCGCTGCGTCTCGCCGAACGACTGGAGACGGGAATGCTCGGGCTCAACACGGGCCTCGTCTCGAACCCCGCGGCCCCGTTCGGCGGCGTCAAACAGTCGGGCCTCGGCCGCGAGGGCGGTTTCGAGGGCATCGACGAGTACCTCGAGACGACGTACATCGGCATCTCAGATCCGTTCGCGTGACGTGGCGCCGGCATCCGGATCCCCGCAACCCCGCACTTCTGAAGGAGCATCTCTTGCACATCTCCGACTTCTCCCTGGATCACTTCTCTCTGCACGGGAAGCGCGCGGTCGTCACCGGCGGCAACACGGGGCTCGGTCAGGCATTCACCCTCGCACTCGCGAAAGGCGGAGCCGATGTCTTCGTTCCCGGCCTCTTCGACGACCGTGGCGAGACCGCGGCACTGGTCGAGGCCGAAGGCCGTCGTTACGCCGAGCTGACGGTCGACATCACTGCTCCCGGCGCCCCGCAGGCGGCGATCGCTGCTGCCTGTGAGGTGCTCGGCGGAGTAGACATCCTGGTCAATTCCGCAGGGATCAGTCGGATCGCGGACGTGAGCGAGTTCGGGCGTGCGGACTGGGATCCGATGGTCGCCGTCAACCTGACGGCAGCGTTCGAGATGGCGCACGAAGCGGGCAAGCGGATGATCGCTCAGGGCTCAGGCAAGATCATCAACATCGCCTCGCTGTTCGCGTTCCTCGGCGGCCTCGGCTCGCCCGCCTATGCGGCGACGAAGCATGGGATCGTCGGCCTCACACGGGCCTACGCCGATGAGCTCGGCGGTCACGGAATCCAGGTCAACGCGATCGCCCCCGGATACTTCACGACTCGCATCACGGAGCAGTCCCGAGCGGATGCTGAAGTGAACCGCCGGATCATCGAGCACACCCCGGCAGGCCGGTGGGGTGACGTCGCAGACCTCATGGGTGCGACCGTGTTCCTCGCCAGCTCTGCATCCGACTTCGTCAACGGTCACACCCTGACCGTCGACGGCGGCTACCTCGTGCGCTGACCGCGCCCCCACCTCTCTACGAACAGGACATCACCCTCATGGTTGCTTCACGATCAGCCCTTTCACGCGACGAGATCGTCACCCGCCTCGGCGAACTGATCGGCTCTGCCAAGGTCGACACCGACCTGCACGAGCTGCGGGAGGCGAGCGTCGATCGCTTCAAGAAGTACACGGCCGTGCACGACATATTCGATGGTCCGATCCCGGCGGCGATCGCGTACGCCGAATCGACGGACGACGTCGTCGCGATCCTGCGTTTCGCCGACGAGAACCTGATCAATGTCGTGCCTCGCACTGGCCGCACCGCGACCGAGGGAGGCCTCGAGACGATCGTCGACGACACGATCGTGCTCGACGGTTCACGCATGAACGCGATCCTCGAGGTAGATCCGGTCGACATGATGGTGACGGCGCAGTGCGGCGTGCCGCTGCAGGTGCTCGAAGACGCTCTTCGCGCGCAGGGCCTCACCACGGGGCATTCGCCGCAGTCGAAGCCTCTCGCACAGATGGGCGGACTCGTCGCCACCCGCTCGATCGGGCAGTTCTCGACCCTGTACGGCGGGATCGAAGACATGGTCGTCGGCCTCGAGGCGGTGCTCCCCGGCGGTGACGTCGTGCGGATCAAGAGTGTGCCCCGACGAGCCGCTGGTCCCGACATCCGCCACATCGTGATCGGCAACGAGGGTGCGCTGGCCGTCATCACCGAGGTCACTGTGAAGGTGTTCACATACCAGCCCGAGAACAATCGTTTCCTCGGATTCCTCGTGGACTCGCTGCCGACCGGGGTCGCAGGGCTGCGCGATGTCATCGTCGCCGGCTACCGCCCCTCTGTCGCGCGTGCGTACTCGGAGGAGGACGCATCCCAGCACTTCTCGCATTTCGCCGAGGGGAAGGCGGTCGTCGTCCTCGTCGCCGAGGGGCCGAAGGGCGTGGCGGACGCGACAGCGGCCGGCATCGAAGCCATCTTCGCTGGCATCCCCCATCAGAAGGTCGACAGCGCGCTCATCGAGTCCTGGTTCGACAACCTCAACTGGGGGCAGGACAAGATCGACGCCGAGAGGCGGGAGATGCTGGAGAAGGCGCATCTCGGCTACACGACAGAGGTCTCGATCGACTGGTCGGGCGTCGAAGAGCTGTTCGAGTCGGTGATGCGGCGGGCGCGAACCGAGTTCCCGCGCGCAGCCGATCTGACGATGCTGGGTGCGCACTCCTCGCACAGCTACCAGACCGGAACCAACCTGTACTTCGTGTACGACTACGACATCAGCTGCGAGCCGCGCGAAGAGATCACGGAGTACCACGAGCCCCTCAACGCGATCGTGGTGGAGGAGGCTCTGCGCCTCGGCGGGTCGATGGTGCACCACCACGGCATCGGCAAGTACCGCACGCCGTGGACTCACGAAGAGCACGGCACGGCGTACTCGCTGCTGCACACGCTGAAGCAGGGACTGGATCCGAACGGCATCATGAATCGCGGAACTATCTACCCGCTCGATGACGCCGAGGTGATTCGCGCGTGACCGCGCCGGCTGCGGGATTCGTCGTCGCGATCGACAACGGCTCGCAGAGCACCAAGGTCCTCATCGTCGACGGGTCGGGGGCGGTGCATGCGAGCGCGCGTGTGCCGCTGAGGCCGTATGCCTCTCCGGCGCCGGGGCGGTGGGAGCATCCGGACGACGACCTGTGGGACTCGATCGTCACCGCGCTGCGGGCAGCGATGGCCGAGTTCCGTGGCGATCCGGCAGAGATCCGCGGGGTGGGCCTCTGCACCATACGATTCTGTCGGGCCGTGCTCCGAGCCGACGGGCATCTCGCCCAGCCCGTCATGAGCTGGATGGACGAGCGTGTTCCGAGGGCGTATGAACGCGAGACCGACGACGCCGTCTTCGTGACCACGTCTTCGGGGTACATCGGTCATCGGCTGACGGGGGAGCGGCGGGATGCCGCGGGCAACGTGCAGGGCGTATGGCCGGTGGACACCACTCGATGGACGTGGAGCGCGGATGCCGAGGACTACGTCCGCTGCGGCATGGACCCGTCGATGCTGTTCGAGCTCGTCGCACCCGGGGAATTGCTCGGCACGGTGACGCCAGAGGCGTCCGCCGTCACAGGACTGCCGGTCGGCATCCCTGTCATCGCCACCTCGAACGACAAGGCGGTCGAGGCGCTCGGCGCGGGGATGCGAGCCGAGGGCGATGCACTTCTCTCGCTCGGCACGTATGTAGCGACCATGACGCCGGGCAGCGAGGTGCGTCAGAGCGACGCCTTCTGGACGAACTTCGCCGCTGAGCCGCAGGGGTATCTCTATGAGAGTCACGGCGTCAGGCGTGGCATGTGGACCGTCAGCTGGTTCCGCGATCTGCTCGCCTCACCGTCAGGGGGATACTCCGAGACCGAACTCAACGTCGGCGCTGAACTGGTACCGCCAGGGGCGGACGGTCTGTTCGTCGCCCTCGACTGGTTGGCGTCTGTCGACGAGCCCTGGAGGAGGGGGGCGATCGTCGGATTCGATGGAACCCAGGGCCGATTCCACGTCTACCGCGCGATCCTCGAGGCGCTCGCGATCGAGACTTCGTTCGCGGATGCGCGTGCTCGCCGAGCTCTGGGACGACCGCTCGAGGGTCTGATCGTGACAGGCGGAGGCAGCGCCTCCGATCTGATGCTCACCATTCTCGCCGCCGTCTACGGCGTCCCGGTGCGCACCGCTGCGGTCTCCGATGCGGCGGGAATGGGGGCGGCGATCACGGCTGCGGTGGCCACCGGGTTGCACCGATCCGTTGCCGAGGCGGTGGCTTGCATGGTGCGGATCGACAAGCGGGTCTCCGTCGACCCGACCCTCAGAGAGTCGTACGTGGCGGTGGCGAACAGGTACGCCACCGTGCTTCCGCGCATACGCGAGCTCTTCGCGGGCACCGACTACTAGTTTCTCTTGACATCCGCTTCGCCCAGGCATAACGTACAACCAAATGGTTGCACAACGAGAACTGAGCGAAGCGGAGGTCGACCGTGTGTTCCACGCACTGGCGACGTCGACCCGGCGTGACATCCTGCGCCGGACGATCGAGCGGGAGCAGTCCGTCTCGACCCTCGCCTCCGAATACGAGATGTCGTTCGCCGCAGTGCAGAAGCATGTGGCCGTGCTCGAAGCGGCGAATCTCATTGTCAAGCGCGCCGAGGGACGCGAGCGGCTCGTCCGCGCGAACCCCGAGATGATCGCCCGCGCCAGGGCGCTCCTCGCCCGATACGAAGAGCTGTGGCGGTCGCGCATCGCCCGACTCGACGAGCTGCTGGCCGAGACACCGGCATCCGCATCCGACACCACCACCGACACCACCGATGATTCACGAACCGAAGAAGGAGACTGACATGCCCGTCACGGATGTCACCACTGATGCCGACAACCTCACCATGACCGTCGTCGCCGATTTCGCGGCGCCGATCGAGCGGGTCTGGGCCGCCTACAGCGACCCGCGCCAGCTCGAGCGCTTCTGGGGCCCTCCCGGATGGCCGGCCACCTTCACCGCCTGGGACCAGACGGTCGGCGGACGTGCGCAGTACTCGATGAGCGGGCCGCGCGGCGAGAAGTCGTCGGGGTCGTGGGAGTTCCTCTCGATCGATGCCCCGCACAGCTTCGAGGTGCTCGACTCGTTCGTCGACGATGAGGGCAAACCTCTCGACGGCTTCCCGGCGCAGCGGATGTCGTTCGCCTTCGAGTCCACCGCCGACGGCACCCGCATGGTCACGACCAGTCACTTCGACTCGGTCGAGGCGATCGAGCAGGTCGTCGAGATGGGTCAGATCGAGGGTCTGAAGCTCGCGATGAGCCAGCTCGACGCCGTGCTGCAGGATCTCCGCGAGTACGCCCAGGGCAAGGGCACGCAGGTCGAGCTTCTCGACGACGTGCACGTGCGCATCACTCGTCTGGTCGAAGGGCCGCGCGACCTGGTCTGGCGCGCGCACAACGACCCCGAGCTCATGAAGCAGTGGCTGCTCGGACCAGACGGGTGGGAGATGACCGAGTGCGTCGTCGCCACCGAAGTCGGTCAGACGTACCGCAACTCGTGGGCACCCGTGGGCGACACGGAGGGGCAGCCGTTCGGCTTCGAGGGTGAGGCGCTGCTGATCGACGCACCCCGGCGGTCGGTGCAGACCGAGCGGATGATCGGGATGCCGGTCGAGACGCTGAACGACCTGAACCTCTACGAAGAGGACGGTGCGACGCTCATCACCCTCTACATCGAGTATCCCGACAAGGAGACGCGCGACATGATCCTCGCCACCGGCATGGCCGACGGCATGGAGACCTCGTACGCACGCCTCGAGCGGGAGCTGCTCGCGGTCTGAGATCCACAACTCCGGAAGACCGGTCGGTTCCCTCGGGGATCGGCCGGTCTTCTGCTGTCACCGGCGAGGTTCTCCGGAGTTATGGAGCGGACCGGGCGGTCGACGTGCGGCGCGGAGTGCGCGTCGACCAGATGGCCAGGGCGATGAGCACCGGCTGGAAGAACAGGCGCACGAAGCGCTTCATGTCGGTGTCGAGCCCGAAGGCATTCCGGTGCTCCACCCACTGTGCGATGTTGCCGGGGAAGACCGCGACGAAGAACAGCGCGGTGAGCACTCCGACCAGCCCCCGGCGCTTGCGCGCGACGAGCAGCGCCGCTCCGAGACCCACCTCGACGACACCCGAGGCGAGCACGGTCACGTCCGGATCCAGGGGCACCCAGTCCGGCACCTGCGCCTGGAACTCATCGCGGGCGAAGGTCAGATGCGAGACTCCGGCGAAGACGAGGAAGGAGCCGAGGAAGATCCGACCGACGGTGCGCGCGACATTCTTCTTGGGCATGGTGCGAGTGTACGCGGGCTCAATGGAGCATCGAGAGAAGCAGGTTCCCTGCGTCGTCTCGCGAGAGCTTCGCGAACATCGGCAGCGCCAGCACGTAGCGTCCGAAGAGGAACCCGACGATGACGATCGCCATCCGCCGAGCCTGCGCGCGGCCGAAGTCGTCGACCAGCGGCTCGAAGACGGAATTCTGGATGTAGTCGCTGATCGTCTCGGACGACCCGCTGCCGGATGCCAGTCGGCGCGCGAATCCCGCGAGTCGAGCGCCGTGCTCCGGATGCTCCCACACCGCGAGGATGCCGTGAGCGAGGCGGTTCACGTCGATATGTCCGTGATGGTCGCGCGACAGGGCGATGACATCGTGCGGGGCGGCCCGCAGGGCGATCGCCGCTGCGATCAGTCCGTCGCGGGAACCGAAATGATAATTGACCAACGTGTGACTGACGCCGATCTCCGCGGCCAGCTCGCGCGACGAGAGCGAAGCCAGATCGCCGGCGTCGAAGTGTCTCTGCGCGGCATCCATCAGGCTCTGCCGAGCCGTCGCAGAGCCGCGGGGGCGACCGGGTCTCTTATTGACCATGCTCGTATCGTCGCACCTGCTCGGTCGAAGCTCGACTCATGAACACGCGAATCGACACCGACTGCGTCATCGTGGGCGGCGGCCCCGCCGGGCTCATGCTCGGTCTGCTGCTCGCCCGTCAGGGGCGTGATGTCACTGTGGTCGAGAAGCACGCCGACTTCCTGCGCGACTTCCGCGGCGACACGATCCACCCCTCGACCCAGCAGCTGCTGGGCGAGCTCGGCCTGCTCGACGAGTTCCTTGCGAAGCCGCACGCCGACATGCAGCGGGTCATGCTCAGCTGGCACGGCACCGAACTCGCCCTCGCCGACTTCTCGCACCTGCCGACGGCTCGCAAGGTGATGTCGTTCATGCCGCAATGGGACTTCCTCGACCTGCTTGCCGCTGAGGCCGGCAGATACCCCGGGTTCCATCTGCTGCGGTCGACTCGCGTCGACAGGATCACTCATGACGGCGGGCGCATCGACGGCATCGTCGCGACGGGCGCCGACGGCTCGCTCGACATCCGGGCGCGGCTCGTCGTCGACGCGTCGGGGCGCGACTCGGTCGTGCGCGCCGCGGCAGGGCTCACGCCGTCGGGAGTCGCAGCGGCCATGGACGTGCTCTGGTTCCGGTTGCCGAAGAACGGCGACGAGACCTACCCGTTCGTGCAGGCCGGCGCCGGAATGCTCATCACCATCGATCGGGAGGAGTTCTTCCAGATCGCGCACGTCATTCCCGCCGGGACCTGGACGGGATCGGACGACGACCTCACCCGCATGAAGGAGCGCATCCGTTCGATCTCGCCCCGCCTCGGTCGGGTCGCCACCGAGCTCGTCGCCGATGATGTGCATCTGCTGCGGGTGCGGCTTGAAAGGCTGCGTCGCTGGTATCTCGACGGCCTGCTGTGCATCGGCGACTCCGCGCACGCGATGTCGCCCGCGGGTGGGGTGGGGATCAATCTCGCGATTCAGGATGCGGTGGCGGCCGCCCGCATCCTCGGACCGGCGCTCGAAAGGGGCGTGCCCGAACTCGCCGATCTGCGGCGCGTCCAGCGCCGCCGCGCGTGGCCGGTCATCGTGACGCAGACAGTGCAGCGCGCACTGCAGAGGCCGCTGCTGTCGACGACGCGACCGGGAGCGCCACTGCCCCTGCCACTGCGGATGCTGCGTCGACATCCCGCACTGACTCGCCTGACCGGCCGCTTCGTCGGCCTCGGCGCCCGACCCGAGCGTCTCGGCTGAGCCGCCGGTTCGGTCGAGAGGCGGGCACTCGCGGGCGCCTCCCGCCGTCAGATCAGACGGCGGAGCGCCTCCTCGAGAGAGATCCCCTGCGCCGTGGCGCGGTCGACGAGGCGGGCGTGCTCGGCACCCGTCAGCGAGATCGTCAGCTCGACCGGGTCGATCGCAGGCTCATCGTCGAGACCGTCGAACAGATCTGCCGCCTCAGCCCAGAGCGGCTCGGCGACCGAGACGGCGGCGGTAGACGACGTGCCGGATGCCGGTGCGGCGCCCGCGCCCTGCGATGCGGCGCCCCACGGATCGGCTCCGGAGTCGGCCGACGCGATCGACGCGGCATCCGCCTCGACGGCGTCAGCCCACGCGGTGTCGTCGTCCGTCGGAGTGCCTGCCGCGTCCGATCGCCCTGCGGCCGCGGCGATCGGCGCGGATGCCGCGGCGGCGGCTCCGGCATCCGTCGCCAGGGTGAAGCCGGGCCCACGGCGCGGCTCCTGCTTCGCCTGGTAGGCCTTGGCCGCCGCGTTCGCGCGCTCGTCGGCAGCTTCGTTCAGCGGGTGACCGGCGTGGCCCTTGACCCACGAGAACTCCACGTCGCGCCCGCGGATGGCCTCGTCGATGCCCTCGAGCAGGTCGCGGTTGAGCACCGGCCCGCCGTCTGACTTGCGCCAGCCCTTGCGCTTCCACCCCGGCATCCACTTGGTCACCGAATCGATCACGTAGCGACTGTCGCACTCGATCATCAGCTTCTCAGAGATGCCCGCCGTCGCGAGCAGCAGCTCGAGCACGGCCCGCAGCTCGCCCTGATTGTTGGTGCCGTGTGGCGAACCGCCCGCGGCCCAGTTGTCGTCGTCGATGTACCAGGCCCAGCCGTTGGGGCCGGGGTTGCCCAGGGCGGAGCCGTCTGCGGCGGCGGTGATCGTCATCCCTCAACCGTAGCCGCGCCCGGCGACACCGCATGCTGGCCTGCGTCTTTCGCGCACTGCCCGGCCTCGACATAGTGTGGTCGGATGCCTTCCGACTTCACATGGGATTCCTGGATCGGCAGCGCGGTGGCGATCGGCACCGCGATCGTCGTCGCCGCAGCCGCCCTCACTCTGCTTGCTCTGGTCGCGGGCCTGATCAGCCGGCGCGTGCCGTGGGTGCGTGATCTCGCCCGTCGAGTGCGCAACGCGATGATCGCGACGGCGGCGGTGGTCGCGATCTGGATCGCCGCGTCCGTCACCGAACCCGCGGAGCAGCCCTGGTGGACTGCGGTCTCGAGGATCTTCTTGATCGCCACGATCCTGACCGGTTCATGGCTTCTCGCCGCCTCGGTCTCGTTCGGCTTCGAAAGGCTGATCGACCGCGAAGAGGCCGTGCTCGTCGGTCCGGAAGCACGCCGTCGGCGCACGCAGCTTCTCGTCATCCATCGCCTCGTTCTGGTGACGATCGCGGTCCTCGCGTTGGGCACCGTGCTGTTCACGTTCCCCGAGATGCGTGCGGTCGGCACGAGCCTTCTCGCGTCCGCCGGCATCGTCAGCATCATCGCGGGCCTTGCCGCGCAATCGATTCTGGGCAACCTGATCGCCGGTGTGCAGGTGGCGTTCACCGATGCCATCAAGGTCGGTGACGTCGTCGTCATCGAGGGGGAGTGGGGGCGCGTCGGCGAGATCAACCTCTCGTACGTCGTGGTCTACATCTGGGACGAACGACGGCTCGTGGTCCCGTGCAGCTACTTCACGACCACGCCGATCGAGACCTGGACCAGGAAGTCCGACAAGATCCTCGGCACGGTCTATCTGGACCTCGACTGGCGCGTGCCGATGGACGAGCTGCGCCAGGAGTTCCAGCGCGTCGTCGAAGCGTCATCGGCGTGGGACGGTCGTTCGTCGGATGCTGCAGTGACGGAGGCTCAGGGCGGATATGTCACCGTGCGTCTGGTGATGTCGGCCAAGGACTCGGGTGATCAGTGGACTCTGCGCTGTGAGGTGCGGGAGAAGATGATCAGCTGGCTGCAGCGGGAGCACCCCGAGGCGCTTCCTCGGACGCGAGTCGACTTCTCCCCGCAGCTCGCGGGCTGACCCCTGACCCGCGGAGGTCAGTCGTCGCGGTCTTGCGGTTCGCGATCCTCGATCGACGACGGCGCGGCCGCCGGCGGTGCCACAGGGAAGACCACGGAACTGATCGACGCGCCGGCGCCGAGTCCCAGGCCGATCGAGAGCGGATCGATCGCCGGAGCGGTGTCGAGCACCTCGGACTCCGACCGTTCCAGCGGCTCGGAGGGCAGAGTCCACTGGTTCTCTTCTTCGTCGGCGCGCTGCTGGAAAAGTCCCATGCGTCCCATTCTCGACCTGCCCCGCACCCGGGCGGCCGGATTCACACCGGATTGATCGGTTCAGGCCGAGGCCTCGCGGACGGCGTCGACGAGTTCTCGCCACGGACCGTCGAGTGCGGAGTCAGGAAGCTCCCGTTCGCGCTCCTCCGAGGGCGTGCGCACTCTGATCAACCAGACGAAGCGGTCTGCGCCCGGATCGGTGTCGCTGTCGGCATCCCACGGGCAGCTGTCGATCATCGCGATCCAGTGATGCGTCTCGGCGGGATCGGGCTCGACCCGCCACTTGCGACGGATGCCGGCGATGCCGCCCGTGCGCACCACCGCGATGACGACCTGCGGGTCAGTCGGTGCGGGGGACTCGCTCATCTTCATAGACTCCCACGGTCGCCCACGCACGTCGAGCGGCTGCGGCGGTGTCGTCGTCGATGGCGGATGCCGCGGCGACGGTCGCGTCGGCGAACTCCGTGAAGGTGGCGGTGCTCGACAGGCCGCCGGTGAGCGCCCGGTACCACACGGTTCCCGCGGTCTCCCATGCGTTGCCGCCGAGGTCGATCGCGAAGAGGGCGAACGCGCGGTTGGGGATGCCGGAGTTGATGTGCACCCCGCCGTTGTCTTCGGTCGTGCGGACGAAGTCACGCATGTGCGCCGGCTGCGGATCTTTGCCGAGTTCGTCGTCGTCATAGGCGGTGCCGGGCTCGATCATGGACCGCAGCGCGCTGCCCTGCACGGCCTCTGTGAAGATCTCGGCCCCGATGAGCCAGGTCGCATCGGCTGCGGTCTGCTCGAGCAGATACTGCTCGGTGAGAGCGCCGAACACGTCGGCGATCGACTCGTTCAGCGCGCCGGGCTGGCCCTGATACTCGAGGTTGGCGGTGTATTGCACGACACCGTGCGCGAGCTCGTGCCCGATGACGGTGGTCGACGAGGTGAAGCCGACGAAGACTTCCCCGTCTCCGTCGCCGAAGACCATGCGCTCGCCGTCCCAGAAGGCGTTGTCGTAGTCGATGCCGTAGTGCACGGTCGCGTCGAGCGGGGCGCCGGCGTCGTTGAGCGAGTTGCGCCCGAAGGCGGAGAGCAGCATCTCGAACGTGGCCCCGAGGCCGTCGAACGCCTCATTGACCGAGGCGTCGGCGACGGGCCCGTCGTCTTCGCTGCGCACGATCGCACCGGGGAGGGTCTGTGTGTTGGCGGCGTCGCTGATCGTGCGATTCGGAGCGTCGGACAACTCGGCGACCAGGTCTCCGTTCTCATCGATCGAGAGGTCGAGGCGTGCCCGGAACGGCGGTCTGCCCGCCGTCAGCGTCTGCCGCGCGGCCGCGGCGGCACGGGGGTAGCGACCCGACTCGGCGAGACGCGCGAGCAGGTAGGACGGGACGACTCCTGGGGCTGCGGTGTGGCTGCTCATGTTCAGACCCTACGCCGGGGGTCCGACGTTCGGGCGAGGGCTGGCGGGGTCGTGCGGAGTCGCCGTCTGTGCGCCTCGGTCGGCCGGATGCGCCTGCATCGGCCGGATTCCGAGCCCCCGGCCGAGGGAAGCATGTGCCACCGAACCGGCGCACACGAACGGTGTCGGACCGACATGAGGATGACTCGAAATGGCCCCGACTTGATACTGAGAATCGTTATCAATAAAGTGAGGTCCTGTGACCCCCTCTCCTCGCACCGGCCGCACTCTGCTGTTCGCTTCCCTGCTCGCGGCCACCCTGACGGTGACCTCGTGCGCAGCATCCGATGCCCCGGCACCTGCATCGAGCGCGAGCATTCCGCCGAACGACGGGGTCGACGGCGGGGGAGCGGCCGAGGTCGCATCGCCGGCGCTCGCACTCCTCGTCGCCGACGCGAACGGAGACCTCACCCTGCTCGACCTCGAGACCGAAGAACGCTCGACGCTCGTAGAGGCGGACGCGGATGCGGATGCCGTTCTCGGCGTCGGCCGCTTCGCCCACGTGACCCATGTCGAGGGAGAGGCCACCGCCGTCGACATCATCGACTCCGGCCGCTGGACGGTGCCGCACGGCGACCACTCGCACTCCTTCCTCGGCGACGCGGGGGTGCTCGGAACCATCGACGGAGAGGGTCCTGCCGACATCCGAGTGGGTGACAGTGCGACCGCCATCCGCTTCGGCGGCGACGTCGCCCTCATCGACCACGAGAAGCTCGCCGATCTCGACGACGCGCCTCGACTCACCCTCCCCGTCGACCCGGCCGGCCCCGTGCTGCCTTTCTCCGGGCACCTCCTCGCCGCCACCGACGAGACGATCGAGATCCTCGACGCGGAAGGGACCGCGACCGGCATCACCGCGCCCTGCTCGACGGCGACGGATGCCGACATCACCCGCGTCGGCGCCGTCTTCGCCTGCGAGACCGGCGCCTTGCTCGTCACCCGCGAAGTCGGCGGTGCGCTCGCCGCGGAGCTCATCCCGTACCCGGCCGTCACCCCCTCGGCGCGCGACCTCTCCGGCCGTGCCGACCGTCCCGACCTCGCCGGCGTCGCGGGAGACCAGGGCGCCTGGCTGCTCGATTCCCGAGCCCGCGAATGGATGCTGCTCCCCACTGACCCCCCGCTGCTCCGCGCCGCGGCGATCGGCGACGACGACAGCCACACGGTCGTGATCGCGACAGACGGCACCGTGCGCGTGCTCACCGAGGACGGCTCCGAGCTCGCCCGCACAGCGCCCCTGCTCGCCGCATCCCTCTCCGACCCCACCCTGCGAGATCGGGTGCAGCTCCTCGTCGACGCCCGCCACGCCTATGTCTCCGACCCGGCGGCAGGAGCGGTGCACGAGATCGACCACGCCGACGGCGCGGTCACCCGCACCCTCGAGGGACTCGACCCCCATCGCATCCAGCTCGTCGGCTGAGCCGCCCGCACATTCTTCGACGGCAACCGCCGTCACGCGCCTTCCGCGCACCCACCCATAAGAAGGAGAAACCCCATGCATCGACCTGCCCGCAGCCGCCTCGCGGCCGGCGCGATCACCGCCATCGCCGCGGTCGCGCTCGCCGGATGCGCGACCGCCGCGCCGTCGGCATCCGGAGAACCGGAATCGTCCACGTCGCACGAGGGGGACACCCGCGTCGCGATCGCCTACGACGGCGGCATCGTCGTGCTCGACGGCGAGACTCTCGAGACGGTCGACACGGCCGAGCTCGACGGATTCCTGCGCGTCAACCCCGCCGGCGACCACGACGGACATGTCTTCGTCACGGCCGCCGACGGCTTCCACGTGCTCGACACCGGCCTCGCCTCCGACACTGTGGAGTTCACCGGTGAGGTGTTCGATGCCGTCACCCCAGGCCATGCGACCCCGCACGCCGGACGCACGGCCCTGTTCGATGACGGCACCGGAGACGTGACCCTCTTCGACACCGACGCGGTCGGCACCGGAACCGTGCCCGAATCGCAGACGGTCGAGTCGGAGGCCGCTCACCACGGCGTCGCGATCGAGCTCTCCGACGGCACGCTGCTGTCGACCATCGGCACGTCGGAATCGCGCAGCGGTGTGCGCCTGCTCGCCGGCGACGGATCGGAACTCGCCCGCAACGAGCAGTGCCCCGGTGTGCACGGAGAGGGAGCCCTGAAGGGTGAGACCATCGTCTTCGGCTGTGAAGACGGCGTGCTCGTGTTCGCAGACGGAGCCTTCACCAAGCTCGACGCCCCCGACGACTTCGGTCGCTCGGGCAACGCCTACGTGACCGACACGAGCGCGATCGCCGCGCTCGACTACAAGTCGGATCCCGACCAGGAGGGATACCTGCTCTCGCAGCTCGCCCTCGTCGACACCGATGCGCAGGAGCTTTCTGTGGTCGACCTGCCCGAAGGGGTCGAGTACACCTGGCGCGGCGTCGGCCGCGACGGCCACGACAACATCATCGTGCTCGCGTCGGACGGCACGGTGAACGTGCTCGACGAGGCCGGTGCGTTCGTCGATTCGTGGGACGTGATCGAGCCGTGGGAGAGCCCCGAAGAGTGGCAGCAGCCGCACCCGGGCCTCCGTGTCGTGGGCGACATCGCCTACGTGACGGAGCCCGCGGAGAACCGCATCCTCGCGGTCGATCTCCACACCGGAGAAGTCTCGGCCGAGGCGACCCTCGACATCGTGCCCGGCGAGTTCGTGGTGGTCGGCGCAGCCGGACACTGATCGGATCCAGGCACCTCTCCACAACTCCGGAGATCCACGTGGCTCTCGTTCCCCGATGTGCGCCGTTCCGGGGAGCGCGAACCCGGTGGTGCACGCGTCTCCGGAGTTGTGGAGGTCGAGCCCTGGCGCCCCGCCCGCGCTCTCAGGAAGACACCCCGAGCATTCGCGTAAAATCGGCACAATGACCGATGCTCCCTCCGACGCTGCACCCGACCTCGGACCCGGCATCGACCCCGAAGACCTGGCCACCACGCTGCGTGTCCTCTCGGAACTGCACCAGATCGACAACGAGCACCCTGACTTCGTAGCCGTCCGCCACGCGACGGCGGCGATGTTCAAGGCCGTCAAGCGCGTGCGTCGCAAAGAGATCCGCGATGCGATCGCCGACGCCGACAAGGCCGTCGTCGCCCGCACCGCGACCGGAGCCCCCGACCGCATCGACGACGAGACCCGCGGCCACGACCTGGCGACCAGCGTCGTCGACGCCCCGATCGCGGGCGAGCTGCTCAAGCCCCGCAACTGCTACATCTGCAAGCAGCCCTACACGGTGGTCGACGCGTTCTATCACCAGCTCTGCCCGGACTGCGCGCGCTTCAGCCACGGCAAGCGCAACGCTCGCACCGACCTCACCGGCAAGCGCGCGCTGCTCACCGGCGGTCGCGCCAAGATCGGCATGCACATCGCGCTGCGGCTGCTGCGCGACGGCGCGCACACCACGATCACGACGCGCTTCCCGAGGGACGCGGTCCGCCGGTTCTCCGCCCTTCCCGACTCGGGCGACTGGTTGCACCGACTGCGTGTTGTCGGCATCGACCTGCGTGACCCTGCTCAGGTCATCGGCCTTGCCGATTCGGTCGCCGCTCAGGGTCCGCTCGACATCCTGATCAACAACGCCGCGCAGACCGTGCGCCGCTCGCCGGGCTCCTATTCACTGCTGGCGGATGCCGAGCTTCAGCCGCTCCCAGACGGTCCGCTGCCCGAGATGGAGACGTTCGGGCACACGGTCGACCCGCATCCGCAGGCGCTGCAGGCCTCGGTCGATTCGCATCCGCTGCTGTCGGTCGCTGCCCTCGGCGGCACGGTCGCGGAGCAGGGCGGCCAGGCGCTCACTGCTGAAGACTTGGCACGTCTTGCGATGGCCCCGGGGTCGTCGTCGCTCGAGAAGCACGCAGACGGCACCGCGATCGATGCGGGCGGCCTCGTGCCCGACGTGAACCGCTCGAACAGCTGGGTGCAGTCCGTCGATCAGGTAGACCCGCTCGAGATGCTCGAGGTGCAGCTCGCCAATACGACCGCGCCGTTCCTGCTGATCAGTCGCCTGCGCGCCTCGATGGCGGCATCCGGTGCGCACCGCAAGTACGTGGTCAACGTCTCGGCGATGGAGGGCCAGTTCTCGCGACGGTACAAGGGCCCCGGGCACCCGCATACGAACATGGCGAAGGCCGCGCTCAACATGCTCACGCGCACCAGTGCGGGCGAGATGCTCGAGACCGACGGCATCCTGATGACCGCCGTCGACACCGGCTGGATCACCGACGAGCGCCCGCACTACACGAAGGTGCGACTGGCCGAGGAGGGCTTCCATGCCCCGCTCGACCTCGTCGACGGAGCCGCGCGCGTGTACGACCCGATCGTGCGCGGCGAGGCCGGCGATGACATCCACGGCGTCTTCCTGAAGGACTACGAGCCCAGCCCCTGGTGAGCCCTGCCCGAGAGCTATCCGGCATTCGGCATCCGGCATCCGGTCCCCGACGTCCGGTCTGCGGCGACTGGTCTCCGACGTCCGGTCTGCGGCGACTGGTCCCCGACGTCCGGTCTGCGGCGTCCGGCATTCGGCGACTTGGCTGACGATTCCCCGGATGGCTGGCTGAACGCGCCTCGCCGGTCAGCCAGCCGGGGATCGGCCAGCCAGGTGGAGATGCGGGCGCCCGGCTCTGCTGACCGAGGTGCTGTTCGTGGCGGTCTGGCTGACGATTCCCCGGATGGCTGGCTGAACGGGGCGGCCTGGTCAGCCAGCCGGTAGTCGGCCAGCCTGATGGGCGGAATCAGCCCAGCCCCTGGTGAGGGGGAGAGCCGACGCTCAGTGCGCGCGGATCTCGAGGTTCTCGGACGCCCAGGTGCCGAGCTGATCGAGGATGGGCAGCAGCCCGCGGCCGCTGTCAGTGAGGGCGTAGGAGACCGCGACCGGAGGGCCGGCGTCGACTGCGCGTGCGACGAGTCCTGCCTCGGCGAGTTCGGCCAGGCGGTCGGAGAGCACGGTGTCGCTGATGCCGGACACTCCGCGTCGCAGCGCGACGAACGTCGAAGGACCGCCGCCCAGTGACGAGACGATCATGCCGTTCCAGCGTTTGCCGAGCACGCTGAAGGCCAGTGTGACGGCGGCGTCGCAGACGTGACGCTCTTCGTCGATCTCGGCCATGCGCCCATCATACCTGTGCTACGTTAACGCGAGTCGCTAAGAAAAACAGAGTGACTACGAAAAACGAAAGGTACTCCCCATGTCCCTGTTCCGCCTGGATGCCAGCATCCTTCCTGCGTCGTCCGCCAGCCGTTCGCTCGCCGACCTCGTCGAAGCCGAGTGGACGGCATCTCACCCGGACTCCACGGTCACGCGTCGCGACCTCGCCGCCGACCCCGTGCCCGCGACGGCCTGGGCGGATGCCGTGACCGGCGGCTTCGTCGACGAGGCGCAGCGCACCGACGCCCAGCGCGCAGCGCGTGCCCTCGCCACCTCGTTCGCCGACGAGCTGATCGCCGGCGACGCGCTGCTGTTCGCCGTGCCGCTCTACAACTACGGCGTCTCGCAGCACTTCAAGACCTGGTTCGACCTGGCCTACACCGATCCGCGCATCGACCCCCAGGGCACCGCGCTCCGTGGCAAGCCCGCGACCCTCGTCACCGTGCTCGGCGGCAACTACGCCCCCGGAACCCCCAAGGAGGGCTGGGACCACTCCACCGGATGGCTGCGCCGCGTGCTCGAGGACGTCTGGGGCCTCGACCTGCGCATCGTCGAGCGGCCCTTCACGCTCGTGGGTGTGAACCCGGCGCTCGACGCCTTCGCCGACACCGCCCGCGAGCTCAAGGAGAACGCCGAAACGGATGCTCGCACGTACGGCCGCGAGCTCGCAGCACTCCGGGGCGACCAGGTCGCCTGACCTCCGGCGGGCGTGCACGTCTGCATCCCGGGATCACGTCTGCATGCCGAGATCACGGATGCATGCCGAGAACAGGTTTTCCGGGCATGCATCTGTGATCGGAGCATCCAGGTATGCGGACCAGTTCATCCGAGCCGGACCGTTTGCAGGATGAGAGCACGGGTGCAGGGCCGGAACACGGTTTCTGGTCCTGCATCCGTGCTTCGGCCCTGCATTCGGCGCGGACTCGACCGGGCCGCCTCCTCGATCGGCCGCGCCGACCGCGTCGCACGGGTGCGGGGCGAGATCACGGATGCCGAGAACAGGTTTTCCGGGCATGCATCTGTGATCGGAGCATCCAGGTATGCGGACAGCTCGGGCAGTCGGCCGCAGGTATGCGGACGGGCTCGGGCAGTCGGCCGCAGGTGTGCGGACGGGCTCGGGGAAGCCGCCCTCAGGCGAGCGGCCCGGGGTACGGATGCGGCAGCCACACCGTCACGTTCAACCCGCCGCCCTGGCGAGCCGTGAGGACGAGCGACCCGTCATGCGCCTGCGCGATGCGCTGCACGATCGCGAGGCCCAGGCCGACGCCTCCGTGATCGTCGCTGCGGGTGCGGTCGGCGCCTCGCTGGAAGGGCTCGGCGAGCGTCGCCACGAGGTGGGCAGGCAGCACGTCGCCGGTGTTCTCGACCACGAGCGCCACGGCGTGCGGCAGCGTGTGCGTCCGCACGACGACGGTGCCATCGGCGGCCCGATTGTGCACGATCGCGTTGTGCACGAGGTTGGTGATCAGCTGCTGGAGAAGCGCCGGCGACCCGAGCACGTTCGCCGTGTCGCCGCCGACGTCGATCGTCACGCCGCGGCGCTCGGCGAGCGGAAGCAGTGTCTCGGCGGATTCCTCGGCGAGCAGTGAGAGGTCGATCGGCTCGCGCGTGAATGAGCGGCGCTCGGCGCGGCTGAGCATCAGCAGCGCTTCGGTCAGCTCGATCGCCCGCGTGTTGACCTCGTGCAGTCGGTCGATCAGCGCGTCGACGTCTCGGCCGGGGTCGTTTCGGGCGACTTCGAGCATGGTCTGCGAGATCGCGAGCGGGGTGCGCAGCTCGTGCGAGGCGTTGGCGGCGAACCGCTGCTGTTCGGCGAGGTGCGCCTCGAGCTGTTCGAGCATCGAGTCGAACACGTCGGCCAGGTCGCGGAACTCATCGCGCGGCCCCTCGAGAGCGACGCGGTGCGACAGCGACCCTTGAGCCGCGAGCTGTGCGGCTTTGCCGATGCGGTCGAGCGGCGCCAGCATCCGCCCGGCGATGAGCCAGCCGCCGCCCAGCCCGAGAGCGAGGAGCACGAGCATCATCACGACCGCAGCGGGGATGAAGGCGCGGATCAGGTCGCTGCGGTTCGGCACGAACACGTCGTTGATGATCTGGATATCCGGCACGTACCTCAGCAGGTACATGGCGACCGCGGCGAGCAGCCCGATGCCCGACACCACCACGACGCCGGCGTAGCTCAGGGTGAGCTTCCAGCGGGCGCTCATGCCACGGCGGCGCTTCGGGCGGTTCGGGTCAGCCATCGGCATCCGTCCCGATGCGGTAGCCGACGCCCGGCACCGTGAGGATCAGCCAGGGCTCGCCCAGACGTTTGCGCAGCGACGAGACGGTGATGCGCACGGCGTTCGTGAACGGGTCTGCGTTCTCGTCCCACGCGCGTTCGAGCAGCTGCTCGGCGCTGACGACTCCGCCGGCCGCGTCGATGAGCACCTCGAGAACGGCGAACTGCTTGCGGGTGAGGGCGACGTATCTGCCGTCGCGGAAGACCTCGCGACGGAAAGGGTCGAGCCGCAGGCCCGCCACCTCGAGCACGGGCGGACGCACGCGCTGCCGTCGGCGGTCGAGGGCACGCAGTCGCAGCACGAGCTCGCGCAGCTCGAACGGCTTGGTGAGGTAGTCGTCGGCACCGATCTCGAACCCCGTCGCCTTGTCGTCGAGACGATCGGCCGCAGTGAGCATGAGGATCGGGATGCCGCTGCCCGAGGCCACGATCGAGCGGGCGACGTCATCGCCCGAGGGGCCTGGGATGTCTCGGTCGAGCACGGCGAGGTCGTAGGAGTTGATGCTCAACAGCTCGAGTGCCGTGTCTCCGTCGCCGGCGATGTCTGCGGCGATCGCTTCGAGCCGCAGACCGTCGCGCACGGCCTCTGCGAGGTAGGGCTCGTCCTCGACGATCAGCACCCTCACGACACAGCTCCCATGTGCTCAGAGCTTACGCACCCGGACATATCGGGAGCGTATGCAAAAGCGCATACGCCGTCGCAACAGGCGCCCTTCTTGACTGAGGACATGAACACACGCACTGCCCTCAGACAGCGACGCCTCACCGCGATCATCGGTGTCGCTCTGCTCGCCGCGGCCATCACGGGCTCGGTCGTGCTGATCGGCCGGCAGTCGCTGGCATCGGCATCCGTCCCGCCGACCGTCTCGCCTGCATCTCTCACCGAGGCCGACGGGCTGATCCGCGAGGAGGGCGCCGTCTCGGTGTTCGACGAGACGCCTGCGGTCACGAACCTCGACTCCGATCTGCTCGCCGCCGTGCGTGCCGCCGCCACCGCTGCCGAACGTGACGGCGTGCGCATGCACGTGAACAGCGGGTGGAGGTCGGCCGAGTACCAGCAGGTGCTCCGGCAGGATGCGGTCGCCGAATACGGATCAGAAGAGGAGGCGGCACGCTGGGTCGCCACTCCCGAGAACTCGGAGCACGTGTCGGGGGATGCGGTGGACCTCGGTCCGCTCACCGCGCAGGACTGGCTGGCGCAACGAGGCGACGAGTTCGGCCTCTGCCAGATCTATGCGAACGAGCGGTGGCACTTCGAACTGCGGCCGGCGGCCGTGGCGAACGGCTGCCCGCTGATGTATGACGATCCGACTGCCGACCCGAGGACCCAGCGATGACGAACGCGCTCACGACCCCGCGCCTCACGCTCTCGCGCATGCACGCCCCGACCCTGCACACGCTTCCCGATGCGATTGCGGCGAACGTCGAGCGGATGCGGTCGGCCACCGATGCCCGCATCATGGCGGTCGTGAAAGCCGACGGATACGGTCTCGGAGCCGTCAGCGTCGCCCTCTCGGCTGTCGGCGCCGGGGCCGAGTGGCTGGGGCTGACGGACGCAGGGGATGCCGCCGAGCTGCGCGATGCGGGCATCGAGGTGCCGATCCTCGCGTGGCTGAATCCGTCGGGTGTCGACGTCGCGCAGGTCGTCGCGGATCGCGTCGACATCGCCGTCGGCTCCGTCGACGAACTGCGGCAGCTGATCGCCGACGCGTCGTCGCTGCCGCACGCACGCGTGCGCGTGCATCTGCAGATGGATACGGGGATGTCGCGAGGCGGTGCGCCGGTCGAGGAGTGGGCGGAGCTGCTGCGGGTCGCCCGCTCGGGACGAGGTCGCATCGAGGTGGTCGGGGTGATGGGGCATCTGCCCGGCGCCGACGCGGCTGACCCCGCGATCAACGCCCCGGCGGTGCTGCGGATGAGACAGGCGAGGGATGCCGCGCTGCGTGCCGGATTCGGCCCGCTGATCGTGCACCTCGCGGCGACGTCGGGCACCCTGACGGATCCGGCGACGCACTTCGACATGGTGCGCGTCGGCGCCGGTCTCGTCGGCATCGACCCGTCCGAGACCGTGTCGTTGCGGGGCGCGGCGCGGTTGACGGCAGCGGTCGTGCACAGCAGCGTCGTGCCTGCGGGAACCCCCGTCGGGTACGGCGGCGTGTACGTGACCGAGCGCAGGACCCGCCTGAGCGTGATCGGCGTCGGTTATGCCGACGGTATCCCGCGCGAGCTGGCGCCCGGCTCGGGTGTGGCGATCGACGGCATCCGCTGCGCGCTCGTCGGGCGTGTGTCGATGGACCAGATCGTCGTCGACACGGGTGATCTGAGTGTGCCCAGAGGCACGACAGCCGTCGTGTTCGGCCCGGAGGGCGGGGCGGTGCCGAGCGTGCAGGACTGGGCGAGATGGGCGGGGAGCATCCCTCACACCATCGTCACGGGCATCGGTGCGCGGGTCGAGAGGGCGATCGCGTGAGCGTGCTGGTGATCGGAGGAGGGCAGAACGCTGAGCACGAGGTCTCGCTCGCGTCGGCAGCCGCAGTCGCCGAGGCGCTGCGGGTCGGGGGATACGAGGTCAGCACGGCGACGATCTCGCGCGAGGGCGTCTGGGAGGTGGCGGGCGTCTCGGAGGGTGCCACCGCCGCCGAATCCCTGAGTCTCGCGATGCCGCTCATAGCCGCAGCGGACGTCGTATTCCCCGCGGTGCATGGAGCGCTGGGGGAGGACGGTGTGCTGGCCGCGCTGTGCGCTCTCGCGGGCGTGCGATCGGTCGGATCCGGTCCGCGAGCTGGCGCGATCGGCATGGACAAGTGGGCGACGAAGCTCGTCGCGCAGGCGGCGGGGCTGCGTACGGCGAAGGGGCGGGTCGTCGATGCAGCTGACTGCGGGGATGCCGAGTTCGACGGCCCTGCGGTCGTGAAGCCGGTGTCGGCAGGGTCGAGCTACGGAGTCTCGCTCGTGCGGGAGGAGGGCGAGCTCGGAGCGGCGCTGCGGGAGGCGGCGCGGTTCGATCGGCGCATCCTCGTCGAAGAGGTCGTGCACGGGAGGGAGATCGACGTCGCGGTCATCCGCGAGGCCGGCGGGGTGCGATGGGCGGCGCCGCCGCTGGAGATACATGCGGCAGGGCTGTTCGACACCGCCATGAAGTACGACGGCAGTGCGCGGTTCACCGTGCCCGCGCAGCTATCGGCAGCCGAGACGACCTCACTCACGCGCGCGGCGCTGACCATGTTCGACGCTCTGGACTGCGCCGGCGTCGCGAGGATGGACTTCTTCCTCACCGCCGCGGGGCCAGTGCTGAACGAGGTCAACACGATGCCAGGTCTGACCGCGGCATCCCAGGTGCCCCGGATGTTCGCCGCCGCCGACGTGTCGTACGTCGACCTGGTGTCGCGCCTCGTGCGTGCCGCCGAGGTTCCAGGACGGTGACGGCACGCGTCGGCTGGCCCGATGTCGCGAAGGGCGTGTGCATCATCCTCGTGGTGCTGTGGCACGTGGTCACCAAGCACGCGATCGAGGTCGAGGGAGCGGGGCCGGTCACCGACGCCTGGGCGACGCTCAACGCGCAGTTGCTGCCGCTGCGGATGCCGCTGTTCTTCCTGATCTCGGGGATGTTCGCCGGTCGAGCCGTGAACGCTCCGGTCGGAGTCTCGTGGCGTCGCCGCGCGGGTCGACTGGCCGGGGTCTACGTCATCTGGGTCGTGATCCAGACGTTCGTGCTCGCCCTCACTCCCGACTTCGACACGGCCAGGGCGGAGAACGGATGGCAGCTGCTCGCGCAGCTCACGATCAGTCCGACGAACCTCTGGTACCTGCTCGCCCTCGCGGTGTATCTGCTCATCGCCCGCCTGGTGCGGCACGTGCCGACCGCCGTGGTGCTACCGGTCGCGTTCGTGATGGCTGCGGTTGCGGCGGCGGGCGTCATCCCCGACCTCGGGAACCTCTGGCAGCTGGTGCAGAACCTCCTCTTCTTCCTCGCCGGTCTTCGGCTGCGCCCGATGATCGAGCGCTTCGCCGCGGCATCCGGCCCTCTTCACACTCTCATGCTCGGAATGACATATGTTGCGACAGTCGGCGCTGTCGGAGTGCTCGGAATGCGGCAGTGGCCGGGCGTCTGGCCTCTGGTCGCGGTCGTCGCAGTCGCCTTCGGCGTCGCCGGGTGCGCGATGCTCGACCGCGGTGTGGGGGTGATCGCCCGGCCGCTGCGGTGGGTGGGTCAGCGCACGCTGCCGATCTACGTGATCCACATGATCCCGCTCGCCCTGATCGATGGCGCGCTGCGCGGAGCGGGCTGGGTCGCGACGCCGGCGGTCCAGGTCGCCTGGCCGATCGTGCTCACGGCGTTCGTCATCGTGATCTGCCTCGCAGCGCACGCAGTGCTCGTGCGTGTGGGGCTCGGGGTGCTGTTCGATCCACTGCGACCGATCGACCGCGTGGCTGCGGCCCGGGTGGCTGGCTGAGGCTCGGGTGGCTGAGGCCCGGATGGCTGACTGAGGCTCGCGGGACTCAGGCCCGGGTGGCTGACTGACGCCCGGATGGCTGACTGAGGAGGCCCGTGCGGTCAGCCATCCGGGGAAAGATCAGCCATCCGGCCGGGCTCACAGTCGATCGACGCCCGTCACGGTGAGCACCGCAGCGCCCTCCTCATCGGAGGCGGCGAGGTCGACGGTGGCCGAGATGCCCCAGTCGTGGTCGCCGGCGGGGTCGTCCAGGATCTGACGCACGGTCCACTCCGTGGGTCCCTCGGTCAGGAGCAGCAGCTGAGCGCTGCGGGCGTTGGCGCCGGTGAGGATCTCATCGTGGTCGGCGAAGTAGCCGTCGAGAGCGTCCGACCAGGCATCCGCACCGAACGTCGGGTCGAGCTCCGCGAGCGCCGAGACGTCTTCGCGGGCCGCGAGCTGCACCCGGCGGAACAGTTCGTTGCGCACCAGAGTGCGGAATGCGCGCGTGTTCGACGTCAGGCGCTTCGGTGCCGGCGGCACGATCGGCTCGTCGTCCGGGCCCTGGAGAACGCCGTTGACCAGCTCCTCCCACTCGTCGAGCAGGCTCGAGTCGACCTGGCGCACGAGTTCGCCGAGCCACTCGATCAGATCGCGGAGATCCTCGTCCTTCGCCTCTTCGGGAATCGTCTGCGAGGCCGCGCGATAGGCATCGGAGAGATACCGCAGAACGACACCTTCGGAGCGGGCGATCTTGTAATACGCGACATATTCCCCGAACGACATGGCCCGCTCGTACATGTCGCGCACGACGGATTTCGGATGCAGCTCGAAGTCGCGGATCCACGGCTGTGCGGCGCTGAAGGTCTCGAACGCGGCCGTCAGCAGCTCGTCGAGGGGTTTCGGATACGTGATCTCCTCGAGCAGCTCCATGCGCTCGTCGTATTCGATGCCCTCGCGCTTCATGACGGCGACCGCTTCGCCGCGTGCCTGGAACTCCTGCTGGCTGAGGATGGCGCGGGGGTCGTCGAGCGTCGACTCGACGATCGAGATCATGTCGAGGGCGTACGAGCCGGTGCCCGTGCCGGCCGAAGGATCGGGGTCGAGCAGGTCGAACGCCGCGAGTGCGAACGGCGACAGCGGCTGGTTCAGGGCGAAGTTCGGCTGCAGATCGACCGTCAGACGGATCTCGCCGTCCGCCGTCTGCTGCACGACGCCCGACTCGAGCAGCGTCCGGTAGATGCCGATGGCGCGCAGAGCCAGCTCGCGCTGCCTCTTGCGGGGCTCGTGGTTGTCGTAGACCAGTGCGCGCATGTTGCCGAAGACGTCGCCGCCGCGGCCGATCACGTTGAGCATCATCGCGCTCGTGATCTGCATGTGCGAGGTCAGAGTCTCGGGCTCGGCGTCGATGAGCTTGCGGAACGACGGCTCGCCCCACGAGACGAAGCCGTCGGGTGCTTTCTTGCGGACGATCTTGCGCTTCTTCTTCGGATCGTCGCCGGCCTTCTTGATCGCGGCGACGTTCTCGCTCTCGTGCTCCGGAGCCTGCGCGACGACCGTGCCGGCCGTGTCGAATCCTGCTCGCCCTGCGCGTCCCGCGATCTGGTGGAACTCACGGGCGCTGAGCTGCCGCATCCGGGTGCCGTCGAATTTGGTCAGCGCGGTCAGCAGCACCGTGCGGATGGGCACGTTGATGCCGACGCCGAGCGTGTCGGTGCCGCAGATCACGCGCAGCAGGCCGCGCTGGGCGAGCTGTTCGACGAGGCGTCGGTACTTCGGCAGCATCCCCGCATGGTGAACGCCGATACCTGCACGCAGGAACCGCGAGAGGGTCTTGCCGAACGCGGTCGTGAAGCGGAATCCGCCGATGAGCGCCGCGATCTCGTCGCGCTGCTCCCGCGTGGCGACCTTGGTGCTCGACAGCGCCTGCGCCCGTTCCATCGCCGCCGCCTGCGAGAAGTGCACGACGTAGATCGGCGCCTGGCCGGTGCCGAGCAGGTCGTCGATCGTCTCGTGGATCGGCGTGGTCTCGTAGAAGTAGTGCAGCGGCACTGGCCGCTCGACGCCCGTGACGGATGCCGTGTCGCGGCCGGTCCTGCGGGTGAGATCGCTCGACAGCTGCGAGACGTCGCCGAGGGTCGCCGACATGAGGATGAACTGCGCCTGCGGAAGTTCGAGCAGCGGCACCTGCCACGCCCACCCGCGGTCGGGGTCGGCGTAGAAATGGAACTCGTCCATCACGACCTGGTGCACCGCGGCATCCGTGCCCTGGCGCAGGGCGAGGTTCGCGAGGATCTCGGCCGTGCAGCAGATGATCGGGGCGTCGGGGTTGACCGACGAGTCGCCCGTGATCATGCCGACGTTCGAGGCGCCGAACACGTCGACGAGCGCGAAGAACTTCTCGCTCACCAGGGCCTTGATCGGGGCGGTGTAGAACGAGCGGCGCCCCTCGACGAGGGCGGCGAAGTGCGCGCCGACGGCGACGAGCGACTTTCCGGTGCCGGTGGGTGTCGAGAGGATCAGGTTGTTGCCCGAGACGATCTCGATGACCGCCTCGTCCTGTGCTGGGTAGAGGTTGATGCCGGTGGACTCTGCCCACTCGACGAACGCCGTGTAGACGGCATCCGCATCGGATCCGTCGGTCAGCGTGGTGTGGTCGAGGATCGCAGGCATGGTCTGTCGATCATCCCACCTTCGGCGCGGCGCCTCCTGCGAACGAGCGCGAGACTCAGACCGAAGTCGCGGCGCTCAGCGCGATGCGGATCATGTCGCCGAACGTCTGCTCGCGCTCCTGGGCGGTGGTCTCTTCGCCCGTGACGATGTGATCCGACACCGTGCAGATGGCCAGGGCGCGGCGGCCGTGGAACGCAGCGAGCGTGTAGAGACCCGCCGCCTCCATCTCGACTCCGAGCGCGCCGTGCTGCACGAACGGCTCGGTGAGCTCGGGGCGTGTGCTGTAGAACTGGTCGCTCGAGAAGAGCAGTCCCACATGCACGGCGGCGTCCAACGGCTCCGCTTCACTCGCCTCGACCGCGGCGCGCAGCAGTCCGAAGTCCGCGACGGGTGCGTAGTCGAGTCCGTGGAAGCGCACCCGGTTGATTCCCGAGTCGGTGCAGGCGCCGTTCGCGATGATGATGTCGCGCACCTTGATCTTCTCGGTCAGCGCCCCGCACGATCCGACCCGCACGATGGTCTGCACGTCGTACTCCTCGAACAGCTCGCTCGCGTAGATCGCCATCGAGGGCTGGCCCATACCCGAGCCCTGCACCGAGACTCGGTGGCCGTTCCAGGTGCCGGTGTAGCCCAGCATCCCGCGGGTCTCGGAGTACAGCTCGGCATCCTCGAGGAAGGTCTCGGCGATCCACTTCGCCCGCAGCGGGTCGCCGGGGAACAGGACGATGGGGGCGATCTGACCGGGCTCTGCGGCGATGTGCGTGCTCATGGATTCAGCGTAACCAGCCGGCTCTGCGTGGCGCGTCCGACGACGGCATCCGTCTTGAGATCATCGATACGGATGCGGTGATCGGCACCGCTCAGGAGGGACGATGATGTCCGACCAGATCTTCTTGTACGGGGCGCTCGGGCTGTATTTCGCCGGGATGCTGCTCATCGGATACTTCGCCTACAAGCGCACCTCCGACCACGAGGACTACATGCTCGGCGGTCGCAACCTGCCCCCGTGGGTCGCCGCGATCAGCGCCGGGGCGGCCGACATGTCGGGCTGGCTGGTGATGGGGCTGCCCGGCGCCATCTACGCCGCCGGGCTCATCGAGGCCTGGATCGCGATCGGGCTGACGATCGGCGCCTACCTCAACTGGCTGCTTGTCGCACCGCGGCTGCGGGCCTACACCGAGGTGTCGCGCAACTCGATCACGATCCCGAGTTACTTCGAGAACCGACTCCGCGACACGAGCCGCTCGTTGCGAGTGGTGTCCGGCCTCATCATCCTGGTCTTCTTCACGCTGTACATCTCCTCGGGCATGGTCGCAGCAGGCGTCTTCTTCGAGAGCTCTTTCAACGGCGACTACCTGTTCGGCATGCTGCTGGTCGGTGGGATCACGCTGCTCTACACGCTCTTCGGCGGGTTCCTCGGCGCTTCGCTCACCGATGTCGTGCAAGGGCTGATGATGGTGATCGCGCTGATCGTCGTGCCGGTCGCCGCCATCATCGCGATCGGCGGCCTCGACGAGACGTCGACCCTGATCACGGAGAACGGCGGAGAGGGATTCCTGTCGCTGCTCGGCGGCGGAGCCGTCACGGGTGGCACCTTCCTCGCCATCGTCTCTGCCCTCGCCTGGGGTCTCGGATACTTCGGCCAGCCGCACATCATCGTGCGCTTCATGGCGCTGCGCTCGCCGCGGGAGGCGAAGAGCGCCCGCCGTATCGGCATCTCGTGGATGGTGCTCTCGATGGGTGGCGCGGTCGTATCCGGTCTGGTCGGCATCGCGTACATGGCGCAGAGGGGCATCACGCTCGACAACCCGGAGACCGTGGTGCTGCTGATGTCGCAGACGCTGCTGCATCCGTTCGTCGCGGGCCTCGTGCTGGCAGCGGTGCTGGCGGCGATCATGAGCACCGTGTCGAGCCAGCTCGTGGTGTGCTCGTCGGCGCTGGTCGAGGACCTCTACAAGGTGGTGCGAAAGACCCCGCCGTCAGACAAGCGGCTCGTGCTGATGGGACGCATGGCTGTGCTCGTCGTCGCCGTGATCGCGATCCTCCTCGCGATCACGCCGAACGACTCGATCCTCGGACTGGTGTCCTTCGCGTGGGCGGGCTTCGGCGCCGCGTTCGGCCCGATCATCCTGCTCAGCCTCTTCTGGCGCAAGCTCACGAACTGGGGCGCGCTCGCTGGCATGTTCGTCGGCGCGGTCACGGTGTTCGTCTGGAAGGCGCTCGACACCGCGCTGTACGAGCTTCTCCCGGCGTTCGTGTTCGCATTCATCGCCGCGGTCGTGGTGAGTCTCGTGACCTACAGGCGCAACGAAGAGATCGAGCAGGAGTTCACCGACACCGAGACGATGCTCGCGGCACCCCGCGCTCAGGCGGTGGCAGACAGTCGCTGACGGTGTGCGCGAGGGCTGAGTCGGCGGATGCTGCGGCTCAGCCTTCGCGTCGCCTGACGATCTCGCCGATCCAGATCGGGGCGAACGGCGAGGTGCAGCCGGGGGCGGTGGGGTAGTCGGCCAGCACCTGCAGGCGCTCGCCGATCGCGAGCGCCCTGGCCCGCAGCTCGGGGTGGAAGATGCCGATATTCGCGAGCGTCTCGTTCATCGCCCATTGCAGGCGCTTCGGCGCATCCACCAGGTCACGCTCGATCAGGTCGAGCAGATGGTCGAGGTCGAGGCCGTCGGCATCCTTGGCCACCCGCACGGTCGTGAGCGACCAGGCGGCGGCGGCGACCGTCGGGTCTGCGTCGTCGAACCAGCGCAGTCGCAGCTCTTCAGCGAGCGGAGTCTTCTTGGCGACGTAGTTGACGAACCAGTCGTTGACCTTGGGGGCCTGCGTCTGGCGCAGCATCGCGTCGAGCTCGTCGGCGGTGAACTCGCGCGGCGTGCAGATGAGCAGGGCGAGCAGGCGGGCTGACGTCTCGCCGGTCGCCCACAGCTCCTTCGCCAGGGGCTGGTCGGTCTTGATGCGCTTGGCCACCCCGCGCAGACGGCTCAGGTTCATGCCGTGGTCGTCGCCGCGCTTCTCGTTGGCCGCGCGCATCTTCGGATCCTCGAGGGCGGCCAGTTCGGCGAGGGCTTCGGGCACGGTCATGTCGGGCATGAGACCAGGGTAGGCCTCCGGCGCTTGTCAAGGCCCGGGTCGCGGTGAGCGTCCGGCCGTAATCTGGCATGCACGCAGACCGAACGCCGACGAGAGGAACGCGCATGAACCGCGACAGCGACGACATCAACACCGACCGCAACGACCTGAGCACCGAGCCGTCGCCCGGCGCGGAGGAGAACGACAACCTCGGCACCGAGGACAACAAGGGCGAGCCTCCCACGGTCGTGCCGTCGGGCGCCGAGTCCGACGACGACGGCGACGTGCTCGCCGACGATCCCGACCAGGACTGACTCAGCCCCTGCCCCGTTCCGTGAACGGGGCAGGCGCAGTGCGCTCACTCCTCTTCGACGAGCTCCCCGCGGATGCGCCGGAGGTCTTCCATCAGCGACCCGATCAGGATCCAGTGGGTCGACGACGGCGGCCGGATGACGAGCGGCGCAGTGAGCGCGGGGATCGCGGAGGTCAGGGTCTCGGGCTCCGGTGACACGTCGGCGATCTGCACGGCCAGCCGCACATCGTGCCCCGCCCGGCGCAGCTGTTCGGCGATCGCGGTGACAGCCGGCTCCTGGCCGATCGAGTCGTCGTAGTGGTCGAAGTAGGCGCGGGTCATCCCGATGGTCTGCGTCACGATCGGTGACAGGCGCTCGAGCAGGGCACGCATCTCGCGGAGCTCCTCGCGGTGCGTCGAGCGGCGCGGGTTCAGGGTGAGCGACTCCTCGCCGGCCGCGATGGAGGCCTCTGCGGCTTCTTTCATCGGGCGCAGCAGCCGCGCCTCGAGCATGAGCTCCTGCAGCTTCGCAGGCGTCTGAGGTTCGGGCAGCGCGTCGGCCAGACGGTCGAGGCTCGAGGCGAGTTCGCTGCCGAGCAGCCCGAGATCGCGGCGGGCGGGGGCGACCAGCACCGGTGGAACGATCAGCGCGTTCACGACGATGCCGATGGCCACGCCGATCAGGGTCTCGAAGATGCGCGCGATCGCATAGTCGGGCGTCGAACCGAGTGCGAGCACGAGCATCGCCGAGATCGCGACCTGGTTGCCGGTGCCCGGGGTCGCCTTGAAGGCCCATGCGACCAGCATCGCCACGACGATGGCGAGCAGCACGATCCAGCTCGGCGAACCGAGCAGCAGGCCGAGCGCCACGGCGATCACGACACCGACGATCACGCCGATGCTGCGCTCGAGGGCCTTCGACAACGATTGGTTGACGCTCGGCTGCACGACGAGCAGGGCCGCGATGGCGGCGAACACGGGCAGCTGCCCCGGAACCACCCACCCGGCCAGCAGCCACGCGGCGATCGTGGCCGCGGCGGACTTCACCACCTGCAGCAGGGGTGAGCGCTTCGAGGCGCGGATCGCGGCATGGATGCGCATGCCCTCAACGCTACTCGCGCGCATGCTCGGTCGCGGCGTCCTCGATGTCAACCCCATCGCGCATCTCAGGAGCATGCAGCTGAATGGGATCACACGAACGACGAACAGTGAGGAGCATCACATGGCGCAGATCATCGAGACCATCGACGTACACGTTCCGGTCGACATCGCTTACAACCAGTGGACGCAGTTCGAGAGCTTCCCCCACTTCCTCGACGAGGTCGAGTCGATCGTCCAGATCGATGACACCCACAACCGCTGGACCGTCAAGGTCGGCGGCGCGACGCGTGAATTCGACGCCGAGATCACCGAACAGCACCCCGACGAGCGCGTCGCGTGGAAGAGCGTCGGAGGCGACACCGAGCACGCGGGCGTCGTGACGTTCCACAAGCTCGAAGAGCTCACGACTCGCGTGACGGTGCAGATCGACTGGGAGCCCGAGGGCCTTCTCGAGAAGGTCGGCTCGCTCGTGGGAGCAGGCTCGCACGCGGTGAAGAAGGACTTGAAGAACTTCAAGGAGTTCATCGAGAAGCGCGGCGCCGAGACCGGTGCCTGGCGCGGCGACGTCGACGCCTGATCGACCCCTGATCCGAGGTCCGGGCGGTGGTGCCCCCACTGCCGCCCGGGCCTCTTCTGCTGCCCGCTCGCAGCCTGTCCGCTGCCTGACTGAGGCCATCTAGGGCGCGCTCGATGCAGAAGATAGGGTATCCTCCCGATGTCGACCGGGCACCTCAGAGCGGAGTGTAGGGACATCCCAACCGAGGAGATGTCATGTACGAGCACCCCTACTTCACTGAGAAGGTCGCCGAGTACGAGAACGAGCGTCTGGAGCGAGCGGTCGAATGCCGTCGTTTCCTCGCCGAGCACGCCGACCAGCTCGTCCCGCGGGCTCCCGGCGCGGTCAGGCGCCTCGGACAGCGGATGCTGCGCGCCATCACCCGCCCGCGGTCGACTGCAACGGATGCTGTCGCGAACGCCGCGCCGGATGCTGTCGCGAACGCTGCGCACCTCGCCGCGACCCCCGCTCCGCGAGTCGCACGGGTCGCTGCGCCCGCCGAGATGGCGACCGCTGCGCCCGCCGACCGTCTGGCCGTCGTCGGCTGCGAGCCCGCGGCGGCTCGGTGAGTTCCACGTCCCTGTCGCAGGCCGCGCCACCCCGCCCGAATGTCGGAGGGGAGTGGGACGATGAGTCCATGTCCCTCTCCGCCGCGAGCGCTGCGATGGTCGGCCGTGAGGTCGAGATCTCGGTCGTGCGCGGGCTCTTCGATCGAGTCGTCGATGGAGTGCCTCTCGCGGCGCTCGTCGAGGGCGAAGCGGGCATAGGCAAATCCCGGCTGCTGCGCGAGTTCGGCGCCGAGGTGGTCAATCGAGCCGATGTGCATGTCGGATGGTGCCTCGACCTCGGGGCGTCGCGCACGCCGTTCGGGCCGATCACCGGCATCCTCCGCTCGATCGTCACCCGCATGGGCGCAGATCACGTGCGCGAAGAGCTCGGCGTCGGGGTCGAGGCTCTGGGCATGCTGCTGCCAGAACTCAATCCCACCGAGCGCTCCCAGACCAGCCCCGACCGGCTGCGCGACGCGATCGCCGCCCTCATCGAGGCCGCGGCCGAGCACGCGCCGCAGGTGCTCGTCGTCGAAGATCTGCACTGGGCAGACGAGTCGACGCTCGCGCTGCTCTCCTTCCTGCTGCGCACTCTGACCCACGGGCGCATCCTTCTGCTGCTCACCTGCCGCTCCGACGACGTCCGACGCGGTGACGCGGTCAGCCGGTTCATCGGCGAGGCCACGCGTGCGCGCCTGCTCGAGCGGGTCGCGGTCGAACGGCTCGAGACGTCGGCGGTTCGCCAACTCGCCGAATCGATCACCGGCCAGCCGCTCACCGACGCGGCGCTCGAGCGCATCCAAAACCGCGCCGAAGGAGTCCCGTTCTTCGTGGAGGAGCTCGCCGGATGCTCCTCGGGGCCGCTTCCCGGCAGCCTGCGCGACCTGCTCCTGGCCCGGTTCGACCGCCTCGGCGATGACGCGAAGCGGGTGGTGCAGGTGGTCTCGGGCGCTGAGCGCCCGCTGACCCATCCGCTGGTCACACAGCTCGCGGGTCTGCCCGAAGCACGCCTCGACGAGGCGATTCGCGAGGCGACGCTCAGTGGGATCCTCGTCGTGGGTGACGATGACTACCGGTTCCGGCACGCGCTGCTGCGCGAAGCCGTGCACGACGATCTGCTCCCGGGCGAGCGGGCGCGGCTGCACCGTGCGTATGCGGAGGCGCTGGAGGAGAACTGCACAGGCTCCGACACCGCCGACTCGGCCGCGCTCGCCTACCACTGGCAGCTCGCGCAAGACGATCGGCGCGCGCTCGCCGCGGCCGTCGCCGCCATGTTCGACGCCAAGTCGCGTTTCGCTTTCGCGAGTGCGGCCCGGTTCGGTGAGCTCGCCCTCGATCTGTGGATCCAGGTGCCCGATGCGGAGAGCGTGGTGGGCCTCGGTCGTCTCGAGATGCTCCGCGCACTCGGCTCGGTGCTGCGGAACGGAGGCGACGGAGAGCGCGCGCTCGCCGTCGTCAATCTCGCACTCGGGGAGGTCGACCCGACGACCGTCGACCCTCGCATGCACGCGAGGCTGCTGCGCGACAAGGCGTACTACACGATGAATCTCGGCCGCCGCGGCGCGATCCCGCTTCTGCAGGAGTCGCTCGAGATCCTCGACGGCAGGGTCGACGACGATCGGCTCCGCGCGTCGATCCTCAATCAGCTGGGCAGTCGCCACATGGTCGCGGGGCGATTCGAGGAGGCGATGGCGCTGGCCACGGAGGCCGGCGAGAGGGCGGCACGTGCCGGTTCCGACGATGAGGCATCGATCGCCGCGAATGTGCGCGGCGGTTCCAGGGCCCAGCTCGGCGACCTGGCTGAGGCGCATGATGAGTACGCGCTCGCTCTCAGCCTCGCGAGGAGCGCCAATCCAGAACTGCGCTACCGCGTCAACTACTCCGACCTGCTGGCGCTGCTCGGGCGTTACCGAGATGCCGTGGTCGTCGCAGAAGACGGCATGGCGCGGGCGCGTGCCTACGGGGTCGAGCGCACCACCGGTGCGATGATCACGCAGAACATGGCGGTGCCGCTGCTCGAACTCGGCGAGATCGAGCGCGTCGAGGGGATGCTGGCGCGCGAACTCGCCCAAGACACACTGCGGATCTTCCACATGTACTCCACGATGACGCGGGTTCGGGTGCTGTCGTGGCGCGGTCGACACGAAGAGGCCGCCGAAATCCTCCGCGAGTGGCATCCTGCGTTCGCCGAGACAGGCGAAGACGAGCGGCAGATCTGGTACGACGAGGTCATGATGAGGGTCTCTGTCGCCGAGAGCCGAGGAGACCTGGCGGCGGCGCTCGACGAGATCAGGCAGATGCTCCGCGATGCGGGACCCGTCTGCCTGCACCAGCGTCGCCTCCTCCTGGAAGCGGGGTGGTTGATCGCCGAGCTGCAGTCGTCCGGCACCGAGCACGGGATGACTGTCGATGATGCGATCGACGAGGTGCGCGCCGCGTGGCTCGCTCAGCCGACACAGCTGCTCGACGACAGGTGGTGGGCGATTCTCGATGCCCTGCTGGCGCCCTCGGTCCCGGCGCTGCGGGCGGCCGTCGAACTGGCGGACTCGGACGACGTGCCGGCGACCTTCCGTGTGACGACGCGGCTCGAACTCGCGCGCATGCTGGTCGGGGCAGGAGACCGCGTCGAAGCGGCCACTGTCCTCGGGCAGGCGCTGCATGAGGCCGAACGGCTCGGCCACGTTCCGCTTCTCCGCATCGTCAACGGGTTCTCGGCTGCGGCGGGCCTCGCCGCAGCATCCGGCATCGCCAGTGCCGAGGCATCGGCCGACCCGCTCACGGCACGCGAGAGGCAGGTGCTCGACCTGCTCGCCGAGGGGCTGAGCAACCGTCAGATCGGCGAGAGGCTCTTCATCAGCGTGAAGACGGTGAGCGTTCATGTGTCGGCCGTGCTGCGAAAACTCGGCGTCAGCACGCGCACTGAGGCGGCGGTTCTTCAAAAGAATCCGAACTTCCGGGTTTCACGTCAGGATGCCGTGGTACGTTGAGCTTGCGCGTATGTCGGACGTTCCGTCACGGCGCGGGCCGCGCAAGCGGCCGTTTGAAAACAGAAAGTAGAAAACACATGGCCACTGGCACTGTGAAATGGTTCAACGCTGAAAAGGGCTTCGGCTTCATCGCTCCCGATGACGGCACGGACGACCTTTTCGCCCACTACTCGGCAATCACCGGCTCCGGTTTCAAGGAGCTTCGTGAGAACCAGAAGGTCGAATTCGACGCTGAGCGTGGCCCCAAGGGCATGCAGGCTGCGAACATCCGCGCTCTCTGAGCGCGAGCAGACTTCCTGAAGCCGGTCGGATCCTCACGGATCCGGCCGGCTTTCTGCATGCCCGGGGGCTTTTCCGACGCGGGCGCGGGTCTCGTCCGCATTCGAACGTCGGTGCGGGGCCAGTAACGCATCCGAAGAGCCGGGTCCCGGTGTCCTTTTGACCCCGCCCGGTGCGGGGCCAGTAACGCATGTGAACGGGCGAGCGGGGTCAAAACTGCATGTGAACGGGCGAGCGGGGTCAGAACTGCATCCGAATCGGGCGTGGGGGATGCGTTTTTGACCCCGCACGCGGGGCACGGATGCCGCGTGAGTCCAGGTCCTCGAGATGAGGCTTGCCTAACTTTCTGTTAGATTAGGCGAGGCTTACCAAAGCCTGACGCGCTCTGCGTCCAGCCCCCTCACCTCGAACCCGAAGGAACGCCTGTGCGCACCTCTCGCCTTCTCGCCGCCGGTGTCGCCGCGGCTCTCGCCCTCGGCCTCACCGCCTGCGCGACACCCCCGACCGACTCGAACTCCGACTCCGCCGGTGGCAACCCCGCCGATGACAGCGCCTTCCCCGTCACGATCGAGCATGTGTTCGGCGAGACCACGATCGACGAGAAGCCCGAGCGCGTCGCCACGATCGCGTGGGCGAACCACGAGGTGCCCCTGGCCCTCGGCATCGTCCCGGTCGGCATGAGCAAGGCCTCGTGGGGAGACGACGACGACAACGGCATCCTGCCCTGGGTCGAGGACAAGCTCGACGAGCTCGGCGGCGAAGAGCCCGTGCTGTTCGACGAGTCCGACGGCATCGACTATGAGGCTGTCGCCGACACCCAGCCCGACGTCATCCTCGCGGCGTACTCGGGTCTGACGCAGGAGGAGTACGACCAGCTCTCGAAGATCGCTCCGGTCGTCGCCTACCCCGAGGTCGCCTGGGGCACTCCCGTCGACGACATGATCGAGCTGAACTCCAAGGCTCTCGGGCTCGAGGAAGAGGGCGACGCCCTCATCGAAGAGCTGCACGCCGATGCCGAGGCCGCGCTCGAGGAGAACAGCGCCCTCAAGGACAAGAAGGTGCTGTTCGCCTACATCGACCCGAGCGACCTGAGCCAGGTCGGCTACTACACCGCGATCGACACGCGCCCCGGCTACCTGCACGACGACCTGGGCCTTCCGCTGCCGTCGATCGTCGAGGAGAACGCCGACAGCGAGGAGTTCTACCTCTCGGTGAGCTCCGAGCAGGCTGACGCGTTCGACGACGTCGACGTCTTCGTGACCTACGGCGACGACTCGCTCATCGCCACCATGCAGGCCGACCCGCTGCTGTCGAAGATCCCGGCGATCGCCGCAGGCAACATCGTGATCCTGCCCGACTCCACCCCGATCGCAGCCTCGGCGAACCCGTCGCCGCTGTCGATCCAGTGGGGCCTGTCCGACTACCTCGGCCTGCTGGCAGCACCGCTCGCCGCGAAGTGACCTTCGGCGTCACCTTCGCGCACTGAGTTCCCGTGACCGCTGTCACCCTTCCCATGCCGGGCACCGCAGACCTGCGGCGCCCGGCATGGGCGCGCTCGCTCTGGCTGCTCGTCGGTCTCGGAGTGCTGCTCGTGCTCTGCATCCTGTCGATCTGCTTCGGTGTGCGCTCCGTGAGCATCGACGACATCTTCGCCGCCCTCGCAGGGCAGGATGACACCCTCGCCCAGGCCGCGATCATCAAGCGCCTTCCGCGCACGGTGCTCGCGATCCTCGTGGGCGCTGCCCTCGCGCTCTCCGGTGCGACGATGCAGGCGGTCACCCGCAACCCGATCGCCGACCCCGGCATCCTCGGCGTCTCGAACGGCGCATCGCTGGCCGTGGTCTTCGGCCTCGCCTTCCTCGGCCTCACCAATGCCTACAGCCAGATGGCCCTCGCGATCATCGGGGCAGCCCTCGCCGCGGCGTTCGTCTACACCGTCGGCTCGCTCGGCCGCGGTGGCGCCACTCCTCTCAAGCTCGCCCTCGCGGGGGCCGCGACCTCGGCGGCATTCGCCTCGCTGATCAGCGCCGTCATGCTGCCCCGCGTCGACCTGCTGCAGGCCTTCCAGTCCTGGCAGATCGGCGGAGTGGGCGGCGCCGAGTGGCCGCGCATCGCGATCACCGCTCCCGTGCTCGCGCTCGGCGCCCTGATCTGCTTCGCCAGTGCGCGCGGCATGAACTCCCTCGCCCTCGGCGACGACATGGCGAAGGGGCTCGGCGAGCACGTGTTCCGCACGCGGCTCATGTCGGCGCTCGGTGCCGTGATCCTCGCCGGTGCCGCCACCGCGATCGCGGGCCCGATCGGCTTCGTCGGACTCGTCATCCCGCACGTCTGTCGGATGCTGATCGGCACCGACCACCGCTGGTTGCTGCCGTTCTCCGCCATGGCCGGTGCCGCGCTGCTGCTCGCCAGCGACATCGTCGGCCGCGTCATCGCCCCGACCTCGGAGGAGATCCAGGTCGGCATCATCACCGCCATCATCGGCGCCCCGTTCTTCATCTGGATCGTCCGTCGTCAGAAGGTGCGTGAACTGTGAGCACCATCGACCGGGCCGCCGCCCAGACTCCCGCCGCATCCGACCGCGCTCGCGACGAGGTCGCCGCCCTCATCGCCGGACGCCGTTCGCGCCACCGCCGTCACGCCGTGGCCACGATCGTGCTCGGCGCGATGCTGCTGGTGCTGTTCGCCGTGGCGCTGATGATCGGCAACACCTTCTATCCGCTTGACGAGGTGATCCGCGTCATCCTCGGCGAGACCGTGCCGGGCGCGTCGTTCACGGTCGGAGAGCTGCGACTGCCCCGAGCGGTGCTGGCGATCCTCGCCGGGTTCGCGTTCGGCATCGCCGGCGTCTCATTCCAGACGCTGTTGCGCAATCCGCTCGCGTCGCCCGACATCATCGGCATCTCGAACGGCGCCGGCGCCGCCGCGGTGTTCGGCATCATCGTGCTGTCGCTCAACGGACCGATCGTCTCGCTGCTCGCTCTGGGCGGGGCGATCGTCACAGCGGGGATCATCTACCTGCTGTCGATCAAGAACGGCTTCGCCGGCACCCGACTGATCCTGATCGGCATCGGCGTCGCGGCGATGCTGCAGAGCATCATCTCCTACATGCTGTCGCGGGCGGCGAACTGGGACATCCAGACCGCGATGCAGTGGCTCACCGGCAGCCTGAACAACGCCTCATGGGAGCGTGTGATGCCGCTCGCGATCGCTGCGGTGATCATCGTGCCGCTCCTGCTTCTGCAGGGCAGGGCGCTGGGTGCGATGCAGCTCGGCGACGACTCGGCATCCGGCCTCGGAGTGCGGGTCAACACCACGCGCCTGCTCTTCATCCTCGGTGCCGTCGCCCTGCTCGCGTTCGCCACCGCCGCCACCGGCCCCATCGCGTTCGTGGCATTCATGGCGGGCCCGATCGCGGCCCGCATCACCGGGCCCGGTGCGAATCTGCTCGTGCCCAGCGCTTTCATCGGAGCCGTGCTCGTGCTCGGTGGCGACCTCCTCGGTCAGTTCGCGTTCGGTGAGCGCTACCCGGTCGGCGTGATCACCGGCGTGCTCGGCGCTCCGTATCTCATCTATCTGCTCATCCGCACCAACCGCTCGGGAGGCTCTCTGTGACCGAGGCGCACACTCTGACGGCGGAGTCCGTCACCCTCGCCTACGGCGACCGCACGATCATCGATGGCCTCGACCTGGCGATCGCCCCCGGCAAGATCACGACGATCGTCGGCGCGAACGGATGCGGAAAGTCGACGCTGCTGCGTTCGCTCGCGCGCCTGCTCTCGCCGACGGCCGGTCAGGTCGTGCTCGACGGCAAGTCGGTGCACGCGCGTCCGACCAAGGAGGTCGCCCGCATCCTCGGCCTCCTGCCGCAGTCGCCTGTCGCGCCCGAGGGCATCGCCGTCGCCGACCTGGTCGGTCGTGGCCGGCATCCGCACCAGAAGATGCTGGCGCGCTGGAGCACCCACGACTACGAGGTCGTGGCGGATGCTCTCGCCGCGACCGGCACCACCGACCTCGCCGACCGCAGCGTCGACGAGCTGTCGGGCGGTCAGCGCCAGCGCGTGTGGATCGCGATGGCGCTCGCGCAGGAGACCGACATCCTGCTGCTCGACGAGCCGACCACGTTCCTCGACGTCGCGCACCAGGTCGAGGTCCTCGATCTGCTCACCGACCTGAGCGTGTCGCGCGGCACCACGATCGTCATGGTGCTGCACGACCTCAACCTCGCCGCGAGGTATTCCGACGAGCTCGTCGCGATGAAGGAGGGCAGGGTGCATGCCACCGGCGCTCCGCAGGATGTCGTGACCGCCCAGCTCGTCGAAGAGGTCTTCGACCTCGCGAACCAGATCACCATCGACCCGGTCTCCGGCAAGCCGATGGTCACCCCGATCGGAAGGCATCATGTCCGCTGAGACCACCACCGAACGCCCCACCTACGTGCTCGCCCGCGCCGAGGTGCGCGCGGTCGAACGGGTGTCGCCGAACTTCGTGCGGGTCACCTTCGGCGGCGACGATCTGTTCGAGTTCGGCACGCCGGGTGACGTCTTCGACTCCCGGATCAAGCTCGTGTTCCCGCCGGCATCCGGCATCCTCCCCGATCTCGATCGGGACACCGACGACTGGTGGGGATCCTTCCTCGCCGTTCCCGAGGAGGAGCGTGGATCGATGCGCACGTATTCGGTGCGAGAGCTGCGGGTGTCGGATGCCGGCACCGAGCTCGATGTCGATTTCGTGCTGCACCTCGCGCCGGGACTCACCGGCCCGGCATCGCGGTGGGCCGATGCGGCTGCCGTCGGCAAGGAGCTGTTCATCGTCGGGCCGCGACGGGGTGTCCCCGCATCCGCTCATGGTGGCGCCGAGTACGAGCCGGGCACGGCGACGTCGGTGGTGCTCGCCGGCGACGAGACCGCGGCCCCGGCGATCGCACGCATCCTCGAGGACGCTCCCAGCGACCTGCGGGGCTGCGCCTTCATCGAGGTTCCGTCTCCCGCCGACATCCTGCGCATCGACGCCCCTGTCGGCGTCGAGGTGCACTGGCTTCCTCGCGACGCGGGCGAGCCTCACGGCGTGCGACTCATTCCTGCCGTGCTCGCCTACCTGGGCGATGCGGATGCCGACGATGAGATCGACGTGAAGGACATCGACACCGAAGACCTGCTCTGGGAGACCCCCGACTACTCGGGTCTCGGCGAGGAGATCGCGGCGGCGGATGTTCCCGCCGAGCGCTACTTCTGGATCGCCGGCGAGAGCGGCGTCGTCACGACGCTGCGGCGCCATCTGGTGAAGGATCTCGGCATCGACCGCTCGCAGGTCGCCTTCATGGGCTACTGGCGTCGCGGCGTCGCCATGCGCGGCTGAGTCGCCGAGAGGCAGAGAAGTGCTAGACACGAGGGCATGAACGACTACCCGGTCACGCACGAACTCGGTCGCATCGACGTCGTCACGCTCGTCGACACCCCTGCGCTCAGCCGCGACGTCTCTCTCGATGTAGACACCGTGCAGGCGGCGTGGCCGGCGTTCGAGGGGGCATTCGACTCGCTGCAAGGACGCAGGATGCTGGGGCTCGTCTACGGAGGCACTTCGGTGTACCGCCTCTCGTGCGTGCGCCTCGAGCGAGACCGTGAGAACGCGCTGGGCCTGGACGAGACGACGATCCCCGGCGGAGACTACCTGCGGCTGCGACTGCGCGGGGAGGCGCCCGACGTCTACGGGCAGATCTCGGATGCGTTCGACGTGCTGTTCGCGCTCGCGAACCACGACGCCGATAGACCGCACATCGAGTCCTACCGCAGGGAGGGTGAAGTCGACTGCCTCGTGCCGATCAGAAGCGCTCGGTCTGCCTTTCACGTTTGACTGATCAGGACGTCGCGCTTTGAGTCCTGGAGATCCGTCGCGACAGAGGTCAGACTGGGCGGATGGAGTACGCCGGAGTAGTGCCGATGGACGCCCCTGATCCGAGTGCCGGGTTCGAAGCTCGCGTGCGCGGGCTCTCCTACCCGGTGTTCCAGCTGCGACCGCAGCCGTCGCTCACGCGCATCCCGGGTGCATCCTTCATGGAGATGGGGGCGTCGGCGGCAGCGGGCGCGCCGATGGGACTGGCGGAGTCGTCGGTGTCGCTCAACTACACGCTGTGGAGGAATCCCGACGATCATTCCGACCCGCGCAACGAGGTCGAGTTGGACCCCGGCATCCGACGCTCGATCGAGGAGGAACCGCCGTGGGGCCGCCCAGCGTGGCTGATCGAGCGGGCTCAGCTGCTCAAGTACCCGATGCTCTGGGAGGCGGTGCGGTCCAGCTGGCAGGCGTCACCCGACCGCGAACGGCATTCGCTCGCTCAGCAGCTGGTCGACCACACCAATCACATACTGCGCAACAGATTCCGTGAGGAGCTCGGACTCCCCGACCTGCCGAGCGAGGGCGACGGCGGCTGGGAGGCGAGGACATCGGCGGCGAGGGATGCCGTCGTCGCGGTCGACGGTCAGGATCGCCCCGCCGTGCAGATCGACACCGACCCGTTCGTCTACGCGGTCGGGTTCCGCGTCGATGAGAACGTGGTCTGCACCACCGTCGTTCCCCGAGACAGCCTGCCGATGATCGACCTCGCCATCACGACCTTCAAGTGAGTCGACCGATCTTCGGCCGCTGTCATAGCGCGCCGACGCTTCTCAGAATCCGCTCCACGTGAGCGGTCACCCATTCCGCATCGAACGGTCGGCTGCGAAGCAGCCAGCGGTGGAAGATCGGCCCGACGAAGAGTTCTGCGACATCGTCCGCGAAAGACACGTCCGCCTGACGCAGCCGCTCGGAGATCGCGCTCATCTGCGGCCCGAGCAAGGGTTCGCGGAAATGAGTGGCGAGCTCTTCGTCGGATTGCAGCTCGGCGGTGACTGCTCTCAGCAGCCGCTCCTGGGTCGGGTCGGTCAGTTCGTCGATCATGCCGGTCGCCAGCTCCGTGAGGTCGACAGAGAGATCACCCGAGTTCGGCACGGTGACTCTGCCGTTCTCATCGGTGCTGCGGGCGAGGAGTGCGTCGAAGAGGATCTCACCCGTCGATGACCACGACCGATAGAGAGTCTGTTTGCTGACCTGCGCGCGGGCGGCGATCCCCTCCATCGTGATCGCCCCCACCTGGCGCTCGCTGGCCAGAGAAAGCGCAGCCGCGTGCACCTTGGTGCGGGTTCGCTCACGGGCCATGTCGACAACGATACCCGAGCAAACGAGACGGTGCGTCCAGTTCGCGATACGATCTCGGCATGACTTCACCGCAGACATGGATGATCACCGGCAGCAGTCGAGGCCTGGGTCGAGCGCTCACCCACGCCGCCCTCGACGCGGGGCACGCTGTCGTGGCGACGGTCAGAGGCGATCACACGCTGCCTGACCACGAGCGGCTGACCGTGATGCAGCTCGACGTCCGTGACCGCGATGACGCGCACGAGACCGTCCAGCGCGCCGCCGATCTCCTCGGCCGGATCGACGTGCTGGTCAACAACGCCGGCTACGGCGTGATCGGGGCCGTCGAAGAGGCTTCAGAAGACGATGCCCGTGCGATCGTGGATACGAATCTGCTCGGCCCTCTGTGGCTGAGTCAGGCTGTCATCCCGATCATGCGCCGCCAGGGTGGCGGACACATCGTGCAGATCTCGACAGTCGGAGCCGTCGGGACGATGCCGATGCTCGGTCTCTACAACTCGACCAAATGGGGCCTCGAAGCATTCAGTGAGGCGATGGCGGCGGAGGTCGAACGATTCGGCATCCGCGTCTCCCTGATCGAGCCGGGCTCGCTAGACACGGACTGGGCAGGCGCGAGCATGCGTTTCAGTGCGCCCCTGCGTGACTACGACGAGCAGCGAGCCGAGATGTTCGGCACCGCGGAGGTGCCGTGGCCCGCGGGCGAGTCGGGCGGTGGAGCGACACCCGAGGATGCCGCAACGGTGATCCTCGCCCGAGTCGCAGACGCCCGTGACCCCCGCCTCCGGGTGCTCGTCGGCGACGACGCCCCCGCGCAGGTCGCAGCGGCGCTCGAGCTGCGGCGTCAGGACTACGCTCTCGATCCGAGGTTCCCGACCGCCTGACGTGCTGATTCTCAGTCGCCGCGAGCGCTCGCTCGCTCGCGAAACGGTGGCGCCCGGGGGCGCCGCGTCGTAGCATCCCAGTGGAATCGTTCCGCCGGCGAGGAGGCCACCGATGACGCAGCACACGCTCGAGCTACCGGAGGTCGACCTCGTCTATGACGTGCACGGACCGCTGCCGACCGCAGATGGTCGCCCTCCGCTGATGATGATCGGCCAGCCGATGGATGCGAGCGGCTTCCAGGCCCAGGTGAAGCTGTTCGACGATCGCACCGTCGTGACGTACGACCCGCGCGGCCTCGGTCGGAGCACGCGCAAGGACGGCGGCGTCACGAACGAGCCGGACACCCAGGCCGAGGATGTCCACGCGATCATCGAGGCGCTCGGCGCCGGCCCGGTCGACATGCTCGCGAGCAGCGGCGGAGCCGTGAGCGCACTCGCTCTGGTCGCCGCGCACCCGCACGACGTCGCGACTCTGGTCGCCCACGAGCCGCCGATCGACAGCGTGCTGCCGGACGCCGAGGCTGTCCATCGCGCCCGGGTGGCCTATACGCGGGCGTATCAGGACAAGGGATGGGGAGCCGGAATGGCGGCGTTCGTCGCGATGACCTCGTGGGAGGGCGAAGTCACCGATGAATACCTCGCTCAGCCCGCACCGGACCCCGCGGCATTCGGGATGCCGACCGATGACGATGGCAAGCGAGACGACCCGTTGCTGTCCGAACTCTCCTGGGCGGTTCCTCTCTACGTTCCGGATATCGAGGCTCTGAAGGCGGCACCGACCCGGATCGTGGTCGCTGTCGGGGAGGAGTCGCTGAAGGTCTACACCGGCCGCACCGCGATCGCCCTGGCCGAGCAGCTCGGCCAGCAGGCGACGGTCTTCCCCAGCCACCACGGCGGCTTCATGGGTGGCGAGTTCGGCTACGCCGGCCAGCCCGAGGCCTTCGCCGCCAAGCTCCGCGAAGTGCTCGACCGAGGATAGGTGCTCCTACGCGCTGTCGCGCACCACGAGCTCGGTGTCGAGGATGACCGAACGCGGGGATGCTCCCGCGATGACCTCGAGCAGCACGGCGACCATCTTCGCGCTGATCTGATCCCAGGGCTGACGCATGGTCGTGATCGGCGGCTCGTGGGTGGCGGCGAGGCCCGAGTCGTCGAACCCCGCGATCGCGATGTCCTCGGGCACGCGGCGTCCGGCGCGACGAGCGGCGGCGATCGCTCCGGCCGCCATCCGGTCGGATGCCGCGAACACGGCGTCGACGTCGTGCTCGAGCATCCTGGTCATGGCCGCCTGCCCTGATTCGTAGGAGTAGTCGCCCACCTCGACCAGGCTCCCGTCGTACAGTTCGCCGAGCTCTTCGCGGAATCCGACCAGGCGGTAGCGCCCACCGGGGGTGTCGTCGGGGCCGGTGATCATGCCGATGCGGCGGTGTCCCTGCGCCACGAGGTGCGCGGCCATGGTGCGGGCGGAGGCGACCTCGTCGACGGAGATCGTCGAGAGCTCGCGCTCGTGTCCGAGGGGCAGGCCGCAGCAGACGGTGGGGATGCCGACCTCGATCAGCTGGTCGAGCAGCGGGTCGGACTCGTGCGACGAGATGAGCATGACGCCGTCGACGTGCCCGGCGCTGAGGAACTGCGCGACGCTCTCGCGCTCGGCGGGTGTTCCGGCGACGAGGAGCACCAGGGTCATGGCCCGTTGGGCGAGAGCCTCGGCTGCTCCGCGCAGCAGCAGTGCGAACGTCGGATCGTCGAACAGCAGCTGCTGCGGCTCGGTGAGGAGGAAGGCCAGGGAGCCCGCTCGACCGGTCGCGAGGCTGCGAGCGTGATGGTTGGCGGTGTAGCCGGTGGCGAGGATCGCCTCTTCGACGGCCTGCCTGGCGTCGGGAGACACCCAGTGCCCGCCGTTGATCACACGCGAGACCGTGCTGCGGGATACCCCCGCCTGCGCCGCGATCTGGCGGATCGTCGGCTTGCGCTTCGCGCTGACATCACTCATCGCCTGTGACTCTACCCACAGCATCCCGTCCAGCGGTAGTCCAACCTGGGACCGGTCTCAGTTCGATAACGGCGGTTGTGGTCACTGACAAACCTGGGGTAGAACTGAGACCGGTCCCAGTCACGTTCTTGTGACAACCTGAGACCGGTCCCAGTCGAAAGAGCGACAGCACGCTGGGACGCGCACCACGACCGCACCGACCCGATGGAGTGCCGATGACCTCCCCCCACGCCTGGCCCGCTCTGAGCGGAATCGCCTATGGCGGCGACTACAACCCCGAGCAGTGGTCGCCCGAGACGTGGCGCGAAGACGTCATCCTGATGCGCGAGGCAGGCGTGAACCTGGTCAGCGTCGGAATCTTCTCGTGGGCGCTCATCGAGGTCGCCGAGGGCGAGTTCGACTTCGCCTGGCTCGACGAGCTGCTCGACCTGCTGCACGCGAACGACATCAAGGTCGACCTCGGCACGCCCACGGCATCCCCGCCGGCCTGGTTCTTCGCGAACCACCCCGACGCCCACGTGATCGACCGCGAGGGCCGCGCCATGGGCTTCGGCTCACGCGGCATGGCCTCGCACTCGTCGCCCGCCTACCGCGAAGCGATCGTGCGGATCGCGGATGCTCTCGCGGCGCGCTATGCGCAGCATCCGGCCGTCGTGCTGTGGCACGTGCATAACGAGTACGGCGTTCCCGTCGGCGAGGATTACTCGCCGAACGCGGTCGCCGCCTTCAGGCTCTGGCTCCAGGAGAAGTACGGCTCGCTCGACGCGTTGAACAGCGCGTGGGGCACCGCCTTCTGGGGTCAGCACTACTCGGCGTGGGAGCACGTCGGCGCCCCCGCGATCGCCCCGAGCGTCGTGAACCCGGCGCAGCGACTCGACTTCGCGCGCTTCACCGACCACCAGCTGCGCGCGTGCTTCATTGCCGAGCGCGACGCGATCCGCGCGCACGCCGACCAGCCGGTGACGACGAACTTCATGGCCAACCAGAGCTGGACCACCGATCTGTGGGCCTGGGGCCGCGAGGTCGACATCGTCTCGGACGATCACTACCTGTGGGCCGCCGACGAGGACGCACACATCGGGCTCGCAATCGCCGCAGACCTCAGCCGCTCGGTCGGCGGGGGCAAGCCGTGGATCCTCATGGAGCACTCCACCTCGGCCGTCAACTGGCAGCCCCGCAACATCGCCAAGCGTCGCGGCGAGATGAAGCGCAACTCCTTCACTCACCTCGGCCGCGGGGCCGACGGCATCCTGTTCTTCCAGTGGCGCGCGGGCCGCTCGGGTGCCGAGAAGTTCCACTCCGCGATGCTGCCGCACGCAGGCACCGAGTCGCGTGTGTTCCGTGAGGTCGTCGACCTCGGCGCAGCACTCGGCCGCCTCGACGAGGTGCAGGGCTCCACGGTCAAGGCCGACGTCGCGATCCTCTGGGACTTCGAGTCGTTCTGGGCGCAGGACCTCGAGTGGCGCCCCTCCGAAGACGTCACCCATGCGGCCCAGGTGCGCCGCTTCTACGAGCAGCTCTGGCGCGACGGCGTCACGGTCGACTTCGCCCTGCCCGGTCAGGACCTCTCGGGCTACCGCCTCGTGGTCGCTCCGGCGCAGTACCTGCTCAGCACCGCGGATGCCGCGAACCTCACCTCCTACGTAGGCGGCGGCGGAACGCTGCTCGTGTCGTTCTTCTCGGCGATCGTCGACGAGAACGACGCCGTGCACGCAGGAGGCTTCGTCGCCCCGCTGCGCGAGGCGCTCGGCCTCACGGTCGAGGAGTTCCTGCCGCTGCGCGAGGGCGAGAGCCACGGGCTCGACTGGGTCGACCACGAGGGCATCGTCGCCGACGTCTGGCAGGAGGACATCGCGCTCGAAGGAGCCGAGGTCGTCGCCAACTTCTCGGGCGGACCCGGCGAAGGCGAGCCTGCCATCACGCGTCACCGCCACGGAGCGGGCACCGGCTGGTACGTCGGAACCCGACTGGATGCGGCGGGGATGCGCGCACTCCTGCACGAGGTCTACGCGGATGCCGACGTCACGCCGTCGGGCGTCGCCGAAGGCCTCGAGGTCATCACCCGTCACGGCGCCGACGCGGTCTACCGCATCGCGGTGAACCACCGTGACGACGACGTCGAGCTCGAGGCCACAGGCGTCGAGCTCCTCAGCGGCGCCGAGATCTCGGGCGCCCTGACGATCGCGGCGGGCGGCGTCGCCGTCATCCGCACCTCCCACTGACAGCACGACCCGCACGACCTGCACCACCTCGAACCACATAGCAACACCCACCCCGGTCGCGATGACGCGCAGCGCATCGTCGGCCACGACAGATAGGAAAACGCATGCGCAAGCACATCGGAGTCGGCGCACTCGCTCTGGCCGCGGCCGTGGTCCTCGCGGGCTGCTCCGCCGGCGCACCCGAGGGCGGCGACGACGCCGCATCCGGCGACGGCGCTGAACTCGTCATCTGGACGGATGCCGAGCGCGAAGCCGCGATCACCGCAGCCGCCGAGGCGTTCGAGGAGGAGACCGGAGCCAAGGTCACCCTCGTGCAGAAGAACTTCGAAGACCTCCGCAATGACTTCATCGCGCAGGTCCCGACCGGCGAGGGCCCCGACATCACGGTCGGCGCGCACGACTGGCTGGGCGCACTGGTCGCCGCAGGCGTCGTGGACACGATCGACCTCGGCGACAAGGCGTCGGAGTTCGAGCAGGTCGCCCTCGACGCCATGACCTACGACGGTCAGCTGTACGCGATGCCGTACTCGCTCGAGACCATCGCCCTCGTGCAGAACGTCGACCTCGTCGGCGCCGAGGCCCCGGCCACCTGGGACGACATGATCGCGAAGGGTGTCTCGGCAGGCACCGAGCGTCCGTTCGTCATCAACACCGGTGGCGAGACCGGCGACGGCTACACGATGTACGGCCTGCAGACCTCGTTCGGCGCGCCCGTCTTCGTGCAGGACGGCACCGGTTCGTACACGAGCGAGGTCGGCATGGGCGGAGCGCCCGGCGAGGCATTCGCCAGCTGGCTCGGCGCCAACGGCTCGAGCGGCACCGGCTACATCTCGACCACCGTCGACTACGACATCAACAACGAGCTGTTCGCATCGGGCAAGGCCCCCTACACGATCCAGGGTCCGTGGGCGATCAGCGCGTTCGAGGGAGTCAACGTCGCCGTCAACCCGATCCCGTCTGCGGGTGGCGAGCCCGCCGCGCCCTTCGTCGGCGTGCAGGGCTTCTACCTCTCCAGCAAGAGCAAGAACGCTCTTCTGGCCCAGGAGTTCCTCGTGAACTACCTCGGCACCGAAGACGCGCAGCGCGCGCTCTACGAGGCCGACCCGCGCATCCCCGCCTGGTCGACTCTCGCCGAAGAGGTCTCGTCCGACCCGATCACGGCCGGCTTCGTGGCCTCCGCGCAGTCCGGTGTCCCGATGCCGTCGATCCCCGAGATGGGTTCGGTCTGGGACCTGTGGAACGCCGCGCAGGCGCAGATCATCAACGGCGCCGACCCCGTGTCGACGTGGAACACCATGGTCGCCGACCTCGAGACGACTCTCGCCGGCTGACCCCGCCGGATGGGGAGGGGCCCGAACCCCTCCCCGTCCTGCGGTCCTCAGACAGGACGCACACATGACGATCCAGGCACCTCCGGCCGAGGCCCCCACCCCCGTGGTGAAGCCCTCGCGCGAGTCCCACGCCCGCCGCTTCCGCGGCCTGGGCTGGGGCTTCCTCATCAAGCTCGCCCTGATGGCGTTGGTCAACGCCTTCGGCATCATGACGGCGATCTCGGCGTGGAGCGCCGAGTCGTGGATCGTCCTCGGCGTCGTCGTGCTGCTGGTGATCATCGCCGACTGGGTGTACTTCACCCGCAAGGCGCTGCCTCTGAAGTACCTGCTGCCAGGGCTGATCTTCCTGCTCGTCTTCCAGGTCTTCATCTTCGGCTACACGGCCTACATCGCCTTCACGAACTACGGCACCGGCCACGTCGGCACGCAGGAGCAGGCGGTCGAGGCCGCGCTGATCCAGGGCGAGCGTCGCATCGAGGGCTCCTCCGACTACCCGCTCTCGATCGTGCAGCGCGGTGAGGAGCTCGGCTTCGCGATCGTCGATGACGACGGTGACGTGCAGGTCGGATCCGCGACCGAGCCGCTGACCACCGCATCCGACGCCGAGATCGGCACCACGGGCGCCCCGAGCGAGGTGCCTGGATGGACGGTCGTCCCGCGGGCGACGGTGCTGACCGACCCGACACTCGGCGCGACGATCAAGGACCTCAGGGTTCCGGTCTCGGACGACCCGAACGACGGATCGATCCGCACTCGCGAGGGGTCGACCGGCTCGGTCTACGAACCCACGTTGGTGTGGGATGCCGAAGCGCAGACCATCACCGACATGCAGTCGGGCACTGTCTACACGGCCACGGATCTCGGTGCGTTCGTGGCCGAAGACGGCACGGCGTTGCCAACCGGCTGGTCGGTGAACGTCGGCTTCGCGAACTTCCTCAAGCTGTTCACGGATGCGAACCTCGCCGGCACCCTGTTGAGCGTCACGGTCTGGACCTTCGCGTTCGCGATCCTCTCGGTGGTGCTGAGCTTCGCCGTCGGACTCGGACTCGCGATCGTCTACAACGACCCTCGGGTCAAGGGGCGGCGGTTCCTCCGGGCGCTGTTCATCCTCCCGTACGCGTTCCCGGCGTTCATGGCCGCGCTGCTGTTCCGCGGCATGTTCAACGCCGAGTTCGGCGTGATCAACGACCTGTTCTTCTTCGGCTCGCAGATCAACTGGCTCGGCGACCCGTGGCTGACCCGGGCCGCGGTGATCTTCGTGAACGTGTGGCTGAGCTACCCCTACTGGTTCCTCGTGTGCACGGGCGCGCTGCAGTCGCTGCCCGGCGAGACCCTCGAAGCGGCCGAGATCGACGGTGCCAACAAGCTGCAGCGCTTCCGCGCGATCGTGCTGCCGCTGCTGCTCGTGTCGACCGCCCCTCTGCTGATCGCCTCGTTCGCCGTCGCGTTCAACAACTTCACCGTGATCTACACCTTCAACAACGGCGGGCCGGCCATCGCCGGAGCCCCGTATGCACTGGGCTCGACCGACATCCTCGTCTCGGCCATCTACGACGTCTCCGGCGTCTCGGGTGGTGCGGCCGACTACGGCCTCGCGAGTGCGCTGTCGATCATCGCCTTCATCGTGGTCGGTCTCATCTCAGCGCTGAGCTTCCGACAGACCCGCAAGCTCGAGGAGTACCAGTGATGAGTGAGACCAGAGTCATCGTGACCGGTTCATCGAAGGGTGCGGATGCTGCACGCGCAGGCGCACGACGGCGTCGCTGGTGGGGCGAGGTCGGCTGGAAGTACATCCTCGCCGCAGGCGTGCTGTTCTTCGCCGCGTTCCCGCTCGTCTACGTGCTGTCGGCGTCGCTCAACCCGAACGGCAGCCTCGCGGCATCCAGCGCCCTGTTCAGTGCGTTCGACCCCGCGAACTACATCGCCCTCGGCGAATCCCGCTACTGGGTGTGGTTCGGCAACACCCTGCTGATCGGCGGCGTGACCGCGGTCGGCTCGGTGCTCATGGGCGCCTGCGGTGCCTACGCGTTCTCGCGCTTCCGCTTCAGCGGGCGGCGCGCGAGCCTCACCACCCTGCTCGTGCTGCAGATGTTCCCGCAGGCGCTCGCGTTCATCGCGATCTTCCTGATGCTGCAGACGCTCGGCGACGTGGTGCCGGCCCTCGGCATCAACTCCAAGATCGCCCTTATCTGCGTCTACCTCGGCGGCGCACTCGGCGCGAACACCTTCCTGATGTACGGCTTCTTCAACACGATCCCCGTCGAGATCGACGAGTCGGCGAAGATCGACGGCGCCAGCCATGCGCAGATCTTCTGGCGGCTCATCATGCCGCTGGTCGTGCCGATCCTCGCGGTCGTCGCACTGCTCGCGTTCCTCGCGGCCTTCGGCGACTTCATCCTGTCGAAGATCATCCTCACCTCCGAGGACAACTGGACCCTCGCCGTCGGCATGTACCAGTGGGTCTCGAATCAGCTGACCTCGCGCTGGGGGCTCTTCGCCGCCGGTGTCGTGGTCGCCGCCGTGCCCGTGCTCGCGCTGTTCTTCTCGCTGCAGAAGTACATCGTCGGCGGGCTCACCCAGGGATCCGTCAAGGGCTGATCCCTTTTTCCGCACTGCTCGAAAGGCCGTCATGCACCGTCGCACGCGTTCCCTTCTCTCCACCGCCCTGGCAACTGTCACCGCCGTCGCCCTCATCGGCGTCGCGCTGCCGGCGTCGGCCGCGTCGTCCGCGCCCGTCTCGGCCGCTGCGGTCTCGACCGCTGCGGTCTCGGCCGCTGCGGCCGACCCGGTGGATGCCACCATCACCGTCCCCCGGGTCGAGAATCTGCCTGACGACTTCATCGGCGGCGTCGACGTGTCGTCGGTGCTGTCGCTCGAGGAATCCGGTGTGGTCTTCCGCGATGCCGACGGCACCCCGGGTGATCTGTTCGAGATCCTCGCCGACGCCGGGGTCACCGACGTGCGGGTGCGCGTGTGGAACGACCCGTTCGACGCGAACGGCAACGGCTACGGCGGCGGTGACGTCGACGTCGAGCGGGCAATCGAGATCTCGCAGCGCGCGACGGATGCCGGACTCGGCGTGCTCGTCGACTTCCACTACTCCGACTTCTGGGCCGACCCCGCCAAGCAGCAGGCGCCGAAGGCGTGGGAGGGGATGACGGCCGATCAGGTCGCCGCCGAGGTGGGCGTCTTCACCCGCGATGCGGTGCGGCGGCTCGTCGCGGCCGGGGTCGACCTGCGCATGGTGCAGGTCGGCAACGAGACCAACGGCGGAGTCGCCGGGGTGCGTGGCTGGGACGACATGGCCAAGGTGTTCTCCGCAGGCTCAGCCGCGGTGCGCGCCGAGGCGCCGGACACTCTCGTCGCGGTGCACTTCACGAACCCCGAGCGCGCCGACTTCTATGCCGACGTCGCCGCCCAGCTCGACCGCCGCGACGTCGACTACGACGTGTTCGCGTCGTCGTACTACCCGTTCTGGCACGGGACCCCCGAGAACCTCACGGCCGTGCTCTCGCACGTCGCCGAGACCTACGGCAAGAAGGTCATGGTCGCCGAGACCTCGTGGGCGTTCACCCTCGACGACGGAGACGGCCACGGCAACGTCGTCGACCTGCCGTCCGAGGCTACGCAGTACCCGGTGAGCGTGCAGGGGCAGGCCGATGCGGTGCGCGCGGTCGTGCAGGCCGTCGCCGACGTGGGCGAGGCAGGAATCGGGGTCTACTACTGGGAGCCGGCCTGGCTGCCGGTCGGGCCTCCGGCGCAGCTCGAGCAGAACAAGACGCTGTGGGAGCGCGACGGATCGGGATGGGCGTCGAGCTTCGCGGGCGAGTACGAGCCCGAGGATGCGGGGCACTGGTTCGGTGGATCCGCGTGGGACAACCAGGCGCTCTTCGGCTTCGACGGCACGGCATCCGACGCGCTGAACATCTTCTCGTACGTGCGCACCGGGGCTCAGGCTCCGCGCGCGGTCGAATCGGTGCAGCCGGTGGCGCTGCACCTGACCGAGGGGGACGCCGTCGAGCTGCCGGGCGAGGTCACAGTGCTCTACAACGACGGATCGTCGGAGCAGGAGGCGGTCACCTGGTCGTCGGCCGCGGAATTCATCGAGGGCGTCGGCGAGTACGCGATCGCGGGAGTGACGGATGCCGGCCTCGCGGCCACCGCGACCGTCGTCGTCTCGGCACGCAACTTCTTGCGCAGCCCCGGGTTCGAGGATGCGGACACGAGCATGTGGAGTGCGACCGGATCGGGGCTGACTCTGCGTGCGTGGGACGACCCGCGGAGCGGCACGCATTCGGCGCACTTCTACGCGGCATCCGCGTATTCGTTCGAGCTGTCGCAGACCGTGACCGGGCTGCCCGCCGGGTCGTATGTCGCACGGGCGTCGTTGCAGGGTGATGGCGAGGGCGCAGACGGCAAGGTCGCGCTGTCTCTGTCTTCTGCTGCGGTGGCGGGCGCGCCTGCGGCCTTCGGACTCGACGGCTGGCGCGTGTGGTCGACGCCGACCACCGAGGCGCTGCAGGTCGGAGCCGAGGGCGTGGCGACCGTGCGAGTGTCTGCGGCGCTTCCGGCGGGGGCCTGGGGCACGCTCGACGACCTGGAACTCGTGCGCGAGCCGGTTGCCGGTGCCGACACGACTGCGCTGCGGGAGCGACGGGATGCTGCTGCAGCACTCGACCTCGCTGCGTACGTCGAGTCGTCGACGGCTGCGGTGCCCGGCGCGATCGCGCGGGCTGACATCGTGCTGGCGGCGACGAGCCCGAGCGCATCTGCTGTCGCGGGTGCGCTGGACGTGCTGGATGCCGCGGTCGACGCCCTCGTGGTGAAAGATTCGGCGACGGCCGCGCCGGCGCGGGGATTGCTGTCGCACGACAACGGCCGCGACACCGGGCTGCTCGACGGCGACTTCACGCTCACCATGAATCTGTGGTGGGGGCAGAACGCCACCAAGCTGCGAGTGTTCGAGAACGGCGTGCTGATCGAGACGGTGCCGCTGACGTTCGGAGGCACCGGTGCGCAGACGGCACAGGTCGCCGTGACCGGCAAGGCGAATGGCAGCTACGTCTACACCGGCGAACTGGTCAACTCACGTGGCGTGACGTCGGTGAAGCCCGTGACGGTGAAGGTGAAGGATGCGGCTCCCGGCACGCCCGTGCTGTCGGCCGACAACTGGGACGGCGACGGCTCGTACACGCTCACCGCCGACATGTGGTGGGGCACGAACGCGACCTCGTACCGCCTGTACGAAGACGGTGTGCTGATCTCCGAGGGCGACCTGGTCGCGAACAGCCCCGCCGCGCAGCGTGCGACGGTGCCGGTCACAGGCCGCTCTGTCGGGAAGCACACGTACCGCGTCGAGTTCGTGAACGCCACCGGAAGTGCCGAGAGCAAGACGCTCACGGTGACGGTGAAGCGCTGACGGCAGCGCTCGTGGAAGGGAAAACGCAGAGCATCGGATCGGTGGGTGGCGTGTCCAGGCGCGACACGCGGTGTCTGCCGGACCTCGTCTGGGCTTCCCGGGGTGATCACGAGCGAGAGCCCGGCATCCTGAGGTGGATGCCGGGCTCTCGTGCGGTTCGCGGATTACTTGCTGAGGAAGTCCTTCAGTGCGGCGTTGACCTCGTCGGCGTGGGTCCAGAGCAGGCCGTGCGGGGCGCCCTCGACCTCGACGTAGGTCGCGGCGGGCACTGCCTGGTGGAACCGGCGGGCCGTGGCGTCGATCGGCAGGATGTTGTCCTTCGTGCCGTGCAGGATCAGGGTGGGCTTGCCGGCGTCGCGCACGGCGTCGACGTCACCGCGGAAGTCCTCGATCCACGACGAGACGACGGCGTAGGCGGCGACGGGTGCGCTGCCGATCGCGACGTTCCAGCTGCCGGTGACGGCCTCCTGGCTGATGCGCGATCCGAGGTTCTCGTCGAGGTTGTAGAAGTTCTTGTAGAAGTCGGTGAACCAGGCGAAGCGGTCGCCCTTGGCTGCGGCCTCGATGCCGTCGAAGACGTCCTGCGGCACACCCTCGGGGTTGTCGTCGCGCTGCACGAGGAAGGGCTCGAGCGAGGCGAGGAAGGCGAGCTTGGCGACGCGCTCGTGGCCGTACTTGGCGACGTAGCGGGCGAGCTCGCCGGTGCCCATCGAGAATCCGACGAGCACGACGTCGCGCAGGTCGAGGGTCTCGAGCACCGTGTTGAGGTCGGCGGCGAACGTGTCGTAGTCATAGCCGGTGTTGACCTTCGACGACTGACCGAATCCGCGGCGGTCGTAGGTGATGACGCGGTAGCCCTGAGCGAGCAGCTCGCGGGTCTGGCGCTCCCAGCTGTGGCCGTCGAGCGGGTAGCCGTGGATCAGGACGACGGGCTGGCCCGATCCCTGGTCTTCGTAGTAGAGCTCGATCGAGGTGCTGTTCTCGTTTCCGACGGTGATGTAGCCCATGATCCTGATCCTTTTCGGTCCGGTGAGAACGGTCGTTCTCGCTGATGTTCCCCACTGTAGAGAACGTTCGTTCTCATGTCAAGTACACTGGGAGCATGACGGAGGAAACGGTGCGTGAACAGATCCTTGCGGCGGCGGACGAGCTCTACTACCGCAAGGGATACGCGGCTGTCGGCATGGACGAGCTGAGGGCCGCGGCCGGCGTGTCGCTGCGCCGCCTCTATGCGCTGTTCCCGTCGAAGACCGACATCGTCACGGCGGTTCTCGCGCGCAAGCACGCGGAGTGGGAATCGGGGCTGACCGGGGCTGTCGCCGATGCCGGAGCCGACCCGCGCGACCGGCTGCTCGCCGTCTACGGATACCTCGAGGACTGGTTCTGCGCCGACGACTTCCGCGGCTGCGCCTTCATCAACGCGTTCGGCGAACTCGGCGGCACGAACCCGGAGGTCGCGAAGATCGTCCGCGACCACAAGGCCTCGTTCCAGGCCTACATGTCGGGTCTCGTGATGGACGCCGGCGCACCGGCGTCGCTCGCCGCCCAGCTGTCGATCCTCGCGGAGGGTGCGCAGAGCACCGCGGCGATCGCCGCCGACCCTCAGGTCGCCGTGCAGGCCCGCAATGCGGCGCAGGTGCTGATCGACGCCGCCGTCGCCGCCTGACTTCGTGTCTGCTTCAGGGATTTAGCTAGCCTGGCTAGCCTTTCGGGTGGTCGGTGTCAAGGCTGGTGCGCTCCGCCGCAGACCCGCGTAGGTTTCCAGCATGGAATCCCGGACGCAGGACATCGCTCGCCAGTCGATCATCATCGCCTCGGCCACGTTCATGCTGATAGCCGCGGCCGTGGGCTCCGGCGCCTTCGGCGGCACTTCGGTCAGTGAGCTGCAGGATGGAGCCCTGTCGGCGCAAGGGTCGTACTTGGCCCCGGCCGGTCCCGCCTTCTCGATCTGGTCGCTGATCTACCTCGGCCTCATCGCCTATACGGTGTGGCAGGCGCTTCCGCCGCAGCGGGCGGATGAACGTCAGCGCGCGGTCGGCGGATGGATCGCCGCGTCCATGATCCTCAATGGGCTCTGGCTCGTGACGGCGCAGTTCCTGTCGCTTCCGCTGACGGTGCTCGTGATCGCGCTGCTGCTCGCCACCCTCGCCCGGGTCATCGTGATCCTCGGGCGCAGCCGCGCTCGCACCTGGCCGGAGCGCATCGTGGTCGACGGCGCGAACGGCCTGCACTGCGGCTGGGTCACCATCGCGACCGTGGCGAACACGACGGCCTGGTTCACGCAGATCGCACCCTCAGCATGGGCCGACCAGGCCGAGATCTGGGCGGTCGCCGTGCTCGCGGTCGTGCTCGTGATCGGTGTCGCCACCGCCCTCGTGACCAGGCGTGCCGCCCCGGCACTCGCAACCGCGTGGGGCCTCGGCTGGCTCGCCGTCGGCCGTCTGACCGGAGAACCCGAGAGCACCATCACCGCCATCGCCGCGATCATCGTCGCGGTCGCCCTCGTCGCTGCCGGTGCATGGGGCGTGCTGCGTCGCCCGCGGGCCGACATCGCCCTCTGATTCTCGGGACCGGCAGAGGGCTCAGAGGACGAGCCGATACCCCATGCCGGATTCGGTGAGCAGGTGTGCCGGCGTGCTGGGCTCGGCCTCGAGCTTCTTGCGCAGCTGAGACATGTACAGCCGCAGGTATCCGGAGTCGGAGACCTGCTCGCTGCCCCAGATCTCCTTCAGCAGGTCCTGCCGGGTGACGAGAGCTCCGGGATGCCGGGCGAGATGCTCGAGCATGCGCCACTCGGTGGGCGTGAGATGAACCCGCGTGCCCGCCCTGGTGACGGTCTTCGTCGCGAGGTCGACGACGACGTCGCCGAATCCGACGGTCGATTCGCCGCCAGCGGGCACCGACCGACGTGACAGCGCGCGCAGCCGCGCGAGGAGCTCGTCGACCTGGAACGGCTTGGTGACGAAGTCGTCTGCTCCGGCATCCAGCGCTTCGACCTTGTCGGCTGAGCCGGTGCGACCCGAGACGACGATGATCGGCACGGTCGTCCACCCACGCAGCGCCTGGATCACCTCGATGCCGTCGAGCCGCGGCATCCCGAGGTCGAGCATGATCAGGTCGGGGTGGGTCTGGGCGGCGGCCGCCACCGCAGCGGCGCCGTCCGGTGCGACGACCACCTCGTATCCGTGGGCGGCGAGCGTGATTCGCAGCGCGCGCACCATCTGCGGGTCGTCGTCGGCGATGAGGAGCTTCACTCCGTCTCCTCCTGCGTGAGTTCGGGCTCTGCGGCCAGCGGCAGCGAGATGACCATGGTGAGTCCACCGCCGGGGGTGTCCTCGGGTGTCAGGGTACCGCCCATGCCCTCGGCGAATCCGCGCGACAGCGCGAGTCCGAGGCCGAGGCCGGTGGTGTTGTCGGTGTCGCCGAGGCGCTGGAACGGCTGGAAGATCTGGTCCCGCTTCTCGACCGGCACCCCGGCGCCCCGGTCGATGACGCGGATCTCCGCGCGCTCGCCGAGGGTGCTCGTCGACACGATCACCCGACTCTCTGCGGGCGAGTGGCGGTGCGCGTTGGCGATCACGTTCACGAGCACGCGCTGCAGCAGCACCGGATCGGCCGACACAGCGGGAAGCCCGGCATCCATCGCCAGCTCGACGTCAGACGGGCCCAGGCCCAGCTCGTCGACGGCCGCGAGCACGGGGCCCGCCACGTCGAGACGCATGGTCGAGACGGCGAGCACTCCTGCCTGCACGCGACTGACATCGAGCAGATCTGTGACGAGCGACGACAGGGTCGCGAGGCTCTCGTCCGCCGTGGCCAGCAGCTCTTCCCGGTCGGATGCCGACAGGACGTGCGCCCCACGGAGTCCGCCGATCGCGGCGACGGCCGAGGCGAGCGGCCGACGCAGGTCGTGGCTCACGGCCGAAAGAAGGGCACTGCGCACCTGGTCCGTCTCGGCCAGCGCCGCGACTTCCCGCGCCGTGGCACGCAGATCGGTGTGCTCGATGGCCGCCGCCAGCTGGGCGACGATGGCGTCGAGCAGGCGTCGAGCGGGGGTGTCGAGCGGTTCGCCGTGCAGTTCGAGCACGGCGGGTGCCGAGCCGCCGGCACCGACCGGAACGGTCGTGGCGCGTCCGTCGGGAACGGGTTCGCCGTCGGTGGCCAGCACCTCGCCGTCGGCGGTGAGCAGCCGCACGCCGGTGAGCCCGAACGCCTCGCGCGTGCGGCTGACGAGGGCGAGCACGGCGTTGTCGCCTCGGAGCACGTTGCCTGCGACTGCCGCGAGCAGTTCGGCCTCGGCGGCTGCGCGCTGCGCGGTGCGCGCTCGGCGAGCGGCCTGATCGACGATGATGCTGACGAGGATGGCGATGGTCACGTACAGCGCGAGGGCGAGCACGTGCAGCGGATGCGCGATCGTGATGGTGAAGAGCGGAGCGACGAACAGGAAGTCGAGTGTGATGCCTGACAGCACCGCCGCGAAGACGGCGGGGCGCACTCCGCCGACCAGGGCCACGATCACGACGAGCAGCTGGAAGGCCAGCACCTCGACCGTGATCGACTCGGGGCTGCGGAACGCGAACATCGCCCACGACAGCAGAGGCCCGAAGACGAGTGCCACCGCGAACCCGAGCACCTGACGACGCCACCCCAGCGCACCGCCGGTGATGCGGGGGAGAGCGACGCGACCGCCCGCGGCGGCATGCGTCACGATGTGCACGTCGATGTCTCCGGAGCGGCGGATGACCTCCGACCCGATGCCGGGTCCGGTCAATGCCGCCGCGAGGCGCCCGCGGCGACTGACGCCGATCACGAGCTGTGTGGCGTCGGCCCCGTGCGCGAACTCGACGAGCGTGCCGGGGATGTCGTCGCCGATGATCTGGTGGAAGCTGCCGCCGAGCGACTCTACGAGCGAGCGCTGCGCAGCAAGGGCACCGGGGGTCTCATCGCGGAGGCCGTCCTGCGCGGCGATGTGCACCGCAAGCAGCTCGCCACCGGCCGAGCGGGCGGCGATTCTGGCTCCTCGACGCAGCAGGGTCTCGCCCTCGGGGCCACCGGTGAGGGCGACGACCACGCGCTCGCGCGCCTGCCAGGTGCCCTCGATGCCATGGTCGGCGCGATAGCTGCGCAGCGCGCTGTCCACCTCGTCGGCCAGCCACAGCAGCGCGAGTTCGCGCAGCGCCGTGAGGTTGCCGAGCCGGAAGTAGTTCGAGAGTGCGGCGTCGATCCGCTCAGCGGGATAGACGAGTCCGGCGGTCAGCCGGTCGCGCAGCGTCTGCGGCGCCAGGTCGACGACCTCGATCTCATCGGCCGCGCGCACCACGGCATCCGGAATCGTCTCCTGCTGTGCGATGCCGGTGATCTTCTCGACGACGGCGTTCAGCGAGTCGATGTGCTGCACGTTCACCGTCGTGACGACGTCGATGCCCGCATCGAGCAGAGCGCTGACGTCCTCCCACCGCTTCGCATTCTGCGAGCCGGGGGTGTTGGTGTGGGCGAGCTCATCGACGAGGGCGATCTCGGGATGCCGGGCGAGAACCGCCTCCAGGTCCATCTCGCTCAGCGGCACGCCCCGGTGCAGGTCCGTGCGGCGGGGCACCTCGGGGATGCCGATGGTCTGCGCTGCCGTCGCTGCGCGCTCATGCGTCTCGACGATCGCGATCACGACGTCCCGGCCCTCGTCGAGCAGCCGGCGACCTTCGACGAGCATCTCGAAGGTCTTGCCGACACCCGGGGCTGCGCCGAGCAGCACGCGGAGTCGGCCGCGCCGCGGCATCCGCTCTGCCGTCATCAGCCCTCCTGCTCATCGAGCGCGAGATTGAGTTCGGCGACATTGATGCGTTCTTCGCCGAGGAATCCCAGATCCCGCCCTTGAATCCTAGACTCCACCAGGTCGCGCACCTGCTGCTCGGGCAGGTCGCGCTCCTCGGCCACGCGGGGCACCTGCAAGAGGGCGTAGGCGACGCTGATGTGCGGGTCGAGGCCCGAGCCGGATGCCGTCACGGCGTCGGCCGGCACGGCAGCGGGGCTCACGCCTTCGCGCTCGGCGATGGCTGCCTGGCGCTCGCCGATCGACGCGACGAGGTCGGCGTTCTCCGGGCCCAGGTTGCTGCCGCTGGACGCGGCTCCGTCGTAGCCGTCACCGGCGGCCGACGGCCGCGACTGGAAGTACTCGGGTAGCGCCTCGCCGTCGGCATCCGTGAAGGACTGCCCGATCAGCGAGCTGCCCTTGTCGTCGCCCAGCGGCGAGCCGTTCGCCTGGAAGGGCAGCAGCAGCTGGCCGATGCCGGTGACGACGAGCGTGTAGCCGACGCCGAGCACGAGGGTGAGCACGAGCATCGCGCGGATCGCGACGCCGGTGGTGCGGGCCACGGTGCGGGAGGAGGACATGAGAGGCCTTTCGAAGCGAGAGGAGGAGCGAGACGGATGCGGTCAGAAACCGGGGATGAGGGTGATGACGAGGTCGATCAGCTTGATGCCGATGAACGGCGCGATCACGCCGCCCAGACCGTAGACGAGCAGGTTGCGCTGCAGGATCTGCGAGGCGCTCGCCGGCCGGTACTTGACCCCTCGGAGCGCGAGCGGGATGAGGAAGACGATCACGATCGCGTTGAAGATGATCGCGCTGGTCACAGCGGATGCCGGCGAGTGCAGCTGCATGATGTTGAGTGCCGCGAGCCCGGGGAAGACGCCCATGAACATCGCCGGGATGATGGCGAAGTACTTGGCGATGTCGTTCGCGAGCGAGAACGTCGTGAGGGCTCCGCGCGTGATGAGCAGCTGCTTGCCGATGCGCACGATGTCGATGAGCTTCGTCGGATCCGAGTCGAGGTCGACCATGTTGCCGGCCTCCTTGGCCGCCGACGTGCCGGTGTTCATCGCGACGCCGACGTCGGCCTGGGCGAGAGCGGGGGCGTCGTTCGTGCCGTCGCCGGTCATGGCGACGAGTCGGCCGCCCTCCTGCTCGCGCTTGATGAGCTCGAGCTTCTGCTCGGGTGTCGCCTCGGCGAGGAAGTCGTCGACGCCCGCCTCCTTCGCGATCGCGGCGGCGGTCAGCGGGTTGTCACCGGTGATCATGACGGTGCGGATGCCCATGCTGCGCAGCTCCTCGAACCGCTCGCGCAGGCCGTCTTTGACGATGTCCTTGAGGTGCACCACGCCGAGCACGCGGTCGCCGCCTTCCGCATGCTTCACGGCGACGACCAGGGGCGTGCCGCCACTCGACGCGACGCCGTCGGTGAGCGCGGTCAGCTCGGCATCGGATGCGAGCCCGAGCCAGGCGCTGATGGCGGAGCCGGCGCCCTTGCGGATCTGGGTGCCGCAGGGGAGGTCGAGCCCCGACATGCGGGTCTGCGCGGTGAAGGGGACGATCACGGCGCCGGCGGGTTCGTCGACCTGGATGCCGCGCGACCGGGCCAGGGCGACGATCGAGGCGCCCTCGGGCGTCGGGTCGGCGAGCGACGACTGCGCGGCGAGATACAGCAGCTCCTCGGGGTCGACGCCCGCGAGCGGCAGCACCTCGTGGGCCTGGCGGTTGCCATAGGTGATGGTGCCGGTCTTGTCGAGCAGCAGGGTGGTGACGTCTCCTGCGGCCTCGACGGCGCGGCCCGACATGGCGAGCACGTTGCGCTGCACGAGACGGTCCATGCCGGCGATCCCGATGGCCGAGAGCAGGGCGCCGATCGTGGTCGGGATCAGACACACGAGCAGAGCGATCAGCACCGGGATGCTGACGGGCGAGGCCGCATACGAGGCGATCGGGTTGAGCGCGAGCACCACCACCACGAACACGATCGACAGGCTCGCGAGCAGGATGTTCAGCGCGATCTCGTTGGGTGTGCGCTGACGGCTCGCGCCCTCGACGAGCGCGATCATGCGGTCGACGAACGTCTCGCCGGGCTTCGAGGTGATGCGCACGACGATGCGGTCAGACAGCACGCGCGTGCCACCGGTGACGGCACTGCGGTCGCCACCGGACTCGCGGATGACCGGTGCGCTCTCGCCCGTGATCGCCGACTCGTCGACGGTCGCGATTCCCGCGACGATGTCGCCGTCACCGGGGATGAGCTCGCCCGCCGTGACGATCACGACGTCGTCGCGCTGCAGCTCGGCCGACGAGACGTCGACGGTCTCGGTGCGCTCGGCCGTGGCATCCGCACCGGCGTCATACCCGACGACCTTGCGGGCCATGGTGCTCGTGCGGGTCTTGCGCAGGCTCGCGGCCTGCGCCTTGCCGCGTCCTTCGGCCACCGACTCGGCGACGTTGGCGAACAGCACGGTCAGCCACAGCCAGATCGCGATGCCCCAGGTGAAGGGTGCGGGCACGGGTGTTCCGCCGGAGTCGGCCGGGCCGCCGAGGAACGGCTCGGCGATCGCGAGCACGGTCGTGAATGCGGCGCCGACCCAGACGAGGAGCATCACGGGGTTGCGCAGGAGCGACGTGGGGTTGAGCTTGCGCAGGGCGCCGGGCAGGGCCTGGGTCAGCTGCGCCCAGCCGAACGAGCGCGGCGGTTCGGTCGAGGCGGGGGCGGATGCCGCAGCATCCTGCTGTTCCGAGGGTGTGGTGATGAGGGTCATGTCAGACGAGTCCTTCAGCGAGGGGTCCCAGTGCGAGCACGGGGAAGTAGGTGAGTGCCGTGATGATGACCGCGACGGCGGCGAGGAGCCCGACGAACTGCGGCCGGTGCGTGGGCAGTGTTCCGGTGTTCTCGGGTACGCGCTGCTGTGCGGCGAAGGATCCGGCGAGAGCCAGCACGAGCACGATCGGGATGAACCGGCCGAGCAGCATCGCGATGCCCAGTGCGGTGTTGAACCACGGGGTGTTCGCGGTGAGGCCGGCGAAGGCCGAGCCGTTGTTGTTCGACGCCGAGGTGAAGGCGTAGAGCACCTCGCTCATGCCGTGCACGCCCGGGTTCAGGATGCTGGTCGATTCGACATCCGCTCGGATGCCGGGAATCGCGAAGCTCAGCGCGGTGCCTGCCAGCACGAGAGTCGGCGTCACGAGGATGTAGAGGCTCGCGAGCTTGATCTCCTTCGGGCCGATGCGCTTGCCGAGGTACTCGGGGGTGCGGCCGACGAGGAGTCCGCCGACGAACACCGCGATGATCGCGAGCACGAGCATGCCGTAGAGGCCGGTGCCGACGCCGCCGGGGGCGACCTCGCCGAGCATCATGTTGAGCATCGGCATCATGCCGCCCAGGGCCGTGTACGAGTCGTGCATCGAGTTGACGGCACCGGTCGAGGTCAGGGTGCTGGCGCTGCCGAACAGCGTCGAGCCGAGGATGCCGAAGCGCACCTCCTTGCCCTCCATGGCGGCGCCGGCGAGTTCGGGAGCGCTGCCGCGGCCGGCCAGCTCGAGGGCCGAGAGAGCGAAGGTCGAGATCAGGAAGATCGTGCCCATCACGGCGGCGATCGCATAGCCCTGGCGGTTGTCGCCGATCATGCGGCCGAACGTGCGGGGGAGCGCGAACGGGATCACGAGGATCAGCAGGATCTGCAGCAGGTTGGTCCAGCCGGTCGGGTTCTCGAACGGATGTGCCGAGTTGGCGTTGAAGAAGCCTCCGCCGTTCGTGCCGAGCAGCTTGATGGCCTCCTGCGAGGCGACCGGTCCGCCGGGGATCGTCTGCGTGCCACCGGAGACGGTCGTCACGTCGGTGAAGCCGGCGAAGTTCTGCACCACGCCGCCCGCGATCAGGGCGAGTGCGGCGAGCAGGGCGATCGGCAGCAGGATGCGTCCGAGCCCGCGGATCAGGTCGACCCAGAAGTTGCCGATCGTCGTCGAGCCGCGGCGAGCGAAGCCGCGGATCAGAGCGACCGCGACGGCCAGGCCGACAGCGGCTGAGACGAAGTTCTGCACCGTGAGGCCCGCGAGCTGCACGGTGTAGCCCATGGTCTGCTCGGGCGAATACGACTGCCAGTTGGTGTTCGCGACGAACGACGCGGCGGTGTTGAATGCGAGCCCCTCGGGAACCGCAGGGAGTCCGAGCGACTCGGGCAGGAAGCCCTGCAGACGCTGCAGCCCGTAGACCAGCAGCAGACCGACGACGGAGAACGCGAGGACGCTGCGTGCGTAGGCCCGCCAGGTCTGCTCGGATGCCGGGTCGACGCCGATCAGTCGGTACAGGCCGCGCTCGGCTTTCAGGTCACGCGGGGTGCTGAAAACGTGCGCCATGTAGTCGCCCACCGGGCGATACAGCAGCACGATGGCGACGATGAGGACCGCGGCCTGCAGGATGCCGAACCAGAGGTCGGCGCCGGCGCCCATCAGAACTTCTCCGGGGCGACGAGAGCCACCACGAGGTAGACGACGGCGGCCACGGCGAGGGCGGCGGCGATGATCTCGAAGACGATCACAGTCGTTCCACTCCCTTCGCGACCAGGGAGACGAGGGCGAACAGCGCGAGAGTCAGCGCGATGTAGATGATGTCGAGCACGAGACTCGATACAACTCCCGTGCGGACCGGGATATGGCGATCCTCACGCTTTGCCTACGGTGGCGTGCGGGATGCATGCGAGTTGCTCACATCTCGGGGTCGATCCGACTTTTCTCGCATCTCGTTGTCGCATCCGTCGTTCGTCGTTCGTGGTTCGGGTAGGAGGTCACCGATCGGGTGGTCTCAGACGCGAGAGGTGCGGTGGTGACTGTGTACAACGACCCGATGGTGGCGAACCTCGTCTACCGGCTCGAGGCTGAGCACGCCGAGGAGCAGATCGTGCGACGTCGGGCGGCGCTCGAGCATCCTGGTCTGATCCGGCGTCGTTCTCTCCGTGAGCGCGCTCGCCGCCTCTGGGCGCGCATCTCTTCCGGCGGAAGCGGGGAACCGGGATGATCGTCCTGACGGCAGGATCGGAGCGGAACCTGCTCGATCGAGCGGACGGAGAGAGTCTGAGTGATGCAGCGCCGGAATCGAATCGAGGAGCCTCGGTGAACGCCGACGCCGGTGCGCGGGTCACGCAGGTCTATCGCGACGAGTGGGCGCGCATCGTGGGAGGACTCACCCGACGGTGCGGTGATCTCGACCTCGCCGAGGAGATGGCGGCTGAGGCGTTCGCCTCGGCCGCTGAGCGGTGGCCGAACGAGGGCGTGCCGCCCAACCCTGCCGGCTGGATCACCACCACGGCCTACCGCAAGGCCATCGATCGACTGCGTCGTGAGTCGTTCCGCGATGGCAAGCAGCGGGAGGCTCTCATGCTGCAGGATCCTGAACCACCGGAGCCGACGGGCGTCATCGACGACGATCGCCTCCGTCTGCTCTTCACCTGCTGCCACCCGGCGCTGTCGCTCGAAGCGCGCGTCGCCCTGACCCTGCGAATCGTCGGTGGTCTCACCGTCGAGGAGATCGCGCGGGCGTTCCTCATCCCGGAGTCCACGGTGCGGCAGCGCATCACCCGAGCCAAGGCGAAGATCAAGACCGACCGGATCCCGTATCGGATGCCGGCTGCCGACGACCTCCGCCTCCGGATCGACGGAGTCCTCGCAGTGCTCTATCTGATCTTCAACGAAGGGTATTTCGCGTCGGGGGCCGGAGTGCCCGCACTGCGTCGCGAGCTGACAGGCGAGTCGATCCGGCTCACCGGGCTGCTCCGCGAGCTGCTGCCCGACGACGAGGAGGTCGCGGGTCTGCTGGCGCTGATGCTGCTCAGCGAGGCGCGGGCCGCGGCACGCGTCACCGACGACGGCGAGCTGGTGCGCCTGGACGAACAGGACCGTGGGGCGTGGGACCTCGAGCTCATCGGTCGAGGCCTCGCACTGCTCGACGAGCCACCCGCCGCGGCCCCCGGTCGTCACCGGCTGCTGGCCGAGATCAACGCGGTGCATGTGCGGGCGACGGATGCCGGCGCCACCGACTGGGCGCGCATCGTCGGACTCTACGAGCAGCTCGAGCGGATCGATGCCAGCCCGGTCGTGACCCTCAGCAAGGCAGTCGCCGTCGCAGAACGGGACTCGCCCGAACGAGCGCTGCTGATCGTGGAGGCGCTGCGTGATGCGCTCGATCAGTTCCATGCCTTCCACGTGACGCTCGCAGAGCTGCTGCGCGCTGCGGACCGGCGGGACGATGCTCGGGCAGCCTATGAGCGCGCGATCGCCCTCGCCGACAACACCGCAGAGATCATCCACCTGACCCGACGCCGCGAAGAGCTCGGGCGCACACCGAATGGAGAGAGCAGATGAGCAACAAGTACCTCGTGATCCACATGACCGACCCGACCGGCGGCACGATGTCGCAGGGGGAGGATCAGCGCCTGCTCGAAGACTGGGCGGATGAGGGTCGGGCGGCAGGCAGCCTGGGCGAGGGCGCACCCGTCGCCGGGCCCGAAGAGGCGAAGTCGGTCGCCGTGCGAGACGGCAAGGTGCTCGTCACCGACGGCCCGTTCCCGGAGTTCAAGGAATGGTTCGCCGGCTACGACATCGTCACCGCCGAGTCGATCGACGAGGCCGCGAGCTTCATGGCGAAGCATCCGACCGCCGTGATGGGGCGGGTCTACATCCTGCCGGTGGTGAAGCTCCCCTGGGACGAGGACTGAAGCCGGGCTCGAACGCACCTGTGTAGCTGAAATGCTGCTATACAGCTTTCCGGTGGAGCCGCATTACTGTACCCTGGGGTGATGTCCACCGCAGAGTTCCACGGGTATGTCGGCGTCCAGAGTCGAGGCCTCATCGCCCTGCCTGCCAGCGTCCGCGAGCGTCTGCATCTGAACGAGCCGGGGACGCAGCTTGAGGTGACCGAGCGTCCGGATGGAGTCGTGGAGCTTCGTGCGGCAGTTCCTGTCCCCGCCGACCAGGCGTGGTTCTGGACCGAGCGTTGGCAACAGCGCGAACGCGAAGTGGATGAACATGTGAGGGCCGGCCGGGTGACCTCCTTCTCCAACGGGGACGCCTTCCTCGAGAGCCTTGATGCCGTCGAGTCGGAGCAGTGAAGTTCGAGACCACCCCGAGCTTCGATGGCGATGTCCGCAGGCTGAAGCCGGTTCATCTGGCCGAATTCAGAAAGGTTCTGCGAGAGAAGTTCATTCCCGCCTGCGACGCATACGCCGAAGCCCCATCGACTCCGTGGCCGGCATCACTGAGAGTGAAGTCCGTGCGATCTGCCCCAGGGATTCTCGAGATGACGTGGTCGTTCTCCTCCCCTGATGGTCGCGCCACGTTCGAGATCGTCACGGTCCAGGGCGAGCTGCGGATCCGTTGGCGTCGGGTCGGCGACCACGACGTCTTCAGGAACCCGTAGGCGACAGTTCGGGCCGAGCAACGCGGAGACGTCGACGCCCGCATGTCGGAGATACACCGAACCACACCCCCACCGGATCTACACTCAGCGAGTGAGTGCGACGCGACGGCGGCTGGGAGCGGGGACGATCATCGTCCTGGCGCTCATCGCCGTCGCACTCGTCTGCATCGTCACGGGCATCCTTCCACCCGGGGATGCCGGGGCGCTCGGCGCTCGCATCGCACCCGTGCTGGGGTTCGTCATCGCGATCACGATCGTCGCTGAGCTGGCCCGCGATGCTGCGGTGTTCGACGTCGTCGCCCAGCGTCTGGCACGCTGGGGCCGCGGGCGGGTCATCCTGCTGTGGCTGTCCGTCGTCGTGCTCGCCGTCATCAGCACGGTGTTCCTGTCGCTCGACACCACGGCGGTGATCGTGACGCCGGTCGTGGTCGTGCTCGCGCAGAGCGTCGGCATCCCTCCGCTTCCGTTCGCCCTCGTCACCGTGTGGCTGGCGAACACGGCGTCCCTCGCCCTGCCCGTGTCGAACCTCACCAACCTGCTCGCGGCGCGGTCGATCGGTGACGACCCGCTCGCGTTCATCGCGCTGAGCTGGGCGCCGACTCTGGTCGGGGTGCTCGTGCCCGTCGTGATCCTCACGCTGCGACACCGACGCACGCTCTTCGGCGAATATCGCGCTCCGACAGGCGGCGACCCGTCTGACCGTGTGCTCTTCTGGGCGGCGTCCGGCATCCTGCTGCTCCTGATGCCGCTGCTCGCACTGACTCATGACGTGTGGATCCCCGCGACGGTCGCCGCGCTCGTGCTCATCGTCGTGTTCGGCATCCGGCGTCGTCATGTGCTGCGACTCTCGCTCGTGCCATGGCAGGCGATCGGCCTGGCGGCGGCCCTGTTCGTCGTGGTCGAGACCGCGCACGCGAACGGCATCCTCGACTTTCTGTCGGTTCTCGCGACCAGTGGCCACGCGCCCGCAGAGCTGCTGCGTCTCTCTGCAGCCGGCGCGCTCGCCGCGAACGGCGTGAACAACCTGCCCGCCTACCTGATCCTCGAACCCACAGCCGGCGATCCGGTCGCGCTCATGGCGCTGCTGATCGGCGTGAATCTCGGCCCGCTGATCACACCCTGGGCGTCGCTCGCCACGCTGCTCTGGCATCACAGGGTGGTGTCGCTGGGCGTCGAGATCCGCTGGGGCAGCCTGATGCTCTGGGGAGCGATCGTCGCCGTGCCGACGGTGGTGGTCGCCACGCTCGTGCTCGCGTTCGTCGCGGGCTGAGATCCTGCATCCCGGTCCCGGCCCCCGGGGTAGGGAAAGGGCAGCGACTCAGGTCACGGGATCTGGGGGAGGTCCGCAGCACGACATGGGGAGTGTGTGCCGGGTGAGGGTCGCTGCCCTACGCCTCCACGCTACGCACATGTCGTCTGGTCCGGTGAAACTTCAGTGGCTGATGTATGGTGCGTCGGCATGACACCGGCATAAAGTGTGCCCGTGGGCGACATCAGCGCATCTCTGCCGATCCGGCCGCGGCAGCTGATCCGCGACCAGGTCTTCGCCACGCTCGCCGAAGAGATCATCTCCGGCCGCATGCAACCCCTCGAAGAGATCCGCGACCAGGATCTGCAGGCCGAATACGGCGTCTCCCGCACGCCCATCCGCGAGGCTCTCAACCGTCTCGCCGACCTCGGACTCATCGAGGTCAGCACCAACCGGTTCACACGCGTCGCGCCGGTCGACCTCGAGGCACAGGCAGAACGTGTCGAAACTGCGGTCGCGATGATCGGGTACTGCGCCGTCAGAGCGGTGCCGACCTACACCGACGAGCAGGTCGCCTCTGTGCACGAGAGGATCGACGGACTCCTGGTCGCCGAGCTCGCAGGAACCTCGAGTCGCGAGGGGCTCAGCCTCTGGTACGCGCTGTGGGGCGAGATCGTGCTCAACGCCCACAACCAGACGATGATCGACATCCTCGACGGTCAGCTGGTGCTGCACCTCACCCGAACAGTGCCCGCGCAACGCGTGCCCGACGAACTCGTCGACTACATGCGCGCGGCCCTCGATCAGCTGCGTGCCCTGCTCGATCGGCGCGACGGCGTCGGGGTACGCGACCTCATCGAACCGCTGTTCCTGAGATCGACGATCGAACCTCTCCGCGCCGCGGCGGCGATCGCCGCGGCATCCGCCTCCGTCTCCGCCGGCTCGACGCCCGCCGTCCTCTTACCCGGGGACTGACATGCCCGACCGGCGGATCGACAGGCTGAACTCCACGCGATTGCTGGGAGGGGTCGAGCAGCCGCCGCCTCTCATCACCTCGAGAGCGGATGCCGTCGTCGACTCGCTTGCGCACTCGATCGAGACGGGCGAGCTGGCTCCCGGCGATCCCCTGTCGGTCACCGCGCTCGTGCAGCGTCTCAACGTCGCCGCCGGCACGGTGCGGTCGGCCCTCGGCGCCCTCGAGGCGATGCACCTGATCGAGCACCGACTGAACAGGGCGTCGGTCGTGGTGACACCGACCCCCGCGTGGTTCGTCGCCGTCGCCGCCGAATGCTCGGGTCTGTCGATCGCGGCGGCCGACCTGGGCATCGCACAGGCGACCGAGGCGCAGGTCGCCGAGTTCGCCACCAGGGCAGCGGCGGTTCGCGAACTCTGGGCGACCGAAGAGAGCGACCAGGTCGTCGGAGCAGAAGGTCTGTGGGAATTGCTCGACCTGCTCGCGGTGTTCTCGCGCAACCGATACCTGAGCGCCCTGCACGCGTCGAAGAGACCTGCGCTGGTGCTCGGCATCCGCTCGCTCAGCCGGCCCCGCAACCCCGCCATGCTCCGATCGGTCGTCGACGCGCTCGTCGCCGCCGCGCGCGATCGCGACCGCCTCGAAGCGACTGATCTGGTGAGAGACCTCTACACGTTCGTGGTCGACGGGGTCACAGAACTCTGACGCGTCCGTGTCCACTCCTCCGCGAGGATGCCGTAGTTGAGGCCGTCGAGCCACTCGCCCGACCGGTGCAGAGCGGTCTTTCGGCTGAACTCCTCCCGGTGCATGCCGACCCGCTCCATCAGACGCCACGACGGCTCGTTGTCGGCGAAGCATCCGGCGTGCACCCGACGCAGCCCCAGCGGGCCGAAGCAGACGTCGATCACCGCGCGGATGGCCTCGGTCGCATAGCCGCGGCCGGTGTGCGCGGGGTCGAGTACCCAGCCGAGCTCGGCCTCGACGCCTTTCGCCTGATCGGCGACCTCGAGCTGCGCCCACCCGTCGCCGAGCCTGATCATGATGTCGCCGATCGGCGTGGGCCCGTCGTTCTCCGTGATCAGCTCGACGAGGTACATCGACGTGAGCCGGCCGGGATCGAGGTACCGCTCGCGGAACTCCTCGATTGTGGCCGGCGCGAGTCCGAGCCACCGGTTGACCTCCGGCAGTCGACGCCACTCCCACATGACGTCGACGTCGGGTGCCGTCATCGGCCGGATCTGCAGCCGCTCGGTGCGAACGGGCCAGACGTCGGTGTGCGGCGAATCGGTCATCGCCCCAGCCTATTGAGGGGCAGGGCCGGACACTCGACGCATCTCGGCCGCAAGTGCCGCGTTCGTCTCGTCGAACCGCCCGGTGACGTTGTCTCGCACCTCGGGCGACTTGTTCTGGCTCAGCTTGGCGCGCGCATCGAACCGGTCGACACGCATTCTCAGGCCCACCGTGCCCTTCGCCGCTCGCCGCGTGCCGGCCTCGTCCTCCGACAGGCTGCGCCCGTGCGGTGTGCCTTTCTCGAAGTGGTCGGTCAGCTGCGAGAGCATGGCGTAGTTCTCCTCCTCGCTGAGGATCTCGGGAGTGCCGTACAGGTGGGCCGTGACGTGGTTCCACGTCGGCACGAGGTCGCCCGGCGCATAGAGGCTGGGCGACACGTAGTCGTGCGGGCCCTGGATGATCACGAGCACCTCGTGCGCGCCCAGTTCATGCAGCAGCTCGTCCGGCCGACCGAAGTGGCTCGCGATCACGATCTCGTGTTCGTCTTCGATCAGCAGAGCGGGGTAATGGGAAGCGATCAGCCCTGTGCTCGCGGGAGACACGAACGTGGCCCACGGATTGCCGCGGATCAGGCGCTTCACCTCGAGCGGATCGGTCATCAGATAGCGGGGTGTGTGACGCATCAGAACTCCTCGTTCAGGGGGTGGGTGGTGGATCGGGACTCGGTGAGACGGGTACGCACCGCGAGTGCGGCGCACACGATGACGGCCAGGCCGCCGAGCGCGGTGGGCCATCCGATCTGCTCATGAAGAAGCAGCGCGGCCCACGCGATGCTCATCACGGGTTGGACGAGCTGGATCTGGCTCACCTGGGCCATGGGCCCGATCGCGAGCCCGCGATACCAGGCGAAGAATCCGAGGAACATGCTCACCACGGCGAGGTAGGCGAAGGCGAGCCACTGCACGGGCGATGCCGTCGGCGGATCGGTGAGCGCCGATGCCAGAGTCAGCGCGAGCATCAGCGGAGCGGAGAGCACGAGCGCCCACGACACGGTCTGCCAGGCCCCGAGTTCCCGAGCGAGCAGGCCGCCCTCTGCATAGCCGATCGCCGCTGCGAGCACCGCCCCGAAAAGCAGCAGATCGGCCCAGTGGAGTTCTCCGAAGCCGCCGTTCTGCAGCGACGCGAAGACCACCGCTCCGGTGGCGCCGAGGGCGGCGAACCACCAGAACGCTCGTCCGGGGCGCTCGCGAGTGCGCAGCACCACCATCACGGCGGTCGCTGCGGGCAGCAGGCCGATCACCACGGCGCCATGGCTCGCGGGCGCCGCGGTCATCGCGAACGATGTCAGCAGGGGGAACCCGACGACGACGCCACCGGCCACGATCGCGAGTCGCCACCATTGCACCCTGGTCGGCGATTGCTGACGGGTGGCCGCCAGGGCGATGGCGGCGAGTGCTGCAGCGACGACCGCGCGGCCTGATCCGATGAACAGCGGCGAGAGGCCGCCGACCGCGATGCGGGTGAAAGGGAGGGTGAATGAGAAGGCAGCGACGCCCAGGAGACCCCACCAGAGTCCCGTGCGCGAGGATAGCGGCGCACGTGGCGGGACGATAACGCTACTCTGTTCTTTCATGGGCCAGGATAGCAGTGACCGGATCGTGGAAGAACTGCGTCGGTGGATCGCCGCCGCCCCACCGGGCGCCCGCGTGCCGTCGAATCGGGCACTCGTCGCCGAGCACGGCGCGAGTCCCGTGACTGTGCAGAAGGCGATGGGGCGACTGGCGCGGCTGGGACTGGTGGAGTCCCGACCGGGCGCCGGGACTTTCGTACGGGCGCAGCGGCCTCCGCGCGCGGCCGACTACGGCTGGCAGACGTCAGCCCTCGGGGCGCCTCCCGCCCGACTCGCCGGTCTCACCTCGACGCAGCGCACCGTCGCTCCCGATGCGATCGGCATGCACTCGGGGTATCCGGCGGTCGACCTGCTTCCCGAGCGGTTGGTCCGTCAGGCGATCACCCGTGCGGCGCGCACCTCGGCGGCGCTCACGCGATCCCCCGCCGCCGGATTGCCGGAACTGCAGGCCTGGTTCGCCGCCGAGCTCGCGGCATCCGCACCGGCAGACGTCACACCGGCATCCGCCAGGGATGCGCTCGTGATCGCCGGCAGTCAGAGCGGGCTGAGCTCGATCTTCCGAGCCGTGGTCGGCGCCGGCCAGCCGTTGCTGATCGAGTCGCCCACCTACTGGGGCGCACTGCTCGCGGCTGAGCAGGCAGGAGTCGTGCTGGTGCCGGTGCCGTCTGGTCCGCACGGCCCCGATCCGGATGCCGTCGAGCGGGCTTTCGCCGAGACCGGGGCTCGCGCGTTCTACGCGCAACCCACATTCGCCAACCCGACGGGCGCCAGGTGGCCGACGTCGACGGGCCTCGCCGTTCTCGAGAGCGTGCGGCGACACGGTGCCTTCCTCATCGAAGACGACTGGGCGCACGATCTGGCCATCGACGGCGATCCGCGTCCGATCGCGGCGATGGACGATGACGGCCATGTCGTCTATCTCCGCTCGCTGACCAAGAGCGTCTCACCGTCGCTGCGGATCGCAGCGCTGATCGTCCGGGGCCCGGCGCGCGAACGCATCCTCGCCGACCGCGCCGCCGAGTCGATGTACGTGAGCGGGCTGCTGCAGGCGGCAGCGCTCGACGTCGTGACCCAGCCCGCGTGGCGGAGTCATCTGCGCGGCTTCCGGGAACAGCTGCGGGCGCGACGAGATCTGCTGCTCTCGAGCCTCGCCGAGCACGCTCCGACGGCGATCGTCGAGACGGTTCCGGGTGGCGGCCTCAACCTGTGGGCGCGGCTTCCGGAGGGCGCCGATGTCGTCGCCGTGGTCCGTGGATGCGAGGCCCACGGGCTCATCATCTCTCCCGGGTCCGAGTGGTTTCCCGCTGAGCCCTCCGGCGCCTATGTGCGCCTCAATTACGCCAACGCCGACCCGTCGCGCTTCACCGAGGCGGCTGAGATCCTCGGCGGTGTCCTCGCCGCATCCTGAACGAAGTCAGCTCTCGGGCGGACCCTCGGGTCGGTGCGCGCGGCGACCGTTCACGACGACCGGACGGCCCGCACGCTCCTGCCCTGGCAGCGGGCGCGAGCGCCGACCGTAGATCAGCTCGGAGGAGTCGAGCAGCCATGGCACGAGTGTGATCGACACCCCGTGCACGAGCATCAGCTGGTTGGCCAGTCGACGCGAGCGCCGGTTGTGCAGGAACGTCTCCCACCAGTGCCCCACGATGTACTGCGGCAGGTAGACCGTGACCACGGACGAGCCGTGCTTCTCTCGGTACTGCTTGATGAACTGCGTCACCGGCTGCGCGAACGACCGGAAGGGCGACTCGACGATCACCAGCGGGATCGGCACGAGGTGATCGGCCCATTCCTTCTGCAGCTGAGCGGCATCGTCGGATGCGACAGCGACGTGCACCGCGAGAGTCTTGCCGTGTTTGGCGGCGATCGCATAGTCGATCGCTTTGATCACGGGCTTCTGCAGGCGGTTGACGAGCACGATCGCGAGGTCGCCCGTCGCGCCGAACTTGGTGGTGTCGTCGATCGCGATCTCATGCTCGACATCGCGGTAGTACCGCTTCACGCCCATCATCAGGAACGCCAGCACCGGGATCGCGAAGAACACCAGGTAGGCGCCGTGCGTGAACTTCGTGATCGTCACGATGAGCAGCACGGCGACGGTCATCGCAGCGCCCACCGAGTTGATGACCAGTCCGATCTTGGCCGAGCGACGATCGGATGCCGAGGCGCCGTCGACCCCTGATCCCGGGGTCTTCTCGGCCGGGCCGCGCAGCACGCGCCTCCAGTGCCGCACCATGCCGATCTGCCCGAGCGAGAACGAGACGAAGACGCCGATGATGTAGAGCTGGATGAGCGTGGTGAGCTTCGCCTGGAACACCACGAGCACGACCATCGCCGCGATTCCGAGCACGATCATGCCGTTCGAGAACACCAGGCGATCGCCGCGGGTGTTCAGCGCCTTGGGCGCATAGCCGTCGCGGGCGAGCACCGAGCCGAGCAGCGGGAATCCGTTGAACGCGGTGTTGGCCGCGAGCAGCAGCACGCAGGCGGTCGCGGCCTGGATGATGAAGAACAGGATGCTGCCGCCGCCGAACGTCGCCGAGGCGATCTGCGCCATCAGGCTCGGCTGCGGGTTCGAGCAGTCGAAGCCGATCAGGTCGCACGGGTTCTCGGCATAGTGCACACCGGTGATCAGCGCGAGCGCGGTGAGTCCGGCGAACAGGCACGCCGCGATCGAGCCCATCAGCACGAGCGTGGTCTGCGCGTTGCGGACCTTCGGGGTGCGGAAAGCGGGCACGCCGTTCGACACCGCTTCGACGCCGGTGAGCGCCGAGCATCCGCTCGAGAACGCGCGCAGGATGAGGAGGATCACCGCGGCCTGGCCGAGGTCTTCGGAGTGCACGGCGAACTCGGCGCTCGAGGCGACCGGGGCATCGCCGAGGAACGTCCGGAAGAGTCCCGTCACGATCATGAAGCCGACCGAGGCGATGAACACATAGGTGGGGATGGCGAAGACGAGCGAGGCTTCGCGCACTCCGCGCAGGTTCACGAGGATGATGAGGATCACGAATCCGACCGCGAGCTCCACCCGCAGCGGGTCGAGCCCCGGCACGGCCGAGATGATGTTGTCGACACCGGATGCCACCGACACCGCGACCGTCAGCACGTAGTCGACCAGCAGTGCTGCCGCGACGATGACGCCGGGGATCTCGCCCAGATTCTTCGACGCGACCTCGTAGTCGCCACCGCCCGAGGGATAGGCCTTGATGAGCTGGCGGTAGCTGAGCACCACGACGATCAGCAGCACGACGACCGCGACGGCGACGAGCGGCGTGAACGACAGGAAGGTCAGTCCGCCGATGAGCAGGATCATCACCAGCTCCTGCGGCGCATAGGCCACCGAGCTCAGTGCATCCGAGGCGAAGATCGGCAGCGCCATCTTCTTCGGGAGCAGCTGATCGTCGACCTGAGCGCTCGTGAGAGGGTCGCCGATGAGGATGCGCTTCACGCGAGGCGGAGCGTCGAGGTTGTCCCGGGTTTCATCTGACACGTCGGGCGACATTACGCCCGCTGACGCTTCCCTCACGGGTTCCTCACGGAATCCCTACGGGTGCTCACGCGTCCCTAACGGAATCCTCACGTCCTGGCGCCCGTACCCTCGCGCGCTCAGTCCTCATGGGGGCGAGGCATGTACCACTCCGTGAACTCGGTGGCCCGGCCCTCGGCATCCAGACGGACGATCCAGAGGTTGAGGTAGTCCCGCTCGGCCGGGTACTTGGTGCGGCCCTCGATCACCACGAGGTCGGCGTCCTCGCGGACGATCCACCACTCGAAGGTCCAGGTTCCCGGATCGTCGAGATCTTCGAGCCAGCCGGAGACGATGTCGGCGCGGCCGACGCGGGGCTCGGAATCGGGGCTCGTCAGATACTTCGCGTCTTCGCTGAAGAGCGCGGCGATCTGCTGCGGGTCATTCGATCGCCACGCCTCTACGTACGCTTCCGTCCACTTCTCGCCTGCGCTGGTCATGTCCTCCGTTGTAGACCTGGCCTCCGACATCGTCAAGGCGATCGGGGCCGATTTTCTCATCGCGGATGCACAGCCTGTTCCGATCACGAACGCGTAACGTCGGATGCATGACGTCCCTTCAGGTCACCGATGACGCCATCCAGCAGACTCGGGAGCTCCGCGACGAGTTCCAGCGCTTCCTGCGCGAATACGAGTTCGGGATGCGGGAGGTCGAGACGAAGATCTCGATCCTTCGTGACGAGTTCACCCACCACCACGCCTACAACCCGATCGAGCACGTCAAGAGCCGGCTGAAGACTCCCGACAGCATCGTCGAGAAGATCGCCCGCAAGGGCATCGCCGAGCCCGACTTCGGGCGCATCCGCGCGGAGATCACCGACATCGCCGGCGTGCGCGTGACCTGCAGCTTCGTCGCCGACGTGTACCGCCTGTTCGATCTGCTCACCGCGCAGGACGACGTGACCGTCGTCACGGTCAAGGACTACATCGCCACCCCGAAGGACAATGGCTACAAGAGCCTGCACGCGATCATCGAAGTGCCCGTGTTCCTGTCGACCGGAGCCCTGTCGGTGCCGGTCGAGGTGCAGTTCCGCACGATCGCGATGGACTTCTGGGCCAGCCTCGAGCACAAGATCTATTACAAGTTCTCGAACCAGGTTCCCTCGCATCTCGTCGAGAGTCTGACGGATGCCGCCGAGGCCGCCGCCGAACTCGACAGCCGCATGGAGCGCCTGCACCGCGAGGCGCATGGGGTGCCGCAACGCCAGCTGGCGCCGCCGCCCCCGCCGCACGTCGTGCAGGTGTGACCCGCCACCCGCCCGGCCGTGTTGCGCGGGGTGGTGCGGCCCTGGGAACATCGACAGGTGGTGAAGACGCAGCAGCCCCCGGTCGCCGACCTCGAGCGAACCCTCGTGGAGGTGCCCGGTCTCGACCGTGGTCGACAGCTCTGCGAATGCGACCACGGTGACGATGAGGCGTACGCCGCGTGCGGCCGCAAAGCCAAGTGGCGGGTCTCCGTCGACTGCGTCTGCGGGGAGAACCACCCTCGTCGCGTCGAGATCCTCTGCTCGAGATGCCTGCGCACACTGCGTGACTCTCAGGACCGCGACACCATCACCGCGCGCCGCCTCTGAGAGCGCGCCGCCTCTGGGGACACGCAGACCTGCGACCATCCGTTCGGGTGCCCGCTCCGAACAACCGCTGACCACACCCGTCGGCGGTGCGAAGGAGCAGACCATGGCACAGCGCAGCAAGGGCAGACGATTCATCTTCTGGGCAGCACTCTCGGGTGTGATCAGCGGAGCCGTCTTCCTCGCCACCGCTGAGCTGTTCGCCCTGATCTTCGCGCGCTCCGCGAGTCCGATCCTCGCGGTCGGCGGGTTCGTGATCGACATCGTGCCGCAGCCGTTCAAGGAGTTCGCGATCGCGACCTTCGGCGAGTACGACAAGATCGCGCTGTTGGCCGGACTCGGTCTCGCGGTGGTGATCGCGTCGGCGATCGCCGGAATCCTTCAGCTGCTCCGTCCCCCGCTCGGCGTGATCGCCCTGGTGGTCGCGGGCGCGCTCTCCACCGCGGCGATCGTGACCAGGGCGGGTGTCACGCCCCTCGCCTTCCTTCCTCCCGTGCTCGGAACCATCGCGGGGTCGATCCTCATCGTCCTCCTCGTGCGCCGCCTGAAGACGTGGAAGGCATCCGCTGTTCCTGTCGCGATGGTCGATCGCAAGGGAGAGAGCGTCGGTACGGGCCTCCTCGAGAACTCGGACGCGGATGCCGCGACAGTGGCGAAGCCGATCGGTCGCCGTCAGTTCTTCCTCCTCGCCGGCATCGCGGGAGCATCCGCTGTGATCGTGGGCATCGCGTCGCGGGCAGTGAGCATGACCGTCGCCTCTGTGGCCACGATCCGCGACGCGCTCAAGCTGCCGTCGCCGAAGTCGACCGTGACCGTGCCGAAGGGTGCGGAACTCGACATCCCGGGACTCAGCACGCTGTTCACCCCCAACAAGGACTTCTACCGCGTCGACACGGCGCTGACCGTGCCCACGATCGACCCCAGCACCTGGCGCCTCGTGATCGACGGCATGGTCGACCAGCGGGTCGAGATGAGCTTCCAGGACCTCCTCGACATGGGGCTCGACGAATACGCGATCACCCTGACCTGTGTCTCGAACGAGGTCGGCGGCGACCTCGTCGGCAACGCCAAATGGCTCGGTGTTCCGCTGCGAGATGTGCTCAAGAAGGCCGGCGTGAAGTCGGGCGCTGACATGGTGCTGTCGAAGAGCGTCGACGGATACACCGCCAGCACGCCGCTGTCGGCCCTGACCGACGACAACCTCGATGCGATCCTGGCGGTGGGGATGAACGGTGAGCCGCTGCCGCTCGAACACGGGTTCCCGGTGCGCATGGTCGTTCCTGGCCTCTACGGCTACGTGTCGGCGACGAAGTGGCTCACCGAACTGAAGGTCACGACGTTCGACAAGGACGAGGCCTACTGGACCCCGCGCGGATACAGCGCCGAGGCGCCGATCAAGTTCGCCTCACGCGTCGACACACCCAAGGTCGGCGAGGCCGTCAAGGCAGGCCGCATCCCGATCGCGGGCGTCGCGTGGGCGCAGACGGTCGGCATCGAGCGCGTCGAAGTGCGGATCGATGAAGGTGACTGGGTGCCCGCGACGCTTTCTGCGCCGATCAACGAGGACACCTGGGTGCAGTGGTTCATGGAATGGGATGCCACTCCCGGCACGCACTATGTCGCCGTGCGGGCGGTCAACAAGAACGGCGACCTGCAGATCGAGGAGCGCGCGCCGATCGCGCCGAACGGGTCGGCGGGCTGGCAGCGGTCGTTGATCCGCGTCGCCTGATGTCGGTGCGGCCTGTCGGATCTCGCCCTAGGGTGGGAGCCATGACGTCGCTCCCCGCCTGCGTGATCACCGTCTCGGACCGCTCTTTCGCGGGTGAACGAGAAGACCGGGGCGGGCCGATCGCCGTCGGTCTGCTGCGGGATGCCGGGTGGCACTGCCCGGATGCCGAGGTCATCGCAGATGGTGCCACCTCCGTCGCCGACGCGCTGCGCCGGGCGGTCGCCCGCGGGGTGCGGCTGATCGTGACGACGGGAGGCACCGGCGTGAGTCCACGCGATCAGACCCCCGAAGGCACCCGTCGGGTGATCACTCGGGAGGTGCCGGGCATCGCCGAAGAGCTCCGCCGCAGCGGCCTCGCCGACACTCCGCTGTCGGTGCTCTCTCGTGGTGTGGCAGGCATCGTCGACCCGGGCGGATCGCTCGTGGTGAATCTTCCTGGGTCGCCCCGGGCAGTGGCATCCGGTGTTCCCGTCGTGCTGACCGTCGCGAGACACGTGGTCGACCAGGTCGAGGGCGGTGACCACTCATGAATGAGGTGCGGATCGCCGCGATCTCCGACGAGAAGCTCGACGTCGACGCGCATCTCGCCGCGGTCGACGACCCTGCTCTGGGCGGGGTCACGACCTTCATCGGCCGCGTGCGCGACAACGACCCCGACGCGACGACTCCGGTGGTCGGACTGGAATACAGCTCGCACCCCGACGCCGAGTCGACGCTGCGACGGATCGCCGAAGAGGCGGCAGCGGATGCCGTCGGCGACGCCAGAGTGGTGGTGGCCGTGAGTCACCGCATCGGGCGCCTCGACGTCGGCGATGCGGCCGTGGTGATCGCGGTCGCCGCAGAGCACCGTGCGGAGGCCTTCGAGGTGTGCCGTGCGGTCATCGAGGACATCAAGAAGGCACTGCCCGTGTGGAAGCGTCAGGTCGAGTCCGACGGCTCCACGTCGTGGAAGGGCATCGGCGGCTGAACTGAGGTGCGGCTGCTTCACGCGGCCATTCGCGCTTCTGACGGCCGTTTTCGGTATCAGCGTCCTTCTGAAGCGCAGATCGCCGCACGAAGCGAACGTCCCGCGGGCGTCGCTTCGCCTGCGGCCTATCCCCCGGCGAACGGGGGGAGCACGTCGATCAGCTGGGCGTCGTCGAGCGGACGGTCGTCATCGCTGCGCATACCGTCGACCATGACCGCGCACCGCGGAAGGATGTCGGCGAGCGCCGGGTGGTCGGCGACGACGGCGGCGCGCAGCTGCTCGAGCGAGTGCTCGCCGCGGTCCTCGGCGTCGGTGCCCGCGGCCTCGGCGGCCGCAGCGAAATAGCGGACGCGGGTGGTCACAGCGTCTCTCCTTCGCGCACCCAGTCGCCCGAGCGTCCGCCCGACTTCGCGACGATGCGCACGTCTTCGATGACCACCGACCGGTCGAGGCCCTTGATCATGTCGACGATCGCGAGCGCGCTGACGGAGACGGCCGTGAGCGCCTCCATCTCGACGCCCGTGCGGTCGGCGGTGCCGACGGTCGCCTCGACGTGCACGCCGTCGTCGACGATGTCGAGCTCGACGTTGGCCCGATGCACGCCGATCACGTGCGCGAGCGGCAGCAGGGTCGGGGTCGACTTCGCGGCCTGGATGCCGGCGATGCGGGCGACCGCCAGCACGTCGCCCTTGGGGGCGGTGCCGTCGCGCAGTGCCGAGATCACGTCTCGGCTGCAGCGCACGAAGCCACGGGCGGTGGCGGTGCGGACGGTCGGCTGCTTGGCGGTCACGTCGACCATGTGCGCGTGGCCGGCCGAGTCGAGATGCGTGAAGCTCATTCGACCAGCATGACATCGATCGCATCGCCCACGGCGACGGCCTCGACCTCTGCGGGCACGATCGCGAACGCGTGCGCTCTGGCGAGACCGCCGGCGAGGTGCGAGCCCGAGCCGCCGGAGGTCGCCGGGCGCACCGTCCGGTTCGCGAGGTCGACGACGGCGGGGAGGTACTGACGTCGGCCGGGAGGGGGCGTCCAGGCCGCATCCGCGGTGAAGGACGCCCGAGGGCGGTGCATCTCGGTGCGACCCTGCAGTGCGAGCAGCGCGGGCCGCACGAAGACCTCGAATGACACCGCGACGCTCACAGGGTTGCCCGGCAGTCCGAAGACGAGTGTGCCGGTGTCGAGCACGCCGAACGCCTGCGGCTTGCCCGGCTGCATCGCGACGCTCGCGAACTCGACCTGGCCGCGCCCGTCGAACGCGCCGCGCACCGGCTCGTAGGCGCCGGCGCTCACCCCGCCGGTGAACACGATCACGTCGGCACCGCGGTCGACCGCCGTCGCCGTGACGGTTCGCACGGCATCTGCGTCATCGGCGACGCGCGCGACGAGCACGACCTCGGCGTCGGCATCGGCCACGAGGAGCTCGAGCAGAGGGCCGTTCGAGTCGGGGATGCGGCCGCGGGTGGCGGGCTCCCCGGGAGCGAGCAGCTCGCTGCCGGTCGAGATCACGGCCACACGCGGCGCTCGGGTCACCGACACGCTCTCGACCCCAGCCGCCACGGCGGCTGACAGCTGGAAGGCCCCGAGTCGTTCGCCCGCGAGCACCACGGCATCCCCGGCCTGCAGGTCCGCTCCTCGGCGGCGGATGAAGGCTCCGAGGGTGGCCGGTGCGCGCAGCACCCGCACGTCGCCCAGCGAGTCGGCGAGCCCGCCCGCAGTGTCTTCGAACGGCACGATCGCATCCGCCGCCGTCGGCGCAGGGGAGCCGGTCATGATGCGCGCGGCCTCTCCCGCCGCAAGCGAGGGGTCATCCGACACCCCGGCCGGCAGATCGGCGACGACGCGGAGCACGACGGGGTTCTCTTCGGATGCCGCGGCGACGTCGGCCGCCCGCACCGCGAAGCCGTCCATCGCGGAGTTGTCGAAGAGCGGGATGTCGTGGGCCGCCTTCGCAGCCGCCGCGAGCGTGCGCTGGGCGGCGTCGCGGATCGGCCGTGTCTCGGCGGGCAGTGTGCGCACGGCATCCAGCACCCGCGCGAACTGCTCCTCGACCGTGCGGCGGCTGCCGTTCGCGGCGCTCATGCCGACACCGCCGACCGGATGGCGATCTCGTGCTGTCTCGCCGTGAGTGCGTCGATGATGGCGAGGCGCCCGAGCAGCGGTTCGCCCGCGCCGGTGATGAGCTTCACGACCTCGCCCGCCAGCATCCCGCCCACCTGCACGCACAGGGCCCCGAGCACGCCGACCTGCGCGCAGCTCGGCGGCTCGCCCTCGGTGCCGAGCGGGAAGAGATCGGTCAGCACGACCGGATCGTGCTCTGGCGGGTTCGACCAGAACACGGTCGCCTGCGCGTGCCACTCCTGCACGGCGCCCCAGACGAGAGGGATGCCGAGGGCCTCGGTCGCGGCGGCGACGTCGCGCCGGGTCGCGAAGGAGTCGCTCGTGTCGACCACGATGTCGGCCCCCGCGAACAGGCGCTCGGCGTTCTCGGAGTCGAGTCGCTCGGCCGCCGTCACGACGTCCGCCCCGGGCGACAGAGCCAGGATCGCGCGCTCGGCCGAGGCGGTCTTCGGTCTGCCGATGTCTTCGACGCGATGGGCGAGCTGGCGCTGCAGATTCGTCAGTTCGACGATGTCGTCATCGATCACCGCGATGCTGCCGACTCCGGCCGCGGCCAGTGCGAGCAGCACGGGGGAGCCGATGCCACCCGCCCCGACGACCGTGACGTGGGCGGCCGCGAGGCGGCGCTGCCCCTCTTCGCCGATGCCCGCGAGCACAGCGTGCCGTGCGGTGCGGACGAGTTCGGCCGGGTCGAGGGAGGGCGCGGGTGCGACGAGCGGCTGCATGGCACCAGGCTATGCCCGGGGTGCGCGATTGCGGCGGGAGCAGCGCGATTCGCCCTGTGTTCGGAGCGGAGGGGTACTCTGCGGGCGAGAGATATCCGCTGATGCGGAATTTTACTGCCTCAACATCCGCTCCTGCGGTAACGTTCACCTATGCAGACCTTTCGGATCTCCCGCGCCGCCCAGCTGCTCGGGGTGAGCGACGACACCGTGCGGCGTTGGATCGATCAGGGCCTGCTGCCGACGACGGATGCCGTCCCGGCCGAGATCCCCGGAGACGCTCTCGCCGCACGCGCCGTCGAGCTTGCCGAGGAGGCGCAGGAGTCGAATCATGCGCTCTCGAGTGCCCGCAACCGCTTCGTCGGCATCGTGACGCGTGTGCAGATCGACGGAGTCATGGCGCAGGTCGACCTGCAGTCCGGGCCCCATCGCGTCGTCTCGCTCATGTCGGCCGAGGCCGCCCGCGAGCTGAACCTCGAGGTGGGCTCGCTCGCCACCTCTTCCGTGAAGGCCACCAACGTCGTCGTCGAAGTGCCGAAGGGCTGACCCATGAGCCGCACTCTCCGCCGCGCCGTGTCGGTCGTCCTGACTGCCGCAGCGCTCGCCCTCACGGGGTGCGCCGCCGGTGCCGAGTCGCCGACGCCGACCGCGACGGACCCCGCTGAGGGCACCGTGAGCGGTGAGCTCACGGTGTATGCGGCCGCCTCGCTCTCCGGCGCCTTCGAAGAGATCGGCGCGGCGTTCACCGACGCGAACCCGGACGTCGACTTCAGCGGGGTGTACGACGGGTCCTCGACGCTGGTCACGCAGCTCCTCGAAGGCGCCCCGGCCGACGTGTTCGCCTCTGCCGACGAGGCGAACATGGACAAGCTCGAGGATGCCGCGGTCGACCCGACGCTGTTCGCGTCGAACACTCTGGTGATCGCGGTGCCGACCGGCAACCCCGGCGGCGTCGAGACCCTCGCCGACCTGGCCGACGTCACCACCGTGCTGTGCGCCCCCGAGGTGCCGTGCGGTGCTGCATCCGCCACCCTGATCTCGAACGCGGGCGTCACGGTGGAGGCGGCCAGCCTCGAGCAGAACGTGACCGCTGTGCTCACCAAGGTCGCAGCCGGCGAGGCCGACGCCGGACTCGTGTATGCGACCGACGTCGTCGGTCGCGACGACGTCGAGGTGATCGTGCCCGACGGTGCCGACGAGGTCGTCAACCACTATCCGATCGCGGCGCTGTCCGAGGCCCCGAACTCCGCGGCCGCCGACGCGTTCGTCGCCTTCGTGCTCTCGGATGAGGGGCAGCGCATCCTGGCCGACTTCGGGTTCGGAGCGCCGTGAGCGCGGCCGGAGCGGGCGGATACGCGCCGCGTGCACTGGCCATCCCTGCCCTGATGGGTCTCGCGTTCCTCATCCTCCCGCTCGCGGCTCTCGTCGCCCGCGTGGAGTGGTCGACCTTCATCGCCGACGTGACGTCGGAGGCCGCGCGCTCGGCGCTGCTGCTGTCGCTGGGCACCGGTCTCATCGCCACACTGCTGTGCATCGTGATCGGCGTTCCGCTGGCGTTGACCATCGCTCGTTCGGGGCCGCGCCTCGCCGCGGTGCTGCGTGCGGCGGTCACGGTGCCGCTCGTGCTGCCGCCCATGGTCGGCGGTGTCGCCCTGCTCTACCTGTTCGGCCGGGCGGGGTGGTTCGGAGGGCTCGGACTCTCGTTCAGCACGCCGGCGGTCATCCTCGCGCAGACGTTCGTGGCGCTGCCGTTCCTGGTGCTGGCCGTCGAGGGTGCCGTGCGCACCTCGGGGGTCGAGTACGAGCGCACCGCCGCCGCGCTCGGCGCCGGCCGCTGGACGATCCTGCGCCGCATCACCCTGCCGCTGGCGGCTCCCGGAATCGTAGCCGGCGTGGTGCTGTGCTTCGCGCGGGCGATCGGGGAGTTCGGTGCCACGGCGCTCTTCGCGGGCAACCGCCCCGGCGTCACGCAGACCATGCCGCTCGCGATCTACACCGCCTTCAACGGCGCCGGGGTGACCCAGGGGGCCGCGGTCGCTCTCGCGCTGTTGCTGCTCGCCACCGCGATCCTCGTGCTGCTGCTCGTGCGCGGTTGGCGTCCGGGGGCTGCCCGATGAGCGCCGTCGGTGGCATGCACGCTCATGTGGTCGTGCCGCGGGAGCACTTCACGGTCGACGTCTCACTGCAGGTGGAACCGGGTGAGACGGTCGCCGTGATGGGGCCGAGCGGTGCGGGCAAGTCGACCCTGCTGCAAGCGCTCGCCGGACTCGAGCCGCTGGGTGGGGGCGAGATCGTCGTGGAGGGTCGGGTCGTCGACCGGGTCGCGAAGCCCAGGGTGCAGACCGAGCCGATGCGCCGCGGGGTCGTGCTGCTGGGGCAGAAGCCCCGGCTGTTCCCCCATCTGTCGGCGCGCGAGAACGTGGCATTCGGGCCGCGTGCGGCGGGGGTCGAGGCGCGAGCAGCGCGAGCTGGCGCCGACGACTGGCTTGCGCGGGTCGGGCTTCCCGGCGCCGGAGAGCGGATGCCGCACGAGCTGTCCGGCGGTGAGCAGCAGCGCGTCGCGGTCGCGCGTGCGCTCGCCGCATCCCCTCGCGTCGTGCTGCTCGACGAGCCCCTCGTCGCCCTCGACCCCGAGACGGCCGGTGACATCAGGCGGATGCTGCGCGACCAGCTCGTCTCGACCACCACCGTCGCGGTCACACATGATGCGGCGGACGCGGTCGCGCTCGCCGACCGTCTGATCGTCGTCGAGGCCGGTCGCGTGACGCAGGAGGGGCCGGTGCGAGAGGTGCTCGCCGCACCCGCATCCGGTTTCGTCGCGTCTATCGCCGGGCTGAACCGCCTCGTCGGGGTCGCGAGTGGGGGAGGGTGGCGCAGCGGCGAGGTGCTGCTGACCAGTGACGATCCGGCGTCGCGTGCTCTCGCAGCGACGGATGGCGCTGCGCTCGCCGCAGTGTTCCGGCCGGGCGATGTGCGGGTCGCCGAGGCGGACGCAGTGTCGTGGCCCGCTGTGGTGACGCGGATCGAGCCCACGCTGGGGGGCGTGCGCGTGCACACCGATGCTGGGGCGGTCGACCTGTCGCTGGATGCTGCCGGAGGGGTCGCGGTCGGCGATCGGATTCGGCTGCGGGTCGACCCGGCACTGGTGCGGTTCGTCTCGGTGCTCTGAGCTCGCCCGACGGCTGAAGAAATCCCGGATGGCTGGACGGATGCTGTCGCCCACTCAGCCCGTCGCGGAATCTCCGGCCAGGTGGCCTAGGCGAGCGGCGTGCGCTGGGGAGACCTGGCAATATGCCGGTCGTCCTGCCTGCACGGGCCTGTGCGCCGGGCACGCGGGTAGTCTCGGAACATGTCGGGGAGAGGGATCGAGCGATGACGGCTGTGCCGGTCGTGATCGGGATGCGGGCGCCGAGCGCCGTGGTCCTCGATGCCGCCGCGCCCGCCTCGCAGGGACTCGTCGACACGCATGGTCGCGTGCACCGTGACCTGCGCATCTCGCTGACCGACCGCTGCTCGCTGCGCTGCACCTACTGCATGCCCGAGCAGGGCAACGAATGGCTCGCGCGCACCAGCATCCTGTCGACCGACGAGATCGTCGAGGTCGCCCAGGTCGCCGCCTCGCTCGGCATCCGCACGTTCCGCCTCACGGGCGGCGAGCCGCTGCTGCGCGCCGACATCATCGACGTGGTGCGCCGTGTCTCGGCGATCGAGGGGGATGACGGGCCGGTCGAGGTCGCGATGACGACGAACGGCATCACTCTCGCGAAGCACCTGCCCGACCTGATCGACGCCGGCCTCACGCGTCTGAACATCAGCATCGACACGGTCGATCGTCAGCGCTTCGCCGACCTCACGCGTCGTGATCGCATCGACGACGTGTTCGAGGGCATTGCGGCAGCGGCGGCGTCCGAGCTCCGCCCGCTCAAGCTCAACACGGTCGCCATGCGCGGTGTGAACGACGACGAGCTGCCCGACCTGGTCGCGTTCGCGATGGAGGTCGGTGCGCAGCTGCGCTTCATCGAGCAGATGCCGCTCGACGCCGGGCACACCTGGGACCGCGCGTCGATGGTCACGCGCGAGGAGATCCTCGAGAAGCTCAGCGCGCGGTGGAGCCTCGAGCCGGTTCCCGGTCGCGGCGGAGCGCCGGCCGAGAAGTGGCGCATCGACGGCGGACCGCACGAGGTCGGCGTCATCGCCTCGGTCACCGCCCCCTTCTGCGGCGCGTGCGACCGACTGCGACTGACCGCCGACGGGCAGCTGCGCAACTGCCTCTTCTCGAACGCCGAGTACGACCTGATCGACTCGCTCCGCGGACCCGCGGCGTCCGATCCCGCCCAGCGGGCAGCGGCGATCGGCGCCATGCTGCGCTCGTGCGTGCACGGCAAGCTGCCGGGGCACGCGATCAACGACCCGTCGTTCCTGCAGCCCGCCCGCGGCATGAACGCCATCGGCGGCTGAGGCAGAGTTCGGATGCGGTGAACCCGCACTTAAGTTTTCACAAAATGTCTGTTTTGATACAAAATGTGAAAGCAACTGTGCCGGTGATCTCGCCTCTGCTGCGATCTGATCTTCAAGGACACCTTCTCGCGCTCCTTCTGCTCGCGCCCGATCGAGAGCGCACCGTGACGGAGATCGCGGCCGACGTCGGGGGATCGATGCCCACTGTGCATCGCGAGATCGAACGGCTCGTTACGGCGGAGTTCCTGACCCAGCGCAGGTCGGGTCGGAATCGCTACATCCGAGCGAACCGCGAGCATCCGCTCTATCGCCCCGTTCGAGAGATCATCGAGTATGCCTATGGCCCCCGCGTGGTGCTTCCGGAGGTCCTCGCCGATGTCGGTGGGGTCGAGGATGCTTACGTCTATGGTTCTTGGGCTGCGCGCATGAGTGGAGAGGCCGGTGCCGACCCCCAAGACATCGACGTTCTGGTCGTGGGCAGTCCCGATCGGGTCGAGATCCAAGAAGCAGCATCGGCAGCAGAGGCGCAGCTCGGTCGAGAGGTCAACATGCGGGTGGTCAGCGCCGAGCGTTGGCAGAACGCAGACGAGCCCTTCCTCCGCACGGTCAAGGATCGACCGCTCGTGAGGCTGCGGGTCGAGAGTGAGTCGGAGGCTCCGTGAATCGATTACTCAGGTGGGAGACGGGTCGACTCGCCATCGACGCTCTTCTGGAGAAGAAGCACCTCGAGCAGGTCGCGGCGAATGTCGAGCACGCCGAACTGCTCATCGAGCGTGCCCGGAGGCATGTCGCGTCAGCGGTGACGCTTCGAGACGATGATCCCGACCAGGCTTTGGCTGCGCGGCTCGCGGATACGCTCCCGCCGTACCGACGCTGACCGACCGCTTCGCGCGGACGCGCCTCAGCCGAGGAACTCGCGCGCGGCGGCCGACAGCGCGGTGACGCCGACCTCGATCGTCGGGTGGATCTCCGGTGCGAAGAACGGCGAGTGGTTGGTCGGGATGTCCTTGTCGAGGGTCCCGGCCGCCGCTGAGGCAGCGAACTTCGCGGCATCGATCCCGCCCCAGAACCAGAACACCAGAGGAGCCCCCGTGTCGCGGGCGAACCACGACACGTCTTCACTGCCGGTGAACATGCCGGGGTCGATGACCGAGGCCTCGCCCAGCGCGCGCTGCAGCGCCGACGTCACGCGTGCCGTGGCATCCGCGTCGTTGATCGTCGGGGGCAGCGTGTGGTCGGTGCGGATCTCGGGTTCGCGCTCCGCGCCCGATGCCGCGGCCTCGGCACGCACGATGCGCTCGACGCTCGCGAGCACCTTGTCGCGCATCTCGTCGTTCGGGTAGCGCAGGCTGAGCTCGAGCTTCGCCTCGGCGGGGATGATGTTGTTCTTGAGCCCCGCGTGGATCGACCCGACCGTCACGACGGCGACGTCTCGGGGGTCGACCTCGCGCGAGGTGATGGTCTGCAGGCGCATGACGGTCGCCGCAGCCATCACGACGGGGTCGATGGTCGAGTGCGGCCGCGAACCGTGCCCGCCGCGGCCGTGAAGGGTGACGGTCAGGCCGTCGGATGCCGCCATCTGCGTGCCGGGGCGTACGCCGATCGTGCCGGCGGGCAGGGGAGTGACGTGCTGACCGAGCACGACATCGGGGTGCGGCACGAGATCGCGCAGTCCGTCGTCGAGCATGGCGCGGGATCCCGCGCCGTATTCCTCAGCAGGCTGGATCAGCACGACGACGGTCCCCGACCAGTCCGCCTTCTCGGCGACGAGCTTCTCGACGGCCCCGATCATCGCGGTGACGTGCATGTCGTGGCCGCAGGCGTGCATGACGGGCACGGTGTTGCCTGCGGGGTCGATGCCGGTCGCGGTGCTGGCATAGGCGAGGCCGGTCTCTTCACCGACGGGCAGCGCGTCCATGTCGGCACGTGCCCAGACGACCGGTCCGTCGCCGTTGCGCAGGATGCCGACGACGCCGGTGACGCCGATGCCCTCGTGCACCTCGAGGCCGAGATCCCGCAGGTGACCGGCGGCGATGCCGGCGGTGCGCGTCTCCTGGAACGAGAGCTCAGGGTGCTGGTGCAGGTCTGTGTAGAGCGCTTCGAGGTCGATCGTCATGGCCCCGAGCCTAGTCGTGGCGGTACGACTCCAGTGCCGGTCCGGGGTGCAGCACGCCGTTGACGATCGAGCGGATCGCGAACTCGCTCGCCTCGCCCAGGTCGAAGACGTCGCGGTGCAGCAGCCACTGCAGCTGCAGTCCGTCCATCACGGCGAGGATGCTGGCCGCGGCGGTGGCCACGGTGTCGGGCTCCGTCACACCCTCCTGTGCGCACAGCAGATGGAAGGCGTCGGTGACCTCGCGTCGGAGGGTCGTGTAGCGGTCCTCGAAGTAGTCGCGACCCGGGTGGTTGTCCGTCACGGATTCCGACGACAGCACGGTGTACGCCTGCACGATGCCGGGGCGCCGTTCGTTCGCGACCGCGGTGCGCACGAGGTGCAGGAAGAGCTCGGGCCCGCCGGGGATGTGCTTCTCGGCGAGCTCTGCGACATCGGCCTGGTCGCGGTACGCGAGCACCTCGAGCAGCAGCTTCTGCTTCGAGCCGAAGTGGTGCAGCACGCCGGCATGGGTGATGCCCACCTGCTCGGCGACATCGGCGAGAGTGCCGTTCGTCGAGCCCTTGTTGCCGAAGATCTCGACGGCGGCTTTGAGGATCTGCTCCCGCTTCTCGCGGGTGGCAGGCCGGACGGACGTGTGGGCGACAGCATCCTTCGACATGGTCCATCCTCTTCTGCACGGAATCCTGCACTGGATCGTACTTGCCAACTCTACTTACCAACGAGTAACCTCGCACCAGCTTACTTTCTCGCCAGTAAGCAAAGTTCGCCGGATGCCCGAGCATCGGGCAGCCACACAGCACAACGACCCGTGCCCAAGGAGAAGCAATGAAGCTCAGAAAGTCCCTGATCGCTGTCGCGGCGATCTCCGCCCTCAGCGTCTCGGCCCTCGCCGGCTGCGCCGCCGGCGGATCGAACGACGCAGACAGCGGAGCCGGCGGTGCGGCCCTGACGATCGCCAAGCCCGACGGTGCGATCACCACCGAGTCGAACAACCCCTATGTCGGCGACTCGTCGGCCTCGAAGTACGGCTACGGCAAGGTCATCTTCGAGACCCTCGGCCTCGTGAACCAGACCGGCGACCGCGAGGTCACCCCCTGGCTCGCCGAGAGCATCGAGTGGAACGACGACTACACGGCCGTCACCGTCGTGCCCCGCAAGGACGTCACCTGGAGCGACGGCGAGCCCTTCACCGCCGACGACATCGTCTTCACCTACGAGCTCGTCTCCACCCCCGCGCTCGACACCGCCGGTCTCAAGTTCGAGGGCGCGACCGTCGACGGCGACGCGGTCACCCTGACCTTCGGCGAGTCGAAGTACGTGAACCAGGCCCGCGTGCTGCACGTGCCCATCGTGCCGAAGCACATCTGGGAGAACCTCGACGAGCCGGCCACCGACCCCGTCAAGGGCGACGACCTGGTCGGCACCGGCCCCTACGCGCTCTCGAACTGGTCGACCGAGTCGGTCACCCTCGAGGCCCGCGACGATTACTGGGGCGGCGACCTCGCGGTGCCCGAGCTGCACTACGTCTCGTACGGCGACAACACCGCTCTGACCACCGCACTCGCTCAGGGCGAGGCCGACTGGGCGCAGGCGTTCATCCCGCAGATCAAGGAGCAGTTCCTCGACGCCGACCCCGAGCACAACAAGTTCTTCGTGGCGCCGACCACCGGCTCCGCGACGCTGTTCATGAACCTGCAGCAGAAGCCGTTCGACGATGTGGCGTTCCGCCAGGCGCTCGCCTGGGTCATCGACCGCGACGCGTACGTCGACATCGCACGCGAAGGGGCGAGCGAGCCGGTCTGGTCGGTCACCGGACTCTCGTCGATCCTCGAAGACGAGATCCAGCCCGAGTTCCAGGGCGAGGAGTACTCGGTCGACGCCGAGAAGGCCCGTGACCTGCTCGAAGGAGCCGGGTACACCTGGAAGGACGACGCACTGATCGACCCCGACGGCACGCCCGTCTCGTTCACGCTCTCGGTGCCCTCGGGCTGGAGCGACTGGAACACCGCGCAGGAGCTCATCGCCGAAGACGTCACCGAGGCCATCGGCGCCGAGGTCAAGATCGACATGCCCGACTGGGGCGGTTGGGCAGGACCCCGCGACGACGGCTCGTTCTCAGCGATCATCCACTGGCTCGAAGACAGCGGCACGGCCTACGGCCTCTACACGTCGACCATGGACCCGCGCTGGATCTCGCCAGAGGGCGTCGCCGGATTCAACTTCGGACGCTTCGAAGACCCCGTGGCGACCGAGGCGCTGAACACCTACGCCAACGCGTCGTCCGATGACGAGCGCACCGCGGCGATCACGACGCTCGAGCAGATCTTCGTCGAGCAGGTCCCGGCGATCCCGCTGGGCGCGCACCCGCTGCTCGGCGAGTACAACACCCGCAACTACGTCGGGTGGCCTTCGGAGGAGGACCCGTACGCCTCGGGCGACCCGACTCAGCAGAACATCGTGCAGATCCTCACGAAGCTGAAGCCGGCCGAGTAAGCAGTCCCGGGGGTGGGCGGATGCCACGGCATCCGCCCACCCCACCGACCGACGAAGGACCCCTCATGTCAGAACCCCTGCTCAGCGTGCGCGACTTCTCCGTCGTGTACGACGTCGATCCGCCCGTCGAGGCGGTGAAGAACGTGACGCTCGAACTGCAGCGCGGAGAGATCCTCGGTCTCGCAGGAGAGAGCGGATGCGGCAAGACCACCCTCGCCTACGGCGTGCAGCGTCTGCTGCGTGCCCCCGCCGTGATCGCGGGCGGCAGCGTGACGTTCCACGATGCATCCGGCGTGGACGTCGACATCAACGCACTCGACGTCGATGCGATGCAGAAGTTCCGCTGGGACAAGGTCTCGATGGTGTTCCAGGGCGCGATGAACGCCCTCAACCCCGTGGCGACGATCGGCTCGCAGCTCGAGGACGTCTTCGAGATCCACCGCCCTGACATGACCCGCAGGCAGCGCAGGGCCGAGGCCGAGGAACTGCTCGAGATCGTCAAGGTCGGCCGTCAGCGCACGCGTTCGTTCCCGCACGAGCTGTCCGGCGGCATGCGCCAGCGCGTCATGATCGCGATGGCGCTGGCTCTGCGTCCGCAGCTGATGGTCATGGACGAGCCGACCACCGCGCTCGACGTGCTGGTGCAGCGCGAGATCCTCAAGCAGATCTCGCAGCTGCGTCACGAGTTCGGCTTCTCGGTCATCTTCATCACCCACGATCTGCCGCTGCTGCTCGAGATCAGCGACCGCATCGCGATCATGCGCGAGGGCGAGATCGTCGAGCTCGCCTCCGCCGAGCAGATCTGGACGAACCCGCAGAACGACTACACGAAGACGCTGCTGTCGTCGTTCCCCCGTCTCACCGGCGCGAGAGGAGTGCTGACCCGATGACCACTCTCGAGTTCGCCGATGTCACCAAGGTCTACAACGTCAGAGGAGCCGGTCAGCTCAAGGCGCTCGACAGTGTCAGCTTCACCCTGAACTCCGGCCAGACCATCGGTCTCGTCGGACAGTCGGGCAGCGGCAAGTCGACCATCGCGAAGATCCTCACCCAGCTCGAGACGCCGACGACCGGAGAGGTGCGCCTCGACGGCAAGCCCATCCCTCGGCGCGGCAAGGGCCTGCGAAAGTATCGCCAGCAGCTGCGGATGGTGTTCCAGGATCCGTTCGCCTCGCTCAACCCGTACCACTCGATCAGGTACCACCTGGAGCGGCCGATCCGGCTCGACGACGTGGTGCCCAAGAACGAGACCGAGGCTGAGGTGCGACGACTGCTCGAGCGCGTGCGCCTCGACGCCGATGCCGTGATCGACCGCCGTCCGCACGAGCTCTCCGGCGGGCAGCGGCAGCGCGTCGCCATCGCCCGCGCTCTCGCATCGCGCCCTTCGCTGCTCGTCGCCGACGAGCCCGTGTCGATGCTCGACGTATCCATCCGCCTCGGGGTGCTGAACCTGCTGGCCGATCTGCAGCGCGAAGAGGGCCTCGGAGTGCTCTACATCACCCACGACCTCGCGACCGCGCGGCACTTCAGCGACAAGATCATGGTGCTCAACCAGGGTCGGGTCGTCGAGTACGGCGACGCCGACGACGTCATCCTCAACCCGCAGGACCCCTACACGCGCGAGCTGCGCGCAGCGTCTCCCGACCCCGACAAGCACTTCGCGTCGGCAGCCTCGCACGGAGGTGCACAGTGACCACCGCATCCCCTCAGCTCCCGCTCGTCGATGACGAGCAGCGTGACGCGCTCGAGGTCGGCACCACGGCGACGACGACCCAGAAGGGCCGAGCTCTCGTGCCCTGGCGCTTCTTCGCCGGGCGGGCAGGCTTCTACCTGTTCACCCTGTGGGCGGCCATCACGATCAACTTCTTCCTGCCGCGGTTCATGAAGGGCGATGCGGTCAGCTCGTACCTCGCGCGCAACCGCAACATCAGCCCGGAGGCGGCGGACTCGCTGCGCGTGCTGCTCGGCATCGACACCGACAAGTCGATGTGGCAGCAGTACATCGACTACTGGGCGATGCTCTTCCGCGGCGATCTCGGCATCTCGACCCTGCACGGTCTGCGGCCGGTGGGCGAGGTGCTGGCATCCGCTCTGCCGTGGACGCTCGGCCTCGTCGGACTCGCGACGATCATCTCGTTCGCGCTCGGCACCGTCGGCGGCGCGATCGTCGGCTGGCGTCGTGGCAGCAGGCTCGACGCACTCATCCCGATCACGACGTTCTTCAACACGATCCCCTACTTCTGGCTGGGTCTCATCGCGATCGCGATCTTCTCGTCGACCCTCAAGTGGTTCCCGTCGTCGCACGCGTACGACAAGGGGCAGTCGCCGGAGTGGAGCCTCGACTTCATCGGTCAGGTGATCATGCACGGCACGCTGCCGGCGGTCACGATCATCATCGCGTCGCTCGGCGGATGGATGCTGGGCATGCGCAACATGATGCTCACGGTGCTCGACGAGGACTACATCACAGTCGCCCAGGCCAAGGGCATGCCGAACAAGCGGGTGCTCTGGGCGTACGCCGCGCGCAACGCGGTGCTGCCGCAGATCCAGAGCTTCGCGCTCTCGATCGGGTTCATCGTCGGCGGCACCATCGTCATGGAGATGGTCTTCAGCTACCCGGGTGTCGGCAAGCTGCTGCTCGATGCCACCAATGCGAAGGACTTCGCCCTGATGCAGGGTGTGTTCCTGGTGATCACGCTGTCGGTGCTGGTCGCGAACATCCTCGCCGACATCGTCTACGCATACCTCGACCCGCGCACGCGCCAGACGGAGGCCTGACATGAGCGTTCCCACCTCGACCGACACCACGGCACCCGACGGCAGCGCGATCCCCACGGGGATGCCGGAGACCGCGACGTTCCGCACCACCGAGGACGTCTCGCCGCCGCGCAAGACGTTCTGGTCGCAGCTCGCGCACTCGTTCGCGATGTTCCGCAACCCCAAGTCGATCGCCGGCCTGATCATCCTCGGGGTGTTCGTGCTGATCGCGATCTTCGCCCCGCTGCTCGCGCCCTACGGCGCGACGCAGAAGGACCGCACGGCGCTGCGGCAGCCGCCTTCGTTCGACCACTGGCTCGGCACCACCCACATGGGCGAGGACGTGCTCAGCCAGCTCATCTTCGGCACGCGCGGCGTCGTCGTGGTCGGGTTCCTCTCGGCCATCATCGCGACGATCATCGCCATCACGATCGGCGTGATCGCCGGCTACGTGCGCGGCTGGAAGAGCGAGTCGCTGTCGGCGCTGACGAACGTCTTCCTGGTGATCCCCGGCATCCCGCTGATCATCATCGTGGCCTCGCAGTTCGAGAACCCGCCGCTCATCGTGATCGCCGCCGTGCTGGGCCTCACGGGATGGGCCTGGGGTGCGCGTGTGCTGCGCGCGCAGACCATGTCGCTGCGCAACCGCGACTTCATCCAGGCCGCGCGTGCCAACGGCGAACCTCTGCACCGCATCATCACCGTCGAGATGCTGCCGAACCTCATGGCGCTGATCGCATCGAGCTTCGTCGGCACCGTCACCGCGGCCATCCTCGGACTCACGACCCTCGCCTTCATCGGCGTGATCCCGGTGAGCAACCTCAACTGGGGCACGATCCTGTTCTGGGCGCAGCAGAACGGCGCGTTCCCTCGGCTGTGGTGGTGGTACGTGCCCGCAGGACTCTGCATCGCGATCATCGGCGTCGCCCTGTCGCTCATCAACTTCGGCATCGACGAGTACGTCAACCCGAGGTTGCGGTCGGCGGGTGAGCGCGCCCGCGCGATGAAGAAGAAGGGCCTCGACGTGAACGACCCGGTGACGGCGGTGCGCAGCGTGCCGACAACCGACTCGGGTACCGTGCAGAGCGCGGCGACAGCGACGACGACCCATACGAAGACCGATACGAAGACACAGAACGCCGAGTGATGACCTCTCAGACCCTGACCGAATCCCTGCCCTATCTCGACCCCGAGCTGCCGATCGCGGCGCGTGTCGCCGACCTTCTCGACCGCATGACGGTCGAGGAGAAGGTCGGGCAGATGCTGCAGCTCGATGCCCGCGACGACCTCGACGACCACGTCCTGGGAAAGCACGTCGGCTCGATCCTGCACACGTCGCCCGAGCGCATCATCCGCGCGAACGAGCTGACCGCGCAGACCCGGCTGCGCATCCCGCTGCTCGTCGCGGAGGACTGCATCCACGGCCACTCGTTCTGGCCGGGGGCGACGATCTATCCGACCCAGCTCGGCATGGCGGCGACGTGGGACGCCGAACTCGTGGAGAAGGTCGCGCGGGCGACTGCGATCGAGGTCGCGGCGACCGGCATCCACTGGACGTTCTCGCCCGTGCTGTGCATCGCGCGCGACCTGCGCTGGGGCCGCATCGACGAGACGCTCGGTGAAGACCCGTTCCTGATCGGCGAGCTCGCCTCGGCCATGGTGCGCGGCTACCAGGGCGACGGCCTCGACGACCCGACCGCGATCCTCGCCACGGCCAAGCACTTCGCCGGATACTCCGAGACGCAGGGCGGGCGCGACGCCAGCGAGGCCGACATCTCGCGGCGCAAGCTGCGGTCGTGGTTCCTGCCGCCCTTCGAGCGCGTCGCTCGTGAAGGCTGCCGCACGTTCATGCTCGGCTACCAGACCACCGACGGCGTGCCGATCACGGTCAACGACTGGCTGCTCAGCGACGTGCTTCGTGGGGAGTGGGGCTACACCGGCACGCTCATCACCGACTGGGACAACGTCGGCCGCATGGTGTGGGAACAGCACGTGCAGCCCGACTACGCGCACGCGTCCGCCGCCGCGGTGAGCGCCGGCAACGACATGGTCATGAACACCCCGGGCTTCTTCGAGGGCGCGCTCGAGGCGGTGTCGAACGGGCTGCTCGCGGAGGACGCCTTCGACGACGCCGTGGCACGCATCCTGACCCTGAAGTTCGAGCTGGGGCTGTTCGAAGACCCGCGGCTGCCGCAGGACGAGCTGGATGCCGTGGTCGGCAGCGCCGCGCATGCGGAGCTCAACCTCGAGACCGCACGCCGCTCGATCGTGCTGCTCGAGAACGACGGCGTGCTGCCGCTCGACGCGTCCGCGCCGCTGAAGGTCGCGGTGGTAGGTCCCCTCGCCGACGACGCCCAGACGCAGCTCGGCGATTGGGCCGGCGGCTCCGGTCAGGCCGGATGGCTCGACGGGCAGCCGCGCGAGATGATCACGACCGTGCTCGACGGCCTGTCGGGCGTCGACGGGTGGTCGGTGACGCACGCTCGCGGTGCCGAGATCCTCACGCTCGAGGAAGACCCCCACGGCGCGAAGTTCCCTGACGGGCAGCCCCGACCCCCGGTCGTCGTGCCGAGCGCGCCGGACGAGACGCAGATCGCCGAGGCCGTGGCCGTGGCTGCGGCATCCGATGTCGTGGTCGTCGTCGTCGGAGACCGTATCGAGCTCGTGGGCGAGGGCCGCTCGACTGCGACCCTCGAGCTGATCGGCGGGCAGAACGCGCTGCTCGACGCGCTGATCGCGACGGGCAAGCCGGTCGTCGTCGTGCTGCTCGCCTCGAAGCCGCTCGTGCTGCCGGCATCGGCCTCGCAGGCCGCCGCCGTCATCTGGGCCGCGAACCCGGGCATGCAGGGCGGCCGCGCGCTCGCCGAGATCGTCTCGGGTTCCGTCGAGCCGTCAGGGCGATTGCCGATCTCGTTCGCCCGCCACGTCGGGCAGCAGCCGACGTACTACAACCAGATCCGCGGACAGCACGGCGATCGCTACGCCGACCTCACGCAGTCCCCGGCCTGGGCGTTCGGCGAGGGGCTGTCGTACTCGACGGTCTCGTACGGCGAGCTGTCGCTCGACACCGACCGGCTCGGTCTCGACGACACGATCGTCGCCGAGGTGACGGTCACGAACACCGGTGCGCGTCCGGTGCGCGAGACCGTGCAGGTCTACGTGCGCGACTCCGTGACGAGTGTGAGCTGGGCGGACAAGGAACTGAAGACTTTCCGCCAGGTCGACCTGGCGCCGGGGGAGTCGGCGCGCGTGCGCCTCGACCTGCCGGTCGCAGAGTGCTCGATCGTGGATGCCGCCGGCATCCGTCTCGTGGAATCCGGCGCGTTCGAGCTGCTCGTGGGTCCGAGCTCCCGTGACGACGTTCTGCTGAGCGCCGCGTTCACCGTCGCCTGATCATCTGCGACGAGGGCGCTCAAGCGTCCTCGTCGCGGAGACGCTGGGGGCCCGCGCCCTGGCTGCTGAGCGCGTCACCGGGGTTGAGCAGGCCGCACGCCTTCATCGACAGGCAGCCGCAGCCGATGCATCCGGTCAGCTCGCGCTCCAGGCGCTCGATGCCCTCGCGGCGCTTCTCGAGCTCGCGCTTCCAGCGCCTCGACGCACGCTGCCAGTCCTCGTGGCTCGGCGTCTGCGTCAACGGAACGTCGGCGAACGCGTCGTGCACGTCCGACAGGGGGATGCCGAGGCGCTTCGCCACCGTGATGAGCGAGACCCGCCGCAGCATGTGCCTGGCATAGCGGCGCTGATTGCCCGCGGTGCGCGTCGAGGCGATGAGCCCGAGGCTCTCGTAGAAGTGCAGGGCCGACGGGGCGACCCCGGTGCGCCTGCTCATCTCTCCGATCGTCAGCGGCTCGTCAGGTCCGTGAATGACCTGCTCCGCATCGGTGTCGCTCATGCGCAGTCCTCCTCGATTTGACCTCAAGTGTACTTGAGGTCATACGGTTGCAACCGTGACCCGAACGGAGACCGCCACCCGATGACCTATGTGATCGCCCTGCCCTGCGTCGATGTCAAGGACCGTGCGTGCATCGACGAATGCCCTGTTGACTGCATCTATGAGGGCGAACGCTCGCTGTACATCCACCCGGACGAATGCGTCGACTGCGGCGCGTGCGAACCGGTGTGCCCCGTCGAGGCGATCTACTACGAAGACGACCTGCCGGAAGAATGGCAGGACTACTACAAGGCCAACGTCGAGTTCTTCGACGAGCTCGGCTCGCCCGGCGGCGCGGCGAAACTCGGCGTCATCGAACACGACCACCCGATCATCGCCGCACTTCCGCCCCAGGAGGCACCCGAATGAGCACCCAGCAGCATCCCGCAGCGCCGGTCCCCTCCGAGGTCGGTGAAGGGCTCAAGGCCGCGTTCCGCGCGCATCCGGCCGGCGTCGCGATCATCACCGCGATGACTCCCGCCGGCCCGGTGGGGCTCACGGCATCCAGCGTCGCATCCGTCGCGGTCGACCCCGCCGCAATCGTGTTCTCGGTCACCAGGGCGACCGGCAGCGCGGGCTCGATCCTCAACGCCGAGTCGTTCGTCGTGCACCTGATCGACGACGAGCACTCGGCTCTGGCGCAGAGCTTCGCGGTGAGCGGCGCCGATCGCTTCACCCCCGAACAGGGGTGGAGCACCCTTCCGACCGGTGAGCCGTACCTCGCGGAGGCGCGCGCTGCGATGCGCGGTCACACGATGTCGACGGTCGCGGTCGGCTCATCGACCGTCGTGGTCGCCGAGATCGACGAGGTGCTGCTCGGGCGGCCGGGCCGACCGCTCGTCTACCTCGACCGCCGATTCCACTCACTCCCTACCGACCAGAACGACTGAAAGGAACACGCATGACCACTCCGTACACCCTCCCCGAGCTGCCGTACGACTACGCGGCGCTCGCCCCGCACATCTCGGGCAAGATCATGGAGCTGCATCACTCCAAGCACCACCAGGCGTACGTCACCGGCGCCAACACCGCGCTCGAGCAGCTGGCCGGAGCACGCGAGTCCGGTGACTTCGCTGCCGTGAACAAGCTCGAGAAGGACCTCGCGTTCAACCTCGGCGGACACATCAACCACTCGGTGTTCTGGGAGAACCTGTCGCCCGACGGCGGCGGAAACCCCGAAGGCGAGCTCGAGGCGGCGCTGACCGATGCGTTCGGCTCGATCGACGCCTTCCGCGCCCACTTCACCGCGACCGCGCTCGGCGTGCAGGGCTCGGGCTGGGCCGTGCTCGCCTGGGACAGCGTCGGAGCGCGACCGGTCATCTTCCAGCTGTTCGACCAGCAGGGCAACGCTCCGCTCGGCGTGACGCCGCTGCTGCAGCTCGACGTCTGGGAGCACGCCTACTACCTCGACTACCTCAACGTGCGCGCCGACTACGTCAAGGCGTTCTGGGAGCTCGTCAACTGGTCCGACGTGCAGCGCCGGTTCCAGGCTGTGCAGGAGAAGACTGCCGGGCTCATCGTCGCCCGCTGACCCTTTTCTGAGTGGAGTCCGTCCGACGCGGCGCTGTCGACAGTGCGCCGCGTGGGGCGGACTTCTCCCTGTCCGGCGGAGGATGCCGCAGCATCCGTCCGCCCGTCGCGGCGTGCTCCGCCCGACAGGGAGCTGGATACCGCGTCAGGCCAGCAGTTCGCCCGCGAGCGCCTCGATGCGGCGCCGGATGTCGTCGCGGATCGGTCGCACGGCGTCGATGCCCTGCCCGGCCGGGTCGTCGAGCTTCCAGTCCTCGTAGCGCTTGCCGGGGAAGAACGGGCACGCGTCGCCGCATCCCATCGTGATCACGACGTCGGATGCCTGCACCGCCTCGGTCGTGAGCACCTTGGGCTGCTCGGCGGTGATGTCGATGCCGAGCTCGCTCATCGCCTCGACCGCGACCGGGTTGATCTGGTCGGCGGGCATGGAGCCGGCCGAGCGCACCTCGATGCGGCCGCCTGAGACCTCGCGCAGGAAGCCTGCGGCCATCTGGGAGCGTCCTGCGTTGTGCACGCAGACGAACAGGACGGAGGGCTTGGCTGTGGTGGTCATGATGTCTCCAGGGTAAGTGAACGCGTGGGGCCGAGGACGGTCAACGGCGATCTGCCGATCTGCAGCACGGTCGGTGCGGCACAGCAGCTTGCGGCATCCGCCTCACCGAAGTCACCCGATCCGCCGCACACGCCGGTGTCCGGGAGGGTGAGGTCTTTTCGTGCCGCGGCCTCGTGATCTCCGGCCAGGTGCGCGGCGACGCTGCGCACCTGCTCGTACCCCGTCAGTGCGAGGAACGTCGGCGCGCGGCCGTACGACTTCGCGCCGACGATGAAGAGCCCGAGCTCCGGTTGGGCGAGCTCGCGTGCGCCGGTCGCCGACACCGATCCGCACGAGTGGATGTTCGGGTCGATCTCTGCGGCGATGCCGGCGACCGCCTCGAGAGCGGGGTCGAGATCGATGCGCAGCTCCCGCAGGATGCCGGTGTCCGGCCGGAATCCGGTGAGCGCGAACACCCGCCCGACATCCGCCACCTCGCGTCCGTCCTCCGCCACGATCGTCATGCCGTCGCCCCCGCGGCGGAACTCAGCCACGCGGAATCCTGTCACGAGCTCGATCACACCCTCGTCGATGACCTTGCGGGCGCGAGAACCCAAGGCGGCGCGCTCCGGCAGCTCGTCTCCGCTGCCGCCGCCGAAGACGTTCGCGGCGCTCCCTCGGCGCAGCAGCCAGGTCACGCGGGTCCCCGTCGATCGGCGAGCCAGCTCACTCAGGCGCAGCACCGCGTGCGTGGCGGAGTGCCCCGCACCCACGACGACGACGTGCTCACCGGCGAGCTCTGACACATCGTCCGGGATGCGGTACGAGATGAGGTCGGATGCCGCCGACTCGCCGACCGCGGGGAAGCCATCGGCGCCTGCGGGATTCGGCATGCTCCACGTGCCGCTCGCATCGACCACGGCCCGGGCGAGGATCCGTGACTCGAATCCGTCGGCGTCGACGGTGTGCACGACGAGCGGCTGGCTCTTGCGCCCTGCGTCGACGACCTTGTCGCGCCCCTGGCGTGCGACGCCCGTGACGGTCGTCGAGTACTTCACGCGGTGTCCCAGGGCATTCGCGAGCGGCGCCAGGTAGCCGCTCACCCATTCCGCCCCTGTGGGGTATCCCGAAGCAGGAGCGCTCCATCCCGTCGGCTCGAGCAGGCGACGTGCGGCGGCGTCGGTCAGCTCCGACCATGCCGAGAACAGACGCACGTGCCCCCACTCCGAGACGGCGCTCGCAGCTCCGCGCCCCCGTTCGACGACCACGACGTCTTCGCCTCGTTCGACCAGGTGCGCGGCTGCGGCGAGACCCTGCGGGCCTGCTCCGATGACGACGACGGGAAGGTCTGGCATCATGTCTCCTCGAATCGATGAACGTCAATATGAAGCATCCGGCACGTATCGAAGAATGTCAATACGTGAGAGGATGGCGGCATGATGCTTCCGGCCACCATCGCAGACACCGCCTGCTGCACGCCGCGATCGGCATCCGCTCTGCCCCTCGCGGAGGCCGAGCGCATCGCCCGGCTGTTCAAAGCGCTCGGCGACCCGACCCGCATCCGCCTGCTGTCGCTCATCTCGTCGGCCGAGGGCGGCGAGGCCTGCATCTGCGATCTCACCGATCCGGTCGGCCTGTCGCAGGGCACCGTCTCGCACCACATGAAGCTGCTGGCCGACGCCGGCCTCGTCACTCGCGAGCAGCGCGGCAAGTGGGCCTATTTCTCCCTCGCCGACGGCGCGCTCGACGCGGCGGGCGAAGCGCTGCGAGGCGTCTGAGTCACTCAGGCATGCCCCGATAGGCTGGTTCCATGGCCCTTCTCTCGATCGCCGGCTCGACGCGCGCTCCGCATGAGCTGCGCTCGGCGACCCCGATGAGGAAGTCGATGCGCGTCGTCATGCATCCGGGGACCAACGGGTGGACCAGCGTCTGGGGCACGCTCTCGCACGGTGAGATCGCGGGCTGCCCGCCGCCACGCGACTAGACCGCGCCTCGATGGGGTGCGGTCTTCCGCGCCGTTCACCCCTTCTCTCGCGTGAGGTCTCTTCGTGTCCACTTCTCCCGTCCGCACCCGTCCCCGTCTCCGCCTGGCTCCGCACGAGCTGTGGCGCGGCATCCGCAACAACGCCCGCAGCGATGTGCTCGGGGGCTCCCTCCTGCTCGCCGCCACCGTCGCCGCGCTGATCCTCGCCAACACCCCCGCGGTGTCGTGGTACGAATCGGTGCGCGACTTCACGTTCGGCATCCCCGAGCTGCATCTCGATCTGAGCATCGGCGCCTGGGCGGCCGACGGTCTGCTGGCGATCTTCTTCTTCGTCGTCGGCCTCGAGCTGAAGGAGGAGTTCGTCACCGGCCGCCTGCGCGATCCGCGCCAGGCCGCGCTGCCGATCGCCGCGGCTGTCGGCGGTGTGATCGTGCCGGCTGTCATCTTCGCCCTGATCAACGCCGGGGACGGCGACGCCCTGCGCGGCTGGGCCATCCCCACAGCGACGGACATCGCGTTCGCGGTCGCGGTGATCGCCGTGGTCGGAAAGTTCCTCCCACCCGCGCTGCGTGTCTTCCTCCTCACACTCGCGATCATCGACGACCTGATCGCCATCACGATCATCGCGACCTTCTACACCGACACGATCAGCCTCCCGTGGCTGACGCTCGCCCTGCTGCCCCTGGCCGGGTTCGCCCTGCTCGTGCAGAAGGGCGTGCGGGCATGGTGGATCCTGCTGCCTCTCGCGATCGCCGTGTGGGTCTGCATCCACGCCGCAGGCATCCATGCGACCGTCGCGGGTGTGCTGCTCGGCTTCGTCGTGCCGGTCGTCCCGACCGAGCGCGCCCGCGTGCGTCGAGGGACCGATGCCGACGGCGAGCCGGTCTACGACGGCCTCGCACCGCACTTCGCCGACCGGTGGGGTGTCGTGGCGACGCTGTTCGCCGTGCCCGTGTTCGCCTTCTTCGCTGCGGGGGTCACGATCGGCGGACTCGAGGGGCTCGCGTCCGCGCTGACCGACCCGATCGCGATCGGCATCATCGTCGGACTCGTGCTGGGCAAGCCGATCGGGATCCTCGCGACCACGTTCCTGCTCAGCCGTGTGCCCGCTCTGCGCCTCGATGAGACGCTGCGCTGGCTCGACCTCACCGGCATGGCGTTCCTCGCGGGAATCGGCTTCACCGTCTCGCTGCTCGTCGGCGAGCTCGCCTACGGGTCGAGTTCGGTCGCCGACGAGCACGTCAAGATCGGCGTGCTCCTCGGCTCGCTCATCGCCGCGGTGATCGGCGGGCTGATGCTCGCGAGGCGCAACGCGCTCGCCCGCCGATCGCTGCTCGACGCCTGAGGATGCCGGTCAGGAGCTGCCGACCGTCGACTGCAGCTTCGCCATGACCTGGGTGATGGTGAACGACGCCGACTCCTGCCGAGCGGGGAACTCGACGAGGCTGTGCAGCATGGTCGCGACGTAGGCCTGCGCCGGGATGAACAGGAAGATGTGGTCGAGCACCCAGTCCCAGTACGTGTTCGACGTGATGTCGGCGCGCTCGAAGGGGTCGGTGCGCAGGTTGAAGAGCTTCGGGAACCGCAACTCGATATAGGGCTCCTGCCAGACCTGCAGGGTTCCGACGGCACGCTGCTCGAGGAAGACGAACTTCCAGTTCTCGAAGCGCAGCGCCGTGAGGTCGCCGTCGTCCGAGACGTAGAAGAAGTGACGCCTCGGGCTGTGTTCGACAGCGCCGGTGATGTAGTCGAGCTGGTTGTTGCCGTCGAGATGGACCGTGAAGTCGGTGCCGTGCAGCTCCGTGCCCGACTTCAGGCGATCGGCGATGTCGGTGTCTCCGGCCGCGGCCAGCAAGGTCACGAACCAGTCGTTGTGACTGACGATGCCGTTCAGCGTCGTGCCTGCCGGAACGTGTCCCGGCCAGCGCACCATCGCGGGCACCCGATAGGCGCCCTCCCAGTTCGAGTTCTTCTCGTTGCGGAACGGCGTCATGCCGGCATCCGGCCAGCTGTTCATGTGCGGGCCGTTGTCGGTCGAGTACATGACGATCGTGTTCTCTGCGAGGCCGAGCTCGTCGAGCAGATCGAGCAGGCTGCCCACCACGTCGTCGTGATCGAGCATCGTGTCGTGATACTCCGACTGCCAGCGGCCGGCCCGCCCCTTGCTCTCCTCTTTCGTGTGCGTGCGGAAGTGCATGTGCGTCGAGTTGAACCAGACGAAGAACGGGGTGTCGTCGTCGGCCTGCTGACGGATGAAGTCTGCCGCCGCGTCGCGGAATTCCTCGTCGACCGTCTCCATGCGCTTCTTCGTCAGGGGGCCGGTGTCTTCGATGCGCTGCGTGCCGTCGTCGTTCGCCCACGAGTGGATCACACCGCGAGGGCGGAACCGCTCGCTGAACCCCGGGTACTCCTCGTCGGTCGGGTAGTCCGGGTGCTCCGGCTCCTCCTCGGCGTTGAGGTGATAGAGGTTGCCGAAGAACTCGTCGAAGCCGTGCGCGGTCGGCAGGTGCTCGTCGCGGTCGCCGAGGTGGTTCTTGCCGAACTGCCCGGTGGCATAGCCGTGATGCTTGAGCGCGTCGGCGATCGTCGGATCCTCGGGCTGGAGACCCAGCTTCGCCCCCGGCATCCCCACCTTCGTGAGACCGGTGCGGTACGGGTTCTGGCCCGTGATGAAGGCTGCGCGCCCGGCCGTGCAGCTCTGCTCGCCGTAGTAATCGGTGAACTTCGCGCCCTCAGCGGCGATCCGGTCGATGTTCGGAGTCCGATAGCCCATCAGGCCGTCGGTGTAGGTGCTCAGATTGGCGATGCCGATGTCATCGCCCCAGATGATGAGGATGTTGGGCTTGTCGGACATGATCGCTCCTCGGTCGGCGGTGAGGCCGGGCAGGCGCCCGTGCCGCTCAGCCAACCAGGGGCCCGGGCCGATGCCCAGGGGGGCCTCACACAGAGCGGGTGAGGCGGAATCCGATGTGCGACATGCCGGTGTCCTCGGCCTGAGGCGAGCGTGCGGCCGGGCGGAAGCGCAGGCAGTAGTCGGGGGAGCACAGGTGCGATCCGCCTTTCAGCACACGGCGCGGGATGCTGGGGAACCCCTCCTGTGCGCTCGCAGCGGCCAGCAGGTTCGCGCGCTTGCCAGGATCCACCGGCTTATCCGACAGCTTCAGATGCCGCGGCGTGTAGAAGTCGCTCGTCCACTCCCAGACGTTCGCGATCATGTCATACAGGCCGTAGCCGTTGGGGGCGTACGACCCGACCGGGGCCGTGCCGCCGACGCCCTGGTTGTCATACGGGAAGCGACCCAGCCAGGAGTTGGCCTGCGCCTCGCCACCGGGATAAGGCTCGTCGCCCCAGGCGAACGGCGCACCGTCGACCCCGCCCCGGGCGGCGTACTCGTGCTCGGCCTCGGTGGGCAGCCGCATCCCGACCCAGTCGGCGTAGGCGACGGCATCTTCGAAGGCGATGTGCACGACCGGATGCTGCAGTCGATCGTCGATCGACGAGTCGGGGCCGAACGGATGCCGCCATGAGGCGCCCGCCTGCCAGCGCCACCAGTTGCGCCAGTTGCGCAGGTCCGTCGGGCCGGTGGTCGGTGTGAAGACCATGGAGCCCGGCAGGAGATCCTTCGGATCCGCGTCGGGGAACGCAGTCGGGTCGAGCGGCCGCTCGGCCACGGTGACATAGCCGGTCGCATCGACGAACTCGGCGTACTGAGCGTTGGTCACCTCGTAGCGGTCGATCTCGAACGACGCGACCGCGCGCTCGTGCACCGGACGCTCGTCGGGATAGAAATCCTCGGACCCCATCCGAAACGTTCCGGCGGGAATCAGCACCATGTCGCGAATGTTCGTCACCCGCGTCAGCGTAGCGTCCGGGTCGTCGCGCGGAGCAGGATGCTCGCCCGCGTGGGGCTAGCCGACCAGGCGTGCGGTCGTGCCGCGGACGTTCAGCTCGTAGGGGAGCTCCGCCGGAATGCCGGCGGCGTCGCCGTCGGCGAGCTTGGCGAGCACGGCGTCCGCCGCACGCTCGCCCTGGCCCAGCGGGAACTGGTCGACGGTGCTGAGCCGGAAGAACTCGCCGAGCTCGTGACCGTCGATGCCCACGATCGAGAGATCGTCCGGCACGGCGAAGCCGAGGTCGCGGGCGGCGAGGATCGCGCCGATCGCCATCTCGTCGGATGCGGCGAACACGGCGGTGGGCCTCGGGCCCGGACGGCCGAGCAGCTGCTTCGCCGCCCGGTAACCGCCCTCGACCGTGAAGTCGGCGGGTTCGAGGAAGGCGGGGTTCAACGGGATGCCTGCCTTCGCGAGTGCCTTCTCGAAGCCCAGACGACGGTTCGTCGGGATGTGGAAGTCGATGTCGAACTCGGGATTCGCGCCGATGTGCGCGATGTCGTGGTGGCCGAGCCCGATCAGGTGCTCTGTCGCGAGCTGGGCGACGGCCACGTCATCGACGGTGAGGGTGTCGAGCTTCGGGTTGGGGCCGCCGATCGCGATCACCGGCAGGCCGAGGTCGAGCAGATACTGCGTCTCGTCGTCGTCGAGCTCGATCGACACCGCGATCACAGCATCCACTCGCTGCCGCCGTAGGAACGTGTCGAACACGTGGCGGCGCACGTCCTTGTCGGCGGTGATGTTGTAGAGCGTGATGTCGTAGCCCTCGCGCATCAGGGCGGAGGACACCCCTGACAGCACCGTGCTGAAGAACCAGCGGTCGAGAAAGGGCACGACCACGCCGATGTTGCGGGTGCGGCCGGATGCCAGGCTCGAGGCCCGCGACGACACGACGTAGCCGAGCGCCGATGCCGCCTCCTGCACGCGCAGGCGTGCGGACTCCGACACATGACCTCGACCGCTCAAGGCGCGGGAGACGGTCGCGGTCGAGACGCCGGCGAGCCGGGCGACCTCATCGATGCTCGCCATGGGATTCCTCTCTGAGCCGATGGGGCCGCGGCATCCTCACAGATGCCGCGGCCCCACCGTGTTCGGCTTACGCCGTGGTGTACCAGACGGCCGTGTCCACCGGCACGGCGCCACCGTCGAACGGCTGGCTCTGCAGGATCACGAACGCGTCGGACGGCAGCGGCACAGGTTCCGTGCCCAGGTTCGCGAGCACGTGCACGTCGCCGCGGCGGAACGCGACGGCATCCGCTCCCGCGTCCTCCCAGACCAGCGATCCGCTGCCGAAGCCGTACTCACGACGTCCGGCGAGCAGGCGCTTGTAGAGCGCGAGCGTCGAGCCCGGGTCCACCTCTTCCACGTCGCGCGAGTAGGAGGACCAGTCGGCCGGCTGCGGCAGCCACGATGCGCCGGTCTCGTTGAAGCCGAATGCCGGAGCATCCGCCTCCCAGGGCAGCGGCACGCGGCATCCGTCACGGCCGTACCGCTCGCCGTTCGTGCGGAACCACGTCGGGTCCTGACGGAACGCGTCAGGGATCTCCATGGCCTCGGGAAGGCCGAGCTCCTCGCCCTGGTACAGGTATGCCGACCCGGGGAGAGCGAGCATCACGGTCGTCGCCGCGCGAGCACGGGCGAGCCCGATGGCGGTGTCGGGCTTGTGCGGGGTGTTCGGGCCGATGCCCTCGCCCTGCGGGTTGTCGTCGGTGAGGGCGAGGCGCGATGCGTGGCGCACCACGTCGTGGTTCGACAGCACCCAGGTGCTGGGGGCGCCGACGGCGCCGAACGCGTCGAGCGACTCGCGGATGACGTCGCCGAGGGCCTTCGCGTCCCACTCGGTCATCAGGTAAGGGAAGTTGAACGTCTGGTGCATCTCGTCGGGGCGCACCCACAGAGCGGTCTGCTTCAGCGTCGGCATCCAGGCCTCACCGCACAGCGCGCGGTCGCCGTCGTACTCGGCGAGCACCTTGTGCCAGTCGCGGTAGATGTCGTGCACGCCGTCCTGACCCCAGTACGGCACATTCGCCTCGCCGCCGCCCATCGAGTCGGCATCGGCCGGCGGCGTGTAGTCGGGCAGGCCTTCCGCCTTGATCATGCCGTGGGCGACGTCGACGCGGAAGCCGTCGACACCGCGGTCGAGCCAGAAGCGCAGGATCGAGCGGAACTCCTCCCGCACCTCTTCGTTGTTCCAGTCGAAGTCCGGCTGCGTGGGGTCGAAGATGTGCAGGTACCACTGGCCCGGCGTGCCGTCGGCCTCGGTGATGCGCTCCCACATCCCGCCGCCGAAGACGGACTCCCAGTTGTTCGGGGGCAGCTCGCCGTTCTTGCCCTTGCCGTCACGGAAGATGTAGCGCGCACGCTCAGGGCTGCCAGGAGCCGCTTTCAGCGCCTCCTGGAACCAGGCGTGCTGCGCGGAGGAGTGGTTGGGGACCAGGTCGACGACCACGCGGATGCCGCGGGCGTGCGCCTCGTTCAGCATCGTGTCGAAGTCGTCGAGCGTGCCGAACAGCGGATCGACGTCGCGGTAGTCGGCCACGTCGTACCCCGCGTCGCGCTGCGGGCTCGTCATGAACGGGCTCAGCCAGATCGCATCGACGCCGAGCTCCTCCAGCGAGTCGAGCCGGCTGGTGATGCCGGGCAGGTCGCCGATGCCGTCGCCAGAGGCGTCGGCGAACGAACGGGGGTAGATCTGGTAGATGACCGCGCTGCGCCACCACTCGGAACCGGGGGCTGCGATCTGCTCAAGCTGTGCCATGGCAACAGATTAGTGCAAACGCTTGCAGGTCTGCCACCATTGCGATCGAATCGTTTCGGGGAAGCAATATCTCACGTCGCTCCACAGCGACTTGCAGGCCGAGAGTAGGCTTCGGGCATCCGACGACTGGAGGCTGTCATGGTTCCCGAGATCAACTACTGGGCCGTTCTGCTCGCGACCGCCTCGAGCATGGTCGTAGGCACGATCTGGTACTCCCCGAAGGTGTTCGGCACGCGCTGGTCGAAGCTCGCGAACGTCGACATGGACCGCCCCGGTTCGAGCGCGACGATGGCGATCATCACCACGGTTCTGGTGAGCTTCGCGACGGCCTGGGTGCTGGCCGGAGCCTCCGCCATCGCCTGGCACTTCTACGACGGGTCGTTCTTCTGGGCGGCGGTCGTCACCGGCGTGCTGCTCTGGGCCGGTTTCACCGCCGCGCGGTTCATCACCCACGATGCGTTCGAGGGGCGCCCGACCGCACTGACCACCATGAACATCGCCCACGAACTCGTCACGATCGCGGTCATGGCATTGATCATCGGGGTCTGGCCACCCGCTCTCGGCTAGCCCGCCGCGGCATCCTTCGTGAGGTCCTGCGCGAACATCACGAGGATCCCGCTCGGGCCTCGCAGGTAGGTGAGCTTGTATACGTCCTGGTAGTTCGCGACTCCTCGGAGCGGGTGATACCCGTGCCGCGCGGCGATGGCCAGGGACTCGTCTATGTCGTCGACCGAGAACGCGACCCGGTGCATCCCGATCTCGTTCGGCAGGGTGGGCTCGGTCTCGATCGCCTCGGGGTGGATGTACTCGAACAGCTCGAGCTGGCCGTGGCCGTCCGGAGTCTGCAGCACGGCGATCTTCGCATGATTGCCGTCGAGGCCGACCGCGGTGTCGGCCCACTCTCCGCTGACCTCGTCGCGGCCGAGGACGGTGAGGCCGAGATCGGTGAAGAAGGCGATGGTCGCGTCGAGGTCGCGCACGGCGATGCCGACGTTCTCCAGAGTGATGGGCATGGGTCGCATGCTACTCGCGGGGCCGACACGCCGGATGCGGCGAAAGACTAGACCTTCGCCCCTTCCGCCGAGACTTCCTGGTATGCCAGCATTTTGCACGTGACCTTCTGGTCGCCTGCGGTTCGTGCACGCGAACCACGGTTCAGACCGAAGGGGTATCGATGTCGGGTTCGCCGCGCCGATCGGCTCCGTGGGTGATCGCCGCCGCGCTGGTCGCCGCGACCCTCGTCGCGGGTGCCGCGACCGCCGCGTCCGGCGATGGCCCAGCCGACGCCCCGACCGCCGACGTCGCCTCCGACCCCACCCTGTCCGTCGCCCTGGCGTACGAGTTCCTGGACGCTCGTGTCGACGAGTTCTGCGACGGTGCGGGGCACTGCCTTCCGCGCAGTTACGAGGGTGGGTTCTTCACCGACCTGCCGACGTGGGACTTCACTCCGTCCTTCGTCTACGACGACGCACTCGTGGTGATCGCCTACACCGCCAGGGGTCTGCCGGAGGACATCCGTCGGGCGCAGACGGTCGCAGACACCCTGCTCTTCGTGCAGGAGAACGATCCGATCGGCGACGGACGAGTCCGCACGTCGTACGAACCCCACGGCATCCGACAGGGACGCGTCGAGATCACGGGTCCCGGCACGTTCACGGGCAACCAGGCGTGGGCGGGCATGGCGCTCGCACGTCTCTTCCACGCGACCGGTGAGTCGAAGTACCTCGACGGAGCCGTGCGGATCGCCGAGTGGATCCAGGCCAACACCGCCGACATGGTGCGTGCTCCCTTCGGCTACACCGGCGGTCAGCTCGAGAACGGCTCCTCGCTGGAATGGAAGTCCACCGAGCACAACAGCGACATCGCCGGCTTCTTCACGCAGCTCGCGCAGCTCACCGGGGATTCGGTGTGGGCCGACCGCGCCGCCGTCGCCACGACCTTCGTGGCGGCGATGCAGAGCGCTGACGGTCATGTCGACACCGGCACGCTGCTGGACGGCTCGACGGTCAACACTCGGCCCATCCCGCTCGACGCGCAGACGTGGAGCGCGCTCGCCACCGGTGACCCCCGGTACGACGTCGCTCTCGACTGGACGCTCGGCAACCTGATCGCGACCGACGGTCCGTATCAGGGGGCGTCGATCAGCGACGTGGACGTGTCGAAGGTGTGGTTCGAGGGATCGGGCCACCTGGCGCTCGCGCTCACGCTGCGCGACGCCGTGGGCGACGCCGACCGCGTGGAGACGCTGCTGAGCAGCATCCGACTCGGGCAGCGCGATGCGGCGAACGGCGACGGCAAGGGGATCGTCGCGACGTCGACCGACGGCCTCGACTCGGGCTTCGGCGACCTCTACTACGCCAGCCTGCACACCGGAGCGACGGCGTGGTACCTGCTGGCGGCAGCCGGCGACAACCCCTTCAGCCTTCCTGCCGACTGACCCACCGATCCCGGCGCGGGGTCGGTTGCGCGCGGTGCGGGGTCAATTGTGCATCGGAAACGCCTGTTTTGGATGCGCTTTTGGCCCCGCATGATGCGGAGGCGATGTGATGCCGTTTCGACCCCGGTGCGGGTGCTGCGCTCGGTGCGGGGTCAGTTGTGCACCCTGCGCTCGGTGCGGGGTCAGTTGTGCGTCGGAAACGCCGGTTTCGGATGCGCTTTTGGCCCCGCATGATGCGGATGCGACGTGATGCCGTTTCGACCCCGGTGCGGGTGCAGCGCGCCGTGCGGGGTCAGTTGTGCACCCTGCGCGCGGTGCGGGGCCAGTTACGCATCGGAAACGCCCGTTCTGGATGCTCTTTTGGCCCCGCAAGATGCGGGGATGAGCGCACGGATGCGGATGGGGATGCGGATGGGGTGGACGACCTCGCTCGGCGCGGCGCGGGCCGGGCGTGGGTGCGGGCGCGGGCGCGTTCGGCGCGGGTCCAGCTACGCGCTGTCGGCTGCGAGCCAGGCGCGGCGGAGGAGGCGCGGGGGCTACGCGGCGACGCGGGCGACCGCGGCGATCGCGCTCGTGAAGAAGTCGAGCCCGTCGAGTCCCGAGCGCATGGCGGCGGAGGTGTCGGGGCCGAAGCCGGCCTCGGTGGCGTGCTCGGGGTGCGGCATGAGCCCCACGACGTTGCCCGCCTCGTTGGTGAGTCCGGCGATGTCGCGCAGCGATCCGTTGGGATTGACCCCCGCATAGCGGAACGCGACGAGACCCTCGCCCTCGAGACGGTCGAGCGTCTCTTCGTCGGCGATGTACCCGCCGTCGGCGTTCTTGAGCGGGATCGTGATCTCCTGGCCGGTGCGGAACCGGTTGGTCCACGCCGTGTCGGAGTTCTCGACGATGAGCTTCTGATCACGACGCACGAAGTGCTGGTGGTCGTTGCGGATCAGACCGCCGGGCAGCAGGTGCGCCTCGACGAGCATCTGGAACCCGTTGCAGATTCCGAGGATCGGCATGCCTTTCGCGGCAGCATCCTTGACCTCGCTCATGATCGGCGAGAGAGCGGCGATCGCGCCTGCGCGCAGGTAGTCGCCGTAGCTGAAGCCGCCAGGCAGCACGAGAGCGTCGACGCCTTCGAGGTCGTGCGAACCGTGCCAGAGGGCGACGGGCTCGGCTCCGGCGATGCGCACAGCGCGCTGCGCGTCGCGATCGTCGAGCGAGCCCGGGAAGGTGATGACGCCGATGCGCGTGGTCACTCGGCGACCTCGATGCCCACGACGTCTTCGATCACGGAGTTGGAGAGCACCTCATCGGCGATGCGACGGGCCTCGGCGAGGATCTCGTCGGTGACCTCGCCCTCGACGGTGAGCTCGAAGCGCTTGCCGATGCGGACATCGGAGAAGCCCTCGACGCCCAGTCGGGTGAATGCGCCGGAGACGGCCTTCCCCTGGGGGTCGAGCAGTTCGGGCTTGGGCATGACGTCGACGACGATGGTGGGCATGAACGGCTCCGGAAGTCGCGGGCGGACGGGCGCGTTCAGTCTACCGGCTCGAGAGTCGCTCGATTCCCGGCGCGACGAGGCTCAGGCGTGGAAGACGGTGTGCAGGTCGCCGATGGCCTCGCGCCCGCCGAGCCCGTCGATCTCGAACAGCACCGAGATGCCGACGACGTGGCTGCCGAGGCGCTCGACCAGCTCCCGTCCGGCAGCGAGCGTGCCACCGGTGGCGAGCACGTCGTCGATCAGCAGCACACGCGATCCCGCGGGCAGGTCGTCGTGCATCTCGATAGTGGCGGTGCCGTACTCGAGGGCGTAGTCGACGGATGCCGCGGGGCGGGGCAGCTTGCCGGCCTTGCGGATCGGGATCAGGCCGACACCCGCTGCGATCGCCGCGGCTCCGGCGAGGATGAACCCTCGCGCTTCGATGCCGGCGACGACGTCGAACTGGCCGGCGAACGGCGCGATGATCGCGTCGGTCGTGGCCTGAAGGGCTTCGGCGTCGGCGAGCAGCGGCGTGATGTCGCGGAAGATGATTCCCGCCTCCGGGTAGTCCGGGATGCTGCGGATCAGCGATGCGGCACGGACGAGGGCGGGGGAGAGTTCGGTGTCGGGCACCGGACAAGGGTACGCCGCGTTCGTAACTCCGGAGAAACGAACCGCATCCAGCAGATTCCGGCCGTCCCGCCCCGAATCGCCCCGTTCTTCCGGAGTTATGGAGGCCAACAGCTCGGGCTTGACACCGTGGGAGCGCTCCCATAGAGTCACTGGACAGTGCGTGGGAGCGCTCCCACGAGAATTGCCACCGGAACGCAACGGAATCCCGCGCACGCCCCGAGCACCACCCGCACCACCACTGCACGACCCACCACAAAGGAGTGAACTGTGAACACACGTGCCCGCAAGCGGATCCTGACGGCAGCAGCCGTCGCATCCGTCTCCGCCCTGGCCCTCGCCGGCTGCGCCTCTGCCGACTCGGGAGACAGCGCCACCGGTGACGAGAAGGTCACGCTGACCGTGACGACCTTCGGCACCTTCGGATACGACGACCTCTACGACGAATACGAGAAGGCGAACCCGAACGTCACGATCGAGGCGACCAACATCGACACCGGCGGCAACGCCCGCACCGATGCATTCACCAAGATCGCCGCGGGCTCGGGCCTCAGCGACGTCGTCGCGATCGAAGAGGGCTGGCTCGGCGCCATCATGGACGTCTCCGACACCTTCGTCGACCTGCGCGACTACGGCATCGAAGACCGCAAGGCCGACTGGGTCGACTGGAAGTACGGACAGGCGACGGATGCCGAGGGCCGCGTGATCGGCTACGGCACCGACATCGGTCCGAGCGGCATCTGCTACAACGGCGCCGCCTTCGAAGCCGCAGGGCTGCCCAGCGACCGCGAGTCGGTCGCCGAGCTGCTGAACGGCGACTGGGAGAACTACTTCGCCGTCGGCGCCGAGTACACGGCGAAGACCGGCAAGGCCTGGTACGACCACTCCGGCTTCGTCTGGAACGCCATGGTCAACCAGCTCGACGAGGGCTACTACACGACCGACGGCGAGCTGAACGTCGAGGACAACGCCGAGCTCAAGGAGCGCTTCGAACTGCTCGGAGCCGCGACCGAGGGCGGCCAGTCCGCTGCTCAGACCGCGTGGGACTGGAACGGCGGCAAGTCGTTCGTCGACGGCACCTTCGCCACGTTCGTCTGCCCCGGCTGGATGCTCGGAGTCGTGCAGGGTCAGGTCGAGGCCGGAGGCGGCGACGCATCCACCGGCTGGGACTTCGCCGACGTGTTCCCCGGCGGTGCAGCCAACTGGGGCGGCGCCTTCCTGTCGATCCCGGAGAGCTCGCAGCACAAGGAAGCCGCGGCCGACCTGGCCGACTGGCTGACGCAGCCCGAGCAGCAGGTCAAGCAGTCCGAGGCCGCGGGCAACTTCCCCTCCACGGTGAAGGCACAGGAGACGCTCGCCTCTGATGCGACGCCGAACCCGTTCTTCAACGACGCGCCCACCGGCGCGATCCTCGCGGAGCGTGCCAAGGGCGTCGTCGCGCAGTTCAAGGGCGCCGATGACTCGGTGATCCAGGAGAACGTCTTCGGTCCGGCCCTCAGCGGCCTCGACCGTGGCGAGACCGACACCCAGGGCGCCTGGGATGCCGCGGTCAAGCTGCTGAACGAGCTGGTCGACTGACCCAGCCGCATCCATTCAGGTCGCAGTTCGTGCCGCACCGCCTCTGTCGGGGCGGCACGGACTGCGACCGGAGCACCACGGCCGCACGGACCAGGACCAGGACCAGAACCAGGACCAAGGAAGAGTCATGACACTCACCCATGAGCGCTCGGAGACGACGTCCGCGTCGACGAAGAACGCGAAGAGCCCGAAGACGGATGCCGCCGGCCGGCGTCCTTGGCGGCACCGCCTCTCGCGGTTCGACCAGAACGCCTCCCCGTACTTCTACATCTCGCCGTTCTTCCTGCTGTTCGGGCTGGTCGGACTCTTCCCGCTGATCTACACGGTGTGGGTGGCCGTGCACGAGTGGGACCTGCTCAAGGGGCAGGGCGAGTTCATCGGCGCCGCGAACTTCGTCGAGATCCTCGGCGACGCGATGTTCTGGAACTCGATCTTCAACACGCTGAGCATCTTCCTTCTCTCGGCGATCCCGCAGCTCGCGGTCGCCCTGGTGATCGCCTACCTGCTCGACCGCGGCCTTCGTGCCCCCACCTTCTGGCGCATGAGCATCCTCATCCCGTTCGTGGTCACGCCGGTCGCCGTCGCCATCATCTTCTCGAGCATCTTCAACGAGGCCGACGGCCTCGCCAACAACCTGCTCAACCTGATCGGCATCGCCGACCAGCAGTGGAAGCACGACACCGCGCTGTCGCACCTGGCGATCGCGGTGATGGTGAACTTCCGTTGGACCGGCTACAACGCCCTCATCCTGCTCGCCGCGATGCAGGCGGTGCCGCGCGATCTCTACGAGTCCGCCGCGCTCGACGGTGCAGGAGCCGCCCGTCGCTTCTTCTCGATCACGATCCCCACGATCCGTCCGACGTTGATCTTCGTGATCATCACCGCGACGATCGGCGGTCTGCAGATCTTCGCCGAGCCGCGTCTGTTCGACGTCTCGACTGCGGGCGGCATCGGCGGCAGCGACCGGCAGTTCCAGACCACCGTGCTGTTCCTGTGGGAGCTCGCCTTCTTCCGCCGCGACCTCGGCGAAGCATCCGCTGTCGCGATCCTGCTGTTCCTGCTCATCGTCGGCATCGGAGTGATCAACTTCCTCATCTCGAGACGGATCTCGACCGGGGATGCTCCCCAGAATCGCGCCGCCCGTCGGCGTGCACGCACTGCCGCTGCTGCTGCCGCGACGGCCGCCGCGGGCACGACGATCGCCACCACGACCGAGGAGAACGCACGATGACCGCCACACAGGCGCTGAGCGTCCCCGAGAAGATCCGCAGGCGGCGTGGAGCCGTCGGCGGCAACGCCGGCATCGGCAGTCGCCCCGGCTTCCTCACCTACGGCCTGCTCGCCGCGTTCATCATCGGCAGCGTCTACCCGCTGTGGTGGTCGGTGGTCGTGGCGAGCGGCACCAACTCCACGCGGGGCGAGACCCTGCCGCTGATCCCCGGCGGCAACTTCTTCACGAACGCCGCCAAGGTCTTCGATGCGATCCCGTTCTGGCTGGCGCTCGGCAACTCGTTCCTCATCTCGGGCATCATCACGGTGTCGGTCGTGACGTTCTCGACCCTCGCGGGCTACGCGTTCGCGAAGCTGCGCTTCAAAGGCCGCGACGGACTGATGATCTTCGTGATCGCGACCATGGCGATCCCGACGCAGCTCGGCATCATCCCGCTGTTCATGCTGATGCGCGAACTCGGCTGGACGGGGTCGATCGGCGCGGTCATCGTGCCGACTCTGGTCACCGCGTTCGGCGTCTTCTTCATGCGGCAGTACCTGGTCGACGTGATCCCCGACGAGCTGATCGAAGCCGCACGCATGGACGGGGCGAACCAGTTCCGCACGTTCCTCACCGTCGGCATCCCGGCCGCTCGCCCCGCCATGGCGATCCTCGGGCTCTTCACCTTCATGACAGCCTGGACCGACTACCTGTGGCCGCTGATCGTGCTCTCCCCGCAGAACCCGACACTGCAGACGGCACTCAGTCAGCTGCAGTCCGGCTACTACATCGACTACTCGATCGTGCTCGCCGGCGCGGTGCTCGCGACCCTCCCGCTGCTCGTCCTGTTCGTCGTCGCAGGACGCCAGCTGGTCAGTGGCATCATGGCGGGCGCGGTGAAAGGATGACCCCTATGACCCGAGCCTTTCCCGAGAACTTCCTGTTCGGCGCCGCGACCGCGGCGTACCAGATCGAAGGGGCGGCTTTCGAAGACGGGCGCACCGCGTCGATCTGGGATGCCTTCAGCAAGGTGCCCGGTGCGGTGATCGGCGGCGACAACGGCGACGTGGCGTGCGACCACTACCACCGCTATCCGCAGGACGTGGCGCTCATGAAGGAACTCGGACTGCAGACCTACCGCTTCTCGACGTCGTGGTCGCGCGTGCGGCCCGACGGCGGTGCGGTCAATGCGAAAGGTGTCGATTTCTACGAGCGCCTGGTCGACGAGCTGCTCGCGAACGACATCCTGCCGTGGCTGACCCTGTACCACTGGGACATGCCGCAGGCGCTGCAGGAGACCGGCGGCTGGACCAACCGCGACACCGTCGGGCGCTTCCTCGAATACGCGGGCACGATGCACGACGCGCTGGGCGACCGCGTGAACGTGTGGACGACGCTGAACGAGCCGTGGTGCTCGTCGTTCCTGTCGTACACCGGCGGCGAGCACGCTCCCGGGCACACGAGCGTCGCCGAGGGGCTGCTCTCGGCCCATCACCTGCTGCTCGCCCACGGTGAGACGGTGCGCGAGCTGCGGGGTCGGGACGCGAGCCTCAACCTCGGCATCACGCTCAACCACACGGTCGCGGATCCTGCAGACCCGACGAACCCGGCGGACGTCGACGCCGCGCGCCGCGTCGACGGGCAGTTCAACCGCTGGTTCCTCGACCCGATCTACCGCGGGGTATACCCGGACGACATCATCAGAGACATCAGGGCGGTGGATGCCGACGCCGTGTCGCGCTTCACGGATGCCGTGCACGACGGCGACCTCGATGTGATCTCGCAGCGCATCGACACGCAGGGTGTCAACTACTACCACGGAGATCTCGTGTCTGGCACAGCTCCGGCGGAGATGCCCGTCAGCGGTGGACCCGCGACGGAGCGTCCCGCTCGCAGCCCCTACCCGTCGAGCGACGGCATCTACGCGGTCGAACGAGGACTGCCGCGCACCGCGCAGAACTGGGAGGTGCAGCCAGAGGGGCTGACCCGTCTGCTGCAGCGCGTGTGGACCGAGTACGCCGAGCCCGCGGGAACCGTGCTCTACATGACCGAGAACGGCGCGGCATACGACGATGTCGCCGTGGTCGAAGACGGCGAGACCCGCGTGCACGACGAGGATCGCGCGGAGTTCCTGCGGCTGCACCTCGCCGCGGTGCTCGATGCGGCCGAGTCCGGCGTCGACGTGCGCGGCTACTTCTACTGGTCGATGTTCGACAACTTCGAGTGGGCCTGGGGGTATGACAAGCGCTTCGGCATCGTGCGCGTCGACTATGACACCCAGGAGCGGACTCTGAAGGACTCCGGTCGGGAGTACGCTCGCATCATCGCCGCTCGCGCTCTCTGACGCCGGGCGGCGACACCAGGGAGCATCCGGTCTCGCCGCCGGACGGAGGGAGAGTCGTGTCGTCACGAGCGACCATCGAAGAGGTGGCATCGGCCGCCGGGGTCTCACGATCGACGGTGTCGCGCGTCGTCAACGGGTCGACGGCGGTGAGCCCCGAAGCCCTCGAGTCCGTGAAGCGCGCCATCGAAGAGCTCAGCTACGTGCCCAACCGCGCGGCCCGCTCGCTCGCGTCGAGGCAGACGCACGCGATTGCGCTGATCGTGCCGGAGGACACCACGCGCTTCTTCGGCGACCCGTTCTTCGCGGCGATCGTGGCGGGCATCACCGGCGCGCTCCGAGGCTCGGACTACCTGCTCAACCTGCTCATCGCGAGCGACGACCCCGGCGACAAGATGACGAGCTTCGTGCGCAACGGCGGCGTCGACGGCGCGCTCATCGTGTCTCACCACACCAGCGACGCTTTCATCGATCGAGTCGCCGATGCCGTGCCCGTGGTCTGGGGCGGTCGACCGGTGCGGATCCGCGAGGGCGACTACGTGGTCGATGTCGACAACGTCGCCGGTGCCCGCACGGCCACCCAGCATCTGATCGAGACCGGCCGCACACGCATCGCGACGATCTCGGGGCCCATCACGATGGTCTCCTCGGTCGACCGCGTGCAGGGCTTCCGCGGCGCGCTGGCCGACGCCGGACTCTCGCCCTTCGCCGAAGAGGCGGGCGACTACAGCGAGGCCAGCGGAGCGGATGCCGCACGCCGCATCCTCGCGGCGGGTCGCCCCGATGCGATCTTCGTCGCCAGCGACCTCATGGCCCGCGGCGCTCTCACGGCGCTCCGCTCCGCCGGCATCCGTGTTCCCGAAGACGTCGCGCTCGTCGGATTCGACGACTCGTCCGTCGCGCTGAGCACCGACCCGCCGCTGACCACGATGCGGCAGCCCATGTACGCGCAGGGGGAGGCGATGGCCGGAGTGCTGCTCTCGCGCCTGGCCGGTCGCGACCCCGCGCATACGACGATCCTGCCCACTGAGCTGGTGGTGCGCGCCTCGTCCTAGCCCGCCGAGTCGGAGGCGGGCTGCGGGTGAGAGGTGACACGGATGCGAACCAGACGCCCCTCCAGGTTGGTTCGCATCCGTGGGTCTGTGCGGTCAGCCGATCCGGTGCGGTGAGGGGATCTTGACGGCCGCCGGCCACGGCAGCGTCGCCCAGGGGCCGCCTCGCTTCGCCGACGCGGCGGCCTTGAAGTCGCTCCAGCCGTCGCCGAACTTCGCGAACGATTCGTCGTCGACCTCACCATCGCTCCAGTGCATGACGCGTCCGGCGAGATAGCTGAGTCCGAAGTCCGCCCAGGAAACGAACGACGGCCGCGCATCGACGTTGATCCGGTGGATGATGCGACGAGCCTCTGCGATGTCCGCGTGGCCGAGTGCCACGCCCCAGGTCACCATCGCGACGGCTTGGCCCAGGGCGTAGCCGTCCAGCGTGCGCACGAAGAGCTCCGGGGTGACGATCTCGCTGCCGACGTGGGTGCGGATCTCGCGTTCGATCTGCTCGATGCCTGTGACGAACGGGCGGGCGTTGCGTTCATCGCCGCCCTCCGCTGCGATCGCGGCGAGCCATTCCGCCGACCGCGGAACGCGACCCAGCGTGATGGCCCGCTGATTGCGCGCGGCGAGATGCGCCATCCAGGCGTGGCGACGGCGGCGCACCGTGGTGAGGTGCTCGATCATGCCGAGCCAGTCGGCTCGCGAATGCACGCCCCATTGTTCGGCGACCATCTGCTTCTCGGCAGAGGTCAGAGCGGAGGCGGTCGGATCGTTCCAGGGCCCGGAGGGAAGTGCGCTGATCTGCAGGAAGCCGAGGGCGATCTCGTTCGCCTCGAGGTCTACGACGGAGAAGCGCGCCGCAGGCTTCACCTTCGGGGAAGGCAGGATCCATACTGTGCGACGCATTGCACTCCTTGGGGCCGCGGTCTGAGGCCACTCGTAGCTTGAATAGGCGTTCAATCAGTAATATATAGGCTTCGGGGGGAAATCCGAAGCAGTCCAATCCTGGGGAGGTGGACGCAGCATGGCACGTTCCGACGAGCAGAACAGTCTGGCTCGGGAGCGCTCCCGAACCGTGATCCTGCAGGCCGCGATCGAGCTCTTCGCCGAGCGGGGCGTGGCAGGCGCGAGCATCGCCGAGATCACGCAGCGAGCCGGGGTCGCACAGGGTCTCGTCAGCTATCACTTCGGCGGCAAGCAGCAGCTCGTCGCCGCGGTGATCGATCGCTGGTACGAGAACCTGTTCGCGATCCCGCAGGTCGACGGACCCGCCGACGACAGGCTCGCCGGCATCATCGACGGGGCACTCACAGCCACGGGGTACGCCCTGCCCGTGCAGCGCGCGGTGTTCGCGATGCAGCAGCAGCCCAGCACCCACCGCATGTTCGCCGAAGCCGAGGATCGCTTCGCCGAGCAGGCCGTGGCATCCGAGGACGCCGTCCGCGAGATCTTCCGAGAGAGGGGAGCCGTCGATCCTCCGCTCGAGGAGATCATGCTGCGCACCACTCTCGAGGGGGTCTTCATGAAGTACGCCGTCTACGGCGACACGTACCCCCTCGAAGACGCACGACGCTGGGTGCGCCGACTCTACGGACTGCCCGAGCCGGAGACGCCGCTTCCGCTGCAGCTCGCGCCGCGGAACCCGGATGCGCGCACGCGTGCGTCCGGCGCCGTGCGTTCGGAGCACTGACAGCCCCGCGATCGAGCGCCGAACGCGGAGCGGGTCACCCCAGCTGCATCCGGGCGAACGCCCCGAGCACGACGCGCTCCGACTGTACGAGGTAGCGCTCGAGCTCGGCGGCTCCTTCCTGCGCACCCCGGGTGAGGAAGGTGTCGAGCACGGCGCGGTTCTTGCGGACGAACGGTTCGTGCAGCGATCGAGGATCATCGATCTTCAGAAACGCGAGTCGTAGCTCCGCCGCCAGGTCGCGGTAGGTGCGGGCGAGGCGCGGGCTGTCGGCGAGCGACACCAGAGCCACGTGGAATGCCATGTTGGCGCTGCCCACCGCGCGCCACGTCTCGGAGTCGTCGAGGACGGCATCCTGGGCGGCGGCCTCCGCGGCGAGCACCGCCTCCTGCATCTGCTGGACTGCTGGATGCTCCGGCTCGGAGTGCAGGAGCGCGGTGCATTCGATGACGCGGCGCGCTCGATAGATGTCGATGACGTCGGCGATCGACGGCGAGGCGACGGAGACGCCCCGGTGCGGCACGTGCTCGAGCAGCCCCTGCTCGGAGAGCGCGCGGAACGCCTCGCGCAGGGTGTTGCGTGCGACGCCGAAGTGCTCGGCGATGGCCGACTCCGACAGTCGTGAACCGGGCGCGAAGGCTCCGTCGATGATCTGCTGTCGGAGCGCATCGGCGAGCATGCCCTGCTGGTTCATGCCTTCATCGTAGGCGGGGCGCGCGACGGATCGTTCGACCGCCGGCCTCCGGCATTACGCGACTGGAACTCCGCCGTAGCACAGCCGAAACAAAGTTGTTGAACAATATTGCTCGATCCGTTCTACACTGGGTGCACTCGACACCCACCAACGACGATGGGAAATCCCCCGCAATGTCTGAGAACACCGCAGCCCCGCTGTCCGCAGAAGACGAAGTCCGGCTCTCCGCCGCGAAGAGACGTGCAGGCCGCAGCGCCGTGATCGGCGCGATCTTCCTGATGGCCACCAGCGCCATCGGCCCCGGATTCATCACGCAGACTGCCACCTTCACGGCGACCATGGGGGCGGCGTTCGCGTTCGCGATCCTCGTGTCGATCCTCGTCGACATCGCCGTGCAGCTGAACGTGTGGCGCATGATCACCTCTTCGGGCATGCGCGCCGGAGAGCTCGCCAACCGTGCCATCCCCTTCTCGGGCCACGTCATCGCCGTGCTCGTCGTGATCGGCGGCCTGGCCTTCAACATCGGCAACATCGCCGGTGGTGGCCTCGGGCTGAACGCGCTGCTCGGCATCGACCCGAAGCTCGGCGGCATGCTCACTGCGGCTCTCGCCATCATCATCTTCCTGATCAAGAAGGCCGGGCCGGTGATGGACATCGTGTTGGTCGTGCTCGGCATCGGCATGATCGTGATGACCGTGATCGTCGCCGTCATCGCCCAGCCGCCGATCGGCGAGGCGCTGCGGCAGACGTTCGTGCCGGATGAGCTCAACTTCGCCACGATCACGACGATCGTCGGCGGGACCGTCGGCGGATACATCACCTACTCGGGCGCCCACCGGTACCTCGACTCGGGTCACACCGGTCCCGAGCAGGCGGGCCCCGTGATGCGCGCAGCGGCGAACGGCATCCTCGTCACCGGCGTCATGCGCTACGTGCTGTTCCTCGCGATCCTCGGTGTGGTCGCCTCGGGTGTCTCGCTCGATCTGTCGAGCCAGGCGGCGAACCCCGCGGGTCAGGCCTTCGGTGCCGTGCTCGGCGACGCGGGACTGCGGATCTTCGGTGCCATCTTCTGGGCCGCCGCGATCAGCTCGGTCATCGGTGCGGCCTACACCTCGGCGACCTTCCTCTCGACCTTCACCAAGAAGCTCAAGGGCGGCTGGCCGCTGCAGCTGGCGACCGTCGCCTTCATCGTCGTCTCGCTGATCGTCTACCTGTCGGTCGGCACCGCGCCGGCGGCGATCCTCGTCTTCGTCGGCGGCTTCAACGGCCTCATCCTCCCCATCGGCCTCACGGTCTTCATGTACATCGGCTGGTTCCGCCGCGATCTGCTCGGCTCGAAGAAGTACCCGATGTGGCTGCTCGTCGCCGGTACGCTCGTGACGCTGCTCACCTGGTACATGGGCATCGTCTCGGTGGGCCCCATCTTCGCCTTCCTCGGAATCGGAGCGTGACCCCATGACATCGATCGACCTGAACTCCGACCTCGGCGAGAACGTGCCTGACCGGGTGGTCAGCGACGACGAAAGCATGCTGCGCCTCGTGACGAGCGCCAACGTGGCATGCGGCTTCCATGCGGGCAGCCCGGAGGGCATCCGCGAGACCCTCGCGAGTGCTGTGGCCGGTGGCGTCGTGATCGGCGCGCACCCCGGATACCGCGATTACGAGAACTTCGGCCGCACGAAGGTCGAGATCGATTCGGCGACGCTGCAGGCGCATGTCGAGTATCAGCTCGGAGCCCTGATCGGTCTCGCCGCAGCCGTCGGAGGCACGGTCTCCTACGTCAAGCCGCACGGTGCGCTCTACAACACGATCGCCCGTGATGAGCGGCAGTCGAAGGATGTGGTGGCGGCCATCCGCGCGATCGATCCGAGCCTCGTGCTGCTGGGCCTTGCCGGAGGCGTCGTGCTCGACGTGGCCGAGCGCGCGGGCCTGCAGATCGCGGCCGAGGCCTTCGCCGATCGGGCATATCAGCCCGACGGTCAGCTCGTCTCGCGCACCGAACCGGGCTCTGTGCTTCACGATCCCGCGGCCGTCGCCGAGCGCATGGTGCGCCTCGCCGGCGAGGGAGTGATCCGCGCGATCGACGGCACCGACGTCCCCGTCAGCGCGCAGTCGATCTGCGTGCACGGCGACAGCCCCGGCTCGGTGGCGATGGCCGCGGAGACCAAGCGGATGCTGCAGGATGCCGGCATCACGATCGCACCGTTCGCGGGGGTCTGACATGACCGTTCTCGCCACCGCCGACCAGCTCGCCGCCGCACGTGCAGCGCGCGCGGCCATCCGTGCGGGGCACGCAGAGCCGACCAGCGGAGTCGCGGTGGGGCTGACGCAGGCGAACCTCATCTCGGTGCCGGCCGACTGGGCCTTCGAGACGCTGCTCTTCGCGCAGCGGAACCCGAAGCCGTGCCCCGTGCTCGAGGTCATCGAACAGGGCGAGGTGGAGTCGCGGCTCGCACCGGGCAGCGACATCCGCACGGACATCGGCCGGTATCGCATCTGGCGAGACGGTGAACTGGCTGACGAGGTGGCCGACGCGACGGCGGCGTGGGCGGAGCATCCGGACCTCGTCTCATTCCTCATCGGATGCAGCTTCACGTTCGAGTCCGGTCTCGTGCAGGCGGGGATCCCGATCCGCCACCAGGAGCTGGGTCGCAACGTGCCGATGTACCGCACGGCGGTGCCCTGTGCCCCAGCCGGTCGACTGAGCGGCGAGATGGTCGTTTCGATGCGGCCGATCCCGGCAGGTCGAGTGGCGGATGCCGTGCAGATCTCGGGGCGGACCCCCGCCGTGCACGGCGCCCCGGTGCACATCGGGGACCCTGCAGCGCTCGGCATCGTCGACTTGGCTCGTCCCGATTTCGGCGATGCTCCAGAGATGCGCGAGGGCGAGGTGCCGGTGTTCTGGGCGTGCGGCGTCACCCCGCAGGCCGCCATCATGGCCTCGAAGCCGCCGTTCGCCATCACCCACGCGCCCGGCTACATGTTCATCACCGACGTGCCGGATGCGGAGTACCTCGTCTGATGCGCATCCTCACCGCATCCGACAGCGCTCTTCTCGTGGAGGCGGCAGACCTCGACGAGGCGATGCGCCTGAACCTGGCCTGGGACGGAGTGCTCGGCGTGGTCGAGCGTGTTCCCGGCGCTCGCACCGTGCTCGTGCGCTTCGATCCGCTTCTCGTCTCGGCTGCCGATCTCGCGGCTGTGCTCGCGGCGACGGAGATCGACGCAGCGCATCTGCCCGTGACGGGTGAGGTCATCGTGCCGGTGCGCTACGACGGCGAGGACCTCGACGAGGCCGCATCCCTGCTCGGCGTATCGGCGGCCGAGCTCGTGAACCGTCACCTCGCTGCCGACTGGAAGGTCGCCTTCTCGGGCTTCGCCCCGGGCTTCGGCTACGTGGTGAGCAGCGACCCGCTGTTCGATGTGCCCCGCCGATCGTCGCCCCGCACGCGTGTGCCCGCGGGGTCGGTGGCGCTCGCCGGACAGTTCACCGGGGTGTACCCGCGCGAGAGTCCGGGCGGCTGGCAGCTCATCGGACACACCGACGCCCTGATGTGGGACATCGACCGCGACCCGCCCGCCCTGTTGTCGCCGGGCACGACGGTGCGGTTCGAGCACGTGCGCGAGCAGGTCGTGATGTCGGAAAAGTCAGACGATCTCGCGGACGCGCGGCGCGTCACCGAGCGACACGCCGCCGCCGAAGCGCATGATCCGGGTTCTCCGACCGCCGCCTCCGTCGAGATCGTGCGCCCGTCGCTGCAGCTGCTGGTGCAGGATGCCGGACGTCCGGGATTCGCGGCACTCGGCGTCTCGTCGTCCGGCGCCGCCGACCGTCGTGCGATGCGCGAGGCGAACCGCGCTGTCGGCAACGCAAGCGGCGCCGCGGTGCTCGAGAGCGTCGGGGGTGCGGTGTTGCGCTTCCGGGGTGCCGGAGTCGCCGCCGTCGCGGGGGCCGTCGGCTCTCTCGGCCTGATCGACGCCGACGGCGTGACGCGTCGCATCGATCACGGGGCGCCTTTCGCCACGGTCGACGGCGACGAGCTCACGCTCGGGCATCCGACCAGCGGGCTGCGCTATGTCATCGCGGTCCGTGGCGGCGTGGCCGTGGAGTCGGCCCTCGAGAGTCGTGCGAGCGACACCCTCGCCGGTCTCGGACCGGCCCCATTGGCCGCCGGAGACGTGGTCCGTGTGGGCGATCGCGCACCGCATCCTGTCGAGCCGATCGCCACCCCGCGCACGCTCCCCGCGTCCGGTGACCTCGTCGAGCTCGAGATCACCCTCGGCCCGCGAGACGACTGGTTCACCCCCGCAGCGCTCGCGACTCTCACCGGCCAGGAGTGGTCCGTGACCCCGCGGTCGGACCGGGTCGGGATCCGGCTCGACGGCACCGTGCCCCTGGAGCGATCCGTCAGCGGCGAGCTGCCCAGCGAAGGGGCGGTGACCGGCGCCATCCAGGTTCCGCCGGACGGTCAGCCCGTGCTGTTCCTTCCCGACCACCCGCTTACCGGCGGATACCCGATCATCGGTGCGCTCACCGACCGCAGTCTCGATCTCGCCGGGCAGCTGCCGCCCGGCGTGCGCGTCCGTTTCATCGTCAAGGAGACCTCATGACCAAGGTGCTGATCGCGAATCGCGGAGAGATCGCCGTGCGCGTCATCCGCGCCTGCGCCGAAGCCGGCTACTCGTCGATCGCGGTCTACGCCGACCAGGATGCTGACGCGCTGCATGTGCGGCTCGCCGATGAGGCCCTGGGCCTCGGCGGAGACACCGCGGCGACCACGTATCTCTCGATCGATGCGCTGGTGGACGCGGCTCGCAGGAGCGGCGCGGATGCCGTGCACCCCGGCTACGGATTCCTCTCGGAGAGCGCGGAGTTCGCGCGGGCGGTGGAAGGAGCTGGCCTCGTCTGGATCGGCCCCTCACCCGAGAGCATCGACGCGCTCGGCGACAAGATGACCGCGCGCCGCATCGCGCAGCGCGTCGGAGCGCCGTTGGCGGCCGGCACCGACCAGCCTCTGGCCGGGCCTGCCGAGGCCGTGTCATTCGCCGAGCAGCATGGGCTTCCGATCGCCATCAAGGCCGCGTTCGGCGGTGGCGGGCGGGGCCTCAAGGTGGTGCGAGAGATGTCGGAGGTCGCAGACGCCTTCGATGCCGCGACCCGTGAGGCCATCGCTGCCTTCGGCCGCGGCGAGTGCTTCGTCGAGCGGTTCCTCGAGAGCCCGCGTCACATCGAGGTGCAGGTGCTCGGCGACGGGCACGGCGGCGTCGTGGTCGTCGGCGACCGTGACTGCTCGATGCAGCGCCGCAACCAGAAGCTCATCGAGGAAGCCCCGGCGCCGGGCCTGACGAGCGATCAGCGCACGCAGTTCCATGATGCTGCCCGCGCGATCTGCGGCGAGGTGCAGTACCGGGGTGCGGGGACCGTGGAGTTCCTCCTCGCGGCCGACGGTACGATCTCCTTCCTCGAGGTGAACACCCGGCTCCAGGTGGAGCACCCGGTCACCGAAGAGGTCACCGGCACCGATCTCGTGCGCGAGCAGTTCCGCATCGCGTTCGGAGAGGGCATCTCGTTCACCGAGACTCCGGTGCCGGCAGGGCACGCCTTCGAGTTCCGCATCAACGCCGAAGACCCGGGTCGCGGCTTCCTTCCCAGCCCCGGTCGTGTCGAGTCGCTGCGGATCCCCGGCGGGCCCGGCGTGCGCTGGGACAGCGGCATCGACGCGGGCGATGTCGTTCAGCCGGCTTTCGACTCGATGATCGCGAAGCTCATCGTGCACGCCGACACTCGCGATGCGGCACTCGTGCGCGCGCGTCGGGCGCTGCGCGAGCTCGTCGTCGAGGGGCCGGCGACCGTCATCCCGTTCGATCTGCTCGCGCTCGACGACGAGGCGTTCGCCACCGAGACCTTCGCAGTGCACACGCAGTGGATCGAGAGCACCCTGCTGCCTCGCCTCGAACCGCAGCTGCGACCGGCTCCCGCACCGGATGCCGCACTCCAGCGCTTCCCCGTCGAGATCGACGGTCGCCGTGTCGTGCTCGGGCTCCCGCTCGCCCTGCTCGCAGGGCTCGGCGGACTGACGGATGCCGTGGCCGCGCCCTCCGCATCCGACCCGACCGAGCTGCGCTCGCCGGCACCGGGCACGCTCGTGCGCTGGCTCGCCGATGACGGGGCGAGCGTCGCAGAGGGCGATCCGGTCGCGGTGCTCGACGCGATGAAGATGGAGACGACGGTCGCCGCCCACCGGGCCGGCACGCTCTCGCACCGGGCGGAGCTCTCTGCGGCGATCGCGCCGGATGCAGTGCTCGCCGTCATCGCTTGAGCGCGACCGCGTCCTGACGCGACGATCCCGGATGCCGCAGCTGCAGCATCCGGGATCGTCGTGGTCGTGCGTGGTTCGTGATTACGCGGGGTCGCCGCCCAACGGTCCCACGGCCTCGAGCGGCTTCGGGTCGTCGGCGCCGGTCTTGCGGGCCCGGGCGATGGCGTTGCCCAGGTGGTAGATCAGCAGAGCCGCGACCGTGCCGAGCACGATGCCGCCGAAGGCGAAGTCGCCGAGCTGCATCGAGAATCCGGCGATGCCGATCACGAGCGAGACGGCTGCCGTGTACTGGTTGACCGGGCGCGAGAAGTCGACCTTGCTGTCGACCCAGATCTTGATGCCGATGATGCCGATGAGGCCGTACAGGGCGGTGGTCGCGCCACCGAGCACGCCGGCGGGGATCGAGTTGAAGACCTCGCCGACCTTGGGCGAGAAGGCGAGCAGGATCGCGAAGAGACCGGCGACCCAGTAGACAGCGGTGGAGTAGACGCGGGTGGCGGCCATCACACCGATGTTCTCGCCATACGTCGTCGTTCCCGAGCCGCCGAATCCACCGGCGATCGTGGTCGCGACACCGTCGGCGATGAGTGCGCGACCCGTGTGCTTGTTGATGGCGGGGTCTTCGGTCATCGTCGCGACGCCGCGCACGTGGCCCACGTTCTCGGCGACCAGCACCAGGACGACGGGCAGGAACATCGCGATCGTCGACCAGGTGCCAGGGGCGACGAAGTCGGGGAGCTGGAACTCGGGTAGGCCGATCCAGGGGGCGTCGGCGATGAGCTCTGCCGGTGTCTTGTCTCCGCGCAGCGCGTTGGGCACCTGGAACGACCCGGTGAACGCGGCGTAGATGAAGCCGACGGCGACGCCCAGGAAGATCGAGATGCGACCGAGGAATCCGCGGAACAGCACTGCGAACAGGATGATCGCGACGAGCGTGATGGTCGCGGTCACGGGGTCGATCTTGAAGTTGTTCCACGCGGTGGGGGCGAGGTTGAAGCCGATCAGGGCGACGATCGCGCCGGCGACCACCGGGGGCATGAGCGCGTCGACCCAGCGGAGGCCCGCGAACTGCACGACCAGGCCGACGACGGTGAGCAGGATGCCGACCGCGACCACTCCGGCCAGGGCGGATCCGGTGCCACCCGCGGCCACGGCGGCGGTGATCGGCGCGATGAACGCGAACGACGAGCCGAGATAGCTGGGCAGCTGGTTCTTGGTGATCAGCAGGAAGATCAGAGTGCCGAGGCCGCTGAACAGCAGCGTGGTCGAGACCGGGAAGCCGGTCAGCGTCGGCACGAGGAACGTGGCGCCGAACATCGCGACGACGTGCTGGGCGCCGATCGCGATCGTGGCGGGCCAGTTCAGGCGCTCGTCGGGCTTGACGACGGCGCCGGGTTCGACCGTGCGGCCGTTTCCGTGGGTCTTCCACAGGGGCATGCGGGCTCCTCAGGATCGGGGGAGGGGGAGTGCTGGAGCAACACTACCGATTCCTGAGTGTTGGCTGGGTGCGCGGGTCGCCGCCGCCTTGGGCGGACTTCGCCGCCTCGGGCGGAGAAAACCCGAGGTTCATTCCGCCTGACAGAGAGTTCTCCTCCTGTGAGGGTGACGAATCGCGCGGGTCAGGCCCCGAGGCGCTCGATCAGCTCGCGGTAGCGGGCGGCGGTGCGCTCGACGATGTCCTCTGGGAGCACGGGCGGCTCGCCCTGCTTGTCCCAGTTCGCGGCCAGCCAGTCGCGCACGATCTGCTTGTCGAAGCTCGCCATGCGCTCGGTCGGCGTCGCGCCAGTGCGCCAGGCCTCGGCATCCCAATAGCGCGAGGAGTCGCTCGTGAGCACTTCGTCGGCCAGGTGCAGGACGCCGTCGGCATCCGTTCCGAACTCGAACTTCGTGTCGGCGAGGATCAGGCCCTTCTCCTCGGCGATCGCGGCGGCGCGGGAGTAGAGCGAGAGCGAGACGTCGCGCAGTTCGGCCGCACGCTCGGCGCCGACGAGTTCGACGGTCTGGTCGAAGGTGATGTTCTCGTCGTGCTCTCCCATCGGCGCCTTGTAGGCGGGGGTGAAGAGCGGCTCGGGCAGGCGGTCGCCGTTCTGCAGGCCTTCGGGCAGCGGGATGCCGCACACGGTGCCGTTCTCGGTGTACTCCGCCCAGCCGGAGCCGGTGATGTAGCCGCGCACGACGCACTCGACCGGCAGCATCTCCAGCGACTGCGCGAGCATGGCACGATCGGCGACGCTCGCCGGGATCTCGCCCTCGGCGAGGTGATTGGGAACGTCGTCCAGCTGGCTGAACCACCAGCGGCTGAGACGCGTGAGCAGCGCCCCCTTCTCGGGGATGCCGGGCGACAGCACGAAATCGAAGGCGCTCACGCGGTCGGAGGCGACCACGAGGATGCGGGTGTCGGCGGCGTCGTCCGAGGCGTACAGGTCGCGGACCTTGCCCGAATAGATGTGGCGCCAGCCGGGGATGGTCTGCGCGTTGTTCTCGGAAGGTGTGCTCACCCGCCCATTATCCCGGTTCCGATCCCCAGCCCCACCTCCGGGACGAATGCGGGCGCAGTGCACTTCCTCGGCGCCTGTCAAGGCCCGATGCGGAGGGCAACGCATCGGCGACCCTCGACGGGAACGAGAGGAGAAGTCATGACGAAGGATCTGTCCAGGGGTGACCGGGTGAGCTGGAACACCCCGCAGGGGCGAACGCAGGGCACCGTGGAGGAGAAGCGGACGAAGGACTTCCGGTTCGCCGGGCAGAGCTTCGCGGCATCCGACGACGAGCCCGCGTACATCGTGAAGTCGGAGAAGAGCGGTGACACGGTGGCCCACAAGGGGTCGGCTCTGCGCAAGCTGAGCAGCTGAGGCTCGGGGCGACGTCCGGCCCGAGTGTCGGCGGGGCTGTCTAGCGTGGAGCTGTGACTGACGACCTCCTCACCGATCGACTGCGGCTGTCGCGGGCTGTTCCCTCGGATCTCGACGCGGTGTTCGCGATCCAGAGCGATCCGCGAGTGTGGACGCACTATCCGAGCCTCCGGCACACCGACCCCGAGACGACGGTCCGGATGATGGAGCGGTGGGAGCGTAGCTGGAGCACCGTCGGGCTCGGATCATGGGTCGCTCGGCTGCAAGACACCGGAGAGGTGATCGGCAACGGCGGATGCACGCTGCTCGGAGACGAGGTCTGGAACGTCGGCTACCGGATCGCCGCCGACCACCACGGGCGCGGTTTCGCGACCGAGCTCGCCCGCGCCGGTGTCGAGCGTGCCCGGGAGATCGACCCCGACCGGCCGGTGATCGCCTACCTCGTCGAACACAACACCGGGTCGGCACGCGTGGCCGAGAAGCTCGGACTCGAACTCGTGCATCGGGCACCGGACCTCGGCAATCCCGACCCTTCGGCGGTGCGGCTCGTGTATGCAGACCGAGCACTCTCGCCGGCCCAGCTCCAGGCCACGCTGCAGTAACCGAATGGACACACCCCGGTGTTGTCGCAGGGCGCATGACCGGCGTATAGTCCACATGGACTATTTGGAGGGATGCGCGTGCCGAACGACACCACCGACCGCCTGACCTCGATGGCCGTCATGATCCTCGCGCTGCTGCGCGAGGGCGACATGCACCCCTACGAGATGGTGCGGCTCATGCGCGCTCGGCGCGACGAACGCCTGCTCACGATCACCAACGGCACGCTCTATCACACGGTCGGACGCCTCCGACGGGCAGGCCTCCTCGACGAGGTCGGCAGCGATCGAGAGGGCAACCGTCCCGAGCGCACGACGTACTCTCTGACGGATGCCGGGCGAGACGCTCTCATCACCTGGCTACGTCGCGAGCTGTCGATCATCGACCGGCCGGCCGAGTTCCGTGTCGCGCTCGCCGAGGCCCACAACCTCGAGAGCGCTGACGTGATCGAAGCGCTGCGTCTGCGGCGTGCGGCTCTCGATGAGGGGCACGGGTCGCATCGCGACGGGCTGGTCGAGGCGAGACGCACCGGGGTGCCCGAGCAGGTGCTCGTCGAATTCGAACGTCAGGAGGTGCTGCTCGACGCCGAGCTGCGCTGGATCGATTCCCTGATCGACCGGCTCGAGGCCGAGGAGTTCCCCTGGGGACCCAGCGCCTTCGAGTACTCAGACCGCTACCGCGCACAGCGAAAGGCCGCACAGCAATGACCGAACCCTCCTCGACAGGACGCCCGCCCGGGGCATCCGCGTCATCCGGTCCCTCGACCGGCACCTTCGCCGCAGGGCATCGCCCCGCCAGCCCGTGGCCCGCCCTGTGGGCGCTCGTCATCGGGTTCTTCATGATCCTCGTCGACACGACGATCGTCTCGGTCGCGAACCCCGCGATCAAGGCGGCCCTCGACCCGACCACCAACAACCTCGACAACGTCGTGTGGGTCACGAGCGCCTACCTGCTCGCATACGCGGTGCCGCTGCTGATCACCGGGCGTCTCGGCGACCGGTTCGGGCCGAAGAACATCTACCTCATCGGCCTCGCGATCTTCACGCTCGCGTCACTCTGGTGCGGGCTCTCGGGCTCGCTCGAGATGCTGATCGCGGCGCGCGCCGTGCAGGGCCTGGGCGCGGCGTTCATGACGCCTCAGACGATGGCGGTCATCACCCGCACGTTCCCGCCCGAGCGCCGGGGCGCAGCCATGGGGCTGTGGGGCGCGACCGCCGGCGTCGCCACGCTCGTCGGTCCCCTCGTCGGCGGCCTGCTCGTGGACGGCTTCGGCTGGGAGTGGATCTTCTTCGTGAACATCCCCGTCGGCATCGTCGCCTTCGTGCTCGCCTGGCGTCTCGTGCCCAAGCTGCAGACGAGTCCGCACCGCTTCGACATCCTCGGGGTGATCTTGAGCGCGGCTGCGCTGTTCCTCATCGTGTTCGGCCTCCAGGAGGGCGAGAAGTTCGACTGGGGTGTGATCTGGGGTCCGATCTCGGTGTGGAGCCTCATCATCGCCGGGCTTGTGATCCTCGCGCTGTTCATCGTGCAGCAGGCGCGCACGCGCAGCGAGGCGCTGGTGCCCCTCGCGCTCTTCCGCGACCGCAACTTCTCGGGGGCCAACGTGGCGATCGCCGCCGTCGGCTTCACCGTGACGAGCATGTCGCTGCCCATGATGTTCTTCCTGCAGACGGCACGAGGACTCACGCCGACCGAGGCCGCGCTGCTGCTGATCCCGATGGCCGTGCTGTCAGGTGTGCTCGCCCCCTTCGCCGGCAAGCTGCTCGACCGGGTCGACCCGCGCCTCATCCTGATACCGGGTCTGCTGTGCGTCGTCGTCGCCCTGATCTGGTACTCGGCCCTGATCAACATGGACACCCCGATCTGGATGTTCCTGCTGCCGTCGGCGCTGATGGGTATCGGCAACGCGGGCATGTGGGGGCCGCTCGCGACCACCGCGACGCGCAAGCTGCCCCGCGCCAGGCCGGTGCCGGGGCGGGCATCTACAACACGACCCGCACCATCGGATCGGTCATCGGCTCGGCGTCCATCGCGACGTTCATGCAGTCGCGTCTCGAGGCGAACCTGCCTGGGCTCGCCGATGCGCCCTCGGGCATCAGCGGCGGCTCGCTGCCGCCCGAGGTCGCCGAGGGGTTCGCAGCCGGGATGTCGCAGGCGATCCTGCTGCCGGCGTGCGTGATGGTCGTCGCGCTCGTCGCCTCGCTCTTCCTCGGTCGCTACGACAAGGCGGATGCCGCGGCATCCGCCCCCGCGGAGGCGCCCGCTCCCGCGGCCTGACCCAGGCCCGACGACGAGCCGGGTCTTCTGCACAATGGTGCGGAAGACCCGGCTCTCTCTGACCGGTTTTGCGAGAGACGGCCCCGGTGTGATCTCATCGTGCGATGACGATCGAGCTCACGAGGCCCACCACCGACCTGTTCGACTCCTGGGCGGCGGCCGTCGCCGAATTCGGTGACGGTCACGTCGACGGATCGGGTCTGCAGTCGCCGGTCACCCCTGATCGCGCGACGCTCGATGCTCTGATCGAGAAGTCGGCTCTCCTCTCCGACACCACGGCCGAGCTGCCCGACGATGCCGTGCACAACGACCTGTACTGGGTCGTGGATGAGGGCGAGGTCGTGGGCTTCCTCTCGTTCCGGCACGACCTCAACGAGTGGCTCCGCGAGGCGGGCGGTCACATCGGGTACTCGGTGCGGGAGTCGCGGCGCCGTCGAGGCTACGCGTCGGCCGCCCTGCGGCTCGGACTCGAGCGCGCCCGGGAGCTCGGACTCGAGCGCGTGCTGGTCACGTGCGACGACGACAACGTCGGGTCCTACCGCACGATCGAAGGCGCCGGAGGCGTGCTGCAGGACGTCAGCGACCAGTCCGCACGCGGCCACGCGATGCTCCGGCGATACTGGATCACCCTCTGATCGGACGGCCCCAAGGGTCGAGCGAACACGGCGACACGCCGTCGCCGGTTAGGGTTGATGGTCGACGACCATCCCGGTGGCAGCATCCTGTCGCCCATCCGATCCGAGGAGCATCCGTCGTGATCCGAAATCCCTCTCCTGCGTCTGCGCGCCTGCGCGCGTTCGGACGCACCGTCGGGGCGATGGCGCTCACGGCGTTCATCGCGGCCGGTGCCCTGCTCGGCGGAGCATCCGCGGCGACTGCCGCAGACGATTCCGAGACCTACGTCATCGGCACCGACACGACGTTCGCGCCGTTCGAGTTCACCTCTCCCGACGGCGAACTCGTCGGCATCGACATGGACCTGCTTCGCGCCATCGCCGAAGACCAGGGTTTCAAGGTCGAGATCCGTCAGCTCGGTTTCGACGCCGCGGTGCAGGCGCTGCAGGCCAACCAGGTCGACGCCGTCATGGCAGGCATGTCGATCACCGAGGAGCGCGAGAAGACGTTCGACTTCAGCGAGCCGTACTTCACCAGCGGCATCCAGCTCGGCGTGCTGGAGTCCAGCGACATCCAGTCGCTCGATGACCTCGACGGCGAGGCGGTCGCGGTCAAGACCGGCACGCAGGGGCAGACGTTCGCCGAGGAGAACCAAGACGAGTTCGGCTTCCGCATCACGCCGTACCAGGACACCACCGACATGGTGGATGCCGTCAAGGCGGGCCAGGCCGTCGGCTACTTCGAGGACTTCCCGGTGCTCGCCTACGGCATCCAGCAGGGATCGGGCTTCCGCCTGATCGGCGAGCCGGAGCTCGGCGGCGAGTACGGCTTCGCGGTCAACAAGGGCCAGAACCCTGAGCTGGTCGAGATGTTCAACGCGGGGCTCGAGAACCTCCAGGCATCCGGCGAGTACGACGAGATCGTCGACAGCTACCTCGCCGGCGGCGAGGAGACCACGCAGGCGACCGACATCTTCTCCGTGGCCGTGAAGTACTGGCCCGCTCTCATGGAGGGCCTCTGGCTCACGATCCTCGCGACGCTCGTCGCGATCGTGGCGGCGTTCATCCTCGGCCTCATCTTCGGGTTCGGTCGTGTCTCGGCCTTCGCGCCGTTCCGCTGGGTCGCGACCGCGTACGTCTACGTGTTCCGCGGCACGCCGATCCTGGTGCAGGCGTTCTTCGTGTTCTTCGCCATCCCGCAGCTGTTCCCCGGGCTCACGTTCAACCCGTTCGTCGCCGGGGCGATCACGCTCTCGCTGAACACGGGTGCGTACATGACCGAGATCATCCGCGGCGGCATCCAGGCCGTCGACCCCGGTCAGGCGGAGGCATCGCGTTCGCTCGGCCTCGGGCACTGGAAGACCATGCAGAAGGTCGTGCTGCCGCAGGCGTTCCGCATCATGATCCCGTCGTTCGTCAACCAGGGCATCATCACCCTCAAGGACACGTCGCTGATCAGCGTCATCGGCCTGGCCGAGCTGACGTTCGTGTCGCGTCAGATCATCGCCTCGACGTACCTGTCCGCTCAGGTGCTGACGATCGTCGCCATCATCTACTTCGTCGTGATCACGCTGCTGACGCTGCTCGCGAACCGCCTGGAGAGGAAGTTCAACGCATGAGCAAGATCGAAGTCAGAGACCTGCACAAGTCGTTCGGCGACAACCATGTGCTCAAGGGCATCGACCTGACCGTCGAGGACGGCGAGGTGGTGGCGGTCATCGGTCCGTCGGGTTCGGGCAAGTCCACTCTGCTGCGGTGCCTCAACAAGCTCGAGGAGCCGACGTCTGGTCACGTCGTCGTCGACGGCGTCGATCTGACCGACAAGAGCGTCCAGCTCGATGAGGTGCGTCAGCGCATCGGCATGGTGTTCCAGCACTTCAACCTGTTCCCGCACATGACCGTGCTCGAGAACATCACGCTCGCACCGGTCGAGCTCGGCAAGCTGTCGAAGGCCCAGGCGAAGGAGCGCGCTCTGGCGCTGCTCGATCGCGTGGGGCTGGCCGAGAAGGCCGACGCCAAGCCGGCATCCCTGTCGGGTGGTCAGAAGCAGCGCGTCGCGATCGCTCGCGCGCTGGCGATGGACCCCGAGATCATGCTCTTCGACGAGGCCACGAGCGCCCTCGACCCCGAGATGGTCGGCGAGGTGCTGCAGGTCATCCGCGACCTCGCGTCCGGCGGCATGACGATGGTGCTTGTGACGCACGAGATGGGCTTCGCGCGCGAGGTCTCGGGTCGCACCGTCTTCATGGATGCCGGTGTCGTCGTCGAGGAGGCGCCGCCCGCCGAGCTGTTCGGAGCCCCGAAGAACGAGCGCCTGAAGGACTTCCTCTCGAAGGTGCTCTGACCGGTTCGCCTGTGTCGAAGGCCCCCTCCCCGTTCGGGAGGGGGCCTTCGTCCGTGTGCGGCGAGGGGCGGCGGTCAGTCGGACGCGACCTGGGCCGGATGCCGGCGGATCGTGGCGCTCACCAGCGCGGCGACGGCGCACAGACCGGCGGCCGCGAACCAGGCGACGGTGTACTGACCGGTGTGGTCGCGCACCATGCCCGCGAGGAACGACGCGATGCCGGCGCCGATCTGATGCGAGGCGAACACCCAGCCGAACACGAGAGGGCCCCGATCGCCGAAGACCTCGCGGCACAGTGCGATGGTGGGCGGCACGGTCGCGACCCAGTCGAGGCCGTAGATCACGATGAACACGATGATGCTCGGCTGCACCTCGGCTGACAGCAGGCTCGGCAGGAAGAGCAGGCTCACGCCGCGCAGCGCGTAGTACGCGGCCAACAGGATGCGGGGGTTCACCCGATCGGTCAGCCAGCCCGAGAACACCGTGCCGACGATGTCGAAGATCCCCACGACCGCGAGCAGGCCCGCGGCGGTGGTCGTCGCCATCCCGTGGTCGTGGGCACTGGGGATGAAGTGCGTGCCGATCAGGCCGTTGGTCGTCGCCCCGCAGATCGCGAACCCGATCGCCAGAGCCCAGAACGTCTTGGTGCGTGCGGCGTCGCGCAGCGTGGTGATCGCGAGGCGCGCGGCGCCCCACGCACTGCCCTTCGGCCGCGCAGCCACGGTGACGGGGCCGGTGTCGCCGTAGCGGTTGACGCCGAGATCGCTCGGACGGTTGCGCACGAAGATCCAGACCAGGGGAACGACCGCGAGCGCACCCCCGGCGATGATCAGCGATGCTCCGCGCCACCCGATGTCCTCGGCCGCCGTGGCGATCACAGGCAGGAAGAGGAGCTGTCCGGTCGCGCTGCCGGCGGTGAGCACACCCGAGACCAGGCCGCGCCTCGTCGCGAACCAGGTGTCGGTGATCGTGGCCGCGAACACCAGCGCCATCGAGCCGGTGCCGAGTCCGATGAGCACGCCCCAGGTCAGAATCAGCTGCGCCGGGGTGGCGACGAAGACGCTCAGGGCCGCACCCGCGCCGATCACGAACAGAGCGGTGACGGTGACGGCGCGGATGCCGAAACGCTGCATGAGGGCTGCGGCGAACGGCGCGGTGAGGCCGAACAGCAGCAGGTTGACCGTGACCGCGAGCGAGAGCTCGGCGGTGGTCCAGCCGAACTCGTCCTGCAGGGGCAGCATCAGCACCCCGGGTGCCGCACGGAACCCGGCGGCTCCGATCAGGGCGATCAGTGCGACGAGTGCGACGATCCACGCGGGATGGATTCGGCGCTGCGGCATCGCAGGCTGAGGGGGTGTCGGAAGGCCGCTCGGCTCCTCGACCGATTCGGCGGTCATGCTGCGCTGCCCGAAGCGAGGGCGAACGGCTCGCCGCCCATGCTGCGCCGCGCCCAGCGAGTGCTGTCGGCATCCAGCGGAGCGGCGCATTCCGCGCACCAGTCGGCGGATGCGGCGATCGCGCCGCAGCGCGCGCAGCTGATCGTCAGCCCCCAGGGGCCGTCCGGATCGAGCGCGCGCGTGAATCGCGCGTAGGCGTGGAGGATCGGGAGGGTCTCGCGTCCGGCGTCGGTGAGCCGATAGCCGGGATCGTCGTGCGCGACCAGGCCCGCCTCGGTCATCGAGGTGAGACGTCGGGCGAGCACGGAGTCGGCGGCTCCGGTGGCTTCGCGCAGCTCATCGAAGCGCGTGCGAGCCGAGAACAGCTCGCGCAGGATCAACAGCACCCAGGGGTCGGCGAGCACATCGGCGGAGCGGGCGATCGGACACGTGGCTGTCGACCAGTCGGAGCGGAGCGGCATCCGCTCACTTTCTTGAAGAAAGCTCCCGGTGTCAACCGTCCGTGTCCGGAATGGCGGAGTACCTGCGCGAATCGGCAGGAAAGAGACGACGGGGCGAGTTATTCCGCGACGCGAGCGGCGATGTCCGTGCGGAAGTGCGAACCCTCGAGAGTGATGCGGCCGATCGCCTCGTAGGCCCGGTCGCGGGCGGTGCGGAAGTCGGATGCCACGGCGACGACGTTCAGCACGCGACCGCCGGTCGCGATCAGCGAGCCGCCGGGTGCATCAGGGCTGGCGGTCGCTGCGTGCACGAGTCGCACGCCCTCGACGGCCGCGGCCTCGGCCAGACCCTCGATCGGGCGCCCGGTCTGCGGTGCCTCGGGGTAGCCCTCGCTGGCCAGGACGACCGTGATGGCGACGTCATCGCTGAAGACCGGCTCTGGCTGGTCTTCCAGGGTGCCGGATGCTGCGGCGAGCAGCAGCTCGGACAACGGGGTCACGAGGCGCGGGAGCACGATCTGCGTCTCGGGGTCGCCGAAGCGGGCGTTGAACTCGATCACGCGCACACCGGCGGGAGTCAGGATGAGGCCGGCGTAGAGCAAGCCGATGAACGGGGTGCCCTCCTCGTCGAGCTGACGGATCACGGGCAGGGCGACATCTCGAGTGACCTCGTCGACGAAGGCCTGCTCGCTGCCGAACTGCTCGGCGAGCCACGGCAGGGGCGAGTACGCACCCATTCCACCCGTGTTGGGGCCCTCGTCGCCGTCGAGCGCACGCTTGAAATCCTGGGCCGGGCTGAGCGCGCGCACGGTGTCGCCGTCGCTCAGGAAGAACAGCGAGACCTCGGGGCCGGAGAGGAACTCCTCGATGAGCACGGGGCCGGAGGGCAGGTAGTGCTCGGCATGGGCGAGCGCGTCTGCGCGGTCGGCGGTGACGATGACGCCCTTGCCTGCTGCCAGCCCGTCGGCCTTGACCACGTACGGGGCGCCGAGCTCGTCGAACGCGGCCTCGACCTCGGCGGTCGTGGTGGCGCGCACCGCACGACCGGTGGGCACGCCCGCGGCATCCATGATCCGCTTCGCGAACGACTTGGAGCCCTCGAGCTGCGCGGCAGCTTTGCCGGGGCCGAACACGGGGATGCCGTGCGAGCGCAGCACATCTGCGACGCCGGCGACGAGAGGGGCCTCGGGCCCGATGACCACGAGGTCGACGGCGTGCTCGTTGGCGAACGAGGTCACGGCCGCCCCGTCGAGCATGTCGAGGGTGACCGGCGTCGCATCCTGCGCGATTCCGGCGTTGCCGGGGGCGACGAAGATCTCGTGCTCCGCGGTCTCTGCTCGCAGAGCGAGGATGATCGCGTGCTCACGGGCACCGGAACCGAGGACGAGAATCTTCACCCGTCCAGACTACCGAGGCGGGCGGGCGCGTTTCGGCGGGTTGCGGCGCGAGACCGGGTCAGAGCTCGACCGGGCGCTCGACCGACGGGTCCCACGGCACGGTCCAGCCGGCCGCGTCGAACAGTGCATCGAGCACCATGGCCGTGAAGCCCCACACGATCGTGCCGTCGACATCGAACGCCGGCCCCTTCCAGGTGCGACCCATGCGGTGGATCGTCGATGTGAACCGGGTCGTCGGGTCGAGCAGCTGCGCCACGGGCACACGGAACACGTCGACCGTCTCCGCGTGATCCACGGCCGCGACGCGCGATGGTGAACGCCACCAGCCGAGCACCGGGGTGACCATGTGGTTGCTCGCGGCGAGCGGGATCTCCGAGAGAGTGGCGAGGATCTCGACGCCGCCCGGGTCGAGCCCCGTCTCCTCTTCGGCTTCGCGCAGGGCGGTGGCGACGGCATCCGCATCGGCGTCCTCGGCCCGGCCGCCGGGGAACGACACCTGCCCGGGGTGCGACGACAGCGTGGCGGCTCGGCGCTGCAGCAGCACATCGAGGTCTGCGGCCATGGTCGCGGTGTCTGTTTGAGCCGGGATGCTGTCGAGCCTTCCGAACAGCACGAGCACGGATGCCGGGTGGGCCGTGCCGTCGACAGGAGGGAGGGGTCTCGTCCAGCCCGCACTGCGCTGCGCCGCGGCGAGCAGCTCGGCTCTCGCGCCGTGCAGGGTGTCGGGATTCTGGCTCATCGCCTCGAGCCTATTCCTGTGCGCCGGGATGGAGGCGGGCGGCGTGTGCGCCAGCGAAGGAGATTCGCGCTTCGGAAGGCCGAATTCGGGAAATCTCTCCTTCGGAAGCGCGCATCTCCTTTCGAAGCGCGCGCATCCAGGGCGAATGGCCCCGGCGTAGCCTGGTCACCATGCCCTCCAGGAAGATCGACATCATCGCGGGGCGCGCCGCACTCGATGCGGTGCGCCGAGCGGATGCCGCCGGCGACAAGCCGCAGCGCACCGACCTCGCGACGTCCGTGCGGTACCTGCTGCAGCTGCTCGATGAGAAGGCTCCGGGCAACAGCGTCGAGGTGCGGGTGCCGCCGTTCGGCGCCGTGCAGGTGATCCAGGGCCCTCGGCATACGCGTGGCACCCCGCCGAACGTCGTCGAGATGGACCCCGCGACGTGGATCGCCGTCGCCACGGGCACGGAGCACTGGGCGGATGCCGCGGGCTCGGGCCGGGTCAGCGCCTCCGGCACCCGCGCCGACCTCTCGGACGTCTTGCCCCTTCGCCCCTGAAGCGACCCGGTCAGCGACTGCGGCGCGCGACCACCAGCGGCACACCCGTCGCCGGATGCGGGAACACGTCGACCGGCTGTCCGTAGACGGCCTCGATCCGCTCGGCCGTGAGAACGTCGGCAGCGGCACCCGTTGCGGCGACCCGGCCCTCCGACAGCAGCGTCACGCGATCCGCGTGCGCGAGTGCGGCGTTGAGGTCGTGCAGCACGATCGCGACAGCGAGACCGGCATCCGCCTGCCCTCGAATGAGCCGCATGACGTCTTCGTGATGCTTCAGATCGAGTGCCGCCGTCGGCTCGTCGAGCAGAAGGATTCCGGTGCTCTGCGCGATCACTCGGGCCAGCGCAACGCGGGCGCGCTCGCCGCCCGAGAGCGAGGTGACTCCGCGAGGGGCGAGAGGCAGCACTTCGGTCGATGCCATCGCGGCAGCGACGATCTCGTCGTCATCGTGAGCAGCGCCGGTGCGTGCCCACGGGGCTCGTCCCATGCGCACGACCTGCTCGGCGCTGAATGAGAACGACACCGCGTTCTCCTGCAGCAGCACGGCCCTGGCTCGCGCCATGTCCTGAGCGCGGATGCCGTCGATCGGCACCCCGTCGAGCAGCACGTCTCCCGTGCTCGGCATGACATCTCCGGACAGGACCCCGAAGAGAGTCGTCTTGCCCGCGCCGTTGGGCCCGACCAGCGCATGGCTCTCGCCGGCCCTGATCTCGATCGACGCGTCGTCGAGGATCGCGCGCCCGCCGCCGACGAGCACGGTGACGCCGGTCGCCTCCAGGCGGGTCGTGGCATTAACAGCGTTCATGCCCATCCTCCCGACCGGCGGCGCGTGCGCACGAGCAGCCACAGGAAGAACGGTCCGCCGACGAGTGAGGTGATCATGCCGATCGGCAGGTCGGCCAGCGGCACGGCGGTGCGTGCGACGAGGTCGGCGACCGCGATCAGCAGCGCGCCGCCGAGCGCCGAGGTGATCATCAGCGGCAGATGCGCGGGCCCGATGATCATGCGCATCAGGTGTGGCACGACGAGGCCCGCGAACCCGATGATGCCGGCGAAGGCCACCGCGGCGCACACGAGGATCGCGACCGTGACGATCACGACCATCCGCAGCAGCTCGACGTTGACGCCGAGGTGCCGGGCGGTGCGCTCGCCGAGGGCGAAGAGGTCGAGCTGCGGTGACACGATCAGTGCGACGACGACACCGATGGCGACGAGCGGCGCGACCAGGGCGACGTTCGACCAGAGTGCGCCGTTGAGCGATCCGAGCTGCCAGAACACGATCTGCTCACGCGTCGACGTCGTGCCGAGAAAGGTGAGGAAGGCCATGCCGGCGCCCGCGATCGCATTGATCGCGATGCCCGTCAGCAGCAGCGTCACGACCTCGGTGCGGCCGCCGGACCGGCTGATGAAGTAGACGGCGAGCACGGCCGCGAGCCCGCCGAGGAAGGCGAACGCGGGGGTGGTCCACATGCCGAACGACGCGAGCCCCAGCGTGATGCTCGCCGCCGCGCCGAGGGCAGCACCGGACGAGACGCCGACGACCCCGGCATCCGCCAGCGGATTTCCGAAGATCGCCTGCATGAGCACGCCTGACACCGCGAGGGCGGCACCGACGAGCAGGCCGAGCACCAGGCGAGGGAGACGCAGGTTGTAGATCACGCCGTAGTCGGCCGCCTGGGTGGGTGCCCAGGCGGTGTCGATGCCGATGCCGCGCAGCAGCACCCCGATGAGGTCGGTGGGGGAGAGCGAGTACTGGCCGCTCGTGATCGACGCGATGCAGGTCACGAGGAGGGCGGCGACGAGGCCGATGATGACGAGCGTGAAGCGCAGCCCGAGATGACGCGACGGCGTGCGGGTGACGACCTCGCCGGTCACTTCGCGGACTCGGCGGTCGCGGACTCGGGTGCGTAGAGTGCTCGAGCGAGTGCGCCGATCACGTCGGCCGATCGAGGGCCGAAGCTGAGGATCTCACTGTCGGCCATGTCGATCACGCGCCGGTTCGCTCCTGCGGGAGTCTCGGCGATCGCCGGGATGCGCTCGATCAGGCCGTCGATGCCGTCGACCGATTCGAGTCCGTCGGTCATCATCACGAGCACGTCGGGCTTCGCGGCGACGAGCGCTTCGGCGGTCATCGGCTTCATGCCGGTCCATCCGATCTCGGCCGCGACATCGACCCCGCCGACGGCGTCGATCAGAGAATCGGCACCAGAGTCCTCGCCGAAGATGTAGTAGATGTTCGCATTGCCGCGCACGTAGAGGAACAGCATCCGCGCCCGGTCGTCGACGTCGGACGGCGCGACCTCGGCGATCTCGGCCAGCGCATCGTCGAGGTCGGCGTCGAGGCGCTCGATCAGCGCGGCCCCGCGCGAAGGCACGCCGAGCGCCGCGGCGATCTCGGTGACCAGCTCGTCGGTCGTGTCGAGTCGCCGGTCGCTCGAGATCACCACGACCGCGATGCCGGCGTCGCGCAGCTGCTGGCGGATCTCCTTCGGGCCGATCGTGGTGTCGGTGAGGATGATCGTCGGAGCGAGTTCGAGGATCGCCTCGGCATTGAGCGTGTGGCCGGTCTTGGTGACCACGGGGAGTTCTTCGGTGCCGGCGAACATCGTCGACGAGTCGCGGCCGACGACCTGATCGCCGAGGCCCAGGGCGAAGACGGTCGAGGCGATCGTGCCCGAGATGTCGATCGGCAGGATGCGGTCGACGTCCGTGATCTCGACCTCGCGATCCTCGGTGTCGGTGACGGTCACGGGGAGTTCCGGGGCGGTGTCGTCGGCGACCGGCTCGATCGCATGGTTCGAGAGACAGGCCGTGGATCCACCGGTCGCGCCGCGCACGTCGTCGACGAGATCCAGCTCGGCGAGGGGAACGGATGCCTGGGGGCACGCGTGCGCGGTCTCGCTCTGCTGCGGTGCGGCGGAGGCTCCCGGGTCTGCGCACGCGGCCAGACCGACGGCCAGAGCGGCGGCGAGGAGAAGGGCTGAGGCGCGTCGCATTAGGCAAGGCTATCCTAAAACTTGACTCGGCCTCACGGCCGCCTCTATTCTCAGGAATGGAGCTTACTTAGCTAAGCCTAACCAACAATCACCCTCTCGCCCGACCGCACAGCGGCACCGCCGGCGCGCATCGATTTCGCGCGCCTCGGAGCCTGGAGAATCGTGAACGCCACAGCCACAGCATCCACGGGGAGCAGCCGCATACGCGTGCTGGTCGCCGCCTTCGTCTCCCTCCTTCTGATAGCGGCCGGTGCGGTGATCGTTCCCCCCGCGCACGCAGCGAGCGGGACTGTCGCGACGTCCGTGACCTCGGTCGACACGGCTGGCATCACGGTGCAGGTCGACGCCTCGGGCTTGCCCGACGTCACGCGCATCTATGCAGCGCTCATCGTGAAGGGCACCGAAGCTGGGCTCTCAGGCCCCGGCGGCGGGTACGCGGCCTTCGCGCAGCCGTTCCCCGCGGTGACCGCCGGCGCGAGTGCCTTCACACTGACCGCCGCCGCAGCCGGGCTCGACCGCACTCAGGTGTACGAGGTGCTCATCTGGCAGCAGCACTCGGTGCCGAACGCTCAGACCATCTATGCCCGGGGCGACGTCGCCATCTCGGGTGCGCAGTGGGATGCGGTCTTCGGTGTGGAGACGACCGACCCGGGTACCGATCCAGGTACCGATCCCGGAACCGATCCGGGTACGGACCCGGGTACTGATCCAGGAACCGATCCGGGCACGGACCCCGGAACCGATCCGGGCACGGACCCCGGAACCGATCCGGGTACTGATCCAGGAACCGACCCGGGCACCGACCCCGGAACCGACCCCGGAACGAACCCCGCTGCACCAGCGATCGAAGTGTTCCTGGCTGACGGCACGACGCCGGCCGGCACGACCGCACTGAAGGCGGGCGACAAGGTCGTCGTGAAGGGTTCGGGTTACGACCCGACCGCGAACGTCGGGGGCCGCGGCGTTCCGATTCCGGCGAACCTCCCGCAGGGCACGTATGTCGTGTTCGGCAACTTCGCGTCGACCTGGCAGCCCTCCGCGGGCGCCGCGGGAGCAACGCGCTCGGTCGGGGCTCAGGCGTGGGCGCTGTCCGAGACGGTTCTGAACCAGGTTCCGACGCAGTTCCAGGGCGCGATCCGCGCCCAGTGGGTGAACATCGCAGCCGACGGCACGTTCGAGGCGACAGTGACGCTGAAGGACGCCGCGGCCGCCCCCGGCGCCTACGGCATCTACACCTACGGCGCCGGTGGAGTCATCAACGCCGCTCAGGAGAAGAGCGTCGCCCTCAACTACTCGGGCGCACCCAAGATCACTGTCGCTTCGGCGGTCGCGACGGGTGACCCCGGCATCACCACGACCGTGACCGGCTCCTCGTTCGGCTCGGCGTCGGGCGTCTATGCGGCGGTCATCGAGAAGGGCACCGAGGCGAACGTGACTGCAGGGGGCGGGTTCGCCGCCATGCAATACGTTCGCGGCATCACGGGTGGTGCGTTCTCGGTCGATCTCACGGCGAAGGCGGCAGATCTCGATCGCACCAAGAGCTACGAGGTGATCGTCTGGACGCAGCACACGCTGCCGAGCGCCCAGACGATCCTCGCTCGCGCGGCGGTCACGGTCAGCGACGCGGACTGGGATGCCATCGAGCCGACGACTCCGGCCGAGCCTGCGATCCAGGTGTTCCTCGCTGACGGCACGACTCCGGCCGGGGCCAACGCGCTGAAGCCGGGTGACAAGGTCGTCGTGAAGGGCTCGGGGTATGACCCGACTGCGAACGTCGGTGGCCGCGGCATGCCGATTCCCGCGAATCTCCCGCAGGGCACGTACGTCGTGTTCGGCAACTTCGCCTCGACCTGGCAGCCCTCGACGGGCGCGGCCGGCTCGACGCGTTCGGTCGGCTCGCAGGCGTGGGCGCTCGCAGAGAGCGTGTTGAATCAGGTTCCCGCGCAGTTCCAGGCCGCGATCCGCGCGCAGTGGGTCGACATCGCCGCCGACGGCACCTTCCAGGCGACCCTGACGCTGAAGGATGCTCCGGCGACGCCGGGCTCTTATGGCGTGTACACCTATGGCGCCGGCGGCGTCACCAATGCGACGCAGGAGAAGAGCGTCGCCCTCAACTACGGCAACGCCTCGGCCTCGCTCACATCGACCGTGAAGTCCGCGACGGCAGCTGACGGTCTCACTGTCACGGCATCCGGTTCGAAGCTGGGTGATGTCACCGGTGCGTATGTGGCGCTGATCGAGAAGGGCACGGAGGCGGATGTCACGGCTGGTGGTGGCTTCCTGGGGATGGAGTACGTGCGGAGCATCACCGGGGGCGCGTTCGCCGTCGATCTGACTGCGGCTGCTGAGACCCTGGACCGTTCGAAGACCTATGAGGTCATCGCGTGGCAGCAGCACTCCCTCCCGACTGCGGACACGATCTACGCCCGCTCGACGGTGAAGATCACGGATGCGCAGTGGGACGCACTGCTCCCCACCCCCACCACGCCCGCGGCCTCGCTCACGGCGAAGGTGAAGTCCGCGACGGCAGCTGACGGTCTCACCGTCACTGCCACCGGTTCGAGACTCGGCGACGTGACGGGTGCGTATGTGGCTCTGATCGAGAAGGGCACGGAGGCGGATGTCACCGCCGGCGGCGGCTTCCTTGCAATGGAATACGTGCGGAACATCACCGGTGGCGCGTTCGCCGTCGACCTCAACGCGGCGGCCGACGTCCTGGACCGTTCGAAGACCTATGAGGTCATCGCGTGGCAGCAGCACACCCTCCCGACCGCGGACACGATCCATGCACGCTCGACCGTCAAGATCACGGATGCACAGTGGAACGCGCTGTTGGGTGCTCCGGATGCTCCGGCTCTCGCGACCGCGGTCAAGTCCGCGAGCGCGGCTGACGGTCTCACCGTCTCTGCAGCAGCCAAGAATCTCGGCGACGTGACGGGTGCGTACGTCGCTCTGATCGAGAAGGGCACCGAAGCCGACGTCACCGCCGGGGGTGGCTTCCTCGCGATGGAGTACGTGCGGAACATCACGGGTGGCGCGTTCGCCGTCGACTTGACTGCGGCCGCTGATGCTCTCGATCGTTCGAAGACCTATGAGGTCATCGCGTGGCAGCAGCACACCCTCCCCACCGCGGAGACGATCCATGCACGCTCGACCGTCAAGATCACCGATGCACAGTGGAACGCGCTGTTGGGTGCTCCGGATGCTCCGGCTCTCACCACCGCGGTGAAGTCCGCGAGCGCGGCTGACGGTCTCACCGTCACTGCCACCGGTTCGAGACTCGGCGACGTGACGGGTGCGTACGTCGCTCTGATCGAGAAGGGCACGGAGGCGCAGGTCACCGCCGAAGGTGGCTTCCTCGCGATGAAGTTCGTGCAGGGCATCGAGTGGGGCGCGTTCTCCGTCGACCTCAACGCGTCGGCCGAGAGCCTCGACCGCACGAAGACCTATGAGGTCGTCGCGTGGCGGCAGCACACCCTCCCGACCGCGGAGACGATCCACGCACGCTCGACCGTCAAGATCACGGATGCACAGTGGAAGGGCCTGTTCGGCGAGAAGCCCGAGACCCCGCCGACGCCTCCGAACCCGACGACTCCGACCTCGCCGGCGGTCTCGGTGCCTGGCGGCTCGCTGCGGTGGGGCATCTCGACGTCCTTCACGGAGTATGTCGTCGGCGGTATCGCCAAGGGGGCGATCGACGTATCCGGCGGGGCGACCCGTTCGAACGGCGTGTTCCAGTTCGGCCAGACGGTCGGCGGTGACTACAACGCGGCGACCGGTCTCGGCAGTGTGATCTATCGCGGCTCGGTGCGCTTCACCGGTCACAGCGGCGTCCTCGATGTCACGGTGTCGAACCCGCAGGTCACCGTCACCTCCGCAGGCGCGGCGACGCTGTCCGTGACGCATGGCGGCGCCCAGGTGCCCTTCGCGACGCTCGACCTGTCCCGAGCCGCCATCACGACGGCGAACGGCGCGGTGAGTTACTCGGGCGTGCCCGCGTCGCTGACGGCCGAGGGGCGTGACCGCGTGCTTGCGGGCTTCTCGACCAATCTGGATCCCGTGTCGTTCACGATCGGCTCGGTTGCGGCGGCTCCGACCGGCACCACCGGAACGGTTGCGGCTGCCGTGGTGCAGCCGAAGGCCACGCTCCCCAGCGCACCGCCGGCGACGACGGGCATCGAGATCACTGACGAGGAGCTCGCGGCGTTGCAGTCAGGAAAGTCGGCGACGTTCTCGGCATCGGGATTCCAGCCGAACGAGACCGGCATCAAGGTCGTCGTGTACTCGACCCCGGTGCTGCTCGATACGATCTCGGCGGATGCGTCGGGCATCGCGACCTGGTCAGGCTCGCTGCCGGCCAGTCTCGAGGACGGTCCGCACACGCTGACCCTGCAGGGGTCGGTGGTTCGCGGTCTCGAGTTCACCCTGACGCGGGAGGCTGCGGTGATCGGGGCGTGCACGGTCGACGGCGCGACTCTCGAATGGGGATACAAGGAATCGTTCCGCACCTACATCGAGGGCATCGCGGCCGGGGGCTGGACGTTGACCGATGTGGTCTACGAGTACCCCGCCTTCGTGTGGTCGAACGGGGCGGGTTCGTTCGACGACGAGACCCTCGCGGGGCTCGTCGGGTTCGGTGGCAGCATCAACTTCACGGGTCATGATGGCGCGCTGAACACGACTCTGGCCAACGCCCGCCTCGAGCTCGCTGGCGATACCGGCTATCTCGTGTTCGACGTGCTCGGCACCACGCAGGACGGACAGAGCGTCGACCAGAAGGATGTCCGTCTCGCCGAGTTCGCGCTCGGAGACACGACTGTCGTCGACGGAATGCTGTCGCTCGACGGGGTTCCCACCTCCCTCACCGAGGCAGGGGCCGCCGCCTTCGGCACCTATGCCGCCGGCGAGGAGCTCGACCCGGTGACCGCGCAGATCCCTGTCGCGGCCGAGTGCGGTGTCGTGGCTCCGGCAGAGGACGAGCCCGCCGAGTCCCAGGGCACGGCAGCCGCCGCATCCGTCACGGCTGCCGCGGACACCGACAGCGCCCCGGTGTGGCCGTGGATCGTCGGAGGCCTGGTGATCGTCGTGCTCGCCGTCGGCGGAGGCGTGCTGATCGGGCGCCGCACTGTGGCGAAGCCGACCGACGCCGAGGTCCCGACCGAGGTCTGATCCTCCGCAGAGCCGCATCGCCCTCCCCGCAGCGCACGCGGGAGGGCGATGCTCTGCGCACGTGGGGGAGCGACCCACAGGCAACGGTGGGAGAATGGATGCATGTCCTCCCACGATTCCTCCCAGACGGTCGAGGCGACCGTCCGCCGCGTGCCGCGCTTCGGCGTGTTCATGGGCATCGGCGTCGTGCTCGGCATCATCGCCGCCGGCATCCTGACGATGATGGGCAGCTACGAACCCTCCGAAGCGGTCAACGTCGTCTACCCGCCCGGACAGGTGTTCGGATTCCTGCTGCTGTGGACGGTGCCGATCGGCTTCGCCCTCGCGAGCATCGTCGCGCTGATCCTCGAGCGCGTCGCTCGCCGCCACGATCATGTCGTCACGGTCGAGCACGAGACGATCATCGCGAACGACTGACCCGGTCAGCGCACAGCAGGCCGCGTCAGGCGAGCTCTGCGATGATCGGTCGGATCGCCGCGTCGAACGACACCACGTCGCGGCGCAGCCCGTCGGTCACCGCCACGGTGAGAGCGCCGATCCACCAGATCCCTCGCTGCGAGAACGGCAGCACCTGCACGTTGAGCTCGAATGAATGCGCACGTCGCCCGATATCGCGCTCGAATTCGGCGATCGCGCTCGCGTAGGCCCGGTAGGCCTCGCCGCCGATGTTCCCGTTGCCCGACCGGCTCGCCATCGAACTGCGGATCGACGCGACATAGCGATCGTGGGCCACGCGGGCGAAGTGCATCGCCGACTCCGCATGCGGGGCGATCGCCGCAGCGAGCTGCTCGGCCCCCGTCGCAGGCAGTGCCACGAGAGTGTCGAAGCCCTCGATGAGCTCGAGGGGCACGCCGGACGGGTGCGCACGGGGTTCGACCGTCATGTCCCAGTAGTCGCGCCACTGCTTCTCCAGCGCGGGCGTCACCTCGACGGCGTCCGGTGCTCGGACGGGCAGATCGCGCAGGCTGGGGAGGTCTTCCGGGGCCCGGATGCCGAGGGATTGGCGCAGCGCGAGCGCGACGAGCACCGGAACGCTCGCGTCTTCGCGGATCAACCACTGCGGCTTGTCGGCCATGGCCCCATCGTAGGAGATGGAGGGCGGGGAGAGGAGGGCCCCGCGGGCGGTAGGCTGGTGGCGTGGCTGCCTCCCCCACCAATCCCTATTCCGAAGCCGGCGTCGATACCGCTGCAGGCGATCTCGCCGTCGAGCTGATGAAGTCTTCCGTGCGCGCGACGCACGGCCCTGAAGTGCTGGGCGGTGTCGGCGGCTTCGCCGGACTGTTCGATGCGAGCGCCCTGCGCGACTTCCGTCGCCCGCTGCTCGCGACCAGCACAGACGGCGTCGGCACGAAGGTCGCCATCGCGCAGGCCATCGACAAGCACGACACGATCGGCCAGGATCTCGTCGGCATGGTCGTCGACGACATCGTCGTGGTGGGTGCCAAGCCGCTCTTCATGACCGACTACATCGCGTGCGGCAAGGTCTTCCCGCAGCGCATCGCCGACATCGTGCGCGGCATCGCCGAGGCCTGCACCGCCACCGGCACCGCGCTCATCGGCGGCGAGACGGCCGAGCACCCGGGTCTTCTCGGTCCGCGCGACTACGACGTGGCGGGAGCCGCGACGGGTGTCGTCGAGGCCGACGGCATCCTCGGAGCCGACCGCGTGCAGGACGGAGACGTCGTTCTCGCCGTCGAGTCCAGCGGACTGCACTCCAACGGCTACTCGCTCGTGCGCCACATCGTCACGAATGCCGGAATCGGCTACGGCGACAACGCCGCGGACTTCGGCAAGACCTGGGGCGAGGCTCTTCTCGAGCCGACGCGCCTCTACACGCTCCCGCTGCTGCGGCTGATCGAGCAGCTCGGCGGGGGAGTGCACTCGCTCAGTCACGTCACCGGCGGCGGCATCGCGGCGAACCTCGCCCGGGTGCTCCCGCAGGGCAGCTGGGCAGAGGTCGACCGCAGCACCTGGTCGCCGAGCCCGGTCTTCCGCGTGCTCAGCGACATCGCGGGCTCCACGCTGGAGTCGGCGGAGGGCACGTGGAACCTCGGCATCGGATTCCTCGCGATCATCGCGGCGGACAAGAAGGATGCCGCGATCGCGGCCCTCGCCGCCGAGGGCATGCCCGCGTGGCAGGTCGGAACCGTGGGCTTCGGCGCGCGCCCGGCAGGAGAGTTCGAACAGGGCGCCAAGGGCGTCGATGGTGGAGCGGTGCGCCTGGTCGGCGCCTACGCGGACGGAGCGAAGTAAGAGTCCATGTGCGGCATCGTCGGAATGGTGGGCTCTGCCCCGGTCAATCAGGACATCTACGACGCACTCCTGCTGCTGCAGCACCGCGGTCAGGATGCAACGGGCATCGCGACCGCCGAGGCGAACGGCGTGATGCACAACGCCAAGGCGCAGGGCATGGTCCGCGAGGCGTTCCGCACGCGCGACATGCGCGGACTCCTCGGCAACGTCGGGCTCGGGCATGTGCGGTACGCGACGAAGGGCACCGCGTCGAACGAGGAGGAGATGCAGCCGTTTTACGTGAACGCGCCCTACGGCATCATCCTCATCCACAATGGCAACCTGACGAACACGCGTGAGCTCACGGCCGACATGGCCAAGCGCGACCGCCGTCACCTCAACTCCTCGAGCGACACCGAGCTGCTGCTCAACGTGCTGGCCGGCGAGCTGCAGAACACCACCTCGACGGTCGACCTCGACGCCGAGCGGGTCTTCGAGGCGGTCGAACGCACCCACGAGCGCATCGAGGGCGCCTATGCGGTCATCGCGGTCATCGCCGGCTACGGTCTGCTCGCGTTCCGTGACCCGTTCGGCATCCGCCCCCTCATCCTCGGACGCCGTCCCTCGACCGTCCCCGGCGCTGAGGGGCGCGACGAGTGGGTCGTCGCGAGCGAGTCTCTGGTGCTCGAGAACGCCGACTACGAGGTGGTCCGCGAGGTCGAACCCGGCGAGGCGATCTTCATCACGAACGAGGGCGAACTGCACAGCAGGCAGTGCGCGAAGGACGCGATGCTCGCGCCGTGCGCCTTCGAGTACGTCTACCTCGCGCGACCCGACTCGGTCATGAACGGCGTCTCGGTCTACGAGTCCCGCCTGCGGATGGGCGACAAGCTCGCCGACACGATCGCCAAGCACGTGCCGATGGACAAGATCGACGTCGTCATGCCGATCCCCGATTCGTCTCGGCCCGCGGCCATGGAGGTCGCTCGCAAGCTGGGAATCGAATATCGCGAGGGCTTCTACAAGAACCGTTACGTCGGCCGCACCTTCATCATGCCCGGTCAGGCCGTGCGCAAGAAGAGCGTGCGGCAGAAGCTGAACGCCATGTCGACCGAGTTCCAGGGCAAGAACGTGCTTCTGATCGACGACTCCATCGTGCGTGGCACGACGTCGAAGGAGATCATCCAGATGGCCCGGGATGCCGGTGCCACCTCGGTGACGTTCGCCTCCGCGGCGCCGCCCGTGCGGTATCCGCACGTCTACGGCATCAACATGCCGTCGCGCCACGAGCTCATCGCCCACGGGCGGACGATCCCCGAGATCGCCACCGAGCTGGGCTGCGACCACCTGGTCTACCAGGAGGTCGAAGACCTCAAGGCTGCGATCACCGAGGGCTCCGTGCTGAGCGATCTCGACATGAGCTGCTTCGACGGTCGGTATGTCACCGGCACGGTCTCCGACGAGTACCTCGCGTGGGTGGAGGGGTCGCAGACCTCGTGACCTCGGGTGCGCAGCCGCTTTGGCGTGGTCGTGCGCTCGCTCTCGTCGGCATCGTCCTGGTGGCGTTCTCGTTGCGGTCGGCCGTGGCATCCTTGTCGCCCGTGCTCGACCACGTCTCCGACGACTTCGCGGTGTCGTCGGTCGTCGTCGGACTGATCGGCGCAGCACCGCCGGTGTGCTTCGCCGTCTTCGGCCTGCTCACGCCGCTGTTCGAGCGGCGTTTCGGGCTCGAGCGTGTGGCGGTGGTCGCGATCGCGCTGATCGCGGCCGGGTTGCTGCTGCGCAGCCTCGCCGTCGACTCGACATCGCTGCTCGCAGCGACGGCCGTGGTCTTCGCGGGTGTCGGTTCCGGCAACGTGCTGCTGCCGCCACTCGTCAAGAAGTACTTCCCCGATCGTCTCGGCCTGATGATGACCGTCTACTCGACCACCATGGCCGTGTCGACGTTCGTGCCACCGCTGGTCGCGGTGCCCCTCGCCGACTCGGCGGGGTGGCGGGTCTCGCTGGGGCTCTGGGGCGTGTTCGCCGCGATCGCGCTGGTGCCGTGGGTGGCGATGCTGGTCACGAGTCGGGCGGATGCGGTCGCGGACGCGACCCCGCGGAGCGCTCCCGCCGCCGCCGAGGCCGAGACCGATGCGGATGCCGCCTCCATGGCGACCGGTCCGATCGCGACGACGCCCGCGAATCCTCGGGCTTTCGGTCGGCTCTGGCGACTGCCGATGGCGTGGTCGATCGCGCTCGTGTTCGCGGCGTCCTCGACGATCGCCTACGTGTCCTTCGCCTGGCTCCCCACGATCATGATCGATGTGGGTGGGGTGTCACCCGCCAACGCCGGTCTGCTGCTGTCCCTGTTCGGTCTCATGGGACTGCCGTGCTCGCTGCTCGTGCCCATCCTCATCGTGCGGTTCCAGGCGACGCGTCCGGTCTTCTTCATCGCGATCAGCTGCGGTCTCGTCGGCCTCGCGGGGATGCTGTTCTTCCCGACGGTCGGCCTGCCGCTGTGGGTGGCGTTCTTCGGGCTGGCGGCCGCGCTGTTCCCGCTCGCTCTCGTGCTGCTCAGCATCCGCTCCCGCACGCCCGAGAGCGCGGTGGCGCTCAGCGGTTTCGTGCAGAGCATCGGATATGCCGTCGCCGCCGTGTTCCCGCTGCTGATCGGGCTGCTGCACGACCTCACCGACAGCTGGCTCATCCCGCTGTGGCTTCTCGTGGGCGTGCTGATCGCGGTCATCCCCGCCGGGTGGGTCGCGGGCCGTCGCCGCACGATCGAAGAGGACTGGGAGCGCCGACACGGTCGCTGGTGACTCGCGGCGCGAGGCCCGGCACCCGGTGCGGCCTCAGTGCGCCCGCACCTCGTCGCCGATGCTGATCGTGCCGCCGGCCCACTCCGCCGATCCGTCGGTGTCGGCCCGGGGCGGAAGCAGCAGTCGCCCGAGCGTCGGCTCGTCTTGCCCGAGGTCGCTGGTGAGGGTCTTGAGCACCTTCGCATCGCGCACACCGGTGTCGGGGTTCGCATGTGTCGCCAGGCACCGCACGATCGGACCCGCCGCGCGGAACGTCACCCGGCCGATGCTCAGCTCGCCCGTCCAGTCGAGCTCGGACCAGGGGGCGGCGTCGTCGATGACGACGTTCGAGCGGAATCGGCGGTCGTCGATGCCGAAGCCGAGGGCGTCGCTCAGGGCGTCGACGCTGCCTCGACTGTGCACCGAGACGTAGCCGCGAGCGCGGTCCTGGAATCTCGATGTCACGCCGTCGCCCACCAGCACGAGCGGCAGTCGCCCCGGGCGTCGGATCCGTCGGCCTTCGGCACTCGCGAGCACGAACTCGGTCACGGCGTCCGCGAGCTCGACCCGGCCCGAGTCGTCGAGCCCGGCCTCGACGAGCACTGTTCCGCTGTGCTCGATCCGCACCCGCTGCCGATCATCGTCGTAGTCGGTGCGCAGGGTGGCAAGCCCCGGGAAATCCTGCAGCGAGAGTCCCTTCGCCTTCGGCCAGTGGTCGAGCCCGTCGCGGTGCTCGGGATCGGTCGCATCGGCGAAGCGGAACGCCAGCACGCGATCGCCCGCGATCCGGCCGTCGGACTGCACGGTCAGGGAGTCGACGGGTTCGGGAGTGAAGCCCTTGATCGGGTGACGGAAGAGCGAGACGACACGAGCCATGAGGAGATCCTCTCAGGCCGGTCGAGGTCCGTCCGCGACCGACAGGGCACGGGCTGCGCTCAGTTCCGGCATTCCGGGCACGACGAAACCCCCGTGCAGCGCACGGGGGAGTCGACGACGAACGAATCGGCGGTCAGGCCTTTTCGAGTTCGTCCTCGTCTTCGTCTGCATACTCGTCGGCCCACTTGTCGACGTATGCGTCTTCAGCGTCGCTCGGGTGCGCGAGCTCGCGCTCGAGCGCCGAGTAGTTCACCGACGGACTGAACGACTTCAGTTCGCGGGCGATCTTGGTGTGTTTCGCCTTTTGACGGCCACGGCCCATGCCTGAGACCCCCTCACGAGTTAAGCTGCGGGCAACCATCTGCCCGAGTCATTCACGACACCGGCTGAGGGCCGGTAAGAGTAGCATTCAGAATAGCACGCGGCCAGACCGCACTGGCCCGTTGGCAGCTGGTGAAGGGAGCGATCCTCATGACTGATGACACCTCGAGGCCCACCGATGAGGCCGCGCAGAACGCGACACTGCAGAAGGCCGTGATCGTCGGGATGCAGCCGGGTCAGCCGGTGCGTGTGATCGAAGAAGCGGCGCGATTCGCGCGGCTGCTCCGAGTGCCGCTCGTGGTGGCGCACGTCGACGTCACGCGCTTCGTCACCTACGAAGATCCTGACGGCTACGTGCACTCGGCACCCATCGACATCAACATCGACGCCGGAACAGCCGAGTTCGAGGCCGTGCAGGCCGAAGCCACCGCCGCCCTCGACGGAACGGGCCTGACGTGGACCGCCCGCCAGCTGGTCGGCGACCCGGCCCTCGCCATCAAGCAGCTCGCGACCAAGCTCGACGCCCAGCTGATCGTCGTCGGCACGCGCAAGCGCGGCATCGGAGAGTCGATCCGCGAGTTCTTCACCGGATCGGTCGCCGCTCGCCTCGCGCATCGTCAGCACAGGTCCGTGCTCGTCGTGCCCCTGCAAGACCCGGTGCCGGACACCCAGCCGGAGATCTGGACGGAGTAGGTCAGCCATCCGAACCGCCGAAGCCCCTCACGTCATACGACGGGAGGGGCTTCGACGGTCTTGGCAGGGGTCAGCGCCCGAGCGACGCCAGGGCGGTGGTGATGCCTCGCGCTGCGGCATCCAGTCCGTCCTCCAACTGCGTGACGACGGATGTCGGCAACGTGCCGCCCTTCGCCACGTGGGTGCGGAGGTCGGTGCGCACGCGGGCGCGGAAGGCGTTGATGACGGCATCCGCTCGGTGCAGTTCCTCGCGGCTGACGATGCGCTCGTCGTCGCCTGCGGTGCGCGGGCGGGACTTGGATGCTGCGCGGTCGTCCTTCTCAGCCGTGGCCAGGTCGGCGCGAAGGCTCTTCATGGCTTCTTTGACGCTCTGGCGGACCTCGTTGGCGATCAGGCGCACCGAGTCGGTGAGACCCGCCTCGATGCCCGCGAGGTCGCCTTCGCGTGACGTGAGCTCGGCGCGTCCGGCATCCGTGATCGAGTAGATGGTCGTGCGACCGTCGACGGTCTTGCTGACCAGACCCTCTTCCTCGAGCTTCGCGAGCCGCGGGTAGATGGTGCCGGCGCTCGGCGTGTAGGTGCCGCCCGTGCGATCGGTCAGGGCCTGGATGATGCCGTATCCGTGCTGGGGGGCCTCGGCGAGCAACGACAGCAGGTAGAGCCTGAGGTCGCCGTGGGAGAAGACTGCGGGACTCATGCTTCCCACTCCGCATCATCTGTGATCGAGGCCGGCGTGCGACGAAGGATCGTGACGCCGCCCGACACCGAGTTCGCGCGGAGATCGACGAAGCGACCCGCCAGCTCGCCGGTCGAGCCCGTGTAGTTGTTGATTCCGGAGGAGCCGCGCTCGATGCCGTCGATCAGCAGGCGACCGCTCAGCGAGCGCACGACGTAGTTCGCGGCGAGCGACTCGTCGAGGCGCACGGTGGTGCCGCCGGAGACCGAGTTGACGTTGATGGTGTTCACGTCGCCCGCTGCGTCGACCAGCGTCGACCCCGAGACGATGTCGACCGTGGCGCGGCGGATGGTGCCGGTGACCGCGACATCTCCTGAGACGCTGTTCGCACTGATCGAGCCCGTGAGGCCGCGCACCTGCACGTCGCCGGACACCGAGTTGACCGTGAGGTCGCCGATGAGCGTGTCGACGATGAGGTCGCCCGAGACGGTGTTGAGGCGGGCGTCGTTACGGATGCCGGAGACGAGTGCGCCGGCGCTGACGACGCCGAGGTTGAGGGCGATCGAGCGGGGCACGGCGACGCTGACCTCGGCCTTGGGGCCGCCGGAGCCGAAGTTGCGGAACACCTCGAGGAAGTTGTCCCAGCCGAGCTGCGGGTGATCGATCTCGACCTCGCCGTCGTTGGCTTCGATGCGGAGATCCTTGGTGGTGACACCGTGCACCTCGATGCGGATGCCGGGTTCGTCGTGCGCGATGACATCGACCTGTCCGCCCACCAGACCGATCTTCAGTCGGGTGACGTTCTCGATGTCGATGACGCGTTCTTCGCCGGGGGCGATGAGCCACTTCTCGGTCATGTCTGCTTCTCCTGGGTCGAGGGAACACGATATATCGTGTTCGAGAACAGTAACACGATATATCTCGACTTTGTCAACAGGGAGATTCCTGAGTGTGCCGTGTGCAGGATCCCGGCGCGTCTGCAGGAGCGGCTGGCCGAGATGCTCCTGCAGACGTGCTTCGGTCCTGCAAACGGGCCAGGGGTCCTCAGACGAGGGGAGGGGTGTGCCAGATCCGGTCGATGTAGTCGCGGATCGATCGGTCGGACGAGAAGAACCCGGTGCGCGCGACGTTGAGGATCGCCGAGCGGGTCCACGCATCCTGGTCGGCGTACGCAGCATCCACTGCGCCCTGTGCCTCGATGTACGACGCGTAGTCGGCGAGCACCATGAAGCGGTCTTCGTAGAGCAGGTTCGAGACCACGGGCTCGAACACCGAGCGGTCACCGCGTGAGAACGCGCCGGAGGCGATCAGGTCGATCGCCCGACGCAGGCCCTCGTCGGCCTGGTAGAACTCCTGCGGTCGGTATCCGCGGATGCTGAGGGCCTCGACCTCGGGCTCGCTCATGCCGAACAGGTAGAAGTTGTCGTCGCCCACGAGCTCGCGGATCTCGACGTTCGCCCCGTCATCCGTGCCGATCGTGAGCGCGCCGTTCAGGGCGAACTTCATGTTGCCCGTGCCCGATGCCTCTTTGCCGGCGAGCGAGATCTGCTCCGACAGGTCGGCGGCGGGGATCACGCGTTCGGCGAGGGTCACGTTGTAGTTCGGCGGGAAGACGACCTTCAGCCGACCCTCGAGACGAGGGTCGGTGTTCACGACCTCGCCGACGGCGTTGATCAGGTGGATGATGCGCTTCGCCATCGCATAGCCGGGCGCCGCCTTCGCCCCGAAGATCGCGGTGCGGGGCACGACGTCCGACACGGCGATGCGGCCCGAGATCACGCCCTCGTAGGTCGTGACGATATGCAGCACCTTCAGCAGCTGGCGCTTGTACTCGTGCAGGCGCTTGACCATGACGTCGAGCATGTGGCCGTCGCTGATCTCGACGCCGTCGCGCTCGCGCAGCACCTCGCTGAGGCGGCGTTTGTTCGCGGCTTTGACTCCGGCGAACGCCGTGCGGAACTCGGCATCCTCGGCGAACGGCTCCAGCTCGTGCAGCCGCTCGAGGTCGGTGGTCCAGCCGTCGCCGATCGCCGCGGTGATGAGGGACGAGAGCTCGGGGTTGGCGAGACGCAGGAACCGTCGAGGCGTGACGCCGTTCGTGACGTTGGTGAACTTTCCGGGGAAGAACGCATCGAAGTCATGGAGCACCTTGTCGCGGAGCAGCTGCGAGTGCAGTTCGGCCACGCCGTTGACCTTCGCACCGGCGACGGTGGCGAGATACGCCATGCGCACGGAGCGGACCGGATGCTCGGCGATGATCGACATGTTGCGCACGAGCATCTCGTCGTCGCCGAAACGCTCGCGCACCGCCACGAGGAACTCGTCGTTGATGCGGTAGATGATCTCGAGATGGCGGGGCAGCAGGCGGCCGAGCAGCTCGACCGGCCAGACCTCGAGCGCTTCGGGCAGCAGCGTGTGGCACGTGTAGGCGAAGCACTGCCGGGTGATCGCCCACGCGGCATCCCACTCGAGGTGCCTCTCGTCGATGAGCACGCGCATGAACTCGGGCACCGCGATCACCGGGTGGGTGTCGTTGAGCTGGAAGATCACGCGGTCGGGAAGGTTCGCGAGGTCGAAGCCGTCGGCGAGCATGTTGTCGAGGAAGTCGTGGATCGAGGCCGCGACGAAGAAGTACTGCTGCTGCAGTCGCAGCTCTTTGCCCTGCGGAGTGGAGTCTTCGGGGTAGAGCACCTTCGAGATGTTCTCGGCGTAGGTCTGCGCGCGCACGGCCTCTTCGTAGTCGCCGGAGTTGAAGATGCGCAGGTCGAAGGCGCTCGTCGCGACCGCGCTCCACAGCCGCAGAGTGTTGACGCGGCCGTTCCGGAAGCCGGGGACCATGTAGTTGTAGGGCACCGCCTGCACGTTCCAGGCGGGCACCCAGCGGCTGCGGGTGATGCCCTCGTCGTCGTACTTCTCGGTGTGGCCGCCGAACGCGATGGTCTGCGCGTCTTCGGGGCGGGCGAACTCCCACGGAGAGCCGAGAGCGAGCCACGCGTCGGGCTGCTCGACCTGCTGCCCGTCGACGAACGTCTGGCGGAAGATGCCGTATTCGTAGCGGATGCCGTAGCCGATGCTCGGCACGGCCATCGTGGCGAGCGAGTCGATGAAGCAGGCCGCGAGGCGCCCGAGTCCTCCGTTGCCGAGGCCGGGCTCGACCTCGTGGGCGCGCAGTTCGTCGAGCGAGACGCCGCACGAGGCGAGGGCTTCGGCCGCGACCTCCGTGAGATCGGCGGCGAGCAGGTTGTTGTCGAGCTGACGCCCCAGCAGGTACTCGGCCGAGAGGTAGCAGACGCCCTTCGACTGCACCTCCTTCTGGTGCCGCACATCTTCGAGCCAGCGCGCCATCAGGTAGTCGCGCACCGTGTGGGCGAGCGCGAGGTAGCGATCGTTGGCACTGGATGCCGACAGCGCGACGCCCCGGTCGAAGTTGAGGTTGTGCAGGAAGCGCTTCGCGAACTCATCCGCGGTGCTCGGCGGAGCGATCACAGGAGCGAGGGCGAGCGGATGCAGGGAGGAGTGTGATTCGGGCACGTGACGACCGTAGCGAGCGGCGGGCCGATTCGTGTCACGGGCGGATGAAGAATATCGGTTGGGGCCTGGCTTGACCTTGACGCAACGTCAACTTCTACCGTGGAGTTATCGCAGAACGGATCCACGGAAGGAGGACGCGATGACCGGTCGTGATTGGTCGATCCAGGAGATCGCCCGACTGGCGGGCACCACCAGCAGAACCCTGCGCCACTATGACGATGTCGGCCTGCTGCCGCCGTCGCGCATCGCGCACAACGGCTATCGCCATTACGACGAGTCCGCTCTCGTGCGCCTGCAGCGCATCCTGCTGCTGCGCGAGCTCGGACTCGGTCTGCCGCAGATCGCCGAGGTGCTGAACCCGGTGACCTCACGGCAGAGCGAGGAGTCCGCCCTCGAGACACACCTCGCGCTGCTGCGCGAGGAGCAGAACCGGCTGGCGCGACAGATCGCATCGGTCGAGAACACCATCAACGCATTGAAAGGAGGTGAAGAACTCATGGCAGAGAACATGTTCGACGGTTTCGACCACACCCAGTACAAGGAGGAGGTCGAACAGCGTTGGGGTCGCAAGACCTACGCCGACAGCGACCGCTGGTGGCGCGGGATGACCGACGCCGAACGCGCCGACTGGCAGCAGCGCGTCTCCGACCTCGGCCGCGACTGGATCGCCGCCGCAGAGAGCGGCATCGACCCGGCATCCGCCGAGGCACAGGACATCGCCCGGCGCCACGTCGAGTGGCTCACCGGCATCCCGGGTACCCCCGCGGCTGTGCCGGGCGGCGACGTCAAGGCATACGTCATCGGACTCGGCGAGATGTACGTCGCAGACCCGCGCTTCGGCTCGAACTACGCGACGTCGGCGGGTGGCACGCAGGGCGCGGAGTTCGTCCGCGACGCGCTCCGCATCTACGCGGAGGGCAACCTGTAACGCGCTGGACAGCATCCGCTGGTCGTGCGGGGTCAGTTACGCATCCGAATCGCCCGATTCAGGTGCGTAATTGACCCCCGCACCGCGCCGGTGGTGCGTGCCCGGCCGCACCGACACACCCCGCTTTGCACAGATCCAGACGTCGGGGCAAGGCCGAGAGCGGATGCCGGGCGTGGGCGTAGTGTCATGGCATGGGCCACCGACGCAGACGCACGGATGCTGCGCCGCTGTTCGCGGCGGCGGCCGTCGCGTACATCGCGAACGTCGCCCTCGGCTCGGCGGTCGCCGCCAGACTCATCGACACGAGCAACTTCCGCTGGTTGCACCACGCGATCTACATCGCCACGTGTGCGACCTCTGCCGCCGCATTCTCGGCGATCCTCTGGGGCACGCCGAAGCACGCGAGCCGTCGCGCAGCCCTGGCCTTGGCGCCCGCCGCTGCACCGCTCGCCGCCATCCCGTATCTCGGCACGCACGGCCGACGGCATCCGCTCGTCGCGCTCGCCGCAGCCCCCTTCATCGTCGCGGGCCTCATCTGCTCGCGCCTCGCCACCGACCGGAAGTGAACGCATGGAACTGCTCGACGCCATCCGCCGCCGCAAGACCACGAACGGGCCCTTCCTGCCCGACCCGGTGTCGGAGGAGCATCAGCGCATCCTGCTCGAAGCAGCAGGCCGCGCACCCTCGCAGCTGAACAGTCAGCCGTGGCGGTTCGTCGTCATCGAGAGCCGCGACACGATCGACAGGATCGCACGCATCTCGGGCGACAGCATGACCGAGGCGATGTCGAACGGCACGTTCTTCGAGCGCTACAAGCCCTACTTCCGCTTCAGTCAGGCCGAGATGGAGGAGAAGCGCAGCGGGATGCTGTTCGACAAGCTCCCCGCAGCCCTTCGCCCGTTCACGAGCCAGGTGTTCACCAAGCGCGGCCAGAAGCTGATGAACACGTTCGGGGTGCCGAAGACTCTGGGCGAGGAGAACCACAAGCTCGTCGCCGGCTCACCGCTGCTGCTGGGCGTGATGCTCGATCGCAGCGAGTATCGACCGGGCCAGCTCTCGTCGTTCTACTCGGTGTTCAGCATGGGCGCGGCCATGGAGAACGTCTGGCTCACCACGGTCGAGCTCGGCATGGGCATCCAGTTCATCTCGTTCCCGATGGAGGTTCCGGGGCAGTGGGACGAGATCGTCAAGCTGCTGCGCGTGCCCGACGACCTCGAGCTCATGGCCGTCTACCGCCTCGGCTACCTGCCGCCCGAGCAGCGCCGCCCGGCCATCGACTGGTCGAGCCATCAGCGCAAGCTCGCCTCGCAGTATGTGTTCCGCGAGAACTGCGACGAGCCTCAGCAGGGCTGGGACTCCCCGCCGCCGGGCGCAGGCGCACCGGCGGCGAGCTGACGCTCAGCCCCCGCTCTTGCGGGGCAGCGCCTTGAGGTCCTGCAGCGCAGGGCCTTCGATGCGCGTGCCGTCGGCCTCGAAGCGCGAGGCATGCAGCGGGCAGTCCCACGTGCACTCCTCGTCGTTCCAGGCGAGCACTCCGCCCAGGTGCGGGCACACGGCCGAGACTGAGCGGGTCACGCCGTCGACGGTCGAGATGGCCACAGGGCGTCCGCCTCGGTTCGCGACGACGCCTTCGCCCTCGGCCGGCTTCGGCACGGGCACGGGTCGGCGTTCGGCCTCGACCCATCCGCTCGTCGCGGCGGCAGCGACCTTCGCACCCTCGACGGCCCCTCTGGCGAGGTCGGCGGGAACCGTCAGTCTCGTGCCGAGCTTGACCATCCACGACGGCCGGTCATGCCAGCTGGCACCGAGGATCTCGGCGGTCAGACGCAGAGCCGCGGCCGGCGCGTTCGACAGCCCCCACTTGGCATAGCCCGTGGCGAAGCGGATGCTGCCGAGTCCCCGCGGCATCGCCCCCACGAAGGGGATCTGATTGTGCGACTCGTAGTCCTGCGCCGACCAGCGGTGCGTCTCCTCCGCGCCGGGGAAGTGCTTCTTCGTCCACTCGACCAGGTCGTCGACGGCAGCGGCCTCGCTGTCGGAGCGCCCGACCGGATGCCCGTTGCCGCCGACGATGAGCTGCGCCGTGCCGCCGGGGCCGTCGGCGGGGGACACCGGACGGATCGAGCGGCTGGGGGAGTCGAGCGAGATGAAGGTCGAGTCCGGCACGTCGCCTGCGACGCGGAACGAGACGCAGTACGAGCGGAAGGCCCGCATCTTCGTGAAGTACAGGCCGCGGTCGAGAATCGGGTATCCCGTCGCGATCACGATGTGCTCGGCGAACATCGGGCCCACGGGCGTCTCGACACGCGGCTCGGGGAGGACGTGGGTGGCGGTGACCCTGACGCCCGTGTGCAGCGTGCCGCCGGTGGCGAGCAGCTCCTCAGCGAGCGCCTGCGACACCAGAGCAGGGTCGATCGTCACCTGGTCGTCGAGCGCCACGGCTCCGACGACGGGGAACGCCGTGCCTGCCAGCTCTGCACGACTGAGCATCCTGGTGGCAAGGCCGGCTTCGCGCGCAGCCTCATGCACCTCGCGCACGGAGTCCACCCCACTCGGGTCCTGCGCATACGAGTGATCGATCCGTCGCTCGTAGCCGACTCCTGCGTGATCGGCGAAGCCGACCAGCCAGTCCATGCCCTCGCGGTTGGCGTCGACGTACGCCTGAACGAGCGACGCGGGGTGATGTCTACGGATCTCGGCGAGGCGCTTGCCCTGCAGCAGCGTCAGCTTGCCGGTGTTGCCGCCGGTCGCGAGCTCGGCGACGTCGCCCGCCTCGATCACGGCGACATCGAGCCCTGCGCGCGTCAGCATCACCGCGGTGGAGAGCCCGGTGAGTCCGGCGCCGACCACGATCACGTCGTGCCGTGCGCCGGGGTCGAACGGTGTGCCGATGGGCGGGGTCCGGTCGAGCTTCCACAGTGGCTTCATGACGACAGTCTTCGCCTCGGCGCCCCTGGCACACAGCGGGTTGACATCGGACGGATGCCTTGCAATGACGCGGATAGAGTTGCCGCGTGACCCTTCGCCGCCTGCTCCTCGTCTTCGCCGGCGGTGCGATCGGCACGGCGGCACGGCTCGGGCTCGGGCTCGCGATCGCGGATGCCGGTGGCTTCCCGGTCGCCACGCTGCTGGTCAACGTGCTCGGGTCGCTGCTGATCGGCGTCCTCGCCGCCCGTCTGCCCCAGACCTCAGACCTCAGGGTGTTCCTCGGCACCGGCGTGCTCGGCGGCTTCACGACGTACAGCGCGGTGATGACCGGAACGATCGAGCTGTGGACGGATGCTCCACTGCTCGCGTTCGCCTACGTCACCGTCAGCCTCGTGCTCGGCCTCGCGGCGGCGGCTCTCGGGCTGCGACTCGGGCGGCCGCGCTCCGCCGCCCGTATCGCCGGAGCCGGCTCATGACCCCGCTGCTGTTCGTCGCCGCCGCACTCGCCGGAGGGGTGGGGGCCGTACTGCGCTACCTGCTCGACCGCGCTGTCTCGACGGCCGTCGGGCGACGCTTCCCCTGGGGCATCGTCGTCGTGAACGTCACCGGATCCTTCGCGCTGGGACTCGTCACCGCCGCGCTGCCGGATCAGGCGTTCCTGCTCGGCGCCGGTCTGCTCGGCGGCTTCACGACGTTCAGCACCGCGATGCTGGACACGGTCTCGCTCTGGCGCGACGGGGAGCGCTCGGCATCCGCTCTGCACGCGATCGGGATGCTGGTGCTCGGCCTGCTCGCGGCCGGGCTCGGACTCGCGCTGGGTTCGCTGCTCTGACCTCGCCGGTGGTCTGCGGTTGAGCTCGCGTCTGCGCGGGCCTCTGCGGGCCTTTCGGTCGAGGCGTGCGCGGGGCGAACCCCCAGGTTCGGGATGCAGAATGTACAAACGTACATGTACGCCCGTACAGGGGTGATCGCACGGGGGGTCTCGGATGAGCGATGGCACACGCCGCCGCCGCGATCCTGAAGCGCGCCGTCGCGAGATCGTCACAGCGGCCGCCGAGCTGATCGTCGAGATCGGCGTCGATGCCCTCACCCACCGCAAGGTCGCAGCGCGGGCCGGAGTTCCGCTCGGCTCGACGACGCAGTACTTCGCGACGCTCGACGATCTGCGCGAGGCGGCGATCGGAGCGCTGGCCGCTGAGATCGAGGCGCGCATCGACGCGACCCGTCAGGCCGTGGTCGTCGAGGGGGTGACGCCTGAAGGCCTCGCCCGTCTGGTGCGCCGAGGGCTCGATGACGCGCGCGCGGTGCAGGCCGACCGCGCGGTCGTCACCGCCGCCGTGCACGACCCGCGGGTCCGTCAGTTCGCACGCCTCTGGTCCGACGAGATCGTCGGCTTCATCGCTCCCGTTCACGGAGTCGACAGGGCGAGGGCCGCAGCCGTCTTCATCGACGGCGTACTCTGGCACTCTCAGATCCATGACGAGCCGCTCGACGAAGAGCTCATTCGCGACGCCCTCGCCGGGATACTCACTCCTCAGGCGTCCACCTCAGCAACCACCGCCGCAGAATCCGCCTGATCAGCAGAGAGAGAATCCGCCTTGTCGAACCTCGCCGTCCTGAGCCTCAAGAACCGCGCACTGATCGCGTTGATCACGATCGTCGCCGCCGTGTTCGGCGGGCTCGCTCTGACGAACCTCAAGCAGGAGCTCATCCCGTCGCTCGAGCTGCCCAACCTGATGGTCATGACGACCTACCCCGGCGCCTCGCCCGAGGTCGTCGAGAACGACGTGTCGACCCCCATCGAATCGGCGATCCAGGGTGTTCCGGGTCTCGAGGGCACCACCGCCACGAGCACGACGAACGCTTCGATCGTGCAGGCGACGTTCGCCTACGGAACGAACCTCGCGACGGCGGAGCAGAAGATCCAGCAGGCGATCAACCGCATCTCCGGTCAACTGCCCGAAGACGTGAGCCCGCAGGTGCTGACGGTGTCGATCGACGATTTCCCTGTGATCCAGGTCGCGGTGACGGGCTTCGAGGATGCCGAGAACGCGCAGGCGGAACTGCAGAGCGTTGCCATCCCCGAGCTCGAAGACGTCGACGGCGTGAATGCCGCGGAGATCATCGGCGGCGTCGGCCAGCGCATCACGATCACGCCCGACGTCGCGAAACTCGCGGCGGTCGGTCAGAGCACGCAGGCGATCACCACGGCGTTGCAGCAGAACGGCACGCTGTTCCCCGGTGGCGACATCACCGAGAACGGTCAGACGCTCACCGTGCAGACCGGTGCGAAGATCACCTCTGTCGATGAGCTGGCCGCGCTGCCGCTCGTCGGCACGACCGAGACGATCGGCGACGTCGCCACCGTCGTGCAGGAGACCGACCCCATCTCGTCGATCTCGCGCGTCGACGGCAAGGACGCCCTGTCGATCTCGATCACCAAGCTGCCGGCGGCGAACACCGTCGAGGTGTCGCAGGGGGTCATCGCCGCGCTCGACACGCTCGAAGAGGCGTTCCCCGACGCGAAGTTCACGATCATCTTCGACCAGGCGCCGTTCATCCAGCAGTCCATCGAGACCCTCGCCACAGAGGGTCTGCTCGGACTCGTCTTCGCAGTGATCGTCATCCTCGTGTTCCTGATGTCGATCCGCTCGACGCTCGTGACCGCCATCTCGATCCCGACCAGCGTGCTGATCACCTTCATCGGATTGCAGGCGTTCGGCTACTCGCTGAACATCCTCACCCTCGGCGCGCTCACGATCGCGATCGGCCGTGTGGTCGACGACTCGATCGTCGTGATCGAGAACATCAAGAGGCACTATGTCGGCGATGCCGACAAGGGAGACGCGATCCGGCTGGCCGTGCGAGAGGTGGCGATGGCCGTCACCTCGTCGACCATCACCACCGTGGCGGTGTTCCTGCCGATCGTGTTCGTCGGCGACATGGTCGGCGAGCTGTTCCGGCCGTTCGCCATGACGGTGTCGATCGCCATGGTCGCCTCGCTGCTGGTGTCGCTGACCATCGTGCCGGTGCTCGCGTACTGGTTCCTCCGTCCCGGCAAGCCGCTGCTCGACGAGCACGGCGCGCAGATCGACCCCGAAGACCCCGACGCCCCGCCCACGCGGCTCCAGAAGGCGTATCGCCCGATCCTCGGGTGGACACTGAAGCACTCCGGTCTGACCGTGGTCCTCGCGGTCGTCGTGCTCGGTGCGACGCTCGCCGCCGCACCGCTGATGAAGATCAACTTCCTCAGCGACTCGGGCCAGAACACCATGACGGTGACGCAGGACCTCGGTCCGACCGCGAGCCTCGAGACCAAGTCCGAGGCGGCGATCGCCGTCGAGGACGCACTTCTCGACATCGACGGCATCACCCACGTGCAGGCCTCGATCGGCTCGAGCGGATCCGCACTGCGCGATGCGTTCTCCGGCGGAGCCGGCGTGACCTACTCAGTGCTCACCGACGCGGATGCCGACCAGGAGCAGCTCCGAACCGATGTGCAGGATGCCATCGAGGGGCTCACCGACGTCGGCGAGGTGTCGGTCGCCGCCTCTGCCGGACTCGGGTCGAGCGACATCGAGATCACCGTCTCGGCATCCGACTCCGAAGACCTGCAGACCGCCACGACTGCGGTCATCGACGAGCTCGACGGACGCGACGGCATCGGACAGGTCACCGACAATCTCGCCGCAGCACTGCCCTACCTCGCCGTGGTCGTCGACCGCGACGCCGCGGCGCAGCGCGGACTGTCGGAGGTGGCGGTCGGATCGATCGTCTCGAACACGATGCGCCCGGAACAGGTCGGAACCGTCGAGATCGACGACACCGCGCTGACGATCTACCTCGCGGCCTCCGAGCCGCCGGCCACCGCACAGGCCCTGCGCGAGCTGGCGATCCCGAGCGCTGCCGGTGTGGTGCAGCTACAGGACATCGCCACCGTCGAGGAGCGCAACGGCCCGACCTCGATCACCACCGAGCAGGGACGCCGCACCGCCACGATCACCGTGCCCCCGGCATCCGACAACCTCGCCGTGGCGACCCAGTCGGTCACCGAGGCGCTCGCCGCGGTCGACCTGCCTGACGGCGCGTCGGCCGAGGTCGGCGGAGTCGCCTCGCAGCAGGCCGATTCGTTCTCGCAGCTCGGACTCGCGATGCTCGCGGCGATCCTGATCGTCTACGTCGTGATGGTGGCGACCTTCAAGTCGCTGCGTCAGCCGCTGCTGCTGCTCGTGTCGGTGCCGTTCGCGGCGACAGGCGCGATCCTGCTGCAGATCGTGACGGGCGTGCCGCTCGGCGTCGCATCGCTGATCGGCGTGCTGATGCTGATCGGCATCGTGGTGACGAACGCGATCGTGCTCATCGACCTCGTGAATCAGTATCGGGAGAAGGGTCTGTCGACGCTCGCTGCGGTCAAGGCCGGTGGTGAGAAGCGTCTGCGGCCGATCCTCATGACAGCTCTCGCGACGATCCTCGCGCTGACCCCGATGGCACTCGGCATCACCGGTCACGGCGGCTTCATCTCGCAGCCGCTCGCGATCGTCGTGATCGGCGGACTGCTCTCGTCGACGGTGCTCACGCTGATCGTGCTTCCGACGCTCTACAACCTCGTCGAGGGCGCGAAGGAGCGGCGCCGTGCCCGCAAGTCGGGTTCGGATGGCGACGGCTCTGCGCCGAACGACGACTCGGATCCCTCGGACGGCCCTCGTTCCTCGGGCGACCTGGCGCTGGCCGGCGCGGGTGTGTCGGAATCGGGCTCGTCGGAGTCGGGTTCGGCGCTGCCGCACGCGAATCAGCTGACCCGCCGGGAGTTGCGCGAGCGCGGCGAGTAGTCGCCCTCGCCGTCCCGTATTCTTCACGACCGAGACTGACGCCCGCCCGGAACCTCATTCCGGGCGGGCGTCGGCCGTTTCCTGCTGAGCTGTGCACGCGGGTCGCGCTGTGTGGCCCGCGCCGCAACTCCGGAGAATCGGGGACTGCTCGGCCCGAGCGGGGCCGAGCAGTCCTCCGTCGCCCAGCATCTCCGGAGCTACGGAGCCGAGGCGTCCGAACTCAGTCGAGCGTGATGCCCCACTCGAGGGTCCAGGTCTCCCCGGGAGCCAGGCGCCGCAGGCCGACACCGCTGTTCAGCGCATCGGCGGGCGCGGTCATGGGCTCGATCGCTACGGCGAGCGACTGCCCCGGATACTTGTCGGTCGTGTAGACCTGCACGAAGTCGAAGCCCGCGCCCTGCCAGACGGTGAGTCGACGGCCGTCCGGTGCGGTCAGCGCGTGCCGCACGAGTCCGTCGGCATCGCGCTCGAGGTCGCTGAAGCCCGTGTCGAGGCTCGCATCGCCGACCCGGACGCCGTCACGCAGCGCGGCATCGGCCGGACGGGTGCCGGTGGGGAGCATCCGCTCGTCGGTGTCGAACGCGGTCTGCGCAGGCACCCGCAGCACGAGGTCGCGCGGATCGACATCGCCGATCGTGACGAACGGGTGAGTGCCGAGCGCGACCGGCGCTGCAGTGGCAGAGCGGTTGGTCAGCGCGTGCGTGACATCGATGCCGTCGGCTCGCAGCACGTATGTGACGCTCGTCTCGATCAGATACGGGTAGCCGGTCTGGGGCACGATCGTCGCGCTCAGCGTGGTCGCCGAGGCCGTCTCCTCGATCGCGTACGCCGTGAACCGCAGCAGCCCGTGGCTGGCATTCATGAACTTCGGCTCCGTGATGGCGAGCTGCCGCTCCGTGCCCTCGTCGTTCCAGAGTCCGTCCCGGACCCGGTTCGGCCAGGGAGCGAGCACGACACCGGAGCACGAGGGCGTCGGCGAGTCGAGCGGATACGGGGCGATCAGGTCGACCGATCCGATGCGGAGGGAACGGAGGGAGGCGCCGACCTGCGCGATCTGAGCGCTGACGTCGCCGAGCTGGAGGTGCACCTGCGTGCCGGTGGGGGATGCGGAGTTCACTCCGCAATCGTATGGCGACCTGCATCGGTCATGGGACTGGGGACTCTTTCAGGTGCGACCGCTACACTTGATGCGTCGGCTTCGGACACCCGCGCAGCGCGCGGACGTTTTTGTGTAAGAAGTGTGAGTCCAGGGGCCGATGGTGAGCGTCGCTCGACGCTAATCAACCATCACATGAATGGCCCCGGCCGCTGACAGTCCGGAAACCCCGCGTGGTCGCATCCGATCGCGCGCAGGGTACCGCGCGTGTGCGCGGCGCCGTTCTCGTGGCGAGAACTCAGAAGGACACCCTCATGCCCAAGAACAAGAAGCCCCGCGGCGGCCGCCCCTCCGCGAATTTCGAGCCGCGCTACGGCGCGAACAAGACCTCGTTCCACGACCGCCACAACGGCGGCCGTGACGGCGCCCGCGACACCCGCGACACCCGCGACACCCGCGATGCACGAGGCGGACGCGCGGATGCCGGTGAGCGCCGCACCCCGGCAGCCGGATTCGACCGTCGCCCTGGCAGCCGCAGCGTCGGCCACCGCGGCTACCGTCCGGCCGAAGAGGGCGGCGCCCCCAAGCAGCGCTGGTCGTCGCAGGAGCGTGCGGGTCGCGACGAGTCCCGCGGCATCCGCAACCGTGCCGAGTCGGGTCGCCGCGAGGCACCGCACAACCGCGACGACCGTCCGCGCTACAACGACCGGTCCTCCGCGGGCTTCGACCGTCCGCGCCGCGATGACCGCGGTGGCCAGCGTCCGACCGGTCCCGGCACGTACCGCGATGAGCGCGGCGGCCAGCGTGACGAGCGTCCGCGCCGTGACGACCGCGGTGCCGGCATGCAGCGCCAGGGCTTCCGCGACAACGATCACCGCGATGGCGGACGTCCGGGTCGTGACGACCGCCGTGACCAGCGTCCCGGTGGCTTCCGTGACGACCGCGGTGGCCAGCGCTTCAACCGCGACGACCGTCCTGCCCGTTCGGGCGACCGCACCGAGCGTCCCCGCTTCGACCGCGCAGCATCCGAGCGTCCCCGCTTCGACCGCGCAGCATCCGAGCGTCCCCGCTTCGACCGCGACGACCGTCCTCGTCGTGACGACCGTGGCGCGGGCCCGCGTCGGGATGACCGCGGTGGCGCTGAGCGCTCTGAGCGCTCCTACGACGCCGACCGTGCGCGTCGTGCCTTCGACCGTGACCGCACCCAGCGTTCGATCGAGGGTGGCCGCGACGAGCGTTCGCGTCCCTCGACCGGTGGCGCGTACCGCACCGAGCGTCCCCGCCCGTTGACGTCGGACACCCGCGGGCGGCCGTCGCGCAACGAGCGCCCCAGCCGTAACGACTGGAACGCCACCTCGAGCGCGGCACCCGCCAAGAAGTTCGAGCCGACGGACGACGTCGTGCACGAGCGCCTCGAGGCGAAGTCCGTCGCAGCCGTCGAGGTCGACGGTGTGACCTTCGGCGACCTCGGTCTCGGATCCAACATCGTCGAGACCCTCGCGGGCATGGGCGCGGCGACGCCGTTCCCGATCCAGGCAGCCAGCATCCCGGCAGTGCTCAAGGGGCGCGATGTCCTCGCCCGCGGTCGCACCGGTTCGGGAAAGACCATCGCCTTCGGCGCTCCGCTCGTCGAGCGCGTGCTGCAGTCGCAGGCAGGCAAGCGTCGTGAATTCGGCCGCAAGCCCCGCGCGATCATCCTCGCTCCGACGCGCGAGCTCGCGCTGCAGATCGACGGCACGATCCAGCCGATCGCCCGCAGCGTCGGCCTCTTCACCACGCAGATCTACGGTGGTGTTCCCCAGGGCCGCCAGGTGGGTGCGCTGAAAAAGGGCGTCGACATCGTCATCGGCACCCCCGGTCGCATCGAGGACCTGATCAACCAGGGCAAGCTCGACCTCTCGGACTGCCAGATCGCCGTGCTCGACGAGGCCGACCACATGTGCGAGCTCGGATTCGTCGAGCCCGTGCAGCGCATCCTGCGTCACACGGCAGACGGCAGCCAGAAGCTCCTCTTCTCGGCCACGCTCGACCGCGAGGTCGCGGCTCTCGTCGACGAGTTCCTCGTCGACCCGGCCGTCTACGAGGTCGCCGGTGAAGACCAGGAGTCGAGCACCATCGAGCACCGCGTGCTCGTGATCGAGCACCGCGACAAGGCCGACATCCTCACGTCCCTCGTCGACCGCGAGGGCAAGACACTCGTCTTCGCCCGCACCCGTGCGTACGCCGACATGCTCGCCGAGCAGTTCGACGACGCCGGCATCCCCGCGGTCTCGCTGCACGGTGACCTCAACCAGGCCAAGCGCACGCGCAACCTCGAGCGTCTGACCTCGGGCCGAGTGAACGTGCTCGTCGCCACCGATGTCGCGGCCCGCGGCATCCACGTCGACGACATCGACCTGGTCGTCCAGGCCGACGCCCCCGACGAGTACAAGACGTACCTGCACCGTTCGGGTCGCACCGGCCGCGCCGGTCGTTCGGGCCGCGTCGTGACGTTGATCACCCGTCAGCGTCAGCGCCGCATGACCGAGCTGCTGGAGCGCGCCGAGATCGACGCCCCGTTCGAGAACGCTCGCCTGAACGACGACCTGATCGAGGAGATCGCCGGTCGCGTGCCGACCGCGTCAGACCTCACGGCCTGATCCGTCGCGTTCGAAGGCCTCGCTCCCGCATTCGCGGCGGCGGGGCCTTCGTCGTCGCCGTGGGCGGTGCGATGCGGTGCGATGCGCGGCACGTCGACGTGCGCTCGGGAGGAGAACTCCCCCTCGGGAGGAGAAATGAGCGCGAAGCATCCTCCCGACAGGGAGTTCTCCTCCCGAAGCGCCCGCTGGGCTCAGGCGAGCTCGTTCTCGTGGATCGCTGACGTCAGCGTCGTGCCGTTGAGGTCGAGATAGAGCACCTGTTCGGTGACGGTGAGCGTCATCGTGTTGCGGCGTGCGATGAGCGGCGCGGCCGACTCGACGAAGCCGGCGTCGAAGCTGAAGACCCGGATGTCCTCTGAACGGTGGATGCGCTTGTCGGCCCACGGCGCCATGACCTTGGCGGGATCGCGGTGCGTGTAGACGACCGTGCGCTCGGCGAGGCGGCTGCCGTAGTGCAGACGTTCGGCGTCGGGGGCTCCGACCTCTATCCATGCGATGATCTGGCCGGTGAGGTCGCGAACGAGCACGGCCGGCTCATCGGTCTGTGAGATGCCTCCGCCGAACGTGATGCCCTCGGTGAACTCGAGCCCGTAGGCGAGCACGCGGGTCAGCATGTATGCGTCGGTCTCGGACGGATGCCGCGCCACGCGCAGCGAGAAGTCGTCGTACACACCACGATCCATGTCGGCCAACTGGACGTCGAACGTGTGCATCGTGGAGCCGGTAGCCATAACGCTCGAGCCTACGCGCCCTGAACGGTGCGCCCGACCGTCAGCGCGATGCGCGGGACCCGCGGGATGCGCCGTCCCGGTCTCTCAGGAGCACGACCCCGATCAGGACGAACGATGCGCCGAGGGCCGCTGCGCCCACCATTGCCACTGTCGTGCCGCCGCCCAGGGGCATCAACGTGCCGAAGACGGTGGCGGCGAGGCCGGAGAGGAACAACAGGGCGACGTATCCGCGGAACATGCTGTCCAACCTAGTGCGGCGGGGACGCGCCTTCGGCGACTCAGAACAGCATCGGCTGAGAGGGAGCGGGCGTCGACGATGGCGAGAACGCGGGAGCCGGGCGCCCGTGCGGCGCGGATGCCCGGATGCCGCGCACCGGGTAGTCGTCCTCGTGCTGCCCGTCGAGTCCGTGCAGCCTGATGAGCGGTCGGGCCCGCTTGGCGAGCCACTGTCGATACCCCTTCGGCGCCTCGGCCGAGACGCCGGGATACAGCCCCCGATAGGACGAGAGCAGGTCGGGACGGAACTCGCCGAGCCACTGCATGAACCAGGGCTTCACCCCGGCGCGCAGGTGGAGAGCGCCGTAGACGACGCGATTCGCCCCCGCCTCCTTGATGCGCCGCAGGGCGGTGTCGATCGCCTCGACCGAGTCGGTCATGTGGGGCATGATCGGCATCAGGAACACGGTCACCCGGAAGCCTGCATCCCGCAGCGCTCGTACCGTGTCGAGCCTTGCCTGCGTCGTCGGAGTACCGGGCTCGATCGCCTTCTGCAGCTCGTCGTCGTACATCGCGATGGACATCTGGATGTCGACGGGCACCCGCTGTGCGGCCTTGACCAGCAGCGGGATGTCGCGCCTGATCAGCGTGCCCTTGGTGAGGATCGACATCGGGGTGCCCGACGCGGCGAGGGCGTCGATGATCCCCGGCATCAGCTTGTACCGGCCCTCGGCGCGCTGATATGGATCGGTGTTCGTGCCCAGAGCGACGGTCTCGTGCTCCCAGCTGCCTTTGCGCAGCTCTCTCTGCAGCACCTCGACGACGTTGACCTTCACGACGATCTGCGAGTCGAAGTCCGCGCCGCCGTCGAGATCGAGGTACTCGTGCGTTCCTCGAGCGAAGCAGTAGACGCAGGCATGACTGCATCCGCGATAGGGGTTGATGGTCCACGAGAACGGCATACGCGATGCGCCGGGAACATGGTTGAGCGCGGACTTCGACAGCACCTCATGGAATGTCATGCCCGCGAAATCGGGAGTGGTCACGGTGCGGAGCACGCCGGAGCGCTGTTCGAGGCCGGGCAGCGCGGCGGCATCGACGTCGCCGAGTTTCTGTCCTTGCCACCGCATGCGGTCAATTCGAACATAATGACGATAGAACGTCAACCCGGGGATGGGAAATCTGTTCGATCCGACTTAGGGGAGAATGGGAGCATGTTCTTCCCGCCGCAGCCTCAGCATGCGGCGCAGCGCTCCCCGATCCGCGGGCCCGCGTTGCCCATCGGTCTTGCGGTGACGGCGATCGGCATCCTGCTGTCGATCGCGGGCGCGCCCATCGCCGCATCGGCGCCGGCAGAGTCGGCGATGCCGCAGCCTGTGGCGGTGCAGGAGGTGCCGGCGGTCGAGGTCGGTGCGACCACCGCTGCCGATCCGTGTTCGGAGCCGAGCGTGCTCGACGCGATAGCGGTCGCCGACGATTCGGCGATCATCGCCGGCTTCGGCGGCGGCGAGAGCTTCCGGGCCGCAGTCGTGGCGGGCAATGCGCCCTGCATCGCACTCGACGATCCCGCCCATGTCTGGGTGGTCGTGAACAAGGCTCGTCCACTCGTCCCGCTCTCCTTCGCTCCGTCGTCGCTCGCCGACCTCCCCCTGCAGATGACGACTCGCTCGGGGCAGGCCCGGACAGACGTCGCGGCGGCGGTCGGGGAGATGGCCGACGCCGCAGCCGCCGACGGAGCGGGGCGCATCGGTGCGAACAACGGCTACCGGTCGTACGACCTGCAGGTCGCGACTCACGCAGCGCATGTGCGGAACAGCGGACAGGCCGGGGCGGATGCCTCGTCGGCGCGCGCCGGGCACAGTGAGCACCAGACCGGGCTCGCACTCGATCTGGTCGCGTGCGACTCGTCGTGCGGGGCCATCGAGTCGTTCGGGGCCACGGTGCAGGGCGAGTGGATCGCGGCGAACGCCTGGGAGTACGGCTTCATCGTGCGCTACGAGCAGGTCGGTTCGGGCATCACGGGGTACAAGCCAGAGCCGTGGCATCTGCGCTACCTCGGCCGCGAGCTCGCGGCCGCCTACCACCAGGGCGGATATCACACGCTGGAGGAGTTCTTCGGACTCCCTGCCGCCCCCGATTACGCGCACTGACCGACGGGTCGTCGGCCTTCAAAACGCTGCATTGCGGCATCCGACAATCGCGATACCCAGTCTCACCGATTGTGGGATGCATTCTCACAACGGGCTGTCGTGGTGTCGGTGACCCGGCATAGAATCGCCGGAGCAAAGACGCACGAACGTTCGGGAGGACGCAATGGAACGCGACATCTACGAAGAGGATCACGAGGCCTTCCGCGACCTCGTCAAGGACTTCGTCAAGCGCCACGTGAACAACGAGGCGATCGAGCGGTGGGATGCCGCGGGTGAGATCGACCGGGCGACCATGCTCGCGGCCGGCGAGGCGGGCCTGATCGGGCTGTCCGTCCCCGAGGAGTTCGGCGGTGCCGGCATGCTGCAGGACTACCGCTTCCGGACCATCGTGATGGAGGAGGTCATCGCCTCCGGTGCAGGTTCGCTGGCCGGTGCCTTCGGCATTCAGGACGACCTGGCCGTGCCCTACCTCGTGCACATGGGCACGCAGGAGCAGAAGGAGAAGTGGCTGCCCCGCATGGCCACGGGCGAGGTGCTCGGCGCGCTCGCCATGACCGACCCTGGTGCGGGCTCCGACCTGCGCGGCATCAAGACCAACGCCAAGAAGGTCGACGGGGGCTACATCCTCAACGGCGCCAAGACGTTCATCTCGTCCGGCTCGACGGCCGACGTCGTGGTGACCTTCGTCAAGACCGGTGAGGGCAACCGGCCCGACGCGTTCAGCCTGCTGCTCGTGGAGAAGGGCATGGAGGGCTTCGACCAGGGAAAGAAGCTCAGCAAGATGGGCTTCCACGGCTGGGACACGGCTGAGCTCAGCTTCACCGACGTGTTCATCCCCGACGAGAACCTCATCAGCGGCAAGGAGGGGCAGGGGTTCATCCAGCTGATGCTGAACCTGCCGCTCGAGCGTCTGTCGATCGGCGTGGCCGCGGCCGCTGCCGCTCAGGCGGCCTTCGATTGGACCGTCGCCTACACGAAGGACCGCGAGGCGTTCGGCGAGCGCATCGCCGACTTCCAGAACACACGGTTCCGGCTCGCCGACATGGCCGCGACCACCGACGCGATGTGGGCGTACATCGATCGCGCACTGCTCGCCTACAAGAACAGCACTCTCACCGCCGAGGATGCCGCGAAGGTCAAGTTCTGGGCCACCGAGCGCGAGTGGGAGGTGCTCGACATCGGTGTGCAACTGCACGGCGGCTACGGCTACATCATGGAGTACCCGATCGCCCGGGCCTTCACCGATGCCCGCGTGCACCGCATCTACGGCGGCACGAACGAGATCATGCGCGACCTCGTCGGTCGTCAGATCGTCGGCAAGCGCTGACGCATCGCTGATTCGAAGGGCCCCGGATGCCGGCATCCGGGGCCCTTCGTGTGTGCGGCGGAAGCAGGGTTCGGTGTCGAGCGGATCCATGTCAGCGGGCACAGATTCGGAGGGCGGGCGCGACGCGCCGGAGTCGGATGCCGCAGCAGAGAGCGCCGCACACCGGCATCCGAAGGTGTGCCCGGAGAAGAGACTCCTGACGGAGTTCAGCCGAGCGCGGTCAGCGGGGCAGCCGGGCTCCGACACCCGCACGGCGCAGTCGATCGGCGATCAGGATGCCGAGGGCGGTGCCGCCGAGACAGCTGGCGAGGGTCACTGCGAAGAAGGTGATCTGCAGGGGGAGGTCGAAGCTGCCGAGGTTGAACGAGGCCCAGGCGAGCACCGGATAGACGATGCCGACGATAGCGGCGCCGAGGTAGTGCAACCAGGTTCCCCAGTAGCGCCACAGCACGAAGAGGAACGGCAGCTCGGTGAACGCCGCCCACCACAGGTTCGTGGCCACACTGCTGAAGCCGTATCCCGAGAAGGGGACGATGACGAGTCCGGCCAGGAGTCCCACCAGCAGACCCACGAGGGGGCGCCGCAGCAGGCGCAGGGCGATGACCGAGGGGAGCAGCCAGAGCCCGGCGAGCCCGACGCTCACGAAGGGGAGGCCCGGGAAGAGGATCGTCGAGATCCAGTTCGCGGGGGCCAGCAGCGCTCCGCCGGCGACGCCGAGAGCGGCACAGGTCAGGAGGATCGCCGTCGGGAAGCGGAAACGCCCGCGTCCACCGCCGGTGCGGGGTCGATTCTGCACCTCGGAAGCCGATTCGCGGTGCGTTTCTGACCCCGCAGCGGGTGCGGGGTGCGAATTCGACCCCGCAGAGGTCGTCGGGTGCGTTTCTGGCCCCGCAGCGGCCGACGCTTCCGCATAGGGGTTCGAGCTCACGGCATCCGCACCGTTCACGGCATCCGCACCGTTCACGGCATCCGCGCCGTTCATGCGAGCGGCTCCGCAGCCGCCTCGCGGGCCGCCTTCGACGTGGGCGATGCGGCGCCGATCTTCCAGTATCCGCAGAAGCTGACGTCGTTCTTGTCGACACCGCGCTCGCCGACGAGGTGCTTGCGGGCACCGGAGGCCAGTGACTGCTCGCCCGCCGCGTACGCGTGGAACGGCGCGTCGGGGAGTGCCAGCTCGCGCAGTCGGGCGAGGGCGAACGACCCTGGGTCGAACTCATGCGGACGCACGAGCCAGACGACGTCGACGCCGGACGGATGCGAGAACTCGAGTGCGTCTTCTTCGGACGGCACCTCGATGATCGCTGTGCCTGTGGCATGCGCGGGCAGCGAGGCGCAGATCGAGGCGATCGCGGGCAGCGCCGTCTCATCGCCGACCAGCACGACGCGATCCGTTCCGCGCTGCGGGTTGAACGTCAGGCCCTCGTCGATGATCAACACGTGCTCGCCGGGCGCGCAGGTTTCAGCCCACCGCGACGCGGGGCCGGCCGTGCCGTCGGTCGCCGACCCGTGCAGCACGAAGTCGACGTCGATCTCGGCGCCCGACTCTGCCGTCGCCGGGCGGTATGCGCGAACGCTGTAGTTGCGCATGACGGGGCGCTCGCCGTCGGGGATGCGGAGGAACTTGAGGTACCCGAACATCCTGTTCGCCTTCGCGGGGACGCGGTCGAGGCCCGCATCGCCGCCGATCGGGAGGAACAGGCGGAACCACTGGTCGAAGCCCATCGGGTGGAACTTCTCGATCTCGCCTCCGCCGAGAGTGACCCTCATCCAGTGCTCGGAAAGGCGCCCCGTGCGCAGCACGCTGAGGTGGATGAGTTCGGCCGACTCGGGCTTGACGAGTTTGCTGTATGCCATGCGGGCGCCTTTCAGGGCAGCTGCCAGGGGAAGAAGAGCACGAAGATCGCGGCGGATGCGGCGATCGAGGCGATGATGAAGACGGTGTCGCGGGTGCGGAACGGCACGAGGTGACGCTCGGTGCGCGTCGGGTGGGCGCCGAAGGCGCGGGAGTCCATGGCGAGAGCGACGCGTTCGGCGTGGCGGATCGCTCCGGCGAGCAGAGGCACGATGTACCCCCATCCCCGGGCGATGCGCGCGAACGGACCGCTGCCGCCGTGATGACCCCGCACACGATGAGCGGCCCGGATCACTGCGAGCTCATGCCCGAACCGCGGCACGAAGCGGAAGGCCGCCAGCGCTGTGTAACCGATGCGATATGGCACCCGCAGCTGCTGCACGCTGGCGCGCACGAGGTCGGGGCCGGTGGTGGTCAGACCGCCGATGAGCGCCAGGGCGACGATCGAGCCGAGGCGCAGAGCCGTGGCGAAGCCGATCTCGAGAGCGCCCTGATACAGCGTCCATTCGCCGATCTGCAGCGCCGCGCGAGTCCCGTCGACGAGCGAGGCATCGACCCAGACAGAGAACCCGATCCCGATCGCGAGCATCCCCACCGGCAGCGCGACGAACAGCAGCGCGGCCGTCCGCCAGGTCACGCGGGAGCCCGCGACGATCAGCGCGAGCGCCAGCACGAGAAACGCGGCGGGTGTGGCGAGGTCGCGCACGAAGATCAGCATCACCATCGCCGGGGCGACTCCGGCCACCTTCGACAGCGGGTTGAGCGCATACAGGAACTGGCGCGGAGAGGATGCCGACACGGCGGCGTAGGGGTCGAATGCCTGCGCGCTCATGCGATCGCCGGCCCCGCTTCAGCCAGCATGCGCTGCAGCGCCGGCAACCGGAGTCCCGCCGCGAGGAACGGTGTCTCGTCGCCGAAGAGCGCATCGGTGCGGCCGGCTGCGTGCACACGTCCTGCCTTGAGGATGACGGTGTGCGAGGTGTGCTCCGCGACGAGCTGGAGGTCGTGGGTCACGATGACGATCGTCGTTCCCTCGGTGCGCAGGTCGCGCAGCAGGGCGAGGAGCTCGGAGGCCCGTGCGCGATCCTGTCCGAAGGTCGGCTCGTCGAGGGCGAGCACCCGAGGGCGGGTGATCAGCGCGGTGCCGACCGAGAGGCGCCGCTTCTCGCCGCCCGAGAGGAGGAAGGGATGCACATCGGCCTTGGCTTCGAGTCCGAAGCGGGCGAGCATGGCATCGACGCGTTCGCGCGTCTCGGCATCCGGGGTGTGCCGCAGTCGGAGCCCGTGCGCCAGCTCGTCGAACACCGTGTGCGCGATGAACTGGTGCTCGGGGTTCTGGAACACGAACCCGATGCGGCTCGCGAGCTCGCGGGGCGAGGCCGCTCCCGGATCGATGCCGTCGACCGTCACCTGTCGCTTCGGCGGCGGGACGACGCCGGCGAGCGCCTGCAGCAGCGTGGTCTTGCCCGCACCGTTGGTGCCGATGATCGCCGTGAGGGTGCCCGGCTCGATGTCGAGATCGATGCCGTGCAGGATCTCGGTGCGGTGGCGGCGAACGGTGAGGCCTCGGGCGCTGATGATCGGCGCGGTGTCGCCGTCTGCGCGACCCGTCCCTTCCATCGGCGGGGCGGCCGTCGGTCGCGAGGCGGCGCCCGGCTGCAGGACGGAAGCACGGATGCCGGGTGAGACAGCGGTTTCTGATCCTGCATCCGTGCCCCGGTCCTGCAGACGGGACATGGCGGGAGGCGTGGATGCCGGAGCTGTGGATGCGGGGGATGTGGACGCTGGGGGCGTGGAGAGCGCGGTGGCCTCGGCGAGCGCGGTGGCGAGCTCGGCGGGGGTGAGCGGCAGCTGGTCGAAGCGCGCGGTTCCGGCATCCTGCATCCGCAGTGCCGCGAGCGTCGCCCCGGGGAGCCAGACCCCCATGGCCAGCAGCTCGGCGGCGTGGGTGCGGATGATCTCGGCCGCCGAGCCGTCGAACGCCACGTGCCCGGCGCGGTCGAGCACGATCGTGCGGGTGACGAAGCCCATCGCCGCGTCGAGGTTGTGCTCGACGAGCAGGATGGCCCGATCGCCCGCCGCGACCACGTCGGTCAGGGCGGCGTAGACATCGTCGATGCCCTGCGGGTCGAGGTTCGCGGTCGGCTCGTCGAGCACGATCAGCGGTGACCCCATGGCCAGCGCGCACGCGATCGCGAGGCGTTGGCGTCCACCGCCCGACAGTCGGTCGGGGTTCTCGTCTCGTCGCTCCCACAGGCCCACGCGACCGAGCGCGTCGGCCGTCCTGGCGTGCACCTCGTCGAGAGGGAGCAGCAGGTTCTCGGGGCCGAACGCGACTTCGTCGTAGACGGTGCCGGTGACGATCTGCGCATCCGGGTCCTGGAAGACCATCGCGACGTGGGTGCTCAGTGCTGCGGTGTCGGCTTCGGCCGTGCTGACGCCGCCGGCTTCGACCGAGCCGCTCATCGTGGCGGGCACGGCGTGGGGGATGAGCCCGTTGAGTGCGAGGGTGAGCGTCGACTTGCCCGAACCGGAGGGACCGAGGAGCAGCACGACCTCGCCGGGGTCGATGTCGAATGTGACGTCGCGAGGCGAGGGGTGCACCGCATCGGCGTGGGTGATCGAGAGGTCACGCACGCGGAGAAGGGGCGCGGATGGGCGCACGGCATTACCCCGGTTTCGGCGGATCGGTACCGTTCTAACTTAGCTGAGCCTTACCTGATCCGCACGTGCCGGATGCGGTGGCTCAGCGGCGCGCGACCCCTGCGCGACTCAGGGACGCGCCGATCGCGAGTCCGATCGCGGTCCACACGATCGGGCCGAGCACCGAGATCACGAGATAGGAGATCTCGACCCACAGCGGGAAGGTCGCGAGGTCCACGGCGAAGAACACCACGACCGCCACGATGACTCCGATGATCGCGGCGGAGATGAAGAAGCGCCAGGGCCCCCACGAGCGATAGCGGGTGAGCGCGGCGATGCCCTCCTGGATCGCACCGAACAGCAGTGCCGTGCCGATGAAGCGGAGGGTCCAAGCCGGATTGAAGGCGCTCGAGATGAGAGCGGCGAACACGTGTGTGACGAGGGCGACGAACGGGCGGCGCAGCACCTCCTGAGCGATGATGCCCGGCAGCACGTGCGAGCCGAGGACGAGCCCGTAGAGATACGGAGCGGCGGCGATGACGACCGGGGTGATGAGGCCGGCGATCCCCCCGAGGATGCCGGTGGCGACGCCGATCGCGGCGCAGACCAGCAGCACGCGAGTCGTCAGGACGGGGGAGGGAGCCACCCCACCAGCCTACTGTCGACCATTGGCGACACGGCTGGCCGTTCGTCCAGGAATAATCCCCGACTCTGGTGTGTGGACGGAAGCCGGGCGTAGCTTGAACGGCGGTGCGGCAACGCAGTCGCACCGTGATCATCGGGAGAAGCACATGGGTCGAACACCCCTCCGGATGGCAGCGGCCACCACCCTGGCAACGCTGTTCATCGCATCGACGGCAACCGCGGGCTATGCAGGCACGGAGGAGGTGACAAACCCCACTCCGGTCGAAGGCACGCCCGGTCACTACATCGTCGTGCTGAAGTCCGATCCACTCGCGAGCTACACCGGCGATGTCGACGGTCTCAAGGCGACGAAGCCCGCCGAAGGCGAGCAGCTGGAGACGCAGTCGCAGGAATCGCAGCGCTACGTGCAGCATCTCGAGACCGAGCAGCAGACGGTCGCCGAGGAGGCCGGCGTCACCCCGGAGATCAGCTACCAGGTCGTCCTCAACGGCTTCAGCGCCGAGCTCACCGGCGAGCAGGTCGACAAGCTGCGTGCGTCGAAGGACGTCTACGACGTCTACCCCGACTTCATCCGCCACCCCGACGCGCAGACCTCGACGAGCTTCCTCGGCCTCGGTGATGACAAGAAGGGCCGCGGTGGAGTCTGGCAGCAGACCGGTGGGGTCGACAAGGCCGGAGAGGGCGTGGTCGTGGGTGTCATCGACACCGGCATCGCCCCCGAGCACCCGTCGTTCGAGGGGAAGAAGCTCAAGAAGCAGCCCAAGAACGACAAGCGCCACAAGGGGAACCAGCCGTACACCGACGGCACCTTCGTCTACTTCGACAAGTCCGACGGCGGTCAGTTCCAGGCTGCGATGGTCGAGGCCCAGGAATGGGACAAGGGCGACTACTCGTCGAAGCTCATCGGAGCCCAGTACTTCTACACCGGCGCCGAGGCGGCCGGATTCGACTTCCAGTACGACTACCTCTCGCCGCGTGACGGCGACGGCCACGGTTCGCACACCGCGAGCACGGCGGCCGGCAACTTCGGCGTGAAGGCCTCGATCGAGGACGTCGACTTCGGCAGGATCTCGGGCGTCGCGCCCGGGGCCAAGGTCGCGGCCTACAAGGCCTGCTACGTCGGACCCGACGAGGCGGTCACGACCGACGACATCTGCGCCGGCAGCGACCTGATCGCCGCGATCGACCGGGCAGTGGCCGACGGCGTCGACGTGATCAACTACTCGATCGGCGGCGGTGCGGCATCCACCGTGCTCGCCCCCGAGGACATCGCGTTCTTCAACGCGGCCGCAGCGGGCGTCTTCGTGGCGACCAGCGCGGGCAACGACGGCCCCGACCCCGTCACGGCCGACCACGCGTCTCCGTGGTACACCACGGTCGCCGCCTCGACGATCCCCACGTGGGAGGGCACCGTGCAGTTCGACGGCTTCGCCCAGGCGGGTGCGTCGGTGAGCGTGCCGTTCGGCACGACGGTCACCGGGCCCTCGATCTACGCGGGCGATGCGCCTGCCGCAGGTCAGGCTGCCGCCGATGCGGCGCTCTGCCTTCCGGGCACGCTCGATGCGGCGAAGGTCACGGGTCACATCGTGGTCTGCGACCGAGGCGGCAATGCTCGCGCCGAGAAGTCGCAGGTCGTGAAGGATGCCGGTGGCATGGGCGTCGTGCTCGTGAACGTGCCCGGTGCCGCCGACTCGCTCGACAACGACTTCCACGCCGTGCCGACCGTGCACCTGTCCTCGGTGCACCGCGCGGCCGTGCTCGCCTACGTGCAGGGCGGCGTCGATCGTCCGATCACGCTCGTCGGTGAGAACACGACCGGTGTGGTCACACCCGTGCCGCAGATCGCCGGGTTCTCGAGCCGCGGACCGATGCTGGCAGACGGCAGCGACATCATGAAGCCCGACATCGCCGCCCCCGGCGTCGCGATCCTCGCGGCCACGCAGAACGCTCCCGGAGAGGCGCCGACCTTCGGCATCCTGTCGGGAACGTCGATGGCGTCTCCGCACATCGCCGGTCTCGCGGCGCTCTACCTCGGTGAGCGGCCCAACGCCAAGCCGGCAGAGATCAAGTCCGCGATGATGACCACCGCGTACGACACCGTGAACGCCGACGGCTCGAAGAACACCGATCCGTTCCAGCAGGGCGCGGGCCAGGTCGACCCGAAGCGCATGTTCAACCCGGGTCTGCTGTATCTGAACGACGTGCCCGACTGGGTGGCGTTCCTCGAGGGCAAGGGGCTGGCCGACTTCCCCGGCGAGCCGATCGACGGCAGCGACCTCAACGTCGCATCGTTCTCGATCGGGTCGCTGGCGAGCGCGCAGACGGTCACCCGCACGGTCACCGCGACGGAGAAGGGCACGTTCACGGCATCCGTCGATGTGCCCGGCGTGAACGTGACGGTGCAGCCGTCGACGCTGAAGTTCGACAAGCCGGGTCAGACCGCGACCTACACGGTCACGTTCGACAACCAGAGCGCGCCGGTCGAGCAGTGGGCGACCGGATCGCTCACCTGGACGAGCAAGAAGAACACCGTGCGGTCGCCGATCGCGGTGTTCCCGGTCACGGCGGATGCTCCGGCCGAGGTCGAGGGCACGGGAGTCGACGGTTCGACCACGGTCGACATCACTCCCGGCGTCGACGGCGCTCTCGCTCTCGGGGTGTCGGGTCTGACTCCGTTCTCGCTGCTGGAGGACCCCGACGGCCGTGTCGTCGGGCACTCGGGCGACGAGGCATCGGGCGACGGGAACAAGGACGTGTCGTGGATCGTCGACGTGCCGGAGGGCACGACGCTCTCGCGCTTCGACCTCGACTCGTCGGATGACGCGGGCAGCGACCTCGACCTCACCGTCTACCGGGTCGTCAGCCCCGACGACCTGCGCTATTACGAGCGCTGGCAGTCGGCGACGGGATCGGCGGACGAGCAGGTGACGCTGCCTGCGCCGACCGCCGGCACCTACCTGGTCGTCGCGAACGTCTATTCGACCTCGGCTCCGATGACGTGGGACATGACCTACGCCAACGTGCAGCCCGAGGGCGAGGGCGCGTTCACCGCGACCCCGAACCCGATCGAGGCCGTGCGCGGCCAGGCGACGAGCTACGAGCTCAGCTGGACCGGCCTCACCGCCGGCACCCGCTACCTCGGACTCGTGCAGTACGGAGAGTCCGCCGTGCGCACCGTCGTCACGGTCGACGCCGAATAGCGGTCGACGCCGACGCCCCGTCCTCTCCGGAGGGCGGGGCGTCGTCGCGCTGTCCGGGTCCGCGCCTCAAGGCCCGCGCCGTCAGATCCGTGCCGTCAGATCCGTGCCGTCAGATCCGTCGGCCGCGCGGCATCAGCCGCACGTCGGGCAGGGGAGGTGCGGGGATGCGCACGTCGTGACCCTCGACGACGCCGAAGCGATCGGATGCGGCTTCCCACTCGGTGCGCGCCTCGACGATCTCCTCGTGGGTGCGCCCGGCGAAGTTCCACCACATGACGATCTCGTCGGCGAACGGCTCGCCGCCGATGAGGAAGAGCAGCGCGCCCTCCGTGCTCGACACGTCGACGGCGTCCCGCGAGTCCCCGAGGTACAGCATGTCGTTGAGCGCCAGCTCGTGCGTCGACACGGTCGCGTCGCCGTCGACGAGCATCAGTGCGTGCTCCCATTCGGGGCGCAGGGGAAGCCGGATGCGGGTGCCGGCGGGCACGACGAGCTCGGCGCCGACGATCGGGGTGTGCACGGTCGCGGGCGAGACGACGCCGGCAAGCTCGCCGAGCACGACGGTGGCGGTGGCATCCGCTCCTTCCTCGGCCGTGAGAGTCACCCGGGGGAGGTCGGTGTGACGCTCGAACCCACCCGCTCCCTGGCGTGCTCCGTCGGGAAGAACGACCCAGAACTGCAGGGCGTCGAGGGGGATGGGGTCGTCGCCGATCGAGTACTCGGAGTGCGAGATCCCGTTGCCGGCGGTCATCAGGTTGAGCTGTCCGCGCCGCAGGTCGGCGTCGCTGCCGAGCGAGTCGCGGTGCCGGATCTCGCCCACCAGCGGCCAGGTGACCGTCTGCAATCCGATGTGGGGGTGCGGTTCGACGCGCATGCGGGTGTCTGCGGGTCCGAACCTGTCGAGGAAGCACCAGGCCCCGATCGTCGGCAGGTTGCGATGCGGCAGCACGCGCAGCACATTCATGCCCCGCACTCCGCCGAGAGGCACCTCGCGCGGCTCGAGGACGAGGCGTCGTTCGCCGATCGGTGTCTCGGCGTGGACGTCACCGGAGGGGGTCGCGATCTCGGTCATCCGATTCTCCTTCGCTCAGGTGCGTCTGCGCACAGGCGCCTGAGTGGACTCCTAGGCTCGCCCCATGATGTCTCGACGCTCTCCCATTATCCTGCTCGCCCTCGGCGCCTCGGCGGTGATGCTGTCGGGGTGCGCCTCGGGCGGCGACGCCGGGTTCTGCGGCCCGCTCCACGACGAGCACCAGACGGCGGCGGTCGCTTTCGTCGCACTGATCCCGGGGATGAACACCGAGACGGACGTGCAGACGCGGCTCGACCTCGTCGAGGAGCTCGAGCCGACCCCGGAGCTCGCCGATGACCTGGCGGCCTGGACCGACTACCTCACGGTGGGCGCGGAATCGATCGACGACGATCCCACCGCGGTCATCGAGGCGTACGACGACGACGCGAAGGCGTCGGGCGAGGCCCTGTTCGAGTACTACACGGGCACCTGCCTGCAGTGATCGCGCCCGAACTCGTCGGGTCGAGTCCGGTCAGGCCTCGGCGGGAGCAGTGCCCGGTCGCTTCGGCCAGCGGATCTCGGCTCCTGCGATCTCGTGCGTCGTGAGGTACTTCGCGATGTAGGGGCAGAGCGGCACGATCGCATCGCCCGATGCCGCGGCATCCGTCAGAGCCTTCTCGGCAAGGATTCCTGCAAGACCCTGACCTTGGAACGCGGGGTCGATCTCGGTGTGGATGAAGCGGATCGCGCCCGGTCGCAGTTCGAACTCCGCGAAGCCTGCGAGCGTGTCATCCGAGCGGATCTCATAGCGGGATGCTGCCTCGTCGCGGGTGACGGTGATGTCGGTCATCGGAATCTCCTTCGGGCGTCTCCGTCAAACCTACGCCCGCTGAGTTGTGGAGGGGCGGGCCGAGGTCGGCGGGGGTCGTTACGCTGGAGGGATGCCGCAGACTCCCCGTGACCCGTACGAGGATCTGCCCTATGCAGACGAGCCCTGGGATGGCGCAGGGTGGGAGCCCTCCGAGCCGCCGGAGCCCATGGACTGGGTGCCGCAGGGCGAGGGGTTCGAGCCTCCGCTGGACTGGGGGCCCGGCCCTGTGACGTCCGTGACGACGAAGGCCGGCCGGTCGGCGTCCCGCCAGACGGCATCCCCCACGGTGTCCGGGCCGGCGATGTCCGGGCCGGCCGTGCGGCACGCCGCACCCAGTCGATATGCCTCTGCGGCAGAGGCGCTGCACACGGTGTTCGGATACGACGAGTTCCGTGGCGACCAGGCCGCGATCGTCGACCAGGTGATCGGCGGCGGCGACGCAGTCGTGCTCATGCCGACCGGTGGCGGGAAGAGCGTGACCTATCAGGTGCCTGCTCTCGTGCGGGAGGGCACGGGTCTGGTCATCAGCCCGCTCATCGCCCTGATGCACGATCAGGTCGACGCACTTCGGGCCAATGGCGTCAACGCCGCGTATCTCAATTCCACGCAGGCGATCGACGAGCGGCGCGAGGTCGAACGGGCCTACGTCGCCGGCGAGCTCGACCTGATCTACGTCGCCCCCGAGCGGCTCTCCTCACCGCAGACCACAGCGCTGTTGCAGCGCGGCACCCTCAGCGTCATCGCGATCGACGAGGCGCACTGCGTGTCGCAATGGGGCCACGACTTCCGCCCCGACTATCTCGCACTCGGCGACCTGGGCGAGCGGTTCCCCGGCGTTCCTCGAATGGCCCTGACGGCCACCGCCACCCGCGCGACGCACAAAGAGCTCACCGAGCGACTGCGACTCGACACGGCGAAGCACTACGTCGCGAGCTTCGACCGGCCCAACATCCAATACCGGATCGTGCCCAAGGTCGATCCGCGCAAGCAGCTCGTCTCGTTCATCCGGGCGCAGCCCGAGGGCTCGGTGGGCATCGTCTACGCGCTCAGCCGCAAGTCGGTCGAGCAGACGGCGACCTATCTCGCGGCGCAGGGGTTCGACGCCCTGCCGTACCACGCGGGTCTTCCCGCCGAGGTGCGAGCGAAGAACCAGTCCCGGTTCCTCCGCGAGGACGGTGTCGTGATGGTCGCGACCATCGCGTTCGGCATGGGCATCGACAAGCCGGACGTGCGCTTCGTCGCCCACATCGATCTGCCGAAGTCCGTCGAGGGGTACTACCAGGAGACCGGGCGCGCGGGTCGAGACGGCGAACCCTCGATCGCCTGGATGGCCTACGGGCTGGGCGACGTCGTGCAACAGCGCCGCATGATCGATCAGAGCCCCGGCGACCGTACGTTCAAGATGCGCCTCGGGCAGCACCTCGACGCGATGCTCGCACTGTGCGAGACCGTCGAATGCCGCCGCCAGAATCTGCTCGGCTACTTCGGCCAGGAGTCGCAGCCCTGCGGCAACTGCGACACGTGCCTCGACGAGACCGAGACCTTCGACGGGCTGATCCCCGCACAGAAGCTGCTCTCGACGATCGTGCGACTCAAGCGCGAGCGCAACCAGTCTTTCGGCGCCGGGCATCTGATCGACATCCTGCGCGGGGCCTCGACCGAGCGCATCCGCCAGCAGGGCCACGAGAAGCTCGCAACCTACGGCATCGGGGCCGACCTCTCGGATCAGGACTGGCGCAGCGTCGTCCGTCAGCTTCTCGCGCGAGGCATCATCGTGGCGCAAGGCGACTACGGCACGCTCGCCCCGGGCGAGCAGTCGGTCGGGGTGCTGAAGGGCGAGACCCCCGTGCCGCTGCGCAAAGACACGATCGGACGACTGGCGTCCTCACCGCGAGCCCGCAAGGCGAGTGCGGCGGATGCTCTCGATGCCGGCGATCGTCCGCTGTTCGAGGCGCTGCGCGCATGGCGGGCCGAGACGGCCCGAGAGCAAGGGGTTCCCGCTTACATCGTCTTCGGCGATGCCACGCTGCGCGCGCTCGCCGAGCACCGGCCGGCGTCGTTGGCCGACCTCGACGGCATCACCGGCATCGGCGCGAAGAAACGCGACGCATATGGCGAGGGCGTGCTCGCGGTGATCGCCGCGGCCTGACCGGCAGCGTTTGATCCGGCTCTCACCGCGCCGCGCACCTGAGCGCTCAGGTCGGGGGGAGCACGTCGTCGAGGTGCGCCGTCAGGTGCGCCGCGATGTCGACCGCCTCGCGGTCATACAGCCACTGGTACTGCAGGCCGTCCCAGAGGGCGACGAGCCAGATCGCCTCGTGCTCGGGATCGCGGTGCTCGGGCAGGTCCCCGTCGATCCTGGCGAGCTGGAACAGCTCCGTGAAGTAGTCGATCGCCTGGGAGAACCGGGTGGTGAAGTAGTCGTGCGCCGGATGCGCGGCGGGCACCGCCTCGCAGGACAGCACGGCGTAGACCTCGATCAGCCCCGGTTCGTCGAGGGCACTCACTCGCGCGCCATGGGGGATGCTGCGCAGTGCCTCGGCAGCTCGGTCGACGGGCACCGCATCGCTGCGCATCCGGATGGCGCTGTCTCGCTCGGCGAGCACCGCGCTGAGCAGCAGCTCCTTCGACGGGTAATGGTGAAGCAGCGTGGACTTCGAGACGCCGACCGCCTGAGCGATGTCCCGCAGGCTCGTGTCGCCGTATCCGTCCCGTGCGAACAGGCGGGTCGCGTCGGCGAGGATCTGGGCACGGCGGCGGCGCCCGACCTCGTATCCTTCGATGCCGTTGTCTGTCGCGGCGGCGCCGAACACCGGAGGCAGTGGACCGGCGGGTGTGGGCGACGGAGACGCTTGGGCCGCATCCCGCCACCGATGCGGCAGCGCCCAGAGCGACTCGCGCTCTTCGAGCATCTGCACCACGTCGACCCGATCGGGAAGGTACTGCGAGATGAGCTGGAGGCCGTCCCACCCCGCCATGTGCCTCGTGGTCTCGCCGGCCACGCATCGTTCCGAGTCGATCGTGCCGTGCAGCGCCGCATCGGCCAGCACTTCGGAGCTCAGCTCCCGAAGGCGCGCATAGCGCTCGCGCATCCGGTCGTGTGCGGGGTGACCGGGGGCGGACGCCTCGCCGGTGAGTGCGGCGAAGAGCTCGAGGTAGCCGGGGGTGCGGGCATTGCGCCGCGCGACGTCGGCGAAGATCAGGTCGCCCGAATCCGAGGCGGCCGTGATGAGGTCGAATGCCTTCTCGTTGTCGTCTTCGAACCCGGCCACCACCTCGGCGAGCAGGTCGTCCTTCGAGGCGAAGTGCCCGAGCAGGCCGGGGTGGCTGACGGATGCCGCGGCGGCGATGTCGCGCAGCGACGTCGACCGGTATCCGTTCGAGACGAAGAGCTCGCGCGCGGCGTCGACGATCCGCTGTCGCGTCGCCGCGGCACGGCTCTGGCGTGAGCCTGTCGTCGCCACCGTCGTCATCGTTCCCCCTTCCCCCTCATTCTCTCTCATTACCAATCGGTAGACATTCACTTACCAAACGGTCGAGATTCCGGTATTGTCGTGCTCACGCCCGATCGCAGATGACCGGCGAACCTTGCCCGAAAGGACCCCCCGTGACAGAGCTGTCATCGGCCGCCACCGCGGCCGCCGTCGGTACGACCGGCTTCAAAGTGCCAGGCACCACTCCGCTGAAGACCCCTCGTGGCTACACGCCCGGGCTCGCCGCCGTGAACTTCGGCGTCTACCTGGCGCTCCTGACCCCGGTGATGGTGTCGATGGCGTTCAAGATCCAGCGCCTCGACCCCACGAACACCGAGGCGAGTCTCGGTCTGGTGATGGGTGTCGGCGCGGCCTTCGCACTCGTCGCGAACCCTCTCGTCGGACGCCTCTCCGACCGCACGACCTCGAAATGGGGCATGCGTCGGCCCTGGATCCTGGGCGGTGCGATCGTCGGCCTCGGCGGGTTCGCGATCATCGGGATGGCGACCTCGGTGCTCGTGGTCATGCTGGCCTGGTGCCTCGTGCAGGCGTCGATGAATGCCGTGCTCGCCGCCGCCAACGCGACGCTGCCCGATCAGGTCCCCGTCTCGAGCCGTGGCAAGGTGTCGGGCATCATCGGCATCACGACGCCCATCGGCATCCTCGCCGGAAGCTTCATCGTGAACTTCCTGCCCGGTGACTTCGAGCGGTTCTTCGTTCCGGGTGCGATCGCGCTGATCCTCGTGGTCGTCTTCGTGCTCACCCTCAAGGACCGTCGCCTCACCGAGAAGCCCGCCACGCGCTTCACCGTCGGCACGTTCTTCGGCTCGTTCGTGTTCAACCCCCGCAAGCACCCCGACTTCGGATGGACCTGGCTCACCAAGTTCTTCGTGATGTTCGGCTATGCGGGCATCGCCACCTTCCTTCCGCTCTACCTCGTCAACAAGTTCGAGCTCGACGAGCAGGGGGCGGTCGGCACGATCCTCATCGCTAACCTCGCCTCGATGGCTGCCATGGCCATCTCCGCTCCGCTGGGAGGGTTCCTGTCCGACAAGATCGGCAAGCGCCGACCGTTCGTCGCGATCGCCGGAGTGATCATGGTCATCGGCCTCGTGATCCTGGCCCTGGCGCCCTCGATCCCTGTCGTCATCATCGCCCAGGCCATCATCGGCCTCGGCGCAGGATCCTTCCTCTCGGTCGATCTGGCACTCGCCACCGAGGTGCTGCCGAACCCCGACGACGTCGCCAAGGACCTCGGCGTGCTGAACATCGCGAATGCGCTTCCGCAGTCGATCGCCCCCGCGATCGCTCCGAGCATCATCGCCCTGGGCGCTGCCACGCCACTCGGCGGGTACACCACCTGGTATCTGTTCGGAGCGCTCGTCGCCCTCGCCGGAGCCGTTCTCGTCTACCGCATCAAGGGAGTCAAGTGACCATGACCGATACCGACGTGACCACCGCTCGCCCCTGGCTCGACGCGACCCTTCCGGTCGACGAGCGCGTGCAGCTGCTCCTCGACGAGATGAGCGTCGAAGAGAAGGCGGGACTGTTCTTCCATACGATGATCGCGATCGGCGATCTCGATGAGGCGAATCCGACCTTCGGCACCCCGAGTGCTCGAGAGTTCGTCGACGTGAAGCAGATGACGCACTTCAACCTGCTGGGGGCCGCACCTACCGGCGGCGAGATCGCAGCGTGGCAGAACGAACTGCAGCGTCTCGCGGCAGACACCCGCCTCGGCATACCCGTCACCCTCTCGACCGATCCGCGGCACTCGTTCAGCGAGAACCCTGGGGCGTCGATCCTCGCCGGCCCGTTCTCGCAATGGCCCGAAACGCTGGGCCTCGCGGCCACTCGCGACCCCGAGCTCGTCGAGCGCTTCGCTGATATAGCTCGTCAGGAATATACGGCCGTGGGGCTTCGTGTCGCCTTGCATCCACAGGTCGATCTCGCCACCGAACCACGGTGGGCGCGGCAGACGGCGACCTTCGGAGAGGACGCGGAGCTGTCGGGCATTCTCGGAGCGGCATACATCCGAGGATTCCAGGGCGAGTCGTTCGGACCGGGGTCGGTCTCGACCATGACCAAGCACTTCCCCGGCGGCGGTCCGCAGAAGGACGGCGAGGACCCGCACTTCCCGTACGGCCGCGAGCAGGTCTACCCGGGCGGGCAGTTCGAGCTGCACCTGAAGCCCTTCGAGGATGCTCTCGCCGCAGGCACCCGGCAGATGATGCCCTACTACGGCATGCCTGTCGGAACCGAGTACGAAGAGGTCGGGTTCGGATTCAACAAGTCGGTCATCACCGGGCTGCTCCGTGAGCGCTACGGCTTCGACGGTCTCGTCTGCACCGACTGGGGTCTGATCAACGACGCCGAGATCTTCGGACAGCCGTTCCCCGCCCGTGCGTGGGGTGTCGAAGACCTGACACCCCGAGAGCGGATGGTCAAGGTGCTCGATGCCGGCGCCGATCAGTTCGGCGGCGAGGACTGCCCCGAGCTGCTGGTCGAGCTCGTGGCCGACGGCTCGATCTCCCAGGAGCGCCTCGACGTCTCGGCGCGACGAATCCTGCGGGAGAAGTTCGAGCTCGGGCTCTTCGAGAACCCGTTCGTCGACGAAGCCGCTGCTGACGCGATCGTCGGCAGGGCGGAGTTCCGCGCGGCGGGCGAGGCGGCCCAGCGCGCCTCCGTCACCGTCCTGACCAACTCCGGCGCGCTTCCCTTCTCCGTCGGGCTCAAGCTCTACATCGAGGGGATCGATGTCGAGGTCGCTGCCTCGTACGGTCAGGTCGTCGACACCCCCGACGAGGCCGACCTCGCGGTCATCCGCCTGCAGGCTCCGTTCGAGCAGCGGGACACGATGTTCGAGAACTTCTTCCATGCAGGGTCGCTCGCCTTCCCTGACGAGGTCGTCGACCATGTCCGCGCGGTCTCCCGAGCAGTGCCGACGGTGGTCGACGTGCTCGCAGACCGTCCGCCGATCCTCCAGCCGATCACGGATGCGGCCGCGGCCGTCACGGTCAACTGGGGCGTCTCCGGCGCTGCCCTGCTCGACGTGCTCAGCGGTGTCGTCAGCGCCCGGGGCCGACTACCGTTCGATCTTCCGAGGTCGATGGAAGCGGTCGTGGCGTCCCGCCCCGACGTGCCGTTCGACACCGAGGATCCACTCTTCCGCTTCGGTCACGGGCTGACGCTGTAGCCCAGGCCCGACCCTCTGAGACCGCCCCGCAGGCACCGACCTGCGGGGCGGTCTTCGTCGTTCTCGAGACCCCGCAGCCGGGTGCTGCCGGGTGGCCTTTCGTCCGCGAGAACGTGATCCCTGGAATCAACCTGCCGAACGGTTGTGAATCATTCCGGCGAAATGTCTCGGATGATGACAGCGCGTGCGTGAAGTCTGGACGTTCGCTGGACTTAACAACCGAAATCCCGCAATACTGACAGCACATGCGCTCGGTCGACACCTGTCGACGCCTGGGGAGGGCCTTGTGACGCGGAGTATCTGCATCACGGGAGAGGCGAATGAGAATCATCGAGGGGAAGACTCTGCGGCGGCGCAGAGCAATCGGGGGAGGCATCGCCGGCGTCACCGTCGGTGCGGTGGTCCTCGCGGGTGCGTTGGTACCCACAGCGGCGAATGCGCTCGACGACGCGAATCCGAACGATCCGTCGGTCGCGCAGGGACAGATCGTCCAGTTGCCCGCTGATCTGCTGGGCGGACTCGACGTCGCGGCGCTCGGTCACACGCTGACCAGCAACCCGGCTGCGGTTGGCCCAGAGCTCGGCGGTCTCGATCTCGATCTGCTCGAGGCGCTCAGCATCGACGTCGGCACGCTCAACGTGCCGCTGCTGACCGACGGCACGACGCCCGGTCTGCTGCAGCTCGGCGATCTGGGAGGCGCCCAGAGCTTCAGCTCGTCGCCGAGTCAGACCCAGTCGATCGCATCGTCCGGCGCGATCACCTCCGGTGGTGCGATCGACGCCGGCGCGATCGACGGAAGCGTCGACCCGGCATCCCTCGAACTGACCGACCTCTTCGACCAGCTCTCGGTCGCCGGTCTGACCGACGCGGTGCTCGACGAGGCGTCCATCGGCATTGGCGCTCTCGCGTCGCGCGCCGAGTCGAACACGGGAACGGCGACCTCCGAATACCGGATCGCGGGACTCACCCTGGACCTGCACAGCAACCTGGTCGCAGGACTCTCGACGACGCTCGGAACGGCCATCCAAGGCACGCTCACTCCGGTGAGCGATCTCGCGGGCCCCGGCGGTGCGCTCACGGGCATCGTCACGACCGTCGTCAACACGATCAACGCCATCCCCAACGTCCCCCTGATCGCCGCCTTCGAGGCGACCGGTGGAACGGTCTCGATCGCCGGACTCGACACCGTCGGCGAGACGGTGGTCACCGAGCTGCTGACAGAGCCGCTCGAGAACACGACAGGTTCTGTGCTCGTCGATCTGAGCGACGGGACGATCTCCGTCGACCTCGCCAGAATCCTCGTGGAGACCGGTGCCGGCGCAGACCTGAACTCGTTGCCGGCCAACACTCCTGTGCTGTCCGGGCCGATGATCGCTGCCATCCAGCAGGGGATCACCTCCGCTCTCACGGGAACGCACCCCAACAGCCTCAACGGCAAGGTCGCGACCATCGTCGAATCCACTCTGGATTCGCTCGTCGCGACGCTCACCGTCGGCGTGGAGCTCTCGAACCCCCTCACCGGGATCGAGCTGGTGTCGGGAGACGTCACGGTCGTCGGTTCGCTCGCGCAGTTCGCGGGCACGGCGACGCCGGCCCCGGTCGTGGACACCGACATCGCACTGGCCGGCCTCGACATCGGCTTCCTGCTCGACCCGGTGATCGACGCCGTCACCGGTGCGGTCACCGGCACGGCAGGTCCCCTCGTCGACACCGCGCTGAACAGCGTCATCCCGCTGCTCCAGCCCGCACTGGCCGCGTTGACCGGGCCGCTTCTCACGACCCTCGACCCTGTTCTGCAGGGCGTGCTGTCCGGGGTGGCGACCGTCACGATCAACGAGCAGTCCGAGCCGGGGGACATCCCCGGTGACAGCTTCACCGTGCGCGCTCTCGCGATCGATCTGCTCCCAGGGGTAGGCGGAGGGGTCGAACTCGACCTCGCCTCGTCGACGGTGAAGGCGGCGGTCGCGGCAGTCGCAGTGATCGACGCGGACGACACGGTTCAGGCGGGCACCAGCCTTCCCGTGACCGGCTCAGGCTGGCCGGCGAACACCGATGTCTCGGTGCAGGTCACGAGCGCAGGCGGCGCGCCGGTCAACGACCCCGCGACCCTGACGACCGATGCCTCGGGCAACTTCACGGGTGGTGTCTTCATCCCCGCGTCGACCACGCCGGGAACCGGATACATCGTGACGGCCACCGACGGCACCAGCACGGCGACGGACACCACCGAGGTCACGGCTGCGGCCGCGATCGACGCCGCACCTGCCGTGCAGGACGGCACGAACCTCGGCATCTCCGGCACGAACTGGCCGGGGAGCACCCAGATCTCGCTGCAGCTGACCGAACCCGGCGGCGGTCCGAACGTCGGCGGCCCCCAGCTCGTCACCACCGACCCGTCGGGGGCTTTCACCTTCGACTACCCGGTGCCGGCGGGCACCCCTGCCGGAACCGGCTACACCGTCACGGCGACAGCGGGAACGCAGATCGCGACGGACACGACCGAGGTCACGAACGCTCCGGTCGCGTCGATCGACGCAGCTCCGGTCGTTCAGGCCGGCACCGACCTCGCCGTCTCCGGAGCGAACTGGCCGGCGAACACCGAGATCTCGGTGCAGCTGACAGCTCCTGGCGGTGGCGCGGATGTCGGTGGTCCCGCGACGGCCACGACGAATGACGACGGCGAGTTCACGCTCGCGTACCCGGTGCCCGCCTCGGCGGCACCAGGCACCGCATACACGGTCACCGCGACTGACGGAGCCGACACGGCGATCGACACGACCGAGGTGACGGCCGCTGCGACGGTCGATGCCGCGGCGACGGTGCAGGCAGGCACGAGCCTTCCGGTCACCGGCACCGGCTGGCCGGCGAACACCGCGATCTCGGTGCAGCTCACCGACCCCGACGGCGATGACGTCGGTGGTCCTGAGACGGCTACGACCGATGGGGCTGGTGGGTTCACGCTGAACTACCCGGTTCCCGCGTCGGCCACTCCGGGCACGGGGTACACGGTCACGGCGAGCCTCGGCACGCAGACGGCGACCGACACGACCGAGGTGACTGCCGCTGCAGCGGTCGATGCCGCGGCGACGGTGCAGGCAGGCACGAGCCTTCCCGTCACCGGCACCGGCTGGCCGGCGAACACCGAGGTCTCGGTGGTGCTGACGGCACCGGGTGGCGGGACGACGGTCGGCGCTCCCGCGACGGTCACGACCGACGGAGACGGAGAGTTCACGCTGGACTACCCGGTTCCCGCGTCGGCGGCTCCGGGCACGGGCTACACGGTCACGGCGACCGTCGGCACGCAGTCGGCGACCGACACGACAGCGGTGACCGCGGCGGCGACCGTCGACGCGGCGGCAACCGTCGAGGCGGGCACCGACCTGGCAGTCACCGGTGCGAACTGGCCGGCGAACACCGAGGTCACGGTGCAGCTGACTGGCCCCGGCGGTGCGCTCATCGGCACACCTCAGACGGTGACGACCGGCGCTCTCGGCGGCTTCGCGATCGATTATCCGGTGCCGGCGGGAACCCCCGCGGGCACGGGCTACACGGTGACCGCGAGCGTCGGAACGCAGACGGCGACCGATGCGACCGAGGTGACGGCGGCTCCTGTCGTCGTCGATGCGGCAGCATCGGTTCCGGCAGGCACCAACCTCGCCGTCACCGGCTCAGGCTGGCCGGTGAACTCCACGGTGTCGCTGCAGCTCACGGCGCCCGGTGGCGGAGCGGGCGTCGGAGGCTCGGTGACCGCGACCACCGACGAGTTCGGTGCGTTCACGGAGAACTACCCGGTTCCGGCCGGCACCGAACCCGGTGCGGGATACCTGCTCACCGCGACATCGGGGGCGTTCAGCGACACGGACACCACCGAGGTGACCGCTGGCGACCCGGGTGACGTCAACACCAACGCGGCCGCATCGGCATCCGCGTCGGCCGACGCCACGGCAGACGGCGACCCGTCGGCGCAGGCTGCGGCGGAAGCCGCCGCTCTCGCAGATGCGACGTCGCAGGCCTCGGCAGCTGCGACATCTGACGCCACCTCGGCGGCAGACGCTGCGGCGACGCCCGACGCGTCATCGACCGCGACGACCGATGTCACCTCCACGGCCAACGCCTCTGCGGCGGTCGCCGCGCAGGCTGCGGCTCAGGCCGACGCATCGGACGACGTGAACGCAGACGCATCTACGGCGGCGGAGTCCAACTCCGCGGCCTCCTCCGAGTCGGCGGCGACGACGGACTCGTCGACCGACGCCTCTTCCGAGGCTTCAGCGAACACGAACGCGGCGGCTTCGGCATCCGCTTCGGCGAACGCCGACGCCTCGACCGATGCGATCGCTGAAGCATCCGCACAGGCTGCGGCCTTCGCGGATGCCACGGCAGAGGGCTCGGCTGCGGCTGACCCTGCTGCCGAGGCTGCGGCGGAATCGGCAGCGACGGCGACATCCTCGACGGCGGCAACGGCCGACGCGACGTCGGAGGCGAACGCCGGAGCGGCGATCGCGGCTCAGGCCGCGGCACTGGCCGACGCGACGACCGACACCGCGGCTGAGGCCTCGGCGACGTCCGATGCCTCGACGAGCGCCGCCTCGAACGCGAGTGCGGCGGCTGTCGCGAGTGCATCGACCGACGCCTCCTCTGACGCGGTCGCCACGGCTGACGCGTCGGCGGCGGCGGATCCGACGGCTGAGGCCGACACCAACGCCTCGGCATCTGCGGCGGCGTCGGCTCAGGCCGATGACGACAGCAACGTGTCGGCGCAGGCTGCGGCTGTCGCTGCGGCGCTGGCCGATGCGACGAGCTCCGCTTCGGCGGCGGCTGACGTGACGGCTGATGCGGCGGCTTCGGCGGCAGCGACGGACGATGCATCCACGGATGCCTCGACCACGGCCACCACGGATGCGAACGCGTCTGCGGCGGCGGCTGCTCAGGCGGCTGCGCAGAACGATGCGACCTCGACGAGTGCGGCTGACGCCTCGGCCTCGGCCGATGCCGACCCGAACGCGTCGGCGGCCGCGGCGGCCAACGCCACGTCGTCCGCCACCGCCTCGGCGACGGCTGCGGCTGATGTCTCGGCTGCGGCTGACGCGTCGGCAGCGGCGGATCCGACGGCTGAGGCCGACACCAACGCCTCCGCATCTGCGGCGGCGTCGGCTCAGGCCGATGACGACAGCAACGCTGCGGCGCAGGCTGCGGCTGTCGCCGCGGCGCTGGCCGATGCGACGAGCTCCGCTTCGGCGGCGGCTGACGTGACGGCTGATGCGGCGGCTTCGGCGGCGGCCACGGACGATGCATCCACGGATGCCTCGACCACGGCCACCACAGATGCGAACGCCACGGCGGCGGCGGCTGCTGCGGCTCAGGCCACGGCGCAGAACGATGCGACCTCGACGAGTGCGGCTGACGCCTCGGCTTCGGCCGACGCCGACCCGAACGCGTCGGCGGCAGCGGCGGCCAACGCCTCGTCGTCGGCCACGGCCTCCGCGTCGGCTGCGGCTGATGTCTCGGCCACGGCTGATGCGTCGGCGGCGGCGGATCCGACGGCCGAGGCCTCGGCGTCTGCGGATGCTGATGCGGCCGCTGACCCGACGGGCAAGATCGCCATCACGATCAAGGTTCCCGTTCTGGAGCGCGGCGAGAAGCAGACGGCGGTCGGCACCGGGTTCACGCCCGGCGAGTCCGTCACCGGAGTGATGACCTCCGAGCCGATCGCACTGGGGACCAAGGTCGCCGACGCGCAGGGCACGGTCACCTTCACCTGGACCATCCCGTCCGGCACCGACCTCGGAACCCACGCGGTGACCCTGACCGGAGCGACCTCCGGCAGTGTCTCAGCCTCGTTCCAGGTCGTGGCAACGGGCCTCGCCACCACCGGTGGCGAGATCCAGGGCGGGTGGATCGCGCTGGCGGCTCTGCTGCTGATGCTCGGGCTCGGAATGACGAGGATCGCGCGCTCCAGACGGCCGTTCGTCCAGACGGAGTAACGCAGTGCAGGAACGCTGAGAGGTCGGGGCCGTCGCTGCGGCGGCCCCGACCTGCAGCGGTGAGAACGATGTGGATGGGCACGATGACTGAGACCTCACCGGAAACGCAGGATGCGGCGATCGCCAGTGCCGCCCCGCGACCGCGCCCGACCTGGTGGGTGAAGCTCATCGCGTTCGCCGCCTGTCTGCTGACCCTGTGGCATGTGGGCGCGTCGTTCCTCTGGATCGCACCGTATTCGGCACTGCGCGAGATTCCCACGCAGGAGGTCCTGGCCGGATACATGCTGCCCATGTTCGGTCAGTCGTGGAGCGTCTTCGCTCCCGAGCCGATCAACGGCGACTACCACTTCAACGTGCGCGCCGTCATCGAGAAGGACGGCCAGGAGATCGAGACCGGCTGGGTGAGCGCCACCGATGTCGAGCTCTCGATGATCCGCTACAACCTGTTCCCCCCTCGCGCCGGCATCCAGTCGAGCGAGGTCGCGAGTGGTCAGATGAACGCGTTCAACAAGCTGAACGACGATCAGAAGGCCATCGTCGGACTCGACTTCGCCGAGGACGACTGGGAAGAGTGGATGGTGCGCTCTTTCGATGAGCTCGAGGGCGAGAACCCGTCGACCGAGGCGTACATGGCCGAGGAGCACCTCTCCACCGCCTACGCCACTCAGGTGGCCTATGCGATCTGGGGTGCTGACGCGGTCATCAGGGTGCAATACCGCGTGAGCCGACAGAACGTCGTCCCCTACGCCGACCGCAACGATCCGAGCGCGCAGCGCCCCGATCCCACGTTTTCGACCACCGGGTGGCGACTGCCTATGGAAGAGGAAGGGCAGAGTCGCGAGAACTTCGCCGACACCTTCCGTGCACAGTTCGAGAGGATCCAGCCGTGAGCGCGCCGATCAGGACCGCGCCCAAGGGAGACGCGAAGAAGAAGAAGGATGCGGCACCGCAGAGCGCCGCGTCGAAGAGCGCTGCACCGAAGAGCGGTGCACCGAAGAGCGCCGCACCGAAGAGCACCGTGACGGCGCCGGCTCCGGCATCCGCTCCCACGACGCCGGAGCGGGCACCGGCACCGGCGCCCGCTCCTGTCCCCGCTCCGCCACGATCCTTCGTGACGCGGCTCCTCAGCTTCGCCTCGTCGATGATCGGCGGCCTGTGGTCGATGATCCTCTCGGCGATCGATCGGATCTCGGCATTCGTGGGGGACTGGCTCTTCAACGGCAAGAAGGCCCTCTACGGCCTGGCGGTCACGCGCATCCTGTTCGGGATCACGGCGATCGGCCTGCTCGCGTCGAACTTCAGCACTCGTCTCTACACGTTCGGCTCGGGGTCGGCGTGGAACGGTGAGCTCGCCGAACCCGTCAGCGAGTTCCCGAAGATCTGGATCTTCAGTGCGTTCCATGCGGCGATGGGCAACGACGTCCTCTACACCGCTCTCTATCTGCTGCTCGGCGTGCTGGCCGTGCTGTTCGTGCTGGGCTGGCGCTTCAGGATCGTCCTTCCCGTGTTCTTCTGCCTCTGGGTCGGGTTCATCGAAGCCAACGACATGGTGGGCGACCAGGGCGACAACATGTTCCGCATCGCGCTGCTCCTGTTGTTCTTCGCCGATCCGGCCGCTCGCTGGTCGCTCGACGCCAAGCGTCGTGCGAAGAACGGAGAGTGGTTCGCGCCGGGAAGCCAGCCGGCTCTTCTGGGCACGGTCTTCCACAACCTGGCCCTCGTGGCGCTCACCGCTCAGGTGTGCTTCGTCTACGCTTCCGGTGCCCTGTACAAGGCCGGCGGTGCGCCCTGGGAGGAGGGGTACGCGGTCTACAACCCGCTGCAGACCTCTCGGTTCGGCACGTGGCCGGTGCTGAGCGATCTCGTCACGACCTGGGGGCCGATGGTCGTCGCGGCGACCTGGGGATCGATCATCCTGCAGGTGGCGTTCCCGCTGATGCTGCTCACCCGTCCGACTCGGCTCATCGGTCTCATCGGCATCCTCTCGTTCCACATCGGCATCGGCGTGCTGATGGGACTGCCGTGGTTCTCGCTCACGATGATCGCGATCGACTCGATCTTCATCCGCGACCGCACCTGGGCGCGTCTGAGCTCCGGGACGAGACGGCGCTGGGAGCAGGCGCAGACGGCCCCACCGCGGCCTGCAGGTGTGGAGGTCTGAGCGCGCGGACTCGCGCGGACTGTGGTCTGACGACAATCGGTCGGGGAGATGTGCCCGCCGGTGGTTGGAGGATGCGCACACAGCAGTTCGCTCCTGGTTGTGGCAGACCTACCATGTGAGTATCCCTACTTCCCTCTGAGAGGAACGCTCATGGTCGACGCCGCCGTCCGTCCGAAGACGACTCGCACACACACCGACAACGCAGACGCGAACCTTCGATTCGACGTCGCCAGGGTCACCGACCTGCTGATGGGCACGTGGGCGGACACCCGCCGCGAGGCGCGCGAGATGATCAAGGACTCCGCGTTCTGGCGCCAGGATGAACTGGGCAAGGACGAGCACCGTGAGCGCGTGCTCAGCCAGCTGCACCTGCTCGTCGACAACAAGGCCGTGCACCGCGCGTTCCCCACGTCCCTCGGCGGCTCGGATGACAACGGCGGGAACATCGCCGGTTTCGAGGAGCTCGTCGTCGCCGATCCGAGCCTGCAGATCAAGTCGGGCGTGCAATGGGGGCTGTTCGGATCGGCGATCCTGCAGCTCGGCACGACCGAGCATCACGAGAAGTGGCTCCCCGGAGTCATGGATCTCACGATCCCGGGTGCCTTCGCGATGACCGAGATCGGGCACGGATCCGACGTCGCCGCTGTCGGCACGACCGCGACGTACGACCCCGAGACCGAGGAGTTCGTCATCCACACGCCGTTCCGCGGCGCGACGAAGGAGTACCTCGGCAACGCCGCGTTGCACGGGGTGGCGGCGACCGTGTTCGCGCAGCTGATCACGAACGGCGTCAACCACGGAGTGCACTGCTTCTACGTGCCGCTGCGCGGTGAAGACGGAGTCGACCTGCCCGGCATCGGACGAGAGGATGACGGGCTCAAGGGGGGATTGAACGGCATCGACAACGGTCGCCTGAGCTTCGATCAGGTGCGCGTTCCCCGCACGAACCTGCTCAACAAGTACGGCGACGTCGCCGCAGACGGCACGTACTCGAGCGCGATCGACAGCCCGGGTCGCCGCTTCTTCACGATGCTCGGCACCCTGGTGCAGGGTCGCGTCTCGCTCGATGGCGCAGCGTCGTGGGCCTCCGCTCTGGGGCTCAAGATCGCGATCACCTACGCCACCCAGCGTCGTCAGTTCGACGGTGCTGACGGCCAGGAGGTCGTGCTCCTCGACTACGGCAAGCACCAGCGTCGCCTCTTCCCGCGGCTCGCGACGACGTATGCGCAGATCTTCGCGCACGACGAGTTCCTGCAGAAGTTCGACGGGGTGTTCTCCGGTCGTACCGACACCCCCGATGATCGTGAAGATCTCGAGACTCTGGCCGCAGCGCTCAAGCCGCTGTCGACCTGGCATGCGCTCGACACGCTGCAGGAGGCGCGGGAGGCGTGCGGCGGTGCCGGCTTCATGTTCGAGAACCGTCTCGTGGGCCTCCGCGCGGACCTCGACATCTATGTCACGTTCGAGGGCGACAACAACGTGCTGCTCCAGCTCGTCGGCAAGCGGCTGCTGACCGACTACGCCAAGCAGTTCACCGGCAAGGATGCTGCGGCACTGGCCAAGTTCGCCGTCGGGATGACCGCGGGGAAGCTGTTCCACGGTGCCGGTCTGCGTCAGTTCGGGCAGTCGGTCGTCGACCTCGGCCAGGTCTCGCGTTCGGTCGAGAACGGCCTGCGCGAAGAGCAGCAGCATCTGCTGCTCGCTGAGCGCGTGCAGCAGATGGTCGCCGATGTCGCCGGGCGCCTGCGCCCGGCGGGCAAGGACAAGGTCCTCGGCGCGAAGCTGTTCAACGAGAACCAGGCCGAACTGATCGAGGCGGCTCGCGCACACGGCGAGCTGCTGCAGTGGGAGGCGTTCACGGATGCCGTCCACCGAGTCGATGACGCCGACACCAAGAAGGTGCTCACGTGGCTGCGCGACCTCTTCGGCCTGCAGCTCATCGAGAAGCACCTCGCGTGGCATCTCATCAACGGGCGCCTCTCCACGCAGCGCGCCGCTGCGGTCTCGCGGTACATCGATCGTCTGTGCGCACGGCTGCGCCCGTATGCCCTCGATCTGGTCGACGCCTTCGGATACGAGCCCGAGCACGTGCGCGCGCCGATCGCGTCCGGTGCTGAGCGAGAGCGCCAGGACGAGGCCCGCGAGTACTACGCGGCGCTCGCGGCATCCGGCGATGCGCCTGTGCTGGAGAAGACGCTGAAGAAGAACGCCAAGCGCTGAGGCTGAGCCCGCAGAACACAGAACCGGCCGGAATCCTGGGATTCCGGCCGGTTCGCTTCTGTCTGAGCCGACGTCGTGCGGCGGCTCCGTGAGTTACGGGCCGGGCTGGGGCGGGTACGGCGCGGCGGGCGGCTGCTGACCGGGGACCGGCGGGTACGGATGCTGCATCGGCGCTGGTGGGTGCTGCACTGGTGGGTACTGCGCCTGTGGATATTGCGCGTGCACCGAGGTGTCGGGTGTCGTCGCTCCGGCCGCTCCGGCCGCTCCGGCCGCTCCGGCCGCTCGCGCGTGAGCGCCGATGCGCAGCAGCACCGCTGTGAAGGCCAGATAGATGAGTCCGGCCGCGGCTCCTCCGCCGTGCAGAAGGAGGCTCGGCGCGACGGTGTTCATCCCTCGCGGTAGCTCGAAGAGCGCAGGCATCACGGCATCGCGGGCCACCACGAGCAGGATGCTGCCGACGAGGAGCACGAGGGCGGGAACGACAAGGGCGAACCGCGACCAGCGGGTCACGGTGATCCCGGCGATCACGAGCAGAGCCCCGACGACGACTGCGAAGCCGGGCCCGGGACGCACGTCGAACTGGAACCGCTGCAGGGCGAACAGCGTTCCCTCGGCGATTCCCCAGGTGATCGACCAGGCGCCCGCAGCGAGCAGCAGCGGGGCGACGATCAGGCCGACCACGCCGAGCGCGGCACTCTTCGGTCGAGGATCGCGGCGGACGAGGGTGAGCACCAGACCCATCGCCCCGAGCGCGGCCAGAACGACGAGCGGCAGGCCGTACACGAAGCCGTCGACCCACTCCCTGGGTGCGATGCCGTAGAGCCATGACAGGGTCACGGGAAAGACGGCGACGATCAGCGGCACGATGCTGAAGATGCCGATGACGATCAGACCGGCTGAACTCCACACACCGGTGAGCACGACGAGGATGAGCAGCGTGAGACCGAGGATCTGCATCAGCAGAGGTCCGGTCAGCGACGCGAGGTCGCCGTCGCTGGCGTACGCGAAGAATGTGAGGATCATGGTCTGTCCGCCGACAGACAGCAGAGTCAGGGCGATGGGCGTGAGCACGAGAGCGATCACGCTGGTGATCAGTCGGGCGGTCAAGGTCGAGCGGTGCATGGGACTTCCCCTCCGGAGTCGTAGCCCCAACGTATCGATCACACAGGGGTAGCGCACAGGGCGTCGCGGGTAGTGTCGATCTGCCCACTCCGAACCGACCCGAGGAGTCTTCGATGACCCGTGTCCATGCCTACGCCGCACCCAGCGAAGCCGCGCCGCTCGAGAAGACCGTGATCGAGCGCCGCGAACTCGGAGCGAACGACATCCTGATCGATATCGCATTCGCCGGAATCTGCCATTCCGACATCCACACCGTCCGCGGTGACTGGGGTCCGCAGAGCTACCCGCTCGCGCCGGGGCACGAGATCGCCGGTACCGTCGCCGCCGTCGGTGCCGACGTCACGAAGCACTCGGTGGGCGACCGCGTCGGGGTCGGGTGTCTCGTGAACTCATGCGGAGAGTGCCGCAACTGCCTGCGCGGCGATGAGCAGTTCTGCTCCAACGGCGCGGTCTTCACCTACGGCAGCCCGGATCGCGATGGCACCATCACTCAGGGCGGATACTCCGAGCAGGTCGTCGTGACCGAGTCCTTCGCCGTGCGCATCCCCGACGCCCTCGGACTCGACGTCGCAGCCCCGCTTCTGTGCGCGGGCATCACCACCTACTCACCGTTGCGGCACTGGAACGTCGGCCCCGGCACGCGGGTGGCGGTCGTCGGACTCGGCGGACTGGGCCACATGGGCGTGCAGATCGCCCACGCGCTCGGCGCTGAAGTGACGGTGCTGTCGCAGACCCTGAGCAAGAAGGACGACGGGCTTCGCCTCGGCGCAGACCACTACTACGCGACGAGCGATCCCGAGACGTTCCGCTCGCTGCGCGGATCCTTCGACGTCATCCTCAACACGGTCAGCGCCGTGGTCGACCTTCGTGCGTACCTCGGTCTGCTCGATGTGGGTGGGTCGATGGTCTGCGTCGGAGCGCCCGCAGAACCGCTCGCGGTCAACGTGTCGTCATTGATCGGCGGACGTCGGTCCCTCGCCGGATCGAACATCGGCGGCATTCGCGAGACCCAGGAGATGCTCGACTTCTGCGCAGAGCACGGGATCGCCGCCGAGATCGAGATCATCTCGGCCGCGCAGATCAACGAGGCCTACGAGCGTGTGCTCGCCTCCGATGTGCGCTACCGCTTCGTGATCGACGCCGCGACCATCGCGGACTGACTTTCTCGAGGGCCCCCGGGGCGGCTGCCCCGGCGGCCCTCGGGGGCGTTCATATTCGGGGGCTCCCTTTTCGGGGGCCCTTCCGTCTTCCTCTTCGTTCCTTTTCTCCTGTCGTCCTCCTCCTCTCTTTTCTGCTTCTCCCTCGTCGCGCCCGCGCTGGCGTCGCGCTATATCGGGAGATCGGAATATGAAGTTGGTCTGGGATAAATATGGGTGGTTTCGGGGTTCGAATGTCGGTGGTCCCGGGTTGACTCGGGGGTATGAACAGCACTGCGGAGCTCCTGGATAGGGTCATCGCCGACCTTGACGCGGTGCTGTCCGATGACGCGCTCGCGGGGCTGACCGATGCAGACCGGATCATGGTGCTGCAGGGCGCAGGGGCGGTGTTCCGGCGGGCTGAAGCCCTGGTCGTCGAGACCGTCGCGACCGGGGACATGGGCGACTTTCCTCACTCCGCAGGGTGTCGGGGGATGAACGAGCTGCTGCAACGGACGATGGGCGTCGATGTGCGGGGAGCGGCCAGGGTCGACAAGATCGTCGATCTGGTGCGGCGGCCGGTGAGTCTGGCGGGGGAGAGGATGCCGGCCCGATGGTCTGAGATGCGGCTGGCGCTGCTCGACGGGGTGATCGGGGTCGCCGGGTTTCTGGCAGCGACGGGACCGATCGAGAAGGTGTGGGATCGCCTCACGGTCGATCAGCGGTTGGCGGCGGATGCCGCGTTGGCGGGGTGTGCGCGCGGGCACGGCCTCGTGGCCGACGCTGACGATGACGGCCCGGATGCTGATGAGCCGGGTCCGGCGCCGACTGCGCAGGACTTGAAAGCGCTCGCGGAGGACCTCGCGTCGATGTTCGACCCCGATGGGGAGGAACCGAAGGATGAGGACTCCCGTCGTCGCCGGGGCATCACGATCGGTCGTCTCACGGACGGCGTGCACGCGATCCGCGGGTATCTGACACCGGATGCTGCTGCCCAGTTGCAGCTCATCCTGGACGCGATCCTCAACCCCAAGGGCGACGGCCCGCCCATGCCCGGAGTGCACTTCTCCCCGAGCGAGGGCGCCGATGCGGATGCGGAGGCGGATGCGGATGCGGAGGCCGATGCTGCCGCGGACGATGCCGACCCGTTCAATTCAGATCCGCGGTGTGTGATCGATGACCGCACCGCGGCGCAGAAGCGCCACGATGCTCTCGCCGCGGCCCTGGCGATCGCGGCCCGCCACAAAGACATGCCCACCCTCGGGGGCGCCTCACCGGTGCTCGTCGTGAACGTTGACGCGAAAGACCTTGCACACGGGGCCGCCTTCGGTGCAGGCGGTGCAGGCGGTGCGGGTAATGGTGGGTGGGCGACGATTCCCGGATCCGGCGCGCACGTCCCGGTCTCCGTCGCAGCGCAGGCCGCGTGCACCGGGGTGATCCAACGGGTCCTGTTCGATGAGGGTCGCATCATCGGGATCACGACCACCGACCGGGTGTTCACGGTTCATCAACGGAGGGCGATCATCGCCCGCGACAAGGAGTGCCTGATCCCCGGGTGCCATGTTCCCGCGTCCTGGTGCGAGATCCACCACGTCACCGAACATGCCAGAGGTGGGCCGACCCATACGGACAATGGCGTGCCGTTGTGCTGGTGGCATCACCGATCCCTCGACACCTCCCAGTGGGAGATCCGCATGGCGAACGGCCTCCCCGAAGTCCGAGGTCCGGCATGGTGGGACCCCGCACGGCAATGGCGCATACCGAGGCTCAGCCTCCCGACCACATGGACGTTCGGCGCGCTCCGATACGAATCCGACCACACGGTCGCTTGACCCAGCGGTCGCATGACCACACTGTCGCATGGCCACACGGTCGCATGACCACACGGTCGCTTGACCACACGGTCGCTTGACCCAGCGGTCGCATGTATCGCTGGCATCGACACGATGCGCACCGTGTGCGCCGCGACGGCGCGACCGCGTGACCAGCTGACGGTCAGTCCGTCGGATCCGGCTCGCGGTAGAACTCGAGGAAGTTGCTGCGCGTCGCCGCATGCAGCTCATGGATGACGTCTCCGGCTCGCTCACCGTCGCGCGCGTCAGCCGCCTCGGTGATCTCCCGGATGAACTCGAGCGCCTGCTGGGGGGTGACGAGGTTCTCGCGCGGTGCCAGGAAGCGCACGAGCTGGAACGAGAGGGTCTCCGCCTTCGCGCGCAGCACGGAATTCGTGGCGGCGCGCACGACGACGAGGAAGTATCGGCGGATCGCCAGGCCCAGAGCAGCGGCATCATCCGCATCCACTGCGTCCTCGACGTGAGCCAGCTCGCGACGGAGGTCCGCGACATCCGCATCGGTGAGATCGGCAGTGGTGGTGCGAGCAAGATGCTCGTGGATCACGCCGGTCACGAACAGGCTCTCGTTGATCGCAGCGATGTTCACGGGTGCCACCCGCGTGTGACGGTGCGGCACCAGCTCGACCACATCCTCCTCGGCGAGCCTGTTGAGCGCCTCGCGGATCGGCGTTCTCGACGACCCGAGCCAGGTCATGAGCTCCTCATCGTGAAGCACCTCGCCCGGTTCGAGTGTGCCGTCGAGGATCGCCCCGAGGATCGTGTCGTAGACCTCGTCGCGCAACAGGCGCCGTGTTCGAGGAGCGTTCTTCGTCGGCATCAGTCGATCTCGCTCTCACGTCCGGCAGCCACTGGCGCTGCGGCGGCGCCGGCGATGGCATCACCGGCGGCAGCACCGGCGGCCGGCCCAGCCGGAGCCGATTCTGCCGCATCGCGAGCCGACACGCTCGCAACCCCCGCAGTGAAGTACGCCCGCGCGGCTTCGGCCGCCGCATCCGCATCCCCGGACGCCGAGGCTGCGGCAAGCGCATCGAGCGCCTTCGATGTGTCGGTCGCGTCGAGCGCGCCAGGTCGGGCGGTGATCATCCGGGTGACGTGCGGCACTGACTTCTCGCGGATGCGCTGGACGACAGTGTTGCGGTAGCGATCGATGAACACGCTCATCATGGCGTCCACGATGCGGGCCCGTTCGAGCGCGTTCGAGGTCCGACTCACCTTCGCGTGCAGTTCACTGATCTGCGCCTGATCCGCGTCCGTCAGAATCGGAACAGCCTCGCGGACCGTCGCGGAGTACACGACTCCGAGCATCTCCATCTCCTCCGCGAACCTCACCGAATCGAGAGGCGCGATGCGGGTGCCGCGTTGGGGACGAACCTCGATCAGCCCCATCCCCGCGAGCCGGTTCACGGCTTCCCTGATCGGGGTGCGTGAGGCGCCCAGCCAGCCCTCGAGCTGCTTGTCGGAGATCGGCTCTCCCGCTGCCAGGTCGCCGACGACGATGGCGTCGAGAAGCGTGTCGAAGATCTGATCGCGCAGCAGCTTGCGAGGCATCTGCGCCGGCGTCTTGGGCACAGGCATGGCTCAATGCTAGTCGGAACCATCTGGGTACCTGATATATCAATCCCCCGCAATATATACCCGTCGAGAGAGCTCCTCGACTGGCCCATCGCTGGGAGTGACGCGCGGCCGCCGCGCCAACAGCGCGAACCATCGCATCGGCACATCAAAATATCTATCGATTTGTGCTGACCACTTACTTATGTCATCCTCTAATCATCCAATATGTTAGTTGATGAGAGTGATGTGGACATGCCGACGGGCTCCCTCGAGGAACAACTGAGACCGCAGCTTCTCAGCGGCCTCGCCTACGAGCGACTTCTCGAGGAGATCGTGAGTGGCCGTATCCCGCCAGGTCAGCGGTTGCGACTCGACCTGCTCGCGCACGCCTGGGCCGTCTCGCGAACCCCGGTGCGCGAGGCGTTGCAGAGACTCGTCGACATGCGATTCGTCCAGGTGTCGCCGAGCGCGGGGACCCGCGTGGCTGAATGGTCGCGCATCGACATGATCGAGCGCGCTCATGTCGTCGGTCGTCTGATCGTCGAGAAGACCTGCGCCGGTCCGCCGGTGAGAGCGCACTCGAACGCGCCTCGGATCGCGGAGGGCGCCTGCGAGCTGCGCGGCTACCTCGAACTCTCCGAACAGCTCATCTCCCGAGAACTCGGCCGACTCGGTGACCGCATCGTCAGGGACCACATCGACCCGCTGCGCCTGTTCGTCGATCCCCGGACCGCGCTCCATCACGGCGTCGACTTCGAGGCCGATCGCGACTCGCGGCGTGATCTCCTCACGCAGGCCATCGACGCCATCGGGCGGCAGGACCCCGGCGCGGCCCGCGTCGCGCTCGAGGCGTTCTCGACATCCTTCATCTCTGCGCTCGGATCCGGAACCGCGCAGCGCGCCGCCTAGACCTGTCGCCGGCGCCGTTCCGATCGTTCTCACGCGGACTCGGCGGGTGCATTCCCGGCGTCCGGCACGGAGATCCGCCCGACGTCGGTGGACCCGGCTAGCGTGGGCACATGACGTCACTGATCGCCGGCCCCGACGGACGCGACCGATGCGGCTGGGTCGGCGACGACGCGGAGTACCGTCGGTATCACGACGAAGAATGGGGCACGCCTCTGCGCGGCGACCGGGCGCTGTTCGAGAAGATGGCGCTCGAGGGCTTCCAGGCGGGTCTCTCGTGGATCACCATCCTCCGCAAGCGACCGCGGTTCCGCGAGGTCTTCGCCGGTTTCGACCCTGAGCTGGTCGCCGAGTTCGGTGAATCAGACGTCGAGCGGCTCATGGCGGATGCAGGGATCATCCGCAATCGGGCGAAGATCGAGGCCACGATCGGCAACGCCCGCATCGTCCGCTCGATGGCGGAGGGCGAGCTCGACGAGCTGATGTGGTCGTTCGCGCCGGCGCCCGGCGCCCGACCCGCGTCCTTCGCGGAGGTTCCGGCTGTGACGACGGAGTCGACCGCCATGAGCAAGGAGCTGCGGCGTCGCGGTTTCAGATTCGTCGGTCCGACCACGATGTACGCCCTGATGCAATCGGCAGGCATGGTCGACGATCACGTGGCGGGATGCTGGAGAGCGTGATGCTCGAGGTCTCGAAAGCGCGCCTTCGGGATCATCCATGCCCTCGATATACTCGTTGATCGGGGGGATCGCCCAGCGCAGCGCGCAGGGCGAATGCAGAGCGCGGTCTCCCATCCGACCGTGAGGAGCAAGGGGTGGCCACGCGCATGGCATCGACACCGCCGACGCTGGCGGGGTACAGCTACGTGCGCCCGCTGGGTTCGGGTGGGTTCGCCGATGTCTTCCTGTACGAACAGGACATGCCGCGACGCGTCGCCGCTGTGAAGGTGCTGCTGGCCGATGCGGTGAACCGCGAGGTGCTCCGCACCTTCAATGTCGAGGCCGACATCTCCGCGAGACTCAGCGCACACCCCTCGATCGTGACGATCTATCAGGCGTCGATCTCCGCCGACGGCCGTCCGTACTTCGCGATGGAGTACTGCCCCGACACCATGAGCGCTCGCTACAAGAAGGCGCCGTTGGCCCTCGCCGAGGTGCTCGACACCGGCGTTCGCATCGCCGGCGCGCTCGAGACCGTGCACAGGGCGGGTCTTCTGCATCGCGACATCAAGCCGTCGAACGTGCTCATCAACTCGCTCGGGGCTCCCGTGCTCGCCGACTTCGGCATCGCAGCCGCTGTGATCGACGAGGGCGACGGAGAGACGATCGCGATGTCTGTGCCGTGGAGCTCGCCCGAGGTGCTTCAGGAGCGGGTCTCCGGATCGGTCCCGAGTGAGATCTGGAGCCTCGGAGCCACCCTCTACACGCTGCTCGCCGGAAGAAGCCCGTTCGAGAGGGCGGATCGCGGGTCCAATTCACGCGATCAGCTCACCGAGCGGATCATCAAGGCGCGCTACACGGCGGTGCCGGTCGACGGCATCCCCCCGATCATCGACGAGATCTTCGCGATTGCGATGCACCGCGATCCTGCCAAGCGGTTCGCGAGCATGGCCGACTTCGCCGAACGACTCCGCTGGGCGCAGTACGAGCTGGGTCTGCACCCGACCGCGTTCGAGGCGGCCTCCGCCGAGTGGGCCGCCGCGGCTCCCGTCAGCTTCTCGGACTCCACGGCCCGTGGCCCGGTGATCACGACGGTCGCTCCCGACTCTCGGCGCGCCGAGCGTGCCGCACGGCAGCAGGCGACGCCCCGCGACCGCGACGAACTGCCCGCCGCGCGCACGAAGACCCGTTCGCCCCTCGTCGCCGGGGTGATCGGCGCGCTGATCGGAGCCGCAGTGCTCGCCTCTGTCGGCATCGTCGCGCTCAACCTCACCGGGGTTCTGTGATGGCGATCGGCGATCGCGCCCGCGCGGAGGCCAACCCCCGATCACGGGGGCGCCTGATCGCGGCGATCTCCGGCATCGCCGCGCTGGCAGTGGTGCTCACCCTCGCCATCACCGCGCAGGGCTACCAGTCGCAGGAGGTGCCGCGGCTCGAGTCGTCGGTCTGGGTCATGCGCGACAGCGGTCAATACGCACGCGTGAACACCGAGCTCGCCGAGATCGACACGGTGCGCAACGTCGACGACCCTGAGGCGGTCTGGCAGAACGGCTCCGCGGCCGTGGTCTACGCACAGGGCAACAGGCAGCGCTGGGACGTGGACCCCGCGAGTCCCGCCGATCTCCTCTCCGACTCGTCGGAGGAGGGCACGCCGATCGCTTCCGAGCCGACACCGGCGGGCACGCGGGAGATCCTCTCCGCCGGTGCATACGTCGCGTATCGCACGGACACCGGGCAGGTGTCGGTGACCACGCTCGACGCCGGCGCCGCCACTGCTCTCGTCGACCCGTTCGCGGGCGTCGAGGTGGAGGAAGGCGAGGATCCTCCGACGTACACGGCGGATGCGATCGGGCTGTCGCCCGAAGGGCTGCTGGTGCTCTACTCCGCCGACGAGGGGGCGATCCGGCGGTTCGACATCGACGAGTACCGCTTCCTCGGCGATCCCGAGTCGGTCTCCCAAGCTCCGGATGCCGCGGACGGCCTGACCGCCACGGTCGTGGGAGATCGCTGGGCGATGCTCCAGGCGGGCTCCGGCGAGCTGTGGCTCCAGGGGCGCGACGAGCCGCTCGAGCTCGATGTCGTCGAGGACGCACGCCTGCAGGAGGGCGCCGACTCCGGCGAAGCGGTGTTGATCGCCGACTCCGACGGCCTCGTGTCCGTCGATCTCGCTTCCGGTGAGTCGGAGCGCATCGCCGAGGCGTCGGGCGTCCCGGCCACGCCCGTCATCGTGGACGGCGAGGTCTACGCGGCCTGGCTCGACACCGGTGCAGGAACGCTGTGGGCAGGGGGCGAGACCGTTCCGCTGCGCGTTCCGGATGAGGCCCTCGACTCCTCGACGATCGAACCGGTGTTCCAGGAGAACGGCGACAGAGCGGTGCTGAGCGAGATCGGCACCGGACTCATCTGGACCGCCCCTGACGGCGTGCTCATCCCGCTCGAGCAGTGGGCGATCGAAGACGACACCGAGCAGCAGGAGGGCACGATCATCGTCGAGGACGTGGCCGAGCAGCTGCCGCCCGTCGCGGTCGACGATGCATTCGGCGTGCGCGCGGGGGAGCAGGTGATCCTGCCGGTGCTGCTCAACGACCACGATCCGAACAAGAAGGACGTGCTGTCGATCGACCCGGACTCGGTCTCGGGCGGGCTCGGCGACCCCGCATTCGGCGATCTCACACTCGTCGCCAACGGGCAGTCGCTCGTCGTCGACGTCAAGGCGGGGTCTGGGCAGGTCAGCTTCACCTACGCGGTCACGGATGGCGCCGCAGTGTCATCCCCTGCGACCGTGACGCTGACCGTCGTCGACCAGGAGACCAACTCCGCACCGGTGTGGTGCGGAGTGGACGCCTGTCAGCAGGAGTGGCCGACACCGCAGCTCCTTCCCGGTGGCAGCACCGTCGTCTCGGCGCTGTCGGGCTGGGTCGATCCCGAGGGCGATCCGTTCGTCCTCAGCGATGCCTATGAGACCGACTCCTCGTCGCCCGTCATGGTCGTGCCGATGGCGGACGGACGGGTGGCCATCCGCCACACCGACCCCAACGCCGCCGACGCGGTGATCTCGGTCACGGTCGTCGTCGAAGACGTGCACGGCGCGTCGGCCGAGAAGACCCTCGATGTCCAGGTCACCGGCAGCCCGGCCCTGGTCGCCGCACCGGTGGCGCTGACCGCCCGTGTCGGAGACCTGCAGTCCGTCCGCATCTCGGACCACCTGTCCGGAGGGTCCGGCTCGTACCGTCTGGTCGACGCCGTGCAGACCGCCGCGACCGCTCAGGGACTCGAGGTCAACCCCAACGCGGCATCGGGCACCGTCGAGATGACGGTCGCCGAACCCGGTCAGTACGTCGTGACCTACACGGCCCAGGACGTCTCGACCCAGGCCGAGCAGTCGGCGGTCATCCGCATCACGGCCGTCGACGGATCCGCCGGCCTCGCGATGGCGCCCCTCACCGCGTTCGTGCGCGAGGGCGAGGACACGACGGTCGACGTCCTCCGTGCCGTGCAGAACACCAGCGGGCGCGTGCTGATGCTGGCGGATGCCGTGAGCTCGACGCCGCAGCTCGGCGTGCGCGTGGTCGGCAACGAGAGCATCCGCGTGAACGGCACGACGGAGGATGGCGAGCCCGGGGTCATCGGCAAGGCCACCGTCACGGTCGCCGACGGAACCGGAGCCGCTGTGCAGGGCACGGTCACGGTCTTCCTCACGCCGCCGTCGACGGTCACCCGCCCGATCGTGTTCCCCGATGCGATCACGGTCCGTGCCGGTTCGCTCACGCGCATCAACGTCGCGGCGAACGATGTGGCGCCGCGCGGCGAACCCCTCGTGGTGCTGCCCGAGGTGACCGGGTCGGGCGAAGCCGGCGAGCTGGTCTTCGCCGACCGCAACGCGCTGCGATACCTCGCACCCTCGACGCCGGGCACCTACCGCCTCACGTACTCGGTGTCGCTCGAGCGCAATCCTGCTCTCTCCGACAACGGCGTCGTCACGGTCACGGTCGTCCCCCCGGGGACGAACCGCGCGCCGACGCCGTCGACGCTGACGGGCCGGGTCCTCAGCGGTCAGACGGTGTCGCTGCCCGTGCCGTCGACCGGCATGGACAGTGACGGCGATCGCGTGGTCCTCGCAGGCATCGACCAGCCTCAGAAGGGTGCCGGCACTGCGACGATCTCGGCCGACGGCGACGCGATCGTCTACCGGGCGCCCGCGGGCGGCGTCGACGGAGGTCAGGTGACCTTCCGCTACACGGTGCGCGATCCTCAGGGCGAGCAGGGGAGCGGTGTGGTCCGCGTCGGCGTGCTCGACGCCGACATCGACGACGCAGCTCCCGTGACCTTCAGCGACTACGTGCGGGTGGAAGCCGGCTCGACCACCCCGATCGTCCTGGACCCGCGTCTGAACGACCTCGACCCGGCGCAGAGCGACCTGGAGATCACCGAGCTCGTGCCCAACGCGCCTCCGGTCAAGGGCAACCCGCTGTACGACCGCCTGAACGCGCTGATCGACCCCGACACCTCTCTCGAGGACGGCCGCATCGTGCTCCGTGCGGGAGACACCGCGGGCACGAACTCCTACTTCTACACCGTCAGGTCCACGCGCACGTCGAGCACGTCGCAGGGGCTGATCGTCGTCACCGTGACCGACGGTGCCGTCGCCGATCAGCCGAGCGTCTCCGACACCGTGCTCACCGCACGCGACAGGGAAGACCTCCCGGATCGCGGCATCGACGTCGTGACCGACCGCGTGAGCTGGCCGTCGGGCGATGCCTCCTCGCTCACGCTGAGTCTGTGGGGCGACCAGCCCGGATTCACGGTGCAGGGCGACCGCATCGTGGGTGCGGCGCCGGAGGACGGCGCGCTGGTTCCCTTCCAGCTCAAGGGCAAGGGGTCGGGCGGCAGAGACGTGGTCGCCTACGGGTTCCTGCGCATTCCCGCCTTCGACGACATGCAGGTGCAGCTGAAGCCCGGTTCGACCCCCGTCGTGGTCGACGAGGATGCGTCGGTCTCGTTCGACGCGGCAGACTACGTCGACCTGATCGCCTCCGATGCGGTCGAGGTGGGCACCGGGCAGTTCAGTGCGCAGCGCGCGGCCGCGTCGTGCGCCGCAGAGGGCTCGGGCAGCGTGACCTACCGGGCCGGCCGGGAGGCGCCGTGGTCGGACACCTGCCTCGTCCAGGTGCGGCTGAAGGGCCAGGAGCGCTGGTCGTTCATCGACGTGCCGATCAGCATCCGGCCCGCGGAGCCCCAGCTGCTGCTCTCATCGATCTCGCACACGATCGCCCCGGGAACCATCGAGACGGTCGACATGTACTCGAACATGGCCGCCTGGGAGGGCGGCCGCGAGGGCGACGCCGGATCGCTCGAGTATCGGATCGTGTATTCGGGGTCGGCGTTCATCGTCACGAGGAACGGCTCCGAGCTGACCATCGAAGCGCGAGCGGATGCCAGGCCGGGCAACACCGAGAACGTGAGCGTCACGGTGCCGCAGTACGGTGAGCCGTCGGCATCCGTCCGCCTGGTCGTGGGCGCAGCGCCACCCGATGCGCCGCGGGGCGCGACCTTCACGACGCAGTGCGTCGTCACGAACCCGAGCTGCACGATCGATGTCGTCGACGTCGCGGGGGAATACGACCCGTTCGCGGGCAAGCCCGGATCCGGCCTTCGGCTGATGTCGCTGGGTTCGGGCTCGCGGTGCGATGTCGCGTCGATCTCGACCTCTGGGAGCACGTCGATCTCCGCGAGCTGGCCCGGCGGAGGGCAGGCCCCCGGCGGTCAGTGCATCATCCCGTTCGTCGTTTCCGATGCGCAGGGGCGCACCGGCACGGGAACCCTCACTCTCGACCTGCAGGGCTTCCCGCAAGCGCCCGCCAGCGTCACGACCGTCGGATTCACCCGTTCGACCGTCGTGCTCGACGTGCCGCTCGGCGAGGCAGGGCGTGCGCACCCCGCCGTCACCGGCGTGACGATCCTGCAGGACGGATCCCCGGCGGACGCGTCGTGCAGTCCGGCCGGCGGCGCCTACCGCTGCACGGTGAACGGGCTCGTGAACGGGGCGCCGCACGTCTTCACCGCAGCGGCCGTCAACGCGGTCGGCACCTCAGCCGCGACGTCACCGCACACCAGCTGGGCGTATGCCGCCCCGGTGGTGTCGGATGCGACGGCCACGCCCGTGTACCGCCCCGGTGGCACCGAACGCGCACGCGGCATCGTCGAACTCGCGATCGCCGCGTCGGACGACTCCCTCTCCTTCCGTGTCGAGGAGACGGGCCAGGTCATCAACCGCACCGGCGCGACGACGTCGGCCGAGATCGCGCTGGCGCCGGGCCCGCAGAACATCACGATCGTCCCGATCAGCCAGTTCCAGCCGCCTACGGGCGATGGCGGCAACGAGGGCGGTGCCTTCCGCACGTCGGTGACGGCTGCGGGAACCGTCTATTTCGACCCTTCAGGAACGAATGCGGTTGCCGCGTCGAACACCTCGATCAACGTCTCGGGAGTGGCTGCGCAGCCGAACGGCAGCGCGCTGGGTGTCGACGTCGTCTATCTCGCGTGGCGCTCGGGCGATGCGAGCTGCACCGCCGACGGCAACGGGCGGCTGCAGGTCTCGGGCGCAGAGGCGCAGTCGTCGTCCCCCACTCTCGCCCAGCTCGCCGAGTACTCGACCTACAACGTGAAGGCGTGCGCCTCGAACGGCTTCGGCGTGGCGGAGTCGAACACCACCCAGGTCTTCACCTTCACGTTCGTCGAAAGCCCCAAGGGCAAGACCAACTACACGGTGGCGACCCAGCCGTCAGTCGAGGGCAACCGCTACTTCTACGGCCTGGAGTCGCTGCCCGAGATCGGCGCGCGGGACGGCTTCATCGCGCGGTACAACCTGTACGGATCGTGGTACGAGAACTTCGAGCTGAGCTCCGACGCGTCGCCGCTGCCGATCGTCGCGCGGTCCTGCCACGCGGTGCTGACCACCTACTGCTCCGATCCGATCGAGATCACAGCGAGAACCGCACCGACGACGGTGGCCGTGCAGTTCCAGAAGTGCGTGCCGGCGAAGCCGGAGGACGTGTTCGCCATCAGCCCCGCAGCGCGCGGGTCGTTCTCGTACATCTTCACCCCCAGGATCGTCGACGGCATCTCCATGCTCGAGACGAGGATCACCTGGACGGGAGCCTTCGCTCCGCTCAAGCCGATCACGCACCGCGCGCCGCTGTGCACGCAGCCACCGGTCGAGACGCCCGATCCTGTCGACCCGCCCGACCCGCCCGCCCCCGAGGGATGAGCGCTCACATGACGACTCCCTCCTCCCCACCGCCCTGCACCGTGCAGGCGCCCGAGACGAAAACGGTTGCCCTATGCCCGCTCCCTCCGTTGCTCCCGTGACCATCGCTCCCGAACAGGCCTCCTGGTTCGCGGAGACGTTCTCGATCCTCGCCGCCAACGTCGAACAGGCGATCCTCGGCAAGCGGCATGTGATCGAACTGGCGCTCGCCGCGGCCGTCAGCGGCGGTCATGTGCTGCTCGAGGACTTCCCCGGCACCGGCAAGACGGCGCTCGCACGCGCCATCGCCCAGACCGTCACGGGCACGAGCACGCGCATCCAGTTCACCCCCGACCTGCTTCCGGGTGATGTGACGGGCATCACGGTCTACGACCAGAAGGAGGGGGCGTTCGAGTTCCATGCCGGCCCCGTCTTCGCGAACATCGTGCTCGCAGACGAGATCAACCGCGCGAGCCCGAAGACGCAGTCGGCGCTGCTGGAGGTCATGGAAGAGGGCACGGTCACGGTCGACGGCGTCACGCGTCCGGTCCCCTCGCCCTTCCTCGTCATGGCGACGCAGAACCCGATCGAGCAGGGCGGCACCTACCGGCTGCCCGAGGCGCAGCTCGACCGCTTCATGATCAAGACGTCGATCGGCTACCCCGATGAGGCGGCGACCATGCGCATCCTCCAGGGCGCAGCGCAGCCGAAGCACGTGCTCGACGGCATCGTCGGCACCGACACCATCCTCACGATGGCCGAGATGACGCGCGGCGTGTACGTGAATCCGCTGGTCTCCGACTACATCATGCGCATCGTCGATGCGACGCGTCGCGCCTCCGAGGTGCGTCTGGGTGCCAGCGTGCGAGGCGCGATCGCGCTCTCGCGCCTCGTGATGACCTGGGCGGCGAAGAGCGGGCGCACGTTCGCCACGCCCGACGACGTTCGGGAACTCGCGGTCGTGGCACTCGCTCACCGCCTCGTGCTCGAGCCCGAGGCCGAGTTCGACGGCGTCACCGCCGTCGCCGTGGTGGGGCAGATCCTGCTCGACGTCGAGCCGCCGCGCGAGAACGGCACTGCGTGAGCTTCAGCACCGAGTCCCGACTGACGCGCACGACGGCGGGCACCAGCACGTCGACGCGCACGTCGACGGTCACGCGCTACGACCGCACGCGCCGAGGACCCGTCCGCGGCGCGGTCTTCGGCGTCCGTCGCGCCGCTCGCACCACGCGTCGCGCTGCCCGCACGGCCGTCGCGTGGGTGCGCGAGACGGTCACATCGGCCGGGATGCTCGTCATCGTGGCCCTCGTGCTGTGCATCGCCGCCGGGCTGCTCTTCGGATGGGTGGAGGCATGGGCGGTGGCGGCGATCGCGCTGGTGCTGCTGATCGCCTGCGTCCCTTTCATCCTCGGCACCCACGACTACCGCATCGAGCTGACGCTCGACCGCGACCGCGTGGTCGCCGGGGCCGAGATCGGCGCGACGCTCGATGTGCGCAACAACAGCGATCGTCTCTCGCTGCCGGGTATCGTCGACGTCCCCGTGGGGGAGGGGCTCGTCGAAGCGCACGTCCCGCTGCTGCGCCCCGCCGCGCATCACCGCGAGCAGCTCACGATCGCCGCCCACCGCCGCGGGGTCATCGACGTGGGACCCATGACCATCACGCGTGGCGACCCGATCGGCATCCTCCGACGGGAACTGCGGTGGCCCGACGTCCAGCGCATCCATGTGCACCCGATCACGGTTCCTCTGCCCAGCACGAGCGCGGGCCTGATCCGCGACCTCGAGGGCACGCCGAGCACGACCCTGGTCGATGCCGACCTGTCGTTCCACGCGGTGCGCGAGTACGTCGTGGGGGATTCGCAGCGGCACGTGCATTGGAAGTCGACCGCCAAGACCGGAAAGCTCATGGTGCGCCAGTACGAGGAGTCGCGCCATGCCCGCATCGCGATCATCCTCGACCGCGACGCGGAATCGTACGAGAGCGACGACGAGTTCGAGAACACGGTCAGCGCCGCCGCATCCCTCGCCTTGCAGGGTGTGCGTGACGGCCGCGACGTGCTCTTCTCGGTGAGCAACGAGATCCCCGAGCACAGCCGCGCAGAGGTGCTGTCGATCCGCACTCTTCCCACCGTGACGCCCAAGGCGCTGCTCGACGCCACCTCGACCATCGACCCGGCCGACCGCGTGATGCGCCTCGAGGCCGTCGCCGCGCTCACCGCGCAGTCCTACCCCGACCTGTCGATCGGATTCCTGCTGACGGGCTCGCGCATGCCGCTCGAGCGACTGCGCCATGCCGCGGTCAAGCTTCCGGCGGCGGTCGAGGCCGTCGCGGTGCGCAGCGAGCTGGGAGAGCAGCCCACGATGCGCACGGCACGCGAGCTCGCCGTGATGACGCTGGGCGCGCTCGGCGATCTTCCGCAGATGCTCGCCCGTGGAGCGCTGCGATGAGCGCCGCAGGGCCCCGGCGCGGCGTCGCGAAGTCGCGACGATCGTTCGCGCTCTCGGCCCTCACACTGTGGGCTCTCGGGTACGTGCTCGTCGGCGTCGGCCTCGCGACGGCGGCGGCATGGCCGGTGTACGAATCGCCCCGCGCGCTGGCGGTCGGTCTGATCGGCGGACTGCTCGGCATGGCCGTCGCCGTGCTGACGCGGGTGCTCCGGTGGGGCGTTCTGATCGGCTCTCTCGCGGCGGCCGGCACCTACCTCGTCGTCGCGGTGCCCCTCGCGATCCCCTCTGCTCTCACGTCGCTCCCCGCGTTCCTCGGCGGACTCCGCGATGCGGTGCTGGGGGTCGTGCTCGGCTGGAAGCAGATGCTGACACTGAACCCGCCGCTCGGCGAGTACCAGGCGGTGCTGATCCCGTTCCTCGTCGTGATGCTGTTCGGCACGTTCATCGCGACTCTCCTCGTGCTCGCAGGCGGGCGTCGGGCCACGATCGCGGTTCCGGTCGTGACCGCGATGAGCGTCTTCGGCATCGCCTTCGGAGTGAGCGGCACGACGGCTCCCGTCTCAGTGCTGGGCGTGGCGCTTCCGGCGCCGCGGGAATGGCTCATCGGCGTCGCGCTCTTCGTCGCCTCTCTCGTCTGGCTGGTCGGTCGCTCGCGTCTGCAGCGTGCGCAGGCGCTGCGCACCGTCGCCGCGGCGAACATCTCGCGTCGGGCGACCCCCGTGTGGCTGACGATCCGTCGTCACCTGCTGTCGGCAGGGCTCGCCGTGGTCGCCCTGATCGCCGGATTCGCGGTCGCACCCGCGGCGGCCGGGTGGAGCGACCGCTCGGTGCTGCGCGACGAGGTCGAGCCCATGATCGTCGTGCAGCAGCAGGCGAGCCCGCTCAGCGCCTACCGCTCGTGGTTCGCCGGCGGCACTCTCGATGACACCGTCGTGCTGCTGGAGGGCGACCCCGGTGCGATCGAGCGCCTCCGGCTCGTCACTCTCGATTCATATGACGGCGAGGACTTCCACATCGCGCCCGACGACCGGTTCAGCAGGCTGCCCCGCACCGCGATGCCGGGGGCCGGGCGCGCGTCGCTCGGGATCACGGTCGGCGATGCCTACCGCGGCATCTGGGTGCCGTCGCCTGCGGGTCTCGCGGAGGCGCCGGACTTCTCGGGCTCGCGCGCCGATGCGCTCGCCGACGGCTTCCACGTGAACTCCGGCGGCGACACCGCGATCACCGTGGCGGAGGCGCCCGGCGGCGGTGAGGGGCTCGTCCCCGGTGACCGTTACACCGTGCTCGTGGACGCCCCCGGTGCACCCGGCGAGGTCGCCGCGCTGCAGGGCGGCGCCTCGAACCTCGACACCGACCTGTATCCCGCGCTCACCGAGTGGGCCGAGATGCAGGAGCAGCCCCGCACCGGAGCCGGATACCTCGAGATCATCGATCGGCTGCGTTCGCGCGGCTACCTCAGCCATGCGCTGATCGACGACGACGCGGCAGCGGGGTGGATCGCGTCGCTCAAGGAGTCCGAGGGATACGCGTTCGCGCCGAGCTATGCGGGGCATTCCGCCGCCCGCATCGAGGAGCTGTTCACCGACCTGGTCGAACAGGAGCGAAGGGCCGGGGCCGATGCCGCACCCGAGCTGCTCGTGTCCGCTGTCGGCGACGACGAGCAGTTCTCGGTGGCGGCTGCCCTCCTCGCCGAGCACTGGGGCCTCGAGTCCCGCGTCGTGATCGGCGCGCGGCTCGCGGCCGCGGAAGAGGTGCCGGGGATTCCGGCCTGCACCGAGACCTGCACGGGTGCGAACATGAGCGCCTGGGTCGAGGTGCGGAGTTCCGGCGGCGAGTGGATGCCGGTCGACACGACCCCGCAGTATGCGATGCTGCCGAGCTCCATCACCGAGGGCGAGCAACTGCCGGAGCATCCGACCGTGCCGGAGCAGCCCCGGTCGGAGGCGCTGGATCCTCCTCAGGCGCAGAGCGATTCGAACAACGACGCGCCGCCGCTCGAGGCGCCGCAGTCGGAGGTCCTCGCTTTCCTGCTGCCCATCCTCAGAGCTGTGGGACTCAGCCTGCTCGCGCTCGCGCTGTGCGCTCTGCCGTTCCTCGTGCTGCTGTTCGCCAAGAGGCAGCGCGCCAGAACCCGCCGCACGGCCGAAGACCCCGAAGTGCGTCTCGCCGGCGCCTGGGAGGAGCTGGTCGACGTGTACGCCGATCACGACGTGCTGATGGATGCCGAAGGCACCCGAACTCAGCGGGCTCTGTCGACCGACCGCGAGGCCGCAGATCGGCTGGCGGTGCTCGTCGATCGCGCCGTCTTCGCCGAGCACCCACCGACCGACGACGATGCGACCGCCGCCTGGGCGATCGTGGATGCCGAGCGGGCGGAGCTGGCAGCATCCGGCGCGTGGTGGCGCCGCGTCGTCAGGCGTGTGCGGCCGACCTCCTTCATCGGTCGGATGCGGGCTGCGCGCGGTCGGGGTTACCCGGGAGCCGGGCCGGCTCTCGCTACGCTCGGATGGACCGCGTCGCTCGGCGACCGGAAGAAGGGGAACTCATGATCGCGCCTGTGGATAGCGGCTACGTGACGATGCTCGCCATCGTCGGCGGTGTCGGCGTGCTCGTCGGCCTGGCCGTCTACGTCTGGTACGCCCTGGCGCTGTCGCGACTGTTCCCACGCATCGGCGGTGAGGGCTGGAAGGGCTGGGTGCCCGTCCTCAACGAGGCCGAGATCCTGGCGCGAGGCGGAGTGCCTGCGTGGTCGGTGGTCTTCTACTTCATCCCGATCGTGCAGCTGTACGGCATCTACCTCAAGGTCGTCGCGACCCACCGCATCAATCGGAGGTTCGGTCGGGGCGCCGGCATGACCGTGCTCGCCATCCTGCTGCCCCCGGTCTGGGCCACCGTTCTCGCCTGGGGCGCGCCGCCACACCCCGAGGGTGAACGACTGGCCGCGCTGCAGTCGGGGCCTCGCCGCAATGTGCAGCCCGCCGCCGCACCCGCCAGGGATGCGTCGGGATACACGATCCCGTCGCTCGCGCCGCACACCCCGAGTCAGCCGGATGCCCCGGCGCTCGTGTTCCCGGACTACGCCGCACCGACCCGCGCGACCGCTCAGTCGGATGCGGACGCCGCAACCGGTGCGCTTGGCGCTCCCACGGGCTCTGGGAGCGTCACTCCCTCTGCATGGGGCGCGCCTGCGCAGAAGCCGCAGACTCCGGTCGGGCCTCCGCCCGTTCCCGTCGCCGGGCAGCCTCCGGCTCCCGGTGCGCCCGCAGCATCGTTCGCTCCTCCGCAGCCGCAGCCGCAGCCGCAGCCGCCCGCTCCTGCCTTCGCGCAGCAGCCTCCCGCGCCGGCGCCTCCCGCACCGGGGCACGCGCCGCAGCAGCCTGCTCCGCGGCCGCCCGCGCCGGTGGCTGCGCCTGCACCCGAGTCTCCTGCACCGGTGCCTTCTGCACCCGGGTCCCCTGCGCCGCCCGTCGATGCACACCCGACGACCGGAATCATGGCAGCGATGGGCGGCGACCCCGTGGCCCCCGTCGCGCCCCAGCCCCCCGCACCTCCGGAGACCGTCACTGAGGACGTCGTGCCCCAGCCGCCCGCCCCTCCCGCGCCCGCATCCGCGCCTGGGTCCCCGTTCGAGACGCCGACAGGACACACACCTTCCGCGACCCTCGGCGGAGAGCCGCCGCGGGCGGTCCGGCCGGCTCCACCGTCGTTCCGCGACGGCGGGGTCTCTGACCAGCATCCGCAGATGCCGACGATCCGCCCGGTGCCGACCGCTGCCGCCGACACGTCCGCCGCAGACGTGTCCGCCGCGGACGTGTCCGCCGCGGAAGAACTCCGTGCGGCCGCAGAGGCGAGCGCGGAAGGGGCTCCGCCCGCCCCGCCCGCTCCTGCCGCGCTATCCACGGATGCTCCTGCCGCGCCTGCCGCGGATAGGCCTGCCGCGCCCGCTCCGGAGTCTTTCGCGATGCCCGGCGGCGGCCTCGCGGCCGACGTCGACAAGACGGTCGTCACCCCGCGTCCGACGGACGACGTCGACGACGACCTGGACGCCACGGTCGTCGTCGCCCGTCGGCGCGGCGTGCGTCGCTCGCTGGTGCTCGACGACGGACGCACGTTCTCGCTGTCTGGCGCGAGCGTCGTGATCGGCCGCAATCCGATCGGCGAGCCGGGCGAGCAGCGGCTTGCGATCTCCGACACGACCCGCACGCTGTCGAAGACGCACGCTCGCCTCGTCGTGCACGACGACGAGTGGCGCCTCACCGATCTGCACGCCACGAATGGCGTCGTCGTGGTCGAGGAGAACGGCACGGAGACACTCCTCGACCCGGGTGAGAGCGTCACCGGCAACGGCCGGTTCATCCTCGGCGAAGTGGGGATGCACGTGATCGCGGAGCGCGACTCGTGACCGTCTCTTCCGTCGTGCTGAACGTCGCCTCCCTGACCGACACCGGCCTCAAGCGCACTGCGAACGAGGACTCGGTGCTCGTGGCTTCGCCGGTGTTCCTCGTCGCAGACGGCATGGGCGGTCATGAGGCCGGCGATCGAGCGAGCGCTGCAGTGGTCGCTGCGTTCGAGCCTCTTCGTGGGCTCGCGGTCGAGGTCGCCGATGTCGGCGACGCACTGAGCCGAGCGTCGGCGATCGTCGACGACATCTCCGCCGAGCACAAGCGCGGAGCGGGCAGCACGGTGACCGGTGTCGCACTGGTCGATCACGAGGGCGCACCGCACTGGCTCGTCTTCAACGTCGGCGACTCTCGCGTCTACCGCCACCACAGCAACGAGCTGACCCAGCTGACGATCGATCACTCGCTGGGGCAGGAGCTGGTCGATGCCGGCGAGCTCCGCGCAGAGGACCTCTCGTCGTTCTCGCAGCGCAACGTCATCACCCGGGCCATCGGTGCGCCCGACAGCACGGCCGACAGCTGGCTGCTGCCGGTGGTCGACGGCGAACGACTGCTGCTGTGTTCCGACGGGCTCAGCGGCGAAGTGAGTGACGAAGCCATCAGGGCCACCCTGACCATGAACGGGCGCCCCGAGACGGCCGCTGCGGCTCTCGTGAGCCGGGCACTCAAAGCGGGTGGTCGCGACAACGTGACGGTGGTCGTGATCGACGTGGTCTCCGGCGGCGCACGCAGGCGTCCGGATGACAGCGCGGCCGATCACGAGGCCGCATCCGCCTCTCTCACCGACTCGAGCCTCGAGGGCACGACGATCCCGGTACGCGTCAGATGACCGACGACGAGTCCGAGGTCGAGGAGACCGTCATGCTGACCCGTCGTGATCGACGCCGGAACGCATCAGTCGCTGCTTCGCCGACTGCTCCGAGTGAGTCGGAGGCGGTGGACGCATCCGCAGTCGAGCCGGTGAGTTCCGACGACTCAGCGGATGCCGGCGACTCCGCCGCGGCTGAAGACTCTCCGGCGCTCGACGATCACGATGAGGCGACCGTCGTGGTCGACCGCCGTCCCGAACGGGTCGAGGAGGAGTCAGCTGGCGATCTCGACGAGGCGACCGTCGTGGTCGACCGGAGCTCGTCGGGGTCCGATGTCCCGGCCGATGTTCTCGTAGGAGAGCAGGAGCAGGAGCAGGAGCAGGAGCAGGAGCAGCTCGTCGAGGAGCCGACCGTGCTCGTCTCCAGGACGCCGCGGCGCGTGCGACGGAAACGATCCGAGCGCTCCGACGAACAGGGCGAAGCCTCCGCCGATCCCGCCCCCGGTGTCGAGACCAGCGCCGCACCCATCTCTTTCGAGGCGCCGACCGATGCTCCGGCGCCCGAGATCTACCGACCGCGTCCCGCGCCCCTCGGTCCTTCAGCTCCGCCCGTGGTGATCGGTGCCGCCGCTCCCACCCGCGCGGTGGACCAGGAGCTCCCCTCGGTCGCGAAGCAGGGACTGCGCTGGAGCATGGCCGCGCTTGTCTCGTTCGCCGCGGCCTGCGTCGTCTCGGTCGCCGGACTGGTGGCGTTGGGCTTCGTCGTCTTCGCCTGACACTCCCACCCGGATGGGGGCGTCGCTCAGCGCCGACGCTCTCCCACCGGCCGCTGGGCCGCCAGGGGGCCCTGGAGCGAACGCGCCTTCCAGTTGAGGATCAGGAGGGTCTCGAGAGCGGCGGACAGCGCCACGGCGTAGATGACGAGCACGACCCATCCGTCGGAGCCCACGGCGGTGATGGCGGAGAAGACCATCGCGAAGACGACCACCAGCCCGACCAGCGCGATCAGGCGATCCGCCGCCGCGCTGCTCTCGGTGTGCTCGCCTCTCGCGGCGAGGGCGAAGGCCCGAACCGAGGCGACCACGAACGCGACGCTGAGCAGCAGGTTGCTGGGGAGTGAGACCGTCCCCGGTGCCGCTGTCTGCTTCCAGAGGTCGAGGGTCAGCAGCACACCGACGAGACTGACGACCACCAGGATCGCCGCGACGATTCCGCGCGCACGCGCGGAACGACGAACCCGGTCAGGCGGAGAACTCGTGGAAGACGTCATGCGATTCCCCTCTGCGGCACAGCTCGCCTCAGCTGGCTGCGAAGTCGGGCCATCCGGTCGCCTTGGCGGCGACGCCTGCGATCTGGCTCTTGGCCGAGTCGATGGCGTTGTCGAGCTGCACGTTGGCGCTGGCGATCTGGATCAGCGCCGCGGCGAGCGCGCCGACCATCGCGAGGATGCCGGCGGGTGCCGCGATAAGTGTTGCGAGGGCGGCGATGCCGGAGATGAGTCCGGCGACCAGCGTTCCCAGCGTGGTCCACATCAGCGTCGTGAAGGTGTCGAGGCCGCCGGCCAGCTTCTCGAGGCCGCCTGCCACGGGATTCACGATGGCGGATTCGAAGTCCGAGAGAGTCGTCCGCTGTGCGGCGGTGGTCTGCTCGTAGCGCTCGGCGCCCTTTCCGCCCCACTCCTCGTCCGTCTGCAGAGCGGAAGGATCGATCTGGTCCTTCGCGTTCGACAGCGGTGTGGCGAGGTCTGAGCGCCAGGTGCCGGCGAGGGCGCGGATCTGCTCACGGTAGCCGGGGCGCTCGTACGGGTCCGAGATGACATCCCAGAATTCGCCGAGACGCTCGGTGAGCCAGTTCCAGGCGTCCAACAGGCGGTCGGCCGCCCATTGCAGCCAGTCCCAGACGTCCGACAGAAGGTTGTTGACGTTGTTCCGCGCCTCTTCGATTCGCTGCTCGATGTCTTCGACCAGCTGACCCCAATCGGGGGTTCCCGAACCGCTCACAGGGATGGACATTGACGCCTCCAGTCGTTGCGGTCGACCCGCAGGTTCATTCGGACTTCGTTCACAGCTGCACGTCCCATGCGCCGTTGATCGTGCTGACCGTCTCGTCCTCGCGGGCGATGAACAGGTCGCGTACCTCGCGGAGAACCTGGGCGCCGTCAGCCGCCGTGGACGATCCGTCCGCAAGATAGGTCGATACCGCGTCGACGATCTCGGTGTACTGGGCGTAGAGCTCGTCACCCTTCCAGCAGAACGCCGCATCCGAGGAGCGCATCGAATCGGTGGCGGACGCTGCGGTGGAGAGCGTCGACGAGACGCCGTCCCACACCGTCGCATCGCTGCTGAGAGCTTCGGATGCGACCCTGATCTCTTCCGGTGAGAGCATCGTCTCAACCTCCCCTTGTCAGCATTCTGATCATCTCGACCGGATCGGCCATTCCCTCGGCATACTGCGCGAGCGGAGTGCCCTCGAAGGGGAGCGCCGGCGTGGCCGCGGCGACGGAGGCCTGCGCCTTCGAGAGAGCGGAGCGGATCGCGTCGGTGACGTCCCCGCCGTCGGCGGTGCGCAACCAGCTCTCGTCGAGTCGGAGCCCGACGATCGTGCCCCTGCTGTCGAGATCGACCTGAGCGTTGCCGCTGCTGTCTTCGCCGCCGTGCACCTGAGTGGCGCGCTCACTGAGCTGAGAGAGGGTCGAGCTCAACTGCGTCGAGAACGTCTCGATGAATCGATTGACGTTGCGGTGGAAGACGTCTCCGTCTGCCGATGCCACGAGCTCTGAGATCTCGTTCGCGGCGATCGCGGGGGATGGCGCAGGCGGCGCTGCGACATCGGGAGCTTCGTCGCTGAAGCTGGCTCCCCACGCCTGAAGGCGGGCGAGAAGCACCGTGTTCACGGTCTCGAGAATGACGCCGGACAGCTCTTCGGGGCGGATGGATGCGCGCCAGAAGCTGCCGATCGTGATCTCGATGGACGGATCGTCGAACCGGACGGAGACCTGCCCGGTCGGATCCTCGGCGGTCTCGGAGCTGGTCTGCTCGAGCGCCTCGCGCATCTGCGCGGTCTTCTTCGTGAGCTGATCGTGCAGCTCGTAGATCGCGTCGTTATCGTGGGCCATGCAGTTTCCCCCCCGGGTGAGCGTCATCGACCGTCCCACCGTACATGATCCGAGTGCACGCAGCCCAGGGGCATCGAGCGCGCCGCGGGGTTCAGAAAGTTGTGCTCCGACCGCCGGAGCCGGGCCCGGGCACGTTGAGCAGCCCGCCCTCGCGTTCGGCCTCCACCGGATCCACGGCAGGCTGCTCTCTGCGGCGACGCAGCACGATCAGGATGCCGAGCACGCCGAGCAGGGTCGCTCCGCCGATGGTCGTGAAGAGCGCGGCCTCCCGTGTGAGCAGGAAGGGTGATGCGCCGTGGTCGGGGTCGACGGCGGCGGCGGGCGGGCGGGCCGCGCTCCCGGTGGTGTCGAAGTAGGGGCTCACCGGCCCTCGGGTCGTCTCGTCCGGAAGCAGTTCGATGGCGGCGAGCGGCTGGATGAATCCCCATCCGTTGACGTCGTCGCGATTGTCGGCGTCGTCTCGAAGGGCCGTGGCGGTGAGTCGGTACGCCCAACCGGCCGGTGGATCCTCGGGGTGCGCTTCGGCCACCAGCGCCGCGGCCGCGCTCGCGTACCCGGTCGCGAAACTCGATGCGGGGGCGTCGGCGGCGAAGATGCAGTCTCCGCCGCCGAGCGCCGCGCTCAGCACATTCATTCCGGGCGCCGTCACGCCGACCTGGGGGCCGTGGATCGAGGCGTCGTTCGCGCGGCCGCTGGCGTCAGCGGCGCTGACGCCAAGGACCTGCTCGTACGCTGCGGGGTAGCGAGCGCCGTCTTTCGCGTCGGGGTCCGATGCCCTGTTGCCGCCGCTCGCCACGACCAGGGCGCCGACGGCTGACGCATGCTCCACCGCCGCGCGGAGGTCGGGGGAGTCGGTCGACTGCGAGATCGAGACGTTGATGATGTCGGCGCCGTTGTCGGCTGCCCAGTGGATGCCATCCGCGATGCGCTGCGACGTCGGTCCGAAGCCCTTGTCCTTGTCCTGCTGCTGGTCGCTGCGGAAGACCCGCACGGACAGCAGTCGGGCGTCCGGCGCGAGCCCGACGACCCCGGACTCTGCGATCGGCTGCGCGGCGATCTGCCCGGCGATCGCGGTGCCGTGGCCGGTGGTGTCGCTCAGACCATCGGCCCGCTCGCCGTCGCCGACGAGGTCCACACCGCCGATCACGACTCCGGCGAGATGCGGATTCCCCGCATCGATGCCCGAGTCGACGACGGCGACGACGACTCCTCTGCCTGTGGCGACGCGGTTGGCGTCCTCGGCTCCGAGCAGTGCGAGGGCGGGCGGGGCGTCGGGGCTGTACACCACGGTGCCCGGAGTGCACGCCTCGCCGGCGGTGGCCGCCGGCACGGTCGAGTCGAGTGCCGTCGCTGATGCCGGCGCGCTCGTCATGACCGCGCCGAGCGCGATCGCGCCCACCAGGAGCGTCGGAAGGGCGACTCTGCGACGCATCACTTCGCCCCTGAGCCGGGCGACTCTCTGGCGGCATCGGACGTCAGCGCCGGGCCTGCCGCGAAGAACTCGATCCATGCGTCGGACACTCGCCCGACGTCGTCGGGGGAGTAGCCGAGTTGAGCGATGGGGCCACTCGCCGCATCCTCCGCGCTCTGCTCCGCAGTGGCACCGGGGATCGCGAACGCGGTGCCGGACTCGTCGATGAGCACGGCCAGGCCGGCCGCCTCGTCGGAGCCTCCGCTCACTTCTACGAGTGCGCCGCCGCCGACCGAGACGTCGACGCCCGAGCGCTGCTCGGGGAGCTCGGCCGTGGTCGCGCCGAGCACGGTGCGAGCGTCGTCGGTGACCGTCGCGCACGGCGTCTCGCCGGCTGCGAGGGTCGTGAGCGGCAGAGTCGGCCAGTCCTCGCCGCCGACATACGGACGCGTCTCCACGTCTGCGACCTCGGCCGGCGACACCTCCTGCTCGGCGCCGGCCTCCTGGCCGCTGCCGAGCAGGTAGAGCTGGTAGGCGAGCGGACTGAGGCGAGCGAGCTGGCCGGTCGCGAGCGCCACGTAGCGCTCGTCCGCCGGACTGCCCTGCGTGTGCACGATCGTCCCCGCCGTCAGATCGGTGCCGGGAACCGAGGCTCCGACCGCGTTGAGACGGATCGGCTCGAGATCCTCGCCCGATTGGAAGAGATTGAGCCAGCGCCCGTCGACCTCGAGGATGTCGCTGGTGCCGAGTCCGACGGCGCGGAGCACCGCGTTGGCGTCGTCTGCGGGAACCGCGTAACGGAGACCCCCGGCGATCACGAACAGCTCATCGCCGCGCTGGACCACAGCGCCGGTCCCGGTCGAGACCTCGGCGATCGGCTTGCTCGACAGCGATACCGATGCGCCGGCGGTGTCGTCGATGCAGGCCGTCCACGAGGAGTTGATCAGCGCGCTCGGAGCCGGCAGGTCGTCCGGCGCGCCGAGGATGCCGATCGACGGTCCGACCGGGATGCCGTCGAGTGCGGCCTGATCCGTGCGCACGACCTTGAACTCACCGGCAGGGATCAGCAGACGTGCGCTGGCCGTGTTGATGACCGGGTACAGCGTTCCTTCGACCGAGACGTAGCGGGCTCCGGTGTCGGTGGCGACGATCAGACGGTTGTTCTGCCAGTCGCCGGGGAGTCCCGGCTGCATGATCCCCCAGAACACCCCGACGAGGATCACTCCGATCGTGAGTGCGACTCCGGCGACGACCGCGCGCAGCGGCTTCGCGGGGTCGAGTTCTTTGCCTCCGGGGGCCCCACCGGTGAACGCCGAGAGGAGTCGTCGCCTGCTGAAGCCCTGGGCCTCGATCAGATCCTTCTTGGTCGCCATGGGTCAGACGAGCCCGGCAGTCGTGACGCCGAGGGGCAGCAGCAGCGCGAGTGCGATGACCTCGACGGAGTCGCCGAGCCTCGTGAGCCGCAGACGTGCCTTCGGCGTCAGCAGGGTGAGACCCACCAGGATCACGGTGGCGACGACGAGGATGAGGAGCATCCAGGTGCGGACGTCGGGGAGGGCGAGGGCCACCGTCACGCCGGTGACGGCCAGCCCGATCGCTCCGATGGCCATCAGCACGAGCACGCCGAGGCGGGCGTAGATCTGGCGCGACTGGAACATCATCCCGACGAATGCGAGCACGCAGAGCAGTGCGCCGGAGACGCCGCTCGCGGCAACCAGCGGTGTCGCGGTCAGAGCCGCGAGGCCGAGCGCGGCCCGGAGTGCGATCAGGGTGCGCGTTCCCGCGGCTGCGCGACGCTTGACCTCGTCGGCGTCGATCGGCTCCGGGGCCGCGAACATGTCGGCGTCGCTCTGCGGCGAGATGACCCGGATGCGGGTGGAGCTGAGAGCGAGCCACGGGATGCCGTTCGCGAGCAGCGCGGTGGTCGCGAGCATGATCGCGTACGGCGCGAGGGCGTCGCCGAAGATCGCAGCGGTGGTGGCGGTGATGCCGATAGAGGCGCCGAGCGCGATGGGGACGAGATGGATCTCGGGCTTCTCCTGGGTCACGGCGAGGCCGACGCCGCCGACGATGACGAGGCCCAACCCCATGGCGGCGAGCGGCCAACCCCAGATGCTCTGGACCGGAACGGCGAGATAGCCCGCGAGCCCTCCGTAGGCCGCCGCGGTGAGTCCGAGCGCGTGCCCGGCCTCGGGCTGGCGGAGGCGCATGAGCACGGCCGCAGCGACACTGAGCACGATCGCCCCCGAGGCCGCGATGATCGCGGGCAGGAGAGAGGTGGGCGGTGTCGCGACGAGGAGGAGAGCGCAGAGCGCGAGGAAGGTGAGACTGACGAAGAGGGCGGTGCGCGAGCTGTCAGCCGGCGTCCAGGAGCCGTGCTGCTCGGCAGTGGCGTCGATCACCGCTTCGACGACGTCGTCGTAGACGCGCGGCTCCTGCATCAGGCCACCGCGGACGAGTGTCAGCAGCTCACCGTCGTGCACTCCCTGCGCCGCCGCCCCGCGTGCGGGGTCGAGGGGAGTTCCGTCGGCCCGCTGCAGCGAGTAGCCGCCGTGGGTGAGCGTCGGGTCGAGCACACCGAGGCTCCGCGCGAAGCCGGGGATGATCTCGACGAGCGGGATCTGCGACGGCACGCCGACATCGAGCCGGCGGTCGTCGCTGACGACGGAAAGCCGCAGCACGGTGCCTGCCGTTGCGCTGCTCTGAGTCATGGAACGATGCCCCCTCCATGGTGTGCGGCCGAGCGGGAGGAGACCCGTGGCTGCGCATTCCGCCTTTCACACTAGTTGAGGCGTGCGGCAACGCGTAGTCGCGCGGCGGGACGTCTTCTCCATCGACCGCACGATCGTCTGCCCGAGGCAGGACTCCTGCTCGCATATGGACGGACTCCGCGGTTTGTCCATCGAACGCATGAATGCTGCACGGATACGGCTCGTGTTCTGGCGCATCCCGACGATCTGATCTAGCCTGGCTCCTGAAACGAATCGTGGGGGGTTGTTTCGAAGTCGTCCCAACACAGGGATGCGCTCCCCCGCACGTGTGTCCGTGAGGACCGGAGGGAGTGAGTTATGGCTGATGTCATCTCCGCAGAAGAGGGGGCTCTGCGCCGCGGAGCCCAGGCGGTGCGGGAGACCAAGTCCGGGATCGACCAGCAGACCAAGAAGGTCCGCAGCGAGATCGAGCAGCTGCGTGGCTTCTGGACGGGTGCGGCTGCCGCATCGTTCTCGACGCTGATGTCCCGCTGGGATGAGCAGGCTCGTCAGCTCAACGAGGTCCTCGTGACGCTCGAGGATGCCCTCGCCGGCACCGAGCGCGACCAGGCTGCAACCGAAGAAGCTCACCAGCAGACCATCTCGGGCCTCGGCTCGATGATGGGTTCCTGAGCACAGACCACAGAGATTTCAAGGAGAACATGATGCAGTCGATGTCAGTTCGCCCGGAGCAGGTCAACGCTCTGGCAGCGCAGATCCGCAGCGGGTCGCAGGGTATTCGTTCAGAGCTCGACCGTCTCGAGTCCGAGGTCGGCAAGCTGCGTGCGGCGTGGGATGGTTCCGCGCAGCAGGCCTACGACCAGGCTCAGGCCAAGTGGAACCGCTCGCTGAGTGAGATGCAGCAGCTTCTCACCCAGATCGCGGGCAAGACCGAGGAGATCTCGGGCCAGTACGTCCAGACCGACAAGTCGGCCGCAGGGCGTTTCGGAGCCTGATCTCTGCCGCGGGCCCGACGCAGAGATGCGCCGGGCCCGCGCCGTCTGCCGTGCCCTCCGCCGATCGTCGGATGGCAGGGCAGATGTCAGTGTTGGCACCGTATGTGAAAGAGGAGGGGGCATCGATGAGCATCGCGATCGACATCGACCAGATTCTGGCAGAGCTGAAGCGCATCGCGCGGGATGCGCAGCAGTTCCCGGCTGCGGCGGAGGTCCGTCAGTCCGAAGGTGGGGTGACCCCTGCACTGGCCGACTTCCGCGACTCGGTTAGTCGGGTCGCAGAAGGCATGGGCACCGCGACCCAGAACTCGGTCGACGCCCTGAACGAGGTCAGCGACGCGATCCGCTTCGCCGTCACCGAGCTCGCTGAGCAGGATGCGGCGCTCGCCGACGACGCGAAGATCGTCCTCGCGTTGCTCGACTCCGCTGCCGATCAGAGCACGAGTCCCGCTCCCGTCCCGACCGGAACGGCTGCGGGAGCGACCGGCGGCGCGTCGGGAAGCGACGAGCCCGACGAGGCCGACTACTGATGAGCCCCCGTCGGTCGATCGTGACGGCGATCGGAGGGATGGCGCTGTGCGCGGCACTGGCGCTGCCCTCCGGTGCGTCTGCGGCGACCTCGAGCGACGGGCTCTGGTACTTCGATCGCGGTCGGGTCCAGGAGGCGATCGACGCGGGTTTCGACGGATCCGGCGTGACGATCGCCGTCATCGACACACAGGTGAACCCCGACGCGCCGGGTCTGCGTGGCGCGGACCTGCAGGTCGCCGAGGATTCCTACTGCTACGACTCCTCGGCCCAGCCGTATCCCGCCGTCTCCACCGACTACGCGGCTGCCAACCACGGCACGAACGTCGTGTCGATGATCCTGGGCACGGGTGAGGCCGTGGGTGGGACCCCCATCAAGGGTGTCGCACCCGGAGCGACCGTGCGGTACTACAACTCCATGATCACGACCGCAGTCGGCGAGGGCACCGACATCGAGTCGACGTGCCTGCAGAAGAACGGGCAGCTGATCGATGCAGGTCCGGACTCCATGGACCGCTATCCCTCGGGCCTCGCGAAAGCGATCTCGGATGCCGTCGACGACGGTGCCGACGTCATCTCCGTATCACTCGGCGGACTCATCGACGCGGCCGATGCAGTGGCGAAAGCCCATGCGGCAGGCGTGATCGTCCTGGGCTCGCTGCCCAACGTCGGCGGCGTCGGCGACTGGCCTTCCTCCTACAACGGCGCGGTGGCCGTGCAGGCGTTCGGATCGGACGGGCAGATCCAGAAGTCGTCCTACGATCCTGCTCTCGCCGAGCCGTCTCCGAATCTCAGCGATGACGTGAAGATCGCAGGGCCCGGCCTCGGCGTCATCGCGCAGGGCACACCGGAGTCGTGGGAGGCCCAGCAGCTGCGCTCGGGAACATCGTTGGCGACGCCGATCGTGGCGGGCTTCCTCGCGGTCGCGAAGCAGAAGTATCCCGAGGCGACCGGCAACCAGCTGCTCCAGAGCCTCATCCACAACACAGGCACCAAGGGCGAGCACGAGCCGGAGTGGAACAACGCCACGGGCTACGGTGCCGCATCGCTCACCGGGATGCTGGCTGTGGACCCGACGAAGTATCCCGACATCAATCCGTTCTTCGTCGCGGACGACGAGAATGCGGTGCCGAATCAGCGGAATGTCGACACGGAGCGCGAACTGCTCGATGCGAGCAGCCCGTCTCCGAGTGCGGAGCCCGGCGAGGGCGGGGAGTCGGCGGAAGGATCGGCGCTGACGCCGTTCTTCATCGGCGGAGGAGTGATCCTGGCGGTCCTGGTGATCGGCGGCGTCGTGCTCGCGGTCGTGCTCACGAGGGCATCGCGACGACAGAAGACAGAACAAGGGGGCAACAATGGTCGGTAAGAATGAAGCGGAGCTCAACAGGATCCGTTCGCTCGAGGACTGGCGGATCCCGCGGGCCGCGTCTCTGCGCACCGCGCTGACCTCGCTCGACCGGGCGCTCTCGGCTGTGATCGACTCCACCGGCTGGGACGGCGAGACAGCACAGGAGGCGCGGAAGTCCCTGTCGACACTGCAGCAGAACTTCCGGATGATCGACACGTTGGTCGGGCAGCTCACCGACACGATCGAGATCGCGAACAACTACCGGCGCAACGCGGCTGCAGCCGAACTGCCCTCGGCGCAGGTCGACCCGTTCTGGGCGAACGCCGCGAAGATCGGCTCCGTCGTCGTCCATCCGGTGCTGGGGCCGATCGCCGCCGACAAGGCTCTCGACGTGATCGGGGGTTTCCTCGGAAATCAGCGCGAAGAGCAGGCGGCGAAGGTCGTCGACGGCATCAAGCGCGGTCTCGCGCCGTCAGCGGAGTCGATGAAGGCGTCGGCGGCTACGCTCGCGTCTTTCGACCCACGCGTCGCGATGGCGACCCCGCCCGAGAAGCCGGTTCCCCCCGGCACGGAGATCGATGCTCCGGAGATCACGTATCCGGGTGGTGGATCCTCTCCCGGAGGTTCCGTGCCGGGCGGTGGCGGGCAGCCGTCGATTCCGACGTTCCCGACCCACCCCGGTGGCGGTGGCGGTGGCGGAACCGTCGGCCTCAATCCCGGCGGATGGGATCCGACATATCCCGACGGATGGGATCCCACGGATCCTGACGGCTGGGATCCCAACGACCCCGGCGGAGTGGATGGAACAGACCCCGACGGTTCGGACAGCGGAGGCGACGATCCGTCGGTCGACTTCCCCGGTGGCGGAGTGCTCCCTGGGGGTCCCGGCGGAACCGTTGGCGGCGGCTACCCCGGAGGCTCCGGAGGATCCGGGTCGCTGCCGGGCGGCTCGCTTCCCGGAGCATTCGTCCCCGGTGGCGGGGGTGGCCTGGGCGGCGTCGTCGGCGGCGGTGCGGGAGCTGCGGCGATCGCCGCGAGCTCGAAGATCGCCAGTGCCGGTGCCATGGGAGGCATCGGGGGCTCGGCATCCGGCGCAGGGGTCAAGGCGGGCGGCGGACTGCTCGGCAACTCGGCGTCCGGCGGTGCTCGCGGAGCCGGCACGGGCGGCATTGCGCGCGGCGGAGTCGGTGGTGTGGGCGGCGTCGGTGGCATGGGCGGTGCAGGCGGCGCGGGTTCGGGATATGCGGGCTCGGCCGGCGGCGGTGCGTCCGGCGCGGCAGGTGGCCGACCCGGCATGGGCATGATGGGCGCCGGCGGAGCCGATGAGGACGACAAGCCCAAGCGCTCCGGCCTCGGCGGCCCGATCGCCCCGAAGCTCGAGGACGAAGAGGAGCGGGGTCCGCGTGCGAAGAGCGCGCAGGCCGGCTCCCGTGACGAGCACACAGACTGATCCGCGGGGCGGCGGTGAGCGTGGGCGGCGCATGCCGTGCACGACCTCCGCGTCTGCACGCTCAGTGGTCGGAGGGGCCGCGGCGAGAGCCGTACACGGTCGATAGGGTTCAGGTATGTCAGTCGAAACGGTAGAACGGCGTCGGATCGTTCTTCAGAGCGAGGACCGTCGCTTCGACCTCTCGCTTCCGTTCGATGAGACACTCGACGACGCGCTGATCCTCAGCGGACTGTCGACGGCCGATCGTTTCGTGACGATCGGTCCCGGCGGGTTCGAGGTCCCCGGTGATACCGAGTGCGAAGACCTCGTCGACGGTGGCCTCTACGCGCTCATCGACCGCACGGCGCTGGCGCCGCAGGCCCGGCCCGCGGTCGTGGACACGCGAACCTCGCGCGCAGACCACGGTGCCCGATGGTGGATGCTCGCGGTCAGCGGGCTGCTGCTCGTCGCGGTCTTCGCGCAAGGTGCCGGAGATCCGCTGCTCAGACTCCTGACCGGTCTCTTCCTCGTGCTCGGCGCAGTCAGCGGAGCGGTGGCGTGGTCGCGCCGGGACTCGGCGGCAGGGGTGCGCGGCATCCTCGGCGTCCTCGCCCCGGTGCTCCTGTCGTTCGCCGCAGGTGCTCTCCTGATCCCGGCCGAACTCGACGCGAGTGCGCACCTCTCCACGGCCTCGGGTTTTCTCGCCGCCGGCATCACCACCGCAGTCATCGCCGTCTCGGCCCGAGCTCGTCCGATGAGGGCGGCGGCCGGCACAGCGACCGTGCTCCTCGTCGGCCTCGCCGCGGTGTGGGGTCTCGCGCTGCTGCTGCGCTGGGGGCCGGCGGAGGCCGCGGCCATCTCGCTCGGACTCGTGCCGCTCGGGCTCCGAGCGCTGCCGAGCAGTCTGGTGAACCTCCCGGAGGGGTATTTCATCGACTACAAGCACTTCATGACCAGCCGCTGGACGGTCCGAGGAGCCATTCCCGAATCCGTAGGTCTGCTGCGGCCCGAGCGCATCATCGCCGTCGTCGACGACTCGTCGGCACGTCTCATCGCCGGAACGGCAGTGCTCAGCAGCGTCGCCGCGCTGATGACCCCCATCGCGTTCCTGCGTCCGTGGCCGGACGACCCCTTCGTGATCTCCGGTGGCATCGCGCTTCTCGTCTGCGTCGGCCTCGCCCTGCTGCTGACGCCCAGACACACGACCTCGCGCATCCTCCGCTGGCTTCCCCGTGCGGCTGCCGCAGTCGTGTTCATGGTCGCCGGTCTGCAGGCATCCGCGGCCCTGGGCACCGGCTTCCAGGTGTTCGGTGCGCTCGTGCTGTTCGCCGTCGGACTCACCGCGGTCGCGGTCATCATCCCCGTCTCACGCGGCGCGAGCTCGCTCGTCTGGTCGCGCTTCGGAGACGCGTTCGAATGGCTCGCCGTCGCGCTCGCCCTTCCGGCAGCGCTCCTCTATGCGAATGCGCTGGCTCTCGTTCGTGGAATGATGGCGGGATGAGCGGGAACGGCGAACCACAGCCCCGGCCGGGCGGTGGCACCATCCCACCCGTGCATCCGGGACCCAGCCAGCCGGGGGAGATCCCTGCGCTGCCGCCGGCGTTGATCGCTGCACCGCCCGGGGTCGACGGCGCACCGCTCAGATCCGGATCCACACCTCCGACGCCCACGCCGATCGTCCCGGCGCGCTCCAGAACGAGACGTCCCTCCGACGGGCTCGGCCCGGCCTTCATCGGCGCTCCCGCGGGGACCGGAGCGCGGATCGCCGCCTTCACGCTCGATGCCGCGGCGGTGATCCTCGCCGCGGCGATCGTCCTCATCGCGACCCGCAGCATGCTGCTCGCAGGGCTCACAGTCGCCGAGCTCGCGATCTTCCTGTGCGTGCTCGAAGCACGCACCGGCCTCACCCTCGGCAACGCCGTGCTGCGCCTGCGCGCCGCGCGCGGCGACCGGCCCTACTCGCCGGGAGTCGGACGCCAGTTCGTGCGCGCGATCATCACCGGCGCCGGTTTCGTGGTCGCGGTCGGCAGCTGGGTCGTCGTCGCGTCGAGCGCGTGGGATCGCGGCGGTCGCCGTCAGTCCTGGGCCGATCGCGTGGCCGGCACCGTCGTGGTCGCTGTCCCGCCCCGTGCAGCCGCGGAAGCGCCGCCGACGGTCTCCGTCGACGAGGCCGCCGTCCCACTGGCTCCTCCGCAGGTCGTGCCCCTCGGTGAGCACTCCTCCGTCGTCGACGAGGACTCCGAGCCGACCGACGCCCGCGCCGCGTCGCACCGCACCGAGACGCCCGCACCCGTCGCGCAGGCCGGCGACGACAGGCCGCTCTTCACCGTCGCACCGGCGGCAGCACAGCAGTCGGATGCCGCGGCCCCCGCATCCGAGTCCGGAGCGCTTCTCCTGATCTTCGACACCGGGCAGCGCGTGCAGCTCGGGCTGCCGCTCGCGGCGAACCTCGGACGAGCGCCGGCGGCCAGCGTCCACGACGACCGACTCGTGATCGTGACCGATCCCGACTCCTCGGTGTCGAAGACGCACCTGCGTCTCGAGCACTCGCGCGGACGCACCTGGGTCACCGATTTCGGATCCACCAACGGCTCCGACATCCGATCGGACGACGGGCAGACGACCGAGCTCGTCGCCGGTGAGCGCGTCCTGCTCGACGACGCCGATCGCGTCAGGATCGGCAACCGCAGCTTCACCATCAGCCTCCTGCTGGCCACCGACAGCAGCGCCGGAGAGAGAGCATGACAGGACCCCGTCTCGCGCCGCCCCGCGTTCCCTCCGGAAAGCTCCCCGTTCAGGCGCCGCCCGAACTGCAGCCCAACGACGGCGGCATGGGCATCCTCGGATCCCTGCTCCCGATGCTGGGCAGCGTGGGTGCGATCGTCATGGTCACGATGTCGAACCAGTCGGTGACGGGTCTGCTCACCGGTGGAATGTTCCTGCTGTCGTCCCTCGGGTTCGTCGCCGTGAACGGCTGGCGCCAGCGGTCGCAGCGACAGGCGGCCACGCTCGGCGAGCGTCGCGAGTACCTCGCGTACCTGACCGAGCTGCGCCAGACCGTGCGGGTCGCGGCCCGCCAGCAGCGCCGCGCCGCGAACTGGCATCTTCCGGCACCATCGGCCTTGCCGTACATCGCCGAGGAGCGCACCAGGGTGTGGGAGCGCGGCATGAACGACCCCGACTTCCTGTCGGTGCGTGTCGGCACGAGCGACCAGCCGCTGTGCATCTCGCTCGAGGCTCCGGAGCTGCCTCCGCTGGCGCAGCTCGACCCGGTCGCCGCCTCTGCCGCGCATCGCTTCATGCTGACGCACGAGATCCAGAAGAACCTCTCGCTCGGCATCACGCTGCGCGACTACGCCCGCGTCGAGATCACGGGAGACGAGACCGAATCCCGCGGTCTCGCGCGCGCCATGCTGCTGCACCTCGCGACGATGCACGACCCCGACACGGTGCAGATCGTGATCGCCGCTGACGCTGGCGTCCTGCCGCAGTGGGAATGGGCGAAGTGGATGCCGCACACGCATTCGCGCACGGTCAGAGACGGTCTCGGTGCCGCACGCATGATCGGGTCGCAGCTGTCTGAGCTCGAGGACATGCTCCCCGCCGAGGTGCGGGAGAGGCCGCGCTTCGCCCGCGACGGGTCCGGCGCCAAGACGCCGCACATCGTGATCCTGACGGATGGCGTCACGAACTCTTTCAACGACGTGCTCGTGAGCGGCGACGGCGTGCAGGGCGTGACCGTGATCGACCTGCCTTCCCGGTGGGGCGATCTCGACGACCCCAATGCCCTGCGCATCGCGTTCGCGCCCGGAGACAAGGGCAGCCGCGCCGAACTCGTGAGCCTGCAGGTGCCCGCGCGCCCCTTCGAGGCCGACGCGATCAGCATCGTCGAGGCTGAGGCGACCGCCCGGCGACTCATCGCGCTCTACTCCGGCGGCACGACGATCACGAAGAAGAAGAGCGCGACCGATCAGGCTGAGCTCGTCGAACTGCTCGGCCTCCCCGATGTCCGTGATCTCGACCTCGACGCGGCCTGGTCGCCTCGTCTCGAGCGCGATCGACTGCGGGTGCCGATCGGACAGACGGAAGACGGCAGCCCGCTGATCCTCGACATCAAGGAATCCGCTCAGCAGGGTATGGGGCCGCACGGCCTCATCATCGGTGCGACCGGTTCGGGAAAGTCCGAGGTCCTGCGCACGCTGGTGCTCGCGCTCGCGATGACGCATTCGCCCGAACAGCTCAACTTCGTGCTCGTCGACTTCAAGGGTGGTGCCACGTTCGCGGGCATGGCCGACATGCCGCACGTGTCGGCGATCATCACGAACCTCGGCGAGGAGATCTCGCTCGTCGACCGCATGCAGGATGCATTGCAGGGCGAGATGGTGCGCCGTCAGGAACTGCTCCGGGCGACCGGACCGTTCGCCAATGTCGCCGACTACGAGAAGGCCCGCCGCGGCGGCCGCACCGACCTCGCTCCGCTTCCCGCACTCCTCATCGTCGCCGACGAGTTCTCCGAGCTGCTGTCCGCCAAGCCCGAGTTCGTCGACACCTTCGTGAACATCGGCCGGCTCGGTCGTTCGCTTCAGGTGCACCTGCTGCTCTCCTCTCAGCGACTGGAAGAGGGCAAGCTCCGCGGGCTCGACACCCACCTGTCGTATCGGATCGGCCTGCGCACATTCTCCGCCGCCGAGTCCCGCACCGTGCTCGGAGTCCCCGATGCCTACCACCTGCCCACGCAGCCGGGTGCCGGAATCCTGAAGTCCGACACCGAGACCATGACGCAGTTCCGAGCCGCCTACGTGTCAGGGCCCCCGCCCCGCCGTCGGCGCCGCGCGGCATCAGGCTCTGCGCAGAGCACGGGTTCGACCGCCGTCGAGCTCTTCACCGCCGCGCCGGTGTGGCGGGCTGAGACGACGGTCGAGGAGCCCGAGGTCGTCGTCGACGCCGAGCCGGAAGAGAAGCGCAACACCTTCGAGATCGCCGTCGAGATGATGAGCGGACGAGGGCCGGCGGCCCACCAGGTCTGGCTGCCGCCGCTCGAGACTCCGGCGACCCTCGATCAGCTGTTCGGCGATCTCGTCGAAGATCCCGCCCTCGGACTCATCTCCCCGCGGTGGAGAGGCGCCGGCGCCCTCACCGTGCCGCTCGGAATCGTCGACGTGCCGCTCGAGCAGCGCCGCGAGAACCTCGCGATCTCGCTCGGAGGCGCAGCCGGTCACATGGCGATCGTCGGAGCGCCGCTCAGCGGCAAGAGCACCCTCGCCCGCACCGCGCTGGTCGCGCTAGCCCTCACGCACACGCCGCAGGAGGTGCAGTTCTTCGTCATCGACTTCGGTGGCGGCAGCTTCACGGGTCTGCAGCGGTTCACTCACATCAGCGGCGTGGCCACGCGCTCGGAGCCCGACATCGTGCGACGCACGGTCGCCGAGGTCACGAGCCTGCTCAACGCGCGCGAGGTGTACTTCCGCCAGAACGGCATCGACTCGATCGACACCTACCGGCAGCGGCGCGCCCAGGGGCTCGCCGATGACGGGTACGGCGACATCTTCCTCATGGTCGACGGCTGGGGAACCCTGCGCGCGGAATTCGAGATGCTCGAACCGCAGATCCAGGCCATCGCCGCGCGGGGACTCACCTACGGCGTGCACATCGTCATCACGGCATCGCGCTGGATGGAGGTCCGCGCCAACATCAAGGACCTCATCGGCACCCGCATCGAGCTTCGGCTCGGCGACCCGACGGACTCCGAGGTCAACCGCAAGGCGGCCGAGAACGTCACGGCGCTCCCCGGTCGCGGTCTCAACGAGAACGGTCTGCAGATGCTCACGGCGCTGCCGCGCATCGACGGCGTCGACGACGGCTCCTCGCTCGCCGACGGCATCGATGATCTCGTCACCCGTGTGGCATCCGCGTGGCACGGCCCCGCGGGACCGAAGCTGCGCCTGCTGCCCTCGCGCATCAGCCACGCCGACCTCCGGGCAGTGGCCGCTGCCGCGACGGCGGACGGCTCGGAGCCGCGGGAGATCCTGCTCGGCATCGACGAGGCGAACCTCGCGCCGTTCTCGATCGACCCGCTCGAAGAGCCTCTGCTCTACCTCTACGGCGACGCGGACTCGGGCAAGTCGTCGATGCTCCGTGGCGTGGTGCACGAGATCACGCGTCTCTACGGTCCGTCCGAGGCGAAGATCTTCGTCGTCGACTACCGCCGTGCGCTGCTGGGCGAGATCCCGCAGGAGTACCTCGGCGCCTATCTCACCTCGCACGAGATGACCGAAGGCGGGATGAGCGAGCTCGCCCAGTTCTTCCAGAGCCGCATCCCCGGTCGGGACGTCACCCCCGACCAGCTGCGCTCGCGGTCGTGGTGGAAGGGTGCAGAGGGCTTCGTGCTGATCGACGACTACGACCTCGTGTCGACGTCGCAGGGCAACCCCGTCGCGGTGCTCGCCCCGCTGCTCGCGCAGGCGGCAGACCTCGGTCTGCACGTGATCCTCACGCGTCGCACCGGTGGCGCGAGCCGTGCCGCCTATGACCCGATCATCCAGCGCATGACCGACCTGGGCGCCACCGGCATCCTTCTCTCGGGGAGCCCCGAGGAGGGGCAGCTGATCGGCAAGGTCAAGGCGATCCCCGCGATCCCCGGCCGAGCCCAGATCGTCAGCCGCGACCGCGGCCTCGTCGCCGCGCAGCTGCTGTGGGTGCCGCCGAACTATCAGTGACGCGCGGGGGCGTAGACGGGCGCCAGGCGATCCTGGTGCCCGCCACGCCGGAGGCCGGGCGCAGCCGCGCTCGACGGCCGTGCCGCCGAGCCGAGCCGAGCCGAGCCGAGCCGAGCCGGACGTCAGCGTATGACGTCAGCGTGTGACGCCAGCGTGTGACGTCAGCGTGTGGCGTCTGCGAGGTGGCGTGCGTCGTGGCTCAGCACCTTGACGATGATGCCGTGGCGACGCAGTTCCTTGGCGGTGCGCGCGCCCTCTTCGGCGTCACGGCCCAGAGCATTGATGTTGGCCACGACGAGGACGTCACCGGTCTTCAGCGTGCTGATCAGGCGCGACAGCCGATCGCTCCAGCTCTCGAGGATGTCGGGAGCGGGGTGGCGGAACCCCTCGATCGGCACCCCGAATCGAGTGAGATCATCGCGCTGCTCGACCACCGAGGGCATGCCCTCGCGGGAGACCACGAGTCCGACCAGGCGTGAGCCGTCGGGTCGCGCGAGCCAGAAGTTCCGGTTCTGCTGCAGTTCGGTGAAGCACTTGGGGCACTCCGCGGCCGCGTGCGGCAGATGCAGCGGACTCGTCAGGGCCTCGTCGACGGATGCCGTCGCCTTCATCGGATCGATCGTCTCGCTCATCGCGCACCTCCGGCATCCATTCTGCCCTGATCGGCGCCCGCGCGGTGACCTTTCAGAGCATCCCGAGGGACCGGACCGTCTCGCGTTCCTCGACGAGCTCGGCCACGGAGGCGTCGATGCGCGCTCGTGCCCAGTCGCTGATCTCGAGGCCCTCGACGATCTGCCATTCTCCCTCGACCGACCGCACGGGGAACGACGAGATCAGGCCGGCCGGGACGCCGTACTCGCCGTGCGAGACGACCCCGGCCGAGGTCCAGTCGTCGGTGCCGTGCACCCAGTCGCGCACGTGCTCGATCGTGGCGTTGGCGGCGGACGCCACGGACGACGAGTCGCGCACCTGGATGATCTCCGCTCCGCGCTTCGCGACCCGCGGGATGAAGGCGTTCTCGAGCCAGGCGGGCACATCGCCGACGATGGCCTCGAGCGCGTCTGCGACCGGCCTGCCGCCCACGGTCGCATGCGAGACGTCGGGGAACTGCGTCGCCGAGTGGTTGCCCCAGATGGGCACACGACGAACAGTGTCGACCGGCGCCGCGAGCGCCTGCGCCAACTGCGCCCTGGCGCGATTCTCGTCGAGTCGGGTGAGAGCGGTGAATCGCTCTGCAGGGACGCCGTCCGCCGAGGCCGCGGCGATCAGCGCATTCGTGTTCGCGGGGTTGCCGACGACGGTGACGCGCACGCCGGCAGCGGCATGCGCCGCGATCGCGGCGCCCTGCGGGCCGAAGATCCCGGCGTTGGCCGCGAGCAGGTCGCCCCGCTCCATCCCGGGGCCCCGGGGGCGAGCGCCGACGAGCAGCGCGAGGTCGCACCCGTCGAACCCGACGGAGGGTTCGTCCGTCACCTCGACGTGCTCGAGCAGGCCGAAGGCGCCGTCCTGCAGCTCGAGGGCCGCTCCCTCGGCGGCACCGAGCCCCTGCGGGATCTCCAGCAGCCGCAGTCGCACCTTCTCGTCGGGGCCGAGAAGATCTCCGGCGGCGATCCTGAAGAGCAGTGCGTAGCCGATCTGTCCGCCTGCACCCGTGAGCGTGATGGTGGTGGTCATGCCTCGAGCCTACGACGGTGTGAACCCCGGGTGCAGAGTACCCTCGTGGCATGACCTTCAACCCTGACGCGGATGTCTCCGGCAACACCGCCCGCCGTCGCGGCCGCGGCGCCGTCGTCGCCGGAGCGGGCGGTGTCGGCCTGCTCGGCATCATCGCTCTGATCGCCGGCCCCCTGCTGGGCATCGACCTGACCGGCCTCCTGGGCGGCGGCGCGACGGGTGGCGGATCTGAGCCCGAGGGCGGCAGCGTGATCGAGAACTGCCTCACCGGCGAAGACGCGAACGAGAACGTCGATTGCCGAGTGGCGGCCTCGCAGCTCGCGCTCGACGGCTACTGGGAGGACTACATCGACCCCTATCGGCCGCCGCAGCTGATCATCGTCGACGGAGCCACCTCGACCTCGTGCGGCACCGCGTCGAACGCCGTCGGTCCGTTCTACTGCCCGCCCGATGAGACGGTCTACATCGACCCCACGTTCTTCGACCTCATGCAGCAGCAGTTCGGGGCGTCCGCCGGCGATCTCGCTCAGCTCTACATCGTGGGCCACGAGTGGGGGCACCACATCCAGTACATCACCGGCGTGATGGATCAGTATCCGAACAACGGCACCGGCCCCGACAGCAACGGCGTGCGCATCGAGCTGCAGGCCGACTGCTATGCGGGTTCGTGGATCGGTCAGATGACGAAGGAGAAGGACCCGGACGGGGTCCCCTACCTCTTGACGCCGACCGAGGCTGAGATCACAGACGCCCTGAACGCCGCGAACACGGTCGGCGATGACAACATCCAGCAGCAGTCCTCCGGTGCGGTGAACCCCGAGAGCTTCACGCACGGCACGAGCGAGCAGCGCAAGTACTGGTTCGCGAACGGCTATCAGAACGGCCTCGATGTGTGCGCCGAGCCGCTCACGGCGGCTGCGGGAGACCTGTCGCCATGACCCTGGATGCGCTGTATCCGCCCATCGAACCGCACGAGACCGGCGAACTGCTCGTCGGCGACGGGCACCGCGTCTACTGGGAGGTCAGCGGCAACCCCGAGGGCAAGCCGGTGGTGTTCCTGCACGGCGGCCCAGGCAGCGGCACGTCGCCCTGGCAGCGACGGTTCTTCGACCCCGACGTGTACCGGATCGTGCTGCTCGATCAGCGCGGCTGCGGGCGCAGCAGCCCGCATGCGAGCGCTGCCGATGCAGACCTCCGCTTCGTCACCACGGCGCATCTGATCGCCGACCTCGAGCTGCTGCGCCGCAACCTCGGCGTCGAGCGGTGGCAGGTGTTCGGCGGGTCGTGGGGGAGCGCGCTCGCGCTCGCTTACGCGCAGGCGCACCCCGAGGCGGTCAGCGAGCTGATCCTGCGGGGCATCTTCACACTCCGACGTGCAGAGCTGGAGTGGTTCTACGAGGGTGGCGCTGCCGCGCTGTTCCCCGATCTCTGGGAGGAGTTCATCGCTCCCATCCCGGTGCTCGAGCGCTCGCACATGATCGACGCGTATCACCGGCGTCTGTTCGACCCCGACCCTGCCGTGCACGAGCCGGCGGCGATCGCCTGGTCGCGGTGGGAGGCCTCGACGGTCACGCTGCGCCCGGATGCCGCGCAGATCGAGGCGATGTCCGACCCGCGCACGGCCACCGCGTTCGCCCGCATCGAGAACCATTTCTTCGTGAACCGCGGCTGGTGGACCGAGGGGCAGCTGATCGACGGGGTCGACGGCATCCGCCACATCCCGACCGTGATCGTGCAGGGGCGCCATGACGTGTGCACGCCGATGATGACCGCGTGGGACCTGCACACCGCCTGGCCCGAGGCGGAGTTCGTCGTCGTCGACGATGCAGGGCATTCGGCGACCGAGCCCGGCATCCAGCGAGCACTGCGGGCCGCGACCGACCGCTTCGCCGGCTGACCTCGCGCGGCGGCCGAGCGCGCGTCAGGCGCGCAGCGCCGCCGTCAGAGTCTTCAGGAGCCCGATCGTGCCGCCGTTCGCACGGAATCGGGTGAGGCCCTCGCTCACTGCCGCGCCCGTCCGTGACGAGACGAACCACGGCGGCTTGGGCAGGATGGTGAGGCGCCCGCCGCCGTTGACGACCGGAAGCGAACGCGGGAACGGTCGGAAGGGACCGCGGATCACCGAGCGCTCGACGCGATCGAGCAGGAGCGCGTTGTGGACGACGCCGATGCCGCTGCCCACGTCGGCGATCGTGCTGCCGGGGAACGCTCCCCAGGTCATGGTCGGGGTGATGAAGCCGAAGGCTGTCCAGCCGTTGATCGCGATCGAGCCGTAGCGAAGCGCTGCGATGGAGCGGTCGAATCCCGCACCGAGCGTCTTCTCCGTCGACGGGTCGATCAGCAGGTTCGCGCCGAGCGTCCCCTGCAGCCGCTCGTTCGCATAGGTCACCGCCGCGTCGAGGAACTCCTGACCGGTGCCGGCGACCGCGACGACGCCCAGCACGGGCGCGAAGTACTCGGTGCTCTGCAGCGCTCTCGCGTCGTCGTCGTCGGAGACCTCGACCAGCAGCCGATCGCCGAGCACGAGGGCGTCGGGATACGCATCTGTCGCGAGGCGCATCCGCGAGGGCGAACCGGGGTACCAGATCGGCCGCTCCGGAGCATTCGCGTAGGCACGGCGGAGGGCGGCTCGGAAGTCGTCGGCCTGCGCCCAGTCCGACGACATGATGACGACCTGGCCGGCGATGCAGTTGTGCCCGCTGTTCTGCAGGCGCATGGTCGCGACGTGCTCGGCCTGGTACGTGAGATCGGCGTCGGTCCATTCGCCGGGAACGATGATGATGGGCGACACCCCGCCGAGCTCGGCAGTGATGGGCTTCTTCAGCTGCGGACGATTCTCACGGCGCCGCCGCGTGACCGCAGTCCCTGTGCCCCAGACGATGGCGTCGAAGGTCGCAGCCGACCCCGTGATGTGCACGTGCACGAGATCCGGGTGGCCGGTCAGGTAGGCGCCGACGTCGGGTCCGCCGCGCGTGATGCGCAGCAGCCCCGGGCCGATGAGCGGCGCGAGTGCTCGCTTGTAGACGGGCACGAGCGCGTCCTGTGTCGGGTTGACCTTGAGCAGCGCCGTGCGATTGTGCGCGAGCAGCTCGTAGAGCACATCGAGCACGGGGATCGAGGTGATGTTGCCGGCGCCGAGCACCAGGCCCACGCCCCCTGAGTCCGACGGGGTGCGCTGCGCGAGTCCGGCTGCGGCGCGCGCGCCGTGGGGAGTGACACCGGGTTCGAGCCAGACCTCTCCTGTGTACCCCGAGAGCAGGAACCTGTCGATGCCGGTGAGGGGGAAGGCGTGCACGCGCGTGCGCCCACCGGGAGCCCGGTCGATCGTGATCCCGTCCAGCGGATTGGTGCCGTTCGCGAGACGCGACAGCGTCTCGATGTAGGCATCGAGGGCGCCGAGCACGCTGTAGGGCCCGCTGAGCCATTCCTCTCCGCGCAGCGGATGCCGGCCGTCGAGGCCCTTCGACGCGGCTGCGGTGTCTGCCCAGTCCTCTGCGGCCGCGGCGACACTCGAGCGCACAGCTCGCAACAGGGTGACCCGCTGGGCGAGCGTCAGCGCAGACCACGTGCGGGTGCCGGTCTGGAGCTCGTCGATCGCGGTGTCGAGGCGATCGCGCTCGGCCTGTGCGAGCTCCGGGGTCGTCGTCGAAGCGGCAGGCGGTGTCGCAGAAGTCATCGGCGTCTCCTTCGGGCGGGTACCCAGCTTATGTCGCGCATTCCGGTCAGGCGTCGATGTCTGCGCGGCGAAGGCGGTAGCGGTGGAGCGTGAGCAGGCTCGCCCCCATCAGCAGCGCGGGCAGGAGGCTGAACGCGAGCACGATGCCCGTGATCGCGGCAGCCGGCTGCTGTGCGGTCGCGCCCGCGATGCTCGAGACGTATCCCGTCGCGGCCAGCGTGAGCGATACCGCGCTCGCTCCGAGCGCGAACCCGACGGTCTCTCCTGCCGTCCACACCCCCGTGAAGGTGCCGGCCTGGCCTCTTCCGCTGAGCCGCTCGTCGTGTGAGATGACATCGGGCAGCATCGCCATCGGCAGTGACTGCAGCCCTGCGTAGGCGATGCCCGCCAGCGCGATCGAGCCGTACATCCAGGTGCCGGGCGTCCAGACCGCGAGCACGAGAGATGCGGCGGCGATGAGGAAGATGATGCTCGCGAGGGCGAACGCCCTCTCCTTGCCCACGCGGCGGGCGATCACCGTCCAGCCCGGCGTCGCGAGCAGGGCGGGCCCGACGAGCGCCAGGAACACGAGTGTCACGGCATCTTCCGCGCGCAGCACCCACGTCGCGACGTACTGCGCGCCGGCGAGCATGGTCCCGGTGGCGAGGGCCTGCAGCAGGAAGGTGCCGAGGAGGGCGCGGAACGGCTGACTGCGCCGAAGGGTGCGCACGCCGGCGGCGTACTGCTCACGGAGTCCCGTCGGAGCGACCGCCGTCGGACGTTCGTCCGCGGCCATGTGGCGGGCGGCGGCATCCGCGGTCCGCGACGCGATGAGCATGCCGACGCCGATGACCACACCCGCGACCACGCCCATCAGCAGGTATCCCGTGACGGGGTCGGCGGTGGCGCCCCTCAGCTCGGGGCCGCCCGCACCGAAGAGCAGGATGGCTGCCGTGAGCACGACGACGCGCCACCCGAGCAGTCGGGTGCGCTCGTCGTATCCCGCGGTCAGCTCTGCGGGCAGCGCGACGTAGGGCACCTGGAACAGGCTGAAGGACGTCGCAGTGGCGAGGAACGCGAGGAGCACGCAGACGGCGCCGGCGGTGGGCCCCCAGGACGGGGGCACCGCGAAGGTGAGCGCGAAGAACACCGGAAGGGTGAGGGCGCCGACGACCATGAATCCTCGTCGCGAGCCCGTCCTCGCGTACTGGCGGTCCGAGGCCGCGCCGATCACCGGGTCGATGACGACGTCCCAAACCTTGGCTCCGGTGACGATGAGGCCGGCGGTGAGCGCTGCGACACCGAGGTTGTCGGTGAGGAAGTACGTCAGCACCAACCCGGGGAGGGTCGCGTATCCGCCTGTGCCGAGCGAGCCGATCGCGTAGAGGGCGACCGTGCGGGCGGACAGGCGGACGGATGCTTGCTCTGGCCGAGCCGCGGTGCTCATCGCGCCAGTGTATCGGTGCGCGAAGAGCCCCCTCAGGTCAGATGAGCGAGAGCTCTCGGAGCTTCGACTCGACGTCCGCGTTCGACGGCTCGACGTGGTGCGAGGAGTCGGGGTAGAGCACGACGGGGATGTTCATGCGGCCCGAGATCTCCTTCGCGATGTCGGCCGCGGAGGGGTCGGCGACGAGGTCGACGTAGGTGTACTCCACGCCGAGGGAGTCGAGCTGCTTCTTGGTGCGGATGCAGTCACGGCACCAGTCGGCGCCGAACACGGTGATCGCGGAGTCTGCAGGAGAAGTCATGTATCCAGCGTAAAGCCGCGCGGCTGGACGGGCGCCGAGATGAAGTCGGCACCGGTCGACCATTGCCTACTAAGGGTACCCTTACCTATACTCGGAGCATGAACAGCGCGTGCGAGCATCTCGAAGACCCCGACTGGGAGAACATCGAGGGGGTCGTGCTCATCGCGGGTGATTCGACTGATGCAGGAGCCATCGCCGCGATCGCAGCGCGGCTGCCCTGGGATGCCGAAGGGGTCATCCTTCTCGAGGCGGCTGCTCGCATCCAGTTCCGCCACATCGACGTGCCGGAAGGGGTGTCGGTGCGCTGGCTGCTGCGCGGCGACGGCAGCCGCCAGCACGCGAAGGGCGAGCGCCTCGCGAATGCCGTGCACTCGTGGTGCGTCGAGTGGACGTGTGCAGAACCCGCCCTGCAGTGGACGGTGTGGCTCGGCGCGCACACTCCGCCGCACGTGGCACGGATGGCGCGCAGCCTGCTCGGCGTCGCCAACTGACCACCGCCGCGGCGGTGTCGGTGCTCGGGATCAGCGCGACGCGAGCACCGGAGTGCCGCCGACGGTGGCGCCGGCGCTGATCGCATCGAGCGCGCGACGAAGAGACGAGCTCGACGTGTGGGCCGTGTACGGGAAGTACACGACCTCGACCCCCACCTCCGAGAACTCCCGCTCGAGCCGCAGGCCCTTGTCGGTGCCACGCCAGTCGTCGCCCTTGAAGAAGTGCGTGAACTGCACGTCTCGCCACGAGTCCATCTTCGACGGAGTGGTCTCGACATAGACATCGTCGACGAACGAGATGTGACGGACGATCTCCGCCCGCTCAGCGGTCGGGATGACGGGCTCGATGCCCTTCACCTGCCGCAGCATCTCATCGCTGACGACACCGGCGACGAGGACGTCGCAGTGCTGCTTGGCGTGACGAAGAAGATTCAGATGCCCGACGTGAAACAGGTCGAAAGCACCCACGGCATAGCCGATGCGCGTCCCCATGATCTCCCCAGATCAGTAATTCCCCAGAGGCGGATCCCCATCCGCCAGCGACTCCCACAGCCGCATCCCGTCACTCTAGCAGGTCACCGTTTCCCCACGCATAGGAACACGTGGAACTATGGAGTCCGCAGAGGTGCCGGCAGGCGAAGGGGGGTCGCACAGTGGGGACATCGGTCACCGTCATCGTGCCGACCTTCAACGAGCGTGAGAACGTCGCCGAGCTCGTGGCCCGCACCGCTGCCGCGCTCGCCGCATACGACGCCGAGATCATCTTCGTCGACGACAGCACCGACAGCACGGCCGCCGAGGTCGAACGCGTGGCTGCCGACGCCCCGCTGCCGGTCAGGGTCATCCACCGCACCGACAACACCGGCGGACTCGGGGGAGCGGTCGTGGTGGGGCTCGAGGCCGCGGCATCCGATCTCTGCATCGTCATGGACGGCGACCTGCAGCATCCGCCCGAGCTGCTTCCTGCGCTGCTGCGCCGGCATGACGAGGGCGATGCCGATGTCGTGGCCGCCTCGCGCTACATCGGCGGCGGCGATACGAGCGGTCTCGGGACCGCCGTGCGATTCGGAGTGTCACGGTCGGCCACCTGGCTGACGCGCGCGATGTTCCCGATCCGTCTCGCCCGCAGCACCGATCCGATGACCGGATTCTTCCTGGTCGACCGTACGCGCCTGGACCTCTCCGACCTCAAGCCGCAGGGCTTCAAGATCCTGCTCGAGATCCTCGCCCGCACCGATCTGCGCATCGCCGAGGTGCCGATGGAGTTCGGCGAGCGCCGCCACGGAACCTCCAAGGCGAGCATGCGTCAGGGGGTGACCTTCGTCGCGCATTTGGCCAGACTGCGATTCGGCAAGATGTCGCTCTTCGCGATGATCGGTGTGATCGGAGCGGTCGCCAACCTCGGCATCATGTGGCTGCTGACCCTGGCCGGGGTGCCCTATATCTGGGCGGCGATCATCGGCGCCGAGGTCACCATCATCGGCAACTTCATCCTGCAGGAGCGATTCGTCTTCGCCGACATGCGCACCGATGCGCGTGGACTGGGCGGTCGCTTCGCGGCGTCGTTCACCTTCAACAACGCCGAGGCAGCGCTGCGGATCCCGGTGATGGCGCTGATGGTCGAGACCTGGCACATCTCGAGTGTTCTCGCGACGGGGCTGTCGCTCATCGTCGCGTTCTTCGCGCGCTTCCTCTTCCACTCGCTGTTCGTATATGCGCCGAAACGTCGAGCGAAGACTGATGTGACGGCGGGCGAACCGAAGCCGGACACCGCGACATTGCGCATCATCCGGGCGATCGACGCCGAGGCGATGAAGCCCGGCGAGCTCTGAGGCCCGTCGCGTCCGATCAACGCGGAGTGCGGAAGGACTGCGCGGTGGACCCGGATTCGCGGTCCGTTCGTGCATGCGAGGATGTCTGGCGGGGAGGCGAGATGAAACGCAAGGCTCTGGGGGCCGTGATCGCACAGGCGGCGCAGGCGGGGATAGGCCTGCTTCTGCAGATCCTCGTGGCACGACTGCTCGGGATCGACGAGTACGGGCGCTTCGCGATCCTGTACGGGGTCGTGATCGTCGCGACGGCCGTCGTGACGGGGCTCATCGGCGACTCGCTCGTCGTGCTGGAGCGTTCGCAGCGCGCGATCAGAGCCGGTCTTCAGGCGATGCTGCTCGTGACGTCGGCGGTGCTCGCGACGGGTGCGTTCCTGATCGCCTGGCTCACGGGCTTCTCGGATGCCCTCGAGGCGGCGCTGTTCGCTGTCGCCCTCGCCGCATTCGCCGTCGAGGAGATCGTGCGGCGGCTTCTGATCGCTCACATGTCGTTCGTGCGCACCGCCGTCACCGATCTCTCGGGATTCGTCGTCGCTCTCGCGATCGTCCTCATCGTGAACGCGACCGGCACGCTCTCGCTGGGGGTGTTCCTCGCGGGCATCGCTGCCGGGCAGATCGTCGCGACACTCGTCGGCTGGGTGCTCGTGCCCCGCTCCGACCGGCATCTCGTCGGACTCCGCGGCGCCGCGATCGCCCCTGTCTGGCGTTATGGCATGTGGCGCGGACTGCAGCAGGTGCTGCGCCCCAGCCTGTTCACGGTGCTGCGCCTCCTGGTGCTCGCGGGGGCGGGCCTCACCGCGGTGGGCCTGCTCGAAGCTGCGCGCACGTACACATCGCCGCTGATCCTGGTGATCGGCGGGCTGTCGTCGTTCCTCTTCGTGCGCTTCGCCGACCAGCACAAGGCAGGCAGAGGAGGTTCCGTCCGAGAAGCGGACCGCGTCGTGGGCTTCCTCCTGATCGGGACCGTGCTGATGAGCGTCGTCGCCGTGGTGCTGGTTCCCTGGGTCAGTCCGCTTCTCTTCGACGTCGAGGTCGATCCGCTCGCGGTGGTCGCCTGGCTCGCATACGGGATGTCCGTCGCGATCGTCACCCCGTACGGCGCACTGGGAGCCGTCGGAGGCAAGCAGGTGGCGGTCTTCCTGATCCGCCTCTCGGACACCGTCCTCGCGATCATCGCGGTGATCGCGATGATCGCGTGGGGTGCGGAGCCGTCGATGCTCCCGTTCGCACTCGCGGTGGCCTCGATGCTCGGCGGCCTGGGGCTGCGGTGGCTCGTCGTCGCCGATGGCCGGGCCGAGGGGCCGTCGCGGTAACAGATGGCCGCGGGGCGAATGGTAGGTTTAGGCCCTGTCTTCGACTGAGGGGGTTGGCGATGGAAGATGTTCCTTACGGACGTATTCTGCGCGAGGGATGGGTTGTCATCGTCGTGCTCGCGGTGTTCGGGGCCGGCATGGGGTGGCTCGTCACCAAGATGCTTCCAGAGACCTATGCGGCGACCTCGACGCTCCTGTTGCGCGTCGATTCGACCGAGGCGTCGCTGTTCGAGCGCAACCAGTTCAGCCTGGCGCGCATCAAGTCGTATCCGCCGCTGGTCGACAGCCCCGAGGTCATCGATGCCGTACGCGACGACCTCGACCTCGACGACGACGAGTACCCCGACCGCGACATCCGACGGATGCTCTCGGCCGAGAACACGGCAGACACCGTGCTGCTCGTGGTCCGCGCCGACGCGCCGACCGCTCAGCTCGCCACGGACATCGCCAACTCGGCCGCGACCCACCTGTCGGAGTTGATCGGCGAGACCGAGAACGACGAGGATGACGCGCGCTACACCGTGGCGCTCGATCAGGTGCTGCCGGCGGTCGCACCGCTTGCTCCGATCTCGCCACAGGTGACGGCGATCACAGGCCTCGGCGGCATCGCGGGGCTCGCGCTCGGAGCGATCGTCGCCGTGTACCGCACCACGACCAACCGGCGTCTGCGCACGATCTCGGACGTGCGGCGCTCGTCCGGTCTTCCTGTCATCGGGCAGATTCCGCGGCGCAGTCGTCTGCACCCGGACTCGAACTCCGGAGCGGCCGTCGCATACGAGGAAGCGGCAGGAAACCTCGTCGCGCTCGCCGGAGGCGGCGTTCGCACACACGTGGTGGTCCCGGCCTCGAGTGACGCGATGGACGACGACGCGGTCATGGGGATGCTCGAGGCCCAGCGGCTGATCGGTGCGACCGCCTGTGTCGTCGACACGAGAGAGTCGCACGTGAAGGGTCGGGGTCACACGCTCAACGAGGTGCTCGATGGCGAGTCGATCTCGACCGGTGACGAGGCCGACGCGGTATTCGTGGCCGACGATCCCATCCCGCTCGAGAAGCTGGTCTCGGAGCTTCCCGACGTCATCACGGCCATGCACGAGGACTTCGATGTGGTGGTCGTCCTGTGCGATCCTGGGGCGTCGGCGCTCATCGAGAGACTGGTGGGTCCGGGGGCCGGCGTCATCATCAATGTGAAGCACAATTCCACGTCCGCGACCGATCTGGTGGCCGTCACGACGCGTCTGCGGGTCATGGGCGTGCGCCCCGTGGGTGTGGTGATGCTGCACACGGGTTCGAGGTCCCTCGGCTCCATCGCCGAGTCATGGCGGGTCTCCGACCGTGATCCGGTTCTCGCGGGCGCCGGAGGCTCGCATGCCCGCTCTGACTGACACCCGTCGCCAACCTCGGCAGCAGTCCGCCCACCACCCGAGCACCGCACGGGTGGCGGCCGTGGGCGCTCTCTACGCGTTGATCATCGTCAGCGTGATCCCGTGGCGAAGCGCGACGATCTACTCCGGCGGTGCCGACGGGGTGGTGGTCGCCAAGGCGTTCATCGCTGTTCTCGCGTTCGCCGCCACTCTCGCCCTGGCCGCGCGGACGCGTGAGCGGGTGGCCGTCGGAATCGCGCCTGCCGGCGTGATCACGCTCGCTCTGCTGGTGAGTGTGCTGGGGTCGGTGCTCGCCGGCAACGACTCCGCGACGATCATCCTCGTCGGCAGGATGTTCCTGGTGATGGCCACGATCCTCTTCCTGCTCACCACCGTCCCCTGGGTGACGAGCATCGCGTGCCTCCTGGCGGCTATGGCCGCTGTGGCGGTCGTGGCTGCCGTCACGGGGCTGCCGACCCTCGCGGCGAGTGGTCGCCTCGGGGGAGGCATCCCCGAGATCCATCCGAACGAGCTCGCCGGACTCGTGGCCGCGCCGATCATCGGACTGGTGATCCTGATACTGCGCAACGGCGTGCGGATGTGGCGTCTCCTCGCCGCGGTCGTGCTGGTGGGGATCGCCGTGGCCAGCGGATCGCGGACCGGGCTGCTCGCGATCGTCGTCGGAATCGGCGTCGCCGTTCTGGTCAACGGGATCCGCGACCGCAGCGTGCTCTATCTGCTTCTCGGAGCCCTGCCGCTCGGGTACGCCATCGGCTCGTTCACCGACGTGTTCGGCAGCCTGGCCACGAGAGCGGGGTCGAACGACACGTCCACCGCGCTCGACTCGCGCTTCGATGTGTGGAGGGTGGTGCTCGGCTGGGACTGGGGTGAATGGCAGAAGTGGATCGGCATCGGACTCTCGGCCAAGAAGATCCCCGTCGACATCAAGTGGCGTGACGAGCAGGTGCTCGACAGCAGCTGGGCTTCGCTGCTCGCCCAGACCGGGCTCATCGGCACGGCGCTGATCGGGGCGCTCATCGTGTGGTGCGTGGCGAGTGCGCTGATCTCGTCACGACGTCGTTGGCTCATCATGCCGTTGCTGACTCTGGTCATCATCCGTTCCGTCACGGAGAGCGGTCTGATCGACAGCGCGACGGCCTTCATCCTGTTCTTCGTGGTGACCTCGCTGCTCACTCACCGGTCCCGACACGCGGACGACCCGGTCGGTCCCGAATTCGACAGGGTCGATGGGCGCAGGTCGAGACAGGCTAGTCTCACCTAGAACATCGGTATATTCGTGTCATCGACACGGAGGATCGGTGCGCGGAGGAGGGGACCAGTGACTGAGTCGCTCACAGAGCCGCATCGTCGCATGGGCTGGCGAGGGTGGACCGTCGTCGGCGTGATCGCGGCGCTCCTCATCGGAGGAACGATCTGGGGCGTGCTGGCGAGCAGCAACTCCGGCCAGGCGCGACCGGGCGCTTCGGCATCCCCCGGCGCCACGAGCAGCCCGGGGCCGACCCCGACGCCTCAGCCCACCGAGTTCGAGACGCCGTCGCCTGGTTCCACCGATGCAGTCGCCAAGCCTGACAGCGGGGATGAGGTGCCGCTCGACGAGCCCGCGCCGGCCGTGCAGGGAGTCGTCGCAGAGGTCACCGCGCTCGAGGCCATCACTGCGGGCAGTGACATTCCTGGAGAGCCGAGCGGCCCGGCGATCCAGGTGACGGTGCGGCTGACCAACGATTCGGACGAGGCTGTCGACACCGCAGGGGCGAACGTCACCTTGACGTATGGCGGTGACGACCGACTTCCGGCCGCGGGCCTCACCGGAGCAGGCTCGTCGGTCTGGCCGGCATCGATCGCAGCCAGCGACAGCGCAGAAGCGATATTCCAGTTTGCCGTTCCCTCTTCTCCTGAGGGGGACCTGCGTGTTACCGTCGATATATTGGCATCTGCGCCAAACGTCATCTTCGTAGGCCCGCGACCCTAGGTCGTCCGCACCGAGCGACGTAATACTGGGGAATTATCGTTCGGCGCCAATGTAGGGGTTGTGCACGAACGGTCCATCATCTGGGGAGATGAACGATGGGCACTACAGCAATGTCTTGGGGACGCCGCACTCGTGCAGCATTCGTCGCGATCGCGATGACGCTCGCCGTGGTCTTCGGATCACTGGTGGCGATGTCACCCGCACAGGCGGACGTGAGTCCACCCGAGGGTGAGGCGCCGACGGTCACCGCCGACTCGCTGCCGACGGTCCAGATCAACGGCATCGTCTGGGATCAGGCTGTCGTCGGCAACGTCGTCTACGCCGCAGGCAAGTTCACCAGCGCTCGCCCGGCAGGGGCGGCCGCGGGGACGAACGAGACGCCCCGATCGAACCTCCTGGCCTACGACATCCGCACGGGTGCGCTGATCGCGTCGTTCGCCCCGTCGATCAACGGCCAGGTGCGCCAGGTCGAGGCCTCGCCCGACGGAACGCGCCTCTACATCGTCGGCGACTTCACCACGGTGAACACCCAGACCCGCAACCGCGTCGCCGCCTTCGATCTGCCCAGCGGCACCCTCGCCGCATTCAACCCGAACTCCAACGGCGTCACCTCCGGCGTGGCCGCGACCAACGACACCGTGTACATCACCGGCACGTTCGGCCGCGTCTCGGGCAACGACCGCTCCGGCGCCGCAGCCTTCACACGCAGCGGAACCCTGCTGCCCTGGGCGCCCGTGCTCGAGTCGCGTCAGGGTCGCGTCGTGACCGTCTCTCCCGCGGGCGACAAAGTGGTGCTCGGCGGCAACTTCCTGACTCTCAACGGCAGCTCCAACCCCGGTTACGGACTGGCCATGGTCTCGGCATCCGACGCCTCGCTGCTGCCCTTCTCCGCGAACAACGTGATCCGCAACGCCGGTCTGGACGCCGCGATCCTCTCGCTCAAGTCCGACGGCGACGACATCTACGGCACGGGCTACGTCTTCGGCAACGGCGGCAATCTCGAAGGCTCATTCCGCGCCTCGTGGTCGAGCGGCAACCTGGTGTGGGTCAACGACTGCCACGGCGACCAGTACGACGTCGAGCCCATGGGCGACACCGTGTACGCGGCCGGGCACTCGCACTACTGCGGCAGCCTCGTCGACGGATTCCCGCAGAGCGACCCCTGGTCGTTCTACCGCGGCCTCGCCGTCACGAAGGACGTCGAGCGCACCACGCCCTTCGGCCTGAACCTCGGCTACTACGACTTCGGCGGAAACCCCGCACCCAAGCTGCAGCACTGGTTCCCGGCCTTCAACGCCGGCAACGTCAGCGGCGCATCGCAGGGTCCGTGGTCGGTCTCGTCCAACAGCGAGTACCTCGTCTACGGCGGCGAGTTCACTCGAGTGAACAACACCGGACAGCAGGGTCTCGCCCGCTTCGCCGTGAAGGAGAAGGCTCCGAACGCGCAGGGCCCGATCCTCTGGAACACGGCCTGGCCCGCATCGTCGCTCGCCCTCACCGGCGGATCGATCCGCGTCAGCTGGCCGCTCAACTACGACCGCGACAGCGAGTTCCTGAAGTACGAGGTGCTGCGCGACAACGTGGTCGTCAAGACCTATGAGAACGTCCGCTCGAAGTCCGCCGACTGGGGCCTGCCCCCGATGGCCTTCGTCGACACCACCGTCACGAACGGCACGAGCTACACCTATCGGGTGCGCGCCACCGACAACGAGGGCCACACGATCCTCGGCGGGACGACGACCGTGACGGCATCCGGTTCCGCGGCTCCGAGCGCATACCGCACCGCGGTGCTCGATGACGCGCCCCTGAGCTACTGGCCGCTCGACGACTCGTCCGCCACGCTCTCGTACGACTGGGCCGGAGCATCCGACCTCGCCGTCCGCAGCGGCGTGACGCGCGGCACCTCGGGTGCCATGCTCTCGGACTCCCGCGACGCCTCTGACTTCGACGGCTCGGCCAACGGCTTCGCCTCGACCACGACGGCGATCGCCGGCCCCAACACCTTCGGCGTCGAGGCCTGGTTCAAGACGACGTCCACCGACGGCGGCAAGATCGTCGGCTTCGGCAGCAGCTCGACCGGCACATCCGGCAGCTATGACCGCCACGTCTACATGGAGGCCAGCGGACGCGTCACCTTCGGCGTCTACCCCGGCTCGTCGCAGACGATCAGCTCGTCGTCCGCCTTCAACGACGGTCAGTGGCACTACATGTCGGCCGGTCTCAGCGACGGCGGCATGGTGCTCTACATCGACGGCGTCCGGGTCGCCCAGCGCACCGACGTCACCTCGGCCCAGCCGTACAACGGGTTCTGGCGTGTCGGCGGCGACACCTCCTGGTCAGGAGCCGCCTTCTTCGACGGTCAGATCGACGAGGTCGCCGTCTACGGCGCTCCGCTGACGCGTGAGCAGGCAGCCGCCCACTACATCGCATCCGGGCGCGAGCTCGAGGGGTCGACCGCACCGAGTGACGCATACGGCGCAGCCGTCTACGCCGCCGATCCCGCGCTGTACTGGCGTCTCGGCGAGTCGACCGGCAGTGTCGCGGCAGACGCCTCCGGGTACAACCAGAAGGGCAACTACTTCGGCGCCGTCACCAAGGGCGCGGACGGAGCTCTCGAGGGAGTCGGCAACTCGGCGGCCACGTTCGAGGGCGGTCAGGTCATCAGCCAGAATGCCTTCACGAACCCGCGGTCGTACTCGCTCGAGGCGTGGTTCAAGACGAGCACGACCACCGGTGGCAAGATCGTCGGGTTCGGGAACAGCCCTGACGGCAACTCGTCGGGATACGACCGCCACATCTACATGACGCCGGACGGCAAGCTCATCTACGGGGTGTACGTCGGCTTCACGGACACGCTGCAGACCTCGGCCTCGTACAACGACAACGAATGGCACCAGGTCGTCGCGACACAGGGCGCGACCGGCATGCGTCTCTACGTCGACGGCGTGCTGCAGGGCTCGAACGGCCAGACCAACGCGCAGGACTACACCGGATACTGGCACGTGGGCGGCGACGTCACCTGGGGTCCCGGCGACTGGGAGTTCGACGGAGCGATCGACGAGGTCGCGGTCTACCTGACGCCGATCTCCGAGACCGCCGTCTCGCAGCACTTCGCGCTGGGAACGACGGGCGCCCCGGCGAACATCGTGCCGAGTGCCAGCTTCACCTCCGCGGTGACGAAGCTCGGCCTCGCGGTCGACGCCTCGGCCTCGACCGACACCGACGGCACGATCGCCGGGTACTCCTGGAACTGGGGCGACGGATCGCCTGCGGGCTCCGGCGCCACGGCGACGCACACGTACGCCGCAGCAGGCTCTTACACGGTGACGCTGACGGTCACCGACGACAAGGGCGCGACCGATACCGAGACCGCGATCGTCGAGGCGGTGGCCAACCAGGCTCCCGTGTCATCGTTCACCTCGGCGGCCACCGACCTCAAGGTCGACGTCGACGCGAGTGCTTCGCAGGACACCGACGGCACGATCGCCGGGTACTCCTGGAATTGGGGCGACGGATCGCCTGCGGGCTCCGGCGCCACGGCGACGCACACGTATGCGGCGGCCGGCACATACACGATCGCTCTCACGGTGACCGATGACGAGGGCGCGACTTCGCAGAAGACGGCGTCGATCACGGTGACGGCTCCGGTCGGCGCGGTGACATACGCGTCGGATTCGTTCAACCGGACGGTCGCCAGCGGACTCGGCACGGCGAACACCGGGGGAGCGTGGGCGCTGTCCAACACGGCATCCAACTACCTCGTCAGCGGCTCGTACGCGGCATTCCAGCAGCCGGCCGGAGGCGCGCAGCGATACGCGTACCTCACCGGCGTCTCCTCGACCGACACCGCGGTGGATGTCGATGTGGTCCTGCCGCAGCGTCCGACCGGGGGCAGCGCGTACTACACGGTGTCCGCCCGCCGGGTGGGCACCGAGGACTACAAGTCTCGGGTCATCGTCTCGCCGACCGGAGGAGTCCAGTTGCAGTTGCAGCGGACGACCACCGTGCTGACGACGGCGTCGACAGGACTGACCGTGAACGCCGGCGATGCGCTGCACGTGCGCACCGAGGCGACGGGCACCAACCCGACGACGGTCAGGGCGAAGGTATGGAAGGTCGGGACGGCTGAGCCCGCCGGCTGGACCTCGACCACGACCGATTCCACGGCTGCTCTGCAGTCGGCGGGCCACGTCGGCATGGGCGTGTACCTCGGCAGCTCCGTCACCAACGTCCCGTTCCAGACCAGGTTCGACAACTTCTGGGCAGGATCGACCACCGGAGGCCCGACACCGCCGGCGAACCAGGCACCGATCGCCGCGTTCACCAGCTCGGAGAGCGGCCTCGCGACGACCGTGAACGGATCGACGTCGACGGATGCCGACGGCACGATCGCCTCCTACGCCTGGGACTTCGGAGACGGCGGCGCCGCCACCGGAGCGACCCCGACAGCGCACACATATGCCGCTGCGGGCACCTACCAGGTGAAGCTGACGGTGACGGACGACAAGGGCGCGACCGGAACTGTCACCAAGCCGGTCACGGTGACCGCTGCTCCGGGAAACCAGAACCCCGTCGCATCGTTCACGGCCACGCCGACCGATCTCACGGTCGCCGTCGACGCATCGGCGTCCTCGGACCCGGATGGCACTATCGCCTCGTATGCGTGGAACTTCGGTGACGGAGCGACCGGCACCGGAGCCACGGCTTCGCACCCGTATGCCGCGAGCGGCACCTACACGGTGACTCTCACGGTGACAGACAACCTCGGCGCGGTGCACACCGTCACGAAGCCGGTGACGGTCGTGGCGCCGGCCGGTGCCGCCTTCGCCGCCGACGACTTCGGTCGGGCGAACGGCACTCTGGGCACGGCGCAGACCGGCGGCGTCTGGGCTCAGACCAGCGGCGCGGCGAACGTGTCGATCGACAACGGCGCGGCGAAGTTCACGACGCAGGCGGCGGGCCAGACCCGCACCGCGTCGCTGAACTCGGCGACCTCGACGAGCACCGACCTGACCTTCACGGTCGCAGCCCCCGCTCTGCCCGCGGGCGCTCGCGTCTACGTCGCGGCTCTCGCCCGCGTCGTAGGGGCGGACGACTACCGGGCGCGCTGGCTGATCGGGGCCGACGGATCGGTGACCGCGCAGCTGGCTCGGGGTGGAACAGCGCTGGTGTCTCAGAACCTCGCGGGCTTCACGTTTGCGGCCGGCACGATATATAACGTGCGGGTCCAGGCGTTCGGCACAGGAACGACGACGCTCCGGAGTAAGATCTGGGCGGCGGGAACGACGGAACCGGCTGCCTGGCAGCTGTCTACGACCGATTCCACCGCGGCGTTGCAGACCGCAGGTCACATCGGAATCTCCACGTATGCGGGTTCCGGTTTCACCAGCGTTCCCTACACCGTGACATTCGATGACTTCAGAGCACGAGGAGTGACCCCCTGAGTTTCGCAGACGCGTACCGGAGCCTTTCAGCAGCGCAGAAGGGGCGGGCCCGTGGGGCCCCCGCATACTCGGTGTTCGTCAACCGCCCGGTGGGGCGTGTGATCGCCGCGGGTGCATACACCGCAGGTCTGACACCGAATCAGGTCTCCCTGATCAGTGCGGCGTTCACCTTCACCGGGATCGTGCTGCTGGCGACGGTGCCCCCGTCGATCGTCCTCGGAATCGTGGTCTGGCTGCTTCTCGCTATCGGGTACGCGTGGGACAGCGCGGACGGTCAGGTGGCGCGGCTGCGCGGGGGAGGGTCGCTCGCGGGCGAATGGCTCGACCATGTTCTCGACTCGACCAAGCTCGTCTCTCTCCCGATCGCGGTGACGATCGGCGCCTACCGGTTCTTCCCGCTCCCGTCGGAGCTGTGGCTCCTCGTGCCGCTCGGCTTCGCGGTGATCTCGACGGTGACGTTCTTCGGGATGATCCTCAACGATCTCCTCCGCGGCAAGCGGGGTGTCGCTCAGGCGGCGGAGTCCGGCGGTTTCTCGCTCGTTCGCTCTCTTCTCGGGCTTCCGACGGACTACGGCATCCTCTGCTTCGCGTTCGTGCTGTGGGGCTGGCCGCAGGCTTTCATGCTGGTATACAGCCTCCTCGCCCTCGCCGCGCTGCTGTACTTGGCCGCTGCTCTGGCCATATGGTTCCGGAAGATGTCCGCGCTCGGCTGAGCCCTCCCGTACTGCGAGCGCTGACAGTCTTCGGACCAATATCAGCGAATCCTCAGCCACTGTGCAGGGAATTCAGGCTATTGTCTACGACAATCCGCCACCGAAGTCGGATGTCGAAGCTGCCACACCCGACCCTGCAGTGACGAGAAGCACATCGGAGCCCCTCCCCCATGCGAAAAAACTCCCTCCCCCTGATCGCAGCCTTATCCGCACTACTCCTTCCGTTCGCTGCCGTGGCCCCTGCCGCGGCCGCAGAGAGCCCCGGCGTGGTCCTCATCCAGGACTCGATGACGCGCACCGTCGCCAAGGGCCTCGGGGCCGCGCCGGACGGTCGAACCTACGACGCCTCACCGCTGACCTCGGTCTCGGTCGCCAACGGCAAGGCCAAGCTGGCCGCCGCCGCGCCCGGTGCCACCGTGACGGCGCGTCCGGTCGGTCTCTCCGTCCGAGATTCCACGCAGTCGACGGTCTTCACTCTTCCCCAACTGCCCAAGTCGGGCTCGGGCGTGTACGTGAGCGTCCAGTCGCGACTCACGGCCGACGGCTTCTATCAGACGCAGCTCCGCGTCGATCCGAAGGGCGTGGTGCTTCTCGAGACGCTTCGGGTGAACGCGGGGGTTCAGACGAGTCTGGGCCACACCTGGGTCCCCGAGCTCCGTGTGAAGGCCGGCGTCCCCTTCGTGCTCGAGACCCGTCTCGCAGGGACGACCGCAGTCACGGTCGATGCACGGGTGTCCGCGGTGGGAACGAAGCCGACCACATGGAAGCTCTCCGTCACGGATCGCTCGGCGAAGCGCCTTGCCGTCCAGGGGCGTGTGGGAGTGCGGCTCTATGTCTCGCGAAGCACTCCAGCGCTGGCAGCCCTCTTCGATGACTTCACGGTCACCGCGAAGGGAACGACGACGCCGACCGCCCCGACGACTCCGACTACCCCGACGACTCCGACGACTCCGACTACCCCGACGACTCCGACTACCCCGACTGTCCCTGCCCCTGCCCCTGTCGGTGCGGCAGGTGCGGCACCGGTCTGGAATCTCGCCGGCTCAAGGACGGCTGCGGGGTCGGCGCTCGTCGGAACCACGAAGTACGCGGTTCCCGCTGGAGCGCTCTTCGTCAGTGCGAGCGCGACAGCGGCCGGCTCTGGAACCTCTGCGGCTCCCTTCGCCACGGTCCAGACCGCGGTCGACCGGGCGCCTTCAGGTTCGACGCTCGTGCTTCGCGCAGGCTCGTATCACGAAACCGTCGTGATCCCCTCGGGCAAGAAGATCACGATCCAGTCCTACCCGGGCGAGGCGGTCTGGTTCGACGGCGCCTCGACGCTGAAGAACTGGCAGGCGTCCAGCGGCCGTTGGTTCAGCGCGGACTGGAAGCACGACTTCGATTCGACGCCGTCCTTCACCAAGGGCGAGGCCGACGGAACGGAACCCGGATGGCGGTGGCTGAACGCGGCTTATCCCATGGCCGCTCACCCCGAGCAGGTCTGGATCGACGGCGCCGCTCAGGCCGAGGTATCGTCACTGGCCGCACTGAAGCCGGGCACCTTCTTCACCGACGTGGCGAACGACCGGCTGTATCTCGGGAGTGACCCTGCGGGCCGCACGGTGCGCGCGTCGACTCTGACCAAGGCGCTCTCCCTGCGCGGAGAGGGCGCGGTCGTCCGAGGCATCGGCGTGCGCAACTACGCGACGTCCGTGTGGATGATGGGCGCCGTCACCGTCGAAGCGCCGAAGGCGACGATCGAGAACGTCGTGATCTACGACACGGCGTCGACCGGACTCTTCGTCGGCGCCTCGAACGCGACCGTCCGCGATGTGACGCTGGCCCGCAACGGGCTGATGGGGCTCGGAGCCAACTACGCCGACGCGCTGGTGATCGACGACCTCCTCGCAGTCGAGAACAACGCGGAGCATTTCAACACATCGCCGGTGTCCGGCGGCGTGAAGATCGCGAAGTCGCGCGGTGTCACCGTGACCGATTCCGCGCTGCTGCGCAACGACGGGCCGGGAGTCTGGCTCGACCAGTCGGTGTACGACGTCCGCATCGCCGGTTCCGACATCATCGAGAACAAGGGAGCCGGCGCTTTCCTCGAGCTGTCGCAGAAGATCGATTTCGTCAACAACCTCGTCCTTCGGAATGCGGGCAACGGCGTCAAGATCAACAACACCGGCGGCGTGAACCTGTGGAACAACACGATCATCGGCGGCGACCGGGCTGTGAACATCGTGCAGGACAGTCGCAGCTCCACGGATTCGTCCGTCCCCGGGCACAACGCCCGCCGTCCTTTCCCGGATTCATCGATGCCGTGGCTGATACGCGACATCTCGATGGGCAACAACGTCATCGGTGAGAGCGCCGGAAACTGCACGGTGTGCATCGAGGACTACACGCACCGGTACACGCCCGACCAGCTCAACATCCGTTCGGATGGCAACGTGATCCAGCGCAACAGCGCCGCGGCACCCACCTGGTTCGTCATCTGGTCTCGCGGTACCGCCAATGTGAACCCGTATGTGTTCACGACGTGGGCGAACTACCGGACGACGACAGGGCAGGACGCGAATTCGGTCGCGGTCGAGGGCCGGAAGGCGACGGATGCCTCGGGAAGGCTGCTCGCGGGTGTGACCGCCCCAGCCAGAGGTCTTCCGGCGATCGTGGCGACGATCCTCGGATCGACGACACCCGCGATCGGGGCCCGGTTCCCCTGATCGGGGCCTGGTTCCCCTGATCGGGTTCCGGGACGCAGCTGAGAGGCCGTGGGCGCGTGCGTCCACGGCCTCTCGCCGTCTTCGGTATCCGAAGAGCGCGTGGGTCGGCGCCCGCGATACCAGGCCGCGCTTGTGCCTCATCGCGGCTTCCGTCCTCCGGTGAGGGCGTGTCTTCAACCCAGAAGGGCCGAGGCGGAATCGCCTCGGCCCTTCGTGTCACTGATGACTACTGTGCGGGTCCCGCCCAGAAGTCGTCGTACGTGTAGACGACCGGTACGGCCGTCGCACTGGACGACAGGTAGCTGTTCACGCCCACGTAGCCGGGGGCCTGCAGCGAGGCCGTGGCGTCGGTCGTCGTAAGGGTCCACGCTGTCGGTTCCGTGGCGGCGGTGCGCCAGACCTTCGCCTTGAGGGTCGTCGGGTTGGTACCCGTCACCTGGAACCTGACGCTCAGCTTGTCGGCGCTCGTAATCGTCAGACCGGGGACGGTCGTCGACGAGAGGACCGTCTCGACCCCGGCGATCGTCTTCGTCAGCCAGAGGGACACCACGCCGTTCGACGCCACGCGGAACTTCGCCCGGTAGTCGTTGGCAGTGTCGATCTGTCGCCCGAGAGCGGAGAAGTAGAACCCGCCGCCGGTGGACGGCTGGTTGAACGCCACGGTGAACCGCTCCTCGGTGTTCGTCGACGGTGTCGAGCCGGCGAGAGAGGCCGAGTAGTTGTTCCCCGCCGACAGGGTGACGGTTCCACCGGTGCCGTTGACGGCGAACTTGCTCAGGGCCGTCGCGCTGGTCGGGAACATGGTCCACGCGCCCCCGGTGGTGGTCGCTGTGCCCCATCCGTTGGTGCCCGTCCGGGTGAAGGCATCCTGCGCCCACACCTGCGGGGCCGCTACCGTGACGGGCTGCGTCGTGGTGGCTGTCGCCCCCCGGTCGTCCGTCACCGTCAGAGTCACGGTGTACGTGCCCCCGGCTGCGTAGGTGTGGGACGACGTCGCTCCCGAAGCGGTGCCGCCGTCGCCGAAGTCCCAGGCGTATGCGGAGACGGTGCCGTCCGCATCTGCTGAACCCGAGCCGTCGACAGCCACCGCGAGGTTGGCCACCGAGTTGGTGAATGCTGCAGAGGGTGCCTGGTTCATTGCCACGGTGACGTCATGGTTGACGGTCGCCGTGCCACCCCGATCGTCCGTCACCGTGAGCTTCACGGTGTAGGTGCCGACGCTCGCGTAGGTGTGAGACGCCGTCGCACCGGATCCGGTGCCGCCGTCGCCGAAGTCCCAGGCGTATGAGCCGATGGTCCCATCAGGGTCGGTCGACGTCGTGGCATCCACCGTCACTGCGAGCAGGTCAGCCGCGGTCGTGAACGCCGCCGTCGGATCCTGGTTCGGCGCCAGCGTCGTCGTGAGGGCCCGCGTCTTGGTGGCGGTGGCGCCGTTGTCGTCCTTCACCGTGAGAGTCACGGTGAAGTCGCCCGCCGTGGCGTAAGTGTGGGCCGTGGTGGCGCCGGTGCCGGTCGTGCCGTCGCCGAAGTCCCATTCGTACGATGCGACGGTGCCGTCGGGGTCGGACGATGCCGATCCGTCGAGCGCGACATCGAGGTGATCCGTGGTGGCGCTGATCGCCGCGGTCGGAGCCTGGTTAGGGGCGACCGTCACCGACCGGGTGAGGGTGTTGACGAGCGAGGTGCTGTCCGTCACCTTCAGCGTGATCGTGTAGGTGCCCCCTGCGGTGTAGACGTGCGACGCCGTCGCCCCCGTCGCGACCGTGCCGTCACCGAAGTTCCACGCGTAGGCGAGCGGCCCTCCGTCGGCGTCGGTCGAAGTGCTCGCGTCGACGTCGATCTTCAGCTTGTCGGCCACCGAGGTGAACGCCGCCACCGGAGCGCGCCCGGGAACCGTGCGGCCGCTCGCTGCGAAGTGATCGCGAACCCGCTGCTCCGAGAGCGCCGAGGGGTACACCGCGACCTCATCGAGCGTGCCGGCGATGTAGTTGCTCGACGTGCTGCCCCACGTCTTGTCCGCGCCGATGCGCCAGTACCCGCGGTAGTTCTCCGAACCTGCCATCGAGTTGCTGCCGACGAGCTGCGTGTCGAGCCACAGCCTCATCCCGTCGGCGCCCTGAGTGGCCACCACGTGGTGCCATTGGCCGTCGTTGTAGGCGGTGGGGGTGACCAGCGTCGTCTGCGGCTGACCGCTTCCGAACTGCACCTTTCCGTCGCTCTGCATGATGACGTGGCGATCGTATTGAGTGCTGAGCCCACTGGTGGCGTTGCCGAATCCGATCAGCGTGCCGCCCTTGTTGCTCGTCGTCTTGAACCACAGCTCGGCGCTGTAGGTGGACGGCGCCGTCCAGGGCTCCTGTGCGACCACGAGCGCGGTCGAGCCGTTGAAGGTGGTCGCGGTTCCGGTGCCGATCGCGGACGTCTGTCCGCGGGTCACGGTTCCGGCGAGGTTGCCGGTGGTCCCGCCGACCGCCGAGTCGGTGATCGTGCCGGCTGCCGTCTCGTTGAGGCGCCAGTAGAGGTCCGGCTTGTCCGTCGAGACGGCGGCGCCGTAGACGTCGGTCGGAGCGGCGGTCCACGCGGCCGAACGGCCGCTCGCCAGGTAGTGCGACTGGATGTCGGCCGGGGTCAGCGCGGACGGGTACACGGCCACGTCGTCGATCGTGCCTGCGAGACCGGCGTTGGTCGGCTTGTTGGTGAAGCCGTTCGTCTGGTCTGCGCCGATGCGCCAGTAGCCGTCGTAGATCCTCGGCGAGGTGCGCGCCTGATCGCGGTCCACACGCTTGCCGTCGACGAACAGTTGCATGCCCTCGGCGCCCACGGTGCCGACGATGTGGTGCCAGTTGCCGTCGTTCACCGCGGTGCGGCTGAAGATCGTCCGGTAGGAACCGTCGTTGATCGCGAAGTTGGCCCGTCCCGAGTTGTCGAGATAGAGCACTCGGTCGGTGATCCCCGACGTCGACGTGCCTGTGGCGGAGTCCCCGAAGCCGACGATGCGCCCGCCCCTCGTGTTGGTGGTCTTCACCCACGCCTCGACCGTCGCGGCCGGCGTCGCCGTGCTGACATCCTGCGTCGTCATCTTGGGCGAGCTGCCGCCGGCAGAGGTGATCGCCGCGTTCGAGTCGTTGAGCATCGCACCGCTCGATCCGAGCGTGAGGCTCGTGGCCGTACCGGGCGCGTTACCCACATCGTCGTACAGTCGGGTTCCGGTCGTCTCGTCGAGTCGCCAGGAGTGACTTGCGCCGCTTGCGCGCACCGCCGCGCGGTAGGCCGCGGCCGGCGCGCTCGACACCGTCACGTACGGTGACCAGGCGCTCCACTGCACGTTGCCGTCGGCATCCTTCGCCCTGACCTGGTAGCGCACCTGCGCTCCCGGCGTCTGGCCGCTGTCGGTGACGCTCAGGCTCGGCAGATTCCAGAACCGGCCGTCAGTGCGGGTGAAGGTCGCGATCTTGACGGAGGGGCTGCGGAACACGTCGTAGGTGATCGTGGCGTTGTCGCGATCCCAGACGCTGGTGAACGGCACCCTCACCACTCCGGACTCGTTCGAGTACGGCGCGGGGGTGAGGCCGGCGTTGTAGACCGGGGCGACGGCGTGCGGCGAGACGTTCGTCTTGCCGAACCGGACGAGACCCTGCTGCGCCACGTTGTTGACCTTGGGGAACTCGCCGCCGAGTACGACGTAGTTCTCGTTGCCTGTCACCGACCATGCTGCCTGGCGGGAACTCGTGTACGTGCCGAACTCGAGGTCGGGGTACCAGTTGAGCTGCTCCGTGTAGGGCAGACCGGTGAAGTCCCACCCGTAGGCGTCCTTCTTGGTGATCACGCCGCCGGTGGGCGTGGTGCTCTCGGCGATCGCCTTCGTCCACCGTGCGCGCGGGTTCGTGTCGCCGAAGGCGCCCACCACGCTGCAGTCGTGCTTGTGCGAGACGGAGTAGAGCACACCGCCCTGCGGGAAGCTGCCGTAGGTGTCGCCCAGGCAGTCGTTGACCCAGTTGATCGACCCCGTGTACGGATCGGCGGCGAAGGTGCCCTCGAACGAGGCTCCTGCGCCGAATGCGTAGCCGGTGCCGAAGACCTGCGTACCGTCGGTGCTGAGGCTGGAGATCGCGCCGTTGAGCCCGGCCGTCTTGATCTTGTCGGTGGCGGCCCAGGGGAGTGCCGTCCCGGTCGCGGCGTCGATCGAGGCCATGCCGTAGGCGGTCGCCCCGTTGAGAGTGGTGAATGACCCGCCGATGATGACGCGGGAGGAGTCCGGCGACATCAGCATGTCCCACACGAATCCGTCGCCGGCCGCAGACGGAGCCCACGACGTGAGCGTCTTGGATGTGGTGTTCCAGGCCGCCAGCTCGCTGCGCGGCTGACCGCCGCTGGAGCGGAAGTTGCCGCCCACGTAGACGGTGTCGCCGGCGAAGGCGAAGCCTCTCACCTGACCGTCCGCGCGGGGCGCCCAGTCGAGCATCGTGCCGGTGGCGACGTCGAAGGCTGCGACGTGCGCGCGGGCCTGACCGTCGACTGCGGTGAAGTCGCCGCCGAAGTACACGGTCTTGCCGTCGGGTGTGACTCGCACGACGAGACCCTGGGCGTCGAACGAGTGGCTGAAGTTCGGAACGGGGTTTCCGGTCGTGATGTCGAACGCGAACACATTGTTCGCGTCGATCTCGCCCGCCCCGCCGACGGCGACCCCCGGCGGTCGTGCCTTCGTGAAGCTGCCTGTGACGTACACCGTGTTGCCGGCGACGACCTGACTCCACACGACGCCGTTGATCTGCCAGGTGGGCAGGACATCGGCGGTGACCGTGTTGGGCTGTCCGAGCGTGTCGGCGGACGCGGACTCGGCGGGCAGGGCGAAGAATGCGATCGCGGCGAGGGCTGTCGCTGCAGTGGCGATCGCGGCTATCACGCGGCGGAGACGGTCTGCTCCGCGGGTGGTGCGTGTCATGGGAGTTCCTCGTGTCGAGAAGCGGTCAGATCGGGTGGTCGCGGATGAGCTCGAGATGGACATCAGTCGAGCCCACCGCGGAAGACGGCGGATGAGTGGTGGCCGTCGAAGTCGACGACCACGGTGACGGCGTCGCGCGCATCCGCAGGGAGGGCGTACGCATAGGTCGCGGTGGCGCTGTCGCCCGCGGCGAGCATGCCGGAGAAGTCGGTGACCTCCGCCTCGGCCGCGTACACGCGCACGGCGGTCGCGTCGGCGGCGTCGAGCAGCGTGAGCACTGCCGTGCCGAGATCGATCGCATCGGATGAGCCGTTGTCGATCGTGATCGTCAGGCGGGCGTACTCGCGGTCAGGGAAGTTCCCGGGCCCCTGCGCGGTCTCCTTGCCGAACGAGACCTCGTCGATCCGGACGGTGACGCCGTCGCTGTAGGACACGGCCCCCGTGGTGTCGGCAGGTTCGGCCTTCACCGTCGGTGCGGTCGACTGCCCGGCCCGTTCGATCTTCGCGACCGGTGAGTCCGGATCGGTCGATCCTGAATTCGCCGACGGCGAGGACCCGGCCGTCGGATCGGGAGCGGGCGATGATGACGACGACGTCGCCGTCGGATCCGCTCCGCTCGTCGGCTCCCCGGTGCTGCTGCAGGCGACCAGACTCACGCAGAGCGCGAGGGTCGCGATGGACATGCTTGTACGCGCAATCATCATGATTGTCGATTCCCCAGATTCCCCAATCAGGGTTGCCGATGCCGACCCGTTCAGAACGAGTCGATCGGCGGCGTCATCCCCAAATGACGCTATCCCCAGTGGCGAGATCTTATCATGTCCACCGGATGGGGGACAAGAGTCCTGTGGACAGATCTTGCTAGACCTTCAGCGGCGAAGTGCGGCGAGAATCCCGGCGGTGTATCTGGCGCCCGAGAACGCGACGGCGACGACCGAGGAGTCCGCCACGGCGAGGGCGGCCTGGGCGGGCCAGTCGTCGATCTTGGCCGCGATCGCCGTCGCGAGTGCGGAAGCGTCGCCGGGCGCCACGAGCGTCGCGCTCTGCGACGAACCCGCCGCTTCGGGCAGGCCGCCGACCTCGCTCACCACCGCAGGACGCGCGGCGAGAGCGGCCTCGACGGCGGTGTTCCCGAACGTCTCGTCGACCAGCGAGGTGATCACGGCGATATCGCTGCGCGCGAGGTCATCCCATACCGAAGACTTGAAGCCGAGGAAGGACACCCGATCCTCGAGTCCGCAGCGGGCGACCTGCGTGTGTAGCTCCTCGAGGTACGCCTCGTTGCCGGGGAAGACCGCGCCGACCACGTCGAGACGAACGTCGCGATCCTCGCGGACGAGGGTGTCGAGCGCATCGATCGCCACATGCACACCCTTGCGATGCGACAGGCGACCGACGTAGAGCAGGCGCGTCGGCGGAGCGAGCGGAACACGCGGAGCCACGACCCTGTCCGGGCCGGCGACGGCATTGTGAACGACGACGGTGCGGTCGCGCACCCGCGGCGCGGAGGAGGCCAGGACGCGGCGCGTGAAGTCGCTGTTCGCGATCACGCGATCGCTGAACACGAGCGGCAGGTACAGGGCGCGACGCACGATTCCGGCGACGGAGCCCTCGCCCTCGTGCACATGACAGACGGTCAGGCGTCGGCTGATCCGGCCGAGGAGGATCCACAGCGGGGGAGTGATGGTGTTCACGATCACCGCGCCGGGGTCGACCAGTCGGATGAGCCTGAGGCCGGGGCCGATGGCCCTGATCGATGTGACCACCAGATCCACCAGCCCGCGGGGGTTGAGAAGGCCCTTGCGCACCACCGGCGTCATGCATTCGACGACCTCTGCCCCGGCCCCCTCGAGCAGAGGCACGAGAGGGCCGGGGTGCGGCACGGTCACGACGACTCGCCGGCCGGCCCCCACGAGGCCGCGCACGGTCTCGAGCACCATCCGATCCGACCCGTAGAGGTCGGCGCCGGGGTTGGCGATCAGGACCGTGTTCGCATCACCCTTCGGCATGTCAGCGCTGCGGCCAGTACTCGTCTACAAGGCTCACCGTGGACGCGATGTTCGCGCGGCTCGATGCGCCGAAGACGATCGACTCGAGATTCGGCAGCGAGGTCACCCACTCGATGGCCTCGCGCGGCGGGATCGCACCACTGGCGTACACCGACATCGCGACCGCGCGGAACGGGCGCTTCTCCATCGCATCGCGATAGGCGTCGACGCCGCCCGACATGCGGAAACCGAGCTTGTTGATGTTCGAGCACACGATCGGGTTCTCGACCCCCGCTTTGTCGAGGTCGTCGAGCAGTCGAGGGAGGTTCATCGTGATGAAACCGGGTTCCGCGTTGTAGCGCTTGCGCACGTGATCGGCGAAGATGCGGAACGCGTCGGTGAAGCCCAGGCCCGAGAGCAGATCGACGACGACGTTCTGCAGCCAGATGACGGGGGTGTTCAGACCCTCGAACATCTTCATCTCGGCGTCGATGAGCAGCGTGGTGACGCCCTCGATGTCCTTGCGGGCGAGCGACGAGGTGCCTCGCGCGATGCTGTCGAGCAGGCCCTCCTCCGGGAGGAACTTGCGGATGGCTCCGAGGAAGCCGTCTTCAGTCACGGCGTTCGCGTACTTGTGCGCGTACGGCATGCACGGGAAGAAGGTCATGTCTGCGTAGCGGTCGGGGTGGGCCCTGACATGGTCAGTGACCTCGGCGATCCGATCGTGGGTGGTGCACATGAACGTGTGCACACCCTCGTCGTACGCCGCGTCGAGCACGCTCATGATCGCTTCCGTGTCCTGGAAGCGCATCTGCTGCGCGCGGGCCTTCTCCTCCGACATGTGGTTGACGCCGAAGAACTGGTTGTCGCCGAACAGCAGCCGGTCCATGGTGCGAGTGGATGTCGTCATGGTCATTTCCCTCCACGCAGAGCGCTCAGCGCTGCCGCGATACGCCCCTTCGGTGCCGTCTGCACGGCGAGATCGGATGCTGCTTCGGCGGTGAGACGCGAGTCCTCGCGCACCGCATCCTCGCTGATCATCGAGATCACCCTGTCGGTGACCGCGGCCGATGCGAAGTCGTTCGTGCCGGCCGATGCGCCGGCCTGGGCGCGCTGCACGAAGGAGTCCAGCTGTGCGCTGTACTCCTCGCCGCGTAGGTAGAACCAGGGCGCCTCGGTGAGATCGGTGGTGTAGCGGACGTTCCAGCCGACGCGGTACCCCTCGGGGATCGTGGCGGTGTCGCGCAGGTAGACGTGGATCTCCTGGCGGTCGGCGTAGATCCGGCCGTTCGTTCCCCACAGGGTGATCTTGGTCGTCATCTTGCGCTGTGACTCGTCCGACCAGTTCGAGATGATCTGTGCCGTGCCGTCGGGATAGTGCAGCGTGCTCGCGACTGCGTCGTCGATCTGCGCAGAGAAGATGCTCGTCAGCTGGCTGCCGCTCACCGACTCCGGGGTGCCCAGGTACCACGTGAGGAGGTTGAGCGGGTGTGCGGCGTAGTCGTAGAGGCAGCCGCCGCCCGTGGCGCGTTCGCTGCGCCAGGTGCGACCGGCGGGCTTCAGCACGACGGGGCCGTAGGCCTCGGCGAGGGCAGTGTTGACTGTGCCGATCGCATCGAGGTCGAGCAGGCGCTTGACCTCGAGGAAGGCTCCGACGAAGCGGTTGTGATAGCCGACCTGCGTGACGAGACCCTTCTGCTCGGCCAGCGCCGTGAGCTCGATGCTGTCGGCCGGGTCGATCACGAGCGGCTTCTCGCAGAACACGTGGATGCCGCGCTGCAGCGCAGTGCGGATCATCCCCGCGTGCAGGTGGGTCGGCGTCGCGATGATGATCGCCTGAGGCCGAGCCTCATCGAGCATCTTGTCGAGGTCTTTGTAGGTCGTGACGCCGGTGTACTTCGCCAGGATGTCGAGCAGGTACCCCGTGGCGTCGCACACCCCCACGAGGTTCACGTCGGGGTGCGCCTTGATCATCGACAGATGGGACAACCCCATCTTCCCGAGTCCGACCACTGCCACATCGATCATGCGTTTACCCCTGTCTGCTGCTGTGCGTGCCCCCGCCGCGCGAGCGCGGTGCGAAGGGCCTGTTCGTACTCGGAGCCGATCTTGGCCCACGTGAACTCCGCGCGGAACCGTTCGCGGCTGGCGTCGCCCATGCGCCGCCTCCTGCCGTCATCGGAGAGCACATCGTCGAGCAGGCCGGCGAGATCGTCGGCTCCGGTGAAGTAGGCGTTGTCGGGTCCTGCGACCCAGGTGTTGTAAGGATTGTCGTGGGCGATCACGGCGTTGCCGGCGCCCATCGCCTCGACGAGCGAGGGGTTGGTGCCGCCGACCGTGTGCCCGTGCAGGTAGAGGGCGGAGTGGAACCGGAGCGACTGCAGGCGCTCGGGTTCGAAGATCGGCCCGGGGAAGATCACCTCGTCGGACGCCGCGGCGCGCACTGCCACGTGATAAGGGTCGTCGTCGCCGTAAGGCCCGACCACCACGAGCGGCATGCCCCGCTCAGCCGCCGACCACGCCTGGACGATCTCGAGCACCGAGTTCTCGGGGATCGGCCGGCACACGATCATCGCGTAGTCGTCGGGTGTCAGCCCGAGCTCTTGGACGGGGCCTGTCGGTGCATCGAGCACCTCGGGTCCTCCGTAGGTGATCGTCTGCACACGTCGATTGCCGAAATGCCGGCGCAGATACGTGGCGATCACGGGGTGGTCGGCGATCAGCACGTCTCCGACGAGGCCCGCCAGGCGCTCGTTCGCCAACAGGATGCCCTGCTTGACGACGCCCCAGCGCTTGCGTGTCCACTCCATGCCGTCCATGTTGATGACGTTCGGGATCCGGCGGAGCCGCGGGATGATGTCGAACACGCCGGTGTTGTAACCGAACGTGAGCCACACGTCTCCGTCGACGTGCTCGCGCATCGCGTGACGGATCGAGGTCAGGTCGAACGCCGACGTGCCCTTCCAGCCTTCGCGGGGCTCATGCACGAGCACGCGCTGAAGACCGTTCCACTCGTCGACGGTGGTCGGCCCCTCGCCGGGCAGCTGGCAGTAGACGATGACGTTCCAGCCCTGATCGCGCAGGTACAGGCCGACATTCTCAGCCGCTGTCTCGAAACCGCCGTACGCGGCCGGAACACCATGGGTGCCAAGGATCCGGACGGTTGATGGCACGTTGATTTCCCCCTCATTTCGGATGCTCCCGCACCCATCTCACTGCATCACGGTCCTGCATCCGCCTCCCCGGCGGACCGAACCACAGTGTTCTGTGACTAGTATGCCCCGCTGGGCTGCACCATGACCTTGGCAGTTCGCCACATGATCTGCAGGTCGTTCATCACGGACCAGTTCTCGACGTACCGCAGGTCGAGGCGCACACTCTCATCCCATGAGAGGTCGCTGCGACCGGAGACCTGCCAGAGGCCCGTGATGCCCGGCTTGATGTACAGGCGACGGAAGACCGTGCCGTCGTAGGCGGTGACCTCGGAGGGCAGCGGCGGACGCGGACCCACGACGCTCATGTCGCCGATGAGGACGTTCCAGAACTGCGGCAGCTCGTCGAGTGACAGTTTGCGCAGGATCCGACCGACGCGGGTGACACGTGGGTCGTCCTTCATCTTGAACAGCAGGCCGGCTCCCTGGTTCTGCTCTTTGAGGGTCGCGAGCTGCTGCTCGGCGTCGGTCTTCATCGAGCGGAACTTCATGATCTTGAAGGTGCGACCGTCGCGGCCCACGCGCTCCTGCGAGAAGAAGAGCGGACCCGGAGAGTCGAGCTTGACGAGCAGCGCGAGGATCGGCGTGATCAGCGCGATCGGGATGAGCGCGACCGAGGCGACAACGATGTCGAGTGCGCGCTTCAGCACGTGCTGGCCGCCCTCGTAGGAGGGGATCTGCACCTGGATCAGCGGAAGTCCCTCGACGGGAGCGAACGAGATGCGCGGCCCGGCGACATCGGTGAGGCGGCTGGAGAGCACGAGCTCTGCAGCGGTGCCTTCGAGCTGCCAGCTGAGGTGCTTCACGAAGTCGGGCTCGCCGTCGGGACGACTCGCGACGATGATCGTGTCTGCGCCGAGCTCTGCGGCCACGGTGGAGACGGAGTTGACGTTGCCGAGCACGGGGAACTGCTCGCCGCGAGCCTCGACGTCGCGCGCGTTGCCGTCGAGCAGCGTCGCACCGACGACCTGGTACCCGGAGGCGCCGATCGGGTGCAGTGTGCGGATGACGTACTCGACGTCGTCGCGGTTGCCGACGACGAGCGTACGCGAGGCGAAACGCCCTCGCGCACGCTGCGCCGTCAGCCAGTGCCGCCACGCCCAGCGGGTGACGAGCAGCGCGAGGACACCGAGCGGCAGGCCGACGAGCAGCACCAGCTGCATCGTCTGCCAGCCGAGCACGACGCTGAGCATGGCGATGACGCCGAACGCCAGCCCGGTGGCGTGTGCCACACCGCGGTACTCGGTGGCGCTGGCGCGGAACAGCGCTGCATCACGGGTGTGCAGCGCGCCGAGGAGCAGATACCAGAGCGTGGCCAGCAGGATGCCGTTGCGCAGGGCCTCTTCCCCTGCGACACCGGTCACCACCTGGACCGCTGCGGTGATCCCGACCGCGAACAGGATGACCCCGGCATCCGTGATCCGCAGTCGCATGCGATAACGCCGCTCCCACTGGCGACGTCGCTCCAGCGTCGCGGACACGCGCGGTGTGACCACCGTGCGCGTGACCGACTTCGCGGCTCGCGGAGCCGCGACCGGCGTGAAGACCGAACCCGTGCGAGTGATGCTCAGAGCATCCTCGACGGAGGTCATGCCGAAGCCCCTTGAGCCCTGAATGTACGCAGAATTCCCCAGCGCGCCATAGTTATCCCCAGATATTCCCCAGACCACGGACCCCACGTCCATGGCATCGTCTGCGTCCCGACCCCTCGGGTCCTGCTGCATCCGTGATCCCAAATCACGAGTTGCGGTCACCGTCCCACACGGTGGTGCTGGCAGCAGGCACTGCAGACTTCGTTCACTCTAGCGGAACCGAACGTTCAGCGGAAGATAATTCACCCGAGTGGATCAACCTATATTCCAGAACACGCGCGCTGGTGGTGAGCGGCGCCGATATTCTGACCGCGTGACCACCGCCTCAGCGCCCCGATTCCATCTCAGCCGCATGCTGCCCAGGGATCCGGCGCAACCCCATCGCACCGCCAGCACGCTCGAGCTGTTCTTCGATCTCGTCTTCGTGGTCGCGGTGAGCATCGCCTCGGCCCAACTGCACCATGCGCTGAGCCACGGCGACTTCGTCCACGGCATCACCTCTTACCTGCTGGTGTTCTTCGCCGTGTGGTGGGCGTGGATGAACTTCACCTGGTTCGCCACGTCCTTCGACACCGACGACTGGCTCTATCGCGTCACGACGATCATCCAGATGGGTGGCGTGCTCGTGCTGGCGGCCGGGATCCCCGCGGCGTTCGAGCACGGAGACTTCACCCTTCCGGTGATCGGCTACATCGTGATGCGCCTCGCGATGATCGGGCAATGGCTGCGCGCATCACGTGGGGCGGGGGAGCTGAAGGCCGCGACTCGTCGCTACGCCTTCGGTATCGCCGGCGTGCAGGTGCTGTGGGTGCTGTTCCTCTTCATCCCCTCAGGGACGCTGCAGCTCGTGGCGTTCGTGGCATTCGCCCTCGTCGAGGTCAGTGTGCCGGTGTTCGCCGAGCGCCGCGGGCAGACGCCGTGGCATCCGCACCACATTACCGAGCGTTACGGTCTCTTCACGCTCATCGTGCTCGGCGAGAGCCTCCTCGCCTCGGCCAATGCGATCATCGAAGCGAAGAACGAGCTCGACTCCTTCGTGCCGCTCATCGCGATCTCGGTCCTGACGCTGGTCGTCACCGCTTCGCTGTGGTGGATCTACTTCTGGCCGCCGCATCACCGGGCGATCACGACGCTCGGCCGCACGCTCCGCTACGGGTACTCGCATTATTTCGTCTTCGCCGCGGCCGCCGCGTTCTCGGCCGGAATCGAGGTCGAGCTCGACGTCCTGACCGGCGAGAGCCATCTCACCCACGCTGTCGCGTCGCTCACGGTGGCCGTCCCCATCGCGCTCTTCCTGCTCGGCATCTGGTGGATCGCGATCCGCGAGCACGCCGACAGAGTGGTGAACACGGTCATCCCACTCGGGGCTGTGGTGGTGTTGCTTGACCCGATCCTGCCGATCCCGGTGGCGATCACGGCCGCCGTCCTCGTCGTGATCGTGGTCGTGCTCGTCCTGCACCCGCCCGTCCGCCGGGAGTCATAGTCTTCGCATAGACGAGACATAGCTCGCTGATCGGGCCCTCCGTGACCATGGGTACATCGACACCCATCCACGCCGAGAGGAGCACGATCATGAGCCGCATCCCCGAACCCGTCCAGACCCCTGAGGGCCCGACCTACGAGGGCCGACTGCTCGACCGCGCCGACGAGGAGGTCGTCGATCAGGGGGCGGCGTTCGACATCCGCACCCTGGTGACCCGTCGCGGTGTCCTCGGTCTCGCCGGACTCGGGGTGGGTGCGCTGGTCCTCGCCGCATGCGCGCCGTCGGAGAGCACCACGTCGAGCACGAGCGACTCGACGGCGACGACCGGCACGGGTGGCTCGTCCGGATCGACGGCCACGACAGCGACGGACGAGATCCCGGATGAGACCGCAGGACCGTACCCTGGCGACGGCTCGAACGGGCCGGATGTCCTCGAGGAGTCCGGCATCGTGCGTCAGGACATCACGACCTCGATCGACGGCTCGGCGACCGCAGACGGCATCCCCCTGACCTTCGAGCTGCAGGTCGTGGATCTCGCGAATGGCAGCGTCCCTTTCGAGGGAGTCGCGGTCTATGCGTGGCACTGCACAGCGGAGGGCGAATACTCGATGTACTCGTCAGGCCTCGAGGACGTCACCTACCTCCGAGGAGTGCAGGTGGCGGATGCCGACGGCAAGGTCTCGTTCACGTCGATCTTCCCCGGTTGCTACTCCGGCCGCTGGCCGCACATCCACTTCGAGGTCTATCCGGACGTCGAGTCGATCACCGACGCGGCGAACGCCATCGCCACCTCCCAGCTCGCGCTGCCGGAGGACGTCTGCGCCAGCGTCTACGCGGACTCGCGCTACCCGGGGTCCACGCAGAACCTCTCGCAGACGAGCCTCTCCGCAGACAACGTCTTCGGCGACGACTCCGGTGCGCTTCAGCTGGCCACGGTCACCGGTGACGTCGGCAGCGGGTACTCCGCGGCGCTCGTGGTCGGCATCGACACGACCACGACTCCGAGCGCGGGCACCGCCCCGTCCGACTGAACGCGAACCGCGCACCCCACATAAGAGAGAAGGAAGACATGCTTCAGAACCTCACAGGGTGGCACGCCCTGATCATCCTCGCGATCGTCGTCCTCATCTTCGGCGCCGCGAAGCTCCCCGCCCTCGCCCGGAGCGTCGGGCAGTCCATGCGCATCCTCAGATCCGAGGTCGCCGAGACCTCGGGCGACGCGCGGGCGGATCCGGCAGCGGGCGTCCGCGACCATGCCGAAGCGCGCGAGTCCGCCGACGTCCCCCGCGCGGTTCCACGGGCCGCGGAGTAGAACGTGTCCGCGCTCGTCGCTGACGTCGTCGGGGCGGGCACATCGCCCGACCCGATCAGGATGCCGCTGTCGTCGCACCTGCGGGAGGCGCGCACGCGCTCGTTCCGCGCGGTGGTGGCGCTCCTGATCGGGGTGGCCGCCGGCTACCTCCTGTCTGACCAGATCCTCGAGGTCGTGCGAGCGCCCGTCACCGCTCTCGCCGAGTCGCGAGACGCGAGCCTGAACTACGACAGCATCACCGGGGCCTTCGACCTCAAGCTCAAGATCGCGCTCTTCGCGGGTGTCGCTCTGTCGAGTCCCGTCTGGTTGTACGAGCTGTTCGCCTTCCTCGCCCCTGGCCTCAACACGCGGGAGAAGAAGTACACGTTCGGGTTCGTCGCAGCATCCGTCCCCCTGTTCGTCGGCGGATGCCTGATGGGTTTCCTCGTCTTCCCCCACATGGTCGAACTGCTCGCGAGCTTCGCCTCGACCGAAGACAGCACCCTGCTGCAGGCGTCGTACTACGTCGATTTCATCCTCAAGATCGTGCTGGCGACCGGTGTGGCGTTCGTCCTTCCCGTGTTCCTCGTGATGCTGAATCTGCTCGGCGTCGTCCCGGCCGGAGCGATCGCGCGGAGCTGGCGGATCACCGTCGTCGCCATCGTGCTGTTCAGCGCGATCGTGACCCCGGCGGCCGACGTGCTGTCGATGTTCCTGATCGCCGTTCCCATGACCGTGCTGTTCCTGGTGGCTCTGCTCATCGCCTGGCTCCACGACCGCAGAGAACACCGCAGGGCGGCCGCGACCCTCGCCGCGACGGAAGGATGACGATGTTCGGACTCACCATCGAGAAGCTGTTCCTGGTGGCGCTGATCGCGGCGGTGATCATCGGTCCTCGACGACTGCCGGAGTACGCACGTCGTCTCAGCGTTCTCGTCCGCCGGGTCGCGCTGCTCGCAGGCGATGCGGCGCGGCGAGCCGAGCAGGAGGCCGGCGTGACGAGCCTCCGCCAGGAGTGGACCGCGCTGGATCCTCGGCAGTACGACCCGCGGCGGATCATCCGCGACGCCTGGGCGGCGGGGGAGAGCGCGGAGTCGAGGGAGCGGATGCCGGTCGACACCGCGGATGGCGCGACGGCGGATGGCGCGACGGCGCATGGGACGACGGCGGATGCGCCGGCGGACGCCGAGTCCGAGTCGGAGCGTGAGCCCGAGCCCGAGGGCGCGTGGATCATGGGGGGATCGTCAGGCCACCCTCGCCGTATTCGGGTCCCGGCTCACAGCTGAATCGGGCGCCGCGGATGCCGACCTGCTAGACTGATTGAGTACCGTGTGTTCTGGCCCTATCTAGGCCGTCCACGGAGCCACTGATCAGGGCCATTCCGGACCGCGTGCATCGATGCGCGCGGCATCCGCCCTCGATCTCACATCTTGCGGGTCGCGATATCGCGCGCCCGTCACACAGCAATGAGTATGACCATGAGCATGACCACTTTTCCTCCTTCCGACCCGTTGACCTGGAAACAGGCCGACGCAGACGTGCATGTCGCGACCCGATCCGGCGAGTTCGCCGGTTTCGTAGAGTTCGACGGCGCGACCCATCTCGCCCGCGATCAGCGCGGGACCGAGCTCGGCGCCTTCGACTCCCTCGACGACGCGCGCGAGGCTCTCGAGGCCGCGAGTGCCCCGACGCGTCGCGCGCGCACCTTCACGTTCACCCTTCCGCGTGCGCTGAGAAGGCGCCCACGGCGGGCCCGCGCCTGACCGTTTCATTCACAGGACCTGTGAATCGTCAAGGGGTGCCGATGTATTCCCCACGGCGCATGTGCGGGGGGTTAGGTTGAGTTAAGCGTTGGGCGATCTGCCTTGGGCTTACCACAGCTCAAGGGCTCCAATCGACGGGAGAGCAACATCTCCATTTCACAGGTCGAAAAGACCGCAGCCACGCTCGGACCGGTACGCCAGACGTATTCCGGGAACGCAGACATCCCCCCGATGACGCACGCGTACAAGCAGGTGTCGCAGGTCGTCCGGGAGACCGGCCTCCTGCAGCGCGCCGGGTGGTTCTACATCTTCGTCGCCGCCGGCCTCGCCGTCGCCCTCGGAGGACTCGTCACCGGCTTCATCCTGCTCGGCGACAGCTGGTTCCAGCTGCTGATCGCCGCCGGGCTCGGCCTCGTCCTCACGCAGGTGGCGTTCCTCGCCCATGAGGCCGCGCACCGCCAGATCCTCACTTCCGGTCCGGCGAACTTCCGCCTCGCTCGTATCCTGGCCGCCGGCGTCGTCGGCATCAGCTACTCGTGGTGGGACTCGAAGCACACCAAGCACCACGGAAACCCGAACCAGGTCGGAAAGGATCCCGACATCGAGGTCGACACGATCTCGTTCCTCGAGACGGATGCGGCGCAGTCGCGCGGCATCGTCCGCCTGATCACGCGCAAGCAGGGATGGCTGTTCTTCCCGCTGCTGACGCTCGAAGGGCTCAACCTGCACTACCTCGGCGTCAAGCACCTGGTGACGAGCAAGAAGGCCAAGGGCCGCTGGATCGAGCTGGGCCTGATCGCCCTCCGGTTCGCGATCGTGCTGATCCCGGTCTTCCTGATGCTCCCGCTCGGCATGGCATTCGCCTTCATGGGCGTGCAGCTCGCCGTCTTCGGCGTCTACATGGGGGCGTCGTTCGCCCCGAACCACAAGGGAATGCCGATCATCGACCCGAACGCCCGCCTCGACTTCTTCTCGAAGCAGGTGCGCACCTCACGCAACATCCGAGGCGGATGGTGGGCCACGTGGCTCATGGGTGGTCTCAACTACCAGGTGGAGCACCACCTGTTCCCGAACATGCCGCGCCCGCACCTCTCCAAGGCTCGCGAGATCGTCCGCGACTACTGCGTCTCGAACGACGTGCCGTATACCGAGACGAGCCTCCTGCGCTCGTACGCGATCGTCATCGAATACCTCAACCGGGTCGGACTGGCCGCCGGTGCCGATCCGTTCGACTGCCCCGCAGCCACGCAGTTCGTGCGCGCGTAACACGCCTCGACGTCGATTCGAACGGCCCTCATCCCTCGGGATGGGGGCCGTTCGCATTCTCCGTCAGCGGCTACAGCAGCCCGAGTTCCAGCGCGAGGGTCACGGCACGCGTGCGGTCGGAGACCTCGAGCTTCTCGAAGACGTGGATCAGATGGGTCTTCACCGTGGCCTCGCCGATGAACAGCTCTCGAGCGATCTCCGGGTTGCTGCGACCTGCCGCGACGAGGCGGAGCACCTCGCGTTCCCGCGGGCTCAGCTGGGGCCTTGACGGTCGGTCGCCGCGCATCCGCGTGACGAGCGTGGCGGCGATCGTCGGGGCGAGAACCGTATGGCCTTCTGCGACCGCGCGGATCCCGGCGACGATCTCCTCCTGCGGGGCAGCCTTGAGGAGGTACCCGCTCGCGCCCGCCTCGATCGCACCGAGGATGTCGTCATCGGTCTCGTAGGTCGTGAGCACGAGCACGTGCACGCCGGGCAGCTCGGCTGCGATGCGCGACGTCGCCTCGATTCCTGAGGTTCCGGGCATCCGGAGATCCATCAACACGACATCGGGGCGCAGGCGAGCGGCCAGGTCGAACGCCTCGGCGCCGTTCGCCGCCTGCCCGACGATCTCGAGCCCCGGATCGAGAGCGAGGAGCCCCACGATGCCGGAGCGTACGATCGGGTGGTCGTCGGCGACGATGACGCGGATCATGGCGTCGTCTCCTTCGCGACCACGGTCGCGCCTACGGCCGGGGCGCCAGCCTCGGCGCGCATCGGGATGCGCACGGTCAGGTCGGTGCCGTTCTCCGCCCCGTCGGCGACGGTCAGGGTTCCGCCGACGAGGGCGACCCGCTCCCGCATTCCCGCAAGACCGAATCCGCGGTCGTCGTCGATCGACACTCCTCGGAGTCCGCGGCCGTCGTCGCGGATGCGGAGCTCGGCGGCATCGGCGATCAGGAGCGTGACGCTGGTGGACGCAGCGCCGGAATGCTTGCGCACGTTCGCGAGTCCTTCCTGAGCGCAGCGGAGCAGGACGACCTGCACGTCTCGCGCCAGCGCGGCATCCGATGCCGACACGTCGACGCGCAGGCCGGTCTCCCTCGCGAATCGCTCGCCGAGGCGGCGGAGCGCATCGCCGAGCGAACCGGCGGACGGCGCGGTCGAGGTCACGGCCACGAGAGCCCTGGCCTCGACGAGCGCCTCCCGTGCCGCACTCTCGATCAGCTCGATCGCGGCGGGAGAACCGTCGAGACGCGCACGCTCGGCCAGCATGACGATGCTCGCCAGGCTCTGCGCGATCGTGTCGTGGACGTCGCGAGCGAGACGAGCCCGCTCCTCGATGGCGCCGGCCTCTCGACTGGCCGTCTCGAGGCCCGCCTGAGCGGCGGTCAGATCGGCCAGCAGATGCTGTCGCTCGACACCCCACTCGGCGATGCGGGTGATCCAGAGGCCGAGCGCGAGACTGAACGCCGTCGACAGCCCGGAAGAGACGAAACCGGTGCTGAGCGCATCGGCGCTGAAGCCACCCCAATACCCGTAGGCGAGGCCGAGCACGACGCCGTTGCCCACCGTGACCAGCACGGCCTGAAGGGTCGAGCGTGACGTCATCCAGATCAGCGGAAGCACCAGGGTCTGCAGCAGCAGCATGTTCGGCTCGATCGCGACACCCGCTGCGAGAAGCGAGACCATTCCGACCTGCAGCAGCGCCGAGACAGCCGGTGCAGGATCTTCGACCCCCTCGTGGATACCCACGTAGCGCCTGGCGCCGAATGCGTAGAGGAGGAAGACGCCGAGGGTGATGGCGACGAGCACCCATCGCGATCCGGCGAAGCTCTGCGGGAGGCCGAGGGAGAGTCCGGCCACCGTGAGCAGCAGTGCCGTCGCGGCGATGTCCCACCCCAGACGCTCTCGGCGGATCACGCGGCTCATGCCCACCACTCTTCCATCGTTCCGCGCGCCCCGATGCACGGCCCGACGCCGTGACGACGTCGGACCGGGCGTCGGGGCGTCACGGATGCCGGCGTCATCCGCTCTGTCGGATCCAACGGAAGGTCGCACGACTGAGGATGAAGCCGGCGACGAGCCAGATCGCCAGCATGATCGCGACGAGACCGAGGTTCCACTCGCCGCCCGGTTCTGCGGCTTTGAACGAGTCGGGCAGGATCGCGGCGCGCATCCCCTGCGCGATCCACTTGAGCGGGAACACGGCGGCGACGTTCTGCAGCCACTCGGGGAGGGCCGAGAAGGCGATGTAGACGCCTGAGATGAACTGCAGCAGCAGGACGACCGGGATCACCACCGCTGATGCCGTCTTGCCTGAACGGGGGAGCGCCGACAGGGCGATGCCGAGCAGCGTGCACGAGAGCAGACCGAGCACGAACACCCATGCGAACAGCCCCCACGACTCGGCATCCGAGGGCAGCTGCACCTTGTAGAGCACGACCGCGACGGTGAGGAGCAGTGCCATCTGCAGGATCGCCGTCACGAAGACCTCGCCGATCTTGCCGAGGAAGTACGTGGCGGGCGAGATCGGGGTGCTTCCGAGTCGCTTCAGCGTTCCGTCGCTCTTCTCCACGGCGATCTCGATCGACAGACCCTGCACTCCCGAGAGGAAGATGCCGCCCGCGATGAGTCCTGGGAGGTAATAGGTCGCCATGCTGACCTTGTCGGCACCCTCGCCGACATCGCCGGTGAAGATGGTCGCGAAGATCAGATACATCACGGTGGGGAACAGGAACGTGAAGAAGACCTGATCTCCCGCGCGGAAGTACTGTCGCAGCTCGAAGCCGATGCGGCGCACGCCCAGCCGGATCGTGCGGGGGAGTCCGAAGCGCGTGGGTGCGGTCGCGGTGCTCATGCGGGCTCCTTGAGGTCGGTGCGGCTGTCGTGTGTCGTGGGGTCGCCGAGGGCGTCGGCGTCGTGCTGCCTGATCAGGCCGAGATAGATGTCCTCGAGGGTCGGACGCACGACCTCCAGGGTGTCGGGCTCGCCGGCCGTTCGATGCAGCTCGGCGACGAAAGCTCCGGGGATCGCCGTCCGCTGCTCATGACGTGTGCCCGTCGCATCCCGCCAGCGGACCACCGGCGTGCGTGCGTCGGGACCGCCGATCTCGTCGATCGGTCCGATCGCGGCGATCCGCCCCGCGGCGATGACCGCGGCGCGGTCGCCGAGCTGAGCCGCCTCATCGAGATAGTGGGTGGTCAACAGGATGCTGGTCCCCTCCGCTTTGAGCGAGCGGATGAGATCCCAGAACTGGTGTCTGGCCTCGGGATCGAAGCCCGTGGTCGGTTCGTCGAGGAACAGCATCTCCGGTCGACCGATGATTCCCAGTGCGACATCGAGTCGGCGCTGCTGGCCGCCGGACAGCTTCCCTGCGCGGGAGCGCTGCTTCTGCTCGAGGCCCACCGCTGCGATCACCTCGTCGATGTCGCGAGGGTGCGGGTAGTACCCGGCGAATTCGGTGAGGAGTTCACGCACGGTGAAGTTCCCCGCCTCGCCCGTCGACTGCAGCACGATACCCAGACGTGCCTTCCAGTCCAGACGGCCATGCTGCGGGTCGACGCCGAGCACGCGCACGTCCCCGGACGTGCGGTGGCGGTACCCCTCGAGGATCTCGATGGTCGTCGATTTTCCCGCACCGTTCGGGCCGAGCAGAGCGAACGTCTCGCCCCGGCGGATGTCGAAGCTGATGCCGTCGACCGCGGAGAACCCACCGTAGTCCTTGCGGAGATCCTGTACTTCGATCACGCTGTCTGTCATGTACCCCAGCGTGCCCGCAGACGAGCTCGCGCGGTAGCCGTGAAGCGGCGGACTCGGACATCCACCGATCGGTGGATGGCACCGAACACAGAACAGGGGCGCGAGCGGATCACCCGCCCACGCCCCTGTTCGTCATGAGGTCGAGGTCAGCGTGAGGCCTTCTCGTCGGTCTCGACGACCTCGATGGTGATCTTGCCGTCGATGGTCTCGGCGTCGTCATCGAGGAGCTCATCGTCGAGGGCCTCGTCTCCGCGGAACTCCTCGACGGGCTCTGCGGTCTCGTCCTGTTCGTCTTCGACGATCTCGGCCTCGAACGTGTCGACGTCGTCGTCAGCGTCCACCACCGTGGAGACGGTGTCGCCCGTCTGCTGGTCGCTGAAGATGCCCTCCGGGCGGATCAGCTCGCGCACCTCCGCCATGAAGCTGGCGAGCTGCTGCTGCTGCCAGCGCAGCTGACGCGCCTGGTCCTCGGCATCCCGCAGCACCGCGGAGGTGTGACCCGTCACCGAGTCGACGATCTTCTGCGACTTCACGCGCGCGCGGTCGAGCGTGTCGCGGGCTCGCACCTGGGCATCCGCTTCGATGGTCTGCGCCTGCGACCTCATCAGGCGCTCGTAGTCGTCGGCCTTCGCCGAGATGCGCTGTGCGTGATCGAGCGAGGCGGCGACCTGCTCGTTCGCATCGGTGGTGATGCGCTCGGCGTGTGCGACAGCCTGGTTGTGCAGCACGAGGAACTCCTGCTGAGCGTCGTCCTGGCGTCGGGTGAGGGTCTCCTCGAACTCGAGGACGCGGGCGTTCATCTCGCGCACCTCGCGCTCCGCCTCGGCGCGCAGCTGCGTCGTCTCGCGAGTGACGAGGGAGCGGAGCGCCGCAGCGCCCTTCTCTGCCTCTGTGCGGATGGCGGTGGCCTCCTGCGTCGCCTGGTGCACCCGCTCGGCGGCGTGCGCGGCTTCGCGCTCGAGCGTCGCCTGGTGCGCGGTGTATTCGGTGTCGATCTTCAAGCGCACCTGGTCGGCGTCGTGTTGAGCGTGAGCGATGATGCGGGTGACGTCGGCGTCGGCCTCGGCACGCTGCGTGGTGACCTCTTCGCGAGCTGCGGCCATCAGGCGGTCTGCCTGCACGGCGGCGTTCTGGATGAGCACGTTCGCCTGCTCTTCGGCCACGCGGAGGATCGCCTCGAACTGCTCGCGCGACGGTGCCTCCTGGCCGTCCGCACGCGGGGTGTCGACGAGCTCGTTGGTCAGGGTGGCGACCTGCTGCTCGGTCTCGGCGGCCTTCGCCTTGGTGGCGAGAAGTTCGGCTTCGAGCTCTTCACGGGCGATGCGCTCTTCTTCACGGAGCGCCTCGACGGCGTCTTCGTGGCGCGCCTCGGTGGCCGCGAGGTCGGCCTTCGCCTGCTGCAGCTGGTTGCGCAGCGCGCTGAGAGCCGAGTCGACCTCGCCCTTGTCATAGCCGCGGAACGAGGCGGTGAAGCCGGACTGCTCGCGCGGGTTCTCGCGAGGCGTCTCTTCGATCAGCTTGTCGAAGAAGTCGGGAGTCCGGTCGTTTTCTGGAGATTCACTCATGGGTCGGCCTTTCCGGCGCAGGTCACAGAGGGACTGAGGGCTGTGATGAGAAATGATGCCGTCGCGAGGCCGGCTGTGGTGGGACCGGTGCGTCATCAGCAATACCACAGCCTAGTTGCGGCGGCTGTGAGATGCACCCGATGTTCCGGCACGCCACGTGCTGCCGCTCTACTCCGGCACCCATACTCCGGTCGCCGTGTCGCGCCGGTGGTGGATCGGCCGTCCGGGGGAGACCGCGATGCCCTCGGCGCGCGCGGCGGTGGAGACGGCGGCACGCAGGTCTGCCCAGAACTCCGAGGTGTTCGGCACGCCCAGGTGCTCGCGGACCCTCTCGACCTCCAGCCGGACTCCGTCCTCATCGTCGACGAGACGCACGATCGCGTCGTCCTGCTCGATGAATCGGATGCCGTAGCCGCCGCCCCCGAGACGGGCGAACTTGCGCGGCTGCTGCAGCACGACGCCGTCGACGACCTCTCGCGCCGTCGCTTCGGACGTATGCAGCACCAGCGTCGTGCCCAGTTCGGCGAGGATCCCGGTGAGGCGGTCGGTCGCGTAGCGCCGCCCTGCTCTTCCTCCGGCTGCGTCGGTCGAGCGGCGTATCCACCGGGGGAGGAAGATCGCCAGCACGATGATCGCGCCGATCACGGCGGCGTAGATGAGCGGGTTGTCCACGGATACAACCTACGGGGAGAGGCGGGCGCGCACCCCTTGGAGTAATTTAGCTACAGTGCTAGATTCGCAACATGACGATCATCCGCGATGTGCACGCGCAGCTCCGCCGACGCCTTCTGATCACCTACCGGGTCGACCCGGCGGTGGCCGCATCGCTGCTGCCGGACGGGTTCCGACCCCAGGTCGTCGACGGGTCTGCGATCGCCGGCGTGTGCGTGCTGGGCCTCGAATCGATCCGACCGCGCTGGTTGCAGCGCCGATGGGGCCTCCGTTCGGAGAACGCCGCCCACCGGATCGCCGTCGAGTGGGACAGCCCCGGCGGCGTCGAGCGCGGTGTCTTCATCTTCGAACGACACAGCTCGGCATGGCATCCGGTGCTGTTCGGCGGACGCCTGTTCCCCGGGGTGCATCGCAGAGCGCAATCCACGATCCGTGAATCAGGAGACCGCTACGCACTCACGATGGAAGCGGGAGAGCACAGTCTCACCGCCGATGTGGAGGTGGGAGGCGCGTGGTCGAGCTCCCTCTTCGCCTCGATCGACGAGGCATCGGACTTCTATCGGGCCGGTCGGGTCGGCTGGTCGTACGCGCCCTCCCGGCGAGCGGTCGAGTCGGTCGCGCTCACGACCGACGCGTGGAGCGTGGAAGGTGCACGCCTGAATCACCTCCGATCGTCGTTCTTCGAGGCGCTTCCGCCTGGTTCGACGGCGTTCGACAGCGTCGTCGTGATGCGAGACCTGCCGTTGACCCTGTCTGCAGTCGGAGACCGCAGGGGTGCCGAGCTGCTCAGCCCAGCAGGAACATGATGAGGATCAGCACGGGCAGGCAGCCGAGCGTGGTCAGGAACACGGTGTCACGCGAGATGGTCTCGCCGATGTCATAGCGCTGCGAGTAGTTGAAGACGTTCTGAGCGGTCGGAAGAGCAGCGAGGATCACGACGATCAGCACCTCGGCCGACGACAGCCCGAAGACGAACTCGGCCACGACCCAGGCGATCAGAGGCATCGCGATGAGCTTGAGCGACGTCGCGAAGATGATGTCGCGGCGGTGTCCGGGGGCTCCGAGCACGCGCTGGCCGTGCAGTGAGATGCCATAGCTGATCAGCAGGACCGGCACGGCCGCGTCGGCGATCAGCTGCGCGGGCTCCATGACGATGGGCGGAACCGTGATGCCCAGCACCGAGACGAGGGTTCCGAGGAGCGAGGCGATGATGATCGGGTTCGTCGCGGTGCGCACGAGGGTCTTGCGCAGTGAGACCCGGTCACTCGTGACGGCATCGAGGATCGTCAGCGAGACCGGCGTGAAGATCAGCAGCTGCATGAGCACCACAGGCGCGGGGTAGGCGGCGCTGCCGAGCAGGTAGAGCGACAGGGGGATGCCGATGTTGTTCGAGTTGACCTGACCGGCTGAGAGGGCGCCGATCAGCGTCTCGCCGACGGAGCGCTTCCACCACAGTCGCGCCACCAGAGCGTAGATCGCGATGATCGCGACCGCCGCTATGGCCGAGACGGGGAGCAGCGAGGAGAAGAGCATCTTCGCATCGGCGTGGGCGAGCACGGTGAAGAGCAGGAACGGCGAGAGCACGAAGAAGATCAGGCGGCCGAGCACGTGCCGCGCATGGGGCCCGAGCAGATCGATCCGGCCCAGCACGTAGCCGAGCGCGATCGCGACTCCCACGACCGCGAATCCGGTGAACGTCTCGAGCATGGTTCGAGCGTATCCAGCCTGGAGCCACCCGTCGTCACCGGCGGCGCGAGTGCGAGATCTCGGCATAGCAGGTCGAGCGTCGCGGCGTCAACGGTCGGGCCCCGATCAGCGTCAGCGTCCGCCTCGCCAATACGCTGGCAACACGACGAGCCGCATTCTGCTGCTCTCCGTCGGTCGAACCAGACGTGCCCTCGAGTCTCTCGGTCTTGAGCGCCCACTGGGGGGTGGGTGCGCGTGCGGACCTTCTCATCGGCTGATCCGGTCCCCCCGTTCGGGCGCGGGGGACCGGAACCAACTCCTCGGAGTCGATCCCGCTACTTCAGGCGGAGCATCCTCTGCACGGCCTTGACGCCGGCGTTCGCGCTGCGGGCGCGCATCGCGGACTCGAGCTCCTCGAGGGACTCCCTCGTGTTCACTCGCGGCTCACCGAGGTAGAGATCGCGGAACACCAGATACCAGAAGTCGCTCAGCATCAATCGGTAGAGATCGTTCAGTGCACGGTCGGTCAGGAATTCGAAGAGCTCGACATGGGCCTCGATCCATCCCTCGCCGGACTCGACCGACTCGATGGCCTCCCCGATCAGCTCGCAGGCGATGGCGAGGTCGGCCTCCGACAGTGCGAGTGCCGCCTCGCGGATGATCTCTCCACCCTGAGACGCGGCGAACTCGCGGGTGATGCGGGAGCGTTCGTCGGTGATGTCGGTGACCATCGAGTAGCGATTCGCGTGGACTTCCATCAACCCCGCGCGTGCGAGACGCTGCACGGCCTCTCTGACCGGAGTACGGGTGACACCCAGGTCATCGGCGATCGCCTTGTCGCTCAGCTTCGCGCCGGGCGCATAGGTTCCGTCAGCGATCGACGTCGCCAGACGACGGAAGAGCTCTTCGGCTCCCAGGTTCCGCTGAGCCCCAGGCGCAACGGGAAGGTCAGGTCCCATATCGATATATTACTTCGCATACGTCGGGTGGGATTTTCGCCGGAGAGGGCAGTGAGTGCGTGTTCTTCTGCGTCCGCCGCATTCGCCGGACGCATCGAACTGATCGTCACGCTCGGGTCGAGGAGGACCCGCGGCTGACGCGCCGGTTGTGGAGGATCAGCACGACGAGAGCCGCGACAGGACCGGCCAGGACCACCATGATCGTCCAGTGCCACCCCGCGGTGCCGACGAGAACAGCCCCGAGCACGATGAGCCCTGCACCGACGGCGCGCAGCGCGATCGATCGTTCAGGCGTCTTCCGAGGCTTGCCGCCGAAGGGAACTCGCGTTGTCGTGTTCGCCCGCAGAGTCATGCCGAGGGCGGTGTGGAAGATCACGATCCCGATGGCGGCAGCTGCGATCCCGAAGATGAACATGTCATCGACGGTATCAAGCGCTCTGCGCGGCGGGCCTCGCCGCATCAGCGTGCGGGCCGGATGCGCGGGCGCGAGTTCTGCTCGTTCAAGGCCCGGGCCGGGGGAGCGGATCGGGAACCGACGCTGTACCCGGGAAAAAGCGGAAACCCCCGCCATGTAGAAGCTAGGCGAGGGTTCCTAAGGTGACTGTAATGATCACCCTGTGGCTCCGACGGGCGTCGATCCCGTGACCTCACGATTTTCAGTTGGATGCGGCGGGGCAGCGGGTGCTCATTGGTCGTCGTTTGCCGCGTGATTCCGCGGAAGTCGTCATGGTTGGTCGCGGCTGGTTGAGGGTGGTTTCAGTGGAGCTACCGGCACAGAACCGGCACCGTCAAGGTTTCCGTCTGATGACCTCGGGAAGAGAACTGGTTGTCCGCGCCCACTGCGCGGCGTCAGAGGATACCCAACCGAGCAATTCGAGCGCACGTGCGAAGTCCCGTGCCAGATCGCGACTATGGATCGGTTCGTGGTGGGCCGCTCTGTTCCGCACAAAGTGAAGTTGCTGGAGGTTCGACTTAACCTCTCGTTGGCGCTGCCGCAGATCCTGAGCCCCATGCGGGAATGCACTGTGAGTCGCCGGGATCCAGAGTGAGGTGAGGTAGCGAGACTCTACGAGGTACCGCCAGAATCCCAAGGTGAGTTCGGCGATCACTCTGCCGTGCACTTCGGCGCGGCGACCCTTCTGGGTTGCACGGCTTCGGGCCTTAACGACGTCAGCGCGTCCCTGTGGGTCCAGCGGCACTCTGTCGAACCAAACGCTCCCGGGGTGCTTGGTTTTCACCCATTGCTGGAGCTCTTTATCAAGCGCATTCCGGACCACGACTTCGACGATCCCGGTGAGTTCCATGACGCTGGCCGCTGCGGCCATGTTCCACTCGTACAGCCCGATCGCGTCGTTGATGCTGTTAGTAGACACCCTGAGATAGGAGTCGAGCCTTTCGGCAGTCAGCAGCGGTAGCAGTCTCGAGCGATCAAGTGGCTCCGGCATGCGATTCCTCTAGGTTGACATCGGAAGGAGAATCCGTATGCTTGTATGCGAAGACCCCGGAACGATCCCTGACTTACGTCACATCGCCGGGGTTTCGTCTTTGCACCCGCGGACTAGACTCCCGGCCCTTGGGCGCTTCGCGTGACGGAGTCACCGGGAGTCTAGTCCGCGGGTGCCGGAACCGGGTCAGGCGCGCCGACCATCAGCGAATTCGTGGTGCATGAATGAATGCCCGCCCTCGAAGAGCGATTGCACCCCAGTTGACTTCCGGGCGGATCTATAGCCCGAGATGCTTCGCGACAGTGTGTATGTGGTGCGAAACCTGCTGGCGCTTATTTCCGGAAAGATTCGTGTAGTTCCCCGAAGCGCGCTGCGCTTCGTAGCTACTAAGTCCTGGAGAGAGCTCAAAGCGAGAAGGCGTCACTGCTCGCTGCCGCTGGATGTCCCCCAGAACTTCCTTGAATTTGGTCGCTTGCGGATCAGTCTGCTCATCAGTAGTCGAAATAAAGTGCTGAATCCAGAGATCGGAACCGAGCGCATATGTTAGATGAATCGCGATGGCTCCAACCGGTCCGCCTCCGTCTTTGTAGGTCCCGGGGAGCATGGTGAAGTCGGAGAAGCCGCGGCGACCCGCTGCACTCCATGACGTGTGATTGTTTCCGAGCCACTCCTCACCGGAGTAGTCCTTGTTCCGGGCTTCGCTGCGGAAGTTGTCACTCACGTCGACTGTTCGGGCGGGACCTAGCGCGGCGAGATAGTTCGCAGAGCTCGCAGTCGCGAGGAAAAAGACGGTGTAGTCCGAACCAGAAAGAGCCTTCGCAAGATCCCCGGGGGCGAGCTTGCTCGTTGCCAGCACGATGCCGATCTTGCGCCCTGGGTATGCGGCGACGAAACTCGCAATGTCCTTGAGGGTCGTGGCTGCCGTCTCCTTGAACGTCGGGTAGACCACAGCCGGATCGGCCAGCATTGCTGCGAAGTCGCTCTGCCAAGCCGTTGCGACAGCCGACTTTGAGAGCTTGCCCTGGTGCGGGTTCACAATGACGTACGCGGCCTTAGCCTTTGACTTCAGGTCGGTCAGGGTGGATATCAGTTTTGCAGCTGGCTCGACCGGCTCGATGAGTGGGAAGATGCGCTGAGGGGAGCCGAATTTGGAAGAGACGTCAGAAACCGCGTTCAGTTCGGCCTGACGACTGTACAAGTACGGGAAGTACATTAGGGCTCCATTGCTCGACTGGCCTCATGATGGCCTAGCCGGGCCTCCGCGTCAAATCGCGGAGAGCACTGCCTCCACAGGCAGTGACAGCCGTTGCTCAAGGCGTGCAGTGCCGATCGCCGAAAGCTCACTTCCATATGCCAGCGCCCGAAGACTTGGCGGGAAAGCACCGCTGGTAACCAGCCTTCGAGCGCTGAGACCGCGCCCCTTGAGTTCTGCGACGGTCGCAGCATGTGCTTGTTCATGAGGGAGTGTGGTGAAGATCTCGTACATCTCTGCACGCGCAAGGCCAGAGGCGATTCCTGACCTATATCCCGTCAACGTAAAGATAAGCGACTTTGCTTCACCCGTTCGTAGGAGACGGAAGAGGTCAGCGTGGAGCAGATTCGGTAGGTTCGATACGGCCGGGCGAACAACAGATAGGGAGCCGCGTCGACGGAGCGCTAGAACCCCGACAGTTCCTGGGATGATGCGTTCTGCTGACTCCGCCCGTCGTTCGGAAACAACTACGTACACATATTCGGCGTGACGGCTGTAGTCCGCGAGTTGCACCGGCAACCGAGCGAAGGAATCCAGATCGGTCTTCACCTCGTAAACAGTCGATGTTCCGTTGAGGATCAGCACATCGGCGACCGATGAACCCATCGGCTGCTCGAGTAAGGCTGAGGCTGTGGATGGCGAGTGCTTACCGATGATGATTTTTGAAACTATCTCGTTCTTAAACGCATACTCACTCGGATAGGTGGAGAGAAGGCGAGCGTGCGCTGCCTCGAAAGCATCAGCGAGCACAGTCGAAGCTGGCTCATCGGGCCCAAGCAGCCGAGCCACCCGCCCAGCCGCGCTGCCGATTTCTGCCCCCGCCAGCGCTTTGAACACTGCAGGGGAGAATGCTGCAGCCAGAGCGCGCAGATCGGAGGTGGGCACGGGGAGAGTCTAAGGCAGTCGATGGCAAGCGCGGCTGAGGAGCGCCCGGACCGCAGCGGAGCGAGGACCGGACGCACCGCAAGCCGCGCTCGCCATCCGGCCGAAGGCCGGCCTTGAATGAGTAAAGAAAGTTCTCACACCCTAGGTCCCATTCGAACGCTGCAGCCGATGCACCTGATGCCATGCGCTGACTTGGCGCGGTACTGATGCGGGCTCGGCGACCGGATGCTAGATCGAACTCGTCTGGAGCTCGCTCGTCTGCAGCGCACCGACTACCGAGAGAATCCCGAGCCGGTGTGCGGCAGATTTTCGCCCTCTGAGCAGGATCGTTCTTTACTTTTCGGTCGAGACCCTGGGTGTGTGTGTTCGCCTCCATTGGCGCTGAGCGCCGAAAACCGCGGCAGGTCTGTCGGGGTGCCTTCGCAGTCTTGAGCTGTACTCGCAACTGCGGGAACACAAATCAAACAGGAGGACTCCATGGCAATCCAGACATCCATCCCAGTCAACTTCGAGGCGTACTTCCCACGCGGGGCTTTCATGGTCGGCGAGGTCGAGCCCGTCGTGAAGTGGTCGGACGACGGACAGCGTCAGGAGCAGGATCTCGACAAGAACACCGGCCACCCCCTGTGGCAGGTTCGCGTACTCGACGCCGATCCCGACGCTCGTAAGGGGCAGAACGAGGTCACCGTCAAGCTCGTCAGCATCTCCGAGCCAAGTGCACCGCCTGAGGCCAACGGCCTCCCGTTCCGCCCGGTGTTCTTTGAGGGGCTGTCTGTCACTCCCTACGTCAAGGAGACCGGTGGCCGCCCTCGTGTGGCGTACCCGCTCCGCGCAGCAGAGATGAAGCCTGCTCCGAAGTCTCGCGGCGGTGAGCGATGGCCGATCCGCGCTCCGCGCTCCATGCTTCGCCAGTACTGGACGGGCGCGAGGCCCTGGTTGTGACGCATCGGTCGGTGGACGGTCGGAACCGCGCTGATTCTGACGCCACTCGCATTGTTCATCCAAACTCCGCGACACGTGATCGCACTACTGATCGTCGCCACGACCCTCCTCATCGTCGAGCGACGGCTGCTGGCTGGTCGCATGTGCACGCGGTGCTGCTGCGCCGGTGGCAGCGAGAGTTGTTCCTGCATGTGAAGGCAGCGTGGCTGGCGCTCGCGCGCGCCCTGCGGTCGCAGATCCGAACGCTTGACGGAAGGACGAACTTCGCCGGGCTTGGGACCCCTCGTTGGGAAGGGATGACTGTGGTTGCGTCGGTCTCGCTTCCCCGGGGGCTCGCGTACGACGAACTCGTGTCCACCAGCGACTGGATTGCGTGATCATTCTGGAAGAACGCGTCTGACGTCGAGCCGGCACAAGACCGGCGCAAGCTTCATGCCGGGAGCCGAGTCCAGCTCTGCTGGCTCAACGGCTGGGGGTCCACCTGCTCAACGACCGTGCCGGAGCAGCATGGGGGAGCGGGTCGGAAACCGACGCTGCACCCGGAAAAAGCGGAAACCCCCGCCATGTAGAAGCTAGGCGAGGGTTCCTAAGGTGACTGTAATGATCACCCTGTGGCTCCGACGGGCGTCGATCCCGTGACCTCACGATTTTCAGTCAGATTTGCGCCTCATCGCCTGGATTCCTTGGCGCTCACACTCGCGGAGTTGCGGTGATCTGTGTGATCTATGTGATCACCTCGATCGTCTTTCGCGCCGGGAGTTGTGGTCAAACTGTGGTCAAAGTGGTCAGCCGGCACGCGAACTCCACGTTGTTCCAGGAAGCTAGCCATGCGTCGAAGCTCAGCTAAGGATTCGGCCACGCGGTTGCGGAGATGCCCCAGATCGTTGAAGCCGGCGAACTTACGATTGACCTGAAGCGCCCTCGCTAGCGACTCCGTATGGTGCGCGACTTCTCGTCGTTGCATTTCATAGCTTCGAAGCGCAACCAGGGCAGCGGTTTCTTCAGGCGTCTCCGCGTTCACATCCATGAATAGTTGGTGCCCCTCGAACGGGAGGGACAGCCATTCGAGGAAGTCGATCGCGGACATCGTCGCGATCTCCTCACTGACTCCTGGAATCCCTGTCGGCTCGTAGGGACGGTGGTGGTCGACGAGGATCTGCTGTGGTGCAACGCCCAATGCTCTGGACAGCTCGAGAAGCTCGACGACTGTCAGATCGAGCTTGCGCCCCAGCTCGATGTTGCTGACGACCTTCGCGCTGAGGCGTGCGTTAGGGATAGCGGCAGCTAGCTCGCGAACGGATCGGAATCCGCGACACAGACGCAGCTCTCGGATGCGCTCACCGATCGAGCGCGCAAACGAATCTTTCCCCGATTCGGACCAATCCATCCCTCCATGGTGTCTCACACTTCAGACGTTGTCATCGTCGAAGCAAGTGCTCACAGAGAACGAGCACAACGAAACGAAGGGGACATGATCATGGATGACTCACTACTTACGCCCGCGGAAGCCGCCCTCATCGCCGGAATGACGACTGGCGCGCTGGCCCAGCTTCGCTACCTCGGCAAGGGGCCCGACTTCTACAGGCTGGGACCTCGAACGATTCGCTACGCGCGTTCTGAAGTCGTTGAGTGGATCCGCCAGAGCCGCACCACGGCGAGCGGCAGGTGACCCGGTTGGTTACTCAGATACCTGAGCTCGCGGACGCGCTCGATTCTGCTCAGCGGGCTATTCGCCGATACTGCGTTCTGCCGGACGCGGCGTCGTATGACGCAGTGACGCTGTGGGCGGCCGCATCCCACGTGGTTCCCGCCCTAGATGTTGCACCGAGGTTGGTGATCCGATCAGCCGAGAAACGATCGGGGAAGACGCGCTTGCTCGAGGTGCTGAGCCTGCTGGTCAACGACCCTGTGCGATTCGCCGACGTCAGCGTTCCGTATCTCTTCCGACGCATCGAGAAGGCAGGGGACACCCCGCCGACGTTGATGCTCGACGAGGCGGACGCGATCTTCTCAGCGGGACGGCCGAGTGAACGCTCCGAAGCCCTCCGCGGGATCCTCAACACCGGATTCCAGCGGGGTTTCGTATACGGCCGGGTCGAGAAGCCGAACAATCAGCTGAAGGAGTATCGAGTCTTCGCCCTGGCAGCGATCGCTTCGATCGGCGCACTGCCGGACACTATCGAAGACCGAGCGATAGTACTCACTATGCGTCGGCGTTCGGGAACTGAACTCGTTGAGCAGTTCCGGCTTAGGGACGCAGGGGAGTACCTCGCCGTAGTGCGCCATCGCCTGCATCGTCTGCTCACCGACCACCAAGATGAGATAGCCGGTGTCCGCCCCGAACTGCCGGTGGAAGACCGCGCAGCTGATCTTTGGGAGCCGCTCGTCGCAGTGGCCCATCTTGCAGGAGACGAATGGATCAATCGCGCCTGGACAGCAGCAATCACCATGGTCGAGCAAGCGCGAGAGGACGAGAGCTCCGCGAACGTCGGCTTGGCGCTTCTGGAAGCCACTCGCGAAGTACTCAACTCGTACCGCGATGGCGCATGGATCGGCAGCGTCCAGCTGGTCGAAGCCCTCAGCAAGGTGCCCGAATACCGCGATTTGGCAAGTGCGCTGGGAGTCGCCGGAGTCGCTCGGGTACTTCGTCCATACGGAGTCCGACCCGCCAACCATCGTGTCGGGGAGAGCGTGCGAAAGGGATATCGACTCGTCGATCTTCGCGACGCATGGATGCGGTACCTCCCCTCTGCGCTTTCGCCCGCTACAGGAGCTACGCCGCTACTTCCGCAGAGAGATCAGGAGGAAGCAGCCACGCGACAAGCTACACATCCGCTACGCACCGCTACCCACGAAGCGAACCGAGGGCAAGGGAATGCGGAGCATCCCGCGGCAGCCTCTGTTTCCCACATCGAAGAGGTGACGCATGTGCGGTCATGAATCCTGCAGAGCAAGCTATACGGTTAGGGCCCCTAATTCGGCTTGTCTGTCCAGTCGAAGTTTCTCCCGTTCGCTGCGCTGGGCATGGAGAGCATGATGGTCGACCGCGCAAGCCAGAACCGCCGACGGCCGAACGCACCCGCCTCGCGTCAGATTGTCCACAAGGTGAAAGTTAACGAGGAGGAAGAGGCCGCACTGGTCGCTCGCTCCACGGAGCAAGGCGTGACCGTTGCTCGACTACTCGTCGAGTCGGCACTGTCACCCGAGCCCGGCGAGACGACCACCGATCGAAGGAATGCCCTGGAGATGTTGTTCCGTATCGAGCGACTCATCTCGAACATCGCAAGCAACGTGAATCAGATCGCGAGAGTAGCGAACACTACGGGCAGCACCGATCTGTCATCTCTACGTGAACACCTTCAGCAGGCGAAGGCAGCGTACGAATCCATTGATCGATGCGTCGAACGGTTCTCCTTATGACCGGGACTGGGCGACCGAAGCCCAGGAAGGTCTCTTTCTACGTCGATCTATCGCTCGATGAGCGTATGCGGGCGGCCATGCTCAACACGATGGTCGCAGAAGGACACCGCTCCCTGTCGGACTTCTTGAACAACGCCGTGCTCTACGAGCTTGCTCGTCTCGAGGCGCGGTACAACTCGGGGGAGCCATTCGTGGTCACTGCTTCGGGCTCGGTTCCTCGGGGCCGACCGCCGGCGCTTCGGGCGCGGTCGAGAAGTGTCGGCGATTGAACACGGTCTCGTAGATGTCGTCACTGATGAGGCCGCGGCGCGCCGCGTCGTCGATCTCCGACCAGGTGCCAGGCGGATCGACGATCAGCGAGTCATACCCGTCGGTATGGCCGCCTTGCACGTAGGGGAACCGCGTGAGTTCGTCCACAAGCTGCGCCCGATCGATGAACCTGGCGGCATAGCGCTGGCATATCTCGTACGGCGTCGCGCCGGAGAATCCGTCCAGAGGCATTGTCACCTTAGCGGCCGTGCGGAGTGCGCTGAGCACTGACGGCTGGGCCATCCCGAGCCATCTGGCGATCTCGCGTTGGCTGTATCCGTGCTGGTCGAACCGGCGCAGCTCGCGCCGGTAGTCCAGCTCAGCCATCTCTTTCCGATGGCGCGCGGACACCGCCGCACGGGCCCAGTCCGGAACCTCTGAGATCGCCATATCTATCACCCCTGATAGGGAATTCTATCTCGTCCATAGTGATCACTATCGGACGAGTGCTCGTCGCACGCTAGAAGTTCCGACCCCGAGCACGCGCGCGATGCTTGCCCAGCTCTGCTGCCCGGTACGCATGCGCTCGGCCTCAGCAATCCGCTCGGGCGTCATCACGCTCGGACGGCCGCCGACACGACCCTGACTGCGCGCGTAGTCGAGACCGCGGAGGGTGTTTTCCCGGATGGTATCGACGCGGAGTTGCGCGAACACCGCGACGATGCCGTAGAGAGCTCGGCCCATCGGCGTGGTCGTGTCGATCATGGGCTCGGTGAGGCTGACGAGGTTCACCTGCCGCGCGTCTAGGTCCTGCAGCGTCTCGATCAGGATGCGTTCACTACCGGCGAGACGGTCGAGACGTCGCACTTTGAGAATGTCGCCCGCTCGCAAATAGTTCAAGCACTCGAGCCATTGCGGGCGGTCCGTGGAGCGGCTCGATTCGCCGTGGTCGACGAATACCCGTTCACAGCCGGCGGCGCGCAGCTCAGCCTCCTGAGCGTCGGGGTTCTGCTCGCGCTTGGAGACTCGGGCGTACCCGACTTCGTGTGCCATGCCGAAAACGCTACAGCCGAGGTGTCGGGGCGTTTAGGTTTCGGCAGGGGGTATCGGCAGGGCACGTGCCGGCGTGTCGCGCAGGTGATCGCAATCGGTGGCAAGACCGCCGAAATCGATCGTTTGCGGCGGGCAGAGGTTCAGCCTGGTGTCAGTCGTCGTTGTCGAGATCTTCGAGTACCTCGAACGGAGACTCGACGTCCCCGCGCCATGCTTCGATGCCTTCACGGATCGCGAGAACGGCGACGACGAGTGCAGCGACGGAGTCGGCCCACCACCAGCCGAACAGCGTGTTCAGGATGAGGCCGATGAACACTGCGCCTGAGAGATAGATGCACAGGATCAGTTGCTTCGCGTCGGCCATCACGCTCTTGGATTCGAGTTCACGTCCGGTGCGTACTTCGAACCATGCCAGCAGCGGCATGACGATCAGGCTCAGGGCGGTGATGCCCAGTCCGAGGGGGCTGTGTTCCGGGCCTTCCTGGCTAATCAGACTCATCACCGCGTCGACGGTGACGTAAGCAGCGAGAGCAAAGAACGCCAGTCCGATCGCTCGAACGGTGACTTTCTCCCAGCGCTCGGGGTCCTTCCGGGTGAACTGCCAAGCGATCGCCGCGGCGGATAGCACCTCGACAACCGAGTCGAGTCCGAAGCCGATCAGCGCGGCTGACGATGCCAGGGTTCCCGCCCAGATCGCGACGATCGCCTCAATGACGTTGTACGAGATCGTGAACCCGACGATGAAGCGCACCCGACGGTGCAGTGTCGATCGCCGTGCTGCCGTCATCGGCGCGCTCATGCGTCTGCTCCGACAGCGCAGCATCCGGGAACGGCGCAAGAGGCATCAACGCATGGTGCGTTCTCATCCACGGCCAGCGTTACGTCGACCAGTGCCTTCAGAGCCGCTGCAAGGTGCGGGTCTGCGATCTCGTAGCGCGTCTGCCGCCCCTCGGGCTCCGCGACTACGATGCCGCAATCACGGAGGCATGTCAGGTGATTCGAGACATTCGACCGGGACAGCTCAAGGGACCGGGACAAGACCACCGGGTAGCTCGGTGCATCGAGCAGCGACATCAAGATGCGGGAACGGGTGGGATCAGCCATGGCCCGACCGAGACGGTTCATCACGTCGAGCCGAGAGGCAATAGTCAGCATACGATGACTATACAGTCATCAGTGACCTATGCTCAAAGCATACTCGTCAGCCGCCGGGCACCTGTGAACGGAGACACATGCTCATCGTTTCCAGCAGGGGCACCTACCTACCGAGATTGAACATCGAAAAAGAGGATCCTGGAACCATGAAGATCGAGCTGCTACACATCGCTGATTGCCCCAGTTGGGTTGAGGCTGGCCGTCGCGTTTCGGAGGCGCTCCGAGCGACAGGGCGCGACGAATCAACTCTGCATTACCGGCTCATACGAACCGAAGAAGACGCCGCAGCAGTCCCGTTTGCAGGCTCCCCGACGATCACCCTGAATGGGAACGATCTTTTCCCGGGTTCGGATCGCAGCAGCGATTTGGCCTGCCGTATCTACAGCACACCCACTGGGCTAGCGGGAATGCCGACGGTTGAACAGATCCGAGAGGCGATCGACGCTCATGTCGACTGAACTCAATACCGCCTGCACGTGCTGCGGCCGGCATCTGCCACGAAAGAAACTGCACGCCCTAGGCGACGGGGGTGCTTTCATCTGTCGACGATGCGGTTGGTGGGTAGCACTGCGCCTCCGCCGGGACCACCTGCCTAGCTAGGCTCTCGGCGCGGGAGCCGGCCTCAGGGCGACTTAGACCAAAGCGCTCGTCCGAGTTTCGCGCTCCCACGCCTGGGTTGCGACCTGGACGGCGTCCCACGGGGAGCCGAGCGGAGGGGTGTAGGAGAGGTCGAGATCACTCATCGCCGCGACCGTCATCCCGTGATGCAGCGCTGTGGCATAGGTGTCGACGCGCTTCGAGATCTCCGCACCGCGGGTACCGACGAGCTGCGCGCCGAGCAGACGGCCATCTCGGGTGTCTCCGGTGATGCGGATGCTGATGGGCGTCGCTCCCGGGTAGTACCGCTTGTGGTCATCCGCGATCGCGGTGTGACTGTGTGGTGCGAAGCCTGCGGCAGCTGCTTCGTGGTCGCGGAGGCCCGTGCGAGCTGCAACGAGGTCGAAGACCTTCACGACCTGCGTGCCGAGGCTCCCGGCGAACTGCGCGTCGCCGCCGATCGCGTTCTCGCCCGCGACGCGGCCTTGCTTGTGGGCGGTCGTGCCGAGCGGGAGATACGTGACACCGAGGAGGCGGTGATGAGTGACCACTCCGTCGCCGGCCGCCCAAACGTGCGGCAGGCCGGTGCGCATCCGATCGTCGACGACCACAGCGCCGCCCGCGCCCGTGGTTGCACCGGCTGCGGTGAGAAGGCTGGTGTTGGGCCGTACGCCGACGACGACGAGCACCACGTCAGCGGTGCGGGAGAACGGGTCACCGTCTCGGGTTCCTGCAACAGTGATTCGTCCTGCGTCGCGTGTGACAGCTTCGACGCGGGTATCGGTGAGGACGTCGACGCCGTGGCGGGTGAGTCCGTCGTGTACGAGGGAACCGAGTTCGGGATCGAGGGTGGAGAGGACTTCGGGGCCGCGCTGGAGTTGGGTGACCTGGAGGCCGCGCACAGTGAGGGCTTCGGCCATCTCGAGGCCGACGTAGCCAGCTCCGACGATGATCGCCGTCTCGGGCTGATGCTCGTCGAGGTACTTCTCGAGCGCGAACGTGTCGCCCATCGAGTGCAGCAGGTGCACGCCGTCGTCGGGGCCGAGCTGGTCAAGCCCTGATATTCCGGCTGTCGACGGCGCTGCCCCCGTGCCGACCATGAGCTCGTCGTACGGGATGGTCGATTCCGTGCCGTCGGCGTCGCGGACGGTGAGCCGGCGGCTGTCGACGTCGATGCTGGTGGCGAGGGTGTCAAGCCGGAGGTTCATGCCGGTGGCTTCGAGATCCGCGTGGGTGCGGTGGGCGAGCGACTGCCAGGGCTGCACCTCCCGGGAGAAGTAGTACGGGATGCCGCAGATCGAGAAGTTCGGGTAGGCGTCGGCCACGACGACTGTGACATCGACGGACGGGTCGAGTTCACGGGCCCGGAGGGCGGTGGAGATTCCGGCGTCGCTTCCGCCGATCGCTACAAGATGCATGAAGGCGCCTTTCAGGGCTGGGTTTCGAGTTTCTGAGGAACCACGACGTCGCCGGCCGTGCGGGCGGCGATTGGATAGAGGGCGAGGAGCAGTGCGAGGCCGATGGCAGCCCCGACGAGCTGTGCAGCGATGAACGGCGCCACAGACGACGGTGCGATACCGGCGAACGTATCGGTGAACATGCGAGCGATCGTGACGGCGGGATTCGCGAACGATGTGGAGCTGGTGAACCAGTAGGCCGCGCCGATGTACGCACCGACCGCGGCGGCCGTGACCGACCCCTTTCCGGTGCGGGCGAGAGCGAAGATCAGCAGCACGAGCCCTGCAGTGGCGACCACTTCCCCGACCAGGTGCCCGCCTGTGGCCCGGTCGTTGGACGAGAACCCGGGGCCGGTGTCGAACATGACCCCCGCTAGCAGGGTGCCGGCGATGCCGCCGAAGATCTGCGCGAGCACGTACGCAGCGACGTCGCGCAACGGAAGCCCGGTGCTGGCGCTGCGGCCAAGCAGCCAGTCCGCGACCGTCACCACGGGGTTGAAGTGCGCGCCAGACACTGGCCCGAGCATCAGGATCAGCACCGTCAGACCGAGGGCAGTGGTCAGGCTGTTCTCCAGCAGCTGGAGGCCGACATCATCCGGGGACAACCGCTGCGCGGCGATACCGGAACCCACCACGATAGTGACGAGCAGACCAGTTCCAAGGAACTCGGCGGTAGCTCGGCGCAGAAGGTGTGGCCGTGCGAGGGCGGGGTGAGGTGTTTTCATGTCGGCTCATCTTGACCCGAACGGGGTACTTCAGTCAAGATTGAGACAATGAACACTGAACGAACTGACCAGGTGGAGGTGCGCGCCGCGAAGCACGCTGCGCTGAGCGACCCATCTCGCCTGCGGATCGTCGATCGTCTCACGCTGGGCGACCTCTCGCCCACCGAAATCGGAATGGCGTTGGGCCTTCCCTCCAACCTCGTCACCCATCATCTGAACGTGCTGGAGTCGGTGGGGATGGTCTCGCGGTCCCGCTCGGAGGCCGATAGACGGCGCAGCTACGTTCACCTCTCAGATAACGCACTCCGCGGGCTCACACCCGGCCGGGTCGAGCGCGCAGATCGCGTCGTGTTCGTTTGTACGGCGAACTCCGCCCGGTCGCAGCTCGCCGCGGCGTTGTGGTCGACCCGCAGCAGTATCCCCGCGACGTCGGGAGGAACGCACCCGACGGGGCGGATAGATCCGGGCGCAGTCGCCGCTGCCGATCGCCACACTCTCGCGCTGCACGATGAGGCACCCCGCGCTCTGACTTCGGTCCTGACCGATTCAGATTTCGTGGTGACGGTGTGCGACAGCGCCCACGAAGAACTCGGCGCCATCGGACACCTGCACTGGTCGATCCCCGACCCCGTTCGGATCGGCACCGATGACGCCTTCGACACCGCCTACGACGAGCTGGAGCGCCGCATCGCGGAACTCGCACCCCGGCTCGCCGCCAGCTGAAACCCAACCTGAAAGAGCCCCCGTGACTGACACCACTCCGACCGTCCTTTTCATCTGCCAGCACAACGCCGGCCGGTCGCAGCTCGGCGCGGCTCTCCTAGAGCACCTGGCCGGGGACCGGTTTCGGGCCACGTCTGCGGGCCTCTCCCCCGCCGACGAAGTGAACCCGGCCGTGGCCGACACTGTCGCAGAACTCGGAATGAACATCACCGATCGCGTACCGCGCGCCGTCACAGTCGAAGACCTGGACGCCGCCGACCTCATCGTCCTTATGAAGCCCGGACTCACCCTGCCTTCCACCCCTCGCGGAAAGGTTCTGGAGTGGTCGTTCCCCAACCCCGAGTCCTGGGACGCCGAAGCAGTGCGCCCGCTACGGGAAGCGGTGGCCGAGAAGATTCGTACGACGATTCTCACCTGAGTTTCCCTTGTCACGAACCCGGCCCTGGCGTGGGTGATTCGTGCGGGACCGGGTGAGTCGACATGCTGGGAACGTGAGCAACCTCGTCGCCTGGTGGGAACGTCATCAGATCGCCCTCTATCTCGCAGCGATCGCTGCGGGCGTCGTGCTGGGCTTGTTGACACCAGGAGCCGCGCACCCTCTCGAGCTCGCGATCAACCCCGTTCTCGGGCTGTTGCTGTACGCGACATTCCTCGGTGTCCCTTTCTCGATGATCGGACGCGCCTTCCGCGATATGCGGTTCCTGTCCGTGGTGCTGGTCGTGAACTTCGTGATCGCCCCCGTCATCGTGTTCTGCCTGTCTCGGTTCGTCGCTCACGACCAGGCGCTGCTGGTGGGTGTGCTGTTCGTCTTGCTGACGCCCTGCATCGACTATGTGATCGTCTTCACGGGGCTCGCCGGAGGGGCGAAGGAACGGCTACTTGCGGCCGCGCCGATCCTCATGCTGGGACAGATGCTGCTCCTGCCGGCATACCTCTGGCTGTTCGTCGGCCCTGAACTCGTCGCCGCGGTCGACCTCGCGCCCTTCGTCGACGCTTTCCTCCTGCTCATCGTGCTCCCGCTCATGGCGGCCGGCCTCACCCAGTACGTCGCCTCCCGCACGCGCTGGGGCCGCACTCTCCGAGACACCGCTCTAGCCGCCATGGTGCCGCTGATGATGCTCACGCTCGCCGTCGTCGTCGCTTCCCAGGTCTACGGCGTCAGCCGGCAACTTCCTGCACTGCTCGCCACAGTTCCGATCTATGCCGCCTTCGCGGCGGTCATGATCCCGGTAGGGATATTCGCGGGGCGTGCGGCACGACTCGATGTCTCCAGCACTCGCGCCGTCGTATTCTCCGGCGCGACCCGCAACTCCCTAGTGGTTCTCCCGCTCGCCCTCGCGCTCCCCACATCGTTCGCCCTTGCCCCTCTCGCCGTCGTGACGCAAACACTCGTCGAGCTCGTCGCCATGGTGATCTTTGTCCGCCTGATCCCCCGGCTCGTGGGTGACCGTCGTCTCGCAACCGATTGAGGCACCGCCGAAAACCCCTGCCGTAAGGGACTTCTGGAGAGCGTTATCGGCAGCTGCTCACGGCCACAGAACGGTCTCACGCCGAAAACGATCGTTTTCGGTGGGCGCACTAAGTTCTCGTCAGGCTCGCGCCGCTACAAGGACCGAGTCACGCGGGAATGCGCGCAACCAACCTTGAGTTAGATACCCCCAGGGGGTATCTTCTAACCATGAACGGGTACAGCGACGGCAAGGCAGATCTCGCTAAGCGGTTGAGTCGCGTCGAAGGTCAGGTGCGAGGAATCGCACGGATGGTCGAGGAAGACAAGTACTGCATCGACATCCTCACGCAGGTATCTGCAGCGACGAGAGCGCTCGAAACGGTGGCGTTGTCGCTGCTGAGCGATCATCTAAGTCATTGCGTTGCCGAGGCCAGCGCAGAGGGCGGCGAGGTCGCCGCAGAGAAGGTCCGCGAGGCTAACGAAGCCATTGCCCGCCTGGTCCGTTCATGACCGCCACATCTGTCTACTGAAGGAGCACACGATGACTGATCGCATTGAACTCGGCCTAAAGGACGCGAACGCAGGCTGCGCGTGCTGCGCCGTCCCATCGAACACCGAGGCGTCCGCACCTGCTGCGGCCTCATCCTCATCCTCCGAAGAGGTTTTGGTTGCGGGGATGACGTGCTCGCATTGCGTATCGAGCGTCAGTAAGGAACTGGCGGCTGTGGACGGTGTCGAGTCCGTCGACGTCGACCTGAACGCCGGCGGCACCTCCCGCGTGACTATCCACAGCGCAGCACCGGTCGATCCTGCTGCTGTGAGGGCTGCGGTCGAAGAGGCCGGGTATACCCTCGCGACCAGCCAGGCCTGAGTCGCTAACCGTCTGCACCCGGGCTCAACCGGGCGCATCTGAGCAAGGAGTTCCGATGAGCCAGCATGACGAACACAGCCATCACGCCGCACACGAGAACCACGGCGCGGCGCCGACAACGGAGCATGACCACGCGGCGATGAGCCACGATCACGACGCTTCGCCAGAACATGGCGGCCATGGTGGGCACGGCGGACATGGTGGGCACGGTGATCATGTGGGCCAGTTCCGGCGGTTGTTCTGGATCATGCTGGTCCTTGCGGTTCCGGTCGTCGGGTTTTCGATGATGTTCTCGATGCTGCTCGGATACCCGCTGCCGGACGCTGCGTGGGTCGGCTGGATCTCCCCGGTTCTCGGAACGGTCATGTATGTGTGGGGCGGGGCGCCGTTCCTCACCGGTGCGGTGAGCGAACTCCGGGCCCGCAAGCCCGGCATGATGCTGCTGATCGCCCTCGCGATCACGGTCGCGTTCCTCGCATCATGGGGCGCGAGCCTGGGCCTGCTGCACCACGAACTGGACTTCTGGTGGGAGCTGGCCCTGCTGATCGTGATCATGCTGCTCGGTCACTGGATCGAGATGCGTTCCCTCGCGCAGACGACCTCAGCGTTGGATTCCTTGGCTGCGTTGCTGCCTGACGAGGCGGAAAAGATCGAGGGCGATACAACCGTCACGGTTGCCCCGTCTGATCTGCTGGTGGGTGACGTGGTGGTGGTGCGCCCGGGCGGGCGGGTCCCCGCAGACGGGCGGATCGTGCAGGGCTCGGCCAGCATGGACGAGTCGATGATCACCGGCGAGTCACGGCCCGTGCGCCGCAGCGACGGCGACCAGGTCATCGCCGGCACCGTCGCGACCGATTCTGGTGTGCGGGTGGAGATCACCGCGATCGGCGAGGACACCGCTCTCGCGGGCATCCAGAAGCTGGTGACCGAGGCGCAGAACTCGTCGTCTCGGGCGCAACGGCTCGCGGATAAGGCGGCGGGATGGTTGTTCTGGTTTGCGCTCGGCGCTGCCGCGATCACCGCGATCGTCTGGACGGTCGTCGGTCTGCCCGACGCGGCGGTGATCCGCACGATCACCGTGCTGGTGATCGCGTGCCCGCACGCTCTAGGCCTGGCGATCCCGCTCGTTGTGTCGATCGCGACGGAGCGGGCGGCTCGTGGGGGTGTGCTGATCAAAGACCGCCTTGCGCTGGAAAGCATGCGCACCGTCGACACCGTCTTGTTCGACAAGACCGGGACGCTCACCAAGGGCACCCCCGCCGTCACCGCGATCGACCCCGTGTCCGGCACCGATTCCGAGCAGCTGCTGGCCTGGGCCGCGGCTGCGGAAGCCGACTCCGAGCACCCCCTCGCTCGCGCAATCGTCAACGCAGCGAAGGAGAATAACCTCACGGCCCCTGCCTCGTCCGACTTCGAGTCCTCGCCAGCGGTTGGGGTCCGTGCGCGTGTCGACGGGCACATCGTGCAGGTCGGTGGGCCGTACATGCTCGAGCAGGAGCACGCCCAGGAGCTGGCTGTTGCCGACGAGTGGCGTGAGGAGGGTGCGATCATCCTCCACGTACTCGTCGACGGTCAGGTCGCGGGCGCGCTGCGCTTGGCAGATGAGATCCGCTCGGAGTCGCGTCACGCCGTCGAGGCCCTCCACGAGCGGGGTGTACAGGTGGTCATGATCACCGGTGACGCCGACGCGGTGGCCGCCTCCGTGGCGGGCGAGCTCGGCATCGACCGGTACTTCGCCGGGGTGCGACCGGAGGACAAAGCCTCGAAGGTGAAAGAACTGCAGGGCGAGGGCCGCAAGGTCGCAATGGTCGGAGACGGTGTGAACGACGCCCCCGCGCTCGCGCAAGCGGATGTCGGTATCGCCATCGGCGCGGGCACGGATGTCGCGATCGCCTCCGCGGGGGTCATCCTCGCCAGCGACGACCCCCGGTCGGTGCTGTCGGTGATCGAACTGTCACGGGCCAGCTACCGGAAGATGAAGCAGAACCTCTGGTGGGCCGCCGGCTACAACCTGCTCTCCGTCCCGCTCGCGGCCGGCGTGCTCGCCCCCATCGGATTCGTTCTCCCGATGTCCGTGGGGGCAGTGCTGATGTCCCTGTCGACCATCGTCGTCGCGCTCAACGCGCAGCTGCTGCGCCGGCTGGATCTCCGCCCGGACGCAGTAGCGGGCAAGTAGCAAGAAACAGTCAGGGTGACGGACGTAGGCTGAGGAGAACGGGAGGTGAGTATGTCGCTGATCAACGTCGCACAACAGGTGCGTGGACCGCGCACGCTCACCCATACCGTCGTGGCCGTCCTCGCGGTCGCCGTGGGCGTCATCGCCGGTCTGCTGGCGATGCACTCCTTCAACTCGCACGCTACAGCTGCCGGCCACCACGACACCGTCGCAGTCAGCACTCAATCCGGAGCGGCCGACCAGCACCACGACACGTCCGAAGCCGCCGCCGTGCCGGACTCACCGACGGCGGATGCGGGATGCGCGACGTGCGGGGGCGGGGATCCGATGACGTGGATGGCGTGCGTTCTCGCGCTCCTAGTCGCCACGATCCTGCTCGGGCGGATCGGGCTCGGCTGGCGGCACGCGACACTGATCGCAATACTTACGGCCGCGACCATGCGCTGGCCCGCCCGTGCCCACGCCCTTCCGCCACCCCCCTCTCTCACGGTTCTCTGCATCAGTCGCACGTGATAACGCGCTAGCCCGCTCTGCGGGCACGCACCCCTGGCACCGGCAGCAGCCGGGCCTCATCACCGACCCTTGGAGAACACTCATGAAGATTCGACCCGCGGCGATCGCCGCACTCACCCTCACTGCCCTTCTTGCCCTCACGGGCTGCGCCGGAAACACCGGTTCCGGCAACGGCATGGAAGGTATGGACCACGGCGGCAGCTCGTCCGCACCCGCCGAAACAGCGGACGCGAACGACGCCGACATCATGTTCGCCAGCATGATGAAGGAGCACCACGCACAGGCCATCGAGATGTCCGATGTCCTTCTCAGCAAAGACGGCGTCGATGAGCGCGTCGTCGCCCTCGCGGAAGAGATCAAGGTCGCTCAGGAGCCGGAGATCCAGACAATGGACCAGTGGCTCGAAGACTGGGGCGCGGATATGGACAGCATGGAGGGCATGGATCACGGCAGCGGCATGATGTCCGAAGAAGACATGCAGGCCCTCGAAGATGCCACCGGTCCCGATACTGGCCGTCTGTTCCTCGAGCAGATGATCCAGCACCACGAGGGCGCTGTCGACATGGCGCAGGACGAAGTCGACAACGGTCAAAACAGCGACGCCATCGCACTCGCTGAGACGATCATCGACACGCAAACCGACGAGATCGCCACCATGAAGGAGATCCTCGCAACTCTGTGATCCCCGGGGTGGGGTGCGGGGCTCCCGCACCCCACCTCGTGATCTGTTGCGCACACCATCATGCGAACCCTCAAGAAGCTCACGTTGCCCACTTTTCGACAGCGACACCGAGCGGCACTCACGCTCTCCACAACGATCGCGGCCAGCATTGTGCTGGCCGGCTGCACGGCACCCGCCGAGCCCACCACCGGGCACGACCACGCCGCGTCCATCAGCCACGTCCACGCGATCGTGCCTAACCCCTCCGAGGACGGATACCTCCTGGGTGCCCATGACGGGATCTACACGGCCACACCGGATGGGGAGGTCGGCTCGCGTATCGAGACGACCGACTTCGACGCAATGGGCCTCATCACTGTTGGTGATGCTCTCCTCGCGTCCGGGCATCCCGGACCGACCACGGCCCCAGAACTCGGCTCCCCCAACCTCGGAATCATCCGGAGCGACGACAGCGCCAGATCTTGGACGCCTGTCTCATTCACCGACGAGAAAGACTTCCACGTGCTTGCCGTCGGGAAGAACGACACCCTCTACGGGATCGCCTCGGACTCTGCGGAGCTCCTCCGCACTGACGACCTCGGTGAGACCTGGTCGGCGGTCGGAGAAATTCTGGCGTTCAGCCTCGTCATCGACAGTGAAGGGCAACTGATCGCCGCCACCCCAGACGGGGTGCAAATCAGCACTGATGAGGGCACCACTTTTACACCTCTGAACGAGGCGCCTGCGCTCTATCTACTCGCCGTGTCACCTGACGGCAAACGGCTTGTCGGTGTCGGTCGCGGCGGACAGATCTGGGCCAGCACAGGATCCAAAGCCGAGTGGGTTCCAGCCGGCGTCACTCATGGCTCCGCGCAAGCGCTCGCGACCACGAACGACGGTGACATCTTGGTCTTCGATGACAGCGGCCTGGCGGCAATAGCCAAGTAAACGAGAGGACGATATCTCCAGCGAAAGACGCTCACCTGTCCCGCTACACGCCGAAACTGTCTGCCGATACGAGGTTTCGGCGAACCATAGCGGCTCTTCCCAGATGAAGGTGTAGGTCGGCCGGGCGCGTCGGTCCGCAGATAGACGTCGAGGTCTCCCGACGATGGAGGTTCCTACGCCATCCATCCGAAAGACCTCGACGTGCCCGACGCTACCCCGCCGGCCGGCTTCGGCCGCCCTGACCTAACCGCCTTCGCGGCTCATCCCAATCGGCTCTGCTCGGGTCTGCTGACCCTCTCGACGAGAACGCAGCGACATCACAGCCACCCAACCCCGACCGTCCGGGAAGCCGGGGCACGTCACATGGGCTGTGCTGCGGGCGTGTCGAGTGGGTAGTCCAGGGGCGACGCAGGAGCGTCGACGCGACGTGCTGAGAGGTGGTTCCAACCGAGCGCTAGGACACAAGCTACAGGCATGGCGATAGGTCAGGAACGGCGTCGCTCCCTGCGCAGGAGGGAGCGCAGAGTCTCGGCGTTTGCGTAGCCGACCCGTAGCGCGATCTCGGCGGAGGTGAGGTCCGTGGTTGCTGAGAGGTGTCGAGCTCGTTCGGTGCGAAGCCGTTGGACGAAGCCGAGCGGAGTGAGGTTGAGCGCCGCACGGACTCGTCGTTCGAGGGTGCGCCGGCTGGTGCCGAGCGACTGCGCGACGAAGGCGACGTTGAACGGTTCGTCCAGGCGGGCGCGCACGAAGCGTTCGAACTCGACGACGATCGGGTCCTCGTGCCGGAGATGTTCGTAGGCGACGAAAGCCGCCTGCGACGGGCGCTCGTCGATGATGAGGAGCTTGGCGACATGTTGGGCCAGGTCGGGGCTGATCGATCGCACGAGTGAGAGCGCGAGGTCGATGTGGGCGAAGGCGGCGCCGGCGGTGACGAGGTTCCCGTCGACCACGACCATGGTGTCGAGATCGAGGGCGACGGTCGGATAGCGCTTCCGGAACTCCGGCCCCAGGAACCAGCTGGTCGTCGCCCGCCGATGATGCATCCGTCCTGTCTCGGCGACGGCGAACACGCCGGTGCACGCCGCGGCGATCCGGGTGGTCGCGTCGTCGAGGCGCCCGAGTGAGGCGATGACCGAACGAGCATCTCGACTCTGGAGGGCGTCGTGGGTCGCGGCGGCCGTGAGGGTTCCAAGCGCAGGGACGACGACCACGTCGAACTCTCCGGACTCCGGCAGCGGGTGGTCCACCGACAGGGTCATCGATGCCGTCGTGGTCACTCGCCGTTTCGGTCCGAGGATGGCGAGTTCGATCGGGTCGATCCGCGGGTCGACATCGCCGCGGGCTCCCTCGGCCACCCGTACGATGTCGATGATCGACGCGATAGCCGAACCGAAGCAGCCGTCGATCGCGATCAGTCCGATGCGCATGACGTAAACAATAGCAATACTGCCGTATACGCCACTCCCCACCGGCCCTCGCTCGTCATACGCTGAACTCGTCCCACGAAGAACCCCGACGTCAAGGAGAGTCCCTCATGTCCACACCCGCATCACTTCCGTATGCCTTCGTCGCCAAGATCGTCGCGGCCGATGGCCAGCACGACGCGGTCGCCGATCTGCTCGCCGGCGCTGTCGCACTCGCCAACGAAGAAGTAGGAACGATTGTCTGGTTCGCGGTCAGGACCCACGCCGACACCTTCTGGATCTTCGATGCATTCCCCGATGAAGCCGCTCGCGACGCCCACGCCAACGGCGCCATCGTCGCAGCCCTGATGGCCAACCAGCACCTCCTCCGCGCAGCACCCGAGATCCTGGCGGCCGACGTCCTCGCGTCCAAGCTCCCGTAGTCCGCCAACGCACGAGACGATCGCGCCCCGCCGAGTCGGTCCGCAGATAGACGTCGAGGTCTCCCGACGATGGAGGTTCCTACGCCATCCATCGGAAAGACCTCGACGTGCCCGACGCTACCCCGCCGCCCGGCTTCGGCCGCCCTGACCTGACCGCCTTCGCTCGACTCGACGGCCTCGGTCTGAGCGTGATCGGGCAACGACTTGAACCGGATCGTGCGGTCCTCGCGTGCCGCGTGGTGGAACCAGATCAGTGGTGCCGACGGTGCGGCAGCGAAGGCGCCGCTCGTGACACCGTGATCCGGCGGTTGGCCCACGAGCCGCTGGGCTGGCGACCGACCGTGCTGGAAGTTGTAGTGCGCCGCTACCGCTGTGCAGACTGCGGACACGTGTGGCGCCAAGACACCAGCGCCGCGGCGGAGCCACGCGCGAAGCTCTCGCGCACCGGGCTGCGGTGGGCGCTGGAAGGGATCGTGGTCGCACACCTCACCGTCGCCCGTGTCGCCGAGGGACTCGGGGTCGCGTGGGACACCGCCAACAACGCGGTCCTGGCCGAAGGCAAGCGGCTGCTAATCAACGACCCACGCGGTTCGAGGGCGTGAAGGCGATTGGCGTCGATGAGCACGTCTGGCGCCACACCAGGCGTGGCGACAAGTACGTCACCGTGATCATCGACCTCACCCCGGTCCGCGATGGCGCCGGCCCAGCAAGGCTGCTGGACATGGTCGAGGGCCGGTCGAAGGCGGCGTTCAAGACCTGGCTCGCCGACCGCGACGACGCCTTCCGTGACGCGGTCGAGGTGGTCGCGATGGACGGCTTCACCGGGTTCAAGACCGCCGCTGCGGAGGAGATCCCGGACGCGGTCACGGTGATGGATCCCTTCCACGTCGTGCGCGTGGCCGGTGACGCCCTCGACAGGTGCCGGCGCCGGGTCCAACTCGCGATCCACGGGCACCGTGGGTTCAGGGACGATCCGCTCTACAAGTCGCGGCGCACGCTGCACACCGGCTCGGACCTGCTCACCGACAAGCAGAGCGACAGGCTACGCGCGCTGTTCGTTGATGACGCTCACGTCGAGGTCGAGGCGACCTGGGGTGTCTACCAGCGGATGATCGCCGCCTATCGCCACGAGGACCGGCAACGTGGCCGCGAGCTCATGGAGAAGCTGATCACCGACCTCAGCGCCGGCGTCCCCAAGGTGCTCACCGAGCTCGCCACCCTGGGCCGGACCCTGAAGAAGCGAGCCACCGACGTGCTCGCCTACTTCGAACGACCCGGCACCAGCAACGGGCCGACCGAGGCACTCAACGGACGGCTCGAACACCTGCGCGGCTCCGCACTCGGGTTCCGCAACCTGACCAACTACATCGCCCGAAGCCTGCTCGAGACCGGCGGCTTCAGACCCCAACTCCTACACCCCCGATTGGGATGAGCCACCATAGCGGCACGCCTCAAGCGCCGACTAACTGCTGCTGCCGCAAACGATCGTTTCCGGCAGGCGATTGGCGTAAGAGTTACTCTCCGCGGCCCTGATGACGTGTCGCCTGTTCTTATTCTCCATGGCGGGGAGTTGCCGGGTGGATGTGGGACTCCCTGCGAGAACGGCGGGCTTGAATCGAAGGACACGGTTCTTGTTCCCGACCGACCCGGACACGGTCGTTCAGCTCATGAGCCGTGTATCTCTCACTCGCAGCTGGCCTGCGACGGGTGGCGGCATCGACCTGAATCTGGGAGACATCTCTACTCTCCTTCGATGCCCGCCTGTGGCCGAGATCGCCGCCGAGGCTTCGACCAGAGCTCTAGAGTTAGGCACGCAAGGCACCCGGGTGGTTCGTCATGACTACCTACCGGCTTAGCGCATCGATCGTGGTAGTCGGGTCGTATCCCGCGTTCACAAGCAACCGTCGTTCTCCGCGCCGCGCTAGTCGAGCCTCGAGTCGAGAAAGAAGGTCGTCCATGCGTGGCATAAATGGAATCGCGAAGCTGGCGATACCGACGATGCCGACCAAGACTGCGGGTAAACCCGTTGACGGATCCTTGCTGGTCAAGAGGACGCACCCCGCCACCACGGCCAACACCAGAGCGACGCCCCGGACACTCCACGCGACGCCACGAACCCTCCGATGCGCGATCAGCCGAGCAAGACTTTCAATGCGCTTCCTCTTTTGTATTTCCGCCTCTTCGACCGCAAGCAACCGTGCCTGTAGATCGTCCGATTCCACTGTCTTTGCCGCGGCGGCTTTTTCAGCAAGCTCACGAGCGTCAACCTGTTTCAGCCAGTCCACAGTCGCATGGGTTGCGACGGCGTCGGATTCGGCAAGTTTCGATTCCAACTCCTCAACCTCGGTCAACAGGGGGTCTGATATCGCGCCGCGGACTCTCTCAAGAACTGCGATAGGCAACTCCGCGACGACCGCATCAGTCTCGCCAAGCGACTCAGCCATGAGGGCGTCGCGGCCGACACGAGTCGATCGCAAAATGACTGCGTCGTCTGTGCTGACCCGGCCGCTCTTCTCAAGTGACTCGACCTCCGCCACATACTTCGCCCACAGCGTTGGAGAGGGTTGCATGCCGACATACGCGCTTGCAAGGACCATTTCGCGGGGCACATCAGGTGCCAACACTGGACTGCGAGCCCAAAGCAAACTGGCGACGGCTTCGGCAGTCGCTGCGAGCGGGAACGAACTTTCATCGCGGAAGTCCACCGCCCCGCGCACCAGATTGATGTTCGATGTCATCATGATCGCACCGCAACGATCGAGGGCCTTGGTGCGCACACCCCGCCGGAGCCGATGCACTGCGGACAGCGAACGCACGTCATTGACCCGCGCCGCGTCTTGGAGATAATGCACACGACTGTGGATCTTCTCGTCCAGCTTCTGCTCGTCAAGGCCGTACTTGCCATAGTCATCTGGACGATCCACGACTGATATACCGGCTTCTGATAGCCGATCGGTGAGGTGCTCGCGGATCACCGCGAGGTCCGCTGGTGATGCGGCGGTCTCCGCGAAGTGGAGGTAGCCCATCGACGTGGCTCGCGAGAGTCCTCCCCGCCGAAGATGTCCCTCGATAGCTTCGAGAATCCCGTCCATCTCCGATACCGAGTGGTCAAACATGACAACTCGGGCACCCTGCACTCGCGCCATATCAAGGACGTGCATCATCGCCGAGCTAGGCATCGGGCCGTGATAGCCGAGCGCATCCATGACTACTGGAGTATCGAGCACGATCGTGAGTTCGCTCAAGGAGTCGTTCATGCCGGAGGTATCGAGGTCCAGCACAGATGCCAGCATCGCGCCTTTTGCAGCCTCCACAACGTACGCGAAGCGGGCTTGATCGCGTACAGCCAGATGCGCGACAAACGCGGCGACGACATACTGAATCCCAGACTTCGTTGGATCACTGATGGATGCGTTCCCCAGACTCTGACTCAGAACAGGAACTGCCTGCCGATCAAAGAACTCGGCGAGGTTGGCTGCTAGATCTCCTGTCGTGAGCTCGTCATGTTCAGGAAACTGCGATCCGATGAATGACGCAAATTCGTGGACAAGCTCCGTCTGTCTGCGTCGGTACTCGACCAACGCGGTTGTAAGGTCCGGAAGCCCCTGCTCACCCTTAGCAGTGAGACTCACCGAGTCAGTGCCGACAGGCTCAGTCAGGCCTTCTCGCGTGGTGCGCCTCAAGAGCCGCGGTACCACCAGCGCTGGAATGTCTACTCCGAAGACTTCGCGAATAGAACTAGCGATCGTGTGACGCTCCACGATCGCGTTCGGTGCAGTCGAGATCGCGGAGAGCACGAATGGCGCGAAGTTATCCAGATAGTTCGGCGCCTGGCTGTTGTAATTCGCCCGCAAAATCGCGTAACCAATCAGCGCACTACCCGGCGTCACCATCGAGGCTCCCGTCTGGCCGAAGCAGGAAAGCCTGGTCCCCGCCAACCATATCGGTGTGCGGAAACACGCTCGGAAACCGGTCAGAACGATCGAGAACCAGTCATCCGCTAGAAGCACCGTTCTCATGAAGGACGGGGCAAGGAGCATCAACAAGACGCGCCACCCCAATAGTCCAACTGAAGCTCGTGCTGTGAAAGGAGAACCTGCCGCGCGATGGTCCCCGTCGCTTGCCCTCGGTGGTGTGGCGTCCGTAGCCGCGCTGTAGCGGACGCCGGTCGAGATCCTCGCGCGGAATCTCGCTGGTGTGGCGGGTAGCGGCTGTAGCGGTGAATTGTTATGGGCAAGCGAGTGTCTGCGGTCTATGGTCCGATTGACGGGGAGGTCGTTATGGGGTCTGTTGAGTCGTACGAGACAGCGCGGGGTCGGCGATATCGGGTGAGGTATCGGCGTCCTGACCGGACGCAGACGACGAAGCGTGGCTTCAGCACGAAGCGCGAGGCGGACAACTACCTCGCAACGGTCGAGGTGTCGAAGATGCGCGGGGAGTGGCTCGATCCGTCCCGCTCGAAGGTGAGTGTCGCCGACGTCGCCGTGGAGTGGATCGCCGGCCAAGTGCAGATCAAGCCAAGCACGCTCTCGGGGTATAGGTACACGCTCGATCGCCATATCCTGCCAACGTGGGGGAGCCGGCGGCTCGTCGAGATCGGCCACGGCGAGGTACAGGCGTGGATCACGACTCTGACGGAGGGCCTGGCTCCGTCGACTGTGCGCCAGATCTACTTCGTTCTCGCGGCCCTCATGAAGTACTCCGTGAGGGATGGTCGGATAAATCGCGACCCCACCGATGGCGTGCAGATGCCGCGGAAGCGCGCGACCGATCGTGGGTACCTTTCCCATGAACAGGTGGCGTCTCTCGCACGGGAGTGCGATGGACACGCGGATCTCATTGCCTTCCTCGCCTACACCGGGCTCCGGTGGGGAGAGATGGCCGCGCTAAAGGTCTCGTCGATCGACTTTTCCCGTAGGCGCGTCGACGTGAAGGAAGCTCTAACTGACGTGCGCGGAACACTGGTGCGCGGAACACCGAAGACGCACGAGCGCCGATCTGTGCCCTTCCCTGCGTTCCTGGAGCCTCCGCTGCGCGCCAGAGCGGCAGGAAAGCAACCCCAGGAGTCTCTCTTCGTCTCTAGTCGAGGTCTGGAGATGCGCAACGGCAACTTCCGCAAGCGGGTGTTCCTCCCGGCGCTCAGGCGTCTCCAGGAGCATGATGCGGGCTTTCCTACAGTGACAGTGCATGATCTGCGCCACACGGCCGCGTCACTCGCGATCTCCGCGGGGGCGAACGTCAAGGCTGTGCAGCGGATGCTCGGTCACGCATCGGCCGCGATGACCTTGGATGTGTATGCAGACCTGTTCGACGACGATCTTGACCACGTGGCTGGTCGTCTCGATGAGGCAGCGAGTGAAGGTGTGGCCAAAATGTGGTCAAGTCCTTCACCCGGGCAAAGCAAAACCCCCGCCATGTTAGAAGCTAGGCGGGGGTTTCTAGGGTGATTGTAACGATCATCCGTGTGGCTCCGACGGGCGTCGATCCCGTGACCTCACGATTTTCAGTCGTGCGCTCTACCAACTGAGCTACAGAGCCATGCGACTGGCGAAACCTGCCGCATCTAGACGAAAGGCCTTTCTCGAAGAGAAAGGCCCGTCGCTTAGAGCGACCCTGACGGGACTTGAACCCGCGACCTCCGCCGTGACAGGGCGGCACGCTAACCAACTGCGCTACAGGGCCATACTTGTTTTCAATTGTACCGGAAGGAGTGACCCCAACGGGATTCGAACCCGTGCTACCGCCGTGAAAGGGCGGCGTCCTAGGCCGCTAAACGATGGGGCCGAAGTCTGTCCCGGAGGACTTCCTTGCCGACGCTCAAGCATAAGGGAAGATCTGAGCAAAACGCGAATCGAGGGCGAGCCTGCTGTCCCCCGGGCGTGTTCAGGAGGACGATGGGCACGAATCACTGTGCCGTCTCGTGCTGTCCGCGCCTGGTGCGGATGTGAAAGAAGTTGTTAGTGTGGCATTTGTGAAACCGGCGGAAGGGGCCGCGTGAACGACAAGGACTCGACGACGGACGCTGCTGCTGCGGCATCCGACGACTGCGGCTGCGCGCCGACGCCCGCGGAGAGCCGTGCGTTCTGGAAGGGCCGTTCCGTCACCCGTCGCAACGCGCTCACCCTCGGCGCTCTCAGCGTCGTCGCGCTCAGCGCTTTCGGCGTCTCCTCCGGCGTGACCGCTGCGTACGCGGCGACGTATCCCAGTTGGGATGACGTGCAGAACGCCATGAACAACGAGTCCGCGAAAGCGGGAGAGGTCACGCGCATCGAGGGGCTCATCCAGTCGCTCAAGCAGCGGGTGGCCGACGCGCAGGCTAAAGCCGTCCTCGCCGGCGAGGAGTACAACGCCGCTCAGCTGGCGTACTTCGACGCCATCGCGGTCGCCGACGAGCTTCAGTCCAAGGCGGACGAGCAGGCGCTCGTCGCCGATGACGCGACGAAGAAGGCCGCTCAGCTCGCCGCGCAGCTGTATCGCAACGGAGGCGACGACACCGCCCTCGAACTGTTCTTCGCCGGCTCGGCAGACAACGCCGACCAGCTGCTCTCTCGTCTCGGCACGATGGACAAGGTCTATCAGTACAACCAGACCGTGCACGACAACGCTGTCGCCGCACGCAACTCTGCACAGGCGCTGACCGACCAGGCCGTCGTCGCCCGCACCGAGCGTGACCGCCTGCAGCAGGTCGCCGAGCAGAAGATGATCGAGGCCCAGGCCGCAGCCGATGCCGCTCAGGCGGCACTCGACGAGCAGTCGGCCAACCTCGCGACGATGCAGGCGCAGCTCGCCGCCCTGAAGGACGCCACCGCGACGACCGTGGCCGGCTACCAGGAAGGCGTGCGCGTCGCGGAGGAGGAGCGCAAGCGCCGCGAAGCGGCCGAGGCTGCTGCTGCTGCCGCAGGCAATGGCGGTGGAGGCGGAGGCGGTGGCGTCGGAGGATCACCCGGGTCGGGTGGCTGGGTGCGACCGCACGGCGGCTACCGGAGCGCCGGATTCGGCTCTCGACCCAAGCCCTGTGCTGCCTGCTCGGGCTACCACTACGGCGTCGACCTCGCGAACGGCTGCGGTGCGGCGATCTACGCGGCGCAGTCCGGCACCGTCGACTACGCCGGCCCTCGTGGCAACTACGGCAACTACATCCGCATCCAGCACGGTGGCGGAGTCGCTTCCGGCTATGCGCACATCAGGGACGGCGGGTTCGCGGTCCGCAGCGGTGCATGGGTGAACTCCGGTCAGGTCATCGCATACGCAGGCAACACCGGAGCATCCGTCGGCTGCCACCTGCATTTCGAGGTGTACATCAACGGCGCGTACACCAACCCGATCACCTTCCTCGCAGATCGCGGCGTCTCTGTCTGACACCCGCATCGGCAACGAAGAAGACCCCCGGATCCGCACAGCGGCCGGGGGTCTTCTTCGTCGATGTGAGGGGTCAGTGACCCTGCTCGCCGAAACGGACGATCGCCTCGTCGAGGATGCGCTGCGCCTCTGCGGCGTCGCCCCACGCGTCGACCTTGACCCACTTGTTGGGCTCGAGGTCCTTGTAGTGCTCGAAGAAGTGCTCGATCTCCTTCTTGGTGTACTCGGCCACATCGCCGATGTCCTGGATGTGCGCCCAGCGAGGGTCCTTCGACAGCACGGCGACGAGCTTGTCGTCTCCGCCGGCCTCGTCGCTCATCTTGAGCACCGCGACCGGGCGCACCTCGACGACGACGCCGGGGTAGATGGCGTGGTCGAGAAGCACGAGCACGTCGAGCGGGTCGCCGTCCTCGCCGAGGGTGTTGTCGAAGTAGCCGTAGTCGGCGGGGTACCCGAAGGTCGTGTAGAGCACGCGGTCGAGGTGCACTCGTCCGGTCTCGTGGTCGACCTCGTACTTCACGCGGCTGCCGCGCGGGATCTCGATGACGGCGTCGTGTGCGCCCATGCGTGTGCTCCTCAGGAAAAGTTCGGTTGGATGCCGCCGACCAGCCTACCTTTCAGTGATCGGAGCCATCGCGCGCATCGTTCAGGCCACGCCCTCGCCGGCCTCGGGTGGTGGAGTGATCCAGCAGGCGTTCGAGAGGGCTGGACAGGATGACGAGCAGCAGGGCCGCATAGCCGATCGGGTGCACCCACGCCGCGATCGGGAGAGCGATCAGGAACAGGACGATCGCCGCGACGTCTCCGAGGACACCACGCCGCAGCACATCGGAGGGGAGGTCGGTGAGAGCAGGATGCCGTCGGAGGTAGACCTTCGCGGCGAGTGTCGTCACCTGGGTGAGGATCAACGTCCCGATGTAGACCGCCGTCTGCAGGGGGTCCTCATCCATCTGGCCGAGCATGGCGGTCGGCACAGGGAGCCACACGATCGTGACCATCCACGCGATGTTGATCCACAGCAGTCCACCCGTCATACCCTTCACCCCGGCGTACAGCCGATGATGCTCGAGCCAGAACGACGCGATCAGAACGAAGCTCAGGGCGAAGCTCAGGAGCTGTCCGTGGTGCTCCTCGAGGAATTCAGCCGTGCTCAGGTCGGCGGCACCTGCGTCCGACACGGATTCGAGCAACGGCAGGATGAGAAGAGTCATCGCGATCGCGACGACCGCGTCGACGAAGGTCGTGAACCGTTCGGTGCTGTACTGCTGCCCGCCCAATCGATCTGCCACGGCGCCAGGTTAGGGCCATCACCCGCTCAGGCGCGACCCTTGCGCGACGATCTCAGCTCGTGATCTACCGTGGGACTGTGCCCTCGCTCTCACCCGCCATCGCCGAGATCCGCCTCGCCGTGCGCACTGCGCTCGCCGATCTGCCCGAGGGATCGGTCGTCATCGTCGCTCTCTCCGGAGGAGCGGATTCACTCGCGCTCGCCGCGGCGACCGCGTTCGAAGCGCCCAAGCTCGGGCTCCGGGTGGGGAGTCTGACGGTCGACCACGGTCTTCAGAGCGGTTCGGATGCCGTGGCCGCTCGAGCGGCGCGGACGGCGACGGCCCTCGGACTCGACGCTCTCATCGTCCGGGTCGAGGTGGGGGAGGAGGGGGGCCCAGAGGCCGCCGCACGAGACGCCAGGTATCGGGTGCTGAAGGATGCGGCTGCGGATGCCGGTGCCTCAGCCGTGCTGCTCGGCCACACACTCGACGACCAGGCCGAGACGGTGCTGCTCGGCCTCGCCCGCGGATCCGGGGCGGCGAGTCTGCAGGGCATGGCCCCCGTGCGCGAAGACGATGACGGGCTGCGCTGGGTGCGGCCGCTGCTCGGAGCGCGGAGGGAGACGACGCGTGCATTCTGCGCGGCATCCGACCTCGAGGTCTGGGACGACCCGCACAACTCCGAAGAGCGCTTCGCTCGCGTGCGGGTGCGAGACCGGGTGCTTCCCGTGCTCGAAGCCGAGCTCGGCCCGGGCATCGCCGAGGCTCTGGCGCGCACCGCCGAGCAGCTGCGTGAGGATGCCGAGGCGTTCGACGAGATGATCCACGAGACGATCGAGGACATCGTCGAGCATGCCGAGGCCGGCATCTCGGTGAGCGTCGCGGCTCTCGCCGCCAACCCGGCGGCTCTGCGCAACCGGATCATCCGACTCGTGGTCGACAGCGAGTTCGGCGTGAGCCTGACGCGCCTGCAGACGCTCGAGGTCGCGCGGCTCGCCACCGACTGGTCGGGTCAGGGCCCCATCGACCTGCCTTCGTGCTCGGCGGCCCGACGGGGCGGACGCATCGTCTTCACCGCGCGCTGAACGACCGGCATCCCGCACCCGCAGCATCCGCTCGCAGAGACGAGAGAACCCCTGCGGTCCCCATCCTCGGAAGGGGATCGCAGGGGCTCGCGGCGAGCAGGCCGGCGGTGCTACTTCTTGCCGCCGAGCAGACCGCCGAGGATGTCGCCGATGCCGCCGCCGCCCGAGGACTTGCCTCCACCGAGCAGGCCGCCGAGCAGGTCGCCGATTCCGCCGCCGCCCGACGAGCTGCCGCCCCCGAGCAGGCCTCCGATCACATCGCCGATGCCGCCGCCACCGGACTGCGCCTCTGCAGTCCCGGGCTTCGCGGTCTTGTCTTTGGTGGCGTTGGCGATCAGACCCATCACGATCGGAGCGAGGATCGGGAGGAGCTTGCCGAAGTCGATGCCGGCGGTCTCCTTCGACTCGGTGAGCTTCTGGGTGACCTTCTGCTCGTCGTCGCCGAGGATGTGCGAGACGATCTTGCCGCCGTCCGCCACGTCGATGTCGTCGACCTTCGCGGCCCCGGTCTTGCCCTGGTGGCCCTTGAGCGCGTTCTCGATCGCCGCGGAGCCCTCGGTGGTGGACGCGTTCTTGGCGAGCCCGCCGAGCAGCACGGCACCGCCCTGTTCGACCGCCTCTCTGGCGACGCTGGGGGAGACTCCGAGTTTCGCGGCGATGTCGTCGATCGGGACCTGCGTGAGGATGTCGTCGAGAGCCATGGGTGAATCCTTCCGTCTGCGGGCCTACGCCCGTTCAAGCGCCAGAGTAGTGCGGATGCCGGACGCGCATCCAGAATTCTGGTCGACGATCTGCGGATCCTGTGCGGGAGCATGGGGACGCGTCACCTAAAATCGATCCATGCGCGCCGCGGAGATCCAGGACGACCTTGCTCAGATCCTCGTCACAGAGGAGGAGATCATCGCCAAGCTCGATGAGCTCGCGGCCCAGGTGGCGGCCGACTACGAGGGCAAGGAGATCATCCTCGTCGGCGTGCTCAAGGGCGCGGTCATGGTCATGGCCGATTTCGCCCGTGCTCTGCCCTTCCACGCCCCGATGGACTGGATGGCGGTGTCGAGCTACGGAGCGAGCACCAAGTCGAGCGGCGTCGTGCAGATCCGCAAGGACCTCGACACCGACCTGAACGGCAAGCACGTGCTGATCGTCGAGGACATCATCGACTCGGGGCTCACCCTCAGCTGGCTGCTCGAGAACTTCGAGTCGCGCGGGGCGGAGTCGATCGAGGTGCTCGCGCTGCTGCGCAAGCCGGAGGCCGCGAAGGTCGTCATCGACTGCAAGTACGTCGGCTTCGACATCCCCACCGACTTCGTCGTCGGCTACGGCCTCGACTACGACGAGCGCTACCGCAACCTGCGCGATGTCGCGGTGCTCGCTCCGCACGTCTACAGCTGATCGGGGGCTCGGGCCCGTCGCTACGCCGTGGGTGAACGCACAGCGGCCACCTAGGGCACGCGCGATACGCTGATCCGACCATGGATGTCAAGAAGCTCACTCGGAATCCGCTGATCTACGTCGCTCTGATCGGTCTGCTGCTGTTCGGCGGCTTCCTGCTGATCTCGAACCTCGGCGCGCCCAAGCAGATCACGACCCAGGAGGGGCTGAAGCTCCTCGCCGGCGAGTCCGTGACCGAGGTCGTGAACACCGACGGAGACCAGCGCGTCGACATGACCCTGTCGAAGGCGTTCGAGGGCTCGGAGAACGTGCAGTTCTACTACGTCGACGCCCGCGCCGAAGAGGTGGTCACGGCGATCAACGACGCCGACCCGAAGGACGGCTTCAACGACGCCGTGCCTCGCGCGACCTGGTTCGACGGCATCCTCTCCCTTCTTCTCCCCCTCGTACTGCTCGGCCTGCTGTTCTGGTGGCTGCTCTCGTCGATGCAGGGTGGCGGCAGCAAGGTCATGCAGTTCGGCAAGTCCAAGGCGAAGCTCGTCAACAAGGAGACCCCGACGGTCACCTTCGCCGACGTCGCCGGCGCCGACGAGGCCATCGAGGAGCTCCACGAGATCAAGGAGTTCCTGCAGGACCCGGCCAAGTTCCAGGCCATCGGCGCCCGCATCCCGAAGGGCGTGCTGCTGTACGGCCCTCCAGGAACCGGAAAGACGCTGCTCGCCCGTGCGGTCGCCGGCGAGGCGGGAGCCCCGTTCTACTCGATCTCGGGTTCCGACTTCGTCGAGATGTTCGTCGGCGTCGGTGCCTCGCGCGTGCGTGACCTGTTCAACCAGGCCAAGGAGAACGCGCCCGCGATCATCTTCATCGACGAGATCGACGCAGTCGGTCGCCACCGCGGTGCCGGCATGGGCGGCGGAAACGACGAGCGCGAGCAGACGCTCAACCAGATGCTCGTCGAGATGGACGGCTTCGACCCGAACGCGAACGTCATCGTCATCGCGGCGACCAACCGCCCCGACATCCTCGACCCCGCACTGCTGCGTCCCGGCCGCTTCGACCGCCAGATCGGCGTCGACGCCCCCGACCTGCGTGGGCGCCAGAAGATCCTCGAGGTGCACGCCAAGGGCAAGCCGCTGGCCAAGAGCGTCGACCTCGAGGTCGTCGCCCGCAAGACTCCCGGCTTCACCGGAGCGGATCTCGCGAACGTCCTGAACGAGGCCGCTCTGCTGACCGCACGCTCGAACGCGCAGCTGGTCGACAACCGTGCTCTCGACGAGGCCATCGACCGTGTGATCGCAGGCCCCCAGCGCCGTACCCGTGTGATGAGGGACAAGGAGAAGCTCATCACCGCGTACCACGAGGGCGGTCACGCTCTCGCAGCGGCGGCGATGAACTACACCGACCCCGTCACGAAGATCACGATCCTTCCCCGAGGCAAGGCTCTCGGCTACACGATGGTGCTGCCGCTCGACGACAAGTACTCCATCACCCGCAACGAGCTGCAGGACCAGCTGACCTACGCCATGGGCGGCCGCGTCGCTGAGGAGATCGTGTTCCACGACCCGACCACCGGCGCCTCGAACGACATCGAGAAGGCGACGTCGATCGCTCGCAAGATGGTGCTCGAGTACGGCATGACCACGCAGGTCGGACCGGTCAAGCTCGGCAGCGAGGGTGGCGAGCCCTTCGCCGGTCGCGACATGGGCAGGGGACGCGAGTACTCCGAGAGGGTCGCCGAGCGGGTGGACGCGGAGGTGCGCGCGCTCATCGAGCAGGCTCACAACGAGGCGTACGAGGTCATCAGCGCCAACCGTGACATCCTCGATCGCCTCGCCCTGTCGCTGCTCGAGGAGGAGACCCTCGATCACAACCAGATCGCCGAGATCTTCACCGAGGTCAAGAAGCTCCCCGAGCGTCCGCTGTGGCTCTCGAGCGAGGACCGCCCCGTGTCGGAGCGGCCTCCGATCGAGGTGCCGAAGAAGGACGTGTCGCTGGTCGCGTCGGTCGAGGCGCCCATGTCGGCTCCGCGCACGCAGCCCGGATCGGCGGGAGCCGGCCAGGCTCGACCCGCGACGGCCTGACCTGTGTCTGTCGACCGCGCGCGTGTCGAACGGCTCACCAGGGAACTGCTCGAGGCGATCGGCGAAGACCCCGATCGTCCGGGGCTGAAGCAGACGCCGACGCGCATGGGCGACCTCTATGCGGAGTTCTTCGCGGGCGTCGGCGAGGATGCAGCGGCGCCTCTTGCGCACACGATCAGCGTCTCCCGAGGCCCCGCCCCCGACACGCTTCCGTCGGGGGCCGTGCTGTTGAGGGACATCCGCTTCCGTTCGGTGTGCGAGCACCACCTGCTGCCGTTCGCGGGTCGCGCGCACATCGCGTACCTGCCGGGTGAGCAGGTCGTCGGACTCGGCGCGCTCGTGCGCGTCGTCGAGATCCTCGCCGGTCGCCCCCAGGTGCAGGAACGCCTCGGAGAGCAGATCGCAGACACGATCGCCGAGCACCTCGACACCCGTGGTGTGCTCGTGGTCCTCGATGCGAGCCACGGCTGCGTGACCATGCGCGGTGGACGGCAGCCGGAGGCATCGACGCTCACGATCGCCGCTCGTGGCGAGTACACCGAGCCGATCGCCCGCGCCGAACTCATCGCCCTGATCGGGTCGTCGGGCCCCGGGGCGGCGCACGGATGACCGGCATCTGGGGCATCGTCAACGTCACGCCCGACTCGTTCAGCGACGGCGGTCGGTATCTCGACGTGGATCGGGCCGTCGAGCACGGGCTGCGGCTGCGGGCGGAGGGCGCCACCGTGCTCGACGTCGGCGGCGAGTCGACGAGGCCGGGAGCCGAGCGAGTGGGCGCCGAGGTCGAGCAGGCGCGCGTCCTCCCCGTCATCGAGCGCCTCGTCGCTGAGGGTGCGCCCGTGAGCGTCGACACCATCAACTCCTCGACCGCCGCAGCAGCCGTGCGAGCAGGGGCGCGGATCGTGAACGACGTCTCCGGCGGGCTGGCCGACCCCGACATGCTCGCAGCGGTCGCGGAGTCCGGCGCCGACTATGCGATCGGCCACTGGCGCGGCTTCTCCTCCGACATGTACGCGCATGCCGAATACCGCCGTGCCGCCCGCGAGGTCGCGGGGGAGCTGCACGAGCGCATGGGCGCGGCCGCGGCATCCGGCATCGCGCCGTCGCGCCTGATCCTCGATCCGGGGATCGGATTCTCGAAGAAGGGCGATCAGAACTGGGGTGTGCTGCGCGGACTCGACGAGATCGTCGCCCTGGGGCCCCGGGTGCTCATCGGAACCTCTCGCAAGCGGTTCCTCGCGGAGACCCTCGGCGCAGACCCGGCGGCGGTCTCCGAAGCCCGACGCGACCTCGCCACGGCCGTCACGAGCGCGCTCGCCGCTCGCGCCGGGGTCTGGGCAGTCAGGGTGCACGATGTCGGCGCCACTCGCGATGCTCTGGCCGTCGTGCACGCCTGGGAGGGATAGACCATGGATGTCTTCGACGAGATCGTCCTGACGGGACTGACCGTGTTCGGTCGGCACGGCGTCTACGCCCACGAGCGCGAGGACGGCCAGGACTTCACGATCGATCTCCGCCTCAGGATGCCGCTGAACGTCGCCGCGGCATCGGACGACGTCGACGACACCGTGCACTACGGAGAGCTCGCCGAGAAGGTCGCCGAGGTCGTGGCGGGCGAACCGGTGAACCTCATCGAGACGCTCGCAGAGCGCATCGCCGCCGTCGCGCTCGCCGACCCTCGGGTGCACGCCGTCACCGTCACCGTGCACAAGCCGCACGCCCCGATCGCGCTCACGTTCTCGGACGTCGCCGTCACCGTGCACCGTATGCGGCAGCCGTCCGCCGAGGAGGCGCAGCGATGAGTCGAAATCTGGCCAACCCGCCTAGTCTTCCCGGCCCCCGGCCCGGGCGGGAGGAAGCCGTGGCCGTCGTCGCCTTCGGCGCGAACCTCGGCGATCGCGAGGACACGATCCGCGCCGCAGCCGAGCGCATCGCACGGCTGCCCCTGGTCGGGGACGTGCGGCTGTCGTCGCTGTTCGAGACGGTGGCGCTGCGGCTGGACGGGCCCGATCCGGAGGCTCCCGGATACGTCAACGCGGTGGCGCTGGTCACCACGCGCCTCGCCCCGTCGATACTTCTCGGCATGCTGCACGCGATCGAGGACGAGCACGGACGCGAGCGCCATGAGCGCTGGGGCGATCGGACCCTCGACCTCGATCTGATCGCATACGGCGAGGAGTCGGCCGACGGCGACGGCGGCCTGCAGCTGCCGCACCCCCGTGCCTTCGAGCGGCTGTTCGTGCTCGAACCGTGGCTCGAGCTCGACAGTGACGCCGTGCTTCCCGGCAGGGGTCGCGTCGCCGAACTCGTCGCCGACCTGCGTCGGCGGGAGAACTCATGAAACGCACCTCGCTCGGACTTCTCGTCGTCCTCGCCGTGCTCGCCGCGGCCGGGGGGTTCGTGCTCGACCACGTGCTGACGACGATGGGCCGCACGACGTTCACCCCCTCGCTCCTCCTGCCCGTGCTGCTGCTGCTGATCGCCGCGGCCTCGCTGGGGGTCGCCTGGCCGGTGCGCGCGAGCGTGCGCAACGGCATCCGCATCGATCCTTTCCGCGCGACCCGCGCGGTGACCCTCGCCCGCGCGTCCAGCCTGGTCGGGGCGATCATGGCCGGTTTCGGCGCGGGGCTTCTGGCGTTCCTTCTCTCCAGGCCGATCGATCCCCCGGTAGGGTCGACTGTGGCGATGGTGGCACTGATCGGAAGCGCGATCGTGCTCGCCGTCGTCGCGCTCATCGCCGAACAGTTCTGCACCCTGCCGAAGGATCCTGATGACTCAGAACCCAGAGATCGAGCCGGGGACCCCGGCACCGCTTAGTTCGGCGGAGGTCACAGACCTCGCGGCCCTCGACCAGGGCACATACTCGCAGCTGCGCACCGCTCGCAATGAGGCGCGGCTGGAGCTCGACGGCACCTGGCATCAGATCTCGCCGCGCTACGTGGTCTCGCAGGTGCTGCAGAATCTGATCTTCATCGCGTTCGTGCTGGCCGCAGCCCTCGTGCTGGCGCTGGTGCTCGACCAGACCTGGGTGTGGATCCCGGCAGGTGTCATCGTGCTCATCACACTGATCACGCTGGTCATCCTTCCCCGGCAGGCCAAGGCCATCGGGTACATGCTCCGCGACGACGACATCGTCTTCCGTAAGGGCATCCTCTGGCAGCGCATGATCGCCGTGCCGTACGGCCGCATGCAGCTCGTCGACATCACGCAGGGGCCCCTCGACCGTGCCTTCGGCGTCTCCCAGCTGAAGATGGTCACGGCCGCCGCGACCACAGGCGTGCAGATCCCCGGACTCGCGCAGGCCGCCGCCGAGGCGCTGCGTGACACCCTGATCGCCGTCGCCGAGACCCGCCGGACGGGCCTGTGAGCGAGCAGCCTTTCGCGTCGCCCCCTGCGGCGCCCGCCGACTCCGCGGCGCGGGCGGCGACGCTCGCCGACGGCGAGTGGCACCGGATGCACCCGCTCACCCCGCTCTTCAAAGGCGGGCTGGCGCTCATCATCATCGCGGGTATCGCGATCGCCAACCTGCGCGATCGGCTGATCGCCTGGTTCGTCGCGATCTTCACTCCTGAGGAAGTCCACTACGACGACTACTCGGGCGGCGATCCCGTCGACTGGGTGTTCGAGAACAACCTGCTCATCGTCGTGCTGCTCAGCGTGCTGGCGCTCGTCGCCGTGCTCGTGCTCATCTTCTGGTTCGTGTGGCGATTCCAGCAGTTCCGGATCACCGGCGATCACGTCGAGGTGCGCAAGGGCATCGTCTTCCGCTCGCACCGCCGCGCTCCTCTCGATCGGGTTCAGGGCGTCAACCTCACCCGTCCGTTCCCCGCGCGCATCATCGGGCTCGCGAAGCTGGAGGTCGTCGGTGCGGGCACCGACTCCAACGTCGAACTCGAGTACCTCGCGACTCCGCGCGCTGAGGCGGTCCGGAGCGACATCCTGCGCCTCGCTTCGGGTGCGCGCGCAGCGAGACTGACCGCCGCGGATGCCGCATCCGGGGTGCGGCCGTCGGACGCTGCGGGCCCCGGCTCCCTCGCGCCGGGTTCGGCGCGAGCGCAGCTCGTCGGGTCGATGAACGCAGGGGTCAACGATCTGATCAGCGGCGTCGACCTCGCCGATGTCGAACCCGAGAGCGTGGTCAAGATCCCGACGGGACGTCTGGTCGGATCGCAGCTGATCTCGAGCGTGCTCTGGTTCCTCTTCTTCGCGATCATCTTCGGCGTGGCTGTCGGGGGCATCGCGATCGGCTCGTTGATCGACGGAGATCCGATCGGCGGGTTCCTCGGTCTCGGCATCACGCTGGGCATCGGGATCCCCATGGTCATCGCGATCGTCGGAATCACGTGGGCGCAGATCTCCAAGTCGCTGCGCTACTCGATCGCCCCGACCCCTGACGGCGTGCGCATCACCTACGGTCTGCTGACGACCGTCACCGAGACGCTGCCCCCCGGGCGCATCTTCGCCGTGGAGGTCACGCAGTCGCTGCTGTGGCGTCCGTTCGGCTGGTGGACCATCAGGATCAACCGCATGAGCGGCAAGAGCGCCGCGCAGCAGTCGTCGGGCTCCGCGCAGCAGTTCAACGTCGTGCTGCCGGTCGGCAAGCGCGCCGATGTCGAGAGGGTGCTCGCGCTGATCCTGCCCGATGCTCCGGTCGCCGACATCCCGCTCGTCTGGGAGCACGGCATCCTCGGCCCTGTCGAGGGCGATCCCTATCGGACGATGCCGCGGCGTGCCTGGTGGCGCAGACCCGTGTCGTGGAAGCGCCACGGCTTCGCGCTGACCGAGTTCGGGCTGCTGCTCAGGCGAGGAGTCGTCTGGCGCAAGCTGGCCATCTTCCCGCTCGCACGTCTGCAGGGTGTGTCGCTCTCGCAGGGACCCATCGACCGCGCGCAGCGTGTATCGGGTGCGCAGGTGCACTCCGTGCAGGGCCTCATCACGGGGTACCTGTCGGGTCTCGAGCGCGATGACGCTCTGTACCTCCTCGACGGCGTGAGCTCGGCAGCGGTCGCCGCCGCAGCGCGCGATCACACCCACCGGTGGGGCGAGTACGTGACGGACGCCGAGGGAGCGCAGGTTCCCGGGTACCCGACCGCGGCGTCCGACCCCGCGACGCCGCCGCCTGCTCCGCCGGTTGCTCCGCCTGCGCCTCCGGTTGCTCCGCCGGCGCCTCCGGTCTCGCCGCCTGCGCCTCCGGTTGCTCCGCCTGCGCCTCCGGTTGCTCCGCCTGCGCCTCCGGTTGCTCCGCCCGCACCTCCGGTTGCTCCGCCGAATGGTGACTGATCCGTCGCGCCGTGACGGGCGACTCGGGGTCGGCATCATCGGCGCCGGGCGGGTCGGGCCCGTCGTCGGCGCGGCGCTCGCCGGCGCAGGTCACGCGGTCACCGGAATCACGAGCGGGTCCGACGACGATCGAGCGTCGGCGGTGCTTCCCGGCGTCCCGATCATCGACGCGCTCGAAGTCGTTCGTCGCAGCGAGCTGGTGATCATCGCGGTTCCGCATGATCAGCTGCCGCCGCTGATCGCCGGCATAGCCGAGGTCGGAGGCTGGCAGCTCGGCCAGCTCGTGCTGCACACCGATCCGGCGTACGGCATCGAGGTGCTGCGACCGGCGGCTGAGAGCGGTGCGATCCCGCTCGCGGTGCATCCGGCCATCACATTCACAGGCACGTCCGTCGACCTGCGACAGCTGCAGGCCGGATACGCAGCGGTGACGGCACCCGCCGCCGTGCTGCCCATCGCTCAGGCGCTGGCGGTGGAAATGGGATGCGAGCCGGTCGTCATCGCCGAGAGCGATCGAGCCGCCTACGCCGACGCGATCCAGACGGCGACCGAGTTCTCGAAGTCGATCATCGCGCAGTCCACCGCGAGGCTCGGCGAGATCGGAGTCGAGAATCCCGGCGGATTCCTATCCGCCCTGGTGCAGTCGACGGTCGAGCGAGCTCTGCGCGAAGCGTCGAGCGAATCGCCGCTGCTCTGACCTCGTCGGTCGTCTGAGGTCAGCGACCGCCCGAGAATCCGCCGCCCCCGCCACCGCCTGAGAATCCGCCGCCGAAAGATCCGCCGGCGCTGGACGAGCTGCTGGCGCTCGGCGCCGAGTACGTCGCGGAAGCATGCGAGGAGGCGGCGAACGCGATGAGCTGACCGTGGACGAACGGTGTGCTGGGGTCACCGATCCACGTCGCCCCGCGCTGCTCGAAGGCGTAGACGTGCTCGAGCAGGGCTCCCCACTCGTTCTCCATGCCGAACAACATCGCGTAGGGGAGCAGGCGCTCGTAGACCACGATCACGTTCGCACTGCCGTCCTGCCGACGCTCGGCGCCGGAATACGACTGAAGCATCTGCAGCCGATCGGCTTCGGCGACGCGGATGAACTCCCGTACACCCATGAGGTACTCGTACTGCCGAGCGCCTTCGGCAGAGAGGACCGTGTGCCGCGAGAAGCTGTAGAAGGACGACAGGAAGACGAGCAGCGCGCCGAAGGCGATCGCCACGAACGCGGGAATCGCCGTGACCCTCCCTGCGATGATCCCCGACATGCCCAGGGCGAAGCCGACCAGCACGATGGCGATCGCGCACCACTGCACGATCATCGCGCCCCTGCTGCGGGCCTTCGTGGTGAGCCCGCGCGAGACCGCCGCCTCGATGCCGTGCTGCGCCAGGGTCTTCATGCGAGCGGCGAACTCCTCGCTCGAGTGCGGGAGCTCGGCGACGCCCTCGGAGTCCGCGCCGGCGAACAGAGCGTCCAGCGCCTCGACATCGAGCTGGTCGGGGATCCGGCCACCCGGAAGGCGCCGGAGCCGTGGCTGTTCGGCGTCTGTCCCCTCTTCGATGCGGAGCGTGCCGCGCACAGCGAGGTGGATGATCTCGGCCGGGATCGGGTCTTTGGCTCCGGGCACGATTGCGGCGGCGAGAAGCGGCGGCAGGGAGTCCGGCACGTCGTACTGGGCCACGATGATACCGCTCGCGTTGCGCCGGTTCTTCTTGAAGGCCGAGACGGCGAACCAGCTGGCGACAGAGAGCCCGAGTCCACCGAGCGCGGCGACAGCGGGCACTGTGTCGGTCACGGGGTTAGGGTGCCGAGCCGAGGGCTGCACCGCGGTGTTCGACTCGAATCCGACGGCGATCGTGATGCCCTCGCCGGGTGACAGCTCGCTCGCACCGACACTGAGCTGCGAGCCGTCGGAGGACGCGATCAGATCGCATTCGTCTGTCGAGCCCTGGTAGCCGGCATAGCAGCGCGCCTCGCCGGTCATCCGATCCGACATCGTCTCGTCGAACGCGACCTCAGCGTGGAAGTCCTCGATGCGCTGCGTGCTGTCGAGCGGGAGCAGGTCCCAATAGAACTCGTCGACGCCGGAGTCGGCGGCGAGGATCACGTCGCGCATCTCGTATTCGATGACGTAGGTCGTGAGTCCGCGCACGTAGTCGTCGTCGCCGGTGAGGATCAGCAGCAGTCCATCCTCGTTCTCGGTCTCGTACGGCACATCGGCGCCGGTCTCGTCGGTCACGGACAGCACACGCGGGTCGAGCCACGCATTCTCATAGCTGGTCGGCAGTCCGCGGACGATCCCCTTGTTCTGGTCGATGTCGGGGAATCGCGCCGTGAGGGTCTCCGTGACGTGCATGCGGGCGCGCCCGTCGTCGTCGAGCCCCACCTCGTAGCGCGCGTCCCACGACGCGTACGCGAAGTCGTCGACATCCCCCTCGGCGGTGGTCGCCGTGTCGGCGTGCGTCCGGGAGTGCGGTGCCGTCGTCGCCGCGTCGACCGGTGCGGCAGCCGAGGCAGCAGCTGCCGTCGTGCACACCGCCGTCGCGGCGAGGACGATCGTGACGAGAGCGTGGGCGAGTCTGGAGGCTGCCATGCTTCGAGGCTACCCAGACTCGACCGCGGGGTGAGGGACGCGACCTCGGTAAACTGGACACGACTTTTCAAGGAGCCCCGAATGACTGACGCGTCTGCCGCGCCCGACACGACCACCGCCGCCACCGAAGAAGACGTGCACGAGCAGAAGGCCGTGCGCCTGGCCAAGCGCGAGCGTCTGGTCGCGAACCGAGCGGATGCCGGCGGGGGAGCGTTCCCGGTCAGTGTGCCCGTGACCCACCAGATCCCCGCGCTGCGCGCCGAGTACGGCGAGCTCGAAGCGGGTGCCGAGACGGGCGTCGTCGTCGGCGTCGCCGGCCGCGTGGTCTTCAGCCGCAACACCGGCAAGCTGTGCTTCGCGACTCTGCAGGCCGGCGACGGCTCGCGGATCCAGGCGATGATCTCGCTCGCGAACGTCGGCGAGGAATCGCTCGCCGACTGGAAGGAATACGTCGACCTCGGCGATCACGTGTTCGTGCACGGCGAGGTGATCTCCAGTCGCCGAGGCGAGCTGTCGATCATGGCCGACGCGTGGGCGATCGCCTCGAAGGCGATCCTGCCGCTGCCGAACGCATACTCCGAGCTCAGCGAAGAGGGGCGTGTGCGCAGCCGCTACCTCGATCTGATCGTCCGCGAGCAGGCGCGTACGACCGTGCGCGCCCGCGCGGCGGTCAACGCGAGCCTTCGAGCGACGTTCGGCAGCCACGACTATCTCGAGGTCGAGACGCCCATGCTGCAGGTGCAGCACGGCGGTGCATCCGCTCGTCCTTTCGTCACGCACTCCAACGCGTTCGACACCGAGCTCTACCTGCGCATCGCGCCCGAGCTGTATCTCAAGCGCGCGGTCGTCGGAGGCATCGAGCGGGTGTACGAGATCAACCGCAACTTCCGCAACGAGGGCGCCGACTCGACGCACAGCCCGGAGTTCGCGATGCTCGAGGCCTACCAGGCCTACGGCGACTACAACCAGATGGCCGCTCTGACGCAGGAGCTCGTGCAGCAGGCCGCGATCGCCGTCGCGGGCTCGACCACGGTCACGTGGGCCGACGGCACCGAATACGACCTCGGGGGCGAATGGGATCGCATCTCGATGTACGAGTCGCTGTCGGCCGTGTCCGGTCGCACGATCACCCCGAGCGACTCGGTCGAGGATCTGATCGCCTTCGCCGAAGCGAACGGTGTGGACCTGCCCGCTCAGGCGACGCACGGCAAGCTCGTCGAGGAGCTGTGGGAGCACTTCGTGAAGGGCGACCTCGTGCGCCCCACCTTCGTGATGGACTTCCCGGTCGACACCTCGCCCCTCGTGCGCGAGCACCGCTCGATCGACGGTGTGGTCGAGAAGTGGGACCTGTACATCCGCGGCTTCGAGCTGGCGACCGGATACTCCGAGCTCGTCGACCCCGTCATCCAGCGCGAGCGCTTCGTCGAACAGGCGAAGCTCGCCGCCCGGGGCGACGTCGAGGCGATGCCCGTCGACGAGGAGTTCCTCCGAGCTCTCGAACACGGCATGCCGCCGTCCGGTGGGATGGGCATGGGGATCGATCGTCTGCTGATGGCGATCACGGGGCTCGGCATTCGCGAGACCATCCTCTTCCCCCTGGTCAAGTAGCGGGCGTTCCACCGCGTCTGAACGCCCACTCCGGCAGCATCGCCGCGCTGATCATCGTTTCGAGCAGGGCGGCGAGGCCGTACTCGGGATCGATCGCCCGCACGAGTTCGAGGTACTGCCCGGCGTGACTCGAGCGGCCGAGCGCCCACGAGAGCCATGCCGCAGCGGTGAGCGGTGCGGGTCTCGTGACTCGCGGAGCGAGCGATGCGGCGGTGCGGACGAGTGAGAGGGCGATCCCGAGCCTCTCCGGATCGGGCGTGGGTCCGCGCCCGAGGAACACATCACCGAGATCGTCGGGAACAGTCGACCCCGAGTCGGCGAAGGTGAGCTGCGCTTCGAGCGTGCGTCCGCCGCCGCCGAGATCGGTGGCCCACTGCGTGAGCGCCACATCTCTGAAGAGCGGCCGCTCCAAGCACCAGAGCAGCGCGGCGGTGGCGAAGGGCGGCAGATCATCGGGCGAAGCGAGCACGGCTTCGAAGAACGCCGGGATGTCTTCGAGGAGGACGAGCGCAGCGATCGCCTGGGGGTTCTCGGCGCCCGTCGGCGCAGGTGCTCCACCCCGCTCGAGGAGCGCCGTGATGTCGAGCAGCGCCCGAGCCACCCTCTCTTTGTCGGCGAAGCCGGTGGTGGGCAGAGCAGCGCCGGACAACTGGTCGCCTGATACGTCGCCGACGCCCGGCACCTCGGGAGCCGCGTGCGCGAGGGTGCGGAGCTGCGGGTCGCCGTCGAGATAGCTCGACCACCCGCCGGATGTCACGCAGAGCGCGTCGACGATGCGCAGGCCGGCGTCCTCCGCCCGCCCGAGGAGTTCGTCGACCTCGACCGCGAACGGCAGGACGAGCCCGTCGCGCGTCTGCTGCACAGCATCATCCGTGTAGACGACGACGGCGACCGCATCCGTTCGGTCCACCCGCGAGACCAGGCCGACCGCGGCATCCGCGTAGTCCTCGAGCTCGACATCGTCACGAGGGAGGTCGAGTCTCATCGCACCGTACGTGCGTGTGCCTCGGAACGGCAGCAGGACGAGGCTCTCGGTCGGGGTGAAGCCTGCGAGAGAGGGGACGATGCTGAGGAACTCAGCGGAGCCGGAAGCGCGGAGCAGTGTTGTCATCCGGCGAGTCTCATCGCACGCTCGCTGTCGCGGATCGATTCCACAGCTGCGATCGTCGATCCGCTCGGGGCCCCCGAGTGTGGAGGAGTAGTGGGTCGCGTACCATGGAGCCATGGAGAACTTCTGGCTCGCAGCCGCATGGTCGATCATCCCGACCATCGGGGTGAGCGTCGTGTTCTTCTTCGTGCTCCGCGGAATCCTGCGGTTCGATCGCACCGAACGCAAGGTGCACGCACGGATCGAGGCCGAGGAGCGGGCCGCGCGCGGTCTGCCGCCGCGCTCCTGAGCGGCGTCGGCACCATCGGCTACTGTGTAGCCAGCGCACCGTCTTCGGTGCCCACTGAAGCGCCTCGCGTCGAAGTGCCGACCGGCCGAGAGGACGAGGTATGACGCCCGAGATCTGGGCCTGGTGGACCGCGGCGTTCCTGATCGCCCTCGACCTGACGATCCGCATCACCGCGATCATCGTGATCCCGCGCAACCGGCGACCCACTGCGGCGATGGCCTGGCTGCTCGCGGTCTTCTTCATCCCGTTCATCGGCGTGTTCCTCTTCCTGCTCATCGGAAACCCGCGCCTGCCGCGCGCCCGACGCCGCAAGCAGGATCAGATCAACGAGTACATCGCCGAGACGAGCGAGCATCTGCACTTCGGCACCCTGCGACCGGATGCCCCGAGCTGGTTCCCCCCGCTCGTCGAGATGAACCACAGGCTCGGCGCGCTGCCGATCTCGGGAGACAATGGCGCGCATCTGATCGCCGACTATCAGGATTCGCTCGACGCGATGGCCGACGAGATCCGCAAGGCCGAGGACTACGTCCACATCGAGTTCTACATCCTCCAGGCCGATGTATCGACGGACAACTTCTTCCGAGCGATGGAGGAGGTCGCAGAGCGCGGCGTCCACGTCCGCGTGCTGCTCGACCACTGGGCGAACAGATGGAAGCCGAAGTATCGGCAGACCGTCAAGCGGCTCAATCGGATGGGTGCGAACTGGCATCTGATGCTTCCGGTGCAGCCGCTGAAGGGACGCATGCAGCGGCCCGATCTGCGCAACCACCGCAAGCTGCTCGTCGTCGACGGCAAGGTCGCGTTCCTCGGCTCGCAGAACGTCACGGACTCGACCTACAACCTCCCCAAGAACATCAAGCGCGGTCTGCACTGGGTCGACCTCATGGTCCGCATCGACGGGCCCGTCGTGCTGAGCGTGAACGCGATCTTCCTCAGCGACTGGTACAGCGAGACCGACGAGGTGCTGCAGGAGATCGACATCTCGCACGCCGAGACGGGATCAGGAGATCTCGACTGTCAGGTCGTGCCGTCGGGGCCCGGGTTCGAGGTCGAGAACAACCTGCGTCTCTTCCTCGGGCTGCTCTACGCGGCTAAAGAGAAGATCATGATCGTCAGTCCGTACTTCGTGCCGGATGAAGCGCTGCTGCTCGCCGTCACCGCCGCCGTCGACCGCGGCGTCGTCGTCGAGCTGTTCGTCTCCGAAGAGGGAGACCAGGCGATGGTCTATCACGCGCAGCGCAGCTATTACGAGGCGCTGCTCAAGGCCGGGGTGCGGATCTGGATGTACCGCAAGCCCTACATCCTGCACACGAAGAGCCTCACGATCGACGACCAGGTCGCCGTGATCGGCTCGAGCAACATGGACATGAGATCGTTCGGTCTCAACCTCGAGGTGTCGATGCTGGTGCGGGGCGAGGAATTCGTCTCCGAGATGCGCGCGGTCGAAGACGTCTACCGCTCGCTCAGCAGGGAGCTGACTCTCGAAGAGTGGATGCAGCAGCCTCTGCGCTCGACCGTCCTCGACAACCTCGCGCGCCTCACCTCTGCGCTGCAGTAGGGCGGCAAGACGGGGGTGCCCTCGGACATCGCTGCCGGTACCCTGTGTGCATGGAATCCCCATCGCGTGTCATCGCCGCACTCTCGTCCCTGGCCGCCGTGCTGCTCATCGCGGGGTGCACGATCGGTCCCGGGGCCACCGGGTCGCAGGCGACCTCGAACCCCTCGAGCGGGCCGGGTCAGAGCACCGACGACTCGGATGACGTCGAAGGCACGCTGCTCGACGACGGCCGCATGTTCGCCGTTGTGACCTGGGGATCCTCTACCTGCGTGCCGCAGGTCGATACGGTGTCGGCCGAAGGACAGACAGTCTCGGTGACACTCGTCGAGCCGGAGTCCGACGGAGACGGCGAGAAGGCATGCACGGCCGACCTGGCGTCCCGCGCGAGCGTCGGCGCGCTGCCGGACGGTGTCGACCCGACGAAGGAGATCACCCTGCAGGTGACCTACGGCGATGTCGTCGACGACGTCGATCTCGACGGCGACCCTTCATTCACCGGCACCCCCGGCTCGTCGACCGAGTACGCGCCGACGGCCGGCTGGTTCGATGACGGTTCGCTGGTGCTGCTCACCTGGGGCTCCTCGACATGCGCACCCGTGGTCGAGAACCTCGAAGGCTCGGGCTCCTCGGGCACTGCCACCTTCGCGACGGACGAAGACCAGGTCTGCACCATGGACATGGCGCCGCGCGCGACGATCCTCGAGTTCGGCGAGGACGCCGTAGACGATGACGCGTTCACCCTCACACTCGTCGGCGGCGGCCTCGACGGCACGGTCGAGGTGCGGGGCTGACACTGGATCCGAGCGGTCCGGAGCAGGCCGGTCCGGCGAGGATCAGAACGATGCGACCGGATGGTCGGCGGGAAGGGCGAGCAGGAGCGCTCCGGGGTCCACGCGGCAGGTGATGCGCACCGCGGTCCCGAACTCGTCGCCGTCGAGCTCGATCGGCGTGGGCGACGTCACGGCGGCCTCGGCGGCGGCTCCGCGGAAGTAGTGCACCGAGGCGTCCCTGCCCCGACGCTCGAGCACCCGGCGTCCCGCGCGCGATCGCCGCAGCACCGAGTTGTCCCACCAGATCTTGCGCCAGACCCCGAGCCAGCCCCACATGCCGGTGGGCTGGATCACGGCGATATCGAGGACGCCGTCGGTGATGGAGGCGTCGGGGATCAGAGAGATGCCCGCCGGCAGAGTGCCGCAGTTGGCGAACAGGATGCTGTGCACCTTGGTCGAGTGCAGGCGTCCGTCGTCGATCTGGAACACGGAGCGGAAGGGCTCGGCGCCCACGAGCGACCTCGCGGCTCCGTCGACGTAGGCGATCCACCCGACAGACTTCTTCAGATCGGCGCGGGTGTTGGCGATCATGTCGGCATCCAGCCCGACCCCGGCGAGAACGACGTACGCATGCTCTTCGTGCTCGCCGTTCTCTCTCGTCAGTCGCGCCCAGCCGATGTCGATCGCGTGGCGGAACTCGCCCAGCGCCGCGCGGATCATCTCGTCGGGATCGGCGAGCGGGAGCGCCAGATTGCGCGCCAGCAGGTTCCCGGTGCCGCTCGGCAGGATCGCGAGTGGCACTCCGGTGTTCGCGATGGCTTCGGAGACGGCGCGCACGGTGCCGTCTCCGCCGGCCACGAGCACGACATCCACCTCTCGGGCGAGGGCCTGAGCCGTCGCCCCCTGGCCGGGGTCTTCGATCGTGGTCGGGTAGAAGGCCGGATGCTCCCACCCGGCCTCGCTCGAGAGGGCGCGGACTCTGGCCCGCAGATGCTTCTCGTCGACTTTGATCGGGTTGTAGATGAGCGCTGCCTGGCGTCGGCCGGTGGCGCTCGTGGTCATGGCGCTACTCTAACCCGGCAGTCGACCCGCTCGGTCGCGGCGGACGCGCCCGGGCCGCACCATAGACTTGGTGGATGATCGACCTCGCACTCCTCCGCGAAAATCCGGAGATCGTCCGCCGCTCTCAGGCCGCCCGTGGCAACGACCAGGGCACCGTCGACACCGCGCTCGAGGCCGACCGATCGCGTCGGGCGGCGCTCGCCGCGTTCGAAGAGCTGAGGGCCGAGCAGAACGCGTTCGGCAAGCAGGTCGCGAAGGCCCCCAAGGAGGAGAAGGCGGCGCTCGTCGCGCAGGTCAAGGACCTCGCCGAGCGCGTCAAGCAGGCGCAGCAGGCCGCCAACGAGGCCGCCGAGACGCTGGCCGCTGCTCTCGCACGCATCGAGAACGTCGTCATCGACGGCGTCCCCGCCGGAGGCGAGGCCGACTTCGTCGAGCTGCGCCGAGTCGGCGAGGTGCCCGCGTTCGACTTCGAACCCCGCGACCACCTCGAGCTCGGCGAGATCCTCGGCGCGATCGACATGGAGCGCGGCGCGAAGGTGTCTGGCGCTCGCTTCTACTTCCTGCGGGGCATCGGGGCTCGTCTCGAGATCGCGCTCATGAACCTCGCGCTCGACAAGGCCCTGCAGAACGACTTCATCCCGCTGATCACGCCCACCCTGGTGCGGCCCGAGATCATGCAGGGCACCGGATTCCTCGGCGAGCACGCAGACGAGGTCTATCACCTCGACAAGGACGATGACCTGTACCTCGTGGGCACCAGCGAGGTCGCGCTCGCCGGGTACCACAAGGACGAGATCCTCGACCTGGGCAAGGGCGCGCTGCGCTACGCCGGCTGGTCGACCTGCTATCGCCGCGAGGCGGGTTCGCATGGCAAGGACACCCGCGGCATCATCCGGGTGCACCAGTTCAACAAGCTCGAGATGTTCGTCTACACGAACCCGGAGGATGCCGAGGCGGAGCACCTGCGGCTCGTCGCGCTGCAGGAGGAGATGCTCACCTCGCTCGGCCTCGCCTATCGCGTGATCGACGTCGCCGCGGGCGACCTCGGCTCCAGCGCAGCGCGCAAGTACGACATCGAGGCGTGGGTGCCGACGCAGGGCGCTTTCCGCGAGCTCACCTCGACCTCGAACTGCACGACGTATCAGGCGCGTCGTCTCGACATCCGGCACCGTCCAGAGGTGCATGAGGGCCAGACCGCGAAGACGCAGCCCGTGGCGACGCTCAACGGCACGCTCGCGACGACCCGCTGGATCGTCGCTCTGCTCGAGACGCATCAGCAGGCCGACGGTTCTGTGCGCGTGCCGGAGGTGCTGCGGCCGTACCTCGGTGGACTCGAGGTTCTGGAGCCGACCGCGTGACGGCCCCCTGGCTCGTCGGTCTCGACGTCGACGGCACGATCATCCTGCAGGACGAGACGATGAGCCCCGGTGTGCCCGAGGCCGTCGCACGGCTGCGGGACGCCGGTCATGAGGTGACGATCGCCACCGGGCGCAGCTGGATGGCCACGCGTCGCTGGGTCGAGCAGCTCGAGCTGACCCCGCAGTTCGTGGTGTGCTCGAACGGAGCGGTGACGATGCGTCGGGTGGGTGACGAGTGGGAGCGGTGGCACATCGAGACGTTCGATCCGTCTCCCGTGCTCGCTCTCCTGCGCGACCGCCTTCCTGAGGCTCGGTACATGGTCGAGCTCGGCTCCGGACTGCGGCTCTACACCGAGCATCTCGACGACTGGACGCTCGACGGCGGACGACAGGTCGGCTTCGAGGAGCTGGTCGCCGAGCCCGTCTCCCGTGTCGTGGTCGTGTCGCCGGGGCACGATGAGGAGGACTTCCACCGCCTCGTCGCCGACGCAGGGCTCAACGAGGTCTCATACGCGATCGGCTGGACCGCGTGGCTCGACATCGCGCCGCAGGGCGTCGACAAGGGCACGGCGCTCGAGCGTGTGCGCACCGAGCTGGGCTTCGAGCGAGGACAGGTCTTCGTGGCCGGCGACGGTCGCAATGACATCGGCATGTTCGGGTGGGCGCTGGGGCTCGACGGCCGGGCCGTCGCCATGGGGCAGGCGCCCGCAGAGGTCAAGGATGCCGCGGGTGAGGTGACCGGCGACGTCGAGGACGGCGGCCTCGCGATGGCCCTGAACACGCTTCCAGCGGCCGCCCAGGTCAGCGCGAGAGAATAGAACTCGGCTAGACTCACGGCTTGTCGGCAGATTCGTCTGTCGGGAGGGTTGTCCGAGTGGCCGATGGAGCTGGTCTTGAAAACCAGTGGGCAGAGATGTCTCGTGGGTTCGAATCCCACACCCTCCGCATTCCAGGGAACGGTGTCCCCCCGCACCGCACGCTGAACCGAAAGGTCCCGAGTGAGTCCTCACACCCGACGACGTCGTACCATCGCACGACACGGGCAGCTCCACTCGCCAGGCCCCGTCAGCCAGCTTCTGACGTTCATCGCGATCGGCCTCGCCGTCGTCCTGGTGAGCGGGTTCGGCGTCGTCTCGTACATCGTCTACGACCTCTCCAGCACGGTCTCGGCCAACGCGGTCGAGCTGGACAGCACTGAGCAGCTCCCGCCGGACATCAGCGAGTACGAGGGCGGATTCAACATGCTCCTCACCGGTGTCGACACGTGCGAAGAGGCCTACGCGCAGTACTTCGGAGAGCGCTGCACCGGCGCCGACTCCGAAGGCACGCTCAACGACGTGAACCTTCTTCTGCATGTGTCGGAGGAGCCCCGCCGCATCACCGTCGTCAGCCTGCCCCGAGACATGATGGTCCCGATCCCCGAGTGCGAGGACGCCGAGGGCGACGTGCACTCCGCGATGAGCAAGCAGCAGATCAACACCGCGTACACCGACGGCGGACTCAACTGCGTCGCGAAGACCGTCTCCGACCTCACCGGTCAGGAGATCCAGTTCGCGGCGTCCGTCACGTTCGGCGGCGTGATCGAGATCACGAATGCGATCGGCGGCGTCGAGGTGTGCCTCGCCTCGCCGATCAAGGACCGCTACACGGGACTCGACCTCGCGGCCGGAAACCACGTGATCGAGGGCATCACGGCTCTGCAGTTCCTTCGCACCCGTCACGGGGTCGGAGACGGCAGCGACCTCGGACGCATCGGCAACCAGCAGCAGTACATGTCGAGCCTGGCTCGCACGCTGATCAGCGGCGAGACGCTCGGCAACGTCCCGATGATGCTGAAACTCGCGACCACCGGTCTCGACAACGTCGAGGCGAGCACCTCGCTCGCCGACCCGATGAAGATCGTGCAGATCGCGCTCGCGGTGAAGTCCGTGCCGTTCGAGGACATCGTCTTCCTGCAGTACCCGACGTTCGCGGACCCGGCCGACCCCAACCGCGTCGTGCCGGACAAGGAGTCCGCCGAAGCGATGTGGACCGCGATCAACGAGAACGCCCAGCTGCAGGTCACGCACCAGAACACCGAGAACGACGGAGTCGTCGTGACGGATCCGGGACCGCAGACCCCTGTCGACGCCGGTGCGACGCCCGACCCTGCGGTCACGCCCGAGAACGTGGTGGCGCTGCCGGACTCGATCAAGGGCAACTCGGCCGCACAGCAGACCTGCTCGAACGGAAACGTGCGCTGACGTTCGCGCACTGACGGCATGATCCGTCTCGACGAACCGCCCCTCCTGCCAGCCGGGTGAGGGCGGTTCTTCGCATTCAGCGGGTGGGTGTCTCCGGCTGATCGGCCGGCGGGTAGAGCACGTCCATGAGGGCGCCGATGATGCCCGGCATGTCGACCGAGCGGTCGATCATCCACTGCAGCTGCAACCCGTCGGCGACCGCCTGGATCACCCGCGCCATGGTGTCCGGATCGAGCGTCGCTCGGTGTGCCTCGCCGTGGGCGAAGCTGACGGTGATGCTCTCGCGTAGCCGCTCGCTGCGCTCGAGGAAGTACTGATGGGCCGGATGCGCGGGGTCGACGGCGTCGACGGACAGGCGGGAGAACAGCTCGACGACACCCGGGACCTCGGTGTTGTGGCGGATGACGTCGATGAACGCGGACTTGCCGTCGGACGGATCCATCGTCTGCGGCATCATGCCGTCATGTTCGTCGCGCTTGCGCAGCACCTCGGTGAAGAGTTCCTCCTTGCTGCCGAAGTAGTGCAGGAGCGCAGCCGGGGTGACGCCGACCAGCTCGGCGATCTGCTTGAGCGAGGCGTTCTGGTAGCCCTTGCGGCCGATCACATCGAGAGCGCTCTCGAGGATCTCTTCGCGCCTGGCGACGCCCTTCGCGTATGAACCTCGTCGTGCCATCCTCCGAGAGTAATCCTGAACAACGTTTGAAATCCAATACTTACTGGCATATAGTTTTCGCAAGACACCGCTGTCGCCGCGAAAGGAACACCATGACCGATACATCGGCATCCGACCTCACCCTCGAGGAGAAGGCATCGCTCACGAGCGGGGCCGACTTCTGGACGACGAAGGCCATCGATCGCGTCGGTCTGCCGTCGATCATGATGACCGACGGCCCGCACGGCCTGCGCAAGCAGGCGGGAGGGACCGATCACCTCGGTCTCTCGAGCAGCGTGCCCGCGACCTGCTTCCCGCCCGCCGTCGGTATCGGCTCGTCGTTCGACCCCGAGATCATCGAACGGGTCGGAGCAGCCATCGGCGTCGAAGCGGCCATCGAAGACGTCGCGATCGTCCTGGGCCCCGGCATCAACATCAAGCGCTCCCCGCTGTGCGGACGCAACTTCGAGTACTTCTCCGAAGATCCGATCGTCTCGGGAATCCTGGGTGCGGCTTCGGTGCGCGGCGTGCAGTCTCAGGGTGTCGGCACCTCGCTCAAGCACTTCGCAGCGAACAACCAGGAGTTCGATCGCATGCGCGCGAGCTCCGACGTCGACCCTCGCCCGCTGCATGAGATCTACCTGCGTGGCTTCGAGCGCGTCATCACCGACGCCCAGCCCTGGACCGTCATGTGCTCGTACAACCGCATCAACGGCGTCTACGCGTCGGAGGACCCGTGGCTGCTCACTCAGGTGCTGCGCGAAGACTGGGGCTTCGACGGTGTGGTCGTCTCGGACTGGGGTGCGGTGAACGACCGTGTGGCGGGCGTCGCGGCAGGCCTCGATCTCGAGATGCCCTCGTCCGGCGGACGGACGGATGCTCAGCTCGTGGCCGCCGTGCGCGCGGGTGAGCTCGCCGAGACCGTGCTCGACACCGCGGCGGACCGCGCGATCGACCTCGTCCGCAAGGCGCAGCGGCGCCCGGCCGTCTCAGGCCCTCTCGACGTCGACGCCCACCACGCGCTCGCGCGGGAAGCGGCCGGACGGTCGATCGTGCTGCTGAAGAACGACGGCGATGTGCTGCCCCTCGCAGCGGGACAGAAGATCGCGGTCATCGGCGCATTCGCCACCGAACCGCGCTTCCAGGGCGCAGGGTCGTCGCTGATCAACCCGACCCGTGTCGACACTGCGCTCGACGAGCTGCGAGCCGTCGGCGGAGACGACGTCACCTACGCGGCCGGCTTCTCGGTCGAGGGCGGCGCCGTCGCGGCATCCGGTCGCTCCGACGACGACCTGCGCGACGAGGCCGCGGCTGCAGCCTCGGCAGCGGACGTGGCCGTCGTCTTCCTCGGCCTTCCCGCCGCAGAGGAGTCGGAGGGCTTCGACCGCGAGCACATCGATCTTCCCGCCGACCAGCTCGCGGTGCTCGACGCCGTGATCGAGGCGAACCCGACGACCGTGGTCGTGCTCTCGAACGGTGGCGTCGTGGCGCTGCCGTTCGCAGGCCGGGTGCCCGCGATCGTCGAGACCTGGCTGCTCGGCCAGGCAGGCGGCGGCGCTGTCGCCGATGTGCTGTACGGCACCGTGAACCCGTCGGGCAAGCTCACCGAGACCGTTCCGGTGCGGCTCGAGGACAACCCCTCGTTCGGCAACTTCCCGGGTGAGTTCGGACACGTCCGCTACGGCGAGGGCGTGCTGGTGGGGTATCGCTGGTATGACGCGAAGAACCTCGAGGTCACCTACCCGTTCGGGCACGGCCTGTCGTACACGACGTTCTCTTACGGCGAGGCCTCCGTCGAGGCGAGCGAGAACGGCGACATCGTCGTGCACGTCGACATCACCAACACCGGCACGCGCGACGGCAGGGAGATCGTGCAGGTGTACGTCGCTCCCGTCGCGTCTGCAGTGCAGCGCGCGCCGCGCGAGCTCAAGGCGTTCTCGTCGGTCGCTCTCGCTGCCGGTGAGACCCGCACGGTCGAGCTGGTCGTGCGTCGCGCAGACCTCGCCTACTGGGACGTGCGGGTCGACCGCTGGATCGTCGAGAGCGGCGAGTACACCGTCGAGGTCGCGGCATCGAGCCGGGACATCCGCTCGTCGTCGACTGTCGAGGTCGAGGGCGACGCTGTCTCGCTGCCCCTGACCATGAACTCGTCGATCGGCGACGTGGTCGCTCATCCCGTGGCAGGGCCCACCATCATGGGCGCCCTCGGGGGCTTCATGGGAGAGCTCACCGGAGCCGACTCGTCGGCCGCCTCGATGATGCCGAACGATGAGGCGATGCAGAAGATGATGGCATCGTTCCCGATCGGCCGACTGATCGGCTTCCCCGGCATCGAGGTCACGCACGAGCAGGTCGAGCAGCTGCTCGAGGGGGCCAACGCCGGAGTGCTGCCGAACGCCTGACCTGACGTTCTCCGAACGCCTCAGCGCCCTCCCCGTCCTGCGACGGAGAGGGCGCTCTGGCGTTCGGTGATCGGCCGCAGCGATCAGACTGCGGGCGAGGTGGTCAGGAGGGGCGCTCCTATGCGGGACGCGGGGCGTCGGACCGGGGCGAGTAGAGCAGAGGCGAGAAGCGGATGCCGAGACCGTCGTGTACGGTCTCGGTGAGCCAGCCGTCGCTGATCGTCACCGGCGACGGATCGACCAATGCGCCCAGCGCTCCGAACCCGGCATCCTCGACGTCTTCCACCAGGATCTCGTGAGCGGTGTGGGCCAGAGTCAGCGCGAGCTGCCCCGAGAGCTCCGGCAGCAGATGCGGATGCAGCGCTGCGCCGTGAGATGCGGCGAGTTCGGCGATGCGCAGGAACGGGGTGATGCCGCCGACCCGCACGATGTTGGGCTGCACGATCTGCGCTGCTCCCGCGCGCAGGAAGTCGCCGAAGCGGTGCACCGTGTGCAGGTTCTCGCCGAGCGCGATCGGCACGTCGATGCGTCGCGCGAGTTCCGTGTGGCCGTCGAGGTCATCGGCGCGCAGCGGCTCTTCGATCCAGGCGAGGTCGAAGCGCGACAGGGCCTCGACGGATGCTGTCGCCCGCTCCAGATCCCACCGCTGGTTCGCGTCGATCATCAGCGCCCGATCAGGGCCCAGCAGCTCGCGCACGGCGGCGACGCGATCGAGGTCTTCTGCGAGCTCGGGCTTTCCGACCTTGATCTTCACGGCGCCGAAGCCCGAGTCGATCCACCGCTGCACCTGGGCGAGGAGCTCGTCGAGCGAATAGTGCAGGTTCACACCCGAGCCGTAGGCGCGAACTCGCTCGCGACGGCGGCCGATCAGCCCTGACATCGAGAGGCCCGTCGATCGGGCCTCGGCATCCCACAGCGCAAGATCGAGTCCGGCCAGCGCGATCGTCGTGATCCCCCCGCCTCCGGCTTCGTGCAGGTGCTCCCACAGACCTTGCCAGGATTCGCCGGGAACAGCGGAACGGCCCTCGGCGGCGGGAGCGATGTCGTGCTCGAGCAGCGCGTGCACGGCGGGCGCACCGATCTGCGGGCTCCACGAGAACCCCCACCCCTCGGCTCCGTCGGAGCGCACGACATGGGTCGCGACGACGCCGACGGAAGTCACGTCGGCCGCCCACGGACGCGTCAGCGAGACTCGCTGCAGGCGCGTCGTCAGCCTGCGGATGGTGGTCATCGCGGGAAGGCCTTGCCGGGGGCGGATGCGGCGGCGAGCTCTGTGCGCCAGGTGCGGGTGGGGCGCCAGCCGAGCAGCCGGGCCGCCTTGGCGGAGGAGAAGGCGGGCGCATCGCCGGTGAGTTCGGCCGCCGCCCGCGCGGTGCCGGGGTGGAACCGCGGCAGCAGCTCGCTCAGGGGGCGACGGGCCAGCGCATCGTCAGCGCCGACGAAGAACCGCTCGCCGTTCGGGATGTCGTCCAGGGCGGCGAGCAGCGTGACGGCGAAAGCGGCCACGTCGCGGGCGTCGACGTAGTTGAAGAGTGCGGGGGCCGACAATGCCGGGTCGTCGAGGCGCTCGATCACCGTGTGACCCTGCTGGGTCGGAGCGCCGGCCCATTCCTCGGGGGCGATCACGTAGCAGGGGCGGAAGGACGCGAAGCGCACATCGTCGCCGGTCTGTCTCCTCAGCATGTCGACGGTCTGCTCGATCAGCAGCTTCGACAGGGCGTAGGCGTTCCAGGGTTCGGTGGGCGACGTCTCATCGAGAGGCAGTCGTTCGGGAGTCCAGCCGCGTGGTGCTCCGTAGCCGATGACGGTGGGACTGGAGGCTGCGACCACACGGTGGATGCCTGCGCGCACCGCTCCGCCGAGCACCGACTGCGCGAGAGCGGCGTTGGTGCGGAGGATGACATCCTCCGGCGCGCTGAACGGCACCGCGATCGCCGCGAGGTGGATCAGCGCGTCGGCCTCCGTGCCCGCGAGCGCCGAGGCCGTGGCATCCGCATCCGTCAGATCGAGGGCGAACTGCGTGATCCCGGGGCGTGCGAGGTCGTCGGTCGCCTCGCGGTCGATCGAGACGAGCTCGTGCCCGGCATCCGCCAGGCCTGTCACGAGCGTGCGCCCGAGCCTGCCGGAACCGCCGGTGACGACGATCCTCATCGGCGTGCGAGCAGGGCGATCCCGAGCTCGTCGACCTTCACAGGGAGCCCTGTCTCGAGTGAGCGATTGCCGGCGATGCCCACCGCGATCGAGCGGATGCCGTCGGTCCAGTCGGCGGGGCGGGCGAGCGGATCATCGCCCGGGCCCTCGAAGACGTCGGAGAGCAGCAGTTCATCGCCGCCGCCGTGACCGCCGTCGCCGCCGTCGATCGGCACCTCGTATGCGGCCTCCCAGTGGCGCTGCACGATCAGCCGCTCGCTCTCGGGGCGCAGCGAGCTGATTCCGTCGGCACCCGAGAGGCTGGGGTCGATGTGCGGGTGCAGGCCGTCGCCGGCGAGCACGGCTCCGCGTTCGACGACCTCGAGCTCGACCCGGCCGAGCGTGCCGTTGACCGCGACGCGGTAGCCCTCCCACGGCGAGTGCGCGTTCAGCGAGTACGACATCGTCGCGCCCGAGGCGTAGTCGACGACGAGGGCCAGATTGTCTTCGATCGTGATTCCCTCGCTGAAGACGTCGAGGTCGCGCCGGTATCCGTCGTGCTGTTCAGCATCGAGGTAGAGCGCGGTGAGGCGCTCGTCGGTGCGGAGGTCGAGTTCGAACAGGTCGCCGCCGTCGTGCGTGCCGCGGGCGGGGCGCACGCCCAGGCCGCGGCTCTGAGCGTTGTCGGCGCCGTAGAAGCGCAAGCCGCCCGAGGCGAAGACGCGCGTCGGCTGCGAGCGGATCCACCAGTTGACCAGATCGAAGTGGTGGCTCGACTTGTGGACCAGCAGTCCACCCGAGTTCTTCTTCTCGCGGTGCCAGCGACGGAAGTAGTCGGCGCCGTGGTTCGTATCGAGCATCCACGAGAAGTCCACCGAGGTGACCTGCCCGATCGTGCCGTCCTGGATCACCTGGCGCAGCGCGCTGTTGCGAGGGGAGTAGCGGTAGTTGAAGGTCAGCACGACCTGGCGCCCCGTGCGCTCGACGGCGGCTTCGATGCGGGCGGCGCTCGCCGCGTCGATCGTCAGCGGCTTCTCGACCACGACATCGGCACCCGCTTCGAGCGAGCGGACGATCAGCTCGGCGTGCAGGTCGTCGCGGGAGCAGATGATGACCCGGTCGACGTGCTCGTCGCGGATGACCTGCTCGAGCTCGTCGGGGGCGGCGAGTCGGGGCGCCGGTGCACCGACCTCGGCGATGCGGTCGGCGTAGTGCGCGGCCCTGACGGGATTCGGCTCGATGATCGCCACGAGCTCTGCGCGGTCGCGGTGCGGGCCGATGATCCCCTCGACGTACATCTGCGCACGGGCTCCGGCGCCGACGAGGGCATAGCGGGTCTTCGTCATCGTGATCCTTCTTTGATCTCGAACTCAGGAAACGTTTTCTCGACGATAGCACAGAGCCGATGCCGAGCAATCGGCAGGCGCGTGCTCAGCTCTCGTGTGGAGGCGCGGTGCTGCCGCGCACGACGAGATTCGGTGTCAGCGTGAGTATCGGGGTGGGATCGCCGCCCGTGAGCTGGGCGTGCATCGCGGCCCACGCGGCCGCGCCGATCTCGACTGCGGGAACAGCGGCAGTCGTGAGCGGCGGCGAGGTGTAGGCGGCGAACGGGATGTCGTCGAAGCCGGTGATCGACAGCCGATCCGGCACGTCGACCCGTCGGACCGTCAGAGCGGAGAGCAGTCCCATCGCGACGAGATCGTTGTAGGCGATCACCGCAGTGGCTCCGCTCGCGAGCACCCGATCGGCCACCGCAGTGCCGCTGTCGAAGTCGACGCCGGCGGAGATCTCCTCGACCTCGAGTCCGTCGACGGCAGAGACCGCTGCCGCGATCGCATCCTGTCGCGCCCGATGGGTCACACTGCGGGTGGCGCCGGCGAGGTACACCAGGCGACGGTGGCCGAGAGAGGTGAGGTGGTCGACGATCTCGCGCATGCCGGATCCGTAGTCGGCGCCGACGACGGGAGCGTCGGACTGCGGTCCGCGGTTGATCGCGACGGCGGGGGAGAGTGCGGGGAGCAGCTGTGCGAGCTCCGCCTCGGGCATGCGCGGAGCGCAGAGGATCACACCGTCGGTGCGCAGCCTGGTCGCCCTGGCGAGTGCGTGCTCCTCATCGAGGTCTTCACGCGAGTCGGCGACCAGCACGTGATATCCGTCGGCGTTGGCGGCGCGACTGAGACCTCGGAGAATCGCCTGGAAGGTCGGGTTCTCGAGATCCGGGATGACGACGGCGACCGTCTGCGTGCGGCCGAGCACGAGGCTGCGGGCGAGGGGGTTCGCGGTGTAGCCGAGCTCTGCCGCAGCGGCATGCACTCGTTCGGCGAGAGCGGAGTCGACCGACGGGTTTCCGTTCATCGCGCGCGACACGGTCGAGAGCGAGACGCCGGCGAGCTTCGCGACGTCGGTGATGCCGGGGCGTGACGATTGGCGTGCCATCAGCATCCCTCCGTTCCGCGATCGGTCGCGGCTGTCGTCATACTACGAGAAAACGTTCTACAGGGAGAGTCGCATGGCCGGAGCATCCGATGACCGCATCGAGAAGCAGGATCGCCTCGCGGGGGTGCGACAGGAGCTCGGCGGAGCGCCGCTCGTGCTCACCTCGCACGAGGCCGTGTCGTGGTACCTCGAGGGCGCGCGCACCCACGTATCGTTCGCGGGTCCTCCCGTGCTCGCGGTGCGGGTGGAGGCGCACGGAGATGTGCTCTTCGTGGCCGACAACGAAGCCGATCGGCTGATCGCCGAGGAGCTGCTTCCTGAGGACGCCGAGCGAGTCGTGCGGGTGCCGTGGTGGATTTCACCGGCCGTCGCGGCGGCGGAGATCCCGGGGGTTCCCGAAGCGGATGCCGCCGCGCGGCTGCGCGCGGCACGGGCGCGGATGCTGCCGGCCGAGCGTGCGAGATATCGGTCGCTGGGGCGCGAGACAGCGGAGGCTCTGACCGATGTCCTCGCTCCGGTCGACCCCGCCCAGACCGAGCGCGCCGTCGCGGCCCTCATCGCCGCTGAGCTCACCGCCCGCGGGATTGATCCTCTCGTGGTGCTCGTCGCCGGTGCGCCGCGCGGTGGCTTCCGGCATCCGCTTCCGACCGCCGGCGTGCTCGGAGAGCGGGCCATGGTCGTCGTGTGCGGTCGCCGGGGTGGGCTGATCGCCAACGCAACCCGGTGGATAGGGGCTCCCGTCGACGAGGAGCCGCTGCTCGGCGTCGAGCGCGCGTTCCTCGACGCGTCGGCGCCGGGCGCTCGTCTCGACGACGCCTTCGCGGCGGGCACCGCGGCGTACGCACGCTTCGGCTTCGATGCGGATGAGTGGCAGCGGCACCACCAGGGCGGGCCGACCGGCTATGCCGGACGCGACCCCCGCGCCACGGCATCCACGACCGATCTGCTCGTCGCGAATCAGGCGTTCGCCTGGAATCCGACAGCGCCTGGCGCCAAGGTCGAGGACACGATGCTGCGCACAGCGGACGGGTGGGAAGTGCTCACGGCCGATGACCGCTGGCCCTCGGTCGAGTACGAGGGGCTGCGTCGGCCGGTCGCGAGGGCATACGGAGCCTGATCGCGGGGCATAGCGAGGGGCCCGGCGCCGAATGCATGCTCAGATGGCGGATGCATGCCGGGAAGGCCGTTCTCGGCATGCATCCGTGTTCTCGGCATGCAGATGTGCGTGAGTCGCCGAGGACGCCCGGCGACAAGCGGACTCGAATCAGCCGCCGGTCGAGCGGCGCACGATCAGCTCGGGAGGGAACACGGTCTGACGGGGGATGCTCTCGGGGTCGGCCGCCTCTTCGAGCACGATGCGCAGCGCAGTGCGGCCGATCATGCGGCTGGGCTGGCGGATGGATGACAGGGGCACGGCGGCGGCCGCAGCGAACGGGTTGTCGTCGAAGCCGATCAGCGCGATCTCGTCGGGTACGAGCACACGGCCGCCGGACACGAGCGACTGCAGCAGACCGAGGGCGAGCAGGTCGTTGGCGGCGAAGAGAGCATCCGGCCACTCGCGGCGAGGGCGGGTGAGCAGCCTGGTGCCGGCGGCGACGCCCTCCTCGACGGTCATCGCCGAGGTCGGCACGACCTCGAGCTCGACGTGCACAGCGGCGTTCTCCGCCGCGGCGCGTGCTCCGGCGAGGCGGTCGGTGACCTGTCGCATGTCGAAGGGGCCGCCGACGAAGGCGATGCGCCGTCGACCTCCTTCGATCAGATGCTCGACCGCGAGCCGCCCGCCCGCGACGCTGTCGACCGACACCGACGAGAACCCGCTGTCGGCGCTGAACCGGTCGACGAGGACCGTGGCGATGCCGCTCGCCCGGAACTTTCGCAGCTGCGTCATGACGTCGCCGTAGGGGGCGATGAGCAGACCACGCACCTGCTGCTCGCGGAAGAGGTCGAGATAGACCTTCTCGCGAGAGGGGTCGTCGTCGGTGTTGCCGTAGAGGATCGCGATGCCGTGGCTGGACGCCTCATCTTCAGCACCGCGCACCACGTCGTTGTAGAAGGGGTTCTGGCCGTCGAGCACGACGAATCCGACGGTCGTGCTCACGCCGGCGCGGAGCTTGCGAGCTGCATCGTTGCGCACATAGCCGAGCTCTTCGATCGCCTGGGTGACGCGTTCGACCGAGTCGCTCGAGACCTCGTCCGGACGGTTCAGGACGTTCGAGACCGTGCCCACCGAGACGCCCGCACGGACGGCGACATCGCGGATGCTGATCGGCATTCGGCTGTCCTCTCGTCGTCGGGCGGATCACGCTTCGGCATCGGGGGTTGACCTGAGACCGGCATCACATACACTAGCCTGAAACGAGCTTGAATCGATTCAGGTAAAGTTCATTCCGATCATCATCCCCCTCAACGGAGAGGAAAGCCAGTGGTAGACGCAGCCTCCGCCCGCAGCGCTCCCCCCACCGCGCTCGAGCTGCATCGGGTCGTGAAGTCCTTCGGCCCCGTCGTCGCACTCCGCTCCGGCAGCCTGACGCTCCGCCCCCGCTCGATCCACGCCCTCATCGGCGAGAACGGCGCCGGCAAGTCGACGCTCGTGAAGATCATGGCCGGTCTCTATCGCCGTGACTCGGGCGACTTCCGCCTGCACGGCGAGGACGTCGACTTCACCAGCACGGCTCAGTCGAAGGCCGCGGGCATCGCGGTCATCTACCAGGAGCCGACGCTGTTCCCCGACCTCTCGGTCACCGAGAACATCTTCATGGGGCGCCAGCCCACCGGCTTCCTCGGCCGCATCGACCGCAAGGCCATGCGAACCGAGGTCGACCAGATCTTCCGTCGCCTGGGCGTAGCGCTCGACCCCGATCGCATCACCGAGGGGCTGTCGATCGCCGACCAGCAGATCATCGAGATCGCGAAGGCGATCTCGCTCGATGCGAGTGTGCTGATCATGGACGAGCCGACGGCCGCGCTCAGCGGCGTCGAGGTCGACCGTCTGTTCGCGGTCGCCCGGAGCCTCCGCGACGAGGGCCGTGCGATCCTCTTCATCTCGCACCGCTTCGACGAGGTGTTCGACCTGTGCGACACCGTCACCGTCATGCGCGACGGCGCCTACATCGACACCACGGCCATCGCCGAGACGACGGTCGACGATCTCGTGCGCCAGATGGTCGGCCGCGACGTCACCGAGCTGTTCCCCAAGCAGGCGGCCGTCGTCGGCGACCCCCTGCTCGAGGTCGCGGGGCTCACCCGCCCCGGGGTCTTCCACGACATCTCGTTCACCGTTCGAGCGGGCGAGATCGTCGCACTGGCCGGTCTCGTCGGAGCCGGCCGCAGCGAGGTCGCCCGCGCGATCTTCGGCGTCGATCCCTACAGCGAGGGCGAGGTGCGGATGCTCGGCGCTACGGTCGCCCGCCGCAATCCGACCGCCGCGATGCGCAGCGGACTCGCTCTCGTGCCCGAAGACCGCCGAAAACAGGGTCTCGTGATCGATGCGGGTGTCGGAGGCAACATCACGCTCGCGATCCGTCGGCGCCTGTCGAAGTGGGGTCTGATCACCAGCGGCATCGAGAACCGCGCGGCCAAGGAGTGGGCCTCCCGCCTCGAGGTCAAGACGCATGCGCTCGACACCGTGGCATCCACCCTCTCCGGAGGAAACCAGCAGAAGGTCGTGCTGGCCAAGTGGCTGGCCACCGATCCGCGCGTGCTGATCATCGACGAGCCGACCCGAGGCATCGACGTCGGCACGAAGTCCGAGGTGCACCGGCTGCTCTCGCAGCTCGCGGGCGAAGGCCTGGGGATCCTCATGATCTCGTCCGAGCTGCCCGAGGTCCTCGGCATGGCCGACCGCGTGCTCGTGATGCGCGAGGGCCGCATCACCGCCGAGATCTCCCGCGACGACGCCACCAGTGAGAACGTCATGTTCGCCGCCACCCACTCATCGGAGCTGCACTCATGAGCACCACCACCGCACCCGCGGCCGCCGCTCCGGCGATCGCGAAGAAGCCCGGCGGCATCGGCCGTGCACGTGAGTTCGGCATCCTCGCCGCGCTCGTGCTCGTCGTGATCGCCGCCACGGTGAAGAACCCCGCCTTCCTCTTCAGCTCCGACGGCTGGCGCGACCTGCTGCTGACGCCGTCGATCCTCATGCTCGTCGCGGTGGGTCAGGCGATCGTCATCATCACGCGCAACGTCGACCTGTCGGTCGGATCGGTGATGGGCCTGACGGCCTACCTGACCGGACGCCTGTTCGTCGACGTGCCCGGCATCCCGATCGTGGTCGTCGTGATCGCAGCCGTGCTGCTCGGCGCGTTCCTCGGCCTCGTGAACGGCGCGCTGGTCGCGTTCGCGAAGGTGCCGGCCATGGTGATCACCCTCGGCACGCTGTATGCCTACCGCGGCATAAACGTGCTCTGGACCGGCAGCGACCGCATCAACGCCTCCGACATGCCGAAGGGCTTCCTCGCGCTCGGCACGCAGCAGATCCTCTTCATCCCGGTGCTGACGATCATCGCGGTGATCGTGCTCGCGCTCGCCGCCTGGTATCTGCGCAACATCCGCGGCGGTCGTGAGTACTACGCGATCGGATCCGACCCGTCTGCCGCAGAGCTCTACGGTCTCAAGGTCACCCGCCGCGTGCTCTCGGCGTTCGTCCTCTCGGGCGCACTCGCAGGTCTCGCCGGCGTCTTCTACGCCGCCCGCTACGGATCGATCAGTTCTCAGGCGGGCAGCGGCTGGGAGCTGGATGCGGTCGGTGCCGCCGTCATCGGCGGCATCGCGATCACCGGCGGCGTCGGAACGGTCTGGGGCGCGGCCATCGGCGCGATGCTCCTGATGACCATCAACCGCGCCCTGCCCATTCTCGGCATCCCGGACTTCTGGCAGCGTGCCGTCGTCGGTGTGCTCATCATCGGGGCCATCGTGCTCGACCGGGTGCTCGCGGTCAGACAGAGACGCCAGCTCATCGAGGCGAGGGACGAATCATGACCACGACAACGACGACCATGTCGACGCGCGTCATCCGCGACTACGACCGTCCGCTCTGGCGGCGCATCTTCATCAACCGCGAGTTCGCGATCATCGCGCTGCTCGTCCTGGTGACGATCGTCGCGGCTGTCACGATCCGCGGATTCGCCCAGCCGATCACGGCGAACTACCTGCTGCTCGACGTCGCGCCGATCCTGTTGATCGCCCTGCCGATGACGCTCGTCATGATCACCGGGGAGATCGACCTCTCGGTGGGATCCATGGTCGGTCTCGCCAGTGTCGTGACCGGTGTGCTCACCGAATCCGGCGCTCCGTTCGAGGTCGCCGCCCTCGCCGCCCTGCTCGTCGGCGTGGTGGGCGGCGCGTTCAACGGCTTCCTCGTCACGGTGGTCGGCCTCCCGTCGCTCGCGGTCACGATCGGCACGCTCGCGCTCTTCCGCGGTCTCGCGGTCGGCCTGCTCGGCACCACAGCCGTCACCGACTTCCCCGAGACCTGGACCGCTCTCGCGAAGGCGAAGATCGCCGGCACCACGATCCCGTACATCGTGATCCCGTTCCTGATCCTGCTGGTGCTGTTCGCGGTGCTGCTGCACTTCACCCCGTTCGGTCGCGGAGTGTTCGCGATCGGGCTGTCGAAGGATGCCGCACGCTTCTCGGGCGTCAACGTGGAGCGGACGAAGTTCATCCTGTTCGTGCTCTCGGGTGTGGTCGCCGCGTTCGCGGGCATCTTCTACACGCTGCGGTTCGGCAGCGCCCGAGGCGACAACGCCACAGGGCTCGAGCTGCAGGTGATCGCGGCGGTGGTGCTCGGCGGCGTCTCGGTCTTCGGCGGTCGCGGGCACCTGCACGGTGTCGTCGCAGCGGTGCTCCTGATCGGGGTGCTCGGCAGCAGCCTTCGCCTCGCGGGCGTCACCTCCGACGTCATCAACATCATCACCGGCGGTCTGCTGATCTTCTCGGTCGTCGCAGCCAGCGTCCTCGCTTGGGCGCAGCGCGTGCGAGCGAAAGCCGGTCCGCCACTCCGCGTAGCAGCCTCTCCCGCACCATGAGGCAGCCTCACATCGTCGGCACCCGCCAGCGGTGATCATCACGAAAGGAAGAACAATGATGTTTGCACGTAAGAAGATCGGGGGGTTCGCGGCGGTCGCCGTGGCCGCAGCGCTCGTGCTGACCGGCTGCGCCGACACCAGCGGCGGCTCGGGCGGCTCCGGTTCGGGCTCGGGGGAGGGCGGCGGATCGGACAACCTGTCGATCACGTTCCTGCCGAAGAACCTCGGCAACCCGTACTTCGACACCTCGAGCGAGGGCGGCAAGACCGCCGTCGACGAGTTCGGCGGCACGTTCGCCGAGGTCGGGCCGGCCGAGGCCACCCCCGACGCCCAGGTCAGCTACATCAACACCGCGACGCAGCAGGCCGTCGGCGCGCTGGTCGTCTCGGCCAACGACCCGAAGGCGATCTGCGACGCCCTGAACGAGGCGCGTGACGCGGGCGTCAAGGTCGTCACCTTCGACTCCGACACCAACCCCGAGTGCCGCGACCTGTTCATCAACCAGGCCGACTCCGAGGGCATCGCCAAGGTGCAGGTCGACCTGATCGCCGACCAGATCGGCGGAGCCGGCGAGGTCGCGATCCTGTCGGCATCGGCCAACGCGACCAACCAGAACGCCTGGATCGACCTGATGAAGGAGTACGTCGCCAGCGAGTACCCCGACATCACGATCGTCGAGACCGTCTACGGTGACGACGACGACCAGACGTCGTTCGACAAGACCGCAGCCCTTCTGCAGAGCCACCCGAACCTGAAGGGCATCATCTCGCCCACCACGGTCGGCATCGCTGCTGCCGCTCGCTACGTCTCGACCTCGGACTACAAGGGCAAGGTCGCGATCACCGGTCTCGGCACCCCGAACCAGATGCGCGAGTACGTCGAGGACGGCACCGTCACCGCCTTCGCACTCTGGAACCCGGCCGACCTCGGCTACCTGGCGGCATTCGCGTCGAAGGCACTGATCGAGGGCGACATCACCGGCGAAGAGGGCGACACCTTCGAGGCCGGCGAGCTCGGCGAGTACACGGTCGGCGCTGACGGCGTCGTGCTGCTCGGCGACCCGTTCGAGTTCAACGCAGACAACATCGGCGAGTTCGACTTCTGAGTCGAATTCGTGGGGGCGTCGGGGCTTCGGCTCCGGCGCCCTTTTCGTGTGTCGGGATCGTTCCTTCTTCGGCGCCCGACGCGGCCGGCATCCGCATCCGAACGGGGATCCCGCACCGGCATCCCGCACCGGCATTTTGCACCCGCCCCTGCGTCGACGGGTACAGATGCATGCCGAAAAAACGGATGGATGCTGAGAAAGGGTGTTCTCGGCATCCATCCGTGATCCGGGCAGCCGAATGTGCGGCTGCGACGGGTGTGAGTCAGCGCGGGTCGAAGCGCTCCGGCTCGTGCGTGGCGGCGACCAAGGCGCGCAGCTCCTCGAGAGAGGCAGGGGCAGCGCCGAGGGCTCGCGCCTGCACGAGCACGTTGCCGAGGGCGGTCGCTTCGACGGGGCCTGCGAGCACCGGAAGACCGGTGCGATCGGCCGTCGCCTGGCACAGCAGACGGTTCAACGAGCCGCCTCCCACCAGATGGATGCTGTCGAGTTCGCGCCCCGACAGATCGGATGCCGTCTGCACGGCGTCCGCGAAAGCCGTCGCGATCGACTCGACGATCGAGCGGGCGAACGCGGGCCGCGTCGTCGGCGCGGCACCCCCGAGCAGCGCCGCGATGCGTGCGGGCATGTCTCCGGGTGCGCTGAGCGACGAGTCGTTCGCGTCGAAGATCGGCACATCATCGGTGACAGCGGATGCCGCGGCCAGCAGCCCCGGGAGGTCGATCGACGATCCGTCTTCCGCCTCCCACGCGCGCACGGTCTCGCTCAGCAGCCAGAGCCCCGTGACGTTGTGCAGGAAGCGGTAGCGCCGGTCGACGCCGAGCTCATGAGTGAAGTTCGCCTCGCGCGCAGCATCCGTCAGCACCGGCTCGGTCAGCTCGACGCCGACCAGTCCCCAGGTGCCGCACGAGATGTAGGCCGAGTGCGGCGTCGACAGGGGAGCGGCGACGACAGCGGATGCCGTGTCGTGCGAGCCGACCGCGATCACGGGCAGCTCCTTGCCGATGCGCTCGGCCAGCTCTGCGCGGAGTGTGCCGATCGTCTCGCCAGGGTCGACGAGCGAGGGCAGGATGCTCGACGGGATGCCGAGGCGCTCGGCGAGCTCTGCGTCCCACTCGCCCGTCTCGACGCCCAAGAGGCCCGTCGTCGAGGCGTTGGTCCGCTCGGCCACAGCTGTTCCGGTGAGCAGGAACGCGATGAGGTCGGGGATCAGCAGGGCGGTGTCGGCATCGGCGAGGCGGGCGTCGACGCGGTACTGGTAGAGCGTGTTGAACGGCAGGAACTGCAGTCCGTTGCGCCCGTACAGCTCGGCGAACGGAGCCTCGGCGTGCACCTCGTCGACCCCGCGCGCCGTGCGCTCGTCGCGATAGTGGAACGGCTCGGCGAGAAGCTCGCCGTCTTTCAGCAGGCCGTAATCGACGGCCCAGGAGTCGATGCCGATGCTCTCGATGCCCGGCTCCCGGCGCACGGCCTCGGCGAGACCTGCCACCACGTGCTCGTAGAGCGCGCCGAAGTCCCAGTGCAGGCCGTCCTCGCGCTCGACAGGCCCGTTGGGGAACCGCGAGACGAGTTCGAGGTCGAGCCGGCCGTCGCCGATCCGCCCGATCATGACGCGACCGCTGGTCGCCCCGAGGTCGACGGCGGCGACGGACCGGACCGTCATCGCAGGAACGCCGCGGCGACGCCGGAATCGACCGGGATGTGCAGGCCCGTGGTGCGGCTGAGCTCGGGGCCGGTGAGCACGTAGACGGCATCCGCCACGTTCTCGGGAACGACCTCGCGCTTGAGGATCGTGCGGTTGGCGTAGTACTGGCCGAGGTCCTCTTCGGCGACGCCGTAGGTGGCTGCGCGGTTCGCGCCCCAGCCGGAGGCGAAGATGCCCGAGCCGCGCACGACGCCGTCGGGGTTGATGCCGTTGACGCGGATGCCGAACTCGCCGAGCTCGACCGCGAGCAGCCGCACCTGGTGCGCCTGGTCGGCCTTCGTCGCCGAGTAGGCGATGTTGTTCGGGCCGGCGAAGACCGAGTTCTTCGACGAGATGTAGATGATGTCACCGCCGAGCTTCTGGTCGATCAGCACGCGCGCTGCGGCCTTCGACACGAGGAACGAGCCCTTGGCCATGACGTCGTGCTGCAGGTCCCAGTCCTTCTCGGTGGTCTCGAGCAGCGGCTTCGACAGCGAGAGTCCGGCGTTGTTGACGACGAGGTCGACACCACCGAACGCGAGGACTGCGTCGTTCAGCGCGGCCTGGATGGCATCCGCATCCGCGACGTTCGCCGCGACGCCGATCGCGACGTCGGTGTTCCCGAGCTCGGCCGCAGCGGCCTGTGCCTTCTCGAGGTCGAGGTCGGCGATGACGACGCACGCACCCTCGGCAGCGAGACGCGTGGCGATGGCCTTGCCGATGCCGCTGGCGGCTCCGGTGACGAACGCGATGCGACCCTGGTGCGACTTCGGCTTCGGCATGCGCTGCAGCTTCGCCTCCTCCAGCGCCCAGTACTCGATGTTGAACTTCTCGGCGTCCGAGATGGGGGAGTAGGTCGACAGCGCTTCGGCGCCGCGCATCACATTGATCGCGTTGACGTAGAACTCTCCGGCGACGCGGGCGGTCTGCTTGTTCGCACCGTAGGAGAACATCCCGATGCCGGGCACGAGCACGATCAGCGGGTCGGCGCCGCGGATCGCGGGCGACTCGCTGGTGGCGTGGGCGTCGTAGTAGGCCTGGTAGTCGGCGCGGTACTCGGTGTGCAGCTCGTGCAGGCGGGTGATCTGCTCCTCGGCGGACGCCGTGACGGGCAGGTCGAGGATCAGCGGCTTGACCTTGGTGCGCAGGAAGTGGTCGGGGCAGCTGGTGCCGAGGGCTGCGAGTTCGGGGGCGCGATCCGAGGCGAGGAAGTCGAGGACGACGTCGGAGTCGGTGAAGTGGCCGACCATCGGCTTGTCGGTTGACGCGATGCCGCGGATCGTGCCGGCGAGGGCCGCAGCGCGCTCGCGGCGTTCGGCCTCGGGAAGCGCCTCGAAGCCGGCGCGGATGCCGCCGAACGGGTCGGACTTGCCGTTCGCCTCGATGTAGGCGGCTGCGGTGTCGATGATCCACAGAGAGTTGGCCTCGGCCTCCTCCGACGTGTCACCCCACGCCGTGATGCCGTGGCCGCCGAGGATCGTGCCGATCGCCTGCGGGTTCTTCGCCTTGATCGCGGCGATGTCGAGTCCGAGCTGGAAGCCGGGGCGACGCCACGGAACCCATACGACCTTGTCTCCGAAGATCTTCGCCGTCAGCTCTTCGCCGTCGGCCGCGGTGGCGATCGCTATGCCCGAGTCGGGGTGCAGATGGTCGACGTGCGCGGCGTCGACGAGGCCGTGCATCGCGGTGTCGATCGACGGAGCTGCACCGCCCTTGCCGTGCAGGCAGTAGTCGAACGCGGCGACCATCTCGTCTTCGCGGTCAAGACCCGGATAGACGTCGACGAGTGCGCGCATGCGGTCGAGGCGCAGCACGGCGAGCCCCTGCTCCTTGAGCGTCCCCAGGTCTCCACCCGAACCCTTGACCCACATCAGCTCGACGGGCTGACCCGTGACCGGGTCGGTCTCGGTGCCCTTCGCCGACGTGTTGCCGCCGGCGTAGTTGGTGTTCTTCGGGTCGGCGCCCAGGCGGTTCGACCGCTCGATGAGGGCGGCGGCGGTGGGGTTGGTCATGGAGTCTCCCTGACGTCAGAGCACAGTCGGCCGAATGCGGAATGTGATGTCATGTGAAATCTAACATGATGTGACGGCCAAGGGAAGGGTGCTACAGGATCTCCCGATCCCCGACGCGGAATTCGTCGAGAGCTGCGTGCTGAGGGTCGAGTTCGGTGACGAGCACCTGGAAGTCGGTCGAATGCAGTGCCCGTGCGACTGATCGGCGCCCCAGCTTGCTGGAGTCCGTGCACAGGATCACGGTCGATGCGTTCGCCGCCATGGCCTGCTTGGGCTCCGCCTCATCCGGCGACACCTCCGAGGTGCCGTCCTCTGCATCCACGGCATCGGCTGAGGTGAAGAAGACGTCGAAGTAGACCGAGCGCAGACTCTGTCTGGCGACGGGCCCGACGAAGCTCCCTGTGCTCGGTTCTGCGACTCCTCCGGACAGGACAGCGGTCACTCCGTCGACGGGATGCAGGATCTGGAACGTCTCGAAGGAGTTCGTGTACACGGTCAGACCGTTCCGGGGGCCGATCATCGAGGCGAGCATGCTGATCGTGGTTGACGCATCGAGGGCGATCGTGCCCGCCTGCGGCACGAACCGCAGCGCCTTCTCGGCGGCGGAGCGTTTCGCCGATGCGCGGATCGCCCGACGAGCATCGAAGGGGCGGGCTCGCGGCGAGGCGGTGGCGCCGCCGCGAATGCGTCGGATGAGCCCTTCCGCCTCGAGCTCGAGGAGGTCGCGGCGGATCGTCATGCTCGACACCCCGAACAGCTCAGCCGCGGCGTCGATCTGCACTCCCTGAGGCGACCCGGCGAGGCTGACCAACTCCTCTCGTCGGCGCTGTGCATCGAGATTGCCCGTGAGACCCATAAGAGGAATCTATCCGGGCTGCCGCGAATCCCCGTGTTAGATCGTGTGAGATCTTGCCCCTTTCATATACTGAACATGTGAAGTCACTGGCGGCTGAGGAACGGTGGAACTGGCTTCTCGCGCGCCTCAAGGAGTCCAAGGCGATCTCGCTCGCCGATGCGGCGCATTCTTTGGGAGTGAGTGAGATGACCGTGCGCCGCGACTTCACCGCGATGGAGGAGCGCGGAATCGCACGTCGTGTCCGCGGTGGCGCCGTGTACAGCGGCCCGGTCAGCTTTCATGGGCGTGAGCGGTCGCATGCTGAGGAGAAGGCGCTCATCGCCGCGAAGCTGCTTCCGCTCGTGCCCACGAGCGGAGTGATCGCGATGGACTCGTCCACGACGATCAACCGGCTCGCTCAGGAGATCGTCGCCAGCGACGATCTCACGGTCGTGACGAATGGGCTTTCCACGTTCCATGCGCTTCAGGACAAGCCAGGCGTGACCGCGATTCTCACTGGCGGGGCCGCCGATCGGCGGTCGGATTCCCTCATCGGACCGGTCGCGACGGCGTTTCTCGAGAGCATGCGGTTCTCGAGCTTCTTCGCCTCGGCGGCGGCGGTCGATGATCGCGCCTGCTACGAGGACACCCTGGAGGAGGCGGAGCTCAAGCGCGCCTTCGCCCGATCGTCTGCGCACATCGTGATCGGCGTGCATGCCGAGAAGCTCGACGGGACTGCCACGGCGGCCTCCGTGCCCCTCGCCAAGGTGGCTGCCCTCGCCACCGAACTCGATGCGGATTCGCCGGAACTCGCCCTGTACGCACAGGCGGTTCCGACCATCCTCTGACCCGGCGCCCTCCACTCCGACGTCTGGTCGATGTTCTGTCGTGTGATTCTTTTCACACAGAACTTGACAAAAGCTAACTTGATCGAACATTCTGGTTCGAACAGGTCAGCACGAAGGAGTGTGTTCATGGTTACTCGGAGCCCGAATCCGAACCGAACCGTGGTGAGCGGATGAGCGTCGTGGACGAAGCCCTGCCGACACCTTCGGCGATCGACGTCGCGCTGACGGACATCACCAAGCTCTACCCCGGCGTGACTGCCCTCGGTGGTGTGTCGCTCGACCTGCGCGCCGGCGAGGTGCACGCGATCGTCGGCGAGAACGGGGCGGGCAAGTCGACGCTCATCAAGATCCTCGCCGGCGCTGTCGAGCCCAGCGCCGGCTCGATCGTCGTCGACGGCCAGGCGTACGACAAGCTCACCCCCGCCCTCGCGCAGGACCTCGGCATCGCAGTGATCTATCAGGAGTTCACGCTCGTGCCGACATTGAACGCGGCAGAGAACGTGTTCCTCGGGCACTACCTGCTGCGGGGGCCTGTGCTCGATCGCAAGCGCATGAACGCCAAGGCGGAGCAGCTGTTCTCCCGGCTGGGGGTGAAGATCGACCCGCGCGAGCTCGTCGGCGACCTGACCACCGGTTACCAGCAGATCGTCGAGATCGCGAAGGCTCTGTCTCGCAACGCTCGGCTGCTCATCATGGACGAGCCGTCCGCCCCCCTCACGGCCTCCGAGGTCGAGGCGATGTACAAGGTCGTCGACGCGCTGCGCGCCGAGGGCATGACGATCGTGTACATCTCGCACCGTATGGAGGAGATCTTCCGCCTGTCCGATCGGGTATCGGTGTTGCGTGACGGTCAGTACATCGCCACGAAGAACACCTCCGAGACCACGAGGCGCGAGCTCATCAACCTGATGGTCGGCCGCGAGCTGACCGAGGGATACCCGACCAGGGACTTCTCGCCGGGCGAGGTCACCCTGCGGGTCGACGGCGTCAGCGGCAACGGCGTGCGAGGCATCACCTTCGAGGCGCGAGCGGGGGAGATCCTCGGCTTCGCCGGCCTCATCGGCGCGGGGCGGACCCAGCTCATGGAGCTGCTGTTCGGCGCCAAGCGGATCGACGCGGGAGAGGTGACGCTGCACGGACGCTCGGTCGTCTCGCGGTCGCCGATCCAGGCGATCCGCAATCGCATCGCGCTCGTGCCCGAGGATCGCAAGCGACACGGCCTCGTGCTGCCTTTCAGTATCGCCGAGAACATCACACTGCCTCTGCTGAAGAAGCAGCTGTCTCGGGCAACGGTCATCTCGCCGAAGGCCGAGCGCGACCTCACGGCCGAGTACATGACCGACCTCCGCATCAAGGCCCCGAGCGGCGCTGAGATCGTCGGCAACCTCAGCGGAGGAAACCAGCAGAAGGTCGTCCTCGCGAAATGGCTTGCGACCGACCCGGAGGTGCTGATCTTCGACGAGCCGACCCGCGGCATCGACGTCGGAGCGAGGGCTGAGATCTACCTGATCATGAACCGGCTCGCTGCGGCGGGCAAGACGATCCTGATGATCTCGTCCGACATGGAGGAGCTGATCGGCATGTCCGACCGCGTCGTCGTGCTCCGCGAAGGCAACCAGGAGGGGATCCTCCACAAGAACGAGATCACCCAGGAGACCGTGATGGCCCTGGCCGCGCAAGGAGAGCCCGCATGAAAATCGCACTGCCACGGATCAAGGACATCGGCATCGTCCTGGTGCTCGTCGTCCTCATCATCGCATTCAGCCTGATGACCCCGAACTTCCTCGACCCGAGCAACATCTTCAACATCGCGCGGCAGGTCGCGACGCTCGGCATCGTCGCCGTCGGCTTCTCCTTCGTGCTGATCACCGGTGGCATCGACCTGTCGGTCGGCTATCAGATCTCACTCAACGTGGTCGTCACGGGCATGCTCATGGCGCAGGTCGGGCTCCCTTGGTACCTGGCCTGCCTCGCCGCGCTCGCGCTCGGCACGCTGATCGGCGTCATCAACGGTCTCATCATCACGCTCACAGGAGTCGCACCCCTGATCGTGACCCTGTCGATGATGATGATGCTCAACGGACTGAGCTACCTGATCTCCAAAGGTCTGCCGATCTTCGGATTCCCCGCGGAGTTCTCGCTGCTCGGCCAGGGCGCGGTGTTCGGCATCATCCCCGTCTCGCTGTTCTTCCTCATCGCCGTATGGGGTGTGGGCCTCTTCGTCCTCAACAAGACGTACATCGGCCGCTACTTCTATGCGATCGGCAACAACGTCGAGGCGGCCAGACTCTCCGGCGTCAACACCCGCCGCACCCTGATCCTCGTGTACGCCCTGTGCGGCTTCTTCACTGCGATCGGCGCGATCCTGCTCCTCTCGCGACTGAACTCGGCGCAGTCCGCCACGGGCGCCGGCTTCGAGTTCAGCGTGCTGACGGCCTGTGTGCTCGGCGGCATCAGCGTGATGGGTGGGCGCGGTCGGCTCTTCGGGGCGTTCATCGGCGTCCTCATCGTCGGCGTCCTCGACAACGGACTCGTGCTGATCAATGTCAGCGAGTACGTGCAGCTCCTCATCAAGGGAGCCATCCTCCTCATCGCCGTCATCTATGACGCGATGTCGAAGAACTCTCCCGGCCGACGCAAGCAGATCGGCGGCGTGCCGCTCACCGTGCCGACCGTCCCGGCATCCACCTCCTGACACCCCTCCGGCGGTCGTTTCAAAGACGGACGACCGCACCCGACACAGTAAGGAACCATCATGAAGAAGTTCGGCAAGATCGCCGCAGTCGCCGGCGTCGTCGCTGCACTGCTGCTCTCCGGCTGCACCGCCGTCTCTCCGAGCGGACCGGGCGGTGGCGGAGATGCCTCGGCCGGTGGCGATCAGAGCGTCGGCATCACGTTCTCCGACCTGAGCAACCCCGTCTGGGCGGAGCTCGTGCAGGAGGCGGAGTCGTACGGCGCTGAAGAGGGCCTCAGCGTCACGTACGTGGACGCGCGCAACGATGCCGCCGCCCAGGTGACCCAGATCGAGAACTTCATCCAGCAGGGCGTCTCGACGATCATCATCTGCGCCGTCGACGCGAACGCGCTGGTCGACGTCACCAAGAAGGCCCAGGACGCCGGCATCAAGGTCGTCGGCTACACGCAGGTCCTCGAGAACTACGACGCGCAGTACCTGGTCGACGCCTACAACACCGGCTACGCCAACGGCGAGGCGGCTGCCGCCTGGATCAACGACAACTTCGACGCGGACGAGACCGTGCAGTGGGCGCTGATGGACCTGCCGCGCTTCCCCGAGATCATCGACCGCGCGAACGGCATCAAGGAGGCCATCGCCGAGCTGGCTCCGAACGCCGAGCTCGTCGGCACCGCGCCCGCACTCACTGCAGAGGACGGCGTCGCCAATGCGGAGAACTTCCTCCAGGCGAACCCCGACCTCAAGGTGATCGCCACGATCGGCGGCGGCGGCGCAGTCGGCGGCAACGAGGGCGTGAAGTCCGCCGGTGTCACCGACTACGACTCGTTCGGGCTCTTCGGCATCGATGCTACCGAGAACGAGATCCAGAACATCATCAACGGCGACCCGCAGAAGACGTCGATCAGCCTCGGCGGCGGAAAGGCCCACGGTCGTGCCCTGATCGACATCACCCTCGACCTGCTCGCGGGTGAGGACGTGGAGAAGGACCAGTACATGCCCATCGAGGTCATCGACAGCTCCAACGCCCAGGACTACTTCGACGAGATCTACGGCGGCTGACGCCCCGGTGGCCACCCGTGAGCGCGGGTGGCCACTCTGTAGTCCCTCCCCTGAATGTCGCGGCTCGACCGCGACGGAAAAGGACCAGCACCATCATGATCCGAGTGCTCGCCGCCGGTGACCGCTTCATCCGTTCCTCCCTGTTCCGGGAGGAGCTCGAGCGAGCGCTGCCCGAGGGCATCGACATCGTCGAGACCGAGTTCGGCTGGCCCGACGTCCCGTTCGGACGCGTGGGTGAGGTCGACGAGGCGTCAGGGTCTGAGGACGAGCTCATCGACTCGCTGCAGGGCTCGACGGCAATCGTCACCCAGCTCGCGCCCCTGACCGAAAGGGTGATGGATGCCGTGCCCGAGCTGCGGTTCATCGGCGTCTCGCGCGGAGGGCCCACCAACGTCAACATCGAGGCGGCCCGCGATCGTGGCATCCAGGTCGCCAACGTGCCGGGCCGCAACGGCGTCGCCACCGCGGAGATGACGATCGGGCTGGCGCTCGCCCTGATGCGTCGCATACCCCTGGCGCAGGCGAGCATGATGGCGTCGAACTGGCGCGGCGACCTGTATCGCTCCGACGCCGTGGGTCGTGAGGTCGCGGGCTCTGTGATCGGCCTCCTCGGAGCGGGTGCCGTCGGCTCGCACGTCGCGCGGACCTTCGCCGCGATGGGCGCGCGGGTGCTGGTGTTCGACCCCTATCTCCCCTCCGGGCGACTCGCGGACGGCATCGAGCAGGTGTCGACCTCCGACGAGGTCTTCCGTCGCAGTGACCTCGTGTCGGTGCACGCCCGACTGACGCCCGAGACCGCGCACATGGTGAACGGCGATACGCTCGCACTCATGAAGCCGGGTGCCCTGCTCGTCAACGCCGCGCGCGGCGGTCTGGTCGACTACGACGCCGTCGCCGCTTCGATCGAGAGCGGAGGTCTCGGCGGCGCTGCGTTCGACGTGTATCCCGAGGAGCCGGTCGACTTCGGCCATGCACTGTTCCGCCTTGCGAAGGACGGCCGCGACGTCGTCGTCACGCCGCACATCGCCGGTGCGAGCCAGGAGACTGCGGTGCGGGCGGCGCGCGGAGTCGCAGAGGAGCTGCGTCGGTTCCTGCACGGGGAGCCGGCGATGAACCCGCTCACCGACGGTGCCCGGGCGGCGCTGCTGTGACGGCCGCGCTTCTGGGGATCGATGCCGGCACCAGCTCCGTCAAGGTCGTCGCCATCGATCTCGAGGGGCGGAGGGTCGCCGACCACTCGGTCGCGTACCCCACGAAGACAGACGGGGCGAGCGCCGAGCAGGACGCGAGCCAGTGGTGGACCGCCCTGCGGGCAGCGCTCGCCGCGGTGATCCCCGGGCTCGAGGTGCTCGCCGTCGCCGTGACCTCTCAGGCGCCGACCTTCGTTCCCGTCGATGCGAGCGGCGACGCCACGGGCCCAGCGCTCACTTGGCTCGACCGGCGGGCGGCATCGGAGGCCCGCACCATCGGCGAGCTCGTGCCGCACTCGCGTAACGGCGCTGACCCGTTCTTCGGAACGGCCAAGCTGCTCTGGCTGACGCAGCACCGCGCCGAATCCCTGGACGCCGCGGCCGCCGTGCTCTCGACCAATGGCTACCTGGTGCGCAGGCTGACGGGAGTCAGTGCGCTCGACGACACCACCGCATCGTTGATGCAGGGGTTCAACGACGAGGTCGGCGACTTCCCCGATCGGCTTCGCGATGCGGTGCCCGCTCTCTCGCTGCTCGCGCCGCTGGTGCGGTCAACCGACGTGGTCGGAGTGGTGACTCTCGTTGCATCGTCCGATACAGGGCTTCCCGCCGGCACGCCGGTGGTCGCCGGCGGCATCGATGCGATCGGATCAGCGCTCGAGGCCGGAGTGCTCACGGCGGGTGATCCGCTCGTCGACATGACCGGCTTCTCGAGTGTCACGATGCTCGCGGTCCCTCGCGGAGCAGCCGTCGTCGGCTTCATCCACTCCCGGCATTGCGTGCCGGACGTCGACTTGCTGATCACGGCTCAGGTGACTGCCGGCGCGACGATCGACTGGGTCAACGGGCTCGATTCGTCCGCAGATCTCCGTTCGGCAGAGCGCATCCTCTCCAAGCACCGACCCGGTCGGGTGACGATGGTGCCGAGTCTTGCCGGCGAGCGCACTCCCACCTGGAATGCCGACGCGCGCGGCCTCATCGCCGGTGTCGATCTCACGACAGACGGCACCGACCTCATGCTCGCGGCGATGGAAGGGAACGCTCTGTCTCTGGCCCGCGATATCGACGCGATGAGAGCCGCCGGCTATGCGATCGATGAGCTGATCAGCACGGGAGGCGGGGCCTCGTCGGACGCCTGGCTGCAGATCAAGTCCGATGTGCTCGGCATCCCTGTCTATCGACCGGCCAGTGGGCATGGTGCAGCACAGGGAGCGGCCATGCTCGCCGGCGTCGCCACGGGCCGTCTCGCCTCGTTCGAGTCGACGCGAAGCATCGCGCACGCCGTCGAGGCCGAGTTCCGACCCGATGCCCGTCGCCACGACGCCTACGCGGCCAGGCGAGCGCGCTTCGATGAGCTCGTGGCGGTCAGCTGAACCGCGAGCGGGCGACCGGCCGCAGCGACGAGCCGTTCAGAGAGCGAGGATGCGTGCGGCGAAGCGGTCGATCGATGCTGCCGCTGCCGCGAGTTCGGGCTGATTGAGGTGGCCGTGGCGGGTGCCCGGCTCGGTCGAGATGTCGAGGTCGACGCCGGCGTCGCGCAGCGAGGCGCCGAACGCCTCGCCCGAGACGCGCAGCTCGTCGACCTCGCCGTTGATCATGATCGTGGCGGGGAAGTGCGACAGCTGGGCGACGGATGCCGTGCCGGGCACGGCGTAGATGTCGCCGCTTTCGGCCGGCCCGCCGAGGTAGTTCTCGTACATCCCGCGCACCGGCTCCGGGCCGAACACGTCGGCGTCAGGGTTCGCGTCGAGAGCTGAGCGCAGCGTGGCATCCGGCGTGCCCTGCACGGCGTGCAGCGTCGGGTACGCGAGCACGGCGAGTGCGGGTGCCGGACCCGTGCCGTGGCTGAGGCGAAGAGCCACCCCCGTGGCGAGGTTGCCGCCGGCGCTCGCTCCGCCGATCGACCAGGGGCCTCGGGCAAGATCCGACTCCGTGGCCCAGCGGAACGCGGCCTCGACCTCGTCGGACGCGACGGGATAGTGCACGCCGTCTCGCTCGGGGGCTCCCGACGCTGCGGGCCAGGTGCGCGGGAACGGAGCGAGCGCGTAATCCACCGACACCACGACGATGCCGCGGTCTGCGAATCTCTGCGCGACCCAGTCTGCCTCGGGCATCTCGAGCTCGCCGGCCGCGAAGCCGCCTCCGTGCACCCAGACGAGGCCGGGCCCTGCGGGGGAGGTCGGCGCGTACACCCGCACGCGCAGCGGCCCATGCGGGCCGTCGAGCACCTCGTCGCTCACAGCGTCATCCGTTCTGTCGGTGGGACGTCGGGATGCGGGGATCGGCTCCCGCATCCCGACGGGTCGGGGTGCGGGCTCAGGCGCCCCAGCCGGCTTGCACGCCGCCGACGCGGTCGGCGGCGATCTGCTGCTGGTAGCCCGACTCGGCGTAGGCCGCCATCGGGTCGGCGGGGAGGCCGCGCGACTCGCGCCATTCGGCGAGAGCCGGACGCACGTCGGTGTAGAACGCATCCATGAAGACGGCGTTCGCTGCCAGAACGTCGCCGGACTTCTGCGCGGCGGACAGTGCCTCGCGGTCGACGATCAGCGCGCGGGCCGTCATCTCCTGCACGTTCAGCACCGAGCGGATCTGGCCGGGGATCTTGTCTTCGACGTTGTGGCACTGGTCGAGCATGAAGGCCACGTCGGGGTTGTTCAGGCCGCCGCCGCGGACGACCTCGAACAGGATGCGGAACAGCTGGAACGGGTCGGCCGCGCCGACGATGAGGTCGTCATCGGCGTAGAAGCGCGAATTGAAGTCGAACGAGCCGAGCTTGCCGAGGCGCAGCAGCTGCATGACGATGAACTCGATGTTCGTGCCGGGGGCGTGGTGGCCGGTGTCGAGGCACACCATCGCCTTGTCGCCGAGGGAGGAGACCTGAGCGTACGACGTACCCCAGTCGGGAACATCGGTGTGGTAGAACGCCGGCTCGAAGAACTTGTACTCGAGCACGAGTCGCTGGTCGTCGCCGAGCCGTGCGTAGATCTGCTGCAGCGACTCCTGCAGGCGGTCCTGCCGGCCGCGCAGGTCGGCCTGGCCGGGGTAGTTCGAGCCCTCGGCAAGCCAGATCTTCAGGTCGCGGCTGCCCGTGGCATCCATCACGTCGATGCAGGCGAGGTGGTGGTCGATCGCCTTCTGGCGGATCGTGGGGTCTTCATGGGTCAGGGCGCCGAATTTGTAGTCGTCGTCCTGGAAGGTGTTGGAGTTGACCGTGCCGAGGGTCACGCCGAGGTCTTCGGCATGCTTGCGCAGATCGGAGAACGAGTCGACGAGGTCCCACGGGATGTGCAGGGCGACGGACGGGGCGAGCGCGGTGTACTTGTTGACCTGCGCGGCATCCGCGATCTTCTCCCACGGGTCGCGCGGGGTGCCAGGCGTGCCGAACACCTTGAAGCGGGTGCCGGAGTTGCCGAACGCCCAGCTGGGGAGCTCGATGCCCTGCTGCTCGAGAGCTGCGAGGTTGTCGGACGAGAGGATGCTCATGAGGCGCTGCCTTCGGTGTCGTTGCGGTTGTCGGTGTCGTGGTGATCGATGTCGGATGCTGCGGAGCTGCCGGCGTCGGCGAGCTGGTCTTCGAGGTTGAACACCTCGGTGAGCGCGGTGGCGGCCTGGTCGGGGCGCCCGTCGAGATCGACGAAGAAGCGGCCCATCTCGGCCTCCCAGCGCGCGGCGACGGGGGAGGCGGCGAGGTAGGCCTGCGCCGCGGCATCGTCATCGGTCTCGTAGTAGCCGACGAGCGTGCCACCGTCGGCCAGGAACAGCGAGTAGTTGCGGCGGCCGGCGGCCGCGATCTCAGCCAGCATCTCGGGCCACACGGGCGAGTGACGGGCGAGGTATTCGTCGAGCAGTTCAGGACGCACCTGCAACTGGAACGCGACGCGGGTCATGGTTGTTCTCTCTTCATCGAGGTTTTGAATCGTTTCATTCAATGTCCCAACACTAGCATGGCCGGTCGCTCTGTCAAGCGACCGGCCATGCCTCGGCTGGATCGCCGGATCACCTCACCGTCACAGTCACACTCCTCGAGGCGGTCGTGCCCGCAGCGTTCGAGAACTCGGCGACATAGGCGTATGTGCCGGGCGCGCGACCGGTGATCGCCGTCTTCGCGCGCTGCGGCGAGGGGGAGGCAGTCACCAGCGCCTGGGTGTCGATCAGAGCGCCGTTCTCGTAGAGCCGGTACTCGGTGCCGTTCGTGCCCCACCAGAGATCGGTGGTCACGGTGTAGCTGCCGTCGCGATCCCAGTTGTCGTGGCTGACCACGGGCACCCCGGGGGCGGCGTCCTTGACCTTGACAGTGACGGATGTCGTCGACGTCGTGCCCTTCGCGTTGACCAGCTCGCCCGTGTACACATATGTGCCGTTGGGGCGGCCGCTCACCGAGACCGTGGTGAGCTGGGCTTCAGGCGAGTCGGCATCGAGCAGCTTCGTCGCGATGAGCGTGCCGTTCTCGAAGAGCCGGAACACCGAGCCGTTCACGCCGTGCCAGAGGTTCATCGACACGGTGAACGCACCGTCATGCAGACCGGTGTCCCACCCGGAGTCGGTCGACAGCGTGCCCCGTGCGGGCTTCGCCGTCGGGCGCTCGTCGTCGTAGACCAGGATCTGAGCCTCCGCACGGGTGACCAGGCCGTCGTGGTTGACCGCGTTCACCGTGACCGTGTGGGGTCCGACGAGGTCGGCCAGGTCGATCGTCTGGCCCGGTGCGACGGGGTCTCCGTCGAAGGCGACGTCGAGTGTCCGCACCCCCGACTCGGGATCGGCGGCCGTCACGTCCACGGTGAAGGTCGACGTGCTGGCGAACAGGGTGCCGTCGGCAGGCATCCCCGACACCACGGGAGCCGTCTGGTCGACTGCCCCAGACGGGTCGCCGGTGACCGCGATGCGCGGAGCCGGCGGCTGCTCCATGCCGTCGCCGAGGAAGAAGCTCGTCTGCGGCGGCTGGTTGTATCCGGTGTTCTGCCACGCGACCGAGAGTCGATACACGGGATCGTGCATCAGGGTCCGCAGGCGCAGATCCGTCTCGTCGGTGGTCGAGTAGATCCGCAACTCGGTCGAGTCGTCGGAGCGCCAGGCGATCTCCTCGCGCCAGTCGCCGAAGAGGTCCGCCTGCAGGTTCGGCGTGCCCTTGGTGCTGTTGTTGGAGAGCGCACCCTCGGCCTTCAGGATCACGTCGCTGGACTCGGTCTCCCAATTCCACTTCGACACCGTCGGCACGCCCGTGGACGTCTCGGCGTTCCAGTCGTGGTCGACGATCTCCCGCAGCGGGTCACCGTCGAACCAGGCGAGGAAGTTCGCCGCAGGGATGCGCTCGCCGATGAGCTCGCCCGTGGACGACCTCAGCTGGCCGACGGGGGAGTTCCACGCGGCATCACCGCCGATCGCCCAGCCTTCGGCGCCCTCATGCCGCGGGTCGATGTCGCCGGAGGCGGCACGACCGGTGTCCTTGGCCGCGGGAACGGACCACAGGACCTCACCCGTACGCGCGTCGCGCATCGTCGCCCCGACGTTGCCCGAGGCGTTCATCTCCTCGTGTGCGGCGAACACCTCGAGGCCGGGGTTCGAGGGCACGAGGTCCGAGACGTGGATCGCGTCGCCGTGGCCGAGGCCGGTCGAGTACAGGAGTGTGCCGTCGTCGTCGACCGTGGCCGATCCGTAGACGATCTCGTCCTTCTGATCGCCGTCGACGTCGGCGACCGACAGGTTGTGGTTGCCCATTCCGTAGAAGCCCTCGTTGCCCGGGTCGTTCGAGTCGAGCACCCAGCGCTGAGTGAGCGTCGTGCCGTCGAAGTCGTACGCCGCCATCACGGCCCGGGTGTAGTACCCGCGACTGAAGATCGCACTGGGGTGCTCGCCGTCGAGGTAGGCGGTCGCCGCCAGGAACCGGTCGACCCGGTTGCCGTAGGCGTCGCCCCACGAGCCGACATCGCCTCGGGCCGGCACGTAGTCCACGGTGTCGACCGCAGCCCCCGTCAGTCCGTTGAAGACGCTGAGGTACTCGGGGCCGGTCAGCACGTAGCCCGTGCTGTTGCGGTGGTCGGCGCTGGCGTTGCCGATGGGCTGCCCCGCGCCGTCGATCGTGCCGTCGGCGGTCTTCATCATCACCTCGGCGCGGCCGTCGCCGTCGTAGTCGAACACCTGGAACTGCGTGTAGTGCGCGCCTGCCCGGATGTTCACGCCCAGATCGATGCGCCACAGGCGCGTGCCGTCGATACGGTAGGCGTCGAGGTACACGTTGCCCGTGTAGCCCGACTGCGAGTTGTCCTTCGAGTTCGAGGGGTCCCATTTGACGAGGATCTCGTACTGCCCGTCGCCGTCGAGATCGCCCACGCTCGCATCGTTGGCGCGGTAGGAGTACGGCTGGCCGTCCTTCGTGTACGCGTCGGCAGGCTTGTCGAGCGGGATCGAGAGGTGGTCGCCGTCCTGCACTCCGAACTCGTCGGTCACCGTGACCTCGCGATCATCGAGGAGGCTGGTGACGAAGTACGTCGAGTCGCCCGCACCGTCGGCGTCGAGGAGGTTGGTCGAGTCGGTGATCGGCTCGTCCGTGATGCGGGTGCCGTCGCGATAGACGTGGAAGGCGATCGCATCCGGGTCGGTGCCGAGCATGCGCCAGCTGACCAGGACTCCGTCGTCCGTCTGCACCGCTGCGGGCGCACGGTCGAGGTACTCGGCCTGCCGCTGCAGCACGGTGGCCGCCTCCGTGCTCAGCTGCGCGGAGTCGGGCCCCGCACCACCGGCATTCACCGCGACAGCGGTGTAGTGGTACGGGATGGTGGTCAGCACGGCCGTGTCGACGAAGCGGTTCGAGCTGGCGAAGCCGGCGAGTTCACCGCGCTCACCCTCGATCTCGGATCGGAAGACCATCGTGTACACGGCGGTGCTCGGCTGCGCCCACGAGATCTCGACCTCGCGCTTCTCGAGCCGGTCGACTGCGAGTGCGGTGGGGGCCGACGGAGCGTCGACAGCCGGGTCCACCAGTGACACGTCGACGGATGTCGAGGGCACCGACTCGAGTCCGGTCTGGTCGACAGCAGTGACGTGATAGGCGTAATCGAGCCCCAGGCGGGCGCCGGCATCGACGAACGAGGCCGTCGCCGTCTCGCCGATCAGGGTCGACGACTTCTCGAACGCCGAGGTGCGATACACCTTCCAGGTCATCCCCGGCTCGGCGGTCCAGGTGAGAGAGACGGTCGGCGCAGCAGGATCCGCGTTCACGTCGGTCACCTCGAGGCCGGCCGGGCCGAGCAGGATCGGAGTCACCTCGATGCCGTTGAGGCGTGTTCCTGCGGCGGCTCCGTGCACCCGCACGGTGAGCTGACCGTCGGTGACGAGCACAGGGCCGCGGACCGACGCGTTCACGGATCCGGATCCGGCATTGCCCGTTCCGAAGGCCTGGCCCTCGATGTCGAAGTTCGTCCGGGTGGAGCCGATCCAGTCGCCCGAGTAGGTCTTGACCGAGTAGGTGCCATTGGGCACGTCCAGCAGGAACTCGCTCGAGTCGCCCGGGAGCACGAAGTCGCGCTCGAGGTCGCTCGCTCCACCCGCGGTGCCGCGGTCGCGCCCGGCGTTCGCCGCCAGGGGGGCCGCGAAGCCGAATCCGGCGTCAGCCGTGTATCCGTCGTCCGGGTTCACCTCGGTGTAGCCCGGCATCACGACCCCGCCGGTGAGCTGGAAGTCGAACTTCCACTTCGCCTGCTTGGTCGAGAAGCTCACGGTGTTCGACGCGTCCGAGACGCCCCGGCCGTTCACCGCGAACACGCGGTAGCGGTATCCCGCGCCCTCGGCGAGGCCCTGCACGATGGCGCTCGTCTGCGTGGTCGTCGTCACCAGCGACCAGACCTGCTCCGGGTCGGCGGTCGCCTGGCGTTCGATGCGATAGATGTCGGCTCCCGAAGACGCGTTCCACTGCAGCACCGCGCCGGCATTCGAGATGGAGCCGGCCACGAGATTCGCGGGCGCGACCGGCACCGAGGCTGGCGGCTCGACGTCGACGACCTTCGCGGCGAGGGGATCGTCGAGGGCGGCGACGTCCTGGGCGATCAGACGAGCCATCTGGATCGCGCCGTAGTCCTGGAAATGCGTGTCGTCCTGGGTGCCGGACGGGCGCCCGGGGAAGATGCCAGGATCAACCCAGAGGAACACCGACTTCGCGGCCTCGGGGCCGATCTCGTCGAGGTAGGCACGGCTCGATGCCGACAGATCGACGAGCGCGACTCCTTCCTCCTGCGCGAGCTCGATCATCTTCGCCACGTATTCGGGGAAGCTCACGTTGGCGGCGCCCGTCGTGGCGTCGAAGCTGCGGCGCGAGACGGGGGTGACGAGCACGGGGGTGGCGCCGCGCTGGCGCGCTCCGTGCACGTAGCTGCGCAGATACTCCTTGTAGTCGGCGGGAGACGCGTAGCGATCGTCGACGCCCTGAGTCGCGTCGTTGTGGCCGAACTGCACGAACAGGTAGTCGCCGGGACGGATTCCGCGGAGGATCTCGTCGAGACGGCCCTGCGTGATGAAGTTCTTCGAGGACCGTCCGCCGATCGCATGGTTCGCGAACGCGACGTCGTCGGCGAAGAAGCGGTCGATCATCTGCCCCCACCCGGCCTGCGGTGCGAACGTGTCGGTGTAGGTCTGGACGGTCGAGTCGCCGGCGAGGTACACCGTCGGCAGCGCTCCGGGCGCGCGGCTCGTCTGGCGCGTGATGGTGAGTGCGTCGAGTGCGGCCGCCGAGCCGCCCACCTGCAGGGTCAGACGACCATCGATGAGGGCGATCGGGAAGGCCATCTCGAGGTACTCCCCGGCGGGCTTCGTGGTCGTCTGCACCTTGGCGATGCCCTCCGCGGTGATCGCGATCTCGCTCGCGGCACTCCGGTCACCCGCGATGACGCTGACGATGTAGTCGCCTGCTCCGAGCTGCACCTCGAAGGTGCCGCCCTGGGCTGCGACGTGGTCTCCGCGCAGCGGATCGTCGCCACCGCGATCGACATCGGGTTCTGCAGAGACCGGAGCCGTGCTGAAGCCGTATCCCCATTCGTCGGAGAACCCGACGGCCGAGGTGACGCCGACGGCGCCGTCGGCGAGGGCGCCGGGGCCGAAGTCGAAGACGATCCTGTCGCCGGTGGGCAGGGGAGCGGGCGCCGCGTAGACCGCGGAGTCGACGGCGACGGATGCATCGGAGGTGCCTGCCGCGTTGCGTGCCGTCACCCGGTACGTCCACGTCTCGGACGTGTCGACGGTGTCGGTGAATGCAGGTGCGGACACGGTGGCGACGGCGGAGAAGAGTCCGTCGGTCCCGGCGCGCTCGACGGCGTACTCGTCGGCGTTGGGCGTCGCGGTCCAGGTCAGCGCGACGGCATCCTTCGTCACCTGCGCGACCGCGAGTCCTTCAGGGGTCGCCGGCACGGCGAGCGCCGGGACGGCGCCGCTGCGCACCTCGGCGGTGCGGGCGGACACGAGCCCATAGGAGTTGACGGCCTCGACCACGTAGGCGAAGGTGTCGCCCTCGGCGACGGCGGTGTCGGAGAACGTCGTCGTCTCGATCTCGGCGATCCGGCTGAACTCGCCGACAGCATCGCCATCGACGTCGGCTCGCAGCACGCGGTAGGCCGTGGCGCCATCGGAGGGCGTCCACGCCAGGTCGACCGTGTTCCAGGCGACCTTGGCGACAGCGAGGTCGGCGGGCACCGCAGGGAGCACCGGGGCGACGACGAGTCCGTTGACGTAGGCCCCGAGGCCGCTCCCCGTGAAGCCCACGGTCAGCTGACCGTCTTCGACCTTCGTGCGGAACGTCTCGGTGGTCGAGCCGCCCTTGGGCGACAGCAGTCGCGTCTGCGCGACCCCCTCGAGCGTGAGCGTCGCGTTCGTGCTCGACGCCGTCGTCAGCGCATCGCCGATGGTCACGGTCACGTCGTACTCGCCGGCGGGGACGCTGTCGAGCAGGAAGCCCCAGGAGGTCCCCGCGACGAAGTCCTCGGCCACCGGATCCGCCGGAGTGCGGTTGCCGGTGCGGTCACGGGCGAACAGTGCGACGCCGTCGGGCACCGTCACTCCCCATCCCGATGCGGCCGTGTAGAGCGAGGTCGCGAGCACCGGCTCGTATCCCTCGGCGACCGGGCTCGTGGCCGTGCCGAAGTCGAAGCGCCAGGCGCCATCGGCGGCCGGTTCGAGCGCGGCCGCCGCCGGGACGGCGGTCATGGTCGCCCCGATCACGGCGGCGATCGTGGCGGCGGCGAACCCTGCGCGCAGGCGCGGGAACGAACGGGACTTTCGTGCAGAACGGGTGGAATGCTCCACGGTTCCTCCTTGGACATCACTGGCTAAGGGGTACGACTGAGAGACCCGCGTCGGTGCGGATATCAAAAGGGGGAGCCGGGGCGAAGAGACCACTTCGTCTCGGCCGATCGATGGATCCGAATGGCCCGGAAAACGTATTCCCGGGGGTTGGCACCGATCCTTGCATGTCGCCGGACGTGGTGGCAACAACTTTCTTGAGACGTTTCAGGAACGCCTCGAGATGAGACGCGCGTCGCTCGGGAGCCGACCGTCGAGCGGGCAGGCCGCGCTAGAGCGCGCTCACCACCGCGTTGTCGAGCTCGTCGGCGTCGACGCCCGGTCGAACGGCGGCGTTGGTGAGCAGCACCCACGCCACTCCCGCCCCCGGGTGCACCCAGAACTCGGTGCCGGCCCACCCTCCGTGGCCGTAGACATCCCGATCGACGAGCCCGGGCGCCCGCGAGCGCAGGTTGAACGTGAAGCCCCAGTCCTGACCGCGCCCGTCGGGGTAGGGGTCGAGTCGGGGGATGTCGCCGGTCAGCGGGCGCAGCATCATCGCCAGCCCGGCGGGAGACAGGATGCTGTCGCGCTCGCCGCGGCCGATGCGCAGCAACTCGGCGCCGAGATGGAGCAGATCCTCGGCGCGGCCCAGCATCCCCGCACCGGGTGCTCGCGTCGCGTGGAACCGGTCGAGGTCGAGCCCGCCCGCCGCCGCATCCGGCACGCCGACGGACTGCGCGGTGTCGAGGGTCAGGCCGATCGCGCCGATGCGATGGGCCCAGTCGAGAGTGCCGTCGTCCCACGTCGTGTCCGTCGCGTGCTCGATCAGCGCCGCGATGCCCTCGAAGGCCAGAGTCGAATACCGCGAGGCGGTTCCGGCGGCGAAGTCCCGCCCACGGGTGAGCAGTTCATGGCGCAGCGGAAGTGCGGTGTCGAGCGGGGGCTCGGAGATGCCCGAGGTGTGCGACGCGAGGTGCCAGAGTCGCACGATGTCGTCACGAGACGATCCGAAGTCGGGCAGGGCGTCCGTGAGGGGAGTGTTCGGGGTCAGCAGGCCTCGTTCGACGGCTCGCGCCGCGGTGATGCCGGTGAGCACCTTCGTGATCGAGAACAACGGATACACGGCGTCGGTCGCGGCGCCGAAGCCTTCCAGGTCGACGATGCCGTCCGCCGTGGCCATGCCCAGCACCGCTGTCGGCAGCCGTTCCGCCTGCACGTGACGACGGGCCCAGTCGAATGCTGCGTCGAAGGTCATGGGTGCTCCTGTCGATCCGGGTGGTCGCGCTTCACTGGCGACGGTGGTGACTCTACGATAGGACCATGGTACAGAAAGCGCTTTCCCATCCGGCCGCGCTCATCGACGGTCAGCACCCGACCCGTTCTGTGCTGCGCCTGGTCGCACGGCGGCCCTGGCGCCTCACCTTCGCGATCACGGCCTTCGCGATCAAGGAGATCCCGCTCTGGTTCCTACCGGTGATCACCGCCGCGATCATCGACGTCGTGGCGAGTGACGGCGACGTGACGGAGGTGCTGTGGTGGTTCGCCCTCGCCGCGGTGCTCCTGCTGCAGAACTACCCGAACCACATCATCTACACGCGCAACTTCATGACGGTCGTGCGCGATCTCGGCGCCGACCTGCGCAACGCGCTCACCGCCCGCCTGCAGAGCCTGTCGATCGGGTACCACACGCGCATGAGCTCATCGATCGTGCAGACGAAGGTCGTGCGCGACGTCGAGAACGTCGAGCTCATGCTGCAGCAGGTCACGCATCCGCTGCTGTCATCGACCATGGTGATGCTCGGAGCGTTGGGGATGACGGCGATCACCGTGCCCCAGTTCCTTCCCGTCTACGCCCTCGCCGTGCCGATCGCCATCGGCATCCGCTACGGCATGCGCAATCGTTCGCAGCGTCGCAACGAGGTGTTCCGCCGCGAGATCGAGACGCTGTCTGCCCGAGTCGGTGAGATGGCGTCGCTCATTCCGGTGACTCGCGCTCACGGACTCGAGGAGACGGCGATCAGCCGCGTCGCCGGCGGCGCAGACGGAGTACGCAAGGCCGGCCTCGACCTCGACCTGTTGAACGGCAGAGTGGCGTCGATCTCGTGGGTGGCGATGCAGCTGCTCGGCGTCGCCTGCCTCATGCTCGCGGCCGTATGCGCACTGACCGGGTTCCTGCCGATCACGCCCGGCGAGGTCGTGATGCTCTCGAGCTACTTCACCCTGCTGACCGGCGGACTCACCCAGCTGCTGATGCTCATCCCGGTCGGGGCCCGCGGCCTCGAGTCGGTGCGCTCGATCGCCGAGGTCCTGCAGGAGCCCGACGTCGAGCAGAACTCCGGCAAGCGCGTCGTCTCGACGGTGAGGGGCGAGATCGTGCTCGACTCTGCCACGCATCGCTACGCGGATGCTGAAGAGGACGCCCTGTTCGAGATCGATCTGCGCATCGCGCCCGGCGAGACGGTCGCGTTCGTCGGCTCATCGGGGTCGGGCAAGTCGACGCTCCTGAATCTGGTGCTCGGCTTCGTCAGACCGACCAGCGGCCGCATCAGACTCGACGGCCAGGACATGCAGGAGCTCGACCTCCGCACCGTGCGCCGGTCGATCTCAGTGGTGCCGCAGGAGTCCGTGCTGTTCGAGGGGTCGGTCTTCGACAACATCGCCTACGGCATGCCCGACGTCACGCCGGACCGCGTGGAGCAGGCTCTGCGAGACGCGAATGCCTGGGAGTTCGTGAGCGAGCAGCCACAGGGGTGGCACACGGTCGTCGGAGAGCGAGGAGCTCGTCTCTCGGGTGGTCAGCGCCAGCGCCTGGCCATCGCCCGCGCGCTCGTGCGCGACCCGCGGATCCTGCTGCTCGACGAAGCGACCAGTGCACTCGACCCCGAATCCGAAGGACTCGTCAAAGAGGCACTCGAGCGGCTGATGCGCGGCCGCACGACTCTGGTCGTCGCACACCGTCTGTCGACGATCAGACAGGCCGACCGCATCGTCGTGCTCGAGCACGGGCGCATCGTAGAGCAGGGCCCGCACGACGATCTGCTGGCCGCAGACGGGCGATACGCTCGGTTGCACCTGGTGCAGAACGGCCTGAGATGACCCCCCACTCACCGTCCTGAGGAGGACCGATGACATCCGAGAAGATCCTTCGCGCTGCCCTGGTGGGCACCGGCTCCGTGGCGAACTCGCACGCCCGCGCCGTTGCCGCGTACCCCCGGGCGGAGCTGGTCGCCGTCGCAGACCTCAGCCTCGACAAGGCCGAGGAGTTCGCGGGCAGGTACGGCATCGCCTCCGCCTATGGCGACCTCGACGAGATGCTCGCCGCCGAGCACCCCGATGTCGTGCTCATCTGCACCCCGCCGGCGCCGCACCGCGAGCAGTCGCTCGCCGCCTTCGCGGCAGGCGCCCACGTGATCGTCGAGAAGCCACCGGCACCGTCGCTCGACGAGCTCGACGACATGCTCGCGGGCGCACTCGCGGTCGACAAGCAGCTCGCTGTCGTGTTCCAGCAGCGCACCGGCACAGCGGCAGCGCACGTGCGCTCGCTGCTGCAGAGCGGCGCGCTCGGGCGCCCGCTCGTCGCAGTGTGCCAGACGCTCTGGTTCCGTGACGCCGACTACTTCGCCGTGCCGTGGCGGGGCAAGTGGGAGACCGAGGGCGGCGGCACGACGCTCGGGCACGGCATCCATCAGATCGATCTGCTCGCGCACCTGCTGGGCGACTGGTCGTCGGTGCAGGGCAGGCTCTGGCGGCTCGACCGCGAGACCGAGACCGAAGATGTCTCGACCGCGACGATCGTGTTCGATCAGGGCGTGGTCGCGCAGGTCGTCACGAGTGCGGTGTCGCCGCGGGAGGCGAGCTCGATCCGCATCGACACGCAGAAGGCCACGATCACGGTCGATCACGTCTACGGACACGGCCACGAGAACTGGCGCATCACTCCCGCCCCGGGGTTCGAGACGGAGGCCGAGGGATGGGCGTTCCCGGATGTCGAGGAGCGCAGCGACCACACGCCGCTGCTGCGCGATGTGTTCGACGCCCTGCTCGACGGCGGGCCGCTTCCGGCGACCGCCGACGCACCCGCGCGTTCGCTGGAGATCGTCGCGGCGATCTATGCCTCGGCCGCGGCTGACGGCATCGCGATCACTCCCGAAGTGCTCGGTTCGCACCCCACGCATCGGGCTGGTTTCGCGAGTCCGGTCACCGATCTCCGCCGGTGAACGAGCTCTACCGAGACCCGGTCTACGACGGGGCCACCGATCCGCGGGTCGTGATCGACCAGAGCGGGCGGTGGTGGATGTTCTACACGCAGCGGCGCGCGAGCCTCGAGGATGCAGGCCCGGGGGTCTCGTGGATCCATGGCAGCCGGATCGGCGTCGCGACGTCGGAGGACGGGGTCGAGTGGAGGTACGACGGCACTCTCGAGCCCGCGGCATCCGACCTCGTCCTGGAGCCGGGCCCGCCGCCTGTCGGCATCGACCGCACGCACTGGGCGCCCGAGGTCGTCTGGGACGGCGCGCAGTGGCACATGTACCTGACGGAGATCGACGGCATCCCTGATCGGTGGCCGGGATTCGTGCGCGAGATCGTCGAGTACGTCTCGGACGACCTCCGCCACTGGGAGCGACGCGGACCGCTCGCGCTGAGCAGCGATCGGGTCATCGATGCGGCGGTCGCCCGCACCCCCGACGGCCTCTGGCGGATCTGGTACAAAGACGAAGCGGCGGACTCGGTGACCATGGTCGCCTCGTCGCCCGACCTCGGCGAATGGCGGCTCGACGGCGTCGCGATCGGCGGACGCCCGCATGAGGGGGCGACGGTCTTCGAGCTCGGCGGGTTCTGGTGGATGATCGTCGACGAGTGGCGGGGGATGGGCGTGTACCGCTCCGACGACGGCATCCGCTGGCTGCGTCAAGGAGATGACGATGCCGTCATCCTCGCCGATGCTCCCGGGGGAGGCCACGGCAATCACGGCGCTCATGTGCACCACGGCGACGAGCTGTGGTTCTACTTCTTCGGCACCGCGGAGGCAGCACCAGTGCACGCCGCGACGGGCGAGCAGAGGCGAGCCGCGGTATATCGGTTGGGTCTCGAGGTCGAGGGCGGGAACCTGGTCGTGAAAGACTGGAAGCTCCCGCGGTAATCGTTGTAATCCCCGTCGCGAATTGCCGGTTGCGAAACGTTTCAATCTGGATTAGCGTGCAGGTAAGCGTTTTCCCCACACCGTGGGGATCGCTTCCCGCACCACATGGACACAGGCGTTCCGCGGCATTGCCGAACGAGGACGTTCACCAGAGAGGACAACGATGTTCAGCAAGAAGCGTCTGGCGGCCGCAGCGGCCGTCGCCACCAGCGCAGCGCTGGTACTCGCCGGCTGCGCCGGCGGTGGCACCCCCGAGGGCGGGGCCACCTACGACCCTGACGAGAAGGTCACGCTCGACCTCGCGTTCTGGGGCAACGACGTCCGGGCCGACCTGTACAACCAGGCGATCGAGGCGTTCAACGAGGAGTACCCGAACATCACGGTCAACGCGACGTTCCTCGGATTCCCGGAGTTCTGGGAGAAGCGTCAGACCGAGGCCGCCGGTGGCGGACTCCCCGACGTGATGCAGTTCGACTACTCCTACCTGCGTCAGTACTCCGAGAACGGCCTGCTGCTCGACCTCGAGCCCTACCTCGGATCGGTCATCGAGACCGACCCGCTGCCCGAGAACATCCTCGGCATCGGCGTCGTCGACGACACCACCTACGGCATCGCGACCTCCACCAACGCGTGGGGCATGTTCACCAACCCGCAGCTCCTCGAGACCGCCGGCGTCGAGCAGTTCGCCGGCGGCGACTGGGAAGACTACGACGAGTGGATCGGCGAAGTCACCGATGCCAGCGGCGGCGCGTTCTGGGGTGGGTCCGACTGGACCGGCCGCATCCAGAACTTCGAGATCCAGCTGCGCAGCGAGGGCAAGAACCTGTTCGACGAAGACGGCACCCCCGGCTTCGACGAGGACCGCCTGAAGGAGTTCTGGGAGTCCGGCGATGACATCCGCGACGGAGCCGTCGTGCCGCAGCAGACCGTCGAGGAGCTCAACCCGCTGAGCGCCTTCGATGCGGCGAAGAACGCCAGCGAGCTGACGTGGGACAACTTCGGCGCCGGCTACCTCGCCAACCTCGGCGAGAGCTACACCGAGCTCGGTCTCGTGGCCCCTCCCGTCACCAAGGACGGCGCGAAGGACCTCTACCTGAAGCCGTCTATGCTGCACACGATCTCGGCCAAGACCGAGCACCCGGAGGCGGCGGCGACGCTCGTCAACTTCCTGGTGAACTCGCCTGAGTCCGGGGAGATCTTCGGCACGAACCGCGGCCTTCCGGCCTCCGAGACCGCTCTCGATGCGGCCGACCTCGACCCGATGAGCCAGCTCGTCAAGGACTACGAGGAGTCCATCTCCGACCGCCTCGGCGACGCCCCGCCCGTGCCGATCGTCGGCTACGGCACGCTCGAAGAGAAGTTCCGCGTGCTGGGCACCGAGCTCAACTTCGGCACGACGACCGTCGACGACGCTGTGACCCAGTTCTTCGCCGAGATGGACGTCGTCCTCAACCAGTGATTCCGTCGGTGGGCCGGGTGGCATCCGCCCGGCCCACCGCACACCACCCACTTCGGAAGGAGCTGTCATGAGCACGACGGCGACCAGGACGATCGTCACGGGCAAGAAGTCCGGGCGAGGGCGGGCGCTGCGCAGCGGCCGCCGCCCCGAGAACGAACTCGCACGGCCCGGCCAGAAGGCCCGTCTGCGCCGCGAGACGGCGACAGGCTACGCATTCCTGACACCCTGGCTGATCGGCTTCTTCGGACTGACCGGCGTGCCGATGGTGTACTCCCTGTACCTGTCCTTCACGAAGTACAACATCTTCCAGCCGCCCAAGTGGATCGGGCTGGACAACTACATCCGTCTCTTCACGAGCGACCCGAACTTCATCCAGTCGGCGCAGATCACCCTGGTCTACGTCTTCATCGGCACACCGATCACCCTCGCCGCCGCGCTGGGTGTCGCGATGCTCCTGAACTACCGCGACAAGGGTGCGGGCTTCTTCCGCTCGGCGTTCTACGCCCCGTCCCTCATCGGCGGTTCGGTGTCGGTCGCCATCGTGTGGCGGGCGATGTTCTCCTCCGACGGTCCGGTCGACAGCGGTCTGCAGATCTTCGGGGTGAACCTCGGAGGGTGGATCGGAAACCCCGGCCTCGTGCTCCCGATGATGATCCTGCTCGCCGTGTGGCAGTTCGGAGCCACCATGGTGATCTTCCTCGCCGGCCTCAAGCAGATCCCCAAGGAGCTCTACGAGGCGGCAGAGATGGACGGCGCGAACGCATACCGCCGGTTCCGCGCCGTGACCATCCCGATGCTCTCTCCGGTGATGTTCTTCAACCTGCTGCTCGGCCTGATCGGCGCCTTCCAGGTGTTCGCCTCGGCGTACATCATCTCGAACGGCACCGGCGGTCCTGCAGGCATGACGAACTTCATCACCGTGTACCTGTACAAGCGCGGATTCTCCGACGGGCAGATGGGCTACGCCGCGGCGATCGCCTGGGTGCTGCTGGTCGTGGTCGCGATCATCGCCTTCATCCTCTTCCGCACCCAGAGGTCGTGGGTGCACTACTCGGGAGACGACAAATGAGTACCTCCAACCAGGCCACCACGTCCGGTGCGGCATCGACGCCGGTGTTCGCCGCACAGCAGACGACGCCCGCAGGCCCGCCCGCGCCTCGTCGCAAGATCAAGCGCAAGACCTGGCAGACCGTCATCTGGTTCATCGGTCTGATCGTGCTCACCGCGGTGGTGCTCTACCCGCTGCTGTGGCTTTTCCTGTCGACGTTCAAGCCGAACTCCGAGTTCGGTCAGAACCCGGGGCTGTTCCCGCAGGCACCGACGATCGAGAACTACGGCAAGGTCATGGAGGGCATCGCCGGAGTGCCGATGTGGCGCTTCTTCCTGAACTCGCTGATCCTCGCGGCATCCGCCGTCGTCGGCACGGTGCTCTCGTCGGCGCTCGCCGCCTATGCGTTCGCCCGGGTGCAGTTCAAGGGACTCGGGGTGCTCTTCGCCGCGATGATCGGCACGCTGCTGCTGCCGTTCCACGTCGTGATCATCCCGCAGTACATCATCTTCAACCAGCTCGGCTGGGTCGACACGTTCATCCCGCTGATCCTGCCGAAGTTCCTCGCCACCGAGGCGTTCTTCGTCTTCCTGCTCGTGCAGTTCATCCGCCAGATGCCGCGCGACATGGATGAGGCGGCGCGCATCGACGGCGCCGGTCACGTGCGGATCTTCTGGTCGATCATCCTGCCGCTCATCAAGCCGGCGCTGATCACCTGCGCGATCTTCTCGTTCATCTGGGCGTGGAATGACTTCCTCGGCCCGCTGCTCTACCTGACGAGCCCCGAGAACTACCCGCTGCCGATCGCACTGCGTCTCTACAACGACCAGACCTCCTCGTCCGACTACGGCGCCACGGTCACGGCCTCGTTCGTCGCACTGCTGCCGGTGCTGCTGTTCTTCGTGGTGTTCCAGCGCTTCCTCGTCGACGGCGTGGCCACGCAGGGACTCAAGGGTTAGTCATGTCTGTCATCAGCGGAGAGCGCCGTGCGCACCGAGCGGCGAAACGTGAGGCGCGCTCGGGCGCAGGGCCCACGGTCGCCGGTGTCGAACCGGGCGCCAACCCCGGAGCGACCGCGAAGTTCGGACTGTTCGGCGAGGTGCTCACGATCGGCCTGATGATGACCGTGGTCGCGCTCGGCGTCGTCACGCTGCCGATCGCGCTCGCCGCAGGCATCCGTCATCTGCGTCGCTTCGTCGCCGCGGAGGACTCGCGGGCCGGACTGTTCTGGGAGGACGTGCGCGCCGGCATCCTGCCCTCGCTCATCGTCGGCGTGCCCGCTGCGCTGATCGCGACCGTGCTGACGATCGACGTGGTGCTCGCAGGGTCCGGCGTGCTGCCCGGTGGCGAGGCCATCGCGGTCGTCGGCTGGGCGGGACTGCTCGCTCTCGCCGTCGCCGTGCTCCTCGCCGCAGGAGCCTGGTCGCCGACGCTCGGGTGGAAGGACGCCGTGCGTGCGGTGCCCGGAGCGATCACGGCGGATGCCGCCGGTGCCGCCTACATCGCGGCTGCGGCCATCTTCACCGGTGTCGTGACCTGGGCGCTCGCGCCCCTGTTCATCGCCGGAATCGGCTGCGCGGCGCTCGCCGTCGTCGCCGTGCCGGGGCGTCGCAGGCGTGGTGAGAACCGCGAGGGATGAGAAGGTAGTCGTTGGCGCACGCGCGGACGGACGGAGGCACGCCATGGCGGTAGGGGTGAAGGACGTCGCGGCTGCGGCCGGCGTCTCGGTCGGCACCGTCTCGAACGTGCTCAATCAGCCGGAGCGCGTGTCCGCCAAGACGGTCGAACGCGTGCAGCGGGTGATCCAGGAACTCGGCTTCGTGCGCAACGACGCGGCCAGGCAGCTGCGCGCCGGTCGCAGCCGCAGCATCGGACTCGTGGTGCCGGACATCGGCAACCCGTTCTTCGCGGAGGTCGTGCGCGGAGCGGAAGACCGAGCGGCGGATGCCGGCATGACCGTGCTGCTCGGCAACAGCGACGAGCGCGACGAGCGCCAGCTGGCCCACCTCGAGCTCTTCCAGGAGCAGCGGGTGAATGGCGTGCTGCTGACCCCGGCGACGGACGACCTCACGGCCGTGCACCGCTTCGCTGCCGGTGGGATGCCGGTGATCCTCGTGGACCGCGAGGTGGAAGAGGGCCTACTGCCCTCGGTCTCCGTCGACGACGTCGAGGGCGGGCGGCTGGCCGCAGATCATCTGCTGTCTTCGGGGCGTCGGCGTCTGGCCTTCGTCGGAGGACCGCAGTCGGTGCAGCAGGTCGCTGACCGTCTTCGCGGCGTGCAGGCGGCGGTCGCAGCACACCCCGATGTGACGCTCGAGGTGTTCGAGCAGTCCGCGCTCACGGTGCTCCAGGGGAGGGCCGCGGGCGAGGCCATCGCGCGGCGACCGTCGGAGTCTCGACCCGATGCTGTCTTCGCCGCCAATGATCTGCTCGCCGTCGGTCTGCTGCAGGCGTTCAGCTTCGGCTCCGGCATCCGAGTGCCTCACGACATCGCCATGGTCGGCTACGACGACATCGACTTCGCCTCGGCGACCGTCGTGCCGTTGAGTTCGGTGCGCCAGCCCGCCAGGCTGCTCGGCTGGACCGGCGTCGACCTCCTGCTCAAGGAACTCGACGGCGTCGAGCACGACCGTCGCGTGCGCTTCCAGCCCGAGCTCGTCGTGCGGGAGTCGAGCTCCGGCGGTCGCTGAGCGATCGTCGGAGGGTGGCACGCTCTGAACCCGTGCCGTGTGCAGGACCGGGGCACGGATGCGGGAGCATCCGTCGGTTTTCGTCCTGCAGACGTGCTTTCGTCCTGCAGACGGCCCGGCCGAGGACCGCTGACTCCCGATTCGTTCCCGCCACGGGAACCCGTTATGCTTGCAAGGTGCATCCGGTCTTCACGGAGCGGATGCCTGGAGACGTCGCATAGTCCGGCCGAGTGCACCACCCTGCTAAGGTGGAGTCCCCTCACGGGGACCAGGGGTTCAAATCCCCTCGTCTCCGCAGATAGAATCCCTGCCTCGGCAGGGATTCTCTGTTTTCAGACGCTGGTTCGGAACTCCTGCGCGGCGATGGCAGCCGCAAGGTACGACGCCGTCGTGCTCCCACTCTCCGAGGCGATGGAGCGCGGAGTTCCCTGCGCCACGACCGTGCCTCCGAGGTCTCCGGCCCCCGGGCCCATGTCGATCACCCAGTCGGCCTGCGCGACCACGCGCATGTCGTGCTCGACCATCACGACCGTGTTGCCGGCATCCACCAGATGCTGAAGGTGCACCAGCAGCCGGTCGGTGTCCGACGGATGCAGTCCGGAAGTGGGCTCGTCGAGCAGGTAGAGGGTGTCGCCGTGCTGGGCACGCCGGAGTTCGGACGCCAGCTTCACGCGCTGAGCCTCACCGCCCGAGAGCTCGGTCGCCGATTGACCGAGCGGCAGGTAGCCCAGGCCCACGTCGAGAAGGGCATCGAGGTGTCGTGTGACGTCGGCATCTTCGGCGAACAGGACACGCGCGTCGTTCACGCTCAGGGCGAGCACGTCGGCGATCGTGTGCCCGTGGAGTTCGATCTCGAGGGTGTCCGGGTTGTAGCGGGTGCCGCCGCACGTGCTGCAGGGGGCGTGGACGGTGGGGAGGAAGAGCAGCTCCACCTCGACCGTGCCCTCTCCTTTGCAGGTGGGGCATCGTCCGCTCGGCAGATTGAACGAGAACCGGCTCGCGGCGTACCGCCGCCGGCGTGCTTCGGGAGTCGCTGCGAACAGAGCGCGGACACGATCGAACAGCCCCGTATACGTCGCGACGTTGGATCGTGACGTGCGGCCGATCGGCTTCTGACTGACCTGCACGACGCGCCGTACGCGGCCTGCGGGTCCGGAAGCCCGCCCCGTGGTCTCGGCCGTCGGCGAGGAGAACAGCGGATCCGCCGCCGTGCTGCTCTGCTCCTCTCGCGACGCGTCGATCGTCGAGCCGTCCACCTCGCTGGAGAGGCTCTTCTGCAGCAGATCGGGCAGGGCCTGGGTGACGAGAGACGACTTGCCCGAGCCCGAGACGCCGGTGACGGCGGTGAGGCAGCCGAGGGGGATCGACACCGAGACGCTGCGGAGGTTGTTGCGCGAGACATCGGTGAGCACGAGCTCACCGTCGGGCTCGCGAGAGGCCGTCGGCGGCGTCTTCGGCTGTTCGGCGCGCAGCTCATCGGCGAACAGGTATCGCCGGGTCTGGGAGTGCTCCGCCTCGCGGAGTCCGTCGATCGGACCGGAGTACACGATCTCGCCTCCGGTCGCTCCCGCACCAGGGCCGATGTCGACGATCCAGTCCGCATGCCGGATCACGTCGAGCGAGTGCTCGACGAAGAAGACCGTGTTGCCTGAATCTCTGAGCGAGCGGAGGATGCGCACGAGCGCTTCGCCGTCGGCGGGATGGAGCCCGGCAGACGGCTCGTCGAGCACGAACATGACCCCGAACAGCTGCGAGAGCACCTGGGTGGCAAGCCGCATCCGCTGCAACTCCCCGGACGAGAGCGTGGGCGTCGAACGATCCAGCGAAAGGTAGCCGAGACCGAGCTCGATGATGGGCGAGACCCGATCGCGCAGCTCGTTGACCAGGCGCTGCGCCGCGAGCTGCTTCTCAGGTGAGAGAGCCTCGCCGGCGGATGCATCGGCACCCGCGCCGCGGGATGGGTCGAGTGCCGTCTCGAGGAGAGCCGCGAGGTCGGCGAGTGGCAGCGCGGCCATCTGTGTGATGTCGAGACCGGCGAACGTCACGGCGAGTGCCTCGGGCTTCAGCCGTCGTCCCTCGCACATCGGGCAGCGGACGCTGACCATGAAGCCCGCCGCCTTCTCGCGCATCTTCGCGCTCTTCGAGTGGGCGAAAGTGTTGAGCACGTACTGCTTCACGCCGACGAACGTGCTCATGTACGACGGCTCGATGCCGGCCGCGACGGCCTTGCGCACCTGTGCCGGACCGCGGTCGGTGAACACCGGAACCTGAGGGGACTCCTCGGTGTACAGCACCCACTGACGCTGCTCCTCGGGCAGATCGCGCCACGGGATGTCGATGTCGTAGCCCAGAGAGATCAGGCTGTCGATGAGCTGCTTGCCGTGCCAGGCTCGCGGCCAGGCGCCGAGAGCGCGATCGCGGATCGTCAGCGACTCATCGGGCACCATGAGGTGCAGGGGCACGTCGTACACCTGTCCGATGCCGTGGCACCGAGGGCAGGCGCCCTGCACGGTGTTCGCGGAGAAGTCTTCCGCGAACAACGGCTCCGCCCCGGGCGGGTACGTGCCGACGCGCGAGAACAGCATGCGCACGACGTTGCCGATCGACGTGGCGCTGCCGACGGTCGACCTAGCGCTGCCGGCGGTGCGCTGCTGGGGGAGGGCGACAGCCGGGGGCAGCCCGTCGATGGCATCGACGTCGGGGATGTCGACCTGGCTCATCAGACGCCTCGCATAGGGCGCCACCGACTCGAAGTACCGACGCTGGGCCTCGGCGTAGAGGGTGCCGAAAGCGAGCGAGCTCTTTCCCGAGCCGGAGACGCCGGTGAACGCGACGAGGGCGTCGCGGGGTATCCCGACGCTCACATCGCGAAGATTGTGCACACGTGCGCCGGTCACGACGATGGCGTTCGACGTGCCGGAGAGCTTCGACGGTGGGGTCCCGCCCATCATGGACCTCTTCTCGTTTCGCGCGGAGCGCGGGGGTGGCTGCGGCGATCGCCGGCTCTGCGCCACGTTACCTCGACCGTTCGATTTCGTCGGCGTGGTTGACAGCGGGCGCGCTCAGGCCCCGCTCAGACCGTCTCCGTGAAGATCGCTCAGGGCTGCGCGTTCTCCATGCCCGGCGGGCGCGTCAGCTGCGAACGATCGCGGGAACCTCGTAGCTGCGGTCGAGCACTGCCTCCGCCGGTTCGTACATGCGCAGTACGGGGCGGAAATCGCCCGCCGGCGAGGGCAGCCAGTTCGCTCGGGCACGGGGATCGACCGGCTCACTGTGGCTGATCGTGATCGTGAGCGAACCGTCCGGCTCGTACACGATGCCCTGCGTGCGATCTCCGATCGAGTATCTGTCGATCGGGTTCTCCACCATGAAGAAGTTCGGCACGTCGTACATCGTCAGCGACCAGAAAGCGCCCACCGGAGGCGTGGGGTCGAGGTGCAGGGTGTACGTGCGCGATCCGGTGAGCTGGTCACCGTGATCATCGACGTAGGTCATGATGTACGCCGCTTCATAGGCGTGATTTCCCCACAGACCTCCTGCCGCGGCGGCAGCTCGTTCGATGATGCGCATCTTGGGGTCGTCGATCTTGAATCTCGGGTCGTCCAGTGCACCGGTCCGGAAGTAGTCGAGGTTGTAGTCGAACGCGTGGAAGGTGAGCTTCCAGCCGTTCACCTCCGGGCTGGTGCCGCCCGAGTGGAGCACCTTGTCGACGAGTGCTCGACCCTGTTCGTAGCCCGCCATGAGTGCGGCCGCGGTCGCCTCATCGACGTCGGGTATCGACCGATCGGCATCGTTGATCCCCAGAGGTGTGAGGCATGCCTGCAGGTGCTGGTCGCGTTCCGGGGCGGGGAATTCCTCGCTCCACAGGCGCAGCTTGTCGAAGAAGACGAGCGCGTCCGAGTCGTAGTCGGCAGGTCGGGGGATGCCGGTCGGCAGAGCCTCCGGGTCCAGCGCCGTCAACGTGGTGCCGTCCTGCAATGCGGCGACCGATGCGAGGTCGTCGTCCCCGGCGCACGCCCAGCGGCCGACGATCGACGCGATGCGGGTGGGGAACTCGATCGTGGTGACGTCGTCCTGCGCATCGCCCGACCAGCCGGGAGGGACGAGCAGGAACGCTCCCGCCTGCGTTCCGGTGGCGCGGTGCCCGACGTAGGCGAAGTTGTTGGTCCATGCGTCGACGAACTGCAGGACGTAGTAACGCCCCGCCGTGTCCGGCACCTGCAGGAGCACGGGGCCGACGCTGAGGTCGATCTGCGCCATCGAGTACAGGGTGTCGTTGTTGATGGTCACGAAGGTGTCTGCGGGTCCTGCCATCGTGCGCGCATGGCTGAATGAATTGAAGGGAGCCGCCGGGTTCGCTCCGACGCCCTCTTTCACGTATCTCTGCACCTGGTCGAGGTTGAAGACCAGCGGGAAGCCGAAGACGTACGCCTCCGTGGCGAGCGATGTCAGGTCGGGGGTCATGGTGGGCTCCTGTTCCTCCGTCGTGCGGCCGATGATGCCTGCCGCCCCACGGTAGCCTCGGATTCCGCATCTCGTGCGGGACGCTCACCCTCTTCGGATGACTGATCGCGAAGCGACGGAGATACGGCCCCCGCAGCGCGGCAAGCGCTATCCTGAAGGCCTTCCCCGCCTGCATAGGAGCATCGTTCATGCCCATCGCCGCTGATGACCCCCGCCTGACGCACGCCTACGAGGCTGCGTCCACCCGCTACACCGATGTGCCGTTCCAGCGAGCAGGGTCCAGCGGCATCCAGCTGCCCAAGGTGTCGCTGGGGCTCTGGCAGAACTTCGGTCGCGATCGCACCTTCGACAGCCAGCGTGAGATCGTGCTGCACGCCTTCGACCGCGGGGTCGTGCACATCGACCTCGCCAACAACTACGGCCCGCCGTACGGATCCGCCGAGTCGACGTTCGGCGCTGTTCTCGGCAGCGGCCTCGCCCGCTACCGCGACGAGCTGTTCGTCACGACCAAGGCCGGATACGACATGTGGCCGGGGCCGTTCGGGGACGGCGGCTCCCGGAAGTACCTCACCCGCTCGCTCGAGCAGAGCCTGCAGCGCATGAACACCGACTACGTCGACGTGTTCTATTCGCATCGCCCCGACCCCGAGACCCCGCTCGAGGAGACGGTCACGGCACTCGTCGACATCGTCCGCAGCGGAAAGGCGCTGTACGTCGGCATCTCGAACTACCCGGCCGAGCTCGCTCGTCGTGCCTACGAGCTGCTGGCGGACCAGGGAGTGACGCTGCTGCTGCACCAGCCCCGCTATTCGCTGTTCGACCGCACTCCCGAGGCCGAGCTGTTCCCGGCGCTCCGCGAGCTGAAGGTCGGCAGCGCGGTCTTCTCGCCGCTCGCCCAGGGACTGCTCACCGGCAAGTACATCGACGGTGACGTCCCCGCCGACTCGCGCGCCGCGAACAGCCACTTCCTCAACGGATCGGCCCTCACCGACAGCTATCTCGAGCGCATCAGGGGCATCGATCGCGTCGCGAAGGAGGCGGGACTGTCGATCCCGCAGCTCGCCATCGCGTGGGTGCTGCGCGACCCGGTGGTGACGACCGCGATCATCGGAGCCTCGCGCACCGGCCAGATCGACGACGCCGTGACTGCGAGCCGAGTCGAGCTGTCGGACGACGTCGTCGGCGCGCTCGAGCAGTTCGCTGCGGCACCGGGCGCCAGCGTGGTCTGAACGAATCGAGCGGTCACGCTCGCGCGGTGGTGAAGTCCGGACGCACGCTCGGGCTGTCGGAGGGTCCTTCGGACTTTTCGGCGGCCGCGCGTAATATTCCGGGCGGCAGCGGGTCTGGTTAGTGGAAGCCCCCTCGATGGGAGCTTCCGCAACAGATCCCGAGGAGCATCAGATGACCATCGCCAACGTGGAGTTCAGGGCGCGCCCGTGGATTCAGCGCAGCCCCGCTCCACTGCCCGAACTGGCATACGAGCACATCCTCTCGGCGATCCTCCGGGGAGATTACGTGTCCGGCGACAAGCTCGACACAGCGCGCTTCGCTCAAGAGCTCCACATGTCGCTGAACCCGATCCGTGAAGCGATCATCCGGCTCCGAGACATCGGGTTGGTGGAGGTTACTCCTGCTCGCTACACCAAGGTCGCCGACTTCACCGCCACCGATCCGCATGCTGCCGTCAGCTATGCGGGTGTGCTGGCCGGCACAGCGCTCAGAACGGCACTGCCGGCGATCCCCGAGGACCTGCGCTCAGATCTCGCTGCCCAGGTCGACGAGATCGGTGGCGCCGACACGACCGCCAGCCGCGATGCCGCGGTGATCGCCTTCCTCGCCGCCGCGACCGACCTCATCGAGCATCCCCGGCAGGTGATACACCTCGTCGAGGCCACGATCCTGGCCCAGTGCGCGCTGCAGTTCTCCGGGGTCACTCGCGGTGACGAGGCGCTGCAGGTGCGATCCGCCGCGGCTGACGCCGTCGCGCAGGCGATGCGCGCAGGCGACCCGGATGTCACTGAGACTGCGGTTCGCGCGCTCTTCGGGCACCTCGTCTGATCGGCGGTCTCGCTGCGTGTCGCGTCGCTAGAGTCGAACCATGGCTGCGACGAAGGTGTTGTTCATCGGTGGGACCGGAATCATCTCCTCCGCGGCGAGTGCGCTCGCCGCGGCCCGCGGGATGGAGGTGACGCTGCTGAACCGCGGGCAGTCGCGTCGGGAGCCCGCGGAGGGCGTCGAGGTGCTGACGGCCGACATCACGGACGCCGCTGCGGTCGACGCCGCGCTCGCCGGGCGCGAGTTCGACGTCGTCGCCGACATGATCGCGTTCACGCCCGACCAGGTGCAGCGCGACATCGACCGCTTCGAAGGCCGCACCGGTCAGTACGTGTTCATCAGCTCGGCGTCCGCGTATCAGAAGCCCGTCGCCCGCCTGCCGATCACCGAGTCGACGCCGCTGCGCAACCCGCACTGGCAGTACTCACGAGACAAGATCGCGTGCGAAGACCTGCTCACGGCCGCCTATCGCGATCGCGGCTTCCCGGTGACGGTGCTGCGCCCCTCGCACACGTACGACAAGTGGACGATCCCTGCGTTCGGCGGCTGGACGGCGATCGACCGCATCCGCCGCGGTGCGGAGATCATCGTGCACGGCGACGGCACGTCACTGTGGACGCTCACCCATTCGAGCGACTTCGCGGTCGGGTTCGCCGGCCTGCTCGGCAATCCGCTCGCATACGGCGACACGTTCCAGATCACCAGCGACTTCGTCTACACCTGGAACGAGATCTATTCGATCCTCGGGCGGGCGGCCGGGGCCGAGCCGCGGATCCGCTATGCGACGAGTGCGGCGATCGAGGATGCTGCGCCCGACCGCGCAGGTCAGCTCTCCGGCGACATGGCGCACTCGGTCGTCTTCGACAACACGAAGATCCGCCGAGTCGTGCCGGACTTCAACCCGGTGGTACCTCTGCACACGGCGGCGCGAGAGATCATCGAGTGGCACGACGCGCACCCCGAACTGCAGCGTATCGATCCAGGCCTCAACGCGCTGTTCGACCGCCTTCTCGCCTGACGCCGGATCAGCCGGCAGCGAGCACGGCGAGGACGTTCCCTGCGGGGTCCTTGAACCAGGCGATGTCGGGCCCCTTGTCCGGTCCTCCGCGCAGGATTCCCTTGGAGTCTGTGGCGAACTCCGAGTCGTCGTAGATCTTCGTCACGACACCGCGCCCGTTTAGTTCATCGACGGCGGCCTCGACGTCGTCGACCGGGAAGTTGAGGATCGTGAAGCTCGCGGGCTCATGATTCGGCTTGGCGTAGACGAGGATCGACCCGCCGTCGGGCAGGCTGATGTCGAGGAACCCCATGGCATTGGTGGTGACGTCCATGCCGAGGGTGTCGCCGTAGAAGGAGCGGGCGGCGTCGATGTCGTCGACGCTGAATCCGCTGAACGCGTGTGCTGTCTGGAAGGCGGTCATGCGTTCAGCATGCGCCGCTCCCGGCGAGGTGTCCAGACCCTATGGGCGAACCTGGTTCACGAGAGCATCGCCCGCCAGCAGCCGGGTGACGTTGTCGTCGACGAGCCGAGCCGCCCCCACGGGCCGGTTGCCGGCGATGTGCGGGGTGATGAGCAGGTTCGGTGCATCCCACAGCGGATCGGATGCCGGGAGCGGTTCGGACTTCGCGACATCGATCGCCGCTGCGCGCAGCTGCCCGGACTCGAGGGCCGCGATCAGCGCACCCTCGTCGACGGTCGCTCCTCGACCGACGTTCACGAACACCGCGCCCGGCTTGAGCGCCGCGAACACCCGGGCATCGAACAGGTCGGCGGTCGCGTCGGTGGCGGGCAGGATCGAGACCAGCACGTCGGTGTGGGCCAGGACATCGGCCGCATCGGCATCCGCGTGCACCTCGAAGCCCGACCGCCGCCCCGCGGTGCGGGCGATGCCCTGCACCTCGGCACCCAGCGCCGTGAGGAATGGAGCGAGCGTCGAGGCGATCGAGCCGAAGCCCCAGATGGTGACGCGAGCACCGTCGAGCGTGTACGACCGCTGCGTGTCGGAAGCGCTCTGCACGTCGTTGAACTCGTCGTCCCAGCGGTGGTCCCGCTGCGCGTCGTGCAGCCGGTCGAGGCGGCGCACGGCGCTCAGGATCAGTGCCAGGGCGTGCTCGGCGACGGGGCCGTCGTGCAGCGAGCGACCGGAGCAGATGCGCACATCCGCAGCGAACCCGGCGTTCAGCACCGCGTCGGCCCCCGAGGCCAGCGCCTGCACGAGCTGCAGTCGAGGCAGCACGCGGGCAGCCTCCTGCAGCCACGATGAGGAGTTGTGCCAGACGACCAGCGCCTCGGCGTCACGGTGCTCCTCGGGGATGTCCGCGTCGATGTCGTAGACGACGGTCTCGACGTCTGCGGTCACCGGCAGTTCGATGGTGTTCGGAATCAGGATCTTCATGTGTGCCTCCAGATCGTGGCGGTTATGGCTGTCAGTGAGGGGATTCGGTCGACTCGCGCCAGATGACGGTGAGCAGACCGCGGGGTTTCTTCGGCGGTTCTCCACCACGCACGGCCGCGATCAGGCGATGCATCGAGTAAGCGCCCAGTCTCTCGCGGTCCTGCGACACGCTCGTGAGAGTTGGCACGAGGAACGCGCTCTGCGGGTGGTCGTCCCATCCGGTGACGACGACGTCATCGGGCAGCTTCCATCCGCGCCTGGTCGCCGCGCGGATCGCGCCCGTCGCGATGACGTCGTTCGCCGCGATCACCGCCAAGGGCGGTGCGTCCGTCGGCAGTCCATCGATGGCGGCCTCGCCGGCGCTGCCGCTCCACTCCCCGCCGAACACCCCCAGCGACTCGAGTCCGAGACGGGTGATCGTGTCGAGGTAGGCGGTGCGGCGGGCGCGAGCGGAGGGGAAGTCGTCTGGGCCGGCGAGGTGCACGAACCTCCGGTGGCCCTGCGCGGCGAGGCGTTCGATCATCTCGGCGATCGGACGTGAGTCGGTGAACTCACCGGTCATGTGCATGTCGTCGTCGAACTCGCCGACCGAGAGCACGACGGGTCCGCCGCCGCCGTTCGTGTCGACGAGGGGGAGCGGGGTGAATGCGAGCACACCCTCGTACTGCCCCGAGTCGACGAGGTCGGCGAGGCGCTCGTCGCGTGCCGCGGCGCCCTCCGGCAGGCTCACCACCTCGACGACGTAACCCTCCTCGCGCGCGGCGGAGATCGCGCCCGACAGCAGGGTGAGCGGGTTCATCGTCGCGATCGGCACGACGACCGCGAGCCGCCCCGTCCGATGGGTGCGCATGGATCGGGCGGCGAGGTTCGGCCGGTAGTTCAGCTCGGATGCCGCTCGAAGAACCCGGTCGCGAGTGGCCTCCGAGATTCCGGCACGTCCGGTGAAGACGAACGACACCGTCGACTGCGAGACTCCGGCGAGGTGTGCGACGTCGTGACTCGTCGGCCGTTTCTCCATGGCATCCGTCCTTTCCGGGCTTGACGCGACCGGTGTGCTTCTCGATAGTATCTACTACGTCTTAGTAATACGTAGTAACACCTCATCGGGGAGGCAGCGAATGCTCAGGATCGGAATCATCGGCACCGGCGGGATCGCGGATGCACACATCAGCGGATACCTCGCGTTCGCGGGAGACTGCGAGATCGCAGCGCTCGCCGACGTGGTCCCCGGCAGGGCGGCACAGAAGGCGGAGAGCTTCGGACTGACGGATGCGGCGACCTTCGACGACCCGCTCGAGATGATCGCCCGCGGGGGCCTCGACGTCGTGAGCATCGCGACCCCTCCTTCGACGCACGCCTCGCTGGCGATCGCCGCCCTCGATGCGGGGATCCACGTGCTCGTCGAGAAGCCGATGGCCCCCTCTCTCGAAGAATGCGACGCGATGCTCGCGGCGCAGGAGCGGTCGGGCAAGGTGCTGTCTGTCGTCGCGCAGAACCGCTTCCGCGACGATCTCGCCGCGCTGAAAGACGTCGTCGACTCGGGTCTGCTCGGCTCGATCTCGCACGTCCGTGTCGATTCGGCGTGGTGGCGAGGACTGCCCTACTACGACCTCTGGTGGCGCGGCACGTGGGAGCGGGAGGGCGGCGGGTGCACGCTGAATCACGCCATCCACCACATCGACCTGCTGCTGTGGCTGCTGGGCAGTCCGACCGAGATCACCGCCATGCTCGCCAACGCGCAGCATGACAACGCCGAGGTCGAGGATCTCTCGGTCGCGATCTTCCGCTACGACCGCGGGCTCGCCCAGCTGACCAGCTCGGTGGTCCATCATGGTGAGGAGCAGGCGATCGTGATCCAGGGCGCGAATGCCCGGGTGTCTCAGCCTTTCTCCGTCGTCGCAGAGCAGTCGCGGCGCGACGGATTCCCCGAAGAGGGCGGGGCCCCCGACGTGGTGGCACGCATCGAGGCTCTCGTCGCCGGTCGCACGCCGCTCGCGCACCTCGGTCACGAGGGGCAGATCGGCGATCTGATCGGCGCGATCCGCGACGGACGCCCCCCGATCGCCGCGGGTCAGGACGGTCGCGATGCGGTCGAGGTGGTCACCGCGATCTACAAGGCGGGGTTCGAGCGCCAGTTCGTATCGCTGCCGATCGCGGCATCCGATCCGTACTACCGAGCCGGGCAGCTGGTCGCGCATGCTCCGCACTTCTTCGAGAAGACCTCGTCGCTGGTGGAGGCGGCCTCGTGACCGCATCCTCGTTCCCCGGGGGCACATCGCTGTCGCACCTCGACGTGTATGCCGACGCCGCGCCCGACGGGATCTGCGGAGGGAGCCCCCACATGCACCTCGTCTCGACAGAGGCCTACGTCGTGATCTCGGGGGACGGTGCGCTGCAGACCATCGATGCCGACGGATTCCGCGAGACGCCGCTCGCTCCGGGCTCCGTCGTCTGGTTCACTCCTGGCACGATCCATCGCGCCGTGAATCGCGGCGATCTTCGGGTCGTCGTGCTGATGAGCAACTCGGGTCTGCCGGAGGCGGGGGACGCGGTGATGACCTTCCCCGCGCAGGTCGTGGCGAACCCGAGCGCGTACGCTGCCGCTGCCTCTCTCGGAGACGATGACGCAGACGGGCGGGCGGAGAGGGCTTCTGCGCGTCGCGACCTCGCCGTCGCCGGGTTCGAGACGCTGCGGGCCGCCGTGGCTCGCGGTGACCGCGCCCCTCTCGACGCCTTCCACTCCGCCGCCGGTGCGCTCGTGCGCGACCGTGCCGCGGCGTGGGGCGACCTGGTGCGAGAGCGTCCGCTCGCACAGGCGCGGCAGTCGCTCGCGCTCGCCGACGCCGTGGCATCCGGATCCGTCGACCACCTCGCCGACGCCCGCGTGCACCAGGCCGTACCCTCGGTGGGAGATCGCGGATTCGGCATGTGCGGACGACTGCGCACCTATGACGTGAACGATGAGGAGACCCCACGATGACCCGCACCTACACCTTCGATCCGCTGCCGGAGCCGGTGGTCGACCCCGACGAGTTCGTGTTCGCCGCGGTGGGGCTCGATCACGGCCACATCTTCGGCATGGTCGAGCAGCTCATCGACGCAGGCGCCACTCTGTCGCTCGTCTTCGACTCCGACCCTGCGAAGGTCGCGGACTTCGTCGAGCGGTTCCCGCAGGCGCGGGCGGCCGCAGACGAGCAGGAGGTGCTCGACGACCCGCGGGTGCGACTCGTCGCCAGCGCGTCGATCGCGAACAGGCGAGCCTCGCTCGGGGTGCGGGTGCTCGACGCGGGCAAGGACTTCTTCGCAGACAAGCCTGCGATCACGACGATGGACGATCTCGCCGCGGCACGTGACGCCGTCGATCGCACGGGGCAGAAGTTCGCCGTCTACTACGGCGAACGGGTGCACTCCGAGGCGGCGATCCTCGCCGGCCAGCTGATCGACCAGGGCGCGATCGGAACGGTGCTGCAGGTCGCGTCGTTCGGGCCTCATCGCATCGGCACCGGGCGTCCCGACTGGTTCTACGACCCCGAGCAGTACGGCGGCATCATCTGCGACATCGGCAGCCACAACTTCGAGCAGATGCTCTATTACACGGGCGCGACGGACGGCGAGGTGGTCAGTTCGACGGTCGCCAACTACGCGCATCCCGAGACCCCGGGGCTGCAGGACTTCGGCGACGCCCACGTGGTGCTCGACAACGGAACGACCGGCTACGTGCGTGTGGACTGGTTCACGCCGGCAGGGCTCGATGTCTTCGGCGACGGGCGCACGGTGCTGCTCGGCACCGACGGCTACATCGAGCTGCGCAAGTACACCGACATCACGACCGACAACGGCGGGGGGCAGGTGCTGCTCGTCAACGAGGACGGGCAGTTCCGGTTCGATGCGACGGGCAGGACGGGGTTCCCGTTCTTCGGTCAGCTGATCCGCGACTGCCTCGACCGCACGGAACATGCCATGACCCAGCAGCATGCATTCACGGCCGCCGAGCTGAGCATCGTCGCCCAGCGCGACGCTCGGGTGCTCGCCGGCTGACGGCATCCGCCTGATCGCGCTGCGTCGGAGCGGCGCACGCGACGCGAACGGCATCCGCTCGGGAGGAGAACTGCGCTTCGGGAGGACGGATGCGGCGAATTCGTCCTCCCGACGAGGAGATCTCCTCCCGACGGGGTGCGCTTCTGCAGGCTCAGCCGACGAGCTGTGCCGCCTGGCGGGCGGCGCCGAGCGCGACGTACTCGCCGGGCTCCGGCACTTCGACGGGGAGGCCCAGGACCTCGGGCGCGATGCGGCGCACGGCCTCGGACTGCGCGCCGCCGCCGATCAGCAGTGCTCGCTCGAGAGGGATGCCGAGGTCGCGCAGCGCGTCGAGTCCGGCGCCGAGTCCGCGGAGCATCCCTTCGACGGCTGCACGGGCCAGGTTCGCCCTCGTCGTGGAGGCGAGCGTCATCCCCGAGAGCGACGCCGTCGCATCCGGCAGGTTGGGTGTGCGTTCGCCTTCGAAGTAGGGCAGCAGCGTGAGGCCGTCCGCACCCGGTGACGCGTGCAGGGCGAGGTCGCTGAACTCGTCGTGCGTGACGCCGAGCAGCGCGGCCGTGACGTCGACGACCCGGGCCGCGTTGAGAGTGGCCACCAGCGGCAGGAAGTTGCCCGAGGCATCGGCGAACCCGGCCACGGTTCCGCTCGCGTCGCTCAGCGGGGTGGTGCTGATCGCGCACACCGTGCCGGATGTGCCGATCGACACGACCACATCACCGGGCACGGCGCCGAGTCCGAGTGCGGCAGCGGCGTTGTCTCCGGCTCCGGCGCCGACGCGTCGCCCACCGGCATCCGTCGTCCATTCATCGTGCTCGAGCACCCTGGGCAGGATCGCATCGTGCCCCAGAGCGGCGACCAGCAGCTCACGGTCGTACTCGCCCGTCGACGGGTTCCAGTAGCCCGTGCCGGATGCATCCGACCTATCGGTCACCAGCTCGTCGAGCACCGGGTTCTCGGGCCCGAAGCCGCGCAGGCGCCACGTCAGCCAGTCGTGCGGCAGAGCGACAGCGGCCACCCGCGCCGCGTTCTCGGGCTCGTGATCGCGCAGCCAGCGCAGCTTCGTGATCGTGAACGAGGCCACCGGGACGAGTCCGGTGCGGGAGGCCAGAGCGGATGCGCCGAACTCGGCGATCAGGTCCTGAGCCGCGCCAGCCGACCGCGTGTCGTTCCACAGCAGCGCGTCGCGGATCACCCGGCCGGATTCGTCGAGCGCGACGAGGCCGTGCTGCTGCCCGCCGATCGACCAGGCCTCGACGTCATCGAGAGAACCGGCCTCGGCGATCGCCGCGTTCAGGGCACGCCACCAGACTTCGGGGTCGACCGACGTCCCCTCCGGGTGCGACGCGCGGCCGGAGCGAATGACCGCTCCGGTCGCCGTGTCGATGACGACGGCTTTGCACGACTGGGTCGACGAGTCGACCCCGAGAACCAGCGGCATGTCGATCAGCGAGCGCCGAGCAGGTGCTCGGTCGCGAGCTGCTGCAGGCGGACGAAGCCGAAGCCCTTGCCGCCGAAATAGGAGTTCGCGTCGAAGTCCTCGTATGCCGAGCGGTCGGCGAGGAAGTCGTCGTAGCTCTCTCCGGGGTTGAGGGTCGGCGTCGAGAGTTCGTCGACGCGGGCTGCGGCGAGCGCCTCCTGCACCTCGGGGTCGGCGCGGAATGCGGCCGCCCGCTCCTTGAGCAGCAGATACGTGCGCATGTTGGCGGCGGCCGACTCCCACACGCCCTTCTCGTCTTCGGTGCGGCTCGGCTTGTAGTCGAAGTGGCGGGGGCCTTCGTAGGCGGGCACTCCACCGGGGCCGCCGTTCTCGAGCAGGTCGACGAGCGAGAAGGCGTTGTGCAGGTCGCCGTGACCGAACACGAGGTCCTGGTCGTACTTGATGCCGCGCTGGCCGTTGAGGTCGATGTGGAAGAGCTTGCCGTGGAACAGAGCCTGAGCGATGCCCGCGGTGAAGTTGAGTCCCGCCATCTGCTCGTGCCCGACCTCGGGGTTCACGCCGACGAGTTCGGGGCGTGCGAGCGAGTCGATGAAGGCGATCGCGTGGCCGAGGGTCGGCAGCAGGATGTCGCCGCGCGGCTCGTTGGGCTTCGGCTCGATCGCGAAGCGGATGTCGTAGCCCTTGTCGGTGACGTAGTCGCCGAGCAGGTTCACGGCCTCGCGGTAGCGCTCGAGCGCCTGGCGGATGTCCTTGGCGGAGTCGTACTCGGCGCCCTCGCGGCCACCCCACATGACGAAGGTCTTCGCGCCGAGCTCTGCGCCGAGATCGAGCTGACGGAACACCTTGCGCAGGGCGTAGCGGCGCACGTCGCGGTCGTTCGAGGTGAAGCCGCCGTCCTTGAAGATCGGCGCGCTGAAGAGGTTGGTGGTCACCATCGGCACCACGAGACCGGTGTCGTCGAGAGCACCCTTGAGCCGATCGATCTGCGTCTGGCGCTCGGCGTCGGTCGAGCCGAAGGCGAACAGGTCGTCGTCGTGGAAGGTCAGGCCGTATGCGCCGAGTTCGGCGAGCTTCTCGACGGCATGCACCACGTCGAGCGAGGGGCGGGTGGGGCCGCCGAACGGGTCGGCGCCGTTGTAGCCGACGGTCCACAGGCCGAAGGAGAACTTGTCGTCACGGGTGGGAGTGGGCATGTCTGCTCCTGTGCAGGTCAGCGAATAAGTTGTGGTTGACAACATATCTCATGACAGGAGCTCCGTCCACCCCCTACAGTGAAGGGATGCCGTCGCAGTCGAGCCCCGCGCTGGGCACCCGCCCACACAATCTCTCCCTCATCCTGCGGCTCGTGCACGAGAACGGCGCCCAGTCGAGAGCGGCTCTCACCGAGCAGACGGGGCTCAACCGCTCGACGATCGCCGACCTCGTCGCCGAGCTCGTCAGGCGGGGTCTGGTCGACGAGCGGGTCCCCGACGTCGCCGGTCGCGTGGGTCGACCCTCGCCGGTCGTGACGGCCTCGGCTCACGTCGTCGCCATCGCGGTGAACCCGGAGGTCGACGCGATCGAGATCGCCGCGGTCGGCCTCGACCGCAGCATCCTCGTGCGCGAGCGCCTGCCGAACGAGACCGTGCCGACACCCGCAGTCGTCGTGGCGACCATCGCCGAGCGCATCGCCGCGTGGCGCGCGGGGCCCCTCGCGGACGTGCGGATCGCGGCTGTCGGAATCGCCGTGCCCGGTCTCGTGCGCACCTCCGACGGAGTCGTGCGCAACGCGCCCCATCTGGGCTGGACCGACGTGCCTCTCGCGGGCCTCGTCGGCACGGCGACGTCGTCTGCGGCCTTCGTCGACAATGACGCGACGCTCGGGGCGATCGCGGAGCACCGCTATGGCGCAGGCCGGGGGATCGACGACGTCGTCTATCTGAACGGCGGCGCGTCCGGCATCGGAGGCGGCCTGATCGTCAACGGCAAGCCGGTCGCGGGCGCGGGCGGTTACGCGGGGGAGTTCGGTCAGAACAGGCCGCGGATCTCCGCGGACGCCGATCGACGCACCGCCGACGGCGTGCTCGAAGCAGAGGTGAGTCGCCGACTGCTGCTCGACGCGGTGGGCCTCGATGCGGCTGACGACGAGACGCTCGAGGTCGAGCTGTCGGAGTCCGAATCGGCCGTGGTGGCCGACGAGATCACGCGTCAGGCGCGTGTGCTCGCGGGGGCGCTGGCCAACGCCGTGAACGTGCTGAATCCTGCTCTCGTGGTGCTGGGCGGATTCCTGGCCACGCTCGCCGACCTGCGGGCGGATCAGATCGCCGACGATGTGAAGGCGCTCGCGATGTCGGAGAGCGCCGAGGCGCTCGAGATCTGTCCTGCCGCTCTCGGCGCCGACCGGCTGCTGATCGGCGCGGCCGAACTGGCCTTCGCGGACCTGCTCGCCGATCCGGGGGAGCGCAGTTGACCGGTCGAGGCCGCTGATCGGATCCGACGCGGAAAGTCGGGTCACGGGTCGCCCTCGGACCGCACGATGGTGAGGAAAGGAGGACCCCATGATCGGAACGCTCAACGCACTGGTCGATCTCGTCGAGGCGGGCACCGCAGACGAGGTCGATGTCGCCGGGTTCGCTCGGGTTCACGGGACGACCGAGTACCACCTGCGGCGGATGTTCTCGGCTCTGGCCGGAATGCCGTTGTCGGAGTACGTCCGCCGTCGCCGGATGACGCTCGCCGGGGCGGAACTCGCCGCCGGAGCCCCGAACGTGCTCGATGTCGCGGTGCGACACGGATACGGGTCGATCGAGGCTTTCGGTCGCGCCTTCCGTGCCGTGCACGGGATCGGCCCGGTCGATGCGCGCCGAGACGGGGGCCCTCTCCGCACACAACCCACGCTCCGGTTCCGCCTGAGCGTCGAAGGGAGCATCCAGATGGACGTCACCATCACCACCACCCCCGAGCTCGTGCTCGTCGGCCATGCCGCGCGAGTGCCTCTCATCCATGAGGGCGCGAACCCTCACATCCAGGCGCACATCGCGTCGATCGCGCCGCAGGAGCACGCGAGGCTCAAGGCGCTGAGCGATGCGCAGCCTGCGGGCATCCTGGCCGTGACCGGCGACATCGCTCCGGATGCCGCGGAAGGGACCGAGCTCACGTATCTGCACGGCGTCTCCGTGCAGCCGACGACTGCCGTGCCCGGCGACCTCGATGTCATCAGGGTCGAGGCGGGCGCTTGGGCGGTCTTCGCCGCGTCCGGGCCGTTCCCCGAGACCCTGCAGACCCTCTGGGCGGCCACGGCGACCGAGTGGTTCCCGTCGAATCCCTGGCGGCTGCGTCCTGGCCCGTCTATCGTCCGGTACCTCGAGTTCACCGGCTCGCATGCGTCGTGCGAGCTCTGGCTCGCGGTCGAGCCCGCCTGAGCACGATCGGGTGGGCGGTGCGGATGATGCACCGCCCACCGGATGTCCGCCGCCCGTGCGACACTGTGGCGACGGTCGGATGCGGATGCCGCCGTGAGAGGAGCCGGCGATGGCGCTCGACCCGAAGAAGACCCTCGACGCCTACAGGGCGAAGCGCGGTGAGTTCCGCATCCTCGATGTTCCCCCGATGCGATACCTGATGGTCGACGGCGCGGGTGATCCCAACAGTGCCCAGGCGTACCAAGATGCGGTGTCCGCACTCTTCCCCCTCGCCTACACGCTCAAGTTCGCGAGCAGGGCGCAGCTCGGGATCGACACGGTCGTGATGCCGCTCGAGGGGCAGTGGCACGCGCCCGACATGGAATCGTTCACATCGCGCCGCGACAAGTCGGCGTGGCAGTGGACGCTCATGATCATGGTGCCGGAGCACATCACCCACGAGATGTTCGATCAGGCGACCGACGCGGTCGAAGCAAAGCTCGCGAAGAAGAAGCAGCCTTCTCCCGCTCTGCGCTCCGTGCGGCTCGAGACTCTCGATGAAGGCCTGTGCGTGCAGACCCTCCATGTCGGCTCATACGACGATGAGGCCCCGGTGCTCGACGAACTGCACCACCGGTTCATCCCCGAGAACGGTCTGGCGATGACGGGACTGCATCACGAGATCTACCTCAGCGATGTCAGGCGCGTCGAACCGGCGAAGCTCCGAACGATCCTGCGCCAACCTGTCGAGCGCACCGGCTGAGCGGGACCGAGCGCGCTAGCGCAACCCCTCTGACGTTCTTCGTGCCGGGCGATATCCTGCTCGGATGACCTCAGCGAAGGGCGCCGCGCGCACGGCGCAGCGATCCGATGCATTCCGGCGCGCGGCGCGGGCGGGCTTCGTCGTGGTCGGCCTCGTGCACATCATCATCGGGGCGATCGCCGTCTCGATCGCCACAGGCGGTGGCGGTGATGCCGATCAGGACGGGGCGATGGAGCAGATCCGCTCCACGCCCGTCGGCGGACTGGTCCTCGGGGTGGTGGCGGTGGCGCTGATCGCGCTGGCCGTGTGGCAGGTCGCCAGCGGTCTCCTCGCCGGCGGCAAGGAGCCCCGCAAGTGGGGGATGAGGGTGAAGCTGATCGGCATCGCGGGCGCGTACCTCGTGATCGCCGGGCTGGCGCTGATCTTCGCCTTCGGAGGGCATGTCGAGTCCGAGACGACGCTGCGCACTCTCAGCGCGGTGATCCTCGGCGCGCCAGGCGGAATCGTGCTGCTCATCCTCCTCGGACTCACCGTGGCGGGTGTGGGAGTCGGTTTCATCGTCATCGGATTCACCCGAGGCTTCGAGAAGACGATGGATGTTCCGGACGGGCCCTCGCGGCCCGGGATCATCGCCCTCGGCGTCGCGGGCTATATCGCCAAGGGAATCGCGATCACGACGACCGGGTTGCTCTTCGTCGTCGCCGCGTGGACCCAGGATCCCGAGAAGGCGGCGGGCCTCGACGGTGCCCTGCGGAGTCTGATCGACCTGCCCCAGGGGCGTGCGATCCTGTGGCTCGTCGGGGTCGGACTCGCGATCTACGGCGTCTTCTCGATGGTTCGCGCGCGCTTCGCCCGGATGTGACGTCCGGGCTCAGCCGTTCGCGGGCTTCTCGCTCCACAGCAGAAGGAACGCGCCGAGCCCGATCATGAGCCCGCCTCCGGTGGCGCTCATGGCCTCGATGCGACGAGGGGATCGACCGAACCACTCTCGCGCACCGCTGGCGAGCAGCACCCAGATCGCATCGCACGCGACACCGATCGCGACGACGATCGCGCCGAGCACGAAGAGCTGCATCGGCACCGAGCCCGCGTGCAGGTCGACGAACTGAGGAAGGATCGCCAGGAAGAAGGCGATCGACTTGGGGTTGGTGACGCCGACCACGAAACCCTCACCGAGCAGCCGCGCGCCTGACCGCCTCGCCACCGCCCCGATCATCGTGGCCGCGGCATCCTTGCGGTGCCTGATCGCCTGGATGCCGAGGAACACCAGGTAGCCGGCACCGAGCACCTTCACGATGGTGAAGAGCACGATCGACTGGGCCACCACCGTGCCCACGCCCAGCGCGACGGCCACGACGAGCACGATCGACCCCAGCGCCGTGCCCAGGATGCTGAGGAATCCGCCGAGCCGCCCCAGGGCCATAGCTCTGCCGATCGTGAACAGCACCGTAGGCCCGGGGATGACGACCATGACGAACGCGGCAACGACGAAGGTCGCGAGGGTCTGGGCGCTGAACATGGTGCGAGCTTAGAGCAGGCCTGCGGAGACCTATCCGAAAGTTTTTTCTCGCGCCCGTCATAAAAAGTGCGCGTCGGGGTCTGGGTATGTGACGGGCAGCTTCTGCTTCCTGTATCGCACTGGGGACACACACGACTTTTGGGGACAGGCATCCGCCTCTCGCTCTCCGCCGTATTCGGCGGGCCGAGGGCATGCCGGGATAGGGACATTCATGAGCATTCGCTCGCACCACCGCACGACGGAGCGGTCACCACGCTCCGCAGTCGCGCCTCGCCGACGGGCGATCACGCGGCTGCTCGGCGTGCTCGCCATCGCCGGCGTGCTCGTCACCGGAGCGACGCTCGCCCCCAACAGCGGAATCACGGCCGCGGCGACGGTGCCCGGCACGCCGGGAACGCCTCAGGCCGGCACCCCCGTCTACACCGAGGACTTCTCGAACCAGAGCGCAGCACTCGCCGCGCGCTCGATCACCACCTACACCGGTGGTGCGGCAGCGGCGAACTCGACATACACGGCCTCGACGCAGTACACCCCGGCCGGTAACCAGTGCAACGGCTGGATCATGAGCGGTGCGACTCCGACAGCACCGATCACCGACCTGGGCTGCCTCAACAACGTCAGCACGACGTGGACGACTCTGCAGCAGATGGCTCGTGCGCTCGGAGTGGCGCAGGGCCAGACGACGACGCAGGCCGCGACCAACCAGGTGCTGACGTCGTACACGAATGCGACGAACGGAGCGATCGCCGCGGGCACGCAGTTCCGCACGGTCAACACCATCCCGGCCATCGGCGGTCACTACTACGCGGTCTCCGCATACTTCGCGGCGGTCAACTGCCCCGCAGCCGGCGGAGCGAACCAGCCCAAGGAGACCTTCAGCCTCCTCGTGAACGGCACCCCGATCACCCTGAGCACCGGACTGAACCCGTGCACGAACAACACGGTGTGGGAGACGCAGATCGCGAAGCTGCAGTCGGCTGCCTACCAGGTGCCCGTCGGAACCACGGCGAACCTCGGTCTGATGCTCTACAACGCGACGGCCACCGGCGCGGGCAACGACGTCGCCTTCGACCTGCCGCAGATCGTCGATGTGACCCCGCAGCTCGACAAGGCGTTCAGCCCGACCGTGATCACCAACGGCTCGACCTCGAAGATGACGCTGACCGTCACGAACACGACCGACCTGATGGCCAAGAGCGACTGGACCATCACCGACGCGCTGCCGACGAACCTCAAGATCGCGGCGGCCCCGAACGTCGGTGGCACCTGCACGCAGCGCACCGGTGCCGCTTACGTGGTCACGGCGCCGGCAGGCGGAACCTCGGTGTCGGTCACCGGTGGTGACCTCGCCCTCGGCCAGGCATCGTGCACGATCACGGTCGATGTCACCTCTACGGTCAACGGCACGTACATCAACGGCCCCGCCAACATCACGACGAACCTGAACCCGCCGGCCAACGCCTCGCTCGAGGTCATCCAGCCGTCGATCGACATCGTGAAGAGCATCACCGCCGTGAACGGCGTCGCCGTGACCAGCGACACCGACCCCGACAAGGTGTATTCCAAGGTCGGCGACGTCATCACCTACTCCTTCGTGGCGACGAACACGACTCCCAAGGCGCCGACGAACACCACGCTCAACACGAACCTCACGAACGTGCGCATCACCGAGGACGCGTTCTCCGGCGTGGGCGACATGACGGCTCTGTCGTGCACACCGACGCAGGGCTCCACGCTCGCCAGCGGAGCGAAGATGACCTGCACGGCCACGTATGTAGTGCAGCAGAGCGACCTCGACAACGCTCCGCTGACGAACGTCGCACGCGCCACCGGAACCCCGACCGCGGGGCCGAACGTCACCGACACCGACGACGAGATCATCCCGGCCACCTGGAAGCCCGCACTCGTGCTCGACAAGACGGCTTCGGTCGTCGACGTCGACCAGGATGGCGTGACCGGGCTCGGCGACCACATCATGTACGCGTTCACGGTCACCAACACCGGAAACATCACGGTCGCGAACATCACCGTGGTCGATGACCGCCTGACGCAGCGCAACATCACCGTCACCTGCACGCCCACGACGATCGCACCGACCCAGGTCTCGACGTGCGCAGCGAATGCGCCGTACGTCATCGGCCAGGCCGATGTCGACGCGAAGAAGGTCATCAACACGGCCTACTCCACGGGAACCGACCCCAAGGGTGGCCCGGTGCGTTCGAACAACGACAGCACCGAGACGCCCGTCGAGCCGTTCCGCATCCCGTTGAAGATCGAGAAGGTCGGCGAATCGGGCGCGAACACCTGGGTGCGCATGGACGGCTCCTCGTTCGCCGTGCTCGCCGACGCCAACGGTGAGCCCGGTACGGCCCTGCCCTTCACGATCAACGGTGTCGAGACCGGACTGTTCCAGATCGACAGCATCCCGGCCGGCACCTACTGGTTGAGCGAGCTGACGGCACCCGACGGGTTCAGCCTGCTCGCGGCTCCGGTGAAGTTCATCATCAACCCCGACCGCACCGTGAGCGTCACTGCTGGCGGCGACGAGGCGGTGACCGCCTCCGGGCAGATCATCACGGTGCGCGATGTTCCGGCGCTGACCCTTCCGACCACCGGCGGGACGGGCGCTCTGCCCTACATCCTCGCCGGATCCCTGACCGTGCTCGGCGCGGGCGGGCTGGCCCTCTGGGTCCGCCGACGCAACGCACGCACCGAGACCAACGACCCGCAGATCTGATCTGCACTTCACAAAACCACCACCTGTAACCCACCAGGGCGACCTGGCCACCTAGAGAGAGACACAGTGAACACTCCCAACAACGGACGCGGTTCCCGCGTCGCGGCAGGTCTGCTCGTCGCAGGCGTCGCCGCGCTGACCCTCGCAGCGCCCGCAAGCGCTGCGACGCCCAACCTCGTCGACCCGGACGCCGTCGGCTCGCTGACGATCCACAAGTTCGAGGCACCCGAGACGCCGACCGGCCTGCCCAACGACGGCACCGAGCAGAACGTCGCACTGGCACCGCTGCCGGGCGTGGGCTTCACGGTCTACAAGGTCGACACGATCGACCTGACCAGCAACCAGGGGTGGGTCGACGCGAACGACCTCGCCGACCTGAACCCCGACAGCGTCGCCGACATCACGGCTGCCGGATACACGGCCAGCGCGATCGGCGGTCAGACCCTGACCGATGCCAACGGTGAGATCGCTCTGGCGAACCTCGACCTCGGCCTCTACTTCGTGGTCGAGACCGCTCCGCTCGCGGGCTCGACCGGTGTGGCCCCGTTCCTCGTGACGGTCCCGCTGACCGACCCGGCCGATGACAGCACCTGGCTGTACGACGTGCACGTCTACCCGAAGAACGCGCTCACCGAGGCGACCAAGACCGTCGAGGACTCGGCCGACATCAAGCTCGGCGACGAGATCGACTTCACCATCACGGGTGACATCCCGAACGTGGCCGTCATCGACGGATACAAGATCGTCGACACGCTCGACGCCAAGCTCGACTACGTGAGCGCCGCTGTGTCGCTCGTCGACGGAACCCCGCTCGCCGCGGGCGACTACACGGTCGTCCACGACACCGCGACCAACGCCGTCACGGTCGAGTTCACCGCCTCCGGTCTCGCAGTGCTCGCGGCTCACCCCGCGACGCAGGTGCAGGTCATCGTCACCGCCGAGGTCAACACGGTCGGCGAGATCGCCAACACGGCAGTCCTCTACCCGAACGCCGGTTCATTCACCGTCGCACCGGGCGAGCCCGGCGGACCCACGGTCACCCCTGAGGTCATCACCAAGTGGGGCGACATCACTGTCGAGAAGACCGACAAGGCCGGCGCACCGCTCACCGGCGCCGTGTTCTCGGTGTACCCGACGCAGCAGGACGCGATCGACGGCACCAACGCCATCGCTCTCGCCGGTTCGACGGAGTTCGCAGTCGCCGCTGACGGCACCGTGACCATCTCGGGTCTGCGCTACTCCGACTGGGCTGACAACGCCACGGTCGCCGTGGGCGAAGACGGCTACCAGTCGTACTGGCTCGCTGAGATCGTCGCACCCGACGGATTCGAGCTGCTCGCAGCTCCGATCGAGTTCACCGTCACCGCCGCCACCTCGGCTGTGGGCGTCGACCTCGAGGTCGTCAACGTTCCCTCGAACGCCGGCTTCACCCTGCCTCTGACCGGTGGCACCGGCACGACCCTGTTCCTCGCCGGCGGCGTCATGCTGCTCGGCGGAGCGGTCCTGCTCGCCATCCGCAGCCGCCGCAAGGCCGCAGCGCAGGCGTAACACGAAGACCGGCCGCGCGGGGGAGGTGAAGAGACTCCTTCCCCCGCGCGGCCCATTCGTTTCCACCCTCTTCAGCACCCTTCAGTACCTCCTCCGAACAGAGAGCGCAGCATGACCCTCATCGACGCGTCAACACCGGATTCTCCGGCGCGACCCTCCACGCGTGCCACCGCGCACAAGGCGCGGTGGGGATGGAGCCAGTCGATCGTCATGCTCATCGCGACCATCGGGATCGTGGTGCTCGTCTACCCGACCGCGGCCTCCTGGTTCTCCGCCTGGAGTCACGACACCGACGTCGACGGATACGTCCAGTCCGTCGAGCAGATTCCGGACGAGGCGGTCGACGAGATGCTCGCCGCCGCCGAGGAGTACAACGAGAACCTGCCGACCGGCCCGCTCCGCGACCCGTATGCACTCGGTGCAGACGGCCAGCAGACGGCGATCGGCGAGGGCGCGTCCGCGTACTTCGACACCCTGAGCGCCGAGGGGACCGACACCATGGCCCGGGTTCGGATTCCGAGCATCCACGTCGATCTGCCGGTCTTCCACGGCACAGACGAAGAGACTCTGTCTCGGGGCATCGGGCACCTCTACGGCTCATCACTCCCCGTGGGAGGACCGGGGACGCACTCGGTGCTCACCGGTCACAACGGCTTCGTGCAGGCGACCCTCTTCGACGACATCGACGAGCTCGTCGAGGGCGACGTCATCATCGTCAGCGCACTGGGAGAGGACCTCTACTACGAGGTCGACCAGACCAAGACCGTTCTTCCCGACGACGCGGAGGACCTGCGCCAGGTCGCCGGCAAGGACTATCTGACCCTCGTCACGTGCACGCCCACGGGCGTCAACACGCATCGTCTGCTGGTGCGCGCCGAACGCATCGACGCCCCCACCGAGGACTCCTCCGTCACCACGATCGCCGACACCACCAATCCGGCAGGATTCCCGTGGTGGGCACTGCTCGTCGTCGGGGTTCCTGCACTCACCTTCATCGTCGTGATGCCTCGGCGCACGCGCACGAAGCGCAGCAGTCGCCGTGCGACGCATCTTCCCTCCGAATCCGACTCATGACCGTCGACGTCACAGCGGACCGCATCGCCTCGAACCCATCAGATCCCGGTGAGCCCGACCCGGTCCGCCGGCCGCGGCGGCGGGTCGGTCTGCTGTTCGCGAGCATCCTGCTCGTGGGGCTGGGTGCGTCGTTCCTCTGCGTATCCGTGCTCGCTCCCGACCTGGTCGACAAGGTGACCGGCGATGTCAAGGTCTCCGTGGAGGAGACGCTCCATCAGGTGTTCTCACCCGACGAGCTCCCCGTGATCAGACTCGGGGCCGAGGGCGGGATGGTCGAGCTCGACCACTGCGACGGCACCTTCACCGAGATGGTCAGCTACCGGATCGACGACGTGCTTCCGCTCTTCGCCGCGCACAACAACTGCGGCGGTGACGTGATCCTCGGATGGGAACTCGGTCAGCGCGTCATGGTGGAGGGCTCGGACATCGTCTACGAGGTCGTCGAGGAGAGGCACACCCCGAAGTGGTCGGACGTCGAGGCGCTCGCCGGCATGACGGGCGAGTTCATGGTGCAGACCTGCTTCTACGGCGAGAACAAGATGCGCTTCCTTTCTCTCGCGCCGGTGGGCCCGGCGGCGAGCGCCGGCTGATGTGCCTCTCGTCGATGAATTCAGGCAGGCACCGTCACATTTTCGGGTCATTCCGGTCTTGTAGGTATGGCCATCGGCCTCGCGTCGGGTTCCCGGCCGACGCCCGCACAGCAGAGTTCGACCGCTCGCCGGCCGAACCCTCTCCCCGCGGAATCGACCCTTTCGAGAGTCGGAGGGACGAGGCATCCCCACTGCCTCGTCCCTCATCCGTCTCCGGCGCGTCGCTCGCGACGCCGAGCCTGACAGCGACGGGAGCATCATGATCCTCGGCACGCACTTCGACGGCGAGGACGACGTGCCATGTGAACCGTCCGACGCACAGATCATCGCGGCGGTGCGCGGCGGCGACATCGGCGACTTCGCTCTTCTCTGGCGCAGGCATGTCGAACCCGCTCGTCGCGCAGCGAGAGCGATCTCGCCGTCTTCGGATCCCGACGATCTCGTGAGCGAGGCCTTCGCATCGATACTCCGGGTGACGAAGGCCGGCGGTGGTCCGAGCGACGCCTTCCGGCCCTATCTCCTCGCCACGCTGCGCAACACTGCCGCACGATGGTCGAGGAACGGGAGCGAACTCTCTATCGACATGGTCTCGGAGCGCGACCTGTCACACGAGGGCGGCGACGTGTTCGAGCGCATCGCCGAGCGGTCCAGCATCGCCGCGGTGTTCGGCACGCTCTCGGCGCGGCATCGCACTCTGCTCTGGTATCTCGAGGTCGAGGGGATGAAGCCGAGAGAGCTCGGACCCCTGATGGGGATGACCTCGAACGCGGTCTCGGCCCTGGCCGCGCGTGCGCGCGACAGCTTCCGTCGGGCATGGCTCGAGGCGCACATTCACGACCCCAGCAGATCGGAGGACTGCCGCTGGTTCTGCGAGCGTGTCGTGGACCGGCGGGGTCGCTTCGCGACCACCGGCGACGCGGACCGCTTCAGCGAGCACATGAGCGTGTGCGGCGGATGCCGGATCGTCGCCGCAGAGATCGACACCGTTTCGCAGCGGCTGCGTTCGATCCTGCCGGCGGCGCTGCTCGGCGGCGCGGCAGCGGCGATCTACACCGGCGATGCGACGGCTGAGGCTCAGATCTCGGCGGGGTCGGGTGCGGCCGGGGCAACCATCACGCCAGACCGATCGGCGGCGTCGCTCGGGGCCGCAGCCGGAGCGCCTGTCGCGGCGCACGGAGCGGGGGCGGCGCTTCCGGCCGGAGGCTTGGCGGCGCTCGCAGCCACCGCCGTCGTCATGGTCGGCGCCGTCATCTTCGCGGGCAGCGCGTTGAGCCTGTCCACCGCGGACCCTGCTGACTCCGAACGCACCCTGTCTTTCTCCGAGTCGTCGATCGCCGGCGAGGCCGGTCCGGTCCTCGAGGATCTTCCCACGCTGTCGCCTGATTCGGACCCGACCCCCGAGCCTCAACCGCTGCCCGCACCGTCACCGGAGCCGCACCCGGTCGAGCCGCCGCAGTCGTCTTCGGAGCGGGAGGACGAGCCGGAGCGGCAACACCCGCAGGAGCAGGAGCAGGAGCAGGAGCAGGAGCAGGAGCAGGAGCAGGAGCAGGAACAGGCTGAGGAGGGTTCCGAGGGCGATCATCAGCAGGTTCCTGGCGACGGGCGCCCCCCGTCCCCGCCGGCGGTGGACCCGGGAGCGAGTCCGACCATCGACGGATCAGCGGAGACTGCACCTCCGGACGGGGCCACGGAGCTCGGCGTCACGCACTCGATGAAGCAGGGCTCGCTCGTCCCCGATCTGCTGAGAGGGATCGGCACTCCCGGTGCGGTCGTCAGAGTCACCGATGAGAACGGTGTGTTGCTCGACGCCACCGTCGTCGATGAACAGGGCGTGTTCGTGCTCGACGTGTCGGGTGAGCAGGCACACCAGGGCATGACCCTCAGTGTGAGGCAGCACGACGCCCGGACCGGGCTCACGGAGTGGGCGGAGGACATCGGGCCGCTGACCTTCGCGACGCCGACGATCGCGCCGGCGGGTCAGGATGCCTGCCCCGAGGCGCCGCTCGGGGCTGTCAGCTGTCTGCATCTGAACGCCGAGCCGAATGCGTGGGTCGAGCTGCTCGACGAACAGGGGCGGTCACGGACGGTTCGGCTTCAGGCAGACGACGACGACGGGATCGTCATCCGTTCCGGAGCTGATGAGCCCTTCGTCGCGGCCCGATACTTCGACCCCACGACCAAGCGCGCCGGTGTCACCGTCCTCCTGCCCGCGGCGATCGAGTGAGCGCTCAGACCGTGCCGCGCGAGGCCGCCGACAGCCGAAGCCAGAGCCAGAGTCGGGTATCCGGAGAGTCGAGCTCGATTCCCAGCTCGTTGCGCACGACATCGAGGCGATACCTGACGGTGTTCTGGTGAACATGCAGCGCGTTCGCCGTCTCACGCACGCTGCCGAGCTGGTCGAGGTAGACGCGCATGGTGCGCGACAGGTCGGTGCCCTGTGCGGCGTCGTGTTCGGCGAGGATGCTGGCAGAGTCGCCGACCGTGGCGTCGAGCCCCTCGATGAGCTCGGTGACCTGCAGGATGGCGAGGCGATCGCGCATCTCGTCGAAGGTCGCGACACGGGTCATCCGGTGACGATCGTCGGCGAGGGGCGAGCTCAACAGCACGCCTGCGGTCGCCCCGGCCTCGCGGTGCGACCGCGCGATGCCTCTGATGTCGTTGGCGCGCGTTCCGATACCCGCGAGCAGTGCGGCGTCCGTGCGCACCACGGAGTGGGCGAATGTCTGCACCCTGGCGGCGATCGTTCCGGGAATCAGCGTGACGACCTGCGTCCCGATGACGGCGCTGTGAGAACCCGGGAACGCCGCGCTCGAGACGCTGATCGCCAGGTGCAGGAGTCTGTGCAGTCCACGCATCGCCTCGACCTCGTCGAACGTGTCGACCCGGAAACAGACGATCGTGCAGCCCACTTCGGGCCGGATCAGCAGATGCGACGCCGCATTGCGGGCATGTCGTTCGTCTTCCAGCAGAGTGCGCAGCAGGCTGGAGTTGCGCTGATCGCGGTCGGCGGCATCTTCGCGCGCGCGCAGGAGGTGCTGGGCGGCGATCGGCTCCATCTCTTCGAGGAGCGTCTGGGTGCGCGTCGCCTGCGCAGGGTCGATCTGGATCACCCACATCGACCCCAGCAGCTCACCCGACGCACGCACCGTGATTCCGACCCTGCCGAACTGGTCGGTCTCGGAGGGGAAGTGCCTGGCATCCGCGGCGCGGAGCAGGGACTGGTACTCGGTGTCGGAGGAGATCGGGATCTCCTCTTGAAGGAGCAGGGTCGTCCGGCGGCGGATGTCGTCGATGGGCTGCTCGCTGTGCGTCGAGTACCCGACCACCTGGCCGGTGGAATCGACGATGCTCACCGCTCCCTCCGCGAGGGTGGCCAAGGCGTTCGCGAGACCGAAGAGATCACCCAGGCGAACTCCGGTCACGCGTCCTATGGAGTGAGAGCTGAGCAGGGATCGAAGCACGTTGGCGAGCTGTGCCCAGTCACCGCCGACGAGGTGGAGGACGGGGACTGCGGCGCGCTCCAGGCCTTCGCCCTCCTCGCTCTGCGTGCCTTCGTCTCGGCGCACGACCACTGCAGCCGCGCCGGCCGCGGCGAGGCGCGCCGTCAGCCCCACGAGTTCGTCGGCCGCGGAGGACGTTCCCGCGGCGAGCACGATGCAGTCGCGGTACTCCGCCGCGTCGGAGGTCGGATCGAAGAACACGACGCCCGTGAACACGGCCGTCGTCGCCGACGGGGCTCCGACCGGCGCGAGCATGCCGTCGCCGATGAGCACGGCATCGTGCAGTGTCGGCTCGCCCGTGGGAGCTCGTTCCGAAGTCTCGGACATGGAGTCTTCTCCATTCATCGATGTCAAGTGGCGGAGGAACCTACATATCGGTCACGTCGGGTTCCCGCAAGACTGAGAGTACGAGGTCGACGACGACCTCGTACGAATTCCGACCATCAATTTCCCTTTTCGCAGATGGACTCCGGGCGTGGTCGCCCAGGCAGGACGCTCACATGAACAGCACTCACCTTTCGCGCCGCGGATCGATGGCGATCATCGCAGCACTCGGCGTGACCGCCGCCCTCGGGGGCTGCGCCGCGCAGGACGCTCCCGACTCCGCAGCCGACGAGGTCACGATGAAACCCGTGGCCGATGCGGTCGCACTCCTCCCGGACGAGCTTCAGAAGGGTGGGACGCTGCGGGTCGCGATCCCCACGAACGAACCGCCCACGCAGTTCTACCGCGAAGGCACGCAGGACATGACGGGGATCAACCCCGACGTCGCGCGCCTGCTGGCGGGCGCGCTCGGGCTCGATCTGAAGATCGAGGTGACCACCTTCGACACGATCATCCCTGGCATGAGCGCCGGACGATACGACCTGACGGTCTCATCGATGACGCCGACCGAGGAGCGCATGGAGCAGCTCGATTTCGTCGACTACGTGCAGATGGGGAGCGCGTTGGCGGTTCCGGAGGGCAACCCGCAGGAGCTCGGCTTCGATGGGCTCTGCGGCAAGCGCGTGGCGGTGCTGAAGGGGTCGTACCAGCTCACCGTCAACGTGCCCGGATTCGACCAGGCGTGCGAGGACGCGGGTGAGAAGCCGCTCGAGATCCTGCAGTTCCAGGACACGCGCCAGGCGATCTCCGCGTTGCTCAGCGATCGCGCGGACGTCGTATACGCCGATTCGCCGATCCTCGGATACGCGGTCGCTCAGGACCCGAAGCTCGAAGTCGGGGATGAGAACGACTTCGCGCCGGTCGCTGTAGGCATCCCTCACGACTCGGGAACGCTCGAGGCGATCGCGGCGGCACTCGACGCGATCATCGTCTCACCCGAATACGAGCAGCTGCTCGCCGACTACGGACTCGAATCGATGGCGATCACCGAGGCACGCGTGAACGCGGCGCAGGGCTGACGACGATGACCGTGATCGATGAGGGCGACTCCCCGATGGGAGAGCCGGCGGGCGTCACCGGACTCCAACGCACGCTCACCTCGCTGGAGGTGCACAAGCGGCGCCACTTCGGCATCCTCATCGGAGGGGTGCTGCTCTGCCTCTTCGTCGTCTTCTTCCTGATCGACGTCGCCACCAATCCGCGGTTCGGCTGGCCCGTGGTCGGGGCGTACCTCTTCGACCCCCAGGTGCTGCAGGGCATGCTGCTCACGCTCGTGCTCACCGTCGTCTCGATGACGGCCGGCATCATCCTCGGAGTCGTGCTCGCCATCATGCGCGTCTCCGGAAATCCTGTGTTCGCGGGGGTGAGCGGCACCTATGTCTGGTTCTTCCGAGGCACTCCGCTGCTGGTGCAGCTCATCTTCTGGTACAACATCGCGGCGCTCTATCCCGTGATCGCGTTCGGGCTTCCGTTCGGCGGCCCGAGCATCGTCCTCGGCTCGGCGAACGTGCTGATCACACCGCTGGGCGCTGCACTGCTCGGGCTATCGCTGAACGAGGCGGCGTACATGGCCGAGATCATCCGCAGCGGTATCTCGTCGGTCGACGAAGGACAGCTGGATGCCGGCAAAGCCCTCGGCATGACGCGATCGAAGCTGCTGCGTCGGGTCGTGCTCCCTCAGGCGATGCGCGTGGTCATCCCGCCGACGGGCAATCAGGTGATCTCGATGCTGAAGGGCACATCGCTGGTCAGCGTGCTCGCGATCTCCGATCTGCTGTACGCCGTGCAGTCGATCTACTCGCTCAACTACGAGGTCATCCCCCTGCTGCTCGTCGCGTGCATCTGGTATCTGGTGCTCACCACCGTGCTCAGCATCGTGCAGTCCCGTCTCGAAGAGCGCTACGGGCGTGGCTTCACGCCGCGTCGGGCTGTGCGGGTCAAGAAGTCGAAGGAGCCGGTCGCATGACGCGCAACATGGTCGAGATCCGCGGCGTACGCAAGGCGTTCGGCCACAACACCGTGCTCAAGGACGTCTCGCTTCAGATTCCCACCGGTTCTGTGACCTGTCTGATCGGGCCGAGCGGGTCGGGCAAGACGACTCTGCTGCGCTGCGTGAACCGCCTCGAGACCGTCGATGCAGGGATCATCCTCGTCGACGGGGAGCTCGTCGGTGCGACGCGTCATCGAGGACGCCTGCTGGAGGCGAAGGAGTCGGCGATCGCCAAGACCCGCCGCCATACCGGCATGGTGTTCCAGAGGTTCAACCTCTTCCCGCACCGCACGGTCCTCGAGAACGTGATCGAGGGGCCGACCCAGGTGCTGGGGCGTCCTCGCGCTGAGGTCGTGAGTGAGGCGAAGGTGCTTCTCGCGCGGGTCGGACTCGACGACAAGGCGGCGTCGTATCCGCAGGAGCTCTCGGGCGGGCAGCAGCAGCGCATCGCGATCGCCCGCGCACTGGCCATGAAGCCCAAGCTGATGCTGTTCGACGAGCCCACCTCGGCGCTCGACCCTGAGCTGGTCGGCGAAGTCCTCGCTGTGATGCGAGATCTCGCGGCGGAGGGGATGACGATGATGGTCGTCACCCACGAGCTCGGCTTCGCCCGGGAGGTGAGCGATCAGGTGGTCTTCATGGCAGACGGCGTCGTCGTCGAAAGCGGAACACCCGAGGCTGTGCTCGAGCGTCCTCAGCACGAGCGAACCCAGACCTTCCTCTCCCGAATCCTGCACTGACAGTCACATCCCCACAGGAGCACGACGTGCGAAACATCCACAGCATCGAAGACCTCAGGAGCCGTGCCAGGCGACGTCTGCCGGCCATGGTCTTCGATTTCGTCGAGGGGGGAGCCCTCGACGAGCTCACCCTTCGACGCAACCGTGAGGCGCTCGACGCGCATCTGCTTCCCCAGCGGGTGCTCGTCGACACCTCGCAGCGCCACGCGACGACCCGCATCCTCGGAACCCGACTCGACCTTCCCCTGGTCGTGTCCCCCATGGGCCTTCTGACGGTATGCCACCCCGACGCCGACGTGGCCATCGCGCGGGCAGCCGCGACCTCAGGAAGTGTCTTCGTGCACAGCCCCTGGTCCGGCTGCTCGCTCGACGAGGTGACGGATGTCGCCCCGGGGCGGGTGTGGGCGCAGATCGCGTTCTGGAACGACGCTGCCGAGACACGGCGCCACATCGACCGTGCACAGGCGCTGGGAGTCGACACTCTCGTCGTCGCCGGCGACGTCGCCGTGTCGAGCAAGCGCGACAGGGACCTCAGACACGGAACCGGCATGCCCCCGCGGCCGCCACTGCGCGATGTCGTGAACACCGCACTTCATCCCGGCTGGGTGATGCGGTGGCTGCTCGGACGCTCGATGACGTGGGGCAACTACCGCATCGACGGCAGGGCCATCCGCATGCGCGAGATGGAGAGCTGGATGGAACGCAACGAGAACCAGACAGCGACGTGGGACGACATCGCCCGACTTCGCAGCACCTGGAACGGCAACATCGTCGTCAAGGGCATCATGACCCCCGCGGATGCGCGGCTGGCCGTGGACCACGGTGCCGACGGCGTATTCGTGTCGAATCACGGCGGTCGCCAGTTCGACGGCCAGCAGGCGACGATCGAGGCGCTTCCGCGAGTCGTGGATGCGGTGGACGATCGCGCTGCGGTGATCGTCGACGGCGGGATGCGACGCGGCTCCGACATCGCGAAGGCGCTCGCCCTCGGTGCCGACGCCGCGGCAGCGGGTCGTCCGTTCGCCCTGGGCCTCGCCGCCGGAGCGCAGTCCGGGGTGGAGCACGCGTTCGAGGTGCTCCACGACGAGCTCCTCACGGTGATGGGCTTCCTCGGGGCGACGCGTGTCGACGACATCCCCCGCATGCTGTCGGACACAGCGAACGTGCGTCTCGAGTCCGCGACAGCGACCCTCGCCGCCGGCACCGCCGAGGTGGGCTCGTGAACGCGCTCGATGTCGGCGCCCGTGCTGAGGCGGTGCGGGCGGTGCACCTGACGTCTCCGGCGACTCTGCCGCTCGGGCCATGGGCCGGCCGGGCGACCGCATTGACCCCCGGGCTCCAGGAGGCGGAGCGGGAGGACTACGTCGACAGCGCGAACGGCCTCGAGGTCGGTGTCTGGGAGGGCACCCAGGGCGAGTTTCCGGCTCAGCGCGACGGGTATTCGGAGATCTGCCAGATCCTCGCCGGCCGGGCGACGTTGCACACCGACGGTGCGGATCCGATCGAGCTCCATGCGGGAGACACCATCATCATGCCGACCGGGTGGACGGGGCGGTGGGAGCTGCATGAGCCACTGCGCAAGCTCTATGTGATCGTCCACGACCGTGCTGCGCCTCCCGCCGATCCGGAAGGGCGATCATGACGAGGTCCTCGAACACGATCGTCCGCACGAGGATCGACCCCGAGACGAGCGATGACGAGCTCGTCCTCGCCACGCGAGCGGGGGACAGCGGCGCGTTCGGCGTGCTCTGGGATCGTCATTCCCCGGCCGCACTCCGCGCCGCGCGTTCGATCACGAGCTCGATCGATCCGGAGGACCTCGTGAGCGAGGCCTTCGCCAAGACCTTCAGTGCGATCCGCAACGGCGGCGGCCCGACCGATGCGTTCCGTCCCTACATCTTCGCGGCCGTGCGCAGTGCCGCGGCCACCTGGGGAGGCAAGCAGAAGGACGTCGTCGCACTCGAGTACATCGAAGAGCTGCCGGCTGAGCACACAGACGACTCTCTCGACCTGCTGTCTGACAAGGCGCTGCTGACGGCGGCGTTCAAGGATCTGCCGGAGCGCTGGCGCACCTTGCTGTGGTACCTCGAGGTCGAGGGGATGAAGCCGCGTGAGATCGCGCCGCTCATGGGCATGACACCCAACGCCGTCTCGGTTCTGGCGGCGCGGGCTCGTGAGGGCTTCAAGATCGCCTGGCTTCACGCCCACATCGCAGAGGCGAGGCGCGAGCCGGAATGCCGGTGGGCCTGCGAACGCATCGTGGCGCAGGGCAGGAAGCGGCATGTGGCGCGCGCGGACCGTGCGCGCTTCGACGCGCACCTCGAACGCTGCGCGCGATGCACGATGGCCAGCGCCGAGATCGAGCAGGCTTCGTCGAAGCTGCGGGCGGTTCTGCTGCCGGTGATCCTCGGCGGACCGGCGGCGGCAGCATATTCAGCCGGGTCTCCGGCACCCGCCATGGCGGCCACTGCGACGGGCTGGATGCCACGACCCACCCCACGCTGGCTGGTCGTCGGCGGAACCGTCGCTGCCGCGACGGCGGTGGTAGCGGTTGCGGCGGTCGCCGCCCAGCTGGCCCCTGCCGGTTCCCCGGATGCCGGCGAGTCATCGGCTCCTCCGTCCGCGCTCGTCGTCGCATCGCCGGCTCCGATCGCGTCGCCCGAATCGACGGAGACGCCCGCCGTGACGGTGCCCCCGGTCGAACCGGAGACCCGCGTCGAGCTGGAGCGGCCGCCCGCGCCGGTTCGTGAGACGCAGCCCGATCACGAGGATGTCGACGACACGGTCGTCGAACCCGAAACGCCGGTGGGGGAGACCCAGCCGTCGCCCTCCGGCGAAGACGGATCCCATCCGGAGATCCGGCCTCCGTCGACCCCGGCCGAACAACCGCCGGTCGACGGCCCGCGGACTCCAGCTCCTGAGGCTCCGGTTGAGCTGCCTCCGGTTGAGGTGCCTCCGGTGGTGGTGCCGCCGGTGGTATATCCGCCGGTCGTGGAGCCGCCCGTTGTCGAGCCTCCTGTTGTCGACCCGCCGGTTGTCGAGCCTCCTGTTGTCGACCCGCCGGTTGTCGAGCCTCCCGTCGTCGACCCCCCGGTTGTGGCGCCACCCGTTGTGGTACCTCCGGTTGTGGAGCCTCCGGTTGCCGTGCCTCCGGCTGCGGTGCCGCCCGTTGCGTACCCTCCGGTTGTCGAGCCCCCCGTCGTCGAGCCTCCGGTCGTGGACCCACCGGTGGAGGCGCCGCCCGTTGTCGAGCCCCCGGTCCTGGAGCCTCCGGTCGTGGAGCCGCCCGTCGTGGATCCGGTCGCCTCGCCAGCGACGGTCTCCTGGAACATCCTGCCGAGTGCAGCCGTTCCGCCGATGGTCATCGGCACAGGGACGCCCGGTGCAGCCGTCGAGATCGTCGACGAGACGGGCCGCGTGATCGCCACGACGGTGGTGGACGCAGCGGGCACGTTCTCGGTGCGCCCCGGCTTCGATTCGCTTCACCAGGGCATCTCCATCTCGATGCGTCACACCTCCCCGACCACGGGAGAGCAGACGGTGAGCGAGCCGACGGGACGCGTCTACTTCGCCGTCCCAGGACTCGGCGAAGATTCGGACGGAGTCATCTCGCGCACGGATTCCGATGGTGACGGCAGACGGGATGATCTCTCGCTCGATCTTCGGGGTATCGCCGGCTCGACGGTCTCCATCGCCCTCGATGGGAACCCGGCATCGACGGTGCTGCTCACCGGCTCTTCAGCTGTCGTGTCGTTCGTCGACGTCCGGCCAGGACTGCATCAGGTCACGCTGCGCTACGTCGACCCCGTGACGGGGACCTTCGGATTCGCGGATACGGATCACATCCTCGTGGTGCCCTGACCGCCGACCGGCACCCGGAGGGCGCCCCGTGGGGGTGCGTCAGATGAGAAGCTAGAAGGATGAGCATCTCCCGCGAGTCCGACGTGATCGCCCCGCGAGGGGGTGGCCCTCTGACAGACGCCGAGGTGCGGCGCCTCCGTGCGGACTTCCCGATTCTGCGTGCCGAGGTCAACGGACACCGCCTGACGTATCTGGATTCCGGTGCCACCTCGCAGCGTCCGTTCGCCGTGCTCGACGCCGAACGCGAGTTCGCGTCGACGCTGAACGCCGCCGTGCATCGCGGTGCGCACACCCTGGCCGCCGAAGCCACCGAGGTGTTCGAGGATGCCCGTGCCACCGTCGCCCGATTCGTCGGTGCTGACGAGGGCGAGATCGTGTGGACGTCCAACGCCACCGAGGCGCTCAACCTCATCGCCTACTCGCTCTCGAACGCGTCGCTCGGACGCGGGGGAGCGGCTGCCGAGCGTCTCCGTCTGCGTGAGGGCGATGAGATCGTCACCACCGAGATGGAGCATCACGCGAACCTCATCCCGTGGCAGGAGCTCGCGGCCCGCACGGGGGCGACCCTGCGGGTGATCCCGCTCGACGATGACGGCGCTCTGCGCCTCGACGTCGCCGGCGAGCTGATCAACGAGCGTACGAAGCTCGTCGCGTTCACGCATGTGTCGAATGTGCTCGGGGTGATCAATCCCGTCGAGCAGCTCGTCGCCCTGGCACACGCGGTCGACGCGATGGTCGTGCTCGACGCCTGTCAGTCCGCACCTCATCTGCCGCTCGACGTGCGCGCGCTGGACGTCGACTTCGCCGTGCTGTCCGGACACAAGATGCTCGGCCCCACGGGCATCGGCGCTCTCTACGGTCGCCGTGAACTGCTCGAGGCCATGCCCCCGTTCCTCACGGGCGGTTCGATGATCACGACGGTCACCACGACGGAAGCCGCCTATCTGCCGCCGCCGCAGCGATTCGAGGCCGGCACCCAGCGGGTCTCGCAGGCGGTCGCGCTCGCCGCAGCGATCGACTACCTGACCGCGGTGGGGATGCCGCGGATCGCCGCGCATGAAGCCGCCTTCGGCAGACGACTCGTCGAGGGTCTCACGGCCATCGACGGGGTGCGTGTGCTCGGCGCCGGCATCGACCTTCCGCGCGTGGGACTCGCGAGCTTCGACGTCGACGGCATCCATTCTCACGACGTGGGGCAGTTCCTCGACGACCGCGGCATCGCAGTGCGCGTGGGACACCACTGTGCACAGCCGCTGCACCGTCGACTGGGCATCACCTCGTCGACGAGGGCGAGCACGTATCTGTACACGACCGATGCCGAGATCGAGGCCGTGATCGACGGCGTCCAGGGTGCGATCGACTTCTTCCGGAGGGGCGCATGAGCGACCTGCAGAACCTGTATCAGGAACTCATCCTCGACCATTCCCGCACCCCGCACGGGTTCGGACTGCGCGACGAGATCGCCGCGCAGTCGCATCAGGTGAACCCGACCTGCGGCGATGAGGTCACCCTGCAGGTGCACCGAGCCGGCGACGGCAGCATCGAGGCGATCGCGTGGGAGGGGCACGGCTGCGCGATCTCGCAGGCATCCGCGTCTCTGCTCGCCGAGCTCGCCGAGGGGCTCACGGTCGACGAGCTCGAGATCCGCATCGCCGCGTTCCGAGAGGCGATGCGCTCGCGGGGCAAGATCGAACCGGATGAGGAGCTGCTCGGAGACGCCGCCGCCCTCGGGGGCGTCTCGCGCTACGTGGCACGAGTGAAGTGCGCCATGCTGGCGTGGGTCGCGGTGGAGGACGCACTCCACAAGGCGTGATCGCCGATGCCGCGAGGTGCAGGATGGACTCATGCCTCTTGATCTGACTCCGCTCAGCGCAGACCGCTTCGGCGACTGGCTCGAGACCACCCGAGCGCGCCTGGTGACGCTGCGGCAGGAGTCGGGGATGCTCGTCGGCGAGGATGCGGTCTCGCACGTCGACGGCGTCCTCGCCGAGCTGCTCTCGGCAGGGCACGAGACCGAGACGTCGCTCATCCTCACGATCGATGACGGCGATACCCGCATCGGCACGGTCTGGCTCGCCGCCAACAACGGCGTGCTGTTCATCGTCGATCTCGCGTTCGTGGTCGACCCGAGTCGACGACAGCTCGACGCCCTCCTCGACGAGCTTCGGTCGCTGGCCCGCAGGCAGAAGGTCGGTCGACTGAGCGTCGCTCTGCACTCTTCGGATGCGGCGGGCCGAGCTTTCGTCGAGGGGCGAGGGTTCGAGGTCGCGTCGATCCAGATGCTCCTCGAACCGCTCCCGTCTCGCTCGTCTCGCGCGCCCGGGGGCCTCGTCGTGACACCGATGACGCCGGAGCGCTTCACGAGCTTCGCTGTGGCATCTGAAGCGGCCTTCGCCGAGGATCTCGCGGCGTCCGGCCGATACTCGGCGGAGGACGCAGCGGTCGAGTCGCATCGGCAGATGCAGCTAGAGCTCCCTGACGGCGTCGACTCGGAGGGACAGGAGCTGTTCACCGCCGATGTCGACGGCGGCGAGGTCGGAGTGCTCTGGATCGGCATCCGTCGACGAGGAGGCCACCCGCATGCGTTCATCCTCGACATCGAGATCGCGGAGGATCAGCGTCGTAAAGGGTACGGTCGCGACCTCATGCTGGCGGCCGAGCACGAGGCGGCACGGCTGGGCGCCGACTCGATCGGGCTCCATGTCTTCGGCTTCAACACCTCGGCGATCGGCCTCTACGAGAGCCTCGGCTATCGCCGGGTCGAGGAGCGCTTCCTGCTCTCGGTGTGATCGGCGTCACGCGGCGTGAATCGGGAATAGCAGCGCCTCGATCGCGTTGGGCCGAGCATGACTACTCTCGGAATCATCGGTGCAGGACATATCGGCAGCCAGGTCGCACGGATCGCCGTGGCCAACGGCTATGACGTCGTGATCGCGAACTCGCGAGGCCCGGAGACCCTTGCGGACCTCGTCGCGGAGCTCGGCGATCGAGCGTCGGCCGCGACTGCCGTCGACGCCGCGGCTGCAGGCGACGTCGTGGTCGTCACGGTGCCCCTCGGCAAGATCGACGAGCTGCCCGCCGAGCAGCTCGCGGGCAAGATCGTGCTCGACACGAACAACTACTACTTCGAACGCGACGGGCACATCGACGCCCTCGACCGCGGCGAGACCACCACGTCGGAGCTTCTGCAGGCGCAGCTGCCGACCTCGCGCATCGCCAAGGCGTTCAATCACATCCTCGCGGCCGACATCACGACCGACGGCTCGCCGGCGGGCACGGCCGATCGCCGCGCGCTCGCCACATCCGGCGATGACGCCGAGGCTGTCGCCTTCGTCACCCGCTTCTACGACGAGGCCGGCTTCGACACGGTCAACGTCGGACCGCTCAGCGAGTCCTGGCGCGTCGAGCGCGACCGGCCCGCATACGTCGTGCGGCAGAACGCCGACGAGCTGAAGGCCAACCTCGCGATCGCCAACCGCCTGCCGTGACACGTGGGAAGAGGGGCGGATGCCGCGGCATCCGCCCCTCTTCCCTGTCCGTCGCCTGTCGACGGACCGATACGTAACATATGCGTACCGTTGGGATACCAAACTTGTCCGGCAGTTCGGCGAGTGACATACTTCCGACATGGTGGGGGTGGGGACTACCGGCGAACTCGAGTCGGTGCGGGTGACGCGCGTTCTTCGCGACGATATCGTGCTCGGTCGGCGTGCCCCGGGATCCCGACTCATCGAACGGGACATCGCAGCCGAGCTCAACGTGTCGCGCCTGCCTGTGCGGGAGGCGATCCGCACCCTCGTCGCTGAGGGAGTGGTCGTCGCGCGGCCGAGGAGTTGGGCGGTGGTGCGAGAGTTCACGCATCGAGACATCCGGGATTTCGGCGAGGTCCGCGAGGCGATCGAGACGCTGATCTTCGTCTTCGCCGCCGAACGGCACACCGACGAGGGGATCGCGCGGCTTCGAGCCGCATACGAGCGCGAGTTCGCCGCAGCATCCGCCGGTGAGACCGAAGCCGCGCGTATCGCGGCGGGCGAGTTCCACGAGATCTCTGCCGAACTCGCAGGCAACGAGATGCTCGGCGAGCTCATCGCGGTGTTCGTCACGCGCCTGCGCTGGCTCTTCGGGCAGCACGACGATCTGCTCGCGATGGCCGAGGAGCACCGCCTGATCCTCGAAGCGGTCGCGGCTCGTGACACCGACACCCTCCGGTGGATGATCCCCCGCCACCTCGCCAGTGGCCAGGAAGCCGCGGAACGACGACTCACCGAGCAGGTCCACTCGATCTGAGCATCCGCCGCGCACCGTCTGGAGAGTCATCTCGGGCGAGGATATATTGGCCCTACGGAATCGTTCCGGAAAGTCGTCGTGTCCTGGGGAGCGATATGAGAGGCGTTGCCGTCGTCGCCGGAGGCCTCCTGCTCCTCGGCGGAACGGTGCTCATCGCGGTCGCCGATCAGCAGCGAGTGGATGCGCTCGCCGAGGCGAGGGCGGCCGTCGTGCAGGCCGAAGAGCGTCTCGACGAGGCGCGGGAGGCGAACCTTCGTCTGGCCGAGCAGCTGACCGCGCTGCGCACGACCATCGCCGAGCAGGAGACGCTTCTCTCCGACACCTCGGGGCTCCTGCCATGAGGGGATCTCCATGATCCGGCGCATCCTCTCTGTCGCCATGGTCGCGGCACTGATGCTCTCTGTGGGCGTGGTCGCTCGCGCCGTCGCTCTCGACGAAGACAGGGCGGCGGTGATCGCCGAGCTGCAATCACTCACGCAGTCGACTCGCACCGCGCAGATGCGCACGGATCACCTCGAAGGGTCCATCGCGATCGCCGAGAAGGACACGGCTGCGCGCGCCGCCGTGCTCGAGGCGCGGCCGGCGTTCGTCGCTGAGATCGCCGCGCTGCGGGATGCGATGGAGGGAGCCGACGGCAAGATCGACACGTCGGCGCACCGGGCGGCAGCGATGTCAGCTCAGCAGTCCGTGCTCGCGGAGCGGAAGGACCCGGCCACGGTCGTCGCCGCCACCGCCACCGTGCACGCTCTCATCGGCAGGGTGGGGCAGGACATCGGCAGCTGGGAGGCGGCGCAGTACGCGGCGCCGTCGGGCCCGGCATGGTCGTCGAGCGGGCCCGATGGGTTCGCGCGGGTGCGCGCCGCTCTCGACCGGGTGGGCGGAGGGGGAGTCGGGCTCTACGAATCCTCCTCGTGCGCGGGAGGCACGGCGCCCGCGTGCGCGAACAGCAGCGGCTACATCAAATACCGTGCCGACATCGTGGACTGGAGCGTCGACCAGCTGAACTGGGCGATGGCGCACGAGCTGGCCCACATCTACCAGTTCCGGGTCTGGGGAGCCCTGACCTCCTCGGACGTCTACTACTCGTCCTTCGGCGGGGATCCCGAGTTCCTCGCGAACTGCATGGCGGTCGTGCGCGGCTACCCCGGGTCTGTCGGGTGCGACGGCGATCAGCAGGCGTGGGCGTCGGGGATCTGGGTCGGCGCGGTCCGCTGAGTCAGGCGATCGGCGTGGTCGTGTCGATGGCGTCGCGCAGCGGGCGGCGCATGACCCGCCAGTAGCCCGTCGGCGCGAGGCGTGTGAGCACATCGATCAGACGGGCCTCTCGTCCGACCATCGTCCGCGCACGGCGACGCTCCGTCGCCCGCACGATCAGCGCCGCGGCATCCGCGGGCTCGGTGTGGTACATCGCTGCCTGTGCGTTCGCTGCGCGGGCCGCGACCGCCGGGTCGATCGCGGCGGCATAGCGTCCGTGCAGGATGATGCCCGTGCGCACGCCGGCGGGGTAGACCGCTCCGACTGTCACCGAGGTGTCCTCGAGTTCGTGCCGCAGCGCCTCCGAGAACCCGCGCACCGCGAACTTGCTCAGAGAATACGGGATGCGTCCGGCGGGTGCGGCCAGTGCGTAGACGCTCGCGAGGTGCGTGATGTGGGCCGCGGGCGCCGCACGCAGAGCGGGGAGCAGCGCCTTCGTGATCGACACGGTCCCCCAGAGATTCACATCGGTCAGCCAGCGCATCTCCTCCATGGTCAGCTGCTCGAGATCGCCGAGCATCGACGAGCCTGCGCAGGTGATCAGCGCGTTCACGCGCGGGTGCGCCGCCGAGATCTCATCAGCCGCAGCGAAGACGGCGTCGTCATCACGCAGATCGACGACGTGCGTGGTGACTGTGGTGCCCTCGAGGTCGGCTGCGACGGCTGCCAGCCCGTCTGCGTTGTGGTCGACGAGCGCCAGGTGCACGCGTCGGCGGGCGAGCAGACGGGCGATGTCGGCACCCATCCCGCTGGCGGCGCCGGTGATGACCGTCGTGCTGCCGGTGAGCGTGAGACGCTTCATTGCACCCTCCTGGCGGCGAGCGGGAGAGCAGCCGGTCGTAGAGCAGGTCGCGGAGACCCGATTCCGATCCATTCTGGCCCACTGCATCGCAGAGCGATACCGGTACTCTCGAAGGAAGGAGGTAGGGGTGGGACGAACAGCGGATGCCATCGCCGAAGGCGTTGCGATCGCGACCGCTGCGGCGCGCCTCGCCGTGAAGAATCACATCCTCATCGGGACGATCGCCGAGAACGGCGTCTTCGACACCGATAAGTACATCGCCGACGCGCGCGAAGCGCTGCGGGCGATGGCCGAGGAGTCGGAAGAGGTCGAGCGGAACCTGACCGAGCTGCGCAAGCGTGCTCGCGGTCGTCATTCCGACCCGTCTGGCACTCACGACTACCGAGACCGCGACGTCCGCAACCTGCGTCGACGGGCCAAGCAGTCGCACGGGGTCGCGACGAAGCTGCGCGACATGATGGAAGACGAGGCGGCATTGCGCGTCATCGTCGAGGAGGCCCGCGAGGGCGCCTGGGCCGACGTGCGGCACAACCTCGATCGTCGGCTGCGTGTCGAAGGCATGCGGCCCGATCAGGACCCCGATTACGAGCGCATGCGCGAGGCGCGGATGCAGGCGCTGCGGCTTGTCGATCTGCAGGCTCTGTCGTCTCTGCAGCGCGCGAAAGCGAAGCGGAAGAAGAAGCAGAACACGCCCGACAGTGACGAGTGAGCCCTCGTTTCGCTTTCGCGTCGCGTCTGTTGTAGGCTGTTCTACGGCCCGCTGAGCGGTCCAGGAGCGCCCGTAGCTCAATGGATAGAGCATCTGACTACGGATCAGAAGGTTAGGGGTTCGAGTCCCTTCGGGCGCACATCAGCTGAAACCCCCGTCGCGAAAGCGGCGGGGGTTTTGCGTTGCGTGTGGGGCAAGATCGCGCCCGAGAGCCTCAGCCCCAGAGCCTCAGTCCCTGCGCCACATCTCGCCGAGGGTGGATGTGCGGGGGAGCAGGCGGGGCTCCAGTGTCACGCTGCGCGCCCGAGCCGCGGGGTCGGCGATGCGCTCCAGCAGCAGGTCGGCCGCGACGGCGCCCATCTCTTCGCCAGGCTGACTCACGGTGCTGATCGGGATCGAGCTCTCGGATGCGAAGTGGTTGTTGTCGTAGCCGGTGATGGCGATGTCGCCCGGCACTGAGAAGCCGGGCACCTCATTGAGGATCTGGATGAGACCGATGGCCACGAGATCGGATGCCGCGACGATGGCGTCATAGGTGCCCGCGCCGCGCGCGAGGATCTGCCGCCCGGCATCCCGCCCGTGTCGGATGTTGACGCCTCGGGTCTCGAGGATGTCGATGTGCGCTTCGGCGTGGGCTGCAGTCGCCTGCTCGGCCCCCTCCCACCGCTGGTTCACTGCCGTGAGGAACCGCGGTCCACCCACGAACAGCAGCCTTCTGCGCCCGAGTGCGATCAGGTGCGACGCGGCCAGTGCGCCTCCGTGTCGCTCGTCCACGGTGACTCCGGGGTACGCGAGCGAGGGTGACTCGAAGTTCACCAGGACGGTCGGAGTGGTGCGATTCTCCGGATGAGGCGACTTCGCGAGCGCGGTGTCGAGTGGAGCGAGGATGATGCCGGCCACGCGCGAACGATCGAGAAGCTCGAGGTTGTGCACCTCGCGGTCGGGGTCGACGTCGGAGTTGACGATCAGCACGTCCATCTTGTGACGGCGCAGCGCGCGCTCGGCACCCCGGGCGATGTCGACGAAGAACGAGTTGCCGAGGTCGGCGAGCACCAGGCCCACCGAGGTGCTGCTCCCTGCGGCCAGAGACCTGGCTGCGTCGTTGCGGACGAATCCGAGTTCGGCGATCGATGAGAGCACCTTCCGCCGGGTCGTCTCTCGCACCTTCTCCGGATTGTTGAGGGTGTTCGACACCGTGCCGAGGGCGACTCCCGCGTGAGCGGCCACGTCAGCCATGCTGGGCTTCGTGCGCCCAGACGGGGGAGTGTCGGTCACGTCATCCTCCTCGGCATCCTCGCCAGGTCCTGGCTCTTCAACTCTAGAGCATCAGTATTCGTGAAGCGCTTCATTTGTGATGCGTAACTCTCTTGACAGGGCCTTTTTTCCTATGGCATGGTGTGAATGAAGCGCTTCAAAAGAGGCGTCGCTCTTCAAGGAGGAACAGTGACCACAGCAATGAGGCGCGCCCGTCGCCTGGCCCCCGCAATCGCGCTCATCGGCATCGGCGCTCTCGCGCTCTCGGCCTGCTCAGGCAGCTCCGGGGGATCCGGCTCCGAGTCCGGCGCCGGCGACGGCGAGTTCACGTATCTCGGCCAGACCGAGAACACCACGATCATCTCCACGCTCGAGACCCTCGCGGGAGACCAGTGCAAGGCCGCGGCGGACGCCGCTCCGCTGAAGTCCGATGACATCTCGGGCACGCAGTGGGACCAGCAGCTCCAGCTGCTCGCGAGCCAGGACGGACTCTCCGACATCCAGATGGCCGCCGGAACGCCCGCGCTCATGTCGGAGTTCATCGACGGCGGCAAAGTGCTCGACCTCTCGAAGGCTCTCGACGACCTGGGCGTCTCAGATCGTCTGGTGCCCGCCGCCGAGTCGACCGTCAAGGCGCTGTACGGCGACGGAGCGCTCTACGCCCTGCCGACCGAGTTCAACATCGAGGGCTTCTGGTACAACAAGGAGCTCCTCGAGGCGAATGACGTCGAGGTGCCCGAGACCTGGGACGACCTCGTCGATGCCGCCTCCACGCTGAAGGATGCCGGTGTGCAGCCGTTCGCCACCGCCGGGAAGGACGGCTGGCCCGTCACGCGTCTCGTCGGTGACTACATCTTCCGCACACTCGGCCCCGACGCTCTGCAGAAGGTCGCTGACGGCGACGCCAAGCTGACCGACCCCGAGTACGTCGAAGCCGCTGACGCGGTCGCCGAGCTCGGCAAGGCCGGATACTTCGGTGACGCGGTCGGCTCGATCGACTACAACGCATCGATGAACCTGTTCCTGTCGGGCAAGGCCGCGTTCTACTACATGGGCAGCTGGGTCCTCGCGAACTTCAACGACGAGGCGCAGAACCAGATCGGCGCCGACAACATCGGCTTCGCGCGGTTCCCCGAGGTCGAGGGCGGCGCAGGCAGCATCGACCAGATCCCGGCCAACGTCGGCATCCCGGTGATGCTCGCCGAGAAGAACTACGACGACGACTCGGCCGCCTGGCTGAAGTGCATCGCCGAGGGCTACGGCGACACCGCGCTCAACGACAGCGGAGTGATCTCGGGCTTCGTGGTCGACAACCCGCCGACCGACCTGCCCCCGACGACCCAGATGGTGCAGGAGGAGATCGCGAACGCTCCGTCCAGTGTCCTCTGGTTCGAGGCGCTCTTCACGCCCAAGGCCACCGGCATCAGCCAGAACAACGGTGCCGGTCTCGCCAACGGCAGCCTCTCCGGCGAAGAGTTCATGAAGCTCGTCCAGGCAGCCAACGACGAAGGCTGACCCACTCCCGGGGCGGGCGCCCGCCCGCCCCGGGACCGTCGTCGTCGCATCAGGAGATCCACCATGCACAAAGTCCTCGGTGACAAGCGCGCCATCCTCGTCCTGCTCGGACCCGCGCTGCTCGTCTACTCGCTCGTCATGCTCGTCCCGATCGTGTGGTCGCTGTTCTACACGGTGCAGGACGGCAACCCCATCACCGGCTTCACCTTTAACGGGTTCGCCAACTTCGCGAAGTTCTTCCAGGATCCGGCCGCCTGGGACGCGATCTTCTTCACGCTGAAATACGCCCTCATCCTCACGGCGCTGCAGGTGATCGTGGGTTACCTGCTGTCGCTGATGTACGTCTTCTGGCTCCGCAAGGGGTCGGGCATCATCCGCACGATCGTCTTCTTCCCGGTGGTGCTGCCCACCGTGGCTGTCGCTCTGCTGTTCCAGCGCCTGTTCGAGGCGGCGCCGACCGTCGGTCCGGTGAACTCGTTCCTCGGCATCCTCGGCGTGCAGAACCTCGACTGGTTCGGCACCCCCGACGCATCGTTCTGGGTCATCATCGCGATGGACCTCTGGCGTTCGATGGGCTTCTACGCCGTGCTGCTCTACGCCGGACTCGTCGACATCCCCGACGAGCTCATCGAATCCGCCCGCATCGACGGAGCATCCGGATGGAAGCTCATCCGCACGATCGTCCTGCCGCTGTCCCTGCCCGTGCTGCTGTCGTCGATCATCTTCAGCATCAACGGCACGCTCAAGGTGTTCGACACCGTGGTCGCGCTGACGAACGGCGGGCCAGGCAATGCCACGACGCCGCTGACCCTGTACATGTTCCGCACCTCTTTCGCCTACGGCGACTACGGGTACGGCAGCACCATCGCCCTCATGCTGACGATCCTGTGCCTGCTGTTCACGGTCTTCATCTTCCGCTCCACCCGCCGCGATCTGACGAAGGACTGAACCAGTGAGTGCGACAACCGCCATCGTCACGGGCACCCCGCTGCCCACCCGCCGCGACGTCGACCCGAACCGCCGGGGAGCACGCGACTTCTTCCGCCGGCTGCCGATCCGGCTGCTCATCGCCGTGCTGCTGATCGTCGAGGTCTACCCGATCCTGTGGATGATCCTCGGCTCGTTCAAGACCCAGAACGAGTTCCTCAACGAGCCGTTCTGGGCGCTCCCTCAGTCGTGGGACATCGTGAACTACATCGAGGTCTTCACCACCGGCGAGTTCGGCAAGTACATCGTCAACAGCGTGATCGCGGTGTTCCCGTCGCTGGCGATCATCCTCGTGTTCGGCACGGCCGCCGGCTTCGCTCTCGAGGTGATGGTGTGGAAGGGCAGGGGCACGGTCCTCTTGCTGTTCCTCGCAGGAATCATGGTGCCGGCGCAGATGATTCTCCTGCCGCTGTTCACGATCTACTTCCGCACGAACATGACCGGCACGCTGTGGCCGCTGATCATCACCTATGTCGCCCTGGGCATGCCGTTGACCGTCTTCATGATGGCCACGTTCTTCCGCTCGGTGCCTCGGGAGATCTTCGAGGCGTCGACGCTCGACGGAGCCTCGATCTTCCGCTCGTTCTTCTCGATCGGGCTCCCGCTGGTCAAGAACGCCCTGTTCACGATCGGCCTGGTGCAGTTCTTCTTCCTCTGGAACGACCTGCTCATCGCGCTGACCTTCACCAACAGCAGCGACCTGCGCACGATCCAGGTCGGTCTGCTCAACTTCACCGGAGAGTACGGAGCGGTGCAGTACGGGCCGACCTTCGCCGCGATCTCGGTCAACGTGCTCGGAACGCTGCTCATCTACGTGTTCCTCAACCAGCAGGTCATGAAGGGCCTGACCGCAGGATCGGTGAAGGGCTGACATGACGAACATCATCGAGATCTGGCTGGAGAACAGGCGCGCAGGCAAGACCCTGGGGATCGGCGAAGCCGAGCCGCGGATCTCCTTCGTGGCGGATGCCGCGGCCCCCGCGTTCGAACTGGAGTTCACCGCAGACGACGGCGTCACGCGTGTCGAGCGCACCGCCTCGACCCAGCTCGTGCCGTGGCCGTTCGCATCCCTGGCTCCCCGTGCCGGGGGAGAGCTGCGCGTCCGCGCTGTCGACTCCGACACCTGGAGCGAGCCGATGAGGATTGAGGCCGGCCTCGGCGAGGACTGGCAGGTCGATTTCGTCTCGCCCTCTGTCGTGGCCGACCGCACGACGCCGCGACCCGCCCATCTGCTGCGGGCCGTCGTCGCCGAGGGCGCGCTGCCCGAGGGCATCGTCCGGGCGCGGATCTACTCGACGGCGCACGGCGTCTACGAGCTCGAGCTCAACGGCGAGCGCATCGGCGACGACGTGCTGGCGCCAGGCTGGACGAGCTACACCCATCGCATCCGCTATCAGACCCATGACGTGACCGCGGCGCTGCGCAGCGGTGAGAACGTGCTCGGCGCGTGGCTCGCCGACGGCTGGTACCGCGGCCACATCGGCTTCGACGGCGGCGTCTGGGACATCTACGGATCCGACGTCGCGCTGCTCGCACAGTTCGAGGTGACCACCGCCGACGGCACGATCCATCACGTGCCGCTGGAATGGAGCGCTGCTCCGTCGCCGATCACCGAGGTGGGGCTGTACGAGGGAGAGGCCTTCGACGCGCGGCTCGTGCAGGACGGCTGGTCGGCTCCCGGCTATGACGCCTCCGACTGGTCCTCGGCAGCCCTGCTGCCTCGGTCCGACTTCCCCGCGGCGATCGAGCCGCCCACCGCGCTGCCCGTGCAGGAGACCGAGACTCTGCGTCCGGTGTCGACCACACGACAGCCGAGCGGCCGCATTCGTCTCGATTTCGGGCAGAACATCTCGGGTGTCCTGCGCGTCAGGCTTCGAGCGGATGCCGGTCACACGGTGCGCCTGCATCACGCCGAGGTCATCGAGAACGGCGAGCTCGGCACCCGGCCACTTCGTGCGGCGACCTCGGTCGACACGTACACGGCCGCGGGCCTCGCTGAGGAGACCTACACGCCCCGGTTCACGATCCACGGCTTCCAGTACGCCGAGCTCGAGAACTGGCCGGGCGAGCTTCGAGAGGGCGACGTCGAGGCTGTGGTGATCCACACCGGTATGCGTCCGACCGGCTGGTTCGAGTCATCGAACGACGGCCTCGACAAGCTGCACTCGAACGTCGTCTGGAGCATGCGCGACAACTTCGTCGATCTGCCCACCGACTGCCCGCAGCGAGACGAGCGCGTGGGGTGGACCGGTGACATCCAGGTGTTCGCCCCGACTGCGCTTCGGCTGTTCGCGGCCCACGGCACCCTCACCGGCTGGTTGCGGGACCTCGCCTTCGAGCAGGCCGACCAGGGCCACGTGCCCAACTTCGTGCCCTGGGTGGAGTGCGGCTTCCCGAACTTCCCGACGGCCGCCTGGGGCGACGCGGCAGTGATCGTTCCGTGGGAGATGTACCGCAACGACGGCGACCTGCGCATCCTCGCAGATCAGTACCCGAGCATGCGCGCCTGGGTCGATCTCGTCGACGACCTCACCGGCAACACCGGTCTGTGGAACACCGGCTTCCAACTGGGAGACTGGCTCGACCCGACCGCTCCGCCCGAGGATCCCGGCAAGTCGCACACCGACAAGTACCTCGTGGCGACCGCCTATCACGTGCGCACGGCGCGGATCCTGGCCGACACCGCGGCGCTCCTGGGAGAGGAGGCGGATGCCGTGCACTACCGCACGGTCGCCGACCGAGCCGCCCGCGCCTTCCAGGACGAGTTCCTCAGCGACAGCGGCCGAGTGGTCAGCGATACCCCGACCTCGATCGCCGTCGCACTCGTGTTCGAGCTCTTCGAGAACGAGGACCAGGTGCTGCGTGCCGGTGCCCGGCTGCAGGAGCTGGTGGGGGCCGGAGGATTCCACATCTCGACCGGTTTCGTCGGCACGCCGATCATCTGCGACGCGCTCGTGCGCGCCGGCAGCATGGACTACGCGTACCACCTGCTGCTGCAGGATGAGCTGCCGTCGTGGCTGTACCCGGTCAGCATGGGGGCGACGACGATCTGGGAGCGGTGGGACAGCATGCTGCCGGACGGGTCGATCAACCCGGGCGACATGACGTCGTTCAACCACTACGCACTGGGGGCTGTCGCCGACTTCCTGCACCGTGCGGTCGCGGGGCTTGCCGCCGATGCGCCGGGATGGGAGCGCATCCGCTTCGAACCGCGGCCGGGCGGTGGTCTGGAGCACGCGAGCGCGCGGTACGACGGCGTCCGCGGCACGGCCGCCATCGCCTGGCGTCGCGACGGAGAGGAGCTGTCGATCGAGGTCGAGGTGCCTGCCGCATCCACCGGCGTGCTGGTGCTGCCGGGCTCGACGGAGGAGATCCCGGTGGGACCCGGCCGGCACTCGTTCGCCACCACGTTCCGGTCTGTCGGCGACGACCCCGAGCGGCCGTTCTTCGGCTGGCGCCGACCCGAGCCTGTTCTCGAGAACGAGGGAGCAGCATGACTCAGCACCGCATCCGGCCGGGGCAGGTCTGGCTCGACACCAAGGGCGAGCGCATCCACGCGCATGGCGGCTCGGTCCTCACCGTCGACGGGGTGCACTACTGGTATGGCGAGAACAAGGAGTTCTCGACTCCGGGGAGCGGCATCTGGCATTGGGGCGTGCGGTGCTATTCGTCGACCGACCTCGTCGACTGGGACGACCGCGGTGTCATCATCCCGCCTGACGAAGAGGACGAGTCCTCGCCGCTGCATCCGGCGCAGGGCCTCGATCGACCGCACATCATCTTCAACGCCGAGACGGGCAAGTTCGTGTGCTGGGTGAAGGTGATGACGAAGGGGTCGGTGCAGCGCTCGACGGTGCTCACCGCCGACAGCATCCTCGGTCCGTACGAGATCCAGCGCACCTGGTTGCGGCCCCTCGACATGAGCGCCGGCGACTTCGATCTGGTCGTCGACCCGCACGACGGCAAGGGGTACTATTACTTCGAGCGTGTGCACTCCGAGATGATCTGCGCCGATCTCACCAGCGACTACACCGACGTGACGGGGTACTACTCCACGCACTTCCCGCAGCCGCAGCCGCCGTACGTGCGCGAGGCACCGGCGCACTTCCAGCGCGGCGGACTGCACTACCTGCTGACGTCCGGCACCACGGGCTACTACCCGAACCCGTCGGAGTCGGCGGTCTCGCGCAGCTACCACGGCCCCTTCGAGGTGCTCGGCGACCTGCATCCGCAGGACGACTCGCGCACGTCGTTCCACTCGCAGATCTCCTCGGTGTTCCGGCATCCCGGCAAGAAGGACCTCTACATCGCCATCGCCGACCGCTGGCTTCCGCGGTATCTCGACCACGGCGATCGAGCCCGTCAGGCCTTCATCGAGCACTTCGGGCCCGGCAAGGACAGCGACGAGCCGATGGAGGAGTTCGCCTACGTCGACACGTCGATCGCCGATTACGTCTGGCTGCCGATCCGGTTCGACGGCGACCGGCCGATCATCGAGTGGCGCGAGGAGTGGTCGCCCGACGAGTACGAGGATGCCTGATCATCGGTCGTCGAGCGGTGCTCGGGCACGGTGCCCCCGCTGGGTAGGCTCGTGCTCATGACGCTCCCCGAGCAGGCCCAGAACAACCGGGTGTGGCACGTGATCGGCCTCGTGTGCGGAGTGCTGGCGATCGTGTCGCTGTTCGTGCTGCCGAGCGGCATCGTGGGGTACCTCATCGCCATCGCGATCGCCGCGGCCGCCGCGCTGATCGGCCATGCCTCCGTGCGGCGTCACGGTGCGTTCCGCGCCGCCGCCATCGTCGGGCTCAGCCTGGCCTACCTCGGACTGATCGTGTCCGTCAGTCTGCTGGTGGTCCGGCTCCTGCGCGTGTTCGCCGGCTGAGCTGCGTCAGTCGAGCAGGCTCGTGATCGCGGGGTCGCGTCTGGCGACCTCGGCGGCCGTCGCGACGATCACGTGACGCATCGCCGCGACGGCGATCGCGGGGGTGACGTCGGCACGGTGGGCGAGGCTCACGGTTCGGGTCATCATCGGATGCGTGAGTCGCACCGACCGCAGTGCCGGCTGATCGAGGAGCACCATCGCCGGGACGACCGCGACTCCGACGCCGCGCTCTACGAAGCGCAGCACCGCATCCATCTCCGCTCCTTCGAGCACGAAGTTCGGGGTCAACCCGGCTGAACGGAACGCCGCATCCGTCGTCGCCCGCAGCTCATAGGTCTCGTCGAGGGCGATCAGGGGGAGGGTGGCGAGGTGAGCGAGGCTCATCGACGAGGACGACGACACCGGGGGCTCGGATGCCGCGGAGACCACGACGAGCTCCTCGGTGAGCAGCGGCATCCGCGACAGGCTGAACCCCGACGGCGGGGGCCCCTCCGACTCGGTGATGAGTGCGATGTCGACCGCGCCGACGGCGAGCTGGTCGACGAGCAGGCGCGAGCCGCTCTCGGTGAGGTGCAGGTCGACACCGGGGTGGGCCGCGTGAAAGGTGCTGATCGCCTCGGCGACGAGGCTGATGCAGAGCGTGGGAGGGGCGCCGAGCCGCACGCGGCCACGGCGCAGGCCGGCGAGCTCGCCCATCTCCTCGCGGATGGCGTCAGATTCCGCGAGCATCCGCTGCGCGCGGGGGAGGAGCGCTTCGCCGGCGGAGGTGAGCGCGATGTGTCCGCGGGCCCGATGGAAGAGCTCGGCGCCGAGTTCGCGCTCCAGCGTCGAGATCTGTCGACTGAGCGACGGCTGGGCGAGATGCAGGTGCTCGGAGGCGCGGGTGAAGTGGCCGAGGCGGGCGACCTCGACGAACCCGCGGAGCTGCTCGAGGTTCATACCTGCAGTCTATCGATACCAGTAGAACAATGCATTGGAGTTATTAGGTCGCCCTAACTAGCGTGAAATGCATGAGTACTCGCGAACGTCAGATCTCCACCACGGTCCTGGTCATCGGGACCGGCGGATCCGGGCTGCGCGCGGCGATCGAGGTCGCCGAACACGGCATCGACGTCCTCGCCGTCGGCAAACGCCCCCGACAGGATGCCCACACCTCCCTCGCCGCCGGCGGCATCAACGCCGCTCTCGGAACCATGGACGAAGGCGACAGCTGGCAGCAGCACGCCGCCGACACCATCAAGGAGAGCTACCTGCTCGCAAACCCCCACACGGTCGAGATCGTGACGCAGGGCGCCGAGCGCGGCATCCGCGATCTCGAGCGCTGGGGCATGGACTTCGCCCGTGAAGACGACGGGCGCATCTCGCAGCGGTTCTTCGGCGCGCACACCTTCCGTCGCACGGCGTTCGCCGGCGACTACACCGGCCTCGAGATCCAGCGCACGCTCGTCGCCAAGGCCGAGCAGCTCGACGTGCCGATCCTCGACCACGTCTACATCACCCGGCTGCTCGTGCGCGACAACGTCGTCTTCGGCGCCTACGGCTTCGACCAGTCCGACGGCACGCGCTACCTGATCCACGCGGATGCTGTGATCCTCGCCGCGGGCGGACACAACCGCATCTGGCGTCGTACTTCGTCGCGCCGCGACGAGAACACCGGCGACTCGTTCCGCCTCGCGGTGGAGGCGGGCGCGCGGCTGCGTGACCCCGAGCTCGTGCAGTTCCACCCCTCGGGCATCATCGAGCCCGAGAACGCGGCGGGCACCCTCATCTCGGAGGCCGCTCGCGGCGAAGGCGGCATCCTGCGCAACGCCCTCGGCGAGCGGTTCATGTCGAAGTACGACCCCGAGCGCATGGAGCTCTCGACCCGCGACCGCGTCGCGCTCGCCGCGTACACCGAGATCGCCGAGGGCCGGGGAACCGAGAACGGCGGCGTCTGGCTCGACGTCTCACATCTGCCGCGGGAGACGATCATGACTCGTCTGCCCCGCGTGTATCAGACGATGATGGAGCTGCAGATGCTCGACATCACCACCGATCCGATCGAGATCGCGCCGACCGCGCACTACTCGATGGGCGGCGTGTGGGTGCGTCCGGACGACCACCAGACCGACGTCGACGGCCTCTATGCGATCGGCGAGGCCTCCAGCGGGTTGCATGGAGCCAACCGTCTCGGCGGCAACTCGCTCATCGAGCTTCTCGTCTACGGGCGCATCGTGGGTCAGGCGGCGATGGCGCACGCGGCAGGGCTCGACGCGCAGCGCCGGTCGGCGGAGGCGGTGGCTCAGGCGAGAGCAGAGATCGACGACCTTCTCGCCGCCGACGGCCGAGAGAACGTGCGGGCCCTGCAGCGGTCGATCCGCAACACGATGACGCAGCACGCGGGTGTCGTCCGCTCGGAGGAGGGACTGCGAGCCGGCCTTGCCGAGCTCGACATGATCGAGGGGCGCATGGAGGACATCGGCATCCACCCCGACATCGCGGGCTTCCAGGATCTCGCGCACGCGTTCGACCTGAAGGCCTCGGCCCTCGCGGCGCGGGCCACGCTCGAAGCTGCGTTGGAGCGTCGCGAGACGCGCGGATGCCACAACCGCAGCGACTATCCCGACACCGATCCGACGCTGCAGGTCAATCTCGTCTGGTCGCCGACCGGCGGTGTGACGCACGAATCGATCCCCGAGATCCCCGCCGAGATCGCCGAGCTCATGCGCGAGGTCGACACCGAGGGCAAGCTCGTCGAGTAGCCCTTCCCGAACTCGCTCCCGTCGCAGGGTGCATCGCGACGGGAGCGGCCGGGTGGCGGAGCGAGGTAGGAGTCGCTCAGTCGCCCTCGTCGGTCTCCGGGCCGTCGATGACCCCGATCCCGACCGCCTCATGGTCGGGCTCGGGGTCGTTGCGCGTCGGGGCCTTGGGCTCCTCGGAGGGCTCCTTCTCAGTGCTCGGCTCCTCGAGCTCGTCGTTGCTGGGAACCTCGGAGGGATCCGCGTCTTCGGGCGAGTCGGCCTCTGCCGGCTTCTCGGCGGTGTTCGCCGGATCCTTGAACTCGCCGGCGTCGCCGGACGACGGCGTCGGGGTCGGTGTCTGCGCCTCGGGGTCGAGGCCGGAGGTCGGGTCCTGCTCAGGCGTGCTGTTCGTCATGATCGTCCCTTTCGCGTCGGATACACCCCCAGGATCAGGTTCTGCACCCGCGACGAGAAGGGCCTTGACGGCGGTGTCCTGACCCGTCTCCCCGCCCACGACGTAGGCTGAGGAGGTGACAGCGTACGTCTCGGCCTTCGATCTCTTCTCCATCGGAGTGGGCCCCTCGAGTTCCCACACGGTCGGGCCGATGCGGGCGGCACTCGAGTTCGCTCGGCGACTGCGTTCGGACGCCGTGCTCGACCGCGTCGCGCGGATCGGCTGCACGCTCTACGGATCGCTGGGGGCCACCGGCATCGGACACGGCACGCCCGATGCGGTCGTCGCCGGACTCCGCGGTCTGGCCCCGGAGACCTGCGATCCGGCTGACGTCCGGGCGGCCTGGACCGAACTTCGCGAGGGTGCGACACTGCGGATCGACGGCGTGCACGAGATCCCGTTCTCGAAGGGCGACATCGAGTTCGCGCCTCGCACCCGACTACCCGGTCATCCGAACGCCATGACGATCACCGCGTGGGATGCCGCCGAGGGCGTGGTCGCCGAGCAGACCTACTACTCCGTCGGCGGCGGGTTCATCCGCCGGGACGGAGAGGACGCGAAGCTCGCCTCTGCCCCGCTGCCGTATTCCTATGCCGATGCCGCGTCCCTGCTCGCCCTGTGCGACGAGCACGGCCTGTCGATCGCCGAGGTCGCGCGTTTGAACGAGACCGCGGAGCGTCCGGAAGAAGAGGTCGCCGCGGGACTCGACGCGATCTGGGATGCGATGGCCGCATGCGTCGAGAACGGACTGCACTCCGACGGCGTGCTTCCCGGCATGCTCAAGGTCAAGAGGCGGGCGAGCATGATCCGCTCTCAACTCGAGGAGGCAGAGGCCGACGGCCATCGCGAGCTGCCGGGAGAGTGGCTGGGTGCCTTCGCGCTCGCCGTGAACGAAGAGAACGCCGCGGGTGGTCGGGTCGTCACTGCTCCGACGAACGGTGCTGCCGGCATCCTTCCCGCCGTCGCGATGTACTGGTGGCGATTCCTCGCCGATTCGGGTCTCGGCGCCGGCAATGCCGTGACGCCGTACGGAGAGCTGGTCGGCAGTGCGCTGCTCGGCTTCGACGGCACACGGGCCATCGACGCGGCGCAGGCCACTGACGACGAAGCCGTCGCCGATGCGAACCGTCGCCGCGGTATCAGGAGGTTCCTGCTCACCGCCACCGCGCTGGGCTCGCTGTTCAAGGCCAATGCGTCGATCTCGGGTGCTGAGGGCGGATGCCAGGCCGAGGTCGGCTCGGCCTGTGCGATGGCGGCCGGAGGGCTGACGGCTGTGATGGGCGGCACGAACCGGCAGATCGAGAACGCCGCCGAGATCGCGATGGAGCACCACCTCGGACTCACCTGCGACCCGATCGGCGGACTCGTGCAGATCCCGTGCATCGAGCGCAACGCCATAGCGGCCTCGACGGCGGTCACGGCTGCCCGCCTCGCGCTGCGCGGCGACGGCAGCCACTACGTCTCCCTCGACGCTGTGGTCGAGACGATGCGCCAGACCGGCATCGACATGTCGACCAAGTACAAGGAGACCAGCGAGGGCGGCCTCGCGGTCAACGTCATCGAATGCTGATCCGACGTCCCGACGATCGCGTCGGTGGCTGCGGCTAGCCTCCTTCGGAGGAGGAACGCATGGAATCGATCTGGACCCCCGGCAGCCGTCGTCGACGAGAGCAGCCGGTCGTCGCCGTGCGAGCGAGCGATGACGCCCCCGAGCCCGGGCGGGTCTGGCCGACGAGCATCCCCGCAGTGGCCCAGGTGCTGAAAGAGGGGATCGACCTCTCGCCCGGGGTGACGTTCCTCGTCGGTGAGAACGGCAGCGGCAAGTCCACGATCGTCGAGGGGATCGCGATCGCCTACGGCCTCTCGCCCGAAGGAGGTTCGAAGTTCGCCAGACACAGCACCCGGCCCACAGAATCGCCGCTGTCGGAATGGCTGCGGCTGCAACGAGGCGTCGGCGCGAACCGCTGGGGATTCTTCCTGCGGGCCGAGACGATGCACTCGTTCTACACCTACCTCGAAGAGAACCCCTCGCCGCGGGGCGATGTGCCGTTCCACGAGATGAGTCACGGCGAGTCGTTCCTCGCGCTCCTCGAGAGCCGCTTCGACGAGCCCGGGTTCTATTGTCTCGACGAGCCCGAAGCAGCACTGTCGTTCCAGTCGACACTCATCCTCATCGCCGTGCTGCAGCGCATCGTCGACGACGGCGGCCAGGTGCTGTGCGCCACGCACTCGCCCGTGCTCGCCGCGCTGCCGGGCGCCCGGATCCTCGAGGTGGGCGACTGGGGCATCCGTCCTGCCGAGTGGAACGACCTCGAGCTCGTGAATCACTGGCGCTCGTTCCTGCAGGACCCGCCGCGGTACCTGCGGCATCTGCTCGACTAGGGGTCGCCGAGGCGGCTGCGCGGGCAGATAATCAAGCATGACGAACGGTCCGGCGGTCGAGATCACGGGGCTCCGTGTGCGCAGAGGCACGACGGAGGTCTTCGACGGGATCGATCTGACGATCCCGCAGGGCGAGATCACCGGACTCCTGGGCCCATCCGGATGCGGCAAGACGACGCTGATGCGCTCGATCGTGGGGGTGCAGCGCATCGCCGACGGCACGGTGACGGTGCTCGGCGAGCCGGGCGGATCGGCGCAGCTGCGCCACCGGGTGGCATACGGCACCCAGGGTGCTGCCGTCTACGGCGACCTGACCGTCCGTCAGAACCTCTCGTACCTGGCGGCCGTGTTGAAGGCGCCGAAGGGCGATGTCGATCGGGTGATCGCCGAGGTCGGTCTCGAGGCGCAGGCGGGCCAGCTCGTCGAATCGCTCAGCGGCGGCCAGACCACGCGCATCTCGCTGGCCATGGCGCTCATCGGCTCTCCTGAGCTCATCGTGCTCGACGAGCCGACCGTCGGCCTCGACCCGGTGCTGCGCGTCGAGCTGTGGGAGCTGTTCCGCGGGCTCGCGCACCGCGGAGTGACGATGATCGTCTCCAGTCATGTGATGGATGAGGCACTGAGATGCGACCGGCTCGTGCTGATGCGCAGCGGGCGGATCATCGCCGACACGACACCGGCGGCTCTGCTCGCCGACACCGACACGGACGACCCCGATGCGGCGTTCCTCGCTCTGATCCAACGCGACAGCCGCGAGCAGGAGGGCCGTACCCCGCCCGCCACACGACGTGCGCGAAGGGAGGCGGGGGAGTGAACGCCCGTCGGATTCTCGCCACCGCGGCTCGTGTGCTCGGCCAGCTGCGACACGACCCGCGGTCGATCGCACTCATGCTCGTCGCGCCGAGCCTGCTGGTCGGTCTGTTCGCGTGGCTGTTCAGTGATCAGGACGGGGTGTTCGACCAGTTCGGCGGCGCGATCCTCGCGCTGTTCCCGTTCATCGTGATGTTCCTGATCACCTCGATCACGACCTTGCGGGAGCGTCGTTCCGGGACCCTCGAGCGCCTCATGACCACTCCGCTCGGCAAGGCCGACTTCATTCTCGGGTATGCCCTGGCCTTCGGGCTCATGGCCCTGCTGCAGGCGGTGATCACCGTGTCGTTCGCCGTCGGTGTGTGCGGACTCGACGTCGAGGGCGAACTCTGGCAGCTCGGACTCGTCGCCGTGGTCGACGCGCTTCTCGGAACGGCACTCGGACTGCTCGCGAGCGCCTTCGCTCAGACCGAGTTCCAGGCCGTGCAGTTCATGCCGCTGATCGTGTTCCCGCAGATCATCCTCGGCGGGCTCTTCATGCCGCGCGATCAGATGCCCGATGTCCTGCATGCGATCTCGGACTGGCTGCCGCTGAGCTACGCGATCGACACGATCAATGCGGTGACGGCCGGCGACGAAGGATGGGACGTCTACGCACCGTTGCTCGTGGTCGTCGCGTTCGGCGTCGGCGCGCTCGTGCTCGCGTCGCTGACCCTGCGGCGGCGGACGCCCTGAGACCGCGGTCCGCGGCGCTGCTCAGCGTGCGGAGCGGTTCTTGGTGTGCTTCGTGGGCACGGCGGCCCAGGGATCCTCCGGCCACGGATGCCGCGGGTAGCGGCCCCGCATCTCTGCGCGCACCTGACTGTAGGGGCCCGACCAGAACGAGCCGAGGTCGTCGGTGACCGCGAGCGGACGCCCCGCGGGCGACAGCAGATGGAACAGCACCGGCACCCGCCCGTCGACCAGCCGCGGGGTCTCTGCCCAGCCGAAGCACTCCTGCAGCTTCACGGCCACGACAGGCCGCGCGGTGGCGTCGTCGACCGTGGGGTAGTCGAGGCGGACTCGCGAGCCGCTGGGCACCTCGAGACGCTCGGGGGCGAGCTCGTCGAGGCGCGCGGCCTCGGGCCAGGGGAGCAGGCGGCGCAGCGCCGACGACAGCGAGACTCGTCCGGCAGGCGTGCCACCGGCGAGAGCATCGAGCTCGGGTGCGAGCCAGTCGTCGAGAGCGTCGAGCAGTCCGGCATCCGACACGTCTGGCCAGGGCGCGCCGAGCTCCCGTCGCAGCAGGCCCAGTCGGCGGCGCAGAGCGGCAGCGGTGTCAGACCAGGTGAGCATGTCGAGACCCTCACGCCGGATCGCGCGGCGCACGGCATCGCGCCCCTCGTGAGCGGACGCCCGCACCGGCGAGGACGACCGAAGGATCGCGCCGACGCGACGTTCTCGGCGCGCCTGGACTCGGCCCGCCGTGAACTCCGCCTCGACACGGTCGGTCATCAGATGATTCGCTGCGCGCTCCATCTGCGCCTCGGTGAGCACGGCCGCCGATCGGATGATCGCGCCCGAGCCGGCAGCCGCCCGTGCGGAGGCGCGGGCGACGTCGGCGACCGCGAGCCACTCGACGGCCCCGAGCGGACCACGCACCCCCGCCCGGGTGCCGGATGCCAGCAGGAATGTCGCGCCTTCGGCGGTGCGCTCGACGCGATGGGCGATCCGCTCGGGGAAGGCGAGCGCGATCACGAGTCCGACGCCGTCGAGATCCGATCGCACGCCCGGTGTCGGGCGAACCATGCGCTCGAGGCGATCGGCGTCGTCGCGCCACCGGCGCGCATCGGCCGTTCGTCCGCCTCGCAGGGCGATGAGTGCCTGCGCGACGTCGGCCTCCGCGACGCGCACGTCACCGCCGAGGACGGCGACGACCTCGGCGGCGAGTCGGCTGCCGACGACCGGACTGCCGTCGCGGAGAGCGCGCGCGAGGCGAGGGTCGGCAGGAATCCGAGCGAGGGCGCGACCCTCGGCGGTCGCGCGACCCTCGTCGTCGAGCGCGCCGAGACCACGGAGCACCGAGGTGGCATCAGCCAGGCTGTCTGCGGGCAGCGGGTCGATCATGCGCAGACCTGCACCGCCAGGAGCGCCCCAGCAGGCGAGGAGCAGGGCGGCGTCCGCGAGATCGGTCACCGCGATCTCGGGTGAGGGACGGGCGGGAGCAGCTGCATAGGAACGCTCGTCGACGCAGCGGATGACGGTGCCGGGGCCTTGGCGCGTGGCTCTGCCGGCGCGCTGCACGCATGACGAACGCGAGGCGGCGGTCGTGACCAGGCCCGTCATGCCGCGGGTGGCATCGCGCTGCGGATGCCGCGAGAGACAGCTGTCGACCACGAGGCGCACACCCGGCACGGTGAGCGAGGACTCCGCAAGCGATGTCGTGACGATGATCCGCGGTGGGGCTGCAGACGAGCGGCCACGGATCACCGCATCCTGTTCGGCCGCGGGGATCTGGCCGTGCAGCTCTCGCACGTCGAACGCATCACTCGCGTCGCGGATGCGGCGGGCGATCTCCGACACCTCACGCGCGCCCGGTGCGAACACCAGCACGTCGGCGCCGGGGGTCTCGCGGATCAGATCACGGGCAGCCGATGCGGCGGTGCGGGCGACGTGCTCGAGGAACCCTCTGGTGACTCCGCGCTCGTCGAGCCTCGGCGTCGGGCTCGGAACCCAGCGCTCGACGAGCGGGAAGGCCGGAACGTCGTGGTCGATGATCGGCGCGGGAAGAGCATCCGTCCCGAGCACCGCGGCGATGCGCGCTGCATCGAGCGTGGCCGACATGGCGATGACCACGAGGTCGTCCCGCAACTCGCGCACCTCGGAGAGCAGGCCGATCAGCAGATCGGTCTCGAGCGCGCGCTCATGCACCTCGTCGATGATCACGGCCTCCACGCCGTCGAGTCCTGGGTCGTCGATCATGCGCCGCAGCAGCACTCCCGCGGTGACGAACTCGACTCGGGTCTGCGGTCCCGCCGAGCGCTCGCCGCGCACGGTGAAGCCCACGCGGGTGCCCAGCGGCGAGCCGTCGAGCTGTGCGAGGCGACGGGCGGCCGCGCGGGCGGCGACGCGACGAGGCTGGGTGACGATCACCCGCCCGGTCGACCGCGATGCGAGCAGCGGTGGCACGAGCGTGGTCTTGCCCGTGCCGGGAGGTGCGCTCACGACCACCGAACTGCTCGTGTCCAGCGCCGCCGAGAGCTCGTCGAGGGCGCCCGCGAACGAGAGCCCCGCGCCGATGGCGGCGAGGTCGAAGGCGGCGGTCGGCATGCTTCCAGTCTGCCTGCTCTTCACAACTCCGGAGATCCGCGCCCCAGCGGAATGAATCGGGCTCTTCGGCCGCTGACGGCGCCGGATCTCCGGAGTGATGGCACCGACCGCCGGCATCCGACACACAGAAAGCGGATGCCGCGACCGATCCGGCCGCGGCATCCGCTGTGTCGTGTGAGCTGACTACTCCGCTGCGGAAGCCGGCGCTGCGGGCGGCGGCGGAGTGGTCGGGGTCGACTGGCGCGTCGCCGGAGCAGGCTGAGCCGATGCTGCGGCCACGCCTTCACCGATGCCACGGCCCACGGCCTGCCCCTGGATGATCGAGGCCAGGTCGAGTCCGGTCGCCGCGCTGACGCTGTCGAACACCGACTTCAACGCCTTCGCGCTGTCGGCGCCGACGACGCTGGATGCGCCGTCTTCGCCCGAACCGCCGATGATCGAGACGTTGCCGATCGCGGCGTAGCCCTTCGAGAACTCGGCCATGATCGACGGCAGGGTGTCGAGCACCCGCTGCGACAGGAACGCGTCCTGGTTCGACGCGATGGCCTTCGCCTCTGCCTCGACGGCGGCGGCTCGCGCCTCACCCTCGGCGCGGATGGCGTCTGCCTCGGCGTTCGCACGCAGGCGGCGTGCCTCGGACTCGGCCTCTGCTTGCGCACGCAGTGCGTCGGCCTCACCGGTCGCACGGGCGATGGCGGCTGCGGCCTCACCGTCGGCCTTGGCGTGGTCGGCCTGCGCCTGTTGCTCGGCGATGCGGGTGCGGGCCTCAGCCTGCTTGACCTGCTCGATCGCGCCTGCCTCTGCCGCACGCTCACGCGTGTAGAGCTCGGCCTGCGCGCGGGTCTCGGCCTCGTACCGCTGCGCGTCGGCGACGCGCTTGACGTCGGCATCGAGCTGCGCCTGCTTGTTCTCCGCCTGCTGCTGCAGCACGGCCTGCTGGGCCTGCTCACGGGCGAGGTTCTCGGCCTGCTCCGCCTCGGCGCGCGCGCGGCCGATGCCGGCGTTCGCGTTGGCGGTGTTCGTGTCGAGGGCCGTCTGCTCGACCAGGTTGGCTTCCTGGTTCGCGATGTTCTTCTGGTTGATCGCACGGTCGGCGTTGGTCTGCGAGATCTCGGCGGACTGACGCTTCGCCTGGATCTCGGGAGCACCGAGCGACTGGATGTAGCCCACCTTGTCGGTGATGCCCTTGATCTGGAACGAATCGAGGATCAGACCCTGCTCGGCGAGCTCCTGAGAGACGTCGGCGGCGATCTGGTCGGAGAACTTCTTGCGCTCGCGCATCAGCTCGACGACCGAGAGGGTCGCGACGATTCCACGGAGCGCACCTTCGAGCTGCTCGGTGGTGAACTGCTCGATCGCCTTGTCCTGAGAGGCGAATCGCTCCGCGGCGCGGCGCACGAGGATCGGGTCGGAGCCGATCTTCACGATGGCGACACCGTCGACGTTGAGCGTGACGCTGTCGAGCGACTGGGCTTCGGCGTTCAGTGAGACCTGGCGCGAGCGCAGCGAGATGATCTCGTGGCGCTGGGTGATCGGGTTGACCAGGGACTTGCCGTTCACGATGACCGTGACGGGCGACTCCGACATCTCGTCCCGCGACGTGCCGTCTGCAGCGATGACGGCGCGTTGCACCTTCTGCTTGCGCCCTGAGATGACGAGCGCCTCATCGGCGCGCGCGACCTTGATCCAGCTGCGTGCGAACAGCAGCAGGATGAGCAGGACGACGATAGCGATCGCTATGCCGATCCCGACGATGATGAGGATGCCTACGACTCCGGCGATCTCCATGAATGACCTCCCTGGTTCCCCCCGAGGGGGCGGTCTCGGATGCCGGCGCGGCCGCGCGGGCGTTCACGCTCCACCCTGCCAGAAATCACGGGATGCCGTCGTGGGCGCGGACAACTCGGGAATGCGTCGCGTCGGGAGTGCGTCGCGTCGGGAGCGTGCCGCGTCGGGAGGAGAAGTGCGCGTCGGGAGGAGTCTGCAGCCCTGATTCTCCTCCCGTCGGGGAGAACTCCTCCCGTCAGGTCGGACCCGACGAACCGGTCAGTGGCCGCGGAGCTTCTCCGCCAGGTCGCGCAGCGTCCTCAGCTCGGCGTCGTCGAGACGCGACATCCGCTCGGCGATCGACCGTCCGTGCACCGTGGCGACGTTTCGGAACTGACGGACGCCGGCATCCGTGGCCCTGATCAGCGCACCGCGCCCGTCGTCGGGGTCTGGGCACTTCGAGACCAGTCCGCGGGCGACCATGCGGTCGACGAGACGAGAGACGCTCGGCTGGCTGATCAGCATGTTCGCGGTGACATCGCGCAGACGCGCTGACATTCCGGCCGCGCGCGTGACGGTGAGCAGGACGTCGTACTCCGCCTGCCCGAGGTCGGTGTGATCGAAGTCGGCGTTCATCTCGGTGAACAGCTCGTGCTGAGCGCGGAACAGGCTCTCCCATGCCTCAACGGCGAGCTTGCGATCGGTCATGGTGAACAGCGTAGTGCGAACAGTAAAGGGCCGGTCGGAGAGGCTCCCGACCGGCCCTTGTCCCTTGCACCAAGAGTGTCCTGCAATCACATGCGGTGTATGCCACAGCAAACATTCACCGTGCGATCACTCTATAACGGCGAGATAACGAATGCAACGGTTTGGTCACGGAATCTTCGAGAGGTGTGCGGGCGCCGCGCGCCGCGCGGTCCGCGGCACGCGGTGGTCAGCGGTCCAGAACGGCCCGCGTGCTCGCTTCGGGGGTGAGGTCGATGCGGCGCAGCAGCTGCGCGTTGAGGGCGACGACGACGGTCGACAGGGACATCAGGATGGCTCCGACCGACATGGGCAGCACGAATCCGACGGGTGCCAGAATGCCGGCGGCGAGCGGCACAGAGAGCAGGTTGTATCCGGCGGCCCACCAGAGGTTCTGCTTCATCTTGCGGTATGCGGCACGGGAGAGCTCGATCACGGAGATCACCGACCGGGGGTCGGAGCTGGCGAGGATCACGCCGGCCGAGGCGATGGCGACGTCGGTGCCGGCGCCGATCGCGATGCCGACGTCGGCCTGCGCGAGAGCGGGCGCGTCGTTCACGCCGTCGCCGACCATCGCGACCTTCCTGCCCTCGGCCTGCAGCTCCTTCACCTTCGCCGACTTGTCTTCGGGGCGCACGCCCGCGAACACCCGGTCGATGCCGAGTTCCGCGGCCACCGCCTCCGCGACAGCCTGCGCGTCTCCGGTGATCATGACCACCTCGACGCCGAGGCGATGCAGTGCGTCGACGGCCTGCTGGGACTCCGGGCGCACCTCGTCAGCGAGCTTCACACCGCCGATCACCTGCCCATCGACGACGACGTGGAGGATGATCGCCCCTTCGCCTCGCCAATCGTCTGCGGCGGCGATCTCCTGACCGCCCACCTCGTCGAGGAGCTTCGGACCCCCGACGCGGACCTCGTGGCCGTCGACGAACGCCGTCACACCCACTGCGGGGGACGACGTGAATCCGGAGGCCTTCGCCAGCGTGAGGCCCCTGTCCTGGGCGGCACGGACGATGGCGCGGGCCAGGGGGTGCTCGCTGTCGCCCTCGGCGGAGGCTGCGAGGACGAGCAACCGGTCCCCGTCGAGGTCGCCGGTCGGCTCGATGAGGGTGACCGTGGGTGCGCCTTTCGTCAGGGTGCCCGTCTTGTCGAACAGGACGGCGTCGACTGTGCGCATGCTCTCGAGCGCGAGACGGTCCTTGACGAGCACACCTCCCCGGGCCGCACGTTCCGTGGCGATCGACACGACCAGCGGGATCGCCAGACCGAGCGCGTGGGGGCAGGCGATGACCAGCACGGTGATGCTCCGCACCACCGCCGCATCCGGATTCCCGACGACGGTCCAGACCACGGCGGTGAGGGCGGCGGAGATCAGGGCGAACCAGAACAGCGATGCTGCCGCCTTGTCGGCGATGCGCTGCGCCCGGGAGGACGAATTCTGGGCATCGGTGACCAGACGCTGGATGCCGGCGAGTGCGGTGTCATCGCCCGTGGCGGTGATCTCGACGCGGAGGCCGGAGTCGGTCGCGACGGTTCCGGCGGTCACCGTGTCACCGGTCTTCCGGGTGACCGGGCGCGATTCGCCGGTCACCATCGACTCGTCCATCGCCGCCGCCCCGTCGATGATGAGGCCATCGGCCGGCACGCCCCCACCGGGGCGGACGACGACGATGTCACCGACGGCGAGGTCGGCAGGTGCCACCTTGACGATCTCGTCGCCCTCGACCCGCTCTGCCTCATCGGGAAGGAGCGCGGCGAGGGAATCGAGCGCGGATGTCGTCTGCGCGAGGGAACGCATCTCGATCCAGTGACCGAGCAGCATGATGACGATCAGAAGCGCGAGCTCCCACCAGAACTCGAGCTCGTGATGCAGCAGACCGAGTGTCGCTCCCCACGAGGCGACGAACGCGACGGTGATCGCGAGGCCGATGAGCAGCATCATCCCCGGCGTGCGGGTCTTGAGCTCGCTGATCGCGCCGGTGAGGAACGGCCATCCGCCCCAGGCGTACATCACGGTGCCGAGGATCGGCGCGACGAAGCGCGCCCACCCGGGGACCTCGTATCCGAGGATCATCGCGAACATCGGTGAGAACACCACGACAGGCACCGCTATGACGAGGTTGATCCAGAACAGTCGGCGGAACTGGCCCACGTGATCACCATGGCCACTGTGTTGACCATGGCCACTGTGTTGACCATGGCCACTGTGATGACCATGGCCGCTGTGGCCTGTGTGCTCCACGTGATCGGGCTGCACGTGCTGCCCGTGGGCTGTTTCTGCACGACGACCGTACCCCTCGTGCGGGCTGGCGGCGGGGCGGGGTTCCTGGTGGTGCGCATGCGGATCGGTCATTGGTGTTCCTTCCACAGGAGGCGAGGACAGCGAAGAGCGGGGGCGGTCGTGCGCTATCTGGTGATGCTCGTGAAACCGCGCAGTCGGAGGCTGTTACCGACCACGAAGACGCTGGACAGGGCCATGGCGGCGCCGGCGAGCATCGGGTTGAGCAGTCCGAGGGCTGCCACGGGAATTGCCGCCACGTTGTAGGCGAAGGCCCAGAACAGGTTCGTCTTGATGGTGCTGAGCGTCTTGCGCGACAGGCGGATCGCGTCGACGGCGCTGCGCAGGTCGCCACGTACCAGCGTGATGTCCGACGCTTCGATCGCGACGTCCGTGCCGGTGCCCATCGCGAGGCCGAGGTCGGCCTGCGCAAGGGCGGGGGCGTCGTTCACGCCGTCGCCGACCATCGCGACGATCTTCCCCTCGGACTGCAGACGGGTGATCACGTCGACCTTGTCCTGGGGCAGCACCTCGGCGATGACCTCGTCGATGCCCACCTCCCGCGCGATGCGCCGCGCCACGGCCTCGTTGTCGCCGGTGAGGAGCACCGGCGTCAGTCCGATCGCTTTCAGCTCTGCGATGGCTTCGGCGCTCGTGGGCTTCACCGTGTCGGCGACGACGAGGATGCCGCGAGCCTGACCGTCCCACCCGACGGCGACGACGGTCTTGCCCTCGCCCTCCGCTCGAGCCTTCGCGGAAGCGACCTCGCTGCTGAGGGTCTGCGACCACTCCGCGAGGAGCGTCTCTCGTCCCACGATGACGGCGTGGCCCTCGACGACGCCCTGCACGCCCTTGCCCTCGATATTGATGAAGCCCTCCACCGGTGCGAGGTTCCCGGTCTCCTGGGTGGCGCCCTTGGCGATCGCCTGGGCGATGGGGTGCTCGGAGGCATCCTCGAGAGCCCCCGCGAGGCGCAGGAGCTCAGCACGGTCGTTGCCCGGCTCGAGCACGACGTCGACGAGGGTCATCTTTCCGCTGGTGACCGTCCCGGTCTTGTCGAGCACGACGGTGTCGACCTTGCGAGTGGATTCGAGCACCTCCGGGCCCTTGATGAGCACGCCCATCTGCGCACCGCGGCCGGTGCCCACGAGCAGAGCCGTCGGCGTCGCCAGGCCGAGGGCACACGGGCACGCGATGACCAGCACGGCGACGGCAGCGGTGAAGGCGGCGGCGACGGGGAACCCGGCACCGAGCCACCCGCCGAGGGTGATGACGGCGATGACGATCACCACGGGAACGAAGACACCGGAGATCCGGTCCGCAAGCCGTTGCACCTCGGCCTTGCCGGTCTGGGCGTCCTCGACGAGCTGCGCCATCTGCGCCAGTTGCGTGTCAGCGCCGATGCGCGTCGCCCGGATCACAAGACGTCCGCCGGCATTCACGGTCGCTCCGGTGACGGTGTCTCCCTCGGTGACTTCCACAGGTACGGACTCTCCGGTGAGCATGGAGGCGTCGACAGCGGAGGTGCCGGAGGTGACGATGCCGTCGGTAGCGATCTTCTCGCCAGGGCGGACGACGAACTCGTCGCCGACGGCGAGATCCTCGACGGGGATCTTCGTCTCGACGCCGTCGCGCAGCACCGCGACCTCTTTCGCGCCGAGTTCGAGCAGGGCGCGCAGAGCGGCGCCGGCCTGCCGCTTGGAGCGCTTCTCGAAGTACCGGCCGGCGAGGATGAACATCGTCACCCCGGCGCCGACCTCGAGGTAGATGTTCGCCGCGCCGTCTGAGGGCGCGAGCGTGAACTCGAACGGGTGCACCATCCCCGGGGTGCCGGCGGTTCCGAAGAACAGCGCATACAGCGACCACAGGAATGCCGCGCCGGTGCCCATCGAGATGAGCGTGTCCATCGTGGCCGTGCCGTGGCGGAGGTTGGTCCAGGCGGCACGGTGGAACGGCAGCGCACCCCAGATGATCACGGGGGCGGCCAGGGCCAGGGACGCCCACTGCCAGTAGGTGAACTGCAGCGCGGGCACCATGGCCATGGCGATGACCGGGACGGTCAGGATCACCGAGGTGATCAGGCGGATGCGGAGCGACCGGAGTTCCGGATCGCTGTCGTCCCCCTCCACCTGGGCGGGGTTCTTCGTGTGCTTCGGGGCAGGCACTGCTGCGGAGTATCCGGTCTTCTCGACCTCGGCGATCAGAGCGGCCGCGTCGTAGCCATCGGGGACGGTGACCTTGGCCTTCTCGGTGGCGTAGTTCACGGTGGCTGTGACGCCGTCGAGCTTGTTCAGCTTCCTCTCGATCCGCATCGCGCAGGATGCGCAGGTCATGCCGCCGATCTCCAGTTCGATTCCGGTGGCCCCGCTCGCGGGTGCTGAGGTGCTCATGAGATCTCCTTCGTATGGGTGGGCGCTGACCGCAGGTCAGTGCCCGTCCGAATGCGTCTGGTCGCCGGAGTCGTCGGAATCCTCGACGTCGCCACCGTGCGCGGCGTCGACGACGAACTCGGCCGTGTGGACCGTGCCGTCGACCTGGAAGTCGAAGTACAGGAGGTAACGGCCGTCGGTCGGCACCTCCGCGCTGAACCCGATCGTGGGTCCGGCCGTGTCGCCTGCCTGGGGTTCGTCGCCCTCGGCGTGCACGTGCAGGTAGGCGAGGTCGCCTTCGCGGAGTGCGACGAGGTGGCCGAAAGCTCCGAGGTACGGCTCGAGAGCGGTGACCGACTCGCCGTCGCGGGAGACCGTGACGGCGAGCTCGCTCGTCGAGCCGGCAGCCACGTCGCCCTCCAGCGACACGGTGAAGCCGTCGACCTCATCCACCCTGCTCGCCTCGGTGGGCGCCGACGTGAACTGACCGTCGACGTGGAGCAGCTGCGTGAGGGTGACGCCGGACGCGTCCTCGCCTGCAGGGGTGAAGTCTGCGAACGCACGGTACGTGCCCGCCTCGTCCCAGCGCCACGGGATCGACCAGGTGCCAGCGGCATCCATCGTGGGATGGACGTGCTGGAACCGGGAGCCGTCGCTGCGCACGACGATCAGGTGCAGCTCCTTGTCGTGCTCCTCGGCGAAGTCGGTCACGGCGGTTCCATCGGCGTGCTCGACGTGGAAACTCAGGGTGCCGTCTTCACCGATGACGCGCGGTGCGGCCACCGGCGAGAGGACCAGATCGGCGTCGGAGAGCGAAAGTCCCGTGAGCGCCTGTGCGGGGGCTGCGGTGGTGGATCCGGTGTGCTCACCGCCGTGCGACGGCCGCGTGCTGCTCTGTTCGGTCCATCCGGCCACCAGGCTCTCTGGAACGATCAGGCCGGAGAGGCCGAAGGCGGCGCCGAACGCCACCACCAGCCCTCCGGCGTACAGCCCCAATCGCGTACCGGCGTTCATCAGATGCGCACCGCCGAGTAGCCGGCCTCCTCGACAGCGGCGAGGACCTGGGCGTCTTCGAGGTCACCGGTCGAGTTCACCACGAGCTTGCCGGTCTGCGCGCTGACCTGGATCTCCTGCACGCCGGCGATCTGCGCGACCTCCTCGCGGACTGACATCTCGCAGTGCCCGCACGTCATGCCGGTGACCTGGTACTCGTTGCTGTTCATGCTCATGCTGTTCTCCTCGGTTCGAATACCCCTAGGGGGTATAAGTAGTAACGTACCCGGGCGCACGCTATTCCCGCAACCCGGGGGAGGGCGTCGGTCACGCTCGGTCGCTGAGTCTGGCTCTCCGTAGCCCTCTCGGGGCGGGGAGCCACAGGCGACGTCACCATCCGGATCGTGATGACCAGGGGTACGAACAGGGCGAGGATCGCACACCGATGGAGGCGGCGGAGGGGCGCTGTGCGAGCGCGCCGCGCCGGACGACTCGACGCCGGACGTCAGAGCAGTCGGCGCTGCGAGGCCCAGACCGTGAGTTCGTGGCGCGAAGACAGCTGCAGCTTGCGCAGCACGGATGAGACGTGCGTCTCGACCGTCTTGATGGAGATGAACAGCTCCGCGGCCACCTCCTTGTAGGCGTATCCGCGGGCGATCAGCCTCATCACTTCCTGCTCGCGCGCCGAAAGCCGATCGAGTTCGTCCGTGGTCGTCGCGATCTCGCCTGCCACCGCGCCGAAAGCGTCGAGCACGAACCCGGCGAGCCGGGGCGAGAACACTGCGTCTCCGCCTGCGACGGCATGCACCGCTCGGCTGACCTCCCCGCCGGATGAGCCCTTCGTGATGTAGCCGCGCGCCCCGGCGCGGATCACCCGCACGACGTCCGCCGCGGCATCCGACACGCTCAGCGCCAGGAATCGGGCGGTCGTCGGCAGCGAGCCGCGGATCACCGATTCCCCGCCGGTGGAGTCGTCACCGCTGCCACCGGGAAGATGCACGTCGAGCAGCACGACGTCGGGCGCCGTGTCGCGGATCATGGCGATCGCCGACGGCACGTCGGCGGCCTCGCCGACCACCTCGACGCTCGCATCGAGATCGGCGCGGAGCCCCGAGCGGAAGATCGAATGGTCGTCGACGATCACGATTCGGATGCTGTCAGCCACGATCGTCCTCGCCGTCATCCGTGCGCGCCTGCGCATTGGGAACCTGCACAGTGGGAACCTGCGGGTTGGCCGCGCCTCGCGGCACGGTCGACAGCCGCAGATGCACCTCTGTGCCGGTGTCGTCGCTGCGAACGGTTCCCGAGCCCCCGGCTCTGCGCATCCGACCGATGATCGACTCCCGCACGCCCAGGCGGTCGCTCGGCACGTCGTCCAGCAGGAACCCGGGGCCGCGATCGCGCACGAACACGTCGACATCGGTCGCATTCCCCTCGATGTACACCGAGACCTCACCCGTCGCGTGTCTGGCTGCGTTCAGCATCGCCTCTCGCGCCGCTGCGGCGAGTTCGCCGCTCGCGCGCTCCGTGGAGAGGCCGGCCGAGACCACCTCGATGCGCACCGGGTAGTCGAGCTCGAGGCCTCCGGCGTAGTCACGCAGGTCGGTCGCCAGATCGCTGTCGGCCGGGGCGTCTCCGTCGTACAGCCAGGCTCGCAGCTCGCGCTCCTGGGCCCTGGCGAGCCGGGCCGCCTCGCTCGACGCTCCCGCCCTGTTCTGGATCAGCGCGAGGGTCTGCAGCACCGAGTCGTGCAGGTGCGCGGCCATCTCGCTGCGCTGCTCCTCGCGGATGCGCCGCACACGTTCACCCGCCAGGTCACGCCATCGCGGGATCAGGGTCGACAGCAGAACTGCGATGATCCCTGCGAGCGGGACGAGGACCAGTGCGACACCGGTGTCGCCGAGCGGTCGGGTCAGGAGCAGACCGAACAGCATCGCGAGGAGCGCGACCGAGAGGATCCTGACGAGCATCGTGTGTCGAGGGCCGCGCGCGGTGTCGGTGCGATCGATCAGGGTCGCCCACAGCCCGGCTCCGGTCGCGACTCCCGTGGTGCCGAACACGACCACGGCCGCCGCATCCGAGGGCACCGTGCCGGCGAGCCAGTCGCTGCCTCCCCGCCAGAAGAGCACGACGAGCATGCCGACCACGGCTGGAGCGAGCAGCATCCACGCCACCGGGACGCGTCGCGACGGGGTGCCTTCGTCGTCCGCCCAGGGCGTGAACGCCCAGCACCACGCATAGAGCAGGATGCCGGCCCCGCCGCACATCGTCAGCGCGATGAAGAGCGCGCGGATCATCCACACTCGAACGCCCAGGTGGCGGGCGAGACCGGCGCTGACGCCGGCGACCAGGCAGTCTCGGTCGCGCGTCAGCGCCGGACGCGGCTCGCGCCGGGGACCTTCTCCCGCTCGCGGCGATACGCCGGTGCGGGCGGGTCGCGCGGAGGCGGTCGCGGAAGAGGACATGTCGACATCCAATCATCCGTCGCGTGGATCCGGGGCCTCCCCGGGTGAGAACCAGGGGCAGCTCAGGGGTTCACCCCATGGCAGGGATCCGACCGGGAGAGACAGGATTGACCCATGACGATTCCGACTGCGCCACCGCCTCCCGTCGACCAGGCCGGCACGCCGAGCCCGGCCGTTCCGCACGGCGCCGAGCGCTTCCTCCTGTGGGTCGCCGGTCTCGGCGTCGCCCGCTCAGACGGATGGCTCGGCGGGGTCGCGTCCGGAATCGCCGCCCGACTGCGGATCGACCCGCTGATCGTGCGCGGCGTCCTCGTGGTCGCAGCGCTCTTCGGCCTGCCGGTGATCTTCCTCTACGCCCTGGCCTGGGCGCTGCTGCCGGATCTCGACGGCCGAGTCCACCTCCGTGACCTGCTCCAGCGCAACTACCAGCCCGTGCAGCTCGGCCTGCTGGGCATGGCCATCGTCGGGTTGATTCCGACGGCTCCGCTCACCGGACGCCTGTTCGGGTTCGGATACGAGAGCTGGTCGGCGCTGGCGGTGTTCAGCTGGGTCGTGGGGCTCGTCATCGTGGGTGGCCTGCTCTTCCTGATCGTGCGTGCTGCAAGCCGCACCCCGGGTGCTTCCGCGCCTGATCTGCGGGTGGGCCCCGCAGATCAGGCGGCCCCGGCGGCATCCGCTCCCCTCGGCGGTTCGGGTACCGCCGAGGGGACGGATGCCACACTCGCAGCCGCGTCCGAGGAGTACGCCGTCCCCGAGGCCGCCATCGCACCCGCCGCTTCCGCAGACGCGCCGCCCGCTCCGCCTGCGCCGCTGCCCTCCGGGGTGCAGGATCCGGCAGAGGTCGCCGCGTGGCGGATCCAGCATCGGGCGTGGAAGGAGCAGGACCAGGCGTGGCGTCGGCGTCAGCAGGACGCCGAACGCATGGCCCGCGACCAGGTCAGACGTGAGCGCCAGGCGGAAGCCGCGGTGTTCGCCGCCGAGGCCGCGGAGCGCCGTCGCATTCGCCGCGCCTCCCGCCCGCGTGCCGGCTTCGCGATCGTCGTCTCGGTCATCGGCCTCGCGATCGTGATCGGCGCGCTGGTCGGCTTGAGCAACGGGGGTGCTGCAGTGGGTGGCGCACTCGGCCTGCTGTCGGCCGCGCTGGTGCTCGCGATCGGGATGATCGTGGCCGGGGCCCTCCGTCGGCGCAGCGGCTTCCTCGCCTTCACGACCGTGCTGACGCTCGTCGCCGGACTGGTGGCCGGTGGGTTCTCGGCATTCCAGGGCGTGAGCGTCGGCTGGGCATCGATCTCGAACAACGAGGCGGCGCACGTGCGCCAGCCGTTCGGCGATCTCTACATCTCGCTCAACCGGCACGACGACGCTCCCCGGCCGATCGTCGTGGAGAAGGGCGCCGGCAGCACCTGGATCTCGGTCGACCCCGGTGTGCAGCTGCAACTGCGGGCGACAGTCGGAACCGCCGACGTGAGCTGGACGCGGGTCGATGCCGGCACCGGCGCGATCGTTGACAGCGGCACCTGGACGGCGACCGAACGCGGTGGCGAGTCGGTCGTGGCGGAGACGATCTCGGCCGAGAACGCGCCGACGACGACCGTGCAACGCGTGACCATCGATCAGAACAGCGGCGAGATCAACATCACCCTCATCGAGGCTGAGGAAGAGGACGAGCGATGACCACCCAGACGAGCACAGAAGCGGCGACCGCCGCATCCGTGAACCACACCGAATCCGTCGCGCCGCCGCGCACACGCTGGGCGGCCATCGTCTGGGGCCTCCTGTTCGCCGCAGTGGCGGTGACCTCGCTCTGGCTGATCGCCGACGATGACCGCCGGGCGGGCATCGCCGACTGGGCGCTCTCGCTCACGCCCGTCACAGTCAGCACCCTGATGATCCTGACCATAGGCGTGCTCGTGCTCGTCACCGGCGCATCCGCGTTGCTCCGCACGGTGCAGCGCCGCACGGTGCAGCGCCGCACGGTGCAGCGCCGCACGTCCGCCGGCACTCTGCGGCATCCGGCCGACGACGTCTCGGGCGAGTAGTCGAGAAAGCGCTGACGGTGGGCGCGGCCTTCAGCGTTCGGCCGCACTCGCCTCCAGAGCCTTCGCCTGCCCGACCGACCAGACGAACTCGGGCGTCCGGCCGTTCACGGCGTGGTCGCCGAGCTGCCGGGCCTTGAAGATCCACGGGTTGTGCGACGACACCGTGCGGGCGTTCCGCCAGTGGCGGTCGAGAGCGGTGCCCGACCGCACGGCAGAGGCGCCGAGCGTGTCGAACAGGCGAGAAGCGGCACGGGGCACCAGATCGGTGAGCACGATCTGCGCCTGCGCGGAGCGGAGTTCGGCCGCGATCACGGCATCCTCGGTCTCCGGCGTCCCCAGCACGTCCGCTGCGTGCTGCACCGCTCGAGCGACATCGAGCACGAGCGCCCTGGCCGTCGCGGTCGTCGCCGTCAACTCGCCCACGATCTGCAGGATCTGGGGGTCGTCGGCCACTCGTTCGGCACTGCCGTGGCTGTAGGTGCGAGTGCGTGCGCGCACCTGGGCGACCGTGTCGCGTTCGATCGCGGCGGCGATCCCGGCCAGCACCGACAGGAGTGTGAGCTGATAGACCGCCGTCTGGAAGGGGAACCGAGACGTGAACGGCTCGACGTCGTCTTCCTCGACGGAGGCGTCCGCGAACACGGCCGTGCCGGTCCCTGTCAGGGGCTGCCCGAATCCATCCCAGTCGTCGGAGACCTCCACCCCCTGCTGATGCCTGCGGATGAGGGCGGTCACGGTCTCGCCGTCGAGATCGACGGTCGCATCGATCCACTCCGCGAAGATGCTGCCCGTCGTGTAGAACTTGCGTCCGTCGACACGCCAGCTTCCGTCGGGGCGCCGGGTCACGCGTGTTGCATTCGTGCCCACTGCGGCGGCGCCGTTCTCCGACCACGCATTGCCGACCAGCTCCCCGTCGGCGATGCGCTCGAGCCAGCGGGATCGCCGCTCGCCCGGCGCCGCGGCCAGGATGTGCTCGACGTAGGCGATGTGTCCGCGGAAGATCTGCGGAAGGTTCGAGTCGGCTGCGGCGAGCTCGATCAGCAGCTCGGCGAAGGACTCCCAGTCCAGCCCGAACCCGCCATGCTCGATCGGCAGCCTGAGCCGACCGAAGCCGGCGTCGCGGAGGCGGGCGACCTCGGCGAACGGCAGCTCGTGATCCTTCTCTCGCGACACCGTGCCCGCCCCGATCTCGGCGAACACGGGCCGCAAGCGCTGCCGGGCGGCGTCGAGCCGACGCGTCTGCTCGCCCATCAGGTGTACAGCGAGATCGGCTGGAGCTCGCGGTTCAGCGTCCAGGCGCCGACCTCGAGCTTCTTGTAGTCGATCGGATCGTGCAGCGAGTGCGTGCGGATGTTCCTCCAGAACAGGTCCAGCCCCACATCCGCGCGGGCTGAGCTCGATCCGGTGATCTCGAAGATCCTGTTCGCGACCTCGATGCCGACCTCGGTCGAGACGACCTTGACCTTGGCGATCTCGATGGCGAGTTCGCCGCGGCGTTCCGCTGTGACGGCGGCACCCTCGGCCACGACCTCGTCGAAGAGGCGTCCGGCGCGGTCCGCCAGCGCCTCGACCGCTGCGATCCGCGACGAGAACTCGCCGACGACACGCTGCACGAACGGGTCGTCCCGATACGACTCGGCGTGGCTGAGGAACCATGCACGTGGACGAGCACGGACGATGTCGAGCCCACGGGCGAGCGCTCCCTCGGCGACGCCGAGGTAGAGGTTGCCGAAGGCGAGCTGGATGCCGGGCGTGATGAGGGTCGAGAACGGCTCGTCCCCGAGCTCGCCGAGCACGTCGTCGACGGACACGCGCACGTCTTCGAAGCGGACGGATCCGCTCGCCGACAGTCGCTGTCCCAGCGCGTCCCAGTCGCCGAGATACCGGATGCCGTCGCGGTCGTGGTCGAGCACGACGAACAGCACCTGACCGTCCCGCTCGCCGCCGCGGACGAGTGCGGCCGCCAGCACGACATCGCCGGCCGAGGCACCGGTCGAGAAGCGCTTGAGGCCGTTGAGTCGATAACCCTCACCGTCCGCGGTCAGTTCGAGGTCGGGGTCGGTCGGGTTCACGGAGTCGCCCCACACCCACCGGCCCTCGGTGGTCTTGCGGTGCCATTCCTCCTGCACCGACGGGTCGGCTGCGAAGCCGATGTTGCCCGAGTTGATGTAGTGATACGCGAGGACCTGGGCGACCGATGCATCGGCGCGCGACAGGATGCGGATGACGAGGAAAGCCGTCTCCCAGTGCGCGCCGCCACCGCCGAACTCGGCCGGCTGCAAGAGCGTCACCAGCCCGGCGTCACGGAGCAGATCGAGCTCGATCGTGGGGTCCTGGTTCGCTCGGTCGCGCTGCAGCGCATCGCTCTCGAGCTCGGCGGCGACGCGCTCCGCGACACCGCGCCAGTGCGCGCGCTCCGCGGCATCCGCCGTCCCCGTCCAGTGGCTGCGGTTCGTGGTCTCTGCGATGACGCTCATCGGGCGCCCTCCTTCTCGGTGAGTTCTGTCAGATCGTCGAATTCGGCGGAATCGGCCGCGGCAGCTGCCGCAGCATCCACCAGCGGCCCGCCGAGCGTGCCGTCGAGCGCGGACGCGCCGCCCGCGTACGCGCCGCGATAGGCGTGCGCGGGATGCCACTCCGGTACCACAGGGGAGCCGTCGCCGCTCAGTCGACCGCGCAGCGTGCCTTCGGGGTAGTCGTCCCAGGCGCGCCCGCGGCGACGCAGTTCGGGCACGAGGTGGTCCACGATGTCCTCGAAGGACCCCGGTGTCACGACGTAGGCGATGTTGAAGCCGTCGACGCCCCCGACCTCGACCCATCGCTCGAGCTCATCGGCCACCGTCTGCGGGCCGCCCACGATCACGGGGCCGATGCCGCCGATCCCCACATAGTGGGCGATGTCGCGAGGCGTCCACTTGCGCTCCGGATCGGCCCTGGTGAAGACCGAGAGGGCCGACCGTCCGGCATCCGTGTCGACGTACTCCAGGGGGACGTCGGGGTCGTACTGCGAGAGGTCGAGTCCCGTCCACCCCGCATACAGCGCCAGCGCCCCCTCGACCGAGACATAGCGGCGGTAGTCGGCGAGCTTCGCGTGGGCCTCGTCGTCGGTCGCCGCGACGACGACCGTGACCAGAGTGAGGATCTTGACCGACTCACGCGGGCGTCCGAGAGCCTCGGCTCGATCGCGGATGTCATCGGTGACCGGCCGCGTCGCCTCGGGGCGCAGCCCGTTGATGAAGATCGCCTCTCCGTGCTTCGCGGCGAACTCGCGTCCGCGGGGGGAGGCACCCGCCTGGAACATCACGGGCGTGCGCTGCGGACTGGGCTCGGCGAGGTGGATGCCGGGGACCCGGTAGTGCCGCCCCTCATGGCCGATCGGGTGCACACGCGACGCATCCGCGAAGACGCCGGCCTCCCGGTCGCGCAGCACGGCATCGTCCTCCCACGACCCCTCCCAGAGCTTGTACGTCACGTCGAGGAACTCCTCGGCGATCTCGTAGCGGTCGTCGTGGGCGATCAGTCCGTCGAGTCCGAGGTTGCGTGCGGCGGAGTCGAGGTAGCTCGTGACCACGTTCCAGCCGACGCGGCCGCGCGTGAAGTGGTCGAGGGTCGAGAACCTGCGGGCGAGAGCGTACGGCTGCTCATAGGTCGTGGCGACGGTCACGCCGAATCCGAGATGCTCCGTCGCATGGGCCATGGCGGAGATCTGCACCACCGGGTCGCCGAGCGGAACCTGCGTCGCGTCCCCGAGCGCCGTGGCCGCGGAGTCGCGATAGACGTCGTAGGTTCCGAGCACGTCCGCGATGAAGATCGCATCGAACCTGCCGCGCTCGAGGGTCTTCGCGAGATCCACCCAGTAGTCGAGGTCGTGGTATCGATCGGCCTGGTTGTCGGGGTGCCGCCATAGTCCGGGGGCCTGGTGCGTCACGCAGGTCATGTCGAAGGCGTTCAGGATGATGCGGCGTGACATGGTGCTCCTCAGGAGATCGGGACCCCGCGACCATAGCCACTCGAGCCATGCTGCGACCCGCCGGATGACTCTTCGCGTCGCTCCACGACGAACTGTTACGCCGACGATGCGGCGGCCCGCTCCGGGCTCCTAGCGTGAGCGCCGATCTGCTTCCCGACCCGTTGCCTGAGGAGCCCCCATGCCTTTCCTTCCGAGCCGCAGCCGACGCCGCGTCCTTCTCGGTGCCGCCGCACTGACGGCCGCGACCATCGCCGTCGCCGGCTGCGCGACGCAGAGCCCTGAGCCCGGTGGGGCGGGCGCCGACGGGGATTTCTCCGGCCAGACGCTGAACGCGCTGCTCATCACCTCGCACGAGGGCGCGGGCAACTGGCTCAAGGAGCACTTCGAGGAGGAGACCGGCGCAGAGGTCAACCTCACGATCGTGCCCTACGACGAGATCGGTTCGACCCTCGCCCTCGACCAGCAGTCGGGCGCCAACACCTTCGACGTCGCGGCCCCCTGGTACGTCTCGATCGGCGACCTCGCCGAGGGCGGCTCGATCCAGGACCTCACCGACTGGATCGCCGACACCCCCTCGCTCGAGGAGGACGACTTCATCCCCTCGATCAATGACCCGTACACGCTGGTCGGCGACCGCCGATACGGACTGCCGTTCGACGGCGACACCCATGTGCTCTTCTACAACAAGGAGATCCTCGAGCGGAACGGCATCACCGAGCCGCCCACGACCTGGGACGAGTACCTGGCGGACGTGAAGACCATCACCGAGAACGAGGGTGACGAGGGTGTCTACGGGTCGGCGATCTTCGGCCAGAAGTCTCCGCTGATCCTCGGCGCCGCCTACGCGAACCGGCTGGCGGGCTTCGGCGGCGAGTTCGTCGACGAGGACGGCAAGCCGACGATCAACTCCCCGGAGGCGGTGGCCGCTGCCGAGGCACTGGTGGATGCGGTGCCCTACGCCTTCCCCACGGCTGCCGAGACCGACTTCGGCGTCGGCAACGGCGCCTGGTACGACGGCAAGGTCGGATTCATCGAGAACTGGACCGACCTGGGGGTGGGGTCGGAGACGAACCCCGACTCGAAGGTCGCGGGCAAGTGGGGCGTGACCACGCTGCCCGTCGGCGGCGAGAACACCGAGGCGCGGGCCTCGCTGGTGGCCGGCTTCACGTGGGTCATCGCCGCGAACACCGAGAAGACGGATCTCGCCAAGGCGTTCATCGAGTACGCCGCGTCGAGCGAGGTCAACTCCGAGCTCATCGTCGCCGACCCGCAGACCGGCATCGACCCGAACCGCGAGTCCTCGCTCGAGAGCGAGGCGTACGGCGAGACCTACCCGGACCTGCAGCGAGTGAACCGCACGACGCTGAGCGGATCGCTCGCCTGGCCCACGGGGGAGAACGCCTCGCAGGCGGCGCAGATCCTCACCGACGAACTCGCCAAGCTCATCGCGGGCGAGGGCGGCACGGCTCAGGAGACGCTCGACCGAGTGCAGGCCGAGTGGGAAGAGATCCTTGGCTGACGCCTCTCCGACCCGCGTGCGGAGCGCCCGTCCGTCCGGCCGTGTGCCGAGACGGGCGGGCGCCTCCGCGCTGCTGCTCACGGCGCCGACCATCCTGTCGATCGTCGTGCTCGGGGCGTATCCGCTCCTCTTCGTCCTCGCCGCCGCGTTCACCGACTCGACCCTGGGGCGACCGTTCCAGGAGTGGGTCGGGACCGCGAACCTGGAGACGATACTCACGGATGCCGATGTCGTGGCCTCCTTCGTGCGGACGGTCGTCTACGCGGTCGCCGTGGCCGTCGCGAGCGTCGTCGTGGGGGTCGCCATCGCGGTCGCGTTGGAGCGGGCGACCCGCTCGGGTGCCGTCGTGCGCACACTCCTCCTGCTTCCGCTGATCACTCCGCCGGTCGTGGTCGGCACCCTGTGGAAGCTCGTCTTCAACCCCGGGGGCGGACTCCTCGCGACCGTGCTGCCCGGCATCTCGCTCGCACCGCTGTCGAACACGGCGTGGGCGCTGCCCGCGATCGGTCTCGCCGACGTCTGGCAGTGGACGCCGTTGATCGTGATCCTCGTGTACGCGGCGCTGCTCACGCAGGACCCCTCGGTGCGAGAGGCCGCGTCTCTCGACGGCGCCCACGGGGCCGGCCTGTTCCGCGACATCACCTGGCCCGCGATCGCCGGCACGGTGATCGCCGCGCTCTTCATCCGGCTGGTCATCGCACTGAAGGTCTTCGATCTCGTCTTCGTGATGACCTCGGGCGGCCCCGGCCAAGCGTCCACGGTGACGACGTATCTCATCCAGCAGGTCGCTCTCAAGGAGTTCGACATCGGTCGGGCATCCGCGATCACGATCGTCTTCGCCGTCATCGTCACCGCGGTGACTCTCGTGGTGGTGGCGTTCGCACGGAAGGCCCGACATGACTGATCGACGAATCCGCCTGCGCCCCGTCGCGAGCAGCGTGCTCTTCGTGGCGCTCGCAGTGACCCTGGTTCCGCTCGCCTACTTGTTCTCGGTGTCGCTGATGGGCAGGGATGAGACCGTCTCCGGCGTGCTGTGGAGTGCCGATCCGCAGTGGTCGAACTGGGGCGAGGTGATGGCGACCGACATCCCGCGTTCGATCCTGAACTCCTCGGCCGCCGCTCTCGGCGGAGCTGCCATCTCACTCGCCATCGCCGTCCCCGGCGCCTGGGCCATCGTGCGCCACAACGCCGGTGGTCGCACCCTCGCAGCGACCCTGATGAGCCCGTGGCTCCTCCCTCCGATCGTCGCCGTGGTCCCGTTGCTCACGCTCCTGCGATCGGTGGGGCTGAACAACACGCTCCTCGGCCTCACCCTGGTCTACGCCCTCGTCAACGTCCCCGTCGCCGTCTGGTTGCTGGAGGGATTCATCCGCCGGCTCCCCGTCGAGATCGAGGAGGCCGCGCGCATCGACGGCGCGGGAACCCTGCGGATGCTGTGGTCGGTCGTGGTTCCGCTGCTGCTGCCGAGCCTCGTCGCGATCGGGATCATCGTCGCGATCCTCAACTACAACGAGTTCCTGCTCGCGACCTTCCTCACCCAGAGCGTGGACTCGCAGACCTTCCCGGTCGCGCTGTCGCTGTTCTACGGAGACCGCACGCCGCACTTCGGCAAGATCGCTGCTGCGTCGTTCATCGGGGTCATCCCGGTCTTCGCCGCCGCGGTGTTCTTCCAGCGCTGGCTCGTGGGGGGATTGACGTCCGGGGCCGTGCGCTGAGGCTGCCGACTCCTCAGTGCTCTCACCACATGCTGATATATCGGCGTTGTATACCGGTTGCCGCGTAATCCCCGGGCCTTTTCCTGATCTCTTAGATGGGTCGCGACTGGGAGCGACTCGTATCGGATGGGGAAGACGATGACTGGGGAACGTGGTTTCGTGCGCACGCACGGCAGAACGGTCGGCGCAGCAGCGGCGATCAACGGGGAGATGCACAAGAGGCGGGGGCGAGGTGCCGTTGCGATCATCGTGGGGATGGTCATGGCGGTCGCCGGACTCCTGGGGTCTGTTGTGCCGGCGGCAGCTGCGCCGACGGTCACATACCCCGGGGCGATCGGCAGCGTGTCGCTCGAGAACGAGAACGGCGGAGGACCGCTGGTGCAGTGGCAGACCGTGCGGATCTCGGGAGAGTGGGCCGTACCGGTCGGAGCGCAGGCGGGGGAGACCTTCGGGATGACACTCCCCGCCGAGTTCAGCCGGCAGTCGGCGGGAGAGTTCACGATCGCGGATCCCGTGACGGGTCTGGTCGTGGCGAACTGTGCCGTGGCGGCAGGTGCCGGGCCCGATATGGTCTGCACCCTCACGGAGGCGGTCGAGGGTCTCGAGGAGGTCGGAGGTTCTTTCTGGATGGAGGCACGTGCCTCGCAGACGACGACCAGCGAGACGGTCGAGTTCGACCTGGGCGACACGGTCGAGATCGTCGACCTCCCGGGTGACGGCGGGGTGGTTCCCGAAGACCCTGCGGAAGAGGAAGCGCCCTACAAATACGGCGGAGAAACCGCGACCGACGGAATGCTAAAGTGGGTCATCGGGATTCCGAGCGGTTATGTCGACGACGGGTCCTTCACCATCACTGACACGCTCGACGGGGACCTCACGGGGCATCACTACACCGGTGACGTGAAGCTGATTCAGCGCGCGGTCGTGAATGGCGAGTTCGTCGGGGACTGGAGCGAGGTCGACTCGTCGGCCTACGTGATCGACGTGGCAGACGACGGACGCTCGTTCGAGTTCACGGCATCGGGTCTGCCGGTCGGAGGGTTCGCCTACGAGCTGGTCTACTTCACCCAGGCGGACGCGCCCGTGGCGGAGGGTGACGTCTTCGGAAACCACGCGACCGTCGACACCTTCGAGACATCTGCGACCCACACGGTCGTCGAGTCCGGAGGAGGCGACGGCAGCGGTGTCGCCTACACGACGTTCTCGATCACCAAAGAGGTCACCGGCGCACAGGCGGATGCCGCACGCGACGCGACCTACACGGTGCGGTACTCGGTCAAGGGATCGGATGCGCCGCCCACCACGATGTCGGTTCCCGTGGGGCAGCCGGCGGTCAGCGCGCGTGCGCCCCTCGGCTCGACCTTCGTGATCGAGGAGATCGATCTGCCGGAGATCCAGGGCGTCACATGGGGTGAATGGACGATCGTCGGCGAGGGCGTCGTCGACGGCGGCGACGGCACCTACGAGGTGACGCCGGGCACCACCGCCGGTGTCGAGCTCACGCTCACCAACGTCGCCAACCGCACGCCGGTCGTGACTCCGACGCCGACACCGACGCCGACGCCGACGCCCGTCAATCCGACGCCGACGCCGACGCCGGTAACGCCGACGCCGACTCCTACGCCGGTAACGCCGACGCCGACACCGACGCCGGTCACGACGCCGACTGCGACGCCGACCCCGGTCGCCGGTGGGCTTGCTCTGACGGGCGGTGAATCCGGCGCAGCGTTCCTGTCTCTCGCATTCGCGTTGATCGTCGGTGGCGCACTGGCCACAGGTATCGCCGCGAAGCGCCGGTCTAGCGCCGCGCGTCGCTGACCTCCGTCACGCACAGAAGCCCACCCGTTCTTCACGGGTGGGCTTCTGCGCGTCCTGCGCCGGGCTCAGCGGATCGCGTAGACGGCGCTGCCGACGATCACAGCCACGATCGTCGTCCAGCCGATGATCGCGACGGCCTGCCAGATGAGGATGCGGACCTTGCCGACGCCGGCCGCGGCGAGCATCGTGGCGGTGAACTGCGTGGGCAGGAGCAGCGGGCCGAGCAGGCTGACGCCCGGCACGCCGTAGCGCTCGAAGGCCCGCTGGAACTTCTCGCGGCGGGCGCCGCCGCGGTCTGCATCCACGTGGTCCGCAGGCACGGTCTCGACGGCTCCGCTGCCGGCGACCACCGTCTGCCGGGTGCGCGACCGATTCACGATCGCTGTGCGCGCCCCCGAGCTGGCGATGACGAGCACAGCGACGCAGAGGAAGTTGCCGACCATCGCCGCGATCGCCGCGATCACCGGATGGATTCCGCCGATGATGCCGATCGACACGGCCCCTTCGCCCTCGATGAAGGGAATCGCCCCTGCAAGGGCGACGATCAGCGGCTGGACGAGTTCGGGCACCTGGGCGACGAAGCCCTGGAAGGTCTCGATGAGATTCATGGGGTGGCTCCTGCCGGTCTGTGCGTCGGTGTCTCCGTCGCGATGCATCCAGTCCACCGCCTCTCGCCGCAGCCCGACAGTGCCGAAGCGTCACTGCTTTCCGGGTGGTTCGCCCACGGCATCCATGACATGTGTCACGCCCGTATCGTGGGGGCATGCGCAGCACTTCTCCGGTCGTCGATCCCTCCGGCGACCCGCCGCCCGGCGCGCGTCAACTCGCGCGAGGGATCACCGCCACGTGGTGGTACACGTTCTCAGCCGTCGTCTTCCTCGAGCTGTTCCTGGTGCTCGTCTGGACGCTCCAGGCCCTCTCCGTGCCCGGTGATGCGACGGCGGTGCTCGTCGTGGGCCTCGGCGGCGCGGTCTGGTGGGTCTCCACTACCGTGCTGCTCACCGACTACCGTCATCGGCTGGACGCGGAACCCGGCATCGCGTGGACGCGCATCGCGCTGCCACTGCTGGCCGCGGTCGGCTATGGCGTCGCGGGCGGGCTGGCGATCGACAGCTGGCTGCTCGCCGTCATGCCCATCGCCCAGTCGGTGGTGCTGCTCAACTGGCCCAAAGGCGTGCGCCTGCGAATGGTCGCCCTGACCACCGTGCTGCTCGTGCTCGTCGCCGTCGCCGACGCAGCGCGAGGTGCTGCCGAGATCGGCCTCCCCGGCTGGATTCCCGCTCTCTATGCGATCCTCATCCCGGCGATGTCGGTGAGCTCGCTCTGGTGGTGGGACGTGCTGGTCACCGTCGATCGCGCCAGGGCATCGGAGTCCCGCCTCGCGGCGACGCAGGAGCGCCTTCGGGTGGCCACCGACGTGCACGACCTCCAGGGGCATCATCTGCAGGTCATCGCGCTGCAGCTCGAACTGGCCGAGCGCCTCATGCGGATCGATCCCGATGCCGCTCTCGATCAGCTGCAGGCGGCCAGAGTGAGCGTCGACGAGGCCAGGCAGGGCACCCGTGACCTTGCCACGCGCTTCCGTTCGGTGCCGCTGGGGGACGAGGTCGCGAATGCGCGAGACCTTCTCGCCGCGGCCGGACTCGATGTCGAGGCCGAGATCGCGCCGGATGCCGACGATGCGCCGTCGTCAGCTCTCGGACCCGTGATCAGGGAGACGACGACCAACGTCCTGAGGCACGGGGCCGGGCGCCGCGCCCGTCTCGCTCTCGGCCGGGTCGCCGACGGGTGGCGCTACGAGGTCGCGAACGATATGACGGACGGCGTCGGAGGAGAGCCGGTGGGGTCGGGGCTCGACGGAGTGAGAAGACGCATCTCGGAAGCCGGCGGAACTCTGGAGATCCGGGAGGACGCGGGTGAGTTCATCGTCTCGGTGACGGTCCCGGCATCTGAGGGGCAGCTCGCCGTCGGGGAGGGGCCGAGATGATCCGGGTGCTCCTCGCCGACGATGAGGGCATGATCCGTTCGGCCCTCGCCGCTCTGCTGCGTCTCGAAGGCGACATCGAGGTGGTGGCCGAATGCGCCGACGGAGAGCAGGCGCTCGCCGCTGCGCTCAGGTTGACGCCCGACGTCTGTCTGCTGGATCTCGAGATGCCGGGGTTGGACGGCGTCGAGGTCGCCGAGCGGCTCAACCGAGCGATAGCCACCCGTTGCGTCGTCGTCACCCGGCACGCCCGCCCTGGAGTGCTGCGTCGGGCGCTCGCGTCCGGTGTCGCGGGGTTCCTGCCCAAGTCCCGAGGGGCCGATCAGGTCGCCGACGTGATCCGCAGGGTCGCGGCGGGAGCTCGCTACGTCGACCCCGAGATCGCGGCAGATGCTCTCAGCGACGAGCGGTCACCTCTCACCGATCGTGAGCTGGATGTGCTGCGTGCGGGGCGTCGGGGAGAGACCACGACTCAGATCGCGAGGGCGCTGTCGCTCGCTCCGGGCACGGTGCGCAATCACATCTCCGCGGTGCTCGCGAAGCTCTCGGTCGGCACACGGCAGCAGGCGGTGCTGATGGCGGAGGAGCGCGGCTGGATCTGATGCCAGGACGCAGGATCCGTTGAAGAACAGGAGGGCGGGTGGGGCCGTGGGAGGTCCCCACCCGCGAGCCGCTCAAAGGGGAGAGTGCGGCCCAGACCGGAAGCGGGCTCATGTTCCCCCAGGCCGGCTTCTGGTCTCATGTGCAAGACCCCGGATACGGCCGAACGTGACGCTGAGGTCGGAATCTCGCTGACGTTCTTTCGGGTCACTGCGCACGACGCGGGGCGTCGTCGTGCGTGTGGTCGTCGCGCGAGTGGTCGTGTTCGTCTTCCAGGATCATGCCGACGGAGGTCGCGCAGGCGTCGCCCTTCCAGGCCTCCAGGCCTTCTCGAACAGCGAAGACGGCGATGACGAGTCCGGCGACGGCATCCGCCCACCACCAGCCGAGCAGACTGTTGAGAGCCAGTCCGATGAGCACGGCGGCCGACAGGTAGGTGCAGATCAGCGTCTGCTTCGAGTCGGCGACCGCTGTGGCGGATCCGATCTCGAATCCCGCCCGCCGCTCGGCCAGAGACACGAGCGGCATGATGATCACGCTGAGCGCCGTCAGCACGAGACCGACCGTGCTGTGCTGGGGCCGGTCGCCGCCGAGCAACGACATCGCCGACGACGCCGCGACGTAGACCGCGAGTGCGAAGAACGCCACGGCGATCACTCGCAACGTGGGCTTCTCCCAGCGTTCCGGGTCGCGTCGCGTGAACTGCCAGGCGACGGCGGCGGCCGACAGCACCTCGATGCTCGAGTCGAGTCCGAACCCGATCAGCGCGGCAGACGAGGCGGCCGATCCCGCGGCGATCGCGACGACGGCCTCGATCACGTTGTAGACGATCGTGAACGCCACGATGAGCCGGATGCGGCGGTGCAGCGTCGCACGCCGCTCGGGCGCGAGAGCGGTCGGTGACATCAGCAGGTGCACCCGTCTCCGTCGCAGCAGTCCGGTTCGACGATCAGCATCACTCGCATCAGCTCGTCGAGCGCTGCGGCGAGGTGCGGGTCTGCGAGCGCATATCGGCTGCGGCGTCCGTCCGGAACGCTCTCGACGAGTCCGCATCCGCGCAGACATGCGAGGTGGTTCGACAGGAGCTGACGGCTGACCCCGAGCTCCTCCGCGAGATCGGAAGGATAGGCGGGCGTCTGTCGGAGCGCCAGCAGGATCGCTGCCCGAGTCGTGTCCGATAGTGCATGCCCGAGACGGGAGACGGCGGCGGTATGGGTGAGCGAGGCGGTGAGGGTCACTCTACGACTGTACACAGAATCCTGAATTCAGGAAAGCATGAACTCAGACGTCCTCGACCTCGCGCACGACTCACGCCTCCTGGCACAATTCAGCGCGGCGGAGCGACGATCGCCGCGGACTCGGGCGGAAGCGCGATGGTCCGCGCCATCATCCGACCGGGTGCCGTCTCCAACAGGATCCGCGAATCGGGGCCGAGTTCGAACTCCACCTCTTCAGGGGTGAGGTTCACGAGCACCGCGAGGTCGCCCCGCTCGATGCGGTAGGCCCGGTGCTCCGGTGCGCCGTCGAGGTGCGTGACAGAGACGACGTTGTGCGACATCTCGGAGTCGGTGAGCTCAGGCACCTCTCGCCGCAGAGCGATCAGGCGTCGATACAGATCGAGCATCCGGGCATGCTGCGGCGATCCGACCTCATTCCAGTCCAGCCGCGATCGCTCGAAGGTCGCAGGGTCCTGCGGGTCGGGCACTGCGGACGGGTCCCATCCCATCCGCGCGAACTCCGCGATACGCCCCACCGCCGTGGCTCGCGCGAGCTCGGGCTCCTTGTGAGACGTGAAGAACTGCCAGGGAGTCGAGGCTCCCCATTCCTCGCCCATGAAGAGCATCGGGGTTCCGGGAGCGGTCAGCGTCAGCACTGCGGCGACCGCGAGGCGATCTGACGACAGCGACGCGGTCAGCCGGTCTCCGGCCGCGCGGTTGCCGATCTGGTCGTGGTCCTGCGCGAACGTGACCAGACGCCAGGCGGGAACACTCGAAGGCAGCGGAGCGCCGTGCGTTCGTCCGCGGAACGACGAATACGTGCCGTCGTGGAAGAACCCGCCCTGCGTCACCTTCGCGACAGCCTCGGGCGCCGCGAAGTCGGCGTAATATCCATCCGTCTCCCCGGTGAGCGCGACGTGCACCGCGTGATGCCAGTCATCGGACCACTGCGCGGTGAGCCCGTACCCGCCGGCCTCGCGGGGCAGGACCATGACGGGGTCGTTGAGATCGGATTCGGCGATCAGGCTCAGGGGGCGGTCGAGCTCGCGCGACAGCTCATCGACGCGTGCGGACATCTCGTGCAGAAGATGCGGTGTGCTCTCGTCATGCAGGGCGTGCACGGCGTCGAGACGCAGACCGTCGACATGGAAGTCGCGCAGCCACATCAGGGCGTTCTCCAGGATGTACTCGCGCACAGCGGCCTCGTCGAGGTTCACCGAGTCGCCCCACGCGGTGTGCTCGCCCTCGCGCAGGTAGGGGCCGAACTCGGGCAGGTAGTTGCCGCTCGGGCCGAGGTGGTTGTAGACCACGTCCTGGATCACCGCGAGACCGCGGGAATGGGCGGCATCGACGAACCGCTGGTAGGCGGCCGGCCCCCCGTACCCCTCGTGCACGGCGTACCAGAGCACACCGTCGTACCCCCAGTTCCAGTCACCGCTGAACGCGTTGACCGGAAGAAGCTCGATATGGGTGATGCCGAGGTCGACGAGGTGATCGAGACGGCCGATGAGCGAGTCGAGCGTGCCGTCCGGTGTGAAGGTGCCGACGTGCAGCTCGTAGATCACTCCGCCGTCGAGCGGCTTCCCTCGCCAGTCCGTGTCGCTCCACTCGAAACGGGCGGGGTCGAACAGCGCTGAAGGACCGTGCACGCCCCGCGGCTGTCTGCGTGAGCGGGGGTCGGGGCGCAGTGCGGTGCTGTCGTCGAGGAGGAAGCCGTAGCGCTCGCCCTCGGCCATCGCCACGTCGGTGCGCCACCACCCGGACCCGTCATCCGCGGGGTCGAGGTCGTGTTCCGAGATCGTCGTGCCGGCAGGGGTCAGGCGTCGCAGTCGCACGCTGTCGGCGCGCGGAGCCCACACCGAGATCATCGTTCATCCACCAGAAGCGCCACGGGATACGTGTCGAGCAGGTCGGCGAGGCGGATCGGTCCGCGGTCGAAGCGGCGACCCGTGATCGCGTCGGTCGTGGGCAGCTCTTGGCGCAGCAGCACAGTGTCACCCCACCCGCCGCGACGCGTGAGCCCGATCGGCAGACGCGTGGCGACCGCGAGCACTCCGCCCCGGTCCATGGCGACCGCATGATCCGATGCGTCGCCGGCGACGACGGCGGGGCGATACCGGTAGAACAGCTCCGGGTTGTCCCGCCGCAGACGCAGCGTGCGCGCGGTGACGAGCATCTTCGCGAGACCGGAGTCGTCGACAGGAGGGAGGACGCCGCGGGCGACGTTGTCGTCGAGCTGCCCGAGCATCGCCGCACGCGCGGCGAAGTCCACCGGCCTCCGGTTGTCGGGGTCGACGAGAGAGTGATCCCACAGCTCGGTGCCCTGATAGACGTCCGGCACGCCGGGGGCAGCGAGCTGCAGGAGCTTCGCGGACAGCGAATTCTCCCGGCCGTGGTCGACGATCTCGCTCACGAACCCCTCGAGGATGGTGCGGGCCCGCCCGTTCGCGGCCTCCGCGATCGTCTCGACACCCTTCTCGAACTCGAGATCCGGATGCTGCCATCCGGTCGCCTCTGCGGCTTCCCGCGCCGCTTTCAGGCCGTAGGCGAGCAGTCGCTCCGAAGAGATCGGCCAGGCGCCGACGGCCGCCTGCCAGAGCAGCGAGTCGAGGGGGCCGTGTCCGGTCGAGGCGACGGCCCGGAGTTCGCTCAGGGCCTCAGCCCAGCGATCCGGAATCTCGGCGAGCACCGAGAGGCGTGCGCGGACGTCCTCTGATCGCTTCGTGTCGTGGGTCGACAGCGCCGTGAGCGAGTGCGGCCACGATGCGAGTCGTGCCCGCTGCGCGTCGTGGAACTCTTCGACCGAGACCGAGTCGATCGACGGATCGCCACCGACCTCGGTGAGCGTTCCGAGACGGGTGTGGCGGTAGAACGCGGTGTCCTCCACGCCCTTGGCCATCACGGCTCCGGTCACCTGCGGGAAGCGCTGCGAGACCTCGAGCGAGGTGTCGAGCAGCAGCGGCGTCAGCTCGGCGATCGATGCCGCGAGGTCGGGGCGTCGACGCGAGGCGTCCTCGACCGCGTGCTCGAGGTGCTCGCGCCCCGCCGGCAGGTACGACCGGTAGACGGGGAAGCTCGCCACGATCTCGGCCAGCGCGTCTTCCGCGCCGACCACACCGAACGGCAGCGCCCGCACCAGGCGGCGCACCTCGGACTGCAGCAGCTCATCCGCGATCATCCGCTTGGTCGTGTGGATCAGGTCGTGCCAGGGTTCCGCCGGGGGCAGGCCGGTCTCCGAGCGCAACTGCGCATCGAGCCGATCGAGGGCCGCGATTCCGTCGCCGTCGATCAGGACGCGGTCGATCTCGCCCATCGCGTCGTATCCGGTCGTGCCGTCCGTGCGCCACCACGAGGGCAGCTGCTCGCCCGGTTCGAGGATCTTCTCGACGACGGTGTACGCGCCGCCCGTGATGTCTGCGAGCCGCTCGAGGTAGCCGCCGGGGTCTGTCAGGCCGTCGGGGTGGTCGACGCGCAGGCCGTCGGCCAGCCCGTCCGTGATCCACCGGGCGATCTCTTCGTGCGACTCGTCGAACACATCGGGGATCTCGACGCGGATGCCGGCGAGCTCCGATACGGCGAAGAAGCGGCGGTAGTCGAGGTCGGTGTTCTGATCCTCCCAGAACCGCAGCTCGTAATGCTGGGCATCCAGAAGGCCGGGCAGGTCGTCCGCGAACTCGCCCGAGCCCGGTGCCAACGGCAGCACATGGTCGAAATACGACAGCGTTCCGTCGGGGGCATCGTCGGCGGGAGTGGTGTCGACGACGATGTCACCTGCTTCGAGGACCTCTGAGAGCGACGAGCCCAGGATCGGCAGTCGCACCCGCCCCTCCGACAGCCGTCGGTCGACGTCGAACGCCACCGCGTGCCGTGATGCGCGTCCGAGCCTCAGCAGATCCCACCACCAGATGTTGGCGCGGGGGATCGCCACGCCGACGTGGTTGGGCACGATGTCGACGAGGATGCCGAGTCCGGCTGCGCGGGCGGCGGCGGCGAATCGCTTCAGGCCCTCCGGGCCGCCGCGGTCGTCATCCACGCGGGAGTGGTCGACGACGTCGTACCCGTGGTCCGATCCCGGCACGGCGGCGAGGAGCGGTGACAGGTAGGCCCACGACGCCCCGAGATCGGCCAGATACCTCGTGACCGATGCCGCGTCGTCGAGTGTGAAGCCGGAGCGGATCTGCAGCCGATAGGTCGAGAGCGGGCGATGCGTCATCGAGGCAGCTCCGGGGTGGGAGCCGGTGACGGGGCCTCGGACTGCTCGGTCTGAATGCGCAGCGACGCTTCCACGGAGTTGTCCGTCGACACCACCGTGCGGTCGACATCGCGCAGCACGATCAGCGAGTGCGCCTCGAGCGAGACCGAGGCACCCGGGTCCAGCGATGCGCCGTCTGCTCGCTCGCCGGCGGTGTCAATCATGACCTCCCACGCATGTCCGTGCCGCTCGTCGGGAAGCGCGACCTCGACGGCATCCGTCCCGCTGTTGAAGTACACGAGGAAGTTCTGGTCGGTGACGGGCCGACCGCGCCGGTCCTTCTCGCGGATGCCCTGACCGTTGAGGAAGACTCCGATCGCGAGACCGAAGCCGGAATCCCAGTCCTCCGGCTCCATACGGCGGCCGTCCGGACGAAGCCAGACGACGTCCGGAACGCGCTCGCCGTCCTCCGACCGCACCGGACGACCGTCGAAGAAGCGGCTGCGCCGGAACGTCGGATGGTCGCGGCGAAGCCGTGCCACCGCTGCCGTGAACTCCACGAGCGGCAGGTCGGCTGATTCCCAGTCGACCCAGGTGAGCTCGTTGTCCTGCGCGTAGCCGTTGTTGTTGCCGTTCTGGGTGCGGCCGAGCTCGTCGCCGTGCGCGATCATCGGCACCCCCTGCGACAGCAGCAGGGTGGCGAGGAAGTTGCGCTGCTGCCGGGCGCGGATGCGGTTGATCCCCTCGTCATCTGTGGGGCCTTCCGCGCCATGGTTGTCGGAGCGGTTGTGCGATTCGCCGTCGGCGTTGTCCTCGTCGTTGGCCTCGTTGTGCTTCTCGTTGTAGGAGACGAGGTCGCGGAGCGTGAAGCCGTCGTGAGCGGTCACGAAGTTGATCGACGCGACAGGGCGGCGACCGGAGTGCTCGTAGAGGTCGGCCGAGCCGGTGAGGCGCGACGCGAATTCGCCGAGCGCCTGAGGCTCACCGCGCCAGAAATCGCGCACCGTGTCTCGATACTTGCCGTTCCACTCGGTCCACTGCGGCGGGAAGTTGCCTACCTGGTATCCGCCGGGACCGACGTCCCACGGCTCGGCGATGAGCTTCACCTGAGAGACGATCGGATCCTGCTGCACGAGCTCGAAGAAGGCCGCGAGCCGGTCGACGTCGTAGAACTCGCGCGCGAGAGTCGAGGCGAGGTCGAACCGGAAGCCGTCGACGTGCATCTCGGTGACCCAGTACCGCAGCGAGTCCATGATCAGCTGCAGGGCGTGCGGGTTGCCGGCATTGAGGCTGTTTCCCGTGCCGGTGTAGTCGGTGTAGTAGCGGCGATCCTCTTCGAGGCGGTAGTACGCCTCGTTGTCGATGCCCCGCATCGAGAGCATCGGCCCCATGTGGTTGCCCTCGGCGGTGTGGTTGTAGACCACGTCGAGGATGACCTCGATGCCCGCCGCGTGCAGCGCGCGCACCATGGCCTTGAACTCCTGCACCTGCTGACCGTGCTGCCCGCTCGACGAGTAGTCGTTGTGCGGTGCGAAGAAGGCGAGGGTGTTGTAGCCCCAGTAGTTGGTGAGGCCCTTCTCCTCGAGGGTCGAGTCGTAGACGAACTGGTGCACCGGCATCAGCTCGATCGCGGTGATGCCGAGGTGCACGAGATGATCGATCACCGAGGGGTGACCGATCGCCGCATACGTGCCGCGCAGCTCCTCGGGGATATCGGGGTGCAGCTCCGTGAGTCCCTTGACGTGCGCCTCGTAGATCACGGTCTGCGCGTAGGGGGTCTTCGGAAGCCGGTCACCCGCCCACTCGAAGAACGGGTTCACGACCACGCCCTTCACCATCGTCGCGCCGGAGTCCTCGTCGTTGCGGGAATCAGGATCGCCGAAGTCGTAGCCGAACAGGGGCTGCCCCCACTCGACCCGACCCGCGACCGACTTCGCATAGGGGTCGAGGAGGAGCTTGTTCGGATTGAAGCGCTTTCCCTGGGCGGGGTCGTAGGTGCCGTGCACCCGGTATCCGTACAGCTGTCCCGGCTGGACGGAGGGCAGGTAGCCGTGCCATACGTACGCGTCGACCTCTTCGAGCGGCACGCGCTCTTCGGAGCCGTCGTCGTCGAACAGGCACAGCTCGACACTCTCGGCGCCCTCGCTGAACAGGGCGAAGTTGGTGCCCTGACCGTCGAAGGTCGCGCCGAGCGGGTAAGGGGAACCGGGCCAGATGTCGCGGCTCACTGAGCGCGCCGCTTCGAGACGGCGCGGTGCAGGACAGTCCGCACAGCGTCGTGGAAGTCGTGCACCTGAGCGATCTCGTCGGCGTGGTGATACGGGTGGCCCACGTAGCAGACGAAGACCGGATGCACGTGCTCGACGTATCCCACGGGGCCTTCGTGGAGCACGACGTACCGATCGAGATCGACACGTTCGTAGAGGGGCTCGGCCGACGTGGAGGCTGTCATGGGAGCCTGGCCGTCCGCGGGCTTGTGGTCATGCGCGGTATGGGTCTTCGCAGTCATGAGGGCTCCTGTTCTGTTGATGGGCTCCACGCTAAGAGATTCGAGTTCACAGCGGAATACCATTGCCTCCGCGGGATGAACGCGCTATGTCGTGAGACGCATGTCGGGGCAGTGCAATCACCCCGCGGTCACCTGCGAGAATGGAAGCCCCGCGCCGATTCCGAACCGAGGAGCACCCGTGCAGTACATCTCCACCCGAGGCGGCATGCAGCCGCTGCCGTACTGCGAGACACTGCTCGAGGGGCTCGCGACCGACGGCGGGCTCGCCGTGCCCGAGACCATGCCGACGGTCGACGGCGAGACGCTCGAGCGCTGGCGGGCGCTGACCTACCCGCAGCTCGCGACCGAGGTGCTCGGGCTGTTCGCGACGGACATCCCCCGAGCAGATCTCGCGCGCATGACCGCCGCGGCCTACGACCAGTTCCCCGAAGAGGTCGTGCCGCTGCGCTCGATCGATGACGACCTCACTCTGGTGGGTCTCTCGGAGGGACCCACGCTGGCGTTCAAGGACATGGCCATGCAGTTCCTCGGCCAGGTCGTCGAGTACGCCCTGGAGCGCAAGGGCTCGGTGCTGAACATCCTCGGCGCGACCTCCGGAGACACGGGATCGGCTGCCGAGCACGCTCTGCGCGGCAAGGATCGCATCTCGGTCTTCATGCTGTCGCCGAAGGGACGCATGAGCGCCTTCCAGCGTGCGCAGATGTTCTCGCTCGCAGACGAGAACATCCACAACATCGTCGTCGACGGCGTGTTCGACGACTGCCAGAACCTCGTCAAGTCGCTCGCCGGTGACCTCGACTTCAAGCGCGCCCAGCACCTCGGCGCGGTCAACTCGATCAACCTCGCCCGCATCACCGCTCAGGTCGTCTACTACTTCTGGGCATGGCTGCGCGCGACGGATGCCGGTGGGTGGACCGAGGTGTCGTTCACCGTGCCGTCCGGAAACTTCGGCAACATCCTCTCGGGGTTCTTCGCGAAGCAGATGGGGCTGCCGATCCGCCGCCTCGTGCTCGCTGCCAATGAGAACAACGTGCTGGACGAGTTCTTCCGCACCGGTGTCTACCGTCCTCGCAGCGCGGCGCAGACGCTCGCCACCTCGAGCCCGTCGATGGACATCTCGAAGGCCTCGAACCTCGAGCGCTTCATCTTCGAGCTCGTCGGGCGTGATGCGACCCGCGTGGTGAAGGCCTGGCAGGATCTCGACACCCAGGGCTTCTTCGATTTCACCGCCGATCTCGCTCGTTTCGTCGACGAGTTCGGCATCGTCAGCGGCACCTCGACGCACGCCGACAGGCTCGAGACGATCAAGTCGGTCTACGAGTCGACGGGCGACATCATCGACCCGCACACCGCAGACGGGGTCAAGGTCGCCCGCGAGAATGTCGAACCGGGCGTGCCGATGCTCGTACTCGAGACCGCGAAGCCGCAGAAGTTCGCCGAGACGATCCGCGAGGCGATCGGTGTCGAGCTCGAGTACTCGTCAGAGCTGCGCACCATGCTCGACGCTCCGCAGCGCAAGACAGAGATGGCAGACGACGAGCACGAGCTTCGCGCGTTCATCGCCGCCAAGGCCCTGCGCTGAGCGGGCGCTGACTCCGCTCGGGCTCACCCGACGCACCGGACCCTCTCCTGCTGACACACGCAGGGGAGGGTCTTCGCAGTCAGGGTGTCGGTCGCGTGCGGCTCATTCGGGATCGCCGTGCAGCATCCACGGCACCCCGAACCGATCGACGAGCATCCCGAAACTGCCGCCCCATGGCGGAGTGTCGAGCGGCATGACGATCGCCGCCCCGTCGGAGAGGGCGTCCCAGACCTGCTGGGTCCTCTCCTGCGAGTTGCCGCTGAGCGAGACGGAGAACCCCTGCGGCGGCTCGAACGGAATGCCGTCGGGCGTGTCTGATGCCATGAGCACCAGGCCGTCGGGCGTGGTGAGCTGCGCGTGCATCACGAGGTGCTCCTGATCGGGGTTCTGCACCATGTCGGGGAACTCGCCGAACACGTTGATGTCGAGGTCGCCGCCGAGGATGCCCTGGTAGAACTCCATCGCCTGCCGCGCTTCGGTGCGGAACGAGAGATACGGATTGAGATTGGCCACGACTGCCCCCAGCGATGTCAGGCGGGGCCGTCATCGGCCCTGCTGCGGCTCATTCTGCGCCGGGGGGCGGACATCCGCAAGGGCTCGATCAGGGCTCAGGCGGGGAGGGCCTTCACGGCTGCTGTCAGCACCTGAGGGACCGTGGGCACACCCTCCGCTCGGAACACCTCCGTGCCCGTGGCATCGCGGATGATGACGGTCGGGGTGAAACGGATGTCGAGCGCCTCCGCTGCATCCGGCTCCGCTGCGACGTCGATCTCGGTGACTGTCGCATCGGGAAGGTAGCGCACCGCATCCGACACGACCGCGCGGGTTCGCGAGCAGGCTCCGCAGAACGCAGAGGTGACCAGCGTCAGTTCCATCGGTTTCCTCTCGGCTCTCGATGTGCAACCCGGCACCGGTCCGCCGTGTTCCCGGATCGACGTCAGAACTCGGTGCGCTTGACGAGGCCGCGGTTCGTGCGGATGTGCTCGTAATCCCACTGCACGACCCGCGACTCCGACAACCAGACAGCGAGACGGTCGATGTCGATCTCCGAGACGTCGACGAACCTCGCCTCGGCTGCTTCGAATGAACCTGACGCGACGAGACCGGGCTCGGCGAACGACTGGCCGCTCCAGAACATCAGCCGCACGGCATTCTTCAGTCGGTCGTATCCCACGATCGGATTGCCGTCGAGGAACCAGACGGGGTGCGCGTGCCAGACCTTGGCCGTCGCTTCGGGGAGCCCGCGGTCGATCTCATCGGCGAGACGCTCGCAGATCTCACGGTCTTCGGGGGTGAGTCTCTGGTGGTAGTCGTCGATCTCAGGCGCACGGGTCATGGTGCGAGTATGGCCCGCGCGCAGACGTCCGTCGAGAGTCAGGTGCGAGGCGTCGTGGCGCGAGGATGCAGCAAACCCGAAAGCGCACCGAGCACGGCACCGACGAGGGTGTCGACGATGCGTTCCCACGCCACGTCCATCGAACCGATCTCGCCGGTCGCCGCACCCGTCAACAGCAGCACGAGCGGCGTGATGAAGACGAGCGCGAGGGCGTAGTGGCGCACCACGACGAGCTCGATCGTGAACTGCAGAGCACCCAGGAGCAGTGCCAGCCAGAGACCCGAGGGTTGCAGCAGTGCCAGCAGGGCGTAGACGCCAGCGCCCACGACGGTCCCGAGCATGCGGTGCAGGCCGCGCTGCACTGCGGCGCGTCGGGCAGCCGCGACGCCGATCACGGCGACGGCCGATCCGGCTATCCAGTAGGTCCGCGTCGGATCGATCACCAGCCCGAGCAGGACTCCGATGACCGAGACGATCGCGACCCGGATCAGCAGCATCCGCGAATCGGCGGTGAAGTCGGGCCCTGGCAGCAGCTCACGCAGCGGCCGGGCCGAGACCGAACGCGCTCGGGGGAGCAGAAGCGGCGCCATCGCGACCAGGTAGGAGAACACGCACCCGGCCGCGAGCGCGGCGATGTAGACCATCGGCTCGATCGCAGAGCTGACGACCACGTGAGCGGAGAGCCCGAAGACCAGCACGAAGAAGAGGGGCCCGGGCGGGCCGAGCCGGAAGCCGAAGGCCAGAGCGGCGCTGACGATCGCGACCACCACGACTCCGATGCTCACGAGCCAGGCGTTCGCAGACAGGGCGACTCCGAGCGCGGCGCTCGCGATCAGACCCGCGGCGACGAGGGGCAGGATTCTCGCGCGATCGATCACCGGGGAGGTCCCGGCGAAGAGAACCGTGAACGCCCCCGACGCGGCGATGTATCCGAGCGCGGGCTCGCCGATCATGGTCATGACGGCGATCGGCACTGCGATGCCCAGTGCCGCCTGGGTGGCGAGATGCCAGCGCGGACCGCGCTTGGGTGCCAGGGCGAACAGGCTCATCCATCCATTGTCTCGCGGGTGGGAGGCGCTGCGGCCGGCGCTACGATGGCCGACGTGACAGAACCTCGACCGGGAATCGCCGACCGTCTCTCGCAGATGATCCGGCTGCCGACAGTGTCGGCTGAGCTCGAGGAACGCGGATCCGGGCCCTTCGAGGCCTTCGTCTCGTTGATCGCCGAACTCTATCCGCTCGTCCACGAGCACCTCACGCTCGAACGACACACCGATTTCGGGCTGCTCTTCCACTGGTCGGGCAGGGATGCCGGGTCCGACGGGCCGGTCGTGCTGATGGCGCATTACGACGTCGTGCCGGTGGATGAGAGCGATGCGTGGACGCATCCTCCGTTCGAGGGCGTCGTCGCCGACGGGGTGGTCTACGGGCGAGGGGCTCTCGACGACAAGGGGCCGCTGATCGTCGTGCTCGAGGCCGTCGAGAATCTGCTCGCCGAGGGTTTCGTCCCCGGGCGAGACGTCTACCTCTCGTTCGGGGGCAACGAAGAGACCTTCGGCAGAGCGGCCGAGGAGATCGCGCGGGCGCTCCGCGAGCGCGGCATCATCCCGTGGCTGGTGGTCGACGAGGGCGGCGCGGTCGTCGATGCCCCGCTGCCGTTCGTCCCAGGACGAGCGGCCATGATCGGAGTCGGCGAGAAGGGCGTCATGACCCTCACCCTCTCCGCGCGCGGCGAGGGTGGCCACGCATCGGCTCCACCCTCTCGCACGGCAGTCCGGAGGGTGGCGAGGGCCGTGGATCGGCTCGGACCGCGGACGTTCCGCCCACGCCCCTCGAAGGCGATCGGGCGGATGCTGTCGCAGCTCGGCGCTCAGACGCCCGGTCCTGCGCGGCACCTGCTTCGCCTGCTCGGATCCGCCCCCCTCCTGACCGGCCAGCTGTTCGCCGCACTGGGCGGGGAGCCCGCGGCTCTCGTGCGCACGACTGTGGCTCCGACGATGCAGTCGGGCGGCACGGCGGCGAATGTGCTGCCCTCTCAGGCATCGGCGACCGTGAATCTGCGCATCGCTCTGGGTGAGACGACGCAGCAGACCGTGCTGCGGGTGCGCCGCCGCATCCGGGATCCGCTCGTGACGGTCACCGTCGTGGAGGCGAGCGAACCCTCGCCCGAATCCGCGACAGACAACGCCCAGTTCGCGCTGCTCGCGGACGCGCTCGCGGTCTCGCATCCCGGAGTCTCCGCCGTGCCGTACGTGATGATGGCTGCGACGGACTCCCGGCACTTCCATCGCTTCGCGCCCGCCGTCTACCGCTTCGCGCCGCTCGACATGTCGAACGCGCAGCGTGCGTCGATCCACGGGGTCGATGAGAACGTCGAGATCGCCGCGCTGGAGCGTGGGGAGCGGTTCCATCGAGCTCTCCTCGAGCGGCTAGGGTGATCCCACCCCCTCACGGGCGTCTCGGCGCCCGGTTCAGCCCCTTCACCGAGGAGCCGCGATGACGCGCAGCCGAACTCTGGGAACCCTTGCCACGGTCGTCGGTTTCCTCGCTTTCGTCGAGTTCACCAGCGGTGTGCTCCAGGGCTACTACACGCCCATGCTCACCGACATCGCGCGGCATCTGGGCATCCACGACGCCGACGTGAACTGGCTGGAGGGCACGCAGCTCATGCTCTCGGCTCTCGTCGTGCCGGCGTTCGCGAAGCTCGGCGACATGGTCGGGCACAAGCGGATGCTGCTGATCTCGACGGCACTGACCGCCGCGGCGGCGCTCGTCCTGCCGTTCACGGACTCGTTCCCCGTGTTCCTGATCGGCTGGACGCTGATGGGTTTCTACGTCGTCTGGCTGCCGCTCGAGATCGCGCTCATCTGGTCGCGCTCCCGACGCATGGAGGGGCGTTCGTCGATCACGGCGAAGGCCGCCGGGCTCCTGGTCGCGGCGCTCGAAGGCGGTGCGATCATCGGTGCTCTCGTCGGCGGCGCACTGATCGATGTCCTGCCGCTCACGGTCGTGCTCCTCATCCCCGCAGTGCTGATCGTCATCTGCTTCTTCGTGATCCTGTTCGGGGTGAAGGAGTCGCCCGATCCGACCGGCGGCGTGTTCGACACGGTCGGCGTCGTGTTGATCTCGCTCGCTCTGATCTGCTTCACCGGCGGCTTGAGCCTGCTCCGTCTCGAGGGCGGGCTCGTCAACCCCTGGTCGTGGGCGGTCGTCGTACTCGGACTCCTGCTCGTGATCCCGTTCGTGCTCTGGGAGCTGCGCTGCGACGACCCTCTCATCGATGTGCGCATGTTCCGCTCACCGGCGCTCGGCCCCGTCTTCCTCACAGCCGGCCTGTTCGGGGTGAGCGTGCTGGGGGCCCAGGCGCCGCTGTCGACGTTCGCCCGCACCGATCCGGGTGTCTACGGCTATGGGCTCGGAACCACCGGCTTCGCGACGTCGCTGATCATCGGGCTGTACCTGATCGCGATGATCGCCGGCGCTCTGCTGTTCCCGCTCATCGCTCGACTGGTGACGCCGCGGATCACTCTCATGGGTGCGTCTCTGCTCGTCGGCATCGGGTTCCTGCTGTTCCTGCCGTTCCATGAGTCCTATGTGCAGGTGGTGACGAACATGGTCATCGTCGGCCTCGGCTCCGGCGCTCTGGTGGCGGCGCTCCCCGCGGCGGCCGCATCGGCGGCTCCCGCGACGCAGACGGGGGTCGCGACGGGCCTCACGAACTCGGTCAAGACGGTGGGTGGAGCGATCGCCTCGTGCGTCTTCGGCATCGCGCTGCTCAACGGCGTGAGCGGAGCGGTCGAGGGCACCGCAGGGTCGTTCGCCGGCTACATCACGGTGTGGGTGGTCTGCGGCGTGACGGCGCTCGTCGCCGCCGCCATCCTCGTCTTCGTCCCGAAAGAGGCTTTCACCGACAGAACGGATGCCGAAGCCGTCGCCACACCGGCCGTCTGACGTCAGTCGGGGTTCAGGTCGAGGATCCGGGAGATCTCGGGCCAGGCCCGCATACCGAGTTCTGCATCGGCCGACGGTGTGCCACCGCGGGCCATGTTCACGCCGCCGGCCGCGGGGATCTCGCCGGGAAGCAGCAGGCGATGCCCCGCGTCCGGATGCAGCACGACCGTCGTGCGGCTGCCATGGGCCCGACGACGCTCCGCGATCGCGGTCGCGAATGCGGCACTCGGCCAGACTCGGTCGTCGCCTCCGGCGATCAGCAGCAGATCGCCGGAGAGCCGCTCGACAGGAATCGATGCCACCTCGGTGAGTGCCGGGTCGAGGGTCAGGCTCGACGAGTACAGCGAGAGGTACTCGGGCGGGTCGGTGGTCGGGGTCCATGCGGGATCGAACGCGACCGACGGCAGCGCAGAACCGCCCAGGGTCCAGTGAGAAGACCAGCGCCCCTCCGCCAACCCGGACCAGACGACCGACGAGGGGGAGACGGCGATGGTGGCGTCGACCTCGACGGTGGTCGCGGTGACGAGTGCCGCCTCGGCACCGAACGACGTTCCGAAGATCGCCACGCGATCGTGGTCTCGTCGCAGCAGCTCGATCTGATCGATGAACAGTTCGATCGGCACCTCATGGGCCGTCGGTCGCTGGCCGACGCCGCCGAACCACCGGATCGCACGCACGCGCGCACCACGACGGCTGAGGAGATCGGCGCGAGCGGATTCGAGGCGCCCGCTCGAACCGGCGAGCAGCACCACGGCCGTCCCGCAGGGGTGCTCGGGGAGCGCGTCGTACGCGTCATCCGAGACGATGGGTGAAGGCATGTGTCGTGAGCCGGAGTCAGTCGCGGTCGAGCCCGAAGGAGCGCTTGACGACTGCCTGCATGTCGCGGTCGAGTCCGTCGATGCGCGTGTTCACGGTGTCGAAGCGGGCGTTCATCTCTCCACGAAGCCCGCCGATCTGGGCATTCATCTCTCCACGAAGGCCGCCGATCTGGGCGTTCATCTCGTTGCGGAGGCCACCGATCTCGGTGCGGACGACGCGGATGAACAGCGTGGAGACGACGGTCAGCATGCCGAACATGAGCGCGGTGAAACACCCGATCATGGTCCAGATCTGAGGGTCGGTCATGAGGTGCACCATGTCATCCTCGCATCGTTCCACGCCGAACAGGGGAGTCGAGGTCGCTGTATACCGTCATCCCGAGCGGTGGGCGGAACTCGGGTCGTACCCAGGGTGTGCAGGAGGGATGGGCGGTGACTCGCGTCACCGCCCACCCCCTTGCTCAGTCGCCCTTCACGTTGACGAGCTGCCGCAGCGTGTGCCGGATCGAGACCAGGCTCGCGGCATCCGCCATGACCTGATCGATCGGCTTGTACGCCTGCGGAATCTCGTCGATGAAGGCGCTCGTGTCACGGAACTCGATGCCGGTCATCGCCTCGCGCAGCTGCTCGTGAGAGAAGGTCCGGCGAGCCGCCGACCGCGAGTACTCCCGGCCGGCGCCGTGCGGTGAGGAGTTCAGCGACTGCGGGTCGCCGAGCCCTTCGACCACATACGACGCTGTTCCCATCGAGCCCGGGATGAGTCCGGGGCGTCCGGCATCCGCGTGGATCGCGCCCTTCCTCGACACCCACACCCTCTTGCCGTAGTGCTTCTCCGATTCGGTGAAGTTGTGGTGGCAGTTGATGCGCTCCTGCTCGTCGACGGGGGTTCCGAGGAACTCCGACACCTGCCTCGCGACACGGTCCATCATCTCCTCGCGGTTGAGCAGCGCGAAGTGCTGGGCCCACCGCAGCTCCCGGATGTACCGGGTGAACTCCGGGGTGCCCTCGACGAGATAGGCCAGATCGGGGTCGGGCAGCTCGATCCACCACTGCTTCGCCAGCCGCTGCGCGACGGCGATGTGGTGGCCGGCGATCCGGTTGCCGACGCCCCGGGAACCGGAGTGCAGGAAGAGCCACACACGGTCGAGCTCGTCCACCGAGACCTCGATGAAGTGGTTGCCCGAACCGAGGGTGCCGAGCTGGAGCCGCCAGTTCTTGGCATACGTCTCGGGGTCGAGTTCGCTCTTCTCGGCGAGGGCCTCGAGCTCGGCGATGCGAGGCTCGGCGGTCGCGACGATCTTGTTGTTGTACCGGCCGGCCGAGAGCGGGATCGCGCGTTCGATCTGCTCGCGCAGTTCGGCGAGATCGCGGCCGTCGAGATCCGTCTCCGTGAACTGGGTGCGCACGGCGATCATGCCGCAGCCGATATCGACGCCCACGGCGGCCGGGATGATCGCACCGAGCGTCGGGATGACCGACCCGACCGTCGCCCCCTTGCCGAGGTGCGCATCCGGCATCAGCGCCAGGTGCGGATGGATGAACGGCATGCGCGCGGTGGTGTGCGCCTGATCGAGTGTCTTCTCATCGATCATCGACGCCCACGAGAGCAGCCGTGTGGAGAGCCTCTCCATGATTCCTTTCCTTGTGTGATGTTCAGCCACAGGTCGGGAGTCTCGTGAGAAACAGAAATGCCCCGAACCTGACGGTGCGGGGCATGAGAACAGCGGATGCTGTCACACGGCGCGCGCCGGAGGGTACGACTCGTAGCGGTCATTGCGCTTCTGCTGAAGCGGCAAGACCGCGGCGAAGGGGAAGTTCCGCATGGCGGTCATCCGTCGTCTCCTCGGCGTGAATGCTGTGCTCGATCGGCACAGCTTTGCAACACTAGGACGCGACACGCCCGGGAGTCAAGCGGACGCGTGCGGAGGGTTGTGCATGAATTCGACCCGGATGCCGTCGGCATCCTCGACGAAGGAGGCGTAGTAGCGGTCGGTGTACCGCGGGTACTCCTTCGGCTCTCGGACCGCCGTCCATCCGGCGTCGAGCGCCACTGCATGCAGGCGATCCACCTCACCGCGCGAGGGCACGGCGAACGCGATGTGCTGCCAGCCGACGCGACCGTGCCGGTGAGGACCGGAGTCCTCATCCCATGCGTAGAGGATGATCTCCGTCTCGTCGCCGTTGTTCCACGAGATGGAATGGTCGTCCTCGCCGCCGCTCTCGTAGCCGAGCGCGATGAGCACGGGGTGGAACTGGGCCCTGCCCCGTTCGAGGTCGTCGACCGTGATGCCCAGATGATCCAGAAGTGCCATGCGTTCAGTCTTCCAGTCGACGCGCGCGTTGCACTAGTGCGGAGCGTGGTACTCCGCCTCGTCGCGCTTCCAGTAGCCCTTGACCACCGCGTTGGCGGAGTGGATGCCCCAGCGATCGAGCAGCGCACGCCCCGACTTCACGATCGACTGCTCGGCCGCGATGAAGACGAAAGGGTCTTCGCCGATCGACTCGTCAGGGGTGAGCTCGTCGAGGAATGCGATGAGCGCCGACCCGGACGGCGCGTCGCCGCGATGCAACCACTCGACTTCGACGGGCGCCTCGATCTCGATCTCGCGGCCCGCCGAGACCGTCTCGACCACGATTCGCGCGGCGACGCCCGCGGGGATGAGCGACGCGAAGCGCCGGATGGCAGGGATGGCGGTCTCGTCTCCGACGAGCAGCCAGGAGCCGGGGCTGCCGTTCAGCACAGCCGACCCGCGGGGCCCGCCGACACCGATCGATGACCCCAGAGGGGCAGTCGCCGCCCAGGGGGCTGCGACACCCGCGTCTCCGTGCACTGCGAATTCGACGTCGAGCCAGTCCGCTCCCCAGGCGAGGGGCGTGTACTCGCGACTCGGAGCCGCCCGCATCTCCTCGATGGAACCCACGGGGCCCGCGGGGAAGAACAGGCGCATGTGGTCGTCGGATCCGGGGGAGTCGAACCCCTCGAGGTCGCCGCCGGTGAGGCGCACACGCACGAAGTCTGGTGCCAGCCATTCTCGGGCGCTCAGGGTGACCGTGCGGAACCGCAGGTCGAGGCCTCGGCGCTCGATCGAGAAGCCGGATTTCGTATCGCTCATAAAGTAAGGCTAACCTATCTTTCAGGTCGAAGTTAGGCATGCCTAAGTCGATCGTCCTGCGCCGATCGTGCGCGTTTCCACACCGCAGAACAGGAGTCTCTCCATGTCCATGCCCAGAATCCTCAGCGCCACGAGCGTCGGTCTCGTCGGTCTCCTCGCCCTCGCAGGCTGCGCCTCCGGAGCAGAAGCAGAGCCGGCCGAGACCGCGCCCGCCGCCGACTCCGTCACGATCGAGGACAACACCGGATCCCACGAGATCGCCACGCCTCCCGCATCCGTCGTCGCACTGGACAACCGCACCTTCCAGACGCTCTCCGACTGGGGAGTCGAGCTCTCCGCCGGCGCGGTCGCGCTCATGCCCGACACGGTGTCCTACCTCGACGACGACTCGATCGTCGACATCGGCCTGCACAGCGAGCCCGACCTCGAGGCGATCGTCGCCGTCGAACCCGATCTCATCATCAGCGGACAGCGCTTCACGCAGCACAACGAGGCCATCGCCGAGCTGGTACCCGACGCCACGATCATCGATCTCGAGCCTCGCGAGGGCGAGCCCTTCGATGACGAGCTCAAGCGACAGGTGACAGTGCTCGGCGAGATCTTCGGCAAGCAGGACGCGGCAGAGGCGCTGGTCGACGACTTCGACGCGGCGGTCGAGCGGGCGAAGGCCGCCTACGACGACGCCGACACCGTCATGGCGGTGAACACCTCGGGCGGCGAGATCGGATATCTGGCACCGACCGTGGGTCGCTCGCTCGGGCCGATCTACGACATCCTCGGGCTGACCCCGGCGCTCGAGGTGGACGACGCCTCCGACGACCACCAGGGCGACGACATCTCGGTCGAGGCGATCGCCGCCTCGAACCCCGACTGGCTCCTGGTGCTCGACCGCGACGCCGTGTTCGCCGCAGAGACCCCCGACTACGTGCAGGCATCCGAGATCCTGGAGGGTTCCGAAGCACTCGCCGGCGTCACGGCCGTCGCGGATGAGCAGATCGTCTACATGCCCACCGACACCTACCTGAACGAGGGCATCCAGACCTACACGACGTTCCTGAACGACCTCGCCGACGCCCTCGAGGCCGCTCAGAAGTAGTCCGCTCGGCGGCATCCGCTCGAGGGCGGAGGCCGCCGGCCGGCGTCTCATCATGGTCCGCACCGCGTTCTCCGTCGAGCCGCCCCGATCTGCCGGGCGGCTCTTCGACGTCAAGCTCCTCGTCGGCATCCTCATCGTCCTCGCGCTTCTCGTCGTATCCCTCTTCACGGGCGTGTACGACATCGCCGGAGCCGCTGACGGTGCCGAGATGTTCCAGATCACCCGCGTGCCGAGGACGATCGCGCTCGTCCTCGCGGGTGCCGCGATGGCCATGGCTGGCCTCGTCATGCAGCTGCTGACGCAGAACCGCTTCGTCGAGCCCACGACCACCGGCACCACCGAGTGGGCGGGGCTCGGGCTGCTGACCGTGATGGTGCTCGTGCCCAACCCGTCGATCCCGCTGCGGATGGCGGGTGCCATCATTGCGGCCTTCATCGGCACCATGGTGTTCTTCGCCTTCCTGCGCCGAGTCTCGCTGAAGTCGTCTCTCATCGTCCCGATCGTCGGCATCATGCTGGGTGCCGTCGTCGGATCGGTGTCGACCTATTTCGCGCTCGCAACGGATTCGCTGCAGGCCATCGGGGTCTGGTTCGCGGGCAGCTTCACGTCGGTGCTCCGCGGGCAGTACGAGATGCTCTGGATCGTGGCGATCGTCGGAGTCGTCGTCTTCGTCGTAGCCGACCGTCTCACGATCGCCGGACTGGGGGAGGAGATCGCGACGAACGTCGGGGTGAACTACAACCGGGTGATCCTCCTCGGAACCGTGCTCATCGCGATCACGACCGGCGTCGTGACGGTCGTCGTCGGCAACCTGCCGTTCCTGGGACTCATCGTCCCCAACGTCGTCTCGATGGTCCGCGGTGACGACCTGCGCAGCAACCTCCCGTGGGTCTGCCTGCTCGGCATCGCGATCGTCACCGTCTGCGACATCATCGGACGCACGATCATCATGCCGTTCGAGGTGCCGGTGTCACTGATCCTCGGAGTCGTCGGCGCGGTCGTCTTCATCCTGCTCCTGCTGAGGCAGCGTCGTCGTGGCTAGCGTGACAGCGGCCGGCGCCCGCACCTCGGGATCGTTCACGACTCCGCGCGCGCGGCGGCGATACATCATCGTGCTCGGCACTCTCATCGTCCTGTCCGTGTCCCTCGCCTTCGGGCTGCTGGCCTGGGAGAACCCGATGCCGATCGGGTCTCCGGGGTTCTGGCGCATCGCGAAGCTGCGGGTGACGAACGTGACCGTGATGGGCGTGGTCGCCGTGGCGCAGGCGATCGCGACCGTGAGCTTCCAGACGGTCACGAACAACCGCATCATCACGCCGTCGATCATGGGCTTCGAGTCGCTCTACCGGGTCGTGCAGACGACGACCGTCTACCTCTTCGGTGTCGCCGGGCTCGTCGCGATCCAGGGCGTCTGGCAGTTCGGCCTGCAGGTCGTCATCATGGTGGGGCTCGCCATGGCTCTGTACGGATGGCTGCTGTCCGGACGCTACGGCAACCTGCAGATCATGCTCCTCATCGGCATCATCATCGGCGGCGGCCTCGGAGCGATCTCGACCTTCATGCAGCGACTGCTGACCCCCAGCGAGTTCGACGTGCTGGCGGCGCGATTGTTCGGCAATGTCTCCAACGCCGATGCGTCATACCTGCCGCTCGCGATTCCGCTGTGCGTCGTGGCATCCGCGCTGCTGTGGCTGAGGTCGCGGAGGCTGAACCTGCTGGCGCTGGGCCCCGATGTGTCCCGCTCGCTCGGCCTCGACCACAAGCGCGAGCTCTACATCGTGCTCTTCCTCGTCGCCGTGCTGATGGCGACGTCGACCGCACTGGTCGGACCGATGACGTTCCTCGGCTTCCTCGTCGCGACCCTCGCCTACCAGTTCGCCGACACCTACGATCATCGACTGATCTTCCCGGTGGCCGTGCTGACGGCCTTCACGATCCTCGCCGGGGCCTACTTCGTCATGAAGAACGTCTTCTATGCGCAGGGCATGGTCTCGATCCTCATCGAGCTCGTCGGCGGAACCGTCTTCCTCATCGTCATCCTCAGAAAGGGCAGGCTGTGATCACACTCGACGGCGTCCGCCGCCACTACAGCGACGAGGTCGCGATCGGCCCCGTGGACCTCGAGATCCCCGCGGGCGGGATCACTGCGCTGATCGGTCCGAACGGCGCAGGCAAGTCGACGCTGCTGACGATGATCGGCCGGCTCGGCGGCATGGACGCCGGCACGATCGAGATCGCCGGGTACGACGTGGCGACGACGAAGTCGAAGGACCTCGCCAAGATCGTCTCGGTGCTCCGCCAGGAGAACCATTTCGTCACCCGCCTCACCGTGCGTCAGCTCGTCGGGTTCGGACGCTTCCCGCATTCGCAGGGTCGGTTGACCCGCGATGACGAGGAGATCATCAGCAGGGCGATCGACTTCCTCGACCTCGGTGACCTGGAACGGCGCTATCTCGACGAGCTCTCCGGAGGCCAGCGACAGCGGGCCTACGTCGCGATGGTGCTGGCGCAGGACACCGAGTTCGTGCTGCTCGACGAGCCGCTGAACAACCTCGACATGAAGCATGCCGTGCAGATGATGAAGCACCTGCGTCGGGCGGCTGAGGAGCTCGGACGCACGATCGTCATCGTGCTGCATGACATCAACTTCGCGGGGCACTACGCCGACCACATCTGCGCCATGAAGGACGGAGCCGTCGTCGAGTTCGGCCCGCCCGACGAGATCATGACCGGCGAGGTGCTCACCCGCGTGTTCGATACGTCGGTCCAGGTGGTCGAGGGCCCTTCTGGTCCCCTCGCCGTCTACTACTGACGCTCAGAGCTCGACGCCGTGGTCCTCGTCGTTGACGCCGGCATTGCGGCCACGGCGGGATTCGTAGCCGATGAACCATCCCAGCCAGACGATCGCGGCCAGCAGGATGCCGAGCCAGACGTTCTGGAAGATCAGGCCGATCACGACACCGAGGATGAGAAGCCCTGCGGTGACGGAGAAGCGGAGCACGTTGCGCGACATGGGCTCAGCCTAAAGGCGATTCGCCCTCCACGGGAGGTCAGCGACTGCGGTGGTCTTCGGGCGAGAGACGGGGGCCTCGTCGGGGCTCGCTGATCCTGCTCGCGAAGATGAGGCGGATCACGCGCTGGCGGTGACCCGCCCAGGGAGCGAGCAGCTCGAGCATCCCGTCATCGTCGGTGCGATGGCCGGTGAGGGCGAACCCCACCTGATGGGCGAGGTGATAGTCGCCGACGCTCACCGCGTCCGGATCGCCGAGTGCCCGGATGCGGGTCTCAGCCGAGGTCCACACCCCCACGCCGGGGAGGCTCGTCAGCACGCGGTCACGGTCGTCACCGGTGGGCGCGGCCAGCAGCGCGCGCGAGATGCTCTCTGCACGCTCGGCCACTCTCACGACGGTCTTCGACTGCGGCGGCTGCACGGCGACACGATGCCAGTCCCACGACGGGATGCGTCGCCACTGTGCCGCGGTCGGAGCGGTGTACATCGGTCTCGGCGTCGGACCCGGCGCTCGCTCGCCGAACTTCGTGACGAGCAGTCTCCACGCGCGGAACGCCTCGAGACCGGTCACCTTCTGCTCGATGATGGCGCAGGCGAGAGCATCGAACACCACGCCGGTGCGAGCCAGGCGGATGCCGGGTGCACGACGGTGGACCTCGGAGATCAGGGGATGGTGTGAAGGATCGAAGCCTGACGGGTCGTCTCCGGCGCCGCACAGATCAGGCACGGTGTCGAGCGCGTGCTCGGCTCCACGACCCCACGCGGTGGCCCTGATCTCGCCGTTCTGCGCGCGCAGCGCCAGGGTCGCGGCGCCGAGCGGAGTTCGGACGGTGCGCCAGATCACCGGGCCGTCGAAGACCATCGTCGGGTCGCCGGGGCCTCGACGGAGCATGCCGACCGTCGAGTGGAGATCCACTGAGGCGGCGGGCCGGTACACCGTCTCGCGCGGTGCGCTGGGAGGAGCCGCGTCGGCGGCTCCGGCATCCGCGGTCAGGGTCATGGGCCCCACCATACGTGGCGGGGCTGACACTCGGATCAGAAGCGGTCGGGCGAGGGTGTGCCGTGGCCGTAGCGGATGACGACGTCTGCGTGACGGTCGAAGCGGTAGCCGATGCCGCGCACAGTGCGGACGATGTCCTCGTAGCGGCCGAGCTTCGCGCGGAGGCGCCGCACGTGCACGTCGATGGTGCGCTCGCCGGGAGTCTCGTCGTCCTGCGCCTGCCACAGTGCCGAGACGAGCTCGCTGCGCTCGATCGTGCGTCCTTCGCGAAGAACGAGGTACTGCAGCAGCTCGAACTCCTTGTAGGTGAACGCCGCGGACTCTCCGTCGATCAGCACCCGCTTGCGCGAGATGTCGACGACGACGCCACCCTCTTCGTCGGTGGTCTCCTCCTCGGCAGCGGCCTTGGTGCGAGCGATCGCTCCGGGCTCGTGCAGAGCGAGGCGGACGACGTCGAGGTCGCGTCCACCCGACCCGTGCGGGGCGAGGGCGACGGTGGCGTGCGTCTCGGCGCCGGGCGCCAGCTCGGCGAGGGTGCGACGCAGGGCGTCGACGAGAAGCGGAAGACTCACCCCTGCTTCGGCCGCCTTGATCTCGTCGAGACCGACGTAGAGGGCGAAGCCGCGGGGCGAGCGGACGGCGGGAAGGTCTGCATCGAGCGGTGCGGTCGTGGGCGCTGATGCGGTGCGGACAGCGGCAGTGGCGGCGGGACGCTCGAGAAGTGCGATGTTCGACATGATGATGAAGTCCTCAGGACGTGAGCCGGAAGAGGGGCTCTGATGCGTTGCATGAATGACCGGGCGAGCCGGAAGAGCGAGCAAAGGGTGGATGCTCGATGACCCATACCTCGCAGATCGCGAGAAGTCAGGTCAGACGGAGTGGCTGTTCGTTCAGCGACACATTCGGCAACACATGCCAACGCGACCGGGCATCATCATCCCGGCAGTCCTGTTCGCCTCCTGGGCGGACAAAGGGCTTGCGTTGGTAGTCATGGGGGGATTATGTCGGAAGAAGTCCGCGCGTGTCAAAACGGCCGTCGGTGCGGGAGGCGGGCGTAACGTGGAGAGGGTGACCACTTCGACCCTCGCCGCAGGCTTCATCCTCACCGATGAGAAGGATGCATCGCGGTACACGCTGACGCGGGACGGGCAGCTCGTGAGCGTGCTCGACTATCGCGACGACGGACATACGATCGCCCTGACGAGGGCCTTCACCATCCCCACATTCCGCGGCCACGGCTATGCCGGTGTCGTCGTCGAGGGGGCCGTCGCCGAGATCGAGGCGCGCGCAGATCGCAAGGTCGATGCGGTGTGCTGGTACGTCTCCGACTGGTTCCAGGCACACCCCGAACACGCGTCTCTGCTTCGCACCCGCTGACGACCAGCCGTGTGACGCTGTGTTACACGGCGGCGTGCTGACAGGATGAGGGCATGAAACTCGCAGAGGCCTTGACCGCCCGCGCAGACCTGCAGCGTCGTATCGAGCAGCTCCGTGCCCGGATCACGGCGAACGCCCGATATCAGGAGGGGGAGGAGCCCGCGGAGGATGCGGCAGCGCTCCTCGTCGAGGGGGACGCCGCGCTCGAGCAGCTGCGTGACCTGATCCGGCGCATCAACGCGACCAACTCGCGGCTGGACCTGGGCGCGGACGGGACGATGACGGATGCTCTCGCGGCACGCGACGTCCTGCGGCTGCAGCACTCGCTGCTGGCAGACGCGGCGGCTGCCGCATCAGGAGCGAACGATCAGTTCCTCCGACAGATGAGGTCGGAACTGCGCCAGATCTCCGCACTGCCCGTCGCCGAGCTTCGGGCACGCGCCGATGCGGTCGCGCAGGAGCTGCGCGAGCTCGACAACCGGATCCAGCAGGCGAACTGGCTGCATGACCTGAAGGAGTAGCGAGCGGAAGTCGGTAGTCACGACGAGGCGGGCACAACCCCAGCCGGAGGGGCAATTCCGGCCCATGTCGGGCGGAGGGCAGCCCAGATTCGCATCGCGCAGCCCCGCACCCCGCACATGTGATCGCGCATCGCGCATGTCGCATCACCACGTGCCGATCATCGTGACGAGGGTGGGTCAGGGGACCTTCCGCTCGTACTCGCACAGCCTCACGTCGGGTAATATGGATGCTCTGCTCAGCCCCGTCGGCTGAGGTGGTCAGGCGCTCCGAGCGTGCTGGTCCGAGGCTCGAAACCTCCGGCATCGTTCCCGACACCGGAGGTTCTTCCATGTCATCGTCCTTGCGCGCCCGCCCCCAGACCAAGTGGTGGGCGCTCGCCGTCATCTCTCTCACTCAGCTGATCGTCGTCCTCGACGGCACCATCGTCAGCATCGCCCTGCCGCGAGCCCAGGCCGATCTCGGCCTCAGCGACGGCCAGCGGCAGTGGGTCGTCACCGCCTACGCCCTCGCGTTCGGGGCGCTGCTGCTGCTCGGCGGCCGTGTCGCCGACTACGTCGGGCGCAAGCGCGTCTTCATGATCGGCATGGTCGGATTCGGCGCCGCGTCGCTCTACGGCGGCCTCGCCCAGTCGGGGTGGGAGCTCGTTCTCGCCCGCGGACTGCAGGGCGTCTTCGCAGCTCTCCTCGCTCCCGCGGCCCTCGCGCTGCTCACGGTGACCTTCCCCTCGGGGCGCGAGCGCAATACGGCGTTCGCGGTCTTCGGGACCGTCGCCGGAACCGGGGCCGCGGTCGGGCTCCTGCTGGGCGGTCTTCTCACCGAGTTCGCCGATTGGCGCTGGTGCCTGCTGGTCAATCTCTTCTTCGTCGCGGTGGGTCTCGTCGGCGGAGGTCTCTTCCTCACCGAGAGCAAGGCCGACGGAGACAACCGCTACGACGTCTGGGGCGCGATCACCGTGACGCTCGGCCTCGGCTCCCTCGTCTACGGGTTCAGCCTCGCGGAGAACGGCTGGGGAGACCCGCTCACGATCACCTTCCTCGCCATCGGCGTGGTCCTGCTCGTCCTGTTCGTCTGGGTCGAGAGTCGCGTCGCGCAGCCGCTGCTTCCGCTGCGTGTCGTGGCCGACCGCGTGCGCGGCGGGGCGTTCCTGATCCAGGGCGTCGCGGGCGCGATCATGATCGGTGCGACCCTCTATCTCACCTTCCACCTCCAGTTCGTGCTCGGAATGGGCGCGCTGCCGGCGGGCGCCGCGACTCTGCCGCTTCCGATCGCGACGATGATCATCGCCCCGATCGCGACGAAGCTCCTCACGGTGATCGGCCCGCGACCGATGCTGATCGTGGGGCCGCTGATCGCCGCGGCCGGGCTGTTCCTGCTGTCGGGCATCACCCCGGACGGCGCGTATCTCGTGCAGATCGCTCCGGCGCTCGTCCTTCTCGGCGTCGGGATGGGATTCGTGTTCATCCCGCTGCAGAATCTCGCGCTGACGGGAGTCGCCCCGCATGACGCGGGTGTGGCATCCGCCGTCGCGAACTCGGCCATGCAGATCGGCGGATCGATCGGGCTGTCCGTGTTCACCGCCGTGTACGCGGCATCGGTCGGCGGCCACGCGCAAGCCGACCTCACCCCGTGGCAGATGACCGACGCCTACGGCTGGGTGTTCATCGTCGGCTCGATCCTCATGGTGGTCGGAGCCGTCATCGCCGCGGTGATGGTGCGAGGCACGAAGGACGAGCTGATGCCGGCGCATCCAGGCCTCGCCGTCGGCGCGCACTGACGTCGACGGCATCTGAGACGGCCGTGGCGTCCGCTCCCGCCGGGATCGTGCAGATCCGACAGGCAGGAACGGACGCTGCGGCACGCCTCGGACCGAATGTCGGTGGGGGTTCGTAGCGTGTGAGTATGCGAATCCTGCACACCTCCGACTGGCACATCGGTCGCACCTTCCATGGCAACTCGACCATGGACGCGCTGGCCGAGGTGCTCGCGGCGCTGACGCTGCAGGTCAGGGAGAACGCGGTCGACGTCGTCATCGTCGCCGGCGACGTGTTCGACTCGGCGACACCGGCAGGTGCCGCTTATACGCTTCTCGGTGACGCGCTGGTCGCGTTGCACGAGACGGGCGCACGGGTGATCGTCACGAGCGGCAATCACGACTCCGCCGCGCGTCTGGGCTTCCAGGCGCGTCTGCTGCGCGACGGCATCCACGTGCTCACCGACCCGCTGGCGATCGGAACACCGGTCACCATGACCGACTCCGACGGGCCGGTGCACTTCTACGGCATCCCCTACCTCGAGCCGGCGATCGTGCGCCAGCACTGGAACGGTGTCGAGCTGCGCACGCAGGCGCAGACGCTCGCCCACGCGATGGATCTGGTGCGCGCGGGCATGGCTGAGCACCCTGGCCGGTCGGTCGCGATCGCCCACTGCTTCTCGGCGGGGGTCGACGCGACCGTCGGCCTCGAGCGCGAGGTGCGTCAGGGTGGCCTCGACGTCGTGCCGCTGGCCGTATTCGACGGGCCCGACTACGTCGCCCTCGGCCACATCCACGGACGCCAGCAGATCAGCGAGCGCGTGCGCTACTCGGGCGCACCGCTGCATTACAGCTTCGGCGAGCAGAACAAACCTCGCGGGTCGTGGCTGGTCGAGCTCGACGCGGCAGGACTGGCGTCGGTCGACTGGCTCGAGCTGCCTGTGCCGCGTCGCCTGGTCACGCTCACCGGCACGCTCGACGAGATCCTGTCTCCCGAGAACGTCGCCGCACACGCCGACGATTGGGTGTGCGCCGTGTACACCGACGCACTCGCCCAGACCGAGCCGATGCGGCGACTCCGAGAGCGGTATCCGCACTGCGCGATGGTGCAGCATCAGCCCGCTGAGGCGTCTGCGGCGGCGGAGCGCTCCTACGCCGAGCGGTTGCGGGGCGCCGTCACCGACCCGGAGCGCATCGAAGCGTTCCTCGAACATGTGCGCTCGGGCCATGGCGCGACGGAGCGTGAGGGCGAGCTGATCCGCGAGGTCCTCGACGACCGCGTCCGCGCTGATGCCCTCATCTAGTCCGGTGACGACTCGATCTAGTCCGGTGACGACTCGATCCAGTCCGGTGACGACTCGATCCAGTCCGGTGACGACTCGATCCAGTTCGGTGATGCGTCACCGCGATCATGCTCCGACAGCGAAGAAGATGCCCTGATGCAATTGCACCGACTCGAGGTCGAAGGATTCGGCCCGTTCCGCGAGCGGCAGATCGTCGACTTCGACGCGTTCGCCGACGACGGCATCTTCCTGATCGCCGGGCGCACGGGTGCCGGCAAATCGAGCATCCTCGACGCCGTCTGCTTCGGCCTGTACGGCGGGGTCCCGCGGTATGAGAGTGGCGAGAAGCGGTTGCGCAGCGATCACTGCGAGCCTGACGATCTCACCGAGGTCGTGGTCGAGTTCAGCACGCCGGCCGGCCGATACCGGGTCAGTAGATCGCCCGAGTACGAGCGCCCCAAGAAGCGTGGTGGCGGCATGACGGTGCAACCTGCGGCCGTGCAGCTCGACACGTCGGTCGGCGGCGAGTGGATCGGTCTCGCCGCGAAAGAGCGCGAGGCAGCCTACGAGCTCGACGAGATCCTTCAGCTCAGTCGCGAGCAGTTCCTACAGGTCATATTGCTCGCGCAGAACCGGTTCTCGGAGTTCCTGCTGGCGGGAAGCAAAGAACGACAGGGGCTGCTGAGGCGACTGTTCGGCACCGAGCGCTTCGAAGACATGCAGTCGCGTTTCGACGAGCGGCGCAAGGCGGCCGAGCAGGCTCTCGGTGCACGACTGGCCACGGTGTCGGCTCGCCTCGACGAAGGAGAGAGGCTGGTCCGCAACGCCGACCTCGGGCGTGACAGCGAAGCGCAGACAGACGAGGCATCCGCGCAGGAGGCAGAGCCTTTCGCGGCGACGACAGACGAACGCCTCGATGGTCTGCGCCGCGCGAAGGCTCGTGCCGATTACCGGGCCGAACGTCGGGCGGTCGAGCGTGTCGAGGCGGAGAAGCAGTCGGACGCCGCGGATGCCGCTCTCGCGAGTGCGCGGGAGGAGCAGCGGGCACAGGTCGAGCGGGATCGGGCGCGAGCCGCGCTCGACCGTCTCGAGGCCGATGAGGCGGTCATCGCCGATGCACGTCGAGAACTGCAGAATGCTCGGGCTGCGGAGATGCTGCGGGCTCCGATCGCGAGCGCTGTCATGGCTGCGTCCGCGCTCGACGCGGCGGTCGATGCCGAGACGCGAGCACGAGCGGACTGGGAGGCTCACGAGATCGTCGTCGACGACCTCGCGGCATGGGCGTCAGAGCGCACGAGGCAGACCGGTGCATGGGAGCGAGCGGCTGAGCTCGAACGCTCAGCCTCCGCTCTCGATGCTGAACTCGCAGCAGCCGATGATGCAGTGGCGGCAGCTACCGCCCGGATCGACGCCGCAGAGGCCGATCTGGTGGCGCTGCCCGCCGAGCTCGAACAGCTGACACTCGCGCGCGATGCGGCCAGGCAGCTCGCCGATCGCGCCGGAGATCTGGCTGCAGCGCGAGACGCCGCTGCGGTCCGGCACACGGCCGCTCTCGACGTGGTGCGTCTCAGAGCTGCGCAGACGGAGGCGGAGCGGGCGCTCGCTGAGACCAGCGCTGCGCTCGCCGCCGCACAGACCGCCCTCGCCCAGCTCAGACAGAGACGACTCGACGGATTCGCGGGGGAGCTGGCGGCGTCGCTGCACGAGGGCGAGGCATGCCCGGTGTGCGGATCGCACGAGCACCCGGCTCCCGCCGTGCATGCCGATCCCGTCTCCGCCGACGACGTCGACGAAGCAGAATCCGCCCGCGACGCGGTCGCTCGGCGCGAGCGGGACGCCGCCGAACTGACATCTTCTCTGCGTGCCGACCTCGCTGCGGCGATCACCCGTGCAGACGGTCGCGAGGTCGACGAGGCCGTCGCAGAGCTCGACACCGCGACAGCGGCTCTCGCGCAGAGCACCGACGCGTTCGATCAGCGGACTGCGCTCGAGCTGGAGCGCGATGCTCTGATCGAACGCATCCGCCGGCTCGACAGCGAGCGCGAACGTGACTCTGCGGCACTGGCCACGGCGCGCGAGACGCAGCTGCTCGTGGCGCAGCGCGTCACCGAGACGCGGCTGGCGATCGATGACGCGCGAGGGCCCTACGAGTCCGTCGCCGACAGGCTGGCTGCGACGCTGGCCGAGGTCCAGGCCGCGCTCGCTCTGGTCGAGGCGACCGCGGAGCGAGCGCGCAGAGCTGAGGCGGCCGCCGCCGCGAAGGCCGAGCAGGATGCTGCGCTGGAGGCCTCCGAATTCGATGGAGTCGCCGCCGTCGAACTGGCGCTCCGCTCTGCCGCCGCTCAGGCGGCACTGGAGAACCGAGTCACCCTGCATGCCGTGCAGCGCGAGAAGGAGCGCGCGATCCTTCTCGACCTCGAGCTCCGCACTCTCCCGGAGGAGGAGATCGATCTCGGGCCGGCCGAGCTGCGTTCTCTCACCGCGCGACAGCGCTGGTCGGCGGCGGTCGATGAGGCAGGTCGTGCGGCCGCCGTGGCTGAGCAGCTCACTGCGATCATCGAGGCCGCCTGGGCGGAGCATGCGCGCACCGCGGACGATGCGGCCGACTACGAGGTCTTGCGCGGGCTCGCCGACACGATCGCGGGGCGCGGCGCCAACACCCGCAAGATGACCCTGGAGACCTTCGTCCTGGCGGCAGAGCTCGAAGAGATCGTCGACGCTGCGAATCGACGCCTGGGAGACATGTCCACCGGCCGCTACCAGCTGCGCCACTCCGACGCGCTGGCGGCTCGGGGAGCAGCATCCGGGCTCGGGATCGTCGTGTTCGACGCCTTCACCGGCCAGACGCGCCCTGCGCAGTCGCTGTCAGGAGGGGAGACGTTCCTCAGCTCTCTCGCCCTGGCCCTCGGGCTCGCCGAGGTCGTCACCGCGCGAGCCGGCGGCATCCGCCTCGACACTCTGTTCATCGACGAGGGATTCGGGTCGCTCGACGGCGACACCCTCGATGTCGCGATGCGCACGCTCGATGAACTCCGCCAGGGCGGACGCACCGTCGGCGTCATCAGCCACGTCGAGGCGATGCAGGAGCAGATCCCGGCTCAGCTGCGGGTGCGTGCGACGTCGGAGGGCCCGAGCATCATCGAAGCGCGCTGAGGGTCACCGTCCCGCTCGCCGAAGGCGCGCGTTCACTCGGCCCGCATTCAGACGCCGTACTCCCGGCGGATCACCTCACGGAGCTGCACGCTGCACCGAGCGATCGCCTCGCGGAAGTCGACGAGCGCGCCATCCTCGGCCCTGTCCGAGATCGCGCGGAACGCGCGGATCGGCACCCCGAACTGCTCCGCGACCCAGATGTACGCGTAGGTCTCCATGTCGACCAAGCCGGCGCCGGACGGCCGGATGACGGCGGTGATCCCTGCGTCGCCGACGAAGCTGTCACCGGTCGCGATCAGCACGCCCTCGCGGCCGGTGGACACGCGCGCGGGCAGGGACACGTGCTGACCTGCGACGCCGTCGAGGTCGAACACATCGTGCTGCAGCGCGCTGCCGATCTCGTGCACGGTGGCCTCGAGATCAGGGTCGATGCCGCCCGCGGTCCCGACGACCACCACCTCGGAATACTCCTTGGCGTCGAGCGCGCGGGTGAGGGCGAACACGGCCTGCATCTTGCCCTCGCCGGTGACGAGCCGGTCGAACCCCTCGAGCTCCTCCGGGAACGCTGCGAGTTCAGAGGCCATGGCTGCGACGAGAAGTTTCACCTCGCCATCCTGCCAGGTGTATCGATCGGTGCGAAGTCGAGCCGTGTGCGGCCGATGTCATCTCGATGTAACACTGGGGGAGGATACTGACGTCGGGCAGACCGGAGGAACACATGACCCTGCAGCAGCAGATATCTGAAGCGCTCGGAGTGAAGGCCGAGATCGATCCCGAGGTCGAGGTGGAGCGCCGAGTGGCGTTCCTCGTCGACTACCTGCGCACCACGGGCGCCAAGGGGTTCGTGCTCGGGATATCCGGCGGACAGGACTCGACGCTGGCCGGGCGGCTCGCCCAGCTCGCGGTCGAACGGGTTCGCGCCGAAGGGGGCGAAGCGAAGTTCCTCGCCGTGCGCCTGCCCTACCGGGTGCAGAAGGATGCCGCGGATGCTGAGGCCGCGCTCGAGTTCATCGCACCGGACTCGTCGGTCGAGGTCAACATCCAGAACGGTGTCGACGGCGTCGAGGAGGACATCGAGTTCGCCGTCACGAGCGACATCAGCGACTTCAACCGGGGCAACATCAAGGCTCGCGTGCGGATGGTCACGCAGTACGCGCTCGCAGGACACGACGGTCTCATCGTCATCGGCACCGACCATGCGGCCGAGGCGGTCACGGGCTTCTACACGAAGTTCGGCGACGGCGCGGCCGACATCCTCCCGCTCTCCGGTCTGTCGAAGAGGCAGGGGCGCTCGCTGCTGCTGCTTCTCGGAGCGCCGGACAGGCTCGCCTACAAGGTGCCCACGGCCGACCTGCTCGACGGTCAGCCGGGGCGCGCCGATGAAGACGAACTCGGTCTGACCTACGAGCAGATCGACGACTTCCTCGAGGGACGCGAGGTCGCCCCCGACGTCGCAGGGCGTATCGAATCGCGCTACCTCGCGACGCAGCACAAGCGCCATCTGCCGGTGACCCCGGACGACACGTGGTGGCGCTGACACACCTCCCGGCGTGATCCCATGTCGGATGCCGCGGCTAGTGTCGAAGCATCCGAGGGAACGGGAGAATCGTGCGGATCGACACTCAGGCGCAGCGCGTCATCTGGAGCGCGAGCGACCTCAAGGCGGCCGCCGAATGCGAGTTCGCGTGGTGCCGCGCGATCGACGCCAAGCTGGGTCGCGTGCCCGCGGTCGAAGAGCCTGAAGACGCGACCCTCGCGCGCGCCGCTCTTCTCGGTGACGTCCACGAGCAGAATGTCCTCGCGCGCTACATCGACGACCTCGGGGACGATCGGGTGCACCGCGTCGAGAAGGTCTCGTCGGTCGATGCCGAGGCCCTCGCCGCTGCCGTCGACGAGACCGTGCGGGCGCTCGGATCCGACGCGATCGTCGTCTTCCAAGCCGCGTTCGCGACGCCGGAGTTCGTCGGATTCGCTGATTTCCTGAAGCGCGATGACGACGGGCGCTGGCGGGTGCAGGATTCGAAACTCGCCAGGAAGGCGCGAGTCACCGCACTCATGCAGCTCGCGGCATATGTCGACCAGCTCGACCGGCTGGGCATCCCCCGATCCGACGAGGTCGATCTCATCCTCGGCGACGGAACCCTGAGCACGCACGCCGTCGACGATCTCCTTCCGCTGTTCCAGGTCAGGCGGGCGCGATTGCGTGCCCTCATCGCCGACCGCCGGATCGACGACGGCTCCGCCGGTGCGGCGCTGGCATGGGGCGACGATCGCGGCGACCTCGAGGTGGTGGCATGCGGGCGCTGCGCCACGTGCGAGGAGCAGGTGATCGCGCACCGCGACCTGCTGATGGTCGCCCGTATGCGGCCCGTCCAGCGGGCGCGACTGCGGGCTGCGGGCATCGAGACGATCGATGCGCTGGCCGCCGCGAGCATCCCGCCTGTGGGCATGAACACCGACTCGTTCGAGACCCTTCGCGACCAGGCGAGGCTGCAGATCCGGGCGGATGCAGAGGGCGCGCCGACGTACGACGTGCACTATGCCGCGGCGATCCACACCCTCCCCGTGCCGAGCCACGGCGACATCTTCTTCGACTTCGAAGGCGATCCGCTCTACACCGAGCCGGCACCGGACGGACAAGCGCACTGGGGGATCGACTACCTCTTCGGCTGGGTCGACAATGCCGACCAGTACACGGCGCTGTGGGCTCACGACTTCGCCGCGGAGCGAGAGGCGTTCGAGCGATTCCTGGACTTCGTGACGGTGCGCAGAGCCACGCACCCTGGCATGCACATCTACCACTATGCGCCGTACGAGACCTCGCACCTGGTCGCGATGGCCGCGCGGCACGGTGTGCGCGAAGGTGAGATCGATCGGCTGCTGCGCGAAGGCGTGTTCGTCGACCTCTATCCACTGGTCCTGCGCACCGTGAGGGTCGGCACCAGGTCGTACTCGATCAAGAAGCTCGAGCCGCTCTACATGGGCGAAGACGTGCGCACGAGCGACGTGCAGAAGGGCGACGACTCGATCGTGCAGTACGTCGCTGCCCGAGAGCTCGCGGCGGCGGGTGAGCAGCGAGAAGCGGATGCGGTCTTCGCCGACCTCGCAGACTACAACCGCTACGACTGCGTGTCGACGAGGCGCCTTCGCAACTGGCTGATCGACATCGCCAGGAAGGAAGGGGTGAGCCCTGCCCCTCCCGACGAGGCGGACGAAGTGATCTACGAGCCGTCGCCGCGGTCGGTGGCACTCCTCGCCGACGCAGAGCGGGCTGTCGACGCGGGCGGCGATGGGCAGGCGCATCGCATCGCCGCGGCAGCGATCGACTACTTCCCTCGTGAGGCGAAGAGCTTCTGGGTATCGCACTTCCAGCGGCTGCGCGAGCCCGTCACGATGTGGGACGGCACTCGCGATGTCGTGCGCGTCGATCGCATGTCGTCGACCGTGCAACGCGACTGGAGCGTCGGCGAGGGGCGCCGGGTGATGTCGCGCGACATCGAGATCCGCGGCGAGGTATCACCGGGCACGACCCTCAGTGCAGGATCACAGCCGTTCGCCCTGTACCCGGTGCCCGCGCCCTTCGACACCGAGGCGCCGTCACGAGCGGTGCACGTTCCGCACACGGTCACGGTCGCAGAGGTGCTCGAAGACGGCTATCTGATCACCGAGACGGCGATTCAGGGACAGACGTGGGACGAGCTGCCTCTCGCGCTCACCCCGGCGGCTCCGCCACGTGTCGTCTCGCTGCAGGGTGCGATCGACGAGTGGGCCGACACCGTCCATGCGGCAGCGCCGGAGTTCCCGCGCGATGCGGCGACCGACATCCTGCGACGGATCCCTCCGAGGACGCTCTCCGGCGGCACGCTGCCGCAGCAGGGAGCCGACACGATCGACGCCATCGTGCGGGGGGTGCTCGATCTCGACCGCAGCTACCTCGCCGTTCAGGGCCCGCCCGGCACGGGTAAGACGTACACGGGTTCGCAGGTGATCGCGCGCCTGGTGAAGGACCACGGCTTCAGGATCGGCGTCGTGGCGCAGTCCCACGCGATCATCGAGAATCTGCTCGAGCGGGTCGTCGCCGACGGTGTTCCGGCGGGTCAGGTCGGCAAGGCTCCGAAAGACCCCGCGTCCGATCCGTCGTACACGGTGATCCCCAAGAACGGCATGGCGTCGTTCCTCGGTGAGCACGCCGAACACGGCGCCGTCGTCGGAGGCACGGCCTGGGACTTCAGCAACACCGCCCGCGTCGAACGGGCGGGGCTCGACCTCCTCGTGGTCGATGAGGCGGGGCAGTTCTCGCTCGCCTCCACGATCGCCGTCGCCGCAGGCGCACAGCGGCTGCTGCTGCTCGGAGACCCGCAGCAGCTTCCTCAGGTCAGTCAGGGCGCGCACCCCGAGCCCGTCGACACCTCGGCGCTCGGCTGGGTCATGGACGGCGATGCGGTCATCGCAGCCGACTACGGCTACTTCCTCGCGAAGTCGTGGCGCATGCATCCGTTCGTCGCCGCCCCCGTGTCGAAGCTCGCGTACGCCGGGCGGCTCGCCTCCGCCCCCGGCACCGAACGGAGAGCGATCGCCGGCGTCGATGCGGGGCTCCACGTCGTCCCCTTGCGACATCGCGGCAATGCCACCGACTCCCCGGAAGAGGCGGCTCAGGTGGTGGCACTCGTTCGTGACCTCGTCGGGCGCGCCTTCACCGACAACGACGCGGACGCGACGGTTCGCCCGCTCGCTCAGAGCGACATCATCGTGGTCGCGCCCTACAACGCGCAGCGTCAGACCGTTCACGACGCGCTCGCCGCGGCGGGGTTCCCCGACGTCCCGGTGGGCACTGTCGACAACTTCCAGGGCAAGGAGGCGGTGGTCTCGATCACCTCCCTCGCCGCGTCCAGCGGTCGTGACGCGCCTCGGGGACCCGAGTTCCTGCTTCTGCAGAACCGGCTCAACGTCGCCATCTCCCGGGCGCAGGTCGCGGCCTACCTCATCCACTCCCCGGCGCTTCTCGACGATCTGCCCCGCACGCCGGAGGGGGTCGCTCGCATGAGCGCCTTCGCGCGGTTGGTCGGTGCGGCGAGCTGACGCCGTCATGAGCAGCAGAGGTGAGCGATGACTCATACGATCGAGGAGATCCTGCGCGCGTCAGCGGCATGGGTCTGGTTTCCCCGCGACAGCGATCAGCAGAAGACGCATCTGCAACTGGTCCGGTATCCCGAGCGCTTCGGCGGCGGAGTGCGCGGATCACAGGTCGACTCGGACGCCGATCCCGTGGCCGTACTCGATCACGCGATCGCGCACACCAGGGCCTGGCGTGAGACGGAGTTCCGATTCTGGACCAACGCGTCCGATAGCCCCGATCTCGAAGAGGAATTGCGGCGGCGAGGAGCGGAGCACGTCGACACCGTCGCCGTGTTCGCTCGCCCGATCGGGGGATCGGACGTCGACGTCCCCGCCGGGATCAGCGCGGAGGTCGTGCGGACACTCGACCAGGTCCGCGAGGCCGACAGGATCAACGTGCCCGTCTGGCAGCAGCAGCCACTCGACGAAGAAGGGCTCCGGGTGGAACTCGACGAGATCACGTCGAACCTCGACGCCGGAACGCACGTCCGAGTGCTCGCGCGACTCGCCCCCGACGGTGAGGCGGTGAGCACCGGCGGCTGCACGATCGTCGACGGCTTCGCCCGGCTCTGGGGCGCTGCCACGCTCGAGCACGCGCGGGGGAGAGGCGCCTACCGCGCGGTCCTCGCCGAGAGGCTCCGAGTGAGCGCCGCACTCGGAGCGACCACCGCGCTGGTGAAAGGACGCACGGCGACATCTGCGCCGATCCTCGCGAGAGCCGGGTTCATCCACCACGGAGACGAGCGCGGCTACCGACTGAGCGTGTGAGTCGCGCCTGCGGGGTCATGGGCGAGAGCCCCGCAGCTCCGATCTCGCTGCGACGCTGAGCAGACTCGGCGTCGCCCGGGATATGCCGTGATCAGGCCCCGCTGCCGCCGAGCTCTTCGCGGACCATTCGCGCTCCCGCCGCCAGTGCGCTCAGCTTGTCGAGCGCGACGCCCCTCGGCAGAGGTGCCATGCCGCAGTTCGAGCTCGGGATGAGCAGCTCTGCGTCGACGAACTCGAGAGCACGACGCAGGGTGTCGGCGACCTCTTCCGGCGTCTCGACCTGGTCGCTCGCCACGTCGATCGCTCCGAGCATGACCTTCTTGCCGCGGATGAGCTCGATGAGGTCCATGGGCACGTGCGAGTGGTGGCTCTCCAGCGAGACGATGTCGAGGGAGGACTGCTGCAGCAGCGGGAACGACTCCTCGTACTGCCTCCACTCCGCCCCGAGGGTCGCCTTCCAATCGTTGTTCGCCTTGATCCCGTAGCCGTAGCAGATGTGCACCGCAGTCTCGGCGCTCAGCCCTTCGACCGCCCGCTCGAGTGCCGCGATGCCCCAGTCCTTCATCTCGTCGAAGAAGACGTTGAACGCGGGCTCGTCGAACTGGATGATGTCGACTCCCGCCGCCTCGAGCTCTCTCGCCTCCTGGTTGAGGATGGTCGCGAACTCCCATGCCAGCTTCTCGCGGCTTCGGTAGTGGCGGTCGGCGAGGGTGTCGATCATCGTCATCGGGCCAGGGAGCGCCCACTTGATCGGCTGATCGGTCTGCTGACGCAGGAACGTCGCGTCGTCCACGAACACGGGCTTCGGACGGGTCACCGCACCCACCACCGTGGGCACGCTCGCGTCGTAGCGATCGCGGATGCGCACCGTCTCGCGGTTCTCGAAGTCGACGCCGTCGAGATGCTCGATGAAGGTGGTGACGAAGTGCTGGCGGGTCTGCTCCCCGTCGCTGATGATGTCGATGCCGCGACGACGCTGCTCGTGCACTGCGGCGCGCAGCGCATCATGCTTTCCCTCCACGAGCGCATCACCCTGCAGCTCCCACGGCGACCAGAGCACCTCCGGCCGCGCGAGCCACGCAGGCTTCGGCAGGCTTCCGACGATCGAGGTGGGCAGCAGCGGTCCCACGACCTTCGATTCCTCGCCGGTCATCGGACCGGAGCGGGGGAGGTCGGAGCGAGGGCGGACGGAGCGGGGTAGGAGGCTGCCCACTCATCCAGCACTCGGCGATGAGGCGTGACGAAGTGCTCATCCGCATAGCGTCCCTGGGCGACAGCGAGCTGGCTGCGCTCCTCGCGGTCGTACGTGATCTCCGTGTGCTCGTAGTCCTGATGCGCGAGGCTCGGACGGTAGACGCTCTCGGCGGGGGTGTGCGCGTTGTAGATCTCCGGCCGGTAGATCTTCTGGAAGGTCTCCATCGTGCTGATGGTGCCGATGAGCTGCAGATCGGAGTAGTCGCCGAGAAGATCGCCGCGGAAGTAGAAGGCGAGCGGAGCGGAGCTGCCGCGTGGCATGAAGTACCGCACCTGCAGTCCCATCTTCCCGAAGTACTCGTCGGTGAGCGAGAAGGAGTCCTGCACGTACTCGATGCCGAGCACGGGGTGGACATTGCCTGTGCGGCGATACGTCCGGCTCGTCGAGACGCTGATGCAGATGACCGGCAGCGTCGGGAACCGCTCCTGGTATGCGTCGGACTCGAGGAAGTGCTGGAAGAGCTTGCCGTGCAGCACGCCGAAGTCGTCGGGAGTCGCGAATCCGCCGGCTGCCGCGCTCGCCGCGGGTAGGACGACGCTGAAGTCGTAGTCGCGCAGGTAGGAGGAGAAGTTGTTCCCCACGATGCCCTGGTGGCGTTCGCCGGTCAGCCGGTCGACGATGTGGATGTCCAGCACCTCGAGCACGGGGAAGTCTCGATCTTCACCGTCGGCGAATCGCAGCTGCACGGAGACGATGTCGAGCTCGACCGAATACCGGTCAGGGCTGTCTCCGCGCACAAGATCGTTGAACCGCTGATCGATCATCGCGAGGGCGTTGCGGAGATTCTGCTGACGCCGCTCACCACGCGCGAGGTTGGCGAAGTTGGTGGTGATCCGCGAGCTGTCAGACGGGGCGTAGTCCTCGTCGAAGCGGGTGGTGGTGATGCTGAACGTGATCTCGTTCGCCATGAGGGGCCAATCCGGGGGATCAGAGGCCGACTCGGCCTCGCGAAATGCTGTGTTCCCATCGTGCGGCCGCATCCCGGTCATCGGGTAATTCGGCTCCGCTATGCGGTGATATAGCCTTCTCCTATGGCCAGGCGATCGAGCGGCATCACGCTGCAGCAGCTCCAGTACTTCATCGAAGTCGCCGCGGAAGGATCGATCACAGCGGCGGCCGAGATGCTCTATGTCGCTCAGCCGACCATGTCGGCGGCGATGAAAGACCTGGAGAGCCGGGTGGGGCGCGCTCTTCTCACTCGTTCGGCCCGGGGCGTCACGCTCACCAGCGACGGCTCGGAGTTCCTCGGGTACGCCCGACAGATCGTCGAGCAGGCCGAGCTGCTCGAGCAGCGCTACCTCGGCCGGCCGCCGTCGCGCCGTCTCCTCGGGGTGTCGACGCAGCACTACTCCTTCGCGGTCGACGCGTTCGTACGGATGGTCAAGGGCACGAACGCGGCCGAATACGAGTTCTCACTGCGCGAGACCCGCACGTGGGACATCATCGAAGATGTACGGACGCTCCGCAGCGAACTCGGCATCCTCTTCCGCAACGACTTCAACCGGAACGTCATCGACAAGCTGCTCCGCGACTCGGGCCTCGCGTTCCATCCTCTCTTCATCGCCGAGCCGCACATCTTCGTCTCACGACGCAACGCGCTCGCCTCCAGAGACCGTGCGACCCTCGACGATCTCATCGGGCTGCCGCGGCTCACCTTCGATCAAGGGGCGAACAACTCGTTCTACTTCGCGGAGGAGATCCTCTCGACCCTCTCGAGTGCGCGGGAGATCAGGGTCTCCGATCGAGCGACGATCTTCAACCTCATGATCGGACTCGACGGGTACACGATCTCCACCGGCATCATCAGCGATGATCTCGACCCCGAGATCGTGGCGGTTCCTCTCGAGGTCGACGATCACATCGAGATCGGATGGGTCGGACGCACCGCCATCCCCCTCACCGCACAGGCGAAGCGCTACCTCGACGAGGTGCGCGACGTCGTCGCCGGCTTCGGCGTTGAGCTGCTCGACGAGGGCGAGCCGGGGGTCCGTCAGACGGTGCCGTAGAGCCGATCGCCGGCGTCGCCGAGTCCGGGAACGATGTAGCCCTTCTCGTTGAGACGCTCATCGAGAGCACCGAGCACGATCGTCACATCGCGGTCTCCGACGAGAGCCTCGATCGCGGCGAGGCCCTCCGGGGTGCCCAGCAGGCAGATCGCGGTGACGTCCTTGGCTCCTCGGTCGAAGAGGAACTGGATGGCCGCAGCCAGCGAGCCGCCTGTCGCGAGCATCGGATCGATCGCGAAGCACTGGCGGTCGCTGAGATCGTCGGGAAGGCGCTCGGCGTAGGTGGTCGGCTCGAAGGTCTCCTCATCGCGGACCATCCCGAGGAATCCGACCTCTGCGGTCGGCAGGAGCTTGACGAGTCCCTCGAGCATGCCGAGTCCCGCACGCAGGATCGGGACGACGATCGGCCGCGGCTCGGAGATCTTCACGCCCATCGTCGTGGTCACCGGAGTGGTGATCTCGATCGGGCTGACCTTCACGTTGCGGGTCGCCTCGTACGCGAGCAGCGTCACGAGTTCTTCGGTCAGCTGGCGGAAGACCGGCGACGGTGTGCGATGGTCGCGCAGCACCGAGAGCTTGTGAGTGACGAGAGGGTGGTCGGCGACGTGGACACGCATGCTTACAGGCTAATGCGCCGGACGCTCGCGTACGACATCGGATGCGAGTGGCCGCTCCCGTGGCTGTCGTAGGCTCGACCCATGACCGCCGCCGACCTCAGCGCGATGAGACGCGCTCTCGCGCTCGCGGCCGAGGCAGCGGCCGCGTCGGAGATCCCCGTCGGGGCGGTGGTGCTCGACGCCGAAGGGCGGATCGTCGCCGAGGGGCGCAACAACCGCGAGGCGACCGGTGACCCGACCGGTCACGCCGAGGTCGACGCGCTGCGGGCGGCTGCGGCATCCGTCGGCTCCTGGAACCTCGACGGCCACACTCTCGTCGTCACTCTCGAGCCCTGCCTCATGTGCGCGGGCGCGATCCTGCAGGCCCGGATCGGCCGGGTCGTCTTCGGCGCCTGGGACGACAAGGCGGGGGCCGCCGGATCCATGTACGACGTGCTGCGCGATCGACGGCTGCCCTATCGCGCCGAGGTCATCGGCGGGGTCGAGGCAGACGCCGCGACGACGCTGCTGCGGGACTTCTTCGAGCAGCGCCGCTGACGGCAGATGTCGTCGGGGGAGATCAGTCCGAGGACTTGAGCACGAACACGTCGGTCGACGGCTCGGGGTCGAGCGACGGCCGGTAGACGTCGGGCTCGATGTAGATCACCCGTGCCGTCGGCACGGCCTCGCGGATGCGCGCCTCGATCGCGTCGATGTCGACGGCCGCCTCGCGCAGGGGCTTGTCGGCGTTGAGCGCGATCTTCGCGGCGACCATCAGCTCATCGGGCCCGAGGTAGAGCGTCTTCATGTGGATGATCTTCTCGATCTCGTCGCCCGCATTGATCGCGTCGACGATGCGGTCGTGATCGGCGGGCGTGGCGCCCTCGCCCACGAGCAGGCTCTTGGTCTCGACGCCGAGAACGATGGCGATCAGCACCAGCAGGATGCCGATCATCAGGGTGCCGAGGGCATCGAACACCGGGTTTCCGGTGATCACCGTGAGACCGACGCCGAGCAGCGCGAACGTGAGTCCGGTGAGGGCTCCGACATCCTCGAGGAGCACGACGGGAAGCTCCGGGGCCTTGGCGCGGCGGACGAACGAGACCCACGACTGGCCCTCGTCACGCACCAGGTTGCTCTCCTTGACCGCCGTGCGCAGCGAGAACGACTCGAGGCCGATCGCGATGACGAGCACGAGGAGCGGCAGCCACCACCAGGTCTCGTCCAGCTCGTGCGGGTGGGTGAGCTTGTCGATCGCCTCGTAGATCGCGAACAGGCCACCGACCGAGAACAGGATGATCGACACGACGAACGCGTAGACGTAGCGCTCGCGGCCGTAGCCGAACGGGTGCGCCCGGTCGGCCTCGCGCTTCGCCTTGCGGCCGCCCAGCATGAGCAGCAGCTGGTTGCCGGAGTCGGCGACGGAGTGGATCGCCTCGGCGAGCATCGATGCCGACCCTGAGAGCGCCCAGGCGACGAACTTCGCCAGGGCGATGCCCAGATTCGCCAGGAACGCCGCGAGAATGGCCTTGCCGCCGCCGGATGCACTCATGCGTCGAGTCTAGATCCGCTCGCCCGTCGCCGCCGGGTGCGCCCGCCGTAGGATGACGACATGGCTGACTCTCTTCCCGCCCTCGCTTTCCTCGGTGCCGGTTCGATGGGCGGCGCGATCCTCCGCGGGGTCGTCGCATCCGGCATCCCGGTGGACGGGGGCATCGTCGCGACCAACCGCACGCCCGAGAAGGCCGCGGCCCTCGCGGACCTCGACGGCGTCACGAGCATCTCGCTCACCGAGACGCCGGACGGCAATGCGCGGGCGGCTCAGTCGGCTCGTATCGTCCTGGTCGGCGTGAAGCCGGCGATGGTCCCCGATCTGCTGCGCGAGATCGCGCCCTCACTGGCCGACGACGCGATCGTGGTCAGTCTTGCTGCCGGTGTCACTCTGCAGACCTTCGCCGACAACCTCGGTGACGGCGTCCGCGTCATCCGCTCGATGCCGAACACTCCGTCGACCGTCGGCAAGGGCGTCACGGGCCTCGCGGCGGGTGCAGCCGCATCCGCTGACGATCTCGCCCTCGTGCACCGCCTCTTCGCGACAGTGGGCGCTGTGGTCGAGGTGCCCGAGTCGCAGATCGATGCGCTCTCGACGATCTCCGGGTCGGGCCCCGCCTACGTCTATCTGCTCATCGAGGAGCTGACGAAGGCCGCCATCGGCATGGGCTTCAGCGAGAGCGATGCGCGGATCATGGTGGAGCAGACCTTCATCGGAGCAACGGCACTGCTCGACGCATCGGGGGAGGAGCCGTCGGAACTCCGCCGCAGGGTCACGAGTCCGAAGGGCACCACAGAGCGGGCCGTCGCGGTGCTGCAGGACGCGCACCTCGACCGGACGTTCGCGGAAGCCGCCGATGCGGCACTGGCCCGGGCGAAGGAACTCGCCGCAGGAGGCTGACATGCAGCTGCGGTTCTCGGGAGAGATCTGGTTACTGGCGCGGACCCGCGCCGTTCCATTTCGTCACCGTGCCGCCGGTCGAGAGCGAGATGATCGGCGAGATCGCCGGCGTCGTCACCTATGGGTGGGGCATGATCCCCGCGTCCGTGACGATCGGACGCACGACCGTGACGACGGCACTGTGGCCGAAGGACGGCGGCTACATCGTTCCGATCAAGAAGGCGCTGCAGGATCGGGAGAGCGTCGGGATCGACGACGTCGTCGAGATCACGCTCGACATCGACGCCTGAACTCGCGGAGGGCTGTCGTTCAGCGGTCGAGGGCCGCGAAGCGTTCGATGTCGCTGTTCGTTCCGGAGACGATGATGAGGTCGTGATTCGTGACGATCGTGTTCGCCTCGGCGTAGCGGAACGGCTTGCCGGGGCTCTTCACGCCGACGACGGTGACCTTGTACTTGCTGCGCACGCCGGATTCGTTGAGACCCACGCCGCGGATGAACTTCGGCGGGTACATCTTCGCGAGGACGAAGTCGTCGTCGAAGCGGATGAAGTCGAGCATCCGTCCGGAGACGAGGTGAGCGACGCGCTCTCCGGCTTCGCGCTCGGGGTATATGACGTGGTTGGCGCCCACTCGGGCGAGGATCTTGCCGTGCGACTGCGAGACGGCCTTCGCCCAGATCTGCGGCACCTTGAGGTCGACCAGGTTCGCGGTGATCAGCACGGATGCCTCGATCGACGAGCCGACGGCGACGACGGCGACCTGGAAGTCCTGGGCGCCGATCTGACGCAGGGCGTCGATGTTCTTGGCGTCGGCCTGAACGGTGTGCGTGACGCGGTCGGACCACTTCTGGACGAGCTCCAGGTTGCCGTCGATCGCGAGGACCTCGCGGTCGAGGCGGTCGAGCTCGCCGGCGCATGCGGCGCCGAAGCGGCCGAGGCCGATGACGAGTACGGGAGCGTCGCCCCGGAGCACTTCAACCAACGATCGGCCTTTCCACGGGCAGCGAGTAATACTGCGATCGCGATGTCGCGGCGACTGCCGCGGCGAGAGTCACTGTACCAACGCGCCCCATGAAGATGGTGGTCGCGAGCACGTACGAGGCGGAATCGGGGAGCTCGGCCGTGAGGCCGGTCGACAGGCCGACGGTGCCGAATGCCGAGATCACATCGAACAGCACATGACTGATGTCGGCCTTGGTGATCTGGGCGATGATGATCGTCGACAGGGCGACGATTGTGGCGCCCCAGGCGACGACGCTGAGTGCCACACGCTGCACGTCGCTGGGGATGCGGCGGCCGAAGACCTCGACCGACTGGCGTCCCTTCGCCTCAGACCACACGGCGATGGCGAGCACGGCGAGCGTGGTGACCTTGATTCCTCCGGCGGTGGATGCCGAGCCGCCGCCGACGAACATCAGCATGCTCGCGGCCAGCAACGACGAGCCGTTGAGGTCGTCCATCTCGATCACGTTGAAGCCGCCCGAACGGGTCATCGCCGAGAGGAAGAAGGCCTGGAAGGTGGTGTCCGCCGCGTCCATCGAGCCGAACGTCTTCGGGTTCGCGTATTCGAGGATGAGGAACACGGCTGCGCCGAGCACGAACAGGAGCACGGTGGTCACGAGGGTGAGCTTGGTGTGCAGCGACCACTTCTTCACGTGCCACACGTGCTTGGCCAGTGTGTAGATCACGGGGAAGCCGATGCTGCCGAGGAAGACGCCCACCATCAGAAGAGACAGCACGAGATAGTCGTCGGCGAAGACGGCCACGCCGCCGTCGTTGGGAGCGAAGCCGGTGTTCGTGAACGCCATGGCCGCGAAGTACGGAGCCTCCCACAGGGCGGCGATCGGGTCGACCTCCGCGAGGACCAGTGCGGGGTAGAGGAGTACCGCGAGTGCGCCTTCGATGATGAGCGACGACACCGCGACGGTGCGCAGGAGCTGGCCGACCTCGCCCAGCCGAACGGTCTGGCTCTCGTTCACGACGCCGCCGTGCGCTCGCAGCGGGTTCGTGTCGCCGGCCGCCATCAGCTTGGCCCGCAGCCCGAGGCGCTTGGAGATGACGAGACCCATCAGCGATGCCAGGGTGAGCACACCGAGCCCGCCGATGTTGACACCGACGAAGATCAGCACGTGCCCGAAGGGAGACCAGTGATTCGCCATGTCGACGGTGGCGAGACCGGTGACGCAGATGGTGGACACGGCGGTGAACAGCGCGTCGGCCAGCGGGGTGACCGTGCGCGATGCCGACGCGATCGGCAGCGACAGCAGCACGGTGAACAGGAGGATGAGCAGCGCGAAGATGACGATCGCGAAGCGCGAGGGCGACGAGGTGACGATGTGCTTGCCCCAGGAGGCGGCATTCTGAAGACGCTGTCGAGGTGACGACGCCGAAGCGATGCCCGACATCGAGTCCCCCTTCGCTTTCCCCTCGCCGCGCACCGCGGCTGCACGACGCCGATCGCCGAGCCTTCGTCATGGTACTCCGTGCCGGGGACGACTACCCTGATCACATGACGGACATCTTCGACGTGATCGCAGACGGTACGAGGCGCGACATCCTCCAGCTTCTCCTGCGACGCACCACCGAAGGGGACGCCGGTACCAGCGTGAGCCAGATCGTCGCCGATCTGGGCATCAGCCAGCCCACCGTCTCGAAGCATCTGAAGGTGCTCCGCGAGGCCGAGCTCGTGAGCGTGCGCGAAGACGGTCAGCGCCGCTTCTACAGCCTCGCTGTCGAGCCGTTGGAGGTCGTCGACGACTGGCTCGTCCCGTTCCTCATGGACGCCTACGGTGACGATGCGCCTGACATCGACTACCCCGGACTGCCGCTTCCCGACGGGGCCGCGCACGCTGCCGAGGTCGTCGGCCGTGCCGCGGCATCTGCGAAGCACGTCGTCGCCACCGCGCTCAAGCGCTTCGGCGGCTGACGCCCCGGACGCACTTCGCCCCCGATGACAACGGGGGGCTTGTCAACGGGGGCGTGGCCGCGGGCCCCAGCCCGCGTGGACTCGGACGGTGCCATCGTGAGTCGTGGGTTCAGCATCCCAGTGCACCCTGAACGGTTGCGGCAAACGTCCTATGTCTCCGCTGTGACCCGGGCGCCCGTTCGCGAGAGTCGGTTCCTCAGCGGCGAGCGGACCTGCGTCGGAACAGCCATGCACCCCACGCGACCGAGCTGGCCAGGATCACGACGCACCAGCCGATCGCCCACAGCGGTGCCGCCTCCACCGGAGTGCCCGTGAGCAGGCCGCGGATCGTGTCGACGATCGGTGTGATCGGCTGGTACGTCGCGACGGGCTGCAGCCACCCTGGCATGCTCGCCACCGGCACGAAGGCGCTCGAGAGGTAGGGGAGGAACAGCAGCACGAACCCGTATCCGTTCGCGCCTTCCGGTGACCTCGCCGCCAGGCCGATCGCCGCGAACAGGTAGGTGATCGCCAGGATGTACAGAGCGATGAGTCCGGCCAACGCCAGCCATTCGACGAACGAGGCATCGGGCCGGAAGCCCACGAGGATGCCCACGACGATCACGATCGCCGTGGCGACCAGATTGCGAAGCAGGCTCGCCACGACATGACCGGTGAGCACCGCGCTCGCGCGCAACGGCATGGTGCGGAAGCGGTCGATGATCCCCGTGCGCATGTCGTTGGCGACGTACACGGCGGTCGACGAGGCCCCGAAGCCGGCGCACGTGAGGATGATGCCGGGCACGACATAGTCGACGTATGCACCGGACGGGTCGATCGCGCCGCCGAACACCCACGTGAACATCAGCATGAGCATCACGGGCAGCAGGACCGCCATCAGCAGCGATTCGCCGTCTCGCAGCGAGTGCCGCAGACTTCTCCCGACGAAGACGCTCTCGGCCGTCAGGCCCCGCAGCCGTGGTCGCGGCCGGAGTGTCGAGGGCGCCGTGAGAGCATCGGCGGTCGTGGCGTTCATGAGTGCTCCTTCGTGAGTTCGGCGGGCTCGGTCGTGGTGACTGCGAGGAAGACATCGTCGAGAGTCGGACGCCGCAGCGAGACAACGCCATCGAGGCCCTCCTCGTCCAGGCGGTCGAGCGCTCGCCGCAGGTCGGCGACGGTGCCGTTCGTGGCGATCTCGCGCACCAGCTCGCCGTGGGCGTCGTGCAGCTCGACCGTGTCGCCGCCGATGCGCGCCTTGAGCTCTCCGGGTGTGCCGAGCGCGGCGATGCGTCCCTCGTGCAGGACGGCGATGCGATCGGCGAGCTGATCGGCCTCCTCGAGATACTGCGTCGTGAGCAGAACAGTGGTGCCCGAGGCCGCGACAGCGCGGATGAGCTCCCAGAGATCGCGCCTGCTTCGAGTGTCGAGACCCGTCGTGGGTTCGTCGAGGAAGAGCACCTCGGGGGTGACGACGAAGCTCAGAGCGAGGTCGAGACGACGCCTCATGCCTCCGGAGAACGTGCGCACGGATCGCGTCGCCGCCTCGATCAGGTCGAAACGCGTGATGAGCTCGGTCGCGCGCCGCGCCGACTCGCTCCGGGTCATGCCCGCGAGGCGGGCGAACATGACCACGTTCTCGACTGCGGTCAGGGCGTCGTCGACGGCGGCGGACTGTCCGGTGAGGCTGATCCGCCGCTGGACCTCTCGAGCTTCGGATCTCGTGTCGAATCCCGCGACGAGAGCAGCGCCGGAATCTGCGGCAGTCAAGGTCGTGAGGATGTTCATCGTGGTCGTCTTGCCCGCGCCGTTCGGCCCGAGCAGCGCGAAGACCTCTCCGCGGGACACGGCGAAGTCGAGGTCGTCGATGACGGGCCTGCTTCCGAAGGCCTTGCTCAGCCCGCGGACTTCGATCGCCTGATTCATCGGTGCTTTCCTTTCGGTTCGGAGCTCTGTGCGAGTAGAACTGTGTGTGTCATACGCAATTGTGTATGACAGTAACACACGGTTTACGTAATACACAGAAGTAAGATGGCGGCATGACCGAGATCGAGCCTCCGGAGCTGCCGCGCGGCATCGCACTCGCCTGGGGGGTCGCGACGAACCCCCAGCGAGGGCCCAAGCGCGAGATGAGCGTCGAGCGCATCGTCGACGCGGCCGTCGAGCTGGCGGATGCCGACGGGATCGGCGCCGTCTCGATGGCGGCCGTCGCTTCGGCACTCGGGTTCACGCCTATGTCCCTCTATCGATACGTGAGCGCGAAGGACGACCTCCTGCTGCTCATGCAGGAGCAGGCCACGGGCCTGCCGCCTGAGGCGGTGCGAGACATCGACGGATGGCGCGAGCGGCTGCTCGCGCTGTACACGGAGCAGGTGCTCCTGTATCAACGGCACCCCTGGATGCTGTCCCTGCCGATCAACGGCTCGCCGATAACACCCCACAGCTCTGCGTGGCTGGACGCGAGTCTCGAGGCGCTGGAGGCGACGCCACTCTCGGCCGATGAGCGCGTGGCTGTGGCGCTCGCCGTCACAGGCAACGCCCGGTGGTGCGGAATCGTGCAGGCGGGCTACACGGAGCAGTCGCGAGGCAGCGGGCTCACGCCGGAGGAGGTGGCGCGGCGCGAGTCAGACCTGTACGACCGCGTCATCACCGCGGACGAGTTCCCCGCGCTGCGCCGGGCGATAGACGATGGGGTGTTCACGTCGGCATCCGATCCGTTCCGATTCGGCATCGAGCGCGTGTTCGACGGCGTCGACGCCTACATCGCCGCCCTCGACCGCGGGACGCCGGCGCAGCCGGTGACCGACTGGATCGCCCTCGACCCTGTCGAGCTCGCGGGCGACCGGCGTCTCAAGGATGCCCAGAAGGCCGTGCGCGAGGCCGAGAAGGCGCTTCGACTCGCGCACAGGGCCGAGCGGCAGGCGCTCCGCGAGGCGCGCGAGCGAGCGGCGAGAACGAACAGGTCTCGCTGACGGCGTCGCGCGCTTGCCATGATGTGAGCATGACGACAGCTTCGCCCCCGTACCGAGCGCATTTCGACTTCACCATCTCGTTCGCGAACGGCGGGGGGATGAGCGGTGAGAGCTTCTGCCTCGACCTCCCCGATCCGAACCTGGGGGCTGACGAGATCGGTGCGCTGCTGGTGCGGCATCTCGGTCTCGCTCTCGTGAGCACGGTCGAGCTGCAGCGGCTGCGCATCGTCGAAGAGGTTCACCGCGGCAGCCGTGGGATCGAGGTTCCGGCCGAAGACGCGTGGCGGGTGATCGATCTCAGCCATCCGATCGAGGCCGGCCTCGTGACCTACCCGGGCCTCCCGGTGCCGATCATCACTCCCCACCTCACACGCGAGGAATCCCGTGCGAAGTACGCGCAGGGCACGCAGTTCGCCATGGACATCATCACGATGATCGGCAACACGGGCACCTACCTCGACTCGCCCTTTCACCGGTATGAGGACGGAGGAGACCTGGCGTCGCTCGAGCTCAGCTCCCTCATCGGCCTGCGCACTGAGGTCTTCCACCTGCACGACGCCTGGAGCGATGCGCGCCGGGGGATCGACGCCGTGACCCTCGCCGATCGCGAACTGCGCGGCACCGCCGTGCTGCTGGACACAGGGTGGAGTGAGCACTTCGGAACGCCGGAGTACGGCCATGGGGCGCCGTTCCTCACCGAAGGAGGAGCGCGATTCCTCGCCGACGCCGGGGTCGCGCTCGTCGGGATCGACTCGCTCAACATCGACGACACGGAGAGCGGCGGAGAGCGTCCGGCGCACAGCATCCTGCTCGCTGCGGGAATCCACGTGGTCGAGCATCTGACGCGTCTCGCCGAGGTGCCGGCGCGGGGTGCGCGATTCACCGCGGCTCCTCCGGCTGTACGCGGATTCGGCACCTTCCCGGTACGAGCGTTCGCCACCGTCGGCGATCCTCACTGATCACACAGGCCACATGGGTTTACACGCGTCCCAGATTCCCCCTAGAGTGTGCACAAATCGAGAAAGGGGTACGTGGGATGCCCGAGGTTCCAGATGTCCGGTTCCTTACGGTGGCTGAGGTCGCCGAACTCATGCGCGTGTCGAAGATGACCGTCTATCGGATGGTGCACGCTGGGGAGCTGCCAGCCATTCGCTTCGGTCGCAGTTTCCGGGTTCCGGAATCCGCTGTGGCCGATGCCCTGCAACGACCGATAGCCGACGTCGGCTGACGCTCTCGGCTCGGTCTCGTGAGCGCGTGCAGCAGGAGCTCCACGATTTGCTAGACTGATCCGAGGCATTTTTCCGTGCCCGTACCCGGGTGTCCGTCACCGACGACACCCAGCCACTGACTTAGTGAGGTTTCCGTGGGTTCTGTCATCAAGAAGCGCCGCAAGCGCATGGCGAAGAAGAAGCACCGCAAGCTGCTTCGTAAGACTCGCCACCAGCGTCGCAACAAGAAGTAAGCGACCAGACACGAGCGCCTGTCTCCGGACGGGCGCTTTGTGTCTCTGCCCCCGGTTTCCCACTCGTCGCAGGAGCATGCCATGAAGTCGATCACCGTCACCGAGCTCGCCGAGCGTTCGAACACCCCGCTCATCGACGTCCGCGAAGTGGACGAGTTCGCCGCAGGACACGTCCCCGGGGCGGTGAACATCCCGATGTCCGAGATCGGCAACCGGCTCGACGAGCTTCCCTCGGAGTCGTTCGACGTCATCTGCCAGGCCGGCGGACGCTCGGCGCGCGTCGTCGAGGCGCTCGAATCCCGCGGGTACGACGCGACCAACGTCGAGGGTGGGACTGGCGAGTGGATCGCTCAGGGCCGCGATGTCGAGGTGCCGTCGGCGTGACCACGCTGACCCTCATCGGCAAGCCCGACTGCCACCTGTGCGACGTGGCGTCCGAGATCATCGACTCCGTGGTCGCCGAGCTCCCCGACGCGGCTGCCGAGCGCATCGAGATCGTCGAGGCGTCGATCAAGGACGACCCCGCACTCTACGAGCTGTGGTGGGAGAAGATCCCCGTCGTCCTCATCGATGGGGAGCTGCATGCGCACTGGCGCCTGTCGGCCGACCGACTGCGCGAGGCTCTCGAGGCCGCTGTGCAGCACGATGCTCTGAAGAAGGAAGCGCGATGATCCGTCACGTCGTCACCTGGAAGCTCGCGGCGGACGATGCGGCGACGCGCGCCCAACAGGCCGCCGAGGTTGCTCGCCGGCTGAACGCACTCGACGGCGTCGTGCCGCAGCTCCGCTCGATCTCCGCGGGCGCGAACGTCGCATACCCGGACGCGAACTGGGACGTCACGCTGGTTGCGGACGTCGATTCGATCGACGCGCTCGAGGAGTACCAGGTGCATCCGGCGCACGAAGAAGTCGTGACGTACGTGCGCTCGGTGGTCGCGTCGCGCGTGGCCGTCGATTTCGAGGTCTGAGTCTCCGATCTTCGACTGTCCATCCGATGGGAGCAGGCGGACTGATGGGCGAGATCACCTGGCGCGACGCGACCGTCGTGTGGGCGCGGCCCTCTGATCTTCATGGGTTCACCGAGACCGACGCCGCCGCGATGGGGCAGGGGCAGATCGACCGCCTCCGTCAGCTGAGTGGCAGCCGCGCCGAGTCCTTTCTTGCGGGAAGGGCGCTGATCCGCGCACTCGTGCGCAGGATCCGAGGCTCCGATGAGGTGCTGCTCTTCAGCCGCTGCGCCAGATGCGGCGCGGAACACGGCCGCCCGCGGTCGGCCGGCGTCTCGCTCAGCGTGAGCCACGCGGAGGATCTCGTCGTCGTCGCGGCGTCGGCGGGGTCGATCGAGTTGGGCGTCGACGTCGAGGAGGAAGCGGCAGCCGGCCGTGTCGAGGGATTGGGGTCGATGTTCCCCGACGGGCGCGCCCCGGATCTCGGTGCGTGGACGCGCATCGAGGCGGCTGTCAAGGCGGACGGGCGCGGTTTCGAGATCGACCCGTCGGAGGTGATCCTGCAGCCGCACGCTGATGAGTCCGAGCCGTGCGTGTGGTCAGCGGTGCTGCCCGGACGTCTGCGTCCCCTCGAGGTCACGACGCTCGGTGGGCCACCCGGATACGTGGTGAGCGTCGCCGTCGGCTGATTCTCCTCGTCAGCGCCGGAGGGGAGCAGCAGGGAGGGCGGGCAGCGGAAGCTCGTCGATCCAGGTCCGCACGAGCGCGCGCGCCCGACCGTCGGCGACCTCGTCGACGAGTCCGAGGAAGTCATCGCTCGTCACTGCGAGCCCGGCGAAGCGCGACGTCCACTCCCGAGTCAGAGCGAAGAACCGCTCGTCGCCGATGGTCAGACGCAGGGCGTGGAGGGTGAGCGCGCCCCGCTTGTACACGCGGTCGTCGAACATGTCAGTCGGGCCGGGGTCCGAGAGCACGAGATCCTGGGGCAGGATGCGGAGGCTGGCGTGGTGCATCAGAGCCTTCGCGTGGGCGGTGGGCCCTCCTGCGGCCTCCGACCACAGCCATTCCGAGTAGCACGCGTACCCCTCGTTCAGCCAGATGTCCTGCCAGCGGGCGACGCCGACGCTGTTGCCGAACCACTGGTGCGCGAGCTCGTGCGCGATCAGGCGCTCACTGCCCCCCAGGCCGTCGACGTGGTTCGCTCCGAAGATCGCCATGCCCTGCGCCTCGAGGGGGATCTCGAGGACGTCGGGGGTGACGACGATCTTGTACGACTCATAGGGATACGGACCGAAGGCCTCGACGAACGTCTCCATCATCTGCGGCAATGCGGCGAAGTCGGAGCGCACCCGCGGTGCGAGCGCCCGGGGGTGGAACAGACGCCCCGGAGTCGTGCCGAGCTCGACCCTGTCGTCGTCGTACTGACCGAGCTGCACCGTCATCAGATACGTGGCCGTCGGCACCGGCTGGTCGAAGGTCCATCGAGTGCGTCCCCGTTGCGTCGACCGGGTGGCTGTGCCGCCGCTCACGACGGTGTACTCGGGATCGGCCGTGAACTCCAGACGATACGTCGCCTTGTCGGAGGGGATGTCGTTGCACGGGAACCAGGTCGGGGCACCCGTGGGCTGCGACGCGACCAGCACGCCGTCTTCGAGCTCTTCCCAGCCGAGGAGCCCCCACCGGGTGCGGCGGGGCGAGGGGGCCCCGGAGTACTCGACCGTGACGGTGAGTTCCTGACCGCTCGTGCGCTCGCCGCCGAAGGTCACCTTGAGCCGACGGTCGTCCTGGCGGAACGAGGCGGCCCGGTCGCCGCTCACCCGCACCTTCGTGGCCTTGAGGCCGACCAGGTCGAGGGATATGTGCTTGGTCGACTCCTGCATCCGCAACCGGATCGTCGCGATGCCAGCCAGGCGGTTCGTGGCCACGCGGTAGTCGATCGCGAGGTCGTAGTGCAGCACCCCGTAGCGCCGATCGCCGCTGTGCGGGGTGTAGGGGTCGACGTTCATGCGTCCGACGCCTGGTAGGAACGCACCTTGACGGCACGCCACGGTCCGATGGGGTTGCCGCTCCATCGGCTGCCGACCGGCACGAACTCGCCGCGCATCACGAGCGACGCAGGGCCGACCGTCGCGTCCGCTCCGATCGTCGCGGCGGGGAGGATCACGCTGTGCGGCCCGAGGGTCGCACCGTTCTCGAGGGTCACTGCGTCGATGCTCATCACTCGATCATGGAACAGATGCGTCTGAACCACACATCCGCGGTTCACCGTCGCGCCGTCGCCGAGCGTCACGAGGTCGGGTTCGGGCAGCCAGTAGCTGTCGGTCCAGACGCCTCGACCGATCTTGGCTCCGAGCGTGCGCAGCCAGATGGCGAGTGCGGGGGTGCCGGATGCCGAGTTCGCGAACCACGGGGCCGCGACCATCTCGGTGAAGGTGTCGGACACCTCGGTGCGCCAGACGAAGCTCGACCAGAGCGGATGCTCTCCCGCGCGGATCGGCCCGACGATGATCCACTTCGCTGCGGTCGTGACGAGTGCGGCGATCGCGCCGGCGGCGAGCATGACGGCGCTCGAGAGCACGACCGCCCATCCGAGACCCCAGGCGTCGACCACGGTGGCGAGCGTGAGCATCACGGCCAGGCCGATCGCACAGGTCACGAACACCGGGATGATGCGGCCCAGCTCCCACAGTGCTCGTGCCACGCGCAGACCGGCGCGCGGGCGGTAGGTGCGCTCGAGGTCGGAGTCGTTGACGACACGACGCAGTCGGGCGGCCGGCGAGCCCAACCACGACGACCCGGCCTTGGCCTTGGGCGGCGCGACAGAGAGCACGGCCACCAGACCGTCTCGGGGCACGTTGTGCCCACCGGCCGCCATGCCGGAGTTGCCGAGGAACGCGCGTTTGCCGATCCGCGCGGTGCCCAGCCGCATCCACCCGCCCTGCAGCTCGTAGGTGGCGACCATCGTGTCGTCGGCGAGGAACGCGCCGTCGGCGATCGTGGTGAGCTTCGGGATGAGCAGCACGGTCGACGCCTCGACATCGCGACCGACGTCGGCCCCGAGGGCGCGCAGCCAGAACGGGGTGAAGCTGCTGGAGTACAGCGGGAAGAGGAAGGTGCGAGCAGAGTCGAGGAGGCGTTCGGTCGTCCATGCCTGCCACGCGACGCGAGAGCGCACGGGGTAGACGCCCTCTGACAGGCCGAGGCCGAGCAGGCGCACCAGAGCCAGCACGAGGACGGCGAAGACCAGACCAGCGAGCAGCACGGCGGGCACGAGCAGCGCCAGGATGCCGGGAATCGCGGACGTGAGGGAGTCAGCTCCTCGGATGCCGAGTGCCACCACCCACGCCCCCGCAGCAAGCGAGACGACGGGCAGCAGGCCCAGGAACGCCGAGGATGCGGCATAGGCCCACAGCCAACGGGTGCGGCTCGGAGGACGACCGGCCGCGAACGGCTTCGAGACACCGCCGACGCGTGCCGCCGGGGATCCGGCCCAGCGCTGCCCGGAGCGCACGCGTCCGAACACGGCCGAACCCGGTGCGATCTCGGCGCCGCGGCCGATCTTGGTGCCGGGGGCGAGGGTGCTTCGTGCGCCGATCGTCGAGTCTGCGCCGATGCGGATGCCGCCGATGCGCACCGTGTCGCCGTCGATCCAGTATCCGGTGAGGTCGACCTCGGGCTCGATCGAGGCCCCGGCCCCGATGTCGAGCATGCCCGTGATCGGAGGGACCGTGTGCAGATCGACGTCCTTGTGGATGCGCGCACCGAGCGCTCGGGCGTAGTAGACGACCCAGGGTGCTCCGGCGAGGCCGACAGGGTCGACCTGCTGCGCGATCTGCTCGGCGAGCCACAGCCGCAGGTGCACGCCGCCGCCTCGCGGGTAGTCGCCGGGCCGGAGTCCCCCGAGCAGCAGGCGGGCGGCGACCGCGGCGATGGTCATCTTGCCCAGCGGGGTCACGAAGATCACCAGGCCCACGATGATCGTCCACAGCGGAACCTCGGGAAGGAATTCGAATCCGGGCGACAGGCGCAGGATCCAGCTCGCGGTGAGCAGGAAGAGCAGCCAGCGGATGCCGGTGAACACGAACAGCGGCAGGCCCGCGATCGTCTGCACCCACTGCATGCGCCGCGGTGTCGGTGCCTGCTGGCTGAAGACCCGCTCTGCGGTGTCTTCATCGTCGGCCTCGTCATCGACGGCATCGGCCATCTGACGAAGCCGCGGCAGATCGTAGACGTCGGTCATCGTGAACTCGGGCGCCCGGGTGCGCAGGCGCGAGACCAGCTGGGCGGCGGCGAGCGAGCCTCCGCCCAGCTGGAAGAAGTCTGCGTCCTCATCGCTCGGGCGGATGCCGAGCACGGCGAACCACTGCTCGGCGAGCCACGCTGCGGTGCCGGAGAGCGAGGATCCGCCCTCGTCGCCGGAATCGAGGGGCCACGGCAGTGCCGCCTTGTCGACCTTGCCCGATGTGCGCACAGGCAGATCGTCGACGGTCGCGAGCAGCGGGATCAGGGGAGCCGGCAGCATCTCGGCGAGCTCACCACGCGCCACCTGTCTGTCGAAGCCCTCGTCGGGAACCACGTAGCCGACGAGGATCGGCATGCCCGCTTCGGTCTTCTGCACCACCACGGTCGCGGCTGAGACGGAGCTCAGTCCCTGCAGCGCCGCCTCGACCTCGCCGAGCTCGATGCGCCGACCGCCTATCTTGACCTGGTCGTCTGCGCGGCCCTGGAAGATCAGGCCCTCGGCCTCCACGCGCACGACATCGCCGGAGCGATAGGCGCGGTCCCAGCCGAGCGTAGGCATCGGGGCGTACTTCTCGGCATCCTTGGCGGGGTCGAGATATCGCGCGAGGCCCACGCCGCCGATGATGAGCTCGCCCGCTTCGCCGTCGGCCACGCGCTGGCCGTCCGCATCGACCACGGCCAGCGACCAGCCGTCCAGAGGCAGGCCGATGCGCACCGGACCCGTCCCGTCCATGAGAGAGGCGCAGGCGACGACCGTGGCCTCGGTCGGGCCGTACGTGTTCCAGACCTCCCGACCATCGGATGCCAGTCGTGCGACCAACTCTGGCGGGCAGGCCTCACCGCCGAAGATCAGCAGGCGCACGTTCTCGATCGCATCCTGGGGCCAGAGGGCTGCGAGCGTGGGAACGGTCGAGACGACGGTGATGCCGTGCCCGAGCAGCCAAGGGCCCAGGTCCTCTCCCGAGCGGACCAGCGCGCGCGGCGCGGGAACGAGGCACGCGCCGTGGCCCCATGCGAGCCACATCTCCTCGCACGACGCGTCGAAGGCGACCGAGAGACCCGCGAGCACGCGGTCGCCGGGGCCGAGCGGAGCATCCTGCAGGAACAGACGTGCCTCTGCGTCGACGAAAGCCGCTGCGGAGCGATGCGAGACGGCGACTCCCTTGGGCACTCCGGTCGAGCCGGACGTGAAGATGATCCAGGCGTCGTCCTCGATCGTCGGCGGGGCGACGACAGGGATCGCCGAGGTGCTCGGGTGCGGTGTCGCGCCGGTGAACAGCTCCCTCGCCTCAGGGGTGTCCGCGGGGACGTAGCCGGCGTCGGTGATCATGCCGACGATGCGCGCCTCGCGGAACACGAGATCCGCGCGCTCCTGAGGATCGTCGGCGTCGACGGGGACGTATGCGGCGCCGACAGCCATCGCACCCAGGATCGCGATGTAGAGATCACGGCGCCCCGATGTCATCCTGATGCCGACGCGGTCGCCCCGTCCCACCCCGTGCTCTCGCAGCAGGCCTGCAGTGCGCCACACCTGCGCCAGAAGCTCGGCGTAGCTCAGGGCGCCGTCGGCGTCTTCGACCGCTGACGCATCGGGATGCCGATCGGTGGTGTCCCGGAGGATGTCGATCAGTGTGCGGGGGAGTGGCGCCTCGGCAGCGCGGTCGAGCGCCTCCTGCACGTCAGTTCGCAAGGAGGTCGAGCAGTGCGGCCTTCGACAGTCGCGAGTACCCGGTGCGGCCCTCGGCGCGGGCGCGGGCCCGGAGCTGGACGACCGTGAGGTCACTCAGGTCGGATGCGGGGGCCGGCGTCGGTGCGGCCGGCTTCGGCGTCGCCGTCCTCGTGGTGGTCGTCTTCTTCACAGGACGAGCAGCAGGCGTAGGTGCGGCCGTGGCCGCCGCGGGAGCCGGGGCGACCTTCTGCGTCGGGGCCTTCGGTGCCTTCGGTGCCTTCGGTGCGACCGCCTTCGGTGCGGCTGCGACTGCCTTCGGTGCGACTGCCTCAGGTGCGGGCTTCTTCGCGGCGGGCTTCTTCCCCTCGGACTTCTTCGCCGACGGCTGCTTCGAGTCCTTCTTGTCCGCCTTCTTCTTGTCCGCCTTCTTCGGGGCCTGCAGACGAGCGGTGGCCTCCTGCAGTCGCTCGGTGGCGGCGGTGGCCGACTTCGCGACCTTCTTGGGCCGGTCGGCGATCTTCTTCTTCGAGGCGCTCGCCGCGTCCTTCGCGTCCTCGACGAGAGGCTTCAGCTTCTTGGCCGCCTTCTTCGGAAGGGTCTTGATCAGCTTCTTCGCGTCCTTCGCCGCATCCTTGGCGGCATCGAGTGCTGCCTCGGCGTTCCGGTGGGCTGGTGTCTTCTTGGCCATGATCGGTCCTCCCGTACGACCCGAGCGCGTCCGCTCGGGTGTTGGCACAGAGGATACTCAGGCAAGGTGAACAATCGGTGCCACGAAGTTCACCGGGGGTATCACATTCAGTCACACTTGCAACACAAATGTGATCCGGAGAAGGCGGCTGGCGACCGGTACGGCCCGGTGGTGCATGTTTAGATGTTCTCCTACCCGTCCGTGGGCAACCACACCCTCGTCGTTCAGGAGCTGACATGCGCCGTCGCAACATCATCGCCGGGATCGCGCTCGCCGCGACCGCAACCCTCGCCCTCGCCGGATGCGCGACCGGCGGCAGCGACGCGGGATCGGGCGAGCCCGCTGCTGGCGGCGAGTACGACCTCATCGAGGCGGGCACGCTCACGGTCTGCTCCGACATCCCCTACGCGCCCTTCGAGTTCGAGGGCGGCGACAACGGCACCGGCTACACCGGCTTCGACATCGACCTGCTCGACGCGATCGCCAAGGAGCTCGACCTCAAGCTCGCCGTGCAGGACGTCGGATTCGACGCACTGCAGTCGGGCACGACGCTCGCAGCCGGTCAGTGCGACATCGGCGCCTCCGCGATGACGATCACCGACGAGCGCAAGGCCAACATCGACTTCTCCGAGCCGTACTACGAGTCGCTGCAGTCGCTGCTCGTTCGCACCGACTCGGGCATCGAGTCGATCGACGATCTCTCCGGCAAGAACGTCGGCGTGCAGCAGGGCACCACCGGCGAGGCGTACGCGACCGAGAACGCCACCGGAGCGCAGCTCGTGCAGTACCCCTCCGACGGCGAGCTGTGGCCCGCGATGCAAGCCGGTCAGATCGACGCGATCCTTCAGGACCAGCCCGTCAACCTCGAGCACGAGAAGGCCGACAGCGCCTACAAGATCGTCGAGGAGTACGAGACGGGCGAGTCCTACGGCTTCGCATATGCGAAGGGCGAGAAGGATGCGCTGCGCGAGGCGATCGACGGTGCGCTGCAGGATCTGCGCGACAGCGGCGACTACCAGACGATCTACGACACCTACTTCACCGCGAAGTAATCGGCGAGCGACGTAGGACAGGGAGACCTTGACAATGGCGTTGAGGCGCACCACGAAGAGCAAGCTGTATCGGTACACCGTCTATGCGGTGCTGATCGCGGTCGCCGTCTGGCTGATCGTCAGCACCGACTGGGCCCGGATCGCGCAGCTGTACTTCAACCCCGAGGTCGCGGCGAAGATGCTCCCGGGCATCATCACCACGGCGCTCGTCAACACGCTGTGGTTCACAGCCGTCGCGTTCGCCGGCGGCCTGCTGCTCGGCATCGTGCTGGCACTCCTGAAGCTCTCGAGCATCGGACCCTTCCGGTGGATCGCGACGGCGTGGATCGAGCTGTTCCGTGGGCTTCCCGCGATCCTCACGATCTTCGCCATCGCGTTCATCCTGCCGATCGGACTCGGTGTGCCGGGCACGAAGCTCGGCGGACCGGTCGTGCTCGGCCTGATCGGTCTGATCCTCGTGGCGTCGGCGTATATGGCCGAGACGATCCGCGCGGGCATCCAGGCGGTTCCGAAGGGGCAGACGGAGGCGGCTCGCTCACTCGGCATGTCCCCCATGAAGACGACCTTCTGGATCGTCGTGCCGCAGGGCTTCCGCATCATCATCCCGCCGCTGACCAACGAGTTCGTGCTGCTGCTGAAGGACACCTCGCTGCTCTTCGTCGCGGGGTCCTTCATCTGGTCGAAGGAGCTGACGAACTTCGCCCGTGATGCGAGCACGCAGAACGCGAACGGAACGCCGCTGATCATGGCGGCGGCCCTCTACCTGATCGTGACGATCCCCCTCACGCGCTTCAGTGCGTACCTGGAACGAAGGATGTCGAGGCAGCGATGATCACCGATCTGATTGACGTCCACGCACCCGCGATCGACCTGCAGGGGCTCGTGAAGAGCTTCGGCGACAACGAGGTGCTCAAGGGCATCGACCTCACCGTCTCCGCAGGAGAGGTCGTCTGCATCATCGGCCCGTCGGGTTCGGGCAAGTCGACGCTGCTGCGCTCGGTGAACCTGCTCGAGGAGCCCACCGGCGGCAAGGTGCTCATCGAGGGCATCGACATCACCGACCCCGATGTCGACATCGACCGCGTGCGCACCCGCATCGGCATGGTCTTCCAGAGCTTCAACCTCTTCCCGCACCTCGATGTGATGGGCAACCTGATGATCGCGCAGCAGCGCGTGAAGAAGCGCTCCAAGGCCGAGGCCGAGCGGGTCGCGAAGGAGATGCTCGGACGCGTCGGGCTCGAAGAGAAGGCGGACGCCTATCCCGGGCACCTCTCGGGCGGTCAGCAGCAGCGCGTCGCGATCGCGCGTGCGCTGTGCATGAACCCCGACATGATGCTGTTCGACGAGCCGACCTCTGCGCTCGACCCTGAACTCGTCGGCGAGGTGCTGCAGGTCATGCGCTCGCTTGCTGACGAAGGCATGACGATGCTGGTCGTCACGCACGAGATGGGCTTCGCCCGCGAGGTCGGGTCACGTCTGATCTTCATGGACGGCGGTCACATCGTCGAAGAGGGCGACCCGCGCGAGGTGCTCGCCAACCCGCAGCATCCGCGTACGCAGGACTTCCTCGCTCGCGTTCTCTGATCTCGCGGTCGCACGACCCGCATCATACGAAGACCCCCTCCCGCTGAGTAAGCAGGAGGGGGTCTTCGTATGGAGCGTGAAGGAGGGAGTCAGTCGAGTTCGACGACCGTGGCTCCCGGTGCGTTGGTTTTGATCGACTCGATACCGTTCTTCGCAGCGGACCGCGTGGTGTAACTCTCGCTCGACGCGATCACCTCGCCGTTACCGGCCTTCAGGCGGAACCGGTGACCGCCGGCACTGTCGGTGTACAGCTCGAACTTGCCTGCCATGAGGCGTCCTTTCTCTGCCGAATCGAGGGAGAGATGCCCTCGAGCATCACGGTATCCCGGAGTACTGGCCCAGGGATAGAGCACGATTCAGCCGCGAGGATGCACGGCCACGGGCTCGGGCGCGACAGCGATCCGCACACGATCACCGAAGGCGGGATGGATGCCGGGGGCGTGCTGCAGTCGCACGAGCTCACCCGACTCGGTGCGCACGAGCGTGCGGCGCATGCTGCCGAGGAACGTGCTCTCCTGCACGAGCGCGTCGGTCGCGGCATCCGCCTCGGACGCGAAGTGCACGTTCTCCGGGCGCAGGTAGACGTCGACCGGTCCGTCGGCGGGAGCCTGCAGCGGCAGCTTCTGCCCCCACACCACCACGTGGTCGCCCTCGGCGACGCCCGACACGACACTCGAGAGACCGACGAAGGCGGCGACACCTGCCGTCGAAGGCGTCGTGTAGAGCTGCTCGGGGGTGCCGATCTGCTCGATGGTCCCCGCGTTCATCACGGCGATCCGGTCGGAGACGGCCAGTGCCTCCTCCTGGTCGTGGGTCACGAAGACGGTGGTGATGCCGAGGCGCAGCTGGATGCGGCGGATCTCATCACGCAGCTGCACGCGCACCTTCGCGTCGAGTGCCGACAGCGGCTCGTCGAGCAGCAGCACCTTCGGTTCGGTCACCAGCGCACGGGCGAGCGCCACGCGCTGCTGCTGGCCACCGGAGAGCTGATGCGGGAAGCGGTCGGCGAAGTCGGCGAGGCCCACCAGGGCCAGCGCGTCGAGAGCTCTCTTCGCGGCCTCGGTTCTGCCGAGTCCACGGCGGCGCAACCCGAACGCGGTGTTCTCCGCGACACGGAGGTGCGGGAACAGCGAATAGGACTGGAAGACCATGCCGATGTCGCGCTTGTTCGTCGGGACGCGGGAGACGTCGCTCCCGCCGAGAAGCACCGCGCCGCTGTCGAGACCCTCGAGCCCCGCGAGCACCCGCAGGAGAGTGGTCTTGCCGCAGCCTGACGGACCGAGCAGGGAGACGAACTCACCCGGCGCGATGTCGAGGTCGACTCCGTGCAGCACGGTGTTGCCCGAGTAGCTCTTCACGATGCCCTGCAGCTGCACGCGGGTGCCCTCGCCGGCCTCGGCGAGAAGCATGTTGTCGGCGGTCTGGGGGAGGGTCATGAGCGGGCCTTTCCGTTGCCGCGCGCGACGCGGCCGATGAGGAGGAGCAGGAGGAAGACGAACAGCAGCGCCAGCAGGGTGAAGATCGCCGGCGCGTACGGGTCCTGCTTCTGGACGACGACCATGGCCGTCTGGAACACCTGACGGTTGAGGAGCGAAGCGATCGTGAACTCACCGAGCACGACGGCGATCGAGATGAGCGATGCCGCGAGCAGTCCCTGGCGCAGATTCGGAGCGAGCACCTTGAGCACGACGGTCGGCCAGCTCGCACCGAGCGAGCGTGCCGCCTCGGCGAGGGTGCGCAGATCGGCGGCGTCGATGGAGGCCTGGATCGAGCGGTACGCGAAGGGCAGCACGGTGATGCCGTAGGCGAAGGCGAGCGTCCAGGTGCCCGTGCCGAGCGCGCGGCCGATCTGCAGGTAGATGGGCGCGAGACCGACGACGAGCACGATCGCGGGGATCGAGATCGGCAGCAGCACCGCGAACTCGAACACCGGCTTGAGCTTCGCGAAGCGCAGGTTGACCAGGATCATCGTCGGCGCGAGCAGAAGCAGCACGATCGCGACCGTCACGACGGCCAGGATCAGCGAGTTGCCCAGGCCCATCCAGATCGGCTTGATGGCTGCCGACTTGGCCGGGTCGAACAGCGCGAACCACCGCTCGAGGCCGAGGGTTCCGTCGGTCTGGCGCAGCGTGTAGAGGAAGGTCGAGGCCAGCGGGATGGCGAAGAAGGCGCCGACGGCGATGCCGATGATCCAGCGGGTCGCGAGAGAAGGGCCGAGACGATTCATGACTGCCACCTCGCGGCTCGTCGCTGGATGATCGAGTACAGGGCCATGACGACCCCGACGATCACGATCATGCCGAGCGCGAGCGCACCGGCCAGGTTCTCGCGGCCGAGCACGGTCTCGCTGGTGAGCGCAGCCCGGATCTGCAGCGGGACGATCTGCGCGCCCTGGCTCGCGAGTGCTGCGGCCGTGGCGTAGGACGAGAAGGCGTTCGCGAACAGCAGCAGCAGGCTCGCGAGGAACGAGGGCGCCAGCACCGGGATGCCGATGCGCAGCCAGAAGCTCGAGCGTGTGCCACCGAGCGTGAGGTTCGCTTCCGCCCACTGCGGCTTGAGCGCGGCGAGGGCGGGCATGAACGTGATCACCATGAGGGGGATCTGGAAGTAGATGTAGGGCAGGATCAGGCCGGGGAGTTCATAGAGCCAGGTGCCGTTCGCGAAGATGTCGACGCCCAGGTCGTCCTTGAGGAAGAGCGTCACCACGCCCTGGATGCCGATCGTCGCGATGAACGCGAACGCGAGCATCACGCCGCCGAACTGCGCGAGCACGCCGGCCGCGGCATCCACGGTCGACCGCACCGCCCCGTCCGGGTTCATGCCGAGGAGGGCATAGCAGACGAGGGCTCCGACGATCGCGCCGACCAGGGCTGTCAGCAGCGAGAGTCCGGCGGAGTTCGCGAACGTGGTGAGGACGACGGGATCGCCGAGGGCCGAGACGTTCGACCAGGTGAATGAGCCGTCCTCCGTGAAGAAGCCCGACCCGATCGCGAGGATCGTCGGCACGGCGAGGAAGAGCAGAACATACGCGGCGAACGGCACGAGACCGAGCCAGGCCGGGGACGGCGCCGAGCGCCGGGCCCCCGAGACGATGGGCCCGGCGCTGGCCGGAGCGAGGGGGACGGGGGCGGATGCCGTGGCATCCGCCCCCGTCGTGGTGGCAGTGGTCACTGGACCGCCGCTGCCCACTTCTCGCCGAGCAGCGTGCCGGCGTTCGTCGACTGCTCCTCGGTCGGGACGACCGTCTCGCTCGGAACCTCGGGCAGCGCCGCTGCGAGGTCGGCGTCGATCGTGCCGGCCTCGGTCATGGCCTCCATGCGAGCCGGACGTGCGCCGCCCTTGAGCCACAGGTTCTGCACCTCGTCGCTGTAGAGGAACTCCTGCCAGAGACGAGCAGCCGCCGGGTTCGGGGCATCCTTGTTGATCGCCTGGTTGTAGTAGCCGGCATAGCCGGTACCGTCGAGGACCACGACCTTCCAGTTCTTGTTGCCGTCATCGCCCTGCGCGTGCGCGGCGTTCAGGTAGTCCCAGTCGAAGACGACGGGCGTCTCGCCGCTCGCGACGGTCGCCGTGGTGACATCGACCTTGAGCAGGTTGCCGGCCTTCTGCAGCTCGGAGAAGAAGTCGATGCCCGGCTGGAAGTCGTCGAGCGTGCCGTCGGACTGCACCGTGGCGAGGCCCACGGCGGCGAACGCCGCACCGGCCTGCGTCGGGTCGCCGTTGATGGCGACGGCGCCCTTGTATGCGGCGTCCTTCAGGTCGTCGAGCGACTCGGGAGCGTCGAACTTCGACGAGTCGTAGCCGATCGACATGTATCCGCCGTAGTCGCCGACGAACAGTCCGGTCGGCTCCTTGAGCGCGTCGGGGATCTCGTCCCACGTCTGCACCTGGTACGGGGCGAACACGTCGGTGTTCTGCAGCGCGACCGTGAGGCCGAGGTCGAACACGTCGGGTGCGGTGTCGAGGCCCTCGTTGGTCTTCGCGGCCTGGATCTCTTCGGCGCTCGAGACATCGGGCGACGCCTCGTTGATGGTGATCTCGGGGTACTTCTCGGCGAACAGGTCGATGATCTCGCCGTAGTTCGCCCAGTCGCGCGGAAGGGCGATGACATTGAGCTGGCCTTCGGCCTTCGCAGCCTCTTCGAGGTCGGCGAACGAGCCGAAGTCCTCGACCGAGGTCGCGGCTGCGGCATCGACGTCGTCGCTGCCGGCGGCGGGAGTCTCAGCGCCCGTGGCGCAGGCCGTGAGGCCGAGCGCAGCGGTGGTGAACAGGGCGATGCCTGCGCCGATGCGCGCGCGGCGGTGGAAGTTCGTCATCAGGGTCCTCTCGGTGTCCGGCGCTGTGAGCCGGATTCGGGTTGCGAGAGGACACTATGAGCCGAGGGTTGCCGATCATCGCGGTCTCGGTGAACGCGAGGTGTCCGCGGTGTGGCGGGTCGGGCCGCGGTGGCGGTCGAGTCGCCACGCAGTCTGACATCCTGGACGGATGGACATCGGCAGTGTGCTCGGGCTCGAGCAGCTCACCTGGGGCACGCTGATCCTCATCGTCGTCGCGGCCTTCGCGGCGGGCTGGATCGATGCCGTCGTGGGCGGGGGAGGGCTGCTGCAGCTGCCCGCCCTGCTGCTCATCCCCGGCATCTCGCCGATCCAGGCGCTCGCCACCAACAAGCTCGCCTCGGTCTTCGGCACGGCCACGAGCAGCGTCACGTACTACCGCCGGGCGAAACCCGACATCCGCACGGCCCTGCCGATGGCCGCGATCGCGCTCGTCGGATCGTTCGGCGGTGCCGCCGTCGCCACGGTGCTGCCGGCCGCGGCATTCAAGCCGATCATCGTGGTCGCGCTCCTCGCCGTCGCCCTCTTCACGGCATTCCGCCCGCAGATGGGCGCGGCCACCCGCTTGCGGTTCAGCGGGCACAAACACCACATCATGGCGGGGCTCGCCGGACTCGTGATCGGTTTCTACGACGGGCTGATCGGGCCGGGAACCGGGACATTCCTGGTGATCTCGCTCGTCGCGCTGCTGGGGTACGACTTCCTGCAGGCGAGCGCCAAGGCGAAGATCGTGAATCTCGCCACGAACACCGGTGCCCTGCTGCTCTTCATCCCTCACGGCGCCGTGCTGTGGCTGCTGGGCGGCATCCTCGCGGTCGCGAATGTCGCCGGGAGCTACCTCGGCTCTCGCATGGCGATCTCACGCGGCACGACCTTCATCCGCGTCGTCTTCCTCGTCGTGGTGGTCGCCCTCATCGCGAAACTCGGCGTCGATGTGTGGAACGAGAACATCGCGCCGGCGCTCGCCGCGCTGCGCTGAGCATCCGTCCTGCCGCACCTGCGCTCCGGGCATCCGCCCGCGGGCATCCGCTCGCCGTCCGCGCGGTGTTCTGCGCGTGCTGCGGCCGAATTCGGCGAGCCCGGCCGATTCTGGCGCATTCGGCCGAACCGGGGAGGCGCGGCGCATGAGTCCGGGACCCGGCCCGGCGCATACGCAGAGACCCCGCTCCGCTGAGCGGAACGGGGTCTCGAGGCGACGGGTGAGGTGTCGTCAGGCCTCGTCGTCTTCGGGCTCGAAGTCGACGCCGGCCTCGGCGCGCTGCTCCGCGGTGATGGGAGCCGGAGCCGCAGTCAGCGGATCGAAGCCGTTGCCCGACTTCGGGAACGCGATGACGTCGCGGATCGACTCGGTCTTGGCCAGGTGCTGCAGCACGCGGTCCATGCCGAGCGCGATTCCACCGTGCGGCGGTGCGCCGAACTTGAACGCGTCGAGCAGGAAGCCGAACTGCTCCTGCGCGACCTCGTCGCTGATGCCCATGACCTCGAACACGCGCTTCTGCACGTCTTCACGATGGATGCGGATCGATCCGCCGCCGAGCTCCGAGCCGTTGCACACGATGTCGTACGCGTAGGCGAGAGCGGAGCCGGGGTCGGTGTCGAACGTGTCCTGGAACTCCGGCTTGGGCCCAGTGAACGCGTGGTGCACGGCGGTCCATGCTCCGGCGCCGACGGCGACGTCACCGGATGCCACGGCATCCGCCGCAGGCTCGAACATCGGTGCGTCGACGACCCACGTGAAGGCGAACTCGTCGGGGCTCAGCAGGCCGAGACGACGGCCGATCTCGACACGGGCGGCGCCGAGGAGCGCACGGCTCTCCTTCGTCGAGCCTGCGGCGAAGAACACGCAGTCGCCGACGGAGGCGCCGACGAACTCCGCGAGACCTGCCTGCTCGGCCTCGGACAGGTTCTTGGCAGCGGGGCCGCCGAGAGAGCCGTCCTCGTTGAAGAGCACATAGGCGAGGCCGCGGGCACCGCGCTGCTTGGCCCAGTCCTGCCACGCGTCGAGCTGCTTGCGCGGCTGGCTCGCGCCGCCGGGCATGACGACGGCACCGACGTACTCGGCCTGGAAGACGCGGAACGGAGTCTCGGCGAAGTACTCGGTCGCCTCGACGAGCTCGAGTCCGAAACGCAGATCGGGCTTGTCGGAGCCGTACTTGGCCATCGCCTCGGCATAGGTCATGCGCGGCAGCGGGGTCTGCACCTCGACGCCGATGGTCTTCCACATCGCCTGGATGAGGGACTCCATCAGCGTGATGACGTCTTCCTGGTCGACGAAGCTCATCTCGATGTCGAGCTGCGTGAACTCCGGCTGACGGTCGGCACGGAAGTCCTCATCGCGATAGCAGCGGGCGATCTGGTAGTACTTCTCGACGCCGCCGACCATGAGCAGCTGCTTGAACAGCTGCGGCGACTGCGGCAGGGCGTACCAGCTGCCGGGGTGCAGGCGAGCGGGCACGACGAAGTCGCGGGCGCCCTCGGGCGTCGAGCGCGTGAGCGTCGGGGTCTCGACCTCGGTGAAGTCCTCGCCGTGCAGCACGTCTCGGACGGCCTTGTAGACGTTCGAGCGCAGACGCAGAGCGGATGCCGCGGCGGGGCGACGCAGATCGAGGTAGCGGTACTTGAGGCGGGCCTCTTCACCGACCGTCTCGGTGTCGGCGACAGCCGTCGACACCTGGAACGGCAGCGGAGCGGACTCGTTCAGCACCACGACGTCGGTCGCGATGAGCTCGATGTCGCCGGTCGGCAGGTTCGGGTTCGCGTTTCCTTCGGGGCGGCGCGAGACCTCGCCCGTCACCTGGAGGACGAACTCGTTGCGCAACGGGTGCGCGATCTCTTCATCGCGGATGACGACCTGGGCGATGCCCGATGCGTCCCGAAGATCGATGAATGCGACTCCTCCGTGATCACGACGGCGATCGACCCAACCCGAGAGGGTGACGGTCTGACCGATATGCTCGGCTCGCAGTGAGCCTGCCGAGTGGGTGCGAAGCACGGAGGATTCCTCCTGATCTGGGAAATGATGAACCCGCCCATTCTACGGGGGCGGTGTCGCCTCCTCCGCCGGTGGCATATCGGTCAGTAGGATCGCCACGACAGCCGCTCGACCAGCGAAAGGGTCATCATGGACTCCAACGGCATCTCGGATCTCTACGCATCGATCTTCTCCGGCACGACGGGCCTGATCGCCCTCGTCTTCTACGTCCTCGTCGTCATCGGCCTGTGGAAGGTGTTCACGAAGGCCGGTTACCCCGGCATCCTCGCGATCATCCCCATCGTGAATGTGGTGTTCCTCGTCAAGATCGCCGGGATGTCCGGCTGGCTCGCGCTGCTCTATCTGATCCCCATCGTCGGTTTCGTCTTCGGGATCATCGTCGCGATCAAGCTCGGCGAGCGGTTCGGCAAGGGTGGGCTCTTCTCGTTCTTCCTGCTCTTCGTCTTCCCCTACATCGGGTACCTGATCATCGGCTTCGGCGAGTCCCGTTACCGCCAGGTCTGACGTGGTGGCGTCGCGACTGCACCTCGTCCGTCACGGTGAGGTGCACAACCCGAAGCGTGTGCTCTACGGCCGCCTCCCGGACTATCACCTCAGCAAGGCGGGGCGGGAGATGGCACGAGCCGCGTCCGATCACATCGCCGGTCTCGATCGTCCGGTCGCAGGGCTCTACTCGTCTCCGCTCGAGCGTGCACAGGAGTCGGCGGAGCCGTTCTCCGAGCGCTTCGGCCTCACGCCCGAGATCGACATCCGCCTGATCGAGCCGACCAACGTGTTCGAGGGCACTCAGATGCGTCGCTCGCTCATGAATCCGCTCAAGTGGTGGCACCTGCGTCAGCCGTCGCTGCCGAGCTGGGGCGAGCCGTACGCGTCGATCGCCGAGCGGATGTTGGGCATGATGGCGGAAGCGTGGCGGTCGGTCGACTCCGGCGACCTCGTGATGGTGTCGCACCAGGCGCCGATCTGGATCACGCACCTCCGCGTCGCTGGTCTGCCGCTGCAGCATGACCCGCGTACCCGTCGCTGCGCGCTCTCGAGCGTCACGTCATTCGAGCTCGTCGGTGATGTGTGGCGAGAGGTCGCCTATGCCGAGCCTGCGGCGACCGGGGGTGCGGTCGACGTCGGGGCGGTCTGACCCGGCAACCCGAGTTCCGCGCGTAGAGATGGCCGCTCCCGCTGTGGAGGGAAATCGGCCATCTCTAGCGAGGGGCAGGATGCTCTCTCAAGGAGCCATAAGCGACTGGATGACTCCGACCGCCGCCAGCTGACCAGCGGCGGCGGCGAGCAGCACCGACGCCATCGGCCCCGGCAGCGGCGCGCGGTGTGCGAGATCGCCCGCGGCGAAGACGCCGTGTAGTGAGGTGCGACCGAAGTCGTCGATCTCTATCGATCCGGACGGCAGCAGGTGCAGCCCGAGCTGGTCAGCGAACGGCGCACGGTGGCGCAGAGAACCGGACGCGACGAAGACGCCGGCGACGCTCTGCTCGCCGGACTCCGTGCTGATGCGCACGCCGTCGGCATCCGGGGCCACGGCGGTCACGATCTCTGCACTGACGCGGGCACCCAGCCCCTCGAGCGTCTGTGCCTCTTCGGCCGAGAATCCCTGCTCAACGGGGAAGACGGTGATGTCGCTGACGATGCGTCCGAGGAGCCCGATCAGGTGCTCGGCGCGGGGAGCGGGGCCGAGGATGCCGATGGATCGGCCCGCATGCTCGTGACCGTCGCAGAACGGGCAGCTGAAGGCCTTCACGCCCCACAGCTCCTGCAGGCCGGGCACCGGGGGAAGATCGTCGGCGACCCCGGTGGCAAGGATCACGTGTCGGGTCTCGGCCGTCTCTCCGTCAGCGAGAAGCACGGTGAAGCCGGCATCCGTGGGCGTGACCGTCTGCGCCCCGACGTCGCGGATCTCGATGTCGGCGTACTCGGCGAGCTGAGTGCGGGCCGTCGCGCGGAACTCAGCCGGGGGCGTTCCGTCGTTCGCGACGACGTTGTGCATGTGCAGCACTGTGCCGTTGCGGTACTCGCCGGAATCCAGCAGCAGCGTCGAGCGGTGCATCCGCCCCAGCGTCAGTGCCGCCTGGAGGCCGGCGGGGCCTGCTCCGATCACGATCGCGTCGTACATGTGGTGTCCTTCCGAGGGGCGGCGTTTGCATTCGTCCTCAGTCTGTGACTTCATGTCAACATGAAGTCAAGCGTCGAGAGTCCCTGGTCCGTCGGTGAGGTCGCTGCGCGCTTCGAGCTGCCGACGAACGTGCTGAGGCACTGGGAGACGGTCGGCCTGCTGCGGCCCGCGCGCGACCCCGCCGGGAGGCGCCGCTACGGGCAGGACGAGGTCGTGCGCATCGCGGTGATCCAGCGCAGCAAGGCGGCCGGAATGACCCTCGACCAGATCGCCGTTCTGCTCGACGACGGAAGCGCCGGGCGGCATGAGGTGCTGCAGCAGCACCTCGATGACCTCGATCGGCGGATGGAGGACATGCGCCGATCGCGCGAGATGACCGAGCATGCGATGGGATGCCGTTCGCACGACATCGCCACGTGTCCTCGCTTCCGCGCGAGTGTGGCGGACGTGCTGGCGCGGCTCTGACAGCTGCGCACGACGCCTCGGGCGCCCGGCCCACGCATAGGAACCCCTGCGTAAACTGGGAATCGTGCCACTCGCCTCGACGGTTCTTCCGATCCGCAGCGGCCGCCCCTCCCGCATCCGGCCTTCTCGCCGCGCGGTCGGTGCCGCGCTCGCCGCGGTACTAGCCATCGGTCTGAGCGCCTGCGCTCCCGATCCCGTGAACGACTCGTTCCTCAGCGGTGACAATCCCGGCTACGTCGCAGCCGACGGAGCGATCGTCGAGATCCCGGTCGCCGAGCGCGGTGAACCCGTCGTCGACTTCGGCGGCGTCACCGAGAACGGCGACGACTTCAGCAGTTCCGAGCTCGCGGGCAAGGTGACCGTCGTCAACTTCTGGTACGCCGGCTGCGCTCCGTGCCGTGTCGAGGCAGAAGACCTCGAGAGCGTGTGGCAGGAGCACGGCGGAGACGACGTGGCCTTCCTGGGCATCAACACCCGCGACCAGGCCGACACCGCCAAGGCGTTCTCGGCTGAGTTCGGCGTGACGTACCCGAGTCTCATCGATGTCGACACCGCCGAGGCGAAGCTCGCCTTCGCGTCGTCGGTGCCGATCCAGGCGACGCCGACCACTCTGGTGCTCGACAAGCAGGGCCGAGTCGCCGCTCGCATCATCGGTCCGATCGACGGCACCTCGATCCTCTCGACGCTCGTCAAGGACGCGCTCGCGGAGGACTCGTGAGTCTCTCGGGTGCGGCATGAACCCCGAAGCCATCATCGGATCGGGTGCCCTCTGGCTCGCGATCCCCGTCGCGATGCTCGCCGGCCTCGTCTCCTTCCTGTCGCCGTGCGTCCTGCCGCTCGTGCCGGGCTACCTCGGGTTCCTCGGGGGAGCGGTCGCCCCGCGCCGCGAGCGCATGACGAACGGCAGTGCCGTCTCGACGGCGGAGGCTCCCGCCCGGGGTCGACTCGTGGTCGGCGTGCTGCTCTTCATCCTCGGTTTCAGTCTCGTGTTCGTGTCGCTGACAGCGCTCGGCGGGCTCGCCAACGTCTTCCTGCTCCAGTGGGGCGAGCTGATCACCCGCATCCTCGGTGGAGTGATCATCCTGATGGGCCTCGTCTTCCTGGGCCTTTTCGGCTTCGCCCAGCGCGAGCTGCGCTTCCACGTCGACTCGAAGGCGGGCTTGATCGGCGCACCGCTGCTGGGCGTCGCGCTCGGTATCGGCTGGGCCCCCTGCCTCGGCCCCACCCTCACCGCGATCTTCGCCCTCTCGTTCAACCAGGGAGACCCGGTGCGTGCGGGCTTTCTCGGCCTGGCTTACTCCCTCGGCCTGGGTATCCCGTTCCTTCTGGTCGCGCTCGGATTCGGGTGGGCGACGAAGACGGTCGGGTTCCTCCGTCGCCACATCCGCATCGTGAACGTCATCGGCGGGGTGCTGCTGATCGTCCTCGGTGTACTGATGGTGACCGGGCTCTGGACCGACATCATGTCGCGACTGACGGCGGTGATGAACAGTGTCGTCCTCCCGATCTGATCAGAAGAAGACGCATCGGAAGGATGACGTGAGCAGCACAACCGAGAGGTCCAGCGATCCGCTCCGGCCCTCAGACCACGTCGACGGCGAGGAGTCGATCACCCAGCCGCGCCTCGGCTTCGTGGGCTGGCTGCGCTGGGGCTGGCGTCAGCTGACCTCCATGCGCACCGCGCTGATCCTGCTGCTCGTGCTCGCGATCGCGGCGATCCCCGGCTCGATCTTCCCTCAGCGGATGGCCGACCCCAACGGTGTGACCCAGTGGGAGCGCGACAACCCCGATCTCTTCCCGATCCTCGACGGTCTGAAGCTGTTCGACGTCTACCTGTCGCCGTGGTTCTCGGCCATCTACCTGCTCCTGTTCGCCTCGCTCGTCGGCTGCGTCATCCCGCGCATCCGTCATCATGCCAAGGCGCTGCAGGCGAGGCCGCCTCGCACACCTGCGCGTCTGAAGCGCCTCGCCGACTTCCGCGCTGTGGAGCGCACCTCGACGGATGCTCCGGCTGAGGCCGCTGCATCGATCGACATCGCGCAGAAGCAGCTCAAAGCCCTGGGCTACCGGGTCGAGCGCTATGACGACAAGCGATCGTCGTCGGTCTCGGCTGAGCGCGGCTACTGGCGCGAGTCGGGCAACCTGCTCTTCCACCTCGCCCTCGTCGGCGTGCTGATCACCGTGGGCGTCGGGGGAGGGTTCGCCTACACCGGCCAGCGCGTGCTCGTCGAGGGGGAGACCTTCGCCAACACCCTGCTCGACTACGACTCGATGAACCGCGGCCGCTTCGTCAGCGACGGGGCGCTCGCGCCGTACTCGATGCGCCTCGACAGCTTCGACGTCACCTACCAGCCGTTCGGCGAGCCCGGCTCCGGTCAGGCCGGCGACTTCTCGGCCAACGTCACCGTGCAGGAGAACGGCGAGGAGCGCACCGGCTCGGTCAAGGTCAACGAGCCACTCGGCGTCGCCGACGACAACGTCTTCCTGCTCGGCAACGGCTACGCGCCGACGATCACCGTGCGCGACCCCGACGGAGAGGTCGTGTTCACGAACAGCACGCCCTTCCTGCCGCAGGACAACAACATGACCTCGCTGGGCGTCATCAAGATCCCCGACGGGCTCAGCGAGCAGGTCGGCCTCGTCGGCTTCTTCTACCCGACCACCGGTGTGCTCGACACCGGCGCGTTCTTCTCGGGCTTCGGCGATCTCACCAACCCGACTCTCACCCTCGACGTCTACACGGGAGACCTGGGCATCAACGAGGGCATTCCGCGGTCGGTCTATGTGCTCGACACGACCGGCATGACCAAGGTCACCGGACGCACGACAGACCTCGAATCGATCGAGCTGGCGCCCGGACAGACCGCCGACCTGCCGAACGGCATGGGAACGGTGACCTTCGAGGACGAGTCCCCGGCCGGCGCGACAGATGCGTCGCAGTCGGTCAAGCGCTTCGCCTCGCTGCAGATCCACCGCGACGCATCGGGCCCCTGGGTGCTCGGCTTCGCGCTTCTGGCGCTCGGCGGACTCATGCTCGCGCTGTTCATCCCGCGACGCCGGGTGTGGATCAAGGCTACGGCGCAGGACGGCGTCGTCTCGCTCGAATACGCCGGCCTCGCGCGAGGCGAGGATCCGACGCTCGCCACGGCTGTCGACGATCTCGTGGCCGGTCACGCGCGGCTGATGGACGCTGCAGGAGTGACGACTGCGGTCGAGGCGGACGATGAGCCCGACGCTGACGACTCCGACCAGGCTGAGACGGCGTCCGAGGCCGTTCGCGACGGTGACCCCGGGCGCCCCGCATCCGACACCCCGAAAGTAGACTGACACCATGTTCGATCTCGAAGTGATCTCGCCGATCCTGCTGTGGACGGCGATCGCGATCTATGCGGCGGCCTTCGTGGCCTACGCCTTCGACCTTGCCCGCCGGTCGCAGCTGTCGGCCGATGCGGCGAGCGTCCGGGACTTCGAACTCGTCGGAGCCGAAACCGGCTCGCGCGGCGGCACGGCAGCGAAGGGCTCCTCGGCATCCGACTCGACGGCCGCCCCGCAGCGTTTCGTGATGGCACGCATCGGCACCTCGCTCACCGTGCTCGCCTTCATCTTCCACCTCGCTGCGACGCTCACGCGTGGTTTCGCGGCCGGGCGCGTGCCGTGGGCCAACCTCTACGAGTTCGCGATGATGGGCACGCTGCTGATCGTCGCGGTGTTCCTCGTGGTTCTGACGCGCATCGATCTGCGTTTCCTCGGCACATTCATCACCGGTCTCGTCGTCGTGCTGCTGGGCCTCTCCGCCACGAACTTCTACGTCGAGGTGTCGCCTCTGATGGACCCGCTCAAGAGCGTGTGGCTGGTGATCCACGTCTTCGTGGCATCCCTCGGCACCGCGTTCTTCGCGCTGGCCTTCGCACTGTCGGTGATCCAGCTGATGCAGTCCCGCCGCGAGCGCCTCATCTCCGAGGGTGCCGAGAAGACCGGTCCGGGCTTCCTGCGCACGTTCCCCGGGTCGGAGCGCCTCGAGAGCATGGCCTACCGCTTCACGATCATCGGCTTCATCCTCTGGACGTTCACGCTCATCGCCGGCTCGATCTGGGCGTACTACGCCTGGAGCCGCTTCTGGGGCTTCGACGTCAAGGAGACATGGACCTTCGTGATCTGGGTGCTCTACGCGGGGTACATCCACGCCCGCGCGACGCGCGGCTGGCGCGGCAACCCGTCGGCTTGGCTGGCGATCGTCGGATTCTCGGCCGTGCTGTTCAACTTCACGATCGTCAACGTGTTCTTCAAGGGCCTGCACGCATACTCGGGCCTCAGCTGAGCGCCCGAGCGCACCTCATCTGAACGAACGCAGTCCGAACGGGATCACCTCGGCGTGCTCGACGCCGTCTTCGTACCAGACGAGCTCGGCCTCGCTGATGGTCTCGGCGGGGCGTGAGCTGAGCGAGCGACGGGACTTGTGCGACAGCTCGGTCCACGCCGCGGGTGCGAGCGTCTTCGCGTAGATCACCGACAGGTGGAACGTCCAGTCCTCCGTGCTGCGCTCGTCCAGGCGACGGAAGTCCGTGCCTCCGAGGGCTTCGCTGAGATTCGCGTAGGCGGACACGAGGGAGGGAGTGCGTCTCAGGCGCAGGATGACGACCTGCCACGGCGCCGGAAACACGTCGACGGCCTCGGCGACGACCTCGATGGGGCGCTGCGCCACCGCCCATTCGCGGACGAGGGCGAGCAGGTCTTCCCGGCGCTCGGGCTCGTGGAATGCGCGCAGCGTGACATGCTCGGTGTGCGGGTGCGGGGCGTCCATCCGGCCGAGCGCCGACCTCTGCTCTGCCCGGTACACGTCCGACACGGCTCTCGTCGGACGCAGCACGAGATACTGCTGTCCCTCGAGTGACTCGAGCTGGGCGGGAGAGGTCATGAACGGGCGACGCATCTTCTGATCGTACGTGCGTCGGGGAGTGTGCGAATACCGCGTCTGTCCGGGCGAGCACGGTTTCGGAGCTGGACGACGACGCGCCGCGCATCGAGAACGAGGCGCGGCGCGTCGTCGTGTGTGGTCCGACATTGTGCCCGGGTGGGGTGCCCGGAGAGGGGGGGTCAGGCGGTCGCCACGGCCGCCTTCACCGATGTCGTGCGACGCAGGGCGACCGCGATGGTGGTCGCGACGAGCGACAGCACACCCCACACGATGAGGCCGGCGGCTGCGCCTCCGTTCGCGGCGATCAGTCCGGCGAACGCGGGGGCTGTCGGCAGGGAGGCGCCGAGATCCGCCAGCCAGCCGGGCACCGTCGAGATGAGTCCTGTCGCGATCGCGAGCACCCCGACGAGGGCGCTGATCCAGCGACCTACGCCGCCGAAGACCGCGACGAGCGCCTGGTTGACGGCGGCGAAGACGATCCCGGCCAGCACGGCGATACCGGCGAATGCCCACCAGGTGGCGGCATCGTAGCTCGCGACGATCTGCACGATCAGTGCGACCAGCAGGCCCTGAGCGGCACCGATCCCTGCAGCCGGTGCGAAGGCGCGCAGCGCGAGCCCGGCAGACGAACGCCGCGAGGTGAGAGTGCGTGCGGTGTGCGCCCGCATCACGAGGAACGACGCGAGAGCTCCGAACCACAGCACCACGGCTGTGAGCAGCGGGATCGCGGTCGGGCCGAAGATCGTTGCTCCGTCGGCTCCCTCCGACGCCACAGGGTCAGCGATCACCGAGGCGAGCGAGGTCGACTCGGAGTCGCTGAACGATGGCAGGGAGTCGGATGCGGTGCGCAGGCCTCCCGCGAGGTCACCCGTGCCGGTCGCGAGAGTGTCGAGGCCGGTCGCCAGTTCGGAGGCTCCGGTCGCGAGCTCGGTCGCCCCATCGGACAACTGGACAGCTCCCGTCGACAGTGCACGTGCGCCGGCGGCGGATTCGTCGAGGCCCTGGGATGCGAGCTGGTTCAAGCCGTCCGCGAGAGTCGTCGCGCCGGCGCCGGCCTCGCCGAGCTGGGTCGAGAGGGCGGTGAACGCGCCGGGGAGGGTCGCGATCTGCGGTTCGACTTCCGTGAGCCATCCCGACGCGGTCCCCGCTGCCTTCGCGGCCGCTCCCGCGTTCGCGGCTTCGGTGGCGAGCTGAGCGCACAGCTCTCCGGAGACCTCGGGGTCGCAGCTCGCCGCCATCGTGCCGAGCTTCTGCGCGAGCGTCGCGGTCTTCGTCGCGGCGTCCGTGGCCGCATCCGTTCCGGTGGTGATCGCCCCCACCAGCGCGGGCATCTGCCCGGCCTGGTTCTGAAGCTCCGTCGCTCCTGCGGTCAGACCGGTGCCGATCTGACTCGCCCCACCGGCAGCCTCGCGGGTCTTCGCCGCGAGGGTATCGAGTCCGGATGCCAACGAGGAGGCCCCCGTGCCGAGTTCGGCGGCACCGGAGGCGAGCTGCGTCGCGCCGTCGGGGATCGCTGTCGCGCCCGTCGCCGCATCCCGCGCGCCGGTGGCCAGCTGGGCGGCACCGTCGGCGGCCTCTCCGATCTGGTCGCCGATCGTGGTGAAGCCGACGAGGATGTTCTCTGTCGTCGCCTCCGACAGCAGCGTGCCCATGCTCGACGCGGCGACGTTCGCGATCTGACTCGTGATCAGATCGTCGGCGACGAGGCCGTCCTCCGGAGTGGTGACCTGGATCGTCGCCTGCTCGGCGTCGCCTCCGCCGTCCGAGATCGCCTGCCCCGCAGAGGTCGCGGCGGCCGAGAACTCCTCGGGGATCGTGATGACCGCCTGGTACGACCCGTCGGCGAGGCCGTCGGCCGCGTCGTCCTCGTTCGAGATCACCCAGGTGAGGTTGGAGTCGAGCTCGTCCGATCCTTCGACGAGTCCTGATGCGAGCTGCCGCCCCAGCGGGGTCAGCTGTCCGTCGATCTCCACGGGCTCGTCGAGATTGACGATCGCCGCGGTCATCGATTCGAGTCGCTCGGTCGGGTTCTGCAGCGCCGCGACCAGGATGCCGCCGACGGCCGCCGGCAGCAGCAGGACGCCGAGGATCGTCAGCCAGGTGATGGGCTTGCGGGAACGGGCGCGTTCGATGGGGAGGGTCATGCGTTCACCTCGGTCGATTCGGTGGTGCCGTCTGCGGTGCGGGGCACCGAGGACTCGGGTCGTGTCTGAGGGGCGGGTGCGTCGGTGTCGACCACGTCGGCGGGGGAGCGACCGGCGTCTGCGAGCAGCTCGAGGCCGATCTCCGCGTCGAGCGCGGTGAGCACGATCGCGGTCGCGCTGCGGGAGTCACGCAGCCGTGCCGCGAGCTGATCACGTTCCGAGCGCGAGAGGCGGTCGGCTCCGTCGATGACCACGAGCGCGGGTCGTCCGCGCAGCGCCTCGGAGAGGTCGGCCGGCAGGCTTCCGGCATCCGCGGCCATGACGGCTCCGACATGCGCCCGCACCCAGGCCGCTCGCCCGGGAAGGAGATGGCCGGCGACCCGGAGGCGCCCGTCGTCGGCAGTCGCCCGGCCGGCGATCGTCAATGCCAGAGCGCGCAGCGCGCCAGCGGAGGAGCCGGTGAGCACGGCAGAACCCCCGGGTGCGACGCGCAGGTGAAGGCCGTCGATCCCGGCATCCGTCACCGTGAGATCGTCGGCGGCCACGACCGAGTCGTCGCCCGGCCATCCGGCCAGGTGGCGCTCGCGCTCGACCGCCTCGCCCTCGATGTCGACGCTCGGGAGAATCCTCTCCAGCCACGCAGGGATCTCCCACGCCCGCTCGCCGAGGATGGCCATGAGCGCCGGGATCAGCGTCATCCGCACGAGGAACGCATCGATCGCGATGCCGGCGGCGAGGCCGAGCGCGATGGGCTTCAGCGACGAGTCGCCTTCGGGGACGAACGCCACGAACACCGCGAACATGATGAGGCCGGCCGCGGTGACGACCTTCGCAGAGCCCGTGAAGCCGCTGCGCACGGCCCGCAGCGCGGCGGCGCGACGCATGGCTCGGTCGGGGCTCTTCCCATCGGGGTCGTGCACGAAGTCCTCGCGCATCCGCGAGACGAGGAACACCTGGTAGTCCATCGCGAGCCCGAACAGCACGCCCATCAGGATGATGGGCATGAAGCTGATGATCGGGCCGACCTTCGCGACGTGCAGGGCGTCGGCGAACCAGCCCCACTCGAACACCGCGCCGACGATGCCGAACGCGGCCACGATCGAGAGCAGGTATCCGGCGGCGGCGGTGATCGGCACCCAGAGCGACCGGAAGACGATCGTCAACAGGATCAGCGACAGACCGATCACGAAGATGCCGAACGGCAGCAGCGCGTTGCCCAGCTGATCCGAGATGTCGATGCCGACCGCGGTGAATCCGGTCACCTTGAGGTCGATTCCGAACTCGTCGAGCCACTCGTCATGGTGCGATCGCAGCTCGCGCACGAGGTCGGCGGTCGCGGGGTCGTCGGGCGCGGTCTCGGGGATGATCTGCACGATGCCGGTGTCAGCCGTCTCGTTCGGGGTCGCGAGGGCGACCTCCTTGACGCCGTCGATCTTCGCGACCTCGTCGCCGAGATCCTCCATCAGCGTGAGCGGATCGGTCGAGGTGACGATCGTGCCCGTGAGGATCATGGGTCCGTTGAAGCCGGGCCCGAACTCTTCGGCGACGAGGTCGTAGCTCTGCCGCGCTTCGGAGTCCTTCGGCAGCACACCGGCGTTGGGCAGCGCGAGGTTCAGGCTCAGTGCCGGCACTGCGATGATTCCGAGGCCGATCACGACTGCGAGTGAGACGAGTATCGGGCGCTTGGTCACGCCGGTCACCCAGCGCTCGCTGAATCGCACGCGCGGAGCGGGTGCAGGCTTGCCTTCCTTCGCTTTCGGAGCCTTGCGCGGCCGGCCGGCCACCCGGCCCTTCATGAAGCCCAGCATCGCAGGGGTGAGCGTCACGGCGATAGCGACGGCGACAGCGACGGCGGCGGAAGCGGCGATGCCCATGGTGGTCAGGAACGGGATGCCGGCGAAGCCGAGTCCGATCAGGGCGATCAGCACGGTCACGCCCGCGAACACCACTGCGGAGCCGGCCGTGCCGACGGCGCGGGCCGTGGATTCCTCGGGGTCGACTCCGTCGCGCACCTGATCCTGGTGTCTGGCCATGATGAACAGCGCATAGTCGATGCCGACGGCGAGTCCGAGCATGAGCGCGAGGAGAGGAGTGGTCGACGAGACGGTGGCGAAGGCGGTCGCGGCGAAGATGCCGGCCATCGAGATGCCGACACCGAGCACTGCTGTGAGCAGCGGGAGTCCTGCGATGACGAACGAGCGGAAGGTCACGATCAGCACGAGCAGGGCGATGAGCAGACCCACAGCCTCGGTGAGGGTGACACCGGGGATGGAGGTGGCGAACAATTCGCCACCGAGAGAGGTCTGCGATCCATCGGGGAGCTCATCGGCGAGCTCGGCCACGACGGCTCGCAGGTCGTCCTGCGTCTCGTCCGAGACATCGCTCGCCTGGCCGTCGAACTGCAGGCGGATGATGCCTGCGGTCTCGTCGTCGTTGATCATGCCGCTGACCATCTCGTCGAACGGGGACGTGGCCGAGAGCACGGAGTCGTCGAGATCGGCGAGCCGATCGACGACGTCCTCGATGTCGTTCCTGTACGCGTCGTCGGTGATCGCGTCGCCGTCAGCCGCCACCACGATGATCTGCGCACTGGTTCCGCTGACTGCGGGGAACGAGCGGTTGAGCTGCTCGAGACCGGCCTGCGACTCGGTTCCAGGGATGGAGAACGAGTTGTCCGTTCCCGCTCCGAGCACGAGTGCGCCGGCGCCGGCGATGCCGAGCGCGAGCAGCCAGGAGACGAGGACGCGCCAGGGGTGCCGGTAAGACCAGCGGCCGAGCGACGACAGGAGTGTGGACACGAGGCTCCTCAGGGAATGCGGGCTGGATACACAGGTGTATCCAATACATACCTGTATCGTAAGGTGGTCCGAGCCCCGGAGTCTGTGTGCGGGGTGTGAGAATGAGAAGCAGGAGGATTCGATGACGACACCCGCCACTCGCAGCAGAGAGAACACGCGAGCCAGGCTTCTCGATGCCGCGGCACAGGTCTTCGCAGAGGTCGGACTCGACGGCGCATCGGTCGAAGCGGTCTGCGACCGCGCCGGCTTCACACGCGGAGCCTTCTACTCGAACTTCGAGTCGAAGGACGAGCTATTCCTCGTGCTCGCCGGCAGCGTCGGCGAGCAGAGAGTCAACGCGGTGCGCGAGCGCGTCGACGAGATCGCCGCCGAGGGCGGGCTGTCAGAGGGATGCGACCCGGTCGAGCTCGTCCAACGCATCATGGATGCGGGCGGCGACGATCGGCTCGGCGTCATGCTGATGAGCGAGATCCGTATCCGCGCGCTGCGCGACCAGCAGTTCGGCTCGGCCTATCTCGTGCAGGAGCGCGAGATGGTCTCCAGCATCGCCGTGATCATCACCGACATCGTCTCGGTGAGCTCGCTCGAGTTGAAGGTGCCTGCCGAAGAGGCGGCGAGGATGCTGATGATCATCTGGGAGGGCATGACCGTTCGCGGGGCGATGGCCGGCCAGGACTCCGATCAGCTGCGGCATTCCAGCGGTGAGGAACTCGGACGCCTCGTACAGCTGCTTCTCGCGAAATGACGCGGTCACTCGACAGATGCGTGTCGAGATGACGTTCGTCTGTCGAGGTGGCTCGTGGCGACCAGCGTCCCTGTCCTCGGCACGCGGATGACACCGCTCAGCGGGCGGCGAGCGCCTCGTGGCAGCGGCTGAGGCGATCGAGCCACCACTCGCGACGGTCGTCGCCGGCGGCGAGTCGAGTCAACGCGGCGGCATCCGGTGTCACTCGTCCAGCGGGGATCGACCCGTCGACCGGGCGCAGGTCGGCGACGTCGTCGAGGAACAGTGATGCGGTGCCGAGCCCGCAGTCGTAGTCGAGCGTCGGCAGCGCGGCGGCGAGCGCGGCCCCCTGTGAGAGTCCGATCGCGGTGTCGAGCGCGCTGGAGACGACCACGGGGAGGCCGGCGGCGGTGATGATCTGCAACGCGTGGGTGATCCCGCCCAGTGGTTGCGCCTTGATCACGAGCAGGTCGGCGGCCTTCTCCCGAGCGACGGCGAGCGGGTCGGAAGACTTGCGGATGCTCTCGTCGGCCGCGACCGGGATGCCCATGTACTTCACGCGGGTGCGCAGTTCGGCGAGCTCGGGCACCGTGGCGCAGGGCTGCTCGACGTATTCGAGATCGAACTCGTTGAGGGCGTGCACCGCATGTTCAGCCTCGTCGACGTTCCAGGCCCCGTTGGCATCCACGCGGATCCGCCCCTCCGGCCCCATCGCCTCGCGTACGGCTCGCACGCGGGCGACGTCGTCTGCCAGCGTCTGGCCGGGCTCCGCGACCTTGACCTTGGCGGTGCGGCAGCCGGCGAACCGGGCGAGCACCTCGGCGATGCGTGCCGCTTCGATGGCGGGGATCGTGGCGTTCACGCCGATGCGCTCCCGCAGAGGCGCCGGCTGCGACCGCCAGGCGAAGTCGATCGCCCCAGCGAGCCAGGTCGCCGCTTCGGCATCGTCGTACTCCAGGAACGGCGAGAACTCGGCCCACCCCTCAGGGCCTTCGAAGAGCAGCGCCTCGCGGGTGTCGACCCCGCGGAATCGGGTGTGCATCGGAAGCGAGACGACCCTGGCCGAGCCGAGCAGGTCTGCGAGCGGTGGGAGCATGTGCTCATTCTGCTCTGTCGCAGCCGGTGTGGGGCATCCGCCGTGCCGACGGACCCTGCTCAGGTCAGACGCTTCTGAAGTTCGCCCATCCGCTCGCTCGGACGGAAGCCGAGCAGGGCGTTCACCGCGAGCATGTGCGCATTCGATTCCGCGTTGTAGGTGTAGACGGCGCGTGCCTGCGGCGCCTCGCGGTGCAGCATCCGCAGGTTGGCGACCTTGACGGCGACGCCGAGTCGATGACCCCGGTCGGCGGCGCGCACGAGCGTGCCCCACTGATACGCGTTGCCGTCGTCGGTCGACACGACGAGCTGTGAATAGGCGGCGGCTGCTCCATCGGGTGCGAGAGCGATCGTGCCGAACGAGATGCGGTGCTGCAGGTCGAGCAGCGCTTCGCTCTCGCGGATGCTGTCGATGTCGGGCTTCTGGGGTTCGATGTCGAGCTCGCCGGTCGGCGCCTCGGTCTCGAGCGTGGCGTCGAGAGTCGTCCAGCGCTCGACGACATCGTCGGGGACGCGCCCGACCCAGCTGCGGATCTCGTACCCCTCCGTCGACTCGGCGATCTCGGCTTCGATCCGGTCGAGTGTCGCAGGAACCACCGGCAGCGCGAGTCGGCTCTGCACGTCACCGAGCGCGAGTGCATACCCGTGCGCCCGCGCGAACTCGCGGCCGGGGGCTTCGGTTCCCCCCGGCCCGAGCGCATGGGGCCACGAGGTCGAGGCCTGCAGAGTCGTCCGCGCGGATGCCGCCGCCTCGCCCTCGAGGAAGATCAGCGCCGCGGTGCCGACGCCCCGCCTGCGATTCTCCGGCGGCACGCTGATCGCGAGATGGGCCGTGTGCACGTTGTCCTTCAGAGGGAGAGCCAGGCTTGCGGAGCCGACGATCTCGTCGTCGTCTCGAAGGAGAAAAGCACGTCTGTCCACGACCGCGGAGTCCTGCTGCAGCTCGCTTCGGCTCTCCGCGAGCGACCACACCACGGCATCCGCGCCGCGGTCCGCTCGCTCGGCCGCCGCGTAGGCCTCCCACCAGGCATCGACGTCAGGGGGATCGAAGGGATCGATGCGCGAGATCTCGATGGTCATGTGTCAACGCTACGTGCTGTGGTCAGGCTCGCCGAGGAGGGTGCCCGCCACATAAGTGTGTGATTGACAATGGTGTGTGACGCACAGTAATGTGGCGAACATGAACGAGACCCTCGACACGCATCTGCAGGAACTGCGCCGCGGCACCGTGGTGCTGGCCTGTCTGCAGCTGCTGCGCACCGCGGGGTATGGCTACGGGCTGCTGGAAGACCTCGAGCGCCGTGGCTTCGCCACCGATGCGAACACGCTGTACCCGCTGCTTCGCAGGCTCGAGAAGCAGGAGTACCTCACGAGCGAGTGGAACACCGACGAGGCACGGCCCCGCAAGTTCTACCGCACCTCGGAGGCCGGCATCCGGCTCGCCGACACCCTGACCGAAGAATGGCGATCGCTCACCGCGGCGATCGCGACCCTCACAGCTGAGGAGAACTGACATGACCACGACAGCCACTCTCACCGAGCGCTACATCAGCGCCACGATCCGCAGCCTCACGCCCGAGGTCCAGGACGACGTCCGCGCAGAGCTCGAAGGGTCGATCGCCGATGCGATCGACGCGAGGCTCGATCAGGGGGAGGCGCCGGCAGACGCCGAGCGCGCCGTCCTCACCGAGCTCGGCGACCCCGGCATCCTCGCGGCAGGCTACGCCGACCGCCCGCTGCACCTGATCGGGCCGAAGTACTACCTCGTCTATTGGCGCCTGCTGAAGGTCCTGCTCTGGATCGTCCCTGCCTGCGCGTTCGCAGGGGTTGTCCTCGGCCAGCTTCTCGACGGTGCTCCGACAGGCACGGTCATCGGCACCGCGGTCGCCGCCACGATCGGCTCGATCGTGCACGTCGGGTTCTGGGTGACGCTCGTCTTCTTCATCCTCGAGCGCGCCGGCGCAGACACCGGCGTGAAGTGGAACGTCGACCAGCTGCCGGAGCCGACGCAGAACGGTGCAGGGCGGGCGGATGCGATCGCATCCCTCGTCTTCCTGCTGCTCGGAGTCGGAGCGGTGTTCTGGGACGCTTCCTTCGGCTTCTTCCCGACGGACGGTGCGCCGATCCCGATCCTCAACCCGACGCTCTGGCCCTGGGGCATCACCTTCTTCCTCGCGCTGTTCGTCGCCGAGGCGCTGCTGGCCGTCGTGGTCTACGCCCACCGACGCTGGACGATCGGCGCCGCAGTGGTCAACACCGTGCTCGCGGTGGTGTTCGCCGCCTGGTCGCTGACGCTGCTCGTGCAAGGAGAGCTGCTCAACCCCGAGTTCCTCAGCTACGTCTTCACCGACAGCGGCGTGACCGATGAGACGATGCGGATCCTCGCGGTGATCACCGGATTCTGCCTCGTGGCCTTCCCTGTCTGGGACATCATCGACGGGTGGATCAAGACAGTACGCGCTCGCCGCGGCTGAGCGGGACACCCAGACGGCGTCGCCTCTTCGGGCGACGCCGTCTGCGTCTGCAACCCCTGCGGGAATAGGCTGGATGCTGTGACCAGCGCATTCGTCTCAGACCTGTTCGACCCGGACGAATGGGTGCTCGCGCCCGGTGCCGAGGACTACACCGACATCACCGCCCACATCAGCAAGGACGGCGGAGTCGCCCGCATCGCATTCAACCGCCCGGAGGTGCGCAACGCCTTCCGCCCGCACACCGTCGACGAGCTCTACCGTGCACTCGACGACGCGCGGCAGAACCCCCGCATCGGCGCCGTGCTGCTCACCGGCAACGGCCCGAGCCCGAAGGACGGCGGCTGGGCGTTCTGCTCGGGCGGCGACCAGCGCATTCGAGGTCGCGACGGCTACAAGTACTCCGACGACGAGAAGACCGTGCACGACCCCGCGAGAGCCGGCCGCCTGCACATCCTCGAGGTCCAGCGCCTCATCCGCTTCATGCCCAAGGTCGTCATCGCCGTCGTGCCCGGGTGGGCCGCGGGCGGCGGACACTCGCTGCACGTCGTCTGCGACCTCACGATCGCCTCCGCCGAGGAGGCCCGGTTCAAGCAGACGGACGCCGACGTCGGCAGCTTCGACGCGGGCTACGGCTCGGCGTACATGGCCAGGCAGACCGGGCAGAAGTTCGCGCGCGAGGTGTTCTTCCTCGCCGAGGAGTACTCGGCGCAGCGGGCGTACGAGGCCGGGGCGGTCAACCGGGTCGTTCCCCATGCCGTCCTCGAGCGCGAGGCGTTGAAGATGGCGCGCACCGTGCTCACCAAGTCGCCCACGGCGATCCGCATGCTGAAGTTCGCGTTCAACGCGGTGGACGACGGTCTCGTCGGTCAGCAGGTCTTCGCGGGCGAAGCCACGCGTCTCGCCTACGGCACCGACGAAGCGGTCGAGGGCCGCGACTCGTTCCTCGAGAAGAGGGACGCCGACTGGTCGTCGTTCCCCTGGCACTACTGAGCGGATCGAGACGGACATGGTCGCGCTGACGCCGACGGATGCCGAGGATCCGGCCGAACTGCGCGACGCTCTCGCGCGGGCGCTCGACGGCGGGCCCGCACTCGGGTTCGGGATGCTCGGCGACGCGCCGAAATGGGTGCCGGACGGCACGGCCGTGGTGATCGCCACCTCCGGCTCCAGCGGCGTGCCCAAGAGGGTCGCCCTGAGCGGCGAGGCGCTGCGGGCCAGCGTCGAAGCCACGGCGGCGAGGGTCGGAGGCGGACGCTGGCTGCTCGCCCTGCCGGCCGGATATGTGGCGGGCCTCCAGGTTCTGGTGAGGTCGCTGGTCGCCGGCACGCACCCTGTCGTCTTGAGCGGTCGGTTCTCACCCGAGTCCTTCGCCGATGCGACGCTCTCGATGCTCCGTCCGTCCGCGGGCGGCTCCGCGACGATCCCCGAGCTGTACACGTCTCTCGTGCCCGCACAGCTGTCGACCCTGCTCGACGCCGCCGATGACCGACCCGTGCGGGCCGCGTTGCAGGCCTACCGGGCCATCCTCGTCGGGGGGCAGGCGCTGCCGGTGCCGCTCCGGGAGCGGGCGGCCGATCTCGGCGTCCGGCTCGTCCGCACCTACGGTTCCACCGAGACCAGCGGAGGATGCGTGTACGACGGCGTTCCTCTCGACACGGTCGCCGTGCGCACGGTGAACGGCGAGCTGCGAATCGCCGGCCCGATGCTCGCCGACGGATATCTCGGTGAGGGGGAGCTGACAGCGAAGAACTTCTCGCGCGACGAGCACGGCATCCGCTGGTACCACACCGGCGACCTCGGGCTCTTCGACGACGGCGTGGTGCGGGTGCACGGTCGTGCCGACAACGTGATCGTCTCCGGCGGCATCAACATCTCCCTCGACCGGGTCGAGCGGCTGGTTCGCGGCGTTCCCGGACTCACGGGTGCCGTGGTGGTCGGCGTGCCGGACGAACGGTGGGGTGAGGCCTCGGTCATCGTCGCGCCCAGGGGAGAGGCGCTGCGGCGCAGCGAGGCCGAGCAGCTCGCCCACGCGCGAGACCTCGTGGCGGAGGAGCTCGGCAAGCATGCCCGACCGGCACGTCTGATCCTGGTCGACGAGCTCGCCGTGCTGGCCTCAGGGAAGCCGGATCGCGAGTCGATCAGCCGGGCCGCCGCCGAGCTGCACTGAGCGATGCGCGAGCGCCTGCCAGACTGAGTCATGGCCATCTACACGCACGGACATCACGAGACCGTCCTCCGGTCGCACAGCAACCGTGACATCTCCAATTCCGCGGAGTACCTCCGCCCGCACCTGACCGAGACCACGAGGCTCCTGGACGTCGGAGCAGGGCCAGGCAGCATCACGGTCGACTTCGCCGGGATCGTGGATCATGTGACGGCGACCGAGATCGATGAGAACGCGCTCTCGCTGTCGCGTGATCTCGCCTCGAGCCGAGGTCTGCACAACCTCGACTTCGCGATCGAAGACGTGCACTCGCTGAGCTTCGCCGACGACAGCTTCGACGTCGTGCACACGCACCAGGTGCTGCAGCATGTCGGAGATCCCGTGCAGGCGCTCCGCGAGATGCGGCGGGTGACGGCTCCGGGGGGAGTGGTCGCGGCGCGCGACGCGGATTACGCGGGCTTCATCTGGTTCCCCATGCTCCCTGAACTCGACCACTGGCTCGACCTCTACCGGCGAGCGGCGCGGGCCAACGGAGGGGAACCCGATGCGGGGCGCCGCCTTCTCGCCTGGGCCCGCGCGGCCGGATTCGATGACGTCACCGCGACGACCTCCAACTGGACCTACGCGACGCCCGAGGATCGCGCCTGGTGGGGCGGCATGTGGGCCGACCGCATCCTCGAGTCTGCGCTCGCCCGGCAGCTGGTCGACAGCCGGATGGCGACGTCGAGCGACCTGCAGGCCATCAGCGATGCCTGGAAGCGCTGGGCCGATGACGGCGACGGGTGGTACCTCGTGCCGCACGGCGAGATCATCGCCCGCGCCTGAGGTGGGTCGCGGATACATCTCCAGGCGGATGCGAGGCGCACGCCGCGCCGCGTAGCGTGGGGGAGTGATCCGCCCGCTCTCCCGCACGGCGCTCGTGCTCGACATCGTCGGGGCGGCGCTGTTCTTCGTCATCCTCACTCCCTTCTCCGTGGCGTTCTACGGTCCGGGAACGGCAGGCCAGGGGATCGACGCTGCTGCGGTCGTCGCGGTCGTGGCGGCGGGCATCCTGATGTTCGGCGGTGTCGCCATTGGCAGGCTCGCTCCCGGACTCGCGCTCGCCGCGGCCTGGGCGGGCGCGATCGTGCAGATGCTCTCCGGCTTCGGGCCGCTTCCGATCGATATCGCGATCCTTCTCGTGCTCTACGCGACCGCCGCCTGGGGATCCCGGGCCGTGCTGTGGTGGGGTTTCGGCTCGGCGCTGCTGGGCGCCTTCGTGTCGGCGGTCTACCTCGTGGTCGTCACCGGCGTCACCTCCGGCACCAGCGGCTGGGATCAGCTGACCACCGGCACTCTGCTCCTCGTCGTCTCCGTGCTCGCTCTCGGCTTCGCCTGGGTGTGCGGTCTGCTGTGGCGCGTGGTGCTTCGCGCACGGAGCACCCGGTCGGCGCAGCTGAAGGCGGAGTCGCTCGCGGCGGAGGAGCAGGAGCGCGTGCGCATCGCTCGCGACATGCACGACATCGTCGCGCACTCGCTGGCCGTGGTGATCGCCCAGGCTGACGGTGCCAGGTACGCCGCGGCCGCGAAGCCCGAGATGGCCACCGAGGCGCTGGGCACCATCGCCCAGACCGCGCGCAGCGCCCTGAGCGATGTGCGGCTGCTGCTCACCCAGCTGCGCCACCGACAGGGAGACGGTCCCCAGCCGACGCTCGCAGACCTCGAGGCGCTGTTCGCTCAGGTGCGCCAGGCAGGCGTCGAGCCCCGCATCACGGTCGATCCGATGCCACCGGGGGAGCCGCCGGGGGCGATCCAGCTGGCGGTCTATCGGATCCTCCAGGAGGCGCTCACGAACGCCATCCGGCACGGCGACGGGGCCGTCGACGTGCACCTCGCCTGGCTTCCCGACCGTGTCGACATCCGGGTCCGCAACACGATCGGCCAGGCTCAGCCGCAGGTCGGCGGCGGGCACGGGGTGATCGGAATGCGCGAACGGGCTCAGCTCGTCGGCGGTAGCCTTCAGGCGGAGCGTCAGGGCGCGCAGTTCGTCGTCGATGCCTCGCTCCCGATCGGAGAAATCGCATGATCAGGGTCGTCCTCGTCGATGATCAGGCGCTGTTCCGCGCCGGGGTCCGCATGCTGCTGGCCTCGCAACCCGACCTCGACGTCGTCGGCGAAGCGGGCAACGGGCGTGAGGCGGTGACGCTCGTGCAGGCGACCCGACCGGATGTGGTCCTGATGGACATCAGGATGCCGGTGATGGACGGTCTCGCCGCGACCGCCGAGATCCTCGCCCAGCCCGATCCTCCCCGCATCGTGATGCTGACGACGTTCGACCTCGACGAGGCGGCCGCGCGTGCGATCCGCCAGGGAGCCAGCGGGTTCCTCCTCAAAGATGCCGACCCCGAGTTCCTCCTCGCCGCGATCCGCACCGTCCATTCCGGGTCGAGCGTGATCGCCGCGTCCGCCACGCGTGAGCTGTTCGAGCATTTCGCCGAGGAGACGAAGCCGGTTCCGGCGCAGTTCTCGGCGCTGACCGACCGCGAGCGCGAGATCTTCGCGCTTGCGGCCAGGGGACTGTCGAACTCCGAGATCGCCGCTCGCGAATATCTCAGCGAGGCGACCGTGAAGACCCACATCAGTCGCATCCTGACCAAGCTCTCCCTCCGCGACCGTGTGCAGCTCGTCGTCTTCGCCTTCGAGCACGGGCTCGCCTGACCTCAGACTGCCGGCCCTCAGGCCCGCAGGCGGGATCATCCTTCCGATGTAGGCGGATGCGCCGCCAGGGCGACGCGGCGCCGCACTCGCCGTCCGTAGCGTCGAGGTATGGAGATCACGACCACCGACCTCGGGCTCGCAGCCCGCGTCCAGCACCTCACCAAGACCTACGGCGCCGGCGAAGGCACCGTCCACGCGCTGGACGACGTCAGCGTCGGCATCCGCCGGGGGCAGTTCACCGCCATCATGGGTCCTTCCGGCTCGGGGAAGTCCACCCTCATGCACATCATGGCCGGCCTCGACACCCCGACGCAGGGGAGGAGCTGGATCGGCGACACCGAGATCACCGAGCTGGGAGACCTCGATCTGACGATCCTTCGTCGTCGCCGAGTCGGATTCATCTTCCAGGCGTTCAACCTCGTGCCCACGCTCACCGCCCTGGGGAACATCCTGCTGCCGTTCGAGCTGGACGGACGCCGAGCCAGTGCGATCGAGAAGGCGCGCATCGACGGACTGATCGAGACGCTCGGGCTCGGATCACGGCTGCAGCACCGACCTCATCAGCTGTCGGGCGGTCAGCAGCAGCGCGTCGCGATCGCCCGCGCTCTCGCCACCGCGCCCGACCTGGTCTTCGCGGATGAGCCGACCGGCAACCTCGACTCGAAGACCGGTCGCGAGGTGCTGCAGCTGCTCGCGACCGCGAGCCGCGAGCACGGGCAGTCGATCGCGATGGTCACGCACGACGCGATCGCCGCGAGCTACGCCGACCGAGTGCTGTTCCTCGGCGACGGACGGATCGTCGCCGACCACCCGCGTCAGAGCGCTGAGCAGATCTCGGCCTACATGCTCGCCGCCGAGGTCGCGGCATGAGCGCCGTCATCGATTCTCCGGCCCGCGCGGTCGTCGCGCAGACGTCCGCGACAGGTCCGCGCCTGGCCTGGCTGCGCGACCGGGGCATGGGAGCCAGCATCCTGGTCGCGACGCTCTCGGCCGCCTTCGGCGTGGTGCTGGTCGAGACCACGGCCTACCTCGGAGCGGTGCTGCAGGCAGACCCGTTCATCGGAGACAGTGAGACCCTCGCGTTCGTGGTCGGGCTGCTCTCGGTGCTTCTCACGGGGGTCGCGATGTACGTCGCGGCGATCGTCACCGCCAACACCTTCTCGACGATCATCGCCGGGCGCACCCGTCAGATAGCGCTGATGCGACTCATCGGTGCGACCGCGCGGTCGCAGAGGGCGGAGGTCGGCAAGCAGGGCTTCGTGGTCGGTGTCATCGGCGCGGCACTCGGGCTGCTCGCGGGGCTCGCGATCGCGGCAGTCGGTGTGCAGATCGGCTCCGGACTGATCGAGAACGTGCCTGAGGGGTTCTCGCTCGCGCAGCCGTTCGTCGCATTGCCCGTGATCGGCGTCGCCCTCACCACCTGGGCCGCGGCCTGGGCGGGATCCAGACGCGTACTCGCCGTCACACCGCTGCAGGCGATCGGCGGATCGGTCGAACGCAGCCACGAAGAGATGTCGCGCCCCGGGCGTCACATCGGTGCGTGGGTGCTGCTGGGCGCCGGCACCGTCCTGCTGGCCGCAGGGGTCGTGGTCGGACTCGCGCATCCCCTCGGGGTGGTCGTCGCCTTCTTCGGTGGGCTGCTGTCGTTCACGGGACTCGCGCTCGGATCGGTGCTGTTCATGCCGCCGGTGCTGCGACTGGTGGGGCGGATGTTCGGTTCGAGTGCCACCGCGCGGCTCGCCGCCGAGAATGCGCTGCGCTATCCGGAGCGTTCCTCGCGGATGGCGATCGGCGTCGTGATGGGGGTCACGCTCGTCACGATGTTCGCCGTCGCGCTCGAATCGGTCAAGCAGATGCTCATCGGTCAGGTCGAAGGCGAGACACCCGCCGAGTTCTTCACTCCTTTCGACGCCTTCGCGTCGGTGATGATGGTTCTCGTCGCCGTCTCGGCGGTGATCGCCGCGGTCGGCTTGGTCAACCTCCTGACGATCGGCGTCGTGCAGCGTCGCCGCGAGCTCGGCCTTCTCCGCTCGATCGGCCTCTCCAACGGGCAGGTGCGCCGCATGGTGCTACTCGAGGCCGCGCACATCACGGTGGCGGCGACGCTGACCGGGTTGATCCTAGGCATCGCGTACGGGTGGATCGCTGCGCAGTCCCTGCTCGGATCGGTGCCGACCCTGCCCGACTTCGAACCCGCCGGGCTCGTCGCGCCTCATGTGCCGTGGCTGCCCGTCGTCATCATCGTCGCGGCGACCGCCGTGCTGACCCTGGTCGCGGCTGCGACGCCGACCCGCCTCGCCACCCGGGTGGCGCCGGTCGACGCGCTCGCCGCCGACTGACGGCGTTCATGCCGGCCAGCGCGCCCCGTGACCCAAACGGTCATCGGGGCGTTCTGGCGCATCCGGTCGCTCTAGGCTGGACGGATGCCGTCTCCGTTCGACCAGTCCACTTATCAGGTGCGCCTCGAGTGGGGTGTCGAAGGGCTCGACCGTCTCGCCCCCTCCGACATCGTCGTGGTGGTCGACGTGCTCCGCTTCTCGTCGACGGTGGCGGATGCCGTCGCCTCCGGATCCACGGTCTCGCTCGACGACGCCCGAGTGTGGTCCCGCAACGGTGCCGCAGTCGCCGACCGTGCCGGTGAAGCCGTCGTGCTGATCGGAAGTCTCCGCAACGCTTCGGCAGTGGCGCGAGCGATCGCGGCATTGCAGGAGCGCAACCAGGCACGCACCTCGGTGAGCGTGATCGCGGCGGGCGAGGCCGACGCCGACGGCGCAGTGCGCTTCGCGGTCGAAGACCACCTGGGCGCCGGAGCGATCGTCGCGGCGCTCACGGATCTCGGCATCGATCACACCGCGCCCGATGCGGCCGTGGCGGCCGAGGGATTCCGTGCGTTGAAGCGAGCGCTGCGCCATCTGATCGGCGCCAGCGGATCAGCGCGCGAGCTCGCGGACGGGGTCGCCGCGACAGATCGGATCCTGGCATCCGGTGCTGCCCCGACGACCACGTCGAGCGCCGCCGAGCTCGACGCCCTCGATGTCGTGCCCGTGCTGCGCGACGGGGTCTTCGTCGCCTTCGACTGACCCTTCGTCCGGACCCGGGCGACGAACGCACCGAAAGCCCGCGAAGGAGCGACTGGCCGACGTTTCCCGGCGCGGTCCGCAACAGGCCGTGCACTCGGCACGGGTTTCGGATCTCGCGACGTAGGGTCGTGGCATGAGGTTCGTCCCCGCTTTCATCGTCGATGCCGTCCTGGTGCTCGTCTTCGCTGTGATCGGCCGTGCCTCGCATGGCGAGAGCCCCGGCGGATTCCTGATCACCGCCTGGCCGTTCATCGTCGCGCTGCTGCTGGGTCATGTCGTGGCCGCTCTGCTGCCGGCGAGGCCACGTCGTCCGTGGTCGCTGGGCTGGGGCGCCGTCGTCTGGCTGGTCACGGTCGTCGGCGGACTGCTGCTGCGCGTCGCGGCGGGGGACACCGCTCAGATCGCGTTCATCATCGTCACGACACTCGTGCTCGGAGTCTTCCTCGTCGGATGGCGGGCCGCAGCGGCGTTCCTGCGCCGACGCGCGGCGCGCACGACCGATGCGGGCCCGGGGTCGGAGCTATCTGACGAGCGGGCGGATGACGCGCTCCCCGCCGACGAGGTCGCCGATGACGTGCTCCCCGACGAGGTCGCTGATGAGGCGGTCGCCGAAGAGCGGTCGTCGGCAGACGCGGCGCCAGAGGCCGACCCGGGAACTGGCGCTCAACCACGCTGACTGCGGCGATCGGGAGCGCGCCCGCGGTGCGTGGTCATAGTCGCATCCATATCAGCCGACTGGGGTGCGTTCTCGACCCCAAAGCCCGTGACGCCTGAACGGCTCGTGTGCTGTCAGCGCGACATCTGGGCGGCGATCCTCGTATCGGCCGTGATCTCGCGCCGTGTCCAGTCGAAGAGATACCGGGCGTCGTACGAGCGAGAGCATCTCGCGCACGACGTCGCGCGCGACGGGCGCCGGTGACGGTAGGTCACGTGACCGGCGGGGCATCGACCGACCCACGGCGCGAGCTCGACCGCGGTCTCGCCATGATGGGTCGTTCCGCCGACGTAGCCCAGGTCGCGTGCCACACGCTTCCAGGTCGCGCCATGGGCCGCCTCATGCCCGGCGAGCGCATGCGCGACCTCGTGCAGCAGCACCTGATGGATCTCGTCGTCCTCGAACCGGGCTGCCAGATATCGCGACACGGTGATGCGCTTCTTCGTGTAGTCGCACTGCCCCGCGCGACGCTTGGCATGGTCGAAGCCGAACGACCAGCTGTCGTCGAGGTGCATCGTGATCAGTGCCTCGCCCCAGACGCGCACCCGGTCAAGTTCCGCCATGCGATCAGGCTAAGCCATGCCGCCGACATCGTCGCTCAGCACAGCGACGGACGGCTCAGCGCAGTGTCAGTCGGCGAAGCTCAGGCTCAGTCGGCGATGTGCAGTGTCAGCCGGCGACGAGCTGCGTCGTGCGGCGCCGTTCGGCGGCTTCGATCGCGAGCAGCACCGTCTCGAGCTCTCGATCCTCGGCCCCCGCTTCGCGGCGCAGGAACAACGACTGCTTGAAGCTCTCGCGGGCCGTCTCGTAGTCCCCGGCCTCGTACGCGTTCTTGCCGTGGTGGTGATGCGCGAACGCCGCGATCGAGACCCAGCGCTGCCCTTCCGCCTCGGCGGCGCACGTGGCGAGCTCCTGCGCGGCGGCGGCGTGCGCGCCGCGGTACTGCAGGATCGTGGCGTGCAGCACCCTGGCACGGAGGACGTCCTTGCGGGTCCCCGCCATGCGGGCCTGACGCACGGCTTCGTCAGCGAGGGGGAGTGCTTCATCCAGGCGATCGAGCACCTTCAGCAGCCAGACGCGCTCGAGCAGGGCCGGAAGGCTGCGCTGACCGTCGATCTCCTCCAGTCGTGCCGAGCACTCATCGAGATCGACGCGCTCGCGAAGGCTCTCATGGTCATAGCCTCTGATGAAACTCATTGCTCTCCTTCCGCAGCGTCCCCCCACAAGTGTGCCTCGCGACGGAGCGGTCGTCGGGGCGGCACGCCCCAGGTCCTCGCATCCGATCTCGAACGAGGTGCTCAGCGCAGGAACAGCGAGGCGTCCGGACGAGGGGAGTCCACGGCATCCGCGTCCGTCACCACGCGCGCACCCTGCACGAAGGCGGTCACCTCGGCGCCCTGGGCGATCTTCGCCGGATGCGGTCCGGCGGCCAGCATCCGCGGCAGCCATTCGCTCGGAAGAGGAGCGGCCGACGCCGCGATCACGAGGTTGCCGAACCTGCGTCCCTTCAGCACCTGCGTATCGGCGAGGACGCCGATCTCGGGCAGCACCTCAGCGATCGTCGCGACCTGACGCCGCGCGAAGGCGAGGCCGGGGCCGTCGGCGACGTTCACGAGCAGCACGCCCCCGGGCGCGAGAAGCTCCGCGAGTTCGCGATAGAACTCGATGCTGGTGAGGTGAGCGGGCGTCTGAGCGCCGGAGTACACGTCGGACACCACCAGATCGCAGCTGCCGACGATGGCCGGCGGAAGACGGCGGACGCCTTCGCGAGCGTCACCGATGCGCAGCCTGATCGACGCGCCTCTCGGCAGGGGGAGGTGCTCGCGCACGAGCGCGGCCAAAGGAGCCTCGAGCTCGATCACCTGCTGTCGCGAACCCGGCCGTGTGGCCTCGATGTAGCGGGGGATCGTCAGCGCTCCCGCTCCCAGGTGCACCGCGGTGAGAGGGCCGCCGACGAGCTGGTCGATCACGGCGCCCATGCGCACGATGTACTCGAAGTGCAGGTGCGTGGGGTCATCGAGGTCGACGTGTGACTGAGGGGTGTCGTCGACGATGAGTTCGAAGCCGGTGGTGAACTCCGACGGCACGATGCGGGCGATGCCTCCGTGGTCGAGACGGGCCTGCGGGTGTTCGGTGTCCTTCGCGCGCGTCCTGCCCATTCTCCGAGACTACGCTCTCACTCCGGAGCCTCGGTCGCCGCGCGGTCGGTTCCGACGATGAGAAGATTGAAGGCCCTGTCACTCCGGTGCACACCCAACGGCCCAGTCACGGCCGTGCGCTCGGACACCGCAGCGAACTCGTCATCGTGGGCGTGGATCCCTTGTCCTCCGGGGTCTCCGGCATGCCGCGAGCCTGCGCGGGAGGCGCGATGTTACGGCCGCATGACGTTTCCGGGAATAACTTGCAGGGAATTAGTTAGTGATGAATACTTTTTCCTACGTGGTAGGCACCCGATGCCGCCAGGACGTTCAAAGAGGAGATCCCTGATGCACAAGCGCATTCTTCCGGTCGTGGCGCTGGGCGCCGCGGCCACCCTGGGCCTGGCGGCCTGTGCCGGTGGCGGAGCAGACACCGGCGGAGCCGTCGACGGAGAGGGCCAGGAGCTCACCGTCTGGATCATGAAGGGCACGAACCCCGACGCGACCGCGTTCTACGACGAGGTCTCGAGCGCGTTCGAAGACGAGACCGGAGCCACGGTCAAGATCGAAGAGATCCAGTGGGCGGATGCTCACGACCGCTTCGTCACGTCGATCGCCGGCGGCACCACGCCCGACATCGCCGAGACGGGCACCACCTGGACGGCGGAGTTCGCGGACGCAGGTGCCCTCGAGCCGCTCGACGAGTACGTCGACGCGGAGAAGGGCCTGCGCGACGACCTCGTCGAAGGTCTCGCCGTCGCCGGCACCTACGACGAAGAGCTGTACGGCATGCCGTGGTACGCCGGTGTCCGGTCGATCGTCTACCGCACCGATGTGTTCGAGGAGCTCGGTCTCGAGGCTCCGAAGACGTGGGACGACATCGTCACCGCCGGTGAGGCGATCAAGGCCGCCAAGCCCGACATGCTGCCGTTCCCCGTCGCGGGCGACGCCGAGTTCCAGGTGTACCCCTGGGTCTGGGGCGCGGGCGGCGAGGTCGCGACCCTCGACGGGAAGACCTGGACGAGCGAGCTCGACAGCAAGGAGTCGCAGGCCGGAATCGAGTTCTACACCGGACTCGCGACCGAGCACGGCTTCTCGTCTGCAGGTGCCACCACCTGGAAGGAGACCGACCTCCGTGACTCGTTCACGCAGGGCAACGTCGCCATGATGCTCTCGGGCTCGTGGACCCCCAAGGCTCTGATCGAGGCGAACCCCGAACTCGACGGCAAGATCGGCGCCGCAGTGATCCCCGGAGAGGACGGCGGAATCGCTCCGTCCGTGCTCGGAGGCTCGCACCTGTCGGTCTTCAACACGACGAAGAACGCCGACCTCGCGTGGGAGTTCGTGAAGCTGATGACCACCGGCGAGTTCGCCGAGCAGTGGGCTGACGAGACCGGCTACTTCCCCGGCGTCCAGTCGGCGATGGAAGAGGCCCTCGCCTCGACCGACCCGCTCGTCGCTCCGTTCGCTCAGCAGATGGTCGAGGGCGGCGCCTCCGTGCCCGTCACCCCGAACTTCGGAGCCGTCCAGGCCAAGAAGACCACCAACTCGATGATCCAGGCGATCCTCGGCGGGCAGAAGGACGTCGCGACCGCGACGAAGGATGCCGCAGCTGAGATGACCGAGCTGCTCAACAAGTAAGGCTGTATCCCTTCATGTCGATGGTGCAAGCGCCACTGCCGGCCACGAAGGCGGAGTCCACCTCCGCCTCCGTGGCCGGCGGCCAGCCCCGGCGGCGAGGACTCTCGCTGCTCACGGCCCGCCCCTGGCTTCTTCTCGCTCCCGGGCTGGTCATCCTCGCGGTGCTCATGCTCTGGCCGCTCATCCAGGTCTTCATCTTCTCGCTGCAGGACTACGGTCTCCGCGAGATCAACACCGGCGAGAACAACTGGATCGGCGTCGACAACTACGTCGAGGCGCTCACCAACCCGACACTGTGGACCGTCGTCCTGCCGAACACCGTCGGCTTCGCCGCCGTGGCCGTGTTCGTCACGGTGGCGGTCGGCACGCTGGTCGCTCTCCTGCTCGCGAAGCTGGGCACGGTCTGGCGCACCATCGTCTCGAGCTGCATCATGGTCGCGTGGGCCATGCCCGCCGTCACCGGCACCTACGTCTGGACGTTCATCTTCGACGCCGACCGCGGCATCTTCAACACCACGCTGCAGAACCTCGGTCTGATGGACGAGCCGGTCAACTGGTTCACCAACCAGTGGTCGTTCTACGCGATCGTGCTGCTGAACGTCGTGCACCACGGATTCCCGTTCGTGGCGATCACGGTGCTCGCCGGTCTTCTCGGCGTCTCGAAGGAGATGCTCGAGGCGGCGGCACTCGACGGAGCGAACGCCTGGATGCGCTTCTGGAAGATCATCTTCCCGACGCTCAAGCCCGTCTTCTCGGTCGTCATCATCCTGTCGACGATCTGGGACTTCAAGGTCTTCGCGCAGGTCTATCTGATGCCGGGCGGAGGAGGCGGCAACCGATCGGTGCTCAACCTCGGCGTCTGGTCGTACGTCGAGTCCTTCGGTCAGAACCGCTACGGGTTCGGTGCCGCCCTCGCCGTGCTGCTCACCCTCGTCCTGATCGGAATCACGATCGTGTACATCCGCTCCCTCATGAAGGAGGACGAGCTGTGAACCCCCGCCCGTCCGCCATGTCGCGCCTCGGCACCGGCATCGCGATCGCCGCCGTCCTGATCTTCACGCTGTTCCCCGTGTACTGGATGGTCTCCAGCGCGTTCGACGGCAAGGCCTCCAGCGGCGGCCAGTCGCTGCTGCCTCAGGAGTTCACGTTCGACAACTTCGCCTTCGTCCTCACGGACGGCGGCTTCGGCACCTACCTGCGCAACTCGGCGATCGTCGCGCTGGTCACGGTGCTCGTCAGTGCGCTGGTGTGCCTGCTCGCGGCCGTCGCCGTCGCGCGCTTCCGCTTCAAGTTCCGCACGACCGTCCTCATGATGATCCTCGTCGTGCAGATGGTGCCGCTCGAGGCTCTCGTCATCCCCCTCTTCCTGCAGGTCAAGAGCCTGGGGCTGCTCAACAGCATCCTCGGTCTGATGGTCGTCTACGTCGCGCTCTCGCTCGCCTTCGGGATCTGGATGCTGCGCGGCTTCGTCGCCGCAGTGCCGGTCGAGCTCGAAGAGGCCGCGTACATCGACGGCGCCAGCTGGTGGCGGATGTTCCGCTCGATCCTGCTGCCGCTCGTGATGCCCGGCCTCGTGGCGACGAGCATCTTCAGCTTCATCACCGCATGGAACGAGTTCATCTTCGCGATGACGATCCTCGGCAGCGAGACCGACCAGTACACGGTCTCGATCGGTCTGAAGTCGTTCTTCGGTCTGCACTCCAACGACTGGGGCAGCATCATGGCCGCGTCGACGATCATCACGATCCCCGTCATGGTCTTCTTCGTGATCGTGCAGCGTCGCCTCTCGGCAGGCATGGTCGCCGGAGCGGTGAAGGGATGACAGACGAGCTCGTCCGCCTCGCCAACGGGGTGCTGTGGCCAGGGTTCCTCGGCACCGAGGCGCCGGACTGGCTTGTCGCCGAGCTGCGCGACGGCCTGGCGGGTGCGGTGTACTTCAGCCAGAACGTCGGCGAGGGGCTGTCTGCGCTGAGCGACGAGATCCTCCGCGCGAACCCCGACGCCCTGATCGGCATCGACGAGGAGGGCGGCAACGTCACGCGTCTCGAGTCCACGGCCGGTTCCACGCTCCCGGGGGCGGCGCAGCTCGGAATCGTCGACGACATCGAGGCGACGAGGGGTTCCGGAGCCGAGCTGGCTCGACGAGTCGCCTCGGTCGGCGCCAACGTGGTGCTCGGGCCCGTCGCCGATGTGAACACGGATCCGCGAAATCCTGTGATCGGCGTCCGGTCCTTCGGCAGCGATGCAGAGCTCGTCGCCCGACACGTGCAGGCGGCGGTCGACGGCCTCCAGAGCAACGCGGTCGCCGCGTGCGTCAAGCACTTCCCCGGCCACGGTGACACGCATCTCGATTCGCACCACGCGCTTCCCGAGATCTCGCTCGGCATCGAGGAGTTCGAACGCGTGCACCTCGAGCCGTTCCGCGCGGCGATCGCCGCGGGAGTCGATGCCATCATGACCGCGCACATCGTCGTTCCGGAGTGGGGGGCAGAGCCGGCGACGCTGAATCCGCGCGTGCTCGGAATGCTGCGCGACTGGGGCTTCGACGGTGTCATCATCTCGGACGCCCTCGACATGGCGGCCATCCGCGAGACCGTCGGCATCGGCCGGGGCGCCGCACGGGCTCTGGCCGCCGGGACCGATCTGCTGTGCATCGGCAACCCGACGAACCGCGGCGAAGCCACGCTCCCGGACCAGGACCGGCAGGACTTCCTCGCCGCGCGCGACGGCATCATCGCGGCGGTGGGCGACGGCTCGCTGTCACGCGAACGCCTCGCCGCTGCGGCCCAGCGCGTCGCCCGCCTGGCCGAGACCCTGCGCACCCGTGCCGCGACCGAGACTTCCGTCGAGTACGACGGATCGGAGATCGTGCGACGTGCGATCACCGGAGCGACCGCGGATGCCGAGGTGCTCGCGGTGGTCGATGCCCGCCGTCGTTCGACCCTCGCTGTCGACAGTGCCTCTGCGTACGTCGCCGCGACACTCGCCGCCGACGGTCACCGTGAACGTGTCGACGTCGCGCGCACGTCGATCGAAGAGCAGGACGCCGCTCTCGAGCGAGCCGTTCTGGCCGAGGGGCTGACGGTGATCCTGCTGGATCGACCTGATGCCGACGAGGCGCAGCGCTCATTGGTCGAGCGCGCCGCGGTGCGCGATCCGGAGGCGGTCGTCGTCAACGTCGGGCTCACGGGCCGGCGACCTCTGCCGCTTCCCGTCGTGGAGGTCGGATCTGCGAGCAGAATCGGTGCGCAGGCCGCCAGAGACCGACTGACCGGCGGGTCCTCGCGCCGCGCCGATCAGTCGCCCGCCAGCGCAGATCCGCCCGACTGAGGCAGGATGACACCGTGGACGACGATGTTCTCGCGCTGGTGCGCCGATCCGTTCCTCGACTGAGTGCTGCAGAAGCACGGGTCGCGGAGACGATCCTCGGCGACCCCACGCTCGTCGTCGATCTCGCCATCAACGATCTCGCCCAGCTCTGCCACACGTCTCTGTCGACCGTGGCCCGATTCGCTCAGTCGCTCGGCTTCAGCGGGTATCGGGAACTGCGCGTGGCGGTGGCTCGCACGGTCACGCTCGCGCAGGCGCAGCGAGCGCGTTTCGGTCTCGACACCACCGCGATCGACCCGGACGACGAGCCGTCGGCGATCGCCGCGAAGCTCGCCGCCCAGGAGATCGACGCGATCGAGAAGACGGCGCTCGGGCTCGATGCGGACGCACTCGATCGGGTCGCGAGGGCCGTCGTGGCCGCCCGCCACGTCGATCTGTTCGGTCAGGCGGCCTCGTCGCTGACTGCGCAGGACCTGCAGCAGAAGCTCGCGCGCATCGGCTGCTCCGTCGCGCACTCCGCTGATCCGCATCTGGCTCTGACGACGGCGTCGTTGCGGACCTCGGACGACGTCGTCATCGCGTTCTCGCACGGAGGCGAGACCCAGGAGGTCGTCCGCGCCGTCGAGATCGCCCGAGACGCTGGCGCGCTGTCAGTGGCCATCACGAGCGCCCCCGACTCGACGCTCGCGCTCGCTGCCGACATCGCGCTGATCACGTATGCACAGGAGTCGCCGTTCCGGATGGCTGCGATGTCGAGCCGCATCGCGCAGCTGGCCCTGGTCGACATCCTGTTCGTGCGCGTCGTCCAGCACCGGGGCGAACCCGTGGTCATCCCCTTGCAGCTCACGCACGATGCTGCAGCGTCTCGTCGCCGCCGTTAGCAGGAACCGGGCTGGCGCTCGCGCCGGCGGATGGCGTCCTCGTCATAGGCGGGATCCGACGGGGGATCAGTCGATGTGATCGCGGGTGCTGACCAGCGCTCGTGTGGCGATCCTGTGCGCGCGGGCGAGGCTGCCCGTGAGGGAGAGCCCGGTCAGCACGCCGGCGAGGAAGCCGGCGGCGAATGCGTCTCCTGCGCCGATCGATTCCACGACCGGGACGTCGAGCGACCTGCTGTCGGTGCGCTCGGCACCGTCGAACGCGACGGCGCCGTCCGGGCTCGTGGCGAGCAGATAGCGCGGCTCGGGGAACAGCTCGCGCAGTCGGTCGGGCTCGGCGGTGCCGAACACCGACTCTGCGTCGGGTCGAGTGCAGAATGCGATGTCGGCGCGACGCACGTACTCCGAGATCACTGCGCGTCCCTCGTCCTCGCGTCCGCGCCAGAGCGCAGGGCGCCAGTTCACGTCGAAGCTGAGCAGTCGACCGTCGCGGGGCGCGTCGAACAGCGCATCCTGCGCTGCACGAGCGGACTCGGAGAGGGCAGGCGTGATCCCCGAGGTGTGCACGAGCGCCGCCTGGGCGAGAAGAGCGGATGCTGCGGGGGAGTCGAGTGTCGCGGGCGACAGCGCCGCGGCCGCCGAACCCGATCGGTAGTAGTGCATCGTCCCGTCGATCGAGCCGTCCGGGCGCGGCGACAGCTCCTTGACGTAGAGACCGGTGGGCGCCTCCGCGTCGACGTCGACGGCTGAATCGTCGACGTCGTGCCTGCGCAGCTCGGCCGTGAGGAATCGTCCGAAGCCGTCGTCGCCCACACGGGACACGACAGCGGTGCGGATGCCCGCCGAGGTCAGTGCGATCGCGGTGTTCCATTCCGCCCCGGCGAGCGAGCGATGGAAGGTGCGTACGTCCTCGAGGGGAGCGGCAGTGGCGGGGACGAAGGAGACCAGGCCCTCGCCGACGCAGACGGCGAGGGGAGATGTGTCGGGCACGTTCTGGAGGCTACCTGATCGACCACGGCGCCGGACATCCGTAACAGGAATGCAACCTGGAGGTGTTTGCATCGGTATGCGCACTGGGTAGCGTCGAGGCATCACCGTTCCGGAGTCGACGATGTCTTCGGGACGCGCAAGTTGCGCTCGACAGGAAGGTCACACAATGCACCACTCAGTCATGCGTCGGCGAGGACTCCTCGCCGTCACCGGAGCCGCACTCGCGGCGCTGGTCCTCTCGGGATGCGTCGCCAGCGAGCGCGGCGACGACGGCGGAGAGGCTGCCGGCGATGTCGACGGCACCTTCGTGTTCGCCGCATCCTCGGACCCGGCCAGCCTCGACCCGGCATTCGCCCAGGACGGCGAGAGCTTCCGCGTCTCGCGCCAGATGTTCGAGGGGCTCGTGGGCACCGAACCGGGCACGGCCGACCCGGCACCGCTCCTCGCCGAGTCGTGGGAGTCATCCGAAGACGGCATGAGCCACACCTTCACCCTGAAGGAAGATGTCACCTTCCACGACGGCACACCGTTCAACGCCGAGGCCGTGTGCGCGAACTTCGACCGCTGGTACAACTGGACCGGCCTCGCGGCATCAGAGGCATTCGGCTACTACTACAACAAGCTCTTCAAGGGCTACGCCGACAGCCCGGCGGACGCCGTCTACAAGTCCTGCACCCCTGACGGCGACTACTCCGTCACGATCGACCTGAACAAGCCGTTCGCCGGCTTCGTCGCGTCGCTGTCGTTGCCGTCCTTCTCGATGCAGAGCCCGTCGGCGCTGCAGGAGTTCGGCGCCGACGACGTCAGCGGTTCCGCCGAGGCTCCCGTGCTCTCCGAGTACGCGATGGGTCACCCGGTCGGCACCGGCCCGTACCAGTTCGACGAATGGGCGCCGGGCGAGCAGGTCACGCTCAAGGCCTACGGCGACTACTGGGGCGAGGCTGGACAGATCGACGAGATCATCTTCCGCACGATCGATGACCCGACCGCTCGTCGCCAGGCGCTCGAGTCGGGATCGATCGACGGCTACGACCTCGTCGGTCCCGCCGACACCAAGGCGCTCGAGGATGACGGCTTCACCATGGTGTCCCGTCCTCCGTTCACGATCCTCTACCTCGCCTTCAACCAGGCCGTGCCCGAGCTGCAGGACCCCAAGGTCCGCGAGGCGCTCTCGTACGCGGTCGACAAGGATGCGCTGATCAGCCAGGTCCTGCCCGAGGGTACCGAGAAGGCGATCGAGTTCGTGCCCGACACGGTCAACGGCTACAACCCCGACGTCACGACCTACGACTTCGACCCCGAGAAGGCCAAGTCGCTGCTCGCAGAGGCAGGCTACGACGAGGCCAACCCGCTGAAGCTGACCTTCAACTACCCGGTCAACGTCTCGCGTCCGTACATGCCGGACCCCGAGCAGATCTTCACGGTGCTCTCGTCGCAGCTCGCCGAGGTCGGCGTCGAGACCACCCCGGTCTCGGAAGAATGGGTCGAGTACCTCGACCGCACCACCGGAACGTCCGACCACGGCATCCACCTGCTCGGCTGGACCGGCGACTACAACGACACCGACAACTTCGTCGGCGTCTTCTTCGGCCAGCAGAGCTCTGAGTGGGGCTTCGACAACCCTGAGCTGTTCCAGAAGTTGAACGAGGCTCGCGGTGTCTCCAACCTCGAGGACCAGACGGCCCTCTACGAGGAGATCAACGAGATGGTCGCGCAGTTCATCCCCGGTGTCCCGATCGCGCACCCGGCACCGACACTGGCGTTCGACCCTCGCGTCGAGAGCTATCCCGCCAGCCCGGTGAACGACGAGGTCTTCACGGACATCGTCCTCACCGAGTAGGTCTGACCGACTGAGTTGCCCACCCGGGTCTCCGCGCTCGCCGCGGAGACCCGGGCCCGGCGTACCTTCTGATCAACGGAGACCTTTTGCTGCGCACCATCGGCAGGCGACTGCTTTTCCTCATTCCCACCCTGATCGGCCTCAGCATCCTGCTGTTCGCCTGGGTCAGAGCCCTGCCAGGCGGCCCGGCCGTCGCTCTTCTCGGCGAGAAGGCGACTCCGGAGGCCGTCGCCAGGGTCAACGAGCTCTACGGCTTCAACAAGCCGATCCTGGAGCAGTACTTCATCTGGGTCGGACGCCTCCTCCAGGGCGACTTCGGAACGTCCATCCAGACGAACCGGCCCGTGACGGAGGAGTTCTTCCGCCGATTCCCCGCGACGATCGAGCTCAGCGTCCTGGCGCTCATCTTCGCGGTCGGCGTCGGCATCCCGCTCGGCTACTGGGCGGCTCGTCGCCACGGCAAGTTCACCGACCATGCGTCTGTGGTGCTGAGCCTCGTGGGCATCACCATCCCGGTGTTCTTCCTCGCCTTCATCCTCAAGTACGTGTTCGCCGTGCAGCTCGGGTGGCTGCCGTCGGACGGGCGCCAGAACCCCCGAATAGATGCCACGCATCCGACGGGTTTCTACGTCTGGGACGGCATCATCACCGGCGAGTTCGACGCCTCCTGGGACGCGCTCATGCATCTCGTCCTCCCGGCGCTCGCACTCGGCACCATCCCGCTCGCGATCATCGTCCGCATCACCAGGGCGAGTGTCCTGGAGGTCCAGAACGCCGACTATGTGCGCACCGGTCGGGCGAAGGGCGTCGGCTCGTCGACGCTGCGCAGTCGCTTCATCCTGCGCAACGCGATGCTCCCGGTGATCACGACGATCGGTCTGCAGACCGGACTCCTGATCTCGGGGGCGGTGCTCACCGAGACCGTGTTCGCGTTCCCCGGCATCGGATCCTTCCTCGCGAGGGCGATCTTCACACGCGACTTCCCGGTGCTCCAGGGGTTCATCATCTTCATCGCGATCGCCTACGCGCTGATCAACCTGGCGGTCGACGTGTCGTACAGCTTCATCGATCCGAGAGTGCGGGTGCAGTGATGACCCGTCTCGTTCTCCGAAAGGGGGTGGCGTCATGACCATCTCGCTCCCACCCGCACAAGGCCCGTCGGCGGCGAGCGGCTCGGTCGTCGACACCGTCGCCGTCAATCAGGCCGGCCTCAAGGAGGGGCCGGGCGGATTCTGGCGCGACGTGTTCCGCCGCCTCCGGCGCAATCCGACCGCGTGGATCGGCGCCGGCATCGTCCTGGTGTTCATCCTGGTGTCGCTGCTCGCACCGATTCTCGCGCCGTACCCCGAGACCGCGCTTCCCGGGGCGAAGTACATCACCCCGACGCACATCCCCGGCCCGGGGGAGCTGCCGGAGTTCCCGCTCGGCCTCGACCGCTTCGGCGGCGATGTGCTCTCCAAGCTCATCTGGGGTGCGCAGGCGTCGCTGCTGATCGGTGTCATCTCGACAGCACTGGGCCTGATCGGCGGAATGATCCTCGGGCTTCTCGCCGGCACGTTCGGCGGATGGGTCGACACGCTCATCATGCGCATCGTCGACATCATCCTGTCGGTGCCGAACCTGCTGCTGGCCGTCTCGATCGCCGCGATCCTCGGCCAGACGCAGTTCGCGGTGATGATCGCGATCGGTGCGTCGCAGGTGCCGATCTTCGCGCGCCTGCTGCGCGCGTCGATGCTGCAGCAGCGATCGAGCGACTACGTGCTGTCGGCCCAGACACTGGGTCTCGGCCGCGGTCAGATCACGATGTCGCACGTGCTGCCCAATGCGATCGGCCCGGTCATCGTGCAGGGGACGCTCACACTCGCCACCGCCGTCATCGATGCGGCGGCGCTGTCGTTCCTCGGTCTCGGCGGCGGTCGACCCGAGACGGCCGAGTGGGGGCGCATGCTCACCTACGCGCAGGCCGAGCTCGCCATCGCGCCGTGGCTGGCATTCCTGCCCGGTATCTGCATCGCGGTCACCGCACTCGGCTTCACCCTGTTCGGTGAGGCTCTGCGCGAGGCCATGGACCCGAGGACGAGAGCACGATGAACGCTGCGAAAGAGAACCGCGTGCCTGACGCGCCCCTGCTGTCGGTCGAGGGTCTGGCCGTCGACTTCGCCACCATGGACGGCGTCGTGCACGCGGTCGAAGGCGTCGACCTCGAGATCGCCCCTGGCGAGACCGTCGCGATCGTGGGGGAGTCCGGGTCGGGCAAGTCGACGACCGCGATGGCCATCATCGGGCTGCTCGCCGGCGGCGGTCGCGTCGCCGCGGGAAGCATCCGCCTCGACGGCCGTGACATCACGCGCGCCTCCGAGAACGAGCTGCGCACGATCAGGGGGCGAGACATCGGCCTCGTGCCGCAAGACCCGATGTCCAATCTGAACCCGGTCGCCAAGATCGGCACCCAGGTCGCCGAGACCCTCCTCGCGCACGGTCTCGCCACCAGGCAGAACGTGAAGGAGAAGGTCGTCGAGGCGCTCACCGCCGCGGGCCTGCCCGACCCCGAGCGTCGTGCGAAGCAGTATCCGCACGAGTTCTCGGGCGGCATGCGCCAGCGCGCGCTGATCGCGATCGGTCTGGCGTGCAAGCCGCGTCTGCTGATCGCAGACGAGCCGACCAGTGCGCTCGACGTCACCGTGCAGCACACCATCCTCGACCAGATCGGTCAGATGACGCGCGAGCTCGGCACAGCCGTGCTGCTCATCACGCACGACCTCGGTCTCGCGGCCGAACGCGCTGAACGCGTCGTCGTGATGCACCGTGGCAGGGTCGTCGAGCAGGGACCGGCGAAGCAGATCCTCGAGTCGCCGCAGCATCCGTACACCCAGTCGCTGGTTGCGGCCGCACCGTCTGTCGCGGCGGCACGCTTGCGGCCGGAGGCCTTCCGCGTCGAGGAGCGCCCCGTCGAGGCGACGGATGCTCCTGCGACGGCGGATGCGGTGACACCCAGCGGTGCCGCGGACAACATCGTCGAGTTCGAGCACCTCACCAAGGTGTATCCGGTCCGAGGTCAGAAAGAGGACTTCGTCGCTGTGAACGATGTCTCCCTCGCGATCCCGCGCGGCGAGACGGTCGCGATCGTGGGGGAGTCCGGTTCGGGCAAGACCACCACGGCGCGGATGCTGCTGAAGATCATCGAGCCGACGAGCGGCCTGATCCGCTACGGGGGCAAGGACATCGCCACCCTCGACCGAGCGGAGACCAAGGACTTCCGCCAGCGGGTGCAGCCGATCTTCCAGGATCCGTACTCGAGCCTCAACCCGATGTTCACGATCGAGCGTCTGATCTCCGAGCCGCTCGATTTCTACAAGCGGGGAAGCAGCGCCGACAGGCGCAAGCGCGTCCGTCAGCTGATCGACGACGTGGCGCTGCCTCAGTCGATGCTCCGGCGGTATCCGTCGGAGCTGTCCGGTGGTCAGCGGCAGCGTGTCGCGATCGCCAGGGCGCTCGCCCTCTCGCCCGATCTGATCGTGTGCGACGAGCCGGTGTCGGCGCTGGACGTGCTCGTGCAGGATCAGATCCTCACTCTGCTCGGCGACCTGCAGACCGAATACGGGCTCAGCTATCTGTTCATCTCGCACGACCTCGCCGTCGTGCGGCTGATCAGCGACTACGTGTGCGTCATGAAGGACGGCTCGCTCGTGGAGGCCGCTTCGTCGGAGGAGATCTTCACGAACCCTCGTGATCCGTACACGCGACGCCTGCTGTCGTCGATCCCGGGGAACGAACTCAACATCGCCTCCTGACTCGATCCGGGACGGACCCTCCGGGCCTTCTTCGGGTGCCAATACCGCAGCATCCGAAGAAGGTCAAGGATTGAGCTTGCCATGTCGCAAGATCATGCGTATAGTCGGTAGTTGCGCTCGCTTCTCCCTGCCCTCATATGGTGGTCGGCATTTCGTTGAGCATCCGGGCGCACACTCACCTGACGACAAAGGAATCGAGAAGCCCTGCGGGGCTCACGGAGGTTATTCCCTTGGCTGCTGCTCGCAACGCATCCACCACCACCACCACTAAGAACGGACGCGGAGCATCCCGTCTTTCGTTCGCCAAGATCTCCGACACGCTGACGGTCCCTGACCTTCTCGCTCTGCAGACCGAATCCTTCGGATGGCTCGTCGGCAACGACGCCTGGAAGGCTCGTGTCGCAGAGGCCAAGAAGGCCGGCCGCACAGACGTGAACGAGAACAGCGGCCTCGGCGAGATCTTCGAGGAGATCTCCCCGATCGAGGACCTCGGCGAGACGATGCAGCTGTCGTTCACGAACCCGTACCTCGAGCCGGAGAAGTACTCGATCGAGGAGTGCAAGGAGCGTGGCAAGACCTACGCCGCTCCGCTGTACGTCGAGGCCGAGTTCATGAACCACCTCACCGGTGAGATCAAGACCCAGACGGTCTTCATGGGCGACTTCCCGCTGCAGACCGACAAGGGAACGTTCATCATCAACGGCTCCGAGCGCGTCGTCGTCTCGCAGCTCGTGCGTTCGCCCGGTGTCTACTTCGACAAGACCCCCGACAAGACGTCCGACAAGGACATCGTGTCGGCGCGCGTCATCCCGAGCCGTGGCGCATGGCTCGAGTTCGAGATCGACAAGCGCGACCAGGTCGGCGTGCGCGTCGATCGCAAGCGCAAGCAGTCGGTCACCGTCTTCCTCAAGGCGCTGGGCATGACCAGCGAGGAGATCCTCACGGAGTTCGCCGGCTACACCTCGATCGAGGAGACGCTCGCGAAGGACACCATCGTCACGAAGGAAGATGCGCTCCGCGACATCTACCGCAAGCTGCGTCCGGGCGAGCAGGTCGCCGCCGAGGCCGCGCGTGCGCTGCTCGACAACTTCTACTTCAACCCGAAGCGCTACGACCTGGCGAAGGTGGGTCGTTACAAGATCAACCACAAGCTCGGTCTCGATGCACCGCTGACCGACTCGGTGCTCACGGTTCAGGACATCGTCGCGACGATCAAGTACCTCGTGCGTCTGCACGCGGGAACGGAAGAGACCTTCCCCGGCATCCGCTCGGGCAAGAAGGCCGACATCCGCATCGCGACCGATGACATCGACAACTTCGGCAACCGTCGCATCCGCGCGGTCGGCGAGCTGATCCAGAACCAGGTCCGCACCGGTCTCTCCCGCATGGAGCGCGTCGTCCGCGAGCGCATGACCACGCAGGACATCGAGGCGATCACGCCGCAGACCCTGATCAACGTGCGCCCCGTCGTCGCCGCGATCAAGGAGTTCTTCGGAACGTCGCAGCTGTCGCAGTTCATGGATCAGAACAACCCGCTCGCGGGTCTGACCAACAAGCGCCGTCTCTCGGCTCTCGGACCCGGTGGTCTGAGCCGTGACCGTGCAGGTGTCGAGGTCCGTGACGTCCACCCGTCGCACTACGGCCGCATGTGCCCCATCGAGACTCCTGAAGGCCCGAACATCGGTCTGATCGGTGCTCTCGCGACCTTCGCGCGCATCAACTCGTTCGGCTTCATCGAGACCCCGTACCGCAAGGTCACGGGCGGCGTCGTCACCGAGGACATCGACTACCTGACGGCTTCGGAAGAGGTCGACTTCAACATCGCGCAGGCCAACGCCCCGCTCGACAAGAACGGTCGCTTCATCGAGAGCCACGTCCTGGCCCGCCCCAAGGGCGGCAGCGGCGAGGTCGACATGTTCCTCCCGGAGGACATCGGATACATCGACGTCTCGCCGCGCCAGATGGTGTCGGTCGCGACCTCGCTCGTGCCGTTCCTCGAGCACGACGATGCACAGCGCGCCCTCATGGGTGCCAACATGCAGCGTCAGGCTGTGCCGCTGCTGCGCAGCGACTCGCCGCTCGTCGGAACCGGTATGGAGGGCTACACCGCCATCGACGCCGGCGACGTGCTCACGGCTGAGAAGCCGGGTGTCGTCACCGAGGTCTCTGCAGACCGCGTCACCGTCATGCTCGACGAGGGCGGCACGCAGGACTACCACCTGCGCAAGTTCGACCGCTCGAACCAGGGCACGTCGTACAACCAGAAGGTCGTCGTCAACGAGGGCGACCGCGTCGAGGTCGGAGAGGTCATCGCTGATGGCCCCGCCACCGAGAACGGCGAGCTGGCACTCGGAAAGAACCTCCTCGTCGCGTTCATGACGTGGGAAGGCTACAACTTCGAGGACGCGATCATCCTCAGCCAGGACCTCGTGAAGGACGACACCCTCTCCTCGATCCACATCGAGGAATACGAGGTCGACGCCCGCGACACGAAGCTCGGCAAGGAGGAGATCACCCGTGATCTCCCCAACGTCAGCCCTGAGCTGCTGAAGGATCTCGACGAGCGCGGCATCATCCGCATCGGCGCAGAGGTCCGCCCCGGCGACATCCTCGTAGGCAAGGTCACGCCGAAGGGCGAGACCGAGCTGTCGGCGGAAGAGCGTCTGCTCCGCGCGATCTTCAACGAGAAGAGCCGCGAGGTCCGTGACACCTCCCTGAAGGTGCCCCACGGTGAGCAGGGCACGATCATCGCCGTCAAGGAGTTCAACGCGGAAGACGGCGACGACGAGCTCGGCTCGGGCGTCAACCGCCGCGTCGTGGTCTACATCGCCCAGAAGCGCAAGATCACCGAGGGTGACAAGCTCGCCGGTCGTCACGGCAACAAGGGTGTCATCGCGAAGATCCTCCCGATCGAGGACATGCCGTTCCTCGCGGACGGAACTCCGGTCGACATCGTGCTGAACCCGCTGGGCATCCCGGGTCGAATGAACTTCGGCCAGGTGCTCGAGACCCACCTCGGGTGGATCGCGAAGCAGGGCTGGAAGGTGGAGGGAAACCCCGAGTGGGCTACCAAGCTCCCGAAGGATGCCTTCGAAGCCGCCCCCGGCACCAAGGTCGCCACCCCCGTGTTCGACGGTGCGAGCGAGGAGGAGATCGCAGGTCTCCTCGACGCGACCATCCCGACCCGCGACGGCGTCCGTCTGATCGACTCCACCGGAAAGGCCCAGATGTTCGACGGCCGCTCCGGCGAGCCGTTCCCGGCGCCGATCTCGGTGGGCTACATGTACATCCTGAAGCTCCACCACCTGGTCGACGACAAGATCCACGCGCGTTCGACTGGTCCGTACTCGATGATCACCCAGCAGCCGCTCGGTGGTAAGGCGCAGTTCGGTGGCCAGCGATTCGGTGAGATGGAGGTGTGGGCCCTCGAGGCCTACGGTGCCGCTTACGCGCTCCAGGAGCTCCTCACGATCAAGTCCGACGACATCCTCGGCCGCGTCAAGGTGTACGAGGCGATCGTCAAGGGCGAGAACATCCAGGAGCCCGGCATCCCCGAGTCCTTCAAGGTGCTCATGAAGGAGATGCAGTCGCTCTGCCTGAACGTCGAGGTCCTCTCGGCAGACGGCACGCTCGTCAACCTGCGTGACACGGACGACGAGGCCTTCCGCGCAGCGGAAGAGCTCGGCATCAACATCTCCAGCCGCTTCGAGGCCGCCTCGATCGACGAGATCTAAGGTTCAGGCCGCCGACTGAGCGTCATGCCCGGTCGGCGGCCCACCTCCCCGATTTCTTCAGAAGAATTCCTACACAGGAGAATTTGTGCTCGAGTCAAACACTTTCGATGAGCTTCGCATCGGCCTGGCCACCGCGGACCACATCCGCGCCTGGTCCTACGGCGAGGTCAAGAAGCCTGAAACCATCAACTACCGCACCCTGAAGCCGGAGAAGGACGGTCTCTTCGGAGAGCAGATCTTCGGCCCGTCCCGCGACTGGGAGTGCGCCTGCGGAAAGTACAAGCGTGTCCGCTTCAAGGGCATCGTCTGCGAGCGCTGCGGCGTCGAGGTCACCAAGTCCTCGGTCCGTCGTGAGCGCATGGGTCACATCGAGCTCGCCGCTCCCGTCACCCACATCTGGTACTTCAAGGGTGTTCCCTCGCGTCTCGGCTACCTGCTCGACATGGCGCCGAAGGACCTCGAGAAGGTCATCTACTTCGCCGCCTACATGGTCATCTCGGTCGACGAGGATGCTCGTCACCGCGACCTGGGCACGCAGGAGAACAACATCCGTCTCGAGCTGAAGACGCTCGGAGACCGTCGCGACGCGAAGATCGCCGAGCGCCTGGCTCGCCTGGAGGAGGAGCTCGCTTCCCTCGAGGCGGAGGGTGCCAAGGCCGACGCGAAGAAGAAGGTCAAGGACGCCGCCGAGAAGGAGATGTCGCTCATCCGCAAGGGTGCCGACGAGGCGATCGCCAAGCTCGAGCGCGTGTGGGAAGACTTCCGCACTCTCGAGGTCGGTGCACTGCGCCCCGAGGACGACGTCTTCCACGAGCTGCAGGACCGCTTCGGTCAGTACTTCGAGGCCTACATGGGCGCCGAGTCGATCCAGCGTCGCCTCGCGGCGTTCGACCTGGCCGCTGAGGCGGAGAGCCTGCACCTGCAGATCTCCGAGGGCAAGGGCCAGCGCAAGATCCGTGCGATCAAGCGTCTGAAGGTCGTCAACTCGTTCCTGGAGACCGGCATGAGCCCGGCCGCCATGGTCCTCGACGTCGTTCCGGTCATCCCGCCGGAGCTGCGCCCGATGGTGCAGCTCGACGGTGGCCGCTTCGCGACCTCCGACCTCAACGACCTCTACCGTCGTGTGATCAACCGCAACAACCGTCTTCGTCGTCTGATCGACCTCGGCGCCCCCGAGATCATCGTCAACAACGAGAAGCGGATGCTGCAGGAGGCCGTCGACGCACTGTTCGACAACGGCCGTCGTGGTCGCCCCGTCACCGGTACCGGCAACCGCGCCCTGAAGTCCCTCAGCGACATGCTGAAGGGCAAGCAGGGTCGTTTCCGCCAGAACCTGCTCGGCAAGCGCGTCGACTACTCGGGCCGTTCGGTCATCATCGTCGGTCCGCAGCTGAAGCTGCACCAGTGCGGTCTGCCCAAGCAGATGGCTCTGGAGCTCTTCAAGCCGTTCGTGATCAAGCGCCTGATCGACCTCGGTCACTCGCAGAACATCAAGGCGGCCAAGCGTGCCGTCGAGCGCACCCGTCCCGAGGTCTGGGACGTGCTCGAGGAGATCATCCGCGAGCGTCCGGTGCTGCTCAACCGTGCACCCACCCTGCACCGTCTGGGCATCCAGGCGTTCGAGCCTCAGCTCGTCGAGGGCAAGGCCATCCAGCTGCACCCGCTCGTCTGCGCGGCGTTCAACGCCGACTTCGACGGTGACCAGATGGCTGTCCACCTGCCGCTGTCGGTCGAGGCTCAGGCCGAGGCCCGCGTGCTGATGCTCGCGTCGAACAACATCCTGAAGCCGTCCGACGGCCGCCCGGTCACCCTGCCTTCGCAGGACATGATCATCGGTCTGCACCACCTGACCACGGTCAAGGTCGGCGCAGCCGGTGAGGGCCGTGCCTTCGGTTCGGTGGGCGAGGCGATCCTGGCGAAGGACGAGGGCACCCTCGATCTGCAGGCCAAGGTCCGCATCCGCATCCCGGGTCTGACGTTCCTCGAGGGCGAAGCTCCCGAGGGCTACGAGCGTCACGGTCTCGTCGACGCATCGCTCGGACAGGCGATCTTCAACGACACGCTTCCCAAGGGATACCCGTTCGTCCGCGAGCAGGCTGACAAGAACAAGCTGTCGCAGATCGTCAACAAGCTGGCCGAGGAGTACCCCAAGGTCGAGACGGCTGCGTCGCTGGACCGCATCAAGGACGCCGGTTTCTACTGGGCAACTCGCTCCGGTGTGACCGTCGCTCTGAGCGACATCCTGACGCCGCCGAACAAGGCGGAGATCGTCGCCGGCTACGAGAAGCAGGCCGCGAAGGTCCAGTCCCAGTACGAGAAGGGCCTGACGACCGACACCGAGCGTCGCCAGGAGCTCATCAAGATCTGGACCGAGGCCACGGACGAGGTTCAGGCCGCGATGCGGGCGAACTTCCCCGAAGACAACACCATCAACCGCATGGTGTCGTCGGGTGCTCGTGGTAACTGGCTGCAGATCCGGAACATCGCCGGTATGCGTGGTCTCGTCAACAACCCCAAGGGTGAGATCATCCCGCGTCCGATCATCTCCTCGTACCGCGAGGGACTGTCGGTGGCGGAGTACTTCATCGCGACGCACGGTACCCGTAAGGGTCTGGCCGACACCGCTCTGCGTACCGCCGACTCGGGTTACCTGACCCGTCGTCTGGTGGATGTCTCGCAGGACGTCATCATCCGCGAAGAGGACTGCGGCACGTCGAAGGGCCTCGAGCTCCCGATCGCCGCTCCGAACTCGCAGGGCGAGCTGGTGCGCGACGCGAACGTCGAGAACTCGGTGTTCGCTCGTACGCTGGCCTCCGACGTGGTCGACAGCAAGGGCGAGGTCCTCGCTTCTGCCGGTGACGACGTGGGTGACGTGCTGATCGACAAGCTGGTCGGACTCGGGGTCGAGAGCATCAAGGTGCGCTCCGTCCTGACCTGCGACTCCGCTGTCGGTGTCTGCGCACAGTGCTACGGCCGTTCGCTCGCGACGGGTAAGACCGTCGACATCGGAGAGGCCGTCGGCATCATCGCGGCCCAGTCGATCGGTGAGCCCGGTACCCAGCTGACGATGCGTACCTTCCACACCGGTGGTTCGGCTTCGGCCGATGACATCACGCAGGGTCTGCCCCGCGTGCAGGAGCTCTTCGAGGCGCGTACCCCCAAGGCTGCGTCGCCTATCGCAGAGGCCGACGGTCGCATCACGATCGACGAGACGGACAAGGCCAAGAGGCTCATCCTGACGCCCGACAACGGTGACGAGGAAGTGATCTACCCGGTCCTGAAGCGTGCGACGCTTCTGGTCGAGGACGGTCAGCACGTCAGCGTCGGTCAGCCGCTCCTGGTCGGCACGCTCGACCCCAAGGAGGTCATGCGTGTCATGGGTGCCCGCGAGGTGCAGCGTTACCTCGTCGGTGGCGTCCAGGGCGTGTACCGCTCGCAGGGTGTGCCGATCCACGACAAGCACATCGAGGTCATCGTCCGTCAGATGCTCCGCAAGGTCACCGTCGTCGATCACGCCGACACGACCCTGCTTCCGGGTGAGATGGTCGACCTCAAGCGCTACCAGGCGATCAACCGCGAGGCTGTGGCAGAGGGCAAGCGCCCGGCGTCCGGCCGTTCGGAGCTGATGGGTATCACGAAGGCGTCGCTCGCGACGGAGTCGTGGCTGTCGGCCGCCTCCTTCCAGGAGACGACCCGCGTGCTCACCGAGGCTGCGATGCAGGGCAAGCGCGACCCGCTGGTCGGTCTCAAGGAGAACGTCATCATCGGTAAGCTCATCCCCGCCGGAACCGGTCTCTCGAAGTACCGCGACGTCACGGTCGAGGCGACGGAAGAAGCCAAGAGCGAGCGCTACCCGAACCGGATCTTCGCATCCGACGGCGCGTACGCTGACGGCGACTTCGGCTACGTCGACTTCGACGCGTTCTCGACGGACGACATCACGCCGGGTACGTACAACTGACGTACTGAGTGAGTGAGAAGGCCCCGGGCGTTTCGCCCGGGGCCTTCTTCGTGCCCGGATGCGAGCGGGTCACTCGAAGAGGTGGGCCACGATGCTCGAGGTGTAGCCCTCGGGGGCCAAGTTGGAGTATTCGGAGTCGATCAGCACGTCGTCACGCCAGAACAGGGTGCGCCCGTCGGTGACCGGGTACTGGGTGTTCGGCCAGGTCTTCTCGCAGCGGGTGCCGCCGTCCGGAGTGAAGCAGGTGAAGCCCTCATCGGCGACGAGAGCGTTCAGCATGTCGAGGGCCGGACCGCGGTTCATCAGAGAGATCGTCGTGACGAGACGGGTGGTGTCGGCCTTCGGGTCCGCCCAGATGCACGTCAGCGCGCCGTCGTCGCCCACTCCGGAGGGTCCGAAGGCCGCATCGTTGAGAGGGATGCCGTCGAGCTGCGCCAGCACGTCCTCCGAGAGGATGGCGCGGCAGTCCGTCGGCAACGCGATCGGCGTGGTCGTCGGTGTCGGCGAGGTCGTCGGGTTGGCCGACTCGTCGGGCGACGAACTCGACGGCTTCGGGGATTCGCTCGAACCTCCGGATCCCGAGCCGGCCGGACCGCAGCCGGTGAGCACTGCGACGAGCAGAAGAGCCGCAGCTCCGGCGGCGAATCGAGCGTTCATGCGCTCACCGTAGCGCTGCGCCCTGCCCACGCCGGGAGGCTGACCGAACCGTCGCCGAAGCCGCTCTCGCGGTAGTGTCGGCAGAATGAGTGATGATTCCTCCCGTGTGCCCGGTGCAGTCGTCGTCGGAGACGCGCTGATCGACGAGATCCACGACGACGGCGGTGTGCGAGAGCTGGTGGGCGGCGCGGCGCTGAACGTCGCCGTCGGTCTTCGCCGGCTGGGCGTTCCGACGACCCTGATCGCGATGGTCGGAGAGGACGAAGCGGGCGCGCACATCCGCGAGTACCTCGCGGATCACGATGTGCGGCTGATCTCGAGTGAGGCGCCGCTCGGCTCATCTCGTGCGATCGTCCAGCGCGGGGCCGACGGCGAGCCCGTGTATGTCTTCAACGAGGCCGCGCAGAGGCGCAGCATCCGGTACTCCGATGAGGCGGGTCGAGCGATCGCCGATTCGAGTCTCGTGGCCGTCAGCTGCTTTCCCTTCGACGTCCCCGCCGAGGTCGATGCGTTCCTCGAGGCCGTCGGCGATGCTCGTCTCGCTGTCGACCCGAATCCGCGTTCGGGGATGCTGACTGACCGCGCAGAGTTCGTGCGGGGCTTCGAGCGTGCGGCCGCCGGGGCATCGATCGTGAAGGTCGGCGCAGATGATGCGTCGCTCCTGTACGACGGGGATCTCGACGCTCTCAGGGCGCGGCTGCGCGCACTCGGGGTCAGTGCCGTTCTCGCGACAGCGGGCGCCGATGGTGCGGCTCTCGAGTCGGATGCCGGAATCGTCACGGCGCCGATCTCGACGCTGCCCGGCCGCGTCGTCGACACCGTTGGGGCCGGAGATGCGACCCTCGCCGCCGTGGCCGCAGGACTCGCACATGGCACACCGTCTGACGTCGACGGGTGGCAGCAGCTGCTCGATCGAGCGATGGACGTGGCCGCTGCGACGTGCCGCGCCGACGGCGGGCTGCTGCGGACTCCGGAGTCCCTGGCCGACCCTGACCAGGGCGTCTTCGGGAGCTGAGCGCTCGATTTCTCACGCCTGCCCTTGGCAGGTATGATTATCTATCGTGCCCCCGGTTGGCTGTCGAAGTTGGACGGGTGCGCTCTGGCGAGTTACCCAAGCGGCCAAAGGGATCTGACTGTAAATCAGACTGCTCAGCATTCGGGGGTTCGAATCCCTCACTCGCCACCACCGAAAGCCCCGGAACGCCTCAGGCGCCCGGGGCTTCGTCGTCTCCGGTGGAGCGGGCAGTATGGATGCGGAGATCGATCATCCGGGGGGAGTGCTGTGGACCAAGAGGAACTGAGCGCGCTGCGCAGGTGGGGCACCAGTGCCCTGCAGTACGTCCTCTGCCTGCTGCCCCTCGGGGCGGCCGCGGCGGTGTTCTTCCTCGTGAACGGCAGCGTCAGGGTCGCGGGGCATGAAGAGCTTCGCGACGCGGTGTTCGGATGGCCGTTCGGATGGGTGACTCAGGACCTCTCGCGCTACGAACCGGTCGCGTATCCCGCCACGATCACGTTCGAGTATCAGCGGGCGTGGCACGATCCGATCGACACTTCGTACAACTGGTGGCTGTTCGCCGCGAACAGCGCGATCCTGAGCATCATCCTGACGGCGGTGCTGCTGATCGGACTCGGAGTGCTCAGGGCGCGGCGCGCGCTTCGGGAGTAGCGCAGTGCGGCGGCTACAGTCTCAGGCGAACCATCTACGAGAGAGGCACTGCTGATGACCGACCAGACGAGGCTCGCACAGTTGGAGAGGGAGCACGTCGAACTGGTCCTGCGTCGGTTCGACCGCGCGGACGCGTGGCGGCTCGGGCGCTCCATCGCAGAGCGGGCACTGGCTCAGGGGGCTCCGGTCGCGGTCGATGTGCGCACGGCTTCGGGCGTCCTGTTCCACGCATCGCTGCCGGGAGCGACGGCCGACAACGACGTCTGGGTGCAGAAGAAGGCCGCGACCGCCCTGCGGTTCGAGACCAGCACCGCGCTGCTCGAAGAACGGGTCGCCGGCGGTGAGCGCGACATGCACGAGCCGGGATGGCTCGACCCCGTCACGTATGCGGTAGCCGGCGGGTCGGTGCCTGTCCGAGTCGACGGCGTGGGCGTCGTCGCGGTCGCGACGGTGTCGGGGCTTCCCTCAGCCGACGATCACGACCTCGTCGTCGAGGGGATCACGGCGCTGGGACTGCTCGTCGGGTGACGTATGACTCGCAGGCGGTGACAGTGACTCATCCCGGGTTCACGGATCTCTGGAAGATCGCTTCGAACTCGACAGGCACGAAGCCGAGCATGCTGTTGATCGAGCGCATCCAGGTGTTCTGATCGTCGGTGCTGGTCCTCACGCGACCGACTCCGTCCAGCGCGCGAGCAGTCTGAAGGTTCGCGAGTTTCACGGCGGCACCCAGCCCATGTCCCCTGTGGTCTCTCAGGACGAGCGTTCCTTCGATCCGAGCGTGTCCGCCCTGCGTCTCAGAGGTGACGAGGCAGGTCCATGCCGCCACGTCGCCGCTGGCATCCACTGCGATCGTCTCCACAGCGGTCGATCCCTGCGCGTTCCACAGGTCGATCTCCTCGAGGTATTCGGCCGCGGAGACCGGTGATTCGAGCCAGGCCAGCTCTCCGTTCGGTGCCTCTGCATCGACCAGACCCTTGATCCGGCCGACCTCCTCGCGGAGGCCTTCGGGCACACCGTCGATATGGCTGGTGATCGTATAACCCGCCACAGCCGACTGCTCGGGCAGCGATACGGCGCGAAGATCCAGTTCGAAGACCGTCTCCGTTGTGGCAGACGCGAATCCCAGGGGTTCGAGGAAGCCTCGAGCGAGCGTCGAGATCGCATCGCGCGTCGGCCTGTACGCCCTCGCGACGAACCGGGAGATCACCGGAGGGCTCTGCTCTTCAGCCGCACGCACCAACGCGCTCCCGATTCCACGATGCTGGAGATCAGGAAGCACCCACGCGAAGATCCATGCGGTGTCGGGCACGCTGTCATGCGTCATGCTCGCGCCGAATCCGACCAGTCGCTCGTCGTCCCATGCTCCGAGAAGTCGGGTGGTCCATCCGTCGTCAGCACGCCACCCGAGAGTCCGTGCGTCTGCGCCCGCACCTCGCCAGCCCGGTCGCGCGTGCTCGTTCGCGGCGGTCTCGACGAAGTAGGCGCTGCGCATAGCGCGGTCATCTGAGACGTCCAGCGATCGAATCTCCATGTCCTCAACCATACGAACACACGAGGGTGCGGCAGTGCGATCAGTGGCTTCCTGCGGTCAGCGGCGGATCTCGATCTCCGCGAACGGATAGTGGCAGTCGCCGGTGGCACCGGCTTGCTCGCAGTCCTGATCGGGCGCGAGCATCAGCAGCGCCGGTCCCGTGAGATCGGGTGGCAGATCGACCGAGACGCTGGTCGCTCCGATCTCGAGGCGTGAGCCGGTGCTCGTGTCGCCAACGGCAGTGCGGACGATCAGTTCTCCCGCCCACTGCTCGTCGATGCGGCACTCGGCAGGATCGACGGATACGGAGACGGTCTGGCCCGACCGTGGCGATGCGGAATCGATCGTCAGCATCAGCGCCAGCCCCTCGCACGCTCGTGAGGCAGCTGGGGGAGCGCTCGCTCCGATACCCGTGCTTCTCGCATCACTCGTCGGATCGTGCGGGGTGTCGGGGGCGGCGGCCTGCGGCGAGCATCCCGCGAGCCCGGCACTGAGCATCAGCGCCACGAGTGCTGCTGGCGACGGGTGCCGTATCGAGTTCCTCATGACTCTTGAGTGTCGCGAGCCGAGGAATCGTCTCAGTAGTCGGGGTGCAGGCGCAGCCGGGAGGCGATCTGCGCAGCCTGCTCGGCGGGGGTGAGCGCGATGTCGATCTCGATCGCCCTCTCGTCGTCCTCGAGCGGTTCCAGCGTGGCGAACTGCGAGTCGAGCAGCGTCGCGGGCATGAAATGGCCCTGGCGGCGCAGCATCCTGTCGAGGATCAGCTCGCGCTCACCGGCGAAATGCACGAAGGTGACGGCGTCGCGGCGAAGCACGTCACGATAGCTGCGGCGCAGCGCCGAGCACGTCACGATGCCGGGTTCGCCGGCCTCGATGCGTGCGTCGATCCACTCGGCGATGCGGTCGAGCCAGGGCCAGCGGTCGTCGTCGTTGAGCGCATGGCCGGCGGCCATCTTGGCGACGTTCGCCTCGGGGTGCAGATCGTCGCCCTCTTCGAAGGCCCAGCCGAGGCGGCCGGCGAGCATGGCCGCGACAGTGGACTTGCCGGTGCTGGCGACGCCCATGAAGACCAGGACAGGTGCGTTTACGGACATCATGGCGCGCTCAGACGAAGATGCTCAGGACGAGGACCCCGGCGAGACCGGTGACCGAGATGAGGCACTCGAGCACCGTCCACGACTTCAGGGTCTGCGGGATGCTGAGGCCGAAGTACTCCTTGATGAGCCAGAAGCCCGCGTCGTTGACGTGCGACAGGAAGACCGATCCAGATCCGATCGCGAGCACGAGCAGCGCGACCATGGGGGAGTCGAGGGTCTCGGTGAGCGGCTGCAGGATGCCGGCGGCGGTGATCGTCGCGACGGTCGCCGATCCGGTGGCGATGCGGATGACCACGGCCACCAGCCAGGCGAGGATCAGCACCGAGACCGAGGATCCGGAGACGAACTCAGCGATCACGTTGCCGATGCCGGTATCGACCAGCACCTGCTTGAAACCGCCGCCCGCGCCGACGATCAGCAGGATGCCGGCGATCGGGCCGAGCGACGATCCCACGATGTCGTTGATCTTGCTGCGGTCGAAGCCGGCGCCGCGTCCGAGGATGAAGAAGCCGGCGAGCACGGCGATGAGCAAGGCGATGACCGGGGTGCCGAGGAAGTCGAGTGCGAGCTTCCACGGTGCGTCCGACCCCGCGGCCGAGATGTCGGCGACGGCCTTCGCGAGCATGAGGAAGACCGGCAGCAGGATGCTGAAGAGGGTGGCGCCGAATGAGGGGCGACGACGCTGCTCGACACCCTCGTCCTCCTCGGTGACGAACAGCTCGGGCACCGGCACATCGACCCAGCGCTCGGCGAAGCGTGCGAAGAGGGGGCCCGAGATGATCACGGCGGGAATCGCCACGATCACACCGAAGGCGAGGGTGAGGCCGAGGTTGGCGCCGAGTGCGTCGATCGCCGCGAGAGGGCCGGGGTGCGGCGGGACGAGGCCGTGCATGGCGGAGAGGCCGGCGAGCGTGGGGATCGCGATGCGCATGAGCGGGGCGCCGGAGCGCCGCGCGACGAGGATGATGACCGGTACGAGGAGCACGAGGCCGACCTCGAAGAACATGGGGAGGCCGATGACGGCGCCGATGAGTCCCATGACCCAGGGCAGCGAACGTGCGCTGGCCCGGCTGACGAGTGTGTCGACGATGCGGTCGGCGCCGCCGGAATCCGCGAGGAGCTTGCCGTAGATCGCGCCGAGCGCGATCAGGATGCCGACCCCACCCATGGTGGTGCCGAAGCCCGTCGAGAAGCTGGTGACCGACGAGGCGATGTCCATGCCGGCGATCGCGCCGGTGGCGAGCGCGCCGATGGTGAGTGACAGGAAGGGATGCAGCTTCACCCAGGTGATGAGGACGATGATGATCGCGATCCCCAGCACTGCGGCGGTGATCAGCTGACCGGCGGGGCGGTCAGGGGCTGCGGTGTCGGCGACTGCCGTCATGAGCGCGTCGGCGGCGGGGGTGAAGAGTGCCATGAGCTTCCTTGATCCGGGCGTGGTTTACGACCTTATGCCGTACATAATAAGCACGCATACCATGTCATGCGCAACATAAACGAAACATTGATGTGAGATGTCCCACGTCACCGATTCGCGACGGGCATACTCGACATATGACCGTCGCCGGCCCTGCAAGCCCCGTTCACGACTCGCTCGTCGCCGAGCTCGGTCGCGCGATCGTCGATGGCGAACATCCGCCGGGCTCACGGATGCTGACCGTCGAGGTGGCTCAGCAGAGGGGCGTGTCCCGTTCTGCAGCACGCGAAGCGGTGCGGGTCCTGGAGTCCTACGGCCTGGTCTGGGTGCGGCGCAAGTCCGGCGTCGAGGTGCGGCCGCGCGCCGACTGGAATGTCTACGCGCCGGAGGTGATCGCATGGCGGCTCGCGGGTCCGGGGCGTGACGAGCAGCTCCGCGAGCTCAGCCAGCTGCGTTCAGTGATCGAACCTCTCGCTGCGCGCCTCGCTGCAGGCATGGCCACCTCGGAGCAGAAGGTCGATCTCGTGTCACTCGTCGTCGCGATGGGCGAGGAAGACCATGAGGCGGATCGCGAGCGGTATCTCACGGCCGACATCCGGTTCCACCGCCTCCTCCTCGAGGCATCCGGCAACGGGATGCTTTCCGCCCTCGGAGGCACGGTGGAGGCGGTCCTCCGCGGACGCACCGCCCACTCGCTCATGCCGCACGTGGCGAACCAGAACGCTGTGCAGTGGCACCGGGATGTCGCGTTCGCGGTGGCGAGCGGCGACGCGGACGCGGCGTCCGCTGCCATGCGCAACATCGTCTCGGAAGCCGATGAGGCCATGCAGCGCGCCGCCGAATAGGCCTGCTCGCCGCAGCTCCCGACCGATATCTCGGTATACGTCTGCTCGCGCAGTATTCCGGGCTCGGTCGCGGATCTACGATCGGATCGCGGAGAGTCGCGCGCTCTCGGGGGAGGCGACCGATGGGGCAGGGGCCAGGTGGACGTGCGCAAGACCGAGCGCGTCTTCCCCTGCACATGATCGAGCGCCCGAGGCTGACGGAGATCCTCGATCGCGGTCATGCCCTCACTGTCGTCAGCGGCCCCGCGGGCGGCGGGAAATCGGTTCTGCTCAGCCAGTGGGCGGCGGCGCAGCACTCGCGAGAGGCCGCTTCGGTCAGGCTCGGGTTCGACGAGAGCATCACGAATGAGCACCTCCTGCTTCGCGAGATCCTGATGCAACTCGTCGTCCAGGACCTGATCGCCGATCGGAGCGCCGCACGCTCGGCGCTTCGCGGGTTCGACAGTGTCCGGGATCCGGCGGGCGAGCTCGGACGCCTTCTCGCCGATCTCATTCGACCATGCATGATCCTGATGGACAACGCGGAGAGGGTCGACGAGAGAGCGCTTCTGACGGTGAGTCTCGACCTGCTCGAAATCGCACCGATGCTGCGGATCGTCGTGGCGACGCGTCGGTCGACCGTCGCCCGGACGCTGCAGATGCTCGCCTCCGCGGATGTCTGCATCGTCGGCCCCGCACATCTCCTCTTCACGTGCGACGAGGCTCGCGACGTGGTGCAACGTGTGTCCGGCCAGACGATCGCCCCTGGCGCGCTCGGCGAGGAGAGCACGCTGCCGCTCGCCGCTCGAGCGCTGGGGCTGACGCTCGCAACGCACCGCGTCCCCGTCGAGATCGCTGCCGTCGACGTGCAGGGACTGGGCGACGCTCTGATGGCCAGCCTGATCGGTGCAGACGTTCCTGCGGATTTCGAGGAGTTTCTTCTCAGAACGTCGGTGCCTGGTGGTGTGACGACCGAGATCGCCCAGCGCCTCGGATGGCCCGACGGCGGACGTGAGCACCTCGATCGTGCCGAGCTGTACGGCCTGGGCATGTGGGAGTCGGGTGATGAGGGTTTCGTCTTCGTCTACACGCCGCTGCTTCGGGAAGCGCTCATCCGCAGGCTCGATCAGCGGCCTGCCGAGACCGTGGCGCCGATCCGCCGAACCGTCGCGCTCTGGGCCGCCGAGCACGGTCGCCATCTCGAAGCGCTGACGAATGCGATGCGAGCGAAGGACTATGTTCTCGCGTCACGCCTGGGGCGCAAGTCCTGGTTCATCCTCACTCGCACGAGCCCGCAGGACGTCGACTCGTTGCTGAGACGAGAGAGCCCCCTCGTGCTCGCGCGTCATCCGCTGCTCGGCATGCTGCTCGCGCTGGTGCTGCTGCGGCTCGGGCATCGACTGCGCGCCTTCGCCTATTTCCAGAGCGCCGCCCTGTCGCTGCGCCGGCGCGGGCTCGACGACGATCCCGTCGAGCGATTCTGGATGCTCAGCGCGAAGACACTGGCGGAGCGCTTCGCCGGACAGTTCCGGCGATCGGGGGACACGGCGGACCTCGTCATGAAGGTCTTCGACGCGATGGATGCCGAACAACGCGCGCAGTGCGCGGGGTTCGCAGCGCTGCTGCTGAGCAACTGCGGGCTGAGCTACCTGCAGCTCGGGCGGATCTCGGATGCCATCGAGGTTCTCGAACTCGGCATGACCATACAGGTCGCGCATACGGTGATGATCCTCGAAGACGGCGTCGGATTGCGGATGCCCGATGATGACGGCGGCTGGTATCACTGCGCTGCGACGCTCGCCGGTGTCTATGCTCTGCGAGGACGACTCTCCGACGCCAGACGGGTCCTCGACGCGATCGACGACGCCGACCCGCCGCCGGTCTGGCGTGTCGAGCAGTTCGGGATACTCGAGCAGATCGCTCATGCGGTGATCGCGGTCGCGGCGCTCGACCTCGACGAGGCTCGGCGCCGGACGGACTCGATCGCGCATCACCTGGGCACCACCGAGCTCTGGCCGTACCTCGTCTGCATCCGGAGCGAGATCGACCTGCGCGTAGGGCGCAAGGCAGAGGCATCCTTCGCCATCACCCATGCGCTGGGGAGGGGAGTCAACTCGGCGGTCTCCGGCTATGGATCATCGAGGCTGACGGTCACTCAGGCGATGACATCCCTGGCGCTCGGCGATCAAGCAGCGGCTCGCCGGAACGTGGCCGCGCTGCCCGCGGACGATCCGTCTCGAAGCGCCATAGAGGCTTTCACCGCTCTGCTCGCCAGAGACGACGCGCTCTCCTTCGCGGCCGCCGAGACCGCACAGTCCGAAGCAGGCACGGATCTCGGTCCGTTCTGTCTGGCCGCCGTGACGTCGGCGGCTGCTGCTGCCCGGCTGGGCAAACGCGAGGCGTCTGCCCGTGCGATGTCTCGTGCGGTCGCGGTCCTGCGAGAGGAACGCTCTCAGGCTCCGCTGGTGCTGTTCGACCGAGCCGTCCTGGGTGAGGTGCGCGAAGTCTGTGCGCCGGCCGAGCAGGACTTCCTCGATTCGTACCTCGCGCGCGCATCGGACGTCTGCCCGTTCCCGGCATTGCCGCCCCCGGTCAGGCTCACGGCGCGGGAGCTCGCCGTGATGCGCGAGCTCCGAAAGACCTCGTCCACCGATGCACTCGCCGCGGCACTCTTCGTCTCGCCGAACACGGTGAAGGTCCAACGCCGGAGCGCATATCGCAAGCTCCGAGCGTCGAACCGCGAACAGGCGCTTCTACGCGCCGCCGAGCTCGGCCTGCTCGACGACTGAGAGACCGGTCGATGAGGCGCACCTCGCGTTCGGGTGTTGCGCGGTGCGCCTCAGAGTCGGGAGCGTGGGGAGGGATGAACCTGGGGGTTCGTGCTCTCGTCGACCTGTGTTCACGATAGGGGCGCGCTGACCTGCGTCCCCCGCGGGCGATTCGCAGACGCGGTATCTCACCCCGGAATTCACCCTGGTTCCTCCGATGCGGAGTCTGAATCCCCCAGCGCGCTCCGATCACTCGAGGCGTTCATAGACTGGTCGAATGCGAGCGCTCACCGAGGCAGACATCCGTGCGTCCTTCGTCAACGCGGATGCGGACGAGCTGAGGGTGATGGAGATGCCGCTCGACCTCGTGCTGGTCGACTGGGACTACCTCGACTTCTTCGCATGGCGCGATCCGAGTGCGGGGCGTCGCGGATATGTCCTGACCCAGCATGACGGGGAGATCTCCGGAGTCGTCCTCCGAGTCTCAGACCCCGGCCGTGGGCGCTCGGGAATGTGCAACATCTGCCACACGATGCAGCCGGGAAACCAGGTGGCGCTCTTCTCGGCGCGACGTGCGGGCGAGGCCGGGGAGCGAGGCGACTCGGTGGGCACCTACATCTGCGCGGATCTGTCGTGCCACGAGAACGTGAGGCTCGCGCACCCGCTCGCCCCGAACGAGGTCAGGGCACCGGGGCAGGTGGACTTCCGTCTCGACGGGACCAGGCGACGTATGGAGGCCTTCGTGGGACGAGTGAGGCAGCCCGCCTGATCGCGGTTAGCCTGGTGGCATACGTCCTGTGCTCGAAGGAGAAGCCATGAACGACGCCATCCTGTTCGCTGTCGATGAGGGACTGGCCAGGCTCACGCTGAACCGCCCGGCGAGACTCAATGCCTTCAACGCCGACCTCGCGCACGCCTGGCGGGATGCGACGGCGGAGGCCACGTCGCGGTCAGACGTCAAGGCGATCCTGGTCGACGCGGCCGGTCCTGCGTTCTGCGCGGGCGGCGACGTGATCGACATGGCGACGACGATGGGGTCGGCCGACGACATCACCGCGCTCGCGGAGGTCATCAACACCGGCATCCGCTCGCTGACGGAGTCCGCTGTGCCCGTCGTCGCCGCAGCGCACGGGACGACGGCGGGCGGTGGGCTCGGCATCCTGCTCAGCAGCGACTACGCCGTCGTCGGCGCACGGTCTCGTCTCGGCAGCCTGTACGCGAACATCGGGCTGACCCCCGACCTCTCGGTCTCGGCCCAGCTCGCCAGGGCGGTCGGGCAACGTCGGGCGCTGCAACTGGTGCTGCAGGACCGCATGCTGTCCGCAGCGGAAGCGGTGGAATGGGGCCTCGTCGCCGAGAGCGTCGAAGGCGCGGACTCGGCGGACGAAGCCGACCTGGTGAGATCCCGCGCCGAGGAGGTCGCGCGCTTCTGGTTGGCCGGGGCGGCAGAGGCCTACGGGCATGCGAAGCGACTCGTGCGGTCGCAGCCCGAGCGAACGTTCGCGGAGCAGCTGAGCGAGGAGGCTCGATCGATCGGAGCCGCCATGGCGACGCCGGACGCTCAGGCCCGGATCGCCGCGTTCGCAGCCTCGTCCGCGCGCAAGCGCTGATCATCGGGCCGGATCCGATTCGACGGATGTGTCCACGGATCGCGCTGTCGCTCCTGCCCCCGCGTCGGTGCATGCAAGGATGAACGCAACGCCGCCCAACGAGAGGAACGCGATGACGCAGCCGGAGATCGCCCAGGAGCCCCCTGCGCTGGTCGAGAAGAAGAACATGTCCCTGCTGATCAGGGGAGCGATCTGGATCGCCATCGGTGCGCTCATCGCCGCCGCGCTCGTCTGCGTCGTGTGGGTGCTGGTCGGTGATCAGGACGGGCTGATCGGCCGAGCCTTCCTCACCATCCTCCTGCTCGCCGCGTTCGCAGGAATCGCGATCCTCGAAGCGGGGCTCGCACCGAACCGTCCCGATTGGCTCGCGCTGTCGAGCATGGTCAGCTGGATCGTCGCTCTGCTCGTCGGAGCCGTCAAGATCTGGCTTCCCGAGGACGATCAGTTCTTCACTGGTGCAGAGCGCTTCTTCGAGCTGCTCCTGGTCGTGGGAATCCTGCAGCTTGCACTGCTGCATGTGCGGCTGTTCACTCCGGCCGCGCAGCGCCACGTGACGACGTTCACCCGCATCATCTACATCGCGACGGTCGTGTTCCTCGGCGGACTCGTGGGAATGCTGATCTTCTTCCTCACCTTCCCGCACACCTTCGAGTACGGCGAGCTCTATTGGCGCATCGTCGTCGCGCTCACGATCCTCGCGGCGGTGGGAACCACATTGATCCCCCTGCTGAACGCGCTGTTCGCGCCCCGTAAGCCTGCGGACGCTCGTGCTGCCGTCGCTCACGGCGTCGCCTCCGCTCCCGCCTGGCCGACCTACGCCGACGGTCTCACTCCACTGCCGGTGCTGCCTGACGGATCGCCGGACTGGAACGCCTATTACACGGGGCACCCGTCGACTCAGCAGCCTCAGGCCCCGCAGCACGCGCTGCCCGTCGCTCCGGCTCCGCAGCCGTTCCCGGTCGCAACCTTCCCGGCTGCCCCCGAGCCGTACTCGCAGGTGCAGCCTGCGCCTCCGGTGCCGCAGGCGCCAGAGGCTCCCGCTGCCTACCCGCCGGCCCCGCCCTTCCCGCCGCAGTGAGCCTCGAACTCGAGCTCGTCGACCTCGCCTCTCGAATCGCACGCGAAGCCGGTGACCTGGCACGCACGCGTCGGGCCGAGGGCGTGCACCTCGCCGCGACGAAGTCCACGCTCGCAGACATCGTGACCGATGCAGACCGTGAGGTCGAAGCACTCATCCGGGAACGGCTGCGCGTCGCTCGACCCGGTGACGGCTTCCTCGGCGAGGAGTCGGAGGCCGAGCGGGGCGAGAGCGGAATCACCTGGGTCGTCGACCCGATCGACGGCACGGTGAACTACGCGTACGGCATCCCCTCCTACGCGGTGAGCATCGCGGCGGTGCGTGGCAGCGCAGTGGCGGGGGAGTGGGAGGCGCTCGCCGCGGCCGTGTACGCCCCGGCATCCGAAGAGCTGTTCACCGCGGCTCGGGGACACGGCGCGTTTCTGGGTGAGGTGAAGCTCTCGGTCACGGACGAGACGCCGGCCGGAGCACTGCTGGCCACCGGATTCGGTTACGACCCGGCGACGCACGACGGCGACCTCGCCACCGTGCGCAGGATCATGCCGATCGCCCGGGATCTCCGGCGGGCAGGTTCGGCCGCGCTGGATCTCGCCTTCGTGGCCGCCGGACGCCTGGACGGCTACTTCGAACGCGGCCTGAAACCCTGGGATCATGCGGCAGGTGCTCTGCTCGTCACCGAAGCCGGAGGCGGCGTCTCCCTGATCGACCTCGACTCGGCGAGACCGATGCTCATCGCGGGCGGAACCGAGGTCCACCGTCGAGTGCTCGATATTCTTCGAGATGAAACGTGAACGATTCATGGCATTCACAGGTGGATCAGGCTAGGGTTTATCCGATCGTTACTTTCATCGGCCCGAATCGGTGAAGGTCGTAAGCGCCCCCGAGCTTGACGTTAAACCCGAGAGAATCTGACTTGCCCTTCGAGAATTCACAGGCTGCCTCTGCGCCCACGCGCCGTTCCAGCCGTCCCCGCACTGCGGCCTTCGAGGCCTCCGCGGCAGGAGTGACGGAAGCCGTCTCCGAAGCTGCACCCGTCTCCGAATCCGCGTCCGTCGCGTTCGAGACCCCGACTTCGCGCCGCGCGGCCCGCCAGCGACTGAACACCGCAGAGGTGTTCATCGCAGCGACCGCCGTCGCCGCCGCGTCAGCAGCATCCGACTCCGCAGACGTCGTCGCGGTCGAGCTGACTGAGGCTCCCGAGATCGTCGTCGAGCCGGTCGTCGCCGAGTCTGAGGCCGCGCCCGCATCGGTCGACCAGGACGAGTCCGAGCCGGTGCGCTCCGAGCGCGACGACGCCGGCCGCGATCGTTCGAGCACCGACGACGCCTTCGAGACCGCGGCCCGCGCGTTTCGTCGCGTCGCCTCGGAGAGCGCGTCCGAGCCGACAGCCGAGCCTGAGGCCGCTGCCGCTGAAGAGACGCCTGTCGAGCATGTCGCCCGCCGCCGCCCGTCGGCGCGCAAGTTCCTGACGGTCGGAGCGACCGTCGGCGTGATGAGCCTCGCCGGACTCCTCGCGGTCGGAATGACTCTTCCCGCTGAGGCAGTCGCCGCAGTGCAGGGATCGCCCTCGCTCGCGGCCACGTCTCTCGTCGCCGCATCGGGCGCCAAGTCGGCGGACACCGCCGACGATGAGATCCAGGCGTTCGTCACCTCCTCCGATGTGCAGAACGAGTCGCTCGCGCGATCCGACAGCTTCTCGACCGTCTCCCTGATCCAGGTGGCGTCCGAAGAGGGCATCAACTACTCCAACGAGGTCTTCACCAACGACGCCGAAGCCGCCATCCAGTGGCCCTTCAAGGTCGGCGTGGGCATGAGCTCGGGATACGGCATGCGCTGGGGCCGTCTGCACGAGGGCATCGACTTCGTCCCCGGCGAAGGCGCGCCCATCCAGGCGATCGCCGACGGCGTCGTGCGCACCGCCACAGAGCAGGGTGGCGCCTACGGTGTGACCGTCTACATCGATCACGTGATCGACGGACAGATCGTCACCAGCCACTACTCGCACATGCAGTACGGGTCGCTGCAGGTCAAGGCCGGGCAGACCGTGAAGGTCGGCGACATCGTCGGGCACACCGGAAACACCGGCCGTTCCTACGGCGCGCACCTGCACTTCGAGATCATCATCAACGGCGGGACGATCGACCCGCTGCCCTGGTTGCGCGAGAACGCGGGTCGCACCTCGTATTGACACCTCGATTTCATGAGGACGCCACAGTGATGGTATTCTCGTGTGGTTGCCCCGCGAGGGGCAGCACGCCCCGATAGCTCAGTGGCAGAGCACTTCCATGGTAAGGAAGGGGTCGTCAGTTCAATCCTGACTCGGGGCTCACAGCGTTCGTATCTGCGATGCGGATGCGGTGTGGCAGGGTAGCTCAGCTGGTCAGAGCGCACGACTCATAATCGTGAGGTCGCGGGTTCAAGCCCCGCTCCTGCTACAGATCAAGACCCCCGGGAAATCGGGGGTTTTGTCATATCCGGGTCGATGGTTGGAGCAGTGCGCGGGAGGGGTGTGCCGGTTTTGTGCCGGTTGACATCACCGAGCACGCACCCGACGCATCGCCACGGGATGGTGGAGGGCGGTCGCACTGATGCGATGATGGGGGCTCGTCTAGCATTCGCGGCGGGTAGCCGACAGTCATAGGGCGGATGCGCGATGTGGCGCCTCATGGGCGACAGGCTGGGACTGGAAGCCGCCCAGGAGGTTATCGCCGGAGGGGCGAGGTCATCCCGCCCCTCCGGCACCCTACAAAGGCTCGATTGTGATGGTGATTCCGGATACAGTCATTCTGATAGTGATGCGGAAGCCTGCGTTCATCGGGTTCTCCTCTCTCTTCGGGATGCCCCCTCTGGTCTTGGCGGACGAGGGGGCATCTGCGTTGAATCCACTCTCACCCTTGTCATAATCAACTGCAACATCGCGCGGGCACGGGCTCAGCGGCTTGACAAGACGATTCTGGCGTCTACGAAAGACGGAACAACGAGGCAAAAATGCGTTCTGAGCGGATAAAGATCGCGAGCTGAGCGGTATGTTAAGAGAAAGACAGTACCCCAGGGATGCCCGTACCCCCGGAGTGCATGTCTCTCCGCTGAAAACGTCGACGATCTTCCTGGAGCAGCCTGTGGACATCCCCTCAGAGGCGATCGAAGCGATGGGGCGTGCGACCAAGAAGTCGCAGCGGAAGAGCAGCGTCAACTTCCCGATCGCGTACGTGAAGCGAGGCGACGCCACCCCCATGGCCGCACGGCTGCTGCAATCTCACGAACTGCGTCTGAAGCTACACATGACTCTGGTGATGCAAGCGACTCAGGCTCCGCATACGATGCCTGACCGACCGACACAATCGCTGGCTCGGCTGCTGAACTTTGGCCGCGAAACCGGAGCCCGCAGAGCGAACGACGCCAAGAAGTGGTTAGTGACCAACAAGCTCATCACACGGGCTCCCCTTCCCGATGGAAGGCCGGGACTACTTATCCTGCATCCCGACGGCTCAGGGGTTCAGTGGGAGGGCAACGGTGCCAGATGGGTGGGAGTGCCCTTCGATCTGTGGGAGAACAACTGGATTCTGCGGCTGAGCGGACGAGCCATTGCGGTGCTGATGGCACTCATTGAGCTCAACGGCGGATCCGAACATCCCGAGGGCGAGCTCATGGGTGGTCATCGCAAGAAGCAGTACGGACTATCTGACGATACTTGGACTCGTGCAACGAAAGAGCTCGAAGCGTTCGGGCTTCTCCGCACGAAGACTGTCTATTGGGGCGATGACGACTTCGAGCTCCGGAAACGAAAGCGCTACCTCGTCATCAAGGAAGCCCTCGGCGAAGCTCCAAGTTGGCAAGACTGAACTCGAAACCACATGCAGATCAGCTGTCTCATATGACGCGGCAGCGGCGGGTCTGACCAAGAGTCGGGATCAGTCTTCACTCGGGCGCGCAATTGGTTCTACGGGCGTACTGGTCTCCCACACCGCGTTGTAATGCTCAAGGAGAACGGCGGTCGGGTCATTCCCGATGCGCGTAATCACGGTTAGCTGCGTGCCGCCGAGTGATGTACCTAGAATCAGCCCCTCGCCGGCATCGACGGGAAGGATCAGTCGATCGTGCAGCTCTCGCGGTTGCACGGATGCGAAGCGAAGTTCTACATCAGGCCGAGCGCCCAGGGCGATCCTGAGCTTCTGATTGCGATCGCTCTGAGTCAAACCGTTGATCCTTGAATCCCGCGTCAAGATACGTCTGACGTTGCCCAATCGAAGAAGAGCAGTGAGGTCTGAAGGGTGCAGATACGGATCGACGACCAGGGAGCTTGGAACGTCGTCGATCCGAGTAAGGAGTTCTGCGTACACAAATGGGTCGGTCATCCGGCCGACGACCTCGATCGGTTGAGTGTTTCCTGTCGAGGATGGATCGCCCGTCGCTGCTCGTAGGATCGCGTCCCCAGCAGGACTGAGCATCAGCCGCCGATTGGAGGAGACCAACAACCGGGCGTCCAGCAGATAATCCACAGTCAATGGGTACAGACCGAGAGTATTCGGGTCGTAGTCGGGAAGATTGGTTCGCGCTTCGACGAAAGCCGTCACATCAGACTTTGTCGGCTCGACACCTTGGCTGGTCAAGGTATGGACAAAATGGAGCGCGCGAAGAGCTTTCGGCGCCAAGAGCTGCGGCATGCTCCGATCATGTCATCAGAGCGTCGTTTCAACGGGATCTCCACCAGGACAGGGTGACGAAGGAGACGTCGTGGGAAGCGATCGTCGACGGTGGGAGTGAGCGCGAGCGCACACTTAAGTCAGTCCGAGGGGTACGGAGCGCCACAAGTGGATCATCACCATGATTCCCCCGACGACGGGTGAGATTCGCCACCAAGTGCCAGCCACACCCGTTCCCGAGCTTCTGCAATGTCGAGCGGCCGACCTGCAAGCTTCTCTAGCAGCTCGACAAGATCCCATGAGACCAGGTGCCCGAAGCGTGCGGAGTAAAAGCCCACGCGATGTATGAGATATGAGTCCGAGTAGTCGAACAACGCGTAGGCGACAACCTGATACAGATCACTGAGTTTGAGGCAGTCGGAACGCCCGCCTGGCCGCGAAACCTTTGCGCCGAGACTCGTCTTGAAGTCAAGAAGGAAGCCGTTGGCGATCACATCGGCGTCAGCTGCGCACAGTTCCGATCCGTCAAATGTTGGTCCGAGCGTATACGGCCCCTGAAGGTGAGGCAGCAGCTCTGTGCTGGCGACCTCGGCAAGCTCACGCAACTGCCGAATGGCGTCGTGCGGGGCAAGCTCAATCAGGTGCATGGCATAGAGGGCTCGGTCATCCCGGAGCCGGCGCAGGGGTGATCCGTGCATCATCCCGACTCGATAGACCTCGGTGAGCAGAGCGAGTGCCCAGGACGCGCGATACACGGTTGTTCGATCTCCGATCACGCGCGCCACTTGTGCGGAGACGATCACTGCATCGATGTTGGCCACTGCATCCGCGTCGTCGATGAAGGCGGCTCGAGCGAGTCGTGCGTCGAAGTCCGGCGACAGCTCAAAGCGCATCACGTAGTCGAAAGCTGCGCCAAGCGTGCCTGGATTCGAGGAACCGCCCTCTACGAGAAGACGAGGCTTCGAAGCGCGATACTCCGCCTGCACCTGCCGTGTTTGGGGGAGCAGCTCGTTCAGCAGCAGGCGCAGCGGCGAGCTCTTATCGCCTATTGCCGCAGTGAGGTTCGTGTACTCATAGTCGGTCATCGTTTCGTTCCTTTTCCTAGTCGCTGAGCTGGTGCAGGAGCTTGTCCAGTGCACCGTTCGCGCGCACTGCGGCATCCGACCGCGCTCGGCTGTATTTCTCGGTCACTTGCATAGACGAGTGCCCGAGGATCGCTTGCACGTCGTTCGCCGCTGCTCCCGCATCGAATAGAAGCGTCGCGAGCGTGTGTCGAAGATCATGAACTCGGAGATCCGGGCGATCCAAACGGGCGCGAAGCGCTTCCCATCCGACCGCACGTCGGACGTTGGATGTGTTCATCCGTCCACCGTTCGGCCCCGTGAAGACAAGGTCATTTCGGCCGCGCCCTTCGAGGCGGCGGATGATCACCGGGCGCAGAGCGGATGGCAGCGGAACAGTGCGTTCCTTGTGGCTCTTCGGCGTCTGCTCGACGACTCTGCCGCCGCCTGCCGGGGAGAAGCTTCGCCGAACATGAATCACCGCACGCTCGAGATCCACATCGCTCACGCGCAAGGCGCTTGCCTCACCTGCTCGCATGCCGGTGTAGACCAGGGCGGCAAGGTAGTCCCGGTGAGGCTCGCTCTCAACAAAGTCCAGCATGATCGTCACCTCGGCCACGGTCAGCGCTCGTGAACGGACACCAACGGGCCGCTCTTGACGAGGTCGCCGCGCCAGCCGAACGGGATTGGTCGCGATGATGCCGGCACGCGCTGCGCCTTCCAGAAGTCGGCTGAGCACCGCGAGAGCATCGTTACGCGTCGATGCAGTTCCGGTCCAACCGGTGATCGAGTCGTCAACGTCAGCGACTCCGATCGACTCGAGCTTTCGGTGCCCGAGCCACGGCTGCACGCGAAGTCGCCAGCCTCGTTCGTACGCTGCTTCTGTTGCGGGCCGGACCCCTTCGATCAGCGTCGCCCAGTGGCGTGCCTTCCAAGTGTTGAGAGTCATCCCGCCCTCAGCTCGAACACTCAGCCGGGCCTCGCTGCGAAGTCGCTTGGCTTCAGCGAGAGTGGCCACGAGGAAGCTGCGCTCTCGCTGCTCGCCGTTGATCCCGAGCGTCCAGACTCGAACCTGATACTTGTTTCGATCCGCGCGATAGCGGATACCGTCAGGGAGAGCTCTCCTCGTCTTCGGATCGAGCCGCTCGCTACCGGAGGACATGGGTGCCACCGGAGTCGAGGAACGCTTCGATCGTCGATGCCTTCCAGAGCATGTGCTTGCCCATGTGTGCGTCCGGGAACGGCACGCGGGCTTGCCTCCGCAACGAGTCGAAGGTCGACAAAGGCACCCGGCAACGCGCAGCCACCTCACGTCGCGTTAGGTACTTGTCCAGCTCGACAGATTCATCTACGTCTCGTTCATCAACGAGCTCAACGGATTCACGCATCCTTCTCTCCTTCTTTCGTCTCGAAACGCACCCGACGTGCATCCCGCCATTCGCGTGCGGCCCTTGCCGCCTCCACCGCGAGGGCACGGTCGCCGTCAGTGCGCCAACCCATCCCCGCGAAACTCCAGGAGCCGATGACCAGGACCTCGTCAACGTCGTGTCCTTCGGCCCGTGCCCGCTCGATAACCCGATCCAGACGCCAACGCCTTCGGGCTCCGCGCAGTGATCCGAGCGTGACGGAGTACCGCCGCGACTTGGAGGAGAAGTGCCCACGAAAACCGAGCATGTGAGACCACTTCTCCAACAGTGCGAACGGGCTCCCTGCTCCGCTTTCTGTAGCGATAAGTTCTGCGGTTGCCTTGATGCGGCGGATGTGTGCACGCGCGCCGCTACCGCCATCCAGGTCCTCTGTTGCCTTAGTCGCGTACTTGGCGATGTAGGCAGCCACTGCGCGATCCGACAGCGCGCCATCAAGGCCTTCTCGTCGGACAATCGGTTGGACGTCGAGCTGCGCGCCCCAGCGAAGAACTCGTGTTGTCAGCTCTTGACCGACGATCGGCGCTTCCAACAAGACCCGGTCGGCTGCATCTCTGACCGCGGCAGAGAGATGGGCCTCAGTCACCTCGCTCGGCGTCAATGGAAATCCTTCGGTCTCGCTGACGCCGTCGAGTCGAATAATCGCGTCACAGTACTTTGCCCCTGTACTTAACGCAAGTACTTTGCGACACGAGATCCCGTAGTCTCATCTGGTGGGCAAGAATCTGAATCAGTTACAGATACCGACGGCGGTCGTCGGGCTGCTCTCCAACCTGTCCAGGGTCGCCACTGATCCGATCTCGAACTTCGAGCAAGCTCTCCCGCCGCGATGGACGCCCGTAGCGACAGACCTGCCCGAGGACGACACTGAGGCGTGGCTTTACCGGGTCGCAGGCGTGAGTACCGAGCTTGCGGATCGGTCCTCTGACATCCGGGCGCTGCTCACCGCATACAGTCAGGCGGTAGCTGACCCGCGGCCAGAGCTCTCTGCTCTTGCGAAGTGGCAGCGCGTGTCGCCCAGTGCCCTGCGCCACCGCTATAACGAGCAGCACGTGCAGGCAGTCCGGGAGCTTCTCAAGCCGGAACCGCTCATCGATATCGTTCTCGAGCCTTTCATCTCGGTAGTCGACAGTGACTTCCGAGGGATCACGCCCGCGATGGACGAGCAGCTGAAGGTCCGCGAGCAGATGCGCAAGATCGTGTCCGAGGAGTTCATTGCGCTCTTCGGGCAGGACGCTCCGAAGCAGCTTGGCTTTGTCCGCAACCCGGCAGACGAGCGCATCACTCGCCCCATCGATGACTTGTCGTCGTTCATGTCGACGGCGCTGAAGCGTCGCGACCCAAAGCTCCTGACCGTGTTTGATGCGTGGCACGAGCGGTTCGCTGCTCGCCCAGTCAAGCCCGAGGACGTCAAAGCGACGGCTACGCGAGTCAGGCGGTCGACAAGGTGAGCCGATCTGTGAGAACTTTCTTTACTCGTTCAAGGCCGGCCTCCGGCCGGGCAATCGGACCGGGACGTCGCCCCTGCGGTGCGTGCGGTCCTCGCTCCGCTGCGGTCCGCGCGCTCCTCAGGGCAACACCCCGGCGAAGTGGAAGGGTGCTGTAAATGGCTACGTTCTCGGAGGATGAACTCGCGAAGTTCTCCCAAGCCGTTCACTTGCTACGTCTGTATAGACGAGCGGAGATGGAGTCCGCGGACGGCCGAGACCTAATTCAAGAACTGTACGTGGATCCGCTACCCCGCGACCACGTGCTCGAGCAGATGCGTCGGCCAGCAACGACGTTGATCATCGGGCGGAAGGGCACTGGCAAGTCCACGGTCTTTCTCCGAGCGCGTCAAAGCCTCCTCGGGGACAAGAAGATCGTTGCTGCATACGTGGATATCAAGACGGTGTATGAGTCTGCGGCAGTCCCAGTCGCTACATCTAACCGGATGGGCGACGCCCCCGGGGCGCTGAGCGATGACGCGCTAAGCAGCCTCTTACTCTCGACAGCCTTCCTCCGCGCAGTCGTAGAGGGGATCCGCGACGACCTAAGAAGTCAGTTGAAAGCTTCTTGGAAGAGTCGGTTTAGCGAGATGTTCACCGGAAGCTACGCCGACCTCGAGAGCAAGCTCGACGAGTTCCTCGGCACCTTGGACAACCCCGAGTTTGTCAATGTTCAGGGCGTGCGGTCGCCACAGATTCGCACACGAGCACAATCAGAGGATGCGACTGCGGTCAAAGCCAGTGCTGGTGCAAACGAAAAAGGTGTAGGAGTTTCGTTCGGTGCTGAGTCTTCGCATTCGGACCTCGCTGAAAGAACGACTGACTACTCAGACACTCTGCTGAGAACCATTGACGTGAAGCGTCTCATCACTAGCCTGAAGGCGCTAATCACTCCACTCGGATTCAAACACCTCTATATCTTCCTTGACGACTTCTCGGAATTGCCCGAGTCCGCGATGAGGACGGTCGTGGACGCGCTCATCGCTCCATTGAATAACTGGTCCGAGGAGCTCATAAAGTTTAAGATTGCTGCATATCCGGGGCGCGTGTACTACGGCGCATTGGACAAGTCCAAGATCGATGAGATCGCTCTTGATCTCCACAGTATCTATGGTTCAGTTCCCGTGGGGACGATGGAAGAGAAGTCCAGCCACTTTACTCGCCGCCTTCTCGAGGTGCGGCTCAATCATTTCCAGTTAAGTGCGAGCAAGTTCATCGATGGGACCAAGGATGACTCAATTTGGGAAGTGCTCTTCCAGTCGTCGATGGGTAACCCGCGGACTCTCGGGTACATTCTCTACTTTGCCTACGAGTCTCATCTGATTTACGGTCGAAAGATCAACGCGACAGCGATTCGGGATGCTGCGAGAAGGTACTACGAAGACAAGATCGAGCCATATTTCAACATGGGCGCGTTCCTTCATGAGTCGTTCGGCGAGAGATCCACAATCTTCAGCCTCAAAGAACTTCTGGAGTCGATAGTTGCCCGGGCGCGAGAACTTCGCTCCAAAGAAGACTCGAGTGTGTTCCGCTCCATTGAGGGCAGGCCTCCGACGAGCCATTTCAATATTGACCCCGCGTTTGATTCTCTTCTTTCCACGCTTGAGTTGAACTTCTTCATTACTAAGTACTTTGAAATGAGCAATCGGGACGGCAAGCGAGTTTCGATTTACGCATTGAACCTTGGATTGTGTGAAAAGTACACGATCGCTTTCGGTCGTCCAAAGGATCAGCGCGAGTTCCGCCTGTACTTCGTGGAACGAGTCTTCGACTACAATCCGATTCTCCAGGCGTACGTTTCGACCAACCAAGAAATTCGGTGCGACGCGTGCGAGACTGTTTTTGAGCCCACCGATCTTGAGTTCCTAAAGCGGTTCCACATGCGCTGCCCCGCCTGTGGTCAGGGCAGTTGCGTCGTTACCAACATCGCAAAGAAGTATGCGGACCTAGTGGGCAACGTGTCGAGCGAGCAACTCTTGCCCGCTACGGAGCTCGGGATCCTTCGAAGCCTTGATTCGGAAAGTAAACCTCTATTGGCCGGAGATATCGCGGGCGAACTCGACGTTTCCTATCAACTCATCGGACGGCGGGCAAAGAATCTTGACGAGCAGAATTTGATCGACCGACGGCCAATTGGGGGGAACCGGCGCGAATACCTCCTGACCGAGAACGCACGCGACGTCTATTTCAGCGGCAGATCTTCCTGGAGTCTCCAACTCGATGAGCCAGGCACGGCAGCTAGCGGAGAAAGTTTGCCCTCAAATCCGCGGACTGAAGAGGTAAACGAGACTTAGGCGCGCGCCGAGTGAGTGTGCCGGTTCTGTGCCGGTAGCTCTGCTGAAACCACCCTCAACCAGTCGAGACCAACGATGACAACATCCGCGGAATCACGCGGCCATCGGTGACCAGCGAGCACCCGTCAGCCCACAGCATCTAACTCATAATCGTGAGGTCGCGGGTTCAAGCCCCGCTCCTGCTACAGATGAAAACCCCCGGGATTCCCGGGGGTTTTTGCGTATTCGGCGGGTTGCATGGAGCTGTGGCGGCAGGGGGTGTGCCAGTTTGTGCCGGACGCGGCTCGAGGTGAATGATCGCTACCCCCAGTCGGTGGCTGCGCGATAGACTTGAGATGCGGCGGGCAGTAGCCCTCGGAGCCTGGCAGTCTTCCGGACGGTAGACGAGCCAGGCTCACGTGTTTCTAGAGTCGGATGACCCGTGAATCGACGATCGCGTCGACCCGACGGATCCAGTCGCCGCCGTGGGAATAGCACCAAGCGACGGCGTCACTCACCCAGAGCAGCGGATGCTCGTGAGGCGCGACGTGTCGGTACTGCAATTCTGATGATCCGACGCGACGGATCACTTCCGCGATCAGTCGACGGTCCGCTCGCTCAAGAGATTCGTCTCGTTCGATGATCAGTAGTTCGGCACCGCTCTTGACCGCCTCCGCAACAAGTGCGCCGAGAGACAGCGGTCGAGCCTCTTTGTCAGGTCTACGTTTCACAATCCAGACGGAGACACGCACATCGAGCGCACACATGCTCGAGAGGATCTGTCGTCGCCGGCTGTCGCTTTCGCTCTTGAAGTGGATGCGCCGCTGGCCTGGCTTGAGAAGGTCGCGCAGGGCTCGCTCGGACCGGCGTAGGTCTCCGATAGCAGTTGCGGTTGCCGCAACGTAGTATCCGCGCGCCTTGGACTCGTCGACATAGACGCGGTCGGCTGGGCGGAAGGTCACGGGTCAACCGTAGACTCAGGCTCGGACGTGCAAGCGGGTGCGAGACTATCGCAGTCATCCAGGGGATGGTGGAGCTGTGGGAACTTTCATTACTTGTTCAGGCGAGCGATGAGCTGCGCATACATGTACATATCCCGCGGCTGACCGTCGATCCTCCGCCAGGCTTTGAGAAGACCCTCGCGCTCGTAGCCTGCGCTCTCGGCCACGCGCCAGGAGCCTTCGTTGGCCGGCTCCACATAGAGCTCGAGACGGTCGAGGCGTTCGAGAGTCGATGCCCAGGACGTCAGGGTCGCGAGAGCGTCGGCTGCATAACCGCGTCGGCGCTGGGATGCAGCGACCCAGTAGCCGATGCTCGCACGCGTGCTGCTGACGGGGAAGAGGCCGATGTGGCCGACCGCCCCGTCATCGAGGTCTGCGATCGCGAACGCGTACCCCGCGCCCGACTCGAGCCTCTGATGCTGACGATGGATGAATGCCAGGGCGGCGGTCTCGTCGGACGTCCGCGGGACCGTGGTCACGAGCGGGATGAGCGTGTCGCGCGATGCCTCCTGGACCAGGGCGGCGTCCGTGTCGCGCCATGCGCGGAGCCGCACATGTGTGCCGGAAAGGGTCGGAAGGACGAGAGGGACATCGCTCATGATCTGATGGTCGCATGGCGCCCTTCCGATCGAACGCGGCGCGGCGCGGGGGATGTCAAGGGGATGCCGTCTCCGAGCTCGTCTCAGTCACACTGATGGTCCGATACCCCGGACGATAGGAGCGATCATGTCAGACCCCCAGGCAGGACCCGACGAAGGTGCCGAGATCGACGCGACGGGCGTGGACGCCGACTTCGTGACGAACGACCCGGATCCCGAGATCGACCCCGCGACTCCGGGCGAGGATCAGAAGGCCGACGGCGACAACGCCGACCACCCCGACGAGCTCGAGGTCGGCGACCTCCCCTGACCTCGCAGCGAAAACGGGCCCGCTCCTCGATGTGAGGAGCGGGCCCGTGTTCTGTGGGAGCGACGTCAGCGAGCGCTCGGCGGCGCGTCGCTCTCGACCGCGACGCGGCCCTCGCCATCCGGTCCGGCAGCGCTCCGGATGACCGTGCCTCTCTGCTCGGCTTCCAGGCGCTCGGCCTCCTCGCCGCTGATGGCCTCGCCCCGGGCGACGAGCCCGGCCTGATCCGACAGCGGGATCTGCTTGAGGAACAGCGACAGCACCAGCGCGAGAACGATGAACGGCACGAGGAACCAGAACACCGGTGCGAGAGCATCCGCGTAGGCCGTGACGATTCCATCTCGCACCTCATCCGGAAGCGCGTTGAGCGTCGCCGGGTCGATCGTCGACGCGGCCTGCGACGCATCTTCCGGCGATGCGCCGGCATCGGCGAAGACGCCGAGCAGGTTCTCGGTCAGACGCGTGGTGAAGATGGTGCCGAACACTGCGGTGCCGAGCGACGCTCCGACCTCGCGGAAGTAGTTGTTCGTGCTCGTCGCGGTGCCGATCTCGCCGGCGGGGACGGCGTTCTGCACGACCAGGACGACGACCTGCATGATCAGGCCGAGCCCGGCGCCGAACACGAACAGGAAGGTGCAGATCAGCCAGATCGGCGTCTCGGCGGAGAGGGTGGTCATCGACACCATCGCGATGCCGGTGAGGATCGTGCCGACGATCGGATAGACCTTGTACTTCCCGGTCTTCGAGATCGCGATGCCCGAGAAGATCGAGGTGCCGATCAGTCCCACCATCATCGGGATCATCAGCAGACCGGATGCGGCGGCTGATGTGCCGGACGACATCTGCAGGAATGTGGGCACGAACCCGATCGCCGCGAACATGCCGATGCCGAGCACGAGTCCGATCGCGGTCGCGTTGACGAAGATCGGATTGCGGAACAGGCTCAGCGGGATGATCGGGTCCTGCACCTTGGCCTCGGTGAGGACGAAAGCTGTCGCGGCGACGATGAGCCCGGCGCCCCACGCCCAGGTCGCGAGGGAATCCCAGCCGAACTCCTTGTCCCCTCCGAAATCGGTGAAGAAGATCAGGCAGGTGGTCGCGATCGACAGGAAGATCACGCCGAAGATGTCGATCGGCTTCTCTGCCTTCTTGCTCGGCAGCTTCAGCGCCACGAGGGCGATGATGAAGGCGGCGATGCCGACCGGGATGTTGATGTAGAACGCCCACTGCCACGTCATGTGGTCGACGAAGAAGCCGCCGAGGAGCGGGCCGGCGACGGCGGACAGACCGAACACGGCGCCGAGCGGGCCCATGTACTTGCCGCGCTCGTTCGCGGGGACGATGTCGGCGATGATCGCCTGAGAAAGGATCATCAACCCTCCGCCACCGAGCCCCTGCAGGGCGCGGAACGTGACGAACATCCAGAAGTCGGTCGCGAAGGCGCAGCCGACCGAGGCGAGTGTGAACAGGGCGATCGCGACGAGGAAGAGGTTGCGGCGGCCGAGGACGTCGCCGAATTTGCCGTAGATGGGCATGACGATGGTCGTCGCCAGTAGGTAGGCGGTGGTGATCCAGACCTGGTGGTCGACGCCCCCGAGCTGTCCGACGATGGTCGGCATGGCGGTCGAGACGATCGTCTGGTCGAGGCTCGAGAGCAGCATCCCAGCGATCAGGGCGCTGAAGATGATCCAGATGCGCCGCTTCGTGAGCAGGAAGGGGGCATCCTTGGTGGCAGTGGCGGACATTCAGTCGGCTTTCTGTGACGGTGCGAACACGGTGCGAGCGATCTCGAGCCGGCGGCTGACGAGGTCGCTGAAGGAATCGGTCGAGTGGTGGTGCAGCAACTGGTCCATGCACAGGCGCACCAGCGCGCCGACCGAATGGACGAGGACCTCGGCGCGCAGCTCGGCATCGTCGCCCTCGCCGGTGCGCTGCACGATGATCGTCATGTCACGCCGCTCGTTCTTCGCGATCTGCTCGAACACCGCTTTGAGCAGTCGAGGCTCCTGCTCGATCACCGCGAAGAGGGCAGGAGCGTCATCGAGCGGATTGAAGAGCTCGAAGCGGGCGATCGTGAGCCGGATGAAGTCGTCGAGCAGGTCGCCGTTCTGCCTGGCGAACTCCGCCTCCAGCTTCTCCTGCCGCGGGTCGACCGCGGCGAAGCCGAAGACCGCGTTCTCCTTGCTCTCGAAGTAGTTGAAGAACGTCCTCCGCGATACACCGACCTCGGCGCAGAGTTCTTCGACCGTGAACCCGGCGAATCCCTGCTCGGCCGTCAGGCGTCGGGCGGCGTCGGTCAGAGCGCGCGACGTCTCGCGCTTGCGCTGGTCTCGCAGTGAATCTGCACTCTCACTCATAGAGTGCAATATTGCACTTCAAACCTAAGAGTGCACTGTGAGTGCTGCTCATTTCGTGGCCGATCCGTAACACTTACGAAACACGCCGTATCGTATCGTTGGGCCATGGCATCCGATCAGACCGAGAAGTCCGGCCGTCCCACCGATGAGGACCTGACGCGACGCATCCTGGAGAGCGCCGGCGAACTCCTTGGTCGGCGCGGATATCAGGCGCTCAGCGTCGAGCAGGTCGCCAAGGCCGTCGGCTGCGGCAAGACCGCGATCTACCGCCGATACGCCGACAAAGGCGCGCTCGTCGCCGCCGTCCTGCGGTCCCAGGTCGAGATCGGGGCGATGCCCGACCTGGGGAGCGTCCGCGCCGATCTGCTCGAACACGTGCTGCAGAACCAGCGCAACCAGGAGATCTCTCCCGAGCAGAGCCACGGGCTGCGCGCCATGTTCGAGCCCGATGTCTTCCCCACTCTGTGGGACTCCTTCTTCCAGCACCGCCGTCGGCAGGGCGTCGAGATCATCGATCGCGCCATCGCCCGAGGCGAACTCCCGGAGGACGTCCACCACGACATCCTCCTCGACACGATCGCCGGGCTCACCCTGTACCGGCAGTCCGTCAAGCGCATACACATCGATCAGCGCCACTACGTCGACATCATCGACGCTCTCGTCAGCACCCCGCCGCGTCGCCTTGCAGACGCCGATGAACAGGCCTCCCCTTGACCACTGACACTCCACCCCTCACCCGATCACTGCCGAACGTGAGCGCCCGCGCGGTCGTCGGCTTCCTCGTCTTCTGCGAACTCGCCAGCGGATTCGTCCAGGGGTTCTACGCCCCTCTACTGGGCGAGATCGCCGGCCATCTGCGGGTCTCCGACTCCGACATCACATGGTTCCTCACTGTCCAGACACTGGCCGCGGCCGTGTGCGTGCCTCTGCTCTCCAAGCTCGGAGACATCTTCGGGCATCGTCGGATGCTGCGGATCGCCGTGGTCGCGGTGCTCATCGGCACGCTGGTCACCGCATTCCTGCCGAGCTACCCCCTGGTGCTCGCCGCTCGCATCCTGGTGGGACCGCTCGCCGTCTGGCTGCCCCTCGAGATCGCCCTCGTGCACAACCGCATCAAGGGCGAGACGGCGCGCACCTCGATCGGCCTGCTCGTCTCCTGCCTCACGGGAGGCGCGATCCTCGGAACGATCTCGGCCGGAGTGTTCTCGGCTCTGCTGCCGACCCTGACCCTGACCCTGCTCGTGCCCGTGCTGTTCGTCGCGATCAGCGTCTACGCGGTGTTCTTCAAGGTCCCGGAGTCCACGACCCGGACGGGCGCGAAGATCGACGTCGTCGGCTTCATCGGCATCGGCCTCGCGATGGTTCTGCTGCTGTTCGGCCTCCGTCTCGCATCCAGCGAGGGGTTCGGCTCCGCGTCGACCATCGTCACGCTCGCCGCCGCAGCCGTGATCTTCGTGCTGTGGGTGCTGTGGGAGCTGCGCGTGGCTTCTCCGGCCATCGACGTGCGACTGATCGTCTCGCCCCGTCTCGGCCCCGTGTACCTGACGGCGTTCCTCTTCGGCATGGTCATGTTCGGTGCGCAGGCGCCGTCGACCACCTTCCTCACAGCCGATCCGGACGTGTCCGGGTACGGCTTCGCGGCGACGGCTGGCACGGCTTCGGCGGTCACGGCGGTCGTGACGATCCTCGCCACGGTCGGGGCGGCGACGTTCGCGCCGATCGCCCGTCGGATCGGCATTCGAGCGGTCCTCGTCACGGGCGCGGTGCTCGCGGCATCCGGATCTCTCATCCAGATCGCGTTCCACGATGAGCTCTGGCAGATCTTCGTGATCTCAGCGATCAACGGCATCGGCATGGGGTTCCTCCTCGGAGCGCTCCCCGCGCTCGTCGCCGAACTGGCTCCGAGCGACTCGACCGGCATCGCGACCGGCGTGTACAACTCGCTGCGTACCCTCGGAGGCTCCGCGGCCGGTGCGGTGTTCGCGGTGTTGCTCGCGGGATTCACGGCGTCCGGATCCCTCAGCTCGTCGATCGGCGGCTACATCACGATCTGGAGCGTCTGCGCGGGCGCCTTCATCCTCGCCGCCCTCGCCCTCGCCTTCATGCGGATGCCGCGCGAGACCGACTCCTCCCTCACGAAAGGCTGACCCTTGAGCACCCCAGATTTCGCAGCGGATGCCGTCGCGATCCTGCCCGACCTGGTATCCCTGCGCCGTGCCCTGCATGCCGACCCCGAGCTCGGCCTCGACCTCCCTCGCACGCAGCAGAAGGTGCTCGATGCACTCGGCGGTCTGCCGCTGGAGATCACCACCGGCACCCGCACCACCTCGGTGGTGGCGGTTCTGCGCGGAGGGCTGCCGGGGCCCGCAGTGCTGCTGCGCGGCGACATGGACGCCCTGCCGATCGACGAGACGACAGGCCTCGACTTCGCGTCCGTCAACGGCAACATGCATGCGTGCGGTCACGACCTGCACACGGCCGGACTCGTCGGAGCGGCGAAGCTGCTCGCTGCCCGGCGGGATGAGCTGCGCGGCTCGGTCATCTTCATGTTCCAGCCCGGAGAAGAAGGGCACGGGGGAGCGAAGGTCATGATCGAGGAGGGTCTACTCGAGGCTGCGGGTGAGCGCCCGGTCGCCGCCTACGCGATCCATGTCGCCCCTGGACCCCGCGGGGTCTTCGCGACCAGGAGCGGAGCGGTGGCGGCCGGGTCGAACCAGCTCTTCGTGACCGTGCAGGGGAGGGGCGGGCACGGATCGCAGCCGCACCAGACGCTCGACCCGGTTCCCGCAGCGGCCGAGATCGTTCTGGCGCTGCAGAGCTTCGTCACGCGCCGCTTCGACGCGTTCGACCCCGTCGTGCTGTCGGTGACTCGGCTCTCGACCGGAGACGGCGCGGTCAACGTCATCCCCGAGCAGGTCGAGCTGGCGGCGACCGTCCGCAACATGTCGCCCGCCTCGCTCGCGATCCTCCAGGAGGGTCTTCCCCGCGTGATCGACGGGGTCGCGGCCGCTCACGGTCTCACGGCCGACATCCGCTTCGACACGATGTACCCGGTGACCGTGAACGACCCGGCGGAGACGAGCGAGACGGTCGATGTGCTGCAGGGTGTCTTCGGCGAGCAGCGCGTCGTCATCATGCCGACGCCCATGATGGGGTCGGAGGACTTCGCCTTCGTCCTCGATGAGGTGCCCGGCACGTTCATCGCGTTGATGACGTCGCCTCCCGATGCCGACCCGAAGACCATCGAATGGAATCATTCGCCACGGGTGGTGTTCGACGATGCAGTGCTCGGTGACCAGGCCGCCGCCCTCGCAGCGGTCGCGTTCGCACGCACCGCGCGCTGAGCCCCATCTCGAAGAAGGCCGTTCCCTTGCGGGGGAGCGGCCTTCTTCACGAATTCAGACCAATCTGTGACGAATCGTTCGTAGCATCCGTCTTAGTGGTGTCGCTGCACCGCGACCCGCCCGGTGAGGGCGGAACACACTGACGAAGGAGCACCCGATGACGAACGTCTCGAACGCACAGCAGCCCAAGGCCCAGGTCGCCCCGGCAGGTTCCACCGTCGCCTCGACAGGTGCGACGATCATCGAGAACGGCGTGGTCGCGAAGATCGCCGGCATCGCGGCTCGCGAGGTGCCAGGCGTCTACGCTCTCGGTGGCGGAGCCGCGCGCGCGGTCGGCGCCATCCGCGACGCCCTCAACTCCACGGACCTCACCCAGGGGGTCAGCGTCGAGGTCGGCGAGACCCAGGTCGCGGTCGATGTGACGATCGTCGCCGAGTACCCGGCGTCGCTGCAGAAGGTCGCAGACGACGTGCGTGCGGCGATCTCCGTCGCGATGAGCGAGTTCGTCGGCAAGCAGGCTGTCGAGGTCAACGTCACCATCAACGATGTGCACATCCCGTCTGACGACGACTCGAACGACGACGCGGTCGCTGCAGATGACGGCAGCGCGGAGACACGTGTCCTGTGACCCATCGAGATGCGAACGATCGATCGGATCAGCATCTCGTGACCTCGCGATCGGATCGTCGATCCGATCCGATCGGGGGTCCGCTCCGAATCCGTTCGGGGGCATGGAAAAGGGAGTCGACGCATGGCTGGGGAACGATTTCGCTCTGCACTCGAGCAGGCTGACGATCGGATCGTCGCCGGTCGGGCGATGGACGGCGACGTCGCCGCCTTCGCGGTGCTGGTGCGCAGGTACTCGCCGATGATGCGCGCGTACACGCAGCGGATGCTGAACGCCTCGGCCGATGTCGACGACATCGTTCAGGAGACGTTCGTGACCGCATGGCAGCGGTTCTCCGAGCTCGACGACCCGGGCAAGGTCAAGAGCTGGCTGATGCGCATCGTGAGCCGCAAGGCTGTGGACCGCATCCGCGCGCTGCGACCGATGGTCGACGTGGATGACGTGGAACAGGCCGCGCCGGCGCAGGGTGCGCCTGCACGCATCGTCGAGGCCCGCGCGGGTATCGAGGCGCTGGGAGCCGCGCTGCAGGAGCTTCCGGCGGCCCAGCGCGAGTGCTGGGTGCTCAGAGAGATGGGCGGGTACTCGTACGACGAGATCGCGGCCGAGCTCGACATCTCGGTGTCGACGGCCCGCGGTCTTCTCGCGAGAGCCCGAAAGTTCATGATCGTGCGAATGGAGGCCTGGCGATGACCGATGATCAGGCGACCCCCGACGTCCGTCAGCTCGGACTCGAGCCGAGTGATCTCGATGGACACACGCTCGAAGAGCTGAGTGACTATCTCGACGCAGGCAGGCTTCCTGCAGACCCGTCGATCGAAGGCTCGCCCGGATGCCAGCTCGCGCTCGACGCGCTCGAGCGGCTTCGCGGTCTGGGCGGCCAGCTGATCGAAGCGGACGCCGCGGCAAGCCCGGAGGTCGACGACAGCTGGGTCGACCGCATCCTCTCGGGGATCGCGCTGGATGCTCGTGCAGGACGCCGCATCCCCTTCGCCGAGCCCGACCCGTCGGTCGACTTCGGCATCACAGAGGGTGCGGTTCGAGGACTCATCCGCTCGGCGGAGAATGCCGTACCGGGCATCCTGGTCGGGCGCTCGACTCTCGACGGAGACGTCACCGTCGTGGGTGAGCCGATCCGCATCTCGATCGAGGTCAACGCCGTCTACGGCGAATCGATCCCGACGGCGGTTGCACGGCTTCGCGCCGAGGTCGCAGAGCGTCTGCGCCGGCAGACGGACCTCACTGTGACGTCGATCGATGTCACGGTGCGGGACATCCAGCGGATCAGCAGTGCGGCGGAGGAGGCCTCATGAGCACCACAGCCCTACCGGGACTCGCCGAGCGGATCGAGACGGCGGTGTTGGCGACGCCCGGCGTGCGCAGCGTCTACCGGGCAGGCTCGTTGGTGTCGAACCTCGTCGGAGAGGGGGCCGCAGCGATCGGCATCAGCCGGATCGACGAGCCTCTCGTGGCGGTGCGGATCTCAGACGAGAGCGCCTCGGTCGAGGCATCTCTCGGCGTCGAATACTCGGCCAGCGCTCTCGAGCTGCTTCGAGATGTCCGCGCGGCCATCGGCAAGGTCCTCGCGGAAGACGGTCTGGGGACCGTCGAGATCGTGCTCACGATCGCGTATGTCCATCCTCGGGAGGCAGCGTCGGACTGAGTCCGCGTGAGCACGCGAGGGGGCCGATCTTGGGTGAAGATCGGCCCCCTTCGTCAGGTGAACGTCCGGTGATCAGGCGATCGAGCGAAGGCCTTCGGCGAGGGGGGTGGTCGGCCGCCCGATGAGACGGGCCAGCGTGCCGTCGGTGTCGGCGAGGGCGCCTGCGGCGATGCCCGCGTCGAGAGCGACGACGAATCCTGCCGTGCCCTCGTCGAGACCGGCTGCCTGCAGACCCGCGAGCTGCTCGTCAGCGGTCAGCGGCTTGTACTCGACGTCGCGACCCGTGACCTCGGCGATGGCCCCGGCGAGGTCGGTGTAGTTCCACGCGACATCGCCGCCGAGCTCGTACACCTGGCCGATATGGCCGTCCTCGAGCAGGACGACGGCTGCGGCTTCGGCGAAGTCCTTGCGGCTGGCTGACGCGACGCGTCCGTCTCCGGCGCCGGAGGCGAGCACACCCGTCTCGGCTGCGCGGGCGACGTCGGCGGCGTAGTTCTCGGTGTACCAGTTGTTGCGCAGGATCACCGCGGGGAGACCCGACGCCGCGATGAGCTCTTCGGTCGCCTTGTGCTCGGGGGCGAGCACGAGGTCGCTCGTCGTCGCCTTGGGGGCGCTCGTGTAGACGAACTTCGTGACTCCGGCGGCCTTGGCCGCGTCGATGACGGCCTGGTGCTGCGCGACGCGCTGCCCGACCTCCGACCCCGAGACCAGGAGCACCGAGTCGACGCCGTCGAGCGCCGCGGCGATCGACGAGGGATCGGTGTAGTCCAGACGCGCTGCTCGCACGCCGAGGTCCTCGGCCTTGGCGACGTCGCGCGCGCCGGCGATGATCGACTGCGGGTCGGCGCCTCGCTCGAGGAGGCTGGCGATGACGAGGCGTCCGAGGTTGCCGGTCGCGCCGGTGACGAGGATGGTCATGGGGTGTCCTTTCGTAGGTGACATGAGCGACAACCTCGCCATCGGTGCCAAACATTCCAGGCTGTGGGTACCCACTTTGAAGTAAGGTACGTACATGACGGTTAGTTATGCGCAGATCCGGGAAGCGACCCCGCAGATCTTCGAACCCGGGTGCAGCACTCGAGTGATACTCGACCACGTGATGAGCAAGTGGGGCGTGCTGGTGCTCTCCTCGCTCTCCGACGGCACTCGTCGCTGGGGCGAACTGCGCCGCGAGGTCGGCGGCATCAGCGAGAAGATGCTCGCCTCCACCCTGCGCACCCTGGCGGACGACGGGCTCGTGCGCCGCGAATCCTTCCCGACGGTGCCGCCGCATGTCGAGTACAGCCTGACGCCGCTCGGTCGCGATCTCATGGAGCGCATGCTGCCGCTCGTCGAGTGGGTCGCCGACCATGCCGATGGAATGATCGATCGCGATTAGCTCGACGGAATTCGTCGTAGAGGAATACCCCTCGCCACGGAATCCGTCGGTGTAAGAAAAGGATTGACGCGATATACGTGGTGGCCGTATGTTCTGAGCATGTCAGCTACGACGCCGATCCATCTCGAACGCCCCGACGGCAAGGGGCTCGCCGCAGGCACACTCGGTCTGTGGGGCTCCACCGTGATCGGCCTGGCCTCGACGGCCCCCGTGTACTCGCTGGTGGCGACGCTCGGCTACGTGGTGCTGGCCGTCGGCGCACAGGCGCCGATCGCCTTCATCATCGCGTTCGTGCCGATGCTGTTGATCGCCTTCGCCTACCGTGAGCTGAACAACGCGGTCCCCGACTGCGGCACGACGTTCACGTGGGGGACGAAGGCGTTCGGCCCGTGGGTGGGCTGGATGGGCGGCTGGGGTGTCGCGGTCGCCGGCATGGTCGTGCTCGCCAACCTGGCCCAGATCGCGTCGGTCTACTTCTGGTCGCTGATCGGGTTCGATCTCGAGAACGACGACTGGCGGATCGTTCTCGTCGCGGTGCTGTTCATCGCCGCGATGACCTGGGTCAGCTGGCGCGGCGTCGAAATCGGCGAGCGCATCCAGAACGTTCTGCTGGGCATCCAGTACCTCGCACTGGCGATCTTCGTCGTCGCCGCTCTCTGGCAGTTCTTCGCCGGGACCGCGCCGAACCCGACGCCGTTCGAGATGGAGTGGCTGAACCCGTTCGCGTTCACCAGCTGGCCCGGCTTCACCGAATCGATCCTGCTCGCTCTCTTCATCTACTGGGGCTGGGACACCTGCCTCGCGCTCAACGAGGAGACCAAGGATCCCAAGAGGATCCCCGGCCGCGCAGCGCTGCTGACGACCGTCATCCTTCTCGTCACCTACGTCGGTGTCACGATCGCCGCGATGATGTACGCCGGTCTCGGGGCTGAGGGCACCGGGCTCGGCAACGAGGCCAACGCCGACGACTTCTTCCTGGCGATCAAGGACGGGCTGCTCGGCCCGTTCGGCTGGGTGCTCGTGGTCGCAGTCGTGCTCTCGGCCATCTCCTCGACGCAGACCACGATCCTCCCCACCGCTCGCGGCACTCTCGCGATGGGCGTGTACCGGGCTCTGCCGGCCAAGTTCAAGGACGTGCACCCGACCTACAAGACGCCGTCGTTCTCGACCATCGTCATGGGGGTCGTGGCCGTCGCCTACTACATCGGCATGACCCTGATCAGCGACGACATCCTCCAGGACTCGATCCTGTCGCTCGGTCTGGCGATCGCGTTCTACTACGCCATCACCGGATTCGCCTGCGCCTGGTACTTCCGCAAGGACCTCACCCGCTCGGCTCGCGAGTTCTTCTTCAAGGGGCTGTTCCCCGTGCTGGGCGCGGCGATGCTCACCTGGGCCTTCGTGCAGTCGGCGATCGACATGTGGGACGTGGACTACGGCTACACGGTCCTCTTCGGGATCGGCGGCACCTTCGTGATCGGCATCGGAGCGCTCGCCTTCGGCCTCGTCCTCATGTTCATCTGGTATCTGTTCCCGCGGTCGAAGAGGTTCTTCCGCGGCGAGAGCCTCAACCGCGATACCCAGGTGATGGTGCCCGACGAGCCGGGCCTGATCCGCTCGATCGACGGTGGCATCTGAGCTCCGGCATCCGGTGAGAGCCGGATCGCGTGCGGCCACGCCCTAGGCTTTATCCGTGCGCATCCGGCTCGACATCGCCTATGACGGCACCCACTTCCGCGGGTGGGCGAAGCAGCCGACCCTGCGAACGGTGCAGGGGACGCTCGAGGCGGCGCTCGCGCGCATCGTCGGCTCCGACGTGCAGTTCGTCGTCGCCGGGCGCACGGATGCCGGGGTGCACGCTCTGGGCCAGGTGGCGCACGTCGACCTCGACGAGGCGCAGTGGTCGCGCATCGAGTCGCGTCAGGGCCGTGCGCCGCAGGATCCGGCGGCGTCGATCGCGCGGCGCATACGCGGTGTGCTCGGGGCCTACCCCGACGCGACGGTCACGCGCTCCTCGATCGCTCCTGAGGGCTTCGACGCCCGCTTCTCGGCGGTCTGGCGACGTTATCGATATCGGCTCGCCGACTCGACCTCCGGGTACGACCCTCTTCGGCGCCACGACACGACCGCGCATCGGGGTGTTCTCGACGGACAGGCGATGGATGCCGCCGCGCGGACCCTCATCGGCCTCCATGACTTCGCCGCATACTGCAAGCCTCGCGAGGAGGCCACGACCATCCGGACCCTCCTCGACTACGGATGGTCGCGAGACTCGGAGGGCGTGCTCGTCGCCGAGGTGAAGGCCGACGCGTTCTGCCACAGCATGGTTCGGGCACTGGTGGGCGCGTGCGTCGCCGTGGGCGAGGGCCGTCTCGATGTCGACGACCTGGTCGTGCTGCGCGACGCACTCACCCGCACCAGCGAGTTCAAGGTGCTGGCGGCCAGGGGGCTGACGCTCACCGAGGTCGGATACCCCGCGGATGAGCTCCTGTCGACCAGAGCGGAGCAGACGCGCGCTCGCCGCGACGGCACGAGCGCATGACTCGGCGGGGACGATTTCCTGCAGGCCGAGGGGGCGACGCTGCTGAACCGTATGCTGATATTACGGAGGCCATCTTCACACTGCGGCGGGGGACTGTGACGGAGCGGATCGGCGAACAGGGCGGCACATTCGCGGCTGCGCTCCGGGCGGCGATCTCCGACCGGGGAATCACCCTCGCGCGCCTGCGGGACCAGCTGATCGATGACGGCAACCCGGTATCCATGGCGACGCTGAGCTACTGGCGTTCCGGTGATCGGCAGCCCGAAGGGCCGCAGTCGTTGAGCGTCGTCGACGGCATCGAGGACCGCCTCGGTCTGCATCGAGGCCATCTCGGGGGCCTGCTGATCCCGACTTCGCGTCTGGGACCCATCGCACCTCCGCGGCTTCCCTTCGACGAGGAGCGCGAACAGCGGGAGACCGAGGAGACCCTGCGAGAGCTGCGTGCGGCTCCGCAGGACGCGCTCCGCGACCTCTCGACCCACATGACGGTGTTCGTCGGCGCCGACGGCGCGGTGGAGAAGACGATCATGCGCTCGCTCGTGCAGGCGACGAGAGGCACGATCACCGAGGTGCCCCTCATCGACGTGGCACCGATCGAGACCGATGTGATGTCCGTGATCTCCGATGTCGTCGGCGGGAGGATCGATCGAGAGCATCTGCACCGGGGCCGGCTCGTGTCCGGCGTGGTCATCGCGCTCGACGAGCCGATCACCACCGGCGGAACGACGCTGTTCGAGTTCACCGAGACCTTCCCGCCCGGATATCCGCCCCGGCAGTCGGCCTGGCATGCGACGTCGAGATCGGCTCGCGAGAGCCTCATCTGGGTGCGCTTCCATCCCGACGCACTCCCCAGCTGGTGCGAGGAGTACATCGAGACGGACGAGGAGTACGTGTCGTCGATGCGCTCCGTGCGCAGCGGATCCGTCCACCTCGCCAGGCACGGATTCGGCCCTGGCGTGATGGGGATCCGATGGGGATACGACGCCTGACTCCGGGCAGCGATGTTCAGGCGTCGCGGAGGATCCGCACAGTGGTCCGGGCGCTGAAAAACAGACTCTCGACCGGCACGCACTCGTCGGCGGAGTGGAACTGCCCGTAGACATCGAAGTCCTCCGGCACACGCAGCGGGACGAAGCCGTAGCCGTCGACGCCCAGTCGAGCGAAGTGCTTGTTGTCCGTCGAAGCGGGCAGCAGATAGGGGACGACGACGCCGGCAGGGTCTTCCGCGCGGATCGCTTCGGAGATCACATCCTGAAACGGAGTGTCGAGAGGAGAGTCGATGGGGGAGAGCCAGGCCGACCAGGTGACCTCGACGTCGGGGCCGGCGAGGCGGGCCACCTGCGCGCGAAGGTCGTCCTCCCGCTCCGGCAACGCGCGGAGGTCGAGAGAGGCGCGCGCCGTCGCCGGGATGATGTTGCTCTTGTCGCCTGCGCGGAGCACGGTCGGAGCCACAGTCTGGCGGGCGGATGCCGCGATCACTCGCCCGACGAATCCCAGATCCTCGAGCTGTTCGTCGAGGTCGTCGTCGGTGAAGGACACTCCGCGGTGCTCGCCGAACACCTCGAGGAACCGCTCCAGCGCGGGCGTGCGCACGACGGGGAAGCGGTGCTCGCCGATACGGGCGACCGCGGCCGCCAGGCGCGTCACAGGGTCTGTCGGTCGGGGGCGTGAGGCATGACCGGCCTCGCCTCGCGCCGTGACCGTGGCCCCGCCGACGCCCTTCTCGGCGGTGGCCAGCAGGTAGGCCCTGCGCCCCTCCGCGAGCGGCACCGAGAAGCCGCCGACCTCGCTGATCGCCTGCGTGGCACCGACGAGCAGATCGGGGCGGTTGTCGACGATCCAGGACGCGCCCCATCGGCCCCCTGCCTCCTCATCGGCGAGAAAGGCGAAGATCAGATCTCGGCGCGGGCGGATGCCGGAGCGTGCGAACTCGCGCGCTGCGGCCAGGATCACTCCCGCGAAGTTCTTCATGTCCACCGCGCCCCTGCCGTACAGCAGACCGCCGTCGATCTCGCCTCCGAACGGATCATGAGCCCAGTCGCGGGCATCGACGGGGACGACGTCGAGGTGGGCGTGCACGATGAGCGCCCCGGCGTCGGGATCACTGCCCTCGATGCGGGCGATGACGCTGCCGCGTCCGGGAACGGGCTCGACGAAGGTGGTCGCGATGCCGGCATCCTCGAGCCGCTCCTGCACGAGACGAGCGGCTCGCGTCTCGCCGTCGCCGATGGTCTCCGGCTCGCCCGTGTTGACGCTGTCGATGCGGATCAGTGCTCGGACGAAGTCGAGAGCCTCGTCCTCCAGCAGGCTGCGGGTCACCCCTCTCACGGTAGTGATCCGGACGCCATGCACTGCCTTCGTATTACGCGAGATGACCCCGATTACGCGGGGTTACCGCGGCCACGGGCCCCGAGCGCCGGGCGTGCTTCACTCTCGTCTTGTGAATGACTCCCGTGTGAAGAACAAGATCCTGTCCGTTCTCGGTGTGCTCGCCGCCGGCGCCCTGACCCTGTCGATGGCCGCCTGCTCCGGTGCTGCCGAGCCCGCATCGGGCAGCAGCGCTGACGACGCCGAGAGCAGCAAGATCGTGATCGGCGCTGACGACGGCACCGAGGCGCACTGGACGATCCTCAAGGACAAGCTGGCCGAGGAGGGCATCGAGCTCGAGGTCCGCACCATCAGCGACGGCGTGCAGCTGAACCAGGGTGTGCAGGACGGCGAGCTGGACGTCAACCTCTTCCAGCACCTCATCTTCCTCTCGCAGTTCAACGTGAACAACGGCGGCACCCTGGTGCCGATCGGCGCCACCGCGGTCTACCCGCTCGCGATCTACTCCGAGGAGTACAAGAGCGTCGAGGAGCTTCCCGAGGGCGCGACCGTCGCGGTTCCGAACAACCCGACCAACCTGGCCCGCGCGCTGCTGAACCTCCAGCGCGCCGGTCTCGTCGAACTCGAGGACGGCGGCGACAGCCTCTCCACACCCGATGACATCGTCTCGAGCACCGTCGAAGTGCTCCCGGTCGACGCGAACCAGACGGTGACCGCTCTGAAGGACGGCAGCGCACAGGCTGCGATCGTCAACAACACGCAGGCGCAGAAGGGCGGTCTCGGCGACGAGCTCATCATCTTCAAGGAAGACCTCGACGACCCCGAGCTCGCCCCGTACATCAACGCCTTCGTCGTTCGTGACGATCAGAAGGACGACCCGCGCTGGGCCACGCTGCTCGAGGCGTACCACAGCGCCGAGGTCGAGGAATCGGTGACCGAGCTCAACCAGGGCAACCTGCAGTTCAAGGGCGACTGGAGCGCGGAGGACCTCCAGTCCGAGCTCTCCGACCTCGAAGACCAGCTGCGCGACTCGCAGTGACGAGCGACGGCGGACCCATGACGGTGATCAGTTTCGACGGGGTGTCCAAAGGATTCCCCGCCACCCGGCGGGGGTCCGCCGTCTCCGCGCTCGAGGACGTCGACCTGCAGGTCGAGCGCGGATCGATCGTGGGAGTGATCGGCTACTCGGGCGCGGGAAAATCCACCCTCGTGCGGCTGGTCAACGGCCTGGAGAAGCCATCCGCCGGAGTCGTCGACGTGCTCGGCGTGGACGTCGGCTCGGCGTCGGCGAGCGAACTGCGGGGCCTCCGCGGGCGGATCGGAATGATCTTCCAGCAGTTCAACCTGTTCAACTCCCGCACCGTGCGCGGCAACGTGGCGTACCCGCTCAAGGCGGCAGGGTGGAAGAAGCAGGACATCGGCCCGAGGGTCGCAGAGCTGCTCGACTTCGTCGGGATCGGCGACAAGGCGCACAGCTATCCGCGGGCGCTCTCGGGCGGGCAGAAGCAGCGAGTCGGCATCGCGAGGGCGATCGCCGCGAACCCCGAGCTGCTGCTGGCCGACGAGGCGACGAGCGCACTCGATCCTCAGACCACGGGGGAGGTGCTCGCTCTCCTCCGCCGGATCAACCGCACGCTCGGCATCACGATCGTGGTGATCACCCACCAGATCTCCGTCGTCCACGAGCTGTGCGACCAGGTGATCGTGATGGACGGAGGCAAGGTCGTCGACGGCGGCGACACCTATCGGGTGTTCGCGCATCCGCGAGCGGCGCTGACCGAACGCTTCGTCGCGGCCGTCACCCAGGGGGTGCCGACCGGCGACACCCTCGACGCGCTCCTGGTCGGCGGCGGATCGCTGATCAGCGCCGACGTCAACGAGTTCACCAGCGAGCACGCCGCCGAGGTCTTCGAGCACCACGGCGTGCGGCACACCGTGGTGTTCGGCGGGGTCACCGACATCCGGGGTCGCCAACTCGGCACCCTCACCTACCGGGTGCACGCCGCCGACGACGTGCTCGCCGCCGTCGTGGCAGAACTCTCCACCCGCACGAGAGCGCAGCTGCTCCGGCCGTCGGATGCGGCTCCCACCCGCGGAACGGAGGTGGCCTCGTGAACCACGTGCACACCGCCACCGACTGGGGCAGCCTGACCCCGGTGCTGCTGCAGTCGATCCAGGAGACCGTCTACATGGTCGCCGTGACGCTGGTGATCGGCGGTGCAGCCGGCCTGCTGATCGGCGCGGTGCTCTACGCCACGCGCCCGGGCAATCTGTTCGCCAACAGGGCCGTGTTCGGGGTGCTGAATCTGCTGATCAACGTCATCCGCCCCATCCCGTTCATCATCTTCCTCACTGCGGTCGGACCCGTCACGAAGGCGGTCGCCGGAACGACGCTCGGCACCCAGGCGGCCATCGTGCCGATGACGATCATGGCCGCGGTCGTGATCGGCAGGGTCGTCGAGCAGAACCTCGTCGCGGTCGATCCGGGGATCGTCGAGGCGGCTCTCGCGATCGGGGCCAAGCGGTTCGCGATCCTCTTCGGGCTCGTGATCCCCGAAGCGCTGGCTCCGCTGATCCTCGGATACACGTTCATGTTCATCGCGGTCGTGGACATGTCTGCGATGGCGGGCTACATCGGGGGCGGCGGCCTCGGCAACTTCGCGATCATCTACGGATATCAGCAGTTCAACCAGGAGGCGACCTGGGTCACCGTGGCGATCATCATCGTGATCGTCCAGATCGGACAGCTCTTCGGCAACTGGCTCGCCCAGCGCGTGCTGCGCCGCTAGCGGAACACAGGCGTTCACTGCAAGTGTCTGCGATCTTCACCGGAATCCAAGCCTGAGCCACTACCGTGAGATGCGATGAAGGTCATCTCGTACAACCTGCAGAAGCACCGCGCCGCAGGAGAGCTCGCGGCACTGGTCTCGGCGCACGATCCCGACATCCTGTGCCTCCAGGAGTGCGACGTCGTCGACCTGCCCGAGAACATCGGCGACCTCACCCTCGCGGATGCGACGCAGGGGAACCGCCTCGGACTCGCGATGTTCTACCGCGCGAGCGAGTTCCACCTGCAGGGCATCCGCACGATCGAGCTGAAGAAGTCACTGCACGACCGCATCGCCAAGCCCGCGCACGAACGGGTTCTGGGCGCGCGACTGAGGAACATCGACGCAGGACGCGACTTCATCGCGGCATCGTTCCACGCGGCGCCGCTGACGGCCCTGAACTCCCTGCGCCGGCACCAGATCCGGGCCGCCCTCACCGAGCTCGCGACCCTCGGCGAAGGGCTGCCGCAGCTGATGGTCGGCGACTACAACTACCCGGTGTTCAAGGAGAACCTCGGTCAGACGATCCGTGAGCACGGATACGCGCTGACGTTGAGCGACGACCACACCTACACCCGCTACCGCGTGTTCCGTGGTCACTACGACTTCGCCACCTCGGTCGGCTTCGAGATCCAACGGGTCACCACCCTCCCGCAGGGGATGAGCGACCACCGTCCGATCCTCGTGACGACGCAGTTCGACTGATCGCCGATCAGCCCGGTTTGGGAGAACGTCCGGAATGACGTAAGCTGTCACTTTGGTACTCGACTGCCGAGCACTAACGAACGTGAGCCCTCCACTGGCGTGTTCATCCCTGTAGGGAAGAACCACCCCGGAGTGGGATTCACGAACTTCTCCGTTCGAACAAGAAAGCAGCACTATCGTGACGCGCACTTACTCCCCGAAGGCTGGCGAGGTCCAGCGTGACTGGGTCGTCATCGACGCCACTGACGTCGTTCTCGGCCGCCTGGCCTCGCACGCCGCTACGCTCCTGCGTGGCAAGCACAAGCCCACCTTCGCCAACCACATCGACTCGGGTGACTTCGTCATCATCGTGAACGCAGACAAGGTCGCGCTCACCGGTCAGAAGCTCCAGAAGAAGCTGGCCTACCGCCACTCGGGTTACCCGGGCGGCCTGAAGTCGGTCACCTACGCCGAGCTCCTCGAGAAGAACCCGATCCGCGCTGTCGAGAAGGCCATCCGTGGCATGCTCCCCAAGAACAGCCTGGGCCGTCAGCAGCTGTCGAAGCTCAAGGTGTACGTCGGTGCCGAGCACCCGCACGCCGCCCAGCAGCCGCAGACGTACACCCTCGACCAGGTCGCCCAGTAAGCGCCGTAAAGACTTAAGGACATACTCGTGGCTGACATCCAGGACACCACCGAAAACCCCCAGAACTTCTCGACGTCGACTCCCGAGACCGACGCAGTCGAGGCGGCTCCCCGCCCCGTGCTCAGCGTCCCGGGTGCCGCTGTCGGCCGTCGCAAGCAGGCCATCGCCCGCGTGCGTCTCGTCCCCGGCTCGGGAACGATCACGGTCAACGGCCGCACGCTCGAGGACTACTTCCCGAACAAGCTGCACCAGCAGCTGATCAACGACCCGTTCACGATCCTCAACCTCGCCGGCGGCTACGACGTCATCGCGCGCATCTCCGGTGGTGGCCCCTCGGGTCAGGCCGGCGCGCTGCGTCTGGGCATCGCCCGTTCGCTCAACGGCATCGACGAGGAGAACAACCGTCCGACCCTGAAGAAGGCCGGCTTCCTCTCGCGCGACGCGCGTGTCAAGGAGCGTAAGAAGGCTGGACTCAAGAAGGCCCGTAAGGCGCCTCAGTACTCGAAGCGTTAAGGTCAACCGCTCCGATGCCGATCTTTGGCACGGACGGTGTGCGGGGACTCGCCAATGGCATCCTCACCGCCGACCTCGCGCTCACCCTGGCCCAGGCGACTGCTGTCGTCCTGGGCCAGGGCCGTACTGCGGAGGCTCGCAAAGCCGAAGGCAAGCGACTCACCGCAGTCGTGGCCCGCGACCCCCGCGTCTCCGGTCACTTCCTGACTGCAGCTGTCGCCGCAGGACTCGCGTCCTCGGGCGTCGACGTGCTCGAAGCCGGGGTCATCCCGACCCCTGCGCTCGCGTTCCTCGTCGCCGACCGTGACGCTGACTTCGGTGTGATGATCTCCGCCTCGCACAACGCGGCGCCCGACAACGGGATCAAGATCTTCGCCCGGGGCGGCGTGAAGCTGCCCGATGTCGTAGAACAGCGCATCGAAGAGGCGATGGCGGGCGAGAAGCTCCGTCCCACGGGCGCGGGAGTCGGCCGGATCGACCGATTCTCCGACGCTGAAGACCGCTACGTGGTGCACCTGCTCGGCTCGCTGCCGAACCGCCTGAACGGCATCAAGGTCGTGCTCGACTGCGCCAACGGCGCGGCATCCGGTGTGTCTCCCGAGACGTTCCGTGACGCAGGCGCCGAGGTCACCGTGATCGGCGCCGACCCCGACGGCTGGAACATCAACGACGGCGTCGGATCGACGCACCTCGACAAGCTCGCCGAGGCGGTCGTCCGACTCGGCGCCGATGTCGGGATCGCCCACGACGGCGACGCCGACCGCTGCCTCGCGGTCGACGCGCAGGGCAACATCATCGACGGTGACCAGATCATGGCCATCCTCGCGGTGTCGATGAAGCAACGTGGGCATCTGACCGACGACACGCTCGTCGCCACCGTCATGAGCAACCTCGGCCTGCACGTCGCCATGCGCGAGCACGGGATCACCGTGCGCCAGACGGCCGTCGGCGACAGGTACGTCCTCGAGGACATGGACAGGGGCGGCTACGCCCTGGGGGGCGAGCAGTCGGGTCACGTGATCATGAGCGAGTACGCCACCACCGGTGACGGTCTGCTCACGGGTCTTCACCTGGTCGCCGAGATGGCACGTCAGAACAAGACGATCGCCGAGCTCGCCGCCGTGATGAAGGTCTACCCGCAGGTGCTCATCAACGTGCGCGACGTCGACAAGGACGCCGTGGACGCCGACCCCGTCGTGCAGCAGACCGTCGCCGAGGTCGCCGCCGAACTCGGCGAGACCGGTCGAGTGCTGCTCCGCAAGTCCGGAACCGAGGCCCTCGTCAGGGTCATGGTCGAGGCGGCTGACGCCGAATCCGCTCGGTCGTACGCCGATCGGCTGGTCGCCGTCGTGCGAGAGCGACTCTCCCTCTGAGCCGTCGAGCGCGCCGTGCGAGCCCGACCTGCAGGTCAGCCGCGCGGCGCGCTCCAGTTCAGCTGCTCTATGTATCGCAGCAGGACGCCCTCGCGCAGCGCCCACGGCGACACCTCGAGCTCATCGACGTCGAGAGCCGTCATGGCCGTGTGCAGCGACACCGCCGCGGCGACGATCTGGAAGGTGCGATCCGCGGTGATGCCGGGAAGCTCCTGTCGCGCGGACGCGGGCAGACGCGCCAGCCGCGGGATCCACGACCCCAGTGACGCACGCGGCAGCACCATGCGCTGGATCCCCGACCACCCCGGCACCGGGTAGCCCGCGAGCCTGGCGAGCGATCGGATCGCCTTCGACGAGCCGACGACGTGATCGGGGCGCGGCAGCGCGGTGAAACGCGGGAGCACCTCGGCGAGGGTCGCGGTCGCGTGCTCCCGAAGTCGCTCGACGTCGTCTTCACCCGGCGGATCATGCGGCAGGAACTGCACCGTCATCCGGCCGGCTCCGAGCGGGACCGATGCCGCGGCATCCGGCAGCTCGTCACCGCCCGCCGCGACTTCGAGCGATCCGCCGCCGATGTCGAGGAGCAGCAGTTGTCCGGCCGACCAGCCGAACCAGCGCCGCACGGCGAGGAACGTGAGTTCGGCCTCGGTCTCTCCGTCGAGAACCTGGAGCGGCTGGCCGAGGGCCGCCTCGATGCGGGCGATCACGTCGGCCCCGTTCCGGGCGTCACGCACCGCACTCGTCGCGGTGGCGAGCAGCTCGTCGACCCGCTCGGACTCAGCCACTTCGCGTGCCTGAGTGACGGCAGCCTCGAGTGCGCGCACTCCGTCTTCGGAGATCGAACCGTCCTCGGTGAGGTAGCGCATCAGGCGCAGGACGGTGCGGTCGCTGGTGGTCGCCAGCGGCCGACCGCCGGGGCGAACATCGGCGGCGAGCATGTGGACGGTGTTGGAACCGATGTCGAGTACTCCCAGGCGCACGGATAGAGACTACTCGTGCGCCGTTACGATGTATCCGTGACCACCGCCGATCCCACGCTGCCGCTGTCTCCATATCGCGAGATCGGTCGTGACGAATGGGCGCGATTGGCGGCGGGCCTCGATCAGCCGCTCACCGAGACCGAGGTCGTCGAGCTTCGCGGCATCGGCGACCGCCTCGACCTCGCCGAAGTGCGCGAGGTCTATCTGCCCCTGAGCCGGCTGCTCAGCCTCTACGCGACGGCCACGAAGCGACTGGGGGCCGCGACGAGCTCGTTCCTCCAGGAGGACGACTCGACGACCCCGTTCGTGGTCGGAGTCGCAGGCTCCGTCGCTGTCGGCAAGTCGACCATCGCCCGTCTGCTGCGTGAGCTGATGAGTCGGTGGCCGGGCACCCCTCGGGTCGAACTCGTCACGACGGACGGGTTCCTGCACTCGAACGCCGAGCTCGAACGCAGAGGCCTGATGGACCGCAAGGGCTTCCCCGAGTCGTACGACCGGCGAGCGCTGCTCGAGTTCCTCACCGAGGTGAAGAGCGGGGCCGCAGAGGTGCGGGCGCCCTTCTACTCGCACATGCGCTACGACATCGTCCCTGATGCGCACGTGGTCGTGCGGCGCCCCGACGTCGTCATCGTCGAGGGGCTGAACGTCCTGCAGCCGCCGCCCGCACCCAACGATGTGGCCGTGAGCGATCTCTTCGACTTCTCGATCTTCGTCGACGCCGACACCTCGCACATCGAGAAGTGGTACGTCGACCGCTTCCTCGCCCTGCGTCAGGGAGCCTTCTCGAACCCGTCGTCGTACTTCAACGTCTTCGCCCATCTCACCGACGAGGAGGCGATCACGACGGCACTCGGCTATTGGAACGAGATCAACATGCCGAACCTCGTCGAGAACGTGATGCCGACCAAGCATCGAGCGCGTCTCGTGCTCAACAAGGGCGTGGACCATAACGTCGAGAGCGTGCTTCTCCGCAAGCTCTGAGCGGGCCCGGGGCTTTCGTTCGGAACCTTCGCAAAAACCCCGCCTTACTCTTGACGACATGTGTGGAATCGTCGGATACGTGGGCCCGCGGCCCAGCCAGGACATCCTGCTCGCAGGGCTCGCCCGTCTCGAGTACCGCGGCTATGACTCGGCAGGCGTCGCGGTCATCGACGGCGAGGGCTCGCTGGGCATGCGCAAGAAGGCGGGAAAGCTCGCGATGCTGCGCGACTCGCTGAAGGATGCCGCCCTCGCCGACGGCAACACGGGCATCGGGCACACCCGCTGGGCCACCCACGGTGGCCCCACCGACGAGAACGCGCACCCGCATCTCGCCGATGACGACAGGCTCGCCGTGATCCACAACGGCATCATCGAGAACTTCGCCTCGCTGCGCGACGAGCTGCTCGCAGACGGCGTGGCGTTCCGCAGCGAGACCGACACCGAGGTCGCGGCCGCGCTGCTCGGTCGTGACTACCGCAACAACGGCGGCGACCTGCAGGGCGCTTTCCGTGCGGTGGTCAACCGCCTCGAGGGCGCGTTCACCCTGCTCGCGATGCACCAGGACCACCCGGGACTCGTCGTCGGCGCACGACGCAACTCGCCGCTGGTGATCGGCCTGGGAGAGGGCGAGAACTTCCTCGGCTCCGACGTCGCCGCGTTCATCGAGCACACCCGCAAGGCGCTCGCCATCGGACAGGATCAGATCGTCTCGATCACCCCGGATGCCGTGACCGTCACCGACTTCGCCGGCACGCCGGTCGAGGCCGAGCCGTTCGACGTGTCGTGGGACGCCGCCGCCGCCGAGAAGGGCGGATGGTCGAGCTTCATGGCCAAGGAGGTCTCCGAGCAGCCCGAGGCGGTCGCCAACACCATCCGCGGTCGCATCCAGGGCGACCAGGTCGTCATCCCCGAGCTCGACGGACTCGACGACCTGTTCCTCGGCATCAACCGCATCATCATCACCGCCTGCGGCACCGCCGCGTACTCGGCGCTCGTTGGCAAGTACGCGATCGAGCAGTGGGCCCGCATCCCCGTCGATGTCGAGCTCGCCCATGAGTTCCGCTACCGCGACCCGGTGATCGGGGACGACACGCTCGTCGTCTCGATCAGCCAGTCCGGTGAGACCATGGACACCCTGATGGCCGTGAAGTACGCGAGCGAGCGCGGCGCGCGCACCCTCTCGATCTGCAACACCCAGGGCGCCACGATCCCGCGCGAGTCCGACGCTGTGGTCTACACGCACGCCGGTCCCGAGGTCGCGGTCGCATCGACCAAGGCGTTCTCGGCGCAGATCACCGCTCTGCTGCTGCTGGGCCTGCACATGGGGCGCGTGCGCGGATCCGTCCAGGATGCGTCGGTCGACGTCGCCGAGCTCACGGCCCTTCCCGAGAAGATCGCGAAGGTCCTCTCGAGCGAGCAGGAGCACGTCACGCAGCTCGCCGGCTGGATGGCCGACACCCGCTCCGTGCTGTTCCTCGGCCGCCACGTGGGCTTCCCGATCGCCCTGGAGGGCGCGCTCAAGCTCAAGGAGATCTCCTACATCCACGCCGAGGGCTTCGCCGCGGGCGAGCTCAAGCACGGTCCGATCGCGCTGATCGAGCCAGGGCAGCCGGTCTTCGTCCTGGTGCCGTCTCCCCGCCACTCGGCCGTGGTCCACTCCAAGGTCGTCTCGAACATCCAGGAGATCCGCGCGCGCGGCGCTCGCGTGATCGTGGTGGCCGAAGAGGGCGATGCGGCGGTCCTGCCCTTCGCAGACGAGGTCATCCGCATTCCGCTCGCCGGAGCGATGTTCGAGCCGCTGCTCGCTGTGGTGCCGCTGCAGATCTTCGCCATGGCGCTCGCCACGGCCAAGGGCCTCGACGTCGACCAGCCGCGCAACCTCGCGAAGTCCGTCACCGTCGAGTAGGTAGTCTGATTCAGTTTCCGAGACGGATGGCTGGAGATATCCCGCGTGGCTGACGGATGCAGGACACTGTGCCAGCCAGCCGGGGAATTCTCAGCCATCCGGCTCAGGAACGGGAGCGCGCCAGTGCGCTCATGATGGCGCCGGCGACGATCTCCCAGTCATGGATGATCATCGCGTAGTCGAAGCGGAGCGTCTCGTATCCCAGTCGAGATGCTTCGGCATCCCTTCTCAGGTCCCGGTGACGCTCTGAGCGGCCAACGTGGTTGCCCTTGCCGTCTGCCTCGAGGATCACGCGCCCCTCGAGCACGAAGTCGACTCGGCCGACCCCGTCGATGACGACCTGCGTCGAGACATGGATGCCGAGGATACGCAGCCTCAGCCTGACTATGGACTCGAGCCCGCTGTCTGCATCGTGGCGGGCGAGATCGATAAGCCATCGAGCGCGCGCGGGCAGCGCAGCACGGATGCGACGCCGTGCCGATGCTCCGATCAGCCGCTGCGCCCACGCAGACTCGAAAGCGGCGAAGAAGAACTCGTCGCCATGACATCCGTACGCATGCACGAGCGACGCCTCGACCGGCGCCAGTCCCAGATGCATCCGCCCTGCACGGTAATGCTCCACGCAGAGGCATCCGGGATGAGCATGCGTGCGCCCGGCCTGACCCAGCCACACGTGGGGGTGCTCGTCGTTTTCGAGCACCCAGACGCCGTGCAGGCGGAGAGCTCCTGAACATGACAGCGCGCCCCCGTGCAGGGCTGCTGTGCGCACATCCGGCGCACACGTCGGTGAGGCGAACACTCCGGCGCGGAGGCGTATCAGGTCGCCGCGGCGAACCGCGAGCGAGAGGTCCTTTCGTGTGCACCCGAAAGAAGCGAGTCGCGATCCGCGGGCGATTCCGCCATGGAGTTCGACGAGGGTCAGTGGCGAGGGCATCCGCAGATCCTCTCGCGAGTGTGCGCGGTGAGCGCGCGGTTACCTCCTGGTGGGGATCGATCTCCTGGTGGTGCGGGTTGTGCAGGAACGGTCACCACCGCCGGATGGCTGATGATTCCCCGGTGGGCGGGAGTTGCGGGCGTGGTTGGGCCGCCCAGCGGGCGATGACCAGCCATCCGGGGTGGGGTGACTGCCGAGGAGAGCAGTGGGACGGGGTGGCCGGGCCGGACGTGGGCTTGGCCGAAGCGGGCGGGTGCCGCGACTAGGCTGAACGGGTGATCATCGGGACCGGCATCGACCTCGTGGACATCCCGCGGTTCGAGCGCACGATGGAGCGCACGCCGCGGCTGCGGGAGCGGCTGTTCGCGCCGGGGGAGCGGGGGCTTCGGCTGCCGTCGCTTGCGGCCAGATACGCCGCGAAGGAAGCCCTGATCAAGACCCTCGGCGGTTCTGACGGAGTGCACTGGATCGAGATCGAGATCGCCTCAGAGGCCTCGGGGCGCCCGCATTTCGTGCTGTCCGGGTCGACCGCGGACGTCGTCGCGGAGCGCGGGATCACCCGACTGCATCTGACCCTCACCCACGACGCAGGGCTCGCCGCCGCGTTCGTCGTCGCCGAAGGAGAGCCCCTGTGACCGTTCCGTTCCGCGAGGCCCGCATCGAGCTGGATGCCATCAGCGACAACGTCCGCCACTTCCGCCGTCTCACCGGCGTGCAGGTCATCGCCGTGGTCAAGGCGAACGCCTACGGCCACGGCGCCGCGGCCGCAGCCGTCGCGGCCCTCGCCGGCGGCGCTACCCGCCTGGGCGTCGCCGAGATCCCCGAGGCTCTCGAACTCCGCCGACAGGGCATCACCGCTCCGATCGTCGCGTGGCTGCACGCGCCAGGTGAACGGTTCGACCAGGCGGCAGCGCACGACATCGAGGTCGGCATCTCGTCGTTCGACCAGCTCGAGGCGGCCGGTGCCGTCGCCTCGGTCGATCGCCCGGTCGGAGTGCACCTCAAGTTCGAGACGGGGCTCTCGCGCAACGGCATCGCGCCGGCCGACTGGCGGCGCGTGCTCGCCGAGGCCGCGCGTCTCGAGCGCATCGGACGGCTGCGGATCATCGGGCTCTTCAGCCACCTCTCCAACACGTCGCCGCAGGACGACCGTGAGGCTCTGGCGAAGTTCGAGGAGGCGGTCGCTGTCGCGGCGTCGTTCGGCATCCACCCCGAGATCCGCCACATCGCCGCGACGGCGGCCGCGATCGACCTGCCCGAGATGCGACTGGATGCCGTACGCATCGGCATCGGCATCTACGGCCTCTCTCCCTTCGACGACCGTTCCTCGGCAGAGCTGGGGCTTCGCCCCGCGATGACGTTGCGGGGTGCGATCGCCGCCGTCCGCAGGGTGCCCGCCGGGGCAGGAGTGTCGTACGGATACGACCACCGCGCACCGCGCGACACGACTCTGGTGCTCGTGCCGCTGGGCTACGCCGACGGGGTGCCTCGGCACGCGTCCGGACGCCTGCCCGTGTCGATCGCCGGTCGCCGTTACACCAACGTCGGCCGCATCGCCATGGACCAGTTCGTGGTCGACGTCGGGGACGCCCCGGTGTCGATCGGTGACGAGGTCGTGCTGTTCGGCGACCCGACTCTCGGTGTTCCCTCGGCGGCGGAGTGGGCCAACGCCGCGTCGACCATCGACTACGAGATCGTCACGCGCATCGGCCCGCGCGTGCCCCGGCGGTCGGCATGAGCATCGATCCGGCCCTCCTCGGACGCCTCGAGATCGAGACGTCGGAGGCAATGGAGCAGCTCGGGCTCCGCATCGGCGAACAGCTCGAACCCGGGGATCTGCTGATCCTGACCGGTCCCCTCGGCGCGGGGAAGACGACGTTCACGCGAGGGCTCGCGGAGGGGCTCGGTGTGCGAGGCCCCGTGCAGAGCCCCACGTTCGTGATCGCCCGCACGCACCCCTCGCTCGTCGGACGTGCGCCGCTCGTGCACGTCGACGCCTACCGTCTCGGCTCCGGCGCAGAACTCGACGACCTCGACCTCGACCTCTCGCGATCAGTGGTCGTGATCGAGTGGGGGCGCGGAATGGCTGAGGATCTCGCCGAGACCTGGTGGGACATCGAGCTGGAGCGTCCCGTGGGCGGCGACGACGATCTCGACCCGTCTGAGCTCGACGCCGACGCCCCGCGGCACGTGACGATCACGCGCGGCGGGCGCTCAGCGATCACCGGCTGAACGGCGACTACCCTGGAGAGGTGATCCTCGCCGTCGACACCTCCCTGGGCACCGCCGTCGCCCTCATCGACGACGACGGCACACGTCTGTCCGACGCCTCGGCCGCCGACCCGCTCGGTCACGCGGAGGTCATCGGCGAACTGCTCGTGCGAGCTCTCGACGCGGTCGGCACCGGGTCGATCAGCCACGTCGTCGCCGGCATGGGCCCCGGCCCCTTCACCGGACTCCGCATCGGCATCGCGACGGCCCGCACCTTCGCGATGGGCAGGGAGATCCCCGTGATCCCCGTCCCCAGCCACTTCGCCGCAGCGCTCACCGCGATCGAGCACGACGCCGCCACCGGCCCGTTCGCGATCGTGACGGATGCTCGCCGGCGAGAGGTCGCCATCACCGTCTTCGACGGGACGGATGCCGACGGCATCCCGAACATGGTCGCCGACACCGTGCTGGTCGCCAGGGTCGACGCCGACGAGCACCTCGACGGCATCCGCCGCATCGACGTCGAGACGCTTTCCGCCGTCGACCTCGCCCGTGTGGGCGCGCGATCGCTGGCCGTGGGCCGAACGCTCACCGGAGCCGAGCCCCTGTATCTGCGGCAGCCCGATGTCACCGTGCCCGGAGCGCCGAAGAAGGTGGGCTCGTGACTCTCCGCGAAGCGACTCCCGACGACCTCGAGGCCATCATGGCGATAGAGCACCGGTCCTTCCCCACCGACGCCTGGAGCTCGGAGGCGATGGCGCTGGAGCTCGCGAGTCCGCACGGTCGCTATCTCGTCGACGAGCACGAAGGATCGATCATCGGCTACGGCGGAGTCCGCGCCCTGCAGGGATCGCTCGATGCCGACATCCAGACGATCGCCTTCGATGCAGAGCACCGCGGCGCCGGTCGCGGTCGCGCGCTGCTTCGGGCGCTTCTCGAGGCAGCCGTCGAACGCGGCGCGCGCGAGGTGTTCCTCGAGGCGCGCGCCGACAACCCGAGCGCTGAGGGGCTCTACCGGTCAGAGGGGTTCGAGGAGATCGGCCGCCGCCCCCGTTACTACCAGCCCGACGACATCGACGCGGTCGTGATGCGCCTCGCGCTGCAGCATCCGCGTTCCGACCATCGAGACGAGTCCGCCCCGGATGCCGCGAAGGAGGCGACCGCATGACCGAGCCGCTGGTGCTGGGCATCGAGACGAGCTGCGACGAGACGGGGATCGGCATCGTCCGCGGGCGCACGCTGCTGTCCAACACGATCGCGTCGAGCATGGACGAGCACGCCCGCTACGGCGGCGTCGTGCCCGAGGTCGCCGCCCGAGCCCATCTCGAGGCCCTGCAGCCGTCCATCGACGCCGCGTTGGCGGAGGCCGGGGTGCGCCTGGAAGACCTCGACGCAGTCGCCGTGACCAGCGGGCCGGGCCTCGCGGGAGCCCTGATGGTCGGCGTGGGCGCCGCGAAGGGCCTGGCAGTGTCGCTCGACAAGCCGCTGTATGCCGTCAACCACCTGGTGGGCCACATCGCCGCCGACATCCTGACCCCCGACTCCGAGCCCCTCGAGTACCCGACGATCGCCCTGCTCGTCTCGGGCGGCCACACGTCGCTGCTGCATGTGCGCGACCTCACGACCGACGTCGAGATGCTGGGCGAGACCATGGACGATGCCGCGGGGGAGGCGTTCGACAAGGTCGCCCGTCTCCTGTCGCTGCCGTACCCCGGCGGCCCCGAGATCGACCGAGCGGCGCTCGACGGAGACCCTGACGCGATCCGGTTCCCCCGCGGGCTGTCTCGGGCGTCCGACCTGGCGAAGCATCGCTACGACTTCTCGTTCTCGGGACTCAAGACGGCGGTCGCGCGCTGGGTCGAGCGCTGCGAGGCCGACGGCCTGCCCGTGCCGGTCGCCGACGTGGCCGCCAGCTTCCGCGAGGCCGTCGTCGACGTGCTCGTGACGAAGGCGCTCGCCGCATGCGCCGACCTCGGTGTGCCGCGCCTGCTGCTCGGCGGCGGAGTCATCGCCAATCGACGTCTGCGCGAAGTCGCCCTCGCCAGGGCCGAGGCCGCCGGAGTCACGGTGCGGATCCCGCCCCTGTCGCTCTGCACCGACAACGGCGCCATGATCGCGGCTCTCGCCGCGGAGCTGATCTCGTCGGGTCGGCGCCCGTCGACGCTCGCCTTCGGAGCAGATTCCACCCTTCCGGTCACCGAGATCCAGGTCGACGAGCGCGTCGCGGTGATGTGATGAGCGACGTGCCGCGCACGCCCGATCCGGTGGGTGCAGAACCAGGGCCCGATGCCGTGCTGCCTCCGACCAGGATCGAGCGCCCGAGCGACGAGGTCGAGCATCCGGCGGGTTCCGCGCGGATACCGGGGTCGCGCCGCGAGGGTTACACGAGGCTGCCGACGGGGCCGGTCGGAGTCGAACCGGTGGTCGTCAGCGGACCAGTGGCCGACGGTGTCGGGCGAGACGACGACTGGGCCCCCTCGACCGGAGCGACTGCCGTCGATGACACCCGTCTCGCACCCTGGGCTCTGATGGCGGCCATCGTCGCTCTGGTCTCGTCGTTCTTCGTCGGCTGGGGCATCCCGATCGCCGTCGTCGCCGTGATCGCCTCGATCATGTCGCTGCGACGACCGGTCGAGAGCCGGGCCATCGCACGGTGGGCGCTCGTTCTCGGCCTGTGTGCGACCGTCTACAGTCTCGGCTGGCTCGTGTGGGCCGGCATGCAGTTCGAGAGACTCGGATAGCGGATGCTCGACGCGGACGAATCCGTCGAGCTGCGGGCCCTCCAGGCCCGGGCCTACGGTCGTGCCGGTGCTTTGGACGAGGCGGAGGCCGCGCGGCTGCGGGAGCTGGAGGCCGGGAGGGCGCGTGGAGCGGAGCGCCCCGCGCCGACGCGACCGGAATCGCACGCGACGGCACCCCCGCAGCTCGAGACCTCGACGTCGATCGTCGCCGAGGGAGGCGGGCCTGCGGCGTCTGGGGAGGTCGGCGCGACCGGCGCGGCCCACGGCGAATCCGCGCTGCGACGACACTGGCCTGTCGTCGTGATCAGTGCGGCTTTCGCTGTCGTCGGCCTCGTGCTGGGGTGGCTGATCTTCGCCGACCGTGGTCCTGCACCGATGCATCTCACCGCACAGCAACAGGAGTGGCAGAGCGCGATCGTCGCGTCGGGCGACTTCGACCCGGGCTCGGTACGCGCCCTGACCCAGGAAGAGGGCGTCGTGATCTGGTTCGCGACGAAGAACGAGGGCGCCGACGTGTGTCTCGTGCTCGGTCATGAAGACGCCACGGCTCCTGCGTGCACGACGCGGGAGCAGGCGACGATCCAGGGCGTGAATGCCACGCTCGCGAAGCCCGTGAGCGCTGCGCAGACCTATGACATCCAGGCGCAGATGTTCCTCACGCAGAGCGGCGAGCCGGCGGTCATCACCCGCAGTTTCATCACGTCGTCGCAGTCCACGTCGATGTTCGCCAGCGAGGCCGAGGCCGAGGCAGCGACATCGCTCGCCGAGCAGACCGGATTGGATCGCCGCACGATCCTGGTCGTCGGCTATGACGACGAGGTGCCGATCTGGACCGGGATCGACACGTCCACCCAGCGCTACTGTCTCGTCTATGACGGGTCCATGCCCGACCCTCCGATGGTGTGCGACGACAGCCTGATGCTCGCGGATGCGGACCGGACGCTCGTGCTCGACGTCGCAGACGACGGCGAGACGACCCGCTATGAGTACCAGTTCGGCTACGGTCAGCAGTACCTCACCGTGACGAGGGGCTGGGAGAGCGACGATGCTGCAGGAGAGTGAGTCTGCCGAACTGCGCGCTCTGCAGGTCAGAGCTTACGGCCGTGGGGGCGGGCTGGCCGAGGCCGACGCGGCGAGGCTGCTCGAACTCGAATCCCTGCGCGTCCAGCGTGCCGAAGTCGCCCGAACCGCGGTCGCCGCCCCGGTGATCCCGGGCGTGGAACCGGTCGACGTGGTGCATCCGACGGATGGCTCGGTGCTTCCGCATGCCGAAGCACCCGTCTCGGACATACCGAGTGCGAATCCCGCGGATGAGGGATCTCCCGGACGACCACTCGAGGAGACGGGGCTTCGCGCGGCGATCCGACAGCACTGGAAGGCGGCCGCGGTCGCATCCGCGGCCATGCTCGTGATCGGCCTCGGTGTCGGATGGGCTCTTTTCGGGCACACCGGTGGCGCCGTGGCGCTGACCTCCGAACAGCAGCAGAGGCGCGCTGAGCTGCAGGCGGAGGGCGAGTTCGACGCCGGCAGTCTGCGGGCGATCGGACAGGATGAGGCGGCCCTCGTCTGGTACGCGACGAAGGACGACGGCGAGACGATCTGCATCACGCTCGACACCGCCGAAAGGTCGGCGGATCAGTGTCAGCCGGCCGCCGATCTCGACAACGGAAACGGCATCGGCATCAGCGCCAGCGTCACCGTCTCGGACGAGGAGGGCGAACCCCCCGAGCAGGTCTGGGCGTCGGCGGCACGGGCGATGAACGGAGAGGTCGTCGCCATCATCCAACGCTGGCGATCGGATCAGGACTCCTGGCTGGCCCAGTTCCAGGGTGAGGAGAGGGAACGGGCCGAGCAGCTGATCGAGGAGGGCTTCGAGGAGTACTCGTTCTCGATCGTCGGCTACTTCCGCGATGCCCCCGTCTGGCGTGCACAGCGCCTCGATGACGATGACATCCGCGACTGTCTGATCGTCGACGCCGTCGAGAGCGTCGAATGCCGCGTGTCGGGTGACGAGCAGTTCTCCGGCGACGGCATCGAAACCCGAGGAGTCACCGTCGACGAGACGGGGACCGTCGCTGCGGAATGGAGCGTGCGCCTCGCGTACACACTGAACGGCACGCCGTACCTCGTCGTCTCCGGCGACACCGCAGCAGTCGCCGCGGAGCAGACGGTCGGGCCGGGGGAGACGCTCGAGCTCGGCGGCGAGAAGCAGGACCCGATCCAGGTCGACCTCCCGTCCGACGACTCCGACGGCTAGGGTCGCCCGGGCGGACGCTACTCGGGCGCGGGCACCCGATCGGCGAGGATCGCGCGGCGCTGATCGCCCACACGGGTGAGGATCAGCGTCGCCGCCTGATCGCCCCGCAGCGTCAGCTTCTTGCGGAAGGCCGCGGGGTCGATGTCCATGCCGCGCTTCTTGATCTCGAGCGAACCGACGTCGTTCGCCTTGAGCACGGCGCTGATCGCCTTCGGATTGGCGGGCATCGTCTCGCGCACCCGGAACGACTGCACGAACGGACTCGTGAGTGCGGCATCGGAGGTGAGATACGCGATGCGCTCGTCGAGCATCCCCGCGTCGAGACTGCGCGCGACGTCGCCGATCAGGCGCGCCCGGATCACCGCGCCGTCCGGCTCATGCAGGAAGGAGCCGAGCTCACGTACGGGCGCGTCTTCGGCATCCGCTCCCGCGGTGAGCTCGTGCGAGCGCTCGCCGCGGATCACGAGGGCGGACCGGCGGATGCCGTCGCGAGCGAGCGCCCTCGTCCACAGCACGAGTTCGACGACGCTGCCGTCCGCGCTCACCCACTGCGCCTCGGCGTCGCTGGGGAGCGCCTCCCGATCGTGACCGGGGCCGAGCTTGATGCCGGTCGAGGTGCGGGAGGCCACGTCGAAGGCCCAGTCCAGCGGCGGAGAGTAGTCGTCGGTCGACACGCGCCGCGTCTCGCTGTGACCCGCGGTGCGGCGGGCGGGGTCCATCCAGATCGCCTGAGTCTCGTCGCTGTCGACCGGCACGTGGTTCTCGGCGGTCCCGTGCGTCACCACCGCGCTGTCGCCGAAGGGTGCGAGGTTGTAGGCGGCGATCGCAGCGGTCACCTCGTCGGCGTCGACGGCGACGACATCGATTCCGGCGCCGGCGAAGGCGAGCGAGTCCCCGCCGATACCGCATCCGAGATCGGCCACCCGAGTGATTCCGGCTCGGCGCAGTCGCTGGGCATGCCGCGCGGCGACGCCCAGTCGGGTGGCCTGCTCGAGCCCGGCGCGGGTGAAAAGCATCCGCGATGCGAAGTCGCCGAACTTGCCCTTCGCCTTGGTGCGGAGACGCGCCTGCCCCACCACAGCCGAGACCAGTTCGGGGGAGTGCCCGGCGGCGCGCAGCCGAGACACGATCCGAGCGACATCGGCGACCTCGTCGACGGGACCGAGGTCGTCCAGAGTCTTCAGGCCTTCGGGGGTGAGCAGGGCGCGCAGCTCGGAGATCTCCACGGCTCCAGCTTAGGCGGCGGTCCGTGCGGGCCATTGGCACTCGCATTGCGTGAGTGCCAGCTGAGCGCCTAGACTGAATTAGCACTCTCGGGTTGAGAGTGCGAAAAGTCTTCCTGTCAGCGTCAAGAAAGAAGAGGTAGACCGTGTCGGTTTCCATCAAGCCGCTCGAGGATCGCATCGTCATCAAGCAGGTCGAGGCAGAGCAGACCACCGCGAGTGGCCTGGTCATCCCCGACACCGCCAAGGAGAAGCCCCAGGAGGGCGAGGTCGTGGCCGTGGGCCCCGGCCGCATCGATGACAACGGCAACCGCGTTCCGCTCGACGTCGCCGTGGGCGACCGTGTGCTCTACAGCAAGTACGGCGGCACCGAGGTGAAGTTCGGCGCAGACGAGTACCTCGTCCTGTCGGCTCGCGACGTGCTCGCAGTCGTCGTCCGCTGAGACAACGTCTTTGGAAGGCCCGGATGCATCACGCATCCGGGCCTTCCTGCATGTCTGGAACGTATCCGGCGACCGGGGTCGAGACTCAGCGCGGTTCAAGCAGGGCGATGGCTGCAGCGGCAGCGCTGCCGGGCGCCGCGCTGTACGCGAGGATGCGCTGGCCATCGCCTTCGGGCAGGTGCAGGACCTCGTAGCGGAGGGTGAGGTCCCCGACGACGGGGTGGCGGAAGCGCTTGTCGCCGCTGGTGCAGAGCCTGACCATGTGTCCCGCCCAGAGCTTCGCGAAATCCGGGCTGCTCAGGCTCAGTTCGCCGATGAGTCCGGCGAGCTGTCGGTCGTCGACGAATCGCGCGGCGACGTACCGCAGCGATGCCACGGCCAGCGCCGCCTCTTCCTGCCAGTCGGCGTACAGATCCCGCGTGTGCGGATCGAGGAACAGCATCCGGATGTGGTTGGGGCGATCTGCGGGCCGAGACGGCGCACCGACCTCGACATGGCCCGCCATCAGGAGATGACCGGCGCTGTTCCAGTCGAGGATGTCGTTGAAACGACCGAGCAGCACGGCCGGTACGCCCATCGCGTGCAGCAGCTGGGAGGCGCCCCGGCGCGGCTGCTCCGGTCGTCGGGGGCGGCGGGGAGCAGCGGATCTCGGCCGCGCGAGCGCTCGGAGATGCGCATGCTCGTCGGGGTCGAGGTGGAGCGCACGGGCCAGACTGTCGACGACCGCATCGGAGGCATTCTGCGACTGGCCCTGCTCGAGGCGGGTCAGGTAGGTCACCGAGACCCCTGCGAGCCGTGCGAGTTCCTCTCGACGCAGGCCCGGAACCCTGCGCCGACCGAAGCTGGCCACCCCGACGTCGTCCGGGGTGACGCGATCCCGCCGCGACCGCAGGAAGTCTCCCAGCTCGGTCACCGGCCTCTCGGAGGCCATCGATCTGGCGAGCGCGGTGTGCGGATCCATGGTGCCATTCTCCCCGACAGCCGCGGGCGCAGCCTGTCCCTGCCGGTGCTAGTCAGGAGAGGGGGCTGGCTGGCCCGTGCTGCTGCGCAGAGGCTGTGGACTGTGACTCATACCGACCCGACCCTCCCCGCCACGGTGCCGCAGGCGACCGATCGCTTCACCCCGGCACAGGTGCTCGCCATGGGCGTCCTGCTGACGGCCAACTTCACTCTCGCCGTCGACTTCTCGATCCTCAATGTCGCGCTGCCCCCGATCGGCCGGGAACTCGGCTTCGACACCGCATCGCTGCAGTGGATCGTGACGGCCTTCGCCGTCTGCGCGGCGTCGTTCACCCTGTTCTTCGGGCGGGTGGCCGACGTTCTCGGGCGGAAGCGGCTGTTCCTCGCCGGGCTGGTTCTGCTCGGTGCGGCGTCGGTCGTCGGAGGACTGGCGACTGCCCCCGGTGTTCTGCTGGCCGCCCGCGTGGGTCAGGGCATCGCGACGGCGATGGTCACTCCTGCGGCTCTCGCGCTGATGACCACGATGTTCCCCGAGGGGCGGGCACGCTCCCGGGCGCTCGGGCTCAACGGTGCGCTCATGGCGGCGGGGTTCACGGCCGGAGCCGTGCTCGGTGGGCTGCTCACCGGCGGGGTGTCGTGGCGCTGGGCGTTCTTCATCAACGTCGCTGTGGCCGCCGCGGCCCTGCTCGTCGGGGCCTTCGTCCTTCACGAGCCCCGGCGGGTCGCGCGGGCTCGACTCGACGTCATCGGCGCCGTGACCGTGACGGCGGCCCTCGTCTCGCTCGTGTTCGGCATCGACTCCGCAGGGCGAGTCGGCTGGGGCGACTCCGGCACCTGGGTACCGCTCGGGGTCTCCGCGGCATTCTTCGTGGTGTTCGCACTGGCTGAGAGGCGAGCGATCGAGCCGCTCATCGCACCCTCGCTGCTGAGGAGCAGGGAGATCGCCTGGGGCAACATCGCCGGTCTGCTCGCCTTCGCGACCGAGACATCGCTCGTCTTCCTGCTGACCATCTATCTGCAGGAGATCCTCGGGTACACCCCGATCGCTGCCGGTCTGATGCTCGGAGTGCTCGGTCTCGGCACCGTGCTCGGCGGCCTCCTCGCGCCCCGCGTGATCGGACGGCTCGGATCGTCGCGCGCCATCGTCGCCGGGCTGATCGTCCAAGCCGCCCCGACCCTGCCGCTCGCCTTCGCGTCCGACGAGAATGTCTGGGCGGTTCCGCTCCTGCTTCTGACGTTCGTCGGCGGCGTGGCGAATCTCGTCGCGATCGTCGGCTACGTGGTGACGGCGACGGGATCGGTTCCCGCTGAAGAGCAGGGCCTGGCGACCGGTCTCGTCACGATGAGTCAGCAGGTGGGCATCGCGCTGGGGACACCGGTGATGGCTGCTGTGGTCGCCGCATTCGCGGGTGCCGGCCTTCTCACCGGGCTGCGTGCGGCGATCGGACTCAACGCGACGATGGCGCTCTCGACCGCGCTCCTCGTGGCCGTCTTCCTCAGACGTCCGCGCCGCTGAACAGCGGAGGACGCGCCAATGGTGCACCGATTCCTGCCAACGTCCGGTCGACGACCGCTGTCGGCGCGATGCCGTTCAGCGGCGGGCATAGGGTTGTGCGGTGACCCCGACGAACGCCGAGACCCGAGCCACTCAGACCGCGGGGGTCGCGTACGCAGGAGGTGCGTACCTGCTCTGGGGCGTGCTGCCGCTCTACTTCCTTCTTCTCGCGCCGACGGGGCCGTGGGAGGTCGTCGCATGGCGGGTGCTGCTGTCGCTCGTCTTCTGCCTCCTCCTTCTCACCGTGACGCGTGGCTGGGCGGCGTTCGGCGTGATCCTCCGACAGCCGAGACTTCTGGGATGGACGGCTCTGGCGGGTGTCCTGATCTACGTCAACTGGCAGGTGTTCCTCATCGGCACCCTCTCCGAGAACATCGTCGAGACCAGCCTCGGATACTTCATCAATCCGATCACCACCGTGCTGCTCGGGGTGTTCGTGCTCAAGGAGCGCATCCGCAGGCTCCAGTGGGTCGCGATCGGCATCGCTGCCGTCGCCGTGATCGTGATCGTCCTCTTCTACGGCGAGTTCCCGTGGATCGCCCTCTCCCTCACGGCCTCGTTCGGCGTGTACGGACTCATCAAGAAGAAGATCGGCCCCTCGGTCGATGCGATCAGCGGACTCACTCTCGAGTCGTTCTGGCTGATCCCGATCGCCGTGCTGCAGCTGATCCTCGTCACCACCACCCCCGCCGGGATCACCATGGGCTCCCACGGCGTCTGGCATGCGGTGCTGCTCGCTTTCGCGGGAGTGGCGACGGCGGTGCCGCTGCTGCTGTTCGCCGCCGGCACCCGACGCATCAATCTGGCCGTCATCGGCATGATCCAGTTCGTCACGCCCGTGATGCAGTTCATCATCGGCGCGGTCGTGCTGGGTGAGCCGATGCCGCCCGAGCGATGGGCGGGGTTCATCATCGTCTGGGTCGCCATCCTGGTGTTCGTGATCGACCTGCTGCTCGCCGCACGTCGAGGGCGTCGGATCGCTCCGCCGACGCTGGTCTGAACTCCCGGTTCACGCCTGTGGAACTCGGTGTCGGATCGTTAACGCACCGAAACATCGGCGACCCCTACGCGAAGCCTTTCAGTCCTAGTGTTAGAGCACCCGACCGTGGTCACAATCCACGGCCAGTCACGCAAGGGAGCATCATGACCGCATTCACGCGCTCGCGCAGCGCCAAGATTCTCGCAGGAGTCGCGCTGTTGAGCGCCTCGGCGATCGTCGTCGCAGGCTGCAGCAGCACGCCCTCGGAAGAGCCGTCCGACGGCGGAGGCGGCGGCGCGTCGGCCGACCTCACGCTCGAGCTCGGCTCGCTGCTGCCGCAGACCGGTTCGCTGTCCTTCCTCGGCCCGCCCATGGAATCGGGCGTCGGCCTCGCAGTCAAGGAGGTCAACGACGCTGCTGCAGGTGTCACGATCAACCTGACGGCGGAAGACGAGGGTGACACCGACACCAAGGCTTACGAGACCTCGATCAGCAAGCTGCAGAGCGCAGGCGTCACGGCCATCGTCGGCGCCGCGGCGTCCGGCGTCTCCCGCCTGATCCTCGACGGAAACGTCAGCGCAGGCATCCTGCAGATCTCGGCCTCGAACACCGGCCCCGACTTCACGGATTGGGACGACAACGGTCTCTATTTCCGCACCGCTCCCAGCGACCTGCTGCAGGGCGAGGTCCTCGGCAACCTGATCGCCGAAGACGGACACAAGACCCTCGGCGTGATCTACCAGAACGACGCCTACGGCACGGGACTCTTCGAGAACATCCAGTCGACGTTCGAGAACGCGGGTGGCGAGGTCGTCGCCAACGCGTCGTACAACGTCGGTGACGGACAGTTCGACGCGCAGGTCGAGACCATCAAGGCGCAGAACCCCGACGCCGTCGCGATCGTGTCGTTCGACCAGTTCAAGACGATCGCTCCGCTGCTCGTGAACGCCGGCATCTCGCCGGACAAGTTCTACCTCGTCGACGGAAACCTGTCGGACTACGGCTCTTCGCCCGACACGAACTTCCCGTTCTCGCTCGAGGGCGCGCAGGGCACCAAGCCCGGCCCGGCACTCGAGGACGACTTCACCGACCGTCTGCAGGAGTACTGGACCGGCGAGGGCAACCCCGAGGTCAACGACTTCACGTACGCGGCCGAGGCATACGACGCCGTCGTGCTCGTCTCGCTCGCATCGCTCGCGGCCGGTTCGACCGAGGGCGCGGACATCGCCGCGAAGATGGCCGAGGTCTCGGGTGGCAGTGGCGACGGAGAGAAGTGCACCAGCTTCGCCGACTGCGCCGAGATCATCAACGGCGGCGGTACTGCTGACTACGACGGTTACTCGGGCGAGATCACGTTCGACGAGAACGGCGACCCGCAGGGCGCCTCGATCGGCACGTACGTGTACGACGCCGAGAACCTGATCTCCCGCACCAACTGATCACGAGCGAAGGCCCCGGATCCGGCATCCGGGGCCTTCGTCGTGTCCGGATGCCCGCTAGGGCGGCAGGGGTGCCGAGCGTGACCGGCGTCCCGCACCCGCGGATACCGGTACACAGGCACAGACACACCTGCAGACACAGACACAGACACAGACGCGGAGAAGGGGCGGATGCCGCAGCATCCGCCCCTTCTCCGTGTCTCAGCCGCGTCAGGCTGCGTCGGTGCCGAGTGTGCCGAGGTAGAGGCCGATGACCTTCGGGTCGTTCAGCAGATCGCGTCCGGTGCCCTCGTACGCGTCCTTGCCCTGATCGAGCACGTAGCCGCGGTCGCAGATCTGCAGGCAGCGACGCGCGTTCTGCTCGACCATGATCGTGGTCACGCCCGCTTTGTTGATGTCGGAGACGCGGATGAACGCGTCGTCCTGGCGCACGGGGGAGAGGCCGGCGGAGGGCTCGTCGAGGAGAAGGACCGACGGGTCCATCATCAGCGCCCGCGACATCGCCACCATCTGGCGCTCGCCGCCCGAGAGCGAGCCTGCGCGCTGCTTGAGGCGCTTGCCGAGCTCGGCGAAGATGCCGGTGACGAATTCGAGGCGCTCCGCGTAGATCTTGGGGTTCTGATAGAGCCCCATCTGCAGATTTTCCTCGATCGAGAGCGAGGGGAAGACGTTGTTCGTCTGCGGCACGAAGGCGACGCCGCGCTTGACGAGCTTGTCTGCCTTCAGTCCGACGATGCTCTCGCCGTTCAAGGTGACGTCGCCGCTGCGGATGTTGACCATGCCGAAGATCGCCTTCAGCAGTGTCGACTTCCCCGCGCCGTTGGGGCCGATGATGCCGATCAGCTCTCCCTGCCGGGCGACCAGGTTCGCGCCGTTCAGGATGTTCACTCCGGGGAGGTAGCCGGCGTGCACGTCCTTCAGCTCGACGACGATGTCGTCGAGTGGAGACGACGACGCGGCGGGGGTGGCGGCGCTCATGCGTGGCCCTTCTGGTCGGGATCGAGGGTGCTCGTCGCTTCGAGCTCCGCCTCGGCTTCTGCTTCGATCTGCTCTCGGAGCTTGGCGGCGGCGGCGTTCTCGATGACCGGGATACGACCGGTGACGGCACCGAGATCGAGATCCTGGTGTGCGCCGAGGTACGCGTCGACCACCGCGGGGTCTTCCATGACCTCTTCCGGGGGGCCCTCGGCGACGATGCGACCCTCGGCCATGACCACGACCCAGTCGGCGATGTGGCGGACCATGTGCATGTCGTGCTCGACGAACAGCACGGTCATCCCGAGACCCTTGAGGTCGAGGATGTGGTCCAGGAGCGACTGCGTGAGGGCCGGGTTGACGCCGGCCATCGGCTCGTCGAGCATGACCAGGGTCGGGTCGCTCATCAGCGCTCGAGCCATCTCGAGGAGCTTGCGCTGCCCGCCCGAGAGCGATGCGGCGAAGTCCTTCTCCTTGGCGTCGAGCTTGAAGCGGGCGAGCAGCTCGCGCGCCTTCACCTCGATCTCCTGGTCCTGCTTGCGCCACAGGAACGGGAAGAGGCTCGACCAGAACCCCTCACCGCGTTGTCCTGGCGCACCGAGCTTCATGTTCTCGAGCACCGTGAGCAGCGACAGCGACTTGGTCAGCTGGAAGGTGCGCACCTGTCCCATCCGGGCCACCTTGAACGAGGGGACGCCGGAGAGGCTCACCCCGTCGAACGACCAGGTGCCGCTGTTGGGCTTGTCGAACCCGCACAGCAGGTTGAACAGCGTCGTCTTGCCTGCGCCGTTCGGGCCGATCAACGCGGTGATCGCGCCGCGCGGGATCTCGACATGGTCGACGTCGACGGCGGTCAGGCCGCCGAAGCGTCGCTGCACGGCGTCCGCCACGAGGATCGGATCGACCTTCGGCACTCCGGGGGCCGCGGGGCCCTTCGCGAGACCGGTGGTCTTCGGGCGTCGGATGCTCCCGGTGCTGGGCGCCGTCTGGGCGCTCTCTTCGGGGGTCAGTTCATTTGACAAAGGTCATCTCCCTCTTGTCTCCGAGGATGCCCTGAGGTCGGAAGATCACGAGCAGCATCAGGGCGATGCCGACGAAGATGAACACCAGGGTCGAGGCCTGGCTGTCGGACATCGGCAGGATTCCCGCCTTCGCCATGGACGGCAGCAGGTTCGCCATGAACGCGAACACGACCCAGAAGAGGATCGCGCCGAGCGTCGGGCCGAACACCGTGGCTGCTCCACCGAGCAGCAGAGCGGTCCAGAGGAAGAACGTGAGCGAGGTCGTGTAGCTGCCGGGGACGACGGCCGACGGGAGGACGAACACGATCCCTCCGGCTGCGCCGATGACGCCACCGACCACGAGCGCCTGCATCTTGTAGGCGAAGACGTTCTTGCCGAGCGAGCGCACGGCGTCCTCGTCTTCGCGGATGCCCTTGAGCACGCGCCCCCACGGGCTGCGCATGAGCGACCAGACCAGGAGGATCGCGACGACCAGGACGAGGAGTCCGAACACGCGGTTCCACAGGTCGTTCGCACTGTAGGTCCACGGTCCGAACCCGTAGGTTCCCGGCGGGAAGGGGTTCGCATCGCGGAATCCGCCGTTGAACTGCGCGAGGCCGTCGGCCGAGTTGGTGTACTCGTCGAAGATCTGCGTGGTGAAGAGGAGTCGAACGATCTCACCCGCCGCGATCGTCGCGATGGCGAGGTAGTCGGCTCGCAGCCGCAGCGTCGGGATGCCGAGGAGGACCGCGAAGAGCGCGCCGCCGAGCAGGCCGATAAGCATGCCGATCCACCAGGGGAGACCGAAGGTGAGGACGGAGATGGCGTAGCCGTACCCGCCGATGGCCATGAAGGCCGCCATCCCGAAGTTGAGGAGTCCCGCGTATCCGAAGTGCACGGCCAGGCCGGTCGCCGCCAGTGCGTAGGCCAAGGTGACCGGGCTGAACAGATAGGCGGCTGTGTTCGAGAAGATGCTTCCGAAGTCCATGGCGATCAGCCCAACCTTTCCCTGCGTCCCAGCAGGCCCTGCGGTCTGACGAGGAGGATCACGATGAGCACGACCAGGGCGCTCGCATACTTCAGATCCGAGGGGATCCAGAGGGTGGAGACCTCGACCGCGATGCCCACGATGAGCGAGCCGACGAGCGCGCCGAACGCGGTGCCCAGGCCGCCGAGGGTGATGGCGGCGAAGATGAGCAGCAGCATCTGCATGCCCATGTCCCACTTCACACCGGGGCGGAAGTACGCCCAGAGGATGCCGGAGATCGCCGCGAGGGTGCCGGACAGGATCCAGACGTAGCGGACGACCTTGTCGACGTCGATCCCCGATGCCGCAGCGAGCTGCGGGTTGTCGGAGATGGCCCTGGTGGCCTTGCCGATGCGGGTGCGTGTCAGGAAGAACGCGACACCGAGGATCACGACAATGCTGACGACGATGCCGATCAGGTCGATGTACGACAGCGAGATCGGCCCGAACCGGAACGGCTCGGGACTGGCACCGGGAAGCTGGCGCGTGCCGCCGCCGATCATGTACTGGAAGGCGTAGCGCAGGGCGAGGGAGAGGCCGATGCTGACGATCATCAGCTGCACGACGCCTAGTCCTCGTCTTCGCAGCGGACGCCAGATGCCGGCATCCAGCGCCCAGCCGAAGAGACCGCCGCCGACCACCGCCGCGATGATCCCGAGCCACAGAGGCAGATGCCAGAAGCTCGTCGTCACGAGGGCGACCAGACCGCCCCAGGTGACCATCTCGGCGTGCGCGAAGTTCGAGAGCCGGGTGGTGCCGTAGATGAGCGCGGCGCCCATGGAGGCCAGTGCGAGCAGCAGACCGAAGTTCAGACCGCCCACGAGTCGCGAGAGAAGCTGATCGATGAAGGACGTCGTCATCCTCTCGCCCTCACCGAGGAAGAGGTTCAGGATCTTGGTGCCGGTCAGACCGAACTCGACCTCGAACGACGCCGTCGTGCCGGCGATCGGCTGAGTGCCCTCGGGCAGCTGCGCCGCGTCGACGATCACGCCGTCGGGGAGTGTCTCCTCGTCGACGGTGAGCGTGTAGGTGTCCTTCTCCGGCACGTACAGCCGCCACTTGCCCTCTGCGTCGGTCTCGGTCTCGCCCTCGAAGCCGCCGCCCTCGATCGTCATGACGACGCCTTCGACAGGGTCGTCGTCGAAGGTGATCACGCCGGCGAAGTAGAAGTCGGTGATCTCCTGGCCGTCGTCCGTCTCTTCGGCGGAGGCGGCTGCAGGAGGCTGCAACCACAGGAAAGCGATGGCGAGGAGCGACGCGAGCAGGATGATGACCCACCGCATTCCGCTTCGATTCGCCGAGATCGTCGGACGCACAGAACCTCCAGCCGAGTACACAGGCCATGACGGAGTTGTGCATCGGCCCTGATGTACGACGGTATGAGCGTAATGTGTCGGCTCTGTTTCAACCAAGGCACGATCTGCTCACAGTGAGAACGATCCCATCACGAAGTTGCGAATCCGGCTCGTCTCGGCGCGTCCTCCTGCGCAGGGCGACGCGAGGGCCGGGAATTTCCTCAGCCTCCCGGCGCTTAGAATTGGTACACCCTCGCCCCAGATCGCGCCCGCAGGAGGACAATCCATGGACCAGCACGACCCCTTCGGCTTCGTCGGACTCACGTACGACGACGTGCTGCTCCTCCCGGGGCACACCGACGTCATCCCCAGCGAGGCCGACACCTCGTCGCGGATCACCCGCCGGATCTCGGTCGCGACACCGCTGCTCTCCAGCGCGATGGACACCGTCACCGAATCTCGGATGGCCATCGCCATGGCGCGAGAGGGCGGCATCGGCATCCTGCACCGCAATCTCTCCATCGCCGACCAGGCCGCGCATGTCGACCGCGTCAAGCGCAGCGAGTCGGGCATGATCACCGACCCGATCACGACGTCGCCTGACGCGACCGTCGAAGAGGTCGACGCGCTCTGCGCCAAATACCGCATCTCAGGTCTTCCGGTCGTCGACCCCGACGGGCGCCTCGTCGGCATCATCACCAACCGCGACATGCGCTTCGTGTCGGGCTTCGAGCGCCAGACCACCTTCGTGAAAGACGTCATGACGTCTGAGGGCCTCGTCACCGCACCGGTGGGCGTGGCCGCGGGTGAGGTCATCGCGCTCTTCGCGCACCACCGTGTCGAGAAGCTGCCGCTCATCGACGAGGACGGCAAGCTCGCCGGCCTCATCACCATCAAGGACTTCGACAAGAGCGAGAAGTACCCGCTGGCCACGAAGGACGACCAGGGTCGTCTGCGCGTCGGCGCGGCCATCGGTTTCTTCGGTGACGCCTGGGAGCGTGCGGAAGCGCTGCGCGACGCCGGCGTCGACGTCCTCGTGGTCGACACGGCCAACGGCCAGTCTCAGGGTGTGATCGACCTCGTCAAGCGGCTCAAGGCCGACGAGAGCTTCGCGCACATCGACGTGATCGGCGGCAACGTGGCCACGCGCGAAGGCGCCCAGGCGCTCGTCGATGCAGGCGTCGACGCCGTCAAGGTCGGCGTCGGACCCGGCTCGATCTGCACCACCCGCGTCGTCGCCGGAGTCGGGGTGCCCCAGGTCACGGCTGTGTACGAGGCGTCGCTCGCCGCGCGTCCTGCCGGAGTGCCGGTCATCGCCGACGGCGGGCTGCAGTACTCGGGTGACATCGCCAAGGCGCTCGTCGCCGGCGCTGACGCCGTGATGCTGGGATCGCTGCTCGCAGGCACGGACGAGTCGCCGGGTGAGATCGTGTTCCAGTCGGGCAAGCAGTTCAAGCAGTACCGCGGCATGGGCTCGCTCGGTGCCATGCAGACCCGTGGCAAGCAGACCTCGTATTCGAAGGACCGCTACTTCCAGGCCGATGTGCCGAGCGACGACAAGCTGATCCCCGAAGGCATCGAGGGTCAGGTGCCGTATCGCGGTCCGGTCGGGGCCGTCGCCTACCAGCTCGTCGGCGGACTGCGCCAGTCGATGTTCTACGTCGGCGCTCGCACCATCGAAGAGCTCAAGCAGCGCGGCAAGTTCGTGCGCATCACGTCGGCCGGACTCAAGGAGTCGCACCCGCACGACGTGCAGATCGTGGTCGAGGCGCCGAACTACAAGCGCTGAGAACGAACAGACAGAGGGCCGGATGCGAAAGCATCCGGCCCTCTGTCGTGCTGCGCGGTCGTCGCGGTCTATTGATATGCCAGTATTTAGAGACACCCGCTCGACTTCCCCTCGAGCTCTCCGCGCGAAGGGCGCAGGGAGTGACATGCCGGACGCTGATCGGCAAGGGGACTTCCCCAATGAGAGCCGCAGATATGCCCCAGGATGCTCCCCGCGTCCTCGTCGTCGATGACGACCCTGACGTCGCCCTGCTCGTGAAGACCGTGCTCGAGAGGCGGGCCGGCTGCGAGGTCTCGGTCGCGCACGACGGACACTCCGCCGTCGAGCGACTCGAGACCTTCACCCCTGACGTGGTCGTCACCGATATCGAGATGCCGGGTCTCGACGGCCTCGAGCTGCTGGCCGAGCTGCGTCGCAACGACCCGCTGCTGCCTGTGATCGTCATGACCGCGCACGTCTCGGTCGAGTACGCGGTCTCCGCCCTGCGCGCGCAGGCCGACGAGTTCCTCACGAAGCCGCTCGACAACCTGAAGCTCGTCGAGGCCGTCCAGCGGCTCGCGGCGGAGGGCCGAACGCGACGCGAGGCCGGCCGCAGCAGGGAGGTCGTGCTCGCGATCGGCGCGCACCCCGACGATGTCGAGATCGGCGTCGGCGGCATCCTCGCGGCGCACGCCCAGGCCGGCGACTCGATCACCATCCTGACCCTCTCGCGCGGTGCTCGCGGCGGAGACGCCGACAGCAGGCAGCACGAGTCGCTCGCATCGGCCGAGATACTCGGCGCGCGGCTGTTCGTCAAAGATCTCGTCGACACCGAGATCTCCGGCGGCGGCGCCACAGTGCGGTTGATCGAGGAGGTCGTGCAGGAGGTGCAGCCCACCATCGTCTACACCCACTCGTCGAACGACCGTCATCAGGATCACCGTGCCGTGAGCGAGGCGACGATCGCCGCGACCCGCAGAGTCGGCACGGTCGCCTGCTACCAGAGCCCCTCGGCCACCATCGACTTCCGCCCGACGCGGTTCGTGCGGATCGATCAGTACATCGCCCAGAAGCTGCGACTGCTCGAGTGCTTCGGCTCTCAGACGGCGACGCGCGACTATCTCGAGCCCGACTTCGTGACCGCCACCGCTCGGTACTGGTCGCGATTCGGAGGCGGAGCCGCGGTGGAGCCCCTCGAGGTCGTTCGCGAGACCGCTGAGTTCATCGGCGCCCACGAACTCACACGACGGGAGAGCTGATGGCTGCGCGCGTACTGGTGACAGGCGCCGGAGGTCCCGCCGGCGTGGCCGTGATCCGCTCGCTCCTCCGCCGTTCGGATCTCGAGGTCTTCGCCGCCGACATGGACGGCTGGGCCAGCGGCATCTACCTCGTCCCGCCCACGCACCGACGTCTCGTGCCGCCGGGGCGCGACGAGGACTTCGTCTCGACCATCGCCCGCATGGTCGAGGAGGATCGGCTCGATCTAGTGATCTCGACGGTCGACGTGGAACTCATCGCCCTCGCCGGCCGGCGCGACGAGCTGGCCCCGGCAGTGCTCGCGGCGCCTTCTCAGGACACGCTCTCGGTCGCCCTCGACAAGCTGCTGCTCGCCGAGCGCTGCGAGGGGACGGGACTCACCCCGCGCACCGTCCTCGCAGGCCCCGATGCTCAGGCGGTCGACTGGGAGTTCCCGGTCTTCGCCAAGCCCCGTCAGGGTGCGGGCAGCCGTGGTGTGCGACTCGTCCCCGACAGGGCTGCGCTCGACGCTCTGCCCGAGGACGAGGGACTCATCGTGCAGGACTTCCTCCCCGGCGAGGAGTACTCGGTCGACGTGATCGCAGATGCCTCCGGCTCCGTGGTGGCGGCCGTGCCCCGGACCCGTGCCAGGGTCGACTCCGGTGTCGCGATCGCCGGACGCACGGTGCACGACGACGAGCTCGAGAGCGCGGCTGCGTCGATAGCGCGCGCCATCGGTCTCGTGGGCGTCGCCAACGTCCAACTCCGGCGTGACCGAGCGGGCCGAGCCGTGCTCCTCGAGGTCAATCCGCGGTTCCCCGGTGCTCTTCCGCTCACGATCGCCGCAGGGGTCGACATCCCCTCGCTCGTCGCCGACCTCTTCCTCGGCCGCGAGATCCCGTCGACGATCGCGTTCCGAGAGGTCGCCTCGGTGCGATTCCTCGAGGACGTGATCCTCGAGGTCGACGAGGTCCTCGTCTCGGCACACGCGGGGCATCAGGAGGAACTGTGACCCGCGCTCTGCTCCGAGGCGATCACCACGTGCACTCGACGTTCTCGGACGACGCGGTCTCGACCCTCGCCGAGAACGTCGCGGCGGCCTCGGCGGCAGGACTCACGACAGTGCGCCTCGTCGACCATGTGCGGCGGTCGACGCCGTGGGTGCCCGACTACCTCGCCGCGGTGCGGGCTGTGCAGGTGCCGGACGGTCTCACCGTGCTGACCGGTGTCGAGGCGAAGATCCTCGATGCGTCAGGCGATCTCGACATCCCCGAGCTGCCCACGGGGATCGACCGCATCCTGATCGCCGACCATCAGTTCCCCGGAATCGACGGACCGCTCGGTCCGAGCGCGGTCCGAGAGCGGATCGAGGGAGGCTGGGCCGCGGAGGACGCGCTCGATCAGCTGGTGTCCGCGCTGATCTCGGCCATGCGTCGCCATCCGGGGAACCAGCTGGCGCACTGCTTCTCGATCCTGCCGAAGATCGGACTGTCCGAGGACGACCTCGGTGTCGATCGCGTCTCGGCCTGGGCGAAGACGGCCGCCGAGACCGACACGATCGTCGAGGTGAACGAGAAATGGGGCTGCCCCGGCATCCCGCTTCTCGACGCACTGCACGACGCGGGCGCCGAGATCGTGGCGTCGACCGACAGCCATGTGGCCTCCGATGTCGGACGATACTCGCGGGTCGCCGAGATCCTCGACGGATGGAGCGTTCGCTGATGTCCGAGCTGAACTGGGTCGAGACCGTCATCGTCGTCTTCCTGCTGCTGTGCGTGCTGGTGGGAACGCTGCCGGTCATCAACACGGGCCTGCAGTTCCTCACCCTGCCGCTCCATGCGTTCCGCAACCACTACGGCAAGGCGGCCCCGTACCACCCCCGCATCGCCGTGCTGATCCCGGCATGGAACGAGGGGCTCGTGCTCGGGCAGGCGATCGAACGCCTCACGCAGCTCGAGTATCCGGCCGATCGAGTGCGCATCTTCGTGATCGACGACGCATCGACCGATGACACCCCCGAGGTGGTCGCGGCGAAGGCCGCCGCATTCCCCGGACGGGTCGTGCACCTGCGCCGAGACAAGGGCGGCGAAGGCAAGGCCCACACGCTCAATCACGGACTCGACATCGTGCTCGCCGACGAGTGGACCGAGGCGGTCCTGATCATGGACGCCGACGTGATCTTCGCGCGGGATTCCCTGCGGAAGATGAGCCGGCACCTGGCCGATCAGAAGGTCGGGGCCGTCACCGCCTACATCGCCGAGGGCAGTCGCGACCGCAACTACCTGACCCGGTTCATCGCCATCGAGTACGTCATCGGCCAGCTCTCGGCGCGACGCACCCAGAACGTCGGGGGAGCGATCGCATGCCTGGCCGGGGGCGCACAGCTGCATTCGCGGGCGAACCTCGAAGCCATCGGCGGTCGGATCCCGACCGGCACGCTCGCCGAGGACACCATGACGACCTTCGAGGGCCAGCTGGCCGGCCGTCGGATGGTGTTCGAGCCCCACGCGGTCGTTCTCGCCGAGGAGCCCCGCACCATCGACAGCCTCTGGAAGCAGCGCCTGCGATGGGCCAGGGGCAATGTGCGAGCTGACCTCGATCTACCGCCATCTGTGGTTCCGGCCCAGCCGCGTGCACAACCTGGGCAGCGTCGCGTTCGGTCTCGCCTGGTTCACGATCCTGCTGCTGCCGGCGCTCATGATCCTCGCTGCCACGGCGCTGCTCGTGCTGCTCGTCCTGCACAGCGACATCGCCGAGTTCGTCTTCCGCTTCATGTGGATCTCCGCTGCCTGCATCTATCTGTTCTCGATGCTCTACGCGGTGCAGCTCGACGGTCGGATCGGACGCCAATCCTGGCGCGAGGCACTGATGTTCCCCGGGCTCGGGGCCCTCATCCTGATGGCGATCGCGCTGTTCCCCTGGCTGTTCGAGTCTGGTCTGAGCGACCTCGGACTCGCGCTGACCGACGAGACCAGATTCATGTGGGCGGTGGTCTTCTACCTCTGGGGGCCGATCTCGATGCTTGGAGTCTGGCTCGCCCGTGCCGTCGAGCCGCTGCCGGCAGGCCGCTTCTTCGCCGGCCTTCTGCTCTACATCTGCGGGTACGGCTCGCTTCTCTGCGCCATCACCGTGGATTCGTACATCAAAGAGTGGCGTCACGCCGACGCCGCATGGATCAAGACCGAGAAGATCGGACGGGTCGACTCATGACCGACGCACCTTCGAGAAGCGCCGAGGAGGAGGAGCTCGCCGCCGACGCCCGTCGCGAGAAGCTCCTGATCCCGCAGGCGCTCCTCGCCCTGGGCATCGTCGTCGTCATCGTGATCGTGCGAGAGCTGTTCCTGCGATGACCGGGCGGCCGCTGGCCCTCGTGGTCGAGGACAGCGCAGATCAGACGGCGCTGCTGAAGCGCTACCTCGACCGCGAGGGCTTCGACGTGTTCGCCACAGCGGATGCCGAATCGGCGATCGCCGCGTTCGGGACGATCTCTCCTGCCGTCGCCGTGCTCGACCTGCTGCTCCCCGGCATCAGCGGCACGGAGATGGCGCGTCTCATCAAGACCCGCTTCCCCGACTGCTTCCTCATCGTGAGCTCGGTTCTCGACGTCGCCGACTACCCCGACGCGGATGCCGCACTCCCCAAGCCGATCATCGGTGCGGAACTGCGAGCGCTCCTGCGAGAAGTGACGCGATGACTCCGACCAACACGGTGCAGCAGTCCATGGAACTCAGCTGGCGCCGATTCTTCGACAACCCGACCCCGCTGATGAAGCAGGGGCCGACCGCGATCGCCGTCGCGGTCGCGGCCGTGCTCATGTGGACCATTCCGGGCATCCCGGTGACGGACACGGCGGTCGCGATCTTCGGCCTCGCCACCATCGCTGCGGCGACGGCCTTCGCCGCGGTGCTCTCGGTTCGCGGCGTGTACGAGGGCTGGGTCGTGATGCTCATCCCGATCGTCGACATCCTCGGATTGGGTGCGATCAGAGCGGGCACCGGCGGCCCGGCATCGCTCTTCTCTTCTTTCGTCCTCCTGCCCGTGGTCTGGATCGCCGCCGCGCCGGGGCGCAGACAGGTCGTCATCGTCGGGGTCTTCTCGTCGATCGCTCTGATCATGCCGAACCTCATCGATCCGCCCGAGGAGGCCGCCGACTGGCTGCGCGGCGTGATCGGTCCGCTGGTGTTCGCGACCGTCGGTGCCATCGTCAACGAGCTCTCGCGCCTGCAGCGGCAGCGCACGACCCAGGCCGAGGCGCACGTCGTCGAGCGGACCGCCGCGCTGGCGGCCAACGAGGCGATGCTCGAGCAGCTGAAGGCGAGCGAGCAGCAGTACCGTGCGCTCTCCGAGTCCTTCACGAGCCTGTGGAACTCGATCACCGGACAGGCCGTCATCGCGACCGACAACTGCGGTGTGATCACGGCATGGAATCCTGGCGCTGTGCGGCTTCTCGGCATGGCGGTGCCCGATGCGCTCGCCGCGGTGCAGGTCGACCGGTTCTTCCCGTCGCACGCGCTCGCCCAGTTCGTGACGAACGCGAGCGAAGGCGTCGACGACGGTCTTCACCCCGGCATGCGCGCGCTGTTCGACGACGCCGACGCCGGGCTGCCGGTGGATTCGCACATCGACGTGGCCAGGGTGGGTGGGTCGACGGTGCCCGCCCGCGTCACGGTCACGCCGTATCAGGACTCCGACGGTTCGCGGCACGGGTATCTGCTGGTGATCACCGATGAGACGCGGGCGGTCGAGGTCGCCCGCATGAAGGACGAGTTCGTCGGGATGATCTCGCACGAGCTCCGCACTCCGCTCAGCGCGATCATCGGATTCCTCGACCTTCTGCAGAACGATCCGGCCCAGCCCCTCACCACGGATCAGCAGGAGTTCGTCGACATCATCGAGCGCAATGCGCAACGGCTGCTGAATCTCGTCGGCGACCTGCTGTTCACCGCTCAGGTCGAATCCGGTCGATTCCCTCTCGAACGCCGAGAGGCCGACGTCGCCGAGCTGGTGCGCAGCGCTGTCGCGTCTTCGGGTCCGCACGCGCAGCGCGAGGGCATCGAGATGCTCGCCGAGATCCCGACGGGTCCGGTGCTGATGACCGTCGACTCTGGACGCATCGGTCAGGCGCTCGACAATCTGCTGTCGAACGCGATCAAGTTCACCGCGGCGGGAGGGCGGGTGACCGCGAGTCTGCGTCAGCTCGACGGAGCCGTCGAGCTCGCGGTCCGCGACACCGGTGTGGGGATCCCCGAAGACGAGCAGGGGATGCTGTTCACCCGGTTCTTCCGCGCATCGACCGCGACCCGGAACGCGGTGCCCGGCGTCGGACTGGGCCTGACGATCACGAGAGCGATCGTGCTCGCCCACGGCGGCACCATGGATGTGACGAGCAGGGAGGGCGTCGGCACCGAGTTCCGGATGCTTCTCCCGGCGGCGCCGCGCACCGAGGCGATCCAGGTGGTGGGCCGTCGCACGTGATCGGTCGCCACCCCGATTGCTGATAGCCTGGTCGGCTCGCCATGCGGGCGGAAGGACGGCCACGCACGGTGGGATACATAGATGTTGCAGGGGTCTCGCTGACCCTTCCTGACGGCAGACCGCTGTTGGACGAGACGACGTTCCGCGTCGGAGCGGGCTCGACGAGCGCGCTCATCGGACCCAACGGCGCGGGCAAGACGACGCTGCTCCGCATCATCCGCGGCGATCAGTCCGCGGATGCCGGGGTCGTGACGATCGACGGCGGGCTCGGCGTGATGGATCAGTTCGTGGGACACGGCGCGACCGGCGAGACCGTTCACGAGCTGCTCGTGCGAGTGGCTCCCCGGCGCATCCGCCAGGCTGCGGAAGCCCTCGAGGCAGCGGAGGACGCGCTGATCGAGCGAGACGAGCACGACACCCAGATGGCCTACGCGACGGCGATCGCGGAGTACGCGGATGCCGGCGGGTACGAGCACGAGACCGTGTGGGATCAGTGCACCGTCGCGGCGCTCGGCGTCCCCTACGAGCGAGCGCGGTTCCGCGACCTCACGACGCTGTCCGGCGGCGAGCAGAAGCGTCTCGCTCTGGAGGCGCTCCTGCGGGGCCCGGACGAGGTGCTGCTGCTCGACGAGCCGGACAACTACCTCGACGTGCCGACGAAGCGCTGGCTCGAGGAGCAGCTCCGGCAGACTCCGAAGACGGTGCTGCTCGTGTCGCATGATCGTGAGCTGCTGGCGCGGGCAGTCGACCGCCTGATCACTCTCGAACCCGGCGGTGCCGGGGCCTCGGCGTGGGTGCACGGCGGCGGCTTCGCCACCTACCACCAGGCCCGCAGCGACCGCATGGACAGACTCGACGAGCTTCGTCGTCGCTGGGACGAACAGCACGAGAAGCTGCGCGTCCTCGTCGCGAACCTCAAGGTGAAGGCATCGGCGAACGACGGATTCGCCTCGCGATATCAGGCGGCGCAGACCCGTCTGCGCAAGTTCGAGGAGGCGGGCCCGCCGGAGGAGCGGCCACCGGCCCAGGACTTCGACATGCGGCTGCGAGGAGCGCGCACGGGCAAGCGCGCGGTGGTCGCTCAGAAGCTCGAGCTCACCGGTCTGATGCGGCCGTTCGACGCCGAGGTCTGGTACGGCGACCGGGTGGCGGTGCTGGGGTCGAACGGCTCGGGCAAGTCGCACTTCCTGCGCCTCCTCGCCCGCGGGGGCAGCGACCCCGATCCGACGCTGGGCCATGTGACCTCCACGGGCGAGCAGCTCCCGCCAGTCGATCACAGCGGGCGCGCCACGCTCGGCGCGCGCGTCGTGCCGGGGCTGTTCGCTCAGACGCACGCTCATCCGGAATTCGTCGGCCGGACTCTGCTCGAGATCCTGCACAGAGGCGACGAACGGCGGGCGGGGATGCCGAGGGACGCCGCGAGCTCGGCCCTCGACCGCTACGGCCTCGTTCGCCAGGCGCAGCAGACGTTCGAATCGCTCTCCGGCGGGCAGCAGGCGCGCTTCCAGGTGCTGCTGCTCGAACTCTCGGGCGCGACGCTGCTGCTGCTCGACGAGCCCACCGACAACCTCGACATCGAGTCGGCCGAGGCGCTCGAAGACGCGCTGCAGCGTTTCGAGGGCACCGTGCTCGCGGTCACCCACGATCGCTGGTTCGCGCGATCCTTCGACCGGTTCCTCGTGTTCGGTTCGGACGGCGAGGTCTACGAGTCCGATGCGCCGGTGTGGGATGAGCGGCGCGTGGCGCGAGCGCGCTGAGTCAGGGCAGACGGAACGGCGAGGCCGCAAGAGCTGTCGGATCGAGCGCCAGGTCGGCGAGAGCGGCACCCACGCCCGGCGCGAACTTGAATCCGTGCCCGGAGAAGCCTGCGCCGATGACGATGCGTCCCCGCCGATCGAGAACGAAGGCACTGTCGGCGGTCGAGGTGTAGGTGCAGCTGACGGGCACCGCAGATGCCGGGTCGAGGCCGGGCATCCACTCGCGTACATAGTCGGCGAGAGCGTGCGCGTGTGTGACCGCGTGCGGGCGGGCATCCGGATCGATGACATCGCCGACGCGGTGGAAACCGACTTTGACGCCCTCGCCCGGTGTCGGCATGCCGTACACCGTGGCCGGATAGCGGTCGGCATCGACGTAGTGATTGAAGGAGGGCCAGGCTGATCCGTCCCTGGGCAGGAAGTGCGCGGGGAACTCCTCGGTGACCTCCAGTCGAGGCAGGCGGACGCCCGGCAGCATCCGCTCGGTCCAGGCGCCCACCGTGACGATCGCGACATCCGCCTGGATCCGCCTGTCGGCGAGCACGAGGTCGACGCCGGCGTCCGTCTCCGCGATCCGTGTGACCGGTGTCTCCCAGCGCACCTCGCCCCCTGCCGCCACGATGCGCCGCTCGAACTCGCCCAGCGCAGCGGACGCTCGGGCTACGCCCGCGTCGCGGGAGAACAGCACGGCCTCTTCGAACCGCATGCCCGACCAGCGCGACGATGCGTCGCCGGCCGTCAGGATCTCGGCGTGGATTCCCCGCTCGATCAGACGCTTCTCGATCGCGGTGGCGTCGACGTCGCCGTGGGTCACGAGGCCGTGGAGACGCAGCAGCGGCTCGCCGTCGACCCGCCCGAGGGCATCCCACCCCTCCCGCGCGCGGACGAGCAGGTCGAGGTAGTGCTCTTCGTCGTAGGCGTTGTTGAAGTTGCGTGTCGCACCGTGCGATGCGCCCTGGTGGTGTCCGCGCGCGAATCGCTCGAACACGACGGGCTTCAGACCGCGCCGCGCGAGCTCCCACGCGGTCGCGAGGCCCATCACGCCGGCGCCGACGACGGCGACCTCCACCGAATCCGACATATTGCCTCCCGAGCTCCTTCTCAGTCTTCCAGCCGTCGGTGTCATCGTGCGCGCCCGGTAGTCTGGAGTGGTGACCATGGAGATCGAGCTCGGCCGAGGCAAGCGCGCGCGACGCGCGTACACGTTCGACGACATCGCGGTGGTGCCGTCGAGGCGCACGCGCAACCCGGAGGATGTGTCGACCGCCTGGACGATCGACGCATTCGGCTTCGGCATCCCGGTGCTGGGCGCCCCGATGGACTCCGTCGTGAGTCCGCAGACGGCGATCATGCTGGGGCAGCTCGGCGGCCTGGGTGTGCTCGACCTCGAGGGCCTCTGGACCCGCTACGAGAACCCCGAGCCGCTGCTCGCCGAGATCGCCGGCCTCGACGAGGGTCAGGCGACGGTGCGCATGCAGGAGCTCTACGCCGAGCCGATCAAGCCCGCGCTCATCACGCAGCGCCTCGCCGAGATCCGCGAGGCCGGCGTGACCGTCGCAGGCTCCCTGACCCCGCA